>CAWIXL010000009.1:0-960140 GCA_963840045.1 uncultured Actinomycetota bacterium | reverse complement strand
CTCAAATGCGCCGCAGCCCAAAATAGGCTTACGGCGCAGTGGAGTTGGCGCGGCCGGCGCGCGAAGGCGAACGCGCGCTGGCGTTTGAGTTTCACCGCGTGGGAAAGATAGAAGGCATGAGACACAGCACCTACGTTTGTTCGGCCGCCGCGATGGCGATTGGGGTTGCCGTAGCAGCTTGCAGCAGTTCACCTAGCTCCAGCACCGCGACGACAACCCCGCAAGGGACGGCGCCGACGACCACGGTCGACAACCGGCCCCTGCAACCGTTGCTGCCCACACCGCCGAACACCGCGCGGACCGACGGCCCTGACACCATTCACAACGACGGCATCCATATGCACTTCCTGGTCAGCGGATCGCCGGCCGATGTCATGGCCGCGTACAAGACCGAGCTCGAAGCCAAGAGCTGGGCAGTGACTGTCGAGCGGTCAGGTGGCGGTGGAGGAGGCGGCGGTGCAAGCTACACCGGGTCCAACGGCGGCGTCTACGGGGTGTTCACCGGAGGAGGCCAGGGCAACACGACCGACCTCGACGCCTGCGCGTGGCCGTCAAAGCCCGCGAACACCGACTGCGGTAGCGGCAACCGGTAATTGGTGCTGCCGTTTGCCTCGCACGGCAGCGAGGTCACGCCGCGCGCGCCGGCAGCACTAGGGGCAGCACTGGGGTCTCTGGGATAACCGGCGGCGTTTCGCTCGACGGATAGGTGCTTTCAGCGATACTGCAACGCATGGTCTTTACGGTGGTTTTCGGCAACGGCGAAGCGCGTGACTACGGTGCCTTCGACAGCTTCGAGGTCACCGATGCGGGCGTACTGATCATCTAGATGAAGCGCGACGACATCCACCGGCACCATGTGGCTCCCGGGGCCTGGCGGGAGGTTGTCGAGATGGTCGACGGAACGCCGGTCCGGATGTCACGCGGAATCATCGG
Organism: uncultured Actinomycetota bacterium; assembly: GCA_963840045.1. Taxonomy (GTDB): domain Bacteria; phylum Actinomycetota; class Actinomycetes; order Mycobacteriales; family Mycobacteriaceae; genus Mycobacterium. The sequence continues at coordinate 959,207 of CAWIXL010000009.1, read as the reverse complement.
CCATCGGCCCAAGCTGTAGGGCGCTGCTCGCGACGTAACGCCGACGCCATTGGCGGCGATGGATGTTTGGGAGCCGGGATTTACGGGGAAGGGAAACGAAATGAAACGCAAAATCCAGGTGTTGATGGCCGCAGCTATTGTCGGGGGTTTAGTCGCAGCGCCCGGCACCGCGACGGCCGCACCGAATGGTCCGGACTTGCAACCGCTGATTCCCACGCCGGCGAACACTCAGCGGACCGACGGTCCTGACAACATTCAGGAAAACGGCATTCATCTGCACTTCCTGGTCAACGGCTCGCCTTCCGACGTTATGGGCGCGTACAACACCGCGCTGCAAGGCAAGGGCTGGGCGACGACCGTCGCGAATTCAGGTGGCGGAGGGGGAGGCGGCGGCGCCACCTACACCGGGACCAACGGTGCCAACTACGGAGTGTTCACCGGGGGAGGCTACGGCAGCACGACCGACGTCGAGGCGTGCGCCTGGCCGGCCAAGCCGTCCGACACCAACTGCGGCAGCCATAACCGATAGTCCGGTTCGCTGAATATCGCTGCGGCACAAGGGCTTTTGGGGGACTTAGACGTCGTAGTACAGCGCGAACCACGTGCTGGACGTTTGTCGGTGTTTGCTGGGATGAGCGCCTGGGCAGAATCCGATTTGACCTGCGGAAAATCGCAGCGGGTCGTTGGCTGGATTCGGCATTGCGCGGAGATCGTGCGGGCGGCCTGCGGGCGGACTCACCATGGAAAGCCCCGTGCCTCGTCGCCATTTAGGCGCGTAGCCCACATCCGCCGTGCTCGTCCTGGGCAACGGTTTCAACTCCTAAACCGCTGATTAAGAGTGGGCGGTTTTGGTTGCTTCCCGCTGTGTCCGGTTGTGTGCCCTATTCCGTTGGGTGGCAATGCTTCGGCTAGCTCATTGGTTCCTGTTTCAGCCGGTCGAATCCGGTCGATGGCGTGTCATTTGCCGCGCATAAGCGTCACCTGGGTTTATTCGTGGTAGCGATTTTGCTGCCACTGGGGACGAGCCAACGACCGCTGGGAGCACCGTCCAGGCTCGCGCTCTACGCTGCGCACAACTTACGGAACTTGATAACATCGGCTGCACACTTTGTAGTAACCGGGGTGTGAGTCCCAATCAGTGGAGATACCAGATGCCTGAGCTCCCATCGCGCCCAGAGGGAATCGTGCTGGCCCACTTCATCGTCTCGGACGATGTCGAGCGCTCTCGGCGCTTTTACACCGAAGTGCTCGGCGGCAGAGTGGCTTTCACCGGCGAGGGCGGTGACGAGGTGACATACGTCGCACTAGCCAACAGCTTTATCATCATCAATGGCGGCGGGGGCCCGACCGACGACAAGCCGACGGTCACCCTGGAGCCGCCACGCGATCCCGACCGAGTCAGCAGCTTCCTCAATATCCGGGTTAAAGACATCGAAGCCGTGTACGCCGAATGGAGCGCCCGGGGTGCTCAATTCCTGACGCCGCCGAAACAGCATCAGTACGAGATCCGTTGTTACATCCGCGATCCAGACGGTCATCTGATCGAAGTGGGGCAAACCACTGACCCAAAGGGGGACTGGGCGCCCGCGCACTGGCCATCGAGCGCGCCCGCCGAGGAGTCCGAGTGAATGCCGAGATCACTGGCGACAGCCTCACATCGGCGGTGGCCAGTCCACCTGACACTGAGATCCCTACCTGCCGTTTCCGACAAGGCCACTAAAGAGCTAAAGAGACGCTCATACCACGCGTTCTGACATCAGCCCAGGCGGTGTGTTTCCCGACTAACTCGTTGCCGGACCACACCGCCACGGCCCGTACGCTGAGCGAACCACAAGGACGCGGCCCGGCGATGCTCCGGGCCGCCGTTGTTGGTACCACGACGCTGAGGAGGTTTCGGTATGACCACCGCGATCATCGGCACTGGAGGGCTCGGATCGGTCATCGCCCGCCAGCTCTCCTCAGGCGGCGAGACCCTGCGGCTCTCGAGCGCCAATAACGAGTCGGCACGAAGGCTGGCCGCAGAGATCGGTCGAGCTGCCGTCGTCGCCATCGACAACCGCGACGTGTTGCAGGGCGCCGATGCCGTCGTCCTCGCGCTGCGCTTTGCCGTGCTGAAGTGCGTCATAGACGAGATCGCCGACCTGCTAACCGGCAAGATCGTGGTCGTTCCGAGCAACCCGCTCACTGTCGACGCACAAGGCAACGTCTTACGTCTCCTGCCGAAGGGCCAATCCTCTGGCGAGGTTGTAGCCGGGTGGTTGCCGGCTGGGACGCGCTTGGCCATGGCGTTTGGAACCCTGTCGCGCGATCTCTTCGAGTCCTCTAGCAACCGGTCACCGGAGTCAGCGGTCCTCTTCTACGCGACCGACGACGACCGTGCTGGGGAGGAAGTCGAGCGGTTGATCCGAACAGCCGGCTTCGAGCCGGTGAAGGTCGGTGGGATCGAACAGTCGGGTCGACTCGAGGTTGGCGGCGACCTTCACGATCTAGTAGTCGGGGCCACAGAGGCGCGGTCATTGATCTGAGCAGGGCGGTACCCGCTTTTCCGGCGGTATACGCCACGAGATCTGCCATACCCTCTTGTCTCAATACTTTAGTTTTGCAACGAAGAAGCTCAAGACGCTACGGGGGTAGCGACGCGATTATGGATATGGAGTTGGGGCGTACAACAATGCGGCGAAATCGTAGGGCCGGCGTCGAGGACTTGTGGACCAAGACCGTGCGCGACAGCGACGGCAAACGCAAAGGCCGCGCCCAGCGCCAGACATGGCAGGGGATTGCGGTGGCGAGCACGGTATGTCGACGAGCGCGGCAACGAACACACAAAGGCTTTCGCGCGCAAAGCTGATGCTCAGAGATGGCTCGATACGCAGACCGCAGCGGTCGTCTCTGGGACGCACGTTCCGCCGCGAGACGCCCAACTAACTGTGCACCAGTGGTGCGACCTGTGGATTGAGGGCTATAAGGTCCACCGCGAATCCACCGTGCGCCAGGCGCGAGTCGATATCGCGAAGATCGTCGCCGAGTTCGGTGACATGCAGCTATCGGCCATCAGGCCATCTCAGGTCAAAGCACGGAAGGCGAAGCTGGTCGCCAGCGAGATGGAAGCAAGCTACGTCTACGCGCTGCACTCGCGACTGAGTCAAATTCTTTCCGATGCGGTGCATGACGGCGTGCTCGGCCGCAGCCCGTGCTCGCGGCGCACATCCCCGCCGATGGGTAAGGCCAAGTTGTATGTCGTCACCACAGAACAGATTTGGGCGATCCATGACGCGGTGCCTGACCATCTGCGGGTAGCCGTTCTGTTGGGCGCGTTCGCCGGACTCCGGGTCGCCGAGGTCGCCGCGCTGCGGGTGAGCGATGTGGATTTCATTAGGGGAGTGGTCCACCCCAAACAGCAGTGGCCCGACAAGCCCCCGAAGACGCGTGGCCGCGACCAGGCCATCCCGATACCGCGAGACTTGGCTCTGTTGCTGTCCGCGTCGGTCCAGAAGTACCCGTCCGACATGATGGTGACGAACGGACCCGGCTTCGACCGCTGTGGGCCCTGGATCATCGAGCGGGCGATCCGCGAGGCACGCGCGGAGATCGACGTACGGGCATCTGTGGCCGGACGCCGACGAGTCCACCCGCTCGGCAATAGGAGCTGTGATCGTCGAACGGATGAACTCACTCGAACCTGCTGCGTACCCTCTGCGTACCGAGCGCCAGCAGTGAGAGCATCCACCGAGCTCAGAGGGCGCTAGCTGGTCTAGACGTCGTAGTAGAGCGCGAACTCGTAGGGGTGCGGCCGGATCTGGACCGGCAGGATCTCCTGCTCGCGCTTGAAGCTGATCCACGTCTCGATCAGGTCCGAAGTGAAAACGCCTCCCTCGGTGAGGTATTCGTGGTCGGCCTCCAGCCGGTCGATCACCGCCGCCAGCTGGGTGGGGGCCTGCGGGATGTTCGCAGCCTCCTCCGGCGGCAGCTCGTAGAGGTCCTTGTCGACCGGCGCCTGCGGCTCGATCTTGTTCTTGATGCCGTCCAGGCCGGCCATCAGCATGGCCGCGAACGCGAGGTAGGGGTTGCCCGACGAGTCGGGGCAACGGAACTCCAGCCGCTTGGCCTTCGGGTTGCTGCCGGTGATCGGGATCCGCACACACGCCGACCGGTTGCGCTGGCTGTAGACCAGGTTGATCGGGGCCTCGAAGCCGGGGACCAGGCGCTTGTAGGAGTTCGTCGTCGGGTTGGTGAACGCGAGCAGCGACGGCGCGTGGTGCAGCAGGCCGCCGATGTAGTGGCGCGCGGTGTCCGACAGGCCGGCGTACCCGGACTCGTCGTACATGAGCGGGCTGCCGTCCTTCCACAGCGACTGGTGGCAGTGCATGCCGGAGCCGTTGTCGCCGAACAGCGGCTTGGGCATGAACGTCACGGTCTTGCCGTTGGCCCAGGCGGTGTTCTTGACGATGTACTTGTACAGCATCATGTCGTCGGCCGCGTGTAGCAACGTGTTGAATTTGTAGTTGATCTCGGCCTGGCCGCCGGTGCCCACCTCGTGGTGGCCCTTCTCCAGGCTGAATCCGGCCTTGATCAGGTTCGACAGCATCTTGTCGCGCAGGTCGACGTAGTGGTCCACAGGGGCGACCGGGAAGTAACCCCCCTTCGGGCGGACCTTGTAGCCGCGGTTGGGGCTGCCGTCGTTCTCGGTCGGCTCACCGGTGTTCCACCACCCCGAGATCGCGTCCACCTCGTAGAACGAGCCGTTGGTGCGCGAGTCGAAGGTCACCGAATCGAAGATGTAGAACTCGGCCTCGGCGCCGAAGTACGCGGTGTCGGCGACACCCGTGCTCTTCAAGTAGTTCTCGGCCTTACGGGCGACGTTGCGCGGGTCGCGCGAGTAGGCCTCGAGGGTGAAAGGGTCGTGCACGAAGAAGTTGAGGTTCAGCGTCTTGGCTTCGCGGAACAGGTCGATCTGCGCGGTTTCGGGGTCGGGGAGGAGCAGCATGTCGGACTCGTGGATCGACTGGAACCCGCGAATCGACGAGCCGTCAAAGGCCAGGCCCTCGTCGAACACGCTCTGGTCGAAGAACGAAAGCGGAATCGTGAAGTGTTGCATGATGCCGGGCAGGTCACAGAATCGCACGTCGACAAACTCGACGTCCTCGTCCTTGGCAAGCTTGAAGACGTCGTCGGGCGTCTTATCCGTCACAGAGTGCTCCTTTTCTTGGTAATCCGCGGCCGACGCTATGGAGCCGATATTGCCCGCAAGTCAACCCCGTGTTGCGCAGACGTTACTGGCCATGCCGCCCACAGCGGAAGCCGGGTAAACCCCGGCCCTATTGTGGGGCCATGGCCCGCAAGATCGTAACTGTTCGCGCCCCAGGGCTTGCGTTGACGTCGGGTCGGGTCGTTGGATCGGCGCGATGAATGCGGGATCGCAGCCCGCTTACCCCGGTGAGACGCTGGGTTTGCCGAAGAGGGGACCGGGTTCGCTGGCTAAGACGGGGCGGCGCCTGGCGGCGTTGTTCGTCGACTGGCTGATTGCCGGCGGCCTGGCCCTGCTGGTCCTGAAGTCCGGCGCCATCTCCGACCAGTTGGTGGCGACGATCCAATTCGTCATCTGGCTGGTGCTCGGCGCGGTTTCGGTGCGGCTATTTGGTTTCACACCGGGTCAGTTGGTGCTGGGTCTGCAGGTGGCGGCGGCCGACGGCCGGATGCCGGTGGGCATCGGCCGGCTGCTGGCGCGGGGGCTGTTGATCTTTCTGGTGGTCCCGCCGCTATTCACCGATAGAGACGGGCGTGGGCTGCAGGACCGGCTGACCGGCACGGCGGTGGTACGCCGCTGAGTCGGATGGCGGCGACCCGCTGCGCCCGGCTTCGCCGCGCTTGCGATCGCCGCTGAGCCGGATAGCGGCGACCCGCTGCGCCCGGCTACCTGCGGCGCACGGTGCGCTGCACGCCGCGCATCTTGCCGGCGTTGGGCAGCGGTCCCTTCGGCAGGACGCCGGCACCGGCCCGCGATCCCAGCGCGGCCAACCGCGACTCCAACGAGTCCATTTGCTTGGCGCTGATGTTGGCCGGAAGACGGGTGAGGTGGCGCTCCAACTTCGCCAGCGGAACCTCGCCGTCGCCGCTGCCGACGATGATGTCGTAAATCGGCACCTCGCCGATCAGCCGCGCGGTGCGCTTCTTCTCCTGCGCCAACAACGGTTTGACCCGGTTCGACGCCCCCTCGCCGACCAAGATGACGCCGGGCCGGCCGATCACCCGGTGCACCGCGTCGAAGTGGCCGGTCGCGGCGACACCCGGGGTCACCCGCCACTTACCGCGCAGATTGTCCAGCGCCCACGCCGCCGCGCCGGTCTGGCCCTCGGCCTGGCGGAAGACGCTGCGCTGGGCGCGGCGGGTGAAAATGATGAACGCCGCCAGGACGCCCAGCACCACGCCGAACGAGATCATCAGGATCATGGTGAACAGCCCGCCGGACCACACGGCGAAGCCCGCCGATATGCCCGCGACCACCACGAACGCAGCGATCATGTACGGCAGCAGGCGCTTGTCCTCTTTGCGCTGCATATTGAACGCCTGCCACAGCTGAGCGCGGCGCTGCTTGCCGGCGGCCTTGGCGGCCGCCTTCGCCTCGGCTCTGACGGCCTTGTTCTCCGCGGCAGTTCGGGGTTTAGCCATAGTCACCAAGAATAGTGCGGGTCAACGCGATGCGGTGGTGCGGTGGCTCGCTGCAGCCCGCTGGTAGAGCCGGCCCGCCCGATACGACGACCGCACCAGCGGCCCGGCCAACACCCCGGCGAAGCCGAGCCCCTCGGCGTATTGGGCGTACTCGTCGAATTCTTCCGGCGGTACCCAGCGCTCGACCGGGTGATGGCGCGCCGACGGCCGCAGGTACTGGGTGATGGTGACGATGTCACAGCCCGCGGTATGCAGGTCGAGCAGAGCGGTGCGCACCTCGTCGGGGGTTTCGCCCAGGCCGAGGATCAGGTTGCTCTTGGTGACCAGGCCGAAGTCACGCGCCGCGGTGAGCACGCCCAGGCTGCGCTCGTAGGTAAATGCAGGCCGAATCCGTTTGAAGATGCGCGGCACGGTTTCGACGTTGTGCGCCAACACTTCCGGGCGAGACTCGAAGACCTCGGTAAGCCGGACGGGCACACCGTTGAAGTCGGGGATCAGCAGTTCGACACCGGTGGACGGGTTGAGCTCTTTGATCGAGCGCACGGTCGCGGCGTACAGCCAGGCCCCGCCGTCGGGCAAGTCGTCGCGGGCGACGCCGGTGATGGTGGCGTAGCGCAGACCCATTGTTTGCACGCTCTGGGCGACCCGGCGTGGCTCGTCGCGGTCTAACGCCGCGGGCTTGCCGGTGTCGATCTGGCAGAAATCGCATCGACGGGTGCACTGATCGCCGCCGATCAGGAAGGTGGCTTCCCGGTCCTCCCAGCACTCGAAGATATTGGGGCAGCCGGCCTCTTCGCACACGGTGTGCAGACCCTCGCGCCGGACCAGGCTCTTGAGCTCGGTGTACTCCGGCCCCATTCGTGCGCGCGTCTTGATCCACGGCGGCTTGCGCTCGATCGGGGTTTGCGCGTTGCGCACTTCCAGGCGCAGCAGTTTGCGGCCTTCGGGCGCCCCCCACATCGGCAAAGTCACGGTGTCGATGCTACGCGGGCCGCCTCGTGTGCACTCACCGGCAGCACGCCGTCGAGGGCGTCGCAGACGGCGTCTGCGACCGCTGACCGCACGTCGTCGACGGCAACCGTGCGCCCGAGCTCGGCGGACAGCGACGTCACCCCGGCATCACTGATGCCGCACGGCACGATTTTGGTGAACGCGCCCAAATCACAGTCGCAGTTGAGCGCGAACCCATGCAGTGTCGTCGACCGCGACACCCGCACGCCGATGGCGGCGATCTTGCGTGCGGGCCGGCCGGCGCTGCTTGGCAGCCACACCCCGGAGCGGCCGTCGATCCGGCCGGCGTCCAGGCCCAGCTCGGTGCACAATTTGATCAGCGATTCCTCAAGGCGCCGAACGTAATTGACCACGTCGAGCGGTTCAGCCAGCCCGATGATCGGATAGCCGACCAATTGCCCCGGACCATGCCAGGTGATCTTGCCGCCGCGGTCGGTGTCTATGACAGGAGTGCCGTCGACAGGCCGTTCGTGGGGCTCGGTGCGCCGTCCGGCCGTGTAGACCGGCGGATGTTCCAGTAGCAGCAGGGTGTCGGGGCCGCCGGCGACCCGGGCGTCGGCCAGGTCGCGCTGCAATTGCCAGGCGGTGCGGTAGTCGACCGTCCCGAGCTGGCGGACGTCGATCGCTGTCGTGGCAGACCTGATAGACGACCGGATAGAACCCGTCACGCCCGATAGGCTACTCGCGGCTACCCCGCCCCATGCCCGCCCGGGCCGATGCCGCGAGCCGTGCCGGAAGTCCCGCCCGCTTGCGCGGGACTGCCCGCGGTGCTGCCGAATGCCCTGTTCAACCAGTCCTTGATCGCCGTAGCCAACGCCGCACGATTCTCGCGCTTGACGATCCCATGTCCGTCGTCGCTGAACAGTAGGTAGCTGACGTCACGACCGGCCTGGCGCAGCGCGTCGACGATCTGCTCCGATTCGCCGACCGGCACGTTGGTGTCGTTGGCGCCATGCACGACCAGCAACGGCGCGGTCAACGCGCCGACGCGGCGCAGTGGGGACAGTCGCTCAAGTAACTCGCGATCGTCGACCGGATGGCCGTACTTCGGATATGCCGCGTCGGCGATCCACGGTTCGGTGTTGCGGTAGAACGTGCCCAGGTCACTCATGCCGCAGATGCTGATGCCCGCGGCGAACAGGGTCGGATGAAACGTCAGCGCGGCCATCGTCAGAAAGCCGCCGTACGACCAGCCCGCACACGCAATGCGCCCTGGGTCGGCCAGGCCGTTGTCCACCAGGAAGCGCACGCAGTCGGCGACATCGTCGATGGCCGCGAACCGCTTTTCCTTGTCGTCGGCGTGCATGAAGGTACGGCCGAAGCCGCCGGAGCCGCGTACGTTCGGCGCTAGAACGGTGATCCCGGCATTGAGCAGCTGCGGGAAAACCTCGTTGTATCCGGGCCTGGCCTGGCTTTCCGGACCGCCGTGCAGGTACACCATCGCACCCGCCCTACCACTTTCTGGCGCGGGCAGGTATAGCCATGCATTCAGGCTCAGCCCGTCACGTGTGGTGATCGTCTCCGGCGCCGTCCCGGCCGAGCAGCCGGTGACGACCGGACCGCGGCTGGGTTCGCGGTCGATGGGTTCCCATTCACGTGAACGCGGGCCGACCAGCTCGACGGTTCGTGGCTTGGATGGCCCTTCGACGGTCATCGCGACCATCGAACCGCCGGCACTGATAGACAGCTCGCCGGCCACCAGCCCGGGCAGCGGAATCGGTTCGGTCAGCGTGTTGTCGGTATACTCAAGAATCTGTAACTCGCTGCGGCCCTGCAGGTTCCAGAGCAACGCGATGGTGGACAGGTCGTCACTGACGACGAACTCGTCGAGATGGCAGTCCGGGCGCTCGGCCACCACGAAGTAGGTGACGCCGTCCTCGGTGACCGTCACTTCCAGCAGCCGAGCGTGCTCGCAGCCATTGTCGCTACGGATCAGTGCCCGGACGTATCCGCGCCGGTCGTCCGGGGCGCTCGACGCGCCCGCGTTCCCACCGTAGTTCTTGGCCGGGTAGTAAAGCTTGGTCAGTTCGCCGGTCGGGCCGTAGCGGATTCGGCGCGGATGATGGTCGTCGAGGATCACGCCATCGGCGGTCGTGGACCCGGGATCGGATGGCAGTAAAGCGATTTCGGTCTGGCCGTGCAGCATGATCAGTTCGTGGTAGCCGCGCGGTCCGACCCGGATCAGCGATGCCCCGGCCCACGTGTCGACCAGTCGGCCACCGGATCGGCGGTCCAGCACGGTGCAGTAGCTGTCGGCGGGGTCGATCAAACAGGACTGGCCGACTCCGTCCTCGCCGGTCAGGAGCGCCGCCACCCGGGTACCGTCCCAGCCGATCAGCTCGGCCGTCCCGGCCTCTTCACCGTCGATACGCCGGGCCATCCGGTCGTCGGGATCGGTGGTGACGACCCAGATCTGACTGCGGGTCCCGCCGTCGGGCGCCACCTCGCAAGCCAGCCAGTGACCGTCGGCGGAGTGGATCACCCGGGTGACCGGCCCCTCGACCGGCAACTCCACATCCCGCGACGAGCTTGCCCGGTGCCCGCGTAGAAAGCGCTGTACCGCGCGGGGATATCCGCCGTCATCGACCAGGTGAGCGAAGGCCGTCGCGTCCGGGGACAGTGACGCGCCGTAGAGTGCGCGCACCGGCTGCCCCATAGCTCAGCCTGCCATGCTCTGCAGCCACATCTCGAGCACCGCCAGTTGCCACAGCGCGTTTGCGCCCAGCGTGGTCCGTGTCTCGTTCGGTGCGGCCAGCAGGGCGTCGACGGTATCGGCGCGGTACAGCCCGCGGTTCCGGGCGGCGTCGTTGGTCAGCGCGTCGCGCACCATGGCAAGCACCTCGCCGTGCAGATGGCGGATGCCCGGCACGGGGAAGTAGCCCTTGGTCCGATCGATCACCTCCGGCGGCAGCAACGCCCGAGACGCGTCCTTGAGCACTCCCTTGCCGTCCGAGGCCAGCTTCAGCTCGGGCGGGCAGGCGGCCGCCAGCTCGACGAAGTCGTGGTCGAGGAACGGCACGCGCCCCTCCAGGCCCCACGCCATCGTCATCGTGTCGACGCGTTTGACCGGATCGTCGACAAGCATGACCTGGGTGTCGAGCCGCAGCGCCGCGTCCACCGCGGTGTCGGCGCCGGGTGCCGCCTGATGGGCGGTCACGTACTCGCGGCTCGCGTCGACGTCAATCCCGTACTCGGGGGCCAAGATTGACAGCACATCGCGGTGGTCACGGTCGAAGAACACCTTGGCGTACGCCTCGGTGGCCTGCTCGCGGGCGACGTCGGCCAGGGGTGGGTACCAGTCGTAGCCGGCCAGAATCTCGTCGGCGCCCTGCCCGGATTGCACCACTTTCACCGACTTACTGACCTCCTCCGAAAGCAGGTAAAAGGCCACGCAGTCGTGACTGACCATCGGTTCGCTCATCGCGGCAATGGTTTTCGGCACCGCGGGCAGTAGCCGCGATGAGTCGATATGGATCTGGTGGTGGTCGGTGTCGAAGGCCTTGGCGATCATGTCGGAGTAGAAGTACTCGTCGCCGGATTCACCGCCGGCCGAGTCGAAGCCAATGCTGAACGTGGCCAACCCGTGCTGGCCCTGTTCGGCCAGCAGCGCCACCACGATCGAGGAGTCGATGCCGCCCGACAACAACACGCCGACGGGCACGTCGGCCACCATCCGGCGTTCCACCGCAGTACGCAGCGCATCCATCAAGGCGGTTTCCCACTCGCGGACCGACCAGGACGCCCGGGCCGGATCGCGCCGAAACTCCGGTGTCCAGTACACGGTGTCGGTGTGCGAACCGTCGGGCTGGATCACCCGCACCGTTGCCGGCGGAAGCTTGCGCACACCGCGGTAGATCGTCCGCGGCGCCGGCACCACCGAGTGGAAGGTCATGTAGTGGTGCAGCGCGTGGCGGTCCAGTTCGGTATCCACACCACCGGCAGCGAGCAGCGCACGCACCGTGGATGCGAATCGCAGCCGGCCGGGCACCGACGCCAGATAAAGCGGCTTGATGCCCAGCCGGTCCCGCGCCAGCGTCACCTCGCCCGAGTCGCGGTCGGCGATCGCAAATGCGAACATCCCCTTGAATCGGTCGACGCAGCGCAGGCCCCATTTGTGGAACGCCTTGATCACGACCTCGCTGTCGGCGGTCGAGAAGAAGCGGTACCCGGCGGCTTCAAGTTCCCCGCGCAGTTCCCGGTAGTTGTAGATGCAGCCGTTGAACACCAACGTCAACCCGAGCTCGCTATCGACCATCGGCTGGGCGCCACGGGCGGACAGGTCGATGATCGACAGTCGCCGATGCCCGAGAGCCACTGACCCGTGGGCCACCACGCCGTCGGAATCCGGTCCGCGCGACATCATCGCACCGGTCATCCGGGTGACCGCGCCGACATCCGCCGCTCGCCCATCCCAGCGGACCTCACCGCAGATACCGCACATGTCTCCTGCTTCCGTCGGGTGAAGTCTGCCGTCTAACCTTCGCCTGCGCCTTCAGTGGTGAGAATCCAGGTGACCTTACTGCCGCCGCCATACGACGAGTTGACGATCCGCGACCCGCGGCTGGCCACCCGCGTCAATGCCGCAGGTATGACGTGCGCCGACACCGATCCGCCGGTACTGGCCCGAAGATGGACGAACGCGCGGAGGTCGACATGATGCGGGTATATCCCGTCACCGTCGAACGTGGGGTGAGTGGACAGATCTACCAACTCCTGGGCGATGAACCGCTCCGGTTGGGTGACTAGCTCACTTCGCCGCGCATCCAGCGCGGCTTCGGAGGCTTCCGGCCCGATCAGCACGCCGCTTCCGCCAAGCCCGTCGATGGGCTTCACCACCAAATCGCTGAGGTTGGCCAGCACGAAATCGCGCTGCGCGCGCTCGGCGCAGATCCACGTCGGTACTTGGGCCAGGCTGGGTTTCTCGCCCAAGTAATACTCGATCATGGCCGGGACGTACGGGTAGATCGCCTTGTCGTCGGCCACTCCGTTGGCCAGCGCGTTGGCGATGGTGAGGTGGCCGCCGCGGATCGCGCCGAGCAGCCCCGGCCGCAGCGAAGCGCCGTCGTATCCGATGGAGGACAGTAGCATGTCCTCGTCCATCCGCGCGTAGACGACATCGATACGTTGGCTGTCAGAACCGATGTGGCGCACCAGCTTTCCGTCGTGCACCGATAGGTCCGACGGCTGCACCAGCGCGACATCCATTTCCTCGGCCAGGAAGGTGTGCTCGAACCAAGCGGAGTCTTCCCAGCCGGCGGACAGCAGCACCACCACGGGGTCGTCGGGGGCGCGCGACGGGGCCGCTGCACGCAGCGTCTCAAGCAACATCTGCGGTGCCCGGTCGACGCCCTCGATCGGCAGCGGTGGGTGCAGCTCGGGGAGATGCTTGCTCAGCAGCCGGTGGTTGACGACCGCGTACCCGGCGCCCGACGGCACCCGCAGATTGTCTTCGAGCACCAACCAATGCCCGGCGCGGTCGCATACCAGGTCGGTGCCGTTGATGTGTGCGCGCACCGCGTTGCCGGCGAGGCGGCCCGTCGAACGGAAGCCGGGCGCCCGGTCGAGGGCCTGCACACCGATGATGCCATCGGCAACAATGGCCTGCTCGGAATAGATGTCGCGCAGGAATGCGTCCAGCGCCCGGGCCCGCTGACCCAGGCCCGCACACAGCTGCGTCCACTCGTCGGCGTCCACCATGCGCGGCACCAGGTCCACCGGGAACAACTGGGCCCGGCTCTGGCCGCTGACCCGGAAGGTGACGCTGTCGGCGCGCTGTTCCTGCTCGATGCATCCCTCCCGGAATCGCAACTCGGCCGCCCCGAGGCCGGCAATGGTGTCGAGGACCGTCCGATAGCGCTCCCGGGGATGACCGTCGGCATCGATGGCTTCGTCGTAGCTGCCGGCGGCGTGGCCGCGGGCGGAGCGGACCGCAGGGTCGCTGCCGGCCTGATAGCCGAAGAGCAGGGTTGGATCCTCGCCAACGGTCGTCGCGGTGCTCGGCCAGCGGCCGGCGGTCTCGGCGATCAGTTGATCGACCACGTCGGTGAGACGGCCGCGGCGACGCAGTGCCCGCCGTTGCCGGGCCGCGGACGTGCCCACAGTCAGGACCTGGCGGGTCAACTCGCTGACGGTGTCCCAGTCACCGCTGCCCTCCAACTGCGGGCGCAGTGCTTCGACCAGCTCGCTGACCACCGCGGACGCCGACTTGCTGATCGGAACGCTGACATCGACGAGGTCGCCTTCCAACCCCGACCGGGCGGCCCGCCACAGCGCGGCCCGGCCCATTGTCGGGGACAGGATCGTCGCAGGGCTACCGGCCTGCGAGGCGTCGAGCTCGCGCTCGACCAGTGCCCGGAACAGCCCGGCGATCAACACGATGGTGTCGACCGAAGGACAGCTGTCGCACAGCCGCAACTCCAACGTCGGCGCGGAATTCGACGGCCGGATGTCGAAGTACACCATCCCAGCGTCGGCGATGACTCCGCTGGCCACCAGGTTGTTGACCAGCTCGTCGTATTCCTCGGCCGAGTTCACCGGGGCGGCGAGCCCGGTCGTCGGCCAGCGCTGCCAGACCAGCGTGCGCATGCTCGCGTAGCCGGTGTCCGAGCCGTCGGACGCGAACGGCGAGCTGGCGGACAGCGCGAGCAGGGTGGGCAGATACGCCGACACTCGGTGGGCGACCGCGACCGCTTGGTCGCGGTCGTGAATGCCGACGTGCACTTGCGTGCCGCAGATCAGCTGTTCGCGCGCCAGCAGCTGGTAATCGGCAAGCATCTGCCGGTAACGCGGGGTCTTCGTGACCTGCATTTCGGCCGGCACCGACAGGGGCACGGCCCCCGCGGCGACCACCCCTATGCCCAGCTCGGCCGCGGTTTCGACCAAGACCCTGCGGTGACCGACAAGCTCCTCACGCAGCCCGTCCAGCGAATCGACCACCTGGGTGTTCATCTCGACGACGCAGCGCTGCAGCTCGGCGACATAGTGGTCGGATAGCTCGGACAGCAGTTCGGGGGCGCGCGCGGTCAGTCGCCTCGTCTTCAGGTCGACAAGGTGAAACTCCTCTTCGACGCCCAGCGTTCGCGGCGACATTGGTCGCATCCCGCAACGGTATGGCCATGCAATTACCAACACATTAATCGCTAGTGGGGATGACTGCCGCTCAGCAGAGTGGGGTCAGCACGGGGGGCCCGTTTCGCGGCTGAGGGTTCAGCCAACCCAAAGGGCGGTTTAGCGAACTTGTCAGCAATCTGAAGTGTCTCTGGCGCATTCATCACTTGATGGAGACATTCTGGGGCTGATCGGTAACCCAAACAGAACGCAAGAATTTCGCAAGCGGTCGGCAGCAAACTAATGGCAGTTTCCTACATGGGAGAAGCGAACGGAACCGACCATGAACACCCCTCACACCTCAAAGCGGATCGTTGCCGGAGCGCTGCTATCGGTCGGCCTCGCGGTGGCTGGTGTGGGGCTGGGCGCAGGTACCGCCGGCGCAGACCCCGGCTACATAGATCCCGTTGGGCCGTACCAATGGTGCCCCGGAGGGAAACCCCTGAATGTCAATTGGGACCAAAGTATCTGCCACACCTACTGGCACGTCGCTACCGGGCACGGCAACGTGGGCGGGCCGGGCGATAGTGATAACAACCTTTGGGAGGGACCGGATCCGCCGCGAGTACCTCTGGGTCCGTGCTTCTCCGGGTGGATTCCGTCCCCTTGCCCCGCCGGCTGACGACCATCCAGACGCCCCACGGCCGCACCGTGACGGCGCCGCAGAGTTCGCTAGCAGCGACGACAACCCCGTTTAACGGGCCGGCCGGCGGCTTACCATTCGAGCAGCTAACGACGGCGGTGGCGCCCCGCTGTCGGGGCCGCATCGGTGGATCTGCGCCCCCAAAAAAGGTCACAAAAAAGGGCCCCGCGACGGCGCTCGCGTCGCCCAGCCGACGTTCCAGCTCGGCGATGCGTTCCTCGGGTCGTCCCCGGCCATCGGTAAATGGTCTCACTAGGAGCCGCGGCCGCGAAGACTTGCGGGACGCCCGCCAGTACGCCGCCCTTATCCTGTCGCCTTTGACAAACCAATGTCATGCCAGTGCGCCGTGAAATGCACTGTGAAGATAGTCTTTGGGCTGCACCGCCGCCGGGAGCAACGAGTGCGCCATGGCGGCGATGGGGAGCTCAATCGCCTGGAATAACTTGTGCCACTGTGGTTTCTATGGTTTCTTGGGGGCAATTCTTGTCGGTGGCCCTCGGCTAATTTCGGGGTATGGATCGAGACGCGATCACCGCGGC
Source organism: uncultured Actinomycetota bacterium (assembly GCA_963840045.1). Taxonomy (GTDB): domain Bacteria; phylum Actinomycetota; class Actinomycetes; order Mycobacteriales; family Mycobacteriaceae; genus Mycobacterium. The sequence goes on along the minus strand of CAWIXL010000009.1, from coordinate 943,241 downwards.
GTTTGAGGTGTTGGATGCCGCGGTTGAGGGTGTGCTCGGGTTGGATTTCGAGGACCTGACCACCCGTGAGCGTCTGGTCCTGGTGGAGCGGGTGGAGCGGGTACGCCGGCGGCTTGCCCGCGGCCGAGCATCCGTTGATCAATCAGCTGGCCCGGCTGGCCACCGCCGAGGAGTTGGGCGGCAAGCTGTCCCACGCGATCGCCGAGTGGGCGCTGATCGAGCCGCGCCGAGGCCGCCCGGCGCGTCCAAGAGGCCGCCGAGCTGGGGCCACGCCGCGCGCTGACCGGCGAGCCGTTGGCCCCGCTGCTGGCCGCCACCGCGGCCGGGCAGCGCGACGGGAAAGCTCGGTGCTGGGCAGGTCAAGGTGATCCGCACGTTCTTGAAAGAGTTGCCGGGCTGGGTGGACGTAAGCACCCGTGAGCGCGCCGAAGCGGATCTGGCCAGGCTGGGCAGCCAGCATCGGCCCGAACAGCTGCGCCGGGCTGGCCGACCACCATGACCGACTGCCTCAACCCCGACGGCAACTACACCGACGACGACCGCGCCCGCCGGCGCGGGCTGACCCTGGGCGCCCAGCACGACGACGGCATGTCGGAGCTGCGTGGCTTGATCAGCCCCGAACTGCGCGCCACCCTCGAGGCGGTGTGGGCCAAGCTGGCCGCCCCCGGCATGTGCAACCCGCTCGACGACATGCCGTGTGTGGACGGCGCCCCGTCCCAAGAGGCGATCGATGGTGATGCCCGCAGCGGCGCCCAGCGTCAACCATGACGGGCTGCTCGCCGGGCTGCGCGCCGTTGTTGGCCGTCGGGGAGTCTAGGGCAGCACAACGGCCTGCCGGCCACCATCATCGTGTCCACGACCCTGGAAGACCTGGAAGCCGCCGCCGGCACCGCGCGCACCGGCGGGGGCACCCGGGTGCCGATGTCGGATGTGATCCGCTTGGGCCGCCACGCGCACCATTACTTGGCGATTTTCGACAAGGGTAAAGCGGTCGGGCTGTATCACACGAAGCGGCTGGCGTCGCCGGGACAGCGGATTGTGTTGTACGCCAAGGACCGTGGCTGTTCGGCGCCGGGCTGCACGGTGGGCGGCTACTACTGCGAGGTGCACCATGTGACCGACTACGCGACGTGCCGCACCACCGACGTCAACGACCTCACCTTCGGCTGCGGCCCGCACCACCGCATGCTGCGGCCCGGCGGCTGGACCACCCGAAAACGCCACGACGGCGAGACCGAATGGATCCCGCCGCCGCACCTCGACCGCGGCCAACCAAGAACCAACAATTTCCATCACCCCGAGAAACTCCTACGCAGCGACGACGACGAAGACCCCTGATCGCGTCTAATCCAGGTCCCGCTGGGCGGTGGCGTAGGCGAGAGCTTCGCCGATCGTGTTGTGGTGGAACTGGAAACCGGCCGTCTCCAGCGCCGACGGGATGGCGCGCTGACCGATGAGCAGACCCTCGTCGGCGAACTCTCCCAGCGCGCCCCGGAGCGCGAAACCGGGCAGCGTCAACGGGGTCGGCCGGTTGACGGCGCGGCCGAACGCGGTGGTGAACTCGGCGTTGGTGACCGGTGCCGGCCCGGTCATGTTGACCGGCCCGGACAGGGAGGGGTGCGAGATGGCGAATAGCAGTGCACGCACCTCGTCTTCGAGGCTGATCCAGGACATGTACTGACGGCCGCTGCCCAGCCGGGCGCCGAGGCAGTAGGAGAACAGCGGCCGCATCCGGCGCAGCACACCGCCGGCGGGGGCCAGCACCACGCCGGTGCGGGCCAGCACCACGCGTGCACCGGCATACTGGGCCGGCAGCGTGGCAGCTTCCCAGTCCTCGCAGAGCTGGGCCAGGAAACCCTTTCCCGCCCGGGCATTTTCGTCCACCACCCGGTCCTTGGTGTTTCCGTAGTAGCCCACCGCGCTGGCGTTGATCAGCGTCTCGACGCCGGCGTCGGCGACCGCGGCGGCCAATACTTCGGTTGGCGCGATGCGACTGTCCCGCAGGCTCTGCTTGAAGGCGCCCGACCAGCGACGCTGGCCGATGTTGACCCCGCACAGGTTGACGACGGCGTCGACCTCGGTCAGCGCGTCGACGTCGACCTCGCCGCTTCGGGGATTCCAGTGCAGCTCTTCGGGATTCGCCGGCGTCCGGCGCACGATGCGCAGCACCGGATGGTCTGCGGCACGTAACGCCGCAGCCAAAGCCGAACCGATCAGGCCGGACGAACCCGCTATCGCGATAACGGCTTTGGCCACGCTACAGCCCCAGATCGGCCTCGAACGCCCCCTCTTCAAGGCGGTTCTTGATGGTGGTGAGGAAGCGTCCGGCGTCGGCGCCGTCGATCAATCGATGGTCATAGGTCAGCGGGAGGTAGCAGATCGAACGGATCCCGACGGATTCGTTGCCGAAGGCATCGACGACCACCCGCGGGCGCTTGACGATCGCGCCGGTACCCAACATGGCCGCCTGCGGCGGAACCAGGATCGGGGTATCGAACAATGCACCCTGGCTGCCGATGTTGGTGATAGTGAAAGTGCCGCCGGACAATTCGTCGGGTTTCAAGTTGCCCGACCGTGTCCGTGCGGCGAGATCGGCGATCGCTCGGGCCAGCCCGGCCAATGACAAGTCGCCGGCATTGTGGATGACGGGGGAGAGTAGGCCCTGCTCGGTGTCGACGGCGAAGCCGAGGTGCTCGGCGTCGTAGTAGGTGATCTCCTTGGTTGCCTCGTTGTAGCTGGCGTTGATGTTCGGATGAATCTTGAGCGCGTCGATCGCGGCGCGGGCGATGAACGGTAAGTAGGTCAGGTTCACGCCCTCGCGCTCGGCGAACGAGGCCTTGGACTTGGCCCGCAGCGCCACGATCTTGGTCATGTCGACCTCGTGCGTCTGCGTCAGCTGGGCCGTGGCCTGCAGGGATTCCCGGGTCTTGGCAGCGGTGATCTGGCGGATCCGGCTGGCCTTTTGTGTGGTGCCGCGTAGGTGGGCCAGCGCGGGTGCCGCAGTGGGTGCCTTGGAAGTGGGGGCAGCCGGTGCAGCGGCCGGAGCCTGGGCAGCCGGCGCCGGTGCGGGAGCCTTCTTTTGCTCAGCTGCGGCCAGCACGTCCTGCTTGCGGATGCGACCGCCCACGCCGGTGCCCGTCAGCTCGGCGAGGTCAATATTGTTCTCGGCAGCCAGTTTTCGCACCAGCGGGGTCACATACGGCGCGCCCTCGGATCCGCTGTCTGGTTGGGCCTCCGCAGCCGGTGCGGCCGGTGCCGGTTCGGCTTTAGGTTCGGGCTTGGGCTCGGGAGCCGGTTTCGCCGCTGCGGGGGCGGGCTCGGGTTTGGGCTCCGGCTTGGGCTCGGGTTTCGGTTCGGGTTTGGGTTCGGGTTTGGGCTCGGGGGTGCTGGGGCGCCGGCGTCGGAAGCGGCGCCGACGCGGGCCAACTCGCCGCCTACCTGGACGACGTCGTCCTCTTCGGCGGTGATGCTGACCAGCACGCCGGCCACCGGTGACGGGATCTCGGTGTCCACCTTGTCGGTGGACACTTCCACCAGCGGTTCGTCGACCTGAACCGAGTCGCCGACCTTCTTGAGCCAGCGAGTCACGGTGCCCTCGGTCACCGACTCGCCGAGCTCGGGCATCAGCACCGGCGTCGCACTGCCGCCGCCGGAGGCCGGCTGGGCCGGCGCTGCTGGTGCCGGCTCGGGCTCGGGTTGCGCTGGCGCCTGGGCCTCGGGCTCCGGCTCGGGCTCGGGTTCCGGCTCGGGCTGGGCCTGGGGTTCCGGCTCCGGCGCGGGCGCCTGCGCCGCGCCGCCCTCCGTACCGTCGCCGATGATCGCCAGATCCCCACCGACCTCGACGGTGTCGTCCTCCTGGGCGATGATCTTGGTCAGCACACCGGCGGCGGGTGACGGGATCTCGGTGTCCACCTTGTCCGTCGACACCTCGACCAGCGGCTCGTCGAGCTCGACGGTGTCGCCTTCTTGCTTGAGCCAGCGGGTGACGGTTCCCTCGGTGACGCTCTCACCGAGTGCCGGCATCTGGACGGAGAACGCCATCTTTTTTGACTCCTCGATGACTCGTGGGTCGGCGCGCAGGTCGACATCTGGCTTACCACACCGATGTCGAAACTATCCTGTCATTAGGCCTCCGTGGGGACATATCCAGGGCACAACGGGCTTGCTACGGTTTGGCGACTAACAGGAGGTCGCATGCCCGCAATACAACAGGGAACCCAGCAGTTCGTCGACGGCGAGGACGACGTCCGCATCGCGGTCTACGAGGAAGGCAACCCCGAGGGCCCGGCGGTGGTGCTGGTACACGGGTTTCCCGACTCGCACGTTCTGTGGGACGGGGTGGTGCCGCTGCTGGCCGAACGGTTCCGGATCATCCGCTACGACAACCGCGGCGTCGGCCTGTCGTCGGTGCCCAAGCCCGTTTCGGCCTACACCATGGCCCGGTTCGCCGACGACTTCGCCGCGGTCACAAGCCAGCTGAGTCCGGGCCGGCCGGTCCATGTGCTGGCCCACGACTGGGGCTCGGTGGGGATCTGGGAGTACCTGAGCCGGCCGGGCGCCAGTGACCGGGTCGCGTCGTTCACCTCGGTGTCCGGCCCGAGTCAGGACCAGCTGGCCCACTACATCTTCAGCGGGCTGCGGCGGCCATGGCGGCCGCGCAGGTTCATGCGGTCGATCAGCCAGGCACTGCGGTTCAGCTACATGCTGTTCTTCTCGATCCCGCTGCTGGCGCCGCTGTTCGTTCGGGCTGGCGCTGTCGAGTCCCGGCGCTGCGGCGCAACGCGGTCGACAACATTCCCGTCGACCAGATCCATCACTCCGACAAGCTGGCCGGCGATGCCGCGAACTCGGTAAAGACGTACCCCGCCAACTACTTTCAATCATTTTCCAAGCGCCGCCGAAGTCACCCAATCGGGATTGTCGACGTGCCGGTGCAGCTGATCGTCAACACCAACGACAAGTACGTGCGGCCGTACGGGTACGACGACACCGCGCGCTGGGTGGCGCGGTTGTGGCGTCGCGACATCAGGGCCGGGCATTTCTCGCCGATGTCGCACCCGCAGGTGATGGCGGCGGCGGTGCACGACTTCGCCGACCTGGCCGAAGGCAAGCCGCTGAGCCGGGCGATCTTGCGCGCGCAGGTGGGACGTCCGCGCGAGAGCTTCGGCGACACCCTGGTGTCGATCACCGGGGCCGGCAGCGGGATCGGCCGCGAGACGGCGTTCGCCTTCGCGCGCGAGGGCGCCGCGGTGGTCATCAGCGACATCGACGAGGCCGCCGTCAAGGACACCGCGGCGCAGATCGCCGCGCGTGGCGGTGAGGCTTATGCCTATGTGCTCGATGTGTCCGACGCGGCGGCTGTCGAGGCGTTCGCCGAGCGGGTCAGTACCGAACACGGCGTCCCCGACATCGTGGTCAACAACGCCGGTATCGGTCAGGCGGGGCGGTTCCTGGACACCCCGGCCGAGCAGTTCGATCGGGTGCTGGAGGTCAATCTCGGTGGCGTGGTCAATGGCTGCCGCTCTTTCGGCAGGCGCCTGGTGGAGCGCGGCACCGGTGGGTACATCGTCAACGTGTCGTCGATGGCCGCCTACGCGCCGTCGCAGTCGCTGAGCGCCTACTGCACGTCCAAGGCGGCGACCTACATGTTCTCGGACTGTCTACGGGCCGAACTCGATGCCGCCGGCGTCGGGCTGACCACGATCTGTCCCGGTGTCATCGACACCAACATCGTCAGCACCACCCGATTCGACGCGCCGGTGGGCAAGGACGGGGGCGTCGACGACAGGCGGGGACAGCTGAACAAGATGTTCGCGCTGCGCAAGTACGGTCCCGACAAGGTTGCCGACGCGATCTTGTCCTCGGTGCGGAAGAACAAGCCGATCCGCCCGGTCGCGCCGGAAGCCTATGCGCTCTATGGCCTTTCGCGTGTGCTGCCGCAGTCGCTGCGCAACGCCGCCCGGGTGCGGGTGATCTAGCCCGTCGGCACTGCTTCAGTCCGGCGCGCCACCAGCGCGCTGCCGATCCCGACCATCCCGACGAGTGCCAGCGGGATGGCCCAGGCCCGTCGACTCGACACCGACGATTCGCACTGAGCCACAAAGTCGGTGTGCGGGATTATTTGGTTGAGGATCGGGATGTTTGCCCCGTTCTGGTTGTTTGCCTTGTTTGCCGCGGAGAGGTCAGTGGCGATCCCGTTTCCGCAGGCAACCGAACCGCCGTTGCTGTCGGACACCGATATCGGCGCTAGCAGTCCGATCACCCCGGCTAGCAACAGCACCGCGCCCACCGCGATGATCAATCGTCGCGCAGTCACAATTGGCCTTCTTCCAAGATTGGCGTTTTCCAAGGTTGGCCGTTTTTCAACAAATGCCAGTAGTGCCTTGGGATAGCCGCTGTGCTCCGGGGCCAAACGCGCAAGGTTTGCCGGGGATTGGCCGGGGTCAGCCGGGCCGCGATCGATACGACGGGTCCGCAGCGTGCTGCGGCGTTCGCTCAGGCCTTCGCTAGCCGTTCGTGACGATGTCGTCGAGCACCGCGAACATGGTGCGGGTCGGCACGCCAGTGGCGCCCTTAGGCGTGTAACCCCACGGTCCGCTGGTGTTGTAGGCGGGGCCGGCCACGTCGATGTGTGCCCAGGCCACCCCGTTGGCGACGAACTCGCGCAGAAAGACCCCGGCCACCAACATGCCGGCGAACCGCTGCCCGCTGACGTTGGCCAGGTCGGCCACCGTCGACTTCAGGTCGTCCTTGAGTTCGTCGGGCAACGGCATCGGCCAGCCGTTCTCGCCCACCTGCTGCGAGATCGCCGCGACCCGGTCGCGGAACTCGTCGCTGCCCATCACTCCCGGTATCCGGGCGCCCAGCGCCACCGTCTGAGCACCGGTCAGCGTGGACGTCTCGATCAGATAGTCGGGGTTGTCCTCGCAGGCGCGAACGATGGCGTCGGCCAGGATCAGCCGGCCTTCGGCGTCGGTGTTGAGTACCTCGACGGTGATACCGCCGTATTGGGTCAACACGTCACCGGGGCGCTGCGCGGTGGCCGACGGCATGTTTTCGGCCATCGGCACGGTGGCGATCACGTCGATCGGAAGCTCCAGCTGCGCGGCCAGCACCACGGTGGCGATGACGGCGGCGGCTCCGCCCATATCCGAGGTCATGTGGTGCATCGACGCGGCGGGTTTGATCGAGATCCCGCCGGTGTCAAAGGTGATGCCCTTGCCGACCAGCGCCACCTTCCTCGCCTGCTTGGGGTTTTTGGCCAGCCGCGAACCCCGGTGGATCAGCCGCACCAGCCTCGGCGGCCGAGACGAGCCCTGACCGACACCGATCACCCCGCCGTACCCGGCCTTGCGCAGCGCCTTGTCGTCGAGCAGCTCCACCTCAAGACCGGCAGCTTCACCCAAATCCTTTGCCCGCTTTGCGAATTCGGCTGGAAATAGATGACTGGGCGGGGTGTTCACCAAGTCGCGGGCGGTAGCGACCGCGGTCGCGACGGCAGCGCCGTGCGCGGCCTCTTTCTTGGCGTCTTTGGCTTCTTTAGTGTCCGAGGACAACACGGTGATCTTGCGCAGCCCCTGGTCTTTGGGCGCGGTCTTGGCGCTGCGGAAGGCACTGAACCGGTAGGCCCCCAGGATCAGTCCCTCGACGGCGGCCGAGCGGACGCCTGCACCGGGCAACTCGGACAGCGTGGTGATCACCGCCTCGGCGCCGCTCAGCGACCGTGCCGCCACGCCGGCGGCGCGACGGATGGTGTCCGACGGCCATTCGTAGCGAGGCTTACCCAGGCCGACCGTCACCACGCTGCCCACCGGCAGCGACGGCACCACCAGCCGGTGCACCTGCTCGCTGCCACCCGTGGCGTCCAGTGCCCGCAGGGCCGCCTCGATCTCGGCGACCGCGTTTGCGGGCAGGAACGGCTCAGCCGACGCGACGACCGCGCCCGGCCGGTCGTCTTCGCCGGTCGAGACGACCGGCACCAGCAAGACCGAAGAACCCACACCACGTTTGGGCAGCGACGTGGCGACAGTTACAGAGGGGGCGGTGTAGGAAAATGGGTAGCCCGGTTCGGTGGTCACGGGCAATCACCCTATCCGCTGTGGCCGCCGTGCAGGTCGAAGGCGCAAATCGGGGCGGCAAAACCCTTGAGGGTCAACGGGCCTTGGGGCACCGCCGGCCAATCCGGTAGTTCGTCGCGCAGTTCTGCCGTGGCCAGGATCTGTTCCGGTGCGGCTGCGGCCACGAGTCGGGCGGCGACGTTGACCGGGTTGCCGAAGTAGTCGCCGTTGATGGCCAGCACCGTGCCGAACGCAAGACCGGCCCGGACCTGCAGACCTTCTTCGCGCGCCTGCGGGTGATCGACGAGGTCTAGCGCCGCCCTGACCAGCCGCTCGGGCGTCGCACTCACCCACATCACCTCATCGCCGATGAACTTCACCACCCGGCCGCCGTCGGCGTGCACCACGTCGGAGACGGCGCCGGCGAACTCGTTGAGCAAATTCGACAACTCGGCGGGCGTAAGCGCCTGGGTCAGCACGGTGAAGCCGGACAGATCCGCGAATCCGACGCCGCAGACCACGGACGCCGACGTGTCGCGAAGGACGCCCTCGAAGTGCGTTCGGGCGCTGATCAGATGGTGGCGATGAACGGTGTCGATCAGCGCCCCGAGCCGGGGGACGAACTCGGCGACCGCGCGGTAGGCCTGCGCGGTGGCAAGCTCGTCGCGGGTGTGGGTCATCTGGATGTCCGGCATCCCGGCGCGGATCATGGTCGACTCGGCCTCCGCGAGCCGGGCCATCGCGGCGCCGAGCACTCGCAGCAGACCGCAGCGCGCCGTCCTCACCCACCGCTGCCTTGAGCGCGAGCCAGGTCGCCAGGGCATCGACGTCGGCCTGGCTCAGCGCCGGAACATCGGGACCGGCGACGGTCAAGCCGAGCAAACCCCACGCCTGTGCGACCTCCTCGGCCGATATCCCGAGTTCCTCGGCCGCGGTCTGCAGCGTGTAGATCGGGCGCCCCGACCATTGACAGGACGTCACCGGCGAGCCCGAACAGCCGGCCGCGCTGTTCGGCTTCGACCATCTCCTCGACCGTGAAGCCCAGTCCGTCCAGATACTTGATCAGGTCGGCCCGGTCGTGCGGGTTGGCGATCCCGGCCGCCTCCAGCGAGTCCATGTCGAGGTGATCGGCCACCTGCCCAAGTCTGCCAGCAGCAGCCCCGATTAGGGTGGGTCGCCGTGAGCGAGCTATTGCACGGACCGCTGGAAGAACGCCATCGCGAGCTGGGCGCAAGTTTCGCGGAGTTCGGCGGCTGGCTGATGCCGGTGTCGTATGCCGGCACCGTCAGCGAGCACAACGCCACCCGCAACACCGTCGGCCTGTTCGACGTCAGCCACCTCGGCAAGGCGCTGGTTCGCGGTCCGGGTGCGGCGCAGTTCGTCAACTCCGCACTCACCAACGACCTGGGCCGCATCGGGCCGGGCAAGGCTCAATACACGCTGTGCTGCACCGAATCCGGCGGCGTGATCGACGACCTGATCGCCTACTACGTCGACGACGACGAGATCTTCCTGGTGCCCAACGCCGCCAACACCGCGGCAGTGGTCGACGCGCTGCAGGCGGCCGCTCAGGCCGGTTTGGGGGCCGGTTTGGGCCGGCCTGACCATCACCAACCAGCACCGCTCCTACGCGGTGCTGGCGGTCCAGGGGCCGCGGTCGACCGACGTGCTCACCGCGTTAGGCCTGCCGACCGAGATGGATTACATGGGCTATGCCGACGCCTCCTACTCCGACGTGCCGGTGCGCGTCTGCCGCACCGGCTACACCGGCGAACACGGCTACGAACTGCTGCCGCTGTGGGAATCCGCGGGCGTGGTGTTCGACGCGCTGGCCGCCGCGGTGTCCGAGGCGGGCGGTGAGCCGGCCGGCCTGGGCGCGCGCGACACGCTGCGCACCGAGATGGGCTATCCGCTGCACGGGAACGAACTTTCTCTCGATATCTCGCCGTTGCAGGCCCGCTGCGGCTGGGCGATCGGCTGGAAGAAGGATGCGTTCTTCGGCCGCGACGCGCTGTTGGCCGAGAAGGAAGCGGGGCCGCGACGGCTGTTGCGGGGGCTGCGAATGGTCGGCCGCGGTGTGCTGCGCCCCGGACTGACGGTGCTGGTTGGGGACACCCAGATCGGGATCACCACGTCGGGGACGTTTTCGCCGACCCTGCAGGTCGGCATCGGCCTGGCGCTGATCGACACCGACGCGCAAATCGAGGACGGCCAGGAAATCACCGTCGACGTCCGCGGACGTGCCGTTCAGTGCGAAGTGGTGCGTCCGCCTTTCGTCACGGTGAAGACCCGTTAGCAAATCCTCGTCAAACGACCAAAAACCTATTCGCGTACGGATATAGAATCGGCGCCATGCCCAGCGGTTCCCTTGACTTCACTGTTTGTCGCGCGTCAAACCCCGCGACCGACGCCGAGCGTGAAGCAATTCTGGCTGACCCTGGTTTCGGCAAATACCACACCGACCACATGGTGTCGATCGACTATGAGGACGGCCGCGGCTGGCACAACGCGCAGGTTATGGCCTACGGCCCGATCGAGTTGGATCCGTCGGCGATCGTGCTGCACTACGCGCAGGAAATTTTCGAGGGGCTCAAGGCTTACCGCTGGGCGGACGGGTCGATCGTGTCGTTTCGCCCCGACGCCAACGCCGCCCGGTTGCGCTCGTCGGCGCGGCGGCTGGCGATCCCCGAACTGCCCGACGAGGTTTTCATCGAGTCCTTGCGCCAGCTCATCGCGGTGGACGAGGCCTGGGTGCCGCGCAGCCGGCGGCGAAGAGGCGTTGTATCTGCGGCCGTTCATCATCGCCACCGAGCCGGGGTTGGGGGTGCGGCCGGCCAAGGAGTACCGGTTCCTGCTGATCGCCTCGCCGGCCGGCGCGTACTTCAAGGGCGGCATCAACCCGGTCAGCGTCTGGGTGTCGACTGAGTATGTGCGAGCCAGCCCGGGCGGCACCGGTGCGGCCAAGTTCGGCGGCAACTACGCGGCCTCGCTGCTGGCTCAGGCTGAAGCCGCCGAGAACGGTTGCGACCAGGTGGTGTGGCTGGACGCCGTCGAGCGTCGCTTCGTCGAAGAGATGGGCGGGATGAACATCTTCTTCGTGTTCGGCAGCGGCGGCTCGGCGCGGCTGGTCACCCCCGAGCTGTCCGGCTCGCTGCTGCCCGGCATCACGCGGGATTCGTTGCTGCAGTTGGCTACTGATGCGGGATTCACCGTCGAGGAACGCAAGATCGATATCGGCGAGTGGCAGAAGAAGGCCGTCGCCGGCGAGATCACCGAGGTGTTCGCTTGCGGCACGGCCGCCGTCATCACCCCGATCTCGCACGTAAAGTACGGCGACGCCGAGTTCACCATCGCCGACGGCCAACCGGGTGAAGTGACGATGGCGCTGCGCGACACGCTGACCGGCATCCAGCGGGGCACCTTCGCCGACACCCACGGCTGGATGGCCCGCCTGGGCTAAGTGGCGCGAGCAGACGCAAAAGCACCCATTTCGGCACGAAAATGGGTGCTTTTGCGTCTGCTCACCCTGCCAATATCAGGGCGCTGACCGTCGTGGTGAGCTCGATCGCGGCGCCCAGCACGTCGCCGGTGATGCCGCCGAACCGGCGCACGCAATGGGCAACCAGCCCCGCGCTGAAACACAACGCCACCAGTACCGCGACCGGCCCCTGCCACGGTCGTGGACCCGCGAGCACCGAAGCCGCCAGCAGCACCGCGAGCCACCCTGCGACCACCCACAACGGCTGGGTACCGGCGACCTGGGCGCCCAGGGCGCTGCCCTCGGCCGCCGGCACCGACCGGCGACACGCCAGCACCGCGGCGACCCGGCCGGCAAAGACCGCCAGCACAATCCCGGCCGCGCCGAGCGCCGAAAACGCCAGCCCCTGCAGCATGATCACCAACACGACGGCGGCCACCCCGAACGGTCCGGTCGACCCGTCGCGCATCACGGCGAGCGCGCGTTGCGCCGGCCCGTAGCAGCCCAGACCGTCGGCGGTGTCGGCGACGCCGTCGATGTGCAGACCGCGGGTGGCGACCAGCAGCGCGGCCACTGCCAACAGCCCGGACAGCGGGCTGGACGGGCCGAAGGCATGCGCGCCGGCCCACGTGACGCCCGCCGCCAAGCCGCCCAGCGCGGCGCCGGCCACCGGCAGCGCGGTCATCCCGCCGCGGCCCATCGGGGACCCCGCGGCACCCGGTACCGGCATGACCGTAGCGAAGCTGAAAGCCGCTGCCAGAGAGCGGATCACGTACGGATCACGACGAGCGTGCGGAAGGGCTTGCACCGGCCACACCGGCTTCAGAAAAGGTCGCCATCGATGACAGCGCGGCCACCGCGGCCCGCAGCACTGGCACCGCCAGCGCAGCGCCGGTGCCCTCGCCCAGACGCATCCGCAGGTCCAGAATCGGGTCCAACATGATCGACGACAGAGCCACGCTATGCGCGGGCTCGGTGGACAGATGGCCGGCCTGCCACCACAGCCGGGCACCGGGCGCCAGCCGCTCGGCGACCAGCGCGGCGGCCGTCACCGCCATGCCGTCGAGCAGCAGCGGGGTACGCCGGACCGCGGCCTGTGCGCAAAAACCCGCCATCGCCGCCAGGTCCGCGCCGCCGCAGCAGCGCAGCAACCCGACCGGGTCGGGCAACGCACGCCGCACCCGAAACAGCGCATCGCGCACCGCCGCCGTCTTGCGGGCCCAGCCGGCGTCGTCGATCCCGGTCCCATAGCCCGACCACGGCGACCGGCTCGGAGTTCGTCAGCGCCGCCACCAGAACCGCCGCTGCGGTGGTGTTCCCGATTCCCATGTCGCCGGCGATGAGTAGGTCGGCGCCGGCGTCGACCTCCTCGTCGGCGATCCGCTGGCCGGCCGCGATGGCGCGGACGGTCTCGTCCTCGGTCAGCGCGTCCTCGACAGCGATATCGCCGCTGCCGCGCCGCACCTTGTGCGCGCCTATCTGTTCGGACAGCGCCCCCCAATTTTCCGGGGCGTCCACCGCAATGTCCGCGACCCGTACCGTCGCGCCGGCGACACGGGCCAGCGCGTTGATCGCCGCTCCGCCGGCGTCGATGTTGGCGACCATCTGGGCGGTCACCTCCGGCGGGTAGGCCGACACCCCGGACCGTGCGACGCCGTGGTCACCGGCGAACACCACTATCCGAGCGCGTTCGAAATCCTTTGGCGGACAACATCCCTGGCACGAAGCAAGCCAGACCGAGAGCTCCTCGAGGCGGCCCAGCGCGCCCTTCGGCTTGGTCAGGATGTCCTGGCGATCGCGAGCTGCCGCGGCGGCGCCCCCGTCGGGCGGCGATACCGGCGCGAATTCCATCAGATTCCCGACGGCTTGATCGGTACCGCCTGTCCAGCCACCACCAACACCACCCGATCGCATAGCGCCGCCATTCGCTGGTTGAGGCTACCCAGTTCGTCGGCGAACCGGCGCCCCGCGGTAGTCGACGGCACCACGGTCAACCCGACCTCGGGGCTGACCAGCACCAGCGTCGACCCGAAAGTGCCGACCGCGGCGAGCATGTCGTCGACCATCGCTTGGACGGGAGCCGTCACCGAACCGTCGTCCCAGGCATGGTGGCGATCCAGTGCGCTGGTCAGCCAGGCGCCGAGGTCGTCGACCAGCGTCGGAGTGCCCGGTGCCTGCCGCAATCGGGTTGCGATGTCGTCGGTTTCGATCGTCGACCAATGCGCGGGCCGGCGGTTGCGATGCTCGGCGACGCGCTGTGCCCAGGCCGTATCGGCTTGCCCGGGAAGCCCGGAGGCGAGGTAACACACCGGCTGTCGGGCGGCCAGCGACTCGGCGATGGCTTCCTCGGCCCAGCGGGATTTGCCCGACCTGATCCCGCCCAGCACCAGGGTGCGCACCGGGGTCAGGCGGCTTTCGGTCGACTTTTAATCGACATCGGCGCCGTGCTCGACTTGGGGCTTGGGTGCCCGCAACCGGCGCATCTGCGAAGCCCGGCCGGCGGCGTAAATGCCCAATCTTCCAATGGCTTTCGGTGTTAGTCGGAAATTTCGCGTCGACCATCTTGCCGACTTTGCGGCCCAAAATCACCCCGTCGATACTCATCAGGCCCATCAGAACCAGCATTGCCGGGGACATGTAGAGCTGCAACTGCGGAACGCCGAACATGATGAACAACAAAGCCAACGCCGACGGCATGAACAGGCCGAGCACATTGCGCCGCGCATCCACGATGTCGCGGACGTAACGGCGTATCGGGCCCTGGTCGCGCGGCAGCAGGTATGCCTCTTCGCCGGCCATCATGCGTTCCCGGCGGTCGGACATCCGGGCGCGGCTCTGGGCTCTGTTCGGCGCGACGCTCCTCGCGGCTGAGCTTGGGCCCGGCCAGCGTCTTACGCCGGGCCCGCGCTTGGGAGGCAGTCATGGGCGCCGGGGCGATCGGGCCCTTTCTCGCCCCGCGTCGGGCGGTGTCGCGCTTGGGTGTGGGCCGGCCTTTGGGGTTGGTGGTGCGTGACCCCCGAGCGGACGCGACGACGGAACCGTCCGGAAATTCGTCGGATGCGGCCGGTTCGACCGTTTCGATGTCCGTTTCGTGGCTCTTCTTGCGGCCCAGCAACTTCACAGTCGCCAGGTTACTTCGCGGGCAGGCGGGCCCCAAATGAACCCGGTGCACACACGTATTGTGCATCGCCAGTGTGGCGTCTCAGTTGGCCCTAGGCTTACGGGTGATGAACGGCAATTGGTGATGCGACGACTCGATGGCGTCGGACGCTGCCGGCGCTGACCTGGCGCCAGGCCGGATCCAGCTGCCCGCCATGCGAGTTCTGGTGGCCCCCGATTGCTACGGCGTCAGCCTTTCGGCGGTGCAGGCCGCCGCGGCCATCGCGACCGGCTGGGTTCGGTCGCGTCCAAACGATCGTTTTATCGTCGCCCCGCAGTCCGACGGCGGCCCGGGTTTCGTCGAGGTGCTGGCCAGCCGGCTGGGGGCGACGCGGCTGCTGCGCGTGTGTGGGCCGCTGGACACCTCCGTGGACGCCGAGTGGGTGTTCGATCCCGCCTCGGCGACCGCCTACCTGGAATGTGCGCAAGCCTGCGGTCTGGCGCTGCTTGACGGCCCGCCCACACCGGAGACCGCGCTGGCGGCCCACAGCAGGGGAGTCGGGCAGCTCATCGCCGAGGCGTTGCGCTTAGGTGCGCGGCGGATCGTGGTCGGGCTGGGTGGCACTGCCTGCACTGACGGCGGGCGCGGAATGATCACCGAGCTCGGCGGCCTCGACGCCGCCCGTCAACGGCTGGCCGACGTGGACCTGATAGCCGCATCCGACGTCGAATACCCACTGCTGGGGCCATGGGGCGCGTCCCGGGTGTTCGCACCGCAGAAGGGCGCGGACACCACCACGGTCGCCGCGCTGGAAGTTCGCCTCGAGGCGTGGGCGCTCGAACTGGAAGAGGCGGCCGGACGCGACGTCAGCGGCGAACCGGGAGCCGGGGCCGCCGGGGGCGTCGGCGCCGGGCTGTTGGCGCTCCGCGGCCGGATCGAGTCCGGCTGGGCCGTCATCGCCGAGCACACCAAGTTGGCCGACGACCTTGCCGATGCGGAAATGATCGTCACCGGTGAGGGCCGGTTCGACGAGCAGTCGCTGCACGGGAAGGTGGTTGGCTCGCTCGCCGACGCGGCGTATCCGCTGGGAATTCCGGTGATCGTGCTGGCCGGACAGGTGGGTCTGGACAAAACCGCGGCGCGATTGGCGGGCATCATGTCCGCGCTTGTCGATTTCCGATTACGCAGGTTCGGTGCGATTGGCGCAGGCCGACGCGGCCAATCAGCTTATGGGTTTGGCCTCGGAGGTCGCCGCGCGACTCGGGAATAGCGGTCCAGCAAGGTACCGTTGATGCAGTGGGCTCGCCGCGGGCCATCAGTCCCGCCGGGTGCACCCCCCGAACAATGAGGCACGTAGGAGAAGCAATGTCGGTGCAGAACGAGACCAGCGCCAAGACCCACGGCGTGATTCTGAGCGAGGCTGCCGCCACCAAGGCGAAGTCCCTGTTGGACCAAGAGGGACGTGACGACTTGGCGCTGCGCATCGCCGTCCAGCCGGGCGGGTGCGCGGGGCTGCGCTACAACCTCTTCTTCGATGACCGGACCCTGGACGGTGACCTGACCGCAGACTTCGGTGGTGTGACCTTGACGGTGGACCGGATGAGCGCGCCCTACGTGGAGGGCGCGTCGATCGACTTCGTGGACACCATCGAAAAGCAAGGCTTCACCATCGACAACCCCAACGCCAGCGGTTCGTGCGCCTGCGGGGATTCGTTCAACTGACCTATCGGGCTAGTACGAGCCGGCGCCGCGCAGCACGTACGAGCACACCGAGATCTGGTTGCGCTGGAAAAGCAGCTGCGCCACACCCTGTATCGGCCCGCGCGTCGGGCCGCCGGTAGGCGCCGAGGCCTGCATGGAGAACAGCACCTGGGCCTGATACTGCGACAAGTACACGATCTTGTCGATTGTTGTGACCTCGACGTCGGAGAACTGCTTGCGGAACGCGTCGCTGCTCAGCTTGGCCAGGGCCTGATCGGGCCGACGGTCGCGCACGCCGTCGTACATGCCGCACAGCGCGTTGCGGGAGATCGCCTCGATGTCGCGGTGCTCGAGTGCGTCCAGGTACCCCTGAATCGCCGTTTTGACCGTTCCCTCGGAGAATGTGGCGCCGGTGTTGGCCCCGTTGGTGCGCACCCCGTAGACGATCGCCGCCGTCATGGCCGCCACCAGCGCGAGGACCACCAGCAAGCCGATAATGAGCCGCTTGGGCCGTCGCTTCGGGTACGCCACCGGCGGTGGCAGTTGCCCGGGATACGGGGCTGACTGTTGGGTGGCGCCATCGGGCGGGCCGGCAGCCGGGTTGGCCGCGAAAGCAGGCTCGGTCGCCACGAACTCGCGGCGTTCGGGCTCGGCCGGCGCGGCGTCGGGGTACGGCGGTCCGTCGGCACCGACGATAGGGTTCGGCGAGTGCGGACCGGCCATCGTGGTTTCTCCTACGGTGGTATGTGGGGCAACGCGCGGTTGCCGCCTAAACCGACAGGGTTGGCAACCATGCGAACTCTGTACGCAGGCTAGCGCACGGCCCGCAGGCGGCCTGTCACGCAGTCTTGGTCGCAACGGGGCGAACCGCGAGGCTGATGCGCGTGGGTAGGCTAGGCGGCCTAACGAACGAAGGGTGGATATTTCGTGACGATCGCGGTGACTGGTTCGATTGCGACCGACCATCTGATGCGGTTTCCCGGCCGATTCTCCGAGCAGCTGCTGCCCGATCATCTGCAGAAGGTGTCGCTCAGCTTCCTGGTCGATGACCTGGTTATCCACCGCGGCGGCGTGGGCGGCAACATCGCCTTTGCCATCGGCGTGCTGGGTGGTGATGTGGCGCTGGTCGGCGCTGTCGGCGACGACTTTGGCGACTATCGCAACTGGCTGCAATCGCACGGCGTCAACTGCGACAACGTCCTGCTCTCCAAGACCGCGCACACCGCGCGTTTCGTCTGCACCACCGACGTGGACATGGCCCAGATCGCCTCGTTCTACCCGGGTGCGATGTCGGAGGCCCGTGACATCTCGCTCGCCGACTTGGTGTCGTCCGTCGGCAAGCCCGAGTTGGTGATCATCGGGGCCAACGATCCGGAAGCGATGATCGTGCACACCGAAGAGTGCCGCAAGCTTGGGCTGGCGTTCGCCGCTGACCCGTCCCAGCAACTGGCCCGGCTCTCCGGCGACCAGATTCGGCAGCTCATCGACGGCGCCACCTACCTGTTCACCAATGACTACGAATGGGATCTGATGTTGTCCAAGACCGGCTGGTCGGAGGCCGACGTGATGGCCCAGGTCGACCTGCGGGTGACCACGCTGGGCCCCAAGGGTGTGGACATCGTCGAGCGCGACGGCACGTCCATCCACGTCGGCGTGGTCCCAGAAACGAGTCAGGTCGACCCCACCGGCGTCGGCGACGCGTTCCGGGCCGGATTCCTGACCGGGCGCAGCGCGAATCTGAGCCTGGAGCGTTCGGCGCAGCTGGGCTCGCTGGTGGCGGTGCTGGTGCTGGAATCGACCGGAACCCAGGAATGGGAGTGGGACCGCGAGGTCGCGAAGACCCGGCTCGCGGGTGCGTTCGGCGGGGATGCCGCCGCCGAGATCGCCGCGGTGCTGGGGGCGGGGGGGGGGGGGGGGGGTGCCTGGGGGTCCAGGGGGGAAGGGATTCGGGGTGGGCAAGAGGCGTGGGCTCAGGGCGTGGGCTCACGGCTCACGCCGACGCCCTCGCCGAACGCCCTGGGCTCGCCCAGCGTCTACGGCATCGAATCTGCGCTCAAGCGCGTTGGCCCCACCCTGGACGCTGGCTCGGCGCGAAGGCGCTCATAACTGGACCGGGTACTCAGGCTCGCTGATCTGGGGAACCACGCTCTGCTCGACGAAGATCGCGTGCCACAGCATGAAAATCAGCACGGTCCACAGCCGACGGCTGTGATCGCTGGTGCCCAATCGGTGTTCGTCGAGCATCCGGCGCACCGCGGCCAGATCGACCAGTTCACCGGCCTGCGACGAGTCCACCATTGCGTAGGCCCACTCCAGCAGTTCGCCGGCGCGCAGCCAGTGCCGGATCGGGACGGGGAACCCGAGCTTGGGCCGGTGCAGCACATGCGCCGGCACGATGGGCTCCAGGGCGCGCCGCAGCGCGTATTTCGTGGTGGTGCGGGTGATCTTGGCCTGTACGGGTAGCCGGGCGGCCACCGCGAACACCTCGGGATCCAGGAACGGCACCCGCAGCTCCAGGGAGTTGGCCATCGTCATCTTGTCGGCCTTGACCAGAATGTCGCCGCGCAGCCAGGTGAACAGGTCGATGTGCTGCATGCGGGCCACTGGATCCCAGCCGGTCGACTCGGCATACAGCGGCCCCGTCACATCGGTGTGGGTCCAGTCCTCGCGGAATCCCGGCAGCACGTCGCGCAACTGCTCGTCGGAGAAGCTGCGGGCATTGCCGTAGTAGCGCTCCTCGAGCGTCTGCGACCCACGGTGCAGCAGGCTCTTGCCGCGCATGCCCTCCGGCAGCGGCCTGCGACACCTTGCGCATCGAACGTCGCAGCGGTCGCGGCAGGTAGTCGAAGGGCTTCAACGACAGCGGTTCCCGGTAGATCGTGTAGCCCCCGAAGAGCTCGTCGGCGCCCTCCCCGGAGAGCACCACCTTGACGTGCTTGCGGGCCTCACGGGCGACGAAGAACAGCGGCACCAGCGCCGGGTCGGCCACCGGCTCGTCGAGGTACCAGACGATCTCGGGCAGGGCGGCGACGAACTCGTCCGGGTGGACCACCTTGGCGATGTGGCGGGCGCCGATGGCCTCGGCCGAGGCCACCGCGACATCGATCTCAGAGAATCCTTCGCGCTCGAAGCCGGTGGTGAACGTGATCAGGCGCGGGTTGTGCCGAATGGCCAGGGCCGCAATGGCTGTGGAGTCGATGCCGCCGGACAAGAACGCCCCGACGGTGACGTCGGCGCGCATGTGCTTGGCGACGGAGTCCTCCAGCACCGCGGTGATCTCGTCGTAGCGGGACTGCTCGGTGCCGGCGGCGATCGGAGTGACCGCGAACCGCGGCACGAAGTAACGGGTGACCTCTGGCTTGAGTCCCGGCCGGATCCGGGCGTAGCACCCCGATTCCAGCCGGCGCACTCCGCGGTGCAGCGTCTCGGGCTCGGGCACATACTGCAGAACGGTGTAATGCTGCACCGCGCGCGGGTCGATGCGGGAGTCGAATCCCACCAAGTCGGCCAGGTCCAGCAGGCACTTCTTCTCGCTGGCCACCGCGGTGCCCCCGGTGCCGGTCGCCATGAACAGCGGCTTGATGCCGAATGGGTCTCGGGCGCAGAACAATTCGCGGGTGAGCGTGTCCCACAGCGCGAACGCGAACATGCCGCGCAGCCGCTTGAGTACCTCGGTTCCCCAGTAGTGGTAGCCGGCGACGATGGCCTCGCCGTCACCGTCGGTGGCGAAGACGGCGCCGTGCTGGGTGCTGAGTTCGTCGCGCAGCTCCAGGTAGTTGTAGATCTCGCCGTTGAACACCAGCACGTAGCGGTCGGGCGCATCCGGAGGGCCCCAACGCAGCGGCTGGTGCGAATGCTCGATGTCGATGATGGACAACCGGTTGAAGCCGAACACTGGGCCCCCGCCGAGTCCGTCCTCGATGCTCGGGTCGATCCAGGTGCCCGGCTCGTCAGGCCCGCGGTGGCGCATCAAATGCGACGCACGGGCAATGGCGCTGTCGGCATGCGCGGCGCCGCCGGTCCCGGCAGTCAAGAGGGCCGGGGCCGCCACAAAGGCCAGCAGTCCACACACGGCGCCCCAGTATGCCGCATTCGGGGCGGTAATCGTCTTGCGAGGGCGCCGCACGTCTCTATAGCCGGTCTCTTGCGGGCCTGTTATGGCATACATCTTCGCCCTGCGGGGCGGCGTGGTCTACGCTGCGTAGTATTCGACATCCGAGTTAGCCGCCGGTTCCCGCCGCAACCGGGATCAACACCGTCGTCCCAGCTTGTGATATAGGAGGCGCCAACGTGGCACGTCGCGAGCTAGGCCGTTCGCAATGCTTGTCGCAGGGCAAATTTCAGCGCTCCCGGCTGCTTCGGCGGCTGGCTCTGGCCGGTGCGCTGGGAGTTATGGCCGTCGCGCTGAGCGGATGCAGTTTCACCGAAGCCATGGCGATGGGCTGGCCGAAGGGCATCACCCCGGAGGCGGACTACAACCGCATGCTGTGGATCGGTGCGGTGATCGCCTCGCTGATCGTCGGCTTCATCGTGTGGGGCCTGATCTTCTGGACGGCGGCCTTCCACCGCAAGAAAGCCGGCGACACCGATTTCCCCCGGCAGTTCGGCTACAACATGCCGCTGGAGCTGGTGCTCACCGTGACACCGTTCCTGATCATCTCGGTGCTGTTCTACTTCACCGTGGTGGTGCAGGAGAAGATGCTGCATCTGGCCAAGGACCCCGACGTCGTCATCGACGTCACGTCCTTCCAGTGGAACTGGAAGTTCGGTTACCAGCACATCCATTTCAAAGACGGCACGGACTACAACGGCGCCGACGAGGCCCGCAAACAGGCCATGCTCTCCAAGCCGGAAGGTAAGGACGAGCGCGGCGAGGAGCGCGTCGGGCCGGTAAAGGGGCGCAACACCGAGGACCGGACCTACCTGAACTACGACAAGGTCGAAACCCTGGGGACCAGCACCGAAATTCCGGTACTGGTGCTGCCCAGCCACATGCGGATCGAATTCCAACTGAATTCCGCAGACGTCATCCACGCCTTCTGGGTGCCGGCATTCCTGTTCAAGCGCGACGTGATGCCCAACCCGATCGCGAACAACTCCGTCAACCGCTTCCAGGTGGCGGAGATCAACCAGACCGGGGCCTTCGTCGGCCACTGTGCCGAGATGTGCGGCACGTACCACTCGATGATGAACTTCGAAGTCCGAGTGGTGGACCCGAGCGATTTCAAGGTCTACATGCAGCAACGGATCGAAGGAAAGAACAACGCCCAGGCATTGCTGGCGATCCATCAGTCCCCGGTCGCGACGACCACCCATCCGTTCGACACCCGCCGCGGCGAAATGACGCAGCCAGTAGGTTAGGACACGCAATGCATATCGAAGCGAGGCTGTTCGAGTTTATTGCCGCATTCTTCGCCCTCTCAGCGGTGCTGTACGGCTTGCTGACTTGGAGGTTCGCCACCGGCGGCGTGGAGTGGGCAGGCACCACCGCGCTGGCTTTGACCGGCGGCATGGCGATGATCGTGGCCACCTTCTTCCGGTTCGTAGCACGTCGCCTGGATACCCGGCCCGAGGACTATGAGGGTGCCGAGATCAGCGACGGCGCAGGGGAATTGGGGTTCTTCAGCCCGCACAGCTGGTGGCCGATTCTGGTCGCGTTGTCCGGCTCGGTGGCGGCGGTCGGTATCGCGCTGTGGCTGCCCTGGCTGATCTTTGCGGGCGTGGTATTCATCCTCGCCTCGGCGGCCGGGCTGGTCTTCGAGTACTACGTCGGGCCGGAGAAGCACTGATCGGTGCGCCCCGAAGGTCACAATCAGGACATCAGTTGCCCGGTGGCCAGTTCGCCTGGACTTATTTGCCCCGACCGGTTCGGTAGGGTTTGCGCGAGCACAATGAGAATCCCCCGAGCACGCGTGCACCGATGCAGCCACGGAGCTCCGCGCGCCGGTGATGCAGTTGGACAGGGCAGGCGAGTATGAGTGGGCCGAATCCCCCCGGAAGGGATCTTGACGAACCCGATTCAGCCGGCGAGCACAGCGGCGAAGTGGATTTTGGTGACGAACCCGAACACGAACACGATTTGGAACCCCTCGACGACGACGACGAAGCGGAGAACGACCACACCGGCCAGACAGACGTGTACTCGCGGGCCTACTCGGCGCCGGAGTCCGAGCAATTCGTCAGCGGCCCGTATGTGCCGGCGGATGTGCGGCTCTACGAGTACGACGGCTACCATGGCTCGTCCGATCTGGTTGACGAACACCCCGCCGCACGCTGGCCGTGGGTGGTCGGCGTCGCCGCCATCGTGGCGGCGATCGCGCTCGTGGTTTCGGTGTCGCTACTGGTTACGAACACCGACACCAACAAAGTCGCCAACCCCGGGACAACGACGTCCTCGATGCCAACGCAAGACGAGATAACCACCAGCAAACCTCAGCCGCCACCGCCCAGCACTGAGACCTCGACAGCAACGGAGACGCAGACAGTGACGGTGACGCCTTCACCGGCCCCGCCGGCGACGAGCACCGCGGCGCCGCCGCCGGCGACCTCTACAGCCCCGACGACGGCGGCCGCGCCGCCCGCGACCACGACACCACACCGGCCGGTCCGCGGCAGGTCACCTATTCGGTGACCGGAACCAAAGCACCGGGCGACATCATCTCGGTGACCTACGTCGACGCCTCCGGCCGGCGCCGCACCCAGCACAACGTGTACATCCCGTGGTCGATGACCGTCACTCCGATCTCGCAATCCGACGTCGGCTCGGTTGAGGCGTCCAGCCTTTTCCGGGTGAGCAGACTCAACTGCTCGATCACCACGAGCGACGGGACGGTGTTGTCGGCGAACTCCAACGACGCGCCTTCGACGAGTTGCTGATGGTCAGCAGATATTCCGCATACCGGCAAGGGCCGGACACCGTTGCGCCGGATGTCATCGATCGCATCCTGGTCGGGGCCTGCGCAGCGATCTGGCTGCTGTTGGTGGGCGTGAGCGTCGCCGCCACCGTCGCGCTGGCGGACCTGGGCCGGGGCTTTCACAAAGTGGCCAAGCACACACACACCCCGTGGGTCTTGTACGCCGTCATCATCGTCTCCGCGCTGATCATCGCGGGGGCGATCCCAATGCTGGTGCGGGCGCGCCGCATGGCCCACGATGAGCCCCCTGCCGGTTCGGTCGACGCGCTGGCACGAAGGTTGGCCAAGCGGCCGGCTAGTTCCGGATATCCCACAGCACGCGGCGCCGACGAGCGGGCGCGCCAGGACGGGGTTCGGGCGTATGGGCCGGCCGCGGAATGGTCCGGGACGGCGGTGGACCGCATCTGGTTGCGCGGCACGGTTGCCTTGACGAGCGCGATGGGGGCGGCTCTGGTTGCCGTCGCCGTGGCGACCTACCTGATGGCCGTCGGTCACGACAGCGCGTCGTGGATCGGCTACTTGTTCGCCGGGATCATTACCGCGGCGATGCCCGTGCTCGAGTGGCTACACGTTCGCCAGCTGCGTCGGGTGATTGCCGAGCTGTAGCGGCTAGCCGGGCTCGCCCTTGGGCGAGCCGGTGCAATCGTCGGCTATGCGTGGCCGCCGTCGCCGCCGGTGCCCAAGAAGCCGCCCCCGCCGTAAGTCTGATCCCTTATCGAGATTTGCTGTCGAGCCCAGGAACGTCTGCTGTGGCGCCGATACAGGGTTTTACCTGGAATCTGGCGTCATTTCCGGGGTGCCGTGCGCGCGGGATCAGCCGCCCACGCCGACACGAAAGTTGCTCAGCGTGCTGCGATTGGCCGGATGCATCCCCAATGACCGTAGCAGGTCTGGGATTTGAGGAGTTTGGGTGTTCGTTGAGTATTTGCCAGGGACCCAATTTTTGAAATTGGTATGAAGTGCTTAGGAAGCGGATACGGAGTAAGTCTGAAAGTGGTATTGGCCTGTGCTGCTGGCGGCACGCAAATACGCCCGCGACGCCTCAATTAATATTGCTGAGCGCAATAAATAAGCGGAGCGGCGCCGACTTGTCGGCGGCGCCGGCCCGTTCTAATGGTCGCCGTTGGGCGAGCCGTGTCCCGCCATTCGGCGAGCCGTTATCGCTTTCCTGATGCTCGCGCAGCGCGGTCAGGGCACGGTGCTCGGAGGCGTGTGCCGCCTCGCGCAGCGCCGCGTCCTGGGACGCCGGGTCGGCGAACAGGAAGCTGCCGCTGCCCGGAGACCCGGCCGACCCCAGCTTGTTCATCCGCTTGGGAACGGCTGCGCCCGCGTATTCGAGTGCCAGCGGGTGGCCGTGGGCGTCGACGGGGCCCAGCGGTTGGTGCAGCTCGATGTAGGCGCCGTGCGGCAGTCGCTTGATGATGCCGGTCTCGACACCGTGCTCGAGCACCGAACGGTCGCCGCGCTGCAGCCCGACGCACCACCGATACGTGATGAAGTAGACGAACGGCGGCAGTATCACCATGCCGATGCGTGCGATCCATGTCGTCGCGTTCAGCGAGATGTGGAACTTCAACGCGATGATGTCGTTCATCGCCGCGAGCGTCAGCACCATGTAGAAGGCGATCGCCATCGCGCCGATGGCGGTGCGCACCGGGGCGTCCCGGGGTCGCTGCAGCAGATTGTGGTGCGCACGGTCACCGGTAAACCGCTTCTCCAGGAACGGATAGACGATCAACAGGATGAAAATCAGGCCCATGATCAGCGCGACCCAGACCGCGGCGGGAACGGTGTGATGCCAGAAGTAGAACTCCCACGGCGGCCAGACACGGGCCAACCCCTCGGTCCACATCATGTAGAAGTCCGGCTGCGAACCGGCCGACACCTGAGATGGCTTGTAGGGACCCAGGTTCCAGATCGGGTTGATCTGCAGCAGGCCGCCCATCAGGCCCAGCACGGCCACGATCGTGGCGAAGAAGGCGCCGGACTTGAACGCGAACACCGGCATCACGCGCACGCCGATGACGTTGTGTTCGGTGCGGCCGGGACCGGGGAACTGGGTGTGCTTCTGGAACCAGACCAACGCCAGGTGCAGCCCGATCAGCGCCAGGATGATCGCCGGTAGCAGCAGAATGTGCAGCGCGTACAGCCGGGGAATCAGGATGTTGCCGGGGAAATCGCCGCCGAACAACGCCCAATGCAGCCACGTCCCGATCACCGGCATGCCCAGCGAGATTGACGAGAGGGCGGCCCGCAGGCCGATACCCGAGAGCAGGTCGTCGGGCAGGGAGTAGCCGAAGTAGCCCTCGAACATCGACAGGATCAGCAACAGCGAACCGATGAGCCAGTTGGCCTCACGGGGCCGCCGGAACGCGCCGGTGAAGAAGATGCGCGCCAGGTGCACCATGATCGATGCGGAGAACATCAGTGCGGCCCAGTGGTGGATCTGGCGCACGAACAGGCCGCCCCGGATCTTCGAAGGAGATGTCCAGCGCCGATTGGTAGGCGCGGGACATCTCGACGCCGCGCAGCGGTTGGTAGACGCCGTTGTAGGTGACGTCGACCATGGACGGGTCGAAGAACAGCGTCAGCCACACACCGGTGATCAGCAGCACGAGGAAGCTGTACAGCGCGATTTCGCCGAGCAGGAACGACCAGTGCGTCGGGAAGACCTTGTTGAGCTGGCGGCGCAGCGCTGCCGAGGGGTGATACCGGGTGTCGATGTCCTCGCCTTGGCGGGCCAGGACGTCACCGATTTTCGGCGGACTGAATTTCGGACTCATGTTGTGCGCTCCCAGAATGCGGGTCCGACGGCTTCGATGAAGTTACCGTTGGCGACTAGATATCCGTTCTTGTCGATGGTGATGGGCAGTTGCGCCAGTGCGCGGGCCGCGGGACCGAATATCGGCTTGGCGTAATGCATTGCGTCGAACTGCGATTGGTGACACGGGCACAGGATGCGGTAGGACTGCTGTTCGTACAGCGACGACGGGCAACCCAAGTGCGAGCAGACCTTGGTGAAGGCGAAGAACTCGCCGAAGTTGAAGCTCTCCTGGCCTTTGCGCTTGACCACGCGCGGCAGGTCGCTGGGCCGGATACGGATGAGCATCACCGGGTTGCGGATACCCATCGTGATCGCGACCAGCTTTTCGTGGGATTCCACGGTGGTGCCGTCGCCGTCGGACTCCCGCCAGGGGAACACCGTCTCCATCCCGCCGGCGTCCACGTCTTCCGGGCGCAGCTTGAGTGAACGGGGCGCTTTCGGACGCGCCGGTGGACCGGGCCAAAAAGATGGTCTCGCCCTTGTAGCTCGGCGTCCAACCCGAGGTCCACAGCACGGCCGTCGGGCCGTCGGCGGTTTTGACCACCGGCTTCCATGGGTTCTTGATCAGGCCGCCAGCAAACGCCACCAAGGTGCCAAGGCCGAACGCGCCCAGACCCATGCCGAGCGACAGTCCGATCATCTTGCGGCGCTTGATCGTGGTGCCCTCGAACGCGTCGGTCAGATTCGCCACGACGGTCTTGCGGTCGATCTCCCGGGACGCTCCATCATGGCGGTCCTGGATGGAAATCTCCTCCGGGATAAACCTTTTCTGGAACATCACAGCGCCCACGCCGATTGCCAGGATGGACAATCCGAAGGTCAGC
The DNA here is from genome assembly GCA_963840045.1 of uncultured Actinomycetota bacterium. Lineage (GTDB taxonomy): Bacteria > Actinomycetota > Actinomycetes > Mycobacteriales > Mycobacteriaceae > Mycobacterium. Next base: position 916,343 of record CAWIXL010000009.1, on the reverse strand, counting down.
CCGTACAGCGGGGTGGCCATCGTGTACAGGAAGCTATCGTGGGCCTCTTTCGGCTTGTACTCCCAGGGCCAGAACAGGAAGACCACCAGCAGCACCAGCCCGAACGCACCGCCCAGCAAAAACCACAGCGAAACCCCACGCGCGGCGCGCCGCTCGGCTTTAGTGCCTTCGACCGGCCAGCGAGGCTCCTTGAAGACGGTCTCCACGCCATCCATGCGGCCGCCGAGTTCCAGAAGTTCCTGGTTCGACATCGTGGCCAGCGTCGCCTCGTCGGGCTCGTTGCTTGCCCCGTGGCCTTTATCGGTGTCCGAGCCGGTGTCGGAGGGGGTGTCCGGGCCGCGCACTGTGTCGTCTGCGTAGTCCGCGTTCGAGCCGTCGCTCATGATCGCGCCCCAATCCACAGTGCCAGCCCGATGGCGGCGACCATCCCGATGATCCACATCGCCATGCCCTCGGGTGCGGGACCGAATCCACCGAGGCCGTAGCCACCCGGCTGGCGCTCTTCGACGACCGTCCTGACGTAACCGATGATGTCCTTCTTGGCGTCCATGGATAGCTGGTGATCGGCGAACTTCGGCATGTTCTGCGGGCCGGTCAGCATCGCCGTGAGGATTTGCTGTTCGTTGGCGGGCCCCAGGTCGGGTGCGAATTTGCCCGAGGACAGCGCCCCACCCTTGCCGGTGAAGTTGTGGCACGAGGCGCAGTTGAGCCGGAACAAGTCGCCGCCGCGGCCCAGGTCTTCACCGCGCAGCGATTTCATCGCGAGGCTGCCGTCGGGATTACGCACCACCGTGGGGCCGCCGCCGTTGGCCTGCACGTAGGCGCCGATCGCGTCGATCTGCCCCTCGTCGAAGATCGGATCTTTCCGCGCCGCCTGGGCCTCACCGCGCATCGCGGGCATCCGGCCGGTCGACACCTGGAAGTAGACGGCGGCGTCGCCGACGCCGATCAGGCTCGGTCCGTGGTCGGGCACACCCTGCAGGTTGGCGCCGTGGCAGGACACGCAGGACGTGTCGAACAGTTGCTTGCCGTTGCGCAGCAGCGCCGAGGAGTTCTCGTCGGCGACCGCTACTTGCGGGGTCGGGGTAAGGACCGCCGCCGCTCCTCCAGCAAGGGTCAGCGCTATCAGCAGCAGTAGGCCTCCGGAGAGTCGACGGTGCAGCCGCCGCCGCGAGCGGTCAGTGCGCTTCTTCGGCCGGGCAATCGGCTTGTTGCCACCGGATCGGGTGAACCGCAGTTTCTTCAACCGAGAACTCCTGTTCATTCCTTTTCGGGCCTGGTCGGGGGCTGCCGCCGGCTCATCGGATGAAGTAGATCACCGTGAACAGCGCGATCCACACGATGTCGACGAAATGCCAGTAGTAAGAGACGACGATGCTGGCGGTCGCCTGCGCCGGAGTGAACTTGCTCATCCCGGTGCGGATCAGCAAGAAAATGAACGCAATCAGCCCGCCGGTCACGTGCAGCCCGTGGAATCCGGTCGCCAGATAGAACACGCTGCCGTAGGCGCTACTAGGGATCGTGGTGCCGTGTGTCATCAGGTGGAAGTACTCGTAGGCCTGCCCGAGGACGAAGAACAGGCCCATCAAGAAGGTGATCACATACCAGCGGCGCAGCCCGAAAACGTCGCCGCGCTCCGCCGCGAACACCCCCATCTGACAGGTGAACGAGGAGGCAATCAGGACCAGCGTCACCGGGACGGCCTGCCAGAGATTCAGCTCGGTCGGTGGCGGCGGCCAGGGCTTGCCGGCCTGAGCGCGCGCGGTGAAGTAAAACGCGAACAAGCCAGCAAAGAACATGAGCTCACTGGAAAGCCACACTATGGTGCCAACACTGACCATATTCGGCCGATTCAGCGAATGCACACGCGACGTGATCGCAGTACCCGAGGTCCCCACAGCGCTGGTCACATCCGCAAGTATGACGCTTTGTAGTTGTTAAGCACTACCCGGGGCGGCAAATCAATTTCGCGCGTCGCGCTTGCGTCGCGCTCGAGTTCGCACCGGCCCTCCTGCGGCAGCGGTTGGGGGCGAAGGGTCGTCGTGGGACCATCGGCGCGTGGCTGCGTCATCTCAGAGGGAAGAAGCCGGGTCGGCGTCGTCCTGGCCGCAGGTGCTGGGCCGGTTGACCGACGGGCAGAACCTGGCGCGGGGCCAGGCCGCCTGGGCCATGGACCAGATCATGGCGGGCAACGCGAGACCCACCCAGATCGCCGCCTTCGCCGTGGCGATGAAGATGAAGGTTCCCACCGCTGCCGAGGTCAGTGAGCTGGCCGACGTCATGCTCAGCCATGCCCGGCAGATGCCCGCCGAGGCGATCCGTGACGACACCGTCGACATCGTCGGTACCGGGGGCGACGGGGTCAACACGGTCAACCTGTCCACCATGGCCGCGATCGTGGTCGCTGCCGCGGGCGTGCCGGTGGTCAAACACGGCAACCGGGCGTCGTCCTCACTGGCGGGTGGCGCCGACACGTTGGAGGCACTCGGGGTGCGCATCGACCTGGGACCTGAACAGGTCGCGCGCAGCCTCGCCGAAGTCGGGATCGGGTTCTGTTTCGCGCCGTTATTCCACCCGTCCTACCGGCACGCGTCGGCGGTACGCCGCGAGATCGGGGTGCCCACGGTGTTCAATCTCCTCGGGCCGCTGACCAACCCGGCCTGGCCGCGGGCCGGGTTGATCGGCTGCGCGTTCGGCGAGCTGGCCGAGGTGATGGCCGGGGTGTTCGCCGCGCGCCGATCCAGCGTGTTGGTTGTGCACGGCGATGACGGGCTTGACGAGCTGACCACCACCACGACGAGCACGATCTGGCGAGTGCAAGCGGGCACGCTGGACAAGCTGACTTTTGATCCCGCGGGATTCGGGTTCGCGCGTGCCGAACTCGACGAGCTGCGCGGTGGCGACCCGGAGGCCAATGCCGCCGAGGCACGTGCGGTGCTGGGCGGTGCCCAGGGCCCCGTCCGGGATGCCGTGGTGCTCAACGCCGCCGGTGCGATCGTCGCCCACGCGGGGCTATCCAGCCGCGCTGAATGGCTGCCGGCGTGGGAGGAGGGGCTGCGGCGCGCCAGCGCGGCCATCGACACCGGTGCGGCCGAACAGCTGCTCGCGCGATGGGTGCGGTTCAGTCAGCAGGTCTAGGCCCCAGCCGTCGGCCTGCGCGGCCGCCAGCCTCGCCGAGCGCGCCGTGGCGGCCCACGCGGCCCAGCTGCCGGCCGAACGCAGCGGTGAGGTCCAGCCGTCGTCGTCCACGCTGGCGACCCGCACGATGCGCACCCCCGGGCTCTCCAGCCAGCGTGCGATGAGCGCGGTCTCCTCGACCAGTGCACCGCCCAGCGGGCCGGGCGTCGGCAGGATTGTTTGCGCGCCCGCCTGAATGGCGTCGACGACGGGCAGCGGCGGCACGCCGCGGAGTGCGGTGCCGGCCGCGGCCAGTTGGCCATGGCGGATGACGGCGAGGTGATACCCGTCCCGACCATCAGGGCCGTCCGGCTTAGCCGCGATCAGCTCGGGCAGCATGGCCAGCGCGCGTAGCCGCTGGCCGCGCCACAGGATCTCGATGGCGGTGGCGGTGTGGTCGCGCAGTCGTGCGGCGCTCTCGTAGCGGCGGAGCTCGGCCAGGGCGGTGACCTGGTCTATCGCTGCGGCCAGTGCGGTGTTGTCCAGGCCCTCGATCAACCCCGCGGCGCGCGCCACCGCCGCCGCGTATTGCGTCGCCGTCGCGTCGCGGGCGGCGGGGCAGGGGGATACCTCGACCTCTGGACAGGCCGGGCCGTGCTGCGCCGAACGCGCCAGCCGCGTGCTGCAGGTTCGCACCCCGGTGAAGCGGGCCAGCAGGGCCGCGGTTTCGGCGGCGTCGGTGCGGGACCGAAACGGGCCGATGGCGCGATCGTGCCGGGGCGCACGCACCACCGACAGGCGCGGGAACGCCTCGTCGGTGAGCACCACCCACCACCACCGCTGCGGGAACCTGGACCGGCGGTTATACGGCGGCGCGTGGGCGGCCAGCATCCGCAGCTCCCGGACGCCGGCCTCCAGCGCGTGCGCGCACTCGACGTGCTCGACGCTGCCGGCCAGCGCGACCATCTCCTTCATCCGGCCGCGGGGGTCGGTGCCGTTGAAGTACTGGCTTACCCGGCGGCGCAGGTCGACCGCGGTGCCGACGTAGAGGACCTCACCGGCCGGTCCGCGGAACAGGTAGACCCCCGGCCGGTGCGGCAGGCCTTCCGCGAGCACCCGTTTGCGGCGCTGCGCCGGGGTCACGTCGGGCAGGTAAGAGCGCAGGTCGGCGTAGGTGTGTACGCCCTGGTTGCCCACTCGCTCGATCAGTGCGTGCAGCACGTCGACGGTGGCACGGGCATCGTCGAGGGCGCGGTGGGTGGGCTGGGTGGCGACCGCGAACAGCCGCGCCAACGCGGCCAACCGCACGCTCGGGGCTTCCTCACGGCTCAGCACCCGCCGGGCCAGCCGGACCGTGCAGAGCACCTGCGGCCGGTGCCAGGTGATCTCGCACCGCTTGGCGGCCGCCCGCAGGAACCCGATGTCGAAGCCGGCGTTGTGGGCGACAAGCACCGAGCCGCCGGCAAACTCCAAGAACATCGGCAGCACGGCGTCGATGGTCGGGGCGGCACACACCATCGCGGTGGTGATGCCGGTGAGCTGCACGATCTGCGGCGGGATGCTGCGCTGCGGGTCCACCAGGGTGGCGAACTCGCCGAGCACGACGCCGCCGCGGACCTTGACCGCGCCGATCTCGGTGATTGCGTCGGCGGGTGTGTCCTCGTTACCCGTCGAACGTCCGCCCGTCGTCTCCAGGTCCACCACCACGAAAGTTGTCTCGCGCAGCGGCAGCTCTTCGACGGGACACAGGTCGGCGAAACTCAGTTGAGCCGCGCCGGTCGCTCCCACGCCTGAGACGTTAGGGCCGCCCACCGACAGCCGCTCGGGAGCCCTGGCCGGGCAAATCCGGCAGGAGCCAGCAGGACCCGGAAAAAATTGTCGGTGCCGGTGGTTAGCGTGTGCGAGAACTCGACGGAGGCCGACGGAGAGGACCGACCCAATGGCACACAGCACCGGATCCGACAGCAAAGACGTGGCGGCGCCCGGGGCGCCGGTGGTTATCGACTGTGACGACTGCGCGGTGCGGGGCCCAGCCTGCCGCGACTGCGTCGTCAGTGTGTTGCTGGGGCCACCGGAAACCCTGTTATATGACGAGCGTGCCGCTTTGGAGGTGCTCGCCGACGCCGGAATGGCCCCCAGGTTGCGTCTGGTTCCGGTCCGTCGCGATCGCGGGTCGGGCGTCGCCTAACTGCGTAATCGTGCTGTGCGCCATCGCTCCTGGGTTCGATCGACGCGGCGCGTCTCAAGCCGCCGACAGAAATCTTTCCAATTTCTTAATGAAGGTCTTTGGACAAACCGCGATATCGTTTCGTAACCTGTTTGAGACCTAAACCAGCACGACGGCGATTTGTCGATGGCAGTTTAAGGAAACCAAATTTTGAGGTCTAGCAGTAGGCACCCGATTGCACGTGTAATGACGCGTTCCCTGATCGGTGCGCTCGCGGGCTTCACCGTCTTCTCCGGCATTCTTGCCACGAACGCGGCCGCCGACCCGGTCAACGACCCGGTGGCCAAGCTCAACGAGCTATCGCGGCAGGCCGAGCAGACCACCGAAGCCATGCACAGCGCCCAACTCGACTTGTCCAAGAAGCTGGCCGCGCAACAAGCGGCCGAACAGAAGCACGCCGACGACGTCATCGCCATACAGGCCGCCAAGGACCGTCTGGCCAGCTTCCAGGCCGCGGTGAACAGGCTTGCCGCCGCGACGTACATGGGTGGTCGCACCGACGGCATGCACGCCATCCTGACCGCGGAGTCACCGCAGCAGCTGATCGACAAGCTGTCGGTGCAGCGGGTGCTGTCGAACGACATGGGCACCCAGATGGCCAATTACCGGGCTGCCCAAGTGGACACCGTCAAGGCCGAGCAGGCGTCCGCCAGGTCCGCCGCCGACGCCAAGACCGCGGCCGAACAGGCTGCCGCGGTACGGGCGAGCCTGCAGTCCAAGCAGAGCCAGCTGCAGGTACAGATCGCCGTCGTCAAGTCGCAGTACTACGGGCTGTCGCCGCAGCAGCGCACCGTTCTTGCCGACCCCGGCCCCGTTCCCGCGGCCGCTCCGGTAGCCCCCGAGCCCGATGCTTTGCCGCCCGGCACCCCGCCAGGTGAGGGACAACCCCCAGGTGAGGGCGGCCCGGGTGGAATGATGGCCACCCCGCATCCCGGCGGGGACCGCGGTAACGCGGTTGTGCAGGCGGCGTTGAGCCAGGTCGGGTCGCAGTACGTGTGGGGCGGCGCTTCGCCCGGCTCCTTCGACTGCTCGGGATTGGTGATGTGGGCGTATGGGCAGTCCGGGGTCTCGCTGCCGCACTCGAGCCAGGCGCTCGCCCACGGCGGCGAACCGGTGGCCCTCTCGGATCTGCAACCCGGTGACGTGCTGACCTTCTATTCGGACGCTTCACACGCCGGGCTTTACGTCGGTGACGGCATGATGATTCATTCCTCCACCTACGGGGTGCCGGTGCGGGTGGTTCCGATGAACTCCGGCGGCCCGATTTACAACGCCCGTCGCTACTGAACGCCTCGTCGCAAGGCGGCCCCGGTGGCCTCCGAGACTGCTGGCCTGGGTATTTGTCGTTGAGCTGATCGCGGCCATCGCCGTGGTGATGCATCCGGTGCACGCTGCAACGCCCGCGCCGGGGCCCATCACCATCGGTGACCGCAGCGTTCGGCTGATCGACCTCGGCGGCCCGGATACCAAGCGCCTGTTGTCCCGCATCGCGGCGGATATCGGCGATGCGATCGACAAGGTGGAGCACTTCTGGGGCGTCGACTGGTCCCGCGAAATCTCGGTGGTGGCCGCGGGCTCCGACGACCAATTTCGCGCCGCTGCTGGCGGGGGCCCGGCATCTCAGTGGGCCGATATCGCGGCGGTGACAGTCGTCGACCGCGTCGATACGGCGCAGCGAGTGGCGGTCGGTCAGCGCATCGTGTTCGCGCCCGGTGCGGCGAACATGAAGGAAAGCGAACTGCGAATTGTATTGGCGCACGAGCTTTTTCACTATGCGGCACGCGTAGACACCGCCCCGGATGCACCTCGTTGGCTCACCGAAGGGGTCGCGGACTTCGTTGCCCGGCCGCCTGTCGCAGTGCCCTCCGGTGCGGCGGCTGCGGTGCAGGCGCTGCCGACTGACGCCGACCTGGATACTCCCGGGCCGGACCGCTCGCTGGCGTATGACCGCGCGTGGTGGTTCGCCCGCTTCGTCGCGGACACCTACGGAGTGACGCTGTTGCGGGCGTTCTATTTGGCCGCTTGCGGTGCCGGGCACGCCGACCTGCCCACCGCCGTCCGCGACGTGCTCCGCACCGACGTGGCGGGCCTGCTCACGGACTGGCAACGGTGGCTGGCCGGCTGAGTTGGGGCGCGAGAAGACGCAAAAGCTCCCAAAACACGTCGGTTTTGGGAGCTTTTGCGTCTTCTCGCGCAGTCGGACCCGCTAGCCTGACCCGGGTGAGTCGGGTCCTGCTGGTCACCAACGACTTTCCGCCCCGACGCGGCGGCATCCAGTCCTACCTGGGGGAGTTCGTCGGCCGGCTGGTCAAGGCCGGCTCGCATGCCGTGACGGTGTACGCACCGCAATGGAAGGGCGCCGACGCCTTTGACGTCGCAGCCGAGGAGACCGGCTACCGGGTGGTGCGTCATCCCGGCACGCTGATGCTGCCCGGCCCGGCGGTCGATGCCCGGATGCGCCGGCTGATCGCCGACGACGGCAGCGACACCGTCTGGTTCGGCGCTGCCGCCCCCCTGGCCCTGCTGGCTCAGCGTGCCCGACAGGCGGGCGCGACCCGGGTGCTCGCCAGCACTCACGGCCACGAAGTGGGTTGGTCGATGCTGCCAGTTGCCCGGTCGGTGCTGCGCCGCATCGGCGAAGACGCCGACGTCGTGACCTTCGTCAGCCGCTACACGCGGTCGCGGTTCGCGCCGGCGTTCGGGCCCACCGCTTCATTGGAATATCTGCCGCCCGGCGTGGACGCCGACCGATTCCGGCCTGACCCGGCCGCGCGCGCCGAACTGCGCGGCCGCTACCGGCTGGGCGAGCGGCCCACCGTGGTCTGTGTGTCGCGGCTGGTGCCACGCAAAGGCCAGGACGTGCTGATCAAGGCGCTGCCGTCGATCAGGAAGCGCGTCGACGGGTCCGCGCTGGTGATCGTTGGGGGCGGTCCGTATCTAGAGGCGCTGCGCAAGCTGGCCGACGAATGCGGAGTGGCCGACCACGTGACGTTCACCGGCGGGGTGGCGGGCTCAGAGCTACCCGCCCACCACGCAATGGCTGACGTGTTCGCGATGCCCTGCCGCACCCGCGGTGCCGGCATGGACGTCGAGGGCTTGGGCATCGTATTCCTGGAGGCCTCGGCAAGCGGCGTCCCGGTAATCGCCGGCAAATCGGGTGGAGCTCCGGAAGCCGTGCAGCACAACAAGACTGGGCTGGTGGTCGACGGCCGGTCGGTGGAGCAGGTCGCTGACGCGGTCAGCAAGTTGCTGACCGATCGCGACCGGGCCGCCATGATGGGCGCGGCCGGACGGGAGTGGGTGACGTCACAGTGGCGCTGGGACACCCTGGCCGGCCGGCTGGGCGACCTGCTGCGCGCCTAAGCGGTGAGCGCCACGCCGGCGTGACACTCGGCAGTCACCGCCACGCTGGCGTGACGCTCGGCGGCCAGAGTGCGCGCTCAGTCCTTGGTGTAGATCGCCTCGATGTCGGAGGCGAACTTCTCGGCCACCACGTTGCGCTTGACCTTCATCGTCGGCGTCAGTTCACCGGTGTCCTCGGTGAAGTCGACCGGCAGAATCCGGAATTTGCGGATCGACTCGGCGTGTGACACCTGCAGATTGGCCTGCTTGACGGCCGCGTCCACCTCGGCGACCAGGTCGGGGTCGGTGGCCAGATCACCCACCGACGCGCCGGCCGCCTTGCTGTTGCGCTGCTTCCAGCCCTCGAACGCCTCGGGGTCGATGGTGATCAGCGCACCGATGAACGGCTTGGCGTCCCCGACCACCAACGCCTGGCTGATCAGCGGGTGCGCCCGCAGCTGGTCCTCCAGCACGGCGGGGGCGACGTTCTTACCCCCGGCGGTGACGATCAGTTCCTTCTTGCGGCCGGTGATGGTCAAGAAGCCATCGTCGTCGACCGCGCCGAGATCGCCCGTCCGGAACCAGCCGTCGGTGAAGGCCTCTTCGGTGGCCTGCTCGTTGCGCCAGTAGCCGCCGAAGACCACGCCGCCGCGCACCAGCAGCTCTTTGTCGTCGGCGATGCGCATGCTGTTGCCCGGCACCAGCTTTCCGACGGTCCCGATCTTCAGGCCGCCGGCCTGAACCTGGTTGACCGTGATCGCGGCGCTGGTCTCGGTCAGCCCGTAGCCCTCGTAGATGGTCAGGCCCACGCCCCGGTAGAAGTGGCCCAGCCGCGCGCCCAGCGGCGCGCCACCGGAGACCGCAGCATGGCAGTCGCCGCCCAGCGCCGCGCGCAGCTTGTGGTAGACGAGCCGGTCGAACAGCGCATGCTTGGCGCGCAATACCAACCCGGGCCCACCATTGTCCTGAGCCTGGCTCCAGTCGACGGCGGTCTGCGCGGCCATCTTGAAGATCGGCCCCTTGCCGTCGTTGGCGGCGTTCTGCTCGGCGGTGTTGTACACCTTCTCGAACACTCGCGGCACCGACACCACGATGGTCGGTTTGAACACCGCGAACAGCGGCAGCAGATTCTTGATGTCGCTGGTGAACCCGACGGTCAGTTTGCTGGTAAATGCGGACAGGGTCAGTGCCCGGGCCAGCACGTGGGCCAGTGGCAGGAAGACCAGCAGCCGCTGACCCGGGGACAACAGCGTCGGCAGGCACTCCTGGGTGCCCCGGATCTCGCTCAGCAGGTTGGCGTGGGTGACCTGGCAGCCCTTGGGGCGTCCAGTGGTGCCCGAGGTGTAAATCAGCGTCGCCGGGTCGTCGGAACGCAGCGCCTCGAGCCGTGCGCTCAGCTCGGCCCGGTCGACCGAGGCCCCCTCCTCGACGAGCTGGTCGAGCGCCTTGGGACCCGAACCGTTGATGTGCAGTACCCGGCGCAGCGCGGGCAACTCCGCGGCCAGCTCGGCAACCGTCGCGGCATGCGCATCGGTTTCAGCGAATGCCACCACGGCTTCCGAGTTCTGCAGCACCCAGCGCACCTGCTCGGCTGACGACGTTTCATAGATCGGCACGGTGACGGCCCCGATCGACAGAATCGCGAGGTCGAGGATCGCCCACTCGTAGCAGGTGGCCGAAAAGATCGACACCCGGTCGCCGGCCTGCACCCCCAGCGCAATCAAACCCAATGCCGCAGAACGGATCTGGTCTGCAGCCTCGGCGCACGTGACGTCGGTCCAGGCGCCGTCAATCTGGCGCTGGTAGATGACCAGGTCGGGATCATTGCGCTCGTGCTCGAAGACCACGGCGGCGACATTGTCGTGCTCGCCGATGGTAAAGCCGGCAGGGACACTTAACTCACGCACTGGATTGACCTCGCTTGACCTCGTCTGATGTTGCCGGCTGCCGGCTTGCTGTCGCCCAGCCTAATCGGAGCTTGGAACAGCACGGAGGCGGCAGCCGATGGGTCCGGAGAATCGGTGTGCAAAGCTGAATCGGTGAACAGCATCCAGGTCGCGGACGAGACGTTTGTCGCCGCCGACGGCGCTCACGTCGGTGCCGCAATCGCCGATCGATCCAGCTGGCGCCGGTGGTGGCCGGATCTTCGGCTGCAGGTCGTCGAGGATCGGGCCGAGAAGGGCATGCGGTGGACGGTGACCGGCGCGCTGACCGGGACCATGGAGGTCTGGCTGGAGCCGTCGCTGGACGGGGTGGTGCTTCATTATTTCCTGCACGCCGAACCGTCGGGCGTGGCGGCTTGGCAGTTGGCCAAGATGAATTTGGCCAAGTTGACACATCGCCGCCGGGTGGCTGGAAAAAAAATGGCATTTGAGGTGAAGACAACCCTCGAACGCTCACGTCCTGTCGGGGTTTCTCCGGTAGTTTAACCAGGTCAGAGTTTGGCACTCGAGAGTACTGTTCGGTCCCCGGGGAGCCCTGGAGAGTCGACGTACTCCCGCAGCAAGCCGGCGGTCGACCCGGTTGCGGGAGAGAGGGAAGTAGCAAGTGGCGGACAAAGCGACGCAAACGATCTACATCGATGCGGATCCAGGCGAGGTGATGAAGGCGATCGCCGACCTCGAGGCCTACCCGGATTGGATTTCGGAGTACAAGGAAGTCGAAGTTCTGGAGGCTGACGCCGACGGTTACCCGAAACGGGCGCGGATGTTGATGGACGCAACCGTCTTCAAAGACACGTTGATCATGGTCTATGAGTGGCCCGCGGACCGTAAATCGCTGAGCTGGACTCTCGAATCCAGCTCGTTATTGAAGTCCCTTGAGGGCTCATATCGTCTGGCGCCCAAGGGCTCTGGCACCGACGTCACCTACGAGCTTGCGGTCGACCTCGCCATCCCGATGATCGGGATGCTCAAGCGCAAGGCGGAGCGCAGGCTCATCGACGGAGCGCTAAAGGATCTGAAGAAACGAGTTGAGGGCTGAGTGAGTCCGCTACGCCCACCTCGGCCCGGATCAGTCTTTTCGTTGGCAAAGGTGGGGTAGGGAAGTCCACGCTGGCGGCGGCGACCGCGGTCCGTGATGCCAGCGAGGGTCGCCGCGTGCTGGTGGTGTCTACCGACCAGGCGCATTCGCTGGGTGACGTGCTGGGCGTCGCGGTGCCGCCCACCGGTTCGGGCGAACCGGTGCGGGTGCTCTCCGATGACGGCGACGCGGGTGACGGCTTTCTCGACGCGCTGGCGCTGGACACTTTGGCCCTGCTCGAGACGCGGTGGCGTGACGTGGTCGACACGCTGGACCGTCGATTTCCCGAGTCTGAGCTGAGCAGCATTGCACCCGAAGAACTTTCAGCGTTGCCGGGTATCCAGGAGGTGCTCGGTCTGTACGCGGTGGGTGAACTCGCGGCGGCGGGGCGATGGGATCGCATCGTGGTCGACTGCGCCTCGACCGCCGACGCGTTGCGCATGCTGACCCTGCCAGCGACTTTCGCGCTGTACGTGGAGCGGGCGTGGCCGCGGCATCGCAGGCTCAGCATCGGTATCGACGACACCCGGTCGGCCGCGGTGGTGGAGCTGCTGGAGCGCATCAGCGGCAGCGTCGAACGGCTCAGCGAATTACTGACCGACGGCGATCTGGTCGGCGCACATCTGGTGTTGACCCCCGAGCGGGTGGTCGCGGCCGAGGCGACCCGGACGCTGGGTTCGCTGGCGCTGATGGGCGTCCGTGTCGAGGAACTGATCGTCAATCAGGTTCTGGTGCGCGACGAGTCCTACGAGTACCGCAACCTGCCCGACCACCCGGCGTTCTACTGGTATGCCGAGCGCATCTCCGAGCAACGTGCGGTGCTGGCCGAACTCGACGCCACCATCGGTGACCTCGCGCTGGTGCTGACCCCGCACTTGGCCGGCGAACCGATCGGCCCCAAGGCGCTGGGCGAACTGCTGGAGCGCGCCCGCCGGCGCGGCGGTGCCGCACCGCCGGGCCCACTGCGCCCTATAGTCGACCTGGAATCGGGGTCGGGCCTGGAGTCGGTGTACCGAATGCGGGTGTCCTTGCCCCAACTCGATCCTTCAGCGCTGACGCTGGGCCGGGTCGACGACGACCTGATCATCAGTTCCGGCGGGCTGCGGCGCAGGGTTCGTTTGGCGTCCGTGCTGCGGCGGTGTACGGTGCTGGACGCGCATCTGCGGGGCAGTGAGCTGACAATTCGTTTTCAACCAAATCCGGAGGTGTGGCCGAAGTGACTGAGGCGCATCCCGACATTGGCCCCGAGCTGCGCAGGCTTGCTCAAGCGGTCCTGAACAAGATCGACCCCGCGCTGCGGGCGACGGTTGCGCTGGCATCCGGCGCCGGTAAAGGCCCCGGCAAGTGCCAGCAGGTGTGGTGTCCGGTGTGCGCGCTGGCCGCGTTGGTCAGCGGCGAACAGCACCCGCTGATGACTCTCGTAGCCGACCACAGCGTGGCCCTGCTGGACGTGATTCGCGCCATAGTCGACGACATCGAGCGATCGCCGGAACCACCGCCGGACGACCCGTCGGGCGGCGTCACCAGCAACGGCAGCGGCCCTTCCGAACCCGCCGGGAAGAGCCGCTATCAACCCATCTCCGTCACCTTCGAGGAGTGAGTCGCGCCCGCGCCGAGGTGGTCCCAGCCTTCACACATGGGTACAGTTGGACAGCGTCGGGTGTGGGCGAGAGGGAGGGCCATGTGGTACTGGCTATTCAAGTACATCTTCATGGGCCCGTTGCTCACCTTGCTCGGTCGGCCGAAAATCGAAGGCCTGGAACATATTCCGAGTTCCGGTCCGGCGATCCTGGCCAGTAATCACCTGGCGGTCGCGGACAGTTTCTTCCTGTGCCTGGTGGTACGCCGCCGGATCACATACCTGGCGAAAGCCGAATACTTCACCGGCACCGGCCTGAAAGGCTGGTTCACCCGCTGGTTCTACACCGTCGCCGGTCAGGTGCCGATCGACCGCACCGACTCCGACGCCGCGCAGGCCGCACTGCACACCGCCGAGCGGTTGCTGAACCAGGGCAAGCTGCTCGGCATGTACCCGGAGGGCACGCGTTCGCCCGACGGACGGCTCTACAAAGGCAAGACCGGGCTGGCGCGGCTGGCCTTGCAAACCGGCGTCCCGGTGATTCCGGTGGCGATGATCGGCACCAACGTCGTCAACCCGCCGGGCAGCAAGATGTGGCGGTTCGGGCGGGTCACCGTCCGGTTCGGTGAGCCGATGGACTTCTCCCGTTTCGAGGGCCTGGAGGGCAACCGTTTCATCGAGCGGGCCGTCACCGACGAGGTGATCTACGAACTGATGGGGTTGTCCGGCCAGGAGTACGTCGACATCTACGCCGCCAGCATCAAGGACGGTGGCAACGACGGCGACGACTCGAAAAGCGACGCCGTGCGGATCCCAGCGACAGCTGTGAGCTGATCAGCTGACGGCCGACACCGGCGCCAGCCCGGGCGTCGTCGCATCCTGCGGAGCTCGTTGGGCGGTGACCGTGAGTCCCGCGGTGACTATGACCGCCAACGCCCACCACACGTAGGACATCCCGACAAGCTGGCGCCACCAGGCTGCGGTCGTCTCATGGTGCTGCGGCAGCAGGTCGATTGGCGTCCAGCACATCAGCACCACCCCGACGGCGCTGACGACGGCCAGGGTGACGTTTCGGCGTCGCCAACCCAATATGCCCGTCACCAGTACCGCCGGCAGCATCCAGACCCAGTGGTGCGACCAGGAGACCGGCGAAACCACCAACCCGAACAGGGCCACGCAAATTACCGCGAGCATCGGCTCGCCGGCCCGCAGCACCCGCTGAATCGCCCATACGGTTGCCGCCAGCACCAGCAGGCACCCGGCCGCCCACAACACGAACCGTTCCTGCTCGCCGAGTCCGAGCCGGGCCAGTGCGCCCGCGATGTTCTGGTCGGTGTTCAACGCCGCGCCGCCGATCCGCTCGGTGTTGTGCACCGTACGCGTCCAGTACTCCCACGAGTCGTTCCACGCCAGTACGAAGCCGAGCAGTGTCGCGCCCACGAAGGAGGCCAGCGCGGTCAATGCCGCGCGGTTGTCGCGACGCAGTAGGAAATAGAGCAGAAACACCGCTGGAGTGAGTTTCAGCGCGATGCCCAAGCCCAGCAGCAGCCCGCGCGGCCACGGCGTGCGTCGCGGCATGCAGTCAGCGATCACCAAGGTCATCAGCACCACGTTGATCTGGCCGAAGGCGAAGTTCGAGCTGATGGGCTCGAGCCAGATCGTCGCCGGGACCACGATGACCACCGACAACCACAGCCTGCGCAACCAGGCGGGCCCCGGTAGCGCCTTCGAGCTGTCCCACACGTCGAGGCGGGTCAGCACGATCTGCGTCGAAACGAGCAGCAGCACCAGCGTCAGCACCGTGATCGCGACGCTGGCGGCCGGCATGTGCAACCAGGCGAATGGACAAAAAGCTATGGCCGCCAGCGGGGGATAGGTGAATGGCAGATTCAGCCCGATGGCTGTGGGGAACAACACATCGCCGCGGTACAGCGGACGCCCGTCCAGCCAGGCCTGACCGCCCATCTGATAGATGTCGATATCGATGCGGTACGGCGTGTGCCCGAGTAACCGCCAGGCCCCGAAGCCCAGCGCAATCAAAGCCAGTAGCCAGAGCAGGCAAAACAATAAGACCCGCCCGCGGCTGCTGCGAATAGAGCCCACGTCGGGCGCCCGCCATGTACTCATGTTGCAGCAAGCCTAATCGGTGCCGGGCGTGCGCTTGTCTCGCAGCGCGGCTCCCGATGCGTGTCGAGATGTCGGCGTAGGTTTTTTAGGGTGGTCCATTGGTTGCACCATGACATCGTCGACCGCGGCCGACTGCCGCTGGTGTGCTGCCTGATCGCCTTCATCCTGACCTTCTTCGTCACGCGAACTTTCGTGCGCTTCATCCGCCGCCGTGGCGATACCGGCCGGCCGGCCAGGTGGTGGCAGCCGCGGAATATCCACATCGGGTCGGTGCACATCCACCACGTGGCCATCGGGGTGGTCCTGGTGATGATCTCCGGGCTGACCTTGGTAACCCTGGCCGTCGACGGAGTTGAGCCCGAATTCACGATTGCGGCAATCTTTTTCGGTGTCGGTGCCGCGCTGGTGCTGGATGAGTACGCGTTGATCCTGCATCTGTCCGACGTCTACTGGGAGGAAGACGGGCGCACCTCGGTTGACGCCGTGTTCACTGCGGTCGCGGTGGCGGGACTGTTGATACTGGGCCTACACCCGCTGATGTTCTTCCTGCCGATCTGGGACCATGCCGAAACGACGGCGCTGCGCGCCGTGGTCATCGGCGGCTTGGTGCTGACCTTGCCCTTGGCGGTGGTCGTGCTGTTCAAGGGCAAGGTGTGGACCGGTCTGCTCGGCATGTTCATCGTCCCGCTCCTGGTCATCGGTGCGATCCGGCTGTCGCGTCCGCATGCGCCCTGGGCGCGGTGGCGGTACACGAGCCAGCAGGACAAGATGCGGCGTGCGATGAACCGGGAGCGGAAATGGCGGCGACCGGTCGTGCGGGCCAAGCTGTGGCTGCAGTGCGCGATCGCCGGTACCCCGCGCCTGCCCGACGAGCGCGCCGTCGACGCCCAGCTCGACCTCGACGTGCACCCCGCGCCGCCACCCGAGACCACCGAGCCCATGCTGATCGGCTGAGTGGTCCCTCCATCCCGCCGGGCTAGGCTGCGGCCGTGCGGTATTTCTACGACACCGAGTTCATCGAGGACGGCCGCACCATCGAGCTGATCTCCATCGGGGTGGTCGCCGAGGACGGCCGCGAGTACTACGCGGTGTCCACCGAATTCGATCCCGAACGCGCCGGCAGCTGGGTGCGCGCCAATGTGCTGCCCAAGCTGCCACCCCCGGCCTCGCAGTTGTGGCGTTCGCGCAGGCAGATCCGGGAAGAGCTGGAGGAGTTCTTCGGTGTCCGGTCACCCCAGCAGGCCACCGGTCCGATCGAGCTGTGGGCCTGGATAGGGGCCTACGATCACGTCGCCCTTTGTCAGCTATGGGGACCGATGACCGCCCTGCCGCCGGCGCTGCCCCGATTCACCCGGGAACTGCGGCAGCTGTGGGAAGACCGGGGACGTCCACGAATGCCGCCGCGGTCGCGGGATGCGCACGACGCGCTGGTAGATGCCCGCGATCAGCTGCGGCGATTCCGGCTCATCGAGTCCGAGGGGTCGAAGGAGAACCGGCCCGGGGCCTGAACGGCCCCTGAATGGCTTTCGGAGTTACGTTCATGCTGATCAGCCCCTCGGCCGGCCCAGTTACCATGGACCGATGAACTGGACCGTCGACATACCGATCGACAAGCTGCCGTCGCTGCCGCCGCTGCCCGATGAAATGCGGGCCCGGCTGGACGCCGCCCTGGCCAAGCCGGCCGCTCAGCAACCCAGCTGGGACGACGAGCATGCCGCCGCGATGCGTACGGTCCTCGAAAGCGTGCCGCCGGTGACGGTGCCGTCTGAGATCGTGCGCCTACAGGAACTGCTGGCCCAGGTCGCCAAGGGCGAGGCGTTCCTGCTGCAGGGGGGCGACTGCGCGGAGACGTTCGTCGACAACACCGAACCGCACATCCGCGGCAACATCCGCGCCCTGTTGCAGATGGCGGTGGTGCTGACCTACGGCGCCAGCCTGCCGGTAATCAAAGTGGCCCGCATCGCCGGTCAGTACGCCAAGCCGCGGTCGGCCGACGTGGACGCGCTGGGCCTGAGGTCCTACCGGGGCGACATGATCAACGGCTTCGGGCCCGACGCCGCTGCGCGCGAGCACGACCCGTCTCGGCTGGTGCGCGCGTACGCCAACGCCAGCGCGGCGATGAACCTGGTGCGGGCGCTGACGTCGTCGGGGCTGGCGTCGCTGCACCTGGTGCACGATTGGAACCGCGAATTCGTCCGCACCTCGCCGGCCGGCGCGCGCTACGAGGCGCTGGCGATCGAAATCGACCGGGGCCTGCGGTTCATGAGCGCCTGCGGGGTGGCCGACCGCAATCTGCAAACCGCCGAAATCTATGCCAGCCATGAGGCTTTGGTGCTCGACTACGAGCGCGCCATGCTGCGGTTGTCGCAAGGGGAAGACGGCGAGCCGCAACTGTACGACCTGTCGGCGCATACCGTCTGGATCGGCGAGCGGACCCGGCAACTCGACGGCGCGCACATCGCGTTCGCCGAGGTGATCGCCAACCCGATCGGCGTGAAGATCGGCCCGACGATGACTCCCGAGGTGGCCGTCGAATACGTCGAGCGGCTCGATCCGAACAACAAGCCGGGCCGGCTGACGCTGGTGAGCAGGCTGGGCAACAACAAGGTGCGCGATCTGCTGCCGCCGATTGTGGAGAAGGTCCAGGCCACCGGTCACCAAGTGATCTGGCAGTGCGACCCGATGCACGGCAACACCCACGAGTCCTCCACTGGCTACAAGACCCGGCACTTCGACCGCATCGTCGACGAAGTGCAAGGTTTCTTCGAGGTGCACCGCGCACTGGGAACCCATCCGGGTGGCATTCATGTCGAGATCACCGGCGAGAACGTCACCGAATGTCTTGGTGGCGCGCAAGACATTTCGGACTCGGACCTGGCCGGCCGCTATGAGACCGCGTGCGATCCGCGATTGAACACCCAGCAGTCGCTGGAGTTGGCCTTCCTGGTCGCGGAGATGTTGCGCGACTAGCGCGGCGAGTTAGCCCCGCGAGCAGACGCAAAAGCTCCCATTTCCGCACGAAATGGGAGCTTTTGCGTCTGCTCGGCTTACAACAGCCCGGTCAGATTACTGCCGATCGTCCATCCCGCCGTCGCGACCAGCCCGGTGATCGCGATGACGATCGCCACCCAGATCAGCACCATGCGCCGGCCGTGCTGTCGCGCCCAGACGAATTCGCTCAGCGCGATGCCGCCGAATTGGCCCGAAAGCGGATCGAATTCGTAGTCCCCGGGTCCGCGTCGCTCGGGCCGGCTCTTGGCTCAGACCAGTCCCCGGGTCCGCGGGTCAACTGACGGGTCGAGTGGTGCACTGGCGCTTTGGCGGCCGGCGCAGGTTGCCTCGTGGCCTCGCGCTGCGCGGCCACCCGGCTCTGGTACAGCGTTGCCGACCGGTGTTGAGCTGAGTTGCGCGGCGCCGGCACTTGGAAGTCGGGCAGCGCCAGTTCATCGGCGATCTCTTCGATATCGGCGGCCATCTCGACCGCGTCGGCGTAGCGGTCGGCGGGGTCGCGGGCGGTCGCCCGTGCCACCAACTCGTCGAATTCCAGGGGCACACCGTCGATCACCGCGCTGGCGCGCGGCACATCGTGATCCAGCCGTTGGTAGGCGATCGACAGCGCCGTGTCGCCGGTGAACGGTGTGGACCCGGTCAACAGCTCGTAGGTGAGGATCCCGAGGGAGTAAACATCGCTTTGGAAACCGGCGCTGCCATCACGGACCTGCTCGGGGGACAGGTAGGCCGCGGTGCCCAGAATGACGCTGGAGGAGGTGATTCCGGCGGCCGCGATGGCACGGACCAAGCCGAAATCGGCGATCTTGACGTCGCCCTCATCGGAGATCAGGACGTTTTCCGGCTTGATGTCGCGATGCACCAAGCCGGCCCGATGCGCCACGGCCAGCCCGCCCAGTACCGGGCGAAGCACCGCCGCCACGGCGTGCGGCGGCATCGGACCGCGTTCTGCCAGCAGCTCCCGCAGGGTGCCGCCTTCGACGAGCTCCATCACCAGGAACGAAAGCCGCTGATCCAGGCCCTGGTCATAGACCGCGACCAGCCCCGGATGCCTCAGCCGGGCGACCGTGCGCGCCTCGAGTTGGAAGCGCGTGAGAAATTGCTGGTCGCTGGCGTAGCGAGAGTCCATGACCTTCACCGCGATGGGCCGGTCGAGCCGGAGGTCGACGCCGCGGTAAACCGTCGACGTGCCGCCGCTGGCGATCCTGGTGTCGACGCGGTAGCGGCCGTCCAGCAGCATGTTTTCCAACGGGTCCTTGGTGCCTTCTCGGGCCACGGTGGCCATCGTAGGTGGGGCCGAACGGGTTCGGGTGCATAACATCGCCCGAAAATGGTGGGGACCTGGGCGCGTACCAGGCTTTACACTGACGCAGTGGGCAGTATTCCGGCCGGCGAAGATGTATTGGACCCCGACGAACCAACCTACGACCTGACCCGGGTGGCCGAGCTACTCGGTGTTCCGGTCAGCAAGGTGCAACAGCAGCTGCGGGAAGGCCATCTGGTCGCGGTGCGGCGCGGCGGGGGCGTGGTGGTGCCGCAGGTCTTCTTCACCAATTCCGGTCAGGTGGTCAAGAGCCTGGCGGGGCTTCTGACGATCCTGCATGACGGCGGGTATCGCGATACCGAGATCGTGCGCTGGTTGTTCACCCCCGACCCCTCGTTGACGGTCACCCGTGATGGCAGCCGCGACGCCATGAGCAATGCCCGTCCGGTCGACGCGCTGCATGCTCACCAGGCCCGGGAAGTGGTACGCCGCGCACAAGCTATGGCCTACTAGGAGTGCGTCAAAAGGGTTGCGCTTCGACCTCGTCGGCACGCGACTCCGGCCTGCGGTACAGCGCGTACCAGGCAGCCAGCGCGCACGCGGTAGCCACTGAGAAGTGCAGCCAGGAATACATTCCGTGGGATCCGTCCGGTTTGAAGATCACCATGACCCAGGTGGACAGCCCGGCGATGGCCGCCATCGCCCGCCGCGACTGCGCCAGCGGCGCCGCTACCGCCAGTGGCCACGAGTAGTACCAGGGCAGCGCGGCGGGAACGAACAACACCACGATCAGCATCGACCACGCGATGCCGGTGAGTGCGGCCCGGTCGTCGCGGCGAGACCGCCACCACAACAGCGGCAGCGACACCGCGATGATCACGATTCCGATCAGCCTGGTTACCCGCAGCAGGCTGTAGAAGTGGATCGCGAAGAACGGGCTGCCCAAAGCGTGGATCACGTTCGCCACCGCGGTCGGCACCGACAGCCAGTTGATGATCTTGACCGAGCCGGCCAGCGCGGTGAGCCAGCCCAGGCCGACACCGGCCACGGCGGACAACACCGCGAACACCACGGCGAAGATCAGCACGGATATCGCCGCGGCCACCAGGAATGCCCGGACCGGTTTATATCCGCGCCGCTCGCGCAGGTGGCGCATCCACACCCAGACCAGGAAAGGCAACGCGATTCCGGCGGTCGCCTTGACCGCGATGGCAACCGTTAGCACGGTGATGCCCAAGATATTTCGGCCCTGGAACGTCAGCGCGATACCGGCGGTCATCAAGCCCACCATCAGCATCTCGTTGTGCACCCCACCCATCAGGTGGATCAGCACCAGCGGATTGAGAACGCAGATCCACAAAGCGGTGGGGCCGTCGGTGCCGAGATGGTGGGACAGTCGGGGGGCGGCCCACATCAGCAGCGCCAGCCCGGGCAGCATGCACAAACGCAGCAGCATGGTCCCGAGGATCACGTTGTTGCCGACCACCATCGTGACGACCTTGGCGACCAGAATGAACGCCGGGCCGTACGGCGCGGTGGTGATGGTCCAAATGGGACTTACGTTGTCCAGCAACGTGTTCGGGTTAGCGACCGGACCGACCGCATAGGGGTCGAAACCGTCGCGAAGTAGTGCGCCCTGGGCCAGATACGAATAGGTGTCGCGGCTGAAGACGGGTACCGAGAGCAGCAGCGGAGCCAGCCAGAAAACGGTGGTGGCCCGCATCGTGAACTCGGTCGCCTCGCCGGCGCGGACGCGTCGGCCCAGTCGAACCCAGGCGATCAGCATCAGACCCACACCGATCCACAACAGGATCGACGACAGCACCAGCCCGTGGCCGAACCGCAGCCAGGAGAGGTGCAGCGATTCGAGCAGGGGATCGTGTGGCTTGGTGCTGCCCGCTCCCAGCGCGCCGACGGTGATCAGCACCGAGCCCAAAAAGCCCAGCTTCGCCGGCCGCGCCTGCGGCGTTCCGGCGAACGCCCGAAGTCGTGAAAAGTATTGGGTGGGAGTTTGTTTCGCCGCCGACGAGTCGGTTGCCGAGGTGTCCGCCGGAGTGGTCATCGGCTCAGGCGGACCGGTTGGTGGCCTGGTTGGCCAGTTCAGACAGTCCCGCCTTGGCGTCCCCGTTGATAGGTGCGGCCGCCACTGTGGTCAGCGCGCGTTCGGTGAGCGCGCCGATCCGGCGCTCCGCGGCGGCCAGCGCACCGACCGACTCGATGGCTTCGCGCAGATTCGCCCACTTGCGGATCGGTCAGCCGGGTGCCGATCGAGGTCCGTAACAAACTGGCCGCCGCCGGATCTGACTTATCCGCCAATTCCATTGCCTCGGCTACCAATACGGTGCGCTTACCAGATCTGAGGTCGTCACCGGACGGTTTGCCGGTGACCGCCGGGTCGCCGAACACGCCGAGCACGTCATCGCGTAGCTGGAAGGCCACCCCCAGGTCAGTCCCGAACTGAGCGAACGCGGCCGCGACATCGGGTCGGTCGGCGGCGGCGGCCACGCCCAGCTGAAGCGGTCGCGTCACCGTGTAGCAGGCGGTCTTGAAGGTGGCGACGGTCATCGCCGATTCGATCGACTCGGCGGCGCTGGCCTCGGCGACGATGTCGAGGTACTGCCCGCCCAGCACCTCGGTGCGAATATCGGCCCAGACCCGCCGGACGCGCCGGCGGGCGTCGGGGGACAGGCTGTCGGCGGGAAGCTGGGCGACGATGTCGTCGGCCCAGGCGTGCGCCAGGTCGCCGACCAGGATGGCCGCCGATATGCCGAACTGCTCCGGCGAGCCCCGCCAGTTGCGGTCGCGGTGCATCGACGCGAACCGCACGTGGGTGGTCGGCCGGCCACGTCGAGTGGAGGAGGTGTCGATCACGTCGTCGTGGACCAACGCCGAGGCGTGCAGCAGTTCCAGCGCGGAAAACAGCAGCAGCACAGCGGGATCGGGTGCTTCGGTTGACACGGCGCGCCAGCCCCAGTAGGCGAAGACCGGCCGCAGCCGCTTGCCCCCGCTCAGCACGAAATCCTCGAGTCCGTCGACCAGCACGCCGTAGTCGCTACCCAGGTAGGCGGCCTCGCCGCGACGGTCGTGCAAATATTGCCGCAGTCGGTCGGTGACGGCGCCGGCCAACTCGACGGTTGCCGATGCTTGCTGGCTCAGCGCGGCGCCCCTTTCCGCTCGGCGTGCCCTTGGCCCGACAGTGTATTCGCCGACGGCGCCTGACGCAGCTGGTCGCGGCCGTCTGAGTTGCTTCGCACCGCACGCCCCTATGCTTGGGCTGTCTGCGTGGATCTGGGCCGGCTGGCTCGTCACTGAGGAAACTGAAAGAGGAGCCGTGTGACCCTCAACACCGTCGCGCTCGAGCTGGTGCCACCGAACGTGGACGGTGGTCAGGAGCGGGCAACCGAAGATGCGCGCAAAGTGCTGCGATTGGCGTCCGATTCCGGGCTCGACGCCCGGATCCGGCACGTGATGATTCCGGGGATCATCGCCGAGGACGACGACCGGCCAGTCCCGATCCAGCCGAAGCTCGATGTGCTGGACTTCTGGTCGATCGTCAAGCCGAAGCTGCCTGAGGTCGGCGGCCTGTGCACGCAGGTCACCGCGTTCATGGACGAAGAATCCCTGCGCCGGCGGCTAACCGAGCTGTGCGACGCGGGGATGGAAGGCGTGGTTTTCGTCGGCGTGCCCCGCACCATGAACGACGGAGAGGGCTCCGGTGTCGCGCCGACCGACGCCCTGTCGATCTACCGCGAGCTGGTGACCAACCGGGGCGTGATCGTCATCCCTACCCGGGAAGGCGAACAGGGCCGGCTCAATTTCAAGTGCAATCAGGGCGCCACCTACGGCATGACCCAGCTGTTGTATTCCGACGCGATCGTGGACTTTTTGGCCGAGTTCGCCAAGAACACCGATCATCGACCCGAACTGCTGCTGTCGTTCGGGTTCGTCCCGAAGGTCGAGGCTCGGGTCGGCCTGATCAACTGGCTGATCCAGGACCCGGGAAACGCGGCGGTGACCGACGAGCAGGACTTCGTCAAACGGCTGGCCGGCAGCGAACCCGCGCAGAAGCGCCAGCTGATGGTCGACCTTTACCAGCGTGTCATTGACGGTGTCGTCGACCTCGGCTTTCCGCTGAGCATTCATCTGGAGGCGACGTACGGCGTATCCGCGCCGGCATTCGACACCTTCGCCGAGATGCTCGACTACTGGTCGCCCGCCAGGCAGGCCTGACTCGGTCAGGCCTAGCTGGGCGGATGGTCGCGCGGTGTGCTGAACCGCTCGGAGCGATCCCGGCTGACCCAGGCCAGCACGGCCACCACGCCGGCGACCGCGAAAGACGCGATGCCCAGCCATACGCCCGCCCCGGTGAAGGAACGGGTATTGGGATCGGTGTAGCGGGCCTGCGCGCTCATGGTGCTCACCACGCCCGGCTTGAGCTTCCACTGCACCACCTCGGGTTCGATGCGATCACCGTTGGTGGAGGTCACTACGCCGGGGAAGGCGACGGTCAGTTCGACGTCCGCGTCGGGATCGGTCAGCGACGTCAGATCGGCCCGGCCTTCCAGCATCACCAGGTTGCCGTTTCTGCGCAGCGACAGATTCACTCCGGCAGCGTCGGAGTTCATGTGGACCAGCTGCGGGACCTCGGCGAAGGTTAGATCGGAGAACACCGCCTGCGACCCGACATAGCCGTCGCTGTCGTAGTTCGAGATCGCCACCTTCTGCCCGAAGGGCAAATTGCTGTCGAGCTGGGGCCCGGTGTCTTTGGGGCTTTTCGGTTTGGCCGCGGCGATGATCTCCCCGGACACCAGGTCGTCGGGCGAGATGGTGATCGAGGCCCGGACCCGCAGGCATCCGCTGAGCACGGGCACCAGGAGCAGCAGCATCGCAATGGCCAGCACCCGCCGCCGTCGAACGGTGAACCGTCGGGTACGGGGTGTCAGGGAGCTGGGGCGCACCAGGTCATCGTGCCAGACCCGCAGCGCTGGGTCGGCGCGCCGCCCGGTGTGTATAGCGCCGATGCGCGCTGAAGAGGCGCTAAAGCGGCAAGGCGCGACCCAGGATCGCGAACGCCCGCGGATCGCCGGCGAAGTGGTAACCGCGGATGATGTCCTCAAAGCCCAGCCGTCGGTACAACCGCCACGCACGGTTCGCCTCACCGTTGGCTTCCGGCGTGGAGAGCAGGACGTTGCGTTCACTGCGATCGGAGAGCAACCGACGCGTCAGTGCCTCGCCGATGCCGCGGCCCTGGGAGCGCGGATGTATGTGCAATTCGGTCAACTCGAAATAACTGGTCATCAGTTGGGCGATCTCCTGGTGCGGCATGCCGCCGCGCTCCAGGCCGAGGACGACCTGCTGCTGCCACCACTGACCGGGTGCTCCCGGGTAGCCGTATGCAACGCCGAGCAACGGCGCATCGCCCAGCTCGGCGGCCGACGGCATCTCGCGGGTGCCCTCGGCTACCTCGCCACCTTTGGTTGCGTCCGCATTTTCGGGTATTGCCGCGATTGCCTCTGTTGCATCTATCTCTACGGCGGCCACCGCTTTCCAGCCAGGTCGCCGCAGATGTTCCAGCCACATCGCGGCGCGCTGGTTCTCGGTGCCTCGCGGGTATCGCATCGCGTCGACATACACAGTCAGAGCGTCGATTAGCCGGCGCTCCATATCGCCCGGCAGCAGATCGATGAGGAATATCGCCAACTTGCGCTGTCCTCCTCATATGGTGATCGGGTGGATGCTTGCATACCAGTATCGGGCCGAGTATCGCGGCCATTATCCGACGGGACGGCTGCCGATTCGCGACGGGCAGTGGCGTTTGACACGCCTTGGACACGCCTTGGACACGCCTGAGTCGACGCGCCACGCGGATAGAATCGCCTGCGAACCAGTGGTACGGCACAGGTTGACCTCGTATCATCGAAGATAGTTGCCCCTCAACGGGCACCTCGTGCTATCGATAGATACGTGTCAGCCCGTCGGCAAGGAGGGACGAATGCCACTCTCCGATCATGAGCAACGGATGCTCGATCAGATCGAGAGCGCTCTCTATGCCGAGGACCCCAAGTTCGCATCAAGTGTCCGTGGCGGTGGGTTCCGCGCTCCGAGCGCGCGGCGGCGCCTGCAGGGCGCGGCGCTATTTGTCATCGGTCTGGGGATGCTGGTTTCCGGAGTCGCGTTCAAGGCCACAATGATCGGGAGTTTCCCGATCCTCAGCGTCTTTGGCTTCATCGTGATGTTCGGCGGTGTGGTGTTTGCCATCACCGCTCCTCGGCTTTCCGGGCGGGCGGATCATTCCGGATCTGCGCCAGGGTCATCGCGGCAGCGTCGTAGCAAGGGCACGGGGAGCTTCACCAACCGCATGGAAGACCGGTTCCGCCGCCGCTTCGAAGAGTAGCGAGACGCGTCCAGCCATAACGGGGAAGCCAATTCGGCTTCCCCGTTTTGCATTGCGTCGATGCTGCGCTGCGGCCGCCTTTTTCGTCTCATCGGCGCGCGGTGCGCACGTTCGGTGCCACTAGCGCAGGTTCGGTGCGACGAGTGTGAATCTGGGCGCCATATGTCGTATTGAGGCGCACTTGTGCCCTAGTTGTGCCCACGTCTCCCCACTGCGCCCCACCTAGTCCGTACCGGCCCATTTTGGCCCTCTGAAATGCGTGTTTTCCGCGACGCCGACAACCGCGTGGCGGCTCGCTGTGTCGCCCGGGCGGCCTGAGGTGGTGGATAGCCGGCAAAACGCCACGACGACACCTCGCCAATGGGGCGAAGTGGGGGATTGTGGGGTATGGTGGCCCGAGTGCTTGGGAGCGTTCTAGGTGAGCCGGAAGAAGGGTCCGGGCGGGAGGTGAGCTGGTGTTTCTCGGCACCTACACGCCCAAGCTCGACGACAAGGGGCGGCTGACGTTGCCCGCTAAGTTCCGCGACGCGCTGGCAGGGGGGTTGATGGTCACCAAGAGCCAAGATCACAGCCTGGCCGTGTACCCGCGGACAGAGTTCGAGGAACTGGCGCGCCGGGCCAGTAAGACGTCGCGGAGTAACCCCGAAGCCAGGGCGTTCCTGCGCAATCTCGCCGCCGGCACCGACGAGCAGCATCCCGACGCCCAGGGCCGGATCACGTTGTCGGCCGACCACCGTCGCTACGCCAACCTGTCCAAGGACTGCGTGGTGATCGGAGCGGTCGACTACCTCGAGATCTGGGACGCGCAGGCCTGGCAGGACTACCAGCAGACCCACGAAGAGAACTTCTCCGCGGCCAGCGATGAAGCACTCGGCGACATCATCTGAGGCGCGTGCCCGTGCATCGTGGCCTCTGCCCGAACCGACCCTGGCGTACTTCCCCAACGCCAGGTTCGCCAGTTCGGACAGAGACCGGGATGCAGGGGCGGCGGCTTCGGTGCCGGCCTCGGAGGCCCGTTCGACCTCGGGAGGTGTTGCGGTGGCTGAGGTTCCGCGGGATTTCGGTCATGTGCCCGTCCTCGCGCAACGTTGCGTGGAGCTGCTCACCCCGGCACTGACACGCTCCCACTCGGACGGGTCCGACGCGGTCCTGGTTGACGCCACCATCGGCGCGGGCGGGCACGCAGCGCGGTTTCTGTCCGAGCTGCCGGGCCTGCGGCTGATCGGGCTCGATCGCGACCCAACCGCCCTTGATATCGCCGCGACCCGGTTGCAGCGATTCGCCGAGCGGGTCACGCTGGTGCACACCCGTTACGACGGCCTGGCCGAGGCGCTGGCCGAATCCGGTTGCGCCGCGGTGGGATCGATCGACGGGGTGCTATTCGATCTCGGCGTGTCCTCCATGCAGCTCGACCGGGCCGAGCGTGGGTTTGCCTACGCCCAGGACGCGCCCCTGGACATGCGGATGGACCCGGAGTCAGCACTGACGGCGGCTGACATTGTCAACACCTACGACGAGGCCGCACTGGCCGATATTCTGCACCGGTACGGTGAGGAGCGGTTCGCGCGCCGCATCGCCGCCCACATCGTCCGCCAGCGCGACCGCACCCCGTTCACCTCGACCGCAGAGCTGGTCGCCCTGCTCTACCAAGCGATTCCGGCTCCGGCCCGGCGCACCGGCGGCCATCCGGCCAAGCGCACGTTCCAAGCGCTGCGCATCGCCGTCAACGACGAACTCGAGTCGCTGCGCAATGCCGTTCCCGCCGCGATGGACGCACTCGCCGTCGGGGGCCGCATCGTGGTGCTGGCCTACCAGTCCCTGGAAGACCGGATCGTCAAGCGCCTGTTCGCCGACGCGGTGGCCTCGACTACACCGGCCGGTCTCCCGGTCGAACTTCCCGGGCACGAGCCGCGCTTCCGGTCGTTGACGCGCGGTGCCGAACGTGCGGATGCCGCTGAGATCGAACGCAACCCCCGCAGCAGCGCGGTGCGTTTGCGGGCCCTGCAAAGAGTTGAGAAGGGCGATACATGAAGGCGAAACGCGACGCGCCCCAACGCGTTAGCGGCGATCGTCGGCGCGCACCCGACGGTGCTGCCCGCAACACCAGGCGCGCGGGGAGCGCCTCGAAGGCCGACTCGGCCGGCGCACGTCGCCCCCGCACGCGCGCCGGAACAACCTCGGCACCCGTCCGCGAGGCGCGGACGCCGAGGTCGGGGCCGCAAACCAGCCCGATACCCCGTCCCGTCGACCGGCCGGCGCGGCCCAAGAACACCAGCCAGGCCAAGGCGCGGGCCAAGGCACGGAAGGCCAAGGCGCCCAAGGTCGTCAAGCCCAAGCTGAGTGAGCGGCTGGCCACCCGGCTGACCTCGATTGACCTGCGGCCCAGCACGCTGCTGAGCAAGGTCCCGTTTGTCGTGCTGGTCATCGGGTCGCTGGGCCTGGGGCTCAGCTTCACGCTGTGGCTGTCCACCGACTCCGCCGAGCGTTCATACCAGCTGAGTCACGCCCGGCAGAAGACCCGGATGCTCCAGCAGCAGAAGGAGGCGCTGGAACGCGATGTGCGCGAGGCAGAGTCCGCACCGGCTTTGGCGGAGGCGGCCCGCAAGCAAGGCATGATCCCGACCCGGGATACCGCTCATCTGGTCCAGGACCCGGCCGGTAACTGGGTGGTGGTGGGCACACCCAAGCCGGCCGACGGCGTCCCGCCGCCGCCGTTGAATGCCCCGCTGCCCGAACCGGGCCCACCACCGCCTCCGCCGCCGCCGGTGCTTCCCCCCGAAGTCCCGGTCCGGCTGTTACCGGCCCCCGGTGATCCCCCCGGGCCGCCCAGGTCTGGACCAGAAGCGCTGCTGCGTGCCCCGGACGGCTCGACGACCCTCGGTGGTCAGCATCTGTCCACGCCGGCCGGCCCCCGCCTTCCCGGGATGGCGCCGCTGCCCGGCTTGCCCGGTCCGCCGGTCCCGGGGGTGGCTCAACTGCCCGCCCCAGCTCAAGTGCCCGCCCCAGCTGCAAGTGCCCGCTCCAGTGCCCGCTCAAGTACCTGCCCCAGTGCCCGCTCAAGCGCCGGTTCCGGCGCAACCGGGGCAAGCCGGGTTCCGGTGCAACCGGGGCTGGCACCCACAGCCCAAGTCCCGCTGGTGCCGACTCCGGCCATCGGTGAGCAGTTCGGGCCCGTGGCCACCTCAGTGCCGTCGGCCCCGGGGACGCCACGGTGAGCCGCGTCGATTCGAGGCGGACGTCCCCGTCGACGCGGCCGGCGCGTGGTCGCCGCAAGCCACCGGAATCCACGAAATCCCGCAAGGGAGTGCGTGCAGACGCGATGCCGGCGGGTCGCTCGGCACGCGAGCGACGCACCCGCCAGGTGGTGGAAGTGGGGACGCGTGGTGCGTCGTTCGTCTTCCGGCATCGAGCCGGCAATGTCGCCATTTTGGCCCTGATGCTGGTGGCGGCAACCCAGCTGTTCCTGCTGCAAGTCTCGAATGCGGCGGACCTGCGCGCTCAGGCGGCCGGGCAACTCAAGGTCACCGACGTCAAGAAGGCGGTTCGCGGCAGCATCATCGATCGCAACAACGACCAACTCGCGTTCACCATCGAATCGCGCGCGTTGACGTTTCAGCCCAAGCGGATCCGCCAGCAACTGGAAGAAGCCAAGCGCAAGAACGCGGCCGCCCCCGACCCGCAGCAGCGGCTGCAGGAGATCGCCAAGGAGGTCGCGAGCAGGCTCAACAACAAGCCCGACGTTCCTACTCTGCTGAAGAAACTCGATAGCGGCGAGAATTTCGTTTATCTGGCGCGCGCCGTCGAACCCGCGGTCGCCAGCGCGATTTCCGAGAAGTGCCCCGAGGTCGGTTCGGAGCGGCAGGACTTGCGCCAGTACCCGGGCGGTTCGCTGGCGGCCAATATCGTCGGCGGCATCGACTGGGACGGTCACGGGCTGCTGGGTCTGGAAGACGCCCTGGACTCCGCGCTGGCCGGAACCGACGGTTCGGTCACCTACGATCGCGGGTCCGACGGCGTGGTCATCCCGGGTAGCTACCGCAACCAGCACCGGGCGGCCAACGGTTCGACCGTTCAGCTCACCCTCGACGATGACATCCAGTTCTACGTGCAGCAGCAGGTGCAGCAGGCCAAGAACCTGTCCGGGGCACACACGGTATCGGCCGTCGTGCTGGACTCCAAGACCGGTGAAGTGCTGGCCATGGCTAACGACAACACCTTCGACCCGTCGCAGGACATCGGCCGTCAGGCCGACCGGCAGTTGGGCAACCTGGCGGTGTCCTCACCCTTCGAGCCCGGCTCGGTGAACAAGATCATCACCGCATCCTCGATCATCGAATACGGGCTGTCCAACCCCGACGAGGTGCTGCAGGTACCCGGCACGATCCAGATGGGTGGCGTCACCGTGCACGACGCCTGGGAGCACGGCGTGATGCCTTACACCACCACCGGCGTGTTCGGGAAGTCGTCCAACGTGGGCACGCTGATGCTGGCGCAGCGCATCGGACCGGAACGCTATTACGACATGTTGCGCAAGTTCGGACTGGGACAACGCACCGGGGTCGGGCTGCCCGGTGAGAGCGCGGGTTTGGTACCGCCGATCGACCAGTGGTCGGGCAGCACATTCTCGAACCTTCCTATCGGCCAAGGTCTTTCGATGACCCTGCTGCAAATGACCAGCATGTACCAGGCCATTGCCAACGATGGGGTGCGGATGCCGCCGCGAATCCTCAAGGCCACCATCGCCGCCGACGGCAGCCGGACCGAAGAACCGCGTCCCGAAGGCGTTCGGGTGGTTTCGCCGCAGACCGCGCAGACCGTGCGGCAGATCCTGCGTGCGGTTGTGCAGTCCGACCCGATGGGCTACCAGCAGGGCACCGGGCCGGCGGCCGCGGTGCCGGGCTACCAGATGGCGGGAAAGACGGGTACGGCCCAGCAGATCAACCCCGGCTGCGGCTGTTACTTCGACGACGTCTACTGGATCACCTTCGCCGGCATGGCCACCGCCGACAATCCCCGCTACGTCATCGGCCTGATGATGGACAACCCGCAGCGCAATGCGGACGGCACGCCGGGGCACTCGGCGGCGACGCTGTTCCACAACATCGCCGGCTGGCTGATGCAGCGCGCCAACGTCCCGCTGTCACCCGATCCTGGGCCGCCGCTGAGGTTGCAGGCCAGCTAACGGTTACCGGTCATCGCTGCGACGATATCTCCCGGGTCCCACTAGATCAGCGTGTCGATGGCAGTGCGGTGGTTTGGTCGGAACAGAAGGTCTGCACGGCCGCGCCCTCGATCTCCCCGAAATCATGGATCGGGACAACGTGGGGTTCGTCGAGTCCGGCTGCTGCCTTGGCCTCCCGCCGGAACCGCTCCTGGAAGACCGCATCATCGGCGAAGTTGATGGGCAGGAGTTTGAGGGCGACGATCCGGTCGATGGCGGTGTCGTACGCCCGCCAGACTTCCCCCATGCCGCCCCGGCCCAGTAGCTCCAGCAATCGGTAGCGACCGAACGGTGCTCCGTCCACCACGACCCATCCCTCGACACGTTGGCAAGCCCGGCTGACCGACCCTGGGCTCAGCCCGCTCCGGCGGCAGGATGTTGGCAATACTACGGACTGTGCTCTCGAATCTCGCCGCGTCTGCCTTCGGGTCACTGGCCGTGTGAGGACATCGCGGCAGGCGCGGGAAACCCCTAGGGGCCCGTGCGTCTAGGTAGGGTGTCATGGCTGATCATGGGGATCACGCCGGGCCGGAAGGAGGTGTGGACAAACGTCGTGTCGGTGCCCACTGGACCCAGCTCGCGTCTCACCCCCGCCGCCAATGCGGGCGTGTCGTTGCCTGTACTGGCTGCTCAGGTCGGCGCGGTGCCTGCTGACGGCACTGCCGGTGTCCCGGACGTACCGATCACCGGGGTGACGCTGCGCGGCCAGGACGTACAGCCCGGTGACTTGTTCGCCGCCCTGCCCGGCGCGACCACGCACGGCGTGCGCTACGCCGGCGACGCGATCGCACACGGCGCGGTAGCGGTGCTCACCGACGCCGCCGGAGTCGCCGAAATGACGGAAATGGCCGGGCAAACCGCCGTGCCGGTACTGGTGCACCCCGCACCCCGCAGCGTCCTCGGGGAACTGGCCGACATGGTCTATGGACACCCGTCCGACCGGGTGCAGGTCATCGGGATCACCGGAACGTCCGGCAAGACCACGACGACTTATCTGGTCGAAGCCGGCCTGCGGGCCGGCGGTCGAATGGTCGGGCTGATCGGCACCATCGGCATCCGCATCGACGGCGCCGACATTCCCAGCGCACTGACGACACCGGAGGCGCCCGCGCTGCAGGCAATGCTCGCGGCGATGGCCGAACGCGGAGTGGACACCGTGGTGATGGAGGTGTCCAGCCATGCGTTCACGCTGGGCCGGGTGGACGGCACGCGGTTCACCGTCGGCGCATTCACCAACCTGTCCCGTGACCACCTCGACTTTCACCCCACCATGGCCGACTATTTCGAGGCCAAGGCATCCCTTTTCGACCCGGCCTCGGCGCTGCGGGCCCGCACGGTGGTGGTGTGCATCGACGACGACGCCGGGCGCGCGATGGCGGCCCGGGCCGGTAACGCGATCACCGTCAGCGCCACCGACCAGCCTGCGCAGTGGCGTGCTCTGGACGTGGCGCCGATGGGCGCCGGGGGACAGGAATTCACCGTCGTGGACCCCGCCGGC
The DNA here is from genome assembly GCA_963840045.1 of uncultured Actinomycetota bacterium. Classification (GTDB taxonomy): domain Bacteria; phylum Actinomycetota; class Actinomycetes; order Mycobacteriales; family Mycobacteriaceae; genus Mycobacterium. The sequence continues at coordinate 883,544 of CAWIXL010000009.1, read as the reverse complement.
GTGCGGCACCGGATCGGCATCCGGCTACCGGGCCGCTACAACGTCGCCAATTGTCTTGTCGCACTGGCGATTTTGGATGCCGTCGGGGTGTCGCCGGAGCAGGCGTCGCCAGGACTGCGGGAAACCCGGGTCCCCGGGCGGCTGGAAGAAATCGACCGTGGCCAGGATTTCCTCGCGCTGGTCGACTACGCCCACAAGCCGGGCGCGTTGCGGGCGGTGTTGACCACCCTGCTGCAACCGGGCCGCCGGCTGGCGGTGGTGTTCGGCGCCGGCGGCGATCGTGACCCCGGCAAGCGGGCTTCGATGGGCGAGGTCGCCGCCGAGCTCGCGGATTTGGTCGTCGTCACCGACGACAACCCGCGCAGCGAGGACCCGGCAGCGATCCGCCGCGAGATCCTGGCCGGGGCGGCCGCTGCCGGAGGCGCCAAGGCACAGGTGGTCGAGGTCGCCGACCGGCGGGCGGCGATCGGCCACGCCGTCGCCTGGGCGGGCCCCGGCGACGTGGTGCTGGTCGCGGGCAAGGGCCACGAAACCGGCCAGCGCGGCGCCACGGAGGTCCGCCCGTTCGACGACCGCGTCGAGCTGGCCCAGGCCCTGGCTGCCCTGGAGGCGGGCGCGTGATCGAGCTGACCGTCGCCCAGATCGCCGAGATCGTCGGTGGCACGCTGGCCGACATCACCCCGGAAGCCGCCGCGGCGACCCGCGTCACCGGGACCGTCGAATTCGATTCGCGGGCCGTCGGCCCGGGCGGGCTGTTCCTGGCGCTGCCGGGAGCGCGCTCCGACGGGCACGACCACGCAGCGTCGGCGGTGGCGGCGGGCGCGGTCGCGGTGCTGGCCGCCCGGCCGGTCGGTGTCCCGGCCATCGTGGTCACCCCCGAGGCGCCCAACACCGAGGGTGGTCTGGCCGGGGTGCTCGAGCACGACCCGGACGGATCGGGTGCGGCGGTGCTTGCCGCGCTGGCCAAGCTGGCCGCGGCGGTGGCCGCCGAGCTGGTGGCCGGCGGGCTGCGCATCATCGGGATCACCGGCTCGTCGGGAAAGACCTCGACCAAAGACCTGGTTGCCGCCGTGCTCGAGCCGTTGGGCGAGGTGGTGGCCCCGCCCGGGTCATTCAACAACGAGCTGGGTCACCCCTGGACGGTGTTGCGCGCGACGCGGCGCACCGACTACCTGGTGCTGGAGATGTCGGCTCGCCATCCGGGGAACATCGCCGCGCTGGCGGCGATCGCCCCGCCGGCGGTCGGAGTGGTGCTCAACGTCGGGACCGCGCATCTGGGGGAGTTCGGCTCCCGCGAGGCCATCGCTCGAACCAAATCCGAACTGCCGCAAGCTGTTCCAGCGTCCGGGGTGGTCATCCTCAACGTGGACGACCCCGCGGTGGCCGCGATGGCCGAGGTGACGGCGGCGCGGGTGGTTCGGGTCAGCCGCAATGGCGGCGCCGACGTGTGGTCCGGACCGGTGACGCTGGACGAACTGGCCCGGCCGCGCTTCACCATGCACGCCGGCGAGGCGGCGGTCGAGGTGCAACTGGGTGTGTACGGGGACCACCAGGTCAGCAACGCGATGTGCGCGGGGGCCGTCGCGCTGGAATGCGGCGCCGGCGTCGAGCAGGTCGCGGCCGCGCTTGCCGCGGCCGGCCCGGTGTCGCGGCACCGGATGCAGGTGACCACCCGAGCCGACGGGGTCACCGTGATCGACGACGCCTACAACGCCAACCCCGACTCGATGCGGGCCGGACTGCAGGCGCTGGCCTGGATCGCGCACGGCTCCCAAGAAGGCCGAGGCGCCGGGGCGGGCGAAAAACGCCGGAGCTGGGCGGTGCTGGGCGAGATGGGCGAGCTCGGTGCGGACGCGATAACCGAGCACGACCGCATCGGCCGGCTGGCGGTGCGATTAGATGTCTCTCGACTCGTTGTCGTGGGAACCGGGAGGTCGATGAGCGCCATGCACCACGGAGCGGTCATGGAGGGCTCGTGGGGCTCTGAAGCCGTCAGCGTGGCCGACGCAGACGCCGCGCTGGCGCTGCTGCGTGCCGAACTACGACCCGGGGACGTGGTCCTGGTCAAAGCTTCCAACGCTGCCCTGCTCGGGGTGCTGGCCGAGGCACTAGTCAGCGAGGATGCGCGTCCATGAGACAGATCCTGATCGCCGTCGCCATCGCGCTGACCGTGTCGATCCTGTTGACCCCCGCGCTGATCCGGCTGTTCACCAAGCAGGGATTCGGTCATCAGATCCGCGAGGACGGCCCACCCAGCCACCAGACCAAGCGGGGCACACCGTCGATGGGCGGGGTGGCGATTCTGGCCGGCATCTGGGCGGGCTACTTCGGCACCCACATCGCCGGGCTGGCGTTCGACGGCGAGGGGATCTCCGCGTCGGGTCTGCTGGTGCTGGGTCTGGCCACCGCGCTGGGAGGTGTCGGCTTCCTCGACGACCTGATCAAGATCCGCAGGTCGCGCAACCTGGGGCTGAACAAGACCGCCAAGACGGTCGGGCAGATCACCTCCGCGGTGCTGTTTGGTGTGCTGGTCTTGGAGTTCCGCAATCCCAGCGGGCTGACCCCGGCCAGCGCGAGTCTGTCCTACGTGCGTGAAGTCGCCACCGTGACACTGGCCCCGGGACTTTTCGTGCTGTTCTGCGTGATTGTCGTCAGCGCCTGGTCGAACGCGGTCAACTTCACCGACGGGCTGGATGGGCTGGCCGCGGGCTGCATGGCGATGGTCACCGGCGCCTACGTGTTGATCACCTTCTGGCAGTACCGCAACGCGTGCGTCACCGCGCCGGGTCTGGGCTGCTACAACGTGCGCGATCCGCTGGATCTGGCGCTCATCGCGGCCGCGACCGCGGGCGCCTGTATCGGCTTTCTGTGGTGGAATGCCGCGCCCGCCAAGATCTTCATGGGTGACACCGGGTCGCTGGCGCTGGGTGGCATCATCGCCGGGTTGTCGGTCACCAGCCGCACCGAGATCCTCGCGGTGGTGCTGGGTTCGCTGTTCGTCGCCGAAATCACCTCGGTGGTGCTGCAGATCCTGGCTTTCCGCAGCACCGGGCGCCGGGTGTTCCGGATGGCGCCCTTCCACCACCATTTCGAGCTGATCGGCTGGGCCGAAACGACGGTGATCATCCGCTTTTGGCTGCTTACCGCGATCACCTGCGGTCTGGGCGTGGCGCTGTTCTACGGCGAGTGGCTAGGCGCGACCGGGGCCTGACGTGCTTGAGCCATTGATGCAGGGCGCGTCGGTGCTGGTCGCGGGCGCCCGAGTGACTGGCCGGGCCGTCGCGGCGGCGCTGACCCGGTTCGGCGCGGTGCCGACGGTCACCGACGACGACCCCGAAATGCTGCGGTCCTATGCCGACAGTGGCGTCGCGACCTCGGATCCGACGACGGCGGCGCAGCAGATCGCCGAATACGCGCTGGTAGTCACCAGCCCCGGTTTCCAGCCGACGACACCGGTGCTGGCGGCCGCATCGGCGGCGGGCGTACCGATCTGGGGTGACGTGGAGTTGGCCTGGCGGCTGGACGCCGCGGGCCACTACGGGCCGCCGCGGCGCTGGCTCGTCGTGACCGGCACGAACGGCAAGACGACGACGACGTCGATGCTGCACGCCATGTTGACCGCTGCGGGCCTGCGCAGCGTGTTGTGCGGCAATATCGGCGATCCGGTGGTGGATGTGCTCGAGACGCCGGCCGACCTGCTGGCCGTCGAATTGTCCAGCTTTCAGCTGTACTGGGCGCCGTCGTTGCGGCCGGAGGCCGGTGTGGTGCTCAATATCGCCGAAGACCACCTGGACTGGCATCACTCGATGGCCGCATACACCGCGGCCAAGGCCCGGGTGCTGACCGGCCGGGTGGCGGTGGTCGGTCTGGACGACAGCCGGGCTGCCGCACTGCTGGACACGGCGGCAGCGCCGGTGCGCGTCGGCTTTCGGCTCGGCGAACCGGCCCCGGGCGAGCTCGGCGTGCGCGACGGTCAGCTGGTGGACCGCGCTTTTGCCGAGGACCTGACGCTGCTGCCGGTCGCGTCGATATCGGTGCCGGGCCCGGTCGGAGTGCTCGACGCATTGGCCGCGGCGGCCCTGGCCCGCAGCGTCGGTGTGCCCCCGGACGCAATCGGGGCAGCGATCTCCTCCTTTCGGGTGGGTCGGCACCGGGCCGAGGTGGTTGCCGTCGCCGACGGCATCACCTACGTCGACGACTCCAAGGCCACCAACCCGCATGCCGCGCAGGCTTCGGTGCTGGCCTACCCGCGGGTGGTCTGGGTGGCCGGCGGTTTGCTCAAGGGTGCATCCGTCGACGCGGAGGTCGCTCGAATGGCGTCGCGCCTGGTTGGTGCGGTGCTCATCGGCCGCGATCGCGCGGTGGTTGCCGAGGCGTTATCACGACACGCGCCGGATGTCCCCGTCGTCCACGTTGTGACAGGCGAGGATGTTGAGATGCATGCGACTGCTGAGGCTATTGATACTTCTGCTCTTAATGTGACAAAAGTTGACGATTCCGCCGATCCCCTGGGCACTCGCGTGATGACCGCGGTCGTGGCCGCGACCCGGGGGCTGGCCAAGCCCGGTGACACCGTGCTGCTGGCGCCGGCCGGTGCATCGTTCGACCAGTTCACCGGTTACGCCAACCGCGGCGACGCATTCGCGGCGGCGGTGCGCGCATCGGTCCGGTAGAGCGGGTGGGTAACGCGCTGACTCGGCTGCTGGGCCGGGACAAGGGCCTGGGCTTGGACAACGGCGACGAAAACAACGACGAGCCCGGCGAACCCGGAGACGCCGGAGACGGCCCCGTCCAACTCTGCCGTCCCCAACGGGCCAAAGGGGCCGGCGAAACCGAAGAACCCCGAAAAAACTCAGGGCCCGGCCGGTTCGGTGCCTGGCTGGGCCGGCCGATGACGTCGTTTCATCTGATCATCGCCGTCACTTCGCTGCTGACGACGCTCGGTCTGATCATGGTGCTCTCGGCCTCCGGCGTGCGCTCCTATGGCGACGACGGGTCGGCGTGGGTGATTTTCGGCAAGCAGGTCTTGTGGACGATCATCGGGCTGATCGGCTGCTACGTCGCGTTGCGGATGTCGGTGCGGTTCCTCCGGCGCGTCGCATTCACCGGCTACGTGGTCACCGTGTTGTTGCTGGTGCTCGTGCTCGTTCCGGGAATCGGCAACCTGGCCAACGGCTCTCGCAAGTGGTTCGTGGTCGCCGGCCTGTCCATGCAGCCATCCGAGCTGGCCAAGATCGCGTTCGCGATCTGGGGTGCGCATCTGCTGGCCGCCCGGCGGATGGAACGCGCCTCGCTGCGCGACATGCTGATTCCGTTGGTGCCGGCCGCGGTGGTGGCGCTGGGGTTGATCGTCGCCCAGCCTGACCTCGGCCAGACGGTGTCGCTGGGCATCATCCTGCTGGGCCTGTTGTGGTACGGCGGCCTGCCGCTACGCGTCTTCGCCAGTTCGCTGCTCGCGGTCGTCGTCGCGGGTGGCGTTCTGGCGATGTCGGCGGGATACCGTTCCGATCGGGTGCGGTCCTGGCTGGACCCCGAGATGGATCCCCAGGACACCGGCTACCAGGCCCGTCAAGCAAAGTTCGCGCTCGCCCACGGCGGCGTCTTCGGCGACGGTCTGGGCCAGGGCGTCGCCAAATGGAACTATCTGCCCAACGCCCACAACGACTTCATCTTCGCGATCATCGGCGAGGAGCTCGGCCTGATCGGCGCCCTGGGTCTGCTGGGGCTGTTCGGGTTGTTCGCCTACACCGGCATGCGCATCGCGCGGCGATCGGCCGATCCGTTCCTGCGGCTGCTGACGGCCACTACGACGTTGTGGGTGCTGGGCCAGGCGTTCATCAACATCGGCTATGTGATCGGAGTGCTGCCGGTAACCGGGCTGCAGCTGCCACTGATCTCGGCTGGCGGAACATCCACGGCCACAACGCTTTTCATGATAGGCATCATGGCCAACGCGGCTCGTCACGAACCGGAGGCGGTGGCCGCGCTGCGGGCCGGGCGCGACGACAAGATGAACCGGCTGCTGCGGCTGCCGGTACCCGAGCCGTATACGCCGAGCCGCCTCGAAGCGTTCCGCGACCGCAAGAGCGCCCGTCGGCAACCGGCCTCGACGGATTCCTCTAAAAAGGCCTCGAAAAAGGGGAAAGCGGCACTTGCCGGGAAGCCCCGACAGCCCGCCCGGAAGGTCGCGCGGGAGCCCGCCCGGCCGCTGCGGCCCGCGTTACCCCCCATCGCCGATCGGCCGGCGTCTCGGTCAAGGCAAAATGGAGCTGGCCAGCGCCGTGCTAGTCAGAGCGCGGGCCAGCGTCAGACACGGCGCGTTCGCGCATTGGAAGGTCAACGTTACGGGTGAACGACTTGGTCAGGGAGCCGGCCGGTGGGCTGGGGGCACCCAACCACGGCAGCGGTTCTTTGCCGACATCTCTGTCTGTCGTGCTCGCCGGCGGCGGTACCGCCGGCCATGTGGAACCGGCGATGGCCGTCGCCGACGCGCTCAGCGCCCTGGACCCGCAGGTCCGCATTACCGTGCTGGGCACCGCGCGCGGTCTGGAGACCAGGCTGGTGCCCGAGCGTGGCTACCACCTGGAGCTGATCACGCCGGTGCCGTTGCCGCGTAAGCCCACCGGCGACCTGGCCCGGTTGCCGCCGCGGGTGTGGCGGGCCGTCCGGGAGACCCGGGCGGTGCTCGACGGGGTCGGCGCCGACGTCGTCGTCGGGTTCGGCGGCTACGTGGCACTGCCGGCTTACCTCGCCGCCCGCCGGATCCCCGGGGTGCGGCGCGGTATCCCGGTGTTGATCCACGAAGCCAATGCCAGGGCCGGGATCGCCAACCGGGTCGGCGCCCGGACCGCCGCCCGGATCCTGTCCGCGGTGCCGGATTCCGGGCTGCGACGCGCCGAGGTGGTGGGGGTGCCGGTGCGCGCGGTGATCACCACGCTGGACCGCGCGGCGTTGCGGGCCGAGGCGCGGGCGCACTTCGGTTTCGCCGACGACGCGCGAGTGCTGCTGGTGTTCGGTGGTTCGCAGGGCGCGGTTTCGCTGAACCGGGCGGTCTCCGCGGCCGCCGCGGAGCTGGCCGCAGCCGGCGTGGCGGTGCTGCACGCGCACGGGCCCAAGAACACCCTCGAGCTGCGCATGCCCGAGCCCGGCGACCCGCCCTACGTCGCGGTGCCTTATCTGGACCGGATGGACCTGGCCTACGCCGCCGCCGACCTGGTGATCTGCCGATCCGGGGCGATGACGGTTGCCGAAGTGTCCGCCGTCGGACTGCCGGCCATCTACGTCCCGCTGCCGATCGGCAACGGTGAGCAGCGGCTCAACGCGCTGCCGGTGGTCAACGCCGGCGGCGGCATGGTGGTCGCCGACCCCGACCTGACGCCGGGCCTGGTGGCCCGGGAGGTGGCCGGGCTATTCAGCGACCCGGCCCGGCTGGCCGCGATGACTTCCGCCGCCGCGCGGGTGGGGCATCGTGATGCCGCACACCAAGTGGCCCAGGCCGCGCTGGATATCGCACGACAGGCCAGGACGGCCGGAGCAAAACGGTGAGCACCGAGCGGTTGCCGCACTCGCTACCCCCTGAGTTACAAAGGGTGCACATGGTGGGCATCGGGGGTGCGGGCATGTCGGGCATCGCCCGCATCCTGCTGGACCGGGGCGGGCTGGTGTCGGGGTCGGACGCCAAGGAGTCGCGTGGCGTGCACGCCCTGCGGGCCCGGGGCGCGAAGATCCGGATCGGGCACGACGCATCGTCGCTGGATCTGCTGGACGGCGGCGCTACCGCCGTCATCACGACCCACGCCGCCATCCCCAAGACCAATCCCGAGCTCGTCGAAGCCCGCCGCCGCGGCATCCCGGTGATTTTGCGGCCGGCGGTGCTGGCCAGGCTGATGGACGGGCGCACCACGCTGATGGTCACCGGCACGCACGGCAAGACGACGACGACGTCGATGCTCATCGTGGCCTTGCAGCACTGCGGCCGGGACCCGTCCTTCGCGGTCGGCGGTGAGCTGGGGGAAGCCGGTACCAATGCTCACCACGGCAGCGGCGACTGCTTCGTCGCCGAGGCCGACGAGAGCGACGGCTCGCTGTTGGAGTACACCCCCAACGTCGCGGTGGTCACCAACATCGAGTCCGATCACCTGGACTTCTACGGCAGCACCGAGGCGTATGTAGGGGTGTTCGACTCGTTCGTGGAGCGGCTCGCGCCCGGAGGAGCGCTGGTGGTGTGCACCGACGACCCCGGAGCGGCCGCGCTGGCCCAACGCTCGGCCGAGCTGGGGGTTCGGGTGCTCCGCTATGGCTCGTCCGGAGGCTCGGCGGGGGAGAACCTGGCCGGCGCGCTGTTGTCGTGGGAGCAGCGGGGCACCGAAGCGGTCGCGCACATCCAGCTGGCCTCGGAACTAGATCCGGAGGCCGTGCGGGTGATGCGGTTGTCGGTGCCCGGCCGGCATATGGCGCTCAACGCACTCGGCGCCCTGCTCGCCGCGCTCGAGATCGGCGCCACGGCCGAGGAGGTGCTCGACGGGCTGGCCGGTTTCGAGGGGGTGCGGCGCCGATTCGAACTGGTCGGGACCGCTGGAGTCGGCGGGGCCCGAAATCGCAGTACGGGTATTCGACGACTATGCCCACCACCCGACGGAGATCAGTGCGACGCTAGCTGCGGTGCGCACGGTACTCGAGCAGAGCGGCGGCGGCCGTTGCATCGTGGTGTTCCAACCCCATTTGTATTCGCGGACAAAGGCTTTTGCTGCAGAGTTCGGTCGTGCGCTGGACGCCGCGGACCAGGTGTTCGTGCTCGACGTGTTCGGTGCCCGCGAAAAACCGATGGCCGGTGTGAGCGGTGGCACCGTCGCCGAGCACGTCAGCGCGCCGGTGCGCTACCTGCCGGACCTCTCGACGGTCGCCGAAGCGGTGGCGGCGTCCGCCGGGCCGGGCGACGTCATCGTCACGATGGGCGCCGGCGACGTGACCCTGCTGGGACCCGAGATCGTGACCGCGCTGCGGGTGCGGGCCAACCGCAGCGCGCCGGGCCGGCCGGGTGCGCTGCGATGAGCGAGCCCACCGACCCGATCGACCTGGTGGGCGGCGACGACCGCACGGACGACGCCGCGGTTACCGAGCCGCCAGGCGTAGCAGCCACAGAAGCCCAAGCGCAGGACGCCCAGCCGCCGGCGGATGCCGAAGTCGAGGGGCCACGCCGGCGGGAACGCCGGGAACGTGCCGAACGCCGCGTCGCCCAGGCTCGCGCGACGGCGATCGAGGATGCCCGTCGCGAGGCCAAACGCAAAACCCGCGTACACCTGGTCAACGAGCCCAAACCTGTTGGGCGGGGCGTTGTTCGAGGTATGAAGATGCTGCTCGCGACGGTGGCGTTGGTGGTGGTCGGCGTCGGGCTGGCCCTGATCCTGTACTTCACGCCGGTGATGGCGGCGCGTTCGATCATCGTCACCGGGACCGGGGCGGTGACCCGCGAGGAGGTTCTCGAGGTCGCACAGGTGCGCGAAGGGACCCCGCTGCTGCAGATCAACACCGACCAGGTCGCCGACCGGGTGGCCGCGATCCGGCGGGTGGCCAGCGCGCGGGTACAGCGTCAGTACCCGTCGGCGCTGCGGATCACCATCGTGGAGCGGGTGCCGTTGGTGGTGAAGGATTTTGCCGACGGCCCTCACCTGTTTGACCGCGACGGTGTGGACTTCGCGACCGCTCCACCGCCGCCGGGACTGCCCTATATAGATGTGGACAATCCCGGCCCCACCGACCCGGCGACCAAAGCCGCACTGCAGGTGTTGACCGCGCTGCGTCCCGAGGTCGCCGGTCAGGTGAGCCGGATCGCGGCGCCGTCGGTGTCCTCGATCACGCTCACACTGACCGACGGGCGGGTGGTGATCTGGGGGAGCACCGACCGCGCGGAGGAGAAGGCAGAGAAGCTGGCGGCGCTGTTGACCCAGCCCGGGAAGACCTACGACGTGTCCAGCCCCGATCTGCCAACCGTCAAGTAGGCGCAAAAAAATCGCGAGACGCGCATCGGCGCGCCTGCGGGGATAGCGCGCGTCGGACCAATACCGTTCTGGTTACGCGGAACAACTTGACATAACTCTAACTCTATGGTTGAGGTTGAGGGTTTGCCAAGCGACACACCGCCAGCCAAGGGAGGAACCGAGGCCCAACATGGGAGGAAAACACATGATGACCCCCCCACATAACTACCTGGCCGTAATCAAGGTCGTGGGCATCGGTGGAGGCGGCGTCAACGCCATCAACCGGATGATCGAACAGGGCCTCAAGGGTGTGGAGTTCATCGCGATCAACACCGACGCGCAGGCGTTGTTGATGAGCGATGCCGACGTCAAGCTCGACGTCGGCCGTGACTCCACCCGCGGGCTGGGCGCCGGCGCGGACCCGGAGGTCGGGCGCAAGGCCGCGGACGACGCCAAGGACGAGATCGAAGAACTTCTCCGCGGCGCTGACATGGTGTTCGTCACCGCCGGCGAAGGCGGCGGTACCGGCACCGGCGGGGCACCCGTCGTCGCCAGCATCGCCCGCAAACTGGGAGCACTGACCGTCGGTGTGGTCACCCGGCCGTTCTCGTTCGAGGGCAAGCGGCGCAGCAATCAGGCCGAGAACGGCATCGCGTCGTTGCGGGAGAGCTGCGACACCCTGATCGTGATCCCCAACGACCGGTTGCTGCAGATGGGCGATGCCGCGGTGTCGCTGATGGATGCCTTCCGCAGCGCCGACGAGGTGCTGCTCAACGGTGTGCAGGGCATCACCGACCTGATCACCACACCGGGCCTGATCAACGTCGACTTCGCCGACGTCAAGGGCATCATGTCCGGTGCGGGCACCGCGTTGATGGGCATCGGCTCGGCCCGCGGCGAAGGCCGTTCCCTCAAAGCCGCCGAGATCGCCATCAACTCGCCGCTGCTGGAAGCGTCTATGGAGGGCGCACAAGGCGTGCTGATGTCCATCGCCGGCGGTAGCGACTTGGGTCTGTTCGAGATCAACGAGGCGGCCTCGCTGGTGCAGGACGCCGCTCATCAAGACGCCAACATCATTTTCGGCACCGTCATCGACGATTCGCTCGGCGACGAGGTGCGGGTCACCGTGATCGCGGCAGGCTTCGACGCTGGTCCCGGTCGCAAGCCCGTGGTGGGAGGCGCCGCGGGAAGCACCGGCGGGGCCCACCGGATCGAGTCGGCGAAGGCCGGCAAGCTCACCTCGACGTTGTTCGAGCCTGTCGATGCTGTCAGCGTGCCGGTGCACACCAATGGCGCGACCCTGAGCATCGGCGGCGATGACGACGACGTCGACGTGCCGCCGTTCATGCGCCGCTGAGTTCACCGGGTCCTCTGAAATGTTGGGTGGGCGGATCCGTCGTCGATACTGGGCACGTGAGCGTTCGCATCCGGCGGGTGACCACCACGCGGGCGGGTGGCGTCTCGGTGCCGCCATTCGACACGTTCAACCTCGGTGACCACGTTGGCGACAACCCGGCGGCAGTTGCGGCTAACCGGGCGAGGCTGGCCGCCGCGATCGGTTTGGCAGCGCACCGGGTGGTGTGGATGAACCAGGTGCACGGTGACCGCGTCGAGGTGGTCGACGGGCCCCGCAATGCCGCCGTCGACGAAACCGACGCGTTGGTTACCGGCACCGCACGACTGGCGCTGGCGGTGGTGACGGCCGATTGTGTGCCGGTGTTGATGGCCGACGCGCGCGCCGGTGTCGCTGCGGCGGTCCATGCCGGTCGCGTCGGTGCCCAGCGGGGCGTCGTGGCGCGCGCGGTCGAGGCGATGTTGAGCCTGGGCGCGCAGGCCGAGGACATCTCGGTGCTGCTGGGTCCCGCGGTCAGCGGCCGTAACTACGAAGTGCCCGAGGCGATGGCCGCCGAGGTTGAGGCGGCGTTGCCGGGCAGCCGCACCACCACCGCGGCCGGAACTCCAGGACTCGACCTTCGGGCCGGAATCGCTTGCCAGCTACGCGATTTGGGTGTCACGACAATCGACATCGATCCGCGCTGCACGGTGGCCGACCCGACCCTATTCAGCCACCGCCGCAGCGCGCCAACCGGGCGGCTGGCGTCGCTCCTCTGGATGGAATGAGCGCTGTGGCGGTGCAGATGCCCCCCCGGGGAAACGATGGCGACCGCGAATCGGAATTGACGCACGCGTTGGCCGCGGTGCGATCCAGGCTCGCTGCCGCCGCGGAAGCGGCCGGCCGCAATGTCAGCGAAATTGAGCTTCTCCCAATAACCAAATTCTTTCCGGCAACCGATGTCGCGATTTTGTCGAGATTGGGTTGTCGGGCCGTCGGCGAATCGCGGGAGCAGGAAGCCGCGGCGAAGGTGACTGAAGTTGCCCGCCTGGCGACTGCTTCCTCGGGCGCTTCTTCGCGCGATTTCTCGCCGACCGACCTGCACTGGCACATGGTGGGCCGGATTCAGCGCAACAAGGCGCGGTCGCTGGCCGGCTGGGCGCACACCGCGCACTCGATCGACAGCCGCCAGGTGGTGACCGCGCTCGATCGGGCGGTAGCAGCGGCGCTGGCCGACGGCCGTCGCGAGCACCCGCTACGGGTCTATGTCCAGCTGAGCTTGGATGGCGACGTATCTCGCGGCGGCGTCGACTTGTCGGCGCCGGGTGCGGTCGACCAAATCTGCGGGCAGGTTGCGGAGTCACGAAGCCTGCAACTGCTCGGGTTGATGGCCATCCCGCCGCTGGAGTGGGACCCCGACGAGGCCTTCGACCGGCTGCGATCGGAGCACCGCCGGGTGCTCGAGTCACACCCGAACGCGATCGGATTGTCAGCCGGGATGTCCAACGATCTAGAAAGCGCCGTCAAACATGGTTCGACATGTGTGCGTGTCGGTACCGCGCTATTGGGCCAGAGGCGGTTACGGTCACCGTAATTAGTCACTGTAGTCACACCTTCATCACAGACACCAATAATCCCAGGGCTAGAAGGGGTCACCAATGAGCACACTGCACAAGGTCAAGGCCTACTTCGGTATGGCGCCGATGGAGGATTACGACGACGAGTATTACGACGATCGCGCTCCGTCCCGCAGCTATTCGCGGTCCCGGTTCGAAGAGGACTACGGCCCCTACGAGGGACGCGACTACGGCGATTTGCGCCGGGACGACCCCCGACGGGACGCGCGCGGTGAGCCGGCCGACTACCCAGCGCCCAGCAGTTACCGCGGCGGCTACGCGGACGAGCCGGCTCCGTTCCGGCCTCGCGAGTTCGACCGGACGGACATGAGCCGGCCCCGCATGGGTTCCTGGTTGCGCAACTCCACTCGCGGCGCGCTGGCGATGGACCCACGCCGGATGGCGATGATGTTCGAGGAAGGCCATCCGCTGTCGAAGATCACGACGCTGCGGCCCAAGGATTACAGCGAGGCGCGCACCATCGGTGAGCGGTTCCGGGATGGCACCCCGGTCATCATGGACCTGGTTTCCATGGATAACGCCGACGCCAAGCGGCTGGTCGACTTCGCGGCGGGCCTGGCCTTCGCGTTGCGCGGCTCGTTCGACAAGGTCGCGACCAAGGTGTTCCTGCTGTCGCCCGCTGACGTCGATGTATCCCCGGAGGAGCGGCGCCGGATCGCCGAAACCGGTTTCTACGCTTACCAATAGGCTTACCGATAGGCCCCCCAATAGGCGGGTGCCCGCCAGCGCACGGGGTCGAATCTAGTTCGAGCGCTCGACCAGTTGCGCAGGAGATGTGTGTTGGCCCCATGAGTCGGTACTCTGGCGACTGCCGTGCGAACGGGCGGCGACTGACATTCTCATCTCCTCATCGGTAAGGTCGGGGCTCTCTTTGGTGCCTTTTCTGCACATCCTTGGGTTAGCGCTGTTCGTCTTCTGGCTGCTGCTGATCGCACGGGTGGTGATCGAGTTCATACGCTCGTTCAGTCGTGACTGGCGTCCCACCGGCATCACCGTGGTGATCCTGGAGATCATCATGTCGATCACGGATCCGCCGGTGAAACTGCTGCGTCGTTTGATCCCGCAACTGACCATCGGTGCGGTCCGCTTCGACTTGTCGATTATGGTTTTGTTGTTGGTCGCGTTCATCGGCATGCAACTGGCGATGACCGCGGGCTGAACTTCGCGTCAGCCGCCTCGAGGAAACGGGGCGACGATTGGGCCACGGTTCGGCTTCAGTTTGGGGCGCTGGATTTCAAATCCCAGAACGGGGAATTTAGAGTTTGAAATTCGTCCTTAATTATTGGTCCGAACGGCAACAGCAGAGTCTGGTGTGACAGGATGGACGGTAGTTGCGCGATGGCTACCACTCCGTTCTACACTTTCCAGAGCGTTTGATAGGAACTCGAGGGGAACGAACAATGCCGCTTACACCAGCCGACGTCCACAATGTGGCGTTTAGTAAGCCGCCGATCGGCAAGCGCGGTTACAACGAAGACGAGGTGGATGCCTTCCTCGACTTGGTGGAGAACGAGCTGACGCGGCTTATCGAAGAGAATTCCGATCTGCGCCAACGGATTAGCGAGTTGGACCAGGAGATCGCCGGGGGGGCGGGCGCCGGTGTGGCTCCTGCGGTTGCCGCCGCGCCCACCCAAACGATTCCTCTCGTAGAGCCTGAGCCCGAGCCTGCCCCGCCGCCCCCCGTGCCGGTGGCAGTTGCGGCGGGGACGAACGAGGAACAGGCCATCAAGGCCGCTCGGATTCTCACCTTGGCGCAAGACACCGCCGACCGGCTCACCGGCACCGCCAAAGCCGAGTCGGACAAGATGTTGGCCGACGCCCGCGCCAACGCCGATCAGATCCTGGGTGAAGCCCGGCACACCGCGGAGACTACGGTCGCCGAGGCCCGGCAACGCGCCGACTCGATGCTGGCCGACGCCTCGGCCCGCTCCGAGAGTCAGCTGCGCCAGGCCCAGGAGAAGGCCGACGCCTTACAGGCCGACGCGGAGCGCAAGCATTCCGAGATCATGGGAACCATCAATCAGCAGCGCACCGTGTTGGAAGGCCGCCTGGAGCAGCTGCGTACGTTCGAACGTGAGTACCGCACCCGACTCAAGACCTACCTGGAGTCTCAGCTTGAGGAACTCGGCCAGCGCGGATCGGCGGCACCGGTCGATTCGAGCGCGGATGCCGGTGGATTTGACCAATTCAGCCGCGGTAACAACTAGCCGGAAAGCGTGCCGGACTCAGCGATCGGCACGCCAGACCTGGCAGTCTTGCTGCGTCGGGCGGAGGTAAACCGATGTTGATCATTGCGCTGGTACTAGCTCTCATTGGGCTCGTCGCATTGGTGTTCGCGGTGGTCACCAGCAACGAGCTGGTGGCCTGGGTATGCATCGGTGCCAGCGTCATCGGCGTGGTGCTGCTGATCATCGACGCATTGCGCGAGCGCCGGCTACGTGGCGCGGCCGACGAGGACGAGGACGCCTACGTCGACTACCCAGAGGAAGTCGACGACGTGGACGACCTGGAAGGCGACGCCGACGACGAGTCGCCGAGGCGTGCCGGTCACGACGCGAACTAGCTGGGTTACCCCTCGCTGGTTGGCGTGGCCAGCAACTCGCGCACCTCATCGTCGGTGACCTGGTGAAAGTCGGCGTAGGCCTGTCCGACCGCCTCAAACGCGGTCGGCATCCTGGCGCACACCACTTCGTCGGCTTCGCGCGCGAGCTCGCGGCAGGCTGACGGCGGCCCGACCGGGACCGCGACGACTATCGATTGCGGGTCTGCGGCCCGTACCGCGCGGACAGCCGCGAACATGCTGGCGCCGGTGGCGATGCCGTCGTCGACGAGGATCACGATCTTGCCGCTCGCGTCGGCGATCGGGCTGGCGGCTTCGGCGCCCCGATACGCCCGTTCGCGCCGTTGCAGCTCCGCCGTCTCGCTTTCGATCACCTCGCGGACCTGCTCGTCGGTGACATGCAAGCCGGATACCACGTTGTCGTTCATCACCAGCCCGCCGCCGGTGGCCAGCGCGCCCATCGCGAGTTCCGTCCACCCGGGCACCCCGAGCTTGCGGACCAGGAACACATCGAGCGGCGCATGCAGAGCCGAGGCGACTTCCCAGCCGACCGGAACACCGCCCCGAGCCAGCCCCAAGACGAGTAGCCCGTCCTTGTCGCGGTATGACGCCAGCTCGTCTGCCAGCACGCGGCCAGCCTCGCTGCGGTCGCGGAAGGTTCGCGACGAAGAAGTGCGCCGGAGAAAGCCGCTTGGTCGGTTCATGGGACTCCTAGATCCCACCAGCCTACGTCCAGAAAACGGTGTCCGAGGGGGGACTTGAACCCCCACGCCCATTAGTAGGGCACTAGCACCTCAAGCTAGCGCGTCTGCCATTCCGCCACTCGGACAATTCCCCAACGGGGTTGGCAGCTAAGGCTATCGGATCGGCGCGCGGCGACCTAACCCTGGCAGTGGTAGGAAGGGTGACTGTGACAGTTGAGACCGAGGTCCCGGACGACCCAAGCGACCCGAGCGATGACGTGGTCGAGGTCGTCAGCAGGTTGATCCGGTTCGACACCACCAACACCGGCGATCCCGAGACCACAAAAGGTGAGGCCGACTGCGCCCGATGGGTTGCCGAGCAGCTCGCAGAGGTTGGCTACCAGCCCGAATACCTCGAATCCGGTGCGCCGGGCCGCGGCAATGTTTTCGCTCGCCTGCCAGGTGCCGACAGGTCCCGGGGTGCCCTGCTGATTCACGGGCACCTCGACGTGGTGCCGGCCGAACCGGCCGAATGGAGCGTGCACCCGTTCTCCGGCGCGATCGAGGACGGCTACGTCTGGGGCCGCGGCGCGGTCGATATGAAAGACATGGTCGGCATGATGATCGTGGTGGCCCGCCAGCTGAAGCGGGCCGGCACCGTGCCGCCGCGCGACCTGGTGTTCGCGTTCGTCGCCGATGAGGAGCACGGCGGCACCTACGGCGGGCAGTGGCTGGTCGACAATCGGCCCGATTTGTTCGACGGCGTGACCGAGGCGATCGGCGAAGTAGGCGGATTTTCCCTGACGGTGCCCCTCCCCGACGGCGGTGTGCGCCGCCTCTACCTGATCGAGACTGCCGAGAAGGGCATCCAATGGATGCGGCTGACCGCCCGGGGCCAGCCCGGACACGGCTCCATGGTTCACGAACACAACGCGGTCACCGTCCTCGCCGATGCGGTTGCCCGGCTTGGCCGCCACCGGTTTCCGCTGGTGCCCACCGACACCGTCGTGCAGTTCCTCGCCGCGATCAGCGAGGAGACCGGATTGCAGTTCGACGCCGAGTCACCCGACTTGGAAGGGGCGATCGACAAACTCGGCCCGATGGCTCGGATGCTCAAGGCCGTCCTGCATGACACCGCGAATCCGACGATGCTCAAGGCCGGATACAAGGCCAACGTGGTCCCGGCTACCGCCGAGGCGGTGGTGGACTGCCGGGTGCTGCCCGGCCGGGAGGCGGCGTTCTTAGCCGAGGTCGACGAGTTGCTCGGCCCGGACGTGACCCGGGAATGGGTCAAGGACCTGCCGTCGTATGAGACCACCTTCGACGGCGACCTGGTCGATGCCATGAACGCCGCGGTGCTGGCCGTCGATCCCGACGGCCGGACGGTGCCGTACATGCTCTCCGGCGGCACCGATGCGAAATCCTTTGCGCGCTTGGGTATTCGCTGCTTCGGCTTCAGCCCGCTGCGGTTGCCGCCGGAATTGGATTTCGCCTCGCTGTTCCACGGCATCGACGAGCGGGTACCCATCGATGCGCTGAGGTTCGGCACCGAGGTGCTGACACGCTTCCTGACGAATTGCTGATCGCAAGCCCGATAATCGCAAGCCCGACAAACGAGAGGACCGACCATGACCGCGCCGCCCGACCCCTACGCCGCGCTGCCCAAGCTGCCGTCATTCACCTTGACCTCGAACTCGATCACCGACGGGCAGCCGCTGGCCACGCCGCAGGTCAGCGGAATCATGGGCGCCGGGGGCGAGGATGTCAGTCCGCAGCTGAGCTGGTCGGGGTTCCCGGAGGAGACCCGCAGCTTCGCTGTCACCGTCTACGACCCCGACGCCCCGACGCTGTCGGGGTTCTGGCACTGGGCGGTAGCCAACCTGCCCGCCGACGTCACCGAGTTGCCTGAGGGTGTCGGCGACGGCAGTGACCTACCGGGCGGCGCGCTGACCCTGGTCAACGACGCCGGCATGCGCCGCTACATCGGCGCCGCTCCGCCTCCCGGCCACGGCGTGCACCGCTATTACGTCGCGGTGCATGCGGTGAAGGTCGAGAAACTCGACCTCAGCGAGGACGCCAGCCCCGCCTTTTTGGGGTTCAACCTGTTCCAGCAGGCCATCGCGCGAGCGGTCATCCACGGCACCTTTAAACAGACCTAGAACAGACCTAGAAGACGACACAGCCGCGCCGCCGCCGGCTCCGAATCAAAAGTCGTGAAGCCACGCGCGTGTGTATTGGTGCTGCCGGGCGGCAGGGTGCGCAGCGAGCAGGCGTCGCGGTGGTGGCAGCCGGCCAACCTCCGCATGGTGTTCGTCGCCCGCGCACTGCGCCGCCGACTGGGTCCCGTCGTCGAGGTGCGACGGGTCCAATACCGCCTGCGCGGGTGGAATAGCCCACAGCGGGATGCGCTGCGCGACGCCAACGAGATTCTCGACCAGATCCTTCAGTGGTGCGAACCAAAAGGCATTGTGTTGGTGGGTCATTCGATGGGTGGGCGGGTCGCGGCGCATTTGTCTGCCCAGGGTGACATCGGCGCCGTGGTGGCACTGGCGCCGTGGTGGCACGGCGACAAAGGTGACCTGATCCCGGTGGGTACGAAACTGCTCGTGGTGCACGGCACCGCCGACACCCGGACCGACCCACGTATCTCCCGTACCCAGACGTTGCGGGCTCGCCGGCGTGGACTGGATGCACAGTGGGTAGGCATCGAGGGCGTCGGCCACCCCATGATGCGTCGGTGGCGGGAATGGCACCGTCGCACCACGGAATTCGTCGCCGACTATCTGAGCGCTGCTGACAATCCGGGGCGCTGAAGCGGTGGCCCCCGCCCACTACAGTCCGGGCAAGCAGAAGGGGAAGATGCACGGCGAAGTGGGGGGCGTCTGAACTTTCCTCAGCAGGTCAGCCAGGTGGATGAGTGAGGGCAAAAGGATCGCGTCCACCTGCGCCTTTTCGCCCTGCGGCAGATTGCGGCTTTCCACATCTACCTTGGTCACCTGCGTCTGTAGCCCGGCTATCCGCTGGTTTCGCTGATCCGGGGTGAGGCTTTCCCAGGCGGCGTCCAGGTCGGCGATCTGCTGCCGCAGGTCGTCGGCGTCGGATTGGGGGCTCAGGCTGGGCGATGGCCGCAGCGGGTAGAAATGGCTGGGCACGGGTTGTGCCGTCACTTCGGCCTGCGCTGGACTCGCTGTCAGCAGCGTGCCGGCCAACAGGCCGGCCACCGCTATCGCTGTGATTTTCATGGCGGCTTCTTTCTGCTGCCCGCGACCGAGACAACATCAGGCTGCCGCGCCGCGCTTGCCAGATCTTCGCGAAATGCTTGCGGAATCCTTGCGTTGCCTCGGCAGCCGCTAAGGTCGCTCCGGTTTGGGGGCCGCGGATCCGACCGCGTCGCGCAGCGAGGCGAACCCGCCGTCATGCAGCCTCCGGGCGAGCCCGTCGTGAATGTGCTTGGCCCACAAGCCTCCGCCGTAGATGAACCCGGTGTAGCCCTGTAGCAGCGCGGCCCCGGCGGTGATCCGCTCCCACGCGTCGTCGGCCGTTTCGATGCCCCCCACGCTGATCAGTACCAGCCGATCGCCGACCCGGCCGTAGAGCCGGCGCAGCACCTCGACGGCGCGGCCGGCCACCGGTGGCCCCGAGATGCCTCCGGGGCCCAGCTCGTCGACTCCGGGAGTGGCCAGGCCGTCGCGCGACACCGTGGTGTTGGTCGCGACGATTCCGGCCAGGCCGAGTTCGACGGCCAGGTCCGCGATGTCGTCGACGTCGGAATCGGCGATGTCCGGCGCGATCTTCACCAGCACCGGTGTCGAGGTCTGAGAAGACCGAGTGGTCTCGGCGAGGACGGCAGACAGGATGGGGCGCAGCGATTCGACGGCCTGCAGATCCCGCAGCCCCGGCGTGTTCGGGGAACTGACATTGACCACCAGATACGACGCCAGCGGCCCGACCAGCCGCGCACTGGCCCGGTAGTCGTCGACCGCCGCGGTGGCCGGGGTCGTTTTGGTCTTGCCGATGTTCACCCCGATCGGCACCTCGGGGCGGTACCGCGTGAGCCGGATGGCCAGCGCGCCGGCGCCGTGATTGTTGAAACCCATCCGGTTCAGCAGGCCGCGGTCGTCGGGCAGGCGGAACAGGCGCGGGGCGGGGTTGCCGGGCTGCGGGTGCGCGGTGACGGTGCCGACCTCTGCATATCCGAAACCCAGCGCACCCCAGGCGCGCAGTCCCATGCCGTCCTTGTCGAATCCGGCGGCCAGCCCCAGCGGTCCCGGGAAGCTCACCCCGAACACCGTGCTGGCCAGCACCGGGTCGGTCGGGCCGAGCCACCGGTTCAGCAGCCAGCGCACCGGCGCGACCGCGCTGACGCCGCGCAGGAGGGCGAACACCAGCGTGTGTATGCGCTCCGGCGGAACTAAGAACAGCAGCCGCCGCACCAGCTTGTACGTCACAGTTCGGGTTGGTCCGGCCGCCGGTTCTCCAGGCGAGATTTCTTGCGACGCAACAGCACTCGCCTGCTGCCGTCGGTGTAGAGCCGTACCCGGGTCAGCTCCCAGCCGCGGTATTCCGCTTCGATGGACAGCCGGGTGGACGCGCTGACCCTGGTCACCTCCGGCGGCAGGCGCAACGGTGCCCACTCGTACTCGTCGGACATATCGGTGTCCCAACCCGCGGGCAGCCGGCTCCTCCGCGCCGAAGTCACGGCGTACCCGCCGCGTGCTCGATGACTTGGACTCCGGCGCCTGACCCCGACACCACGTACAAGGTGTCCGCGGTTTCGTCAAAGGCCAGCGAGTTGGGTTGCTGCACGGTTGGGTAACGCACCTTTTCGACGGGAATTCCGGTGGACAGATCGTAACCAATGACAGTATTCGACGCGGTTTGGGATACCCAGGCCAATTGGCGCGACCCGGCCAGCCCGTACGGCGCCTGCCGCACCGGGTAGGCCTGGCGCAGGATCAGCGGCTCGACGCCGTACACCAGCAGTTGGCCGCCGCGAGTGTCGGCGACCAGCACCCGGCCCGCCGAGTCTGCGGCCAGGGTGGTGGCGCCTTCGCCGGCGCGTAGTGCCTGCTCGGCATGACCGTTGGCGCCAAGCGCCGTCACCGAAGTCTGGCCCCGGTCCAGGACCACCGTCGTATCTCCCTGTGTCACAACGGCGTCGACGCGCGCGAAGAGCTTATTGCGGTTGGTTACGGCGCCTCTCCGCCGGAGGCGAGGGTGTAGACGGCCCCGTCGGCGCTGCCCAGCACCAGCTTGCCGTCGGCGCGGCGTGCGATCGCGGTGAATTCGGTGTTCGCCGCGTCGGCGACCTGCACTTGTGTCGGGCGGCCGGCCGCCAGATCGACCACGAAGTAGCCACCGCGGGCGGCAAGGTAGGCGGTGCCGCGGCCGTCGCCGGTCAACGCGGTCGCGGGCCCCGGCAGGGCGATGACCCGGGGCGGGGCCTGCGGCCCACCGAAGGTCACCAGGCTGGCGGGGGCCCCCGAGTTGGGGGTGTCGGAACCGGGGCACAGCACCGCCAACTGGCGAGTGCCGCCATCGAAAATCGCCGATATCGCCGCCTGCGGATGACAGCTTAATGGCCGGACCGCGCCGGCCGGGTTCTGCGTCACCGGCGGCGATTCGGCAGCCTGCGCGGGCGCAATCGTGGGCGGGGTGTTCAGTGCGTCCGGCGAGCAGCCCGTCGGCACCATCGCGCATACCCACAACAAGCCGGCAAAACGGCGCCGAACTGCAGTTTTGTTAGATTTAGGGCGTAGCAGCAACGGTTGCCTCTCGAGTGTGGAACCTGAGTTCCGAATTCTAAGAAGCGTACTTGCGTCCAATTTCGTCATGTCGCATACATGAAGTGCGTCCAAAGAGGTATCTTGACGGCATGACCGTCGATGTTGACCGGCATCTCGCAGACAAAGAGTTTGCTGTTGAGGATATGTCGACGGGCATTTTCGCCAGTGGGTACGGTCAAGTCGGTGATGGGCGTAGTTTTTCGTTCCACATCGAGCATCTGTCGCTAGTCGTCGAGATTTACCGACCGCGCCTGGCCGGGCCGGTTCCGCAGGCTGAAGATGTGGTCGCCAGGACGGTCCGCAGTCTGGTCGAGATTGACCTCACCGATGAGCGCAGCCTGACCGCGGCAGTGCGCGACGCGGTGGCGCGCGCGACGCGGGTGTGTAGCCCCAGGCGCGTCCGGTAGCCCGCTCCATCACCCGGTACGGTCATCGTCGTGACCGCGGTTTCGGCGATGTCTTGGTGGCAAGTCATCGTTTTATCCGTGATGCAGGGTTTGACCGAATTCCTTCCGGTGTCCTCGTCGGGACATTTGGCGATCGTGTCGCGGGTCTTCTTCGCCGCTGACGCCGGTGCCTCGTTCACCGCGGTCAGCCAGCTCGGCACCGAGGCTGCGGTGCTGGTCTACTTCGCGCGGGACATCGTGCGCATCCTCAAGGGCTGGTTTCGAGGGCTTTCAAAAGGCCGGGCCGTCAAGTCACACCGCAATGCCGACTATCGGCTCGGCTGGTACGTCATCATCGGCACCATCCCGATCTGCCTGCTGGGCCTGTTCTTCAAGGACGAGATCCGGTCGGGTGTCCGCAACCTGTGGGTGGTAGCGACGGCGCTGGTGGCGTTCTCCGCGGTGATCGCCCTCGCCGAATACCTCGGCCGGCAAACCCGCGACATCGAGCAGCTGAACTGGCGCGACGCGCTGGTGGTCGGCGTTGCGCAATGCCTGGCGCTGGTGCCTGGCGTCTCCCGGTCCGGGTCGACCATCAGCGCCGGGCTGTTTCTCGGACTCGAACGCGAGCTGGCCGCCCGATTCGGCTTCCTGCTGGCCATTCCCGCGGTGTTCGCATCTGGGTTGTTCTCGATACCGGATGCCTTTCACCCGGTCACCTCGGGGATGAGCGCGACCGGCCCGCAGCTGCTGGTGGCGACCCTGATCGCATTCGTCATCGGCCTGGCCGCGGTGGCCTGGTTTCTGCGATTTCTGGTGCGGCACAACATGTATTGGTTCGTCGGCTACCGGGTGCTCGCCGGGACGGCCGTGCTGATCCTGCTGGCCGTCGGGACGGTCGCCGCGACATGACCGTCATCCTGTTGCGACACGGGCGGTCCACTTCGAACACCGCCGGGGTTCTGGCCGGCCGATCCGAGGGCGTCGACCTCGACGACAAGGGCCGCGAGCAGGCGGCCGGCCTGATCGATCGGATCGGTGAGTTGCCGATCCGGGCGCTGGTGTGTTCGCCGATGTTGCGGTGCCGGCGCACCGTTGAGCCACTCGCGGCGGCGCTGTTTCTCGAGCCGTTGATCGACGAGCGACTCGCCGAAGTGGACTACGGGGAATGGACCGGCCGGAAAATCGGCGAACTGGCCAACGAGCCGCTGTGGCGGGTGGTCCAGGCTCATCCCAGCGCGGCGCACTTTCCCGGCGGCGAGGGTTTGGCGCAGGTGCAGGCTCGCGCGGTGTCCGCCGTCCGCGAACATGACCGCCGGCTTGCCGAACAGCACGGCGGCGACGCGCTGTGGCTGGCCTGCACCCACGGCGACGTGATCAAGGCGGTGATCGCCGACGCGTACGGCATCCATCTGGACGGCTTCCAGCGCGTGACCGCCGACCCGGCGTCGTTGAGTGTGGTCCACTACACCCCGCTGCGGCCGTTCGTACTGCACGTCAACCACACCGGTGCGCGGCTGTCGGCGGCCCTGCGGGCCGCGCCTCCGCCCAAGAGCGAGCCGCCGGCAGACAAGCAAGGCGATCCGCAGCAGGAGCCGACCGCTGCAGTGCCGTCGAGCGACGCGGTGGTCGGGGGCTCCCCGGACTAACTCGGGCCTAATTCGGCTCGATTCCCCTGGGGCAACGCATTCGTGTGACGCGGTGGCGCTCACTGCCGGTATTTTGGGAGGTGCCATGGCCCGCGCAATTCACATCTTCCGCACGCCCGACCGTTTCGTGGCCGGGACCATTGGGCAGCCCGGAAATCGCACCTTCTACATACAGGCCGCGCACGACTCTCGGGTGGTGTCGGTGGTGCTGGAAAAGCAGCAGGTTGCCGTCCTCGCCGAACGCATCGGTGCGTTGCTGCTCGAGGTCAACCGCAGGTTTGGCACGCCCGTTCCCCCGGAGCCCACCGAGATCGACGACCTGAGCCCGCTGACCATGCCCGTCGACGCGGAGTTTCGGGTTGGCACCATGGGCTTGGGCTGGGATTCGGAGGCGCAGACCGTGGTGGTCGAATTGCTGGCCGTCACCGACGCCGAATTCGACGCGTCGGTGGTGCTCGACGACACCGACGAGGGTCCCGACGCGGTGCGGGTGTTCCTGACGCCGGAGTCGGCACGGCAGTTCGCCACCCGCTCCAACCGCGTCATTTCGGCGGGACGCCCGCCGTGCCCGCTCTGCGACGAACCCTTGGATCCCGAGGGGCACATCTGCGCGCGCACCAACGGCTACAAGCGCAGCGCGCTGCTCGGGCCGGACGATGACGCCGGAGGATGACGACCGTGAGGTGTTGCGCGACGGCGAGCTGACGGTCCTCGGACGGATCCGCTCGGCCAGCAACGCCACCTTTCTGTGCGAGTCGACGCTTGGCGAGCGCAGCGTGCACTGCGTCTACAAGCCGGTCTCCGGTGAACAGCCGCTGTGGGATTTTCCCGACGGCACCCTGGCCGGCCGCGAGCTCGGCGCGTACCTGGTGTCGACGCAATTGGGTTGGAATATCGTGCCCTACACGATCATTCGTCACGGGCCGGCAGGTCCGGGCATGCTGCAGCTGTGGGTGGAGCAGCCCGGCGACGAAGTCGACTCGGCTCCCGCGCCGTCGCCCGACCTGGTGGACCTGTTTCCCGCCAACAAGCTCGAGCCGGGTTATCTGCCGGTACTGCGGGCCTACGACTACGCCGGCGACGAGGTCATCCTGATGCACGCCGACGATATTCGGTTGTGGCGGATGGCGGTGTTCGACGTGCTGATCAACAACGCCGATCGCAAGGGCGGCCACGTCCTGCGTGACCTCGACGGCCACATCTACGGCGTCGACCACGGAGTGTGCCTGCACGTCGAGAACAAACTGCGCACGGTGCTGTGGGGCTGGGCCGGCAAGCCGGTCGACGACCAAACCCTGGAGCGGGTTGCCGAGCTCGCCGATGCCCTGTGCGGCCCGCTCGCCGACGCGCTGGCCGGCCAGATCACCCGCACCGAAATTGCGGCGCTGCGCAAGCGCGCGCACGCGCTGCTGGACAATCCGGTGATGCCCGGGCCGAACCGGCATCGTGCCATTCCCTGGCCGGCGTTCTAAGAGCTACAGGGATACTGAAACGGTGAGCCCGGCCCCGGGAGACCCAACAGCTGACATGACCGACGCGGCGCTGGCTGCCGACCTCGCCGCGGACGCGGGGGAGTTGCTGCTGAAGGTGCGCGATGAGATCGGTTTCGACCATCCGTGGGCGCTCGGCGACGCCGGGGACAGCCTGGCGAACGCCCTACTCCTGAAGCGGCTGCGGGCCGAGCGTCCGGGCGATGCGGTGCTCAGCGAGGAAGCTTATGACGATCTGGTGCGGCTGAAGTCCGACCGGGTATGGATCGTCGACCCGCTGGACGGCACCCGCGAGTTCTCCACCCCCGGGCGCGACGACTGGGCGGTGCATGTGGCGCTGTGGCAACGACCCACTGAAGGCCATACCGACGGCTCCACCGACAACAGACCCGAGATCACCGACGCGGCGGTGTCCTTACCGGCCCGCGGCAACATGGTGTACCGCAGCGACACCGTCGCCGCTAGCGTCACGGCCGTCGGCGTTCCCGCCACCATCCGCATTGCCGTCAGTGCCACCCGGCCGCCCGCCATTCTGCATCGCATCCGGCAGACGGTGGCCATCCAACCCGTGGCGATCGGCTCGGCGGGCGCCAAAGCGATGGCCGTCATCGACGGCTACGTCGACGCCTACCTGCATGCCGGAGGCCAATGGGAATGGGATTCGGCGGCGCCGGCCGGGGTGGTGCTGGCTGCCGGCATGCACGCCGCGCGGCTCGACGGCTCGCCGCTGCGGTACAACCAGCTCGATCCCTACCTGCCCGACTTCCTGATGTGTCGCGCCGAGGTGGCCCCGATCCTGCTCGGCGCCATCCGCGACGCGTGGCGCTAACGAGGCGCTAGCGGAATTGTTCGCGATGGCCGCGGCGTTGGCTGGATCGTGGGCGAGCATAAAGTCATCGACATGCAGTCGTGGTCTTCCGCACAGGTTCCGGCGGTGCCGGGACGCGGACCGGAGTTGCGGCTGTACGACACCTCTGATCGGCAGGTGCGACCGGTGGCGCCCGGGGTCACCGCCAACATGTACGTCTGCGGGATCACGCCCTACGACGCCACCCATCTGGGTCACGCCGCCACCTATCTCGCATTCGACCTGATCCATCGGGTGTGGCTGGACCTCGGTCACGACGTGCATTACGTGCAGAACGTCACCGACATCGACGATCCGCTGTTCGAGCGCGCCGCCCGCGACGGCGTCGACTGGCGTGACCTCGCCGAGCGCGAGGTCACCTTGTTCCGAGCCGACATGGCGGCGCTGCGGATACTGCCGCCCCACGAGTACGTCGGCGCGACCGAAGCGATTGCCGAAATGGTCGAACTCATCGAGAAGATGCTGGCCTCGGGAGCGGCTTACGTCATCGATGACGAGTACCAGGACGTCTACTTCCGGGCGGACGCCACGCCGCAGTTCGGTTACGAGTCGGGCTACGACCGCGACACCATGCTGCAGTTGTTCGAGCAACGCGGCGGCGACCCCCAGCGGTCCGGCAAGAGCGACGTACTCGACGCCCTGCTGTGGCGGGCCGCGCGGCCCGAGGAGCCCAGTTGGCCGTCCCCGTTCGGTCCTGGCCGGCCGGGATGGCACGTCGAATGCGCCGCGATCGCGCTGAGCCGCATCGGCAGCAACATCGACATTCAAGGCGGGGGCAGCGACCTGATTTTCCCGCATCACGAGTTCACCGCCGCGCACGCCGAATGTGTCAGCGGTGAACGACGTTTCGCCCGGCACTACGTGCACGCCGGAATGATCGGCTGGGACGGGCACAAGATGTCCAAGAGCCGCGGCAACCTGGTGTTGGTGTCGGGGCTGCGCGCCCAAGGTGTAGAGCCGGCGGCCATCCGGCTGGGTCTGCTCTCCGGGCATTACCGCGCCGACCGGTTTTGGAGCCAGCAGGTGCTTGACGACGCCGGCGCCCGGCTGCGTCGCTGGCGCTCCGCGACGGCCCTGCCCGCCGGTCCGGACGCCGCCGACGTGATCGCCCGGCTGCGCCAGTATCTGGCCGATGACCTCGACACTCCCAAAGCGATTGCCGCAATTGACGGTTGGACCACCGACGCGCTGGAATACGGCGGCCACGACGCGGCGGCGCCGAAGCTGGTGGCAGCCGCGGTCGATGCCTTGCTCGGGGTGGACCTGTAGGTTCTCGGCCATGACATCGCTGCAGGGCAAGGTCGTTTTCATCACGGGTGGTGCCGGGGGGATCGGGGCGGAAGTCGCCCGTCGGCTGCGCACCAAGGGCGCCAAGCTGGTGCTGACCGATCTGGACAAGGCCGAGCTGGCCGCACGGGCCGCCGAACTCGGCGACGAACACGTCCTCACGGCGGTCGCCGACGTGCGCGACCTGACCGCCATGCAGACCGTGGCCGAGCATGCCGTCGAGCGTTTCGGCGGCATCGACGTCGTGGTGGCCAATGCCGGCGTCGCCAGCTACGGCTCGGTGCTGCAGGTTGATCCGGAAGCCGTTCAAGCGGGTGTTGGACGTCAACCTGCTCGGGCGTTTTTCACACCGTGCGTGCCACCTTGCCCGCGCTGATCGAACGCCGCGGCTACGTGCTGATCGTCTCGTCGCTGGCCGCGTTCGCCGCGGCGCCGGGGATGGCGCCCTACGACATGTCGAAGGCCGGCGTCGAGCATCTTGCCAACTCGCTGCGACTGGAGGTCGCCCACCTCGGCGTCAGCGTCGGCTCGGCGCACATGTCCTGGATCGACACCGCCCTGGTTCAGGACCCCGAGGCCGACCTGCCCGCGTTCGGCGAATTGCTGGCCAAATTGCCGTGGCCGCTGAACAAGACGACCTCGGTGGACAGCTGCGCGGACGCGTTCGTCAAAGGCATCGAGGCCCGCGAGAGCCGCGTGTACTGCCCGCGCTGGGTGGGCCTGTTCCGCTGGTTCAAGCCGGTGCTGTCCACCGCGGCTCGGCCAACGGCCGGCCCTGGAAACCGCCGCCGAGCTGATGCCCCAAATGGATGCCCAAGTCGCCGCGCTCGGTCGCTCCACCACCGCCCACACCCAAGCCTTGGAGGAGCGCTAATCGGGAAGGGCTATAACCCGAATCCTGGTCGGCGGCGGCGCAGATAGCGTTCGAACTCGGCGGCCAGTGCGTCGCCGTCGATATTGCCCAAGGTCTCATTCAGGTCGACCTCGGCGTCGCCGCGCTGCTCGAGTGACTCCACGTATTCGGCGAGGTCGTCGTCCTCGGCGGTCATCTCGGTTATCGCGTCTTCCCACTCCTCGGCCTGCGTGGGCAGGTCACCCAGCGGAACCTCGATGTCGAGCACGTCTTCGACGCGGCGCAACAGGGCCACCGTCGCCTTGGGGTTCGGCGGGTGCGACACATAGTGCGGGATCGCCGCCCAGAACGTCACCGCCGGGATACCCGGCGGCCACGCAGGCGTCCTGGAAAACCCCGGCGATGCCGGTCGGGCCCTCATAGCGGGTTTCCTCCAGGCCGAAGCGCCGTGCCGACTCCGGCGAGTAGGCCGCGCCCGAGACGGGTACCGGCCGGGTGTGCGGCGTGTCGGCCAGCAGCGCCCCGAGGATCACCACGGTGTCGACGTTGAGCTTGTCGGCGACCGCCAGCAACTCGGCACAGAAGGTGCGCCAGCGCATGTTCGGCTCCACCCCGTGCATCAACACGACGTCGCGCTCACTGCCCGGTGGGCGACAGTGCGAAATCCGCATCGCCGGCCACACCAGCTCCCGGGTGACCCCGTCGACCTGGCGGATGACCGGGCGATTCACCTGGTAGTCGTAGTAGGCCTCGTCGTCGATCTCCACAATCGGATCGGCTTCCCAGATGGCATCCAGATGCTCCAGCGCGTCGCTGGCCGCGTCGCCGGCATCGTTCCAGCCCTCGAACGCGGCCACCACGACCGTGTTGTGCAGTTTGGGCAGGGGAGTGCCGCCATCGGAGGGTGTCACAGATTTAGCCTAAGGCCTGGGCCGAGTGATCTGCGCATATCGTCCTCGCGCGGCGATCGCGGCCGGCGGAGACCGCGAACATACTGGGCAGGTTGCATAGAACCACTATCCTTGTGGAGTGACTGCCGCTGACGACCGCCCGTACGACACCGACCTGCTCAACGCCCTGGCGCCGCGCCTGGTGGTGGGTGACGGCGGGGTCGAGACGAAATACGTTGGGGCTGCAATCTGGTTGAGCTGATGAATAAAACATTGCCGACAAGATCCGCG
This sequence comes from uncultured Actinomycetota bacterium, assembly GCA_963840045.1. Lineage (GTDB taxonomy): Bacteria > Actinomycetota > Actinomycetes > Mycobacteriales > Mycobacteriaceae > Mycobacterium. The sequence continues at coordinate 853,854 of CAWIXL010000009.1, read as the reverse complement.
AGCTGGCGCTCAGGGGCACCGCGATCGCCAAGCGGTTCAGGTCGAGCTGGGCGTCCAGACGTCGGGTGACGACGTAGACTTTTCTGGTCGAGAGGCGTTGCAACGGTTCCGGTTCCCTGCCGGTATCCGCCACGCTCGGCAGAGTCAAGGACGCCTTCCGTTACGGAAGGAATGCACGTGAACGCCTTGGAAGCCGAACATCCGCCCCGACTGCACCGACGAACTGACGGCTGCTCTCGGCCGGCGGATCATGGTGATCGACGGCGCGATGGGCACGGCGATCCAGCGGGACCGGCCGGACGAGGCCGGCTACCGCGGCGACCGGTTCACGGAGTGGCCGACCGCTCTCCAGGGCAACAACGACCTGCTCAGCCTGACGCAGCCGCAGATCATCGAGGGGATCCACCGCGAGTACCTCGAGGCGGGCGCCGACATCCTGGAGACCAACACGTTCAACGCGAACGCGGTCTCGCTCTCCGACTACGGCATGGAGGAGCTGGCCTACGAGCTGAACTACGCCGGCGCTGCTCTGGCCCGCAAGGCCGCCGACGAGTTCAGCACGCCCGGAGAAGCCCCGCTACGTCGCCGGCGCAATCGGGCCGACGACGCGGACCGCGTCGATCTCGCCGGACGTCAACGACCCCGGAGCCCGCAACGTCTCCTACGACCAGCTGGTCGCCGCCTACCTCGAAGCCGCCAACGGCCTGGTCGACGGCGGTGCCGACCTCCTCATCATCGAGACGATCTTCGACTCGCTGAACGCCAAGGCGGCGGTGTTCGCCGTCGAGACGCTGTTCGAGGATCGCGGACGCCGCTGGCCGGTCATCATCTCGGGCACCATCACCGATGCTTCCGGGCGGACGTTGTCCGGCCAGGTCACCGAAGCATTCTGGAACGCGATCAGGCACGCGAAGCCGATCGCGGTGGGCCTCAACTGCGCCCTGGGCGCGCCGGAGATGCGGCCCTACATCGCCGAGATGGCGCGGATCGCGGACACCTTCGTCTCCTGCTACCCCAACGCCGGCCTGCCCAACGCCTTCGGCGAATACGACGAGTCCCCGGAGCGTCAGGCCTCCTACATCGCCGAGTTCGCCGAGGCCGGCCTGGTCAACCTGGTCGGTGGTTGCTGCGGGACGACGCCGGCGCACATCGCCGAGATCGCCAAGGTCGTCGAGGGCTTAAGGCCGCAGCGAAGCTGCCGGACATCGCGGTGGCCACCCGGCTCTCCGGCCTGGAGCCGCTCAACATCACCGAAGACTCCCTGTTCGTGAACATCGGCGAGCGCACCAACATCACCGGCTCCGCCCGGTTCCGCAACCTGATCAAGGCCGAGGACTACGACACCGCGCTGTCGGTCGCCCTGCAGCAGGTCGAGGTCGGTGCGCAGGTCATCGACATCAACATGGACGAGGGCATGATCGACGGCATCGCCGCGATGGACCGGTTCACCAAGCTGATCGCGGCCGAGCCGGACATCAGCCGCGTCCCGGTGATGATCGACTCCTCCAAGTGGGAGGTCATCGAGGCGGGCCTGAAGAACGTGCAGGGCAAGCCGATCGTCAACTCGATCTCCATGAAGGAGGGCGAGGAGAAGTTCATCCGCGAGGCACGGCTGTGCCGCAAGTACGGTGCCGCCGTCGTCGTGATGGCCTTCGACGAGCAGGGTCAGGCCGACAACCTGGAGCGCCGCAAGGAGATCTGCGGGCGCGCCTACCGGATCCTGACCGAAGAGGTCGGCTTCCCGGCCGAGGACATCATCTTCGACCCGAACTGCTTCGCGCTGGCGACCGGTATCGAGGAGCACGCGACGTACGGGATCGACTTCATCGAGGCCTGCGCCTGGATCAAGGAGAACCTTCCCGGGGTGCACATCTCCGGCGGTATCTCGAACGTGTCGTTCTCGTTCCGGGGCAACAACCCCGTCCGCGAGGCGATCCACGCGGTGTTCCTGTTCCACGCCATCAAGGCCGGTCTGGACATGGGCATCGTCAACGCCGGTGCACTGGTGCCCTACGACTCGATCGATCCCGAGCTGCGGGACCGCATCGAGGACGTCGTCCTGAACCGCCGCGAGGACGCGGCCGAGAGGCTCCTGGAGATCGCTGAACGGTTCAACAGCTCAGGAGATGCCGCCGGGACGGCAAAGATCAAGCTGCAGCCGAGTGGCGCAGCCTCCCGGTCCGCGAGCGGATCACGCACGCCCTGGTCAAGGGCATCGACGCCAACGTCGATGCCGACACCGAGGAATTGCGGGCCGAGATCGCTGCCGCAGGTGGTCGGCCGATCGAGGTGATCGAGGGCCCGCTGATGGACGGCATGAACGTCGTCGGTGATCTCTTCGGCGCAGGCAAGATGTTCCTTCCCCAGGTCGTGAAGTCGGCCCGGGTGATGAAGAAGGCTGTGGCGTACCTGCTGCCTTACATCGAGGCGGAGAAAGAACAGTCCGGCGACTCCGCCGGGGACAGCACCAACGGCACGATCGTGATGGCGACCGTGAAGGGCGACGTCCACGACATCGGCAAGAACATCGTCGGGGTCGTGCTGCAGTGCAACAACTACTCGGTGATCGACCTCGGTGTGATGGTGCCCGCGCAGAAGATCCTGGACGCGGCGAAGGAGCACAACGCCGACATCATCGGGCTGTCCGGCCTGATCACCCCGTCCCTGGACGAGATGGTCAACTTCGCCGTCGAGATGGAGCGCGTAGGGGCTGGAGATCCCGCTGCTGATCGGTGGCGCGACCACCTCGCGCGCCCACACGGCCGTGAAGGTGTCGCCGCGTCGTAGCGGTCCGGTGGTCTGGGTCAAGGACGCTTCCCGCTCGGTGCCGGTCGCCGCAGCGCTCCTCGACGACAAGCAGCGTCCAGCGCTGCTGGAGGCCACCGAGACCGAGTACGCAGCACTTCGCGAACGGCACGCCCAGAAGAACGAGCGGCCGATGCTGACGCTGCAGAAGGCCCGCGCGAACCGGACGCCGATCGAGTGGGACGGCTACACGCCGCCGGTGCCCGCCCAGGGCGTTGGTGTGCGGGAGTTCGAGGACTACGACCTCGCCGAGCTGCGCGAATACATCGACTGGCAGCCGTTCTTCAATGCCTGGGAGATGAAGGGCAGGTTCCCCGACATCCTGAACAACCCGGTCTCGGGCGAAACTGCCCGCAAGCTGTACGACGACGCCCAGGAGATGCTCGACACCCTGATCAAGGAGAAGTGGCTCACTGCCAACGGGGTGATCGGGTTCTTCCCGGCGAACGCGGTCGGCTCCTATTGACGACATCGAGGTCTACACCGACGAGACCCGTACCGAGGTGCTGACCACGTTGCATAACCTGCGCCAGCAGGGCGAGCACCGGGACGGCATCCCGAACCGGTCGCTGGGCGACTACATCGCGCCCAAGGACACCGGTCTGGCCGACTACGTCGGCGCCTTCGCCGTCACCACGGGGCTCGGCAGCCAGGACAAGATCGCGGAGTTCAAGGCAGCCAACGACGACTACAGCGCGATCCTGCTGGAGTCGATCGCCGACCGGCTGGCAGAGGCTTTCGCCGAACGGATGCACCAACGGGTCCGCAAGGAGTTCTGGGGATTCCAGCCTGACGAGCAGCTGGACAACGAGGCGCTCATCGGTGAGAAGTACGTCGGAATCCGCCCTGCCCCCGGCTACCCGGCCTGCCCGGAGCACACCGAGAAGGTGACGCTCTGGAAGTTGATGGACGTCCGGGAGCGGACCGGCATCGAGCTGACCGAGTCGATGGCGATGTGGCCCGGCGCTGCCGTCAGCGGCTGGTATTTCTCGCACCCGCAGTCGCAGTACTTCGTGGTCGGCCGGATGGCCCAGGACCAGGTCGCCGATTACGCGAAGCGCAAGGGCTGGACCCTGCAGGAAGCCGAGCGCTGGCTCGGCCCCAACCTCGGCTACAACCCGGAGGACTGAGCCCTACGTTGGTTGATTCGGCGAGCGCACGAACGCCAACGGCTTCAAGGCATTTCGTGAAGCAATGTCTGATCCTGGCCGCGCCGCGAGCGTCCGCATTTGTACACATATAGGCCGCTGAACCTGGCAGTTCGCGGCCCCTCGCGGTCGGGCATGCGCAGACCGATGGACGGAAGGTCAGCGTCCCAAGCCTCTTGAGGTAGGCCGCGCCCGCCGCGCGCGACTCGGGGTCGCGCAGCGCGGTGACCAGTGTGTCGGCGTCGTTCCAGGCCCGCATGGTGCCGACCATCTGTTCGGTCACCGCGTTGGTGTGACGCTTGGTGGCCGTCAGGGTCAACGCCGACTTGCCGGTCAGTCGCCCGACTAACTCGTCAACCGTGGCGGCGAGGTCGGCGGCGGGAACCGTCTGGTTCAGGAAGCCCATCGCGAGGGCTTCGGCGGCGCCGAACGGGCGGCACGTCATCACCAGTTCCTTGGTCCTGGCGGGGCCGATCTCGCGCACCAGCCGGGGGATTCCGCCCCAGGCAAGCGGAATGCCAAGGTCTACCTCGGGGATCGAAAAGCGGGTGTCGTCCGCGGCGATGCGCAGGTCGCAGGCGGAGGCCAATACCACGCCGCCCCCCACGCAGTGGCCGTGGATGCTGGCGACGGTCACGGCATTCATCGCCTCGATCGCGTCAGCCATCCGCCGTCCGGCATCAGCCGCCTCGCGAGCCGCGACGGCAGACGTTTCGGACGCCGCGAACGATGCGAGGTCCGCACCCGCGCTGAAGGCCCGACCACTGCCGGCCACCACCACGACCTTCACGTCCGGCAGTGCATCGAGATACCCTGCGGCTGAAACTAATTCGTTCAGTGTGGTGGTGCTGAGCGGATTCAACTTGGTGGGCCGGTCCAGCGTGATGTCGCCCCGAGGGCCGTCGATTGTGACTGCGATTTCGGAGAACTGCATGCCTCACCGTACGTCGCATCCCGGTTGCCGGAATCGCCCGCGAGAAACCGCCGTGACTTTGCTCGCCGGACCGTGAAACAATCGCTGGCCGTGAAGACGTTCGAGGATCTGTTCGCCGAACTCGGCGAACGCGCCCGCACCCGACCGGCAGGCAGCGCTACGGTCGCGGCACTGGACGCCGGGGTACATGCGCTGGGCAAGAAGATCCTGGAGGAGGCCGGCGAGGTGTGGTTGGCCGCCGAACACGAGCCCAACGAGGCGCTGGCCGAGGAGATCAGCCAGTTGCTGTACTGGACGCAGGTGCTGATGATCTCGCGCGGACTGTCCCTCGACGACATCTACCGGAAGTTGTGAACATGCTGCGGGTTGCGGTCCCCAACAAAGGTGCGCTCAGCGAGCCCGCCTCCGAGATCCTCTCGGAGGCCGGCTACCGCCGTCGTACCGACCCCAAAGACCTGACCGTCATCGATCCCATCAACCACGTCGAGTTCTTCTTCCTGCGGCCCAAAGACATTGCCATCTATGTCGGTTCGGGAGAGCTTGATTTCGGCATCACCGGGCGGGACCTGGTGAACGATTCCGGTGCGCCGGTGCGCGAATGCCTGGCACTGGGCTTCGGGTCTTCCAGCTTCCGTTACGCCGCACCCGCCGGCCGTGATTGGACGACGGCCGATCTGGCCGGAAAGCGGATCGCCACCGCCTATCCGAATCTGGTTCAAAAAGATCTGGCCGCCAAGGGCATTCAAGCGACGGTGATCAGACTCGACGGAGCCGTGGAGATCTCGGTGCAACTCGGAGTGGCCGACGCCATCGCCGACGTGGTGGGGTCCGGCCGCACCCTGAGCCTGCACGATCTGGTGGCCTTCGGTGAGCCGCTGTGTGATTCGGAGGCGGTGCTGATCGAGCGCGCGGACCCAGAACGCCACCAGCAAAGCGCGGCGCGCGATCAGCTGGTGGCACGGGTGCAGGGTGTGGTGTTCGGCCAGCAATACCTGATGCTGGACTACGACTGCCCGCGCTCGGCGCTGGACAAGGCCACGGCGATCACTCCGGGCCTGGAGTCACCGACCATTGCGCCGCTCGCCGACCCGGCGTGGGTGGCAATCCGTGCGCTGGCGCCCCGCCGGGACGTCAACGGCATCATGGACCAGCTCGCCGCCATCGGCGCCAAGGCAATTCTGGCTTCCGACATCAGGTTCTGCCGATTCTGACCCTTTGACAGATGCCCGCGGCCGGTGACTGTGTTAGCGTCCCGCAGGGGGCCGATTGCGCGTAGAACCCAGGAGGGTCGCCGTGACACATCACTTGCTCGTCCTGCTGATGGCCTTACTGATCGGTGTCGTCGCTGGATTGCGTTCGTTGACGGCTCCCGCGGTGGTGGCTTGGGCCGCTTTTCTGGCCTGGTTCAACATGAATCACACCTGGGCATCCTGGGTGGGAAACATCATCACCGTCATCGTGCTCAGCGTTCTTGCGGTGGGAGAACTCGTCAACGACAAACTTCCCAAGACGCCTCCGCGCACGGCGCCGCCGGTGTTCGCTATCCGGATCATCATGGGCGCCTTCGCCGGCGCACTGATCGGCACCGTCTGGGGCTATAAGTGGGGCGGACTCGGCGCCGGCGCCGCCGGCGCCGTGCTGGGCACCCTGGGCGGATACCAGGCGCGCAAGGCTCTGGTAGGCGCCACCGGCGGTAAGGACTTGCCGATAGCTCTGCTGGAAGATGTGGTCGCAGTCGGAGGTGGTTTCGGGATCGCCTACGCGGCCGCGTACGCGGTCGGTTAGCCGCGAGGCTCATCTGTGGCACAAGCCTTTGACGCGATCATCGTCGGCGGTGGCCAGGCAGGGCCGCCGCTGGCGGGCCGGCTGACCGCCGCCGGGCAGCGCGTCGCCGTTGTGGAGCGCAAGCACATCGGCGGCACCTGTGTGAACAACGGATGCATTCCGACCAAGACCTTGGTCGCCAGCGCCCACGCCGCCCAACTCGCCCGTCGCGGCCCGGAATACGGTGTCGCGACCGGTCCGATCAGCGTGGACATGGCGAAAGTCAAGGCGCGCAAAGACGGCATCATGCTCGAGGATCGCCACGGCCTCGAGGCCTGGCTGGACGGCATGGACGGCTGCACGGTCTTTCGCGATCACGCTCGATTCGAAGATCCGCACACGCTGCGGGTCGGTGACGAACTGCTGCGGGGCGACCGGATTTTCCTCAACGTCGGTGGCCGGGCTGTGGTGCCGGACATCCCGGGTCTTTCCGACGTCGATTACCTCACCAACGTGTCGATCCTCGAACTCGACACGCTGCCAGAGCATCTCGTCATCGTCGGCGGGAGCTACATCGCGCTGGAGTTTGCGCAGATGTATCGCCGCTTCGGGGCCCGGGTAACCGTGGTGGAGCGGGGTCCGCGGCTGGCGTCCCGCGAGGACGAGGACGTTTCGGCCACGATCCGGGAAATCCTGGAGAACGAAGGCATCGACGTCGTCTTCCACGCCGATGACGTGCGGGTCAGCAAGCACGACAACGGGTTTGAACTGACACCCAGCGCCGGCGCCGCCCCCATTCAGGGCAGCCACCTGCTGCTGGCGGTGGGGCGGCGACCCAACACCGACGACCTGGGTCTGGACGCCGCCGGTGTGCAGACCGACGGCCGCGGCTACATCGTGGTCGACGACGCGCTCAAGACCAACGTCGACCACATCTGGGCGATGGGCGACTGCAACGGGAAGGGCGCATTCACCCACACGTCGTACAACGACTTCGAGATCGTCGCGGCCAACCTGCTCGATGACGACCCGCGCCGGGTCAGCGACCGGATCACCACCTATGCGCTCTACATCGACCCCCCGCTGGGGCGCGCCGGGATGACCGTCGACCAGGTTCGCTCGTCGGGCCGCCGGGCACTGCTCGGCAAGCGGCCGATGACCAGGGTCGGCAGGGCGGTGGAAAAGGGTGAGACGCAAGGCTTTATGAAAGTGGTCGTCGACGCCGACACCAAAGAGATCCTGGGGGCGGCGATCCTCGGAGTCGGCGGTGACGAGGTTATTCACTGCATTCTCGACATCATGTCGGCCAAGGCTCCCTACACCACGCTGTCGCGCACGATGCACATCCACCCCACGGTCAGCGAGCTCATCCCCACGATGCTGCAGGAAATGTCGCCGCTGGACTAGGCGGCCGGATGCTCCGGCCACCCGGGATAGGGCGGCGGGGTGCCCCCGTAGACCGGGCAGTGCTGCTGGTGTGGGCACCAGTCGCACAGTCGCGACGGGTTGGGACGGAAATCGCCTGTCACGCCCGCGGATTGGATTGCGCGCCAGATCGCCATCAGGGTCTTCTCGAAGCGCAGCAGCTCGCCCAGGTCCGGCGAGTAGTCCAGCAGCTGACCGTCGGCCAGATAGATGAGCCGCAGCCGGGCGGGCAGCACACCGCGGGACCGATACAGCGCCACCGCATAGAACTTCATTTGGAACATCGCCTTGAACTCGGCCTTGAAATTGGCCGCAGCCCGTGCGGCCGGCGGCGCTTTGCCGGTCTTGTAGTCGACCACCCGCAGCTCCCCGGTGGCGGCCACGTCCACCCGGTCGATGAAGCCGCGCAGCAGCGTGCCGTCGGCGAGTTCGACTTCTACGCGCTGCTCGCAGCTTTCCGGGTCGAATCGGGTCGGGTCCTCGAGCCGGTAGTAGCCGGAGAGCAGTGCGCTGGCCTCCTCGAGCAGTTGGGTTCGCTGATCGGGATCCAGGTCGCCGGCCAGGTCGGGCTGCTTGGCGATCACCTGGTCCCAGGCGGGAGCCACGAGCGATTTGGCCGTGTCCGGGCCGCGCCGCACCGCGGGCAGGCCGTAGAGCTGCTCCAGCGCGGCGTGCACCAGCGACCCCCGCAGCTGTGCCGTCGACGGCGCCTCGGGCAACCGGTCGATCGCGCGGAACCGGTACAGCAGCGGACACTGCTTGAAGTCCGCGGCTCGTGACGGTGACAGTGCCGGCCGCGATCGGGGCGTCTCGGGCTGGCCCGTCATGACCTCCGGGGTGACCTCCGACATATCCGCAGCCTAGGTCGGCACGCCGACAACCCCGAACACCGGCTTCGGCGAGTCGGCTGGCACGCTATACGCCGTGGCAGCAACCGGTCCGTTCACCGTTGGCGAACGCGTCCAGCTCACCGACGCCAAGGGCCGCCACTACACGATGTCGCTTACTCCTGGCACCGAATTCCACACCCATCGCGGCTCGATCGCCCACGACGCGGTGATCGGGCTGGAGCAGGGCAGCGTGGTCAAATCCAGCAACGGCGCGCTGTTCTTGGTGATGCGCCCACTGCTGGTCGACTACGTGATGTCGATGCCGCGCGGGCCGCAAGTGATCTACCCCAAGGACGCCGCTCAGATCGTGCACGAGGGCGACATCTTTCCGGGCGCCCGCGTGCTGGAGGCCGGAGCCGGATCCGGCGCGCTGACGCTCTCGCTGCTGCGGGCGGTCGGCCCGCGCGGGCAGGTGATCTCCTACGAGCAGCGCGCCGACCATGCCGAACACGCCCGCCGCAACGTGTCGAACTTTTATGAGCAGGCGCCGGACAACTGGCAGCTCATCATCAGCGACGTCGCCGACTCCGAATTACCCGACGGCTGCTTCGACCGCGCCGTGCTGGACATGCTGGCGCCCTGGGACGTGCTCGAATCGGTATCGCGGCTGGTGGTTTCCGGCGGTGTGCTGGTGATCTACGTGGCCACCGTCACCCAGCTGTCGAGGGTGGTGGAAGCACTGCGGGCCCAGCAGCGCTGGACCGAACCGCGCTCGTGGGAGACGCTGCAGCGTGGCTGGAATGTCGTGGGGCTGGCCGTTCGGCCGCAACATTCGATGCGCGGGCACACCGCGTTCCTGGTGACAACGCGCCGGCTCGCGCCCGGCGCATCGCCCCGGCGCCGCTGGGTCGCAAGCGCGAGGGACGGGACGGTTAGCGTTGGAGGGCACTGCGTTTGGGCGCTATCGGCTGTTGGACTTGTTGGGCCGTGGCGGAATGGGGGAGGTTTGGCGCGCGTTCGACACCGACACCAATCGGGTGGTGGCGGTCAAGGTGCTGCCGGCACAACTTGCGACCGATCCGACGTTCGGCGAGCGGTTCCGCCGCGAGGCCAACGCCGCGGCGGGTCTGAACAATCCGCACGTCATACCGATTCACCATTTCGGCGAAATCGACGGACGCCTGTATGTGGATATGCGGCTGGTCGAAGGTCACGACCTGCAGCAAGTTCTGCGGCAAGGTCCATTGGACCCGTCGCGGGCGGTCGGCATCATCGAGCAGGTCGCCTCGGCACTGCACGCGGCACACCGGATCGGGCTGGTACACCGCGACGTCAAACCCTCCAACGTGCTCTTGGACGATGAGGACTTCGCCTACCTGATCGACTTCGGCATCGCCCGTACCACCGATCAGACCGGCCTGACCAACACCGGCAACATCATTGGCACCTGGGCGTACCTGGCACCCGAACGCATCACCGCCGGCCAGCTCGATCCTCGCTCCGACGTGTACGCCCTCGCCTGTGTGCTGTATGAATGCCTGACCGGTCAGCAGCCGTTTCCCGCCAACAGCCTCGAACAGCAAATCGGTGCGCACCTGACCAGCCCGCCGCCGAAACCCTCGCAGTTGCGCGCGGGCGTACCCGAGCAGTTCGATGCCGTCATCGCGGCGGGCATGGCCAAAGACCCCGACCGGCGCTATGCCACCACCAAGGAGTTGGCCCGCGCCGCCCGCGCCGCCATCGCGGCCCCTGCGCCGGTTCCTGAACCGGAGGCCGTCCCCGAGCCTGGGCCGCCCACCGAGCCGGCCGCCCGACCGACGGCGACCGCACCGGCCACGGCCTACCAGGCGCCAGCCTCACAAATCTCAGCGCCTGCCCCCGCCCGCGGCGCCTCCGTGTCAGCTGCTCCGGCGCTTCGCACGCCACCGACAGCGGAGCCGCCGCCCGCCACTTCACGCTGGTGGCGCCGTAAGGCCGTCGTCATGCCCGCGGCTGTGCTCGTCGTGCTGGTCGCCGTCGCCGCGATCATTGCGGGAATCACCACGAAACATGAGGTTCAGTACAGCCCTCAGGTCGAGCTGCCCTTCACCGGCATCACCTTTCCCACCGGGGTGGCGGTCGACACCGTCGGCGCCGTCTACGTCACCGACTGGAGCCAGAATCCGGTGCTCCGGCTTCCGCCAGGTGCCACCGCCGCATCTACACTGCCCTTCACCGCCCTCACCCGCGCCGGCGCCCACGGGGTGGCGGTCGACGCCGCCGGCGACGTCTACGTGTCCGGAGGTAGCAGCTACAACGCTGTGTTGAAGCTTGCAGCTGGCGAGGGCGAGCCTTCCTTGGTGCCCTTCACGGGCCTCGAAGGGCCCTACGGGCTCAGTGCACCCGCTGGGGTGGCTGTCGACGCCACCGGCGCCGTCTACGTCACCGATGAGGGTACGGGTGCGGTGCGGAGGCTCCCGGCTGGCGCTCTCATGTCCACAGCGTTGCCCTTCGCCGGCGTCGAGCAACCCCATGGAGTAGCGGTTGACACCGCGGGCACCGTCTACGTGACCGACGACAGGGATCGGGTGCTCAAGCTTTCGGCTGGCGCCACCAGCCCAACGGAATTGAACTTCGCCGGCGTCGTCGACAACGCCGAGGGATTGGCCGTTGACACGGGCGGCGCCGTCTACTTCACCGACGCCCACAAGAATCGGGTGCTCAAGCTTGCGGCTGGCGCCACCACCCCCGTCGAACTCCCCGTTACGGGTCTCAACCGACCCGAAGGGGTGGCGGTTGATCACGCTGGGGCGGTCTATGTGGCCGATACCGGCAATAAGCGGGTGCTGAAGCTGCCGGTCCGCTGACCTTGCAGGTCAGTCGTCGTCGCTGCGATGCAAACCCCGGTGCACGGACAGCAGCTCGAACTCGGGGTGCGCGGCAACCAGGCGCTCGGCGGCGTCGAGGACGTCGACGGTATGGCTGCGGTCGCCGGACACCACCGCCACGCCGATGCCCGCCCGTCGATACAGATCGCGCGACCCGGTCTCGGCGGCCGAGACGCTGAACTTGCGCTGCAGCTCGGCGACCAGCGGACGGATCACCGACCGCTTCTGTTTGAGTGATCGCACATCGCCGAGCAGCACGTCGAACTCGAGCCAGCCGATCCACATCGGGCGGGTCAGCCGGGGGGAGTTGGAGGCGGAGTTGAATTGCTAAGCGCCAGCAGCATTTCCGCGGTTTTCTTGGACAACAGCCAGCCGCCCTGGAAGGGCGTGAACTCCATCGGGAAGGTGAATCCGCGATTGCTCTCGTGGGAGGTCTTCACGTTGATTGTGGCCGTCACATACGACGGGTTCTTGTCCGACCATGCGATGTCGGTCGCGGTGAACGTCATCGGCAGGTAGCCGCCGTCGCGCAGGGCATTGGTGAATTTGTCCAGGTTGACGGCGCTCTCCGGCGTTGCGCCTTCGATCAGGTTCACCTTGTTGCCACCCGGAACGTTCGGGTCGGACAGCTTGGCCAGCACATCGGTGAGGGCTTCGGGTGCCGGCAGGGGAGCACCCGGGGAAGACCCGGGATTCGACGCGCCGGGCGTCGCCAGAGAGGCAGTCGAGGACGACGTCTTGGACGCACCGGACGAACATGCCGACACACCTAGCACCGCCACGGCTGTGACGGCGCTGAGGGCTGCGACGAGGTTCCGGTGCATCCGGCCGAGTCCGGGCTAGGCGCCCACGCCCGCTTCCTGGATAAGCGCCATGGCTGACGAGCGGGATATCTTCCAGCCGCCCTGGTTCACGAATCTGACGTTGCGGGTCGTGGGTGCCAGCTTGGGACCGGACGCGGTGATGTCGGCGGTGGCGGCTCCGGCACCGGCGGGCGAGATATTTGCCACATTGAACGACATCGGGAATGCACCGCCGGCCACGGCCTGTTGAAACTTCGAGTCGGCGATCCGGGCTTCGAGCGGTCCGAGGCCCCCTTCGACCAAGTTGGCTTTGCTGGTGAACGAGACGCCCTGGGCCTGCAGGCCGTTCAGGATGCCCATCAACTGGTCGGCGGAGGGCATCGCATCTGCGGGATCCAGCGGTAGAGGAGCGCCGAACACGACGGGCTGAACCTGGGGGGTCGTCGGGCCAACGGGTGCAAGCGAAGTCACGCCGGCGGCGACGGCGCCGCCGACGAAGGCGACCGCTGCTAAGCCTGCGGCGAGAGATTTGATCGGCACGGTTGTCCTTTCAATCGGCGCGAATTGTGGCCGAGATTACCAGCGTGACCTTATTTGTAACTTTTCGACGGCATTTCGCGGCATTGCACTCCACACATGAAGCGACGATGGCCGGTAGCGTTGAAGTATCCGCCGGAGCTTTCGGTCCGGGAGAGGAGCGCAACATGGGTGAATCAGAGCGTTCTGAAGCATTCGGTGCCCACCGAAACGTCCCCCTGTCCAGCGACGACGCTGCCGAGCTAGAACAACTGCGCCGTGAGGCAGCGGTGCTGCGCGAGCAACTCGAGCATGCGGGTGGTTCGCAGGGCAGCGGGCGTACGGCACGCGATGTGCATCAACTCGAAGCGCGTATCGACTCACTGGCGTCCCGCAATTCGAAATTAATGGAAACTCTTAAAGAGGCCCGGCAACAGCTTTTGGCGCTGCGCGAAGAGGTCGACCGGCTGGGGCAGCCGCCGAGCGGCTACGGCGTTCTTTCTGGGGTCCCATGACGACGACACGGTCGACGTCTTCACCTCGGGTCGCAAGATGCGGCTGACCTGCTCGCCGAACATCGAGATCAGCTCGCTGAAGAAGGGCCAAACGCTGCGGCTGAACGAAGCTCTTACCGTCGTCGAGGCCGGCAGGTTCGAGTCGGTGGGCGAGATCTCCACGTTGCGCGAGATCCTTAACGACGGTCACCGGGCCCTGGTCGTCGGGCACGCCGACGAGGAGCGCATCGTTTGGCTTGCCGCGCCGCTGGTCGCCGAGGACTTGCCGGAGGGTCACCCCGACGCGCTCAACGACGACACCAGGCCGCGGAAACTGCGGCCTGGCGATTCTCTGCTGGTCGACACCAAGGCCGGTTATGCCTTTGAGCGCATCCCCAAGGCCGAGGTCGAAGACCTGGTGCTGGAAGAGGTGCCCGATGTCAGCTACGCCGACATCGGGGGGCTGACCCGCCAGATCGAGCAAATCCGCGACGCCGTGGAGCTGCCGTTCCTGCACAAGGAGCTCTACCGCGAGTACGCGCTGCGCCCGCCCAAGGGTGTGCTGCTCTACGGCCCGCCCGGCTGCGGCAAGACGCTTGATCGCCAAGGCGGTGGCCAACTCGCTGGCCAAGAAGATGGCCGAGATTCGCGGCGACGACGCTCGCGAGGCGAAGTCGTACTTCCTCAACATCAAAGGCCCCGAGCTGCTGAACAAGTTCGTCGGCGAGACCGAACGCCACATCCGGCTGATCTTCCAGCGTGCGCGGGAGAAGGCGTCGGAAGGCACGCCGGTGATCGTGTTCTTCGACGAGATGGACTCGATCTTCCGCACCCGTGGCACCGGCGTCTCCTCCGACGTCGAGACCACGGTGGTGCCCCAGCTGCTCAGTGAGATCGACGGCGTGGAGGGACTCGAGAACGTCATCGTGATCGGCGCCTCCAACCGCGAGGACATGATCGACCCGGCCATCCTGCGGCCCGGACGCCTCGACGTGAAGATCAAGATCGAGCGGCCGGACGCCGAAGCGGCACAGGACATCTACTCGAAGTACCTGGTCGAAACGTTGCCTTTGAACGCCGACGACCTCGCCGAGTTCGACGGCGACCGCACGGCATGCATCCGCGGCGATGATCGAGAAGGTCGTCGAACGGATGTACGCCGAGATCGACGACAACCGGTTCCTGGAGGTCACCTACGCCAACGGCGACAAGGAAGTCATGTACTTCAAGGACTTCAACTCCGGGGCGATGATCCAGAACGTCGTCGACCGGGCGAAGAAGAACGCCATCAAGTCGGTGCTGGAGACCGGGCAGCCCGGTCTGCGCATCCAGCATCTCCTTGATTCGATCGTCGACGAATTCGCCGAGAACGAGGACCTGCCCAACACCACCAACCCCGACGACTGGGCGCGGATTTCGGGCAAGAAGGGCGAGCGGATCGTCTACATCCGCACGCTGGTCACCGGCAAGTCGTCGAGCGCGTCGCGGGCCATCGACACCGAGTCGAACCTGGGTCAGTACCTGTAGAGGTTAGTCGGCGGTCACCAGCGAATAGCTGTTGGTCAGTTCGTCCTGAGTCACCTGGGCGGCGCGCGACGTGGTGTCGATGCGCAGCTCCTCGGTGAGCACCTGGGTGCGGTAGGACCATCCCTCCGGCAGGTTTAGCCGGTCCGCCAGCTTGGGCAGGTCGGCGCGCGATAGGTCGGGGTCCACGACCTGGCTCCACGTCTGCATGACCCAGCGGTGTCCGTGCGGGTCTTGCAGTTCGTAGACCTCTTCGCCGGGGTTGAAGACGAACACCGTGTGGCGGCTCACCTTGTTGATGCTGTAGGGCGCGGGGTCCATCGACGACAACACGACGGTGGCCTGCAGGATCATCTCGATCCCGCCGAAGGTCTTCCTGATCTCCGGGCCCCGCTGCTCCTTTTCGATGGAGTTCATCAGCCAGTAACGCGGGCCGTTGAGCAGGACCGCGGCCGCGCCGTTCTCCGCGGCGAGGGCCTGGGCGTCGAGCGCGGACCACAATTCGGCGGGACAGTCGTTGAGCGGGTAGCTGTTGTAGACATTGGCCTGCGGACCCGCCTCGCCGGGCGTTACCAAAAGCACTTCGCCATAACGCTTCCCGGACAGGCCGGTCGCTTGCTCAGACACCAGGGAGAACCTAATGACCCAGGTCGGCGGCGTCAACACCCTGATCTGCTGGGGCGATGCTGCCGAGGTACCGGTTGCGCGCGATCAGGGTGGCGTGCAGGTCGTCAATCAGCGGATCGAGGAACGTCGAGCGGTAGTCGCCGTCACCGACGGCGCGTGCACTGATGTACATGAATGTCAGCGCGCCGAGGAAAAGACACATGTGGACAAGCGAATTCGGCACCGGGACCGTCGCGCCCAGCAATACGGACTGGGTGTTTGTGGTGTGGGTCCATTCCTTGAGCAGCGCTGGAGTGAGCACGATGAGCCCGAGAATCAAGTAGATCGCGCTGGTGACCACTGCTACCACTGTGATCTGCACCAGTTGTGAGGTAGCCAGCACGAATACCACGTTGAGACGTGCGGTCCACCGCAGCCGGGGACTGGCCGGCGGGTCCGGCATGGACGCGAAAGGCGTATCGGCCAGCTTTTCGCTATCCGCGGGCAGCGCGGTCGGCGATCGCAACATTGGCCGAACCCGTTCCACCGTCCCGGATATGACGAACGAAGCCGCGATGGTGACCAGAAATGCCATCGCCAGCGCGAGCCGGTACCCGCTGATCGTCGCCGCCATCAGCCAGACGTAGGTGTTGAAGAACACCAGGGCAGTCAATAGAACCACCGGCAAGGCCCGCACTGCCAGCGCGCCGACGGTCGCGAAGTGTGACACCGTCATGCGCATCGCCCACACGAACACTGACCCGAAGCCACAGCCCGTCAGGATGAAGACCACGGCGATGATGATGGCCGTTTGTGGCAGTGACGACGCTCCTCCATCGACGACCCCGGCAACGGCCGCGACGACCGCCGCGGTGATCCCCGCAACTGTCCGCGCCCGCCCGCGTAACCGCGGCACCAGCAGGCCGACCAGGGTCGCCAACGGGAGGGCCGCAATAAGTATTCCCAGCACGATCCATTCGACGTTCGTCGGTGTCGGGCCTTCAATGTGGACCTCGCGCCCGCCTGCGATCAAGATGATCGGAATTCCGCAGGCCTGAATCGTCGCCTGGGCCGCGAGAATAGGAGCCGACCGCGACCATAGCCGTCGCCACCGGCCTCGCGTTGTCAGCACCGACGGCAGGCCTCGCTGGAGGAACCAGCTTTCCGCCTCGGCGCGCGCAGATGCGTCGTCCTCTGAGATGCGGCGCAGAGCAGAGCTCATGCCGGCTCACAGTAGTGGGTCTGCGCGGCTGTTTTTTTCAGAACGGTGGTGGATCGTCGTCGGTCGGGGTGGGGCGGGTCCGGTGTCGCTGGGGGCTTGGGCGCGTCGGGCGGAGCGGGCGTGGTGGTTGTGGCGGCGTTCGGTGGCGATGCGGTAGGCCCGCTCTTTGGCGCGGGTGCGCCGTCATTTGGGCATCCTCGCGGTGCGGTCGCCGCAATCGTCGGGTGAGCGCAAGGGCGGGCGGTTCGACCCCGAGGCCATCACCGTCGAGTGGAGGTGATGCAGCTTCCCGCGGTAATTGCTGATATGTGAATTCGATTGAACCACTTGCGCTTTGGGTCGACTCCCGCGAATCGAGGGGTAGCTTCGTAGCCGACAGCATGTGAGGAGTGGCTCGCCGCAGGGCGTCGGGCGACGGGACAAATAGCGGTCCCGGCGCAGACTAGGTCGCTGGACTGTGTAACGCGCTACCTGCGTAACACTTCGCTGTCGTTCACCGAAGTCGTCTGTGACTGTGGGCGAATTGGAGGCATGGCGTGGGCAGGCGGCGCATTGACGTAGGCGGCTTCACCTGCGCCCATCGCGAATCTAGTGGACGCGCGGCACGGAAAGGCGGGCCAGCCGGTGAAAAGTGGGAACAAATGTGGGAAACCCCGGCGATATTGTGCCCGCATCGCAGTATGGTCCGACACCCCGCCAATTTCTCGCTGGTCAAGGGAATCCCCGGCCCGGGTATGACGTATCGGTGATGACGTGTTGGGAACACAAGTGAAGGTAGGCAATGAATAAAATCTGGCTCGTTCCGATAATGGTGTGTAGTGCGATTTTCATTTTCCCGCCAGCGAGGGCCAATGCCGGTTTCTGTGATTATCCAGCTGTCACCACCGCAGCAACCGTATTCCTTGCCGGCGGTGCTTACTGTGATTGGCCTACTGAAATCAATGGATCACATATGCACTGTGAGCAAGGGGGCGTGGGTGTTAACTCTGAGGCGAATATTGGCGGCGCAGCCACTCTCGGCCTTGGTGGCGCGGGTGTCGGCGGTCTCAGTTGCACATGGCGGTGCCCCGACAACAGCATGGCACCGGCACCAAATCCCCCTGGCGCTTGGAAATGGTATATGGTTCCTGTTCCGAATGCGTGCAAAGATCATATGGAACCGGCTGGATTTTCGAGTGCACCCGTTCTTCCCGGAGAAGGTCTGCCAGTTCCGGCACCACCTCCCGCAGCGGTAGGAGGACCGGTATTACCGCCGTTAGGACCGAATACAGAGCTTCCTTAATCCATAGGAAAGGAAATAGAAAGCGCGGCAGCGTGTCTGTTGTGTCATTCGCGCCCCTCGATGTTGATGGGATGTTGATGAAAGAGAATATTGGTCACGCCGTTGACGAAGTCGAATTCGCAGTCGGGCGGATCGGGTAGGGCGCGGCTGTTCGTTGCCTGCCCCGATGGCCTCGGGCCGACCGGGACGCCGAGCGCAGGCGGGCATCCGCGCCGGAATTTGACGTCTGACCTGCGGCGATTCACATCAAGCGCAACCTAGGTCCTTCAACAATGCCGGTGCCGTGACATATATTCGGTTGCGCCAAAGCCCACTGGCGATGAGGCCATCAGTGGGTCGTCCGCGGCCCATATCGTCAACGGGCCTAGGCTTTAGCTCATGCAACGGATTATCGGGACGGAGGTCGAGTACGGCATTTCATCGCCGTCCGACCCGACCGCCAACCCGATCCTCACCTCGACGCAGGCGGTGCTGGCGTACGCCGCCGCCGCCGGCATTCAGCGCGCCAAGCGAACCCGCTGGGACTACGAAGTGGAATCGCCACTGCGCGACGCGCGGGGCTTCGACCTCAGTCGCTCGGCCGGCCCGCCACCGGTGGTCGACGCCGACGAGGTCGGCGCGGCCAACATGATTCTGACCAACGGGGCACGGCTCTATGTCGACCACGCGCACCCGGAATATTCGGCGCCCGAGTGCACCGACCCACTCGACGCGGTGATCTGGGACAAGGCCGGCGAGCGCGTGATGGAGGCGGCCGCCCGGCACGTGGCCAGTGTGCCCGGAGCCGCGAAACTTCAGCTGTACAAGAACAACGTCGACGGTAAGGGCGCTTCGTACGGCTCGCACGAGAACTATCTGATGTCGCGGCAGACACCGTTTTCGGCGATTATCGCCGGGCTGACGCCGTTCTTGGTGTCCCGGCAGGTGGTCACCGGCTCCGGCCGGGTCGGCATCGGGCCGTCCGGTGACGAGCCCGGCTTCCAGCTGTCGCAGCGCTCCGACTATATCGAGGTCGAGGTCGGGCTGGAAACCACGCTGAAACGCGGCATCATCAATACCCGCGACGAACCGCACGCCGACGCCGACAGATACCGCCGGCTGCACGTCATCATCGGCGATGCCAACCTCGCCGAGACGTCCACCTATCTGAAGCTGGGCACCACCGCGCTGGTGCTCGACCTCATCGAAGAAGGCCCGGTTCATGGGATCGACCTGACCGACCTGACGCTGGCGCGGCCGGTGCATGCGGTCCACGCGGTCAGCCGGGACCCGTCGCTGCGGGCCACTGTGGCCCTCGTCGACGGTCGCGAACTCACCGCCCTTGCGTTGCAACGGATCTACCTGGACCGGGTGGCCAAGCTGGTGGACAGCCGCGACCGGGACCCGCGGGCCGTCAACATCGTGGAGACCTGGGCAGACGTGCTGGACCAGCTCGAACGCGACCCGATGGAGTGCGCTGAGCTGCTGGACTGGCCGGCCAAGCTGCGGCTGCTCGAAGGTTTCCGGCAGCGCGAAAACCTGAACTGGTCGGCACCCCGCCTGCACCTTGTCGACCTGCAGTATTCCGATGTCCGGCTGGACAAAGGTCTGTACAACCGGCTGGTGGCGCGCGGCTCGATGAAGCGTCTGGTGACCGAACACCAGGTGCTCGAGGCGGTGGACAACCCGCCCACGGACACCCGCGCCTACTTCCGCGGTGAATGCCTGCGCCGGTTCGGTGCCGACATCGCCGCGGCCAGCTGGGACTCGGTGATCTTCGACCTCGGCGGCGATTCGCTGGTGCGCATCCCGACGCTGGAGCCGCTGCGTGGCAGCAAGGCACACGTCGGCGCGTTGTTGGACTCGGTGGATAGTGCCGCGGAGCTGGTGGAACAACTGACCAGCTGAGCGTCGTTAGACCGGGAAACGTCGGGGTGGACCGGTAGGGTAGATAAGTACCGGCGGAGCGTATGACGCGCCGCCGTTAAAAAGCCATGACGAAGCAGGAGGCGGCGATGGCTCAGGAGCAGACCAAGCGTGGCGGTGGCGGCGGCGATGACGATGACTTCACCGGTACCACGGCCGCTGGCCAGGAACGTCGCGAGAAGCTGACCGAGGAGACCGACGATCTGCTCGACGAGATCGATGACGTCCTTGAGGAAAACGCTGAGGACTTCGTCCGCGCGTACGTCCAAAAGGGCGGACAGTGACCTGGCCGTTTGCTAACCGCCTGTCCACCAATTCGCCCGCTGTAGACCTTTCCTCGTTCGCTGACTTCCTCCGCCGCCAGGCGCCGGAGTTGCTGCCAGCAAGTCTCAGCGGCGGCGCGCAGGTCAGTGGGCAGTTGCCACACGGCACCACGATCGTTGCGCTCAAATACCCCGGCGGTGTCGTCATCGCCGGCGACCGGCGGTCCACGCAGGGCAACATGATCGCCGGGCGCGACGTGCGCAAGGTGTACATCACCGACGACTACACCGCTACCGGCATCGCCGGCACTGCCGCGATCGCGGTCGAGTTCGCGCGCCTTTACGCCGTCGAACTCGAGCACTACGAAAAGCTCGAAGGCGTGCCGCTGACGTTCGCCGGCAAGGTCAACCGGCTCGCGATCATGGTGCGCGGCAACCTGGCGGCCGCCATGCAGGGGCTGGTCGCGCTGCCGCTGCTGGCCGGCTACGACATCCACGCAAGCGATCCGGAAAGCGCGGGACGCATCGTCTCGTTCGACGCCGCGGGCGGCTGGAACATCGAAGAAGAGGGCTACCAGTCGGTGGGGTCTGGGTCGATCTTCGCCAAGTCCTCGATCAAAAAGCTGTACTCACAGGTCACCGACGCCGATTCGGCGCTGCGGGTCGCCGTCGAGTCGCTCTACGACGCCGCCGACGACGATTCGGCTACCGGCGGACCGGATCTGGTCCGCGGCATCTACCCGACAGCGGTCACCATCGGTGCGGACGGGGCGGCCGACGTCCTCGAGAGCCGCATCGCCGCGCTGGCTCGCGACATCATCGAAAGCCGTTCGCGCGCGGACACGTTCGGCCCTGATGGTGGTGAGAAGTGAGCTTCCCGTATTTCATCTCGCCTGAGCAGGCGATGCGCGAGCGCAGCGAGCTCGCGCGCAAGGGCATCGCACGAGGCCGCAGCGTAGTGGCGCTGGCCTACGCCGGGGGAGTGCTGTTCCTCGCGGAGAATCCGTCGCGTTCACTGCAAAAGATCAGTGAACTATACGATCGCGTGGGTTTTGCGGCCGTTGGCAGGTTCAACGAATTCGACAACCTGCGCCGCGGCGGGATCCAGTTCGCCGACACCCGCGGCTACGCCTATGACCGCCGCGATGTCACCGGCCGGCAACTGGCCAACGTCTACGCGCAGACGCTGGGCACCATCTTCACCGAGCAGGCCAAGCCCTACGAGGTCGAATTGTGTGTCGCCGAGGTCGCGCACTACGGCGAGACGAAACCGCCTGAGCTCTACCGCATTACTTACGACGGGTCGATCGCCGACGAGCCGCATTTCGTCGTCATGGGCGGTACCACCGAGCCGATCGCCACCGCGCTCAAGGAGTCCTACACCGAGAACGCCGACCTGCCCGACGCCTTGCGGATCGCCGTGCAGGCGCTGCGGGCGGGAAGCGCCGACTCCTCGGGCAACGGTCACCCCTCCATCGGTGTGGCCAGTCTGGAGGCGGCCATCCTGGACGTCAACCGGCCGCGGCGGGCGTTCCGGCGCATCACCCGCCCCACTCTGGAGACGTTGCTGCAGGAAGCGGATGCCCCAGATGCTGAGGGTTCGGAAACTGACGGCGAATCGTCCGATGGCCAAAACGAAGCGTCGGAATAGGTACGCGCCGGGGGTCTGACCCGGGCGCAGGTGCACGCTGCATGCGTAAAACGTGGCGCTGGCGCGGCTGGCCCAAACGCCTGACCCAAGCCGTTGGCGCGGCTTCCGCACCGCGGGGCTGACACAACCAGTACCCTCGATTACGTGCAGCGGCGAATCATGGGCATCGAGACCGAGTTCGGTGTCACCTGTACGTTTCACGGGCATCGCCGCCTATCTCCGGACGAGGTGGCCCGATATTTGTTCCGCCGGGTGGTTTCCTGGGGACGCAGTTCCAATGTCTTCCTGCGCAACGGCGCGCGACTTTACCTCGACGTGGGCAGCCATCCCGAGTACGCCACCGCCGAGTGCGACAGCCTGGTGCAGCTCGTCACCCACGACCGGGCCGGCGAATGGGTGCTGGAAGACCTGCTCGTCGATGCTGAGCAGCGGCTCGCCGACGAGGGCATCGGCGGCGATATCTATCTGTTCAAGAACAACACCGACTCAGCGGGCAACTCCTACGGTTGCCACGAGAACTACCTGATCGTGCGGGCCGGCGAGTTCTCCCGGATCTCCGATGTGCTGCTGCCCTTCCTGGTGACCCGCCAATTGATCTGCGGGGCCGGCAAGGTGCTGCAGACCCCTAAGGCCGCGACGTTCTGCCTTTCGCAACGCGCGGAGCACATTTGGGAGGGCGTGTCTTCGGCCACGACCCGCAGCCGGCCCATCATCAACACCCGCGACGAGCCGCACGCCGACGCCGAGAAGTACCGGCGGCTGCACGTCATCGTCGGCGACTCCAACATGTGCGAGACCACCACCATGCTCAAGGTGGGCACCGCCGCGCTGGTGCTGGAGATGATCGAGGCCGGTGTTCCGTTCCGCGACTTCTCGCTGGACAACCCGATCCGCGCCATCCGCGAGGTCAGCCACGATGTCACCGGTCGCCGGCCGGTGCGGCTGGCCGGTGGGCGTCAGGCCAGCGCGCTGGACATCCAGCGGGAGTACTACGCCCGCGCCGTCGAGCATTTGCAGATCCGGGAGCCCAATGCGCAGATCGAGCAAGTCGTCGACCTGTGGGGCCGTCAGCTCGATGCCGTCGAAAGCCAGGATTTCGCCAAGGTGGACACCGAAATCGACTGGGTGATCAAGCGCAAGCTGTTCCAGCGCTACCAGGACCGCGACAACATGGAGCTGGCCGACCCCAAGATCGCTCAGCTGGACCTGGCCTACCACGACATCAAGCGCGGCCGCGGCGTGTTCGATCTGCTGCAGCGCAAGGGCCTGGCCACGCGTGTCACCACCGACGAGGAAATCGCGGAGGCCGTCGACCATCCGCCGCAGACCACCCGAGCCAGGCTGCGCGGCGAATTCATCAGCGCCGCTCAGGCAGCAGGGCGTGACTTTACTGTCGACTGGGTGCACCTCAAACTCAACGACCAAGCGCAGCGCACCGTGCTGTGCAAGGACCCGTTCCGGGCGGTCGATGAGCGCGTCAAAAGGCTGATCGCCAGCATGTAGCTGGTGGTCGGCAGTTGCGACTGGTTCAGTTTCTCTTGCTCGCCCGTGCCTGAAGTGCGGTCAGTTGTCATTGATGGCTACCGTTGCACCTCGTTGCACCTTGGCCTCGACTTCATTGACAGTGAGGCCGTCGTAGCGGTAAAGGCGTCGGCGGCAGCTTCGGTCACGGTGGCAACGCGTGAAACGGGTGCGGGCAACAGCCTCGGCGGTTCGGTTGATCCGTGCCGCGGTCCGGCCTGCAGACGCCGCGCAAGCAGTCGGGTGTCGACTGGTCGGCGGCGGCGGCGAGGGCCTCGAGCGTGAATTGTTGGCGCACAGCATCGTTGCGTGCCCGGTTCAACGAATCGTCGGGTTCAGCGAATCATCTTGTCATATAGGAGTTTTAAGGTATTTCAGTGCTGGCCGAAGGTGTGGCCTGCCGCCGTGTAAGCGGCAGGCCACCACTAGCGGTTACTTGAACGCGTCCTTGACGTTTTCTCCGGCCTTCTTGAAGCTGGACTTCGTTTGGTCCTTCTTGCCTTGGCCTTCGGTTTCCTTGTCGCCAGTGACCTTGCCGGCCTGCTCCTTGGCTTTACCAGAAACGTCTTGAGCGGCGTTCTTGACCTTGTCGACGAATCCCATGGGTGTTTCTCCTTCTGTGGTGGTCAGCCGCGGACGGCGGATGACCGTGCGACGACTCCGCGTAGGGGTCGCCTTGGACCCGCATCCGGTTGAGCCCGGGTACGAGAGATCGTGTTATTCCATGTGTTACAAACATTTACGGGCCGGATAGACCCAACGTGGTTGCGACAGTTTCGATTAGGCGTCGCCGCGGTGACGACTACCGGACTTGGCCAGGCCGCGGCTTACCATGTAGCCCATGCTGAGCAGCGTGACGTAGAACCATGCCCGATCGGCCAAGAAATAGTCCGCATGCCCGTCGGTTGCCTTGACCAGGTACGACGCGAGCAGTACACCCATGACCGCGGCGACGAACACCGCGAACTCGGATGTCTTGAAGAAGGCTTTCGTCTCGTTTGCGCGTCGTGAGCGGACTCGACTGACATCCGTGTCTTCGGCGCTGTACGCAGTGGGCGTGTCTCGGCGGTGTTCGGCGGTATGGTTTCTGATTGCCATTTCTGGTCCTTAGTGGTTCATCAAGCGCTCGAGGTGCGACCGATCTGCTCGGACGCAGAACCTCCGGACTCGTTTCACGAAATTGCTTGTCAGCAACTGTGTTTTGAGCTGCTGCCAGTTGAGGGCGTTTGGTTAGACTCGCATCAATTGGATGCGCCGAGTCACATCGGAAGCGCACGAACTGGCGCTACCAAAGTCGACTGGATAATCAGATGCCCGTGTGAGCAGATGCTCGCGGCTCATGACTTAACCGCTCCGGACTGGCTTAGTCCCAACAGGACCAACGCTACGCGCTAGCGGGCCATTTGACCAGCCGCTCCAATGAAAACAGCACAGCCGTCTGCACTCCAGCGATTGGATACGGTTGCACCGGTTGGGTTTTCGAGAACCGGGTACCCCTCAGTCACGGTTGACACTTCCCGGTGGGTCGAACTGCTCACCGAATCACCCAGACATGAGGGCTATTCGGCATCCTCCGACCGCAGTCTCAAAGGTCCGGTGTCGTCGACACGCTGGGTTGGTGAATGGAGCGGTCGCGGGCGCGGCGCACCGATATGTCGACCAGTCGTTCCGCGATGACCTGCAGCTCGGCGTTCTCGGACTGACTGATCATGACCAGCCGGTCGAATGCTTCCGCCGCGCTGGTTCCGGACCGGCTGCGGACGATACCGATCGCCTGGTCGATGACCGACCGGCTAACCAACGCGCGTTGTAGCTGCTCGACTTGGTGCCGGGCTTCCATCAGCACCCGCGCGTTGTGAATCGACACAGCCGCGGGTCCAGCGAATAGTGCGCCCATTGCTACCGCGTACTCTGCGAACGTGTCGGGGTTGTAGGCGTAGGCGTTGATGGCGCCGATCACCCGCTCGCCGAGGATCAGCGGCAGGGACATCGCCGAGTTCACCCCCAAGCGGGCAGCCGCGGCGCCGAAGCGCGGCCACCGTGCGTCCTTGGCGATCGACCCGCTGATACAGGGCCGCCTGGTGTGCATAGAGGTGATGCCCGGCCCCTCGTTGTGGACGTCGTACTGCAAGGTGTCGATATCAGCGACCAACTTCGTGGTCACTGCCCAGACCTGGATATGTGATCGCGCCCAAGACGGGTGGGCCACGGTCGCACCGGCACCGTCGACGCCCGGAATCGCCCGTGCGGCAAACTTGGCTACCTGGGTCAGCAACTCCTCCACGGTCAGGGCACCGATCACAATTCCAGCCAATCCGGTCAACCCGGCACGCAGATCGTCCTCGCCGGCTTCGTTTTGTGCGCGGGTGAGCTCTGACAGCTGCGGCGGAGGGCGACCGGGCTGACTATCGAACTCGGTCACGCGCACCCCTAGGTAGTTCAACGGCTGCTGACGACTCGCCCGCCGCGACGCACCCGGCGTTCCTGCGATGGTCACTGGCGGGTTGCCCTAATAGCCTGTCACGCCAACTCGCCAATGCGACCTACCTAGCCAATCTCGGCGTGACTTTGCCGCACCCCTAAGCTGCTATGGGTGGCGACTTCGAAAGTCGAACGGCTGGTGAACCTTGTCATCGCCCTGCTGTCCACCCGCGGTTACATCACCGCCGAGAAGATCAGGTCCAGCGTGGCCGGTTATTCGGACAGTCCCACCGCGGAGGCGTTCTCCCGGATGTTCGAGCGCGACAAGAACGAGCTGCGCGACCTCGGCATCCCGCTCGAGGTCGGCAGGGTGTCCAACCTGGACCCCAGCGAGGGCTACCGGATCAACCGCGACGCGTACGAACTGCCCCCGGTCGAGCTGACCCCCGACGAGGCGGCCGCGGTGGCGGTCGCCGCCCAGCTGTGGGAGTCTCCCGAACTGATCACCGCGACCCAGGGCGCGCTGCTCAAGCTGCGCGCCGCCGGGGTGGACGTCGATCCCTTCGATATCGGGACCCCGGTCGCCATCGCTTCTCCGACGGGAGTTCCGGGTCTGCGCGGGTCGGAGGACGTTCTCGGAGTCCTGTTGGCGGCAATCGATTCTGGGCAGGCCGTGCAGTTCCGGCATCGGTCGTCGCGCGCCGAGCCGTACACCACTCGCACCGTCGAACCTTGGGGTGTGGTCACCGAGCGAGGCCGCTGGTATCTGGTCGGCCACGACCGTGACCGGAACGACACCCGTACGTTCCGGTTATCGCGGATCGGAGCCGAGGTCACGCCGATCGGCGCCACCGGCGCGGTCGCTCGCCCCGACGGCGCGGACCTGCGCAAGATCGTGGCCCAAACGGTTGGCGAGGCGCCGACCGGCGTGCAGGCCACGGTGTGGGTTGCCGACGGGCGGGCCACCGCGCTACGGCGCGCCGGAAAATCCCTGGGGCCCAAACGATTAGCCGACCGCGACGGCGAGGTGATCGAACTCGACGTCGGCGCCACCGATCAGGTCGCGCGTGACATCTCGGGCTACGGTGCCGACGCGATCGTGTTGGAGCCGCAATCTCTGCGCGAGGATGTGTTGTCCCGGTTGCGTGCGGCGGCGGGTCTGGCAGAAGGGCGCTCATGACTCCGGTGTCCACCCGCCTGGTGCGGCTGCTCAACATGGTGCCGTATTTCCAGGCCAATCCGCGGATTACCCGTGCGGAGGCTGCCGCCGACCTGGGGGTGTCCGACAAACAACTCGAGGAGGACCTCAACCAGCTGTGGATGTGCGGCCTTCCCGGCTACTACCCGGGTGATCTCATCGATTTCGAATTCTCCGGCGACACCATCGAGGTGACATTCTCGGCGGGCATCGACCGGCCGCTGAAGCTCACCTCGCCCGAGGCCACCGGCCTGCTGGTGGCGCTGCGCGCGCTGGGGGACATTCCGGGCGTGGTCGATCCGGAGGCCGCGCGCAGCGCGATCGCCAAGCTCGCCGCCGCGGCCGGTGCCGCCGGGCAAGACGTCCCGGGTTCAGGAGTGGCTGCCGTCGACGAGCCGGCGCCCGTCGAGAGTCGGGCCGCGGCGGCGGTACGGGCCGCTGTGCAACAACGGCACGCACTGGCCATCGACTACTACGCTGCGTCGCACGACACCCTGACCAGCCGGATCGTCGACCCGATCCGGGTGCTGCTGATCGGCGGCCATAGCTACCTGGAGGCTTGGTCGCGCGAAGCCGAAGGGGTCCGCCTGTTCCGCTTCGACCGGATCGTGGACGCCATTGAGCTCGACGAGCGAGCTGTCCTACCCGAACCGGTGCTGCACGCACCGCCGGACACGTCGCTGTTCGACGGCGATCCGTCGCTTCCGTCGGCGAGACTGCGGGTGGCGCCCTCAGCCGCCTGGATGTTCGAGTATTACCCGATGCGCGAGGTGCGCGAGTTGCCGGATGGGTCGTGCGAAGCGGTCATGACGTATGCCTCGGAAGATTGGATGACACGCCTGGTACTGGGCTTCGGGTCGGCCGTTCAGGTGCTGACGCCGGAGCCGTTGGCGCAGCGTGTGAGGGATACCGCAGCGGCGGCCCTGGATTCTTATCAGGCCGCCCAGCAGGCATGAGACACCACGCCGGTGGCGCGGACGCACCGGCGGTCGGGTCTGCTGCGGTAGCATCGGGTCAACGTCTGGAGGTAATCAAAGTGACAGGTGCTTTTGGTCCGTGGCACTGGGCGATCCTCATTGTCGTGGTGATCGTGTTGTTCGGGGCGAAGCGGCTGCCCGATGCGGCCCGCTCGTTGGGTAAGTCTTTGCGGATTTTCAAGTCCGAGGTCCGGGAGATGCAGAGCGAACACAAGACCAGCGCAATCGAGACTCCCACGACCGTGCAGTCAGAACGGGTCGACCCAACAGCGGCTTCCCAGCAGGATCACCGCGAGGCGCGGCCGGCGTAGCCCGGCACCATCGTCGCGGTGCCCGAGCGCCCCTGACCGAGCGTCGTGAACATATTTAAGACTTCCGCGCGCAGCGCGGGCTTACTGAAGCGGCTTAACCCTCGCCAGCGGCGCAGCCGAACCAATCCCGACGCGACGATGTCGCTGGTCGACCATCTGACCGAGCTGCGTACCCGGCTGCTGATTTCCCTGGGCGCCATCCTGCTCACCACCATCGTCGGGTTCGTCTGGTACTCGCATCCGATCTTCGGGCTGGAGAGCCTCGGCGAGTGGCTGCGTCATCCGTACTGTTCGCTGCCGCAGTCCGCGCGTGCGGATATCAGCGCCGACGGGCAGTGCCGGTTGCTGGCGACCGCACCGTTCGACCAATTCATGTTGCGGCTCAAGGTCGGCACCGCGGCCGGAATCGTGCTGGCCTGTCCGGTGTGGTTTTACCAGCTGTGGGCCTTCATCACCCCGGGCCTGTACAAGAAGGAGCGCCGCTTCGCGGTGGCGTTCGTGATTCCGGCGGCGGTGCTGTTCGTCGTCGGTGCGTTGTTGGCCTACTTTGTGCTGTCCAAGGCGCTGGGCTTCTTGTTGACCGTCGGCAGCGACGTGCAGGTGACCGCGCTGTCCGGCGACCGGTATTTCGGCTTTCTGATCAATCTGCTGGTGGTGTTCGGCGTCAGCTTCGAATTCCCGTTGCTGATCGTCATGCTCAACACGATAGGCATGCTCACCTATGAGCGGCTCAAGGCGTGGCGGCGCGGCCTGATCTTTGCGATGTTCGTGTTCGCCGCGTTGTTCACGCCCGGTTCCGACCCGTTCTCCATGACGGCGCTCGGGACGGCCCTGTCGGTGTTGCTGGAGTTCGCCATTCAGATCGCCCGGCTGCACGACAAGCGAAAAGCCAAGCGCGAAGCCCAGATCCCCGATGACGAAGCCTCGGTCATCGAACCGCCCGCGCCGATACCGGAGCCGTCCGCGATCGGCGGACCCCATGACGACATCACGTAACCCCCGTTGTCGCGAACAGGTCGCGGCGTGACGGAGCTGGCCCAGTTCACCGCCGAACTGCCGTTTTCCCTCGACGACTTTCAGCAGCGCGCCTGCGCGGAACTCGAACGCGGCCACGGTGTGCTGGTCTGTGCACCCACTGGCGCCGGCAAGACAGTGGTCGGTGAATTCGCGGTGCACCTGGCGCTGGCGGCCGGCAGCAAGTGCTTCTACACCACACCGCTCAAGGCGCTGAGCAACCAAAAGCACACCGACCTGACGGCGCGCTACGGCCGCGACCGGATCGGGCTGCTCACCGGCGACGTGTCGATCCACGGCGACGCACCCGTCGTGGTGATGACCACCGAAGTGCTGCGAAACATGCTCTACGCTGATTCGCCCGCGCTGCAAGGGCTTTCGTACGTGGTGATGGACGAGGTGCATTTCCTCGCCGACCGGATGCGGGGTCCGGTGTGGGAAGAAGTCATCCTGCATCTGCCCGACGAGGTCCGCGTGATCAGCCTGTCGGCGACCGTGAGCAACGCCGAAGAATTCGGTGGCTGGATCCAGACCGTGCGGGGCGACACGACGGTGGTGGTGGACGAGCACCGGCCGGTTCCGTTGTGGCAACACATCATGGTGGGTAAGCGTCTCTTCGACCTGTTCGACTACCGGAATAAAGAAGACGGCGGAGCCGGCAAGCCCCGTGTTGACCCCGAACTGCTGCGTCATATCGCCCATCGGCGCGAGGCGGACCGGATGGCAGATTGGCAGCCTCATCGGCATTCAGGTCGCCGCCCGGGACGGCCGGACCGGCCACGCTTCTACCGGCCGCCCCCGCGACCGGAGGTAATCGCCACCCTGGACCGCGAGGGGCTGTTGCCGGCGATCACGTTCGTTTTCTCTCGGGCCGGTTGCGACGCCGCCGTCAACCAGTGCCTGCGATCGCCGCTGCGGCTGACCACCGAGGAGGAGCGCGCCCAGGTCGCGGAGGTGATCGATCACCGCTGCGGCGACCTGGCGGACGCCGACTTGGCGGTGCTCGGCTACTACGAGTGGCGCGAGGGGCTGCTGCGCGGTTTGGCGGCCCACCATGCCGGGATGTTGCCGGTATTCCGGCACACCGTCGAGGAGTTGTTTGCGGCCGGGCTGGTCAAAGCCGTGTTCGCCACCGAGACCCTGGCGCTTGGCATCAATATGCCCGCCCGCACGGTGGTGCTGGAGCGGCTGGTGAAGTTCAACGGCGAGCAACATCTCCCGCTGACGCCGGGGGAGTACACGCAGCTGACCGGCCGCGCCGGCAGGCGCGGCATCGACGTCGAGGGTCACGCGGTGGTGCTCTGGCAACCCGGCGACAACAACAGCGAGCCGGCCGAGGTGGCCGGCCTGGCGTCCACCCGCACCTTTCCGCTGCGCAGTTCGTTCGCGCCGTCGTACAACATGACGATCAACCTGGTGCACCGGATGGGCCCGGAGCAGGCGCACCAGCTGCTGGAGCAGTCGTTCGCTCAGTACCAGGCGGACCGGTCGGTCGTTGGACTCGTCCGGGGTATCGAGCGCGGCAAAAAGATGATGGACGAAATCGCCGCGGAGCTGGGGGGAGCCGACGCGCCGATCCTCGAATACGCCAGGCTGCGCGCACAGGTGTCCGACATGGAGCGCTCGCAGGCGCGCGCGTCTCGGCTGCAACGACGTCAGGCAGCCAGCGACGCACTGGCCGCGCTGCGCCGGGGCGACATCATCAACATCACGCACGGCCGACGCGGTGGTCTGGCGGTGGTCTTGGAATCTGCCCGCGACAGCTCCGATCCCCGGCCGTTGGTGCTGACCGAAAACCGCTGGGCCGGAAGGATTTCCTCGGCGGACTATTCAGGGGCATCGGGGCCGGTCGGGTCGATGACGTTGCCGAAGCGGGTCGAGCACCGCCAGCCGCGGGTCCGGCGCGACCTGGCCTCGGCGTTGCGCTCGGCTGTCGAAGCTCTGGAGGTACCGACCGGGCGGCACAAAAGGGCCGGCGGCGCCGCAGAGCACGATGGCGCGTTCCACGATCCGGAGCTGGCGTCACTGCGCGCCGAATTGCGTCGTCATCCCGCGCACAACACCGCAGGCGTCGAGGCCGAAATCCGGCAGGCCGAACGCTATCTGCGCATCGAACGTGACAACGCGCAGCTGCAGGCAAAGGTGGCCGACGCCACCAATTCGCTGGCCAAGACGTTCGACCGGATCGTCGGGTTGCTCACCAAGCGTGGTTTCATCCACGGTTCGACCACTGACCCGGAAGTCACCGACGACGGCCGGTTGCTGGCCCGCATCTACAGCGAGAGCGACCTGTTGGTCGCCGAATGCTTGCGTACCGGTGCGTGGGCGGGGTTGAAACCGGCCGAGCTGGCTGGGGTGGTTTCGGCCGTGGTCTACGAGACGCGAGGTGACGGCCCCACCGCCCCTTACGCCGCCGACGTGCCCACCCAGCGACTACGCCAGGCGCTGCATCAGACGTCGAGACTGTCCACTACGCTGCGCGCTGATGAGCATCGGCACCGGATCGCCCTGAGTCGTGAACCCGACGACGGCTTCGTCAAGACCATTTACCGATGGGCACGCAGCGGAGATCTGGCCACGGCTCTGTCCGCCGCCGAGCCGCCACTGTCCGCGGGGGACTTCGTGCGCTGGTGCCGACAGGTGCTCGACCTGCTGGACCAGGTTCGCAACGCGGCCCCGGAGGCTGAATTACGGGCCATCGCCAAGCAAGCCATCATTGAGATTCGGCGCGGCGTCGTCGCAGTTGACGCCGGGTAGGCTGGGCCCGAGCTACGGTTACACCCACGTGAGAGGGACTGAGGAGAAACGATGAGCGGACCGCAGGGACCAGACCCCAACCAGGCGTGGCAGCCACCGGGCCACCAGGGGTCCTCTGAAGACGCGACGCAGGTAGGGCCAATATCATCGCCTTGGCAGCAGCAACCACAGCAGTCTCAGCCACAGCAGCCAGCCCACGAGTCGCAACCGGCGGAGCCGGCGCAAACGCAGGACGCGACGTGGCACGCCCCCGCATACACGCCCCCGCAGTACCAGACGCCGGCTACCCCCGGCTACGGGCAGCAGCCTGAGCAATTTGGTTCGCAGGCCACCCAGCTCGGTGTGCCCACTCAGTACGGGCAGGCCGCCCAATACGGTCAGCCGGGCACCGGCCAGCCTGCTCAGTACGGTCAGCCGGCTCAGTACGGCCAACCGGGCCAGTACGGTCAACCGGCCCAGTACGGTCAGCCCGGCCAGTACGGTCAGCCCGGCCAGTACGGTCAACCGGGCCAGTACGGCCCACCGGGCCAATATGGTCAGCCCGGCCAGTACCCGCAGCCCTACGACCAACAACCGCCCAAGAAGCGCTCCGGAATGATCTGGGGCATCGTCGGCGGGATCGTCGCTGCTCGCCGCCGCGGTCTTCCTGGTGCTCGGTTTCTTGGTGCCTCCCCGGTTTTTCGTCACGACCAAACTGGACGTCAACAAGGCCAACGCCGGTGTGCAGCAGATTCTTTCCGACGAGACCAGCGGCTACGGCGCCAAGAATGTCAAAGACGTCAAGTGCAACGGCGGTAGCGACCCCATCGTCAAAAAGGGCGGACACCTTCGACTGCAACGTCAGCATCGACGGCGCGCAGCGCCACGTCACGGTGACTTTCCAGGACGACAAGGGCACCTACGAGGTCGGCCGGCCTCAGTCGTAGCAGGTCTTTAGCCGGGGAGCGCGTCGAGCGCTTTCTGCAGGCGCGTGATCGATGACCCGACGCCCAGCTGGGTGGCCAATTCGGCGGTGCGCTTCGGATCGGCGGCGACCAGTGGCAGCGCGTCGGTGGGCGTCGAAAGGGTGACGGGAGCGTCGGTGGCCACCCGCACCACCGTGCCCGCGGCCTCGATGTAATCGGTGGCGGCCAGCAGTTTGGCGCGCAAGCCCTTGGCCAGCTTGGATTTCGGGTCATGCGCGGCGGCCATGATTTGTTCCAGCGAACCGTGCTGAGCCAGCAGCGTGGAGGCGGTCTTCTCACCGACGCCCGGCACACCCGGCAGGCCGTCGGAGGGATCACCGCGCAACAGCGCGAGCTCGGCGTAGGCCGGTCCGGCCCGATCCACCGGCACGCCATACTGTTCTGCCACCTCGGCCGGCCCGAACAACGTGGCCTTGGCCAGCCCACGGCCCAGGTACAGCACCCGAACCGGGACGGGATCGTCGGTAACCACTTGCATCAGGTCGCGGTCTCCGCTGACCACGACGACCGGGTCGGTCTGTTCCTGCGCCGCCAGCGTGCCCAGCACGTCGTCGGCCTCGAAACCCGGTGCGCCCGCTGTCGGGATCCCGAATGCGTCCAGCAGCTCCATGATCATGTCGATCTGCGGGGTCAGCTCGTCGGGCACTTCCTCGATGTCGGGCTCGCCTTCGGGCTCCGGTTCGGCGACCCGGTGCGCCTTGTACGACGGGATCAGGTCCACCCGGAACTGCGGGCGCCAGTCCAGGTCGAGGCACACCGCCAGCCGGCTGGGCTTTTGCTGGGTGATCACCACGGCCACCGAGTCGATGAAGCCGCGCACGGCGTTGACCGGCCGGCCGTCGGGCGCGGTGATCGACGACGGTACCCCGAAGTACGAGCGGAACCACATGCTGGCGCCGTCGAGCAGCGCCAATGGCGAGGCTTGGGGTGGGGGCATGCGGGCTATCCTGCCAGCCATGGATTCATTCGACGCCGCCGTGTATGCCCGCCGGCTTGGCGCGGCGGCTGTGGCGACCGCGGAGGCTGGGCTTGCCGGCCTGGTGATCACCCCGGGCTACGACCTGCGCTATCTGGTCGGTTCGCGCGCGGACACGTTCGAGCGACTCACCGCGTTGGTGCTGCCGGCCTCCGGTGCGCCGACGGTCGTGGTGCCGCGGTTGGAGCTGGCGTCGCTGCGGGGGTCGGCGATTACGGAATTGGGCCTGGCGGTGCGGGATTGGGTAGACGGCGACGATCCGTATCAGCTGGTGATTGCCGCTTTGGGCGGCGCCCCGGCTGCGGCCGCGGTCTCCGATTCCATGCCGGCATTGCACCTGTTGCCGCTGGCCGGAGAGCTCGGCGTGCTGCCGGTGCTGGCCACCGACATACTGCGCGGGCTGCGGATGGTCAAGGAGGCGGCCGAGGTCGACGCGCTGCGCAAGGCCGGTGCGGCCATTGACCGGGTGCATGCCCGGGTGCCGGAGTTCCTGGTGCCTGGGCGCACCGAGGCCGAGGTCGCCGCCGACATCGCCGAAGCGATTGTCGCCGAAGGGCATTCGGAGGTGGCGTTCATCATCGTGGGCTCCGGGCCGCACGGCGCCGACCCGCATCACCGGTATTCGGACCGCGAACTGCAAGTCGGGGATGTCGTCGTCGTCGACATCGGCGGCGCCTACGAACCCGGATACCACTCCGACTCGACCCGGACCTACAGCATCGGTGAGCCCAACCAAGATGTGGCACAACAGTATTCGATACTGCAACAGGCGCAGCAAGCGGCGGTGGACGCGGTTCGTCCGGGTGTGACCGCCGAACAGGTCGACGCCGCGGCACGTGACGTGCTGGCGCGAGGCCGGACTCGCGGAGTATTTCGTGCACCGCACCGGTCACGGGATCGGGCTGTCGGTGCACGAGGAGCCCTATATCGTCGCCGGCAACGAGCTGCCGCTGGCCGAGGGCATGGCGTTTTCCGTCGAACCCGGCATCTACTTCCCGGGACGCTGGGGCGCACGCATCGAGGACATCGTCATCGTGACGGAGGACGGCGCGCTTTCCGTCAACAACCGGCCGCACGAGCTGATTGTCGTGCCGGCCAAGTAGATTGGCGTGGTGTCAATCCTGAACCTCGCGCTGCTCCCGATCCGCGTCGCGCAACACATCGTCGACGCCGTCCTGCACCCCTCCGCGGCGGCACCAGCACCGGCGCCGCCGGGAAAGCTCGTGGTGGTCGACGGGATGCCCGAGGGCGTGCCGCCGGCCGCGCGACGGCCGGAGCCGAAGCTGCCCGCGCCGTCCGGATGGCCGTTCGGTGAGGAATTTCCGCGTACCTGCGGCGCCAGCCGCATGGCCGGGGGCGCCCTGTTCTGCACCGACTTCCTCTACGACGACCACGGCGCGACGGGCCTGCCGATCGGAGACCTCAAGATTCAGGCGCCGCCGCGCGGCACCTACGTCTATCCCGACGGGCCCGCGGCCCGCAACGGCGCCGACATCTTCCGCGCCGCCATCGGGCTCACCGAGACCGACACCTGGTGGCGGGTCGACTGGAACACGCTGCTGGACGCCTCGGTGCCGATCGCGCTGTTCACCTTCGACACCGACCGCGAGGCGGCCGAGTCCGCGGAGTGGCCGTTCGGGGCGGGGGTGCGTTCCGCGGGGATCGACATGGCCCTGCTGGTCTCGGGTAGCGGCGCTCGGTTGATCGACCTGACCACGCAGGTCACGACGCCGGTGCAGCACAGCGTGGATATGCAATCGCGGTCGTTTTTGGCGCAGGTGCCGCGCTCGCTGCTGGAACCGACCGGCACCTGGACGGTGCGGCTGGCCGCGGGGTTGGCCAACGCGGCGGGGGATGGGTTCGCCGACGTCACCGCTCTGCACGGTGCGTCGCCGGGGCAGCCCAACGTCTACAACGTCGCGTTTCGCACCAACGCCCAGGAGCCGCCGTATCTGAACTTCTGGTCCGACTCGGCCCAGGCCGCCGCACTGACCAGCGGCGACGTGTCGAAGTTCTCGGTTGCCGTGGCGTGGGACCGGCTCGCGGCCCGGGAAACCACCGCCGAGCCGATCATCACCGGGGCCTCGACCCGCTGGTATGTGTCATCGATCGAGCTGGGGCAGGGCGTCGCCGCAGACGACATTGTTGAGCACCAAGCCGCAGTTCCTCGGACGGGTGCAGCCCTATTCGGTGTGCCTGCCGTCGAGCTATGCGCCCGGTCAGACGCTGCCGTTGACGCTGCTGCTGCACTCGCTGGCACTGGGGCAAAACCAGTTCGCCGGCATCGACCCGCACCTGCTGAACGAAGTGTGCGAGGGCCGCGACTCGGTGGTGGTCACGCCGTTGGCGCGGGGCCCGTCGACCTGGTACTTCGACACCGGCGAACTCGACGTGTGGGAAGTGTGGGCGCGGGTCGCCGAGCAGCTGGGCACCGACCCCAACCGCACGGTGATCTCGGGTTATTCGATGGGCGGGTACGCCACTTACAAGCTCGGGCTGAGCTACCCGGAGGTGTTCGCGCAGGCCGTCGTGCTGGCCGGGCCGCCAGTGTGCGGGGTGCGGCTGATTCCCGACGTCGTCAACATTCCGGGCGACCTGGACCTGAACTCGCCCTGCGCGCGCGAGGGCGATACGTGGAAGCTGTTGCCGAACGCCCGCTGGCTGCCCTATGTGATCGCCCACGGGTTGGTTGACGAGCTGGTGCCGTTCCCGTCGGTCGCCGAGCAGGTGCTCGAACTCGACCGGCTCGGCTACCGGCACCGGTTTACCGTCTATCCGCTCGAGGATCACATCGCCTGGATACTTCAGGACAAGTTCGAGGATCCGATCAAGCACATGGGAACCGGTCTGCGCCAATCTGATCCGGGACACATCACGTTCGCGTGGTTTCCGCAGCTGGTGCGGGCCGACCTGGGGATCGGGCCGCATCAGGTGTGGTGGTTGTCGGAGCTGACCGCCGACCCTAGCGTGGTGGCGCGGCGCGGGGCGGTCGCGAAAGTCGACGCGCGTTCGTATGCCCGGCCGGACCCGACACACACCATTCGGCATCATCGCGGCGTCATCCCCACCTTTGAGCCGACTCCCGGGTTGTACAGCGAGCTGGATTGGCAGGTGGGACCGCCGGTCGGCCCGCTGCCGTATCTGACGCTGCAACTCACCGGGGTCGCCAGCCTCACCGTCGACGTCGACCGCGCCGGGCTGGCCTCCTTGCCGTCGTCGACGATCACGGTGGCCACCGACACCGCCGTGAAGATCACGCTGGGCGCGTTACCTGCCGGGGTTGTGGTGCAGCTTGATGGTCAGCCGAGCGGTCCGACGGTGGCCGTGCCGGCCGGGCGGCACCAAATCACGCTGGCGAAGGGGAAGTAAGGAACCAGGCCAGGTGGTAGTTGGCGGCGGCTTTGTCACCGGCCACCAGTGCGTCGATGGCGGCCAGCAGCTGCCAGTTGCCGACGTCGTCGGCATCTATGCGGTCGGGATAGGCGTCGAGGACGCGAGTGCTGACGGTTGTCAGATGCTGGTGTAGGAGTTCGACTTCGGAGTCCAGCACCCCGGTGCCGCCGGAGGCCGCTTTGGCCAGCGTGTGGGCTAGCCGGGGAAGACCGTCACGCCATTGGGTGGCTTGGCTGAGCTGCCAGCCGAGTTCGTCGATGTCGGGTGCGCGCCGGGGTCGCGGGGATGTGGGCACCGGCTCGTCTTCGTCGGGAAGGTGATGGATCGGGGTGTAGCCGGCGGCAATGCTGACGTCGCCAAGCAGGGTTTCCAGGTCGCCGCGGCGGCGTGCCGGTGGCAGCAGCGTCACCGCGGCGGGGAGCTCGATGCCCGGCGGTATCCAACCGCTGGCCAGATCGGTTGCCAGCACGGTGGTTTCGTCGGCGCGATCCCCGGCCGCCCACGCCAGCCGAGGTTGCTGACGGGCGACTGCGTCCACCAGCCGCTGCAGGCGCTCCCGCGCTGTCGCGTTAGCCGACACCGCCCCGGCGACGGCCCCGCTGGCGGTGGCGACCGCAGCTTGGGTTGCCAAGTTTGACGGTGGTGGCGGCGGTGTCGGCGGGGTTGATTGACGCACGACCGTGGGCTGACCCGCGCTGCCCTGCCCGGCCGACGGGTGCACCGGTGCCGAGCCCGGTGTCGCCGCGGCTGGCGGGCTCGGTGGCGCAGGCGGTGTCGCTTGCACCATGGGTCGCAGGTCAGAGGCGTATGCCGGCAGCGGCCCCGTGGGTGGTGGGGGTGTTGCGACGACCGGAGCGGCTGACGCGGTTGGTGCTGCCAGTACCGGCGGCGGCGCTTCGGGTATGGGCGTGTGCGCGACCGGCGCGGGCGAGTCAAATACCTGCGCATGGGCCATCGCAGGCACGCCCGCGGATGGCGTCGTCGGCGTAGCCGGGGGGACCGGCGTTGCTACGTGCGATACAGGCTGCGGTGGTGCTACTTCTGCTGCCGCTGAGAACGGCGCGCCCGACTGCATTCCTTTGTCGAAACTCTGTATCAGGTTCGTTGGGGTGGGGGCTTGGGTTGGGGTTTGTGGCGCGAGGGGCGCACCGGCCGGGGACGCGAACTCGGCGCGCGGTGTAACCGGGCCCGTTGTAGCCGGAGGTAGCCGCGGCGTCGACATCATCGGTGCGCCGGGCAAGCGGGGTGGTGCGACGACTGCAGGCGGCGACGACGCAGGAGTGGGCCCTGCGCGTGCCCTCGAGATTGCCGGTAAGACTTGCAGTGCGAGTGTTGTCGTCTGTGGACGGTCGGGTGCCGCCAGCTACGTGAGACACCGCCGGTGCCGGCCCGCGTTTCTATTATGACTCGGCAGCGATCGCTTGTCGGGGTGGCGAGTCGATCGACCGGGCTCGTGTCGGACGGCCCTCGGATGGTAGCTGGCGATTTCCTGTCAGAACTTGCGGTCGCACGGGCTTGGCTAGGCATCCGTCGTAGCTCTTCGATAGCTCTGTTTGGTCGTCGGCTCGTCGCGACATCTGACGCAGACGTCGACATCCTTAGCTTGAGCGAACTGGCGGGCCGACTGCCCGGCCTTCCTCGTCGAGGATCACGCTGCATCGCGTCGAGCATGTTGCCGCCATATTTCGCCGCAGCGATATTGGCTTGCCGCCGATACTGCGTCAATCACGGCAACAATCTGTGTCCGACCTTGATTTCCGCAGGCTCTTTTGAGTCTTGGATTTCATTGATCCGGCTGAATTGCCCTTTCGGCCAAATCGGTCAGCTCTTGTTGAAGACTCAGCCGCGCTGTCGTAGGCGGCTGAGTAGGCAATTTCTTTGACGCCGTTCTTTTCGGAGATGCCGCGTGCACGTATTTCGCCCCGGCGGAACGGCGTCGCGAAGATCATCGAGCGGTGACACCCTTGCTGCTCGGACGAGCGGGCCTACTTCGGGCATTCTCCAGCGAGTCAGCAAAGTGTCGAATTGCGCTTTTAAAATTCTCCCGATGTGCTCTTGGCGTGCTCGACTGCTGCTAAATCCTCGATCTTCAGGCCATTGGTCACCGACTAGCAAATGGCGACCATTTTCCAGGCGGAAAGGTCATTTGCACATGCCTTGACTTTTGAACGTCGCTTTCCGACAGCTTGCAGCGACGGATTGCAGTTCAGCGTCGATCGCTAAGCCTCGGCCATGTAATCAACGCGTGAGCTCCTGATATGAATTGGCGAGCTTTCGAACCGCTTCGCGAGGTCAGCCGGGGGTCGCGGGGTCTTCGGCCAGCTTTTTCAACAGATATCTGACTGCCGTCATCGAGTGCTTGCCGCGCACTCGTGGCTACGGCCGAGGAGCGTGGTAGGATCGCGTGCCACTGCCTCGAGCGTGAACTCAACAGCACGCTCGGTGCACTTTTTGGTATGCGGCGCATACCTTCGCTTTTGCATCTGCGACTTGTTGGTCGGTATACGTCGGGGTGGACTGTCAGCGGGATTGTGTCAGCAGGAGGGCGGAACCAGCCAGCAATCGCCACACCGAGCGCTCACCATGTCAGCGTCAGCACCACCAGGCAATGGCCGAATCAGGTGCACTGCCGCGCTTGGCGTGCGCTGTGTGCCATGGCGGCGGCGAGGCTGGCGCGGACGGCGGTGGAGGCAGATTCGACACGGGCTGATCGTATCGTTCAGCCACCGATTACGGTAGTCACCTCCTTGCCGGCGAAACAGTGGATCCGGCTAGCGTGCAATTGCGATACGGAGATTGGCGTGCAGAGCGCCATGATCTGCACTCGACCGGAAGTGAGCCTGATTTAGCGCGGCTAATTCGGTTGATAACGCACGGTAACCGAGCATTGCGGTGCTGAATAATTTGTAGCATCTCTATGTCGGTTGCTTCGCACGAGTATCTGAACGGCCGCAGTTGGAGTCTGTCCCTCCGGCGGACAGGTTGCGCACGTCTGATCTGCGTTCGATACCCACAGCGGCCAGACTCAGCCATCGTCGTCACGTTTATGCTCGGGCAGCAAGATGCGTCGGGTCGCGACCGGCTTCCCGTCAACGCGCTTGATCACCTCGGGCATAGGCGGCGGCGTGGTGATACGCCCCTGCACCGGAGCGCCGTTCTTCACCGACGGCACGACCACGCGCTTGGTGTCTGCCTTGGGATCACCGCCGGATCCGGCGCTGGGCATGGCGCCTGGCGGCATCATCGGCATCGCGCCCATTCCGCCCCTCGGCGCTGTCGTCGGCTCGGGAGCACTCGATGGCGACGGCGACGGATTGGGCGACGAGGCGGGGACGGTTCCAGGTGATGGATTCGGTATCGGCCCGAGCATCGCGGTCGGTGCAGTGGCGCCAAGACCGCCACCAACGCCGCCGCCCCCACCGCCGCCGAACTCGCCGCCACCGCCGCCTGCCTCGAGCAGCTCACCCGGAATTGCCTCGCCTTCAGTCGCGGCTCCTCCGACGCCATGCTGCAGCACACCCATGCCCATCTGCATCGCCTGTTGTCCTGCCTGAGCGAGCTGCTGGGGAATCTGACTCAGCGGTTGCAGAGCACCACCCATGGCGCCCGCGATGCCACCGGCAATACCGGCCGCCATCTGGGGTAGCTGCTGCAGCATCTGGGTCATCTCGCCCTGATTGCCGACGCCTGCCAACTTCGTTGATGATTGTTCTTCATTGGCAGGGAATTTGCCCAGGGCATCGGCGGCCTTGGCCTCCCGTTCTTCATGTCCGGTTACGGCGGCGAGGTTGTCCGCGGGATCGCCGCTATTGGCAGCGACGCCAAGCACCTTCAGGAGTTGGCTGATGGCCGAGTGTCCCGCCGCCAACTGATCGGGGGTGATCAGCGGTGGCGGCGGTAGCCCACTGAGCCGTGCAAGCTGGTCAAGAATTATCTTGACCTGGTCATCGCCCCCACTCATGATGGCCTCCCGGATTTTGGTGTCCGCTGATGCTATCGCCGATTGACGGTTCGGGTTATTCAGCTTTGCCGATGGAGATGGTGCGCCCAAGGGTGCATTACTCAGGGAAAGGGAATGCGAATCGGGATTGGAAGGGGGATGGGAATGGGAATAGGCAGGGGCCCGGGAAGAGGAATAGGAAAGGGAAAAGAGGGAATCTCGATGGACGGGCGCTGATCACCAAAGCTCGCCAGAACCGCTGGGTCGCCGATCGGCTTATGCCACCACAGACCCGCTTCCGGCCCGAGGCGCCCAGACTCAAAATGAGGCCAGGACTGAACGAGCGGCGTCGTGGCTCCTGCTCGGTCACTGTAGATCTCGACCGCTGGGAAATTTGTCACCCTTCCACCGACGCGGGGACCGTCTGCAGTCGGCTCGATGGCGATGGCGCCGTTCACATCGAGTGTCGTGAGTTTCGCGAGACCTTCGCCACCGGGTGAGAAAGGGTCGGCGGCGCTGTAGTTGACCAGAACCGAGCCGTCGCGTTTCTGGACCGCTGAGACGGTGGGAGTTCCAACTCGAACTTGGCCGGTTTTCTCGTCAACTGACGGGTTCTGGCGGGCCACGAGGATGCCGTTCTCATAGTCGACGGTTATTGAGACCCTTGATGACTCGGGGTCGGCTGTGGCTGAAAAGCCTCGATCGTCACCAAGATTGTTGTGATATGGCGGCCACTCGATTTGCGGGTCCACTACTGAGTGCCCTGGAATAAAGAGGTTCGTCCGCACCACGCCCTGGCCAGGCACCGGATCGATGCGTTTGACAACGATATTGGGGCGCTCGCCCTGGTTCTTCGGGTCATAGCTATGTCGGTCCAGAGCCGCAGCCGTTTCCCAGTCGGCCGCAGAGTTCGGCGGACGGCCGAACTCCTTTGTGAACGCATCAATTTGGTTTTGTTGCCGGTTGGCTTCGGGTTCGGCCTTCGATGGAGTACTCGGGGCTTCCAGCGTTTGGATGAGCTCTGGGTCGTATCCCTCGGTGCGCAGGGTGGTCAGTGATGTCTGCAGTTTGTCCGAATAGCCGCGTGCGGATTGAGTTGAGCTCGCCAAGGGCGTCCTTGGTGCAACTGATGGCGACCTGTTGAATTCTGGAAATCGCATCCTCGAGGTCGGCCCAATCACGGGCGGTGAGGTGGATGTTCTGCT
This sequence comes from uncultured Actinomycetota bacterium, assembly GCA_963840045.1. GTDB lineage: Bacteria > Actinomycetota > Actinomycetes > Mycobacteriales > Mycobacteriaceae > Mycobacterium. The sequence continues at coordinate 811,137 of CAWIXL010000009.1, read as the reverse complement.
CAGCAGCGAGCGCCTTTCCCAGCTTGTTGTCGAACGCCTGCAACCAACCCTCCAAATCGTGATCTGCCCCGTTCCGGATCGTTGGGCCCCGGCCAAGGCGGCGGAGATATTCTCCAAATCGATTGCGATCTTTGGCAGCTGCGCGGCCTGCACGTGTAGTGATTGGGTGACCCGCTGCACCTCGGCGGAGTCGTTGATGGGATGGTCGCCATTCTCGTGATTCCAAGCAGCTTCAAAGCGGCGTAACGCTTCCTCGAATGCAGCGTTGGCGTCATTGCTGGACTGCGCTGCACCATGAAGCGCCTTCGCCAGGTCGGAAATCTGCGCCGGACGGCCACTTTGGAGGCTCTGGTTGACCGCCCAAGGATCGCCATGAGCTTCGGCGATCAGGTGAGGGATGCTTAAGTGTCGGAGTTGCACTGCACCACTCGCAGTTTCGCTGTGTTGTGCTCATCCATGGCGGTGAACTCCGCGGCAGCTTGATGAGCCTTGTGGCCTACCCCGGCGAGCATCTGGCCGTGGGCCTGCAATCTTTCGACGTGCCGGGTGTGGGACGAGCTGACCGCCTCGTAGTACACGTCGGCGGCGCCGAACTCGCCGAACATGTCCGACGACAGCGGCCCTCGCGACAGCCGATCCGCACCGTCTCGTGCGTATTCAGCAGCACGGTGGGACTGATTGGCTCCCGAGTGCAGCCGCTCCGTGTCGACAAACATCGCCATCCTTTCCCAAGCGATCAAGCTGTGATATCGCCACGGCGACAAGTGAAGTGCCGCGCGCAGGCTGTAGGTGAGGCTAAAGACAGCGGGAATACCGGTCAATTCACCCAGCGCGCTGATGAGCAGCGAGTTGCGTTCGTCCTGGGCTGGGTTTGCGGCGCAGTCTTTGGGTGAATAGCGGTGGACCCTGTTGTGGGCCAGAATCACGCGCGTGGCGCCGCCCGCTGTTGAACTCGATGCGCTTGCTCGCTGCGTGCAACGCGGTCGTTGCCGCTGGAGGTGGTTGTCGCTACGACGCTGGCAGGTTTGCGGCAGTCGAGTTCATCGGGGCGTGTCGTTGACGAGAGCAAAACGACGGCCGGCTCTTGCAATCGCCACAGTCAAAAGTAGGCGGAAGCTAGTCCTCGGCCCCGCCGCGATCAAGCAGATCGGCCGACCCCAGCACCCGTTCCACATACACCTCGATGACTACCCGTCGCGGGTTGGCGCGCGGCGTGCGATAGCGCTGCGCATAGCGCAGCTCGGCATCGCGGACGGCATCGGCCTCAGCATTAACGCTGGACCGCCCCTCCAACGACAACCACCTCGCGCCGTCGACCTGGCTGAGCACAGCCACCCCGCTGCGCTCGGCGTTGACCGCCTTCTGCGAGCCGCCGGTGGTGATGACCCGGGCGATGTGCGTCTTGGGGTCGAAGGTGAAACCCACCGCCACCACATGCGGCGAATTGTCAGCACGCAGCGTCGTCAGCATGGCCAGATGACGTTCGGTCAGGAACGCGAGCGCATCGTCGGTAAGCCGGGTGGTGGTGTTCGTCATCAGCGTTCACGCTAGCGCAGGTAATAATCGCAGCCGTGGGCGACACGGGCACAGCTCCGATAGTAATTTTCGGCGGACGCAGCGAGATCGGCATCGAACTCGCGCGGCGCCTGGCACCAGGGGCAACGGTGGTGCTGGCCGCGCGCAACGCCGACCAGCTCGGCGACCAGGCCGCCGCCCTAAGCCAAGTGGGCGCAATGGAAGTCCACACCAGGGAATTCGACGCCGACGACCTGGCCTCACATGGTCCGCTCGTCGCGTCGATCATCGCCGAACACGGCCCCATCGACACCGCGGTGCTGGCCTTCGGCATCCTCGGCGACCAGGCCCGCGCCGAGACAGACGCTGCGCATGCGTTGGCAATCGTGCACACCGACTACGTCGCGCAGGTCAGCCTGCTGACCCATCTCGCAGCGGCCATGCGCACGGCCGGCCGGGGATCACTGGTGGTGTTCTCCTCGGTCGCCGGGGTTCGGGTGCGCCGGGCGAACTACGTCTACGGATCGGCCAAGGCCGGCCTGGACGGCTTCGCCAGCGGATTGGCCGACGCGCTGCACGGCAGCGGGGTGCGGTTGCTGATCGCGCGCCCCGGATTCGTCATCGGGCGTATGACGGAAGGCATGGCACCCGCCCCGCTATCCAGCACTCCGGAGCAAGTCGCCAAGCCACCGCTCGTGCGCTGGCCAAGGGACGACGCATCGTCTGGATCCCCTGGGCGCTGCGGCCGATGTTCTTCGCGATGCGGCTGCTGCCGCAGTTCGTCTGGCGCAGGATGCCGCGATGATCGTCGTTGTCGGTATCGGCGCCGACGGCATGCCCGGGCTATCGGCCACCTCAAGATCCGAATTACAAAAAGCCACAGTCATTTACGGGTCAAAAAGACAACTCGACCTGCTCGACGACACCGTAACAGCCCCGCGGCACGAGTGGCCGTCCCCGATGCTGCCGGCCCTGCAAGCGCTGCCTGTCGATGAAGCCGACATCCACGTCGTAGCCAGCGGAGACCCGCTACTGCACGGCATCGGCGGCACCCTGATCCGCTTGTTCGGCACGGAGAAAGTGACGGTGCTGCCGCACGTCTCGTCGGTGACGCTGGCGTGCGCCCGGATGGGCTGGAACGTCCACGACACCGAGGTGATCAGCCTCGTCACCGCTCAGCCGCATACCGCGGTACGACGTGGCGGCCAGGCGATCGTGCTGTCGAACGGCCGCACGACGCCAAAGGCGCTGGCGGTGCTGCTCAACGCTCATGGTCACGGTGACTCCGAGTTCACCGTGCTCGAACGGCTCGGCGCCCCAACCGAACACCGCCGCGACGGCACCGCTCGACAATGGGCCACCGAGACGCCGCAAAATGTCGACGATCTCAACGTGATCGCGGTGCGCTACCTGCCTGACGAGCGCGTCGCGTCCTGGCCCGACGACGCGTTCGTCCACGACGGCCAGATCACCAAACACGGCATCCGCGCGGTGACGCTGGCGGCGCTGGCCCCGGGGCCGGGGCAGCGGTTATGGGACGTCGGCGCCGGCTCGGGCAGCATCGCGGTCGAATGGTGCCGAAGCTGGCGAAGCTGCACCGCGGTGGCATTCGAGCGCGACGAGCGGCGCCGGCTCAACGTCGGGCTCAATGCCGCCGCTGCCGGAGTGGACATCGACGTGCGCGGCGAGGCGCCGCACGCGTTCGACGGCGCAGACAAACCGTCGGCGATCTTCCTCGGCGGCGGCCTCACCCAGCCGGGCCTGCTCGACGCCTGCCTCGACCACCTGAGCGACGGCGGCCGTCTGGTCGCCAACGCGGTCACGGTGGAATCAGAATCTGTTCTAGCGCAAGCATATTTACAACACGGCGGCGACCTGCGGCGCTTCCAGCACTATCACGGCGAGCCGCTGGGCGGCTTCACCGGTTGGCGCCCACAGCATCCGGTCACCCAGTGGGTGGTGACGAAGCGGTGACGGTGTACTTCATCGGCGCCGGCCCGGGCGCCGCGGACCTGATTACGGTTCGCGGCCAGCGGCTCCTGGAAAGATGCCCGGTCTGCCTCTACGCGGGCTCGATCATGCCTGACGACCTGCTGGCGCTATGTCCACCCGATGCGAAGGTCATCGACACCGGTCCACTGACTTTGGAGCAGATCGTCGCCGAAATCGCCGATGCCGACACCGCCGGTCGCGATGTGGCACGGCTGCACTCCGGTGACCCGTCGCTGTACAGCGCGCTGGCCGAGCAGTGCCGCCGACTCGACGCACTGGGCATTGGCTACGAAATCGTGCCCGGCGTACCGGCTTTCGCCGCGGCCGCCGCCGCTCTGCACCGCGAGCTGACCGTTCCGGGTGTGGCGCAGACCGTGACGTTGACCAGGGTTGCGACCCTGTCGACGCCGATGCCGCCCGGCGAAGACCTGGCGACGCTGGCCCAGTCCGGCGCCACCCTGGTCTTGCATCTGGCCGCAGCGCAGATCGACGCCATCGTCCCGCAGCTGCTCGAAAACGGCTACCGGCCCGAAACGCCCACCGCGGTCGTGGCTTTCGCCAGCCGGCCAGAGCAGACGGTGCTGCGCGGCACGCTGAGCGATATCGCCGCGCAGATGCACGGCGCGAACATCACCAAAACCGCGGTCATCATCGTCGGCGATGTACTGGCCGCCGAGGGATTCACCGACAGCTACTTGTACTCGGCGGCGCGGCGCAGCCGCGGGGCACACTGATGCGGGTGCTGTTACTCGGCGGCACCGCCGAAGGACGCGCCTTGGCGAAAAGCCTGCACCCCGACGTCGACGTCATCAGTTCGCTGGCCGGACGGGTACCGGACCCGGCCCTGCCGGTGGGCGCGGTGCGCATCGGCGGGTTCGGCGGCGTCGACGGGCTGCGAAGCTGGCTGCGCGACGAACGCATCGACGCCGTCGTCGATGCCACCCATCCGTTCGCGGCGACCATGACCGCCCATGCCGCCCAGGCCTGCAACGAACTGGGGATGCCCCATCTGGTCCTGGCCCGCCCGCCCTGGGAACCCGGCGCCGCCATCGTCGTGAAATCGGACACCGAGGCAGCAGAAACAGTTGCCCGGCAAAGATATTCGCGAGTGTTCCTCACCACCGGCCGCTCGGGTGCCAAAGCCTTCGCCAAGAGCGGCGCGTGGTTTTTGATTCGCGCGGTCACCGCGCCCGATCGCGCGTCATTGCCGCGTCAGCACCAACTGCTGCTGTCTCGCGGGCCGTATGACTACGACGCCGAACTCGAACTGCTACGCGAACACCGCATCGACGCACTCGTCACCAAGAACAGTGGCGGCGACATGACCCGGCCGAAACTGGATGCCGCTGCCGCACTGGACATTCCGGTGGTGATGGTGGCGCGCCCGCAGTTGCCGGCCGGCGTGACCGCGGTAGACACCGTCGAAGAGGCCGCCGCGTGGTTGGCCGGACTGGGTTAGTGCGTGAAAGCTAACCGGTTAGGCCGTCGCGTTCGCCGTCGGCCAGCAGCGCGTCGCGGGCACGCGCAACGCGCGAGCGGATGGTACCCACCGGGCAACCGCACACCGCCGCGGCGTCGGCATAGGACAGCCCGAGCAGCTGCGTGAGCAGCAGCGCTTCTCGTTGTTCGGTAGTCAGGCCGGCGATCATGGTGGTCACCTCAACGAGGTCTTCGAACCCGCGGGTGTGGCCGATGGCCGTCGAGCAGGTGTTCGGCGCCGTGCGTGGTCCTGGGCCGCGTCTGCGCCTGACGGATGTGATCGGCCACGACGCGGCGCGCGATCGCCAATAGCCAGGTTCGGGCGCTGGAGCGTCCGGAGAAACGCCGGATGGCGCCGATTGCCCGCAGAAAAGTTTCCTGGGTCAGATCGTCGGCGTTGCCCATGTCGGACAGATAGGTGACGAACCGCCACACATCTTGCTGGGTGGCCTTGATAAACGCCTCCAGCGCCCGCTCGTTGCCGCGGGCAGCCGCCAAAGCGAGGGCGGTAACGGCTTCGTCGTCGCTCCGCACGCCCATGGCCATCCACCTTAAACGGACCGGGTCGGCCAGTCTACGACTGGTCGTCGTAGAGGGCTCTGAACGGCCATGACTGATGCCTTACTGTGGACGCGTGACACGCCTTTTCGCGAGTGGCGTGCGGCAATCCCACACTCGGCGCCGATTGCTCGCAGCGGCGATGCTCTTGCCGCTCGCGGCTCGCGCGGGTGGCACCGCCCTGGCCGAACCGGACATCGCCACTCGCTTTGCCGACCTCGAGCGGAAATACCAGGCCCGGCTCGGGGTGTACGTGTCTGGCAACGCGGCTACTGCCGAGATCGCCTACCGTGCCGACGAGCGGTTCGCCTTCTGCTCCACCTTCAAGGCCCCGCTGGTCGCGGCGGTGCTGCAGCAAAATCCACTCACGCACCTGAACAAAGTGCTCACCTACACCAATGCCGACATCCGGTCGACCTCCCCAGTGACCCAACAGCACGTCCAGACCGGAATGACCATCGGGCAGCTCTGTGATGCGGCTATCCGTTACAGCGACGGCACCGCCGCCAACCTCTTGCTCGCCGACCTGGGCGGGGCAGGGAGTGGGACAGGGGCCTTTACCGGTTACCTGCGCAGCCTGGGCGACACCGTGAGCCGTCTGGACCAAGACGAACCGGAGCTGAATCGCGATCCCCCCGGCGACGAGCGCGACACCACGACCCCGCGCGCGATCGCCCTTGTCTTCCAACAACTTGTGCTCGGCGACGCGCTGCCCACCGACAAGCGGGCCATGCTGACCGATTGGATGGCGGGCACCACCACCGGCGCCAACCGGATCCGGGCGGGACTGCCCGCCGGCTGGAAAGTGGTCGATAAGACTGGAAGCGGTGACTACGGACGAGCCAATGACGTCGCGGTCGTGTGGTCGCCCAACGGCGTGGCCCACGCTGTCGCGATCATGTCCGACCGGGCCGGTGGCGGGTACGACGCGGAACCCAGTGAAGCTCTGATCGCCGGCGCGGCGAGCATTGTTGGCCAGGTGCTCGGGTAAGCACAGCTGGGTCCCGGACTACTTGAGAACTGCTTGCGGGTGCGCTTGCGGTAACTCATAATCCGCCGGTGGAAGTTGATCACCAGGGAGGCACCGACAAGGACGATCCGCTCGCCGACATCGTCTCCGACCAGTACCAGCGGTGGAGGTACCCGCAACCCATCCAAGATCTCGACGAATTAAGCGAAGGCATCTGGCATTGGTTCGACCCGTCGCGCTTTCACCGGAATTTTTGGCCCGATCGGGGATATAAACCCGATCTCGATATCCTCATCGCGGGCTGCGGAACCAACCAGGCGGCGGTTTTCGCCTACCGGAACCGGGCCGCGAAGGTGGTGGGAGTCGATATCAGCCAGTCCTCGCTGGACCACCAGCAATATCTCAAAGAGAAGCACGGGCTGTGGAATCTGGAGTTGCATCGACTTCCGATCGAAGAGTTGCCAACGCTGGGGCTCGATTTCGACCTCATTGTGTCGACGGGCGTTTTGCATCACATGGCAGATCCGCCGACTGGCATGAAAGCACTCGCCGATTGTCTGCGGCGGGATGGCGCTATCGGCATGACGCTCTATGCGCGATACGGCCGATTCGGAGTTGAACAGCTGCAATCGGTTTTCCGTGACTTGGGTCTGCATCAGGACGAGGCAGGGGTGCAAACCGTCAAGGACACCCTGGCGTCGCTACCGGCGGATCACGCGGTCCAGCCCTATCTCAGGATTGAGGGCGAGGAGCTGGCCTACGACGGCGCCATTGTCGATACATTCCTGCACGGTCGCGACCGCAGCTACACGGTTGACGGGTGCCTTGACCTGGTCACCTCGGCCGGACTCGTGTTTCAGGGGTGGTTCCTCAACGCGCCGTATTACCCCCACGATCTGTTCACCCCGGGAAGCGAGTCCCACCGGATCGTAAACGCGATGCCCGAGCGCAAACTGTGGTCGATCATGGAGCGGCTGCACACATTCGGCGGTTGCCACTTTTTCATGGCGTGCCGTCCCGACCGGCCGAAAGAAAGCTACACAGTCGACTTCTCGGCGCCTGCCTCGCTCGATTACGTTCCGATGATGCGGATGCGTTGCGGTTTCGACGGCACCGGTATTTTCCGGCCTGGCTGGCGTATGAGCCTGAACGCGATTCAGGTGCCATTTGTGCGAAACGTCGATGGCCGCAGCACAATTCGAGAGATTGCCGAGCGGGTGTCGCAGAGTGGGGAGTCGCCAGGCGCCAGCATAGCGGACCTGGAGAAATTCGGGCACAAGCTGTTCCAATCGTTGTGGCGGCTGGATTTCGTGACGATGGCCCTGGACCGCGTTCAGCCCGGGTAGCGGCGAGGGGTGAACACCTGGTCGCCGGAATCTCCTGCATACCACTGGGTTTGAGACGATCCGACGATCAGCAGGCAGCGCATGTCGACATCGTCGGGGTTCAGGTCTGCCAGCCGCACCACGCGGACCTGTTCATCCGGGCCAGAAACTGACCCGCTTACCGAGCGGCCTATCACCACCGGCGTGCCCGGATCGCGGTGGGCCAGCAGCAGGTCCCGCATCGCGGCAACCTGCCACGTTCGCGACTTCGAGGCCGGGTTGTAGATGGCCAGCACCAGGTCCGCGGCGGCTGCGGCGGCAAGGCGGGCGGCGATCACGTCCCACGGCTTGAGCCGGTCGGAAAGCGAGATCACCGCGTAGTCGTGACCCAGCGGGGCGCCCACCCTGCTGGCGACGGCCTGCGCCGCTGTCATCGCCGGAATCACCCTGATCCGGACGCCGGGCCACTGCTTGGCCTCCTCCAGGACGGCGGTGGCCATCGCGAACACCCCCGGATCGCCCGACGACACCACCGCCACGGCGTGCCCTTGCTCGGCAAGCGAGCAGGCCAGTCGCGCACGCGCGGTTTCGTCGGTGTTGTCGCTGGGGTGGCACCGCTGACCGTCGCGGACCGGGACGCGGTCCAGGTATCGGCCGTAGCCGATCAGGTCGGTCGCGACGGCCAACTCGCGCCGGCTCTGCGGCGTCATCCAGTCGCTGCCGCCTGGACCCAGCCCTACCACCGCGACGGAACCGCCCGCCGGCTTGCACCGGCAGACGCCTGTTCGCGCCGCCGGCCGCCCGGCAGCATGACCAACGAGAAGTACGGCACGCTGGTTTCGTCGACCTCTGCGGCGGGCAGCACGCGCTGCCCGGCAGTGCTGGCCCGCTCCACATAAAACGTGTCGTCGAGCTGGCCGGAAGCCGAAAGTGCTTCGCGGACATTGTGATACGAGCGGCCCAGTTTGAGTACCACGGCCGCGTCGGCGTCGGCGAGCCGGCGGGTCAGCTCGGCGACCGGCAGCGTGCCCGGCAGGACGGACAGCACCTCGTCACCGGCCACCAGCGGTGTCGCGACGGCGGCCGACGCGGCGCTCACCGACGTCACACCCGGCACGATGACGGCGCTGAACCGCTGCGTCAGCCGGGTGTGCAGATGCATGTAGGAGCTGTAGAACAGCGGGTCGCCCTCGGCGAGCAGCGCCACGTTGCGCCCCGCGTCAAGGTGGGCGGCGATGCGCCGGGTGGCATCGACGTAGAAGTCCTCGAGCGCGCCGGCGTAGCCGCCGGGATGGTCGGTGGTCTCGGTGGTCACCGGATAGACGAGGTGCTCCTCGATCTGACCGGGTCCGCAGATACGGCTCGGCGATACCGCGGGCGATGCTGCGCCCGTGCCGGGCGCTGTGATAGGCCACCACGTCCGCCTCGCCGATCACCCGGGCAGCCTTGACTGTCACCAACTCCGGGTCGCCGGGCCCCAGCCCGACTCCCCATAGCGTGCCTCGGGACGTCATTCGCCCCCGGCCGCGATCGCGTTGACGGCGGCGGCGGCCATGGCGCTGCCGCCGCGGCGGCCGCGCACCACCAGATAGGCCATGCCGCGCGGCCGGTCGATGAGCTCCTGCTTGGACTGTGCCGAGCCGACGAATCCGACCGGCCCGCCCAGGACCGCGACCGGCGCCGTAACCCCTTCGTCGACGAGTTCGAGCAGCCGGAACAGCGCGGTGGGGGCGTTGCCGATCGCCAGCACCGCGCCGGCCAGCCGGTCGGCCCACAGTTCCACGCCGGCCGCCGAGCGGGTGGTCTGCTGACGGGCGGCCAGTTCGGCCGCGCGAGGGTCGGCGACCAGCGACACCACCTGGTTGCCGGCGGGCAGCCGTGCGGTGGTGATCCCGGCGGCCACCATCGACGAGTCGCACAGCACCGGGGCGCCGTCCCGCAGCGCGGCGCGGGTCCGCGCCACGACGTCGTCGGTGTAGGCGATGTGCTCGGTGACGTCGACCTGTCCGCAGGTGTGGATCAACCGGACCACCACCTGCGCGACGTCGGCGGGGAAGCGTGTCAGGTCGGCCTCGGCCCGGATCGTCGCGAACGACTGACGGTAGATCTCGTCCGCGTCGCGCAGGTAGTCGAGCACTCGCTCACTGTAAGACGCGAAGCGGTCGGTACCCCTCGCCGGTTGCCACCAGCACCTCACCGGCCGGTGGGCTGCCGCATGCTCGCTCGCAGCCGACGAAGTGGCGATGCACCTCGGCACCCGCACTCGTGCATCCAGCGCAGCGACCGCGCCGCGTCGGCCCGCACGTCGGCGGCCGAATGCGCGCAGCCCGGGCTGCCGGTGCAGGAGCTGACGCTCAGCCAGGGGGAGTTCTCGTCGAACACCAGGCCCAACGGCGCAAGCACCCGCAGCGCGGTTTCGGCGACGCCCTCGTCCAGGTCGCACACCAGCACCGACCGCCACGGCGTGACCACCAGCGGAGCCGCAATGGCTGCCAGGTACTCCGCGACGTGCGCGGACAGGACGCCCAACGGGACCGCGGCGCCCAGCGCGACGCGACCGTCATCCTGCTCGATCCATCCGACCGGCGGCCGGGTGACGGGCGGAAACCCGGCACCCAGCTCGACACCGGGCACCAGGTCATTGAGGTCAGCTAATTCGCTTACCCGCCAAGCCTTTCCGCGGATCTCGACAAACCGCAGCGCGATTTTCACAAGTGCATCACAGACATCGGTGACCCGCAGGCCGGTGTCCCGCCCGGCCAGCAGGAGCGCGACACCGTCGTTGCAGAACGTGCACGCCGACGTCGGCGCCCAGACCCGAGACGTCGGCGCGGCCGTCGTCGAGGCTGAACCAGAACCGGCCGCCCAGCTCCGCCAGGCGCGGTTCGGCGCAGATCGCCGCGTCCAGCTCGCCGACCCACCCCCGTACGTCTGCCCGGCCGCCGAAGCGGCCGGACAGCGGCGACGCCACGATGTTGCGGACGCGCTCATGCGTCGCCGACGGCAATAGCCCGGCGGACGCGATCGCTTCGGCGACCGCCGTCACGTCGGTGATCCCGCGCACCTGCACATTGCCGCGGGCGGTCAGTTCCAGCGTTCCCGAGCCCAAGCCGCTCGAGACGCTCGCCAGCGTCGCTAACTGGGCGGCGGTCAGCATGCCGCCGGGCAGCCGGATCCGCACCATCGCACCGTCGGCCGCCTGGTGCACCTGCAGCGCACCCGGGCAGGCGTCGGTGTCGCGGGCACGAGCCATGCTTCACGGTACGACGTGCGGCTAAAGGGTGCCCGGGCACCGTCATTCTCGACGGGTAATCCCCATGTCGGGCAACATGAACGCCGTGGGGGACTCTGACAAGCCTTGGCGGGGCTCAGTGCTCGACCTTACGGCGGTTCTCGTCTGTGGGGCGGTGGCGCTGGTCTACATACTTCTCGCGGCCGTTGGCCACTACTTCTGGGCCTGGGTCGCGGGCCTGTTTTTCGGCCTCGTCTTCGTGGGTCGCGGCGCGGCCTACCTGAAGGCGCGGCGTAACCGCGCACGGAAGGCTCGGCGCGATGAGTTCTACCGCGCTACCGGGTTGGACCGCATTGACATCATGTCGGGCATTGAGTTTGAGCACTTCGTGGCGGCGGTGCTGCGGGGCGCGGGTTATGCGGTGAGCGCCACCAAGGCCACGGGTGACTTCGGTGTTGATCTCATCGCCGTAAAGAACGGTCTGCGCACTGCTGTCCAATGCAAACGAAAGGCGCGGCCGGTAGGCGTTGCAGCGGTACAGCAAGCGGTGGCCGGGGCGAAATTGCATCGCTGCTCCGCGACGATGGTGGTATCGAACTACGCCTATACGCGCGCCGCACAAGAACTTGCTTTAGTCAACGATTGCTCGTTGATTGACCGAATCGGGCTGGAGTGCCTGGTCGCCAACGCGCGCCATTTGCAGTGAGGTTCTTTTTCGGCGGGGTGAGGCGAAGATTCCCTTGCACCAGAAGACATTCCACCAGCAGGCGGGCGCGCGTAGAACCGCCGCGAGTCAATCAGTGATGTTGAATCCCTTGACGACTTTGGTAGGCGTTATGCGGACGACGAGCTCGCCGGGCACGCCGTTGCGGCGACCATATTCCTCGGCACGGTCCGCGCCCATGTAGCGGCCTCCGATCCGAGTAGCCGTCTCCAGAAGTTCATCCGCGTCCTCACCCGTTGACGCGGTGCCCTGCACTTGCACGAACGAGTACGGCGGATGCTGATCGTCGACGCAAATCGCTACTCTCGGGTCGCGGCTCAGCGCGCGCCCTTTGGCGGTTTGCTTGGGTGTAGTGAAAACCAGCTGTTTGCCGTCGACTATGAACCACACCGGTGCGACCAAAGGTCTGCCGTCTGATGCGACATAGCCCAGCTTGCCTGTTCGAGTGCCCTCGGACAGGAATGCGATCACCTCGTCGGAGAGTTCGTCCGTCACGGAACGCTATCCCACGCTTGGTCGGGTGCGCCGTTGCAAAAGCGGGTGGACACCGAAGTACCAGGACCCGGGCCGCCGAGAACGGTGAGGCAGGCACCGACAGTAGTCGTGACCTGGCCGTCGGGCTGGATACTCCACTGCTGGGTGAACCAATTTACGCAGTTCTGGAGGTGCGCCCACCAACTCTCGCCTGGTTGTGACAGGCACTCCCCGGGGAAGGCCACGCTTTCCAACTGCCCGTCAGCGGTGAGATTCCAGCGCTGCGAGTCCGCCCCATTGCACGGGTTGATCACCACCGGGCTGAGCCAGCTCCCAGTCGGGGCGTCCAGACAAACATCGCCCAAATGGCTTCGCAACTGGACCGGGCCGTCGGCACTTGCCTCACCAGCGCTTAGCGCCGTGACACCGAGCACTGCACCGACTAAGACAAGGGCCTGGCGCACGCCGCCCATCAACCGCGATTCATACATTTCAGCTCCATCTTCCCGTTCGGGTCCACCTCATCGACCACATGTAACGCGGTTTATACCGATACCACCACCGCCCCACACGCTTTGCTGCAGGTTTGAAGTGGTCTAGAACGGCGGGGCTGGTTACATGTCCAGGTCTGGTCGCTGGACCGTGTAACGCGCTACCTGCGTAACACTTCGCCGTCGCTCACCGATGTCTGTGACTGTGGGGAAATTGGAGGTATGGCGTGGGCAGGCAGCGCATCGACGTACGCGGCTTCACCTGCGCCCATCGCGAATCTGGTGGACGCGCGGCACGGATAGGCGGGCCAGCCGGTGAAAAGTGGGAACAAATGTGGAAAACCCTTGCGGTATTGTGCCCGCATCGCAGTATGGTCCGACCCCGCCAATTCCTCGCCGGTCAGGGGAATTCCCGGCCCGATGACGTATCGGTGATGACGTGTTGGGAACACACGTGAAGGTAGTCAATGAATAAAATATGGCTCGTTCCGATAATGGTATGTAGTGCGATTTTCATTTTCCCGCCAGCGAGGGCCAATGCCGGCTTCTGTGATTATCCAGCTGTCACCACCGCAGCAACCGTATTCCTTGCCGGCGGTGCTTACTGTGATTGGCCTACTGAAATCAATGGATCCCATATGCACTGTGAGCAAGGGGGCGTGGGTGTTAACTCTGAGGCGAATATTGGCGGCGCAGCCACTCTCGGCCTTGGTGGCGCGGGTGTCGGCGGTCTCAGTTGCACATGGCGGTGCCCCGACAACAGCATGGCACCGGCACCAAATCCCCCTGGCGCTTGGAAATGGTATATGGTTCCTGTTCCGAATGCGTGCAAAGATCATATGGTACCTGCTGGATTTTCGAGTGCACCCGTTCTTCCCGGTGAAGGTATGCCAGTTCCGGCACCACCTCCCACAGCGGTAGGAGGACCGGTTCCACCGCCGTTAGGACCGGAAACAGAGCTTCCTTAATCCATAGGAAAGGCGATGGAAAGTCGGCAGCGTGTCTGTTGTGTCATTCCTGCCCCACGATGTTGATGGGATGTTGATGAAAGAGAATATTGGTCACGCCGTTGACGAAGTCGAATTCGCAGTCGGGCGGATCGGGTAGGGCGCGGCTGTTCGTTGCCTGCCCCGATGGCCTGGGGCCGACGGGACGCGGAGCGCAGGCGGCGCATCCGCGCCGGAATTGCAAGAAGTCGGCCACTCATGGACACCATTAGCCGCCTTTCGCCCAGGCCCACGCCGACAGGCGCCAGTCCGTGTCGACCTTGCGAAGCGCCACGGTGAAGAGTGCGCCGGTCTGAGAGACCTTCCTGCCTCTCAGATTGAAAGTCATGGTGGCAGGAACGACGACATACGCGTTGTCGCCGGTCACGTCGACATGCCGTGGCTCGGCCAGAGCGATGCGGTAGCCGGAAGCCCCAAGGTGCCCTCCCTCGGCGAGCACGGCACTCCACCAGTCCTCGGTGGCTGTCGGCCCCTGCCACACATGCGGCGACATCCCGTCAAGGATCTGCATCGGGTCGGCGCACGCCGCACCCATCGCCGTCGCGTCACCCTGGTTGAAGGCAGCGACGTACGCCCGTACCGCCGCCATCGGATCGTCGGAGGTAGTCACAACCGGTTACATTAGTTGCCCGGCAAGCCGTAGCCCGCAGCCGCAGCTCGGCATCGATCGCCCCATTCCTAGCGTTGCCTGTAAATATTCCTAGCGTTGCCTGTAAATATTCTTAGCGTTGCCTGTAATTCCGTTGGGAAAGGCCTACAATCAGTGGGCGGCGAATGGTTGACTGATCGGAGACCCGACTTAACGCGACTCCCCAGACCGGGGCGAGCCCGTCGCGACCGAAACATCGGATGCCAACAAAGGGAACTGAGATTGTCCCGCTGGCACACGCCGACCCAGAAGTACCCCTGGTGATGACAGGACGTAGCTAAGTTCCAGGTGGCGGGCGCAAGCCCGCCACTCTGACCATCGCACTGGGTCAAGGCACGGAGAGAATGGAGAGACATGACTGTTCAACCATCGGCCGCTGGCTGGTACGCCGATCCCAGCGGTAATCCCGGCCAGAAGTATTGGGACGGCCAGAACTGGCAGCAGGCCGCTGTGCCCCAGCCTGCCGTCGACCAGCAGGTTATCCGCGCAGCCATGGCAGAGAACCGCTCGATCTGGGTCACCAACGGCCTTGCGGCGTGGTCGCTGGTCATCGGCGCCGTTGGCTTCCTGATGAATTTCCTGTTCGGCGCCGGTGTATTTTTTGGCAGCATCGGCGGGGTTATTGCGCTTGTGGCCTTCAATAAGAGCAAAAGGCTCAACGGACAGGGCCGTGGATTATGCATCGCCAGCCTTGTCCTCAATGGCCTGGTGGTCGCGTTTGGACTCATCGTGTGGGTGTTCCTGCTCGCAGCGTCGGGATCGGGCGGAAGCTAATGAGGACGCTACTGATCGCAGGGTGGCGCAGTCCAAGGCTGGGCGGTCGTGGCGAGCGGCGACGGCATTCGCTTCACCAACGGCGGCACTTGGCCAGTTCTAACCGCGATGATTTACCTGCGGTGCTAGCCCCTTGAGGATCGACTTTCGACAATTTGTTGTCGATGTGGAATGTTTGGCTCGCGCCGAATCGTCAAGCAGCTAGCGGGGTTTCGATGGCGAGATGGTTGAACAGGGTTTGCATGTCGATGCGTATACCAAAGGCGAACGCGTGCTTCGGTTCGAGGCGATCACGCACAACACCGCCGAGCTGCGCTGCGGGCGCATGATCGAGAAGTTTCCCGAGATCGTGACTCGGCTGGCCGGCATGGTCGAACGGTTCACCACCGCGGCTAGATTGCGTGGAACACCGGATTCCTCGGCGACGCCATCCTCGACGAGATGCCCACCGGGTCGACCTTGGGTACCACCCCTGTGGGCGGTGTCGACCTCAATAAACCTCGCATGCATGACGCGTTGCGCGCCGCCCTGGCGCTGGCCCCGGCCCCCAACGGGTTCCGCGAACGGGTGATGAAACGCTTCGCCTCAGCCGGGCAGGCGCAACGGTTCCTGTTTGCTTTCAGCCACATCCGAGGGCACTTTCGTCCCCGTCGTCATCTGATCAGTGCATCCCAATGGCGAACCGAGATGACCGCCCGCTTCGCGGTCTGGGACGAAGTCATTGCGGCCGCAGCGGTATGAAAGACCGAGTTAGCCACTATATTCGGCCACCGAAGCAACTTACATCGACTGCGCCACAATCATTTTCAAACAACTTGACGATGCCCGCGAGCAACGTGGCCGTGGGGATAGGGGCGCTATCCCCCCGACCGGTTCCGCGCCGTCGTCACCATGCTGATGACCCTGACCGTCGACCCAGTTGGGAAGGGCCACCGGGTCAACGGCGAGCGCTTCGACCCCGACCGGGTCCACGCCGAGCCGAAGTGACACTGCGCCGACCGCCGGTTTTACCGGGGTGCGTGAATACCGGCGGTGCAGCCCCGCACGTAGTCGCTTTTGTCGGGGACCGAAGCGTATATGAACGCCGTTCCACAGACTTGGTCTTCGACCACCAAATTGGGGTGTGCCACGGTCAAGCCGAACTGATAGCCGGCTTGGTAGGACGCGGACTGGGCGGACGGGGAGAACCGGCGGCGGTCATGAGAGACGCTTCCTCCCCTCGCCAACGATGACGAGGGAGTTCGTCCACAGTGTCAGGGAGCCTGGAAGCTGGTGACTTCTCCGTAGACTTACAGTGTAGACACACAGTGTAGACCTACATTGTTGCGAAGGATAGAATGCGCTGGCGGCGGCCCAGACCCGGGGTGGGTGTCTGCGCAGCGGCGAGACTGTCGATGCGTGGCTGCGGCACGGCCTGCCGTGGACGGCGCGGGCGTGACATTCTCAGACCCTTAAATGCGAGCATGTGGTACCGCAACCGTCCTCCAGGCATGACCGTTGGGCACCCGGTTTGCCCAGGACACGACAGCGGTACCACAGACGGTGGCCTACCGGACGATGGTGAGCTGCCTCTGCGGTCGCGTGGCGATATGCCGCGGCTTTCCTTGAGCCAACGGTCCCATTCGGCTTCTGTGCGGGACACGCCCCCGGGCAAGTTCAGGGTTCTGCACACCAATGGTCGGCGGGGTAACGATCTTGGGGACGTTGATCGTGTGCGCTTGTGGGGGCGCGTACTCGGGCAACGTGGCCACGAACGGCTTGCCGGCCGCCGCCGCCGGAATCCAGCGATCCAGAAGGTATTCCGGCGGCGAGAACGTCGAAGCGTCCCCGGTTGAGCCGAGGGAAGGACGTTGTCCGGCAGCGCATCCATGGATCGGAGCGGCGCGGCTTCGGGGATGGGCCACTCGACCGTCACGCCACCGCCACATTCGATCGCTCAGCGTCTGCAGAAGCTGGAGACTCTGCGCGCTGCGGGAGTGATCTCGGACGCCGAATACACGGCCAAACGCGAGCAGATCATCAACGAAATACAGAGCGTTTGGGGTTGATGGATCCGGCCAGCGCTGATCGTGCCCTCGGCGACCAGTGCTGCCACCACAATGTGAGCAAGCCCTCAGGACGTCCCGGTCCGTCGGGCGTAACCTTCGCGCTTGTCTGGCTTGCACATCGCTGGTGAAAACGCGTCCGCTGCCTAATGCCCGTCTCATCGCCTCTGCGACACCCTGCGGCATGAAATTCTGAGCCGACATCGTGATGCCCATGGAACGTGGAACGACCACGCGCGCTTTGGGTTTGGCGATCAAGTCGGCCACTGCCTGGGCCACCTCTTCGGGCTCCGCGTTCTTGAAGCCCTTTGCATGTCCGATGCCGGAAACCATTTCGGTATTGGTCAGGGTAGGCATGATCGCGGAGAAGTGGACGCCGCGCCCGCGGTTTTCCAGGCGAACGGTGTCGGTGTACCCGAGCACGGCATGTTTTGTGGCGCAATAGGTTGCGATGCCCTCGGTTGGCACCACGCTACCCACCGACGCGATGTTGATGATGTGACCGCGACCGCGAGGCAGCATCCGTTGTGCGCCCAGCTTGGTGCCCAGGATTACGCCGTAAACGTTGACATCAAGCAGCCGCTTGGTGATGGCGTCGGGCTCGTCGACCCCGCTGCCCACCGCGATAACGCCCGCATTGTTCACCAACACGTCGATCGGTCCTACGCGCTTTTCAACGACATCGAGGAAATCGGTAAAGGATTGGCGATCAGTCACGTCCAACGCGCGACCCAGCTCGAACGGGCGACCGGCCTCCTTGACAGCGGGTTCGTCGATATCCCCAATCGCGACCTTGGCGTCGGCTCCGTGCAGAACCGTGGCAATGGCCAGGCCAATTCCGCGAGCGCCACCGGTGATTGCGACGACTTTTCCCGCAACGGACGAAGATTTCATCGCTTCACGTTACCCACGGTTGGGCGCGGCACGGCGCTGCGGTACCAATGGTAGGTGACTGAGCCGACCATTCTGCTGTTGTCGACGTCCGACACCGACCTGATCAGCGCCCGTTCCAGCGGGAAAAACTATCGATGGGCAAACCCGGCGCGGGCGTCTGAGACCGAACTGCCCGACCTGCTGGCCGACGCCTCGATCGTGGTGGTCCGGATCCTCGGCGGCTACCGCGCCTGGCAGAGCGGCATCGACACGGTGCTCGCCAGCGGCGTGCCGACCGTGCTGGTCAGCGGCGAGCAAGCGGCCGACGCCGAGCTGACCGGCCTATCCACCCTTGCTGCCGGTATCGCCGTGCAGGCCCACATCTACCTGGCGCACGGCGGCGTGGAAAACCTGCGCCAGCTGCATGCCTTCCTGTCCGACACCGTGCTGATGACGGGCTTCGGCTTCACGCCGCCCGTGGTGACACCGACCTGGGGCGAGCTGGAGCGGCCCGACGCCCGGAATACCGAAGGCCCGACGATCGCGGTGCTCTACTACCGCGCGCAGCACCTGGCCGGCAACACCGCGTACGTCGAAGCGCTCTGCCAGGCAATCGAAGGCGCCGGTGCGCGGGCGCTGCCGCTCTTCTGCGCCTCACTGCGCACCGCCGAACCCGAACTGCTGCAACGACTTGGAGATGCCGACGCCATGGTGGTCACGGTGCTGGCCGCCGGGGGAGTAAAGCCGGCCGCCGCCGAAGCCGGTGGCGATGACGACAGCTGGAACGTCGAACATCTTGCGGCCCTTGACATCCCGATCTTGCAGGGACTCTGTTTGACCAGCCCGCGGGATAAGTGGCGCGACAACGACGACGGGCTCAGCCCGCTCGATGTGGCCAGTCAGGTGGCGGTGCCCGAATTCGACGGCCGGATCATCACAGTTCCGTTCTCGTTCAAAGAGATTGACGACGACGGGTTGATTTCCTATGTTGCCGACCCGGAGCGCTGCGCGCGGGTGGCGGGGCTGGCCGTCCGGCACGCGCGGCTGCGGCACGTCGGCCCCGCGGACAAGCGGGTGGCCCTGGTGTTTTCGGCCTACCCCACCAAGCACGCCCGCATCGGCAACGCGGTCGGGCTGGACACCCCGGCCAGCGCGGTCGCGCTGCTGCGGGCGATGCGGGACAACGGCTACCAGGTCGGCGACCTACCCGGGGTGGACTGCAACGACGGTGACGCCCTGATCCACGCGTTGATCGAGCGCGGCGGTCAAGACCCCGACTGGCTCACCGACGGGCAACTGGCCGGAAACCCGATCCGGGTGTCCGCCAGGGACTATCGCGACTGGTTCGCGACCCTGCCCGGCGAACTCACCGAGGCCGTCGAAGCCCATTGGGGTCCGCCGCCGGGGGAGCTGTTCGTCGACCGGACGAACGATCCCGACGGCGAAATCGTCATCGCCGCCATGCAAGCGGGCAACCTGGTGGTGATGGTGCAGCCGCCGCGTGGCTTCGGCGAGAACCCCGTGGCCATCTACCATGACCCGGACCTGCCGCCCAGCCACCACTATCTGGCGGCCTACCGCTGGCTCGACACCGGATTTAACGCCGACGCCGTGGTGCATCTGGGCAAGCACGGCAACCTGGAGTGGCTGCCGGGAAAGACGCTGGGCATGTCGGCGGCTTGCGGGTCCGACGCGGCGCTCGGCAACCTGCCGTTGATCTACCCATTTCTGGTCAACGACCCCGGCGAGGGCACCCAGGCCAAGAGGCGAGCGCACGCCGTGCTCGTCGACCACCTCATTCCGCCGATGGCGCGCGCCGAAACCTACGGCGACATCGCGCGTTTGGAGCAGCTCCTCGACGAACACGCGAGCGTCGCCGCTTTGGACCCCGCCAAGCTGCCCGCCATCCGCCAGCAGATCTGGACATTGATCCGGGCCGCCAAGATGGACCACGACCTGGGCCTGACCGAGCGACCCGCCGAGGACACTTTCGATGAGATGATCCTGCACATCGACGGCTGGCTGTGCGAGATCAAGGACGTCCAGATCCGCGACGGGCTACACATTCTGGGGCAAAAGCCAACGGGTGCGCAAGAACTCGACCTGGTACTGGCCATCCTGCGGGCCCGTCAGCTGTTCGCCGGCCAGCAGGCCCTGCCCGGGCTGCGGCAGGCACTCGGCCTGGCCGAGGACGGCACCGACGAGCGAGCGGCGGTGGACCAGGCCGAGGCCGCGGCGCGGGAATTGGTCGCCGCACTGCAAGCCGCCGACTGGGACCCCGATGCCGCCGAACGGATCACCGACAACGGCGAGGCGGCAGCGGTGCTGCGATTCGCGGCCACCGAGGTGGTGCCGCGGCTGGCCGGTACCGCAGCTGAAATCGACCAGGTGCTCAGGGCGTTGGACGGTCGGTTCATCCCCGCCGGGCCGTCTGGGTCACCGCTGCGCGGCCTGGTAAACGTGCTGCCCACCGGGCGCAACTTCTACTCCGTCGACCCCAAGGCGGTGCCGTCCCGGTTGGCGTGGGAAGCCGGTGTGGCACTGGCGGATTCACTGCTCACCCGCTACCGCGACGATCACGGGCAGTGGCCGCAGTCGGTGGGGCTGTCGGTATGGGGCACCTCGGCGATGCGCACCGCCGGCGACGACATCGCCGAAGTGTTTGCACTGCTGGGTGTTCGGCCGGTCTGGGACGACGCGTCGCGGCGCGTCGTCGGGCTGGCGCCGATTCCGCTGGCCGAGCTGGGCCGGCCGCGCATCGACGTGACGGTGCGGATCTCCGGATTTTTCCGTGACGCCTTCCCGCATGTGGTGACGATGCTCGACGACGCAGTCCGGTTGGTCGCCGACCTCGACGAGCCCGCCGACGACAACTACGTGCGTGCGCACGCCCAGGCTGACTTTGCCCAACACGGCGATCAACGCCGCTCGACCACCAGGATTTTCGGGTCCAAGCCGGGCACCTACGGTGCCGGGCTGTTGCAGCTGATCGACAGCCGCAACTGGCGTGACGACGCCGACCTGGCCGCGGTGTACACCGCCTGGGGCGGGTTCGCCTACGGGCGCGACCTCGACGGTCGCGAGGCGGTCGACGACATGAACCGGCAGTACCGGCGCATCGCGGTGGCGGCCAAGAACACTGACACCCGCGAACACGACATCGCGGACTCCGACGACTACTTCCAGTACCACGGCGGCATGGTCGCCACGGTGCGGGCTTTGACCGGGAAGGCGCCGGCCGCCTACATCGGCGACAACACCAGACCCGACGCGATCCGCACCCGCACGCTCTCCGAGGAGACCACCCGGGTGTTCCGGGCGCGGGTGGTCAATCCGCGCTGGATGGCCGCGATGCGCCGGCACGGCTACAAGGGCGCATTCGAGATGGCGGCGACTGTCGACTACCTGTTCGGCTACGACGCCACCGCCGGCGTAATGGCCGACTGGATGTACGAACAACTCACCGAGAGTTATGTGTTGGACCCGGAGAACCGCAAGTTCATGGCGGAGTCCAACCCATGGGCGCTGCACGGGATGGCCGAGCGGCTGCTGGAAGCGGCCGGCCGCGGCATGTGGGCTGAACCGCAGCCGGACACCCTCGACGGGCTGCGCCAGGCGCTACTGGAAACCGAGGGCGACCTGGAAGGGTGAGCAGACGCAAAAGCAGCCGAAAACAGCGGTTTTCGGGTGCTTTTGCGTCTGCTCGCCGGGCTAGACGAAGTCCGACCCACCGTCCACGTTCACCGTCGCGCCGGTGACATAGCCGTTTCGCCGCGACACCAAATAGGCCGTGACTGACGCGATCTCTTCGGGCAGTCCGGCGCGACCGAGGTCGCAGGGCTGATGAAAGTTGTTGTCGATCCACGTCATAACATCGCGCGGGTCGGTAGCGTCGAGGCCGTCGGCGGCGAGGATGTCTTTGAGCTGTTCGGTGAAGCTGGCGGTCACGATGGTGCCCGGACATACGCAGTTGACCAGGATGCCTTCCTTGGCAAGGCTTTTGGACAAATTCTTGGTGACGCTGGCCAACGCGGCCTTTGCCGCGGTGTAAGCGACGATGCGGGGGTTCTGCCGTTGAATGGAGTGCGCGGACAGTGTCACGATGCGGGCCCACTCCGCACCGCGCAGCAGCGGCAATGCGGCTCGGATCGACCGAACCGCCGACATGGTGCCGAGGGCGAACGTGGCGTCCCATTGCGCGTCGTCCATCTGCTCGAAATAACCGTCGCCCGGTCCAATCGTGTGCACCAGACTGTTGAGGCGCCCCCAACGCTCGGAGACCGCGGCGAAGCCGGCCGCAATGGATTCGGCATCGGCCATATCCACGCTGATCCCGACGGCGTCCGGAGCTCCGGCCTCGCGTAGCGATGTCACCGCGGCATCGAGAGCTTCTTGGCCTCGGGCCATCACCGCGACGCTGGCCCCTTCGGCTGCCAGGGTTTCGGCAATGGCCAGTCCCATCCCCTTGCTGCCGCCCGTGACCACGGCCGCCGATCCGGCGAACCCCAGGTCCATCAATGTCTCCCTTCAGTGATTGGTTCCTGTCCCTTTTCGACGCCCAGTCCGCGCAAGCAGAAACGCAGAATGCGCGTCCCGGATTTCTTCGCGGTCAGCAATCGCCGTTCGCCCATTGCCGCTCAATGACCGCCCACACCACACCGTGGATGGACTGCGCATCGGTCACCGGGTCGATGTCACGAAACACCCCGCGGCGCAGACCGCATTGCAGCGCTTCGCTCAGCGGCTGGAGCAATTCGGTGTACGCGGGCTGGACCAGGTCGGGGGAGCCGAACATCTGGGATTGTGCTTCCTGAGACAACCGGCGCAAATCGGACCTGATGTTGTCGTCGAACGCCAGGTCGAGGCGCCCATCGATCCATGCCGTCACCGCGTCGATCTCCGAACTGGCAGAGGCCATTCGGCGACGTAGCCGCCGCTCCTCGACGCGTGCCATCTCAAGGAAAACCGCCGCGACGAGTTCGTCCTTCGAGCCGAAATGTCGATAGAACGCGCGCGTGCTCAACCCGGCCCGCTGAAGGACCGCCGCGATACTGAGGCCGCGAACTCCCTGTTCGCGAAGAGCTCTCGACGCCGCGGCCAGGATTTCGCGACGCACCGCGGGGTCGGGGTCCAGTTTGTCGCGTCGGCGCGTGCGCGGAGCGTTCACGCGTTCAGGCAGTTGCATCGTAGGCGGCAAGGTAGTCCGCGAACCGTTCGCGAACACCGTCGGATGTCAGGCCGAAGTCGGCCAGGTCGTAGTCGTGTGCACCGCGGGAACCGGGTTTGTGTTCCTCGGCCCATCGCTTGACCGAATCCGAGGCCGCATCGGTGAATGCCAAGCCGAGGGACTCGTAGCTGGTTCGCAGCGTGCGTACCGGGTCGGACTGCAAGTTCGCGAAGGAAACATCTGCGAATCGGTCGTCGCCCATGCGGCTGCGGAAATCCATTGCCCGCCGGACACCTTCAACCCAGCTGTCGAGCTGCTCGGCGCCAAGCTCCTCGGCGTCGTCGCGGTCGCTGCTCCAACTGCGCACGTACCGGATAAGGCTGCATACCGATCCCATCACTTTGGCCGGATCACGATGACTCCAAAGGAATTTGGCGTTCGGATAGGCTTCGACGAGCGCATCGAGGGCGAACATGTGCACCGGGGTCTTGAGATGCCACAGCACCGGTGGGCAGTGCCATTGCAATAGCTTGAGCACTCGCCGGTGGAAGGTGTAGGTCTCGCGCATGTCGCAGTCCATCAGCCACGCCAGATACCGTGGCGCGCGCACGGCGCCGTCAAAGTGGAAGGTACGGAAGCTCATACCCATCAGGTCCTGGCATTCGGTCGCGGCAGTCGCCTCGGAGTTGTGCATCGTCTTCATCAACGGGAACATGTCGTCGAGCATCTTCAGGCCGGCCTCAGCCTGTGCGATCCGCGGATCGGTGTGCTGGGTAGCAGCCTCCGGCGGCGGGGTGGGTGCTTGGGACTCCCACATCCGGAGTGACCGGAACTGCGGATCGGCGGCCACCAGTTGGCTCAACGCCGTGGTCCCGGTGCGGGGTAACCCGATGACAAAGACGGGGCCGCCGACCACCTCGTCGTCGATCTCGGGGTGCTGGGCGTAGGTGTCCTCGATCTTGAGGCGCTGAATCAAGGCGTTGCTGATGGTGGCGTGCTGGATGATCCGGCCGATCTCGTTGAGGTCGGCCTCGGTATTGAGGGATTCAACGATGCGGTCGAGTCCCTCGCGATAGTAGGGCGAACCGAAATCCTCGAGGCCGGTTGCCGCGCAAGCTCCTTGCTCCAACTCGTCAGCGTTGAACGTCACCGTCGGAACCTTTCGTGCACGGCGCGACGGCGCGCCGCCAGGATGGATGCCCGCTCTTCGGGGGTGATTTGTGTGGTATCCGAAGGTAACTCGGCGTGAATGTCGTCGAAGGGCACCAGTCGCGTCATCGGTGTCGGTGCGGTCTTGGTCCGCACGCAGCGCAGGATGATGGGACCGTTGCTGTGGCCGGCGGTGTCCAGCCAATTGGCAACGCCGGGGTCATCGGCGCACAGCACCACGCGCACCTTGCCGTCGGAATCGACCGCAGCCTGATGGGCGTTCAGGCTGGACTGGTGGCGGCCGTAATGAATGGTTTCCCACCACGGGTTGCCGATGGAAAAACTCCAGTAAATGCCTTCGGGCGGTTCAACTTCGACGATCAGCGCCTCGCCGGGGCGCAGCTCCCACCGGCCGATTACCGGTTTGTTCTCGGCGGCCGCCCCGATGTCAGTGCGATCGATCGGCGGCAGAAAGCCGTTGGTAGGTGCCGCGTAACCGAATTGCAGAAAGAACGCCAGGTTGTCATGGACGAAGTCGCCGAGGGCGGCCAGCTGTCGCGACACCGTCACGTCCGGATCGACCGGACCGTCGCTCGCCGCCCCCGCACCGCCGAGCCGTTCAATGCGCAACGACGAAGCCACCTCGGTATCCCAGTCATAGAAGAAGTGCCGCACCGTCAACGTGGGGTGGCCGCCCTCTACGCGCATCCAATTGCCGGCGCGCTTATCGGCTGACAGCACGACTTCGAAGTTCCCGTTGGCATCCACGTCGAGTTCGTCGACCAGTTCATTCGCCGTCGCCGTGATGCCGTTCATCGTCTGTAGTCCGACGTACCGTGCGGTTCCGCGATTGCCGAACAGTCGATAACTCTCCCCGCCACGCAGTACGGCGCGGGTGTAGATGCAATCCGGACACTCCATTCCCCAGGTCACGATGTCGTCGGTGCTGGTGCGCTGCACAGACAGGACCGGTTCCGGATCGAACCGCAGCACCTCATCGATACCTGCGGTAAGTAGCACGAGAAGATGCCGCATACCGGCGGCGCGATCGACTCGATTTCGATTAGACGGGTCGGATTCCACGACCCGCGCGGCATCGCCCAGCCGGTCCACGAGGTGCGACCACGCCGCGGAGAGGTCGGCGTCGGCTCCTGATGCGGGAGCCCCTGGCGCAGGGGCCATGGCCGCCTCCGCGATGGAGAACGGCAACCACGCCAGCGGATTCTTCGGGTCGCTCACGTTTCCCCTTAAATGAAAACACTGTTTTCGTTTAACGCGTAATGACTATCGCAGCTGATGGCCGAGACTGTCAACGTTGGGACGGCGAGCAGACGCAAAAGCACGCGAAAACCGCTGTTTTCGGGTGCTTTTGCGTCTGCTCGGCGTTAGGTTGGCAACCGTGACCCCAACGTTTGCCGACCTCGCCAAGGCGCAATACATCCTGCTCACCACCTTCACCAAAGACGGCCGGCCCAAGCCGACCACCATCTGGGCCGCGGTCGACGGCAACCGGTTGCTGGTCATCACCGAGGAAAAGTCGTGGAAGGTCAAGCGGATTCGCAATACCCCGCGGGTGACAATGGCCATCTGCAACGTGCGCGGTAACACCAAGAGCGGGGCCGTCGAGGGCACCGCCGCCATCCTCGACAAATCCCAAACCGGCGCCGTCTACGACGCGATCGGCAAGCGGTACGGCATCGTGGGCAAGGTGTTCAACTTCGTCAGCAAGCGGCGCGGCGGCATGGAAAACAATGTCGGCCTCGCGCTCAAAGTGGCTTCGAGCTAAACCGAGATGGGCGCCGTCCTCATCCCGATCCCGGACCGCGACTTCGACCCGACCGAGGTCGCGGTCAGCTGGCGTGTCCTGACCCGCAACGGACATCGCGTCGTCTTCGCCACCGAAAGCGGCAAGCCCGGGGTCGCTGACGACGTCATGGTCACCGGCCGGGGTCTCGACATCTGGTCGGACCTACCGGGGTTGCGTGCGATCCCGATAATCGGCTTCATGTTGCGGGCGAATAAGGACGGTCGCGACGCATACCGGAACATGGTGCGGTCGAATGAGTTTCAGCAACCCGTCAGCTGGGCTCAAGCCACCCTCGACGACGTCGACGCGCTGCTGCTGCCCGGCGGCCATAGGGCCCGCGGGATGCGCAGCTACATCGACAGCGACATCCTGCAACGGCTCGTCGTGGACGCCTTTGGCCGCGGGATGCCGGTGGCCGCGATCTGCCACGGGGTGCTGCTCGCGGCTCGCAGCATCGATCCCGGCACCGGCCGCTCGGTGCTCTACGCACGCAAGACCACGGCGTTGACTTGGGCGTTCGAGCGCAACGCCTGGAACCTGACCCGCTTCACCCGGTTCGGGGACCCCAACTACTACCGGACCTACACCGAGGAACCCGGCCAGCCGGACGGCTACATGTCAGTGCAGTCGGAGGTCACCCGCGCGCTGCAAGATCCGACGGATTTCTGCGACGTCAAGCCCGGATCCCCGCAGAGGTGGCTGAAGACCTCCGGAATGGTTCGGGACACCGCGACCAATTCGCGGCCGGCGTTCGTCGTGGACGACGGCAACTACGTGTCGGCGCGCTGGCCGGGGGACACCCACACCTTCGCGACGGTCCTGTCTCAGAAGCTCAAGTCGACGTCGTAGGGGCCAGCCGGCCAACAAGCGACTCATGCTCGCAGATGCTGGCCGAAGAACGCGAAGACCCGGCTCCACGCGTCCTCCGTCGCCTCGGCGCTGTAGCCGAAGCCCGTGACGCGCAGCAGCGGCTGGGCGGGGAGCTTGTTGGCGAAGCTGTGCCCGACGCCCGGGTAGCTCTTGATATCGGCGGGGATGCGGTTGGCTTGAGTCGTCTTACGTAGTTGGTTGGCCGCCCCGATCCCCAGCGGGTCACGATTGCCGAAGCTCGCCACAATCGGGCACGCGCCGTCCAGCGTCTCGCTCAGGCGGCGCGGCAATGGCGTGCCGTAGAACGGCGCGGCGGCACCAAATCCCTGAGGGGACATGATCAGCGCGAACCCGCCACCCATGCAGAAGCCCGCGATGCCCACCTTCCCCGAGCATTGCGGCATGGCCAGAAGGTGATCGCGGGCGGCCAGAATGTCGTCAAGCGCACGGCCCCGTTTGGTCAGCAGCTCGCGCATCACTCTGGTGACGCAGCGGACGCGGCCACCCCGCGAGAACAGATTCGGAGTGAGCGCCAGATACCCGGCCCGGGCGACGTGGTCGTTGATCGACTCCTTGTCCGGGCCGTAGCCGATCGCGTCGTGAATGACCACCACCCCCGGCCACGGACCATCCCCTGGGGGAAGGCTGAGCAGCGCATCGATCAATCCATCGGGTGTATCGATCTCAATCGTCGTCATACCGCAATCTAACTGCAGCCGTGTGGTTCACCACCAGGGAACTTAGGCGTGGGCCGCAGACGTTGGCCTCACATGGTCCGGCGTCTGTTGCTCAGCTACGCGATCGTCGAGTTCGCGGCGATAGTCGCGTTGGTGTCGACGATCGGGTGGGGCTGGACGCTGTTGGCGCTGGTGGTGACCTTCGTGCTCGGGGTGCTCGTTTGGGCTCCGATGGCCGGTGTGCAGCTGGGCACGCAGCTCTTGCAGCTGCGAACCGGCCTGAAGGAACCGCGCAGTGCGCTGGGTGACGGCGCAATGGTCGCCTTGGCCTCGGTGCTGGTCCTGTTGCCCGGACTGGTCACCACCACCCTCGGGCTACTGCTGCTCGCGCCGCCGATCCGGAACCTCGCCCGGCCCGCATTGACCGCGGTCGCGCTGCGTGGTTTCGAAAAGCGGATTCCGCTGATTACCGACCCGGGGATGTTCGGCTCGCCGGCGTCCGAGGGCAGCGCGCCCGGCGACTACATTGACGGCGAGGTCATCGACGTCAGAGAAGTCGAAACGCCGGCGCTGCCGTCGTCGCAAGCCCAGAACGCCCGGCCTCCGCGAACCCCGTAGTTTTTGCCGTGTGACGCAGATTCCCACCACGCTGCTGGTGAATGGCAGGGTGCACAGTCCGACCCATCCCGACGCCACCGCTATGGCGGTGCGCGGCGACGTTGTGGCGTGGCTGGGTGGTGACGACGTCGGCCGTGGCCAATTCCCCGACGCCGAGGTGGTGGATCTCGACGGCGGCTTCGTGGCGCCGGCATTCGTGGACAGCCACATCCACCTCAGCGCGACCGGCCTGACCATCAGCGGGCTGGATTTGCGCCCGGCCGGCTCGCGCGCGCACTGCGTCCAGATGGTCGCCGACTATGCGGCCGCTAACCCTGGCCAGCCGGTATGGGGACATGGCTGGGACGACTCGGCGTGGCCCGACAACACCGCGCCGAGCACCGACGACCTGGACGCCGCGCTCGGTGACCGCCCCGCCTACCTGGCCCGCGTCGACGTGCACTCCGCGCTGGCGTCGAGCGGGCTGCGACGGCTGGTCCCAGAATTGGCGGCGGCAGCCGGTTTCAGCGCCCAGGGGCCGTTGGCTGCAGACGCCCACCATCTGGCTCGGGCCGCCGCCCGTGATCTATTGACCGCCGAGCAACTGGCCCAGGCCCGGGTCGCGGCGCTGCAGGCCGTGGCCGCGGCGGGCATCGTCGCGGTGCACGAATGCGCCGGCCCCGAGATCGGCGGGCTCGACGATTGGCTGCAGCTGCGTGCACTCGACCACGGTGTGGAGGTGATCGGCTACTGGGGCGAGCCGGTGACCACGGCCGCGCAAGCCCGCACGCTGGTAGCCGACACCGGCGCCCGCGGACTGGCCGGTGACTTGTTCGTCGACGGCGCGCTCGGGTCGCGAACCGCTTGGCTGCACGAGCCGTACACCGACGCGCCGAACCAGCACCGGCACCTGCCACCTCGACCCGGAAGTCATCGAAGCGCATGTGCGGGCGTGTACCGAAGCGGAGGTGACCGCCGGATTCCACGTCATCGGCGACGCCGCGGTCTCAGCGGTGGTGACCGCCTTCGAACGAGTCGTCGCAGACCTCGGGGTGGTTGCCGTGGCCCGCTGCGGGCATCGGCTGGAGCATCTGGAGATGGTCACCGCGGATCAGGCCGCGAAACTGGGCGCATGGGGCATCATCGCCAGCGTGCAGCCCAATTTTGACGCGTTGTGGGGCGGCGGTGAGGGCATGTACGCCTCTCGCCTCGGTCCTGAACGAGGCAGCGGACTTAACCCGCTAGCGCTGTTAGCATCCCAAGGCGTGCCCCTCGCACTCGGTTCGGACGCGCCGGTAACAGGTATCGATCCCTGGGTTAGCGTGCGCGCGGCGGTCAATCACCGCACTCCCGGCAGCGCGGTGTCGGCGCGCGCGGCGTTCGCCGCGGCCACTCGCGGTGGCTGGCGGGCCGGTGGTGTCCGAGACGGCAAGACCGGAACCCTGGTCCCCGGCGCGCCGGCCTCATACGCCGTGTGGGAAGCCGAGGCTCTTGATGTCGAGGCGCCGCGCGACGACGTCCAGCGTTGGTCGACCGATCCACGTTCCCGGGTGCCTGCACTACCGCGACTGGGCCCGGCGGACGCGTTGCCGCGTTGCCGCCAGACGGTGCATCGGGGCGCTGTGATCTATGGCTAGGGAACGGTTCGGCAGGCGGGGACGGCACGCCGGCAGCGACGGCTGGGACGACTACGACCAAGTGGAAGAGGAGGAAGAGCGCGACGAGTGGGTTGACGGACCGCGGGACGAGCGCGAGCGGGGCGACGACGACGAGGACGACGAGCCGCCTCCTCCGCCTAGCTTGGCCGACCTGCTCAGCGCCGCGAGCCCGACGCTGGCCGATCGGCTGGCCACCGCCTCACGCAGGAGCCTGCAAGAGCGGCTGACACCACAACCGACCCGGGCGGATCGACTGCGCGCCGATGTGGCAGCGCGCTGGCCTACGGTTCGCGAGGCGCTGAAGCCGCGGCTCGCGCGGCTGGTGGTCTCTGTCGCGGGCGGCCTGCTGCTCTTCGCCAGCTTCCCCACAACGAACTGGTGGGCGGCCGCCATCGTCGCCTTCGCGTTGCTGGCTTGGGTTCTGACCCGCCCCGCCACCACTCTGGTGGGTGGTCTTGGCTACGGATTCCTGTTCGGACTGGCCTTCTATCTGCCGTTGCTGCCATGGATCAGCAATTTGGTGGGCGTCGTGCCCTGGCTGGCGTTGGCTATGGTGTCGGCACTGTTTCCGGGTGTGTTCGGCCTGCTCGCCGTGGTGGTGCGTGCGTTACCCGGCTGGCCGGTGTGGTTCGCGTTGTTGTGGGCGGCGCAGGAATGGTTGAAGTCGATCATCCCGTTCGGTGGATTTCCCTGGGGGTCGGCGGCCTACGGCCAGACCGGAGGCCCGTTGTTGCCGTTGGTCCAGCTCGGTGGTGTTCCGTTGCTGTCCACGGCGGTCGTGCTGATGGGTTGCAGCTTCACCGCGATCACGCTGGAAATCGTGAAGTGGTTGCTCAGCGGTGGCTCCGCAAGCCTGCTGGCGGGCGACTCACGGGACCCGGACGCCGAGGCGCCTCCGCAGCCGCCGGCGGTGCTGTTGCCGGGGATTTGCATATGCCTGGTGCTGCTCGCCGCCATCATCGTCTGGCCGCATGTCCGGCACTCGGGGGTGGGGTCGGGGGGCGAACCCACGGTCACCGTCGCTGTCGTGCAGGGCAACGTGCCTCGACTCGGTCTTGACTTCAATGCGCAGCGCCGTGCCGTACTGGACAACCACGTTCAGGAGACGCTGCGGCTGGCCGAGGACGTGCGCACCGGGGCCGCACCGCAACCCCAATTCGTGATCTGGCCCGAGGACTCCTCGGATATCGATCCGTTGGTCAACGCCGACGCCGGGCTACTGATCTCGCAGGCAGCCGAGGCGATCGGCGCGCCGATCCTGATCGGCACCGTGCTCGACGTACCGGATCAACCGCAAGACAACCCCGAATACACCAACACCGTGATCGTCTGGAATCCGATGACCGGACCGGCCGACCGCCATGACAAGGAAATCGTGCAGCCGTTCGGCGAGTACCTGCCCATGCCGTGGCTGTTTCGGCACCTCTCCTCATATGCCAACCGGGCCGGCCACATGGTGCCCCGCCAAGGTAGCGATGTCGTGCAGATCGCCGGAGTGCCCGTCGGGGTGTCCACCTGCTGGGAAGTGATCTTCGACCGCGAGCCGCGAAAGGCGGTCCTCAACGGGGCCCAGCTGCTGACCGTGCCCAGCAACAACGCCACCTTCGACAAGGAAATGAGTGAGCAACAGCTGGCCTTCGCCAAGGTTCGGGCGGTGGAGCACGACCGATACGTCATCGTGGCCGGCACCACCGGGATCAGTGCGGTGATCGCTCCCGACGGCAACGAGCTGGCCCGCACGGACTTCTTTCAACCCGCCTACCTGGACAATCAGGTGCGCCTGAAGACGTCACTGACCCCTGCGACCCGCTTGGGTCCGATGCTGCAATTGATCCTGGTCGCGGTGGCTGGAGCGGTCATTCTCGTCGCGATACGGCACAATGGATGGTTCCCACCTAAATTCAGGTCCAACAGTTTCAGGTCCAGGCACCTGGACAAAGACGAATACGACGACGCCGATGCGCCGCCCTGAGGACCCAGGTAACGGCGCCCCAGGGTGCATCTGAGAGCGACGACGATGCGCCCGGCGGTCACCCTCCGCCCCACCAAACTGTCCGCTGCACCGACGCGCTGACCTTCACAAGACCTTCCCCAACTCTTGCCGGATTTCCGCGACACATAAGGAGCTACATGACCACCGGCCAGCCTGCGCCCCGGACCCCGGACAATCGTCCGAGCCAGCGCGTCCTGGTGATCATCCCCACCTTCAACGAGCGGGAGAACCTGCCGCTGATCCACCGGCGGCTCAAGGACGCGTGCCCCCAGGTGCATCTACTCATCGTGGATGACAACAGCCCCGACGGCACCGGACAGCTTGCCGACGAGCTGGCAGCGGCCGATTCCGGTCGTACCCACGTGATGCACCGCACCGTCAAGAACGGCCTGGGTGCGGCTTACCTGGAGGGTTTCGCCTGGGGCCTGAGCCGCGAGTACTCAGTGCTGGTTGAGATGGACGCCGACGGCAGCCACGCACCCGAGCAGCTGAACCGCCTGTTGGACGCCGTCGACACCGGAGCCGACCTGGCCATCGGTTCGCGCTACGTCGACGGCGGGACGGTACGAAACTGGCCGTGGCGCCGCCTGGCGCTGTCCAAGACGGCCAACACCTATTCGCGGCTGGCGCTCGGGGTCGGCGTGCACGACATCACCGCCGGCTACCGGGCCTACCGTCGCGAGGTGCTCCAGGCCATCGACCTCGACAGCATCGACTCCAAGGGCTACTGCTTCCAGATCGAGATGACCTGGCGCACGGTCAACAACGGGTTCCTTGTCGTGGAGGTGCCGATTACCTTCACCGAGCGTGAACTTGGCGTGTCCAAGATGAGCGGGTCCAACATTCGCGAGGCGCTGGTCAAAGTGACCCGATGGGGCATCGACGGCAGGCTCAACCGCGCTCGGGCCGCCCGCGCGCACGACAGGGGTTAGCCGGGGGTTAGCCGCGGCGGCGTGACCTGATCAGGTCGAGGCGCTCTTTGAGCAGCTCTTCGAGTTCCTCGACGGAACGGCGCTCGAGCAACATGTCCCAGTGCGTGCGGGGTGGCTTGACCTTCTTGGGCTCGGGCAGGTCGCCCTCGATCAAGGTGCCTTCCATGCCGTTGCGGCATAGCCAGGTGCCGGGGATGTCAGCGTCGTCGGCGAAGGGGACCTCGAACTCCTCGCCGTTGTCAGTGCGGTACCGCGCGATCTGGCGTGGCGCCAGGTCATGGTTGCGGTCCGTCTCATAGCTCACTGCTCCGAGGCGACTGCCTCTCAAGACGCGATCAGCCATCGGCGCTTCTCCTTTGGATCCGGCGAGCCCCCGGGGCTGTCTCTGGGGCTGCTGTAATGCGATTTTCTTCGCTTGATCAACGTTTGTTACGGCCTCGGCAGTTCCCGGGCCGCTACCCGGGGCCGCGACGCGACCACTAATGATACCGGGATCGCACCGTGTGACGGTCTAAAGTCGGCAACCGTGACGCTTGGCAAGCGGAGAGCCCGACCCCAACCGTGCCGCTGGTGTGGTCGAGACGTAACCGATATCGGGATGGGCCGGCGCCGCCAGTACTGCCGGCAGTCCTGCCGTCAGCGGGCCTACGAGCAACGAGCCATGATCAGCCGGGGTGAGGCGGGGGCCTTGCTGGCCCTGCCCGCCGATGCGGTGGTGCTGTCGGCCGACGATGCGGCCGACCTCTCCGATCGCGTCTACCAGGTGCGGTGCGCAGCCGAGGACGTCGCCACCGCGCTCGACGAGGGAGCCGGCGCGGCCGAATTGCGCGAACTGTGCGAAACGCTGGTACAGGCGGCCAGGGCCGCCGACGGCTGGCGCCGGGTGGGTGTCTGACCCCGACGGGTACAGTCGCGCCTTGGATGGCGCGCGGGCCGCGTCAACTCCCTTTAGAGCTCTCCGTAGAGCCTGGAAGTATCGGACGTTTTGAAATCGCGCCGGAGTTGGCCATACTCACCAGCAAGATTCTTGGGTCGGCGAGCAGCACGACGCGGTCGAACTGCGGCTCGTCGAAAAAGGGCGATGTCGTTTCGTGCAGTCAGCTTGCGTGACTCGGCGAGAGCCGCATCCGGCGGGCCAGCGACGGCCAATATTGGGCGAGGTTAGACGAGGTACTGATGGGTGATCAACTCCAGCATGCGACCGAGGCGCTGCGCAAAGCGCTGGTCCAGGTTGAACGCCTGAAGCGCACCAACCGTGCGCTGCTGGAGCGGTCGAGCGAGCCGATCGCGATCGTCGGAATGTCGTGCCGTTTCCCGGGTGGGGTCGATAGCCCTGAGGGCTTGTGGCAGATGGTGGCCGACCGCCGGGACGTGATGTCGGATTTCCCCGCCGACCGCGGCTGGGACCTGGCCGGGCTATACGACCCGGATCCCGACATGCGCCACAAGACCTACGCGCGCACTGGGGGCTTCGTGGACGGGGTCGCGGACTTCGACGCGGCCTTTTTCGGTATTGCGGCCAGCGAGGCGCTGGCGATGGATCCACAGCATCGCATCTTGCTTGAGCTGTCGTGGGAGGCATTGGAGCGGGCCGGGATTGATCCGGGCGGCCTGCGCGGCAGCGCCACCGGGGTGTTCGCCGGCCTCATCGTCCAGGGCTACGGCATGTTGGCCGAGGAGATCGAGGGCTACCGACTGACCGGCATGACGTCCAGCGTCGCCTCGGGCCGGGTGTCGTATGTGCTGGGGCTGGAGGGCCCCGCGGTGTCGGTGGATACGGCGTGTTCGTCGTCGCTGGTGGCGCTGCACATGGCGGTTCAGTCGCTGCGTTCGGGCGAATGCGACATGGCCCTGGCCGGCGGCGCCACCGTCAACGCCACGCCGACCGTCTTCGTGGAGTTCAGCCGCCACCGCGGCCTGGCGCCGGATGGCAGGTGCAAGGCGTACGCCGGGGCGGCCGACGGAGTCGGCTGGTCCGAGGGCGGCGCGATGCTGGTCATCGAGCGCTTGTCGGATGCGCAGCGATTGGGTCATCCGGTTTTGGCGGTGGTGCGGGGTTCGGCGGTCAATCAGGATGGCGCGTCCAACGGGTTGACCGCGCCCAACGGGCCCTCGCAGCAGCGAGTGGTGCGCGCGGCGCTGGCAAACGGGGGGCTCTCGGCGGCCGACGTGGATGTGGTCGAAGGCCACGGCACCGGCACCACGCTGGGTGATCCGATCGAGGCGCAGGCGTTGTTGGCCACTTATGGGCAATCCCGCGGGGAAACCGGGGCACCGCTGTGGTTGGGGTCG
This sequence comes from uncultured Actinomycetota bacterium, assembly GCA_963840045.1. Taxonomy (GTDB): domain Bacteria; phylum Actinomycetota; class Actinomycetes; order Mycobacteriales; family Mycobacteriaceae; genus Mycobacterium. Next base: position 775,887 of record CAWIXL010000009.1, on the reverse strand, counting down.
ATCAAGTCGAATATGGGTCACACGCAGGCCGCCGCCGGGGTGGCGGGTGTGATCAAGATGGTGCAGGCGATGCGCCACGAAACGTTGCCGGCGACCTTGCACGTGGATGTTCCTTCTCCGCACGTGGATTGGTCGGCGGGGTCGGTGTCGCTGTTGACCGAGGCGCAGCCCTGGCCCGAGTCCGGCAAGCCGCGTCGAGCAGGGGTGTCCTCGTTCGGGATCAGTGGCACCAATGCGCATGTGATTGTCGAGTCCTTCGACGACAAAATGCGGCGATACAGCCGCGGGAGGCTCGCCCGACGCACGCGGTGGTGCCATGGGCGATTTCGGCGAAGTCGGCGTCGGCATTAAGGGCGCAGGCCGCCCGGTTGGCGGCGCATCTGCGTGCCGACGATGAGATTGATATTGCCGATGTGGGGTGGTCGCTGGCGGGCCGGACGGCGTTCGAGCATCGTGCGGTGGTCGTTGGCGGGGACCGGGATCGGTTGCTGGCCGGGCTGGACGAGGTGGCCGGCTGGATGAACTTGCAGCGCTGAGGTGGGTCGGCGATTCGGGGCGCCGCGGCGCCCGCGGGCAAGACGGTGTTCGTCTTCCCCGGCCAAGGCTCGCAATGGCTGGGCATGGGTATCGAATTGCTGGACACCGCACCGGTATTCGCCCGGCAGATCGAGGCATGCGGCGAAGCATTCGCCGAATTCGTCGACTGGTCGCTGACCGATGTCTTGCGTGGGGTACCCGGTGCTCCGGGCCTGGACCGGGTGGACGTGGTGCAGCCGGTGCTCTTCGCCGTGATGGTGTCGCTGGCCGAATTGTGGAAGTCGGTCGGGGTCCGTCCCGATGCCGTAATCGGCCATTCCCAGGGTGAAATCGCGGCCGCGTACGTCGCGGGTGCGCTGTCGCTGCGTGATGCCGCAAAGGTTGTCACGCTGCGTAGTAAGTTGCTGAGGGCCTCAGCTAACCCCGGAGCTGGTTCCGGAGCGTCCGCGGGCGGCATGGCGTCCATTGCCTGCGCCGTCGAGCGGGCGCAGGAGTTGTTGGCGCCCTTCGCTAATCGCCTCAGTATCGCCGCCGTCAACGGCCGGAGAGCTGTGGTGGTGTCGGGTGAAGTCGCCGCACTGGAGGAGCTGATCCAGCGCTGCGCCGACCAGGAAGTGCGCACCCGCCGGATCGACGTCGACTACGCGTCGCATTCGGTTGAGGTGGAGGCGATCCGCGATGAGCTCGCCGACGTTCTTTCCGGCATCGAGCCCCGTTCGTCGCGCACCGTCTTTTTCTCCACGGTGACCGGGAACCGTTTGGACACAGCAGGTTTAGACGCCGACTACTGGTTCCGCAACATCCGCCAAACGGTGCAGTTCGACCAGGCGGTGCGCAGCGCCTGCGAGCAGGGCTTCCGCACCTTCATCGAATCCAGTCCGCATCCGGCGTTGATCGCCGGAATCGAGGACACCGCCAATGATTGCAGCGACGGCGAGGCCTCAGAAAACAGTGTCGAAGCCACCGTCGTGCCCACCCTGGGCCGCGAAGAAGGTGGGCTCGAACGATTTTTGATGTCGGCGGCCACCGCATTCGTCGCCGGCGTGGGCGTGGATTGGCGTGCCCTGCTGGGCGGGGCGGCCCTTGTCGAACTGCCCACGTATGCCTTTGAAAAGCGCCGGTTTTGGCTCTCGGGCGAGGGTACGGGCGCCGACGCGCCCGGCTTGGGTCTGGGCGCCAGCGAGCATGCGCTGCTGGGTGCGGTGGTGGAACTGCCGGCCTCGGGCGGCGTCGCATTGACCGGCCGGCTGTCACCCAGCACGCAGGGGTGGTTGGCCGATCACGCCGTGTCCGGGATAGTGGTGTTTCCCGGCACGGGATTTGTCGAGTTGGCTATCCGCGCCGGCGACGAAGTCGGCTGCCCGGTGGTCGACGAGCTGACGCTGCGGACGCCGTTGCTGCTGCCCGCCGGGACTGCGGGGGGATCGGTTTCGGTGCAGGTGGTCGCCGGTGCAGCCGACGAGTCCGGCCGGCGTGCTGTTTCCATCTACTCCCGCGCCAATTCTGAGGCCGCCTGGGTGTGCCATGCCGAGGGGACGTTGAGTTCCGGCTCCGTTGAGCCGACGACGGACATGTCGGTCTGGCCGCCGGCCGGTGCCATCTCGGTGGATGTGGCAGACGGCTATGAGCGGTTGGCGGCGCGTGGCTACGGCTACGGCCCGGCATTTCGGGGACTGACCGCGATGTGGGCCCGCGGCGAGGAGATGTTCGCCGAGGTGAGGCTGCCGGATGCGGCCGGCGGAGTCAGCGGGTTCGGGGTACACCCCGCGCTGCTGGACGCGACGCTGCACGCCGCGGTGATGGCCAACCCAGACGCCGAATTGGTGTTGCCGTTCTCCTGGCAGGGCGTTTCCTTGCATGCCGCGGGTGCGTCGGCGGTGCGGGCACGGATCGCGCCGGCGGGTCCTTCAGCCGTCTCGATCGAGCTCGCCGACGGGTTGGGGCTGCCGGTCCTGTCGGTGACCTCGATGGTGGCCCGCCCACTGAGCGAGCAGCAGCTGCGGGCTGGGATAGCGGGTTCGGGACCCGACCGGCTCTTCGAGGTGCTCTGGTCGCCGGCTTCCGGGGTTTCGGCATCCGGCGCCACGCCGCCGCACGAAGTTTTTGAATCCGTTGCGGCCGAAGAAGATCCGGTGACAGGCTGCTATGAGCGCACGCACCGGGCGCTGGCCGTCGTGCAGTCATGGTTGACCGAGCGCGACTCCGGAGTGTTGCTGGTGGCGACTCGGGGCGCGATGGGGCTGGCGGGGGAAGACGTCACCGATTTGGCCGGTGCCGCGGTGTGGGGGTTGGTGCGGTCGGCGCAGACTGAGCATCCGGGTCGCGTGGTGCTGGTGGATTCCGATGCGCGCCTTGATGATACGGCGATAGCCGCGGCTTTGGCGACCGGCGAGCCACAGGTGTTGCTGCGCGGCGGACAGATATATACGGCGCGGGTGCAGGGCAGCCGCGCCGTCGACGGCATCCTGGTCCCGCCGGGCGATGGGCCGTGGCGGTTGGGCCTGAGCAGTGCCGGCACTTTTGAGAATCTGCGGCTAGAGCCGGTGCCCAACGCGGATGCGCCGTTGGGGCCCGGCCAGGTTCGAGTGGCGCTGCGGGCCATCGCCGCGAACTTCCGCGACATCATGATCACCCTGGGCATGTTCACCCACGACGGGCTGCTCGGCGGCGAAGGCGCCGGCGTGGTCGTCGAAGTCGGGCCCGGGGTCACCGAATTCGCGGTCGGTGATTCGGTGTACGGATTCTTCCCCGACGGCCACGGCACGTTGGTCGCCGGCGACGTCCGCATCCTGCAGCGGATGCCCGCCGACTGGTCCTACCCCGAGGCCGCCGCCATATCAGCAGTTTTCACCACCGCATACATGGCGTTCGTACATTTGGCCGACGCCAAGCCCGGCCAGCGGGTGTTGGTGCACGCCGCGGCCGGCGGGGTGGGCATGGCGGCCGTGCAGCTGGCCCGGCACTTGGGTTTGGAGGTGTTCGCCACCGCAAGCCGTGGTAAGTGGGACACCCTGCGGGCCATGGGCTTTGACGAGGACCACATCTCGGATTCGCGCAGCTTGGAGTTCGAGGAGAAGTTCCGCTCGGTCACCGGCAGGACCGGCATGGCCGGGATGGATATCGTGCTGGACTCGCTGGCCGGCGAATTCGTCGACGCATCACTGCGGTTGGTCGCACCCGGCGGCATCTTCCTGGAGATGGGCAAGACCGACATCCGCGACCCCGGCGCGATCGCCGAGGAATACCCGGGTGTGCGTTACCGGGCCTTCGACCTCTTCGAGCCCGGCCGGCCGCGGATGCACCAGTGGATGTGCGACCTCGCGGAATTGTTCGACGCCGGGGTGCTGCGGCCACTGCCGGTGACGACGTTTGACATCCGGCGCGCTGAGGCGGCGTTGCGCTATCTCAGCCAGGCGCGGCACATCGGCAAGGTCGTGCTGACGTGCCTTTTGGGCCCGGTGGTTCATTGGGTCCGGGCACGGTTCTGATCACCGGCGGCACCGGCATGGCGGGTTCGGTGCTGGCCCGTCACGTGGTGGCCGGTCATGGGGTGCGGCATTTGGTGTTGGTAAGCCGCCGCGGCCCGGAGGCGCCCGGCGCTGTCGAATTGGTGGCCGAGCTCAGGGCGGCGGGTGCCGATGTGCAGGTGGTGGCCTGCGATGCCGCCGATCGGGAGGCGCTGGCCAAGGTGATCGCCGACGTCCCGGTGCAGCATCCGCTGTCGGCGGTGATTCACGCCGCCGGGGTGCTCGACGACGCGGTGGTCACGTCGCTCACCCCCGAGCGCGTCGATGCGGTGTTGCGGGCCAAGGTGGATGCCGCGTGGAATCTGCACGAGCTGACCCGGGACCTGGATGTTTCGGCATTCGTGATGTTTTCGTCGATGGCCGGGCTGGTGGGCTCGTCGGGGCAGGCCAACTATGCGGCGGCCAACTCGTTCCTCGACGCGCTGGCCGCACACCGGCGCTCGCGTCGACTGCCCGCGGTGTCGCTGGCGTGGGGGCTTTGGGATCAGGCCAGCGCCATGACGGGCAGCTTGGATGCCGCCGACCTGGCCCGGCTGGGCCGCGACGGCATCCTGGCCCTGTCCTCCGACGAGGCGATGGAGCTGTTCGACACCGCACTGATCGTCGACGAGCCGTTCCTGGCGCCGGCCCGAATCGATGTGACCGCTCTGCGCGCCCATGCCGTCGCGGTGCCGCCGATGTTCGCCGATCTGGTCAACGCGCCGACTCGGCGCAAGGTCGATGAGTCGCTGGCCGCCGCGAAGTCGAAATCCGCGCTGGCGCACCGGCTACATGGGCTGCCCGAAGCCGAACAGCATGCCGTCGTGCTGGATCTGGTGCGCTCCCACATCGCCACGGTGCTGGGCACCGTCGCCCCCGAGGCGATCGCCCCCGACAAGGCGTTCCAGGAGTTGGGCTTTGACTCGCTGACCGCGGTTGAAATGCGCAACCGGCTCAAAGCTGCTACCGGACTTGCGCTTTCACCCACGCTCATCTTCGACTACCCGACACCCAACGGTCTTGCCTCCTACATCCGCGCCGAACTCGCCGGCGCCCCACAAGAAATCAAGCACGCACCCGCGGTTCGTGCCACCGGCGACGACGCCATCGTCATCGTCGGTATGTCCTGCCGCTACCCCGGAGGAGTGGATTCCCCCGAAGACCTGTGGGACATGCTGGTGCAGGGCCGCGACGTGCTCGCCGAATTCCCCGACGACCGCGGCTGGAACCTGTCCGGGCTGTACAACCCCGACCCCGATGTTGCGGGCGCCTGCTATACCCGCACCGGCGGCTTCGTGGACGGCGTCGCGGACTTCGACGCGGGATTCTTCGGCATCGCGCCCAGTGAGGCGCTGGCCATGGACCCGCAGCAGCGGATGTTCCTTGAACTCTCCTGGGAAGCGTTGGAGCGGGCTGGAATTGAGCCGGGCGGGTTGCGGGGCAGTGCCACCGGGGTATTCGCCGGGGTGTACACCCAGGGCTACGGCATCGGCAACGCGGAGGCGTTAAAGGCTTTAGAAGGCTTCCGGCTGACCGGCCAGTCGGCGAGCGTGGCCTCCGGGCGGGTGTCGTATGTGCTGGGGCTGGAGGGCCCGGCGGTGTCGGTGGATACGGCGTGTTCGTCGTCGCTGGTGGCGCTGCATATGGCGGCGCAGTCGCTGCGTTCGGGGGAGTGTGACCTGGCGTTGGCCGGCGGCGTCACGGTCAATGCCACGCCCGACATCTTCGTGGAATTCAGCCGCATGCGTGGGCTGTCCCCGGATGGCCGGTGCAAGGCGTTCGCCGGGGCAGCCGACGGCACCGGATTCGCCGAAGGCGGCGGGATGCTGGTGATCGAGCGGTTGTCGGATGCGCAGCGGTTGGGTCATCCGGTGCTGGCGGTGGTGCGGGGTTCGGCGGTCAATCAGGACGGCGCGTCCAATGGGTTGACCGCGCCCAATGGGCCCTCGCAGCAGCGGGTGGTGCGGGCGGCGCTGGCCAATGCTGGGTTGACCGCGGCTGAGGTGGATGCGGTTGAGGGCCACGGGACCGGCACCACATTGGGCGATCCGATTGAAGCCCAGGCGTTGTTGGCGACTTACGGGCAATCCCGCGGGGAAACTGGGACACCGTTGTGGTTGGGGTCGATCAAGTCGAATATGGGTCACGCGCAGGCCGCCGCCGGGGTGGCGGGTGTGATCAAGATGGTGCAGGCGATGCGCCACGAGGTGTTGCCGGCCACGCTGCACGTGGATGTGCCGAGCCCGCATGTGGATTGGTCGGCGGGGTCGGTGTCCCTGTTGACCGAGGCGCGGCCCTGGCCTGTTTCGAGCAATCCGCGCCGCGCGGGGGTGTCCTCGTTCGGGATCAGCGGCACCAACGCACACGTGATTGTCGAGTCCGCTGCGGTGGTGGAAGAGTCGCGCGAGGCCGGGCCGACGCCTGCGGCGGTGCCGTGGGTGGTGTCCGGGAAGTCGGCGTCGGTGGTAGGGGCGCAGGCCGCTCGGCTGGCCGCACATGTGCGTGCCCACGACGAGGTTCACATTGCCGACGTCGGTTGGTCGTTAGCGGGGCGTACCGCGTTCGAGCATCGGGCAGTGGTCGTGGGTGCGGACCGCGAGACGCTATTGGCCGGACTGGATGAACTGGCCGGCTCGGATGAACTTGCAGACCTGGGTGGCTCGGTAATTCGCGGTGCCGCCCAGCCGGCGGGCAAGACGGTCTTCGTCTTCCCCGGCCAAGGCGCCCAATTGCTCGGCATGGGAATGGGATTGCACGCCGCATACCCCGTGTTCGCCGAGGCGTTCGACACCATCGTCGGCGAACTGGACCGGCACCTGCTGCGCCCGTTGCGTGACGTGATGTGGGGTCGCGACGAGAACCTGCTCAATACCACCGAATTCGCGCAGCCGGCGCTGTTCGCGGTGGAAGTCGCGTTGTTCCGGCTGCTCGAATCGTGGGGTGTGCGGCCCGATTTCGTAATGGGCCACTCGATCGGCGAGTTGTCGGCGGCACACGTCGCCGGAGTCCTGTCGTTAGAGAACGCGGCGGTGCTGGTGGTCGCCCGCGGCCGCTTCATGCAGGCGCTGCCCCCGGGCGGCGCGATGATCGCCGTGCAGGCCACCGAAGCAGAGGTAAAGCCACTGCTGAGCGCCGAAGTCGCGATCGCGGCCGTCAACGGCCCAGCGTCGGTAGTGATTTCCGGTGCCGAAGACGCGGTCGTTGCCGTCGCCACCAAGCTGCGCACCGGCGGGCGCAGAGTCCACCGACTGGCGGTCTCGCACGCATTCCATTCGCCGCTGATGGATCCGATGATCGACGAATTCGGCACGGTCGCAGCCAGCTTCGCTGTCACGCAACCCCGCATCCCGATTGTGTCGAACGTGACGGGACAGCTGGCCGGAGATGACTTCGCGTCGGCGGCGTATTGGAAGCGGCACGTGCGGGAAGCGGTGCGGTTCGACGACAGTGTCCGCTTCGCGCATCAGGCCGGGGCAACCCGCTTTCTCGAACTCGGGCCCGGCGGCGGCCTGACCGCCTCGATTGAAGAGTCGCTCGCCGATGCGCCCGTGGTCACCATGTCGGCGCTGCGGAAGGACCGGCCGGAACCGGCGACCCTGACGAACGCGATCGCGCAGGGCTTTGTCGCCGGTATGGACGTGGATTGGCGCGGTGCGCTCGGTGCGGCCAACTTTGTGGAATTGCCGACGTACGCCTTTGAACGGCGGCGGTTCTGGCTTTCCGCCGACGGCCCGACGGCCAATGCGGCCGGCGCGGCGGGGTTGGGCCTGGCGGCCAGCGAGCACGCGCTACTGGGGGCGGTGGTGGAGCTGCCCGCCTCGGGCGGTGTGGTGCTGACCGGTCGGCTCTCGCCGGGCGCGCAGGGCTGGCTGGCCGACCATGCCATCGGTGGAGTCGTCTTGTTCCCCGGGGCGGGGTTCGTGGAATTGGTGATCCGCGCCGGCGACGAAGTGGGTTGCGGCGTTGTCGACGAGCTGAATTTGGCGGCGCCGCTCGTGCTACCCGCCTCCGGATCGGTGGCGTTACAGGTAGTGGTAGGCGGCGCCTCAAGCGGCCCAGAGGCCGGTGTCCGTGCGGTGTCGGTGTTTTCGCGCGCCGACACCGGCGTCGGCTGGCTGTTGCACGCCGAGGGTGTCCTGAGCGCGGGTTCGGGGCAACACAGGGCCGAACCCAAGGCCGATCTGTCGGTGTGGCCGCCGGTGGGTGCGGTCGCGGTGGAGGTAGGCGACGGGTACGACCGGTTGGCCGCGCGCGGGTACGGGTACGGCCCGGCGTTCCGCGGATTGACCGCGATGTGGCGTCGCGGCGACGAAGTTTTCGCCGAGGTGGCGCTGCCCGCGGACGCCGGGGTGTCGGTGGCGGGCTTCGGCATCCACCCGGTGCTGCTGGATGCGGCGCTGCACGCCGTGGTGCTTACCTCTGACAGCGGTGCAGGTGCAGGGCTGACACAAGGTTCGGTGTTGGTGCCGTTCTCCTGGCAAGGCGTGTCGCTGCATGCCGCGGGAGCCTCCGCGGTAAGGGCGCGGATCGTGCGGACGACCCCGTCGGCGGTGTCGATCGAGCTGGCCGACGGGTTGGGCCTGCCGGTCTTGTCGGTGTCTTCCATGGTGGCCCGCCCGGTGACCGATCAGCAGCTGAAGGCGGCGCTGTCCGGTTCGGGTGGGGATCGGCTCTTCGAGGTGGACTGGTCGCCGGCGCCCGCCGCCTCCGCGGCGTCCGACGCCTCCGACGCCTTAGCCTCGCCGTACCAGGTCTTCGCATCAGAACCGGTTGGCGGAGATCCGGTGGCCGGTGTACACGCGGCAACCCACACCGCGCTGACGGCGGTGCAGTCCTGGCTGTCCGAACAACACTCGGGCATGTTGGTGGTGGTCACGCGGGGCGCGGTTGCGCTGCCCGGCGAGGACGTCACCGATCTGGCGGGCGCGGCGGTATGGGGGTTGGTGCGATCCGCGCAGACCGAACATCCCGGCCGCATCCTGTTGATAGATTCCGATACTTCCCCGAACGATCCAGCCGATACGGCGATCGTCGCCGCTATGGCGGTCGGCGAGCCGCAGATCGTGATGCGAGGCGGATTCCCGCATATCGGGCGCGTGCACGGCAGTCGCGCGGTGGACGGCCTGTTGGTGCCTCCCGCCGCCGGTGCCTGGCGACTCGGTATGACCAGCGCGGGTACTTTCGAGAACCTCACGCTGGAGCCCACGCCCGACGCTGACGCGCCGTTGGCGCCGAGGCAGGTGCGCATTGCCACCCGTGCCATGGCCGCCAACTTCCGAGACGTGATGATCGCACTGGGTCTCTATCCTGACCCGGACGCGGCCATGGGTGTCGAAGCATCCGGTGTCATCCTAGAAGTCACTGAAACTGCGCCCAGCGGAAGTTGTTTCGCTGTGGGAGACCGGGTCGCCGGCCTGTTCCCCGAAGGCACCGGGACCGTCGCGACCACCGACGAGCGGCTGCTGCTCAAAGTTCCGGCGGACTGGTCCGATGCCGATGCCGCCACGGCCCCGGTCGGCTTCGCGACGGCTTATTACGCGCTGTCGGCGCTGGCTGAGGTGCAGCCGGGGCAGCGGATCCTGGTGCATGCCGCCACGGGTGGGGTGGGGATGGCCGCGGTGCAATTGGCCCGGCATTGGGGTCTAGAGGTGTTCGCCACCGCCAGCCGCGGTAAATGGGACACGTTGCGGGCCATGGGTTTTGACAAGGACCACATCGCGGATTCGCGCAGTCTGGAGTTCGAGGACAAGTTCCGCGCCGTCACCGGCAGGACCGGCATGGCCGGGATGGATGTGGTATTGGACTCGCTGTCCGGCGACTTCGTCGACGCCTCGTTGCGGCTGGTCGCACCCGGTGGGGTGTTCCTCGAGATGGGCAAGACCGACATCCGCGACGCCGGCGAGGTTGCCGAGCATCACCACAGCGTGCGCTATCGCGCCTTCGACCTGTTCGAGGCCGGGCCGGACCACATCCAGCGGATGCTCACCGACCTGGCCGACATGTTCGACGCCGGAATCCTGCGGCCATTGCCGCAGACCAGGTTCGACATCCGTCGGGCGCCGGCGGCGTTGCGTTATCTGAGCCAGGCGCGCCATGTGGGCAAGGTCGTGATGAGCATGCCGGACGCCTGGGCGGCGGGCACGGTCCTGATCACCGGCGGCACCGGGATGGCGGGTTCGGCGGTGGCCCGCCACGTGGTGGCTGGTCACGGGGTGCGGCGCCTGGTGTTGGTGAGCCGGTGTGGGCCGGATGCGCCGGGGGCGACGGAACTGGCGGCCGAGCTCAGCGCGGCCGGTGCCGTGGTACAGGTGGTGGCCTGCGATGCCGCGGACCGGGAGGCGCTGGCCAAGGTGATCGCCGATATCCCGGTGCAGCGTCCGCTGTCGGCCGTGATTCACGCTGCCGGAGCGCTCGACGACGCGGTGTTCACGTCGCAGACCCCCGAGCGGATGGCTGTGGCGTTGCGCGCCAAGGTGGATGCGGCGTGGAACCTGCACGAGCTGACTCGGGATCTGGATGTGTCTGCGTTCGTGATGTTCTCGTCGATTGCCGGGCTGGCAGGTGCGGCCGGCCAGGCCAACTACGCGGCGGCGAACTCCTTCCTGGACGGTCTGGCCGCGCATCGGCAAGCGCACGGCCTGCCGGCGGTCTCGCTCGGGTGGGGTCTGTGGGACCAGGCCAGCGCGATGACCGGCGGGTTGGAAACCGTCGACTTCACCCGGTTGGCCCGCGACGGCATCGTGGCGATGTCGTCCGGCGAAGCCCTCCAATTGCTCGACACCGCAATGATTGTGGCTGAGCCCTTCATGTTGCCCGCCCATATCGATCTGGTCGCGTTACGGGCCAAGTTCGACAGCGGAACGTTGCCGCCGATGTTCGTCGATTTGATCAACGCCCCCGCCCGTCGTCAGGTCGACGACTCGCTGGCCGCCGCGAAGTCGAAATCGGCGCTGCTGCAACGCCTCGAAGGCCTGCCCGAGGACGAGCAGCACGGTGTCCTGCTGGATCTGGTGCGTTCGCACATCGCCACCGTGCTGGGCAACGCCACGCCCGAGGCCATCGACCCGGACCGGGCGTTCCAGGAGTTGGGCTTTGACTCGCTGACCGCCGTCGAAATGCGCAACCGGCTCAAATCCGCCACCGGATTGGCGCTTTCACCCACCCTGATCTTCGACTACCCCAACGCCGCCGCGCTGGCGGGCTACATGCATCACGAGCTCGTCGGCAGCTCACCGCAACAAGTCCCGGCCACCGCGTCCGGCGAAGCCGAAATCCAGCGGGTGGTGGCCTCCATTCCGGTCAAGCGCCTGCGGCAGGCGGGAGTGCTGGAGCTGTTGCTTGCGTTGGCAAATGAAGCCGACGGGGGTCAGGCGGCGGCGCCTCAACAGCTCCCGCAGAAGGACATCGCGGACATGGACCTCGATGACCTGGTCAATGCGGCGTTCATGGACGACGACGAGTAGGACGCGTGAGAATCGCGATCACCGGGGCCAGCGGAGTGCTCGGCCGCGGCCTTGCCGCCAGGCTGCTCGGCCAGGGCCACGATGTGGTCGGCGTCGCCCGTCGTCGACCCGAAAGTTGGCTGTCCACAGCTGAGTTCGCCGAAGCAGACGTCCGGGACGCGGCCGCGGTCAGGCGGGTCGTCACCGGCGCGGATGTCGTGGTGCACTGCGCGTGGGCCAAGAGCCCCGGGCCGGATGACGGGATCAGCGACCAGGTCAATATCGGGGGCACCCGCAACGTCCTCGGCGCGATGGCCGAGAGCGGAACCGGGCGCATCATTTTCACTTCATCGGCACACGCCCTGGATCTGGCATCCGCCGAGGCCCGCGTCGAACAGCTACTGGCAGCTTCCGGCGCCGACTGGGTCGCGGTCCGCTGCGCGCTCATCGTGGGCCGAAACGTCGACAACTGGGTGCGCCGACTGTTGGCACTGCCGGTCTTTTTCGACGTCGAAGGGTCCGCCGACCGCGCTGTGCAGGTGGTTCACCTCGAGGATGCGCTTCGGCTGTCGGTGCGCGCGGTCCTGGATACCGGAATCGTCAGCGGCCCGGTGAATCTCGCCGCACCCGGTGAGCCGACGTTTCGCCAGATCGCCGGCGCGCTCGGCCGTCGCGTCGTGCCGCTCGGTGCCACCGCCGCAGGGCTACGACGCCGCATTGGCTCAATAGCCGAGCTGGAACTGGTGCAGAGCGCGCCGGTGATGGATACCTCCCGGCTGCGTGACGAGTGGGGATTCCGGCCGGCCTGGAACGCCGACGAATGTGTGGACGACTTCGCACAAGCGGTGCGCGGCCGGGTGACCATCGGCAGGCGCCAGGTATCACTGCCTTGGCGGTTGGCCAACGTCGCAGAACTTCCCGCAGCCGACGCGCCGGCCGAGGATGGAGTGGTTCCCAGATTGGCTGGGCCAGAAGGGGACAACGGCGAATTCGACACGCCGATCGACCCGCGGTTCCCCACCTACCTGGCCACCAACTTGTCCGAGGCGCTGCCCGGCCCGTTCTCGCCGTCCTCGGCATCGGCCACCGTACGCGGCGTGCGCGCCGGCGGGGTGGCGATCGCGGAGCGGCTGCGCCCCGGCGGGATAGTCGAGCGCGAAATCGCCTTGCGGACCGTCGCGGTGTTTGCCCACCGGTTGTACGGGGCGATCACGTCGGCGCACTTCATGGCCGAAACCGTGCCATTCGCCAAGCCCACGACGATCGTCAGCAACAGCGGGTTTTTCGGCCCCAGCATGGCATCGCTGCCGATCTTCGGCGAGGAGCGTCCGCCGTCGGAGTCCAGCCTGCTGCGCAGGCAGCTGCGCAGTCTCCGCAATATCGGGGTATTCGGCGTCAACCTGGTGGGGCTCAGCGCCGGATCTCCCAGCGACACCCACGATTTCGTCGCTGATGTTGATCGTCTGGAACGACTAGCCGGTGGAGATATCACGCAGCTCGATGATCGCCGGCTACTCAGCCTGATCTTGTTGGCACGCGACCATGTCGTGCACGGATGGGTCCTGGCCTCGGGATCATTCATGCTGTGCGCCGCGTTCAACGTGTTGTTGCGAGCCTTGTGTGGTCGAGATGCCGCGACGCCGGCCGGGCCGGACTTGGTCAGCGCGCGTTCGGTCGAGGCCGTGCAACGGTTGGCGGCTGCCGCACAACGCGATCCGAACGTGGTCCGCCTACTCGCCGAACCGGGGGAGCGCCTGGGCAAGCTGGCCGTCGACGCGCCGGAGTTTCACGCTGCGGTCGCAGCGGAGCTGGCGCTGATCGGCCACCGCGGTCCGGCTGAGGTCGAGATGCTGTCCCGCAGCTACGCCGACGACCCTGAGTTGCTGGTCCGGATGGTCGCCAAAGCGTTGGAAACTCCGCGTGCACCGCAACCCAAACATCCAGTAATTCCGTTGCACGCCAAGCCCGTTGCTCTACTGGCTGCGCGTCAGCTGCGTGATCGGGAAGTGCGCCGCGACAAGATGGTGCGCGCCATCTGGGTGCTGCGGGGTCTGCTGCGTGAATACGGACGCCGACTGACCGACGCCGGTGTGTTCGACACCCCCGACGACGTCTTCTACCTGATGGTGGACGAACTCGATGCGCTGCCCGCGGACGTGGCAGACCTGGTGGCCCGACGGCGAGCCGAACAGCGCAGGCTGGTCGCCGTGGTCCCACCCACGGTATTCAGCGGAAGCTGGGAGCCGGTCACCGCGTCGACGACGCCGCTGGCCGGCGGGGACACCCTGCGCGGCGTCGGCGTCTGTGGCGGACGGGTGCGCGGCCGGGTGCGGATCGTGCGGCCCGAGACCATCGATGACCTGCAACCCGGCGAGATCCTGGTCGCCGAGGTCACCGACGTCGGGTACACCGCCGCGTTCTGTTACGCCGCGGCTGTGGTCACCGAGCTCGGCGGCCCGATGTCGCACGCGGCAGTGGTGGCGCGCGAGTTCGGGTTCCCTTGTGTGGTGGACGTTCAGGGGGCCACCCGGTTCTTGCCGCCGGGAGCTCTCGTCGAGGTCGACGGCAGTTCGGGCGAGATTCGAGTGATTGAACTGGCCGCTGAAGACAACCCACGGCTACCGGAGAGCGACCGGATCACTTAAGGTCGCCGCCGCTGCCGATTCGCTCGGTGTCGAACTCGATGGGCAGGCTCGTCGGCCCGCTCATGCCAAGCATCGGCTTCCATGGTGCCGGTCCGGCGCGGCGCGGGCCGGGCAGTCGGTGCGCAAGGATTTTGAGTGCTTCGGCAAGCTCGAGTCTGGCCAGGTTCGCGCCGAGGCAGTAGTGCACGCCGCCACCGAAAGTCAGTATCGCCGGCGGCGCCTCGCGGGTGATGTCGAAGCGGTCGGGATCGTCATAGACGGCGGGATCACGATTGGCCGCAAAGGTATTCACGAAAATGAAAGTGCCCGCAGGGAAGATGTATCCGCCCAGCTCGGCGCCTTCGTTCACGGTGCGAAGCGTGCTGCACACCGCCGGTGAATGGCGCATGCTCTCCTCGACCGCGGGCATGGCCAGTTCGGGATGGTCGCGCAGCATTGCCCACTGCTCGGGGTGATCGAACAGGACCTGCATGGAAGCGCCCAACTGATTGCGGGTGGTATCCGTTCCCGCCACCAACAAGCTGGCCACCGTCATGCGCAGTTCGTCGGCATTGAGTCGGTCGCCGTCGTTCTCGGCGCGGATGAGGTCGGAGAGCAGATCGTCGGTCAGACTGTGTCGTCGTTCGGCGACCATGTCGTCGACGTAGGCGTCCAGCTCGCCCCATGCGCGGATGACGGCGGGCACTTCGTCGACGAGATTGACAGCGAAGCTGACCATCTTGAAGATCTCGTCGGCCCACAGCGAAAACTGTTGCCAGTCCTGCCGGGGCGTTCCAAGCAACGCGCAGATGATCGGGATCGGATAGGGCCGGGCAATGTCGGTGACGACGTCGCAGGCGCCCGCGGCAGCGACACGATCGGCCAGTTCGTTGACCACATCGAAGATCGTGTCGTGCAGACGCGCGGTCGCGCGCGGCGTGAAGGCCTTCGATACCAGGCTGCGCAGCCGATGGTGTTCAGCGCCTTCGGCGCACATGATGCTGCCGACGACTCGGTCCCACAGCGGACCCGACGTAACACCCTGAGCCGTGAGGTGAAGGCCCGGCGGGATCACGAACCGATTGTCCCGAAGAACCGCTCGGGCGAGTTCGTAGGACAGGACTTCCGGACCCAACGGCCCGATTGCGATCGGCGCCAGCTGCTGTGCTGCCCGAATCCGGGGGTAGACCTCACGCGGAGTTTCCGTTACGTCATACCTGAGCGCGGGCAGCCCCGCGTCGAAAACGTTGGGCATTTCGATGTCGACGGTCATGACGTCTCTCTTGCAGGAATCCGTAGTGGCAGCCGCGGCAATGTGGAGGTTGGCGATGGCCACGTGATCTCGGGCCGGTATCCGTGCGAAAGCTCGAAATCGGGAATGTCGGCGCAGCCATTCGGTCACGACGACGTTCATTTCCATCCGAGCCAGATGTGAACCTACGCAACGATGCGGACCTCCACCGAAGCCCCAGTGCTTGTGCACCTTGCCATCCATCACCAGGTCATCGCCGGATATCGCATCGCTGCCGTCCCGGTTGATCGCGCCGAGGCACAGCCGCACCCGAGAGCCTGCCGGCAGCGTGATACCGGCGACGGTGACATCCTCGGTCGTCACCCGCGGGACGACCGGAGCCGACGACTCCAGCCTGACGATTTCTTCGACGAAAACACGGATTTCGTCTGGGTTTTCGCGAAGTCTGGCGCGCAGGCCGGGACGGCGTGCCAACTCGAGCATTGCGGCGCCGATCGCCGAGGTGACGGTGTCCAGACCGGCCAGCACGAAGAAGAAGGCCATTCCGAGGGCTTCGTCATCGGTGAGTGCGTCCTCGCCCACAAGCACTCGAGAAAGAACATCGTCGCCCGGACTTTGGCGATGGGCGGCGACCGCCTCGGTGAGGTATGCGAACAGCTCCAGCGCCGGTGTCAAATCCGGGGTTTCGCCGGCGGCGGCCGGAATGCTCAGTTCGATGATGGCGTCCTTCCACCTGATGAGCCGCTCCTGATCCTGCAGCGGCAGGCCGAAAAGCGTCAGAAAGACCTGCGACGGATACGGAATCGCCAGGTCGGCCATCGCCTCGCACTCGTCGCGTCCGGCAATCGAGTCGATGATGTCGATCGCTTGAGCCTGAATCGACGGCAGTATCGCGGAGAGCGCGTGCGGACTGAAAAACGGCTGCAGGATCCGCCGAAACCGGGTGTGCTCCGGCGGATCGAACGCCGCCGGCACCAGCGCCAGCGGGCTGCCGACCACCTCGAATGCTTTTTTGGACGAGAACACGTTCGGATTACGCAGTGCTGCAAGTACATCCGTTCGACGAGTCAAGGCGTACCAACCGTCGCTCAATACCACCGGCCCGGCTTCTCGCAATGTGGCCCAACCGGCGCCCCGGTCGAGGGACATGGGTAGGTCTGCCAAGTCGAGGTGCGGAATTCCGCCGGAGTCATCAGTCATCATGGGATCAGGGGACATTGGTGGACAGAAACGTCAGCGGAAGGCCGCACACCGACAAGTCGATTTCGTCGAGATAGGAACCCTCACCCTCGAAGTTTTGCCGGAAGCGCGTTGTCGCGCCGTAGCGCTCGGCGACGGCTTCGGCCGCCGATGCTCCCGGAACCCGGATGACCACGGTGTAGATGCCGTCGCCGTGCTGGTCGAGGAACTCATGCACCGACGCGGCCACCGACGCGGTTGATCCGGGTACCGGGCTGATCAGCTCGATACCCCTGTTCCAGTCCAGGTACACGTGCAAGCCGAGTTCGGCCAGCTCCAGGTCCTCGAAGCCGAAGCCGAGATCGGTGAACAGCTTTGCTACTTCAGCTTGCCGCTGTGGCGCCACGGCGAACACGACGTGATGGAGCCGTGACCCTGATTCCTGAGGCATCGAAGTTTCCCTAACGAATGTCTTATCTTGCAGCTAATTTGAGTTGGTACGGAGGACACCGCGCGGGAGTAGCAGCGGCAGGTCGTTGTAGGTGGCGATGCCGGGAGGAGCCGAAACGACGGCGGGTATCGCGTTGATCGCCGGCATGGCGGTGATAGTGAGACCCAACGTGATGTAGTCGTCCAACGTCTGGCCCTGAAAGTCTGGCGGCGGAAGGAAGCTCAGTGTGGTCTTTATTGTCGGTTGCCCTTGAACCTCGATGGTGTAGCCCATGTCCAGCGGCCAATCCGGATCCAGTGACTGGCCCTTGCGCCATCGTCCACGGATCTCGATGACCTCCCGGTCACCGACAATCCCCTTCCACCGGACATCCACGCCGGCGACACAGCCTGTCGAGATCGTCCAGTCACCCGGTAGGTGGAGATCCTCAGTGGTCTGGGCATACTCGGCTTCGCAACGCACGTCGTCGAGTTCCGCTCCGAGAGCATCGGCGATCAGCAACACACCGTCCCGGAAGATGCCGGAACCCTGCTCGGTAATGGCCCGAAGATCCGGCTGATCAATGGGATAACCGAAGCCCATGGGTATTTCGGTCGCGGGCGAGTTGTAGATAGTGGTGTCAACGGATTCCAACATGGATACCTTGTCGACTCGGTCCGAAAGCCCAGCCGACACGATGGCGAATAGTTGGATGAAACCCGGGTTGATGCCGCTGCCGAAGATGGTCGAACCCCCCAGTTCGCAAGCCTCGGCGATGCGGTCGCGACCCTCACCCAGGAAATGGCCGGTGATGAACCCGGCGGTGCCCACCACGTTGATGCCTGCACCGAGGATACGGACCAGCTCGTCGACGTTGGCGAACATCGGGTTGTAGACCACACAGTCCGGCTTGAGTGCGAGCAGGGCCTCCACATCGTTGGTGGCCTTCACATCTAGGGGTTCGATGCCACACAGATCACCGACATCGCGGCCGACCTTGTCCGCCGACCATGCATAACACCCGACGAGTTGCAATGTCGGGTTGGAGGCTATCGCCCGTACCGAACTCTTGCCGACGTTACCGGTCGTCCACTGAACGACCCGATAGCTCAACGGGTCGACCCTTTCGAGAGCACGCCGCGGCCGACGATGGTGGGCAGATCGAGGAAGGTACGGATGCCCGGAGCCGCCGCACAGACCGGGGCGATCGCGTGCACCGCATGCATGGCAGTGCCCAGGCACCCCTGGTCGGTGTCGTCCTCATCGTGGATGGCGATCCGCGATTCGAGCACCATCGACGGAAGGCCCTCAACGGTGACCTTCCAGCCGCGCCCATTTGGCCAGTCGGGGGCCTGGTCGGGGCCGAGGCGGGTGATGTGTTCGACGGTCAGCGCCCGACGCCCCTCGATGATGGCCGTGTAAGCGAATCGCATCGCGGACACGGTCCCCGCCTCGATGCGGCCGGCCTTGATCTCGATCGGTTTGTCGGTTACGGCGACCTGTCGCTCCCAGACGTAATCCTCGATGGTGGCGCCAAGTCCCTCGGCAAGCAGCATGAGCGGGGCCTGGAACGACAATCCGCCGACAGCGGGTTCATCCATCAGCACTCGCTCGTCTGGCGGTTTACCGAAACCCATGACGTCGAACAGCACGAACGGAACGTTGTAGGTGGTGTAGTCCATCAGCTCCTGCACCAACAACGAGTCGACTCGCCGGAACAGACCCGACATCGCCAGGGGCAGCACCTCGGCGGCCCATCCCGGCTCGATACCGGTGCCGTGAAATGAGCTCTGCCCCTCGGCGCAGGCCGCTTCGAGCCGCTCGACGACCTCCTCGCCGCTGCTCTTCGGGTAGATCCACGCGGTCACCGCCGTGGACACCACGTTCTTACCCGAGGCCAGCAGCCGGCAGACATCGTCCAGGGCGGCGGGCGGATTCCACTCACCCGTGGGGTTGTACAGCACGCAGTCGGCGTCGAGCGCCAAGATCTTCTCGACGTCTTTTGTTGCGGTGACACCAATCTTGCCGATGCCGGCGATCTCACCGACATCTCTTCCGGCCTTTTCGTCGCTGTAGACCAGCGCTCCCACCAGTTCGAGGTCGGCGTGTTCGTGCACAGCCGCGACCGCGTGCTTGCCGACGTTGCCGGTGGCCCATTGGATGACTCGAAGTTTTTGTGTCATGGGTGCGGCACCGCATGCTGTTGGGCCGCCTGGCGAGCGAGCCGTTCGTTGTGAATCCTGACGAGTTCGCGGAAACCGAGGCGGTGATACCTGGGTATCGGCTGGATTCCCCACACGTCTTGGGCGGTGGGCTTGCCGGCGGCGCCCTCCGGTGGTCCCAAAGGCGGGTACGGGTACTGGCACTCGAGCGTGTCGTTGGAGTATCGAATCTTGAGTAGCTCGCTACAGATTTCGGTGAGGCTCAGCGTCGGGTAACCGTAGTAGACCGCCATGAACGGCAACGTAAACGCACCTTCGATCACCAGGGCCACCAGGCACACCAAAACGGCCCGCTTGATCCATCTATGCATCCGTGCGTAGTACGGCGTCGTCCCGGGCTCGAGATCCTCGACATCTGCAGTCGGGTCTTTTTCCTCGGTGGGTGCGGGTACAGCGGATGAAGTCATTGCAGTGCTCCTTAAACCTGTTCAGTCGGAGAAGATTTCGCGGTTGACCGTGTGCAGGTACGGGATCGCGAGGAATGGAGTGATGTAGAAGATGTCGTAGAGCCACCAGCCGACGACCGGGAACACGACACCTGCGTAACGCACGTCGGCATACATCGTCATGTTGAACACATAGGCGGACCAGATCACCACGCCCATCCAGCAGGTGACGACCAGCCACTGGTGCCCCCACCGCTTCATCTGCAAAAACCCGATCGCCGCGGCGACCCGCATGGAGAACACCGTCAGGATCAACCCCGCGACATAAGCTTTTTCGCCGGGCCCCGCCGCCCCGCCGACCCAGAGCTCGTTGTAATGCCAGAAGTAGCCCGCGTCGAACATGTTGCCCCAGCCGACCATCAGCACCCGGTTGATCAACGTGTGGTTGGCGACCAGGTCCAGGGCCCAGCCCAGGCTGTTCAGCATTCCGTCGATCAGGACCAGATAACCGATCAGGGTCACGATCATAGGCCGAACCGACAGGCCGGCGCGCAGGGCTTGGCGCTGCAACCACACCCCGCGCATGAAAATGGGAAACCCGAGAAGGCCCGGGGCCCACATGCCCATCAAGGCGGCGCCGACGATCATCCACTTATCGGCACGACGCTGAGCCAGGCGGGATTCGTCGTGGTGATCTTCCAGGCCGACCGAGCCACCCGGCTGAGTAGGCGCGCCGGATCCTTGCATTCCTTGGCCCGAAAGCCGGTTGAGCAGAGGGGGATTCACAGATCCCACCACCCTCGGGCAAACGACATATAGAGCTGGATTAGGAACATCACCAGCAAATAGCCGTAAATGAATACTTGGAACACGATGAGCGCCCTCTTGCGTTTCCTCTCCTGTTGGTCCATGTCGAGATCTCCTTCCCTTACGTGCCCGAGGCGTCTAATGTTTCGAGGCGATCAGGCTGGCTGCCGCAACTTCACGCAGACCATCGGTGATCGCACCGTCAGTGCTCAGTGGGGCGAGGATGCAGGCTTCTGCAGCCTCTAATTCGGTTGCGCCGGCGACGATCAACTGCGCGGCAGTTACCAAAACCCTGGTGGAAGGCGGCTCGAAATGGAACGCCTCGTCCGCGGTGCGGATGGCGATCGCACACCGCACCAGCCGCTTGGCCGTTGCCATTGCTACGCCCGCCTCGGCGACGACCACCTCGGCCTCGCGATCGGCAGGCAGATAGTTCATCGGCAGCGTGACGAACCGTTGGCGGAAAGACGGTTTGAGCTCTTTCAGCGAACTGCGGTAGGCGGGGTTGTAGGAACACACGAGCATGAATGTTTCTGGCGCTTGGACAACCTCGTTGGCGCGGTCCAGGTACAGGGCTCTGCGGTGGTCGGTCAGCGAATGCAGGATCGCCAACGAGTCGTGGCGGGCCTCCACGACCTCGTCCAGGTAGCAGATCGCGCCGGCCTTCACCGCTCTGGTGAGCGGCCCGTCGGTCCACACCACGTCACCGCCGGTCACCATGAATCGGCCGACGAGATCCGAACTGGTGAGGTCGTCGTGGCAGCTGATGGTCACCACGGGCCGTCGCAACAGCACACTCATGTGCTCGACGAGCCGCGTCTTGCCGCATCCCGTCGGACCGGTGAGCATCACGGGGATGCGCCGGTGAAAGGCCAGCTCGAACAGCTGAACCTCGTTGCCGTTTGCGAAATAGGTGTCGGTGGTCATCTCTGCCCTTTTTTCTGGGGCCGGCTGTAGGTCACGCGGCGACCAGCTCACGATGGACGTGGGCCAGCACCCGCGGAAGCTCCTCCACTCGTCGGATGCGCTGGGACCGCCGGGGCCCGAACACTTCTGGGAGTGGGTCGACCCGAGTCGGGCCGACGCCGACGTAGTACATCCAGACACCCGCGTCGCTGGCTTCCTCGACAGCGTGCGCCGCGTCGGCCCAGGCGTACCGGCCTTCGTAACCCTCATCGGATATCAGGCCGTCACCGATCACGATGAGCAGGCGCCGCTCGGACGGCTGCGCCAGAAGTCGGCTCGTCAAGTGGCGCAGCGGAGCGCCGAGCCGGGTGTAGCCGCGGGTCTGCAGCCCGAGGCCGCTCGGCGGCACAAACCGGGGATCGTCGAAGTCCTTGAGGCAGCGGACTTCGACTCGGTGTCGGGTGTTCCCGCTGAACACGAAGATGCCGTGACGCTCGCGAGCATGGTTCATTGCGCGCGAAAGCGCGTCGGCACAGGCTAATTCCAGTCGGAAGATCCGTCCGCCGTGCACCCCCAACGATGAGCTGCCGTCCAAGAGCAGCGCAGTGGTCACGTCGCGGCTGCCGGGCAGTAGCTCGCGGAAGATACGTGGTTGGCTCGCTTCGCCGGTCGCCGTGTCGATGTAGTGCCTGACGTACTGTTCGACATCCAGATCGGAGCCGTCTTCGAGGCGATTCTTCATCGTGCGATGGGTGTGTTCTTCAAACCATTTGCGAAGGTCGGCAGGGATGGACCCGGGCTGGCGAGTGCGGCCGGCGTGTGCCCGCTCGAGAACCGCGACGTGGTCTCGCATGAAACTCTTCGTCCACGCATTCCACTCGGGATACGGAATGCCCGGGCGGTGATCCGGGGTGATATCGAGATCGTTGTCCTGGGGTCGGCTCGGCGGCGGCAGATTGGGATTACGCACCCCGCCGTCGCCGCCCACGGGCACGGAGTACGGCCCCGGAAGCCGCTTCTGCGTTGTGGTCCAAGGCATCCTGCCGAAACTGCGTCGCAACCTGTCGGACAATCCCTGCGGCATTGTGTAGGCCGCCGGCAAGCTGCCCAGCAGAGGGTGGACGCCTAGCTGTTGCCCCGTGCCTGCGAGCGCAATTGCACGGCTGAGCATCTCGTCTGGGCCCATGTCGCCGGACGCGATCTCCATATCTGGCAGAACTCGGTGGATCTCCGTCAGCAACCCGGGCCAGCTTGATGCGATCCATCCCAGAGCGACACTGGCCTCGATCAGTGTGAGGGCGCTCAGTTCCCTGGCCGACAGCTTATTCAGCCGGTACTGGACAATTCGATCCTTCGACGGCGAACACTGAAGTGCAACACCGCACGTCAACGTTCTGCGGGTCCAGTCGCGAACCGTGGATGGGTAGGGAACGTGGACGAAGTCGAGCGCCGAGCTCAAGCCGAAGCCGCGCCTCTCGCCGGTCACCAGGCGCACGCCCTCGCGACGCCGCTTGCTCAAGGCAACCGCCGTTACGGCGCAACTGCGCTCGATAGCCATCGCGTGTGCGTCAGAGAGGTCGGCCATTGCCCCTCAGAACGTGCCGATGTTGGAGAACATCCAGTACCAGAACCAGATGATGAGGCCGGTCCCGCCCCAGGCGGCGACGTAGCGAAGGATCTCCCAGACCCAATTCATATCCAGACCTCCCTATTGGTGGATCGTGCCTGCGCAACAGTGTCATCGGGAGTCATCGGACCTCCAGCCCGCGTACGGCGGATGCGACCAATTTGGCCAGCATCGTGTCGCGGGTACCGGGGTCGTCCGTGGTGGTCAGCACTCCGTAGATGCCGAGAAGGAAGAACGTCGCGCTGTAAAACGCATCGATTTCCGGGTGGACCTCCCCGTCGCCCCCAGATGGCAACACCCGCTCGATCTCACCTACCAACAACACGATCACGGGATGGTCGGTCCATCCGTCAGACTGTGGGCGCGACGGTGAGAAGTGAAGCGCCAGTAATTCTTTGAAGAGCGGTCGGCCGAGTAGTCGCTCTATCCCCAACACCAGGCGGACGACTTCGGCCAACGTCGTCGCCAGGTCGTGGTTCCCTGCTGCGAACCTGGCGAATTCGGCGGCGACGCGGGCTTCCTCGCGACTCTCCAACTCGAGCAGCACGTGCTCTTTGGTGGGGAAGTGGAAGTAGAAGGTGCCGTGCGCGACGCCGGCGGCGGCAACGACCGCACCGACATCGGCTGCCGCCATGCCCGAACGCTTGAACTCGGCGATCGCCGCGCCCAGGATGCGCTGACGCGTCTGAAGCCGGCGCGTCTCGCGCAGGGAATGCTTGACCTGTGGCGTCATTGTGTCTTCTTTGTAGTCCCGTGACTGACCTAAGTCAATAACCGTGTAGGCTCAGCGCAATGCCACTGACCATCTAGACCTTGAGTATGCTTGGTATTCAATCACTCTTCAAATAGGACGTGGGCTCAGTCTGATGCTAGTCAATGAGCACAGTCATTGACAATGCTCTATCCGGACGTTAGAAATAC
The DNA here is from genome assembly GCA_963840045.1 of uncultured Actinomycetota bacterium. Lineage (GTDB taxonomy): Bacteria > Actinomycetota > Actinomycetes > Mycobacteriales > Mycobacteriaceae > Mycobacterium. Next base: position 752,048 of record CAWIXL010000009.1, on the reverse strand, counting down.
AATTGCTCGGGTGCCGGTGGGGGCACCGAAAGGAAGACGAACGATGCTTGAGGGCCAAAAGATTCTGATGACCGGCGCGACCGGGCAGATCGCTGGTCCCATCGCCGAGAACTTCGCCACGGACAACGAGGTTTGGTGTGCCGCGCGGTTCAGCGATCCGAGACGCAAGGCCGAACTCGAGGCGATAGGCATCAAAACCTGTTGGTGGGACATGGATTCGGGTGACGCCTCCATGCTCCCGGACGACTTCACCTATGTGGTGCACTCGGCCTTGCACGTGAGCCCCGATTACGACGAGTCGATTACCAACAATGCCGAGGCGTCGGCCCTACTGATGCAGCACTGCAGAAAAGCGAAAGCGTTCCTTCACGTATCAAGCTCCTGCGTATACAAGCGACACGCGGACCATCCGCACCATGCCTACGCCGAGACGGACCCGCTCGGCGGTCTTGCCAGCTACGCGGAGGTATACCCGGTCATCAAAATCACCTCCGAGGGGGCCGTCCGTGCGGCCGCGCGGATGCTCGAGCTGCCAACCACCATCGCCCGGATGAACGTCGGGTACAGCTGGACCGGCCACGGCGGGTTGCCCGTCATGCAGTACTACACGTTCAAGGAAGGCAGACCGTGGCTTGCCCCGATTGGCTACAGCAATATGGGTTCGCCGATCGGGGGAGAGGACATCGGCAGGCAGGCCCACATGCTCCTTGAGATCGCCTCCGTCCCGGCGACAATCGTGAATTGGGGCGGAAATGATCCCGTGTCCGACCGCCAGATGGGTGACTACGTCGCGGAACTCACCGGCGTCACGCCAAGCTTCATCGAGGGCGCCATCAGCTTCGACTCCTTCGTCTCCGACAACACCCGCCGCGAGCAGCTGATCGGTCAGTGTGCGGTGCAGTGGAAGGACGGAGTCAAAGACACGTTCCAGCGGCTCGGGATCATCTAGGCCCGGCTGCCGACAACCTGTGTCCGGCGCTTCAGTCGGAGAAGATTTCGCGATTGACCGTGTGCAGGTACGGAATCGCGAGGAATGGCGTGATGTAGAAGATGTCGTAGACCCACCACCCGATGACCGGGAACACGACACCGGCGTAGCGCACGTCGGCGAACATCGTCATGTTGAACACGTATCCGGTCCAGATCACCACACCCATCCAGCATGTGATGACCATCCACTGCTGACCCCACCGCTTCATCTGCAAGAACCCAATCGCCGCGGCGATGCGCATCGTGAACACGGTGAGGATCAGACCGACCTCCAGTGCTTTCTCGCCGGGGCCCGCCGCGCCGCCGAGCCACAGCTCGTTGTAGTGCCAGAAGTAGCCCGCGTCGAACATATTGCCCCACCCGTTCAACAACACCCGGGCCAACAGACTGTGGTTGGCAACCAGATCGAGCGCCCAACCGACCGTGTTTATTGCGGAGTCGATGATGACGAGATAGCCGATCAGTGTGACGATCATGGGCCGAACCGACAGCCCGGCTCTTTGTGCCCGCCGTAGCAACCACACTCCACGGAGGAACAGCGGCAGGCCGAAGACACCCAGGGCCGCGGAGCCGATCAGGAAACTGCCTGAGATCAGCCACTTGTCAGCGCGGCGCTGCGCGAGCCGCGATTCCTTGATTTGCTCGTCGAAAGAGAGTCCTGGGCGCACACTGCTGCTCGTCGGCGCCGTCGACCCGTCCCGAACGGCGGAAGAGCGCAGCTTCAAACTAGGCCGGTTCAAGTTCCCCCTTTACGTACAGACCGGGGTGCGCCGAACTGGTGGACGCTGGCACACGATCGGGCGGCGTCGCCACCATAGCAAAACTGACTACAGTCATCAAGCGTAAGTCTGCAGTCTGAGGTTCGTCTCAGTCCACCCGGCGACATGCGCCCGACGGCGATCCGTGCGGGATGCAGGGGTCACAGCTGGCCTGGCGGCTCCATGAGTCAGCTCGTGGCGCTGCGCAGGCTCAACGCCGGCGAGGTCCCGGACGATCCAGTGTGCGAGGGCATCAAGCACTGACTTAGCAAGTGCTGCATCACATATTATCCGCTGGGATGCCGCACGCTTCCGCTGCTGGTCAGCGCGACGCCGCTCGAACACGATTGACTTCGACGCGAAGCGGCCCCCGCCCGGCGCGCGATCTGCGACTGCGCGGAGCAGACGTCGCATGGTTTGCTGCGCGGAGCGCTGGTGCAACACCGTCGAGCCCCCACAGTGACTGACTTGGCTCAGTCCCTTGACACAAATGTCGAGGCGCTCATACGCTCAGCGAGCGCTCAGCCGTCGCGGCTGCCGGGTTGTCGGCGAATTTCCATGCATGCAAGGAGTGGCAATGACGCTCACATCGCCCGCCGAGAGAACCACGGTGAATGTGCCGGTCGACAAGAAGTATCGCGTTATCCAGTGGGGCGTCGGCAATGTCGGAACCATTGGGCTCCGCCATTTCGTCAACAACCCCGCCTACGAGCTCGTTGGCGTGCTGTGTAACCGGCCGGAAAAGGTAGGCAAGAGCGCCGGCGAGCTCGCGGGTTTCGCGCCGGGCGGCGTGCTCGCAACGAACGACAAAGCGGCGATCGAGGCGCTCGAGGCCGACTGCGTCTTCTACGCACCGCTCTGGTCTGATCCCGACGAGGTCTGCCGACTGCTGCGCCAGGGCAAGAACGTCGTCGCCTCGGGTGGCGCGTGGTGGTACCGGACCGAACACAGCGCCGCGGACATCGACAAGATCGAGGCCGCGTGCCAGGAAAGCGGCGCTTCATTTCACGCGGGCGGGATCAATCCCGGCTTCGCGGGAGACCTGCTCGTCCTGACACTGGCGCGAATCGTCAGCCGGATCGAGTCCATCCACATCTACGAGACGGTGAATTTCGGCAAGGACACCCTGAAGTACCTGTACGAGATGGGGATGGGAAACACGGAAGAAGAGTTCCGGTCCGGCCCGAATCTGCTGGGGAACGCATGGCCGCTGTTCGCACAGTCGATGGCCATGATCGTGGACGGATTGGGCAAGAACGTCGACAAATACACGACGGACGTGGAGCTAGGCACGGCCGCGCGCGACATTCAATTCGAAGGCGGCCCGACGAGCGACATGCCGGGCTTCAAAGGTGTGATCAAAAAGGGGACCGTCGCGGCCCAGCACCACAAGTGGACCACGTGGGTAGACGGTAAGCCCTTCATCACCTTCCATGAGATGTACACGATGGACGAATACGATGCCATCGAGCCGAAGCCCGATTGGGGCAATCACTACCACTACCGCATAGTGATTGACGGCGATGAACCCACCGAACTGATCCTGCAGGCGCCCGCCGACCCGCAGGGCAATTACCCGAAGCCCGGTTACACCTGGACCGCAATGGGTCCCGCGAACGCGATTCCAGCGGTCTGCGAGGCCCCGCCGGGGTTCATCACGCATTTCGAGCTCGGGCTGATGCCGCTGCGCGGCGTCGTGCGCTAGCAAACGTCGCGGTGTTTAACGCGCCACGCTCCGCAAAGCCCTAGTCACATAATCTTCGAGCAGGGCATCACGCGTCGGCCACTCGTTTGTGGTGATCAAGAGCGCATAGAGACCCAGCAAGAAGAACACCGCACTGTTCATTGGATTGACAGCAGGGTCTGTCTCACCGCGCTCTCGAGCCTGCGCGATCTCCTGCGCGACCAAAACGATCAGGGGGTGATCCCGGCCGTCCTCGACAGGGCGGGTCTGCGAGAAGTGCAGCGCCAAAAAGTCTTTGAACAGCATGTCGCCTAGCCGGCTTTCCAGCCCCATCACCACCCGCACCGCCTCGTGCAACGCGGAGGCGAGATCGTGCTTCAACTTCAAGAATTGCGCGAACTGCTTGGCGATGCGATCTTCTTCGCGCCGCTCCAGCGCCAGCAGGACATGTTCCTTGGTTGGGAAGTGAAAGAAGAACGTACCGTGGGCGACACCTGCAGCAGCCACAATCGCGCCGACGTCGGCCTCGGCCATGCCGGTCCTCTTGAACTCGGCAATGGCCGCACCCATCAATCGCTCCCGCGTCTGCAGGCGCTTTGCTTCGCGCGCAGATAGCTTGTCTGCCACCGCCATTTGGTTTCCTTCTCACAGTTGACCTGACTCATCAAGAGCGTAACGGTAACTCAGAACCTTATTCTGCTGCGTATCCGATTGGCCCGCAACGCGGTATATCCGTCGTTGACTTCAGTCAGTTAAAGCTCTTAGATGGAGCGTGCACACCTCGCACTTCACCAGGAGGACCCGGCATGGCGTTGGAGCAGTTCAGGCTGGACGGACAGGTCGCGATCGTCACTGGTGCCGGGCGCGGTGTCGGGGCGGGCATTGCCCGAGTGTTGGCAGAAGCTGGCGCCACGGTTGTCGGCACCGCACGGACCGAGTCCGAAATCGTTCGCTCAATGGCGGGCATTGAGGAGACCGGCGGCAAAGGCCTGGCATTGGTCGCGGATGCGATAAGCCGTTCTGACGGTGAGCGTGTCGTCAACACTGCGATGGAGCGCTTTGGCCGCATCGACATTCTCGTCAACAACGTCGGTGGCTCCACGTACGCCCGCTTTCTCGACATCACCGACGAAGACTTCCGACACACCTTCGACTGGTGCGTGACCTCCGCGTTCATCATGAGTCAGCTTGCGGCCCCGCACATGCTCAGCGCCGGACACGGCTCCATCGTCAACATCTCATCGGGTTCGGCCCGGTTCGGCATTCGCGCACTGACAGCCTATTGCGTTGCCAAGGGCGCACTCGAAGCGCTTACCCGCGCCATGGCGCAGGAACTCGCGCCCAAGATCCGCGTCAATGCCATCGCACTCGGTTCGTTTGCCACCGACGGTCTGCGGGGCAGCCTGGACTTGATGCCCGGGTCGTTGGAGAAAATGCAAGAGGCGACGCCCCTGCATCGCCTGGGCGACGTCGAGGACCTGGGACGGCTGACGGTGTATCTGTGCACGCGCGATTGTTATGCCACCAACGCGACCTTCCACGTCGACGGCGGCATCGATTCGAACAATTCGCCACTGCCGATACCCGACTACTGAGCCTTTACTGAGCGGCACCGCCTGTGCCAGAAGCGAATCCGAACCCACCACAAAAGATGAGGGTAACAATGCGCCGAGTGATCCAATTCTCGACCGGCAATGTGGGGCGGCATTCGCTGCGGGCAATCATCGGAAGGCCGGATCTGGAACTGGTCGGCGTACATGCCGCAAGTTCAGCGAAGATCGGGCGGGATGCAGCCGAGCTGTGCGGGCTGGACCAACCGACGGGCATTATCGCCACCGACGATATCGACGCCCTGATCGGCCTCGGCGCTGATTGCGTGGTCTATACGGCCCAGGGCGAGACTCGGCCAATGGAGGCGATCGACCAGATGGCCAAGTTCCTGGCGGCGGGCACCAATGTCGTTGGGACCTCAATGGTCTGGCTGGTCACTCCGCACCACGCCGACGACTGGCTGCGGGTGCCGCTGGAGCAGGCCTGTGCGGCCGGCAACACCTCCCTTTATGTCAACGGAATCGACCCGGGCTTCTCCGGCGACACATTGGTGCATTCCGCGGTCAGCCTGACCACCCGTGTCTCGTCGATCACGGTGCAGGAAGTATTCGATTACGGCAACTACGATGATGCCGAATTCACCGGTGCCGCAATGGGGTTCGGAACGACCGCGGAAGACGACCCGCCGATGCTGTTTTTGCCGGGCGTCATTATGTCGATGTGGGGCGGCCAGGTGCGCAGTCTGGCGGACAATCTCGATATCAAACTCGACGAGGTGCGCCAGCGCGCCGAACGCTGGTTCACACCGAAGCGCATCGACTGCACAATGATGACTGTGCAGCCGGGCCAGATGGCCGCGGTTCGGTTCGCCACCGAGGGCGTCCTTGACGGGAAACCCGTGATCACGCTCGAGCACGTCACAAGGCTCACCTCCGCTGCGGCACCGGACTGGGAGTTCCCACCCCAGGGCCACACCGGCGTACACCGTGTCGTCGTGGAGGGCGAACCGCGGGTGGAGATAAACACCCACGTCACACATCCGTTTCTGGATTCCACTGACGCCGGCTGCATTTCGACGGCGGGCCGGGTGGTGAATGCGATCGACTGGGTGTGCGGCGCACCGACCGGACTGGTCGCCGTGGAGGACATTCCCCAGTCGGTGACCATGCGCGGCCTGGTATGGAACGAGTCTTAGGGCACATGACGACATCGCCCCCGGGACGCGTTGCCGGTAAACGCATTCTGATCACCGGCGCTGCCCGCGGTATGGGACGCAGTCACGCGCTGCGGCTTGCCGAGGAAGGTGCGGACCTGATCCTGGTCGACATCTGCCAATCCCTGCCGCAGATCGAATATCCCTTGGCCACTGAGGACGACCTTGCCGAGACAGTACGGCTGGTTGGGGAGGTCGGCCGTCGCTGTGTCGAGTCGTATCGTGGACGTCCGTGACGACGCTGAGTTGCGCAAGGCGGTCGATGACGGCGTCGGCGAGCTGGGGGGTCTGGACGGTGCGGTGGCCAACGCCGGAGTGTTGACCGCCGGGCCTTGGGACAGAACGACTCTCGACGACTGGCGCACGGTGTTGGACGTGAACCTGATCGGGGCGTGGAACACGTGCGCGGCTGCCATACCCCATTTGCTCGACCAAGGCGGTGGCAGCCTGGTGACCATCAGCTCTGCGGGCGCCATGAAAGGCTTTCCACTACAGCTGCCCTACACGGCCGCAAAGTATGGTGTCGTGGGTCTGACGTTGGCGTTGGCCAACGAATTGGCAGCCCAGAACGTTCGGGTGAATTCTGTGCTTCCCACGGGTTGCCCGACCGGCATGATCCCGCCATCGTTTGGGGTCGCCCTGGGCGAGGAACGGCCGGACCTGATCCCCATCTTCGTCAACGCGATGCCCACGCCGGCCGTCGAACCCATCGACGTCAGCAACGCGGTGCTGTTCCTGCTATCCGATGAGTCCAGGTGGGTGACGGGATTGCAATTCAAGGTTGACGCCGGGGTAACCATCAACTGACCCTGACGTCGCCGACATTCAGATCGGCCAACTGCCCGACTGCGGTGCAAAAACAAAGGGATCCGCCGTCGGCAGTGGCTGTCGTTCGTTGATCGATATCGAAGCGAGAATGAGTGCGACGTAGCGTCGCCACCCGTCGCTGTTCGAATCCATAGTCCACAGAACGCTGTAGAGCATCGCGACGATGCGCGGTAGGTCATCGGCTACCAGATCGGCACGAATGACGCCGGCCTGCTGGCCGCGGTGCGCGAGCTCCGTGAGTGCCTGATACAGCGAATTCGAAATGTCGCGTGTCAGCGACCCGGCGCGGTGCGCTGCGGTCAAAAGGTTGTGTTCGCGGGCCCCCAGCGATATCGCAGCTTCGATAAGTTGGGCGAGGCCACGCAGTGCGTCGTCGGTACGACGGGCATCCTCGATCGCAGGCGCGAGATCCTCGGCGATGCTTTGATCCAAGGCCGCTCGGACCAGGTCGGCCTTGGTCGGGAACCGCCGGTAAATGGTGCGTTCACCAACTCCTGCGCGGCGGGCGATTGCCTCAACGGAGGCATCCGCCCCCAGCTCGCCGTAGACGTCGCGCGCGGCACGCAGAATGCGCTCGACGTTACGGGCCGCGTCTGCTCGCAACGGTCGCTCTTCAACCGCTGTCATTCGGACAGCCTAACTGACAGTTGACTGCCAACAATCGTGGCTCTACGGCTCGCATGGCTGGCAGGACACTGCCAATTAACGGGAAAGCTTTGGCATGTCAACATATTCCGAATATTCCGAATATTCCGAAACTTCCGGCACCGGCCGCGGTAGACGACGTCGCGCGGGCAACTTTCTAGAACTCGCCCAGCGCAAAGGCCGCGGCCTCGTCGAAGCTCAGTGAGCTGCCTTGGATTGATGCGGTTTCGAATTCTGTTTCCGAAAGTTGTTCGCGCGCTTGACGTTCGCACTCTTGGTGGAAAAGTCCCGCAGACGACATGGTGGTCGAGCCGGTGCCGCAGGCCCGGCTGGCCGCAGATGATGCCGCCAGCAAGACCACCGCGCGGCGCAGATCCTGCTTCGCCGCGGCGACCCACGCCAGCCCTTCCAGGAACTGGGCACCGGTCCAGTAGGCGTCGATCACCCGGCACAGTTGCAGGCCTTCGATCAGCACGCGCTCGGCGCCTTGCAGGTCGCCGTGTGCCAAGCGACTGATCCCGACGGCGCCCAGCACGTACGACCGGGTGACCGCCTCGCGCCGGCTTTCGACTAACGCCAGCGCCTGCTCCGACCAACTCAATCCCCGTTGTGCGTCGCCGACGATCGAGAAGCGGAACGACAACGTCATCATTGCCAAGGACTGGACCTGGAAGTCGTCGGTGATGGCCATCGCGTGCTCACAGCATGCTTGTGCCCGGTCGATTTCCCCTCTCAGGAAGGCGCCGAACCCCTCGGCGCAGTCGACAAACCCCTCAGCCACGGGATACGGCGTCAGCTTGATGAGTTCGCGGGCCTCCGCCGCGAGTGTTGCCAGGGTCGACCACTCCGCCTGGAACGCGGCGACCATGGCCAGCGCGGCGAACGCGTCGATCCGCTCCTGCGTTGGCTCGGCCGGAGTGGCACTCAATGCCAACTCCAGCCATCGGCGCTCGTCTTGCAGCATCCCGTTGGCGGCCCAGACGTGGCGCATGGCGGTAGCCATCTCCAATACCACGGCGGGGGAATTGGTCAGCGCGAATTGCAGCGCTTCTTGCAGGTTGGGCAGCTCTCGCCGGATGCGGTGAATCCAGCGGACTTGGTGTCTGCTGAAGAATTCCGCCTTAGCCTGCTCCAACAGCTGCCGGTACCAGTCGAGGTGGCGCTGCTGTAGCCGGTGGTATTCCTGGTCGTCCTGGCCGGTGCCGATATGGGTCCTGCCGTACTCGCGCAGCGTGGCCAGCAGCCGGAACCGGACCACGCCGTCGTCTTCGTTGCGGATCAGGATCGACTTGTCCACCAGCGCGCACAATTCATCGAGCAGATCCTCGGCCGACACGTCCTCGGCGCAGATTTCGCGGGCGGCGTCGAGCTCGAAGGTGCCGGCGAAGACCGACAGCCGCGCCCACAGTTGTTGCTCTTGCGGGGTGCAGCGGTCATAGCTCCATCCGATGCACCAGCTCAGGGTTTGCTGACGGGTGGGGGCGCCGCGCTTGCCGCGGGTGAGCAGTTTGAAGCGGTCCGAGAGTCGGTCGGCGATCTGGTCGGCCGACATCACCCGCAGGCGGGCCGCGGCCAGCTCGATCGCCAACGGCAGCCCGTCGAGTTGGGCACAGATGCGGGCGACGGCGGCGGCGTTGTTCTGGGTCAGCGTGAAGCGGGGGTCGGCGCTGCGAGCTCGTTCCACGAACAAGGCCACGGCGTCGTATCGGGCCAGCTTGGCGCGGTTGGGGATGGATCCGATGTCGGGGTAGGGCAGCGGGGACAGCGGCAGAACGGCTTCGCCGGCGATACCGAGGACTTCGCGGCTGGTGGCCAGAATGCGCAATCGTGGGCAACCCTCCAAAAGGGTTTCGACGAGTGCGGCGGCGTCGTCGATGACCTGTTCGCAGTTGTCGAGCACCACCAGCGCCTCGCGGTCGGCGAGGTACTCCACCATGACCTCGGCCGGCGGGCGCGTCGCGCGGTTGTGGATGCCGAGCGCGGCGGCGGCGACCCCGGGCAGCAGCGACCCGTCGCTGAGATCTCCCAACTCCACCAGCCACACGCCGTCGTCAAACAGCGGCACCTGGTCGCGGGCGGCCTGCACGGCCAGCGTGGTCTTGCCAACGCCACCGACTCCGGCCAGCGTCACCAGCCGCGATGTCGAGATCAGCGCACCCAATTCGGACAGCTCGTCTTGGCGACCCACGAATCCGGCGAGCGGCGCGGGCAGATTGCCGCGGCTTCTACCCGCCGACGCCGGCCCAGCCGACCGCGGCCCATCGGATCGTTTGGCGCCGTAGAGTGCCATATCGTCGACGGCCAGGCCCAAATCGGCCTGCAGGTTTTGCAGGGCTTCGCCGAATTCGGCCGCCGAGGGCCGATCCTGCGGGTCCCGGGCCAGCGCCGTACGGATCGCGTCGGCGACATTGGCGGGAATGTCTCGTCCGGTCAGCTCGGGCAGCGGTTCGGTGGTGATGCGCACCAGTTGGGCCACCACCGACTCGCCGCCGCGGCGTCCGAATGGGGGATCGCCGGTCAGCGCGCAATACAGCGTCGCGCCCAGGCCGTACACGTCGGAAGCCCGATCCGGCGATTCCCCCTGAATCAACTCGGGGGCGGTGAAGGCCGGTGAGCCGGTGAAGACGCCTGACTCGGTCTGAAAGCCACCCGACATATGGGCGATGCCGAAATCGGTCAGTGCGGGTTCGCCGTAGTCGGTGAGCATCACGTTGCCGGGTTTGACGTCGCGGTGCACGATCTGCAGGCGGTGTGCCGATTCCAGCGCCCCGGCGATCTTGATGCCCGCGTGCAGAGTTTCGTTGACGGGTACCTGCCCCAGTCGGTCGATTTGGGTTTGCAGGGAATCGTTTCGGTAGAACGGCATCACCAGATAGGGGTGGCCCTCGTAGGTTTCGCCGACCTGAAGCACCGCCACGATGTTGGGATGGCCGGTGAGTTTGGCCATGGCGCGTTGTTCACGTTCGAACCGGGGCCGGTTCTCGTCGAGGTCGATGGTCAAGACCTTGATCGCCACCAGTCGGTCCAGCTCGACCTGATTACAGCGATACACCACGCCGAACCCGCCCCGGCCGATCTCCACCGCGTCCTCGAAGCCGTCCGCGCTCAGCTGCGTGACGAGGGGATTACGCGCGCCATGCCGGGTCATCACGTCGCGGTCCATCATCGAAGTCAATCACCGCGTACGCCTTTCGGGTAGCGCCGAAGGTTCTAGAAGTACTCGCCCAGCGCGAAGGACGCCGCCTCCTGGAAACTCATGGAGTTGCCCTCGATGGAGGCTGTTTCGAATTCGTTTTCCGAAAGTTCTTCGCGTGCTTGACGTTCGCACACCTCGTGGAATCTGCCCGCGAACGACATGGTGGTTGCGTCGGTGCCACAGGTGCGGCTGATCGCGGTCGATGCGGCCAGCAAGACCGCGGCCCGTCGCGGGTCCCGGTTCGCCGCCGCGATCCACGCCAATGCCTCGAGGAACTGGGCACCGGTCCACGAGTATCCGGTAACCCGGCACACTTGCAGGCCTTCGTGCATCATGCGCTCGGCAGTCTGCAGGTCGCCAAGGGTCATCCGGCTGAGCCCAACGGCGCCCAACATGTAAGCCCGGACCTCTGCCTCGCGGCGCGGTTCGGCCAGTGCGAGCGCCTTCTCCGACCAATGCAGTGCACGTTGCGGGTCGCCGCCGATCGAGAAGCAGAACGACAACGTCATCATGGCGAAACTCTGCACCTCGAAGTCGTCCGTCATGGCCATCGCGGCTTCCGAACACGATTGTGCCCGTTCGAGTTCCCCGCGCAGCAGGGCGCCGAACCCTTCGAAGCAGCCGAGGTAACCCGCTGCCACCGGGTGGCTGGTCGCCTTGAGCAGTGCCCGGGCCTCGAGCGCACGCGTTGCCATCGTCGTCCAGTCGGCCTGCAGGACCGCGACCATTACCAGGGTGGCAAGCGCCTCGACCCGATCCGGGGTTGGCTCAGCCGGGGTGGCGCTCAATGCCAACTCCAGCCATCGGCGCTCTTCTTGAAGCATCGCGTTGGCTGCCCAGATGTGGCGCATCGCGATGACCACCCCCAGCAGATCTGCCGGAGCGTTGCTCTGCGCAAACTGCAGCGCCTCCTGCAGGTTGGGCATCTCCCGCCGTAGGCGATTGATCCAGCGGACCTGATGTTTGCTGAAGTATTCCGAGTTGGCCTGGCCCAGCAGTTGCCGGTACCAGTCGAAGTGGCGTTGTTGAAGCCGCTCATAGTCGTCGGCGGCGTTGATGTGCTCCCGGCCGTATTCGCGCAGCGTGGCCAGCAGTCGGAACCGGACCACGCCGTCGTCTTCGGTGCGGATCAGGATCGATTTGTCGACCAGGGCGCACAGTTCGTCGAGCAGCTCTTCGGCCGACAGATCGTCCGCGCAGATGGCTCGTGTGCCCTCGAGCTCGAAGGTGCCGGCGAAGACCGATAGCCGGGCCCATAGTTGCTGTTCTTGGGGGGTGCACCGCTGGTAGCTCCATGCGATGCACCAGCTCAGCGTTTGTTGGCGGGTGGGTGCGTCGCGCCGGCCGCGGGTGAGCAGTTTGAAGCGGTGCGACAGGCGGTCGGCGATTTGCTCGACCGACATGGCGCGGAGTCGTGCCGCAGCGAGTTCGATCGCCAGAGGCAGGCCGTCGAGTTGGATGCAGATGCGCGCGACGGCGTCGGCGTTGTGCGGGGTCAGGGTGAAGCCGGGCTGGGCAGTGCGGGCGCGTTCGAGGAACAGGGCCACCGCGTCGTATTGGGTCAGCTTGTGGCGGTTCAATACCGAGTCGGTCTCGGGGTAGGGCAGCGGGGACAGCGGCAGCACGGCTTCGCCGGGGATACCCAGGACTTCTTGGCTGGTCGCCAGGATCCGCAGCTGCGGGCAGCCCTGCAGCAAGGTCTCGATGAGCTGGGCGGCGGCGTCGATGACGTGTTCGCAGTTGTCGAGCACCACCAGCGCATCGCGCTCGGCGAGATTTTCCACCATGACCTCGGCCAGCGGTCTGGCCGCTCGGTCGTGGATGCCGAGCGCGGCCGCGGCGACGCCGGTCAGCAGTGACGCGTCGCTGAGGTCACCCAATTCCACGAGCCACACGCCGTCTTCGAAGAGTGGCACCTGTTCGCGCGCGGCTTGCAGCGCCAGGGTGGTCTTGCCGACGCCCCCGATGCCGGCCAGGGTCACCAGTCGCGACGTCGATATCAGCGCCGCCACTTCGGACAGCTCGGCCCCGCGGCCCACGAAGCCGGCCAGCGGCGCGGGCAGGTTACCGCGGCTTCGGCCCGGCTTGGTGGGTCGCGATGCCGGCCCCGCCGAGCGGGGCCCGGCGCCGTAGCATCGGGCAGCCCCGCGGAGTGCCATCTCGTCGACGGCCAGGCCGAGTTCGGCCTGCAGTCGTTGCAGCGCTTCGCCGAATTCGGCCGCCCCGGGCCGATCCCGGGCGTCTCGAGACAGCGCCGTATGGATCACGGCCGCTACGTCCGCATCGATGGCCTGGTCGGTGAGATCGGGCACCGGCTCGGTGGCTATACGCATCAGCTGCGCCACCACTTGCTCGCCGCTGCGGCGTTCAAACGGAGCATGGCCCGTCAGCGCGCAATACAGGGTTGCGCCCAGGCCGTATACGTCGGAGGCGTGATCAGGGTGCTCCCCGCGGATGACCTCGGGGGCGGTGAAGGCCGGCGAGCCGGTAATGATGCCCGACTGGGTTTCGAAGCCACCCGACATGTGGGCGATGCCGAAATCGGTCAGGGCGGGTTCGTCGTAGTCGGTGAGCATCACGTTGGCGGGTTTGACGTCGCGGTGCACGATCTGCAGGCGGTGCGCCGATTCCAGCGCTCCGGCGATCTTGATGCCCAGCCGCAGCGTGTCTTCGACCGGTAGCCTGCCGAGCCGGTCGATTTGGGTTTGCATGCAGTCGTGTCGGTAAAACGGCATCACCAGATAGGGATGGCCGTCGTAGGTTTCGCCGACTTGCAGCACCGCCACGATGTTGGGATGGCCGGTGAGTTTGGCCATGGCGCGTTGCTCGCGTTCGAACCGGGGACGGTTCTCGTCGAGGTCGATGGTCAAGACCTTGACCGCGACCAGCCGATCGAGCTCGACTTCCGTGCAGCGATACACCACACCGAAGCCACCCCGGCCGATCTCCGAGGCGTCCTCAAAGCCGTCCGCGCTGAGCTGGGCGACGATCGGATTACGCAGGTTGCGCTGCGTCATCACGTCGTGGTTCACGATCAAAGTCAATCACTGCGTACCCTTTTCGGGGTAGTGCGAAAGTTGCTAGGAGTACTCGCCTAACGCGAAGGCCACCGCCTCGTGGAAGCTCAGCGAGGTCCCCTCGATTGAGGCGGTTTCGTATTCGGTTTCCGATAGCTGCTCGCGTGCTTGGCGTTCGGACCGCTCGTGGAATGAGCCCGCGAACGACATGGTGGTCGAGCCAGTCCCACTCGAGCGGCTGACCGCAGCCGATGCCGTCATCAAGACCACGGCGCGTCGCGGATCGCCTTTTGCCGCCGCCACCCATGCCAGGATCTCCAAAAGCTGCGCGCCGGTCCACGAATAGTCGATGATCCGGCATAGCCTCAAGCCTTCACTCAGCGTGCGCTCGGCGAGCTCTGCGTCTCCCAGCGCTAAGCGGCTAACCCCCACGGTGCCCAAAGTATATGTCCGCGTTACCGTCTCACGGCGAGACTCAGCCAACGTGAGCGCCTTCTCAGACCAACTCAGCGCACGGTCGGCGTCGCCGGCAACCGAGAACCGCCAAGATATCAGGATCATCGATAGAGTCTGAACCTCGAAGTCGTCGGTGGTTGCCATCGCCTGTTCGGCATGTGCTTGGGCGGTCTCAATGTCCCCGCGTAGCAGGGCGCCGAACCCGACGATCCAGTCGACCAGACCCTGTGCCACCGGGTCTGGCACCACCTCGAGGAGTTCGCGGACCTCGACCAGGCGGGTCGCCCCCGTCACCCAATCAGCCTGCAATACCGCGAACATCATCAGATGGGTCACCGCCGTGATTCGCTCGCGGGTCGCCTCGGTGGAGGTGGCGCCCAATGCCAGCTCGAGCCATCGGCGTCCTTCATGCAGCATCCCAGCGACAGCCCAGAAGTGGCGCATGTTGGCGGCGATCTCAAGCGCGGCCCCGGGTGAGTCTTCCAGGCTGAATTGCAGCGCCTCTTGCAGGTTGGACATCTCCCGTCGGCAGCGATTGATCCAGCGGACTTGGTGCTTGCCGAAGTATTCAGAATGGGCTTGGCGCACCAGCTCCTGGTACCAGTTGAGGTGACGCCGTTGCAGCCGCCGATACTCGTCGGTGGTGCCGATGCGGGCCTTGCCGTACTCGCGCAGCGTCGCCAGCAGCCTGAACCGCACCGCGCCGTCGTCCTCGGTGCGGATCAGGATGGATTTGTCGACCAGCGCGCACAATTCGTCGAGCAGGTCCTCGGCTGACAGATCTTCGGCGCAGATCTCTCGCGCGGCATCGAGTTCGAAGCTGCCGGCGAAGACCGACAGCCGCGCCCACAATCGCTGCTCTTGCGGTGTGCAGCGGTCGTAGCTCCAGCCGATGCACCAACTCAGGGTTTGTTGACGGGTGGGGGCCCCGCGCCGGCCGCGGGTCAGCAACCCGAATCGGTCGATGAGCCGCTCGGCGATCTGGTCGACCGACATGGCCCGCAGTCGGGCCGCGGCGAGTTCGATGGCCAACGGCAGGCCGTCGAGTTGGGCGCAGATCCGTGCGACGGCGGCTGCGTTCTGCTGGGTCAGGGTGAAATGAGGCTCGGCGGTGCGGGCTCGCTCGACAAACAACGCCACCGCGTCATATCTGGCCAGGCTGCTGCGGATGGGCAGATCGTCGGTGTCCGGGTAGGGCAGCGGGGATAGTGGCAGGACCGCTT
This sequence comes from uncultured Actinomycetota bacterium, assembly GCA_963840045.1. Classification (GTDB taxonomy): domain Bacteria; phylum Actinomycetota; class Actinomycetes; order Mycobacteriales; family Mycobacteriaceae; genus Mycobacterium. The sequence continues at coordinate 736,487 of CAWIXL010000009.1, read as the reverse complement.
CCCCGCCGATGCCAAGCACCTCGCGGCTGGTCGCCAAAATACGCAACCGCGGGCAGCCTTCCAACAAGGTCTCCACAAGCTCGGCGGCGGCGTCTATGACGTGTTCGCAATTATCGAGCACAATCAGCGACTCGCGCTCGGCCAGGTTTTCCACCATGACCTCGGCCAGCGGTCGGGCCGCTCGGTCGCGGATGCCCAGCGCGGCCGCCGCGACCCCCGGTAGCAGCGACCCGTCGCTCAAATCACCCAGCTCCACCAGCCACGCCCCGTCGTCGAACAGGGAGACCTGTTCGCGCGCGGCCTGCAGGGCCAGCGTGGTCTTGCCAACACCACCGATACCGGCCAGCGTCACCAGCCGCGACGTCGAGATCAGCGTCCCCAGTTCGGACAGCTCGGCTTGACGGCCCACGAAGCCGGCCAGCGGCGCGGGCAGATTACCGCGCTTTCGAACCGGCGCTGCCGAGACCGCGGAGCCCGGCCCGCCACCGCCGGATCGGGTGGTGCCGTGCACGGCCATCCCGTCAACCGCGAGGCCCCGATCGGCCTGCAGGTTTTGCAGCGTTTGGCCGAATTCGGCCGCCGAGGGCCGATCGCTGGGGTCTCGAGACAGCGCGGTGTCGATCACGGCGGCGACGTCGCCGGCAATGCCGTGTTCGGCCAGATCGGGCACCGGTTCGGTGGTGATGCGCTTCAGCTGCGAGATCACCGGTTCGCCGCCGCGCCGTTCAAAGGCGGCGTGGCCGGTCAGCGCGCAATACAGCGTCGCGGCCAGGCCGTACACGTCGGAAGCCCGATCCGGCGATTCCCCGTGGATCACCTCGGGGGCGGTGAAGGCCGGTGAGCCGGTGAAGATTCCCGACTGGGTTTGGAAGGCACCCGACATGTGGGCGATGCCGAAATCGGTCAGTGCGGGTTCGCCGTAGTCGGTGAGCATCACGTTGGCGGGTTTGACGTCGCGGTGCACGATGTGCAATCGATGCGCTGATTCCAGCGCTCCGGCAATCTTGACGCCCACCCGCAGCATGTCTTCCACGGGTAAGCGGCCGAGTCGGCTCGACCTGAGTTTGCAGGGAATCGTTTCGGTAAAACGGCATCACCAGATAGGGGTGGCCCTCGTAGGTTTCGCCGACCTGAAGCACCGCCACGATGTTGGGATGGCCGGTGAGTTTGGCCATGGCGCGTTGTTCACGTTCGAACCGGGGCCGGTTCTCGTCGAGGTCAATCGTCAAGACCTTGACCGCCACCAGTCGGTCCAGCTCGACCTGGTTGCAGCGATACACCACACCGAACCCGCCCCGGCCGACCTCCACCGCGTCCTCGAAGCCGTCCGCGCTCAGCTGCGTGACGAGGGGATTGTGCGCGCCACGCCGGGTGATCACGTCGCGGTCCATCATCGAAGTCAATCACGTACACGCCCACCAAAGCGATATCGCCACTGCCCGGTTCGTAACGGCCTACACTGCCCAAGGGTTTGGCCAGTATCTGCGATCTGAGGTATGTCCCATGACAACTGGAGCCACGGAAAAGTCCCTTTCGGGAGACGGTCATCGCCAGGCAGGCAAACCGCCGAGCGAGCCGGCGGGCGGCCAAAGCTTTTGGTGCGTCTCGGCGATGACGCAACACGCCGGAATCGATCTCAAGGGATTTCTGCCGGCTGTTGAGCGGATCGCCGGCACCGATGTCGGCCACGCCGCCGTCCTGACGGTCCATCATGCCGCGGTGCAGAGCTTCCTGCTGCATGGGCGGGAGGCGTTGCGGCGGCAGTATTTAGACGATTTGCTGGCGGGTAGCACAATCGGGGCCCTCGCCATCACCGAGGCCGATGTGTCGAGCTCGAACCCGCGGGTGCTCGCCAGTGTCGCGACCCGGGATGGGGACGACTGGGTGATGCACGCCGTGAAATCGTGTATCACCGGGGCCGAGTGGGCCGGGGTGTTTGTGGTCCTAGTCCCGTTCAGTACCGACGACGGCGCGGCGCTGACCGCGGTGGCGGTCCCGGCGGACAGTCCGGGAGTCAGTGTTGGAGAACGCGAGGACACCGCCGGGCTGCGCTCGGTACCGGTTTCCGGCATCCGCTTCGACGGTGTCCGATTGGCGCCCTGGCAGATTCTCGGCGAGATCGGTGCCGGGCTTGAGGTTATCGGGGCTGGTCTGCGGGTCGGACGGATCTGCACTGGGGCGATCTCGCTGGGCGTGATGAAACGCTGCGTGCAAATCATGTACCGCTTTGCCTCCCGACGGGAGGTGGCCACCGGCCGCCTCATCGCCGATCCCGAGGTGGTGCGCCGGTTGTCGCGAATTACCTCGGAGATTGCGGCCGTCGAAGCATTGTTGGCCGATATTGTGTCTGATCCCGATGTTCCCCAAGACATTTCGCTGGCGCTGAAGATCGCGTCGTCGGAGTTTGCGTTCCGCGCCGCGGACGAGGCCGTGCAAATGCTGGGCTGGCGTGGCTATGTCGAAGGCAATCAGGTTTCTTCGTTCATGCGCGACGTGCGGTTCCTGCGTATCGGTGAAGGGCCGTCCGAGGCGTTGCTGACCGAGCTGGGCGCAAGACTCGCGGCCCGCTCCGACACCGTGTACAACTGGATCGCTCAGCGGACCCCGAACGCCGACTTGACCAGCAGGCTAGGGGATTCGGCGGACGAGCTGGCCTCAAACAACTCCGTTAATTCCGTCAACGCCTTCTACCATCTCGGGTGGTTCTGCGTCTGGGCGATCCTCGAGGCGGTCGTCGCTCCGGGGTCGGCCGCGATGACGGTCATCGAGAACGGGTGGCACGGCGAACGAATCCGTGCGGGAACATCCCTGGCGCACGAGGAGACTTTTGAGCAGGTTTTGCCCACCTACGCCGAAGCGGTCGGCACGCTGGACGAGAACCTGGTCGCCCGGAACGGCGCGGTCGACAAGATCCTGCGCCCGCTCGACGAACCGGGCGGTCGCGGCCTGCCGATCGTCGGGGCGGAGCGTCCGGGATGGCGGCAGACCGTGCACGGCTTGGTCTACGCCCAGATTGAGCGCACACCGGACGCCATAGCGCTCGAATGTGAAGGGGACTTGCGGGTCACGTACGCCCAGCTGGGCGATCATGCCGATGCCCTCGCCGGCCGTCTCGCCGAGTTAGGAGTGCTGGGCGGCGACGTCGTCGGCGTGTTCCTCAGCAATAGCATTTATGTCGCCATCGCCTCTTTGGCTGTCGAGCAGGCCGGCGCCGTACTGCTGATCCTGAACCCCGCCCACCCGGCCAGCCGGGTGGCCGGCATGCTGGCCGACGCCAGTGCCCGCTGCGTGATCGTGGACGACGACACCCGCGGGATCGTTCCGCCCGACGCGCCGGAGCTGATTCAGGTCGACAGCATCGGCGAAGTGCGGGTCTGCACCCCGAACACCGATCCCGACGCCCCGGCATACCTCAACTTCACTTCGGGCTCCACCGGCCGGCCGAAAGGGGTGATGAATTCGCACGGCTCGTTCGCCAATGAGCTGATCTGGCGACGTGACGAGTTCGGCCTCGGCGCCGACGATGCGATCCTGCAGAGCGCCTCGCCCGGCTTCGACATCTTCATGTGGGAGATATTCGGCCCACTCGTGGCCGGGGCCCGGCTGGTTTTCATGAACTCCGCTCAGCGGGAGTGGAACCCCATGTCGATCGTCGAACATGTGCGGCGGTTCGACATCAGCGTGCTGCAGATCGTTCCGTCGCAGCTCGACGTGCTGCTCGACGAGCCCGGTATCGGCGAGTGCGCAAGCCTCCGGCATGTGTTCTGCGGCGGCGAGCCGTTATCGCTTGCGTTGGCTCGGCGATTCGCCGAGATACTGCCGCACACCCGGCTGGTGAACCTATATGGGCCCACCGAGGCGGCGATCGATTCCACGTATTGGCGCGTTGACTTGGCCGATGGGGCGGCCTGGGCCCCGATTGGTCGCCCCATCGCCAATGCCCGGCTGTACATCGTCGACACCGAGGGCGACCTGGCGGCCGAGGGGCAGTCGGGCGAGTTGTGGATCGGCGGGGCCGGGGTCGCCATGGGTTACGTGGGCGTTCCGGCGCTCACCGCGCAGCGGTTCCGTAAGGACATGCGCGGCACAGAACAGGGCGGCCGGATCTACCGCACCGGTGACCGGGTGCGCCAACGCCCGGATGGGACGGTGGAGTTCCTCGGTCGCATGGATCGGCAATTGAAGGTCAACGGCGTTCGAATTGAACCCGGTGAGATCGAACGCGTCTTGTGCGGACACCCCGGTGTCCAGCAGGCGGTGGTCGATGTTCGAGACCGCAGGCCCGGCGAGAAGGCGCTGGTCGCCTATATCGTCCGCGGCACGTCCGACGAGACCCTCGACTCCCGGTCGGCCGTCCAATACGCCCGCGACAGGCTGCCCACCACCATGGTGCCCGCGGCGATCATCGTGCTCGATTCCCTGCCCCGCACCCCGGCGGGGAAGGTGGATCTGGCTGCGCTGCCGGCCGTTTCGTTCGGCGATGCGGGAACCGGTGACGGCGTGCTGCCCGAGCGGCTGCTTGTCCTCGCCGAAATCTGGGAGGAGACTCTCGGCACGCCGATCAGCAACGCTGACGCGGACTTCTTCAGCATCGGCGGCCACTCGCTGGCGGCCCTGCGCATGCTCATGCGGCTGCGGGAACGCATGGGCGTAACCCTGCAGATGCGCGAATTCGTCGGCGCCGCAACCCTCACCGCGCTGGACGAGCTCATCGAAGAGCGACGAAGCCAGTACACCCCGGCCGACGACGCGGAGCTGGCCGGACCCGTGCCGGTCGACCGCGCCCAACCGCTGCCGTTGTCGTCGGTACAGGCCAATCTCTGGTACCTGCAGCAGCTGGTGCCGAACATGGTGGCGTACAACATTCCCGACGCGGTCCGTATCCACGGCTTGGTCGATACGGACCGGCTGCAGGCCGCTTTTGCCTCAGTCGTCGCGCGCCACGAAGCCCTGCGAACGATTTTCCCGTCCCGTGAGGGTGAGCCCGTTCAGGTCATCTTGCCGCCGGGGCCGGTTGAGCTGGAGCGCGCCGACATCAGCCATTTGCCGCCCGAGCAGCGCGAGGCGGCGGCGCTGGAGCGAATCGCGAAGATGGCCACCCGGCCGTTCGACCTCTTCCGTGAACTTCCGGTCCGGTTTCTTCGGCTGACGCTCGCGCCCGACGACCACTACCTCGCTTGGTGTTTGCATCACATCGCGGCGGACGGCTGGTCGTCCGCCAGCTTGTTGCCCGCGGAGGTCAGCAAGGCCTACGCCGCGCTCGACGCCGGAGAAAGCCTGCCGGCGTTAGAGATTCAACCCGTCGACTACGTGGATTGGACGGCGCGGGTGCTCAACGCCGAGCGGCGCGGCCAACTCGAGGAGTTTTGGCGCGACCACCTGCGTGACGCGCCGGCGGAAATCGACCTTCCCCGGGATCTGAAACGTCCGCTGCTCGGCCGGTTCCGCGGCGCACGCGTCCGGATCTCACTTTCCCAGGCCGATCGCCAAGCGGTGCGTACCCTCGCCCGTCAACAGAGCGCGACCACCTACAGCGTGCTGGTCGCGGCGTTCATGACATGGGTCGCCGGTTACGGCAGGCAGCGCGACATGGTGGTCGGGGGAGTGACCGCCGGCCGCAACCACCCCAGCATCGAGGGCAGCATCGGCAACTTCGCCAACATGGTCGCGTTGCGTTGCCGGATGGTCGATGACCCTGCCTTCGCGGACCTGGTGATCCGCACCCGCGACGAGATCCGGGAGGTGGTCGACCACGCTGCGCTCTCGTTCCCCGAAGTGGTCAACGTTGTCCGACCGGAACGCGTCGGTACCCGCAACCCCATCTTCCAGGCCGCCGTGACGCTCTATGACGGTGACGTCATGCCGCTGCAGGTCGAAGGTACCTACGTCCAAGCCGTGACCGTCGACCCCGGATCCGCGAAGTTCGACCTGCTGGCGTCGTTTGTCGACGACGGTGCCAGCCTGAGCGGTTTTCTCGAGTACGACTCCGATCTGTTCACCGCGCGCACCGCGCAGCGGCTCGGGACAGAGTTCACCTCTGCCATAAGGTTTTTGACAGGTGATCCGGGCTGCACGGTGGAAGACTATGCCGCACAAATAAGTTCGACGGCGGCCCGAGACGCCGAACCGGCGCCACTGACCAAGGCTCAGCGCCGGATCTGGCTGCTGGACCGGATGAGCGGAGGCGGCAAAGAGCTCTGCTCGCAGCGATATTTCGAACTGCGCGGCGACTTCCGCGGCGACCGAGATGTCGATGACGTCAAGCGGCTACGGACGGCATTGGACCTCCTGGTCCGTCGTCATCCAGGGCTGGCTACCACATTTCCCGAAAAAGAGCGCGGCGTCGTGCAGGTCATCGGCCAACCCGCGCGGGTTCAGATGCATGACCTGCGCGACCGCGACGCCAGCGCCCGCGAACAAGCGGCGCGTGGCTTGATCGACGCCGACGCCGACCGGCCGATCAACATCGCGGTCGATCCACCGTTTCGTGCCCTGATCGTCCATATCGACGACGATCGCGTCATCCTCGGCCTCAACTACCATCACATCGTTGCGGATTTCTGGGCCGAGGCCACGATGTTCGCCGAACTGGCGGCACTCTATGCCAACCCGCAGCACATCGGGCCGCGCCGCGGGCGGCATGACGATGGGTGAGCTGGCGCGCGCCCAGGTCGCCAGCTCGTCGGGTGCACCTTCGAAGGAGAGCTTGGCGTACTGGGACGAGATTTTTACCGGCATCCCCGCCCGGCTCGAGCTGCCGACTGACCGTCCGCAGCCGACGCGGCCGTCGTTCCACGGCGCCCGGGTCAGCATCCGATTGGCCGATGATATCCGTTCCCAGCTCGACGATTTCGCGACCAGCATGGAGATAGATCGCTCGACGATCATCCTGGCGATGTGGCAATACCTGTTGCGCCGCTACACCAATCAGGACATGGTCATCGTCGGTGTACCGGTGCCGAACCGGCCGCCCGCGACGCCCCCGACGATGATCGGCTACTTCTCTGACCTGTTGCCGGTTCGGGCCGACTTCCCGTCCGGGCTTACCCTGCAGACGCAAGTCACCCGCACCGCGGCTCGTCTGTTCGAGGCCCACGCCCACAGTGACGTCTCGTTCGATGACTTGGTGCAGCGGTTCGGTTCACGAATAGCCAAATCGGCCCAGCTCATTGAGGTTTCGTTCGTACCGGAAATACCAGGCGGATGGGGCCCGAATCTGGACGGTGTGCAGGTCACCCCGCTGCCGCACGATCCCGGGCGCGCACTGTTCAAGCTGGGGCTGAGCTTGGAGTCGGCATCGGAGGGCGGGCTGGACCTGGTTTTCGATTTCAGCACCGCGTTGTGGGATGCCGAGACGGTCGACCGAATGGCGGGTCACCTGGTGGCGCTGCTGAGCGCCGGGCTGTCCGAACCCGAAGCCGTGCTTGATCGCTTCGCCATGCTGACCGACGCCGAGGCCGCGGAGTTGCGCAATGTCGATGCGCGCCGCGACTTCCCGCCCGAGTACCCGACACTGCATCGCGCGTTTGCGGCCAGGTGCGGCAAACCCCCAATGCGCAGGCGGTCAGGCGCGCCGGCCCCGAGCCGGTGGATCTGACCTTCGCCGAGCTGGACCGCGAGGCGAGCACGCTGGCTAGTTTATTGACGGCCAAAGGTGTTGTCCGCGGCGACAAGGTCGCCCTGCTGTTGGAGCGCACGGAACGCATACCCATTGCGGTGCTCGCGATTTTGAAGACCGGTTCCGCCTACGTCCCGATCGATCCCAGTTGGCCGGCCAACCGGGTGCAACTGGTCCTGGAAGACTGCCGCCCCTCGCTGATCGTCACCGAGTCGGGCCTGCGGCATGCGGTCGCCGGTTGCGAGGCGCCGATTCTCGAGGTCGACGAGATCGCGTCGTCCGGTGAGGCGCCGGATGTCCTGGATATCGAAGCGGATCCCGAGGACACCGCCTACGTGATCTACACGTCCGGTTCCACTGGTCGTCCGAAAGGCGTTGCGGTGAGTCACCACAACGTGATGCGGCTGTTTACCGCGACCGACCGGCTCTTCGAGTTCGACAGCGACGACCGCTGGACGATGTTCCACTCCATCGCTTTTGATTTCTCGGTCTGGGAATTATGGGGCGCGCTGTTGCACGGGGCGTGCGTGGTGGTGGTGCCATATCTGGTGAGCCGCAACCCCGCAGACTTCCGCGAGCTGCTTTCCGCTGAGCGGATCACCGTCCTCAACCAGACGCCGTCGGCGTTTAGGCTGGTGCGCGACGCGGACGCGGAGGTGGATAGCCCGCTGTTCCTTCGCTATGTCGTCTTCGGCGGCGAGATGTTGACGTTTGCCGATCTCATACCGTGGATCAAAGCGCACGGTGATTCGCGCCCCGAGCTGATCAACATGTACGGCATCACCGAAACAACGGTGCACGTCACGTTCCGTCGGCTGTTGCGGGCTGACATCATGGGCGCGCACAGCTCCATCATTGGCCGCCCCATACCCGACCTGGAATGCCTGCTCATTGACTCAGAAGGCAACCTGGTGCCCTATGGTGTCGCGGGCGAAATCTGTGTCGGCGGACAGGGTTTGGCCAACGGCTACCTGGGGATGCCCGAACTGACCGCGCAGCGGTTCATCGAGCATCCATTCCGTGCGGGGGAGCGGCTCTACCGGTCCGGCGACAGCGGCCGACGAATGCCAAACGGCGAAATCGAGTACTTCGGGCGTCTCGACCACCAGGTCCAACTTCGTGGTTTCCGTATCGAACTCGGCGAAGTCGAGACGGCGGTCCTCGGTCTGGACGGGGTGCTGGCGTGCTACGCGATGGTGCGCACCGAAGGTGGGGAACCCCACCTGGTTGCCTATGTCGTGACCCGCGGCGGTGAACAACTGGCGCTCGCCGAAGCGCGTCGGGCGCTGTCCGCCCGCCTGCCCGACTACATGCGTCCGTCAGCGATCATCACGCTGGAATCCTTACCTCTGACCGTCAATGGCAAAATCAACCGCGAAGCTTTGCCTGCGGCGTGGACGCCCCCCGATCCGATCGAAGCGATCGCGCCGACCGCCAGTGATGTTGGGGCAGAAGCCACGATAAAGATCGACCTGAATGCCACGATGCGGATCGACCGGATCGATAGGAACGCCACCATCAGAATCGTCCCCAAATCAACCGCGGACGCCGGCCCGATAATCGACCGGATCTGTGGAGTCTTCGCCAGCGTGCTCCAGCTCTCCTCGGTGGCCGCGGACGACAACTTCTTCGATATCGGCGGCGATTCGATGCACGCGATTCAGGTTTCGGCCAAGGCGAAGGCGCTGGGTCTTCAGGTGTCGGTGCAAGACGTGTTCACGCGCCAGACCCCTGCCGAACTAGCGGCCGGGCTGGTACCGACCGAGGCGCCCCGCGAAACCGTCAAAATCGCAAGAGCCGCAAGACAACTGCTCTTCCGCAGGGCTCCGAAGGCGCCTTACCGGCGGGTGTCGAGGATGCCTATCCGCTTTCGGCTCTGCAGGCCGGCATGTTGCTGCACAGCCGGATCGACGGGCCCAGCGTCTATCACGATGTGATCAGCTATCTGGTGCGGGCTCCGTGGGATGAGAACATGTTTGCCTCGGCGCTCCACGAGGTCGCGAGAAGGCATCCGATACTGCGCACGACGTTCGACTTGTCGGCCTATTCGGTACCGCTGCAGTTGGTGCATGAGATCCCATCGATCCCGCTGAAAGTCGTCGATGTGTCCGGTCTCACCGAGGCCGAACAAGACGACGCGTTGTCGGCATGGATGCAAGCCGAAGCCCACCGCCCGATTGAATGGCGGACTAGGACGCCGCTCGATGTCGTGATCCACCAGCGCGGTGATGACCGGTTCGATCTCATCCTGAGTTTTCATCACGCCTTGCTTGACGGGTGGAGCGTGATGGAGCTGCAGCGTGACTTGCTGGCGAGCTATGACATGTTCCGGTCGACCGGCCAACCGCCGGTCCGCCAGCGTCTGCACAGCCGCTTCCGCGACTTCATCATGCTCGAGAATGAGGCCACCGGCAGCCCGTCGCGCGCCTTCTGGCGCAACCAGTTGAACCTCGCGGCACCAAGCCTTTTCCCCGCCGCCCCGTCGGGTCCCAGGCGTCTCAGCGTCACATTCCGGCAGCTGCAGAGCGCGATTGAGCCGCGGCTGCGTGGGCTGGCGCGGCGGCGACGCGTGTCGATCAAGAGCACCCTGCTGGCCGCCCACCTCGTAGTCATGGGGCGGCTGGCAGCCGCCGACGACGTCATCACCGGGATGGTGGTCAACGGTCGTCCGGAAACCGAGGACGCCGCAAGCGTTCTGGGCATGTTCCTGAACACGGTTCCGCTGCGGATCAGGTTGAACGCGGCCAACTATATGGAGCTGGTCGATGCCGTGTTCGCCGCCGAGCACCAGGGATTGCCGCACCGCCGGGTGCCGCTACGGACGATTCAGCGCGATATCGGCGTTGGAAAGCTCTTCGACACCGCATTCAACTACGTCGAACTGGACGCCGCCTCTGACTGCTCCGACGGCACCGCCGAGGATTCCACCCTTGAACAGTCAACAGTCCTGCAACGCAACATTATTGAGCACACCAACCTGCCGCTGGTGACGGTATTAAGCCGCGAAGCCGGCACGCTGGGAGTCGGCGTGGAATCCGACCCGCGAATGATCGCGCAGGAACAAGTCGATTCGATTGTCGACGCCTACGAGGAAGCCATCGACGCCATCGCCGAGGGGGGAGTGGCGCCGCTGCCCGACTTCGCACATGAAACTCGGCTCCATTACCTGTACGCCACAAGGCGGCCCGCCCCCGCTAAGCAGGGCGAGCCGCTCGCCGCGGCCTGCGCGCAGCTGGGGCGAATCTGGGAGAACGTCCTGGGTCGGCCGGTGGGCCTCAACGACAGCCTGCAGGATAGTGGCGGGGATTCCATTCAGGCGCTGGTTGTCGGCGAGCGGATAGCGGGGGCATTTGGCTGTAATGCTCCCCTTGAAGAACTGCTGAACGGGGCGACGGTGGAGCGACTCGCGTACTGGCTGGTCCGGTCCCCATCGGTGACAGCGGCCGTCCGAGTCGAAGAGGCGACCGCTTGAGCGCCAATCCACCGCTGCCACGGATGTTTTGCTTCCCGTTTGCGGTCGGAGCTGCGTCGGTATACGGCCAATGGTCTCGTTGGTTGCCGCCGTTCGTGAAGGTGGTGCCGGTCGAGTACCCCGGCCATGGCCGTCAATTCGGGCAGCCGCCGCTGGCCGACATCGATCAGATCGTCGGGGTGCTGACCGACGATCTCATGACGAAGCTCGACGTGCCGTTTCTGCTCTTCGGGCACAGCATGGGCGCGCTGGTCGCCTTCGAGGTGGCCCGCGAGTTGCGGCGGCGCGGGGCCCCGCTCCCGGCAAAGATCTACGCCTCGGCAACCCGTCCCCCGAGCAATCCGCAACGTGACGAACCCGATGAGGACATTTCGGCGCTGACCAACGACGAGCTGCGCGCTCGGCTCATCGAATTCGGCGGTACCCCACGAGAGGTACTGGACAGCGCCGAATTCATGGAAGTCATGCTGCCGATCGTGCGCGCCGACCTGGCGGCATGTGAGAACTACCGATACCGCCCCGAAGCGCCGCTGCCCTGCCCGATCACGGCGCTGGGCGGCGCGGACGACGACACGTTCGATCAGGCCGAGCTGCTCGACTGGCGGGCGGTGACAAGCACATCATTTGAACTCGTGACGATGCCCGGGGGGCATTTCTACCCCCGCACCCACACTGCCGCGCTGCTGAAATGGCTCGGCGAAGACATCCGCAAGACGCTCAGAATTTCACTTTGACGGTTAGGCGCTGTCGTCTTCTTCATCATCGCCGTCGCACAGGAGTTTTTCGGGGATGGGTGGGTGGCGGCGGGATCCACTCGTTGTCAACGTCTTTTGGGGTGGTCCAGCCCTGCTCGGCGAGTCGGTTGTCGGGTCCGCATGCGGATGCCGGTTCGTTGATATCGGTGCGACGGGTGGTTGCCCAACTTCGCGTGTGATGGACTTCGCTACGGTATCCAGGTATGTCACAGCCGGCCCGCGAGCCATGCGGGGGACGGATTGGAGTCACAAACCATGGCAGAGAGCACCGATGCAGGACGGCTGGCCCTGCTGGGCGCGACCCATACCTCACTGACAGCCGAAATGTTGACCCTCAATCACGAGGTCCGCGAGAAGGTCGCCCGGATGGAAACGATCCAACGTCGGCTGACCGAGATAGTACGGACACAACACGAAATGACCGGCGAGTGAAATGCCACGACGACCAAATCGCGAGACCGCGCAAATCATCGCCACCGAGCTCGACGACGGAGTGGCGTCACCGCGTGGCGACGCTGATGCCTACAACATTGCTATCTCGTCTCGGCAGCCGTTACCGACCTGGCGCCCAAGCTCGCCGATGCATTCAAAGGCGACAACCCAAACTCCGCTTACTCCAAGCTGTTTGACGTCTGCGGACTCGACAGTTGGGGCGCGATTCTGCCTAACCCGGTGCATCCAAACGAGTTTGGAGACAACGAAGACAATGAAAGCTGAACTACCGCAACGCTATCAACGGACCCTGGCTCGGGGAGCAGACTGATGGCTATCGTGTGTTTTTTGCTGGTTTTTGTACTAGGTGTCGGTGTAAATCTCTACGACGCACGCAACCCATCGACGCGGAACTACATGCCTCTCATCTTGTCGCCGTGGATCGTGTACTTCGCATGGAACGGGATTCGGGGATACCGCAGCGAAGAATACGGGTTGCTCATCGCCAATCTGTTCATGGTGGCGTTGCTAGTCACCCTCTCCAAAACATTATTGAACGGCAATAAGACAGAAAAGGACCTTCTACCACCGCTTTCGGGTAAAGGCTGGGCGAGAGAAGCGTGGCGGCGATATCGTCGTGGACGGTCGGAAAGAACCAAGACCAGTCGGCTGCTCAGGCCGGGGTTCCACTTGTTCAGCAGTTTCTGCCTGTTTGCCTTTGCAGCATGGGGCGGCGCTTACTATCTGTACGTGCATGGTCACGGGGATGTCTACTTCCACTGGTTTGTCCCCATTGGCCTGACGTTCATGGCCACGTTGGCGATCAATGAATGGGTACAGCTATGGCGGTTACGCAGAGACACGAAAACAACTGGGACAGAGCATGACTGAGATCGAGAGCCGCTGTCTGCTCCCAGGGTGTCACTGTGTCTCGGGTTGCTTCGCGGCATGTACACCTGAACTCGGCTGACCACCGACGTTGGCCCTCGGCATCATCGCCGAAAACTATCCGCGCATGGCTGCCATCCGCCATTGGGGCGGTGCGCGGTCAAGAAGCTAATGCCGTCCCACGATTTCGCTCAGGACTGATAGCGACTGGCTACGTCAGGATCCTCACCGTTCCCCGGCGTGGGCTCGCCGCCGGCACGAGTTGGCTTAGTCGCCGGTCCGGGCAGTTGACAGGTTCTCGACTCGATTGGCTCTTACCGGCATCTATAACTCCGGTCGCTTCGCGGTAGCGGCACAGTGCTGCAAGGAATTTGAGAGTGACGAGCAGACGCAAAAGCTCTTCTTTCGTGCCGAAATGGGGGCTTTTGCGTCTGCTCGCGCTACCGACGCTCAGGCCGACCAAAGACCCTTGACATATACCCTAGGGGGGTATACTATCAATCTAACAACATTGAGTAGCAACACGATTAACAGGGAAAGGGACCTCCGATGAAATCAGTAATCAGGACCAGGCTCGCGGTGTTCGGCGGTGCGGCCGCGCTCGCTGCTGTGGTGGCTGGCGGCGGTATCGCGGCGGCAAGCGACATGGATGTGGCGGCTGGGCCGACGAACTCCTCGGTCAATGTGGCGCCGGCGCCGCCGACTCCGCCGGCGCAGCGCACCGCTGCGGACCCCGGTGGCGTCCAGGTCGGGACGCTGGTCGGTTGCGTTGGCGGCCTCAACTGCTAACAGTGTCTGGACACCCCGAGGAACCTCGCACCGGCGACCGTCTCACCGATCAGCAGGGTTGAGACGGTCGCTCGGTGTTATCCGGTGGCCTCGCGGATGTACTGACCGATCTGGCGTAACGACCGGATTGCCTCGGGCACCATGGATGCAGCGAGTTGAAAGACGTGTATTTGGCCGGGCCAGACGCGGACCTCGGTCGGCACCCCGGCCGCCGCGAGTTTGGCCGCGGCCAACTGTGCGTCGTGCAGCAGCACCTCGGCTCCGGAAACGTGAATCAATGTCGGCGGCAGGCCCGGTGTGATGTGTTCCAACGGCTCGTAAACCTCTTCAGGCTCACCGTCGACGTTGTTATTCGCTGCCACGCTGGCAGCCAACGTGGCCAGCGCTCGGAGTGCCTTCGCGGGAAACATCGCGTCGGTCTTGGCGTTGGCGTGTGCGTTCTTGCCTTCCATTGCAAGCTGCAAGAGGGGCGATATCGCTACGAGAGCCGCTGGTTGCTCGCCCTCGCCCTCCTGCTGCAGTCGCTGCGCGAGTGCCAACCCGAGATAGCCACCTGCGGAATCACCGGCCAGCACTATTTGCTCCGGGTCGTAACCCGAGAGTCTCAGCCAGCGATAGCCGTCGTAACAGTCGTCGAGCGCCATGCCGATTGAGTGCTTGGGCAATAACCGATAATTGACGACCAGAACAGGTGAGTCAGCAAACTGTGAGAGTAGCTCGACCAGCGGGCCATGTGAGTTTGCGCCACAGGAAATGAACGCGCCGCCGTGTAGGTAGAGCACCACCCTGCGGCTTTCATCCAGAGGCAGCACCCCAGGCGCGCGGACCAGCTGCGCTGAAGCGTTCGGCAAGCGCACGGCTGTTTTGACGGCCATGGACGCTGGAAGTAGGACACGTGCCGCGTGGTCGATGAGGCCCCACGGCCAGGTCACACGAGGAGCGTAGCTATTGAGCGCAAGAGCCGGCCAAATCGTCAGCCGTGACGCCAGCGAAGCAAATCGTCCAGCGGCACTCGGCCCAGACTCGATAAGCTGCACCGGAGTGCCGCCGATGAAAGCATGCCTGTATGCCGCGATGCCGCGTGCCTTGAGAATGTCCCGCGAGCGCGGGCCATCTCGGCGAGGCGAGCCGGATGTCTTGCATGGTGCAGTCATGCTCAATACCCCCCTACGTCGTGCGTGCACTCGCCGCGATCACGAGGTCCATCCCTTTCGCTAACCTTGGCACGCGTGTACTAGTTCTGGGCTCGTTTTCGACAAGAAAAGCAGCCCAATTTCAAGCATCAAAAACGGCGATTCGACACCCATTTGGGAGCGGATCGTGTATGGAGTCCCGGAACCTCAGCAGCCGAACGCGATGCCTACGCCGTCAGGCGGCGGGACTGACCGCAGGCAACCGAACGGCTCGATGCCGGCATTGCTGAACCGCGCCGCCGACTGGTGGGCGTAGTTCACGCAAATCACCCCGGCCTGGTCGGCGCGACAACGGTAGTCACCGAACGACAACGAGTCCCCGTCGGCTAACGCGGGCCCGTGGCCAGAAAGGAACGGTCCCGGGTCGGCGTGGGACGACCCGATCTGCAGCTTGCTGCCGTCGAAGTCCACCCAGCCGCCCTGCCATGCGCCGTACGCCGTCGCGGGGCGCGGCGGGGGATTGGTCAGGTCGACCAGGCAGGCCAGCGCACCGCCGGTGTGTTTGGAGTCGGTCATGCAGTCCACGGGCCGGCCGGAGCCTTGGGGCCCGGCCGGCCCGGACGGACCGGACGCAGAAGAGAACGCGATGTCATTACCCAGCTGGGTGGTGACGCCGTCGCGGGTCGCGCTGTGATAACGGGCGGGATCGGCGGGGTGACCGGCCTCGATCCAGGCGATGACGTCGGAGATCTGCGCCCCGGCTGCCGGGCGGCCGGCGGACGAACGCCGGCGTCTTGCTCGGACGGTTGGGTACTGGACTGGGCACTGGTCCTTGGCTGCGCCGACTGGCCACCGTCGCTGTGCGAGCATGCGGCCGCCAGCAATGACACGGCGACCAGCGCGGCGATCCGCATCCCGTCAGGCTAGCGGTTGGGCCCCCGAATTCTGGCGCTGCGCGCGCCCTACATACGTAGTGTCGGCTACCGTCGGGTTATGCACGAGCGCACTATCCGCGCACACACGACCGCCGGCACCGTCGAAGGCTTCACCCGCGACGGCGTCAACCGGTGGCGGTCCGTCCCCTACGCCCGACCGCCGGTCGGTCCGCTGCGATTCCGGGCGCCCCAGCCGGCCCAGCCCTGGTCGGGTGTGCGGCACTGCCACGGCTTCGCCAACTGCGCGCCCCAGCAGCGCCGCTACACGATGCTCGGCGTATCCGGTTTCGGAGGCAGGTACCAGCCGATGAGCGAGGACTGCCTGACCCTCAACGTCGTCACGCCCGAAGCCCCCGCCACCGAACCGCTGCCGGTCATGGTCTTCATCCACGGCGGTGGGTACTTCCTGGGCAGCTCGGCAACCCCGATCTACGACGGTGCAGCGATGGCCCGCCGTGGTTGCGTGTACGTGTCGGTGAACTACCGGCTGGGCGCGCTGGGATGTGTGGATCTGTCGTCGTTGTCGACACCGCTGACCACTATCGACAGCAACTTGTATCTGCGCGACCTGGTGCTGGCGTTGCAGTGGGTTCGGGACAACATCGCGGAATTCGGTGGTGATCCCGGCAATGTCACCATCTTCGGCGAGAGCGCGGGCGCGTGTATCACCTCCACGTTGCTGGCAGTGCCGGCCGCGGCGGGGCTGTTCGCCCGCGCGATCTCGGAAAGCCCTGCGGCGGGACTGGTGCGGTCCAAAGAGATCGCCGCCGAGTTCGCGGGCCGGTTCGCCAACCTGCTCGGCGCACGCAAGCAGGACGCCGCGAATGCGCTGATGCAGGCGTCTGCGGCGCAACTGGTGGAAACGCAACACCGCCTGATCGAGGAGGGCATGCAAAAGCGGCTGGGTGCCTTTCCAATTGGCCCGGTCTTCGGCGACGACATGCTGCCGATGGACCCCGTGGAGGCGATGCGTTCCGGTGCGGCGCACCGAGTGCCGCTCATCGTGGGAACCAACGCCGAAGAGGGCCGGTTGTTCACCCGCGTCCTGGCGATGCTGCCGACCAACAAATCGATGGTCGAAGAACTATTGGCCGACGTGGACCCGGCTGCCCGCGAACGCATTACCGCCGCCTACCCGGATTACCCCGCGTCCTCGGCATGCATACAGCTCGGCGGCGACTTCGCCTTCAGCTCGGCGGCGTGGCAGATCGCCGAAGCGCACGGCGACCATGCGCCCACCTATCTGTACCGATATGACTACGCTCCGCGGACGTTGCGCTGGTCGGGCTTCGGAGCCACCCACGCCACCGAGCTGTTGGCCGTCTTCGACGTCTATCGCACCACGTTTGGCGCGTTACTGACCGCCGCGGCCGATCGGCGCGACGCGCTGCGAGTCAGCAACCAGGTGCAGCGACGCTGGCGGGCGTTCAGCCGCACCGGCGTTCCGGGCGACGACTGGCCGGTCTACACCCGCACCGATCGTGCCGTCATGGTCTTGGACCGCAAGTGCCGCGTGGAGTTCGATCCGCACCAGCACCGCCGGATAGCGTGGGACGGCTTCTCACTGGCACGCTGACCTACATGGATTCCGGCACCGAGCAGATCATCGAACGGCCCACCGACCTCACCCCCGCATGGCTGAGCGCGATGATTGGCGGGGGAGCAGTCGCCGACTTCTCCGTCGAGCGCATCGGCACCGGCCAGATGAGCGAGTGCTACCGCGTGCGGCTGACGTACACCGACGGCACCGGTCCGGCTGGGCCCGAGTCTGTGGTGTTGAAAGTCGCGGCCACCGATCCGGTGAGCCGCCAGACCGGGTTAGCGCTGGGCCTCTATGAGCGCGAAGTCCGCTTCTACCGGGACATCGCGCCGCGGCTGGGCGGACCGATCGCACCCTCCTATCACGCCGCGGTCGACACCACGACGGGGGTATTCGACTTGTTACTCGGCGACGCCGGACCGGCATTGGTAGGTGACGAAATCGCCGGTGCCACGACCGAACAGGCCATGCTTGCGGTCGTCGAATTGGGCCGATTGCACGGACCCCTGTTGGGCGACGCCGCGCTCGCCGAAGCACCGTGGCTCAACCGTGAGGCGCCGCTGGACCAGTCGATGATCACCGCGCTGTACGCCGGGTTCGCCGACCGTTACGGCGACCAGATCGCTCCCGAACACCGGATCGTGTGTGAGCGCCTGGTCTCCGCGTTCGATGGCTACACGGAGGCCTCCAGCGGCGGGCTCCTGGGCCTGGTGCACGGCGACTATCGGCTGGACAACATGTTGTTCGGCACCGCCGGAGCTGACCGGGCGCTGACGGTGGTCGACTGGCAGACCGTTTCCTGGGGCCCGGCATTGACCGACCTGGCGTACTTCCTGGGCTGCGCGCTGCCGACGCAGGATCGCCGGGCGCAATACGACGCCTTGCTGCGGGCCTACCACGAGGCGCTGGGCCCGGAAGCGCCGATCACGCTCGCCGATGTCGGCGAAGGTGTACGCAGGCAAAGCTTTTTCGGTGTGATGATGGCGATCGTCTCGTCAATGCTGGTGGAACGCACGCCGCGGGGCGACCAGATGTTCATGACGATGCTGCAACGGCACTGCGACCACGCGCTGGATACCGACGCATTGGCCACCCTGCCGGCCGCGGCTGTACCCGAGCCGCTGCGGCCGTCGCCCCAGGACGAACTCGCCCACACCGCGTCCGCCGAACCGTTGTGGAGTGAGAGCTGGTATGCCGACTTCGTCGATGCAGCACAGGGATTGGGCGGCTGGCTACGGCTCGGCTTGATACCGAATCAGAACACCGCGTGGTTTCACGCGCTACTGTGCGGGCCCGATCTACCGACGGTCGCGGTCGTGGATGTCGAAATCCCGGTGCTCGCGGACCCGTGGGTCGTGCAGACCGACGCCATCGAGTTCGGGCACTCGGCCAGCGAACCGCTGCAGACCTACCGCGTCGACCTGCGCGCGCGTGGTCAGGTTTACTCAGACCCCTCGGCCTTATTGCGGGGTGAGCCTGGTATCCCGGCCGACGTGACGATGGACCTGACCTGGGCCACCGACGGAGTGCCCTACCAGTACCGTCTGACAACGCGGTACGAGATCCCTTGCACCGTTTCAGGTTCGGTCACCGTTAGCGACACTGGCTACAATTTCGAATCCGTGCCCGGGCAGCGTGACCACTCCTGGGGGGTGCGGGACTGGTGGAGCATGGACTGGATATGGAGTGCGCTGCACCTGGACGATGGCACCCACCTGCACGGCGTCAACATACGGATTCCGGGCATTCCGGCTGTCAGTATCGGCTACGCCCAAGACCGCGATGGCAACCTCACCGAGCTGCAGACGGTGTCCTGCGAAGAAGTGTTCGGCGACAACGACTTACCGCTGAGCGCGACGTTGAGTCTGGATCCGGGTGAAGTGACGGCGAACCTGGACGTGCGCGGAAACGCACCGGTAGGCCTGGTCGCCGTCGACGGCAGGGTGAGCGAGTTTCCGCGCGCCTGGGTCAGCGTTGGCACCGAGGATGGCCGCACGGGCGTCGGCTGGGTGGAATGGAATCGCAACCAGCCGTGACGTCCGTCCCAAACATCGTGGTGATGGGTGTCTCCGGCTCGGGCAAGTCGACCGTGGGTTCCGCACTCGCGCAACGCTTGCGGGTGCCCTTTGTAGACGCCGACACCCTGCACCCGCCGGCCAATATCGCCAAAATGACTGCGGGTCAACCGCTTAACGACGACGATCGAGATCCCTGGCTGGCGCGGGTCAGTGACTGGCTGGCCGACCACCCCGACGGCGGTGTGGTGAGTTGCTCAGCGCTCAAGCGAAAATATCGGGACCGGCTGCGCGCACGCTGCCCGGCCACCACGTTTCTGCACCTCAGCGGTTCACCCGAACTGATCGAACCCCGATTGGCCGGCAGGAGCAGCCATTTCATGCCTGCCGCGTTGCTGCGGTCGCAAATCGAAACCTTGCAACCCTTGGGCGCTGACGAACGGGGCGTCACCGTCGACGCCGGCCGGGACGTTCAGGACATCATCGACGATTTTCTCGCTAGCGCAAGCGGCGCTTGACCTTGCGCTTTAATTTGCGTGTTCGGCGACTGTCGAGGTCTGCGTCCTCGATTCGATCGTGCGCGGCGTCAACCCACCGACTGCCGCGCGCCGCCGCCGTGTCGGCGAACTGGCTGCCCTGTTGGCGAGCGGTTTCGGCGAATTCCAGACCACGGTCGCGTGCCGTGCTGGCCAGTTCGCGGCCCCGTTTGCGGGCCGCTTTGGCGTATGGCGCGCTTCTCTCGGCGGCCGTGCTGGCCAGTTCGCGGCCCCGTTCGAGAGCCACTTCGGCGTATGGCGCGCCTCTTTCGGCGGCGGTGCTGGCCAGTTCGCGGCCCCGTTCGAGAGCCGCTTCGGCATAGGGAGCGCTCTTTTCGGCGGCCGTGCTGGCCAGCTCACGACCGCGCTCGGCGCCGGCTTGCAGGCTCTGCACAATCCTCTCGCCGATATCGGAGTCAAGCAGCCCATTGTTAGGTCCGGTGTCCGATCCGGGCAGCACCCCGGACACCCGCTCGGAAAGCCGCTCGGCGGCGCGGCGGCCGCGCCATCCCAGGGACGGCTTGCCTTCGGTGTCGGCGGACGCGATGATCAGCCCGCCCACCAGGCTGATGTCGGCCAGAAAGGCCCGCCGCTGTTCGGATTTGCGCTGCGGGTCGGATTCGGTCCAAAACATGTGCGCGCCCAAATTGGCGGGTATCACGGTGACTGCCAGCGCGGCCGAGGCAAGACGGGGCATCCGGCCCGCGGCGAGCAGGAGGCCACCCCCGATCTGCACGGCCGCGTTGATCTTTGCGAACGTCTCGGGGTCGCTCGGAACCTTACTGCTGACCGGGTCCGGCATCGCTTGTAGACCGCCGACCGCGGGAGCGGCGGCTTGCGCCGCCGACTTGGGGTTCAGCAGGGAATCCACCCCTTGGCCAATGAACACTGCCGACAACATGGGTCGGGCGATTCTGCGGATCAGCATTGCCGTGGATTACCCCACTAACTGACCGGCAAACAACGCATCCGCTGCGTTTCCGCACAGCTAAGGTGGTCGTGTGCGGGCGTTGATCATCGTCGACGTACAGAACGACTTCTGCGAAGGTGGCTCGCTGGCGGTCACCGGCGGCGCCACCGTG
The DNA here is from genome assembly GCA_963840045.1 of uncultured Actinomycetota bacterium. Classification (GTDB taxonomy): domain Bacteria; phylum Actinomycetota; class Actinomycetes; order Mycobacteriales; family Mycobacteriaceae; genus Mycobacterium. Next base: position 715,292 of record CAWIXL010000009.1, on the reverse strand, counting down.
GCCCGCGCTATCAACGACTATCTCGACGGCGAGCCTGGCTACCAGCACGTGGTGGCTACCAAGGACTTCCACATCGACCCCGGTGACCATTTCTCCGACCGGCCGGACTATTCATCGTCCTGGCCACCGCACTGTGTCGCCGAAACCCCCGGTGCGGACTTCCATCCCGACCTAGACACCGGGCCCGTCGAGGCGGTCTTCCGCAAGGGCGCCCACGCCGCGGCGTACAGCGGCTTCGAGGGCGTCGACGAGCACGGCACTCCGCTGCTCGAATGGTTGCGGCAGCGGGGGGTTGACGAGGTCGATGTGGTCGGCCTTGCTACCGATCATTGCGTCCGGCGAACCGCCGTGGACGCGGCGCGTGCTGGTTTGGTCACCCGGGTACTGGTAGACCTGACCGCGGGCGTGTCGGCCGACACAACCCAACAGGCTCTGGCGGAGATGCGCACCGCCAGCATCGAGTTGATCGGAAGTTGCTGATGGCACCACAGAACCGGGCCGATCTCCTGGCCGCAGTAGAGCGTTCACCGCACGCTGTCACGGCACACGACCGTGCCGGCTGGGTGGGTCTGTTCGCCGCCGACGGCCGCGTCGAAGACCCGGTGGGCTCGCAGGCTCACGTGGGGCACGACCAGATCGGCCGCTTTTACGACACCTTTATCGGTCCGCGCGACATCAGCTTCCATCGCGACCTGGATATCGTGTTCGGCTCCGCCGTTCTCCGTGATGCCGAGCTCGAGGTGGCGATGGGCTCCGGGGTGACGATGTACGTGCCGGTCTTTCTGCGCTATGACCTCCGAGAGGTGAACGGCGAGTGGAACTTTGCCAGATTGCGGGCGTATTGGGAGCTGCCCGTGATGGTGCTGCAGTTCCTGCGGTCCGGACCGCGCGCGATGACGCCGGCCTTGAAACTGTCCCGGGGGTTGTTGGGCAATCAGGGCTTGCGCGGCACCGCGGGCTTCATGACCGGCTTTCGCCGGGCCGGCGCGCGTCACAAGGCGCTGGTGGAGACGTTCCTCGATGCCATTGCGCGCGGAGATAAGTCCGCCGCGCTCCGTACGTTGTCCTCCACTGCCACAATCACTTTGGGTGACACCGACCCGCTCGATATTGCCGAACTCGCCGAGCAACTCGACGGGGCCAGCTGGAGCAAGGTAGTCGGCGCGGGGTCCACTGTGACGGTCGGGCTCAACTCGAATCACGGACGCGGCATCATGTTTGCCGATATGCCGTGGCGAGGCAACGAGGTCAACCAGATCCGTTATTTTCCGGCCTGATCGTGGTGGTGTCCACTGCTCACTGCGCCACCAGCAGCGCCAGCGATCCGGCCGACAGCAGCAAGTAGGCGCCGGGGAAGGCGATGTTGTAGAAGACGTGGGCCCGCAGATGCGTTACGACGGCGCCGACGAAGAACAGGACCAGGCCGCCGGCTGCGGCAATACCCAGTGCCGGCAGGCCAAGCAGCCCGACGACGAGTCCGACCGCCCCGGCGAGTTTCACCGCCCCCAGCGCCGGTAGCCACGAGCGCGGTACACCCACCTCAGCTGAGTTCGCCAGCACGAACCCAGCGGGGATGAAATCGGCTATGGCGACGCCCGCGGTGAGGAGCGCGGTGGTCGGAGTGATCGCGATCAAGGCAACATTGGTTGCGACGTTGACACTCATGATGTTGGTCTCCTGTGCGACGGAGTGTTCGGCGGATGGGGTCGTTTCCATGACGACTCGTGCGCGGGAAAGGTGACTCATGAGCGCACCGAAGGATCTCGCGCAGCTCGCGTTACGGTTCGACGCAGATCGACGGCATCTGAGGTCGGTTGCCTATCAGCTGCTCGGCTCGGTGGCCGACGCCGACGACGCGGTCCAATCGGCATGGCTGAAGGCCAGCCGCTCGGATTTCAGCGCCGTCGGGAACCTCACCGGCTGGCTCACCACGATCACCGCAAACGAGGCGCTCGACCAGCTCAGGGCGCGCAAACGCCGAGCCGAGCGGCCGCTGGTCGAGCCCGACGAACTGGACCGGCTCGCCGGGACCGGGTCGGCGCCGGCCGACGAGGAGGCGTTGCTGGCGGACTCAGTCAGTCGGGCGCTGCTCGTCGTTCTCGACCGCCTTTCGCCCGAGCAGCGCGTCGCCTTCGTGCTGCACGACATGTTCGCGGTGCCGTTCGAGACGATCGCGGATCTGCTGGACCGCTCGCAGGCGGCCGCGAAAAAGCTCGCCAGTCGAGCGCGAGGCCGAGTGCACGCGGGCCGGGCGGCGCGCACGCCGCGGACGGCCAAGCACGTCGAGATCGTGGAGGCCTTTCTGGCGGCCTCGCGTGGCGGCGATATCGTCACGTTGCTCGACCTGCTGGCCCCCGGAGTGGTGCGCAGGGTTGATCGCGCCACCCTGGTTCCTGGCCTCGAAACAAGCGATGTGCCCGCGGAGTTGCGCGGAGCCAGCGAGGTCGCCGAGGAGACCCGGCGATTCACCCAGCGGGCGCAATTCGGTGCTGTGGTGCTCATCGACGGAGTCCCGGGCATCGCGCTCGCACCGGCGGGGCGCGTCCAAACGCTCTTGCGGATCGGTTTCGCCGGCGACGACCGCATTCAGACGATCGACATCACCGCCGATTTGAGCGTCGCTGTGCTGGCACTGCCGGATTAACCTGTGGCCACCATGATGGTGTTAAGGCAGACCACAGCGCTGTCGGGTACCAAGGACGTGAGACGTTGGCGGGCTGGCCGGCAACGGGCCAGGATCGGGAGCAGCATGTTCGATAAGCCGTTCGGACGGCGGCGCCTGTTGCGCGGCGCGGGTGCGGTTGCCGCGGCGTCTCTGGCGCCCTGGGCCGCCGGCTGTACCCCCGACGACGATGACGACGCCTTGACCTTCTTCTTCGCGGCCAACCCGGAGGAGGCCGCTGCCCGGATCCCCATCCTCGACGAATTCCGCCGCCGTCATCCCGACATCAAGGTTCGCGGGGTGCTGTCCGGGCCGGGTGTGATGCAGCAGCTGTCCACGTTCTGCGCCGGCGGCAAGTGTCCGGACGTGCTGATGGCGTGGGAACTTACCTACTCCGAACTCGCCGACCGCGGCGTGTTGCTGGACCTGAACACCCCATTGGCGCGGGATACGACGTTCGCGGCGCAACTGAAGTCGGACAGCATCGGCCAGCTGTACGAGACTTTCACGTTCAACGGCGGGCAGTACGCCTTTCCGGAGCAATGGTCGGGCCCTTACCTGTTCTACAACAAGCGGCTCTTCGCCGAGGCCGGGTTGCCGCCGCCGCCCACGACGTGGGAAAAGCCATGGAGCTTCACCGAATTCCTGGACGTTGCCAAGGCTCTTACCAAGCGGAACGGATCGGGAAGGACTACTCAGTGGGGTTTCGTCAATACCTGGGTGTCGTTTTACGCGGCCGGATTGTTTGCGATGAACAACGGCGTGCCGTGGTCCACCCCGCGGGTGAACCCGACCCACCTCAACTTCGATAACGACGCGTTCATCGACGCGGTGCAGTTCTACGCAGACCTGTCCAACAAGCACCGGGTGGCGCCCAACGCCTCCGAAACCCAATCGATGGCCACCACCGATCTGTTCTCGGTGGGCAAGGCGGCGATCGCGTTGGGCGGACATTGGCGATACCAGACATTCATCCGCGCCGACGGCCTGGATTTCGATGTCACCCCGTTGCCGATTGGGCCGGACCGCAAGCGGCAGGCCGCGTGCTCGAGTATCGGCACCACTGGATTGGCCATCTCAGCCAGCAGCCAACGCAAGGATCAGGCTTGGGAATTCGTGAAGTTCGCGACCGGGCCGGTCGGGCAGGCGTTGATCGCTGAATCCTCGCTTTTCGTCCCGGCTTTGCGTTCTGCACTCAACTCAGAGGGATTCGCCACAGCCCACCGCAGGGTCGGCAATCTCGCTGTGCTCACCGCGGGGCCGGCCCACTCAGAGGGCCTGCCGGTAACCCCGGCGTGGGAAAAGGTCGGCGCGCTGATGGACCGCAACTTCGGGCCGGTGCTGCGCGGATCCCGGCCGGCGACATCGCTGACCGGGCTGTCCCACGCCGTCGACGAAGTGCTAAGCACCCCATGACATCGACCGACACCGCGCCCGCGCTGCCGGCCCCGAAGAGCCGCCCCCCGTCCGGCCGACGCGCGTGGGCCGGGCGCATGTTCGTTGCACCCAATCTGGCCGCGGTCACCGTGTTCATGCTGTTTCCGCTGGGGTTTTCGCTGTACATGAGCTTCCAGCAGTGGGACGTGTTCCGGCCCGCGAAATTCGTCGGGCTGAAGAATTTCGGCGAGCTCTTCACGTCCGATCCGCTGTTCCTCATCGCGCTGCGCAACTCGGTGGTCTATACCGTCGGGACCGTCGTCCCGACCGTCCTCATCAGCCTCGTCGTCGCGGGCGTGTTGAACCGGAAAGTCAAGGGCATCGGTATCTTTCGCACCATCGTATTTCTGCCGCTGGCCATTTCTTCGGTGGTGATGGCGGTCATCTGGCAGTTCGTCTTCAACACCGACAACGGACTACTCAACATCATGCTGGGCTGGGTCGGGATCGGCCCGATCCCGTGGCTGGTCGAACCCAACTGGTCCATGGTTTCACTGTGCCTGGTCACCGTGTGGCGGAGCGTGCCGTTCGCCACCGTCATCCTGCTGGCCGCGATGCAGGGGGTTCCGGAAACCGTCTACGAGGCTGCCAAGATCGATGGCGCCGGCGAGATACGGCAGTTCGTGTCCATCACGGTGCCGCTGATCCGCGGGTCCATCTCGTTCGTGGTGGTCATCTCGATCATCCACGCGTTCCAGGCGTTTGACCTTGTCTACGTGCTCAACGGCCCGAACGGCGGACCCGAGAGCGCCACCTACGTCCTGGGCATCATGCTTTTCCAGCACGCGTTTTCGTTCCTGGAATTCGGCTACGCCTCCGCGCTGGCGTGGGTGATGTTCGCCATCTTGCTGGTTTTGACCGTGCTGCAGTTGCGCCTCACGCGCCGGCGCTCTTGGGAGGCTGCTCGTGGGCTCAGCTGAGCGACCTGAGCGCTTCATCAAGCGCAGTGTCCTTCGCGCCGTGCTGGCTTACACCGCCCTGCTCGGCATCGCGTGGTGTGCGCTGTTTCCGATCGTTTGGGCGATATCGGGCTCGTTGAAGAAGGAAGGCGAGATCAGCGAGCCACACTTGTTGCCTGCCCATCCGCGCTGGTCCAACTACACTGAGGTGTTCAACCTGATGCCGTTCTGGCGGATGTTTTTCAACACCGTGTTGTATGCCGGATGTGTCACAGCCGGGCAGGTCTTCTTTTGCTCACTGGCGGGATACGCCTTCGCGCGACTGAACTTTCGCGGCCGTGACACGCTATTCGTGTTGTACCTGACCACGTTGATGGTGCCGCTGACGGTGACGGTGATCCCGCAGTTCATGATCATGCGAACCCTGGGATGGGTTGACACTCCCTGGGCGATGATCGTGCCGGGATTGTTCGGCAGCGCGTTCGGCACCTACCTGATGCGGCAGTTCTTCCGCACGCTGCCGGCCGATCTCGAGGAAGCCGCAATACTCGACGGCTGCACCCCGTGGCAGATCTACTGGCGGATCCTGCTGCCGCACGCCAGACCCGCGGTGATGGTCCTCGCCGTGCTCACCTGGGTCAACGTGTGGAACGACTTTCTGTGGCCGCTGCTGATGATTCAACGCAGCAGCCTGGCCACGCTGACTCTCGGACTGGTCCGGATGCGGGGCGAATACGTCGCCCGGTGGCCGGTGTTGATGGCGACCTCGATGCTGATACTGGTGCCGCTGGTCATCGTGTACGCGATCGCCCAGCGCTCCTTTATCCGCGGCATCGCCGTGACCGGGCTCGGTGGGTAGACATGGCTTCGGTGAGTTTCGAGCAAGTGACGAGGCAGTTCCCGGGTACGGATCGACCTGCCCTGGATCGGCTCGACCTTGCGGTCGGCGATGGCGAGTTCGTTGTTCTGGTCGGGCCATCCGGTTGTGGGAAGACGACTTCGCTGCGCATGGTGGCCGGACTGGAGACGTTGGACTCCGGCTCCATCCGGATCGGGGACCGCGACGTCACCAACGTCGATCCTAAGGATCGCGACGTCGCAATGGTCTTTCAAAACTATGCCCTGTATCCGCATATGACGGTCACGCAGAACATGGGTTTCGCGTTGAAGATCGCCAAACTGCCCAAGGCCGAGATCCGCGAACGGGTACTGGCCGCGGCGAAATTGCTTGACCTGCAACCGTATCTGGAACGCAAACCCAAAGACCTTTCAGGCGGTCAACGTCAGCGGGTGGCGATGGGCCGGGCAATCGTGCGTCGCCCGCAGGTGTTCCTGATGGACGAGCCGCTGTCCAATCTCGACGCCAAGCTGCGGGTGCAGACCCGCAACCAGATTGCGGCCTTGCAAAGGCAACTCGGCACCACCACCGTGTACGTGACGCACGACCAGGTGGAGGCGATGACGATGGGCGACCGCGTCGCGGTGTTGTGCGACGGCGTGCTGCAGCAGTGCGCGGCGCCCCGCGAGCTTTACCGCAGTCCCGACAATGTGTTCGTCGCGGGCTTCATCGGGTCTCCCGCGATGAACCTGTTCACTCTGCCGATCGTCGATTCCTCCGTGGCGCTGGGGGATTGGCCGATCCAGGTGCCGCGAGAGATCACCGGATCGGCGTCAGAGGTCGTCGTCGGGGTCCGTCCCGAGCATTTCGAGCTGGGCAGCCTCGGTGTCGAGATGGATGTCGACGTGGTCGAGGAGCTCGGGGCGGACGCCTATCTGTATGGCCGAGTCACCGGTTCCGGCAAGGTAATTGGTCAACCGGTCGTGGCCCGCGCCGATGGTCACAACCCGCCCGAGAAAGGTAGCCGGGTGCGCCTGCATCCGCAGCCTGGCCGGCTGCACTTCTTCGGCGTCGACGGTCGCCGTATCTCATGACGGCGCCCGTTGACCTGGTGTTCGAGGTCGGCGGCGTCCGTGGGATCGGGTTGCTCGGGGCGGTGGACGCGCTGGCCGCGGCCGGCTACCGGTTTCCCCGCGTCGCGGGGACGAGTGCCGGCGCGATCGTCGCGTCGCTCGTTTCCGCCCTGCAGACCGCCGGCGAACCGCTGACCGGATCCGTGCACCGTACGACGGACCATCTTGGTGCCGGCCGACGATGTCAGACCGATCGACTTCGACATCAGCGCCGAACAACGAGAAGCCCTGTATCAGCGTGGGTTACAGGCGGGCCAAGAGTTCTTGAAGACATGGAATGTCGCAGACTGCGTGTCGGCCTGCGGTGCCCCGGTCACCCGTTGACGGCGCCGATCTCGTTGTCGCAAAGCCGCCCGGGCGACAGCGCTGCCAGCGGAACGTAACCGGTCGCCGGCATGTAGGTGGGGTAGCCGGAGCGCAGAAACGCGACGATCCTCGACACCCGATCGACCAAGCCCACGTATCGCAACATAGCAGCGCCGACCCGCTGAGCCCCCTAAAGCCAGACGGGATATACGGATTCTTTACAAATTCGTTGTCGCGCAGCGGCTGTGAACCGAGCTTGCGGCGCGGCGCAACGATGTTTTCCCGCAACGCTTCTTAGTATTGCCGCGTGGATCGCTATGGAACCGACGTCTTGGCCGTGGGCCGGCGCAAGCCGCGCTCGACTGAACACCCGGTCGAGCTGGGCATGGTTGTCGAGGACGTAGCGACCGGCCACGTCGGCGCGGTGGTCCGCGTCGAATATGAGCGCATCTACCTGGAAGACCGCCGCGGCCACATCCGTGGCTTTCCGTTGGGTCCCGGGTATCTGCTCGAAGGCCGCCCGGTGATCCTCACGGCGCCGCGGCGCGCGGCGCCTGTGGCCGCGACGCGCACGGCGTCGGGCTCGGTCGCGGTGCCCGGTACCCGCGCCCGGGTCGCTCGCGCCAGCAGGATCTATGTCGAGGGCCGCCACGACGCCGAACTCGTCGCGCAGGTCTGGGGTGCAGACCTGCGGATCGAGGGTGTCGTCGTGGAGCAGTTGGGAGGCGTGGACGACCTGGTAGGCATCGTGACCGAGTTCCGGCCCGGTCCGCAGCGTCGGCTCGGCGTTCTCGTTGACCACCTGGTCGCGGGTTCGAAGGAGGCGCGCATCGCCGACGCGGTGCGCCGGGGGCCTGGCGGCCCCGACACGCTGGTCGTCGGCCACCCGTATGTCGACATTTGGCAGGCGGTGAAGCCGCAGCGGCTCGGCCTGGCGGCGTGGCCCGACGTGCCGCGGCACCTGGAATGGAAGCACGGCGCGTGCCGGGCGCTCGGCATGCCGTTCGCCAACCAGGCGGACATTGCCAGGGCCTGGCAGCGGATTCGTTCGCGGGTGCGCGACTGGAATGACCTGGAGCCGGCGCTGATCGGCCGCGTCGAAGAACTCATCGACTTCGTCACCATGTAGCGCTAGCTACTTCGACCTGAAAAAGTCGGGGCGTGTCGAGGGGCGTGGGGGTAGCTGACCTGGGATGATGGCCTCGAACCCTTGGTGAGAAGGATTCGAGGCCATCATGTTTCGTACTGTAAACGATCAGCCGACGTTGTGGGATTCGATCTTGCCGCCGGAGTTGTTGGTGTTGCCGGTCGAGTTGGGTCGGGTGGATGCGCTGCTGGATGACTCGGTGTTCTTCGCGCCGTTCGCGGGGTATTTCGACGCTCGGATCGGGCGTCCGTCGATCCCGATGGAAACCTATTTGCGGTTGATGTTTCTGAAGTTCCGCTACCGGCTGGGCTTTGAGTCGTTGTGCCGGGAGGTGTCCGATTCGATTTCCTGGCAGCGGTTTTGCCGGATCCCATTCGGTACCCGGGTGCCGCATCCGACCACGTTGATGAAGATCACCACCCGTTGCGGGGACGACGCGGTCGCCGGGTTGAACGAGGCGTTGTTGGCCAAGGCGGCCACCGCGAAGCTGCTGCGCACCGACAAGGTCCGTGCCGACACCACCGTCATTGCGGCTGCGGTGGCCTATCCGACCGACTCGGGCTTATTGGCCAAGGCGATCGGTTCGATGGCCCGCTCTGTGGCGCGGATCAAGGCTGCCGGTGGTGCACCCCGTACTCGATCGCGGGACCGGCGGCGCTCGGCGGGGCGGCGTGCCCGCTCGATCGCTGCGAAGCTCCGGCTGCGCGGACAGCAGCAACGCGATCAGGTCCAGGCCGCGGTGCGTCGCATCACTGGGGAGCTCGCCGGGATCGCCGGGCAGACGATGCGTGAGGCGACCGCGGTGATCCGCAACGCCCGACGCGCACTGCGCACCGCGAATGGCCAACGCAAAGGCCGGTTGCACCGGGCGATCAACGATCTGAACACCCTGGTGCAACGTACCGAACGCATTGTGGCCCAAACCCGTAGCCGGCTGGCCGGGGTGATGCCCGAGTCAGCGAGCCGGGTGGTCAGCCTCCACGATGTCGATGCCCGCCCGATCCGCAAGGGACGCCTGGGCAAGCCCGTCGAGTTCGGCTACAAAGCCCAGATCGTCGACAACGCCGACGGGGTCATCCTCGACCACAACGTCGAGGTCGGGAATCCGTACGATGCGCCTCAGCTGGCCCCGGCGATCGCACGGATCACCACCTGCACCGGACACACGCCACGCGCAGTCACCGCCGACCGCGGCTACGGCCAGGCATCGGTGGAACGCGACCTGCACGAACTCGGCGTACGCACTGTGGCGATACCGCGCACCAGTAAACCGACCGCCGCACGCCGCGAGTTCGAACACCGGCGAGCCTTCCGCGATAAGGTCAAATGGCGGACCGGATCCGAAGGCCGGATCAACCACATCAAACGAAGCTACGGCTGGAACCGCACCGAACTCACCGGCATCAACGGAGCCCGAACCTGGTGCGGACACGGCGTCTTCGCCCACAACCTCGTCAAGATCGGCAGCCTCGCAGCATGACACCGAAAACCGAGAGCACCGACACTCCACCATCCCCACCCGCCGTCATTGCGGCCATTAACGGTTTTTCAGGTCGAAGTAGCTAGCGCGAGCTCTCCAACCCTTTCGGGGACGCCGCGCGGGCGTGAAAATGGGGTTGGGTCGCCTGCCGACGCCGATGTCTGTTTGGACTTGAGCCCGTGCGCGAGCTTGGACGCCGGGGTCCGACCTGGAAGGGTCACGCATTGTTGCTTTGAGCACGCCGGTCAGAATTTCGGTTTCCTTCACCGAGACCCCCAGGCGATCCATTTATCAACAGCATGGAGTGGGTTGGAGGACAAGCGAAGTGGGAGCCAAGCGGAAACAGAAGCCAGCGCATCAGCGGGCCTTGGTGCCGGTGGAGATTCCCGACGCCGAGCACGAGTTGGTGATCGAGCGGGTCGCGGCGATTGATGTGGCCAAGGCGACGGGCAAGGTGTGTGTGCGGTTGCCCGGCCAGTCCGGCCGCCGGGTCAGTCGGGTGTGGGATATCTCGGCGACCACCGGCGCAGTTGCCGATCTGGGTGAGCAGTTGGTCGACCTCGGGGTAGAGCGGGTCAGTGTCGAGTCGACGTCGGATTACTGGCGGATCTTCTACTACCTGTTGGAGGCGGTCGGGCTAGATGTGCAGCTGGTCAACGCCCGCGATGTGAAGAATGTGCCGGGCCGGCCCAAGACCGACCGGCTCGATGCGGTGTGGCTGGCCAAGCTGACCGAAAAGGGACTGCTGCGGCCGTCGTTCGTGCCACCCGCCCCGGTGCGCGAGCTGCGTGACTACACCCGGTTGCGTGAGGACCTCACCCGCGAACGCACCCGGTACTGGCAGCGGCTGGAGAAACTCCTTGAGGACGCGTTGATCAAGGTGTCGTCGGTGGCCTCGCGGTTGGACGGTCTGTCGGTGCGGGACATGCTCGAAGCCCTCATCGCCGGCGAACGTGACCCGCACCGGCTGGCCGATCTGGCCCGAGGCCGGCTCAAGGCCAAGCACTCGGCACTGATCGCGGCGCTCGACGGCCGCTTCGACGCCCACCACGCCGAGTTGACCCGGCTGCTGCTCGACCAGATCGACGGCCTCAGCGCCCAGATCGCCAGGCTCACCAGCCGCATCGACGCGCTCATCAACGCCATCGAGCCACCATCCGCTGGCCGCACCCCATCGCACCCCGATGCTGACGGTGGCCAACACCAACACCTGAGCACCATCGAACGCCTCGATGAAATCACCGGCATCGGCCCCAACGCCGCGCAGGTCATCCTCGCCGAGGTGGGATGGGACATGTCCCGCTTCCCCACCCCGGCGCATCTGGTGTCGTGGGCCAAGCTGTGTCCGCGCACCATCCAGTCCGGGCCGATCACCCGCGGCGGCAAGACCGGCAAGGGCAACCCGTATCTCAAAGGCGTACTCGGCGAGGCCGCTGCGGTGGCCGCCCGAACAAACACCTTCCTCGGCGAACGCTACCGCCGCATCGTCAAACGCCGCGGCAAGCTCAAGGCACTGGTGGCCGTCGCCCGCTCCATCCTGGTCACCGTCTGGCACCTGCTGGCCGATCCCAGCGCCCGCTTCCACGACCTGGGAGCCGACTACTACACCGGCCGCATCATCACCGAACGAAAACTGCGCAACCACATCGCCCAACTCGCCGCCCTTGGTTACCGAGTCACGCTCGAACCCGCGGCCTAAATCCCCATCCACAACGCTGCAACATCCCCGGACTCCGCCCGGTCGCTTCGCGCGCCCACTCACCTTGGGCATTTACCGGTCAGCAGACGCAAAAGCGCCCGACACGCCGAGGAAAGCGGAGCTTTTGTGTCTGCTCGCGGGGGAAGTGGCGGTTAGTTAGGCTATGCTAACTAGCAATGCAGGGCGTCTTTATCGGCACATTCCTCATCGGCCTACGCGAAGGCCTGGAGGCGACGCTCATCGTCAGCATCGTCGGCGCGTTCCTCAAACGCAATGGCCATGCGGCCCGACCCATGTTTGCCGGCGTCGCGTTGGCCGTGCTGATCAGCATCTCGGTTGGCGCCGGCCTGGATTTGCTGCAGGCCAGCCTGCCGCAGGCGCAGCAGGAGATGATGGAGACGGTCATCGGCGCCATCGCCGTGGCGTTCGTGACTTCCATGATCATCTGGATGAATAGGAACGCCACCCGGCTCAAAGGCGAACTCGAACGTGAGGCCCAACAGGCGCTCAACCGTGGAAGTTCGCTGGCGCTGGTCGTCATGGCGTTTCTCGCCGTCCTCAAGGAGGGCTTCGAAACGGCGGTGTTCCTGCTGGCAGCCGCGCAGACGTCACACGGCAATCGCTGGTTCGCAGTGCTGGGCGGCACCGCCGGGATCGCTGCGTCGATCGCGGTCGGCATCGGCCTCTACTTCGGCGGTTTGAAACTCAACCTCGGCCGGTTCTTCCGCATCACCGGCGTGTTCCTGGTGCTGATCGCGGCGGGGCTGGTGATGGGCGCGCTGCGCACCGCGCACGAGGCCGGCTGGATGACCATCGGCCAGCAGCAGGTGTTCAACTTCTCGTCGTGGATGCCCAGCAAGTCTGTGCAGGGCGCGCTGATCACCGGGGTGTTCGGCATACCCGCCGATCCTCGGCTCATCGAAGTCCTCGGCTGGCTGCTGTACACGGTGCCCGTGCTCGTCGTCTTCCTGTGGCCGGCCCGAATTGTTGCGGAGCCCCGCAGCCGGCGCCGGTTACTGGCCGCCACCTCGGCGGCGCTGCTCATCGTCGCGGCGGTATTGGCGGTCTTCGTGCCCCCCGGCGGTTCGGCAACCGGCCCGAATGCCCGCACGGTGACCGACCGCGCGGGTCACACTGCCACGGTGTCGCTGACCGCCAGACCGGGCGGGCGGCTGCTGACTCTTGCCTCCGACGGGCGAACCGTCGAACTCACCACGGCCGGTGATGAATCGGTGGACGGCGTCGCGGTGCGCATATGGCAGACGATGGTTCCGGCGGACCCCGGTCCAAGCTCCGCCACGGTCACGCTGGAGCAATTGTCGAACCTGACGGGCGGTCGGTTGCCGGTCGGCGTGTCGCTTGCCCGGACTCCGGGGCCATTCCAGGCGCAATGGACCGCGAGCACCGTCTACACCGTGCGCGCCCACGACTATTCGGTCGTGAGTGCTCAAGCCGCCAGCAATCGCACCGCCGTGCTCAGCGGCGGCGGGCTCATGGCGCCCAAGACCGTCAGCGTCGGCGGGCTGCCCACCGACTGGTCCACCGCCGGCATCGAGGACCGATCGACCGCGGCGCAGCTCGCCGCGAGCGCTCACGAACGCGCCGAGCGACAACTATGGAAAGTCTGGCTTCCGTTGGTGTTAGCCGCGTTCGCGCTGGCCTGCGCCCTAGCCGCCGCGGCCTCAGTGCGCGGGAACACCCGAACCGAGCCAGAGAGGAAAGACGCGACGCATGGCGAAGCCCACCAGTCCGACGAGGCGGGGGTCACGAAAGTCTCGGAGGACTCGAAGGTCTCGAGGACCTGATAACCCGAAGGCGACGACACTTGCTCAGGTGGCGGTCGCGATGCTCGGGGTTGCCGCGTGTGGCCACTCGAGCGGCACGTCGGCCCACCCGGGTGCCGCAGGCACCAACGCGGTCAAGGTGACGATGTCCAGCAACGGGGGGAAAGATGGCTGCGCACTGGACATCACCAGCGTGCCGGCCGGGCCGATAACCTTCACAGTGGTCAACACCAGCGCCCCCGGAATCACCGAAATGGAGTTGCTCAGGGACCAGCGCATCGTCGGCGAGAAAGAAAACCTTGCTCCCGGACTGGACCCGGTGTCGTTCACCGTCACGCTGGACGGCGGCTCCTACCAGGTGTACTGCCCGGGCGCGAGCACTGAATACCAAAACCTCACGGTCACCGGGCGAGTAGCCGCATCACCCACGGGCACAGTGCAAAGCATCCTCAGTCAGGGCACCAAAGACTATGCGGCCTACGTCGTCGGCCAGATCAATCAGCTCAACGATGCCACCAAGGCCCTCGACGGCGCGGTGCAGTCGGGCAACCTCGACGCCGCCAAGACGGCTTACGCGAAGGCGCGGCAGTTCTATGAGCGTGCCGAGGCCAGCGTGGAAGGCTTTGTGCTGCCGGGCTTTCGAGTCGACGACAATGCGGGCAACCTCGACTATCTGATCGATATGCGTGCGTCCACCCCGGTCGACGCCAAAGTCGGGTGGAAAGGGTTCCACGCCATCGAACGCGATTTGTGGCAAGGCGGCGCAATCACAGCCGCGACCAAGGCGCTGAGCACCGAATTGGCCGGCAACGTAGGCCAATTGAACGGCATCGTTGCCAACCTGCAATACCGGCCCGAAGATCTGGCCAACGGCGCCAGCGACCTTATCGAGGAGGTGCAGAACACCAAGATCACCGGTGAGGAGGAAGCTTTCAGCCACATCGATTTCGTCGATTTCGCCGGCAATGTCGAGGGCGCTCAACAGGCTTACGCCTCGTTGCGGGCGGGGCTGGAGAAGATCGACGCCAACCTGGTCAACCAAATCGACCAGCAGTTCCGGACGGTGCTGAGTGTTCTGGACGGCTACCGTGACCCGACGGCACTGGGCGGCTACCGGCTCTACACCCCCGAGCTGAAGGCCAGCGACGCACCCAAGCTGACCGCGGTGATTCAGCCGCTACATCAAAGCCTGTCCACCGTTGCCCAAAAAGTCGCCTCGGCCAACTGACATGGCGGACGACAACACTCCGACGGACAAGGCTCCAACCGATAAGCCGGACTTAACCGCGGTATCGCGGCGACGGATGATCGGCGGCGCCGTGTTGGCCGGGCTCACCGGCACGGCCGTTGGTGCCGTCGGAGGTGGGTTCGGCGGCTACGCGGCGGCGGCCAAACAGCACACTGGTGATGACGACACCGTCGACCTGCGGCATCGTTACCCCTTCTATGGTCAGTCGCACCAAGGCGGGATCGCCACGCCCCCACAGCGTTACGCCATGTTCATGTCGTTCTCTTTGGCGGATGGCGCCGGGCGCACCGATGTGCAAGCGCTGCTGGCACGATGGTCGGCCGCGGTCGCGGTGCTGCAGCAAGGTATGCCCGTAGGTACCGTGCAACCGGCACACGATGTTCAGCCGCCCGCCGATACCGGGGAGGCTTTCGGGCTGAGCCCGGCCAGCCTGACCGTCACTATCGGGCTGGGACCGACGATATTCGGCGATCGCTTCGGACTGGCCGCGCGGCGGCCGGCCCTGTTCGCCGATCTGCCTCAACTCAACGGGGACAACCTGGATCCGCGCCTGCACGGTGGTGACTTGTCAGTCCAAGCCTGCGCCGACGACCCCCAGGTCTGCTATCACGCCGTGCGCAACCTCACCCGTCTTGGGCGCAATATCGTCTCACCGTTTTGGGCGGTCCTCGGCTTCGGCCGTGCCTCGGCCGGTCCCGGACAGCACACGCCGCGAAATCTCTTGGGTTTCAAGGACGGTACCCGCAACGTCAGCACCGATGCGGAGTACGAGCGATTCGTGTGGATCGGCAACAGCGACCAGCCCTGGATGAACGGCGGGAGCTACCAAGTCGTCCGCAAGATACGGATGCTGCTGGAAACGTGGGATACCGACCGAATTGGCAACCAGCAGAAGATCTTTGGTCGTACCAAGGAGGAAGGAGCGCCGCTGAGCGGAAAGGCCGAGTTCGACACGCCGAACTTCGCCGCCAAAGGCGCCGGCGGCGAGCCGATCATCGATCCGTTGTCCCACATCGGGTTAGCGGCCAGGGAAAACAACGACGGCATCATGATTCGCCGACGCTCCTACAACTACACCGATGGCCTCGACACCAACGGCCAACTGAACGCCGGCCTGCTGTTCGTCTCGTATCAAAATGATCCGCGGAATTTCATCCGCCTGCAGAACCGACTCGGCGCCAACGACCTGCTCAACGAATACATCCGCCACATCGGATCGGCGATCTTCGCGGTGCCGCCGGCGCCCAGTGAAGGCCACTACATCGGGCAGGCACTGTTCAGCTGAACGCCATTCCTACCCGGATTCTTCGCGAGCGAGGACGGCGTCGTACATGTTGGCGTCGGTCATCAGCCCGTGCGTGTAGATTTCCAGAGCCGGCAACAGCATGTCCCTGCCGTAATCCCGCAAGACCGCGGCCATGTCGGTTGGATTGTCATGCATGTTGAGGTAGAGGAGGAATCCGCCGCCGCCGGTCATCCCGAGGAACTTCGCGCGGGCCTTGGGGTCGCGGCTGGGCTTGATGGTGCCCGCCCGAACCGCCTCCTCGAGGTATTCCTCGGCGTTGTCGATCAGCTGCTGCATCAACGCCCGTCCGAGATCACCGCCGTATAGCATGCTTCGCACGAGGTAGGACATCATCGGCGCGTACGACTCGATCTCGGCGAGCTGGGCGAACCAATTCGCCGGTGACATCGATTGCAAGGCTTCCGACTTCGCGGTACGGATCGACTTCTGAATGTGGTCGTCGCAGGCTTTGCGTAGGCCCTCCGCGGAGCCGAACTGGCCGCTGACCAGCGCGGCACTCACGCCTGCGGCCTCGGCGATGATGGAAAGCGGTGAGGCGAAGCCGTGCTGGCCGAACTCGTCGATCGCCACATCGATGATTCGGCTGCGCATTTCCCCGTCCCCCGCGTGTTCGGCTGCGGTGGTCAGCATTTCGGTTGTCATCGTTGCCTCCTGACTGGGTGCTGCCATGGTTTACAGAACGTGCACGGCTGCTGCTGTTGGCCAGTGTCGCGTCCCTGCGACCTGGTAGCTCACCGGACGGCCGGCATGAAGGGGACCAGCGGACGAATCGATGATCTCGGAGAAGTCAAGGAAGATGTCTCGGCCGCCGTCTGCGGGACTGACGAACCCGAAGCCGCGCTCGTTGTCGAACCAATCGATGACGCCGTACGAGATTGACTCCGTCGACTCCAGCATCGTCGCGACGTCGATGCTCTTGGTGGTGACCTTTTGACCGCCTTCAGGTGACCAGATCGGAGCCGTTGGCTCGAAAGCTAACCGGTCACAGCGCTGCCGGCGTAGGGTCCTTCGGCCCTATCTGGTGAGCTCTTCAGCCCAAACGACTTCGAAGTCCGATGCCCCCGCGCTTTTGGGTATCGACGGATCACCGGCATCGGAGGCCGCGGCGGCCTTGGCCTTTGACGAGGCATCCCGCCGACGGGTCGATCTGGTGGTATTTGCACGCCTGGAGTGCGAGCGCGCTCAACTGGTGGTGCTCGGCAGTCGTGGCCGCGGGGGATTTCCCGGCCTGCTGCTGGGTTCGGTGAGTTCCGCCGTCGCCCATGCGGCGAGAATTCCGGGATCGTCACGCCCGCGAGAGGCCTTTAGTCCCTTCCGATAAAGGCCTTTCGGCCGAAGCATCGGGGGACAGAGCTCATTAGCTTGATCTTCGTGACGTATGTGATTGGCAGAGAATGCGTGGACGTGGCGGAGAAGTCCTGCATGCAGGAATGTCCTGTCGACTGCATCTACGAGGGCGCCCGGACGATGTACATCAACCCCGATGAATGCGTGGATTGCGGTGCCTGCAAGCCGGCTTGCCGCATGGAAGCGATCTACTGGGAAGGTGATCTGCCGGAAGACCAGCAAGAGCACCTTGGTGACAACGCCGCATTTTTCCAGCTGACGTTGCCAGGCCGTGATGGCCCGCTCGGTTCGCCGGGCGGCGCCGAGACAGTCGGTCGTATCGGCGTCGATACCCCCTTGGTTGCGGCGATGCCACCGAGGACGGGGCACTAAAACCTAAGTGGTGCAAGATAGCCGGGCACATCGTCGCCAAGCGATCTAGTGAAAATCGTCTTCACCATCAAATTCTTGAGGTTCCCAGCTGCCAGGCAGCATGGGCACCGAAGGTCCACCGCCGAAATCGTTACCTGCCAGCGTGGCCAAGCCGGCCGGAGCGGCGGCTTGCTTGCTCGCTGTTCCGGTGAAACCCAGGGTCCCCGCCGCCTGACCGGATTCCGCCGCCGAGGTCGCCAAACCTTCCGGGACCGGTTCGGGCCCGGTTCCGCCATCGGCGTCCATGAATTCGTAGCGGTCACCGCGATGGTGGTCGTTCATGGCTGCGCGCCGGCGCCTCCGTGCCGTTTGCTTATCCCGCGCTGAGGCGTCTGCCGCGGTGGCGGCCGCGGCGGCATCGGGTTCTGGCGCTTTGCGCTGTGCACTGCTGCCTATTCCGGTGCTGGCTCCGGCAAAGGGGCCACCCACCAGGTACGGGTAGGCGACGCCCTCGACGCCTGCGGGTGGCGGCGGAGAGGCCCCGGGTGCCGGGGCCGTCGTCGGGGTGGCCGCCGGTGCTGACGTCGCCGGCGAGGGGGCGGAACCGGGCGCCGGCGCAGTGCCCGGGACCGGGGAGGCACTAACCGCCGGCACACCGGGCGCGTGCGGCATCGGTGCCTCTGCAGGCGCCGCCAGGGGGACGGGGTCAGTGTGAATGCCGGCCAGTCCAGTCAGACCCGCGAACCCGCCCAGGAAGCCGACGCTGGAAGCGGGCAGTGCCAGCGCAAGCGCCTGAATTTCCGGTGTGAAAGCCTGATAGACCTCGAGTGCGTGGCCCGTCTCGTCCGCGATCAGCCCCGGGATGTCTGACTCCAGCTGCAGGATCGCCTGGGACGGATTCTGGGGGAACTCCAAAGCATCTCGCCACAGGGTTTGCGGAACTTCGAGGAAGCGATTCACCCACCAGCTCAGCTTGTAGGGATCACCGGCGTCATTGTCGACGATGGGCAGGATGCTGCTGTCGGCGCTGTCGCTGCCGCCGCCGCCGAATTCCCCGTCCGCCGGGTGGGCGGTGGAATTCACGATTTGCGGTGCCGCGCCGGTTTGCGGCGCCGAAGCCACCGCCGTTGTCGAAACCGCTTGGTAGGTAGACATAGTCGTGGCTGCCTGGACCCACATCCGCACATAGTCGGCCTCGTTGAGCGCGATCGGGATGGTGTTGATCCCGAAGAAGTTTGTCGCCACCATCACGCCGTGGATCGCATGGTTCGCGGCCAGTTCCGCCAACGTCGGCATCGCGGCCAAGGCCGTCGTGTAGGCGGCGGCCACGGCCTCGTGTTGGGCGGCCAGCGACGCGCTGTTGGCGCTGGCCCGCATCAGCCAGGTCAAATAGGGCACATGGGCCGCCACGTATCGCTCGGCACTGGGGCCTTCCCACGCCCCGGCCTGCACCGCCGCCAATATCGCGCTGAGCTGGTCCGCCACCTCGGCATAGGTTTCACTCAACGAAG
Source organism: uncultured Actinomycetota bacterium (assembly GCA_963840045.1). Classification (GTDB taxonomy): domain Bacteria; phylum Actinomycetota; class Actinomycetes; order Mycobacteriales; family Mycobacteriaceae; genus Mycobacterium. The sequence goes on along the minus strand of CAWIXL010000009.1, from coordinate 696,143 downwards.
TCCACGACCCGGCCGCCGCCAACAATCCGCCGGGTCCCGGACCGCTGCTCAACAAAGCGGAATGGACCTCCGGCGGGAGTGCCATCCAAACCGGCGCGGTCATACCAAGGTCACCTCGCTTGGGTGATAGCAACGCCGACCCGGGGCTGCCGGCGGCATACGTAGCGCTCTGTAGTGGTCGGTAGGTTGTGGCAGAAAGTTCCCCGGCCACACCAAACTCACAAAAAATTCATGTTCTGCGCGTTCCCGCCATACTGGGATGCCCGGGATAACGACGACGCATGGGGAGGTCGACCATCGAAACGTCCCTGGCCTGGCTGCTTGCACCCGTGACGATCGAGACGTTTCTCGACGACGTCTGGACGTCGACGCACTATCACGTCAAACGTGACTGCGCAGGCTACTTCGAGAGCCTGTTGCCGGCGCATTCGGCGGTTGACGAGCTGCTGGAGTGTTTCCGCCAGGACTCATCGGCAGTGCGCCTGATGAGAGGCAAAGAGAAGAAGGGGCCTGACAGTTACCGGCTGGTCGACGGCAGCCTCGATCTGGTCCGCATCCGCAACGACTTCGCCGAGGGGTACACGATCGTGTTGGACGGCGTCGAACGCCATGTTCGCACGGTGGCTTCGCTGGCCCGCTCCATCGAGGTCGAGCTGAACTTCCCGACACAGGTCAACGCCTACATCACGCCACCCGCATCACAAGGGCTCGCCCCGCACTACGACGACCACGATGTATTGGTTCTGCAAATAAGCGGATCCAAGATCTGGCATGTGTACGACGGCGACGATGTCGCGCCGCATGAGCTGCGGCGCGAGGAGAAGGCCGTTCCTCTTGACAGCCTCGGGATGCCGGTTGACTTCCGCCTGCAGGCCGGCGATGTGTTGTACCTGCCACGCGGCCGAGTTCACGACGCCGAGACGACGTCAGAGCTGTCCGTCCACCTGACCGTCGGGATCCACGCGCCCACCGTGCTCACGCTTGTCATCGGTGCGCTCCATGCCCGAAGTTTCGACGATGACCGCCTCAACGTCCGTCTGCCGCCGCGGCATCTCGATGACCCGGAAGTGGCCGCGGCGCTGAACAGTCTTGTGCGCGAGGCCGTTAGAGCCATCGAAGATCCAAACGCCGTCGCGGGAGGTGCGGAAGCATTGGCTGACGTCCTGGTCCGCCGCGGCCAATGCCCACCCATCGGGCCGGCCGCCAACGCCGCCGGGATCGACGGCCAGACGCTGGTCCGGAAATATCGGCCGCTGTTTTCACGGGTCAAAGCCACCGCCGGCGGTGCTGGGTTGCAATTCGCGACTTTGTCGATGAGCGCCGGTCTTGACCACAAAGCCGCGCTGGTGTTCGTCTCGGCGAGCACCGATCCGTTCCGCGTTCGGGATCTGCCCGGGCTACGTGCGGCGCAGCAGATCGAGCTGGCCCGATCGCTGATCGTGAGCGGGTTTCTCGTCCGAGTGTCCGACAGTTGAATCAGGCGCAATCCCTCATGAAGCTCGCCGATCTCGCTCGCTGGACGCCGGTGCGACTCGATTTTTCCGGGCCCGCCCCGGTGGTCTTCTGGGCCGATCTCTCTGCGCAGCGCTTTGTCGAACCGTTTTTCGACCAGACCGTCGCCCGTTGGGCGGCCAACCCGCGAGCGCGGCCACTCGTCAGGACTGGGCTCGAACCCCTCGTCGATCTTGACGCCGAGCCGTCGCTCGAGCCGGCGGGCATGATCTTCCACCTCTCGCGGTGCGGATCGACACTCGCGTCCCGGCTCCTGGCCACCCTTCCCGGCGTCGTCGTCCTCGCCGAACCGGCGCCGCTCAATTCGCTTCTCGGGCGCGATCCGGACGGAGTCGACGAAGCCGCGCTGGTCCGGATGGTCCGGCTACTGGTGCGCGCGCTTGGGCGATGCCGGCACGGCGACGAACGGCGGCTGGTCCTGAAGTGCTCGAGCTGGAATATCCGCCGCCGGGCGCTTCTCGCCGCCGCCTTTCCCGAAACGCCCTGGATCTGGCTCCAGCGCGACCCGACGCGCGTGCTGGCCTCGCTGCTCGCAGAGCCGCCGGGCTGGCTGGGGCTGCAAGCCGCTCCAGACCGCGCCGCGCGGCGCTTCGGGCTTGATCCGGCCGCCGTCCCGAACATGGCGCGTGTCGAGTTCGCGGCGCGCGCGCTCGGCGCGATGCTCGAGGCGGCCGCGACCGATACAGCTCAGCGCCTTTGCATCGACCATGCCGACCTGCCCGCCGCGGTGTGGGAGCGGGTCGCCTCGCATTTCGGGCTCGAGACGGATCCCGCGGCGATCACACGCATGGTTGACGAGTCTCGCTTCTACTCCAAAGATCCCGCACGCCGGGTGTTCGCCGGCGACGTCCCGCAGCGCCGCCCGATCACCAACGAGATACGTGACGCCGCGCGGTGCTTCGCCGGGCCGGGATATCACGCGCTCGCCGCGCAACAACCGGGCTAAGGGGAAGACGGCTGCGGGTGTCTCCCCACCCACAGCGGGCGCAGGACGTCGCCGAGGTTGGCGCCAGGTCGGTATTGGCCACCGGGAAGCAAACTGGTCGCGTTGTCGGTTTGAGCGTAAGTGCCGGGGCGGGTGTGCCGGTGCGTAGTGCAACACCCATGCACGACCGAAAGGGACTCAGGGATGACCGATTCGTGGTGCGCGCCGAAGAGCTCGGGGCCGACGCGATCTTCGGCTATGACCACTTTCACAAGCCCTTCGTCACTATCGTCGACGGCACACCGCAGCTGGAGGATTAGCAGCCTGACGTCAACAACTTCGAAGGGTGGACCGCACTGGCGTCATGGGGCGAGATCACCAGCAGAGCCGAGATCGGGCTGCTCGTCACCGGGATTCCTTACCGCAACCCCGATCTTGTCGCTGACATGGCACGAACGGTCGACCATATCAGCGGAGGTCGGCTCATCCTGGGCCTTGGCGCGGGTTGGTACGAAAAGGATTTCAGCGTCTATGGATACGACTACGGAACCGTCAAATCGAGAATGGACAGATTTGACGAGGGCCTGACACGCATCGAACATCGTCTGGCACAGTTTCGAACCCCTTGAAGAGTTCCGCCGAAAGAATGGCCCGCTCAAGCGACTTGCTACGGATGCGGGACGTGACGAAGCCGCTATTGAGCGGGCAATGGCCTGGACCGATACCGCCGCAGCTGATGTCTTCCTGAACGAGGGTGTGACCCTGTTTACCACCGAGATCCACCCCACCAGTGACGGATACGACTTTTCCGAACTGGAAGCCATGCTCGCCTGGCGCGACCAGGTGTCAGGTTGACGCGCCGACGGTAGCCGCTATCGCCGCGCACATGGAAGGGGTGTCCCGTCCGGCGCACATGACGGTCCGGTCGGGACGCACGACGGCGGCCACGGCTCGCCCACGGCGCAGCCAGTTTTCGAGTTCGCTGCCGGGTTGGGCAACCAGGATGGTGACTCCGCGGCACCGCAGCGTCGCCTCATCGTGCGCGTCCGGGGGAGAAAGCGTGATCAAAGCGAAACCCGTGCCAACCACGTCGTCAAGCCGTTGACCGCCGGACAATAGCGGATTCGGACACAGCGTGCCGGCGAGTTGGCCCGGCCGGCGGGATCTGAGCACCAGTGGCGATCGATGCAGCGCTGGTGTGGTGGAGTCCACGACCTTGTCGCGTAGACCCGGGATCAGTCGCAGCCGGGGCAGCACAACCTGGCGCACCAGGTCGCCGAAGTGGCCGCCGCCCGTCATGGCCCGACCGACGTTCAGCGCCAGCCGGATCAGCTCCTTGGTGTGCGGCCTGCGCTCCTGCTCGTAGGTGTCGAGAACGTCTGCCGCGAGGCTGCCGTCGCGGACCCCGGCAATTTTCCAGGTGAGATTCATGGCATCCCGCAGGCCGGCTCCCATGCCCTGACCGATGAACGGGGGAGTGAGGTGTGCGGCGTCGCCCAGGATGAAGATGTTGCCGCGGCGCCACCGGTCGGCGATCTGTGCACGGAAGGTGTACTCCGCGACGCGCAGCAGCGTCAGCTCGCTGTCGTCGACGTCGGCGGTCCACGGGTCGATGAGCGGTCGTAACTCGCTGAGCGTGCGGAAGTCGACGGCGCTTTCGCCGGCCAGCAGCTGAAACTCCCACCGGTAGCGGGCATCTCCGATGCGCATGTACGTTCCCGCGCGAGCCGGATCGCAGACCTGATACACACCGTGCCACTGGTGCAGGTCGGCGTCGGTGGCGATGTCAACGACCAGCCAGCGCTGCTTGAATTTCAAATCCCGCATGGATAAACCAATCTGGGCACGCACCAGGCTGTTGGCGCCGTCGCAGCCCAGCAGGTAGCCGGCGTCAACTTCGTGTACCTGATCGTCGGTACGGTCGGTGAAAGTGACGCGCACCGACCCACCGCGGTCGGTGACCGCGGTTACCTCGGCGTTGCCGCGCAGTTCGGCATTCGGGTAACGCTTGAGGTTGGCCCGCAGGAGCGACTCCAATTCGGGCTGGTCGAACATGTTGGCCTGCGGGAAGCCGTGGACGCTGCGAGAGGGGTCGCGCTTGAACTCGGCGAGGATGTTAAATCGACGGTCGAGCAACCGCAAACCGATCGTGGGCCGCGAAATCGCGGCGAATTCATCAGCGATACCGAGACGGGCGATGACGCGGTAGATTTCGTCGTCCAGGTGAACCGCCCGCGGTTGCGGGTATACGCCGGGCCAGCGGTCCAGGATCAGACAGTCCACACCGTATTGCGCCAACAACGTGGCTGCGGTGATACCGGTCGGTCCGGCACCGACGATCACAACCGGCACCCGCCGAATGGCGTCAGCGCTCATGCGAAGCGGACTGTGTTGCACTGGGTTCCGAGGTCGATGGCACCATCATCGGTGGCCACCGATGCCTCCACGACATCGCCGTGTTTCAAGTATTTAGGGTTGTTGGCCTGGCTCTTGAAGAACGCTTTCCATTTGACCGCCGGCGGCAACAGGTTGCTGATGAGCTGGACCGCCTTCGGCGGAGCGCTCAGGGCGGTGCCGACCGGGGTGCCGGTGAGGATCAGGTCGCCTGGGGCGAGTTCCTGGAACTGGGTCAGCGACTGCAGCGCCTGCAACGGGCGATACAGCATGTCGCCTTCGACCAGCGCGTTCTGTCGCTCACTGCCGTTGACGCGCAGGCGCAGCCGCAGGTCGCCGAAGCGGTTGAGCTCGTCGGCGTCCAGTAGCACCAGCTCCGGGCCGACCGGGGTGAACGTCGGGTAGGACTTGGCCTCGTAGAACTGGGTTTGGGGAAGCTGGATGTCGCGTGCCGACACGTCGTTGGTGACGACCAGGCCGGCGATGAATTCAGCGAGGTTTGCATCGGAAATCTCTGTGCCGACTGGGATTTCGCGTCCGATCACCAATCCGATCTCAACCTCGTAGTCGAGCAGGCCGACGTGGCGGGGTTTGATGATGTCGTCGACCGGACCGGTGATCGACGCCGATGCCTTGCGGAAGAAGGTCAACAGGACGGTTGCCGGATCCATGCCCGCGTCCTTGACATGCGACTCGTAATTGGTCATCTGAGCCACCACCCGGCACGGTCTGGTGATCGGGGAGATCAGCTTCAGACTGTCGGGGGCAACGGTGGTGCCGGCTGCGACGGCAGCGTCGATCGCTGCGCGGTCGGCCAGCAACTGACCGGTGGTGGTCGCGGCAGTGTCGATCTTGGCGGCACCATCGGGAGTCCTGACCCACCAGGCGTCGAGGGTGCGCAGCACGGAAACGGTCATGAGGTGGGTACTTTCAGTAGGCCGATAAGGCGGTTGACATCGAACTCATTGCGCGCACGAAGTGCGGCGACTATCGAAACCGCTTCGTGGCGAGCCAATTTCGGATCGGTTCCGAGAAAGTCCTTGGACACCGGCGGGCCCCACTGGGCCAATCCCGACGCGGCGAAGGGCGCCCACCCAGGTTCTAGGGTGCTGTCGAACATGTCCCCGTCGGCGAAGTGTTCGACCAGAAAGCCGTCGGGATCGCGCCAGTAGTCGAAGATCTGACTGCCCTGGATATGCCTGCCGATTCCCCAGGACCGGAAATAGCCTCGGTCCCTGAGGTATTCGCCGCCGGCGGCCAAGGCGTCGAGATCGCTGACCTGGTACGCCGAGTGGATGTAGCGGTTAGCCGGACCCAGCGCGACCGCCAGCGTGTGGTGATCAGCCGGTGTGGATCCGCGATCGCAGCGGATGAAGCTCATGGTCGGGCCACGCTGGCGTTGGCCGGGAAAGAAAAGGAAGTCGCTGACGATCATCCCGAGGTTGTCCAGATACCAGTTCAGCGCCTCGCGGTACTTCGTGGACTGCAGCACCAGGTGGCCCAGTCGCTGTACCCGTCCCGGTACTCGCGGGGGACGCTGGGCGGCATTGGTGCGTTGCAGTTCACGCCCGAAGTTGAAGATGTGGGCCTGCTGGCCCGGTAATTCCGGCAGCTGATGCAGGCCGGCGACCACGTGCACCGGAATCCCGCTGGGGTCGACCAGGTCGACTGACAGGCCGCCGATGCTTTCCGGCAGCGGTCGCGCGGTCGCGCCGGACTTGTCCGCCAGTCGCAGCACGTCGACCTCGTCGCAGGCCCGAAACGCCACACCGGTGAATCGCGTCCGCTGCCCGCGGCGCACGATCACACACGGCGAGCCGGCGTCGGTGCCACGCAATTGAAGCTCGTCCGCACCGCGACGGGCCGTCTGGAAGCCGAATGCGCGGGCGAAGGCCTCGGCGCGGATCAGGTCGGGTTTCTCGAATTCCAGCCACGCGATGTCGGCGACTTTGATCACGGGATTCCGCGACCGGCCCGAGTGCTCGCCCGGCAGGGCTCCGCGCTCGCTGTGCAGATCCTTATGCACGTCCCTGTGGGTGTCGACCATCGGACCACCGCCTTCTCCCGAGCTAACTGACGAAATCGTCACATACGAGTCAACGTTCAGTCAAGGTCTCTGACGAAATCGTCAAAAGTGATGCATAATGCGTAACGTGACGACGGTGATCGGAGGCCCGATGAGTGCGATATCTGGCGAGACGGAGCCGCCCAATCGCCTGGAGCGGCGCAAGCAGCGCACGAGGTCGGCGCTCATCAGGGCCGCGCAACGGTTGATCGCCGAAGGCAAGGTGAACGTCCCGGTCCTGGAGATCACCCAGGCCGCCGACGTCGGGATGGGATCGTTCTACAACCACTTCGACAGCAAGGAGCAGCTGTTCGAGGCGGCGGTCGCCGACGTGCTCGACGCACATGGTGCGCTGCTGGACCAACTCACCACCTCGATTGAGGACCCCGCCGAAACGTTTGCTACCAGTTTCCGTTTGACCGGTCGGCTATTCCGTCAGCGCCCACAGGAAAGCGACATCCTGTTGGCGAGTGGCACGGCATTGCTGTCCTCCGATCGCGGCCTGGCTCCGCGTGCGCTGCGCGATATCAAGGCCGCCTCCGACGCCGGGCGATTCCAGATCGACGACCCGGAGCTGGCGTTAGCCATGGCCGGCGGGGCACTGTTGGGACTCGGCACATTGCTGCGGGACGACCCGGATCGCGATGGCGCGTCGGCCGCAGACGCGATGACGGTGAACGTCTTGCGTTTGTTCGGGCTCGCGGCCGATGAGGCGCAGGCCGTCTGCCAACGCCCGCTGCCTGATCTGGCTCTCAATGAGACTTGAGGCAGTGCGATCTAGCGATGCCGCGTGTCGACTGACCACAGGGTGGCGCATGCCGGGCACTGCAGGTTGACCAGCGTCGCCCGATTGCTCAACAGATACTGCCAATGCGTGCGGCAGTTGCGGTCGCTGCGGCACTCCGAACACTTGTCGTGGCCCCGCTCGCAGTTCGGGCAGGGAAGCCAGGCGCGCCGCGCGGCGTCAGCGTGCGGGTCGATCGGCAACGTCGGTCGCGCTCGATCCCCCGGGAAGTCGAATCTCACAGTAACCTTTCCAGACAAGCTATGTAGGTTAGGCTACCCATACTAACCCGGACTGTCGAGCGCCCGCTGCCGCCCCGTTCGTCACGGCGGTGCCAAGAGCGGCCTTCCAAATTCGAGTCTTAATAAATAGCGTTTGTTGAATTCAATTAATCTGCAACGAAAATTGACGCGTGCTAAAATTTTCGCGAAACGTTGATATTCTGGCGGACCCCCGCCTGAATTCGATCGGGCCCTGCGTCCGGCTAATAGGCCGCCGCGCAAAGCTATTCCGAGCTGATCGAGACGCCTTCAGCAGAACAATGTAGTTCAGCGAGCTGACGACGGGCACGTGGGCGCCGACCACGGCGGCGTCCGCCGCACCGACGAAAGCTGGTGCTGAGGACACGAGGGTGCTGGTCAAGGCCGCGCAGCGGTTCATCGGGCAAGGCTTGCGGCTGCTGTCTCGTTTGTCGCAGCGGCATCAAGTGTCACCGCAATATTGGAATAGTCGATTAGTTGAGTATTGGCGAATTCGACTAATGAATTCGGTTTGAAAATCGAATATTTCGCTGAAATGATGTCGAATCATCTGTAATATGCCCACCCCGCGCCTTACGATCTGCTAGTCATTTATCGCCAGCCGACAGACTGGCGTTTCCTAGTTTGGCTTGGAGGTAGAAATGTCGTTTGTGAGCGCGGCACCGGAGATGATGGCGACGGCTTCAACAAATCTGGCGAGCATTGGTTCGGCGATCAGCTCGGCCAACGCCGCGGCGGCGTCCCCGACGACGGGGATTCTGGTCGCCGCTGAGGATGAGGTGTCGGCGGCCATCGCGTCGCTGTTTTCCCGCCACGCCCAGGCGTTTCAGGAGCTCAGTGCTCGGGCGGCGGCGTTTCATGACCAGTTTGTGCAGGCGTTGGCCGGGGGTGCGCAGGCCTACGCCAGCGCGGAGGCCGCCGGCGCCGTACCGCTGGCTTCCCCACTGCAACCTCTGCTCAATTTGATTAATGCACCCTTCGTGGCGTTGACGCAGCGCCCGCTGATCGGCAACGGCACCAACGCACTTGCCGGTTCGGGCGCAAACGGCGGAAACGGCGGGTGGCTGATGGGCGACGGCGGCAGCGGGGCGAGCAACATCGTCGGAAACGGGGGTATCGGCGGGGCCGCGGGGCTGATCGGCAACGGCGGAGCCGGCGGGAGCGGCGTGGACCGCGGCGGGGCCGGCGGAGCCGGCGGGCTGCTGTTGGGCAACGGCGGCAACGGCGGCGCCGGCGGCGCCGGCTTTAACGGTGGGGCCGGGGGAGCCGGCGGGGTGTTCTCGTGGGGCCACGGCGGCAACGGCGGCGCCGGCGGTGCGGACGCCGCCGGTGGGGCCGGGGGAGCCGGCGGGTTCTTCTGGGGTACCGGCGGCGCTGGCGGCAGCGGCGGGAATTGGGACCTGACCCACCTTAACGGCGGGTTGGGCGGCGTCGGCGGGAATGGCGGCTTCCTGTTCGGCGACGGTGGCGCCGGCGGCTCCGGTGGCGACGGCGCGCTGACCGGGCGTGCGGGCGGCCACGGCGGCAACGCCGGCCTGCTCGTCGGCGACGGCGGCGCCGGCGGCCAGGGTGGGCAATCCCTCGGGGCGTTTGCTGGCGGCAACGGCGGTAACGGCGGCACTGGTGGGTTCTTTATCGGCAACGGCGGGAACGGTGGCAACACCAACCTTGGCGGTGCTGGGTTTGGCACCGTCGGTACCGGCGGCAACGGCTCGTTTTTCCTCCTCGGAGCGCCCGGGTTGGACGGGTTGTTATAGCCCGCGGCGTCGATGGGGTGGCGCGTGGTTGGCAAGGGCTCCCGATGCCGGAGAACTGCCGGGCCGCCGTGTCGTTGTCGGCGCCGACGTCGTAGACGCCATGGGTGATCGGGCTTCAATCGGCGAGGCTGCGTGAAAGTACTTGTAGCAAAACGGCGTTGAGTGATTCGGTCATCGAGGTCATCGGCTTGCGGGCGTGCGGACTTTGGTGGCGCTCAACGCTGCCAGCAACACACCGGCCGCGAAGATCAGTGCGGTCACCCATGGGAAATGGCCGTCTGGAGCGAAGCCTTTCGCGGCGAAGAACGCCAGGCCGTAGGCCGCCAGCGCGGCGCCGGCCAGTGTGACCGGTTCGATCCGGCGATCGATGATCGGTAGAGCGAGCATGGGCAGCGGGGCTGCGAAGAAGCGCCGCCCCCACCGCAACAACACCAGCTCGACTGCTGTGACGAGGCTCAGGACGATCACCCACTCCAGCCGGGCCAGCCACCACTGGCCCGTTCCCTCGGCCGGTTGCGGCAATAGTCCCGCCGGATAAGCGACGATCGCGACGATCACCACCGGCACCATGTGCCATAGGTACAGGGCCATCACGTTGTTGTTGGCCACCGACAGCACGCGCCCGACGCGGTCGGGGCGCAGCGCCCGGTTGAGCGCGGGCGCCAGCGTGATCGCTATTCCGGCCTGAGCGCATCCGAAGGCCAACATGGCCATCGAGGGTGGCTCGGTGTTCTGCACGGGTTGGCCGGGAACGCCGATCATGCTGACCGGAAACGGGCCCAGCCCAATTAGCAGCGCCAGCGCGATCGCCGACCCGACAGCCAGCAGCGGGGCCCTGTGGCCGGTGAATAGCCCGCCGCGCCAGGCGATTCCGAGCTGGTAGAGCGTCCCCCAGCAGAACAGGTAGTTCAGCCAGCCGACGTAGGGCACGTGGGCGCCGACCGCTGCGCCGTCTACCGCCGCCACCCCCACCGCCAGCGCCGCAGGCACCAGGAGTCCCCAACGGCGTTGTGCGGCAACCGCAATGGGCGTCAGCGACACCACCAGCAGGTACACGGCGAGGAACCACAGGTGCATCGCAACCGCCCAACCCGCGTACTCCATCGTGTAACCGGCCACGCCAAATGCGCCAAGAGCCAGCACCGCAACCGACACCAGCCCGACATACACCGCTGTCGGTCCAAGAACCCGCGCCAGCCGATGCCGCAGCCAGGCCTGGCGCGACATGTCGCCGGCGTCGCTGTGATGCGTCCAAGACACCGCGCCGGCGTAGCCGGCCACCAGGAAGAACACCGGGACCGCCTGGAAAAGCCAGGTCAGCCATTGGGTCCAGGGCTGGTCCAGGAGCGGGTTCTGGCGGCCGAAGTACCCGTCCTGATAGGTCACCGATCCGGCGAGCCAATGACCCAGCACGATGAGGACCACGCCCGAGACGCGGTAGTAGTCCACCGCCAGATCGCGGGGCGGCCTTTCGCTGTTTGCGCGGTCCATCAGACAGCGGGAAGGTCAAGGCGGCACATTACTGCCACGGTACCTGCGGCGTGGTTCCATGGATTCCATGAAGCAAGCTCACCTCGCGGATCTGGAAGTGGGGCGCCTCGGTCTGGGCGCGATGGGGATGTCCGTGGCCTATGCCGGTGCCGGCAGTGACGAAGCCGAAGCTATCCGTACCGTTCACCGCGCGATCGATCTTGGCGTCACGCTGATCGACACTGCCGAGGTCTACGGCCCCTACGCCAACGAGGAACTCCTGGCCCGAGCCCTGCACGGTCGGCGTGATCAGGTGGTGCTGGCAACCAAGTTCGGCCTGATCTCCCACACCGGGCGCGACGGCCTGGACAGCAGCCCCGCCAACATCCGTGTCGCGGTGGACGGTTCGCTGCGGCGGCTGGCGACCGACCACATCGACCTCTACTACCAGCACCGCCTCGACCGCGGCACGCCGATCGAAGACACGATCGGCGCCCTGAGCGAGTTGGTCACCGCCGGGAAGATCCGGCACATCGGCCTGTCGGAGGTCGGCGTGAACACCATCCGCCGTGCCCACGCCGTGCATCCCATCGCCGCCGTGCAATCCGAGTACTCGCTGTGGACCCGCGATCAGGAGGAGGCGGTGCTGCCGCTGCTGCGGGAACTGGGCATCGGGTTCGTTGCCTACTCGCCGCTGGGCCGCGGATTTCTCACCGGCACGATCCGTTCCGTGGCGGGGCTGCCCGACACCGACTTTCGCAAGACCAACCCACGGTTTTTCGACGAGAATTTCCAGCACAACCTCGCGAGTGTCGACGAGCTGCGCGACATCAGCAGTGACGTGGGCGGCACGGCGGCTCAGGTCGCGTTGGCCTGGTTGTTGGCCAAGAGTTCCGGGGGCGCCGATATCGTGCCGATACCGGGGACCAAACGCGTTGTGCGCCTTGAGGAAAACGTCGGCGCAGACACCGTCGAACTAACACCGGACCAAGTGGCCAGGCTCGACCAACTCACTCCAGCGGTCGGCGGCCACCACGCCGAAGCCCAAATGCAGTGGATCGACCGCTAGATCTCGCACAAGATTCGCAAGTTCGCTGACGACTGTCATTGACAGGTGGCAACGAACTTCGATACGGTGTCGACATGCCCGCGACACCCACCGCACAATCCGGTGCGCCGGCTATGCGTGGGCGGGACGCGCAGCGGCTGCAAACCCGCGCTCGGGTTTTCGAGGCTGCGTTGGCGGAATTGGGCCGGTCTGGTTTGGCCGGCGCGGACGTCGCGGCAATCGCGGCGGCGGCGGGGGTGGCGCGGGGGACGTTCTATTTTCACTTCCCGACCAAGGAGCACGTGCTGGTCGAGGTGGAGCGGACCGAAGAGGTCGAAATCGTGGCGAAACTCGACGCCCCCACCGGCGATTCCGATTTGATGTCGGTGTTCAAGGTGCTGGTGCGTCAGGTGCTGGCCGCTGAACGGCGGCTGGGTCCGGTGATCTTTCGGGACATGCTCGGCTTGCACTTCTCGGCGACGCGGCCCGCCGAGGACCAATTAGGCGAACATCCGCTGGCCGAGTTTGTCATCGCCGCAATTACCGAAGCGCAGGCTGCCGGACGGGTGTCGCAAGACGCTGACGCGGCTGAACTTGGGGTGATTTTTCTTACCGGGCTGTTCGCGTTGCTGGCCACCGGCGCGACCGCGTCTCGCTCGCGGACTGCGCTGCTGGATCGCTATGTAACGACGATTGTAAGGGGGATGGAAGAGTGATGAACGGTTCGGGCATTGAGGAATACCGTGTTTACCTGGCCCGCCGCGACGGCGAGGCAGATCTGCTGAATCGCCGTTTGGCCAACCGTGAGGAGTTCTTCGCCGCGATAGAGGCGGATCCGGTGCGCTCGGCGCGTCGTATCGATCGGGATGTCTTCGCGCGCAATCTTCGTCGGCGCCGACCCGAGCCCAGCGTCGACCGGGAGACGCTGTTCTTATTGGCCACCGCAAAGTTGAACCAGGCGGAGCGATTCGGTGTCGGCTTGGGCGAGACGTACGGGCGCAACAGCGGCGCGGACACACTCCCGGAGCGGGTGTACATGGAGCTCGAGGAGCACTATCACACCCGTCTGCTTGCCTACGTGCTCGATATGTTCGGTCTGCCGTTTCGGGTCAGCCCGCCGCCGCTGGTGATGCGCCAATTCGTCAAGCTGAGCGTGTTTTTGCCCGAGCGCCTCGGTTTCTCGTTCGTCGGCGCGGCGGAGATGGCCGGTTGCGTGCTGTTCGACGAGTTGCGACGGGTCGGTGTCGAGTTGTTCACCGACGAGCCAGATGTGGCCGCGCGGATCGAGCGGCTTTACAGCGAGATACTCACCGACGAGATCGGCCACGTCGGCTATTGCGCGGCACGTTGCACTGCCCCGGAACGAGCATTGATGCGTCGGCTCTACCCGCTCATCGGTCGCCTGTTTGCTCGCCAAACCGCCGAGATCAGCTTGCTTATCGACCCGGCCAAGCTGCGCGCGCGTTTCGACCGGCCTTTTGATTTGGTGGAGCTCGCTGCCGGCCTGTCCAACGACGCCTGCGTCGCCGCGTACCCCTAGATTTTGCGCACCAATGCGGCCGCCCGCACGTCGTCTCCGACGGCGAACTGCATGCGAATGACGTCGCCGTCACGATTGGAATGGATGGTTACCGATTCGCCAAGCTTGATGGGGCTGCGGTATTCGAGCACCGCGCGATAAGGCGCGGACTCCAAGTCTGGCACCTGGCCGAGTATCTCGTGCACGCCATGCCAGTAGATCGTGTTGTTGACATGCTGGAAGAAATCAATATCCGTGCGGCGCAGGGGAAATGGCGTTTGGGTCCCGTTGTGGACCGGTTCGGTCAGCCAAGGCCGCCACCGGAGTCGATGGTCGTCGGTGGTGCTGCCGAAACGTGCGATGCAGTCATCGGTGAAGCGCGAGGGCGTCAGGGTGTCCTTATTCATGCAGATCCAGAAGCCCTCGGTTTCGACGCGTCCGCCGTCGGAACCCTCGAGCTGCACGCGCATGTTGCACCACCTGGTGGAAAGCGCTGCACACCAACGGCGGAACGTGATGTCGCTGGGTATTTCGATCGGCTCGATCACGTCGATGACCGTGCGCAAAACGATCCAATGCGGATGGACCTCTGCAAGTTGGGCATCCGCGAGATGCTCGGCGCCGACTTCTTGGATATACCGTGCTACACCGTCGAGACGCAGTCTTTTGTGCTCGTCGATGTCGGATGTGGCCAGCCGCCAGCCTGTTTGGTAGACGTATCCCGAGTCGGGTAGGTCGACAAGTGGCAGGTCTACCTCGGGAGGCTGGGTCACGACATCTCCTGATGGGTCTTTAAGCCGGCGCGTTCAGGGCCGTGACATCGTGACCGCAGTCGCTGAGCAGCTTTTCCAGCCGCTCGCTGGCCTTGTCCAGCTGTTTTTGGAACATCGACACCACGCGTTCGCGCACCCGCGGCTTGTGGGACAGCGGCGGAAGTATCTCGGCGAGAACATTCAACCGTGCCGCGGCCAGCCAATCGGTCAGCTCTAGGTCGTAGAGCCAGCGCTGTTGATTGCGGAGGTCGGAATGCGTCAGCCGCAACCAGTCAAGATCGGAGTCCGGGTGCGGAATCGGCGCGCAGAGTTCGTTTTTCACCGCGTCGTCGTCGTAGGCGAGCTCAACGTGCGCGGTGAACGCGGCGCTGAACACCTGCTGGCATCCGCGCACCGCCTGCAGGGTCATGTGATTGCCATCGAAAACGGGCTGGGCGGGGCGTTGTGGGGCTCCGTCGGCGGTGCAGTCGATAAAAAGCGCTGATGGCGCGGAGGCAATCGATCCGCCGTCGAGGACGATCGCGGTGGGCTCGATGCGCTGGACGTGGCCGAGCCTGACGATGTCGTCGATACGCCGCAATTGGTCGAACTCAGGCTGTGACACCGTCGCGCACCGGTACATGGTCGGGCGGATGGACGGGTCCAGGCGCAGCAAGGTTCCGGCGGCTTCCAGCCGGTCGAACAGGTCGTCGGTGGACGTCGCCTCCCCGATCGCGTCGAGCGTCGCCTTGAAGCTGGCCCGGAACTGTTTGATGAACGTCGGCCCGGGCTGCAGCGTGGCGCGGTCGATCAGCCAGGCGTCGCGGGGCATGATCCAGGTCAGCTTGTCGGGGCTGACATTGTTCCGCAGCAGCCACAGACAAACGTCCATGGCGGTCTTGCCCGCACCGATGATCACGTACCGGTCCCGTGCGGCGAATTTCGGCAGTTCGTTCGGGGCGACGCAGTCGATGCCCGGTGCGACTGAGTACTGCGCGGGCCGCATCGACGGCACGATCGCGCGCAGGTAGCTCGCGTCGACGATGCGCTTATTGACCGAGACGGCATATTCGTCGCCTGCCAGCGTCCGAAACCGCCCGTCGCCGAGATACTCGCTCATCGGGAAGTACTCAACCCGGCCGGTGGGTAGAAACTGCTGCTGCATGACGGCGTCGAAATAGGCGCATATTTCGCCGACCGGAGCAAGTTCGTTCAGTCCCTGGTTCCAGCCGACACAGTCAATCGTGTTGTTGCCCAATGCTCTTGAGTTGACACCGTAGTACGCCGACGGCTGGTGCAGCCGTACGAACGGGTACGCGGTGGTCCAGTGCCCGCCCGGTTGATGCGCGCGGTCGACAATGACCACACGCGCCTCGGATTCGGTGATCAGCGTGTCTGCGAATGCCATTCCCATCGCTCCGGCGCCGATCACGAGATAATCGGCGTCGATGGGCTGCGGCGACCCCCTCATGGACACCTCCTTTGTGCCACGCGCCGGTCCAGGGTAGCTGGTCGCGGCATCCCGGCCGGGCACCGGCGGGCTGCGCTAGTCGGTCCTGGCCAGCGCTGCGGCGCCGTATTTCTTCGCGATGAGCGTCCACGGGTCGGCATACGGACCGCGTCCCTCGGCGCGTCGTTGCAGCTTGAGGGCGGTACGCATGACCGGCCGCAGCATCGGGCCCAGCGCCCGCAGCACGATGCGCAGGTTCCGTTGAGACTGGGCCACCCAGGCCACGGTCTGGTCCCAGTCGTGCTGTTGGAAGTCGAGGAGCGCCTGCGATTCGGTGGTATCAAACCAGCCGGTGAAACTCCAACCGCGGTCGTCGGCGGGGTCGCCGGGCAGGCTGGCCGACGGGCCGAGGCGACCCAGGCCGACGGCGGCCATCATGTCGTCCTCGACGTCGCGCTCCAGCTTCACGTACGAATCGTTGCCCCCGATGAGCAGCACCTTGCCCGCGATCGTGGCTGCGTGGTCGACGGCATTGGCAAACGCCAACGCCGCATCGCGCGCATCCACCATGTGCATGCGGTTGTCGCCCGGCGTCGCCCGAATCAGCAGCAGATAGTCGCCGTTGATTTCGCTGTCCGGCGAGGCGACCCCGCCGAGGCGAAGCAGCGCGTACGGCAGGCCGCTGCCGCTGACCGCGACCTCGGCCAGCACTTTGTCTTCCCCGTACTGATCGATGGGGTGCACGGGGGTGTCGGGCGTGATCCGCTCCGGATAGCGGTGCGGGTTGCGCGACCCGTAGACCGCGGCACTGGATGCCATCAGAAATAGCGGTGTCGCGGGCAGCGCCGCGGCGGCCGTCAGCAGGTGCTCGGTACCACCCACATTCACCCGTCGGGCCAGCCCGGGATTGCGGTACGACGGCGGTGACACGATCGCGGCGAGGTGGATGATCGCCGCGGGCCGGTGTGTCAGGACCAACTCGCGCACCGCCGACGCATCCAGCAGGTCGACGTAGGCCGGAATCAGCCGCTCGGCGTGTTCGCCGGCGGACAGCTCTCTTTCGACGGCAATGGTCTTGTCGGTGCGCAGGTCGGTCGCGATCACCGTGCGACCCCGATCGAGCAGGATCTGCGTGCATCGCCTGCCGATCTGCCCGAACGCGCCAGTCACAAGGATGGTCGGGACAGTCATGACGGCGTTATTTCTCCGTCAGGCGGCGGGCGAGTTTGGCGCCCGCGTCCCGTATACGTTTGGACACGTAGAACGAGAACAGGGGCGTGGCGATATCCTCCCGCAGCCGGGTTAGCTTGGAGCTCTTGATCAGCCACTGCCCGCCCGTCTTCTCGTAGGTCTCGTGGTAGTGGCCGTAGCCCACCAGACTCACCCCGGCCCCGAACCTGACGACATCCTGCAGAGCCCACACACCGCGCGCCGTCGTCGCCGACGTCAGCTCGATCTCCGGCGCGTGCACCTGGTGCGCCGTGGCCTGTGCCGGGCGCCCGATGTTCTTGCGCGTGAAAGACACGAATTCGTCGGCGCCGACGATCAACTTGCCGCCGGCTTCAGCGGTGTCGCTGACGAAGTCGTCGGTGAACAGCGCGCGCCAGGCGGCCCAGTCCTTGGTGTCCAGGTAGCGGCAGTAGCGGGCTTTGAGCTGCTTGATGGACTCGATTGCCAGCAGCGTATCGACCGGACGGGCGTTTTCGTCGACGCTCAACATAGGCGAAAGCGTGACATTTCAGGTGCAAACTGTAAAGCATCGTCGATCGCCACCGCGCGGCTAACTTGCCGGCGGTTTTCCTCGGCTGACTTGGTCGACCAGCAACCTCGCGGCCACCTCGGCCCCGTCGGTGCGGATGGTGCCGGCCAGTGCGCTCGCCCGGGCGTGCGTCTCGGGGCTCAGGGCCGTGTCGAGCGCGGCTGACAGGGACTCGGTGGTCGGAGTCGGCCCGTCGTGTGCGGCGCCGATGCCCAGGTCGGCCACCCGCTCAGCCCAATATGGCTGGTCGGCAATGTGGGGGACCACCACCTGTGGCGCACCTGAGCGCGCGGCCGTCGTCGTAGTACCCGCGCCGCCGTGATGCACGACCGCGGCCACCCGGCCGAACAGTGCCTGCTGGTTGACCTCGCCGACCGCAAAGCAGTCGTCCCGATCGTCGATGAGGGCCAGGTCGGCCCAGCCGCGGCCGACTATCACGCGGCGGCCCCGCTCCCGGATCGCCTCGATGCCCACCCGCACCAGGTCGTCCGATACGCGCATGCTGCCCATGCTCATGTACACCGGTGGTGTGCCGGCGTCCAGGAACGCCTCCAGATCGGGCGGCAGGGGGCGTGCGTCGGGCATGATCCACGCGCCGATTCGCACGACGTCAAGGTCCGCCGGCTCCGGCCACGGACCCAGCGTCGGATCGGCCGCCAGCCACGGCCGGTCGGTCAAGACGTAATCGCGCACGTTGTCCACCGGGGGCAGGCCGATCGACGCCCGGTGCATGTTCAGCGGCGCGCCGTACAGCGCGTTGACCCGCTCGGCGTCCACCTGCCACAGCACCCGGTTGTCGGTTTCGCCCGGTGGGAAGGGCCGGCCCGGCCGCGGTAGCGGCGGGTGGTGCGGCGACGGCAGCATTCTCGGGATGAACGTCGCGCACTTGTAGTGGATGCCCAGCTTCTCCGCCACCGAGCGTTCGCCGGCCGGCATCAGACCGGTAGCCACCAGCGCATCACAGCCCTGTGCCGCCGCGCCGACCACGTCGAATTGCGCGGCGACCAACTCGGCGGCAACCCGGGGTGCGTCCGCCGTCGACGCTCGCGTGGCACCGTGCACCAGCGAGCGCGCCGACCGGCCGATCGGTATGAATGGCACGCCGACCTCGGCCAGCCGCTGCGCGAAGTCCGGCGGCGCGCACACCCGCACCTGAGCGCCGAGTTCCCGCAACTGCACCGCCAGCGCCAGCAAGGGTTCAACGTCCCCGCGTGACCCAAACGTCGATAACAAAACCCGCATTTCCGGTGCCCGCCCCCCAAACCAAGGAAACCGCAGTTCCTGGCGATTCTGCGGCACGACCCGGGCCTTGCCGCAAGCCCCCCGTCCGGTACAGTCTTAGAGCACTGCTGGGCGATCGCACAGCACTGGTGCGGCGGGAGGCCATCGGCGATGAGACGCAAAGGAATTCGGCGTCGTGGTAGCTGAGTCGGTCGAGGAATTTCGGAACCGGGCCAGGTCCTGGTTGGCCGAGAACATGCCGCGGCTGGATCCCGGGAACCCGGCGATTCGCACGCGCGATGCGGAAGATATCTGGGATCGGGCGCGCGAACTGCAGAAGCGATTGTGGGACGCAGGATTTGCGGGCATCTGCTTTCCCCGTGAGTACGGCGGGCTCGGGCTGAGCTACGAGTACAAGAAAGCGTTCGACGCCGAATCTTCGGCCTACGAGACACCGCTCGTCCTCAATGTCCCGTCATTCGGCATTTGCTGCGCGACGATTCTCGACATGGGCAGCGAGGATCAAAAATGCACCCACATCCCGGCGGCGCTGCGCGGCGACGAAGTGCTCGTGCAGCTGCTGTCGGAGCCCAGCGGGGGCTCGGACCTCGCGGGCGTCATCACCCGCGCGGACCACCGGGACGGACGATGGATCATCAACGGCGCCAAGACATGGAGCACGTGGGCGTTTGCCGCCGACTACGGTCTGTGCCTGGGCCGCACTAATTGGGAGGCGCCCAAACATGACGGGCTGACAATGTTTCTGGTGCCGCTTCGACATTCCGGAATCACGATCAACCGCATTCAACAGGTCAACGGCTCGACCGAATTCTGCGAAGAGTTTTTCGACGACGTCGATGTCGGCGACGACGCCGTGGTCGGCGAGCCGGGCAAAGGGTGGGCTGTCGCGTCGCGACAGCTCTACCACGAGCGCCGCACCATGGGCGATGGCTCCGAATACACCAGCGGACCAGGAATCGCTGAGGCCGAGGATGTTTCGATCGACCTGGTGTCGGTGGCCAGCGCCGCGAGGCAGGGTGAGAGCGAACGCGTGCGGGAGCTGGTCGGTCGCGCCCTGGCCTATCGGGCGGTCCATGGGCAGCTCAGCGAGCACGTCTATCACGCTGTGGCAAGCGGAGCCCTGCCGCCAACCGCGGGTTCGATCATCAGGTTATCCATGGCCGAGGTCCACGATGTCGAAACCGACACCGCTTATTCCATCGGGGGCTCTGCCGCCGTCGTAGCGGACGACGCGGGACTGCTAGACAGCGTCGGAACGCGCTATCTGGGCCGTCAGATCGCCAGCATTGGCGGCGGCACCACCGAGATGGCGCGCAACGTGATCGCCGAGCGGGTCTTGAACCTGCCCCGCGAATACGCCGCCGACCGCGGTCTGCCCTTCAACCAGGTAAAGCGGAACCGGGCGACGCTCGGCGGGCACTAGTGCGCTGAATCATCTATTTGCACCGGGCAACCGGCGCGCAGGATCCGCACGGTGGACGGGGGAGTAAGTACCGTCGCGGTGCCGGTAGTGGGGCGCGGCAACGTATTCCGGTAGACGTTGTGGTCGTGGTCCCAGACGGCGAGGTGGTCGCCGACAACGGCTGCGGGTCCGGATTCAGTGGCGACAAACACGCCGTCGGGCAGACTGTCCCAGGCGGCGCGATGCCCGGCCCGGCCGGTTCGCTCCAAGTGCAGTTGCTTGTCCATGTCTTTTGCGTAAATCGCTGCCCCACCGTGTGTTTCGGCCCATAGCGTCCGGTATAGCGTGTACGCGCTATGCCGGCATTCGGCGCACGGGCGGTGCCCGGCGGCCAGTGCCACCGCCTCGTCAAGGAAGAACAGCGGCGTATAGCGGTTGGGCTCCCACTGCGGCACTCGGCGGCCTCTGAACGACAGGACACAGGTGATCCACGTCTTGTGCTGATGGTTGCGTACCACCTCGCGGGCGCCGCGTCCCTCATGCAGGCGCCCGCGGTTGCCCATCCAGGCGCCCCGGCCTGCGACGGCGATTACCTCGCCCAGCGGCGAGACCCGGTTGCGCGCCGGCCGCTGCGTCGTCACCGAGGCTGTTCCAGTTCGAGCAGGGCGCGCTTGGCGGCGGGTCCCCCGCGATAGGAGCCCATGGTCCCGTCGGAGCGGATTACGCGGTGACATGGCACGACGATCGGGATCGGATTCGTCGCGCACGCGGTGCCGACCGCGCGCACCGCCCTGGGTGAGCCGGACAGTTGAGCCAATTTGCCATAGCTGGCGTGGGTGCCGTAGCTGACGTCGGTAGCGAGCAGTCCCAGTACCTTGCGCCGAAAGCCGTGCGACAGCGACCAATCCAGCGCAATGTCGAAGCTGCGCCGGTGACCGGTGAAGTACTCGTCGAGCTGTCGGGCAATCGGATCCAACCGGGTGGGTGCCTCAAGCATCCGCGGGCTGATTCGCTGGGCGAGGTCCTCCAACACGAGCTCATGGCCTTCGCTGGCAAATGCCACCCGCAGCAGTCCCTGTGGGGTGGCCGCCAGCAGCAGTGGTCCTATGGCGGAATCCACTGTGCGATAGGCGATGTCGAGCAGATTGCCGATTTGGGCAGCGCGCTCCAGGCGGGCGTGCAGGCGCCGAAGATCATCCGGGTCGAGGGGGAAGTGGTCGATGAGGTCATGCGTGGTCATGATGATTCCTTCGGGGTACGGGGATAGGTGCGTCGGAGTGTGGCGATGCCGTCAGCCGCAGCGCGCCGGGCAGCGGCAACAGTGCTGTCGAGAATCCCCGCGATCTCCGAGTAGGGCAGTCCCGCCAAGTAGTGGTAGGCCACGGCCTGGCGCTGTTTGGGTGGCAGTGCGCCCACCGCGGCGTCCAGGTCGAGATCGTGGGTATCGGCGCGCTCGGGTGCGGGGGATTCGGGGGCATCGGCAACCGGAACGGCGCGCCGCGCCGCCGCGCGGGTGACATCGATCGCTTTGCGATGAGCGATTGTCACCAACCATGCCTCGATATTGGCGTCGACCGGCAGTTGCGGGTAGGCCTTCAGGGCGGCCAGGAACGTGTCCGACCAGGCGTCATCAGCATCGACGTGGCCGACGACCGCACGAACGACACGCAACACGGTGCCGCCATGCTGCGCAACCACCGCCTCAAACGGCTGCTTGACGGGCTGATGGGCGTTCACGCCTGGCTTCACTCCTTCCTAGGCAATCGGGACGGTCACTATGCAGACGTCGGCGCATTGCGAAATGTGAGATCTCACCTTTCCGGGTTCCCGGTCGTCTACCCAGAAAGGAGGATCACGGATGCAAACTCGACACACGGTAATTGGCAGTCCTCTCGGCGAGCTGACACTAGTTGCCGACGGTGACACTCTGACCGGCGTATATTTCCGGCATCATTGGCACCCGCCCACGCCAGACGCCCTGGGGCACTATGTCGCGCTGGATTGCGAAGAACTGCTGAACCGTGCTGCCGGCCAGCTGCACGAATACTTCGCCGCCGAGCGGACCCAGTTCGATCTTCCGGTCGCCATGATCGGCGACCCGCGGCAACGGCGAATCTGGGATCTGCTGGCCGACATCGGCTACGGCCAGACGAAAACCTACGGCGAGCTGGCGGCCGAATTAAGTGACGGCACAACCGCATACGAAGTCGGTCAAGCCGTTGGCCGTAACCCGGTGAGCATCGTTGTACCCTGCCACCGCGTCGTCGGAAAGGACGGCGCCCTAACGGGTTACGCGGGCGGTCTCAAGCGCAAGCGATTCCTGCTGGACCTTGAAGAGCCCGCACCCGCGGCCATCGGGAAGCTGTTCTGATGGCCTCGGTCTGGCATCAGCGCGTCGAGGACGCTGACATGAGCCATGATGCGTCCGGTTGACTCTGCGCCCTCGGCGACGAAGTGCGAGTAAGGCGCGCCGACAGCGCGGAATCAAAGCCGCGAGTGGCGGTGTCGCCAGCCGCAACGTGAGTAGTGTGCAAACATGACTGCCGACGAGCAGTATTTTGACCTCGGCTCCTACCGCCGGCCGATCGAAACCCCTTCCGCGCAAGCGCAGGTCTGGTTCGACCGCGGATTGGTGTGGGCATATGCGTTCAACCACGAAGAGGCGATCCGCTGCTTCGAGCGGGCTCTGGAACTCGACCATGTTCTGGCCGTTGCGCATTGGGGAATCGCCTACTCGGTTGGCCCCAACTACAACAAGGCGTGGGAGGCGTTCGACCCAATCGACCTGACCTCTTCACTGGCTCGTGCGCGCACGGAACTCCGGCTCGCCGCGCGGGGCCGGGCCACCGACGTCGAGCAAGGGCTTATCGCCGCGCTGCAGGCTCGCTTTCCCACCGACGACCCGGGCGACACCGATGCCCTGCACTCCGGTCTTGCCGCCTACGCCGACGCAATGACGGCGCTGGCCGCGGCGTATCCGGAGGACATCGATGTGCAGGCGCTGGCGGCCGACGCGCTGGTCAATGTCACGGCATGGGCTCTGTGGGACACCCAGACCGGCGAGCCGGCGGCAGGCTCACGGGTGGTCGAAGCGAAGCGGATCCTCGAGAATGCGCTCGAAACGCCCTCGGGTCGCCAACATCCGGGGATCCTGCATTTCTATCTGCACACCATGGAGATGTCGGCTACGCCGGAGGTAGCAAAGCCGGCCGCAGACTTATTGCGTGGCCTGGTGCCCGACGCCGGGCATCTGCAGCATATGCCGAGCCACATTGACGTGCTGTGTGGTGACTACCACGGCTCGGTGGTAGCGAACCTCGCTGCGGTGCAAGCGGATCGGCGCTTTGTAATCCGCGAGGGCCCGCTTAACTTCTACTCGCTCTACCGTGCGCACGATCTGCATTTCATCGTGTATTCGGCGATGTTCGAAGGACGGTCGACGATCGCGTTGCAGGCCGCCGACGAGCTCGTCGACCAGCTGACGGCCGAACTGCTGTCGATCGAATCACCGCCGATGGCGGATTGGCTCGAGGCGTTCGTGCCGCTGCGGATCCATGTGCTGGTGCGGTTCGGGCGATGGGACGAGCTGATCGCACAACCACTGCCCCAGGACGGAGACCTCTACTGCACCACCGCGGCGACGATTCACTACGGACGCGGCATCGCGCTGGCGGCCACCGGTCAACTCGCGCGGGCACACGCCGAGCGCGCCGCGTTCGCGGACGCCTATGACCGGATACCGGACTCTCGCTACCTGTTCAACAACACCAGCCGAGACATCCTGGCCGTGGCGGCTGCCATGCTCGACGGTGAAATCGCCTACCGTGAAAAGCGTTTCGACGAGGCGTTCGGTCATTTGAGGCGCGCGGTCGGCCTCGACGATGCGCTGCCCTACGACGAGCCGTGGGGGTGGATGCAGCCCACGCGGCACGCGTATGGCGCATTGCTGCTCGAACAAGGCCACGTCACAGAGGCGGCCGCCGTGTATGCCGCCGACCTGGGTCTGGACCCCGTATTGCCCAGGCCCTGTCAGCATCCCGGGAACGTGTGGAGCCTGCACGGTTACCACGAATGCTTGCAGCGGCTGGGGCGTTCCGCTGAAGCCGCCATCATCGGTGAGCAGCTCACGCTCGCCACCGCGCGTGCCGACGTACCGATTCGTGCGTCATGTGCGTGCCGGCTCGACGTCACGTCGTGCTGCGACGAATAACATCCAAGAAGGAGACGGGCATGTGGAGACGTTCATCGACGTTGCCTATGTCACAGGTCAGTTCGGCGATAGGTCTGTGTAATCCCTTGTCATTATAGCTTCAGCGGTCACAACGGGGCGATTCTTGTCGGTCGTCCTTCGTAAGATTTGGGGTATGGGTGCGAGTGCGCGTGAGGAGATCGTCGAGGTCTTCAACGCGCTCGACGCCGACCTGGACCGCCTGTGCGACTTGACCTTTGACGCGTTCACCACCCCGGAACGGCTGCGCGCTCGAGCGCCTGGGAACGCATCGCACGCGCGCCGGGCTCAATATATTGGGTTCTCTGGGGGAATATCTCCGGTGTTCTTGTTAGGTGCAAAACGGGGGCGTATGTACTTCCGAAACGCCGCGTACAGCAAGACCAGCACGACAATCACCACAAATTCCAGAAGCACCACGAGCCGCCCGGGCATGCCGGTGAGGATAGACACCAAAAGCGCGATACCGACAAGGACAACAACCAGCACGGACGACGCGAAGGTGGCCCACGGGCGTCTGCGGTCAGTCATGTTCCCCACTTCCGAACAGGAACTCGGTTCGTGCAGGTTACCAACGTGTCGGACCCGACGGCAGAGCAATCGCCGCAAGCCAACTAAACCGACTTCGCGTGTATCCGCCGCGTTATAGTGACCACGATTGGCCGCACACAAGCTCGTGCCGACCGCATCACGGACAGGGTTTTCCGTGACCCTCGATCACGGGCGACCCCGCACCAACAGCTTCCACCATCCGGAAAGGCTCATGGCACCCGACGACAACGAAGACCCTTAGCTGGTTTGGCCGCACCGAGCCACAGCGACGTAGGTAGAACTCATCGCGGGGGTCTGCGACAACGGATCCACCGGTTCACCGTCAATCAGCAGATTGCGGTTCACGCCGAATGACTGTGGCGCGGAACGCCCGTGCGGGTCAAAGACCCGTGATCCCCAGCCGTGGTCCAACACGATGACGCCGCGCCGGGGCCGGTCGCTCAGAGATGCTCTTACCTTGACTTCGCCCACCGGCGAATACACCCGCACGACATCGCCATCGCTGATACCGAGCGGGGAGGCGTCCGCGGGGTGGATCAGCACCACGCTGCCTTTACCGCCGGGGTGCAGGCCGGGCAGCTCGTTGAGAAACGAGTTCATGGAATGGCGGTGGCGGCGGTTGCCGACCTGGAAAGGGTAGTCGGGGGGAGCCTGCGGAGGT
Source organism: uncultured Actinomycetota bacterium (assembly GCA_963840045.1). Classification (GTDB taxonomy): domain Bacteria; phylum Actinomycetota; class Actinomycetes; order Mycobacteriales; family Mycobacteriaceae; genus Mycobacterium. Next base: position 670,363 of record CAWIXL010000009.1, on the reverse strand, counting down.
GGTGCGGCGAGCAGTTCGCGGGCTCGCGCAACCAGCTCGGCGGGTGCAATGTGCACACGCTTGTCGGCGGTGCGCAACGCCGCCACGAAGTGGCCATACTCTCGTGGGCCGAGCACCATGCCGTGCGGATTGGCAAGCAGCTCACGCCATTTAAGCTTGTGGCCGTTCACTTTGCGTGACATGGCCACGATCACGCGATTGATCCAGTGCGGCGAGAATGCCAGTGCGGGCCGCCGTGTCATGCCGGCCAGTCGTCGGCTGGCCTTGATGAACCCGTTGACGCCTTTGGCGCCGAAGAGCGGAGCATCCATCGCCAGCGCCAGGTCGACGAAGATGCGCCATTCCTCGCGCGCGGTCTCCGGCGGCTCGACCGCGCGCATTCCGTACTGCACGTACGGCTCGTCGTGCAGATTGCTGGTCTGCGCCAGCAGGTCGTCGCGTTCGAGCCAGTGCACCGCGGGTAACAGCCAGTGCGCGTGGCGGTGACTCTCGCGCTGGACGAAGTCGATGGCCACCAACAGGTCCAGTTGCGCCAAGGCATCGTCCAGCGCCCCGCCGTCGGGGCCGGAGACGACCGGATTGCCGGAGTTGATCACCAGGGCCCGAATCCGACCGCGGCCCGGAGTGGTGATCTGCGCGGGCAGCTCGCTGAGCGCGTGCGCGCCGGCAACCATCGTTCGGCCCGTCAATCGGCTCCTGTGGTCCTGGGTCTTAGTTCTATCCGCGAGCTTTAGTGTGTCGATATACCCGGGTTCAAACCGACGGCCACCCGGGCGGTCCATTCGTCCGGTGATCACGTTGAGCACATGGCCGAGCCATTCGCCCACAGTGCCGGTCACGTGCAGTGAGACTCCGGTTCGCGTCACTGTCATAGCGGTTCAGGCGGTCGCGATTCTAAGCAGTCGGGGGGCTGGGATAGTGGGTCAGTTCAGATGTCTGTTGGCTGAGAGCCAAGAGCATGGCTGCCGGTGGTCAGCTTTGCGCATCGTCGCGGTGTTCGAGGCATTCGGAGAGGATCACCTTGACCATCGCCAGCAGCAGCGCCCAGTCCTGGCCGGGACGCACCGCGATGTGGACGTCGGCCTTGTCCGCAGACTCCGTGCGTAGCGGATCGACGACGACGATCTTGGCTCCCTGCTGCTGGCGGGCCAGCGCACGCCTCCACCCGCCGGGCGCACTTTCCACCCAATTCCAGGCGCTCACAGCGGGATTGGCCCCGACAAGCAGAAAGTAGTCGCAGTTGTCAATGTCGGACACTGGCACCATGATCGACGAGCCGTACATGGCTTCGGCTACGACATGTACGCGTTCTGGTCGACCGACCCGACTGCGTAGCGGTTGTGGGTGCCGACCGCATCGAGCCAGCCGGTCATGAAGATCAGGTTCGACAACAAGTATCCGGCCGGATTGCCGTAGTAGGCGCCGATGGCGTCTCGCCTGTCGGCCTCGATCAGCCCTCGCATCCGGGTGGCGATGTCGGAGATAGCCTCGTCCCAGGTCGCCTCCACGTATCGGTCGCCCACCCGTCGCATCGGGCTGAGGATCCTGTACGGATGTTCCACGAGTTGGGCGGCGTTGCGGCCCTTGGCGCAGAAATCCTGCCAACTGTGTGGATTCTGCTTGTCGGCAGATATCTTGCTCACCCGATTGCCGTCGACGGTGACCTCGACGCCGCATAATGCCAGGCAATACCTGCACAACGTAAAGACCGTCCGCACACCGTCATCTCGGTCGCGCGGGCCCATCGTCAGACCCCCCAATCTAAGCCGGGGTGAACTTGCTCAGGTCGTAGATGTCGAGGCTTCTTTCGATATCCGCGACTCTATCGACCACCCCTTCAAAGCCGGCCTGCCCGAACCGCCGGTGTTCCTCGTCTTCGAAGGTCTCCGCCAGGTCGCGAAACTCCTTCGCGGGCAGCACGCTCACGCAACGGCGGGAAAGACGACGGTGTCTTCGCGTGCCTCGTGCGGCTCGTACATCCCGATGAACGCCGACATGACCTGTACCAGCGCTGCGCGTGCAGGGCGATCGGGTCGGCCGCGCCAGTGGTGGCGGCCAGCAGCCGATCGGTGAGCACGCGGCCGCGTTGGTGTGGGTGCGCAGCATGGTGGTGATGTCGGTGAGTTTGCCCGCCTGTTCGAGCCTGGGGAAGACGTACTGTTCTTCCAGGTGCTCGTGGTAGTCCTCGATGAAGTTTCGAATTATCTGCGCGCCGGCGTTAAGCGCTTGGGTGGGAGCCTGCGTCGGCGGTCTGCAGGCGGCGGATTCCTTCCCGGTAGATCAGCAATATGCGCTTGAGCACTCCGTGCTCGCGCATCAAGTCTTCGGGTGGAGTGACCGGCACTTCCTCTTCCGTGGAAGCGCCGGTCCGCCTGGGCGGCTTGGGTTGCGGGCTACCGCATGCCGATAGGGCGATCCCCGGCTGCCGATAACGACATTCCGATCAGATGACGACGGTCCAGGGCGGGCAGTTGTTCTTTCACGGTCACGCCTTCCATCGCTGTGCGATTCCTTTCACATCTGTAAATCATATATTGGGTGGTGCGAGTGAGCAAGTTTCTGCGGGGTGCGGTGCGGCTGCACATCCTGCACCACGCCCAGCTGGGGCCGGTCCACGGTGCCTGGATGGCTGAGGAGTTGGCCGGCCACGGCTACAAGATCTCCCCGGGCAGGCTGTATCCGATGCTGCACCGCATGCAGGAAGAGGGCCTATTGACTTCCCGCCCAGAAGTGGTGGACGGGCGCGCCCGCCGGGTCTAGACATAACGAAATTAGCGCTTCTAGCTTAAGACAATTAGGCCGCGATCGCCCAACTGGCTTCGCGATCCTCGGCCACGAGGAGGGGCAATAGCCAGCGGGCAACCGGCGCTGGCGCGCCGACTCGGCACAACCGACGCGGTGGTCATCGGTTTGGGATCGATGATCGGCGCCGGGATTTTCGCTGCCTCGGGCCCGGCTGCCCGCGCCGCGGGTTCGGGGCTGTTGATCGGGCTGGCGGTCGCGGCGGTGGTGGCCTACTGCAACGCGACGTCGTCGGCGCGGCTGGCCGCCCTGTATCCGGCGGCCGGCGGCACCTATCTGTATGGGCGGATGCGGCTCGGTGATTTTTGGGGGTATGTGGCGGGATGGGGGTTCGTGGTCGGCAAGACCGCCTCATGTGCAGCGATGGCGCTGACGGTCGGGTCGTATGTGTGGCCATCGCAGGCCCATGCGATCGCGGCGGCGGCGGTGGTCGCGCTGACCGCGGTGAACTATGCCGGGGTGCACAAGTCGGCATGGCTGACACGGGCGATCGTCGCCGTCGTGCTGGCGGTGCTGGTCGCCGTCGTCGTCGCAGCGTTGAGCTCCGGGGCAGCCAGCGCGGCCCGGCTCGGCGTGGCGGGTGCGTCGGTGGGTGGTGTGCTTCGGCGGCGGGACTGCTGTTTTTCGCGTTCGCCGGATACGCGCGCATCGCCACGCTGGGTGAGGAAGTCCGTGACCCCGCCCGCACCATCCCGCGCGCAATCCCGCTGGCCCTGGGCATCGCCCTGGCCGTATATGCCGTCGTCGCGACGGCGGCGCTGGCCGTGCTGGGTCCACAGCGGCTCGCGGCTGCGGCGGCCCCGTTGTCGGAGGTCGCGCGGGCGGCGGGGGTTGCCTGGCTAGTGCCTGTGGTGGGTATCGGCGCGGCGGTCGCGGCGCTGGGTTCGCTGTTGGCCCTGCTTCTCGGAGTGTCGCGCACCACGTTGGCCATGGCGCGAGACCGCCACCTGCCACACCTGTTGGCCGCGGTGCATCCCAGATTCCAGGTACCACACCGGGCTGAACTCGTAATCGGGTTTGTGGTAACGGTTTTGGCGGCAGCGTCGACTTGCGCAGTGCGATCGGATTTTCCTCCTTCGCGGTGTTGCTGTATTACGCCATCGCTAATGCGTCGGCTTTCACGCTGCGCTCCGATGAGGGTCGCCCGGCCCGCCCGATCCCGGTAGTCGGGCTCATCGGCTGCGTGATCTTGGCGTTCGCGCTGCCGCTCTCATCGGTGATCGCGGGGGCCGCGGTGGTCGGCGCTGGTATCGCCGTGTATGGATTGCGCCGCGCCTGGACTGCCGTGCGACTGACTTAGGCGTTTCAAATCCGCACGCGCGGGACGCGGCTGACACGGCACACGATCGCTGTGTCGTTCTCAGCGTCGCGGCCAGATAATCGAGTGGTCCGGCTAGTCCGGGCGGTTCGACGCAGGACCAGACCACGACGAGGGGAGCGGACATGCTGATCGCGATTCTCAACCAGTCGACGTTGGTGTCCGATGAGGACACCGCGACCATGACCCAGGCAATCGCCACGCAGGTGAGATTGGATGTTGCCCCGCTGTGGGACCGGGCTCCGGCGGCGGTGATCTTTTACACCGATCCCAAGGGCGTGCCCGCGACGGCACATGGCATCGCGTTGGTCGACACGATCAAGGACCAGCCCAAGGGCGTGCTCGGCTATCACACAGAGGACCAGGGCGGGAAGCTGTGGGGTGTTGTCGCGGCCAAGCCGGAATTGGACAACGGCGGGAAGGCGACGACGGGGGACTGGAGTGTATCCAGCGTCATGTCGCACGAAGTGCTCGAGATGTTCATCGACCCCAATTGCAACCTCTGGGCCAACGACGGCCATGGGAAGGCGTACAGCTTCGAGGTGTGCGACCCGGTCGAGGCCCCGACCTATGACGTCAACGGCGTCTCGGTGTCCAACTTCGTGACGCCGGCGTGGTTCGACCCGCTGTCGAATCACGCCACCGCGCAATACGACAAGCTAGGCAAGCTGCACACCCCGTTCAGCATCCTCAAGGGCGGCTACGTCGTCTACGAGTCGGCCGGCGCCGAGCACCAAAAGTACGGCGACGCATTCCCGGACTGGCGCAAGGAGATGAAGTCGGGAAAGCTGGCCCGCACCCGGCGCCGGCTCATGCAGGCCGAGGCGATGCTTGCGCAAACGACAGCTTGATCTCGAACCCGACGCGCTGGGCGAGCCTCTCTACATTCCCTTGACTATACCCTTTTGGTCACCGAGTGGCGCCCGACTGGGCTTTTAGCTATTATCTACGTATCAATGCAGATATTAGGGGATGCATGTTGACGTGGCCGGGAAGGCTGCGAGGTCTGAATTCGACTTCCTGTCACGAAAGGTCGGCAGTGATGACCCATCTGCGCACTGAATCTATTCATGCCACCGACGATCACGATCGTGGGCATTCCCACGATCGGCGCGGCCTGCGCGGGTCGCTCAAGGAGATCTTCGCGCCGCACTCCCACGACGCTGCCGACAGCATCGATGGTGCCCTGGAATCCAGCGCGGCGGGGATCCGCGCGGTCAAGATCAGCCTGCTGATTCTCGGGTTGACCGCGATCGTCCAGATCGCCATCGTGGTGATCTCCGGGTCGGTGGCGCTCGCCGCCGACAGCATCCACAACGTCTCCGACGCGTTAACCGCGGTGCCGCTATGGATCGCGTTCGCATTGGGCACCAAGGCTGCCACCCGCCGCTACACCTACGGATTTGGCCGGGTCGAGGACTTGGCCGGGCTATTCGTGATTGCGATGATCGCAATGTCGGCGATCATCGCCGGCTACGAAGCCGTCGTGCGAATCATCCATCCGCAGCCGATTGCACACGTTGGCTGGGTCGCCGTGGCTGGTCTGGTCGGGTTCATCGGCAACGAATGGGTGGCCCACTACCGCATCGGAACCGGGCGCCGCATTGGCTCAGCCGCCCTGGTGGCCGATGGCCTGCATGCGCGCACCGACGGGTTCACCTCGCTGGCGGTGCTGTTCTCCGCCGGCGGTGTCGCGCTTGGATTCCCATTGGCTGACCCCATCATCGGCCTGGTGATCACCGCGGCGATCCTGGCCGTGTTGCGCACCGCCGTGCGCGACGTGTTCCGCCGCCTCCTCGACGGAGTCGACCCCGCGATGGTCGACGTCGCCGAAAACGCATTGACGGCCCAGCCCGGGGTGCAGGCGGTACGAAGCGTGCGGATGCGCTGGATCGGGCACCGCCTGCACGCAGACGCCGAACTCGACGTCGATCCCGCGCTCGATTTGGCGCAAGCCCACCGCATTGCCCACGAAGCCGAACACGAACTAACGCATGCTGTGCCCAAATTGGCCACTGCCTTGATTCACGCTTACCCGGCTGAGCACGGCGGCACGAATGCACCGCTGTGTTGAAAGCATAAGGGCTGCCTCACAACGCAATTCGTCACGGTGACGTATTCCGCCCGATACGGACCCCCGCCCGAGTGGGGCAGTGACTCTTGGCCGCCGATCCTCACGCCTTCGCGGTCAGGTAGGCCTTCGACAGCGCCAGCGCTGTAGTGGCGGCGGTGACCAGTAGGTACACAGGTAACAGGTGCTCGAAGTCGGTGTAGCCCACCGCAAAATGAATGATCAAAACAGGAACCGTGCCGAAGGCGCAGCCGAGAAGCAGGCACCACCATATCCACGGTTGCCCGCGTCGCCATCCCCACAAGCTGATCAGCAAGACCGCCAGACCGGCGCCGATCAGCGCGCCCCCGAAGCCGGCCCGGTCATGAGCGATGAACGGCAGTAGATGAGCGTCCCCGGACCGTAGGTGTTCGGCATGGGTACCCATGAAGTCCAGATCCGTCGGCACGAAGACCGATGTCATGCCAACGACGGAGATGACGACGCCGGAAACAGCCAGACCACCGCCGACACCGATCATTATCAGCTGGCCCCACAGCGCCCGGCGTCGTTGTGGCTCGGGCCCTTCGACGATCGGCGACCAGTGCGGGCTGGGGAGTTGACGGCAGATCGCGATCACCAGCATGGGGAATAGCGTGACGACGACCAGCGTATGCAATGGCTCCACGAATCCGCCGGTCACCAGAAAGTAGAAGTAGCTGCCGAACGCGACGAGCCCAGAGATCGCGAGTGCCCGCCGAGCCCACCGGTAGCCCTGCCGCATCGCCTGCGCCAGCGCAAGATAGAGGATTCCGATGCCGACCATGTTGCCCGCCATGGTGATCCGATCATGCTGGAGGAACCCGACGAGGTGGGGGTTGAGCTCATGCAGATCGGCCACGGTAGCGCCGAGGTAATCGCGGTCGTACCACAACAGCACCGGCCCTAAGGCGATCACCGCCGCACCGACGCCGGCCACTATCAGGCCGATACCAACCATCGCTGCCCATAGCCAGCCAGGCCAGCGCCGCGGATCCACCGGGATGCTGCGCAGCGGCGCCGGCGGCGAGGTGGGTGTAGCCGCCTCGATCACCCGGTTGAACCAGCTCGGCCCCGCGGCGATCAGTACCGAGGGAGTGGCCAGCACAGTCATCGACGGATCAGCCAGCGCCTCCACCGCCGGTCGGAGTTCCGGTGTCCGGAGCCGAACCAGGGGATAGTCAGGGTCGGCCACGGTGGCGGCGTCGACATCCGGGGCGATCGCATCACGGGCCGCGGCATCGTCGGCCACGACGGTGACTCGACACGGACGGCTTGTGGCTGCTTGGCGCACGGTCTCGACGTCGGCAAGTCCGACCGGGTTGATCTCGATGATGTCGGCGCCCTGTACCGCGAGCACCGTGATGGCATCTGCCGCGATCCACGGCCGAACCGAGGCGCCGAACCGACCCGACCACTGCGGTGGTGCGGGTGGGTGATCGAAAACCATCGGGATCCATCGGCGACCGCCAGTGTGCCTGATCAGCGTGGCGAGAAGTCGCAGCGCCAGCACTCGGGTGCGCTGTTCACCCAGCACAGCCTCGGCGAGGGGCCGCAGCGGTTGATACGTCCAGTCCGGCATGCCGACAATCTTCACACTTGGATCAAGCCCGCCGTCGCGCCTTGCCGCTGTGCCGGGTCGGCACAGATGAATTCATCCCGTTCAGCGGAGGGTCTCACCAGCGCGGCGATAGGCACCACATTTCGTCACGGTGACGTTTTGCGGTCGGTCATCGGGGTAGGTGGCGGTGGGGATCCTTGTTTCGTGAACCATGTTTCGGGCATGGGTTGATTGACGACAACCTTCAACCGTCAGAGATCCGTCCGCGCGAGCACGTCCGCCGCGACGCTTTGCATGGTCGAACTGTGTTGGTTTCGGAAACGCATCGCCGTACGAAGAGGGCTCGTGGCAGACGCCTAACTCTGGCACCTCATACGGACGTCCACGATAGTTGATTGCCGATAAGCGACATTATGTCAGGTTGTAGGTTGGTTATTCGCATCACCAGCGCGTAAATCAACACCCCGGCGCAGGCTACGACGGACACCACCGGCCCCGCTGGGGCGGTGACGATGAACGCGAAGGAAAAGCTCAAGACAGTGAGCCAAATGAGCCTCGTCATCATCATGGATGTTAAGTCGGCCGATACCGCATTGACATTACCCAGGACGTCCTGACCAGCACCGTTGGGTCTCGCCTTCGCTGACCCACCGACGGAGCTTTGGCTAGTGGCCGCAATGCGCTGCGCGGCTCGGGAGCGGGGCGGGCCGCTGCCGTCGATAGACGTGGCGGATGCGCTGCTGGATGAGCGTCGCGAGCTGAGCGAGTGGGCTACAAGCCCGCCGGCGGGAATTTTCTCAGATCCCAGGTTAGTAACGGCGCAAGCGCCTACCCTGCCTCCCAGCCGTTCCGCGCCATTCAACAGAGAGGTTCAGCAAGAATTCTCCAAGGTGACGGCCTCAACCTTGCGTTATTGGGCGACACGGCGAGGGGCAGCGAAGCTCCGGACTTCTTCAGCGGAGAGGATCAGGACATGAGTACATCACCGCCACCGCAACCACCCGCAGGTTGGTACCCGGACCCGAACGGCGAGCCCGGACAGAAGTATTGGGACGGACAGGCATGGGCTGACATCCCGGCTCCCGACATCCCCGCGACACCCGAGTCCGACATCGCCGGGACACCCAAGCCCGCACAGCCAGCCGTCTCGACGAAGGGTCCGTCTGGTCAACGCAAAGTCGGGTTCGCTATCGCTATTGTGCTTGTCGTCTTAGTGGTGGTCGCGATTAACAGAATCGGGATCCCTTTCTGGCAGCATTCCATCTATCCTCGCTTCTTTGAGAAAGGGTCCTCCTCCTCGTCCTCCCCGTCCTCCCAGTCCCCGTCCTCCCAGTCCCCGTCCTACCAAGAGGGCTACAACAGTGGCACTTTCGGCCTTGCACGCAAAGGCTACGGTGACGACATGTACAACACCGGCGCCACCATCGCCGAGATGGAACACAATGCCTGTAGCAGGGCAATCAACAACGAGCCCAACTACTCGTCCCTGCTGAAGCCGGCGGCCCAAGACGACTACATGAACGGCTGCCTCAAAGCCTTTGGCGATCATCCGCCAACTGCGAAGCCAAAACCGGGGCCACTAAATCCCTACCGATAGGGGCTCCGTCAGTTGGGCCGCCCTTGTCACTCATCTGACGCACCAGCGCGAGATTCCCGCGCCGACCGCGCGCCGACGCAGAACGCAGCTTGTCCAGCAGTGCGGCTGATCCCCAGTGGATTGCCCTCTCGCCCTTCGACCTTAGACGGGCACGCGGTCCGGCCTGGATGAGTTGCAGCAGCGCGCGGTGGACATCAGCGCAGTGGGCATGCCAACAACGCGCGCGTCCGCTGTAGGCCGGGAGACCGGTTCGGCATGAGCACACGGCAACTGCCATCACCCAGCGTGGTGCAGTTAACTAGTTGACAACCGCTTAGGCGGCTTCGAGCTTCGCCAGGGTCGGGCTGGGTGGTTTTCACGCGCCGTCGGCACCGGTAGCCGGCAATTCCCGCGGTGCGCATCACCCGGGCCACCCGGTTGTGGTTGACCCGATCCGTATCGGCGACAACGTCATTCAGCGTCATCACCTATCTGCCACTGGCCACCGGCGGGAATTTGAACCTGGCCACGGTGATCGGCTGCTGCTCGCGGATGGGGGCCGACGTCACCACCTACCTCAAAGCGGTTCACACCGTGGGCACGCCGTTGGAGCTCGACCTGAATTGGCGTACCGACGCCGCGTTGCTGCAAACGCTGCACCACCTTTACGGCGGAGCCGCCCCCCGGCGATGACGCCGAAGGCCGAACGGGTGAAACGCGAAAAGTCACGAAACCAACGGCATCAAACAGCCCAGACGAATACCGAACTTGCCAAGAAGTTAGCCGTGTTCGTGGTCACCGCGATCGACCAGTCCGAGGCTCCGGGGCGACCTCAAACCGTCGAGGTTAACTCACAGAAGCGCCGATCTCTTCGAATGCATCCCGCGCGACCGCCACCGCGCTGGGTGACGTAGTGAGAGAATTCGACTGATTTGGATAACGCCGATATCCAATGAACCACCGACAGCGGTTTAGTCACAGCTGGTGCTGTAGAACGTCCACGGCAACGAACCATCACGGTGATGAAAACCGTGCCTATGCCGGCCACCGCGAGGACAACACCTGCGGCGCCCACGCCGGCCAGGTGGCGGCGCCGATCAGGTGGCCGCCGCTCAGCTGGGCCACGATACGGGGGCCTTTGAGCGCACTGTTGTCGTACACGGTGGCCGAGTCGCAGCGGCTGATCGCTGCGACGATCAGTGCCCAAAGACGTTGGTAGCGTTGACGAATCTTGTCCTCGGGGACGTCGTGTCCGCCGGCGTTCGCTCTGTGTTTGACTCGCTGCACGGCCAACTCCTCGGAGACGAGCAGCACGTGCAGGACGACGATGTAGCCCGCCGCGTGTGCGGTGTCAATCAGCTCAAGTTTGGAGGGGTGAGAAAACACCGTTTCGGCGATGAAGGCCCGGCCTAACTCGATGAGCCGAGTCCGGGTGTCAGCAGCGACCCGGGCAGCCTCGTAGGCGTGTGCCGCCGGATCGGCGGGCCAGCGATGTTTGGCGATCTCATCGGCATTGACGAAGACACTTCCCGGCAGCAACGGGGCGAGCGTGTATTCGACGAAGGTCGATTTACCAGCCCCGTTAGGTCCGACCACCAAGTCGAGCCGGTTCATGCAGCGGCGGCGTTCACTTCCCGCGTCGTGCGGGGCGGCGTTGGAGCGTCAACACGACCGAACGGCCATCGGGCTGGTATTCGACGATCTCGCCAGCCTCATTGAGAGCGACGGTCGTGATGCCGCGCTTGGCCAGCAAGTCGCCATAATCGGATTCCGCCAGCTTCTCTTGGATCGCCGCGGCGATCTCGGCGTTGAAGACGACGCCTTCTTCGACGCTCAGTTCACGCAGTTCGACGTCTCCGGCCAGCGCTGCCTCCACCCGGGCGCGGGAAGCGGTGTGCTGGCTCGACACTGCGCGCCCCACCCGCGCCCAGTGGTCGAGTTGCTGTTTGGCCGAGCGGCTTTGCCGCGCGCCCTCGGCCGCGGCACTGTCCATCAAGTCCGCAGCAAACCGGGTAACCCGATCACCCGTAGCAGCCATGACCACTCCTCCTGTAGCAATACGTAACAAGTGTAGCATTTCGCTACACTTCTTGGCCGGCGCGTGTCGGTGCTAATCCAAAAAGGGTCGGAGTAGTTGGGCAAGCGCCGCTCCCCCGCCGGGGGATTCGTGAGGGGAACCCGTTTTATGTTCATTCTCTATGCGGCTTGGGGTTGGTGGGTCTTTGAGCGATCGAGCCTCAGTGCACAGTCGGCCTCTAGGTGCAAAAATATTGCCCGTTGAGCAGACAATTCGACGGTGGCGAGTAGGAACCGGTCAGCACGCCTCTTAGACCACCTGTGGCTGAACCACCGGGTGCAATCATGCGATTCCAATTCGCGGGGGTGAGAACATAGTGCGTGCCAGATTGCGCAAGGGCGCTATTCCACGTGTGCGAGACGGATTCTCCGACCGGCAAGTCGAATTCAAGCTTCCAATCGGTTAGCGGCACCGTGCTCGAGTTGGTGATGGTGAAGTGGGCGATGAAACCGGTCTGCCACGCATGTTCCACCGACAACGTCGCCGTGGCCGCAGCCGCATGAGCTACGGGGGTGATGGCGAGTGCGAGGATGGCAACTGTCAATGCCGACACGGATACGTGAAGCGCTGTGCGCCAGCGTTTCATGTAATTGTCCAGTCCGGCATAGCAGCCAACACTAAAGCCAAGACAGGCGATATCGGCCCTCGCACCGCGGGTAAGCTGCAGTACCTTTGCTCAACTGAAACCGTCATGAAATTCTAGTCTCGATCCACCCTGAACCATGTATCGGCCCGGCCGAACGCGAACTTGCAGACGGGGAAAGCCAGAACGCCAGCCTCATCGGGCCCGGAGTCGGCGCTTCGCCGGTGGCGATCTCGGCTGAGAGAATGGCCGCATGGCCCACGACGGACCGTGTCCGTGCGGATCGGGTGACAGCTACGCCGACTGCTGCCTGCCGTTGCACAGCGGCGAGCGTGGTGCCGAAACTGCCCTAGCGCTCATGCGTTCGCGCTTCAGCGCCTTCGCGCTCGGTGACGCCAGTTACCTGCTCACGACCTGGCATTCCAGCACGCGCCCGAAGCGACTCGATTTGGACAGTGGCATCACCTGGCGTCGGCTTCAGATCGTTGACACCGTCGCCGGCACCCAAGACGACGCCACCGGGGTAGTCGACTTCCGCGCTCAGTTCGAACGCCACGGCAAACGTCACATCATGCGCGAATGCAGCAGATTCATCCGGGTCAAGGGTCGGTGGCTGTATCTCGACGGCGACGTGAAGGACTGACGACGACCCGAAACGGCCAATCTCTGCGGTTCGGCGCACCACGCTCGATCATGCGGCAATCGAGCCTGAAAGTACCTAAATGCCAACATCTTTGCGAATGCTCGATTTTTTATGGCGGTTGCTCGGTTGTCCTGGAGGCGAAGCCGTGAGCACTCGGCTGTTACCGTCACGGCGTGGATATTTTCGACGACCTCACCGCTGAGCAGGACCGGATCGAAGCGATTCTTGACGGCTACGACGTCAAGGCGTGGATGAGCGCTTCTGGCTGTCCGGGTTGGACGGTGGCCGATGTGGTGCTTCATCTGGCCCAGTCTGAGGAGTCGGTCGTCGCCTCAGCCGCCGGTGAGCAACCGTATGAGCGGTCTTCTGGGGTGAGTGTCGATGAGTTCGTTGAGGCGACGGTGCGAGCCGAGCGGGCCGAGCCGGCCGTGGTATTCGACAGGTGGCGCGCAGCTCGACGAGCCGCGGTAAAAGCGTTGCGCGAGGCGGATCCTCAGTATCGGTTGCCGTGGGTGACCAATCGGATCACGCCCGCTGCGTTGGCCACGACGCGACTGGCTGAGCATTGGGCCCATGGTCTGGATATCACCGAGCCACTCGAGGTGCCCTACCCCGATACTGACCGGCTGCGCCATATCGCTTGGTTGGGGCATCGCACGCTGCCGTATGCCTTCGGCCTGGCGGGTCACGAGCCACCGGAGGTCTTCTGCGAACTGACCGGCCCCAATGGCGACGTGTGGTGTTACGGGCCTGCCGACGCGCCGTCGAGAGTCAGCGGGCCGGCCGGAGCGTTTTGTCGAGTTGGGGCGCAACGCCTGACGCCGGAAGCGTCGGGTCTGACGACGTCCGGCCCGCACGCGGCGATGGCGCTACAAGTCCTTCGTAATTACGCCAGCTGACGATCGTGACCGAAACCTTGGGCGGCCCAGTGGGCCTCGTCGGCACGGGCTATATCGGCCAGCTGTACGCGCAGCAGTTCGCTCTCGCCGGGTATCACGTGCGGGCATGGTCGCCCGGCGGATCCAAAGTCACGCTGCATGATCGGCTACGAAAGAGCTTGTCCACCGTCGCCGAGATCGGCGGTATGGAGCCGTCCACCATCGACGAGGTTCTGAGCCGGGTCTCGGTACACGACGATCTCGCGACGGCGCTGCAGCCGTGCACCGCCGTCATGGAGTCGATCGTCGAGGACGCCGAGGTCAAGTCGGCCTGCTACCGCGACATCGAGGCGGCGATCGCCGCCGAAGCGCTGTTGTGGAGTTCCACGTCCAACTTTCCGATGACGCGGCTGGCGGCCGGCATGGTCCATCCCGAACGGGCTGTGGTTGTTCATCCGGTGCAGACGGCGCTGATCATCTTCGTCGAGGTCGTTGGCGGGCAACACACGACCGAGGAGTCCATCGCGACCACAATCCGCTTCTGCGAGGACGTTGGACTCCGCGCGGTTCGTGTCCGCAAGGAGATCCCCGGGTTTCTTTGGAACCGTGTGTGGTTCGCGTTGCTGCGCGAAATGCTTCACCTCGTGGACATCGGCGCGGCCGATCCGGTCGAACTGGACTCGATGGTCCAGACCACGCTACGGGCGTTCGTCCCGGTTTTCGGCCCACTGCAGATGACCGATCTCATCGGCCACGACACGTTGCGAGACATCTCCAACGCCCTCTACCCCGAACTCGCCGCCGACCAGACCGCGTCGACGACCATCGAGCGGCACGTTAAGGATGGTGTGCTCGGCGTCAAGAGCGGCCGAGGCTTTTACGACGACAACGACGAACGCGTCGCCGAGCTATCGGCCAAGCTGATGCGGATCGCCCGCCAGCTCAGCAGCGAGTAAGCGCGGCTCAGCCCACGATCCCATTCATCGCCCGCCCGACGGGGCGGCCTTGCTCCATCTCCCACTGCACGCCCCAGGGGTCGATCCAATAGAAGAACTTGTAGGGATACGGGGTGATTTCCTCGGGGATATGGTCCTGGCCCAGGATCTCGATGTGCAGCCCGCGTTGCTCGTAGTCCTGCTGCTGAACGCGAATGAATTGGTGGGCCGCCACGGCGTCCGGTACTTCCAGCGCCACGTGGCGGATACCGCCCAGATCGTAGGTGCGCCTGCGGTGGATGGTGTGGTCGCCCACGGGATGCCGGTAGGTGAACAGCTCCAAATAGAGGCCCACCTCAGGGTGTTTCAGAAAGCGGACGTCCAGGCTGACCACTCCGTCGCCCAGTCCGGCATTGCGCGCGAACGAGGCAAGGTCCACGCCTGGGTAATCCATGACACCGTCGGCGTTGACTGCCCGCTCAAACCCGAGCACCGTACCGTAGAACTCGGTTGCGACCTCGATGTCGTCTACGACGACGTTGAGGTGGGAGATCGCTTGGACATCTCGCTGTGGGATGAATTCGGCCATTGTTCTGCTCCGATCGTCGCGAGTGAACTTAGCCGAGTTAGCCGTCAAATGTGGTTTCGATTGGTCTGGCGGTCGCGTTGTCTATCCGCTAGAGCGGGCGGCCCGCTTGTTAAAGAAGTCCGCCCACGACACAACCTCGGGGTGCTGTTTGAGCAGCGCCCTGCGGTGACGCTCGGTCATGCCACCCCAGACGCCATGCTCGACATGGTTGTCGAGCGCGTCCGCCGCGCACTCCAGCATGACGGTGCAGTGACGGCAGATGGCCGCAGCCTTGCGCTGCGCCGCCCCCGTCACAAAGAGTTCGTCGGGATCTGCGGTCCTGCACAGCGCCTTCGACACCCAAGTGCGATCTTCTGAGTTTGGTGGGCGCAGGGTGCTACTTGCAGCCACGAGATCAATTCGAGGCGTCGCCGAACCTATTTTTGACAACGAGCTACCCCTTCTGCCTGGCGCAGTTTGCGACCGTCTCCTGTGGTGATGACAATGTGCGCCAGGCCATCTCGTCGCCGGTGTGGCCCGCAGCTTGTTAAAGTTTAAGTTCACTGATTGGCTGCTAGATGCACCAATTTTTCGGGGCGAACGTACCCGTGTACTGGCGAGCCGAATTTTCTAACGCCACCAGCGCCCGCCGCGGCTAACGCCGCAGCACCTCCCCCACGCCGGATGGGTTGTTATTTTGCCGAGTCGACTTTGCCTGCGATCTGATTAACGGGCGTGTCTCTGTTGGAGCCGGCTATCCGGCTGGAGCTACAAACGGCGGCCGACAAGCGTTCGAGGCCGGATCCCACCACCAGCCGTTGTCGCATGCCAGCGGTTGCGGCCCGACGCCGACGGGTCGGCATACGTTGGCCGAGGGATCCCACCACTGGCCTGCCTCACACGCGAGTGGTTGTGGTCCAACCCCTAGAGGCCGGCACTGATTGGCCGTCGGGTCCCACCATTCGCCGGCCTGGCACGGCAGAGCCGCGGGCGCGTCCGCTGACCGGCAGATGTTCGCCTTTCCGTCCCACCATTCGCCATCGCCGCATTGCGCCGAACTAACCCCTGGTGAAGCCATGGTCACGATCGCCATCGGCGCTAAGACCATTGAGATAATGGAGACCACGCGGCAAACGATCGTCCACATTGCACACCTCTGAATGTCATTCCTCTGGTTACGCCAGCTTAGACCGGTGGATGCCGCGTTCGGTCGGTTGAACGGCGCGCGGTCGGAGCCGGACGGCGAAGGCGCATAGCCCGTTTGATTGACCAACCCCTGATCTCAGGGCTCGAGGATCAGTTTGCCGGTCATGCGGCTGGATTGGCTGAGCCGGTGGGCCTCTTCGGCGCTCGTGAGCGGTAGCTTCTGGGCGATGCTCACACGCAGCTTGTCGGCAGCCACGGCGGCCACCAGCGGTTCCAGCCGCGCGCCGGTAGGCCTACCCAGGATGGATTTCGACTTGAACGGGGGCACCAGCACCTGCACGGCGGCACTGGGTTCGTCGCCGGCCACCATGATGTGGCGACCGCGTGCCGACAACAGAGCCCGACAGCCTGCGCCGGAGTAGCTGCCAACGCAGTCGACGACGACGTGGAAAGGGGCATGCGGCTTGGCCTGCGCGAGTGCATCGCCCTCGTTGTAGTCCAGGACCAGGTCGGCCCCCAGGTTCTTGACCATCTCCGCGTTCTTCGTCGAGCAAACGCCGGCAACGAAGGCGCCCTCGAGCTTGCCGATCTGCACTGCCAGCTGGCCGACGCCGCCGGAGGCACCCAGCACCAGCACCCGCCGGTCGGCCGGCTGCGCCTGGCGGATGCGGCCCAGGTCCACCACCGCCATCCAGGCGGTGACGCCGCCCACGGGCAAGGCGGCCGCCACGGCGATGTCCACCGCGTCCGGGACGCGGCACAGCTGGTCCTCGCGCACCAGGACGGTGTCGGCGTAAGAGCCGCGCTGGCCACGCGAGAAGTTGGTGCCGCCCACTACCCGGTCACCCGGGGCGGCACGGGTCACCCCCGGGCCGACCGCGTCGACTACCCCGGCGAAGTCCACCCCCACCACCACCGGGGGCTTCGGCCCCAGCAGGCGTGCCGCCAGCCGCAGGGGCCCGGAGCTGCGCATTTTCCAGTCGACCGGGTTGACACCGATCGCCTGGACTGTCACCCGTACCTCGCCTTTGTTCGGTTCGGGCGTGGGTAGCTCCAGGAGCTCCAGCGGGTCCGCCGGATTCCAGGTTCGCTGTGCCATGGCTTTCATGGCCTCGACGCTAGTGAATCGAGCCCTGGATAGGCCAGGTCAGATGCCCCGCCTGACCCCAACTACCGAAGGCACACACTCCACAACTGATCTCTGCTACCCCGAGGACGCCGACTACGCCCGCCGGCTCGAAGCGGCAGGGGTGGCGTGCCAGGTGCACGTGGAGCCCGGGATGTATCACGCCGCCGACGTGTTCCTCGACGACAAGGCGCCCTCGATGACGCGCTTTCGCGGCGAGATGGTGCGCGTCCTTGCGCTGGTCCGACGGCCGGCTCGATGGCTTTAACCGGTGGGACTGCGGCTGTCCAGGTAGAGCGGAAAGAATAGCTCCCAGACAAGCAAGCAGGCGATGAACCACCGCGCTGGTGTGGTCAGCTCAAACGAGCCGGTCGAAAATAGAACGGGACTCCTCTGCTTAGCTTGCAGTTTCGCGTCGGAATACACCCACAGACCCGTCGACAGAACAGTCACGACAATCGTGGCCAACATCAACGCTGGGCCCATAGCATTACCTGCCGGCATCGGCTCCCCACCCCTTTCGGCTGTAGACCATGAGTCAGCGAAGGCTAGCAGGTTGACGACGTCGAATTGGGGTGAATCGCGGCGCTCCCCCATGGCCAATACACCGACGAGCCCCAGGGCCGAGTGGGCGATCATCTGCCGGGACCATCAGCGGAAGCGTTATCGTGCTTGCAGCTTGCGGGGGCTTTCGATGTAGGGGGCTTGAGTGCAGGGCACGCCGTTCGGGCGTTACCGCCTGGTGGACTTGCTCGGCCGCGGCGGCATGGGTGAGGTGTGGCGCGCCCACGACACCGTCACCGACCGCGTCGTCGCCATCAAGGTTTTGCCTGCGACCCTGTCTGAGGATGAGGACTTTCAGCAGCGGTTCCGTCGGGAAGCGCATGCGGCGGCACGGTTGGACACCCCACATGTGGTTCCGATCTATGACTACGGGGAGATCGACGGTCGACTGTTCGTGAGCATGCGGCTGATCGCGGGCCGCGATCTGGACACCGTGCTGGCCGACGGGCCGCTGGAACCCGCCCGCGCAGTGCGCATCGTTGACCACGTCGCCAGGGCCTTGCATGCCGCTCACAAGGTCGGGCTGATCCACCGCGACATCAAGCCTTCCAACATCTTGCTCGATGACGACGACTTCGCCTATCTGATTGATTTCGGGATCGCTCGCGCCCTCGACGAAACGCGACTGACCAAGTCCGGCAACACCATTGGCAGCTTCGCCTACATCGCGCCCGAGCGGTTAGACCCCGGAACAAAAGAGGATGCCCGCGCCGACATCTACTCGCTGACGTGCGTGCTGTACGAAGTCCTGACCGGAGAGCCTCCATTTCCCGGTACCACGACGGCACAGCTGATTGCCGCCCACCTCATTACCCCGCCGCCTCGACCCTCGTCGATCCAACCGAAATTGTCTGAACAGTTCGACGAGGTGATCGCCACCGGCATGGCCAAAGTCCCGGATCAGCGGTATGCCACCACCGTCGAGCTAGCAGCGGCCGCCCACGCCGCGATCCCCCACCGACTTGCCGTACCGACATCGCTGCCCGCGCAAGCGTCGTCGACCTCAGCGAATGGCCGGTTGCCACGGAGCGCGATCAGTGCGGACGTCGCACCCTACACTCATTGAGCCCAGCGTCCCGTCAACGGAAGCGGACGAAGCCGAGCGAAGGCCGGTTCGCCCCAGCCGCCGCACAAACATCGTGCTCGGCGCGGCCGCCGTGGTCGTCGTCGCGGCAGCCGTCGTGGCGTACCTGCTCTGGCCGCTGCCGTCGTCTCGCCAGGTCGTGCTGCTCACCGGCCTCGCCTACCCGCACGGTGTGGCGGTGGACAGCGCGGGCACCGTCTATGTCGCGGACCATGACCACAACAAAGTGCTGCAGCTGGCGGCGGGCTCGACCACCCCGACCCCGTTGCCGTTCACCGGCCTCGACTGGCCCTCAGGTGTGGCGGTGGACGGCAGCCGCACCGTCTATGTCACCGACTCCAACAACAACCGGGTGCTGAGGCTGGCGGCCGGCTCGAACACCGCCGACACGCTGCCCTTCACCGGCCGCTTCGCCCTCGTCCACCCCCGGGGTGTGGCGGCGGACGCCCACAACGCCGTCTACGTCGCCGACCACGACAACCACCGGGTGCTGAAGCTGGCGGCGGGCTCGAACACCGCCGAGGAGCTGCCATTCATCGGCCTCAACTTCCCCGCGGGGGTGGCGGTCGACAGCAGTGGCAACGTCTATGTCAGCGACGAAGGCAGCATCCGCGTGTATGAGTTGCAGAATCTGGGTGGGCTCTACCACCCGACCGACGTGTCCTTCCCCGGCCTCGGCGATCCCCCCAGCGGGCCCCACGGTGTGGCGGTGGACAGCGATGGCCACGTCTACGTCACCGATGCCAGCAACAGAGTGCTCAAGCTGGCGGCGGGGGCGACGACCGTGCTGCCCTTCACCGGCCTCAACAGCCCCGGGGGTGTGGCGGTGGACAGCGGCGGCGCCGTCTACGTCGCCGACTGGGGCCACGGGCGGGTGCTGAAGCTGCCGCGCGGGTAACCGATCCGGCTCTGGCGGGACGGGATCCACACGCGGGCAACATAACTCATGATTCGTGTTCGCACTTACCAAAGCACCCGAGGTGTATGCCCCGTGCCCACCCTCGTCGTCACGGATCTGCACGTGGTGGTGTGCTGTGTACTGTGCTCGGTCACCTGTGCGCCTTGCTGGGCTGCGATGTAACGAGGGAATCGAACCCTCAGCACTGCCCTTCGTGCGCCAGCAGAGACCGGGCTTTGCCCGCCGATCAAGGGCTTGTGCACGCCTGCGCGACAACTACCTGCTGCACCTCGGTCTGTCTAAGGTCTGTCTAAGGTCTGCTAATCCAGCAGATCTACCTCCCAGTTGGAGCGTTGGATCCGCACATCAAGCTCACGAAGCTCCCGCGCCAGCCCATCGGCCTGCGCACGCAACTCGGCAACAGGCAAGGCGGACAGCATCTTCAGCTCAGACCGCAGTTGCCGCGAATAGCCGGGCTGGTTGTTCCCGGCGGCGGCGTCTGCCGCGGCGGTCACCACATAGTGACGCAACCGCAGTGCGTCTCGACGGGCGAGCGCGTCGGTCAGCGTGCCGTGCGCGCCGATCGCCGTGGCGGCGTTCGTGCCATTGATACGCCGAATGAGAGTTTCGTACTCACCCAGCACCTCCCCGACTTCGGTGAGCAGGGCTGCGGCATCCTCGGCGGGGTCTTCGCCCTCCTGATAGCGGGCGTTGCTCACGATCCGAGTGCGCAGCTGTTCGATACGGCGCGTCGCAGTTGCCCGCAGCGACAAGGCCTCTGCCAGCTTCACGATCTCGTCTCCTCTTTAATAGTCAGATCAATCGAACGCCCGCGGCGAGGGCCCGCCCGAGCGCAACTAGCAATGATGACGTTAATTCTGTTAGCCGGCAATGTATTTTCGATGCCACCCGGTGACATGCTGCGAACCGGCATGATATGACGTTGTCTGGTCGGCATCGCCAGATGCGCCCAGGAATTGGCAAATCGTCGAGCAGTTGAGCGGGTGATAGATAGCGTGATGTGGACCCGCGAGGAGCACGCGCGGCACAGTGTCCAGGCGACGGTGCTGACCGCCTCGGACGGCGGGCGGTTCCGGGTGACCCGGATCGGCGAGGGCCGCGGGATGCCAATCGTGTTGGTTCCCGGGATGTTCGACAACCGCCGTCTTTATCTGTGGCCGGGTGGCGGCGGACTGGCCGACATGTTGGCCAGCAAGGGTTTCGACGCATGGATCGTCGAGCGGCGCGAAACTGGCGGTGTGCCGGTAGCAAACGGTGCCCGCGCGGGGTGGGACGAAGTGGTCCGCGTCGATCTACCAGCCGTCCAGGGCCTGGTGGCGGCAGAGACCGGGCAGTCGGCGTTTTGGATCGGTCATTCGTTCGGCGGCGTGGCACTCGCCCGCGCCGCCGCCGAGACGATGGAGCAAACGCAGATCGCGGGATTGGTGCTGTTCAATGCGGCCGTCGATATTCCGTTGCTGGCCAACCCGATCGTCGCCGCAACGGTGCGGGCCCGCATCTGGCATGGTGTCCTCCCGTCTCGGCGGTTGCGGCTCGGCCCGGAAGATGAGCCGGTCGCCGCGCTGACAGACGCGATCTGCTGGGGCGCCGCAGAGCGCGGCCGGGGCCAGCTGTCGAGCGCGCTCAGCGCCGTCGACTTGCCGCTGCTCGTGTTGACCGGTCCTCGCGACACCGTCGCTCCGCCCAACCGGTGTGACCGGCTCGCACAGTCCTTCGCCAGCACCGACCGACGGGTGCAGTCGGCCGCGCGCCGCCACGGCTTCGGCCGCAACTACGGGCACGAAACATCGCTACTGGATCCGGGCGCCACCATGGATGTGTTTCCGTTCGTGTGTGACTGGCTCGCGAAGAGGACCGGCGTGCCCGCACCGGCAAACAGCGACACCACCGAACCGACGGGGCGTCAACGGCTGCACAACACCGTCGAACTCGACGCACCGCCCGAGATGGTCTTTCGAGTTCTCAGTCACGAGTGGTCGACGCTGTGGCCCGTGCGACAGCAGCGGGTGCGCGACGGGATCGATCCCGCCGATCCAGACGGCCTGCGCTCCGTCCGAGCGCAACGCGTGCTCGGGACCTACCAGATCCAAGAAGAAATCGTTACTTACCGCCCACCCCAGCTGATCGAGTACCGCACCGTCCACGGCCCGGTCCGCAATCATCTCGGCCGCATCGAACTCATCCGCCGCGCCGATGGTGGCACCCGATTGGACTATCGCATCACCTTCGATACCCCGCGGTGGATGCCCGGCCGGCCGCTGGCCGCCGCCATTGACACAACCTGGCGGCACTGGAGCCTTCCCCGGCTACGCCGCAAGTTGGCCAACGACATTCAGTGAGCGGAGCTCACCAAGTTGACAGGCAGGTTTGTCGGCCGGTAGGGCGTGGCATCGTTTCTTGGTCGCCTCGATGCGATACCGCACGCTTGGGTGAAGCTGGTCGTCGGGCCGGATCGGCCGCGGCCGCCATCCCCCGGCCAGCCACCACCATGGGTCGTTGGGATGAATCACCCCCAATGCACGATCAGCGGGAAGGTCGCCGCCGATGTCGACGCCCACTAGGCGGCGGTAACGCTGCGGATCAACGGCAAGTCCTTCGGCGGCAGCTTCTTTGACCATCCACGAGAATGCGATGTCGGGAAGCCGGTCGTCGTCCCGGTTTTGGCCGCCGATGTCGCCGTGCACGCCGGCGAACCACAATTCTTGTAGTCTCCCCTTGGCCGCGGCGACTGCTTCGGACTTGAAGCGATACTCCGCGTAGGGGCGTCGGCGTTCATCGATGGCCAAGGCGTGGCGTGCGGTGGCCACATTGGCGACATTGGCGGTGAATGGCCACCGTGCCACTTCGATGCGGGCTTTGATGTTGAGCCATCCCACGAATTTGACGGTGTCCCAAACGCCTAGGAAGTGCACCTGTTTGCGATGCGGGTTGAACGGATTGGGGAAGTCCGGGTTGCCGAACCGCTGACGGAAATCGTTGCGCAGTGTCCAGAACTTCTTTTCGTCCTGCTTGGCGTTGGCGGCAGACGGTAGCGCCCCGGTCTGGTTCAAAAGCGATTTCGCGCAACGATTCAACGTGGTCACGGGCCGGGCCCGGTGCTGACGACCCTGCGAACGGCGAGTTCGCCATTGGCGTCTGGGCGACCACGTTGTGTGACGCCTGTTTCCGGCTCAGCAGTGCCGTCCAGGCACTGTCGATGGTCGCAGGGTCCGGTTGCGGGCCGCGTCGGGAGAATGTGATGCGGTCGAGTTCGCGCTGACTACCCTGCTCGTAGAACTTGGCGAACCACGGCTGCGCGGCGCCTGAGATCGCGATCGGCTTCTGGAGTTGCAGCGTCTCCTCTTTCTGTCCTGCCGCTGCGGACTTCTGCTGATCAGCTTGCTTCATTCGGTCGCGAAAGTTCAAGTGGTCGAACAGGATCAGCGCGTCGATCGCGTAGGCGGTGGCGATCCCTTGATCCTCGATGCACAGCAGATGGTCACCGTTCTTTTCTTCACCGTCCGGTGCGAAATTGCTCGAACCCGTGTAGACCTTGGCGCCGGGCTGATCGAAATCGAGAACAACGAATTTGTTGTGAATGTTGATGCCCTGGCCGCCTGACCACTCCGACTTGAACGGCTCGGGCGCGTGCTTGGACAAGAAGGCGAAGTCGACCACGCCGATCTCTCCATCGGGCTTGTCGATTTCCATACCGCTGGCGTACACGAGGTCTCCGGAGAACCCGTTCGACAACTTCGCATGCGACCACCCGCCTAAAGATTAGCAGATCACCGGCGAACTCGTGGTTTTGTGAGAACCTGTTCGACAACTTCGCAGGCGACCAGCCGCCGAAAGACAAGCAGATCACCGCGCAGGACAACGGCATCCGGGTCGAGCCCGGTCAGTCGATCAAGCTGACCTTCGACCACAAGAGTGGCAACGCTCCCCCGGACCGGGCCCACGTGGAACTGACCATCACGAACCGGGCTCAACCTGCCTGATAGCTGTTCGCGAACGCATCGACCACGTCGAGATCGTATGCGCCGGCATCGGTTCCGATTCCGCCGGCGACTTGTGCCGCCGTCGCGCAGCCGAGGCGAGCCGCTTCCCGAAGGTTGCGTCCCAGCGCACGGCCGAGGATGAACCCGGCCGAGAATGCGTCGCCGCACCCCGTGGTGTCGACGACATCGATCGCGAACGCGGGCACTTCGATCGTTTCCTCATTCGAAACGATCAGGGCACCTTTGCTGCCCTGCGTCACCGCCAGGCAGGCAGGGCCGGCGGCCAGTAGACGCTGAGCACCCGTGAGCAGGTCAGGGGCGCCGGTGAAACCCAGCACCTGTTCGTCGTTGGGCAACAGGTAGTCGGTGTGCGGCAGGGCTTCGGCAATCCACTGCAGCAACCCGGGATCTCCGGCCGCGAGGATGTCGACGGACGTGCTGAGCCCGTTGGCTTTTGCGTGCCGGAGCAGCTCACCGGCCGCTGCACCCCCGAGAAACTCGGGCCCGCCCAGATGAAGATGTGATGACCGGGTGACCTGGTCAAGATCGATGTCTTCCAGGGTGAAGGTGGCATTGGCGCCCACGCAGTGCCAGGCCGGGCGGTCGCCATTGGGGCGCACCGGGATGACTGATGCGGAGGTCTGGCCCGCTGAGGTCCGAACCAGACCACCAACGTCGACCCCTTCTGAGCTCAGCATCGCCAGCAGCGTGTCGCCCATCGCGTCAGCGCCGATAGCGCCGAAGGAACGGACTTTGGCCCCAAGCCGACTCAGCACGACGGCAGTACCGCCCGCCGTACCCGCCGGGGACACCTTGATCGTCTCGACGAGCTGGCCCTGCGACCCCTCAGGGATCGACGTGATTCCGATGACGTGGGTGTCGAGGACGTGCACACCCACGACAGCGATCTCGACTTGGGTTGCGACGTGATCTGCCTGCTGCATGTACGGAGCCTATGAGGCCGCCTTCGTTCGGGTCGTCGATTGCGACGCCGAAGCAATAACGATGGTTTTGGGCAAAATCCCGTTCGCCGGCATCCGCCGAGCGTTCAAGTTCGCAAAATCCCTGTTCCCCAATATTTTTGGATGGCGCGAAAGGCCTCATGACGCAATTGGTGTACCGCCTGTGTTATTAGTGTGGGCACAATGGCAGCGTCGACGAGCAGATTGGTGACCCGGTGACCGGCGGTTTTGGGGTGATCGCCGAGGTCACTGCGCGAGACGACTTTCCCGGGCGCAGCACAGTACGATTCGGTGTCGGCGAGTTCATTGACCTGATTGCCGCCGCGAGTCCACCGGTTGACCTGCGCTGGTTCATCGAAAGCGACACCAGCGGTGGCACTCTCATCAACAACACCCCGGCAAACGATGGAACGGCCTTGTATACGGCGGGACACACCGCAGGCGCTGCGACGCTGGTGTGCAAGGTGCTGTCCGGCGCTAAGGCGGGCGCGATTGTGTACAGAAAAACCATCACTATCGTGACGCCGACCGATGCGGTGATGGTCCAGGAGCCCGGCACCTCCGTGTATCACCAACAGGGCACCTGGTCGGTGGGTTTCCTCGGTAACGTCTTCCTGCGCCCGACCGACGTCTCCTTCAACAACACCAAATTCCAGGAGGGCACCTGCACCGCTGTGGCCAGTGGCTACCTGAGCGGTCTGCATCCCAAGGTGCACCCGCTCGGGGTGGTGACGACCGTGGGCGACGGCAATTCCTCCACCGGCTGCATGGTGAACGCTACCGACACCGTGCACGGCACGATGGCCCATACGCCGTACGCCAAAGGTGACTTCCTGTGGCAAATCCCGTGGCGGTTCGGGGTCGCGGAACCCTCCCCGGGCGAGCCGCCCTCGGACGCCACGGTGTTCACCACGGCCAAGCAGCATGCCACCGCGGACGCGACCGGGCGTGCCACGATCGAGAAGAAAGGCGCCGGACCGTTTTCCGCTGATGCCAACGATCCGACGTCCGGGTACCACGATCCGACGGGCGCCAGATGAACTATGACGAGGCGCTGGGCCGGTTGGTAGCACTTGGTGACACACCAGACCCCGACCAGCTTGACCGGACTGTTGAGCCATTAGAGCGCGCGATGCGCACCGATGATCCGCAGGGCTATGTCTGGTTCGTCGTCGCGGTGTGCGACCGGCTCAACTCGCGCGACCTCGGCGACTGGCGCCGGCAGGATCAGCTGGTCGGCAAGTACGCCCGGGTCGCGCTGCGGCACGCCACTGTCCTGCCGCCGGTCGCGGAACTGCGCCTGCTGGAGCATCTGATGGCGGTGCCGGAGGACGACAGGCGCGAGTTCGCAGGAAGGTGGCTGACCGTGCTTGGCCGGGTACAGCGCGAGCTGGATCCGGCGTTCGACCCGGCGGACGTGCCACTGCTGAACGTCCCGGTCCCCGTGGGCGTGGCCGACGAACACGCGCAGGTTCGACAGCAGCGCTACGACCACGCCGTTTCCCAGAACCGGGCGCACGCTGAGCTTTACGCGCGTCAGGTCGAGGCGCGCCGGTTGTTGTCCCGATATCGCCCGCCCGCACAGCGGTTCCTGGTGGCCACTTATGCCCAAGACCCTGATGCCCAAAACCCAGAGTAGTGCGGGCGAGCTGGATGAGCTGCTCGCGCAGCACGGGGCGGACGAGGACTGGGCGGCCGCGGTTCGAGCGGCGATGCACCAGCAGCGCCGCGGGTGATCCGATGAAAGCTGTGCTGGTGGGCTATGGAAGTCGCGGCGATGTCGAACCGTGCGTCGCCGTCGGTCGGGAGCTGCTGCGCCGAGGTCACGACGTAGCGCATGGCTGTCCCGCCGAACATGCTTGGCTTCGTCGAGTCGGCCGGGCTTGCTGCGGTCGCCTACGGGCCGGACTCGCGAGAGGAGATGGACCCGGCTGCGGGTTTCGTCCGAAATCTAACGACGCAGATGCAGAATCCGATCAGCGTGTTGACCCAAGTCATTGAGCATGTCAGCCAGGTCAAGTCGGAGAAGACCGCGGTGCTGACGCCGCTGGCAAGTGGCGCCGACGTGCTGGTGGCGGGCTTCAACGAGCAGGGGCTGGTCGCGAATATCGCTGCGTATCACGGCATTCCGCTAGTTGCCCTGCACTACTTCCCGGCGCAGATTTGGTCGACTGGGCAGTTGTATTCGAGCATCACGAAAGACACCGACGACGCGCAACGCCGTGCCCTTGGCCTGCCGGAAGCTAGCGGACCGTCGACGTCGCTCGAGATCCAGGCCTACGACGAACTCGGCTTGCCCGAGTTGACGGCCGCATGGCACGACCCGGATATCCGGCGGCCCTTCGTCGGCGCGCTGACGCTGGAGTTGCCAACCGATGCCGACGACGCGGCATTGTCGTGGATCGCCGACGGAGCGCCGCCCATCTACTTCGGCTTCGGCAGCACACCGGTCGCGGCTGCTGCTGAGACGGTCGCCATGATCGGCGCCGCCTGTGCGGAGTTGGGCGAGCGTGCCTTGATTTGCGGCGGTACCAATGACTTCACCGACATTCCGCATGGCGAGCACGTCAAGATTGTGGAGGCGGTGAACCATGCGGCGGTCTTTCCCGCTTGCCGCGCGGTCGTCCACCATGGCGGCGCCGGCACCACAGCCGCCGGCATGCGGGCTGGAATCCCGACGTTGATCCTCTGGCTCTGGCTCGATCAGCCGATGTGGGCGGGTGTGGTCGAACAGCTCAAAGTGGGCTCGGGACGGCATTTTTCGGCGACCACTCAGGAGTCACTGGTCGCCGACCTGCGCCTGATCCTGACGCCGCAATGCGTCACTCGAGCCCGCGAGGTCGCCGCCCAAATGACCCAACCCGCCGAAAGCCTCAGTCGTGCCGCCGATCTCGTCGAAAACATCGCCGGCTGAATGCTACGTGATGGTGTAGTTGACCCACCAGCCCCGCCGCCGGATGTGGCGGCGGCGTGCAAGAGCGAGTTCTGGTATCCGGTTCGGGGCAGGCCGAATTGCGAGCCCATGGCCGTGCAGGCTTACGGGGCCGAGGCGAACGGCACCGGAGTCTGCGTCACGGACCGGATCCCCGCCGCGTTGACGCAAGCCGCAGGGTGGGAGTCCCCGCACGGCGCGGCATACCACCGACCGTCCGCTCCCTGCAGGGCGCAGTTTCCGGCGCCGGCACGGGGTTCGTTCGGTTGCCAACTCCATAACGACGCCTGGATACGCCCGTCCTCGGGGAGTATCTGATCAAAGCCGAACAAGTTGACACCGCAGTTGGTCATCTCCTGCACCTTCGTCGGTGTGAGCCTCAAGACGATGTCGGGATGGTCGGTGGCGTCGCGCGCTGTGACAACAGACGCAGGAAACCGACGGCGCTCAATCGGCTGAAGACAACGGAATCAACTCGGCGTGGACCGTGCGGCCGAATTTGGATCGCATGAGCCGGTGTGCCGACGGCACCAGCACGCCGTGCAGGAACGGGTATTTCTGCCGGAGCAGACGCTGTGCCTTGCGATACTCGGCCCCGTCCAGCAGCCGCACGCTGCCAGGTTGCACGGAGCCCGTCGGTTTGCCCGACGCTGTGGCCGGGCCGAATTCGACGCTCGGGTTGCGCCGGATCCGCCGCACTTTGAGCGCCCGCTCGAAACTGCGAAAGTAGGCGCGATCGCCGTCCACCACAATGCTGACCGGACTGGATCCCGCGGTGCCGTCCTTACGAAAGGTGGTGAGGCTGATCGTCTTTTGCCGCACCAACGGCGCCAACGTCTGATCGGTTGCAGTGGCGACGGTGCCCAACACATAGCCGAGTTGGCGTAGTCGCAGCGCGAAGGCGACGACCAGCGCCACCGACACCGCACCGAGCAGCCACGCTTGCGCGACCGAACCACCCAGGTCGAGGTCGACGAAGTGGTTCACCGTGTGCACAGTGTTCGCCACTATGAATCCGGCGAGCGCGGTGGCCAATGCGTCCGACCAGATCAGCGCAAGCAGCAGCGTGACACCCAGACCTAACTGGAATGCACCGACGTCGTGCAGGAAGTGCAGGTGCGGCCCAAATCCGACCGCATCGGCGAACGAGGTCGGCGCGACCAGGCACCAGATCCCGATCGCAGCGGTGGTCGCCCCCACCAGCGCTGTCACCGCGACCAGGTAGACCCGTGCCAGAACATTCAAGCGATTCATCATGCAGCCCTTCCGTCAAGCTTGTTTTGCTTCCTGAATCGCTAGACGGGTTAGGGCGCCCAGATGTGACACCATGTGGCAGTTGCTATCACGAGCAACGGGGGTCGGTCAGCGCGCGAACGTGACTCAGCTACGCCTGATCGAAAGACATCGTGTTGTTCTGGTAGTCGAGGTATATCGGCCTTTGCAAAAAGGGTTCATACCCGGTGTTCGCTTCGCCCGAGGTGATGACCGTCGGCGCGTTGCTGCCCTCGACTGTGTAGTGGTAGACCTCAGTTCCGTTGTAATCGACGGTGATTACCGTTCCGTCCGGCACGGAGCTCTCGCCGCCCGGGAGCGACGATTGCAGAATTGTGCCGTAGACACCACCGGAATCGACGATCGACGTCGGCGTGCTGGTAACGCTGGTGCCATCCGGGTTGGTGACGGTGTAAGTCAGGTCGTTGGTAACGGGCGCCCCGCTTCCGCTCACCCCTGTGACTATGGCGGTTTTCGAGTTCGGCCCGAACACGAGATGGCCCGCGGGCTCGTCGACGAGCACACCCTGACCGAGATTGCCCTGTAGAGCGGTGGTGGGGCTGACGGAGTTCGGCCCTGCCGTGTTCGCCCCGATGCCCAAAACGCCTACCGCACCGTCACCGGAGAGGAAGCTGGCGAACGATTGGGGGAATGAGAACACGACCGCATTAATGGTGGTCGGCGAGGAGACGATCCCATTTCCGAAATCTATGGTGCCGTTGAACTTGAGGTACAGATAGGTATCTCCGCCGCTGTAGCCACCGACACCAAGCCCAGTGGGCAATCCGAGGTGTTGTATTCCGATGTCGCTGATGGGGATCACCAGACCGCTAGATCCGGTGTCGACCAGCAAGGGCACGCTTTGTCCGCCGTTGACCGAGGCGTTCACGACCGGCTCGGTGGTGTCGTAACATGGTGATATCGACGCTGCCGTTGAGGTTGGTGCCCCCGGCCTGCCCGTTGGTCCCGTTGTCGCCGAGCAACCAGCCGCCACGGCCTCCCAGCGCCGCCACCGCCGGCGTACGTGACTGGACGAGAAGGGCGCTCCGCCGTTGCCGCCTGTCCCGCCGACGCCGAACAGACCCGCGTTGCCACCCGTTCCGCCGGCACCGCCGGCTCCGAGCCGACGTGCCCGCTCCTCCCTGTCCGCCGGTCCCGCCGTTGCCGAAGAGCCAGCCGCCCTGACCACCGGTTCCGCCGGCTGCGCCGGCTCCGCCGGAGCCCCCGGTACCTCCGTTGCCGATCAGCCCCGCCGAACCACCGTTGCCACCGACTCGCCCGGCGTTGGCTCCCGAGGTGCTGTCATAGGAGTAACCGGTGCCGCCGTTGCCGTACAGCAGCCCGCCGTCCCCGCCGTTCGGGCTCGTCAGCCGAACCGTTGGTGCCGTCGCCGATCAGGGAACGCCCGAACAGCGCCTGGGTGGGCGCATTGATCGCACTGAGCACGGTGCTCTCGACCGCCTGCAACGGCGACGCGTTGGCGGCCTCGGTGGCCAGATACGACGTAGCCCCCGAGCTCAGCGCCTGCACGAAGTCCTGATGAAACGCGCTGACCTGCGCGCTAATCGCCTGAAACTCCTGACCGTAACCGCCGAATAGCTTGGCAATGACCGTCGATATCTCATCGGCGCCGGCCGCCGCCAGCTCACTGGTTGGAGCAGCAGCTGCCGCATGCGCCGCCTTCAGCGCCGAACCGATCCGCTCGACATCGGCTGCCGCCGACTCCAGCAAGTCGGGAGCCACGCCCAGATATGACACGTTGCCCCCTCCGCGCCCCTCCGCCACGATTGGCGGTTCCATGTGCCGATAAAGCGTATCCGGATCTTGCCTAGAGTTTCGATTTTTCGGATCTAACGGTCCATTGTTACTTAGGTCACTGCCCCCGACAGCGCCGCCGACGGCGGCTGGTTCAGCGCACGCCGAAGTTCGGAGTAGGCACTCACGAGGGCATCGAGGGTGAAGTTTCTGTTGAGGCCGCTCGGATTGGGCAGCACCCAGGCCATTGTTTCGGCGAACCCGGGCGGGTATCGGCCCCAGCCGACATCCGAACTGGCCAACATGGCCGACAACGCACGCTTTCCCAGAAAAGCGACTGCGCGCGGTGCGTAACGGCGCATCTTCGCCTCGAATTCGGGGCGGGCCTGCCTGAATTCGGCCGGTGAGACCTCATCGGCCCGCCTGGTGGGCCGATCGACCACGGCGCTGATGCCGCAGCCATATTCGAGCAATCGACGCTCGTCTTGTGGACGCAGCAGCGTATCGGTGAAACCGGCCAGATGCAGCACGGGCCAAAAGCGATTGCTGCGGTTGGAGAAGTTGTGGCCGTCGATCGCGGCGGTCAAGGCCGGATTGACACCGCAGAAGATCACGTCCAGGCCGTGGGCCAAGATGTCTGACTCATATCCGGGCCGCACGATAGGCATCTTCAGTCACGGCCACCTGACGGCACGTCAGTTCTTATAGAAGGTCAGCGACCCGTTACCGCTGTTGTCGGTGTAGCTGAGGTACGCCGGCATGATCGAGAAGGGGTAATACCCGGTATTCATCAGGCCGCTGGAGATAACCGTCGGGGCGTTCGAGCTCGTCCCGTCCGTGGTGAAGTGTACAGCTCGGTAACACCGTCGGGGGCGTAGACCGTAATCAATGTTCCGGCTGGCACGGAATCGACTACCGACGACGGGATGGTTCCGTACACACCACCGGAATCGACAATCGCGGAGACGGGGTGGAGAGTCCCGCCGTTGACGGCCACTTGCAGGGGCAGGTCGGTAATTGGTGCTCCGTTAAGAAGAATCGGGGTTCCAGAGCGGAGGGGTGGTGTTGGGACCAAACACCATCTGATGGCCGGGTTCGTCGATGAGCACACCCGTACCGAGGTTGCCCGGTAGCGACTGCACCGGATTGCTGGTGTTCGGGCCCGTCGCGTTCGGCCCGATACCCAAGACGCCATCGGCACCGTTGCCCGACATAAACGATGCGAACGACTTCGGCAACGAGAACACGACGACGTTAACGTCGGTGGGTTGGGTGACCACTCCACCCCCGAAATCCACCGTCGTGTGGAACTTTACGTAGACGTAGGCCAGCCCCCCGCTGTAGCCGCCGGTACCCAATCCGGTGGGCAAGCCAAGGTGCTGCAGCCCGATGTCTTTGAGCGGCATAACCAGACCGTTGGATCCGGTGTCGACCAGCACGGGAACACTCGGTCCGCCGTTGACCGAGAGGTACGTCACCGGCTCGGTGCCAAGGACCAGATTCAGCCCGATACGTTGCGTTGGTGGGTGCACCACTGCCCGCGGTCCCGTTGCTGCCAAGGAACCAGCCGCCGTGGCCTCCGGCGCCGCCAAAGTTGCTGGTGCTGGCGCCACCTGTCCCGCCGGCACCGAACAGACCGGCGCTGCCACCAACTCCGCCGTTAACACCACTTCCGGTTGCGGCCCCACCGGTGCCGCCGCTACCAATCAGCCAGCCACCGTTGCCACCGGCCCCACCGGTTGTCACCCCGGAACCACCGTTGCCGCCATTGCCGATCAAGCCGGCATCGCCGCCGGCACCACCGGCCGCCGTCGGTGAGGAAAAGCCGGTGCCACCGTTGCCCCACAGCAAACCACCGGGCTTGCCGTTGATGCTCAGGTTCGTCCCGTTTGCTCCGTTGCCGATCAAATCGCGCTGGAACAACGCCTCGGTGGGTGCATTGATCACGTCCAGCAAATCGTCGGTGATCGACTGCAACGGCTTCGCGCTGGCCAGCTCGGTGGCCAGATACGACGCACTTGCCGAGCTCAGTGCCTGCACAAACGATTGGTGGAACGCGCTGGCCTGGGTGCTGAGCGCCTGAAACTCCTGAGCATGGTTGCCGAATAGCGCGGCGATTGCCGTCGATATCTCATCAGCGCCGGCGGCCGCAAGCTGACTGGTTTGAGCAGCAGCTGCCGTGTGTGCCGCTTTCAGCGCCGATCGGATGCCTTCTAAATCGGTTGCCGCCGACTCCAGAAACTCGGGAGCCACGACCAGAAGTGACACGTTGCTGCCTTCCGCCTCAGTTAACGGTCCATGTGCGGATAAAGCGTATCCGCATCATCTCTCGGCAGCTCAGTTTTTCGACGCACTGGCCCAACTCATATCTTTCGTCGCCCCCGGCGGCGCTGCCGACCGCGGTATGTCAGAGTTTGGGGATGATTGAACGCCGTCTTGCACGCATCCTTGGTGTCCTGGTCGTAACGACATGGGCGCTGCTTAGCGTGCCCATGGGCAGTCCTGCCGCGTCTGCCGATCCATGTTCTGACGTCTCGGTGGTTTACGCGCGGGGCACGCATCAGGGTCCTGGCCTGGCCGACGTCGGCCAAGCCTTCGTCGACTCGCTGACCTCGCAGGTTAACGGGAAGTCGGTCGGGGTCTACGCGGTCAACTACCCGGCGAACGACGATTACCACAACAGCGCGACAACCGGTGCCAATGACGCCAGTGCCCACATCCAGGACGTCGTCGCCAGCTGCCCCAACTCGAAAATCGTGCTCGGCGGATATTCGCAGGGCGCGACCGTGATCAATTTGGCGAGCAACCAGATGCCGGCCTCGGTGGCTGACCATGTCGCCGCGGTCGCCTTGTTCGGCGAGCCCACCAGCGGGTTCTCCAGCATGTTGTGGGGCGGCGGGCCACTGCCCGCGATCAGCCCGGCGTACGGCGGAAAGACCATTAGCCAGTGCGCTCCCGACGACCCAATTTGCTCCGGTGGCGGGAACATCATGGCGCACGTCTCGTACATCGAGTCCGGGATGACAAACCAGGCCGCGACGTTCGCGGCGAACAAGATCAATCAAGCGGCGGCTCCGACTCCGCGCACGTAGCGCACCGAGCAGGGCCGAGGACTTCGGGAGCATCGACCTGGAGGTTTGGCTGCGGTGGAAGTTGTGTCGCGAGTTGTTCTGGTGCCGATCGCGGTGATGGCGATGGCTGGTTTCGCACCGGCCGGGGAGGCAAGCGCTGATCCGCCGCCCACCCAGGTGGTCACGACCGTAGCCGTCGGGCCTGGTGGCCAACCGATCAACGGCTACCGAGAGGCGCCGTCGCAGGGCAATGTCGCTGCGGTCACCGACTGCACGACGCCGTCGCCGTCGGCGGTGGCCGACAACGTCTACTACTGTTCGCCCAGCGCGGCCGGTGCCGGCACCTGCTGGGCGTCGACACCGGGATCACTGTTGTGCGTGGACAATCCGTGGGACAAGCTCTTGCATCGGGTGACCTATGGTGGTCCGCTTCCGCCTGTACAGCACCCCGCGACGCCAGACCCCTTCGCGCTGCTGCTTGACGACGGCACGCGTTGCCTGTTTCGCAACGGCGGTGCGTGGGGTGGGCGCGATGACGGCTATGTCGGCGTCTACGGGTGCGGCGACCTCTCGGTGCTATGGCTCCCCAGTCAGGGCGCCGGGACCTGCATCGACCGGTCGGCTCCGGCGTGGACGGTCAAAGTCGGAGAACTAGGCACTCCGAACACCCGGTTCGCGCCGCCCCAGACCCGGGCGGTGAGGACCGCGTGGTTCGCCGGAGACTGAGCGCCGAAGACCGGAAGTTTTTCCGGCGCGGCTACCCTGGCGGGCATGGCCATCGAATCGACAATGCTTGCCCTAGGCACCTCCGCGCCGCCCTTCGCATTGCCCGAACCGGCAACTGGCGCCACGGTCAGCCTCGACGAGCTCACCGGTCCAGCACTCGTCGTCACCTTCATCTGTAACCACTGCCCGTACGTCCAGCACGTCGCGGCTGGACTGGCCGCGCTCGGTCGGGATCTGGCCGACAAGGGTGTCGCGATGGTCGCTATCTCGAGCAATGACGTCGCTACCTACCCCCAAGACGGCCCCGATCAGATGGTCGCCGAGGCCAGCCGCCAGGGTTGGACGTTTCCGTACCTCTACGACGAGACCCAGGACGTCGCCCGGGCGTTCTCCGCGGCCTGCACACCCGACACGTTCGTCTTCGACGGCGAGCGTCGTCTCGTCTACCGCGGCCAGCTCGACGACTCCCGCCCCCGCAACGATCGGCCGGTGACGGCAGCAGACATCCGGGCGGCGGTCGACGCCGTGCTGGCTGGGCGGCCGGTTGACGCCGACCAACGCGCCCTCGATCGGGTGCGGCATCAAATGGCGCTGAGCCGGATTGACGGACGCCGCTAAGAATTCCTGTCAGCCGTGCGGCGCCTCGGAGATTTTGCTGTCTGGCTTGCCAAGTGTCTGGCAATAGGTCATCACCGACAGCTTTGTTGCCGATATTTCGATGCTGCTCGGGTCGGCACCGCTCTTGTCCTTGAGCATCTTGCTGACCTCGTCGTTCTGCTTCTTTTCGTCCTGAGTGGTGAAGTCCTTGCACTTGGTGTCACCACCGGTGTTGATGATCTCTGAGGCCGAACATCCGCTGAACAGCAGCGTGGCGATCGCGATCGTTGCCGGTGCAATTGGCCTCATCGTTGTCCTTTCTGAACGGGGCAGTAAGTAACTGTTACCACCGGAGGCGCCAATTCCAAACACCCGGTGGCTAACCCGGTGAGCGGGACTGCGCGGGTCGGGCGCCTCGTCGTGGCCCAGCGCGATGGCGGCCACCGTCATGGCCGAGACCGCTACGAGCGTCGGCCCGCTTTCCGTGCGGTTGTTGCCGCAGTCGGCCTATGGTGGCGGTGGTCATCTGCTGGGTGCGGATTCGAGGAGGACCAGTGGAGGGGGCTCCGTTCGGTCGTTACCGATTGGTGCAGTTGCTGGGTCGCGGTGGGATGGGTGAGGTGTGGCGCGCCTACGACACTGTGACGAATCGCGTCGTCGCGCTCAAGGTGCTGTTACCGCATTTGGCGGACAATGCCGGGTTTGAGCAGAGGTTTCGCCGCGAGGCCTACACCGCGGCGTCCCTGAGCGAGCCGCACGTGGTGCCAATCCACAACTTTGGCGAGATCGACGGCCGACTGTACGTCGACATGCGGCTCATCGAGGGCCGTGACCTGCATTCACTGCTGGCCGCAGGGCCGTTGGATCCGCGGCGCGCGGTCATGATCATCGAACAGGTCGCCGCGGCGGTCAGTGCCGCCCACAAGGTCGGGCTGATGCACCGCGATATCAAGCCGTCGAACATCTTGGTCGCCGAGGATGATTTCGCCTACCTGATTGATTTCGGGATCGCCCGCGCCGCCGACGACACCGGGCTGACCACAAGCGGCAGCGTGATGGGGACCTGGGCCTATATGGCACCGGAACGATTCAGTGCCGAGGCCGATTGGCGCTCCGATATCTATGCCCTGGCCTGTGTCTTGCATGAATGCTTGACCGGTGCCCGGCCCTTTCCCGGCAACAGTCTTGAACAGCAATTCGCCGGACATATCTCGGCTCCCCCACCACGCCCGTCAACCATCGCCGCGGGGGTACCGCCGGCGATGGACGAGGTCATCGCCACAGGCCTGGCGAAGAATCCCGGCGATCGCTACCAGTCCGCGACGGAGTTGGCAAAAGCCGGCCGGGACGCTATCAGCGCTCCCGTTGCGCAACCCGAGCCGAGGTTTGTCGCGCAGGCCCCTACTCCGTGGGCCCCGCCGTCGCCACGGCCCGGTCCACCTCCGTCCGCGCCTCGGCGCCGCCGCGTAGCCAACCGCCGTGCGCTCGCGATTTTGGCTGTGCCGCTGGCGGTTTGTCTCGCGGCAGTGGTATTTGCCGGGATAACGGCGCGACTTTATTTCGCCGACCGAGCGGAGGCGGATGCGAAACGTGCCATCGTGCAAGCCGCGACGACGGCCATGACCACGCTGTGGAGCTATAACGCCGGCCGACATTGACGGCTTGCCTGAGAGGGCGGCCCAGTATCTCGGGGGCGATTTCCAGGCCCAGTATGTCAAGTTCGTCAACGCGATCATTGCAGCGAATAAGCAGGCCCAGGTAACCAACAAGTCGGAGGTTCTTGGGGCCGGCGTTGAGTCGCTCAGCGGCTCGTCGGCGACCGCGTTGATCTATGCCAACACGACCAGCACGACACCGCAGACACGCGATAACCCTTCGCTCAAGTACCTGTCCTACCGGTTGTTTATGCAAAAAAGCGACTCCCGATGGCTGATTACCAAGATGACCACCGTCACCTCAACGGACTTGGTGCCGAAGTCCCCCGCCGAGCTAGGAAAATAGGGTGGCGCGAAACCGCGTGCCCCAGGTGGCGATACTGGACGACTACGCTGGCGTGGCTCTCGACCTCGCCGACTGGTCGCCAGTTCAGATGCGTTCCGAGGTAACCGTTTTCGACCGGCACCTCGCCGACGCGGAGGCCGCGGACGTGTTGCAGCCGTTCCAAGTCGTCTGCACCATGCGCGAGCGTATGGCGTTTCCGCGCACGCTCATCGAGCGGCTGCCCAACCTAAGACTGATCACCATCGTCGGCAGGAGTCTGCCGAACTTAGACATGGCCGCCGCCAGCGAGCGCGGCGTCCTTATCGCCCATTCGGACTTCGCCAATCCCCGATTCAGGTCGGTGCGTGACGCCACACCCGAACTCGCCTGGGGGTTGTTGATCGCGACGGTGCGCCATCTGGCCGAAGAGCATCGGCGCATGCGTGACGGCTCTTGGCAGACCACCACCGGTCTGACGCTGTCGGGTAAGACGCTCGGACTTCTTGGTCTGGGCAGGGTCGGCAAGCGCATGGCGGAATACGCGAAAGTCTTTGGTATGCAAGTCATTGCGTGGAGCCAGAATCTCACCGAGGAGGCCGCGACGGCGGCCGGTGCGCGCCGGGTGGAGAAGGCGACGCTCTTCGAAGAATCCGACGTGGTTTCCATCCACCTGGTGCTCTCCGAACGCAGCCGAGGTCTGGTGGCCGGACCCGAGCTGGCCTTGATGAAGCCACACGCCTATTTGATCAACACCTCCCGGGGCCCGATTGTCGATGAGGCCGGTTTGATCACCGCGCTTCGGGCAGGGCGGATCGCTGGAGCCGGGCTCGACGTCTATGACATCGAGCCGCTTCCGCGCGATCATCCGCTCAGATCCCTCCCGAATGTGACGTTGTCTCCGCACCTGGGCTACGTCACCAGCGAAATGCTAAGTGCTTTCTACTCCGACACGGTAGAAGCTGTGGTGGCTTGGCTGAACGGTACGCCGATTCGGATCGCCAACCCTGAGGTGTTGCAAACATAGAACCCGTCAGCCGTGTGGTGCCTCGGAGATTTTGCTGTCTGGCTTGCCAAGTGTCTGGCAATAGGTCATCACCGACAACTTTGTTGCCGAAATTTCGATACTGGTCGGGTCGGCACCGCTCTTGTCCTTCAGCATCTTGCTGACCTCGTCGTTCTGCTTCTTCTCGTCCTGAGTGGTGAAGTCCTTGCACTTGGTGTCACCACCGGTGTTGACGATCTCTGAGGCCGAACATCCGCTGAACAGCAGCATGGCGATCGCGATCGCGGCGGGGGGAATTTGCCTCATTTTTCTCCTTAGTTAATGGGTAGATACCTGTTACACCGAAAAATCCAATTCCAAACACCCACTGGTCACCCGGTATTCGACTGCATAATACGCACGGCGAACCGCGGTTTGCGGCCACGGGCGGCAATAGTTTCGATCAGCGTCACGACCCGAAATGCTAAGCCGTACTTGTGCTTGATCATTGATTCGGCACGCGCGACTTCCTGGGGGTCGGTGATCACCTCAGCGGTCCCGTCAAAGACAGGCTGACCGGCCGCCACCTTGCCCGTGCGGCCGCACGCTGCGAGCCTCACCCGGGGATTGTTTCGGATCCGCTTGACCTTCCACGCGTCAGCCGGTGTCCATGCCAGCAGGTAATTGCCGTCGCGCACGATCCACATCGGTGCGGCGACGGGGTCTCCGTTTCGTTTGAAAGTCGTCAATGACACGAACTTCTGACCACCCAAGTCTGCTGCGGTATCTCCGTCCATGATGTCCGTGCTTACTCGTGATCGTGCTGCGGCGCAATAGGATACAGTTTGGGTCTGCACCACCGACGTGACGTGCCGTTCGATCGGCGCACACCCGAAAGGTCGGCGCCGCTTGCGTTTTCGGTGCACATGCGCCGCAACCCCAGGCGCTGTGGGAGCATTGGGCGCGTGGACCCGCAGGACGATCCCGAGGCGCGGATACGCGAGCTGGAGCGCTCGCTCGCCGACCAGGCGCGCAAGTCCGAACTCGGTGACCGGCCACAGCAGAGCTATTCCGACCCACCCGCCTCGCAGACGTCGTACGGAGCGCCGTTTCGCCCGACGCCGCGCACCCGGTCGGGGATCCCCACGCGGTGGATAGTCCTCGGCGTGCTGTTCATCGTCGTGATTTTCGTCGCCCCGATCGTCGTCGGGATGGTGATCATGTACACCGCGGTCAACTCCGCCTTCGACGAGGCCCGTCAATCCCCGGACGCCACATCGACCACCGCGACGACGACCACGACGACGACGACC
Source organism: uncultured Actinomycetota bacterium (assembly GCA_963840045.1). Lineage (GTDB taxonomy): Bacteria > Actinomycetota > Actinomycetes > Mycobacteriales > Mycobacteriaceae > Mycobacterium. Next base: position 630,924 of record CAWIXL010000009.1, on the reverse strand, counting down.
ACGACGACCAGCACACGCATCAGCACGACGACACCGACCACCACCGAGGATTCGATCGAGCAGGTGCCGCCCAACGGGGTCCACTACTACGGCTTCGGGGTTAACAAGACAATGGCATGCAACGACAGTTCCGTGCGGATCGACGGAGACGACAACACCATCGTGCTCATCGGGCACTGCGTCAGCCTCGAGGTGAACGGCACTCACAATGACGTCGCAGTCGACAGCGCGGACGCGATATCGGCGGCCGGCTCGCGCAACCACGTGACATACCACTCGGGTTCACCCCGCATCGACAACTCCAGTTCGTCCAGCATCGTCGCGCACGGCTGACTCTCAGCCTGGCGATTACGCAGCGGCGCCTGCGCGCAGCCGACGCCGCTGCGCGCATAAAGGATCTATTAAGAATCCGCATAGGTAGGGCACAGATTCTGGTCTCACTGGCAAGTCAAACCCACACACCAGAAGGAAACCACTACAATGCGCAACTCTCGATTCACCAAAGTCATTGCCGGCGCGGCCCTTACCGCCAGCACGCTCGGCATGGCCGCTATGATCGCCGCCGGTACCGCCAACGCCGGCACCGCCGCTGACGAGCAGTTCCTGTCCGCCCTGCAGCAGCAAGGCATCGAGGTCGGCAGCCCGCAGTCCGCGGTCAAGGTCGCCCACAACGTCTGCAACGCGCTCGGAGAGGGCTCTCAGCCCCGCGAAATCAGCCAGCAGCTGGTCAGCGCCAACCCCGGCATGAGCGAACAGAGCTCGTTGAACTTCATCGTCGACGCGGTGCAGTCCTACTGCCCGCAGTACCAGCACCGTAAGGCGAACGGCGAGGTGGTAATCAGCGCGGCCTGAAAGGCCATCAGTGCAAAGTGAGCGGTGCGGACTGAGTCCGCACCGCTCACACTGCAGGAGTACTACTTTTCGCGAATTTATTTGCGAGACAACGTGGTCGAGTTTCAGCTTGGTGGCGCGGTAACGACGATCGATTCCTCGCCGGCTTTCCAGGCGGTCATGAACCTGGTAATGCTGACCTGCTCGTCGGCGTAGTCGGCTCCGGGGTCGTTGAGGTGAACGATCTCCTTGTTGGTGTCGATCCCGGTGACCACCAGGAAGTGATCGGCCTTGGTGCGCTGGTCGTTGGTATTCCAGATGACCGCGGAATTGACCCAGGCGATGATCTTGCGGTCGCTGCCGAGGTAGCGCTCCAGCGCGGGTAGTCCGGTTTCTTCGGGGTGCGCCGTATAGGTCATGACCGACTTGATGCCGTAATGATCGAGAAGCACGACCTCGTCTGCCATTTCGATGCCACCGCCACCGGAGTGTTTGTGGTCATAGATCGGGCCGGGGTTGGTCCCCGACGGAGTCGCTTCGGCCAACTTGATGATCTCGTGCTCGGTCGGCTCTTTCCCGGTGATCTCACCGACCACGTCAGCAACGGACATCAGCCCGCAGTTGTCCTCCAGCGATTGCTGCTGCCAGTACTTGCCAGCCGCCTTCGGGTTGCCGTATATGCCGTCGGAGGCCGCCGGGGAGGCAGTCGCCGACGTCGCCTCTGGGGTCGTCGCCGCCGTTGGTGGCACCATCCCGCCACACCCGGATGCGGCGAAAACAACGGCCATGCCGACGCAAGCGCTTATCGCGGCATTGCGCGCCGCGGTTGCGATGCGGGAGTCGAACATGGCGGCTCATCAAGACAGTCGGGGAACGAATGGCCCGCAAACGGTAGCACCTCTGAGCAGGCAGGATCGGGTAATGCGCCGACTCGCCGTCAATCTAGTTAGACACGCGTCAGTGCGGTAGCAGGCGTTGTTTCTGTTCGTTGAATTCGTCGTCGGTCAGGATTCCGGCGGCGTGCAGGGAGGCCAGTTCGCGTAGCTCGGCCGCGATGCTCGTAATCGGACCGCCCGGGCCCATCAGAGCGTTGCTGAGCGTAGCGAAAGACCAGGCCGCGTGGGACAGCGATGAATTCCAGGTGCACCGCGGGTCATACCTTTGAGACGGGATAACTCGATAGCCAAAGGTGGATTCCATGCCCCCCACGCCTCCTACGCCCCAAGCCCTGCCACCGATCGTGGATCACCACACCTGGCGCACCGCGCTCGACGAACTGCGCAAGCGCGAAAAGGCCGCAACTCGAGAATTGGATGCCATCGCCGCCCAGCGGCGGCGTTTGCCCATGGTGGAGTTGCCGGACTACACCCTGATCGGGGCCGACGGGCCGATCCGGCTTGTCGATGTATTCGGCGGCCGCTCGCAGCTGATCGTCTACCACCACATGTGGTCGGATGGCGCGGACTGGCAGTGCGGCGGGTGCACCGGCTTCACGTCCCAGTTCACCCGGCTGGAGTTCCTCGACAACTACGACGCCCGCTTCGTCATCGTCACCGCCGGGCCGATCGACGAGGCACTGGCCTACCAGCACAAGGTCGGCAACCGGATGGAGTGGTACTCGTCAGCGCAGAGCCCATTCGCCGCCGACATGGACGCACCACCCGGCGGGGGCTTCGGGGTCAATGTTTTCCTGCGCGACGGCGACAGCGTGTACCGAACCTGGCATACGAACGGGCGAGGCACCGAGCAGCTCAGCCACTCGTTCGGGCTCATCGACGTACTGCCGTGGGGCCGCCAGGAGGAATGGCTCGATTCGCCCGAGGGTTGGCCCTCGCGGCCGACATACTCAGGGTGGCTGGACTCACCCGATATCGCCGCTGCCTACGGACCCAAGGAGCACGCATGACCACCACCAGCACCGAACGCTTTGTCGTCACCCGCAGCATCGCCGCCACCCCGGAAGAGATCTTCGCCGTACTGGCCAACCCGGCGCGCCACTGCGCTACCGAACCCACCGACTGGGTCCGCGACGCGGTGGACACCGCACCGATCACCGGCAGCGGACAACTGTTCGCGATGAATATGTTCCTGGAACGGGCCGGAGGTCACTACGTCACGTACAACCTGGTGAATGTGTTCGAAAAGGACCGGGCCATCGGGTGGATCCCGGGACAGCTTGACGAAGTCGGCACCCACATGCCCGGTGGCTGGTTCTGGCGCTACGATCTCGCTCCGAACGGTGGGGGCACCGATGTCACCCTCACCTATGACTGGGCGGCCACGTCGCAGAACTTCCGCGAGCAGGTAGGCGGGATGCCCATCTTCCCCGAGGATTACCTCGCCGCGTCGCTGGACACCCTGGAGCGATCCGTCACTGGCGAGTAACCGCAAGCGGTAGGTGCCCGATCCCGCGCCGCGTCGTGTACAAGGGTTCTGATGGACGATTCGCCCGACAGACCCTTCGATCCGTCGATGCTGCGCGAAGCGATGGCCCGGCGGTTATACCGGCGATCGGTGGCCGGCGGCCAGGTCACGCTGCCGGCCGTTCCCAGCATGATCGACGAATACGTCACGATGTGCGACAAACTCTTTGCCGCCGTCGGCGTGCGGCACTCGGCCGAAGAATTCGCGCAGCTCAGGGTGGTGCTGGAGGCCGAGTTGGCGAAGGCCTACACGGCCTCCTCGCGGTCGAACATCGTCGTCTCATTCCACGCCCCGTTCGGGGTGGGGATGAATTACCGCGTCACACCCGATTCTGTGACGGTCGGGGACGCTTACGACCAGTGGGTCGCCGCGCGCGAGGGGCCGTTGTTCGGCACCGACCCCGACGCCCGGGTGTCGGCGCTGGCCGGCGAAGCGGTCGATCCCAGCAGCCACCCCGTGCTCGACATCGGCGCAGGAACCGGGCGCAATGCCCTGGCGCTGGCGCGGCGTGGCCATCCGGTGGATGCGGTCGAGATGGCCCCGAAATTCGCCGACATCATTCGTTCGGAGGCCGAGCGGGAATCCCTGGACGTGCGCGTCTTCCATGGCGACGTCTTCGAGACCATGGAGGGCGTTCGCGACGACTACCAGTTGATCGTGGCCTCCGAGGTGGTGCCCGATTTCCGGACGACGCGGGAGCTGCGCGGCGTACTCGAACTCGCCGCCGACTGCCTGGCCCCCGGCGGACGGCTGGTGTTCAACACTTTCCTGGCGCGCCCGGGCTACGTCCTCGACGACGCGGCGCGCGAACTCGGGCAGCAGTGCAACAGCATGATCTTCACCCGGGACGAGCTGACGGGTGCGGCGGCCCAACTACCTCTTGAACTCGTTGCCGACGACTCCGCCGTGGAGTACGAGAAGACCCACCTGCCCGAAGGCGCCTGGCCGCCCACCATCTGGTTCCCCGGCTGGGCCAACGGCCTCGACGTATTCGACGTCGAGCCTGAAGAATCCCCAATCGAGTTGCGCTGGCTCGTTTACCAGAAAACGGGCTAGGTCGGTCGCTGGCGCTGTGCCTTGGCGATTTTTCGGGCCTCTTTTAGCGATTCCGCGGCGGCGCGGCTGGCTCGCTTGGCCTTTTCGTAGCGGGCGTCGGCGTTGTTGAGCTCGCGCTCGGCCGCGCGGAGCTCTGCGCGCGCCTCATCACGACGCTGCCGAGCTACGGCACACTCGGCCTCTCGCTCGGAGAGTGCGGCGTCGGCCTCGGCTCTTGCGCGCTCAGCGGCGGCAAGGGTTGCGTCCAGGGCCGTGTCCAGCTTTTTTCGCTGCTTTTCCAGCTGCTGACGCGCAGCCTCGGCTTCCTTGTCGCGCGGTGGCTTCGTCGCGGGCTTTGTGGCGGGGGTGGCTTGTCGAGCGGACTTGGATGCCGGCGCGGCCTCGCCGAACGCGCCGAAACCCGACCATCGTTCCGCCTTGGCCAACCGGCCAAGTCTCTCCCGGACCTCGGGCTCGGCGATCGCGGCCTGCAACGTGCTGGTCAGGTCGTCACGCAGCGCAGACGAAGGCTTTTTCAGGTCGGCAGCTTCGAAGGCTGCTCGAGCGAGTGCCTCAATGAGCTTGTGCTGCTCGGCGGACAAGTCCCGAATACGGTCCCCGTCCATCGCGGCGTGCGCGGCGCGTAGCCGGTCACCCAGGTCAGCCAGGCGCTGTTTGGTGTCCGTGCGCCGCAGTGCGAGCCGGTTGACTACCCACGCCGCTCTCGTGGGCCTGCGCGCAGCGGAGATCCGGTTGGCGGCGTCGGCGTCACCGCGCTGCTTGGCCGCCGCGGCCAACTTCGTACGTAGCGCGGTGAATTCCTCCGGCGGCATCCCATACAACCTGTCGAGTTCGTCCTCGGCCATGAGGCCATGATCTCTCGGCGATCTCTCGGCGAGCCGGCGATCGGTTTCATGGCGCACGCTATTGGCTACTTGATGGACAACCATGACATCGACAAACATTGCGCCCCTCGTCCACCGCCGACTTGGCGTTGCCCGGCCTCGCCGGCTGCTGTTATGCGTGTTTCTTCTCGTCGGCCTGGTCGCTGCGATACAGATTGAATCTGGGCGCTCTTGCCCCACCGGCAACTGCCCCGGGTCCTCGATAGCGGCTGGGCCGGCACAGGTGACGATCACGCCGGGCTCCGACACACGCGATGTCGATCCGGTCGGGCAGGTCGCGGTGAAAGCCGACACGGGAACGTTGACCGATGTTCGCATGGTCAACGACGCCGGCAAGCCCGTCGAGGGCATCATGACGCCGGATAGCACCGTCTGGAAGCCAACTGTTCCGCTGGGCTACGGACGCACCTATACGCTCAGGGTAACCAGCCGAGGCTCCAATGGCGTTGCATCGAACCAGGTTTCGTCATTCTCCACACTTAAGCCGTCCAACCAAACCAAGGTTTCGTTCACCACCACCGCAGAGGCCGCGCTCCGGGACGGCGGCACCTACGGCGTCGGAACCGTGGTCGTCGCCCACTTCGACGAGCGGATCGCCGACCGCGCTGCCGCCGAGCGACAGCTGTCGGTGACCACCAACCCGCCGGTATCAGGCTCATGGTTCTGGGTCGACGATCAGAACGCCCACTGGCGGCCAGAGCACTACTACGCGCCCGGCACCACGATCACCGCCGAAGCCAAGATCTACGGAATTTCCTTGGGCGGTGGCTTATTCGGACAAGAAGATAGTCGGGTGTCGTTCCGGATCGGCGACGCGCATGTATCGATTGCCGATGACGCGACCAAGTTAGTCAGCGTCTACAGCAACGGAGCGCTACTTCGCACCATGCCCACCTCGATGGGAATGGGCGGCACCGAAAAGGTCGGCCCGCGGACAATTTCACTGTGGACTCCGCCGGGCGTCTACACCGTGCTCGACAAGGGCAACCCGGTGGTGATGGACTCCTCCACGTTCGGGCTGCCCAAGAATTCTCGGCTCGGGTATCGCGAGACCATCAATTACGCCACCAAAATCAGTACGGACGGCATTTATCTGCATGAACTCGACGCGACGGTATGGGCCCAGGGTCACACCGACACGTCGCACGGATGCCTAAACCTCAACGCCGACAACGCAAAATGGTTCTACGGCTTCTCCGTACCGGGCGACGTGGTCGAGGTGCGCAACAGCGGCGGACCGCCACTGAAAATTGGCCAGAATGGCGACTGGACGCTCAGCTGGGATCAGTGGCAGCAAGGCAGCGCCCTACGGCGCTGAGTCGGGGGCCGGGCCTAAATTTGTGCGCCCGACCCCCGGCAAAGTCTTGACTGATTCCAGAAAAGCGCGCATATTGGGACGGTGCCCTCAACGGCCGACTTCACTGACCAGCTCCGGTTGGCCGACCTGCGTGTTACCCGTCCCAGGCTAGCGGTGCTGGAGGCGGTGCATGCCCATCCACACGCCGACACCGAGACGATTTTCTCGGCGGTGCGCCTCGGTCTGCCCGACGTCTCCCGCCAGGCCGTCTACGACGTACTCAACGCGCTGACGGCGGTGGGTCTGGTTCGGCGGATCCAGCCATCGGGGTCGGTCGCTCGCTATGAGTCCCGCGTCGGCGACAACCACCACCACCTCGTCTGCCGATCCTGCGGAGTGATCGCCGACATCGATTGCGCGGTCGGCGAGGCGCCGTGCTTGACTCCGTCAGACGACAACAACGCTTTGGATGGCTTCGTTCTCGACGAGGCCGAAGTCATCTACTGGGGCTTGTGCCCCGACTGCTCGACCGCAGTTTCCTGATCACGCCCCGATTCACCCACCACCGAAAGGAATGCTGTGTCATCTGATACACCCCATAGCGGCAGCGACAGTGAGAACCCGGCAATCGACGCACCCGAGCCCAAGGCGCATGCTCCCCGGACCAACCAGGACTGGTGGCCCGACCAGGTCGACGTCTCGAGGCTGCACCCGCACTCGCCCCAATCCAACCCGCTCGGCGACGACTTCGATTACGCCAAGGAGTTCGCCAAGCTCGACGTTGACGCATTCAAGGCGGACATGGTCTCGCTGATGACCACCTCGCAGGACTGGTGGCCCGCCGACTACGGCCACTACGGCGGCTTTTTCATCCGGATGAGCTGGCACGCCGCGGGCACCTATCGCATTCACGACGGCCGCGGCGGCGGCGGCCAGGGTATGCAGCGTTTCGCCCCGCTCAACAGCTGGCCCGACAACGCGAGCCTGGATAAAGCCCGCCGGCTGCTGTGGCCGGTCAAGCAGAAGTACGGCAACAAGATCTCCTGGGCGGACCTGATCGTCTACGCCGGCAACGTAGCGCTGGAGTCGATGGGCTTCAAGACCTTCGGCTTCGCGTTCGGTCGCGAGGACGTCTGGGAGCCCGAGGAGATTCTCTTCGGCGAAGAGGGCGAATGGCTGGGTACCGACAAGCGCTACTCGGGGGCAAACGGGACCTCGCCGAGCCCTACGGTGCGACCACCATGGGTTTGATCTACGTGAATCCGGAAGGCCCCGAAGGCCAGCCGGATCCGGTCGCCGCGGCGGTGGACATCCGCGAGACGTTCGGCCGGATGGCGATGAACGACGAGGAGACCGCCGCACTCATCGTCGGTGGCCACAGCTTCGGCAAGACCCACGGCGCCAGCGCGGACCCGGTCGGGCCCGAGCCCGAAGCCGCTCCGATCGAACAACAGGGGCTGGGCTGGAAGAGCACCTATGGCAGCGGCGTGGGTAGGGACGCCATCACCAGCGGCCTGGAGGTGGTCTGGACACCCACCCCGACCAAGTGGGACAACACCTTCCTGGAGACCCTGTACGGCTATGAGTGGGAGCTGACCAAGAGTCCCGGTGACGCCTGGCAGTTCACCGCAAAGGACGGCGCCGGTGCCGGCACGATCCCCGATCCGTTCGGCGGCCCGGGTCGCGCGCCGACGATGCTGGTCACCGACATTTCGTTGCGCGAGGACCCGATCTACCGCGAGATCACCCGGCGTTGGCTGGACCACCCCGATGAGTTGGCCGACGCGTTCGCCAGGGCGTGGTACAAGCTGCTGCACCGCGACATGGGACCGATCAGCCGTTACCGCGGGCCGTGGATTGCCGAGCCGCAGCTATGGCAGGACCCGGTTCCGGCTGTGGACCACGCGCTGGTCGACGAGGCGGACGTCGCGTCCCTGAAGGGCAAGGTGCTCGAGTCGGGCCTGACCGTTCCCCAGCTGGTCAAGACGGCCTGGGCGGCGGCAGGGAGCTACCGCAACACCGACAAGCGCGGTGGCGCGAACGGCGGACGGCTTCGCCTTGAGCCGCAGAAGAACTGGGAGATCAACGAACCGGCCGAGGTGGCCGAGGTGCTGGGCGCTCTCGAGAAGCTCCAGGAGTACTTCAACCGCACGGCATCGGGCGGCAAGAAGGTCTCGCTGGCTGACCTGATCGTGCTGGCCGGCTCAGCGGCGGTGGAGAAGGCCGCCAAGGACGCCGGACACGACATCACGGTTCCGTTCACACCGGGTCGTACCGACGCTTCGCAGGAGAGTACCGACGTGGACTCGTTCGCGGTGCTCGAGCCGCAGGCCGACGGGTTCCGCAACTATGCGCGTCCGGGCGAGAAGGCTCCGTTGGAGCAGCTGCTGGTGGAGCGGGCCTACTTACTGGGTGTGACCGGTCCTGAGTTGACGGTGCTCATCGGCGGGCTGCGTGCCCTTGGCGCCAACCACGGCGGCACCAAGCACGGCGTATTTACCGACCGGCCCGGGACGTTGACCAACGACTTCTTCGTCAACCTGCTCGACATGGGCACGGTGTGGAAGGCGTCGGAGACAGCGGAGAACGTCTATGAGGGCCACGATCGGGCCTCGGGCGCGCTCAAGTGGACGGCGACCCCGAATGACCTTGTGTTCGGTTCGAACTCGGTGCTGCGCGCGGTCGTGGAGGTGTACGCCCAGGACGACGCCAAAGACAAGTTCGTGGCCGACTTCGTGAAGGCCTGGGTCAAGGTGATGAACAATGATCGGTACGACGTCAAGTAGCACCCCGGCCTGATCGTCGAAATAAACCGTGCGACGACACCCCCGCCAGCCACCGGCTCGCGGGGGTGTCGTCCAGGCCTGGCGGGCGGGAGAGGTTGGTAGCTAGCCGAAGTGGCTGACATCACCAAACTCATCCTCGCTGACCATGATTGGTTCCGCGAACAATTCGCCAAGCTGGATGATCTGCAAGCGCAGACGCCAGTCAACCGCGCTGCACTCGAGCGGGTATGGCGTCCGCTCGGCGACAAGCTGGATGTCCACGCCTACATCGAAGAGAAGATTTTCTACCCGCAACTGCTGACGCGGGGTGCCGACGATCCCGAAGGCGAGACGCTCGATGCCATCGGTGATCACAACGACATTCGTGACGGTGTGCGCGCCGCCAACGCGGCCCAGGTCGGCGCTGAACAGTGGTGGGCGGCGGTCGGTCGCACCCGGGTGGCCAACGACGATCACATGGCCGAAGAGGAACGGCAAGGACTGTCGGACTTTCGTCGCCACGCCCCGATCGGCCTTCGCGAAGCACTTGGCCGGCAGTACAGCGAGTTTATGGCTCGGCATCCCACCACCAAGGGATTACAGATTGTCGACCGCGACCCGCAGCGCTACGTCCAGGACGTTGAGAACACAGCGCCGAACAAACCGCAGCCCAAACCCACCGACTATTCGCTTCGCATCGGCAGCCTGAAGGGTAAATGAGCTAGCTCGCGGATCGCTTACCACTGACCGCGGGCGATGAGGACATCACGAAGCAGGTCCGCGCGATCGGTGATGATCCCGTCCACGCCAATATCGAGAAGGGAATTCATCACATCGGGGTCGTCGATCGTCCAAGCGTGTACCTGGCGTCCCGAATCATGAAGAGCCCGAACCAGTCCCGGTGTAATTACGGGTAACCGACCCAGCCGTGCCGGCAGTTGTACGCAGTCGCTGTCACGCAGCATGCGCCACGCATGGGCTCGGCTGGCGGGAGTTTTCGCCGCTGCCAGCGCCACTACTAACGCGCCCATGCCCGCCGAACTGGCAACCCGCTTGGACAGCAGGCGCAACGCGAGCCGGCGGCGGCGCTCGGAAAAGGACGTGACCAGCACACGGTGGTGCGCCTTCAGCCGCTCGATGACGTTGACGGTCGGTTCGATGGCCGATGCGGCTTTGATGTCGATATTGATTCGCATGTCCGGCAGCGCGGTCAGCAGCTCTTCCAGGGTCGGAATCGACTCCCCCGCACCCAGATGCGCTTTGCGGACATCGCGCCAATACAACTGGTCGACGGCGCCCGGCACGCCAGACTCGGACCCCAGCCCGCGGTCGTGCTGGATCACCGCCACGCCGTCACGGGTGGCTCGCACGTCAGTCTCGATGTAACGAAATCCGAGTTTCGCGGCCTCGTGAAACGCCCCCATGCTGTTCATTGGCCACCGGAATGACGTAAAGCCTCTGTGCGCCATGGCAATACGTCCTGTGTCGCGAAGAAACTCCACGAGTGTTACGTCGTCGCCCATTGGCTAAGTATCGAGGGTGCGGCCGTTCCGTGGGGGCGAACTACCCCAAATACGGTAAAAGTGCGGGCTCCGGGTTCAAGTGGCAGCCGCAACGAATTCACCAGATAGCTGACTGTCCGGTAGGTACCGGCGAGCATGAGTAGTTCCAGGATTGCCTCTTCGCTGTGGTAAGAGCTCAGCTCTACCCAGAGTTCGTCGTCGACTGTGCAGCTGGCATGCAGGCAGTCGCAGAGCCGGATCAGGATGCGATCCGCGTCCTCCCAACAGTCATCCCCGGGGCCTCCGGTGGTCAGCGAGTCGATCTGCTCCTCGCTCAGGCTCGCCTTGGCCGCGAAGGTGCTCACATGCACCCCCCACTCGTACTCGGCGCCGCAGGTCGCCGTGACCCGGTCGATGACGATCTCGCGTTGCCGGATCGTCAGGTGTCCCCGGTCGAGCAGGCCCGAGTTGAAGAATTTGAAGAACAGCCGGCGGTCGCGGGCCAGTGTCGTGAACAGCACCAGCGGCGGGTTGCCACGCATGATGGCGTCGATAGCCTGCTGGATGTCGGCGGGCAAGGGCGATTCGGCGGGCGCCATGCGTGCGCTACCGTTTTTATAGCGTTCCATGTTGGCACTCTACGCGCTGATGCTACAAAATGTGAAGCATGACAGCGCCACAGGTCGGCTCACCGGTACGGGGATCGACGTCGGGACGGCCGATCATGGTTGCGTTCGATGTCCTTGGTCGACGTGGCGCACTGCGGGTGCTGTGGGAATTGCGCGGCGGTCCGTTGACCTTTCGAGCTCTTCAGGCGGCATCCGAGATGAATCCGGGCTCGCTCAACACCCGCCTCAAGGAACTGCGGGCGCTGCACATCGTGGACCACTCCGATGGCGGCTACCACCTGACCAAGCACGGGCGATCGCTCATGACGGCATTGAAACCACTGCAGGCATGGGCCGACGGCTGGGCTCAGCAGGCGGACGTTTAGGACGCGCGGATGACCGCCCGGGTCACGCCGATGACCGTCGAGCACGCCAGCCGTGTTGGCCATCTACCTTCGACGCCGTTCCCGCCTGCGCGAGCAGACGCAAAAGCACCCATTTCGGTACCGAAAAGGGTGCTTTTGCGTCTGCTCGCGGGTCAGCGATCGAGATCCCACTGGCCGAAATCGGGCGCCAGGACATCGTCCACGTCCACATTGATACCGCCCAGCAGGGGGCCTGGGTTCCCCGGGCTGTTGACCACGGCCTGAAAGAGCACCGCGGCGGGCTCGCGCTGGCCATTCGACCAAGACCTGGTCTGCCATGCCCACCGGTGCCCTGCGGAGGTCGAATTTCCAATCACACCGTCTCTGATCGCCCACCCGCACGCTTGGGCATGCCCGTAGATGCCGGTCCGGCCCACACCCAGGACCGAGTTGATCCCTCGAAACCAGTCGACGGCAACGCCATTCCACGTGTTGACGTCGATGCTGTCATCGACGCTGAAGAAGATCGGCGCCGAACCTCCGCCGCCGGCCGCATTGTGCAGCCCCAGCGCGGTCTGAGCGTCCGCCACGCCGCCGTCGTGGCCGCGAGTGAAATCCGACGGATTGGCCCAACCGGGCTTGCCGTACTGGAAATTGCTGACGATCTGCAGACCGGCGGCGCGCAGCGAGTTCGCGTACTCGCGGGTGATGGGCTTCGCCTCGAAGTTCGCGCCCGGGCGCGATTCGGACACGTAGTTCACCACGCCGTCATAGCCTGCGGATTTGATCTCGTCCGGCGCAATCCTGCGCTCGGCGAAATCGATCAGCTTCGTGGCAGCGGCCGACGCCTTCGGCGTGTCGACTGTCGCGCCCAACGTTCCCAGTCCGAATGCCACCGGCGCGGACAGAGAATATTTGAGGACTTCACGCCTTGAAACGGATCGCTGTCCCCTGCGTCCACCGGGCGTTGCCGAAGCTTGCACCGCGCGATGGTAACAAAACCAGGTCCCAGCCTGGCCGCGCGCCGATCTGTCCCCCTGCCCAGCGGCGGGCGCGCGATCGCTTTACCATCGTGCTGTGCGCGTATTGCTTCCCCATAAATCAGTTGGTGTCAGTGGCCTGGCTGCCTTTTTCGTTGCGATCATTGCGGCAACCCTGATGTTCGGTGCCGCAGCGTTACCGGCTGGGACGCCGGGCGCGGCCCCCACGGCCGCCGCGGCGGATTGCCCGCAGGTGCAGGTCGTCTTCGCCCGGGGCCGAATAGAGCCACAGGGGCTGGGCATACTCGGCAATGCGTTTGTCAACGCGCTCAGCTCCAAGGTCGGGGATAGGAGCTTCGGCTCCTATGCGGTGCGATACCCCGCTGACAGCGAGGTCGACATCGGCGCCAAGGACATGAGCCAGCACATCCAGCAAATGGTCAACAACTGTCCCAACACCCGGCTGGTGCTGGGCGGCTACTCGCTCGGCGCGGCGGTCACCGACGTGGTACTGGTGGGCATCCCTGCGTTGGCATTCGACAACCCCCTGCCGCCAGGCGCCGATCAGCACATCGCCGCTGTCGTGCTGTTTGGCAACGGAAGTCAGTGGGTGGGTCCGATCACGAACTTCAATGGTGCCTACAACGACCGGACCATCGAGCTGTGTCACGGCGCTGATCCCGTCTGCAACCCGGCCGAGCCGAAGACCTGGGAGGACAACTTCTCGCAACATCTCGCTAATGCCTACATCCAGTCGGGTATGGCCAACCAGGGCGCGGACTTCGCAGCGAGCAAACTCTAGCTTTCAGCGGTAACGGCGCCGCGGCGTACTACTCCGAAGAAGTTGAAGCGGCTCAACGAATCTCAGTCCCCAGCCGCCGACCGCGGCGGGTACCGCGCGGTAGGCCGGGAAACTCCGCTGGATACGCCGGGCGGTGATTAACACGACCAGGCCGATTGCGCGTTTGCCTAGCGCCGCCCGACTTGTTCGCTGTCGCCAAGATGGACGTGTCGAGCCGGCGCGGCGACCGAAGTGGTAGCCCAGGAAATAGCCCCAGCACAGCGTTGTCACCAGCGCGGAGATAAACGCAAGCGCTGTCATGAAGATGAGCGTCCTTCGTCGCCGTCGCGAGAAGGTCACGGGCCAGATACACCTCGGCCAATAAGTTAAGTGGGGGTCAGAACCGAGTCAGCGATTCTTGCCGGCGGTGTCTACGGCCACCAACTGGACTCGTCCACCCCGGTGATGCGGCGCTGTCGGGCACCCTGATGCCGCAGACAACGCTTGCGAATCGCAACCCTGGGTTGCGGGGCGCTGCCGGCCGATAAATGCTGGATGACGGCGCATCGCTTCCATGCGCTCACGTTCGCGCCGCTGAGCCGCAGCCCAAACCGGATGTGACTCCAGGAAAATCACCGTCGCGCCTGATGCATTCGCCACGATCGTCAACTCTCTCTGAGACGGACTCAACTCAGCTGCACTCGGTCTGCAACCGTTAAACCCACGACAATGTGGTTCTCACCCCTGACCAGGATGCCCAGGCGATGCTGTGATGAAACCTTTGCGATCCTGAGATTTAGCCGTGAATTTGGCCGACAGCCAACCCGCGCAGTCAACCGGTTTGACCGGGGCCGCGAACCGCTGCGCGCAAGGACGTTGTCGAACGAGCCGGCGGAGACCCCAAAAATACTGTCCCCCAATAGCTTTCATCGCTATTGATCCGGTCGAGCGGGTCCGGTAGCGTGCGCTCACATGCCCGATCGAAACCGCCGTTTCCTGCTCCGTGAGCGCCCCTCGGGACGCATCGGCCCCAACACCTTCGAACTCAGCGAAGAGGCGGTCCCCGAGATCGGCGACGGCCAAGCGCTGGTGCGGGTGGACTGGATTTCGCTGGACCCGACGAACCGCGCCTGGATCAACGACACGCCAACCTACCTGCCGCCGGTCGGCATCGGCGAGGTGATGCGCGGGGGCGGCCTCGGCGAGGTCGTCGCGTCGAAAAACCCCAACTATGCGGTCGGCCAGCTTGTCCAGGGTCTGGTGGGCTGGCAGGAGTATGCGGTCGTCTCCGACGCGCTGCCGTTGTTCCCGGTCGACGTCGCCGAAGGTGTCTCCCCCACCGCCTACATGGGAGCGCTGGGGATGACCGGGCTCACCGCGTGGATCGGCATCCGCGACATCGGCAAGCCGCAGCCGGGCGAGACCGTCGTCGTCTCGGCCGCGGCCGGTGCGGTCGGCTCGATCGCGGGCCAGCTCGCCAAGGCCGACGGCGCCCGCGTCGTCGGGATCGCGGGCGGCCCGGAGAAATGTGCGCTGCTGACCGAACAGCTCGGTTTCGACGCGGCCGTCGACCACCGCGCCGACGACTGGGCCGCCCAGCTCAGGGCCGCGACGCCCAACGGTATCGACGTCGACTTCGAGAACGTCGGCGGCGACATCATGGACGCGATCTTCGCCCGGCTCAACATTCGTGCGCGCGTCGCACTCTGTGGGCTGATCTCCGGCTACAACTCGGCCGACCCGCCCCCTGGACCCCGTGCGTTCGGGAACCTGCTGGTCCAGCGCGCGACGGTGCAGGGCTTCATCGTGCTCGATCACTTCGGCCGCGTGCAGGAGGCCGCAACCGAGATCGCCGGCCTGATCAAGGAGGGCAGGCTGACGCCCCTCGAAACGGTCGTCGAGGGCTTCGAGCAACTCCCGACGGCGATCAACATGCTGTTTGACGGCAAGAACGTCGGCAAGCTCGTCGTCAAGACGTCCGGGTAAGCCCCCGCACCAGAACGGGCATGGACGTCGGGTCGCTAGTCGCGCGACGCGCGGTCGAAGACTTGTTCAGCGACCTGCACGACGTAATTCGACATTCGCTGGCGTCGCCGCGATCGCGCAGCGCAGCGCCATGAAGTCGCGGGTGCGGTCGGCGACGCTGCGCTTCGGCCATCCCTACGCGGTGGTGGCGGTGACCCGCGGGCGTCGTCGCGGCGATCCGTGGGCGGGGGTGCCGGTTTTCGCTGCTTGGGTCGCTGAACCCAGCGCATCCGAGTCGATCGCCACCAAGTAGGACCGTCGTGGCCTCACAGCGTCGCGACGACAAGAACCTTCGAATGGTCGCGGGGATCCACCCGCACCGGCACCTCGGCACCCACCTTGATGTGCGGGGCCGTCGATAGCTCGAGTGAAACCCGCCGCCTGGCCCGGAATGGGTCCTGGTCGGGCAACTGCACGTCCAGTTCCAGCTCGTGCCAGGAACCCAGCATCGTGGTCGCGACATTTTCCCGGATGCCGACGATCGTTGCGGCGCCCGCAACGCCCTCGCGCGTCAGCCGATCGCGCTCGGTGTTGAGCGCGTTGAGTTCGGCGAGGGCGTCCATCGCCTGCAGCTTGTCGGTCCGGGTGACCCGCTGGCCCGCACTGGCTTTTCGCGCTCGCTCGAACCAGCCCACGGCACCAGTCTGGCATTCCGCGGTGATCCTTAGGCCAGTAGCGTTGCCGCATGTTTCGCATGACGGTGCAGGACGTGTTCGTCATCCGCGGCCGCGGCGCGGTGGCTACCGGCCGCGTGGAGTCCGGAGGGCTGCGCGTCGGCGACACCGTGAAGATCAACGATGGGCCCGAGGTCGTGGTCGACGCTATCGAGGCTTTCCGCAAGGTGGTGGACACGGCGAGCATCGGCGACGACGTCGGGCTGCTGTTCCGAAAGCTGGACAAGAGCGATGTTGCGGCCGGCGACTTGATCACTTCCACGGGCGTGTATTTGGCCTAGGCGAAGCGCCCTGGCCTTATTGTCGTCGCCATGGCGACCCCAGAGGACGATGCCGTCGCGCACCTGAATCGGGATCTGTCCAACCGGCAAATCCAGTTGATCGCGATCGGCGGTGCAATCGGCACCGGCCTATTCATGGGATCCGGGCACACGATCTCCCAAGCCGGCCCGGCGGTACTGGTGGTCTACGCGATCATCGGGTTCTTCGTGTTCTTCGTGCTGCGTGCGATGGGAGAGCTGCTGCTGTCGAACCTGAACTACAAGTCGTTCGTCGACTTCGCGGCCGACCTGCTCGGACCCGCGGCGGGCTTCTTCATCGGGTGGTCGTACTGGTTCGCATGGATCGTCACCGGTATCGCAGAAATCGTCGCCATCACCGGCTACTCCCAGTTCTGGTGGCCCGACCTGCCGGTTTGGTTGCCGGCTCTGATCACAGTCGGTCTGGTGCTGCTCTTCAACTTGTTCAGCGTCCGCAACTTCGGCGAGATCGAGTTCTGGTTCGCCCTGATCAAGCTCGCGGCGATTCTTTGCCTCATCGTCGTCGGTGCGATTCTGTTGGCGACCAATTTCGTTTCGCCGCAAGGGCACCACGCCACGGTCGCGAACCTCTGGAACGACGGCGGGTTCTTTGCTACCGGGTTCATGGGCGTGGTCAGTGGCTTCCAGATCGCGTTCTTCGCATTCGTCGGCGTCGAGCTGGTCGGCACCGCCGCGGCCGAGACGGCCAACCCGCGCCGCACCCTGCCCCGCGCGATCAATGCCGTCCCGCTGCGCGTGGCGATCTTCTACATCGGAGCGCTCCTGGCGATCATCACCGTCGTGCCTTGGCGGCAGTTCGAGAGCGGGGAGTCGCCGTTCGTGACGATGTTCTCGCTGGCGGGCCTTGCCGCCGCGGCATCAATCGTCAATTTCGTCGTGATCACCGCGGCCGCCTCCTCGGCGAACTCCGGCGTCTTCTCCACCGGGCGGATGCTGTTCGGCCTGGCAGACGAAGGCAGTGCCCTGGCGCTGTTCCGCCGACTCAACCGTGGCGGCGTGCCGGCGTCGGCCGTGCTCGTCACTTCCATCCTGCTGCTGACTTCGGTACCGCTGCTCTATACGGACCGCTCGGTGATGCGCGCTTTCACGGTTTTGACCACAGTTTCGTCGCTGTTGTTCATGTTCGTGTGGACGTTGATTGTCGTCAGCTACCTCGTCTACCGTCGGCAGCGCCCACAGCGCCATAACGACTCGACCTACAAGATGCCCGCCGGTTTGGTGATGTCCTGGGCCGTGCTGGTCTTCTTCGCGTTCGTCATCTGGACGCTGTGCACCGAGCGAGAAACCGCGGTGGCCTTGGCATGGTTTCCGCTGTGGTTCGTGGTCCTCGCGGCCGGTTGGCTGATCGTCCGTCGTCGGCCTGGCCGCGCCGAGCAGTACCGCCTGTTCCAGGCCGAAATGAACCATCCGATCGACGAGCAGGCCGATATCGGCAGGTCAGGGTCCTGACGGCAGCCAACCGCCGGAAGCGCGCACCCCGCCCAGCGCGAGCCCGACGCCGCCGATTGTGGTGCCGGTCAGCGACCGATCGAGCGAATTCGGTGCACATTAACGGCTGCGTCGCACTATTGTTCTCCTCCGGAAAGGCGGAGTACAGTTGCTCAGCTTCCAGGCCGAGGTGGTGGTCAGTCCGAAGGACTGCCAAACGGTTTGCTGAGTCGCTGGGATATCGGGACCTGACCTCGCCGTAATGAACTCATGAGCGGAAAGCGCACGATCCGGAATGACGACTCCAACTGAATCGCTGCAACAAGAACCCAAGCCGGACGGCGGGGGGTCGACCTCGACTAGAGCGGCCCATGCCCTAGACGACCTCGACGCTGCTCAGGCGAAAAGGGCCCTCGCAAGCCCGGAAAAGCCCGCCAGCGGGGCCACGCCGCTACCTCAGCATCCCTATGAGGACGACGGCCGCAATTTGCTGGCCGGTCGCGCGCGCCCCACGGCCGCGCATGGGTGGCGCAAGATGATCGCCAACATCACCGGTGGGCGGATCAATCCGGGGCCCAGTCCCCAGCAGCAGCACGCCGCGGAGTTGATCAGCCGGATCAAGGCCACGTTGGACGACGTGCATAAGGTGGCGTTCGTCTCCGCCAAGGGCGGTGTGGGTAAGAGCACGATGACCGTCGCGGTCGGCAATGCGATTGCCCGTATCCGTGGCGACCGGGTGATTGCCGTCGATGTCGACCCCGACCTGGGTGACCTTTCCGCGCGATTCAGTGAGCGCGGTGGCCCGGAGGCCAATATCGAGCAAGTGGCTGCGCTGCAGAACGTCGAGCGTTATGCGCACGTGCGGGTGCACACCGTGTTGAACAACGATCGGCTGGAACTGCTGAGCGCCCAGAACAATCCAAAGGCGTCCTACACCTTGGGCCCCAAGGACTACTCGGCCACCATGCGGATCCTGGAACGTCACTGCAATGTGATCCTGCTCGACTGCGGGACGTCGGTGACCGACCCGCTGTTCAGCACCATCGCCGGCGATGTCACGGGCCTGGTGGTGGTGGCATCTCAGGATGTGCGTGGCGTCGAGGGTGCCTTGGCCACCCTGGACTGGCTGTACGCACACGGATTCGAACAGGTGCTGGCAAAGACCGTGGTCGTCCTGAACGCGACTCGCGGCGGCCGCGCGCTTGTCGACCTCAAAGTCGCCGAGAACGAATTGGGCAAGTTCGTGTCGGAAGTCTACCGGGTGCCCTACGACCTGCATCTGGCCCAAGGGGTGGCCGTCGATTTCAACGCGATGAAATCACGCACGCGCAAAGCCGTGCTTGAACTGGCAGGCGGGATGGCGGAGCACTACTCGTCCACCCAAGTGCGCCGCTACCACGAGGACGACTTGGGCGCCTGGATAGACATGATCCGCTGACGCGCTGACCCGGCTGCGGCCAGTCCGCGAGCGGCCACGAGCGCGGCCACCATGACGGCGACGCAGACGAGTCCGTCGTCCTTGAGGCCCCAGCGGATCGCGGCCAGGGTCGCCGCTCCCGCCACGCACAGCAGCATTCCGACCGCCGCGCCTCGCCAGATCGAAGTGATGGCGGGTGCGCCGTCCCAGCCGGACAGCGGGTTGTTCTCCAGCGGCCGCAGCGCCCCGAACAGCAGCGCGACCAAGGCGACGGTGATGAGCAGCTGCGCCACGCTGATCGCGAGGAAATGCTCACGGCCCGGGTAGCGCGGGAAGCCCAACCCGTCGAAGAGCAGGTGCACGCTCAGTAGCGCGGGGATATGCCAGAGGTACAGCGTCATCGCTCCGGAGTTGCCGATCGCGGTCAACCACCACACGCGCGGGCGCTGCGCCCACCGCGCGATCGCCGGGGCGGCGAGGATCGCCAGCGCGCTCAAGATGATTGCGTGCCCGGCCAGTAGCAGCGACGGCGGGCTGGTGTTGGAAAGGCGGTGGTCACCGGTGCCGACCATGCTCAATTCGTAAGGCCCCCAGTGGATCAGCGCGACGTTTACCGCCAGCAGCGTCACCGCGGTGCCCAGCGCGGCACGGGCGGTGAGCAGCCGGCGGCGGTAGGCGATGCCGAACATGCCTGGGATGAGCCAGACGGCCAGGTTGAGATTCCCCAGCGGCGCCGCCGCGTGCCAGTGCAACCTGATCACGTCGATGACCGCGATTGCCGCGTACACCGTGGCCACGCCCGCGGTGAAGCGGAAGGTGGTGTTGATCCGATACAGCACCGGCATTGCGGCCAGCACCAGTACGTAGGCGCCAAGAAACCAGAGCAGCTGGATACTGACGCCGGCGATTGGGTCATAGACGTGCCGGGGTAGCACGCGATACAGCACGGTCAGCGCTATCGCCCAGAACCCGAAGTAATAGAACACCGGCCGAAACAGCCTGGTGCAGCGCTTCATCAACCAGCCGCCCCAGTTGGTGCCGGGGCGCCAGGACGCCACGCATGCCGCCGTGCCGGCAAAAAAGAACAGCGGCATGATCTGAAAGATCCACGTCAGGGCCTGAAACACCGTCGAGGTGGCGAGCAGGTTGTCCCAGACGAGCACGCCGTTGCGAATGACGCTGATCGCCATCACCGTGTGGCCGACCACCACGGCGACCAGGGCCGTGATGCGGATGACGTCGATGGCGCGGTCGCGATCGGCCGGGGTACGCGCGGCCAGGTCGCTGGGGCTCGGGAAACCCACACGGGTTGTCTGCTGTGATGTCACCCCGAAAGCATCGCCATTCGGCGGCCGTCAGCGCCTGCGTAGTTCTACCCATTTCCGCTGCGTATCGCTACTCGAGCGGTGATTTGTCCCGGTCTTTTTGGGATCGGTAGCGGCCCGTGGCGTCTCTACTTACCGCAACGACGCCAACGAGGCTCGTCAGCTAGCAAGCAAACCGACAAAGGAGACAGTCAATGAAAATCGTGCCCGCCAGCATCGAAGAGCAGATCAACCGCGTCGATCGCCAGCGCAGCCTGTGGATCGGGATCAGCGCCGCCGTCATCGCGGCCTGGAGCATCTTCCGGCTGCTCTGGTTGGTTTACATCGCGGCGACGTTCGGCGTGTTCTTCGGGGCGCTGGCGTTCCAGTTCGTGCTTTGGGGCGTCATCGGTGCCGTCGCCGGGATCGCGGCCGTCGGATTCCTGACCCGCTACCAAAAGGGATCTTGAATCTCAGCACTTGGCTTTTAAGCCTCGGGATAGTTCCGAACCTGCCTCCCTTAGGTTCGGAACTATTCCGTTTTGCGGCCAAATATCGTCGTTTTCCGATCGCTATCAAAGGTTCCGGAAATCAATGCCCGACGGTATGCTCGGTCCTCGCCCGCGACCGATAGCAATAGGGAGACCAAGTCGCTATGCCACCAACAGACTGGGATATCTCGACTGACGTAGTGGTGGTGGGGTTCGGCGCCGCCGGCACCTGCGCCGCGCTGGCGGCCCACGAGAGCGGCGCCGAAGTGGTTGCCCTCGACCGGTTCGGCGGTGGCGGCACCACGGCTCTGTCGGGCGGGATCATCTACGCGGGCGGTGGAACTTTCGTTCAGCGCCAGGCCGGCATCGAGGACAGCACCGAGCAGTTGCTGGCTTACCTGCAACTCGAGGCCGGCGACGTGGTGCGTCCCGAAACTCTGCGGCGCTTCGCTGAATCCAGTGTCGAAATGATCGATTGGCTAAGCGGTCACGGCGTGCCGTTCGACTCGTCGCTATGCCCGTACAAAGTCTCGTATCCGAACAACAAGTACTACCTCTATTACTCGGGCAGCGAAAATTCCGGAGGATTCCGGGATACGACGCCGCCGGTACCGCGCGGGCACCGCGCCAAGGGCAAGGGCACGTCGGGAAAGAAGGTCTATGGCCCGTTGGCGCAATCCGCACAGGCCAAGGGTGTTCGTCTCTACGAGCACACCAGGGTGACGGACCTAGTCACCGACGAAACCGGGCGTGTGGTGGGTGTGGAGACGCTCACGCTGAACCGTGCCCCGCGCTGGGCCCGGCAGCAGTTCTCCCGAGCAGCATCGCTGGCCGCCAAACCGGGCGTCTACTATCCGCCGCTGCGCAAGGTGATGGAACACCGGATGCGCCGCTTGGAAAAGCGATTCGGCACCCCGCTGCGCGTCCAGGCGCGCCGCGGCGTGATCCTGTGCGCCGGGGGCTACATCGCCAACACCGACTGGATCAACCAGTACGCGCCGCAGTTCAGCTGCGGCTTGCCGCTGGGCACCACCGGCGACGACGGCAGCGGCATCGCCATGGCTCTCAAAGCCGGGGGCGTCGCCGACCGGATGGACAACGTGTCGGCGTGGCGATTCATCACGCCGCCCAGCGCATTCCTGGGATCGGTCATCGTCGACCAACAAGGCCAGCGGGTCATCGACGAGACCCGCTATGGCGCCGCGACCGGCCAGGCCATCATCAAAAAGCATGACGGCAAGGGGTGGATCCTCGCCGACGCGGAATTGATGCGGGAGCGCCGCAAACAGGTTCCCGTCCAATCGATCTGGTTTCAGCGGCTGCAGGGTGAGGGCCAGGTCGTCCTCGATGCGAAGCGCGGCGCCACGCTGGAGAAGGTGGCTCGGCGGGCGGGCATCGATCCCGAGGGACTGGAAAAAACCGTCGCCGCCCACAACAACGCCATCGACGTGGGCGCGCCCGACCCGGTGGGCAAGCCCGCCGAGTTCGCTCGCCGTGTCGGTAACGGGCCGTACACGTTGATCAACATCTCGATCCGACCGAGTCTGCTCAATCCCACGCCGATGTTGACTCTCGGCGGCGTCCGGGTCGATGAAGAGACCGGGGCCGTCGTCACCAGTTCCGGGGACCCGGTAGCCGGCCTCTACGCCGCGGGACGCACGGCGCTCGGCGTCTGCTCCAACTCCTACGTCAGCGGGCTCTCGATAGCCGACGCCGTGTTCTCCGGGCGACGGGCAGGGGCACACGCGGCGGGCGCTACTTAGGGTGATGCCGCCACTCGGTGATCTTGCGGCCCAATGAATCGGCGGCGCTCGTCGCGGCCCGGCCCACCCCGTCGACGATGCCGCCGAGACCGTCGCGGATGCCTTTGATCAGCGGATCCTCGGACTGGTCGAAGCCATCCTTGTAATGCCGGGCTGCCTCGCCGAGGTCATCGGAGATTTTGGCTTTGTCGTCGTCGTCGCGACGCGGGTAGTCGCCTGACATCACCTTGCCGTAGCCGCCGGTGTCCACCCAACTGGTCAGCGCGGCCGCCCGCAGCACCGAGAACGGATGTGTCTGCAGCTCTATATTGAGCAGCTTGAGCAACCCGTCGCGCATGTCGCCGGACCGATCGTATTCGGCGGCCTGGGCCAGGAAGGCTTCCGAGTCCAGCTTGTCCAGCCGGCTGCCGCCGGCCAGCTTCATCTCGACCCGGATCGCGGCGTCCAGATCCTGGCCGCAGAGCAGTCCGGCGCGGTCCCCCGACAGCTCGGATTTGCGCTGCCATTCCAGCAGAGCGGCAACGATCGCGCGCAATGCCCAACCACCGATCGGCATGAACCCGAATGACCGCGCCAACCGCATCAGATGCATCATCATCGTGCGGTACACCGCATGACCCGACAGCGCGTGCCCGAGCTCATGGCCCACCACGAATCGCAGCTCTTCGTGTGTCATCAGGTCGTAGAGCCCCGAGGTGATCACAATGAACGGGTTATCCATCCCGAGGGTGTAGGCGTTCGAGTCCGACGACTGGATGACGTAAAGCTCGGGCTTGGACGGCGCGTCTAAGACATCCACGCACTCGTCGAGCAGCGCGTCGAGGTCGGCGAATTGACGCGGCCCCACCCGGGCCGCACTGGCGAGGTACAGCAGTCGGTGTTGGCGCTCCCGCAGCATGCCGGACATCAGCTTCAGGACCTGGTCGAAGCCCTTGAGCCGGCGCAGCGCGGAAAGGGCGGTTCGGTCGGCGGGGTGCTCCCAGGCGCGTGAGCTGATCCCCGGGAACAGGTTGCGGGTGGTGGCGGGCGTCCCGGGCGTCCCGGGCGGTGAAGTCATAGCGCGCTCCCTCGGTCGTCGGTCTTCAGCATAGGGCGGCGCAATGGTGCATTACCGCCGCGAAAATTGGCCCCAGCAAAAGGTGTCTCTAGCAGGCGATTCCCGCTGCCGGCCGGAATCGCGTTTTTTCGCCGTACGGGATTGGCTGCTATGGTGCTGTGCTTATGCCCGAGATAGATCGTCGCAGCATGATGTTGATGACGGGTATCGGCGTCCTGGCAGCCGCGGTCCCCCTCCCGACGGCAGGAGCTAACCCGTCCCGACCGGAGGCGCCGCTACCGGCTGCGCCCAACGGCCAGTCCGGAAATTACATTTTCCAGGACGAGTTCGACGGCGCGGCCGGCTCCGCCCCCGACCCGTCGAAGTGGATAGTCGCGAAAGCGCGCGAAACAATTAAGGACCCGACGTACTGGGAGATGCCCGAGCACGTCGGGCAGTACCGCGACGATCGGCAAAACGTGTTCCTGGACGGCAACTCCAACCTGGTCCTGCGTGCGGCAAAAGATGGGCCTACCTACTTCGGCGGCAAGATTCAAAGTTCCTGGCGCGGCGGCGTCGGCCATACCTGGGAAGCCCGCATCAAGTTTGACTGCCTGACCGCCGGCTGCTGGCCCGCCTTTTGGCTGGGCAACGAGGATCACGGCGAAATCGACATCATCGAGTGGTACGGCAACGGCAGCTGGCCATCGGCGACCACGGTCCACGCGAAATCAAACGGCGGCGAATGGAAGACCCACAACGTCGGCCTGGACAGTGCGTGGCACACCTGGCGCTGTCAATGGGACGCGGTCGGTATCCGCTTCTGGCAGGACTACACCGACGGCGCGTCCCCATACTTCGACGTTCCGGCAAGCTCGCTGCCGGACTGGCCGTTCAACGAACCGGGCTACATGGCGTTTCCGGTGCTCAATCTTGCGGTCGCCGGTTCCGGCGGCGGCGACCCCAGCGGCGGGCGCTACCCCGCGCAGATGCTCGTCGACTACATACGCGTCTGGTAGCCGGCGCACTCAGTGGGTGAAGCGGGCCCAGCACCCCCGGGTCGGCGGTCGCCCGGCCGACGACGGGGTTCTTGGCCGCGGTGATCGCCGAACGCACCGCGGAAATGCATTCCGCCGCAGCGGCTTCCGGGCCAAGGCCGACGTAGCAGCTGCCGGTGTGCTCACCCGGGAAGCCGGTTAGCGTGAAGCCGTTTTCATCAATCGCCGCAGAGGTCAGCGTGCCGGTCAGGCCAAGACCCGGAGCCATCGACGCCTGCGCCAACGGCAACGACAAGACCGAAGTCCCGCGTTTTGCGCCGTCGATGAGCACGAGAATCTGTGTCGGATGCAGCACCACGATGGTGGAGTGCCGTTCGTCGGGATCGGCTGGGTTCGCACGGCGCTTCAGCAACCTCCCGAACGTCGAACTGGCTGCCGGGTTTTCGCTTTGGGTGAGCCACGCCCGGACATTCGTGAGTTCGATCTGCCGGGACTCGGCGTGTTCGGCCAGTTTGTCGCTTATGTAGGCCGGCAACGTATTGAGTTGCACCGCCTGGGTATGGCGTACGTACATCGGCATGGGTGCCTCTTGCCTGATGCCGCGCGGCCCAAGTTGGACTATCGTCACGTCGAGCAAAGGAGCGTTTGCGGTGGCCGGGTTGCGCGTGGGCGTCATGAACAACACGATCAACTCGCGCTATGGCCCGAAACCTCCGGTACAGGCTGACTACCTGACCGCCGTTGCCTGTGGGGCCGACTCCTTCTGGGTGGCCGACCACCTGCAGTCGGTGCTTCCGCCGTCGATGTGGACTCCCAAGCACGTGGGCGCAGCCCGGGTGATCCCAAAAATGGATGCACATCTGGAGCCGTGGACGATCCTGGGGTATCTGGCCGGTCACAACAAAGTTGGCCGGATGCGCCTGGGGGTGGCCGTGACAGACGCCGGACGGCGCAATCCCGCGGTCACTGCGCAAGCGGCCGCCTCACTGCACCTGCTCACGCGCGGCAGGGCGGTTCTCGGCATCGGAACCGGTGAGCGGGAAAGCAACGCACCTTACGGCGTCGACTGGTCCAAGCCGGTGGGGCGCTTCGAGGAAGCCGTGGCCACCATCCGCGCCCTGTGGGATTCCAACGGGGCCCTGGTGAGCCGGGACTCACCGTTCTTTCCGCTGCACAACGCAACATTCGCGCTCCCACCCTACCGGGGCAACTGGCCGGAGATCTGGGTCGCCGCGCACGGCCCGCGCACGATGCGGATTGCCGGGCGGTATGCCGACGGATGGTTCCCAGGGACTACCCGCGCCGACGAATATGGCGAACAACTCAACCTCGTGCGAACGACGGCGTCCGACGCCGGGCGCGACCCGATGGCCATCACGCCGGCCCTGATCCGCTTCATCGTCACCGGCCGGTCTCGCGAGGAGATCGACGAGGTAGTGGAGTCCGATATCGCGAAAATATTCACCCTCAACTGCCCGGGTGAAGCGTGGGCGCGGCACGGCGCCGAACATCCGCTTGGCTCTGACTTCACCGGCGTACAGGACCTGATACCTCAGTTGATCGACGAACAGACCGCGCTGAAGTACGCCGCCACGGTCCCCCGGTCGCTGGTGGAAGAATTGTTCGCGGTTGGAACACCTTCCGAGGTCGTCGAGCAACTCGCAGAGTTTTATGACCACGGCATGCGTTATCTCGTGTTGGGCAACGCCGGCGCGATCCAACCGAGCCTGCGCAAGAGCGCGGCGAACGCCGCTCCCTACATCAAGGCCGTCCGATGGTTGAAACGGTTGGGAGAGAATCAATTTCGTTGACCGAGGAGACCGATCCGCAATGCCGATGATCGACGTGACGTTTGTTCGTGGATCAGTGACCGACGGGGCCTTGAGCAGGCTGACCGACGAGCTGGTCACGGTGCTGCTGCGCGCCGAACGCGCGCCGGACACCCCGTTCCTGCGCGACAACACGGTGGTCTACCTGCACCCGCTGGAGCCTGCCGCGCAGTTGGTGGGTGGCCGCGAACCCGGCCAGCCCCGATTTCGCGTCGACCTGACGGTCTTCGAAGGGGCTCTGTCGAAGGACCGCAAAGAACAACTCGCCGCCGATGTGCACGGGGCCGTGTGCGTAGCGGCCGGCATCGATCCTGCGGGCCCGCGGGCGTATCACGTGTGGACATTGATTCACGAGATACCTGAAGGCAATTGGGCCGGCGGAGGCAAGGTCATTTACTACCGGCAGGTGCAGGGGCTCGTCGCAGACGAATAAGGAGGAAAGAGTATCCCGATGGGCCACATGGGTTCTGTCGACGACGTCGCTGCGGCCGTGGGCTTTCTGTGCTCAGATGGGCGGGACGCAGCAGCCGGCCATTGATCGGCGTAACGGCGGCGCGTGATCTGATTGTCTGCTCGCCAAGCCCGGCGTAGTGTCCACAGGCCATGGCCGATGCAATCCAATATGTCGATGCGAACGGGCTGAAATTCGCTTATCTGGAAGAGGGCTCGGGCCCGCTCGTGCTGATGCTGCACGGATTCCCGGACACCGCGCATTCGTGGGATGACCTTCGCCCACGCATCGCCGCGAAAGGCTACCGCGCTGTGAGCCCGTTTATGCGGGGCTACCATCCCAGCGCCATCCCGGATCGCGATCCCGATCAGGAAACCCTGGCGCGCGATCCGCTTGCGTTGATCGAGGCGCTCGGTGCGCAAGAAGCCATCGTGATCGGGCACGACTGGGGCGCCTCGGCCACATACGGTGCGGCCGCACTGGGCCCGGATCGAGTGAAAAAGCTGTTCGCGATTGGCATTCCGCATCCCGCGGCGCTCAAGCCGTCACCGAAGAAGCTGTGGGGTGTCCGTCACTTCGCGGCCTACAAGCTGCCAGGCGCACCAGACCGCTTCGCGCGCAATGACTTTGCGGCCCTCCCCGCCATCTATCGGCGCTGGTCGCCGTTGTGGGAGCCCGATCCATCGGAGTTCGACGCGGTGCGCGCGAGCTTTTCGAACCGGGCGAGCCTGAACGCGGCATTCGGCTATTACCGGAAGCTCTCCCCTATACCAAGCGAATCACTGAAGAAGCGGATCACGGTGCCGGCGGTCGTCTTTGCGGGGCTGGACGATCCCATCGTCGCGCCATCGGACTATCGGTTCGCTGCCCGGATGTTCGAAAACGACTACATCGTTGAGGAGGTTCGCGGCGGGCATTTCATGCATCGGGAGCATCCCGAGGCGTTCGCCGAGCGGCTGTTGAACCACTTGTAACGCGCCTGGTAAGGCGCCGGCGCGGAGCCGGTGGACTTTTGCGCATTTTGCTCGTAGGGTCCGTTCATGGCCGCTAAGGGTCGTGTCGATTTGCGACTGGCTACGCAGGTGCTGGTCCTGCAGCTCGCCATCGTCACGTTGACCTTGCTCATCGGTTTCGGCCTGTTCGCCTGGTTCAATCTGCGCCGGCTGGACCTCCAGGTCCACACTCATGCGTTGGATATCGCGCGTGTGGTGGCCTCCTCCCCGATTGTCGTCAACACCCTCCCCCGCTACGACAGTGCCCCGTTGACCCCGAGCCCCGCACTGCAGGACGAACTGGCCGCGGGCCCGATTCAGGCCGTCTCGACTACGGGTTGAGAACGCACCCACGTCATGTTCGTGGTAATCGCCAACGCGAACGGCATCAGGCTCGCCCATCCCGATCGCGCGCAACTGGGCTACCGCGTCAGCACAGATCCCACGACAGTACTGGCCGGACATGAGGAAGTCGTCCATCGAATCCGGCACACTGGGCCCGTCGATTGTCGCGAAAGTCCCGGTGCTGGAACCGGGTTCGAATCGGGTTCTCGGCATGGTCAGCGTCGGCATCTCGACACAGGAACCTCATGAGCAGTTCATCCGCAATCTGGGCGTCCTGGCCGCGTTGGGAGGCGTGACTCTGCTGATCGGTGTCGCCGGCTCGGTGGTGCTGAGCCGGCGGTGGCGAGGCCTGACACTGGGTTTGCGGCCAACCGAAATGAACGAGCTGGTGCGCACCCAGGCGGCCGTGCTGCAGGGCATCGGCGAGGGCGTGCTGGCCGCCGACACGTCCTGGAACACCACCTTCGTCAACGACGAGGCCTGCCAACTGCTCGAGATCGACAACACCACGGGCCGGCAGGTGGACGAGATCGGCCTGACGCCGCGGGTTCTCGACGTGTTCAAAACGGCCGACGCCACACCCGCGCTGGCCACGGTGGGTGAACGGATCGTGGTGGTCTCGGCGCGACCGGTATCGCGCGAAGGACGCGAGCTGGGAACCGTTTTGGTGGTGCGCGACCGAACCGATGTCGAGTCACTGACCCGACAACTCGACGCCGTGCAGGTGATGAGCACCGTCCTGCGCGCGCAGCGCCACGAGTTCGCCAACCGTCTGCACCTGCTGAATGGGCTGCTGCACGGCGGTCATGTCGACGAAGGATTGGAGTATCTGGAAGAACTCCTCGGGTCGGGTCCGCTGGGCTCCGCGCTACCCGGCATCGACGCCATTCGTGATGCCTACCTGCAGGCGTTTCTGGCGGCCAAGGCCGCGGCCGCCCGCGAAGCCCTGGTGACGCTGAGCATCGGCGAGAACACCTTGGTCTCTGGCCGGCTGCTGCTGCCCGTCGACGTCACCACCGTGGTGGGTAACTTGCTCGACAACGCCATTGACGCGGCCCGGTTGGGCGCCAACCCCATCAAAGAGGTGGAAATCGAGTTGTTGCAAGAGGGTTCGACGCTGCATGTCATCGTGGTCGACAGCGGCGACGGCGTTTCACCCGATTTCGTCGAGGATCTTTTCACCGAGGGCAGGACGACGAAGCAGGACTCCGGGCTACCGGGTGGTCGCGGCATCGGGCTTGCGTTGTCGCGTCAGATCAGCCGCTCTCTCGGCGGCGACCTCTGGCTGTTCAGTCCGGGCGATACCCCCGAGGTCCGCCTGACCGGCGCGGAGTTCATCGCCTGGCTGCCAGGCGTGATGGAGGACGTGATGGAGGCGATGAGAGGAGGCGCCATGGGCGACGGAGACCTGACGGTGCTGGTGGTGGACGACGACTTTCGCGTCGCCAACATGCACGCTGAGGTGGTCAACACGTTTCCGGGCTTCACGGTGAGCGCCACGGCGAACACCCTGACGGCGGCGCGACAGGCCGACCCCGTCGACCTTGCCTTGGTCGACGTCTACCTCCCCGATGGGTCGGGCGTCGACTTCGTTCGCGAACTGCGTGGCGACGCCATGGTGCTCACCGCGGCAACCGAGGCGGTTACCATCCGCGCTGCCATGGCCGCCGGGGCGCTGAGCTATCTCGTCAAGCCGTTCGCGACCACCGAGCTCGCCGCCCGCCTGGCCGGTTACGCCCGCTACCGCAAGATCCTGGCCGGCTCCAATCTCAGCGCCGGCGACGTGGATGCGGCACTGGATGCGCTGCGGCCCCGGGTCGCCGCCCCGGCGCCCCCCACGATCGCCGCATCGTCCACCAAACAGCTTGTGCTGCAGGCCTTGCGAACCTCGGAGCGGCCGATGTCAGCGGCTGAGGTCTCTGCGGCAATCGGGATATCACGGGCAACCGCTCAGCGGTATCTGGCGTCATTGGCCGGCTCCCGTGATGTCACCGTCGGGCTGCGTTACGGCACCACCGGACGACCGGAGCAAGAGTTCGCCGCCAACGAGAAGCGGCCAACTCGTCCCAGCCGCTGACGGCCTGACTGCTCCCGTCAGACGCTCGCCGCAAAACACCGCCCGGTCAAGCAGATTGGTTATCCGAAACATTGCGCAGGTCCTTTCTACTACCGCTTGCCCGCGACCGACGGCCGACGAACTCGTTCACTGTGTTGGATCAGTGCCCTCCGCCGGCGAGCCGCGGAGCGGTGGATGTTGTTGACGGACAACCGATGAGAGCAGTCCTCCGGCATTTCCGAAGCCGTTGGGACCGGAGTATCCCCGGCGCTGGGCACGACTTCGGTGTTGGTGCTGACGGCGGTGTCGCGAGTGCCAGGGGTGGCGTGAGATGGCTTGGAGGGCCACCAGTTCGCCTTCCCGATCAGTGCAGCCATGGCCGGCACCGTGATGGTGCGAACCACGAAGGTGTCGATCAAAAGGCCTATGCCGATGATGAATCCGGTCTGCACCATGTTCGACATGCTGCCGAACAACAGGCCGAACATCGAGGCGGCGAAGATGATGCCGGCCGAGGTGATGACACCACCCGTCGAACGGACGGCACGAATGATGCCGGAGCGGATGCCCAAGCGTGACTCTTCACGAATTCGCGAAATCAACAGCAGGTTGTAGTCCGCCCCGACGGCGACCAGCACGATGAATGCCGTCGCCTGCACGGTCCAATAGATCGGCTGATGGAGCACGAACTGGAAGAAGATGACTCCCACGCCCAGCGCTGACATAAACGAGATCACCACGGAGGCAATGAGGTACAGCGGAGCCACGATCGCCCGGAGCAAAAGAACGAGGACGAGGAAGACCACGAGAAGCGTCATGATGATGATCAGTCGAGCGTCGTCGTGGGCGTAGCTGCGCATCGCGCTGTACATCGCGCTGGTGCCGACAATCGATATCGACGCATCCGAAAGCGAGGTGTTCGGCTGCGCGCTCCGCGCCGTGTCGAGGATCGACGTCACCTGATCCATCGCGGCTGTGCTGAACGGATCGAATTTCGACTCGACCAAGTAGCGCACCGAATGCCCGTCGGGCGAGATGAACAACTTCGCGGCGTTCTTGAAGTCGTTCGAGGTGAACACCTGGGGCGGGATGTACATGCCCGCCATGGAAGGTGCTGTGGCGTCGCGCTTCATCGATGTGAGCAGCTGGGACGCCTGGTTCATACCCACACCCATCTTCTTGACCTGGTCGACGAGCATCCGTACACCGTCGGCCAGCCGGCGGCTGCCGTCGGCGAGCTGCTCGGAAGCCGTCTGCATTTGCGCAATCTTCTGCGACATGCCGGCGGTGTTGCCGCCCGCGGCCCGCAGACTGTTCGATGCCGTTGCCAATTGCGCGGTCAGACCTTGAACTGCCGCTTGCACGCCTTGCAGCCCACCATTGTTACGCCCCTGACCGAGCTGTTCGAGCTGGGCGCGCGCGGCTGCGCATGACGGGTCGACGTTGCACAGCGGAATGTTGTTCAGCGCGTTGAGCAGCGGACCGCCGCCGTTGGCCAGCGTCCCAACGGACCCGTTCGCGAGCCCGCTTACGTTGTCCAGGAGGCTGGCCGCCGCGCCGAGCTGCTGCTGCACCTGGCCCAGCGTCGCGGTGAGCTGAGTCATGGGCCCGCTGGCGCCGCGGATTTCGTCGCGAACCTGAGCGAGGGCCGCCGCCAGTTGGTCAGCGCCGTTAACCAGCGCATCGAGGTCGCCGCTTCTGTCGCTGATCTGTGTCGAGGCATCTCCCAGCTTGGCGCCGACCTCCCCGGCTTGCCAGCTGAGCTTGGCCTGATCCAGCGGCTGGCCGGTGGGTCGGGTGATGCCCCGCACCGCAACGACATTGGGCAGCTGAGATACGCGTTGCGCCATTTGGTCCAGGTCGGCCAGGGCGCGCGATGTCCGCAGGTCCTGCGGTGAGCGGACGTAGATGTATTGCGGCAGAAGCGCACTGGTCGAAAAGTGATCTGCCATCGCCGAAAAGCCGACGTTGCTTGGCGCCGACTGCTTCAACTGCAGGCGGTCGTTGAAGGTGGGTTGGAGGAAGGCTGCGCAGCTAGCCAGCGCGATCAACACCGCGAGACTAACCAGCAGATGCACCTTGGGCCGGCGAACAATATGAACGGCCGAGCGCTGCCACAGGCGGCCGGTGAGCGCGGGTCGGGGCTTCACCCATCCGCGTCGACCGGCGAGCACGAGTATGGCGGGCAACAGCGTGATCGCGGCAAGAAACGCGATCCCGATCGAAACCGCAAGCGCCGGGCCGATAGTCGTGAATG
Organism: uncultured Actinomycetota bacterium; assembly: GCA_963840045.1. Lineage (GTDB taxonomy): Bacteria > Actinomycetota > Actinomycetes > Mycobacteriales > Mycobacteriaceae > Mycobacterium. The sequence continues at coordinate 598,045 of CAWIXL010000009.1, read as the reverse complement.
CGGGCAGGCGGGTGAAGACCATGCCGAGAAAGGTGACGGCAACGGTGGCCGCCGACGCCGCGATGACCTCGCCGATGGAGCTCAATGCCTTTTGCAAAGCCAGGTCGGACTTCATGCCGGACCGGATGTACTCGTGGTAGCGGCTGATCAAGAAGACGGCATAGTCGGTGCCGGCGCCCATGATCATCGCCGTCATCAACACGATCGTCAGCGCAGACACCCCGAGTCCGAGCTGGGCCAGCCCGGACACCACGCCCTGGGCCGACGCGACCGAAATTCCGATGGTGAACAACAGCAGCAACACGGTCACCGGTCGCCGGTAGATCACCAGCAGGATGATCAGCACGAGCAATGCGGTGACCATCTCGATCATGTGCATATCGCGGGCGGCGATGATCGACAGGTCGCCGGCCATGGCAGCCTGTCCCGTCACCTCTGCGTTCAGCGAGGAGCCCGCGGTGGATCGCTTAGCGATTTCTGTGATTCTTTGGTAGGCCTGCGAGGACTCAGGGGAGCCGATAGGTGCCCTCAGGGCCACCGCCAGGTAAAACGCCTTGTTGTCTGCGCTGACCATCAATGGACGCAACGCGGGTGTGGCAGCGATGTCCTGCACGCCGGTCACATCGTCGGTCTTGCTGCGTAACGTATCGGCGAGCCTGCGGTAGGCGTCCTCATCGGCAGGTTGCAAACCCCGATTGTCGGTGAGTACGACAATCAGGACGTTCTGGGCGGATTCACCGAAATCCTTGGCCATCTGCTCGGCCGCCGCCATGGCTTTGGGCGGCAGCGGCTGTAGTTTCTGGGTTTCGACAACCTTCGTCAGTGGGGGGAAGGCCACGGTCAGCACCGCGACCACAGCGATCCAGGCGGCGATGATGAGCCAGGGCGCACGCACGACGAAGCGACCCAGCACCGAAAACGCACCGATGCGCATCGGGGTCTTGGCAGCGGAGTTTTTGGACATGGTGAAACCCTTCATTGATGTGTCGAGCGTGGGTAGCCAGGGGCGGCAGCAACGACGCTCCCCGGCACTCTTGGCGCAGTGCGCGACTTTCGGACGCCTGGCGCCTTATGTCGTCGAGGTCGAACTTATGGCGCCGCTTGCGCCCGTGTCGCGCTTGTCAGCGATAGTCGGAGTTAGCAGCGATTACGCGGTTTTGCGCATTGTGCTCAGCCGCTGCTTCCACTGACCCTCATTGAGCCCCAGCCACCGACTCAAGGGCTGGCCAGCCGATCGTGGCGGTGAGCGAGAAGTCACTCAGAACGCTCGAAATATGCTGCCGCAATTCGTCATTAGCATTGGGGCGGTCCAGCTGATACGCAACGGCCGAGACGACGACCCGCCCGTGCACTCTCGCCGAGAGCAACGCCAGCAGCCCGCCGGTGCGGTGTATCGTCGCCACCGGCACCCCGGCCCCGGTCGCCCCCAGGAAGAAAGAGTTTCCGGCGGAGTAATCGGCGTCTGTGCCGTCTGGGCGGTTGACGGCGGGGTCGAGCGCACCGAGGTGGGATGATCCGCTTGTCGTCGCGCCGCCCATGGCCGCGCTCACCGTTCGCCTGACCAGCCGCCGCGGCAGCAGCGGAGCCAGGGCCAGCATTGCCAACCGTTCGTCGGGGACCTCCTGCAAGCGGATCAGCGCTTGCTTGATCGCCGCCCGGATCGCGCGCAGGTCCGTCGCCGCGGGTTCGGGGTCGACCGTGATCGCGACACTGGTCATGGCGTTGGCGCGGGTATCGCCGGCGGTGCGTTGGTTGACAGGGATCTCCAAGGTGGCCAAGCCGTCTGCGCCGACTCGTCCCCTTCGCTGGGCGAGACGGGCCGTCAATCCAGTGAGCAGCGCGTTGCTGGTCCCGCCGAGTGAGTGTGCGCGGGCGTCCCACTCGTCGGCGTCGACGAAGATCGTCGCCGTAGCCAGAGCGACACGCTGGTGAGGTCCGACGGACGGCGAACGCGGCGCACTAGGTACCGGGGTGCCAATTCCACCAGCTCCGCGGTTATGCCTTGCGAATCGTGCCGCGGCGACGACGGCTCGGCGGATTTCGGGGAGGTCGCGCCGGGTTTGGCGGGCGTCCTCGCGCAGTGCTTGCCGGCGCCGGCGTGACCCGGCAGCAGGCCAGCTGATGGGGTCGTGGCGGCCGGAAGCCGCGTCCGCCAGTGCCTCGAACAGCCCGACGCCGTCGATGAGGGAATGTGAGATAACGAAGCTCAGCCCCGCGCCGCCGTCGGTGAACGGTAGCACCGCAAGGTGCCATCCGGGTCCGTGCTCGGAATCCAGGGGGGTGTTGGCCTGCTCGCGGAGCCAGGCGTCGAATTCTTCACGCGGTCGCGGCGTTGCGACGATCTCCAGGTCGGACTGACAGCAGGGCGAGACCCAACGATGGCGCCCGAACGGCAAGGGTGAGCGTTCGACGCGGCGGGACAACCGCCCCTGCTGAAGATGGTGATGGAACTGGCGCAGACCGTCGATGTCGATCGCGCGGTTATACAACCAGACCCACTGAATCACGTTGGTGGTTCCGGTCGCTCGCTCGGCGAGAAACGCGCTCTGGTCGATCAGATCGAGTACGTTGTTCATTTTCCTAAGGTCCTTTCCTTGTCATTTGGGTCATGGTCACTTGGGTCACCTGGCTACGCTGTCAGGCCATCCAGCTCGGGACCCGCCCAGCTCACTGGCGCAGGGCTTGGCCAGCCGATCGTGGCGGTGAGCGAGAAGTCGCCCAGAGCGCTCGAAAGGTCTTTTCGCAGAGTGTCATTCGAGTTGGTGCGGCCCGGCTGATACGCAAGGACCGAAACGAAGACCTGTCGGTCCGTTCTTCCCGAGAGCAACGCCATCATTCCGCCGGTGCGGTGCATGATCGCCTTGGTCACGCCCAGGTTGGAACCCTTTATCACGAAGTGGTCGGCGGCTGTGCCGTCCGGCCGGTAGGCGGCCGGGTCGACCACACCGAAGTTGGATGAGACGACGCTGGTCGCGCTGCTGGCGGCAAGGCTGACCATTCGCCTGACGAGCCACTGTGGCAGCAACGGAACGAGGGGCAGCAGCGCCAGCCGTTCGTCAGGCGCCTCCTGCGAGCGGATCAGCGCTTGCTTTGTTGCGGACCGCATTTCGCGTAGGTCCGTCGTCGCGGGTGCAGGATCGACCGTGACGTCGACATTGGTGACGGCGTTGGCGCGGGTATCGCCGGCGGTGCGTAGGTTGACTGGCATACCCAAGGTGACCGTGCCGTCTGCGGCGACGCGGCCCACTCGCTGCGCGAGGCGGGCCGCCAATCCCGCGAGCAGGGTGTTGCTGGTCCCTCCCAGTGAATGGGCGCGGGCATCCCACTCATCGGCATCGACAAAGATCGTTGCCGTTGGGAGCGTGATGCGTTCGTGCGCTCCGGCGAGCGGTGCAACTGGCCTGGTGCGCTGCGGCGCCGTAGATCCCGCGCGGCCGCGGCTACGTCGGGCCAATCGTGCTGCGCCGACGACGGCCCCGCCCATGCTGGGGAGGTCGCGCGCGGCTTGGCGGGCGTCCTCGCGGCGCGCCTGCCACCGCCGGCGTGATCCGGCAGCGGGCCAGCTGATGGGGTCGTGGCGGCCGAAAGCCGCGTCCGCCAACGCTTCACACAACCCGACGGCGTCGGTGAGGCAATGCGAGATGACCAAGCTCACTCCCGCGCCGCCGTCGGTGAAGGGCAGCACCGCGAGGTGCCATTCCGGTCCGCGCTCGGCGTCGAGGGGGGTGTTGGCCTGCTCGCTGAGCCAGGCGTCGAATTCTTCGCGCGGCCGCGGCGTCGCGACGATCTCGAGGCCGGACTGACCGCTGGGCGAGACCCAGCGATGGCGGCCGAACGGCAGGGGTGAGCGTTCGATGCGGCGGGATAACCGTCCTCGCTGAAGATGGTGATGGAACCGCCGCAGACCGTCCACGTCGATCGCGCGGTCGTAGACCCACACGCACTGCAGCACCTGGGTGACTCCGGTCGCCTGCTCGCCGAGAAAGAAGGTCTGGTCGACCAGATCGAGTACGTTGCTCATTTTCCTAAGTTCCTTTTCTTGTCGCTTGCCCGTGTGGTCGGGACGCCTACTGCGCCGCCGTTGGCTGGTTGCACGGCCAGCCCGTCGTGGCAGTGAGCGAGAATTCGCTCAGAACAGCTCGAAACGCACCGTTGCAAGTCGTCATTCGAGTTGGGGCGGTCCGGCTGGTAGGCAATGACCGAGACGAAGACCTGTCGTTCCACCCTTCCCGAGTGCAAGGCCATCACCCCGCCGAGCTGACTCACGGTCGCCTTGGTCATGCCCGGGTAGAGAAACCGCAGGGCGATGTAGTCGGCGTCGGTGCCGTCCGGCCGCTTGACGGCCGGGGGGGCCGTACCGAGGTTGGATGGGACAGCGATGTTGGACGCACCGCGGGTGGCCGCGCCGAGCATTCGCCTGGCGAGGCGCTGAGGCAGCAGGGGAACGAGGGGCAGCAGTGCGTGCCTTTCGTCGGGCACCTCCCGGTGGCGAATCAGCGCTTGCTTTGTTGCGGTCCGCAGCGGGCGCAGGTCCGTCGTCACGCGTGCAGGGTCGACCGTGATGTCGAGCATCGCGACTGCGTTGGCGCGGGTATCGTCCGCGGTGCGCTCGTTGACGGGTACCGCCAAGGTGACCGAGCCGTCCGCGGCGACTCGTCCCACTCGCTGGGCGAGGCGGGCCGTCAATCCCGCGAACAGGCTGTTGCTGGTCCCCCCGAGTGCTTGTGCGCGAGCGTCCCACTCCTCGGCATCGAGAAAGAATGTTGCGGTTGGCAGCATGATGAGTTCGTCGGCTCCGGCGAACGGTGCGGGCGGCGTGCTGGGCGCGGCTGATTCCGCACGGTCACGGTTGCGCCGGACGAATCGAGCCGCGGCGACGACGGCTCGGCGGATTTCGGGGAGGTCGCGCACGGTTTGGCGAGCGTCCTCGCGCAGCGCTTGCCACCGCCGGCGCGACCCGGCAGCGGGCCAATTGAAGGAGTGGTCGTAGCCGCAAGCCGCTTCCACAATCGCCAAGGCCCCTCCGCCGCCGTCGGTGACGCAATGTGAAAGGACGAGGCTCACCCCGGCGCCGCCGTCGGTGAAGGGAAGCACCGCGAGGTGCCACCCGGGTCCGCGCTCGGCGTCAAGGGGCGTGTTGGCCTGCTCGCCCAGCCAGGCGTCGAACTCTTCGCGCGGCCGAGGCGTCGCAACGATCTCAAGGTCGGGCTGGTCGCTGGGCGAGACCCAGCGATGGCGGCCGAACCGCAAGGGTGAGCGTTCGATGCGCCGGGATAACCGTCCGTGCCGGAGATGGTCGTGGAACCGGCGCAGTCCGTCGATGTCGACCGGGCGGTTATATACCCAGACCGTCTGTGCGACTCCCGCCGCCCCCTCGAGGCGAAAGAAGGTCTGGTCGACTAGATCAAGTACGTTGCTCATTTTCCTAGATTCCTTTTCTTGATGACTTGCCCGATGCCGGCGGACGGCACTTCGGTCACCGAACATCGACGCCGCCGTAACGGACCCCAGGCAGCCGATCGCAGTTAGCGCCAATTGCTTTCGCGCTGCGGATGTGCGAGTAATTCGGTTATTTGGTTGAGACCGAACGTACGGCGGCGCTCGCACGCGTGTCGCGCTTGTAAGCGATAGTCGGAATTAGCGACGATTCCCCGGTTCTACGCATTGTGCTTACCAGCCCGATCGGACGCCTATGTACGTTGTGCCGCGCCCCGCTCACCGGCTCGGGGCGTGGCCAGCCGATCGTTGCGGTGAGCGAGAATTCGCTCAGCACGCTTGAAAGGCGCTGTCGCAGATCGTCATTCGAGTTGGGGTAGTTCGGCTGATACGCGACGACCGACACGAAGACCCGTCCGTGGGCTCTTCCTGAGAGCAAAGACAGCAGCCCACCGAGCTGGTGCATCTTCGCCGTCGTCATACCCAGGCCGAGAGACCTCATGGCGAAGTGGTCGGCGTCAGTGCCGTCTGGCCGGTTGACGGCCGGGTTGACCACCCCGACATTGGATGCGCCCACGCTGGTCGCACTGTTGGTGGCCACGGCGACCCAGGCGCCGGCCGAGCCGCTCAGGCACCAGGGGAACGATCGGCAGCAGTGTCCACCGTTCGTCGGGCTCCTCCTGAGAGCGGACCAGTGCTTGTTTCGTTGCGGCCCGGATCTCACGCAGGTCCGTCGTCGCGGGTGCGGGGTCGACCGTGATGTCGACATTCGTGATGGCGTTGGCGCGGGTATCGCCGGCGGTCCGCTGGTTGATGGGCATCGTCAAGGTGACCGAGCCGTCTGGCGTGACCCGTCCCACTCGTTGTGCGAGGCGGGCGGCCACTGCCTCGAGCAGGGTGTTGCTGGTTCCTCCGAGTGCTGGATGCGCGGGCATCCCACTGCTCGGCATCGACGAAGATGGTTGCCGTTGGGACCGTGATGCGCTCGTCGGCTCCGGCGGTCGGCGCAGGTGTCGGCACAGCAGATTCCGCACGGCCGAGGTTATGCCGGACAAATCGTGCTGCGGCGACGACGGCGCGGCCGATAGCGGGGATGTCACGCGCGGTTTGGCGGGCGTCCTCGCGCAGGGCCTGCCGCCATGGGCGTGATGCGGCAGCGGGCCAGTTGATTGCGTTGTCGTCGCCGCAAGCCGCATCGGCCACCGCCTCGCACAACCCGACGGCGTCGGTGAGGCAATGTGCGGCGACCAAGCTCACCCCCGCGCCGCCTTCGGTGAACGGGAGCACAGCGAGGTGCCATCCGGGTCCGTACTCGGCATCGACGGGCGTGTTGGCCTGCTCATCGAGCCAGGCGTCGAATTCTTCACGCGGCCTGGGTGTCCCGACGATCTCGAGTTCGGGCTGATCGCTGGGCGAGACCCAGCGATGGCGGCCGAATGGCAAGGGCGAGCGTTCGATGCGGCGGGATAACCGGCCCCGCTGAAGATGCCTATGGAACTGGCGCAGTCCGTCGATGTCGATCGCGCGGTCATACACCCAGACGCACTGAATCACGTTGGTGACTTCGGCCGCCCGCTCGATGCGAAAGAAGGTCTGGTCGACGAGATCGAGTATGTTGCTCATTTTCCTAGGGCCCCTTTGCTGTTACAGGCTGATGACGGGTATGCCGTGGCCCGAGTTGGCATGGTCTGCAACCGCATCCACCCAGTCCGAGCTGCTCTTGACGACGCGCGCAAACGCCTCGTTCAATGCCGCGATGTAGCGGTGCACCGACGCATGCGCGACCGGGTTGTCCGGAAACGAGATCGTGACGGTGGTTTTTTCGGCCTGCCGGTTGATCCAGATATTGATCCCGCCGTGCGACAGATTGTCGCCGTAGACACCGAAATTCGCCTCTTCAAACAATTCTGCGTGGGGTATCTTGCGGAGATCGAGAAACGACACCATCAATTCCGAACGTGCGCGCAGTTCGATCCCCAGTTGATCCGGGGTCGTCAACTCCAGGACCCGCTCAAACGGCACGCCTGCAAGATGCTTGGCGGCATCGAACGAATTCTGTGCTGCCCGCGCCGCTTCGGCAAAAGATCCGCTGCCGATCGGCACCGTGACCGGAACCAGGCTGGCGAACCAACCCACAGTCAACGTGTCGATGCCCGGCGTCCGGGTATCGGACGGGGTGAATCCGTAATACGTCCCGGTACCCGTCAAGTCATGTTCGGCCAGAGCCGCGCACGCCAGAACGCCGCCGCTGAACCGGGCCCCGGCCGCACGGGAGGCGATGTCGAAAGACTCCGTCTCAGCGGCATTCAACAACTCGACCGTCACAAAGTCGCCCTTGGTATTGGCCCACGTGTCACCCAGCGGCAGCGGGAAGCTCGGCCAGTCGCCACCCGTGCCCTGCACGAACTTGATCCAGTCCTTGATCTCAGGGGACGACAGGGTCAAGCTCGCCACCTTTTCGTGCTGCCGCGCTGCGTAGCCGCGATAGCTCGCAATCTGTGGAATCGCGGTGGGTTGCTGCTGATGCGGGGCGTGCCGCAGAGGCTGGTAGGTCAGCTGGATATCGAAGAAGATCAGCCCCGCGGACATGCCGTCGATGTAGAGATGGTCGATACTGGCGTAGAAGGTGAAGTAGTCAGTGTGCTGGACGATGCCGAATGTGAAGCCACCCCACTCGAGCGTCTCCGGCGTCGTCGTCAACGCGTGGGTGCGTATTTGTTGGGCGTGCATATGTCCAAACTCAACGGGAACGAAATCGATGGCTTCGGGGTTGTCGATCGTGCGGCGGACAATGACGTCGTTCTCGAATTCGAACCAATCGTGGTAGCTGTCGTGACGACGGACATGCGCATTAATCGCTGCAGTCATTGCCGGAATGTCACACACGCCGGGCATCTCCCACGCGACGACCATTAGGCGGGGTAGCTGCTTGCCCATCGCCTTGCCGTCGTAGGCGGCCCGGAGGTGGTGAGCTCGCTGAAAACTCGCAGTTAGACCACTTCGACGTGCATTCCGAGCCGCTTCACGTGCTGCGGGTGAGACCGTCCAGGTGGTAACTGGGCCGTGCGGCGGTTGCCATTCGTTGATGGTGCCCAGTGCGACCATTTTCCGAGTCCTTGTCTGTGTAAGGCCGACGTTTTTTCGCGGCGCCGGCATGGTGGAACGACTATTTCGCCAGTGACTTTCGCGATAGGTTGAATTCCTTTTGCGCAGCGACCGTACGACCTATTCGGTTTATGCGGTTGGCACCAAGTTACGGCGCGGCCTAAGCCTGTGTCGCGCTTGTAAGCGATAGTCGGAATAAGCGACGATTGGGTGGTTTTGCGCATTGTGCTCACCCGGATGTCGGCGCGGGCGGCTGCTCAGTGACCCCGCAATGCCTGGTCAGAGGGGCGATACACCTCGCCTCCGATTTAGCGTAGGTAGCCACCCGAGCTGGAGCCTTAGAATTGTGCTATCGCCCAGCACAGCTGGACCTTGACGTTTCGGTGGTAATCGCGCCGGGGGGCCCGGTGGCAGGTGGGTTGCCCAGCGCTATACCGCACAGTTGGTGTCCGGTTACAAACACACAGGAGCAAGACGCAAATGGATCAGATGTCACACGATTCGTCGGCTGGCGACATTGCTAACCAACTGGTCAACATCAGTAGTGGCGCCATGGAGTCCGGCGCCTCGGCGGTGGCGTCGTTGACCGGGCTGATACCCGCCGGGAGCGAAGAGGTTTCGATGCAGGCGGCGGCGGCGTTCGCGTTAGAGGGCGCCCAGATGCTGGCTTCGAACACCGCCGCGCAACAAGAGCTCATGAGCGCGGGTATGTCGTTGATGGATATCGCCACAAACTACGGGAACGTCGACGGCGCCGGCGCCGACAGTTTGGGCGGCCCGATGGCGGCCGCCCGTTCGCTGACGACCGGATGGGGTGCCGGCGGAGGAGGCGCACGCCTGGCCGGCGCGCATCTGGAGTCGCTGCCCGGTGCGGCCGGAGCGGCGGCCCGACCGTTGGGCGCCAACTTCGCCCAGGCGTTCGTTTCCGCAGCGGGCGCGCCGGGTGGAGGTGGTGCCGGCACCGTCGGCAATGTCGCCAACGCCGCCTCGTCGGCGATGGGCGCCGGGGGCGCCCCACTGAGTGCGATGCAGGGCGCACAATCCGGGTCCTCCCGGCCAGGGATTCCCGGCTCGTTCGTCGACGACAAAGAGGAAGACGACGCCGAGAACAGGGACCGCCCGCTGCCGGGCGAGCGGCAGGTGTGACCCACTAAGACGAGGTCCACTCGTAGCGGCCCGCACCGGCTGGTGTGGTGTGCGGCGCGGTCTCTTACGCTTGCGCTGTTGCTCGATAGCGAAGTAGGCGAAGGAGAAGCGTCGTGACCAACCCGGAGATGGGCACCATCTTGCGCAACTTGAAGGTCCCGGAGCGGATGACCGGGAGTCAGGAGCTCCGTAACTACTTGATCAGCTACGTCGAGCGCGGTGACACCAAACCCGACGCCGAGGAACAGCACAAGCTGAACTGGCTGCTGGTCATTTCGCACTTGGAGGTCGTTAACGCCCTCGGGGCGCTGGAAGAGCAGATCGGCATGGCGCAGTACAACAGGGTCCAGGCGGAACTGAAGAGGTCCCGGAAACGCGGACGATGGTTCTAACGGCGAGTGGGCGCAACCGGGTCGTGACGTAGTGCGCTGGATCGTCGACGGCATGAACGTGATCGGGAGTCGCCCGGATGGTTGGTGGAAGGACCGCCACCGCGCGATGGTCAGGCTGGTGGACACGCTCGACCGATGGGCGGCGGCCGAGGGCAATGACATCAAGGAAGTGACGGTGGTGTTTGAGCGGCCGCCGTCGAGTCCCATTGCCTCGTCGGTGATCCGGATCGCGCATGCGCCCAGGGCGGCGGCGAACTCGGCGGATGACGAGATCGTCCGGCTGGTCGGAAACGACCCCGGGCCGTCCGAAATTCGCGTCGTGACATCGGATCGGGCGTTGACCGATCGGGTTCGGAGCCTGGGTGCATCCGTCTACCCAGCGGAAGCCTTTCGTGACCTCGTCGACCGGCGTGCGGCGCAATGACACCCAACCGGGTCTGCACGCTCGCGCGGATCGACATCCCGATCATTCAGGCCCCGATGACCTACATCGCCGGCGCCCAGCTCGCCGCGGCGGTGTCCAACGCAGGCGCCCTGGGCATTATCGAGACAACCTCTGAGCAGGGCCGAGCCGACCTGCAACGAGTGCACGACCTCACCGACGGTTCGGTTGGCGCGAACATCGCACTTCTGTTCAACCGTGATCCGGCGGTGGTGGACCTGCTCGTCGCCAACGACATTCGCTTCGTCACCACCTCGGCCGGCGATCCCGCACTGCTCACTGATCGGCTGCATGACGCGGGCATCATCGTTTTTCACGTGGTGGGCACTTTGGCGTCGGCCAGGAAGGCCGTCGACGCCGGGGTGGACGGCCTGGTGGTGGAGGGTGTCGAGGGAGGCGGGTTCAAGAATCGGTTCGGCGCTTCAACTATGGTGCTGCTCCCTTTGGTTGCGGCCCATGTCGACGTACCGATCGTGGCGGCCGGCGGGATCTGCGACGCCCGGTCCATGGCCGCTGCTTTCGTCCTCGGCGCCGAAGGCGTGCAAATGGGTACGCGGCTGCTGGCCTCGGCGGATTCGCCGGTGCACCGCAACCTCAAGCAGGCGGTGGTCCACGCCGATGAGACGTCCACCGTGCTGCTCCCCCTCGACGGCAAACGGATGATGCGGGTGATCCGGACGCCCGCGGCCGACAAGATCGACGCTTCACTGTCTTTGGCGGAAGGCGGTGCGGCGCTGCAACGGGTCCAGCAGCTCTACTTCGGCGGGGATATGGACGCCAGCGTCGCCAACACCGGTCAGGTGGCCGGCCGGATCGAAGACCTGCCGCCCGCCGCCGACATCATCAAGCAGATGTGGACCGGTTGCCGCGAAGTTCTCGCCGCCACAGCCGATCGCCTTTCATAGCGCGAGCAGACGCAAAAGCCTCCGACACGCCGAGCGTGCGGAGGCTTTTGCGTCTGCTCGCCAGCGGGAGGTACCCCCAGCTCGCGGGGTTAGGTGCGCCGCTGAATTCCGCAGCTGCCAGATCTGGTCCGGGCACAGCAGATTCACCGCATACGAGACCAGATAGTTGGCCGCGAATTCGTCGTTGGGCGTCACATCACTTCGAACGTCACCCATCACTTGGGCGTAACTTTCACCGGCGGTGACCTTTTCGCAGATCCCGTGTCCGTAGCCGAGTGCGTCGGTACTGCCCGGAAAGTTGTAGTGCCGCCGCACGGTCACGTCATACAGATACTCCACCTCGGGTGCTGGCGCGGCGTGCGCCGGCGCTGCCAGTGCAAGTGGGGCTCCGAGGACAGCGGCGGCGATCAAGATGGCCGGCCACGTGCGCCGGTTCATGGCTTGTGCCCCTTGCCTATTGCGGCGGCATGCCGGGCGGTGGATACACGCCGCGCAGGATCCACGGAAGCCAATTGACGCCGTATTCGATCTCGTCGCTGGCGTCGTAGTCGGGGCTGGGGTCGATCGGGACGTTCTCCTGCAGAGCTACCGCAGGCGGAGGGCCCGTTTGCGGCGACTTCGGTGGTATTGGGCTCGGTCCGCCGGGCTGCCCGTAAACGGCCACCACGACCGTGCGATCCGGGCTGTTCTCCGACCACACCCCGATTTGGGTGTTGGCGCAATTGGACATGATCGCGAAATATGCCGGGTTGTAATACCACTGGTTGAGCAGCTCGATGCCGCTGATCGCCAGTGCGGGATCGACCGCCACGGTTTCGGCGACCTTGCCATGGAAGCCGGCGGCAGTCGCCCGGTCTTGTGGCGTGGAACCGTCAGAACCCATGTCGCCGTCCAGGTTTCGGCTGTTCAGCACATCGAGGGCGTGCCACTGCGCGGCCAGTTGCAGTTGCGGGTTGATCTTGACGTCGTTGGTGCACCCGGCCTGATGTTGAACGGTGTAGACATTGGCGACCACGCCGTCGTTGAGGCGCTTGTTGTCGCCGTGCGCTGCGGGCATACCGAACGCACTGCCGGAAGCCACAACAAACAACGCGGACAGGGCCAGCCGCCGATGATGCATGTCAGTGTCCTTACTGAGCTCAGACCGGGTCGAATTGCGATATCAGCCAACGCCCTTCGATCTTGTCGAGGGTGACCCGAACGCTGGATGCGGTGTTGGTCGGCGCGTCCTGGCCGATGATGATGGTCTGGTTGACGAACAGCAGGACGACGGCATGGGTGGTGGTAGCCGATACCGACGACGCCCCCGGGACGGTGGCCACCGCAGAGATCTGCTTCTGCCTTGCTCCGGGGATCACCACGTCGCGGGTCAGCTGCGTGTAGGCGTTCAGGAACGTACCGGTCAGCCGGCCCCGCGCGGCCTCAAGATCCTTTTCCACGGTGTCGGGCCGGTAGGAAAGCAGCGCGATGGTGCCTTCGGTAGCGGCCCGCACGGATTCCGCGCGGGCAACCGGGTCGCCGCGCACCGAGGCGTCCTGCCATTTCAGAAAGCCCGCGGCAGATGCCAGTAACAACGCCAGCCCGGGCAGCAGCCCGTAGGCGATCACCCGCGACCAGCGGATGCGACGCTGCGCCGTCTTCGGGCTCTCGTCGGCATCTTTGCGGTCGACCTTGGCGTCCTCAACGGCTTCCGCCGCCTCACAAGGGGTTTCGTCCACCGAGTTGACCGCGCTCATATCACGAATCCGACGTTAGAGACCTTGACCTGATCACCGACCTTCTGGACGGTGATACGCATTCGCCAGACCCGCGGAACCGGGTCGTTTTCGCCGGCATTCGAAGTCTGCACGGACACCGCCACCAGCGCCTGGGCCGCGTCGGCGGTCTCCGACTCCAGCCCGGCCTCGGTAATCGTGCCGACCGTGGTGGCCTTGGCTTGCTGGAGTACTTCGATGAATGGCTGTGACCGCCTGGCGAAGTCGTTGTAGAACTCCCCCGTCGCGCTGTCCAGAATGCGGTGCACATCAGCGTCGGCATGCTGCCAGTCGATGGTCGTCAAGTTCAGCGCGCCCTGCCTGGCCACTTGCAGGAAGTGGCTTCGCTGGGCCTGCGCCTGCTGCGACTCGTGGACGCGAAATCCGAACCAGCACAGCAAGGTCGCCAACGCGATGACGACGAGCAGACCGAACAGTAACGCACCCCGCGGCGCCGACACTGAATCTTTCCCACCGTTGGTTGTCCGGGCCGGCCGGCAGGCTGTCTCGAGTCGGCTGCGTCGGATTCGGCAACGCAGTCCTCGACCAATTCAGCAGCCGGCTCGGATTCAGTTGCTACCGACATGGCGTCCTCCATCCATCGCTGTCAACTCCCCGGCGGCAGCAGCATCGATTGCCATCTCTTGTCCTTCGGTGCGGCTTGGGCCAGGTCGGATCGGGTGTATCGATGCCCGTCGGGTCCGACATAGGTGCCGGTGGCGGGGTCGTACTGGCGGCGGCGGCGGCATGGGCGGCAACTGCGGCGGCGGCCGGCGGCAGCCGGGATGCCCTGACCGGCCAACGTGCCGTTGGGGTCGCCTTTCCAGTTGTAGCCGTCGTTGAGCGGTACGTACTGTTCGGTGCTCTCGCACAACTTCACGGAGGGCGCGCGCTTGCCGGGCACGGTTTCACACGGGATGTTGCGGGCGCCCCGCACGTTCAGCTGCGAGTCCTGCGGCACCCTGCAGTACAGATCACCCGGCGGGCGCCCCGGGTAGTCCTCGAAGCTGGGTATGCGCTGCTGCTGGGCCGGCAGGAACCCCGTGCTGCAGGGCGGCGGGAGGTTGACGTTCAGGTTGAAGCTCAGGTACTGACCCCGGTACGCCTGCTTGGTGTTCAGGTTGGCCAAAATGCCGGCCTGTTCGGCGGCGATGGACGGCCGGGAACACCACCAGCAGCTGCTCGATGTCGTTTTGGTAGGTGAGTGCGACCTGGCCGACGCTGACGAGGTTGGCCAACAGGATTGGCAGGGTGGGTTGCACGCGCTCGATCAGTTGACGGATCTCTCCCAATGCCGGACCGCCCTGGTCTATGACGGCGCCGACAGCGGCGTCGTGCCTCTGTAATTCAGCAGTGACTGCGGCCAGGTGCGACGCCCACCCGGCGATCGCATCCGATGTGTGGGTCTGCGAGTCGAGCACCGGAGGCGCTTGGTCTATCAGCGCGAGCAGCGGGTCGAGATTCTTGCGGGCATCGATCGCCAGGTTGGACGAACCCATGATCAGCCGCGAGAGTTCCGGACCGAGTCCGCCCACCGCCGTATACGACTCGTTGATGACGGTCTGCAAGTTGTCGCGAGGTATTGCCTGTAGCGCGCCGTTGGCCGCACTGAGCAGGGCGTTGATGTCGGGCGGTACGGACGTGTTGGCCAAAGCAATGACGTCGCCGTCTTTCAGCGGCGGCGAAGTGGCGTTGCGGGGCGACAACTCGACATACGATTCGCCGATTGCCGTGCGGCTGTGCACCTCAGCTTTGAGGTCCGACGGGATATCGATGCCCGATTTGAGTGACAGCACGGCTATAACGCCGGTCCCGGAGCCGGTTTCGGTCAACCGCACCGATTCCACCCGGCCCACCTCGAAGCCGCGATAGGTGACGTTTCCGGTGCTGTACAGTCCGCCGGCTTCCGACAGCTCCATCGTCACGGTGTAGCGTCCGACGCCGAACAGCATGGTCGGCAATTTGACGAAGTGCAGAAACGTGACTGCCACCACGGCCACCGCGATCACCGTAAAGATGGTCAGCTGAGCAATGATTCGGCGCGGTAGGTGCAGCATCTAGGGCCCCTGGTCCCAGCGGTACGGGGTGGTCAGCGGATTGCCAGGGGTACCGCGGTAGCCGGCGGTGCACGGGCTGGGAAACTGGCCGATGGTGCGACCCCACTGAAGCTCGAGCTGGGTCAAATGACACTCCCACCGGGTGCCGGTAAATAGTCCCTGGTCGATTCGGCTGAGGGTGAGGTCGACGATCGCGGTCAGGTTCGCGTAGTCGCCACGCTGGAAATTCTCGAATGTCTCGTTCGGGAAGGGGAAGGTGGCCAGCAGGGACAGCGATCGGGTCAGGCTGGGGCCGGCGTTGGCGAGGGACTCCAATACCGGTCCGACCTGCGATAGTTCCTTGACCAGGTTCTCTTTGGTTTTGTTGACCGAGTCAACGGTCAGGGCGCTGAATTTGCTCAACTGATCGGCGGCCTCAACCAGCTTGTCCCGCTCCCCGTTGAGCACTGCCAGCGCGTCGGGGATGGTCGCCAGGGCCCGATCCAGCACCGGTTGCTGGGCGGCGAACTTTCCCACCAGGCGGTTCAGGCTGTCGGTGGCCGCGATGATGTCACCGGACTGGTTGTTGAGATATGCGGAGAATTTGTCCAGCTGCTCGATCAGGCTGCGCAGATCCTGCTCGCGACCGCGAAACGCGGTGCTCAACGCCTCGGTAATGTCCTGCAGCTGGCCCAGTCCGCCGCCGTTGAGCACCAGCGATAGCGCCGCCAATGTCTGCTCGGTACTCGGGTAGGCACCGCCGCGGGACAGCGGAATGACGTGCACCGTCGCGCAGCTTACCTTGCGGCGCTTCGCCTTTCGGCGAGCCCAACTCGATGTGGTAGGAACCCAGCAAGCTGGTGGTGCCGATCTTGGCCGTTGCGTTGGCGGGCAAGTTCACGTCGGCATTGAGTTGCATGGTCACCAGCGCGTGCCAGCCCTGACGCTCGATTTTCGTCACATGACCGACCGTCACGTCGGCAACGCGCACCCGGGAGTTCGACTGAATGTTGTTGACGTCCGGCATTTCCGCCTGGATGACATAGGACCCCGGGCCGGTGCCCTGCGTGCCAGGCAGCGGCAGCGAATTCAGTCCACGCCAACCGCAGCCGGACATCCCGGCCACGGCAACGATCATCATCAGACTCGCCGCCAACGCGGCGGCTGATCCTCATGAGCCACCTCCGGGCGGCAGCATCAGGCCGCGCAGGCCGGCTGCGGGATCGGTGGTGATCGGCGCGCTCGTCGGGCGCACCCGGCAGCGCTGAGCGGGCGGCGGTGTTCGTCTGCGGCGGAACGTAATCGGGCCGCATCCAGTCCTCGCTGTAGGTGACCTCGTTGGGCCTGGCCTGCGCCCCGACGAAGAGGTTCTCCCCGATCGGCGGGAAGTTGTACTGGCGGTTCTTCATAATCGGCGCCATGTACTGCACGCACAGTTTCGCCGCTTGCTCGCCCCCCAACCGGGAGGCGGCCTGAATTGCCCCGCACAGGAAGGCGATTGGGTTGGCGAAGTTGCCAACGGCCAGCGCACCGGTCAGCGAACCGTTGGCCGGTTCGAAGATGTTGTTGAAGTTCTGCAATACCGTCGGGCTGATGTGCAGTGTCTGCTTGATGTCGTCGAGGCTGGCGACGAGTGCCTTGGTGATGGAAGAGAGCTTGTCCGACGCCGTGCCGATCGCCTCGCGGTTCTCAGCGGTGAAGCTCTGCACGTCGGCCACCACCGCGTTGAGGTCCTCGGCCGCCCGGGCGACCTTAGTGGGATCGTCGGCCAGCAGCGACGACACCGCGGCCAGATTTTGGTTCAGCCGCTCCAGCAGATCTGCGCTGTCGTGAAGCGCCGTCACCAGCGTGGACAGATTCTTCAGGGTGGTGAAGATGTCTTTGCTGTGGTCGCCGAGCGCGGATACCGCCTGGGACAGTTTGATGACGGTGTCGCGGATGGTCGCGCCTTGCCCGCGCAGGTTGTCGGCGGCGGTGTTGATCGACCGCGCCCAGCGTGCTGACGCCGCCCGGCTGGGTCGGTTTCAGCAGTTCGGTAAGCCGCTGCAAGTTGTGTCCGCAGGTCGTCCCACTCGACGGGCACCGCGGTGCGGTCCTGCGGGATGACCGCGCCGTCGGCCATGGTGGGCCCCCCGCTGTACGGCGGCGTCAGCTGGATGGCCCGGCCCGTCACCAGTTGCGGCGACAGGATGGCCGCCTTTGCGTCAACGGGCACTTTGTATTTGCGATCGAACCAGAGCGAAATCTTGGCGCGCAGCGGTTGCGGTTCAACCTTGAGGATTTTGCCCACCGGCACGCCCCGGATGCGCACGTCGTCGCCGGCAAACACGCCATTGCTGTTGTCGAAATAGGCGACCACGAGGGTCCGGGCGCTCTCCCCGGCGGCTCGCATTGCGACGATCACCCCCGCGACGAGCACCACGACGAGGGCGGTCGCCAACACCGCGCGGGCTCGTCGGAGTTTCGCTGTCACGGTTGGGCTCCCGGCTCCGGTGTGGATTGCAGCCCAGGTCGGCGGTGCCGCAGGTGGCCCGGGCGGTGGACCGCCGGGCGGCGGGGCCGGCGTGGCTCCGGTCGGTACGGATAGCGCGGATCGGCGGGATTGCCGGTAATCGCCTCCGGGAGATTCAACCGCGGCTCGCCGCCCTGGCCCGTGCGCGGGTAGGGCATCGGCAACGGCGGGGTACCAGGCTGGCCCGTTTGCGGGTCCGTCAGCTGCGACGGCAGCAAGGTGGCCGGGTCCAGACCCAGGTCGGAGAACGCGGCACTGATGAACGGCTGCACGAACTGGCCCGGCAGCAGGTTCACCACGTATGCCTTGAAAAAGGGTCCGGACGAAAGCGACTCGCCCAGCGACATGACATAGGAATTGAGCATGGGGATGGCTTGCTGCACGCGTTCCTTGCGGTTTTCGACGATTGCCAGCACCCCGTTGAGCTTGTCCAGCGCCGGCCGCAGCTGCTGACGGTTCTCGGCGATGAAGCCCTGCAATTGCCGCGACACCGCCGAGATATTCGTCCAAATCTGTTCCAGGGCAGCGCTTTGTGTTCGCAGCTGCACCAGCAGCGCATTGCTGTCGCGCACCAGGCCGACAATCTGGTCGGTCCGCTTGGCCAGCACCCCGGTCGCTTTGGCCGCGTTGTCGAGCAGGCTGCGCAGTTGGGCATCGCGCTGATCAAGTGTTTGCGCGATCCGGGCCAGGCCCGTTATCGCGTTCCGGAAATCGGCCGGCGTATCGGCAAAGGTTTGCGCCAGGGTGCCCAGCGATTCGGACAACCGGTTGGTGTTCAGTCCGCTGATCGTGGTGGCAAGATCGCCCAGCGCATCGGGCAGCTGGTAGGGCGACATGGTCCGCTCGATCGGGATGGGGCCCTTCAGCTGGCCCTCGCCACGGGGCAGGACGTCGAGGAATTTGCTGCCCAACAAACCTTTGGTCTTGATCGCCACCTCGGTGCGGTCCCCGAGCCGAATGTTGTTGTCGACCTCGAACTTAACCAGCACGCCAGGCCCGTCGAGGTCGATGCTGGACACCTTTCCCACCGGATAACCGGAGACTTCGACGGTGTTGTCGGTCCGCAGCCCGCCCGCGTCGGCGAAATAGGCGGAGACGCTTTTGCCCTGATCGAAAAAGGGCAGGTTCTGGTATTGCAGGGCGGCCACAACAACTCCGGCGATTGCCGTGATGCCGACGGTGCCGATGACCAGCCGGTTGCGTTCAGCGAAGGACTTCATTTCGGCGCGCACCGTCCCGTGGCCTGACCGGCCAGCTTGATGTAGACGGGCTGGCCACCCTTGCCGTTGACCTTCAGCACCACATCGCACAGGTAGAAGGCGAAGAAGTCGCCGTACATACCTTGGCGGACCAGCGCCTGGTACTTGTCCGGCAGTGTGTTCAGCAGATTGTCGAGGTATTCGTGGTCGGCCAGGGCGATGCTTGCGACCCGGTCAGTCTCGTGGACCACCTTCGAAAACGGCGCACGGGCTTGCGACAGCAGGTCGGCGATCGAGCCCGCAGCGGCGTTGGTGTACGCCACCGCGTTGGAGATGTCGGTCTTGCGTTCCGCGAGCCCGCGAACCAACTGCGCTAGCGACATAACGGCTTGGTCTAACCGATCACTTTGCCCCCCAAGCGAACCCAGCACTACGTTGAGGTTGTCGACCACCTGCCCGATGAGCTGATCCCGGTCCGCCAACGTGTTGGTCACGGCCGCCGCCTGGTTCAGAAACGAAGCGATCGTTGGGCCCTGTCCCTGAAACGCCTGCAGCAACTGTTCGCTCAGCGCGTTGACCTGCTCAGGGTTCAGCGCACGAAACAGCGGTTTGAAGCCGCCGATCAGGGCATCCAGATCCAGCGCGGGTTTGGTGCGGGCCAGCGGAATCGTTTGGCCGGGACTAAGTATCTTGAGCCCGCCGGCCCCTTCCTCCAGCGCCAGGTAGCGATCACCGAATAGATTGTCGTATCGGATCACCGCCCGGGTTCCCTCCGTGAGGGTGACTGAATTGTCGGCGGTGAACTCAACCCGCACCGTCGCGTCCGGGTTGATGGAGATCTTTTTTACCTTGCCGACTTCGACGCCGGCGATGCGGACCAGCTTTCCTTCCCTGAGATTGGACACGTTGGTGAACTCGGCGTAGTAGGGCTTGCCTTCGCCGAACCGCACCTCTCCGAAGACAGCAACCAGCAAGAACGCGGTCAGCAGGCAAACCGTCAGGAAGATACCGAGGCGCACTACGACGCCTCTTAGGTTCTCCCGCATAGCTTCTCCTGGTTCTCTGGCTTTTCTGGCTTATCTCGTCACGGTGGCGGGGGTGGGCCGGGCTCGCCGGTCGGCGCCGCAGCCGGCTCGCCCGGCGGGGGGACCCCTGGCCACAGCGGCACACCGCCCGGCCCGTACAGCGCCGCCCCATATGGCGGGCCCGCCAGGGTTCGGGCCGATTGCCGGCCCGGGAATGCACGGACGCACGGATGGCGGCTTCGGTTCGGCGCGGGTCACCGGGAGGTAGTCAGCCCAGCAGGGATGGCCTAGGCCGGGGTTGGGCCGGATGTCGAGGCCCGTTCCCCACCCGGTGTTGGTGACGAGGTCGCGCACCGGAAAGTTCTTGGTGGCATCCGGAAGTGACCCACACCCCGGCCTCCCGCCGGGACCGCCCCTGGCCGCGACGAGCGGCAGGTTGTCGGGAAAGGCATAGGGGTCGTTGCCCAACAACAGTGCGACGTCGAGTTGCAGCGTCCGCCCATCGGCACCACCCCACGCCGAATAGCCCCCGTTATCGAGATACCACTTGACGCCCTGCAGGAAGCAGGTGTACTCGGGGTTGTACTTGAGCAGCAGGGTCGTGGTCGGCTCGAGGATGTTGACCGCTCCGACGATGTTGTCCCTATTGGTGCCGAGCAGGTTGGTTCCGGCTTTTGCCAAGCCAATCACGTTGAGCAGCAAAGTATCCAGCGACTGTGAGTGCTCCACGACGGTGCTGCTGGTGGTGCTCAGCGCATTCAGAATCTGCACGATGTCGCCAGCGGCTGCGTGATAGGTGTCGCCGAAGCCTTTGAGAGAGCGCCAGTTTTGGCGCAAGGTGTCGCTACGTGCGTTGAGCGCCAGCAAGACCTGGTTAAGGTCGGTGGTCGCCTGGCCGATCCGTTCTCCTTGCCCGCGCACGCCCTCGGCCACCGCGGTCAGCACCGCGTTCAGCTTGAGCGGATCGATCATGTTGAGCAGGTCGACGACGTTTTCGAAGACGGTGTTGATTTCGGTGCTGACATTTTTCGAATGCAATACCGCCCCAGCGGACAGCCGGGCACGACTCGGGCTCTGCGGTATCACCAGGTCCACGAACTTGGCGCCGAAAGCGGTTGTGGCGCTGATCTGTGCCTCTACATTGGCTGGGATATAACGGATCTGGTCGGGCTCGATCTCCAGCCTGAGGCTGGTCCCATTCTTGTCCCGATCGATCTGGCCGACCTGGCTGACCCGGCCGACCTGCACACCGCGCAACATCACCTTGGCGCCGGTGTCCATCACCAGCCCCGAACGATCGGCTGTCAAAGTCACTGGCACATAGGAGCGGAAGGTGCCGTTGAAGGACGCCGCCGTCACGAGGACAACCACACCGATCACCGTGAACAGGATCAGCGTCCACCACGCGTCGTGCAGACGGTGTCGACCTGGCCCGCGACGCATGTGACTAGCTCGCCAGGTGAAAATTCGGGGACTGGCCGTAAATGGCAAGCGTCATAACGACGATCGCGATCGACGCGAGGACCATCGAGGCCCGCACGGCCCGGCCAACGGCCTCGCCCACCCCGGCCGGCCCGCCGTGCGCGGTGTACCCGTAGTAGGTGCACACCAGCATGATCATCAGAGCGACCACGACGACTTCAAACGACGACCAGAGCACATCGGTCGGGCGGAGGAACGTGTTGAAGTAGTGGTCGTACACACCGGACCCCTGCCCGTAGACGGCCGTGGTGCCGAGCGCGAGCGGCGAGGTACGCCGTCATGAGTCCCACGCAAAACAGTGGGACCGCCACGACCAGTCCCGCCAGCACTCGGGTGCTCGCCAGGTAGCTGACGCTGTGGATACCGATCACCTCTAGCGCGTCGATTTCCTCGTTGATCCGCATCGCCCCCAGCTGAGCGGTGGCACCCGCGCCGACGGTGGCCGCCAACGCGACCATTACGGTGCCCGGCTGAATTTCGCGGGTATTGAAGAAGGCGGACGCGAAGCCGGTCAAGGCCTCCACGCCCACAGAGGCGAACTGGTTGTAGCCTTGGACCGCCACGATTGCGCCCGTGGTCATCGCCAGGAACCCGACGATCACCACCGTTCCGCCGATCACGGCAAGAGTCCCGACCCCCAACCCCATTTGCGCGATCACCCGCAGCAGCTCGCTCCGGTAGTTTATGAGAGCGTCGGGAATCCCGGCCACCGCGCTGACATAGAACCGCACCTGCGATCCCATCCGATTCCATTCGCCCACAAAGGTTTTTGGTGATCGTCATGGCTTTCACCTCACGACACCATGAACGGCATGCCGACGGCAGTGACGATGATGTTGATGACGAACAAGACGATGAAGGCAAACACCACGGTTTCGTTCACCGCCCTGCCCACCCCGGCCGGGCCGCCGCCGACCGACATGCCCTTGTAGCAGGCGATCAGTCCTGCCATCAGCCCGAATAACGTTGCCTTGATCATCGAAATGATGACGTCGACCGTGTGGGTGAGCGTGGTGAGACCCGTCACCCACGCACCCGCCGAGACATGCATCAGAAAAACGGAGCAAAAGAAGGCGCCGATAAGCCCCGTCGCGGTTACCACCGAACTCAGCGCCAGCGAGACCGTCGTGGCCGCCAGCACCCGGGGAACCGCCAGCGCCTGGATCGGGTTGATGCCCATTACCCGCAGCGCGTCGAGTTCCTCACGGATGGTTCGTGCCCCGAGGTCGGCACACATGGCGGTGGCGCCGGCGCCCGCGACCACCAAGACCGTGACTATCGGGGCGCTTTGGTCCACAGTGAAGATCGCGCAGCCGGTGCCGGAAAAGTCCGCGGCACCGATATCGGTCAGCAGGACATTGAAGAGGAACCCCGAAATCACGGCCCACGGAATTGTCATCAATATCCCCGGCAGTGTCGAGACCCGCGCCACGAACCAGCACTGAAACAGGTATTCACGCCACGCGAAAGGTGGCCTGAACATAGACACGAAAGTGTCCAGGCTCATCGCGAAGAAGTCGCCCATCGCGAGGACCGGCTTAAACACCGGACGTGTGACCGGGCCAGCCGTTCGGTCAACCGCGATCACCATGTCGCCGCGCACCGCCTGGATTCGCTGCTGTGGCTGGATTCGTTCGGGGTGGAGTTGCTCACGCTGACCCCCCGGACAGGTCGAAGTGGACGAGTGACATCCGCGAGGGTACGCGGCGCGAGGTACTCATGTCCATAGACGATACGCACATCTGCCGGGATCTGGCTCGTGAATAGCACAGCAAATAGCCATTTATGTGTGATGATGTATCTTGCCAGTACCGCGTTGCGCGGCCGCCTCACTGAGCCGGTAGGCGGCCGGGCCGTGCCGCGTCCGCTCACTCCGGCACCAACCGCAACGCCCCCGACGGGCACAGTTTGACCGCTTGCATGACCGCTCTTCGCGCCCTGGATTCCGCGTCCCTGTCGGGGCCGGTCGGCACCCGATCGTCGGCCGGTAGCACGATGCCGTCGGCGTCCTGGTCGAAGAACTCATCCGAAGTCATCACACACATTCCGGCAGACATGCAGATCTCTCGGTCTGCGACTTTCACGAGAAGGCCTGCAGGGTCAGTGCCGAATTCATGAAATCCCGGAAGCGCAACCAGCGACCGTCGCGCAGTGTGATGATGTGCGCGAACTCCGATTGCCATTCGTGTCCATCTCGATGATCTCGATCGTCTGGCCGACCTTGCTGAAGAACGTCATCGCCTCGTCGATGCCCCGGTAATCGCCTGCGTAAGAGATCTTTTCGGTTCCGTGGTACGTGATGCGTACGTCGGGATCGAGGTGGCCGAGCGCGGTGTCGAGGTCGCCCGCCGGAACCGCGGCGTAGCTGGCCTTGGTCGCGTCGATTGCGCGACTCCGTCTGAGATTCAGTCCAGGTGGTCATGAAAGATGAAGGGGCAGAAGGACAAACGCGTGGGTAAGCAGGCTGGCGGTCTGCTTGGTGCCCGGGGCCGTCGGTCGGGGCGGATCGTCGACGAGACCGACCGCGACACGGTGTGGGCATTCGCCGAGGGCTTCGGATGTGCCTTTGAGCGCACGGTCTTGCTGCGACCAATCGGGCGGAGGCCGCATCGGCCTATGTACGGCTGGCCACCGTGCCCGAAGTCGGCTGAGGCGCACTGCCATCGGCAGTATGTCCATGACCAATACGCAGTTGGTCGGCATTGATGGGATGAATGCTGCTGTAATGGCGTATTTATCCCAAATGATGTATTTTGATAATCCGATGGTTATGACTTGCCACTGCTGAGGGTACCGTTCAGGCCACTGCTGAGGGCGCCGTTGCCCATGAGGAGCTTTTCGCAATGACCGACACCAAGGAAGCCAGCGAGAAGCTCGTCCGCGACTTTCTCGGCGCCTGGCCGGCACGCAGCCTCGAAGCCATCTGCGGCGGGTTCGCCGACGACGCGGTCTACCACAACGTGCCGGTCGAGCCGATCGAGGGCATCGCCGACATCCGCGCGACCTTTCAGGGCTTTCTGGACGCGTTCTCCGCTGCCAAGCTCGATGTCGTGACACTGGCCGCCGAGCCCGGCCTGGTACTCGTCGAGCGAATCGACTACTTCACCATGAACGACGGGCGGAGCGTCGTGCTGCCGGTGACCGGCGTGTTCGAGGTCAAGAACGGCAAGATCACGCGCTTCAGCGACTATTTCGATCTTGCGGACTTCGAGGAACAGAGCGGGATAAAGCTATAGCGATGCTTCTGGCAGGATTTGTAATTCCAGTGCGCACGAAGGGGGGTCGAGTCGATGGAGACCGTCGTCCAACCCGTTAGGCGCCGGCCCAAGGACCGAAAGCAGCAGATTCTCGAGCAGGCCGTCAGGCTCTTCATCGAGCGTGGCTTCCATTCGGTCAAGTTGGAGGACATTGCCGAAGCGGCCGGAGTCACCGCGCGTGCGTTGTACCGCCACTACGACAACAAGCAGGCGTTGCTCGCCGAAGCGATCCGAACCGGCCAGGATCAGTACCAGAGCGCGCGTCGTCTCACTGCTGGCGAGGCGGAGCCGACACCTCGGCCGCTGCACGTCGAACTACCTGACCTGCTCGCGGCGGCTGTCGAATCTCGCTCCCTGATGGTCTTGTGGCAGCGCGAGGCCCGTTACCTCAACGATGACGACCGCGCAGAGGTCCGACGCCGCATCAACGCGATCGTCGCCGGCATGCGCGACAATGTCCTCCTCGAGGTGCCTGGCCTCAGCCCGCAGCATTCGGAGCTGCGCGCATGGGCGGTCTCCAGCACGCTGACCGGCCTGGGCGGACACAATCTGACCCTCCCGGCTGACGAACTCCAAAAGTGCCTCTCCCGAGCAGCAATGGCGGCAGCACGGACCCCGCCCGCCTGCGAGTTGCAGCCACTGGACTCGGTCCGCAACGACGGCGACGTGTTGTTCTCGCGGTATGAAACCCTGCTGGCCACCGGCGCACGACTGTTCCGCGCGCAGGGCTATCCGGCCGTCAGCACCAGCGAAATCGGCAAGGGCGCTGGCATCGCAGGCCCCGGTCTGTACCGCTCATTCCCGTCCAAGCAGGCCATCCTGGATGCACTCATCCGCCGCCTCGACGAGTGGCGCAGCCTTGAAACCATCCGTGCGCTGCACACGAATTCCGAAGCGGCACAGCGTCTGCGCGGTCTTGTCGAGGGCCACGTCCGGATCAGTTTGGACGCACCCGATCTGGTGGCCGTCTGCGTCACCGAGCTGTCGTACGCCTCTGGCGAAGTACGCGACGGCTACCTGAGGAACAAGGCCGACCGCGAAGCGGTCTGGATCGACCTCATCGGCCGGCTGGTCCCAACAACGACGCCCACCGAAGCGGGTCTCCTGATCGCGGCGGCGATCACCTTCATCGAAGATGTCGCTCGCACATGGCATCTCACGCGCTACGTCGGAGTCGCCGACGAGATCACTGCGCTCGCACTGTCGATCCTGACCAGCGGGAAATCATAAATTCCGACACGCCTTTGCTGTCCTTGTGTCAAGCGGGTTCGTCGTCGTCGCCGTCGCGGTGACGTAGACGGTGCGGGTGCCCGGATCCACCGTCACCCCGTGGGGGTCGGCTTAGTAACGGAATGATTCTGGGTGTTTTCGCGGTCTTGTGGGGATCAGGCGGGGACGCGCAGCGGGCGGTGCCCGTCGCGACGGAGTTCGGCGTCGATGTCGAAGGAGTAGGTGCCGTAGAAGTTGATGTGGTCATGCTGCGCCGGCGTCAGGTGAGCGGCGATCTCGTCTGTGACCTCGATGCCGTCAGGAGCGCGTCAAGAGATCCGGGAAAGTTGACCTTTGACTCGAGGGTCTTCATCGATTATCGTCGATTATCGATGAATACGGCCATGGGAATTGAACGAGCGACAGCGGAGGAATGGGCGTCGTGGTTCCGCGCCCTCGGTGATCCAACGCGAGTACTGATCCTTCACCTACTCGCAAACGCTGAGGCCCCGATGACCGTTGGTGAGCTCACGGAGCGCCTCGATGTGGGGCAGTCGACAATTTCTCATCACCTTGCGAAGTTGGCTGACGTGCGTTTCGTTCTGGTCGATCAGCGGGGCACCTCGAGCTTGTGGCGGATCAACACGAACTGTCTGGCCTGTTTCCCCTCGGCGGTCGATGTGGTCATGGGTCGTATACCCGCCGAGTTCATGGGTGCCGTGGAGCGCACCCGATGACCAGCAGCGACATCCACGACGACGTCCGCGCCTGCTACCGCCAGGCAGCCCGAACCCGGGTCAAGGAGTCAGCAGCTGATAAGCGCTGGGGAGCAAGCCGCTACGACAGGCGACACCCATGACCCAACGAGCCTCGACCGCGACCCGTCTGGTGTTCGTCTACAACGTCGACGCCACACCACTGAGCATGTTGCGAGACATCTACTCGGCGATCACCACCGGGATTACCGACTGCCATCTCTGCGACATCACCTACTCGGGGCTCATCAAAGACAAGACTTGGCGACGCTTCGTCGCCAACCTCGGCCTAGACGTCGACTTCCAGTTCAGATCGACATTTCGCGCAGCTCACCCCAACCTCGACGGCGACTGTCCCGCCGCCTTCCTGGAAACAACCGACGAAGAACTGACCCAACTCCTGACATCCGACGAAATCAACGCCGCCCACGACCTCACCCAACTCAAACAAATCGTCACCAACGCCCTTCTCCGCAAAGGGCTCTGAACCGGCCGAAGACTCACTCGCGATGAAGGAGGACGCTCCCGTGGCGCTCACCCTGAAGCAGGTCCGTTCGGTCTACGACCGGATCGGACACGTCCAGGACTGGCAGGCCTTCTATGAGGACGCGACTACCGACCGGCTCGTGGCCAACGCAGCCCTGGCCGCAGACCAGACGATTTTTGAGTTCGGTTGCGGCACCGGCCGGTTGGCCGCGCGCCTTCTGGGGGCGCTGCATGAAAGCATCAATTACCTCGGCGTTGATCTCAGCCCGGTGATGATCAACTTGGCCACCAATCGGCTCACCGCGTGGGCGCAGCGCGCCGAGGCGGTGCTGGTCGACGGCTCACTACCGTTGCCCGCCAACGACGGGTACGCCGACCGTGTGCTGTCCACCTTCGTGTTCGACCTGCTCGACGCAGACTACGCGCGGGCCGTCCTGGACGATCTGCGTCGGATTCTGGCCCCCGGGGGCCGGCTGTGCCTGGCCAGCCTTACCCACGGCGACGGGCGGCTCGAAAGGGCCGTCTCCCAAGCCTGGAACGGGCTGTGGCGCGTTGCCCCCCAGCTGGTGGGAGGGTGTCGCCCCATCACCATGCGCGCTCTGCTGGGCTCCGACTGGCAGATCCAGCACCACTCACAAGTGCATCGTTGGGGACTTGTCACCGATGTCGTCATCGCCGCTCCGAGCGAATGCCAACAGTGACACCGCGCCCTTCACAAGTGATGCGCTAGCCGGTAGTCCGCGCGCACCCGATAGCCGATCCCCAAACGGACAGCTATTTCGTAATGAGCGCTGGGTCGCAATATCCGGCGACGTCTTCTGAGACGAAGTTTTGAGACGCAACGACCTGGCAGATCCTATTCCCTGGGTGGCCAGTCTGGGACGTCTCGAATGTGGTCCCTTGTGAGACAGTGCGTGCCGCGTCGAGCACGGCGCGGCAGCACTGGAAATTCAGCTTGTCGAGAATGGCGTTCGCGACCAGCGAGGCAGTGGGCGAGGCCCGTGCGGGGTTGACCGAATCATTCGGGCTGAGCGTAGGGCCGAACGGTCTTCGCATGTGCGGGCTTCAGCAATGACATTCGCTCGGATTCCTAGTGCCCTGCCGGGCAAGTATCTAGCTCGTATAACCCGACTAGGACCGCGTAACGGGTTACCTGGGGTCACTTCGCTGGGCTTAGGGTAGGTCGTGCTGCTGAGCTGTTTCATTGTTCCGCTTGTATCACGAACGAAAATCCTGACACGCACGTTTGGAATCGCGCCGGTTTGTGCAAGATCGATCATGTTGAGTGCATTCGCGCTGCACACTGACCGCGCTGTCGCTGAGTAGCACATGTCGATGAACCCGGGTGGCATGAAGCGACCGCCACGCGGATCCGTACCGTTGACCCATAGTTGCCGCCCGCCCCACCATCGCGACAGTGCCTGCGCGTGAGCGGTTGCCCGGTCGGTTTCGACACCGAAGACTTCGACAGAGGTGTATCGCGATGCGGCCAGTTCGCCGAATATTTGTGGCCCCTGGCCTGACCAGGTAAGAGTGCCTTCGATGACGACGTTTTCTCCTCGGCCCACGCAGATCTGCCGCATCTGATCGATGAGGGCGGTGGACTCCCGGTGAACAAGGGGCGCTAGCTCCCGGGGGGATATGCAATGACCGTCGGCGAGTCGTCGACTGAGCAAGTGGTTATATATGCCATCGCTTAATGCTTGGTCAATTAAATAGTCTTTGACGATGTCGGCGTCGAGGATCCGGTAATTCGTGAGCGTGGGCACCTGGGCATTAAGCAGCGTGGTTTTCCCTGAACCTGGTGGACCGGCCGTCACAATCGCTAAGCGGCCCACCTGCGGACTGTGAAGACTCAGGTATTTCTTGACGACACTTTTCCGGAAGTGACGACGGCCAATGTCGGAGGCGTACATCGTGTTAGTGCAGTGGCTAGCGTCGGTGTGCAGCGCTCCACCCTTGGCCGAGAGGGCGTTGAGTTCGGCGGCGACAGCGGCGGGCGATCCTGCCATTGCGGTTAGTCGTTCTGAACTGTCTGCTCGATCTGAATTGTCTGCTCGGTGCGAACTGCCTGCTCCATCTGATCCCGCTGCCGCTCCATCAATTGGTCGAACTCTTGCTCGGACAGGAGGTCTCGGTAGTAAGCCATCTCGACCTGATCCCAGTTCCCAGGGATGTACGCGTCGGTGGCGACACCGTCGATGCTGGGAACGTGCCCGAAGGAATACTTCCGGTGTAGAAGTCTGTCCATCATGGTCTCGTCGTTGATCAGCCCAGCGGTGCGACGGTCTATCACCTCTGCAGGTGTTTCTTCCAGCCGCGACGGGTCCTCGGTGATCCGGCGAATAATCCGCTGGACAGTCGCTTGCGACATGCTACCCACGATTTCACTGATCAGCCGTTGCGACACACCAACATCGTGAGCGGCGTAGTAGATCTCTCTGTAGAGATCTTTCTCCGCGACGCGCAGATGCGCCGCCCAAGCGGTCAGGCGCTGCAGGGCGTCATCGCTTCGATCAACTTGGCCAGGCATTTCCAACCTCCTGATTCATTATGAATCATGGGGTCAACTGTACGCATACGCGGGACGTGTGTCCAGGCAACCCCAGAAGGGACGGTTTCGACCCTGTCGTGTCGAGTGATTACCCTGAGCAACTCACCTGTCAACGGTGTCGCGGAGTCAGACGCCCGCGAGCGCACTAACTGTCCAGCTGCTTATATGCGACCGGTAGCCGAGGCGAGCGCACCGTCAAAGGACGGCGCACGGGAGGACCACTTAACGCGGCCAATTGCGACGGACTTTCGAGCCTCTCGTAAGGCGTCTATTTCGAGACGCGGGACAGCACTTGGGTCTGACCGCCGTCATGGCATCGCCTCGGCCTAGGCGATATGCCCCTCGAAGCCAAGGGATGTCGCCATGTCGCGGTAGCGATCCCGATAGTCGCGGTAGCCGGTGTCGTCGCCATGCGCGCGGGCGAACAGCGCACGCAGCCGCAACACCGTGCCGGTGTCTCCGGAGACCGATGTCAGCGTGAAGTCCATCCCTATGCCCCGCAGTCGGCGCTGTTGACCTTGCTGCCGTTGAGTGTCTTGCAGAATGGGAACTCGTTGTCCCCGTTCGCGACGCCGAGGAGCACACCCTGGCCACTGTCGACGAGCGTGATCGTCACATAGCTGCCGCGCTCAGCTCTACCGCCGCTGGTGATATTGCCGTACGCAGTGTGGTCCGGCTGGGGTGGCGCAGGCTGCA
This sequence comes from uncultured Actinomycetota bacterium, assembly GCA_963840045.1. Classification (GTDB taxonomy): domain Bacteria; phylum Actinomycetota; class Actinomycetes; order Mycobacteriales; family Mycobacteriaceae; genus Mycobacterium. Next base: position 567,654 of record CAWIXL010000009.1, on the reverse strand, counting down.
CGCCGCTGATTTGAAGTTCACCGAACCCCCGCGGTGATGGGCGGGTGGTGCTGGTCGGGATTGCGCGGGAGAAGACGCCGGTGTGGCGGTCCTGGAAGGCCAACGGCCAGGAGCACACTGCGCATCCGCACATGGAGTGGGGACGCCAGATGGCCTTCGTCAACCACTTTTACTTCTACCTGTGGGATCCCGACTGGGGTGGGGCGTTCTGGAAGACCAACGCCTATGCCCCGTGGCCGGTGTGGATCTGGCTGAACGGGCACTCCTGGGCGCAACGGCAGTGCCAGCGGCTCGGCCTCGGCCGTGGGGATGCGTAGCCGGTGCGCTCACCACAGCGCGGCGATAGTTCCGCCGTCAGCGATCTGAGTGGTTCCGGTGATCATCGACGCGTCGTCGGACAGCAGGAAGGCCACGATGCTGGCCATCTCCTCGGGTGCGGCCATGCGACCCTGCAGGCGGGCGATCATCGCGCGCGCGCCGCCCTCGCCGAGTGCCTCGTCGAACATCGTCATTGCGGTCTGCTGCATCGGGGTGTCGACGAATGCCGGTAACAATGCGTTGGCGCGGATATTGGACGAACGCAGCTCCGCGGCGGTGATGCGGCTGAGGTGGCTGATGGCGGCTTTGGACATGCCGTAAGCCCCGGAGCCGCCGACTGCGATATGGCCGGCCAGCGACGACATGTTGACGATCGCTCCGCCGCCCCGCTCGATCATGCTTGGCGCTGCATGTTTCGTGCACAGCCAGGCGCCGCGCACGTTGATTGCGATGACGCGGTCGAAATCCTCGACGGTGGTGTCGATGAGCGAAGCGAAATGAACGACACCGGCATTGGCGACGAGCTTGTCCACGCCGCCGAACGATGTAACGCAGGCTTGAACCATGCTGATGACCTGGTCCTCGTCGCTGACGTCGGTCTGGTGACCGATTGCGCCAGAGCCAATTTTCAGTGCGGCGGCATCGGCTGCCGCGCCGTCGATGTCCGCGCACAGCACGTGGCAACCCTCGGCGGCAAGTCGCTCCGCCACCGAGAAGCCGATTCCGGCTCCGGCCCCGGTCACGATGGCGGCTTTGCCGGCCAGGTCTGGATGCGTCATGCGCTACCTCGCGAATATGTTTGCGCCACTTAGGTTGTCAGCCCGCAGCCGGCCAAGCCTGGGCCTCGATGCCGTGCTCGCGTATCGCTCCGAACAGGACCAGACCAAATCCTGGCATGTCATCGGAAAGCTTGAGGGCATATACCCCGAGATCGCGCAGGATCCATGCGAGGGTGTCCGAGGTCGCCGCGGTCTCACCGTCCGCGAACAGACCGCAGGCGCGCGGTCGTCCGGGCGGTCGCAGATAGACGACCACACCGCAGCCCTGCGCCGACATCCGGCTTAACGCGCCATTTAGCTCCCAGCCGCAGCGACACGCCTTGGAGCCGAACACGTCTCCGGTCAGGCACTCGACGTGGACATGCAGCGGCACGGGCACGCCGGCACCGGCCGTGCCGATGATCAGTGCCAAATGCTCACCGCCGCCATGCACGTCGCGAAACCCGATAACATGCGAGTCCCCGGCCCAGGTCGGCAATACCGTTTCGGTCAGCCGGACAACTTGGGGTTCGGTTCGCCGCCGGTACGCCACGAGTTCCGCGATGGACACCACGGCCAGCCCATGTTCCACTGCGAATTCGACCAACTCGGCGCCGCGCGCCATCAAGGTGGGGTTGCGGCGGGAGACGATTTCGCAGAGCGCAGCGGCTCGTCCCCGGCCCGCGAGGTACGCCAAATCGGTGGCCGCCTCGGCGGGTCCGCGGTGCCCCAACACGCCGTCGGCGCCGGCCTGTATCGGGACGACATGGCCCGGGCGGAGGAAATCTGCCGCCCCAGATTCGGCCGACGCCAGTGCCGCGACGGTCCGGGCGCGGTCTCGCGCCGAAATCCCAGTGCCCGTGCCGCGGACGTCGACCGACACGCAGTGCGCGGTATCGCTGTGGCACATCGGCGGTAGGTTCAGCCGCTCGCACTCGTAGCCAGGCAGCGCAACACGCACATAGCCCGAAGAGTGGCGGATTGTGAAGGCAAGCAGCCGCGGAGTTGCGGCCCCGGCCGCGAAGACCAGATAGCCGTCGTCGTCGCCGTCGGTGAGGACGACGGGATCCCCCGCCGCCACCGCGGTGATCGCGCGGCACACCCGCACATCGGTGGTTTTCATGCGCGCGCCACTAACGCAGCCCGCCAAGGAAATCGAGCAACAGCCGGTTGGTCTCCTCGGGCGCTTCCTGCTGGATCCAGTGACCGACGTCGGCGATCATGTGAGTGCCGCGATAGTTCGACATGACCTCGTCGGCACGCTCGACGGCTTCGGCGCCCCAGGTGGTACCGACGTCGTACTGGCCGCCGATGAACAGCGCGGGTGGCGTGAGCGGCTTGCCTTCCTGATCGGCCAGGTCGTGCCAGTCGTTGTCGATGTTGTGGTAGAAACTCAGCGGCCCGCCGAATCCGGAACGCTCGAATTCCCCGGTGTAGAAATCCACGTCGGCGTCGGTGAACCAGGCCGGCATGGTCTCCGGATATATGAACGCGTCCTTGAGTCGGGCGCCCTCGGCCATGCAGAGCGGACCCGCGCGGATCACATCGATCGGGTCCATCGATGCCAAGTCGACACCTGCGTCGACGGCCGCCTTGGTCGCCGCGATCATCCCCTCCCCGGAGACGGTGTACGTCAAGCCAAGTACCCACGCCCGCACATCTTCTTCGATCTCGGCGATGATGCCGTCCTGCGCGGAGAAATAGTCCTGGTACCAGACCCGGCCTTCGCCGGCAAGCTCCAGATGGTAGTCATTGGGACGGTGCTCGCCAAAGGGGCTGCCCGGCAATCCGATTACGCCGCGGCCGGCGAACGGAACACTGATCCCGACCACCCCGGCGCATCTGTCCGGATGCAGCCAGGCGAACGTCCAGGCGACCGGTGCACCCCAGTCGTGCCCGACGACGAACGCCGTATCCTGCCCGTAGGCATCGAGGACGCCGACGACGTCGCCGACCAATTCCTTGATGCGGTACGCGGTCTGCACACGGTATTTCGACGAGCGCCCGTACCCGCGCTGGTCGATGGCCACCACCCGGTAGCCCGCTGCGGCGAGAGCGGGAATTTGATGACGCCACGAATACCAGGACTCCGGAAACCCGTGCAGCAGCACCACCAACGGCCCCTCGCCGTCCTCCACGGCATGAATGCGGGTACCCCGGCAGTTCAAGATCCGATGAACCATGCTCGCCTCTCCTGGTCTGGTGAAGTCGTCCGATGGGGCTCGTCGAGCGTGGGCGCTATGGACGAAAGGTGATCGAATTGTGTGCACAGCCCCCACGTTCGACGCACCTCAATGCCCATCCCCGGCGACCGCGCTGACGAGTTGATTCACGGGCTCGGTGGGGACTGCAGGGTTTTGGTAGTTGCGCGCGATCAGCGTCTTCTGACCCGACAGTCGCGTGCGCGCCCACTTAGCGATGACGCGGCTGGCGATCCCGGGTTTCATCAGCGCCAGTGGTGGTTTGACGAGGTGGACGACGGCCAGGAATTCGCGGTAGGCGTCCAGATCGTCGTGCACCAACTCCAGCAGGCGGTCCATGTACCAGGTGAGGACGCCGAAATAGAACGGGCGCTTCTTGTCGACGTCTTTCACCCAATCGAAACGGAGGTTTTGCTCGCGAATCACGAACCAGGCCGTGTCGGCCATCTTGGCGATCGATCGGTAGTACCGGCGTGGTAGATCCCGGTGTCTCGGACCGTACTTGGCCAGCAGCACCTGCATTTCGCGAACTTCCTTGAGCGCCAAACTCATACCCAGCCCGGAAACCGGGTCGGCGCTGGTGTATGCGTCGCCCACGGCCAGCAGCGCACGCGGCAGGTTTCGCTTCTTTTCGTAGTGCAGGCGCAGCATGTTCGGATAGCGGAAGTTGTAGATGGGCGACGCCGCTTCCAGGCCGTCGATGTTCTCCCCGATGACCGCCGACGGCATAAGATCGGCGAACTCGCGAAACTCTTTCGCGGTGCGCGGCGGTGAGTAGCAGTTGTAGGCCACCAGCGACGTAGACAGGATGGTGCGCGACCTGTCGGTGTAGTACTGCGCGGCGTAGGTGTCCTCGAACGGACGGTACGCATAGCAGATCACCATCACCTTGTCCTGCCACTGCCGTTCGGGCGGAACCCGGTGCTGCATGGTTGAGTAGAAGCAGTTGATGATGTCCTGTTCCACCTCGGGGGCTCCGATACCGATGTGCTCCAAGAATTCCGGTACCCGGGTGTTCTTTCCCGAGGCGTCCACGACGAACTCGGCGGGCACTACCTCAATTTTCCGGGGGCCACCCGCACGGTCGACGGCGACGCCGATGACGGTGTTGTTCTCGCGATCGAATACCAGGTCGGTAACCTCCGACTCGTACCGGAAGTCGATCCGCGGTTCACCGTCCAGCCGGCGCCGCACGCACCACTCGAGCAGCGGACGCCCGGCGCACACGATCTCGATGTCGCTCGTCCCGGGTTTCTTCCAGCTGCCGCCCAAGCGAATTCGGTACTGTGCCGCCATGTCGACCTTGAACGCGCCTTCACGCACCATGTCGTCGACGATGCCGGGAAACAAGCGCTCCAGCTCGATCTGGCCGGCCGTCAGCAGGTGATGCAGGTGCCAACCCTGTGCGGCGCCCGGCCTGCCTTCCCGGCGGCGGTGCGGGTCGTCCTGCTCGAGCACGATGACGCGTTCGAAGGTCTCACTGCACACCTTGGCCGCGGCGATGCCCGCGATGCTGCCCCCGATGACCACCGCGGTGCCGCGGCCGCCACGGCGCACTTCGTCGATGTCCAGGCCCGCGTAATCGAGGTGTACAGGAGTGCGCCGTCTCGCCGCCCCACTGGCCACGAACTTCTCGTAATACAGCCCGACGCGATGGAAGCCGTTGCTGTCCAGCCAGGTTCGGGTGGCTTCGACCATCGCGCCCGGACCGCACAGGTAGACGTCGGCGTCCCCGTCCGCCAGCATCCGTTCATTCAGCAGGTCGGTGACCAGTCCGGTCTGCCCATCCCAGTCGGTGCCCGGACGCGCGACGATGACGTGTAGCTCCAAGCCGGTGACGCGACGCCTGAGCGCCCTGAGTTCATCGAGCTTGCAAAGGTCTTCGGCGCAGGTCACGCCGTAGAGAAGGTAGACCGGTTGGCCAGGTTCTGCGGCCAGACTCTGGGCCATGGCCAGGATCGCCGACAGCCCGGTGCCGCCCGCCACCAGAATCACCGGACGCACGATGGGACGCAGGTAGAAGTTTCCTTTGCTGCAGCGCAACGCAATTCGGTCGCCGGGCTGCGCGCGGTCGCGCAGGTAGTTCGACATCGCGCCGTCGGGCAACAGCCGGATGATGAACTCAAGTTCGCCATCGTTATTGGCCGGATGCGCGTACGAGTAATTTCGCCATGCGTTGCTATCGGGAATCTGCAACTGGGCGAACTGGCCGGCCTGGTATGTCAAGGCCGCCATGCCCGAGGCATCCACCCGCAGGATGGCCGTGCTCGGCGAAACCAGATCGACCCCGGTCACCACACCGTCACCGGTGGTTAGCAGGGCCGCGTTGTCGTCGGCCGGATACTGCAGTTCGATTTGACAGTCAGACTCCGCAAAAGTCTGGCAGGTCAGGATCTTTCGCGCCGCGCGCTCGACATCGGATAGGCCCTCGGTGCGTCCCATCTCGTAGCGGCCGGCGGTGCAGGTGGCCACACAAGTGCCGCAGATACCGCTTTGGCATTCGTTGACGATGGCGACGCCGTGTTCCTCGGCGGCATCCAGCATCGACTGATCTAGTCGCACCGGCATCGTCTTGTGCGTTCCGTCCGAATAGCCGACGGTGACCTGACGAACCGTCATGTCGGAGCCCCTTTCAGAACTGCTAGACGACCAGGGCGATGGGCTTCATGGCGATGCGGGCGTTGAGCCTGGGCATAACCTCTTGGGCCAACAGTCGCAGCGATTCCTTCCATGGGCCCGGGTTTTCCCGGTAGTCGAATCCGAGGACCAGGAGATGGCCGAATCCGCCGACCTGGTCGTAGGTCGCTTCGAGCTTGTCCACCACCGTCTCCACCGAACCGACCACAAACGTGTTCTCGGCGAGGTATTCCGGCGTCACATCGTCATCGGGAACCGAAGGATTGTGCTTGTAGAACTTCGTCATGCCGAACATGCGGAATGTCGGAAGCACATATTCACGCATCGCGCGTCCCATCGCGCCGTCAACGGCATACCGGAACGCTTGCTCGTCGGTCTCCGCCACCAACACCTCACGCACCAGTCGCCAATCGCGGCGATCCGGGGTACGGCCGCTGCGTTCGGCGCCTTCCAGCACCGCATCCCAGTGCGAGGCGACGTATTCGGTGTTGAGGTCCAGACTCATGGGCAGGTAGCCGCGCTCGCCGGCCATCTTCAGGGTCTCGGAGCCGGCGCTGAACCCGGTGACGCCGATGGGTGGGTGGGGCTTCTGGAAAGGCTTGATGTGGCGCCGCATCAGGCCCTCGAACATCGGCGCTATTCCGTTGGCGTTCCAGTACTTTCCGCGATGCTCCCAGGGCTCGTCCTCGGTCCAGATGCGCAGCATGATTTCGAGCGCTTCCCGGGTCATCTCGCGATGTTCGCCGTTCTTTCCGTCGACGTCGTAGAGCGCCCAGTCGCCCGGGATGCCGCTGGCGCCGACGCCCAGCATGAAGCGGCCCTGCGCGAGATGGTCGAAATAGGCTACGCGGTGGGCGAGTTCGACGGGGTGGTGGTACGGCAGCAGATGGGCGCCCGGCGCGAGCTTGATGCGTGCGGTGCGTAGCAGGGCCTGGGCCAGCAACAGATCGGGTGCGCAGATGGGTTCCCAAGGCACGGTGAAGTGTTCGCCGACCCAGGCTTCGACATACCCCAGCTGATCAGCCAGCTCGATGATGTCGAGGTCCCACTGGGTGGCGTCATACAGGGTGCGCTCCGGTGGGTGAGCCGGCATGAGAAATATTCCGATCTCCATGTTCAACCCTTCTCGGTTGTGCCCGGGCCGGCTCTCCGGCGCCCTGCGAACGGCGTCCTTGGTAGGTATATCACAGTACTAGCAAGATACTTTACTACGCACAAGAGGCATTTTGCTTGGCTTTTTATGTGAACAATCCCGAGATATTGGCGTATTGGTTATGGACATCATGACGGACCGCCGCGTAACGTCGCACGGGTCACCCGTTACGCGCGCAGTGAGCATTAAGGAGCCGCCATGAGCGTCACCGGGGTCAGTCCGTTCAGTCACCGGTCCGACGGCGAGCGTCCGGAGCCGGACCGAGCGCATGAGTTCCAATACGTCCGATACGAAACGATCGACGACGGCCGAATCGCGGCGATCACGCTCGACCGTCCCAAGCAGCGCAACGCGCAGACGCGCGGAATGCTGGTGGAGTTGGGCATGGCGTTCGAGCTCGCCGAGACCGACGACACGGTCCGGGTCGTCATCCTGCGGGGCGCGGGCCCCGCGTTCTCGGCCGGACACGACCTCGGCTCCGCCGACGATGTCCGTGAGCGAGCACCGGGGACGGGCCAGCACCCCACCTATCAATGCAACGGAGGGACCTTCGGCGGGGTGGAGTCACGCAACCGCCAGGAGTGGCACTACTACTTCGAGAACACCAAGAGGTGGCGGAATCTGCGGAAGATCACCATCGCCCAGGTACATGGCACGGTCTTGTCTGCGGGCCTGATGCTCGCGTGGTGCTGCGATCTGATCGTCGCCAGCGAGGACACGGTGTTCGCCGACGTCGTAGGCACCCGGCTCGGCATGTGCGGGGTCGAGTATTTCGGTCACCCGTGGGAGTTCGGGCCTCGCAAAGCCAAGGAATTGCTGCTCACCGGCGACTCGATCGCCGCTGACGAAGCCCACGTGCTCGGGATGGTCAGCAAGGTCTTTCCCGCGGGAGAACTAGTGGACAGCACGATTGAATTCGCGCGCCGGATCGCCAGGGTGCCGACAATGCCGGCCTTGCTGATCAAGGAATCGGTGAACCAGTCCGTCGACGCCATGGGTTTCACGACGGCGCTGGACGCTTGCTTCAAGATCCATCAGCTCAACCATGCGCACTGGGGTGAAATCACCGGCGGAGAACTGTCTTACGGGACAGTCGAGCATGGGCTCGACGACTGGCGCGCGGCACCGGAGATCCTGCCCGCCGCCAAGCGGCGACCCTGACGCGGATTTCCCTGAAGCGGATCCGCAGTGGACATAACGTACCCACCCGAGGCGGAAGCTTTCCGCGAGCGGATCCGCGCCTTCCTGAGCGAGCACCTGCCGGCCGGCTGGTCGGGGCCCGGCGCGCTGCCCGCAGGAGAGCGAGAAGCCTTCGCGCGGCAGTGGCGGGGATCGCTTGCCGTCCGCGGCCTGGTCGCCGTGTCCTGGCCGAAGGAGTACGGCGGTGCTGGTCTCTCCCCGATGGAACTGGTGGTACTGGCTGAGGAGTTCGCCCGTGCCGGGGCGCCCGAACGGGACGAGAATGACCTGCTCGGCATAGATCTCTTGGGCAACACATTGATCGCCCTGGGATCCGAGGAACAAAAGGAGCGTTTCCTGCCGCGCATCCTTTCCGGCGCCGATCGTTGGTGCCAAGGATTCTCCGAGCCGGAGGCCGGCTCCGATCTGGCGGCGGTGCGCACCAGGGCCGTGCTCGACGGTGACGATTGGGTGATCAACGGGCAGAAAGTCTGGACGTCGGCCGGAACAACCGCGAATTGGATATTCCTGTTGGTGCGCACTGATCCCGGCGCGCCCAAACATAAGGGCCTGTCGTTGCTGTTGGTGCCCATGGAACAGCCCGGCGTTGTCGTGCGGCCGATCGTCAACGCGGCCGGGCACTCGTCGTTCAGCGAGGTCTTTCTGACCAATGCCCGCACCGCCGCCGGCAACGTCGTGGGCGGCGTCGCCAACGGCTGGTCGACCGCGATGACCCTGCTGGGTTTCGAACGTGGATCGCAGGTCACCACCGCGGCCATCGAGTTCGGCCGCGACCTGGAGCGGCTGCGCGAACTGGCTGCCGAGCGCGCAATGCATACCGACCCGGGTATCCGAGACGGGTTGGCGTGGTGCTATTCGCGAGTTCAGATCATGCGTTATCGGGGCTATCGGGACCTCACCTTGTCGCTGCATGGACGGTTGCCCGGCGCCGACGCTGCAATCTCCAAGGTGATCTGGAGCGAATACTTTCGGCGCTACACGGATCTCGCCGTCGAGATTCTGGGGCTCGATGCGCTTGGTGCTCGAGGACCCGGGAACGGCGGGGCCCGGCTGGTGCCGGCGGCGGGAACGCCGAACTCCCCCTCCTGCTGGACTGACGAGCTGCTCTACGCGCGAGCCTCGACGATCTATGCCGGCAGTTCACAGATCCAGCGCAACGTGATCGGCGAGCAACTGCTCGGGCTGCCCAAGGAGCCCCGCCCGGAAACCGGGCACTGACGTGGACTTTCGATACAGCACCGAGCAGGACGAGTTCCGCGCGGCATTGCGCGGCTTCCTTCGTGACCAGGCCCCGCCGGCACGGATGCGCGAGGTGGCCGCTGCCGACGGACACGACCGCGGACTCTGGCAACGGCTATGCACCGAACTGGAGCTGCCTGGGTTGCACACTGCGGCCGAGTATGGCGGCGTGGGGGCCTCGCTGGTCGAGACCGCGATCGCGTTCTGCGAGCTGGGCCGCGCGCTCACCCCAGTTCCGTTCGCCGCGACGACGTTTGCGATCGACGCGGTGTTGCGGACCGGCGACGAAGAGCAGCGCAAGAGTCTGCTCTCCGACCTGCTGACGGGTAATCGGATAGCAGCGTTTGCCGCCGCGGGTCACAACACCGCTGACCCGTCCGCGGCGACCGTCCGAGCCGACCGGATTGCCGGGCGCACCGTACTCACCGGCGAATGCGTCCCGGTACTACACGGTCACGTCGCCGACCTGTTCGTGGTCCCGGCGGTGACCCACGATGCCCCAGTTCTCCATGTGGTGACGGCCGACGCTCCAGGTGTGACGGTCGAGCGCCTGCCCTCGTTCGACGTCACCCGGCCCGTCGCCAAGCTGCGGCTGAACAGTGCCCCTGCGGAGCCCTTGACCGCGGGCTCCCCCGATGACATGGAACGGGTGCTGGATGTGGCGCGGGTCTTGCTGGCCGCCGAGATGCTCGGCGGCGCCGAGGCGTGTATGCAGCTGGCAGTCGAATATGCTTGCAGCCGAAGGCAATTCGGCCGGGCGATCGGGTCTTTTCAGGCGGTCAAGCACGCGTGCGCCGACATGATGATCGAGATCGATGCGACCCGGGCGGCGGTGATGTTCGCGGCCATGAGCGCGGCCGGCGGGAACGAGCTCCACATCGCCGCGCCGTTGGCGAAGGCACAGGCCGCTGACACGTTTGTACTGTGCGCCGGTTCGGCCATCCAGGTTCATGGCGGGATCGCCTTCACCTGGGAGCACGACCTGCATCTCTACTTTCGCCGTGCGAAAACTACGCAGGCGCTTTTCGGCAGCAGCGCACAGCAGCGGGCGCTGCTCGCCGACCGCGCCGGCCTCTAGTTAGTGGCGCGAGCAGACGCAAAAGCACCTAAAAATGGCACTTTTTGGGTGCTTTTGCGTCTGTTCGCCATGGATAGGTACGGATGGGCCTGCCAACGCGCCCTGACCGCCCACAACAACGTGGTCGTTGACGTCGCGGCATGTGGTTACAGTCCAGCCGGCCAGGCCACGGCGGTCGTTAGCACGATCACCGGCCACGCCGCCTGACAGTGTCTGCTCACGCCGGAAAGCTAAGCGCCCAGTGCGGCCAGCGCTGTGTCGTAGTTGGGCTCTTCGGCGATTTCTGGCACCAGCTCGGTGTGCGCGACGTTGCCGTCGGCGTCGATCACCACGACGGCCCGGGCCAGCAGTCCGGCCATCGGACCGTCGGTCATGGTGACGCCGTAGTCCTCACCGAAGCTGTCCCGAAACGCCGACGCCGTCTGGACATTCTCGGTGCCCTCCGCGCCGCAGAATCGCTTCTGCGCGAATGGCAGGTCCTTGGACACGCACAGTACGGTCGCGCCGGTCGCGGCGGCGCGCTGGTCGAAGGTGCGCACGCTGGTCGCGCAGACGGGCGTATCAACCGACGGAAAGATGTTCAGCAACACGGATTTACCGCGGAACTGATCGCTGCTGACCGTCCCCAGATCCGCGCCGGTCAGGGCGAAGCCGGGTGCCGGAGATCCGACAGCAGGCAGTTCGCCGACGGTATTGATCGCATTTCCGCGCAAGGTTATCTGTGCCATGCGCACAGTCTGCCAAGGCAGACCGGGCAGCCCACGGTCAGGTCCGGCCTGCACGGCTCCCGGGCCGCATGTCCTAATTCGTGGGGTACATGGCGTAGACGCCATCCCATTGCCGGGCCAACACTTGGTCCATGGCTCGAAAGGTGATTGTCGCCGGCTTCCCTTATGTGGAGGCGCTCGACGTGGTGGGGCCGCATGAAGTGTTCAGCGCTGCAGCGCTCCTGACCAGCGGCGGATACGAGGTCGTCCTGGCATCACCCGACGGCCAACCGGTGAGCACCGCGACTGGCCTGGGCTTCTTGGCGACGCCGCTGCCAGACCCGAGTGACCCCGTCGACACGGTCGTGCTGCCCGGTGGCGCCGGTGTCCATGCCGCACTATCCGACGTCGAGCTCGTGAACTGGATCAAAGCCGTCTCCGGCCATGCCCGCCGCATCGTCACGGTCTGCACCGGCGCTTTCCTCGCGGCGAAGGCGGGGCTGCTGGACGGCCAACGGGCCACCACGCACTGGGCGTACGCCGAACGGCTGGCCCGGGAGTTCCCGGCCGTCGATGTGGATCCCGACCCGATCTTCGTCCGTAGCTCGGAGAAAGTATGGACGGCCGCGGGCGTCACCTCGGGTATCGACCTCGCCCTGTCGCTGGTCGAGGATGACTACGGCACCGAGGTCGCGCAAACGGTGGCCCGCTGGCTCGTCCTGTATTTGCGTCGCCCCGGTGGGCAGACACAATTCGCGGCGCCGGTGTGGATGCCGCGGGCCAAACGCACGTCGATCCGCGATGTGCAGGAGACCATCGAAGCCGAACCGGGCGGTGCGCACAGCGTCGAGGACCTGGCGCGCCGGGCGGCGATGAGCCCACGCCACTTCACCCGGGTGTTCACCGAAGAAATCGGTGAGGCGCCGGGCCAGTACGTCGAACGCGTCCGCACCGAAGCCGCGCGCCGGCAGTTGGAGCAGACCGAAGACACGGTCGTGGTGATCGCGGCCCGCTGCGGCTTCGGAACCGCAGAAACCATGCGGCGCAACTTTATTCGCCGTGTCGGCATCTCGCCGGACAGCTACCGCAAAACCTTCGCCTAGAAAGGAACACCGATGACCCAAATCGCATTCGTCGCCTACCCAGGATTCACCGCGCTGGACATGATCGGTCCGTACGAGGTGCTGCGGCAACTGCCGCACGCCGAGGTGCGTTTCGTCTGGCACGAAACCGGACCGATCACGGCCGACTCCGGTGTGCTGGTCATCGGGGCCACCCATTCGCTGGCCGAAACGCCCTCGCCCGACGTGATTCTCGTGCCGGGCGGCCCGTCGACCCCGGTGCACGCGCGCGACGAGGCGCTGCTCAACTGGCTGCGCCAGGCCCACCAAACCGCCAGCTGGACGACGTCGGTGTGTTCGGGCTCGGTGATCTTGGCCGCCGCCGGCCTGCTGAAGGACCGGCGCGCCACCTCGCACTGGATAGCCCTGCCCGCGCTGAAGGCATTCGGTGCCATCCCCGTGTCCGACGAGCGGATCGTGCACCAGGACAACATCATCACGAGCGCGGGCGTGTCCGCCGGTCTCGATCTCGCGCTATGGCTGGCCGGGCAGATGGGCGGGGAGGGCCGTGCGAAGGCGATCCAGCTCGCGATCGAATACGACCCGCAGCCACCGTTCGACTCCGGCCACATGTCGAAGGCGTCGGCGACCACCAAAGCCGCCGCGACCGCATTGCTGTCAAAGGACAGCATGAAGCCGGCCAACATGACGGCCACGACGATGCTCCTATGGGAGCAGGCGCTGTCGGCGGTCCGGTCGCGGCGGCGCAAGCGGCTGCCGGTTGGTACGGCGTAGGGTCGGCCCAAGCGGCAAACAAATTGTGTACCAACGGCTCTGGCGAATCGCTCATCTGATCACCGATGGCTGAGGACCGGTCTTTCGATGACCGGAGCAGGAGCCCAAAGTTAGCTCGGCCCGAGCGCTGGTGCACGGCATCGGGCCCGCCTGATAGCAGATACCAATCCGCGCCAGCTACGCACGGCTGCCGGCGTCAAGTCGTGGGCTGTGGGATCTCGTCGGTGGCGAGCTTGCCGCCGGCCTGCAGCCAGGCGCCGACAACCCGAGGGGCATCACGGTTTGGGTTGTAGATGTCTTCCTCGCTCGAGAAGAGGCCGTTCCCGGCGTAGACGAGCCGCGTCCAATTGGGGAACCAGAACGGTTCGCCGTTCGGGTCCGTTGGGTGATCCAGCAGATTCTTGATCATCAGGACGACGGCGTCGTTGTCTTCGTCGTAGGCGGTCCAGTCATTGGGAAAGCGCATGTGCGGGAACGGAGCCATCACCTTGACGATCCAGTCCCGCACGGCCTCGCGTCCGTGAAAGACCCCGTAGTGGTGCTCGGTGTAGACGACATCTTCGGTGAAGAGGTCGGCGAAGGGGCGCCAGTCGCCCGAAGCGCTGCACCCTTCGGCGACAGTCGTGTAGTGCTGGACGGCTTCCTCAACTTCTGCTCTGCTGAACTTGCCCATAACGGACACCCTAAGACCCCACGGGCTGTCAGCCGTCGATCAGGTGTGTGTGATCAGTCCGCCATTTGGCTGGTTGATGGTGCGGCGCGGTTCTAGTCTTACGCCATGACGCAACCGCCCGCAGGCCCGCCGTATCCGCCCCAACCACCACCTGCGGGCGAGTACCCGCCCGCTGCGGGCCAGTACCCACCTCCCCCGGGCCAGTATCCGCCTCCCGCGGGCCAGTATCCGCCTCCCGCGGGCCAGTACCCGCCTCCGGCGGGCCAGTACCCGCCTCCCGCGGGCCAGTACCCGCCTCCTTATCCCCCGCCCCCGGCTTCCTATCCTCCGCAGGCCCCGGGCTATTACCAGCAGCCCGCGCCGCAGGCGCAAACGACGAGCGGGTTTGCCATCGCGTCATTGATCTTCGGCGTCATTGGTGGCGTCTTGCTCAGTGTCATTTTCGGCATCATCGCGTTGGGCAAAACCAAGGCCGGCGGCCAACGCGGCCGCGGAATGGCAATCGCCGGTCTGGTCCTTTCGCTCCTGTGGACCATCGGCATCACGGTCGCCATTGTTGCTGCCGTTATGGCGCCGACCCACAGTGTCAGTGCCCTGAACGTCAAACTCGGCGACTGCTTGGCCGACTTGCCCTCGGGGAGCACCGTTTCCCGGGTGAACACCACCAGCTGCGACCGTCCGCATTCCGCCGAGGTGGCCGGGGTGTTGAAGATGCCCGACGGGTCTTTCCCGAGTGAATCGGTGTTCACCGACTACAAGCAAAAGTGCCGCGACGCATTGGCGTCCTACTCCTCCACCGCAATGGAGGACCCCAACGTCGACTTGGCCGTCATGCCGCCCTCGCAGGATTCCTGGAAACACGGCGACCGTGACATGGTTTGCATCGCAACCTTCTCCACCCAGCGCACCGGGTCGATCAAGGGCTGAGCAGGGTCCAGCACGCGGCACAAGACGAAATGATTGCCACGGCAGCGCTTTAGGGAAAGTTGGGCAGCTCGCAGAGGGGGCACCGGCGAACAAAACCGCGGCGACAACTCGGGAGGTGTCGATAGCGAATGAACGTGTTGGACCTGTTCGACTTGCACGGCAAGCGGGCCCTGATCACCGGGGCGTCCAGCGGTATCGGCAAAAGGGTCGCGTTGGCTTACCTCGAGGCAGGGGCTCAAGTAGCCGTTGCGGCAAGGCATTCCGACGCTTTGGCGGAGGTCGCCGAAGAGCTCGCCGGGGCTGGTGGCAAGGTCGTGCCCATCCCCTGCGACGTGACTCAACCGGAGCAGGTGACGAGCATGCTGGACCGGATGATCGCTGAGCTGGGTGGGATCGACATCGCCGTCTGCAACGCCGGCATCATCGCCGTCACCCCGATGCTGGAAATGTCGCCGGCAGAGTTTCAGCGCATCCAGGACACCAACGTGACCGGCGTCTTCCTCACCGCCCAGGCGGCGGCCAAAGCGATGGTCCGACAGGGACAGGGCGGGGTCATCATCAACACCGCCTCGATGTCGGGCCACATCATCAACACCCCGCAGCAGGTGTCCCACTACTGCACTTCCAAGGCGGCGGTCATTCACCTGACCAAGGCCATGGCCGTGGAGCTCGCACCGCACAAGATCCGGGTGAACAGCGTCAGCCCCGGATACATCCGCACCGAACTCGTCGAGCCGCTCGCCGAGTACCACCGGGTGTGGGAGGCCAAAATCCCATTGGGCCGCATGGGCCAACCCGAAGAACTCACCGGCCTGTACCTCTACCTGGCCAGCGCGGCTTCCAGCTACATGACCGGTTCCGACATCGTCATCGACGGCGGATACACCTGCCCCTGAGAACCCCAGAACCACCGCCAGGATGTCAGTGAACGAGGCAGGGGCGGCCGAAATACGTTCGTACACCTGGTGAAAACAGCGCGCGCAACCGCTCGCCGGCGGGTTGCACCCCGCTCGCGCCCAGCAACTCGTCGTCCAACTCGACGACCTCCGCCGCCCGAAACGACCACGGTTCGTGCGTGTTGGGTATCCACCACGTTCGGCCGGCATTGCGGGTGTGCGCACCCCACCGCGCGGTGAGCCACACCTCGAGCGGCGTCGGTTCGACCGCGTCCCCAATGGTTACCGCCAGCCGGCTGCGTAAGCCGCGCCGGGGCCAGCGCCGCACGCTGCCGTAGGTGACATGTTCCCCGGACCGGGACATCCGCATCTTTGCCCAGGTGTAGGGCACTCCGAGGCCGATCCGAGTGAGGGGAACAACGGCGAGCCGCGCCGTTTCCAGCGACCGGAAGAGCACGCCCTGGCGGCCGGCTTCGTCGACCGAATACAGCCGGACGTTGGTCTCCAAAAAGCTGCCGAAGTACGGAAGCGGTAGTGCGGTACCGAGTTTGGTGCTCGTCATGATAAACGGGATCAGCCCCACGTAGGTCTTGCCGTCGGCGAAGACGTCGGGTCGGGTGCCGGGCGGATACATATGCGCAACGCTCTCCGGTTGTACCGGCCAATGCACGAACGTCAACTCAGCCCAGCGCTGGTCGAAGGTGACCGGACCGGGCAGGGGTGGCGGAGTCACCGGGTACCCGGCCAGGGCCGGGCTCCGCTCGGGTATGGCGCTCATCGCACCATCGTGACACGGGTTGGCCGACGCATTGGACTTGTTTGGCGAAGACATCGCTATCCCACATGTGACGCCTGTTACCACCGTTAAAGATGACCCTGGAATTGGCCAAAAATTACTTGCCCAGGAATTGCCATTAGCGCTTAAAGTGAGATACCCGCTTTAGCTACAAGGATTGGGAGGAATTATGAAGATCGCCACGATGACAAAGACGGCTTTGGCCGTCACGGTCATGGCAGTGATTGCCGTCATTGCTGCGCCGATCGCGTCCGCCGTCGCCTATCCCATTACCGGCAAGCTTGGCAACACGTTGTCGATGACCGACAGCGTTGGTCAAGTAGAACTCACCTGGAAAGTCAGCAATCTCCAGCCCAGCAGCGACGTCGTCCCCGAATATCCGGTGGCCGGCCAGCTGTGGGAGGCCACCGCCACCGTCAACGCAGTCCGGGGCAGCGTCACACCCGCCATCTCTCAGTTCAACGCCCGCACCCCCGACGGCACCGACTACCGGGTGATATGGCAAGCCGCCGGCCCGAACACGATTAGCGGTGCCACTATCCCCGAAGGCGACCAAGCGACCGGGAAAATCTACTTCGATGTCATAGGTGCGCCGCCGAACGGCGTTGCAATGAACAACGGAATGGAGGACCTCCTGATTTGGGGGCCATAGTCCGCGCATCCAGCGCGCCCTGCTCCCCATTGCCATTAGCCCTGGAGTGTGGCTAAACCCATCACGGGCCACCGATAATCCATTGTCGTGCTTGCTCGCTTTGCCCAGCCGAAAAGTGCCGGATCTGGGCTGACACAAAGTGTGATGTCAGGTGCTCGGCGACATCCCCCAGATGAGAGTCGGTGACGGCCGCGACTTTCAAGATGCGCTTGTGATGATCGCGAACGAATCGGAAGTGGGTAACCATCGCGCCGAAACTGTCCCAGCCCGGAAATCCCGGGGCGTCGACAATGATGCCGGCAAGGGACGAGCCATTGAAGCCTGCCGGGACACACGACTCCGGAAGGCGCCAGCGATGGTTGACGCGGAGATGGCCTCAGTGGCGCCTGATGCGTAGGGGCACCGACACCGGGCCTTGTAATGAAGGCGTTGTGCCCCATCGCACGGGCCCCGCAAATTCCAGACTGTCGACTTCGTCGAGCAGGCAGTCGATGGCCGTGACCGCCTCGAGCCGGGCAAGATGGGCGCCCAGGCAGAAGTGAAGGCCGTGGCCAAAGGCCAAATGTCCAGTGGCGTTGCGGTGGATGTCGAAGCGGTCGGGCTCAGCGAATTTGGCGGGATCCCGGTTGGCCGACGCGTAGAACAGCAATGCCCTTGCACCCTTTGGGATTGCCGTGCCGCCGATCTCATAGCTGGCGGTTGCAGTTCTGGTCACCCACTGAACCGGCGAACCCCAGCGGGCGGTCTCGTCGACCGCAGCATGAAGCAGGCTGCGGTCAGCTTTCAGTTCGGCGAACAACTCGGGGTCCTCGGCGAGCTTGGTCAGCAGCATCCCCAACAGGTTGGTCGTGGTCTCGTTGCCGGCCACCAGCATGACCAGCACGTAGAGAAACGCCTCATGATCGGTGAGCTCACCGGTTGCCGTCGCCGCTTGCAACAGGCTTAACAGGTCGGCGGCAGGTTGCCTTGCACGGCAAAGCAATTCGGCATCCACGAAGCTGCGCAGCCGAACATACGCCTGCATGGCGGACCCCATCAATCGCACGATCTCCTGCAGGGAGCGAGGACTGAAAACCTGGGAGAACTTGTCCGATACCGCGCGGAATGCCGGCCACTGCTCCCGTGGAATCCCGAGGATTTTGGCGATCACGTTGATCGGCATCGGGATGGTAAGTGCCGGAACCATATCGACGACGTCACCGTTGTTCAGTCCCGCGACCGCCTCGCGGGCTAAGTCGCGGATGCCCGCTTTCTGCGTCTGGATCGCGCGCTTGCTGAACAGTGGTGCGACTATGTGTCGCAACCTGGTGTGGTCGGGGGGATCGGCGAAGATCACCATGCTGGCCACGAATGATCGCAGCATGATGCCGTCTCGCGAGGAGAATGTGTCGTTGTTGCGGATCGCGGTGTGCACATCGTCGTATCGCCCGATCATCCACACGCCGAGTCGCTCGTTGACCACGACGGGATGCTCGCGGATCCGCTTCAATTCGGGATACGGGTTGGCGATGTTCTGCGCAAGCCTCGGGTCGAACGTGGTGCGCGGCACCGATGCTGCCGCCCAGTGGGGTCGTGGGCGACGTAAATCGCGATACGCGCCGGTGGCGACGGGGCGCCACAGATCGGTGACGGAGTTGCGGGTTGCCGAGACCACAGCCCGTGGTGGCGGCCGGAGCAGGTCGGTCGGCATACCGGTGACTCTAGGGTCGCGGAAATGCCGTCGTAATGACAGATCCGGACAGGCATTTGATATTTTCAGACACATGCGTGACGCCTACCCGCCGATCTGGGACGTCGCGCGGTCCTCGGCGACCTGCCGGCACATCCTCGAGACCGGCAGGGAACGCGGACTCGACGCCGCGACGTGCCTATCCGGAACGGGGCTCACACCCGAGGATCTGGCCGATCCCGGCACCGAGGTCTACGCCAGCCAAGAGCTGACGATGATCCGCAACCTGATCGGGCGACTCGGCGACCAACCGGGTCTGGGAATGGATACCGGGTCGCGCTACAACCTCGCGGACACCGGCATCCTGGGTTATGCGTTGATGGCCAGTCCCACACTCGGTGACGCGATCAACGTCGGGTGTCGCTACGCCGCGCTGATCGCCTCGTATTTGACGCTGTCCGCGCCGCAGATGACCGGCACCCAGGCCGTCGTCGTTTTAGACGACACGCAGGTCCCGGGCGACGTCCGACGTTTTCTGCTCGAGCGTGATTTCGCGATCCTGCTGCGAATGCTGCCGTTGCTCCTGGGCAGCAGCCGCTCGCCGACAACCGTCCGAGTGGAGTTTGCCGATCTAGTGCTGCCGGCCGAGAAGGTGGTGATCAACAACCTGACCATCATCGGCGAGAACAGCTCGCGGAATGCATTGATCCTCCCGGCCGACCTCGTCAGCCAGCCGATGCCCGCAGCTGACGCGCAGACCGCGGCGATCTGCATCCGCCAATGTGAGGAGCTGTTGAATCGGCGGCGCACCCGTCGAGGGCTCTCGGCAGTCATTCGCACGCGGATGATTCAAGACTCGACGCAGATTCCGTCGATGGCCACCGTCGCCGAGGAACTCTGCATCACAGAGCGCACCCTGCACCGGCGATTAGCGGCGGAGGGCACCGGCTACCGCGCGCTGCTCGACGAGGTCCGCGCGACCTTGGCCGCCGAACTGCTGAACTCTGGTCTCACCGTCGAGGAAACCGCGCGCCGGCTCGGATACTCGGAGACCGCCGCGTTCACCCGGGCGCACGCCCGGTGGAACGGACAGCCGCCCAGCAGGCGAAAACGCTGAGGCGCTTTCGGGTTCGCTGGGACACGGCGCACTCGTGGCCGCCCAGGCCCGCAAACCTTGAGGCCGGTTTAGATAATCCCGAACCCTTGCAAGGCTTTGATCCCGAACCAGACCCCGAACACCAGCCCCACAACGACCATGATGGGTCGGTTGTTCTCCTGTAGCCAGCGTTGGATCCGGTCCAGCAGGGCGCGCGACCGATCCGGGAAGAATGCGGCGGCACCGACGATGAGCAGATTGGCGCTCGTGGCAAGCAGCACGAAGGCGACGTAGGACGCAACGTTGGCAACATGCCCCAAACCCGCCCCCAAACCGGCATTGCCGATCACACTGATGGCAGCCAGCGTGAAGACCCAGGCCTTGACCGAGACCGTGATGACGCCCGCGCCGATGAAGAAGGCCTTAGTGGGCGATGCGGACATCAGCATTGACATCCACTTCGGCGGTGGGGCATTGGGATCGTCGTCGCTGAACAGCTCGCGCGCCGCGGTGACCAGAAAGAGCAGGGCCACCACCAAAAGGACGGTCGACACGATCCAATGGCGCGCGTGATTCGAGTCGGCGCTACGGGCTCCCCAATGCAGAATCGTGCCGAAGATAAGGCCCTGAAGCAGCCGCGTGCCGACATGCCCGGCGAGCCACGCGCCGGCCGCCCGCACATGAGCGGGCGTGGCCAGCAGCATGATCGTGATCACGATCTCGATCGGTTCCAGTGCGCAACCCAGAATCAGTGGGATAAGACTGCTCCACATGGCGACCACCGGCCGACGATAGCAAGCTGTCGAACCGGTTCAGCTATTGCGCGCCCAGTGCCGCGCGCATCTCCGCCTCGGCCATCGCCGCGGCCAGATCGACGGGCTGCGGGTGAACGGTGGCGTCGATTCGGTCGATACCGACCCGTGAACCGGAAAGCGTGACCGTACGGTGCGACGGGAGATCCGGTATCGACCCCGACGTCAAGCGTTTCCCCGCTCATCGAGAACCGGAACGGCACCGTGCGCTCGACGCGGCCGCTTACCACCACGGCGTCGTCGACGAGCAGTGACACCGCTGCGCCCTTTCCCAGGCCCCCGCCGTCGTAGGCGAACGAAAGCCCAAGGGCAACTGGGCCTTCCGGCAGCGGGCTGGGCGCCGCGACCGTCGTGAGCTCGTGCCCGAGATAGTTGTAGACGAAGATCGGAATGCCGCCTTGCAGGTACAGCGTCCACCCGGCCATCGCCCCGCCGATACAGATGACCACTCCCTGTGCACCGCCCCGCGGGATCTGCAACTGCGCCCGCAATTCGAACGATGTGCTGGTGTACGTCAGGGTCGCCGTTTCGGGAATGCGCACATGATCGGCGAAGTAGGTGACTGAGGTGCGATCGCCGAGCAAGCTCGGCCGGTTGGCGGGCAGCGCGCGGGCCAGCGTTGCGTCGCTGAGCGGGTAAACGTCGTATTTGCGTGCTTCGGCGTCGAAAACGGTCTTCAACTCCGCGAGCTTGTCCGGGTATTGGGCCGCGAGGTCGACAGCCTGGCTGAAGTCGTCGGCGAGGTGGTAGAGCTCCCAGCGTTCGGTATCGCCGAACGGGTGACTGCCGGTACGGATCCAGGGCAGCCGCCCATGGAAGCAGGACGCGATCCAACCCTCGTTGGTAGACAGCGCGATTGCCGAAGATCTCGAAATACTGGGTGGTTCGGCGGCTGTCCGCGTCGGCGTCGTCGAACGAGTACCGCATGCTGACGCCCTCGATCGGCTTCTGCTCGATGCCGTTGACGCGCGTAGGCATCTCGATACCGGCGGCATCGAGGATCGTGGGCACGATGTCGATGACGTGGTGGAACTGGCTGCGCTGCTCCCCCGCCGCGCTGATCCCCCGCGGCCAGGAGATGGCGAGCCCGTTGCGGGTGCCCCCGAAATGCGACGCCACCTGCTTCATCCACTGAAACGGCGTGTCGAGTGCCCAGGCCCAGCCCGACGTTGTAGTGGTTCTCGCATCGCGCGGTGCCGAAATCGGCTATGTGGGCGAGCAACCATTCGGGGTCCTCGGGTAGCCCGTTTTGAAACGACGGCGAGCTCCAGGCGCCGTGCAGCGTTCCTTCGGCCGACGCGCCGTTGTCACCGCACACGTAGATGAACAACGTGTTGTCCCACTGACTTAACTCGTCGATGGCGTCGATGACCCGCCCGATCTGGGCGTCGGTATGGGCCAGAAAGCCGGCGTAGACCTCCATCAGACGCCGGGCTACCGGCTTATAGCGGTCGTTGTAGTCCGCCCACGCGGGTATCTGGTCCGGTCGCGGCGTGAGCCGGGTGCCCGGAGGAATGATGCCAATTTCCATTTGGCGGGCATATATCCGGTCACGCAACGCATCCCAGCCGTCATCGAATTGGCCGGCGAACCGATCCGACCACTCCGGCCAGACCTGATGTGGACTGTGCGTCGCCCCGGGCGCGAAGTAGAGGAAGAACGGCTTTTCGGGTGCCGACGTCTTCTGCCTCCGGATCCACTGCGATTGCCTGGTCGGCAAGATCCTCGGTGAGGTGGTAGTCGTCGCGCCCGACGTACGGCTCAATGGGCGTGGTCTGGTCGTAAAGTGCTGGTTCGTACTGCGATGTATCGCCGCCCAGGAAACCGTAGAAGCGTTCGAACCCGAGTCCGGTCGGCCAGCGGTCGAACGGACCGGTGGGGCCGATCTCCCAGGTCGGGGTGAGGTGCGCCTTGCCGAACAGCGCGGTGTTGTAGCCGCTCATCCGCAGGACCTGCGCGACGGTGGCGGTGCTCTGCGGTATCACACTGTCGTAGCCGGGAAACCCGTACGCGATCTCACAGATGGTGCCCATGTGCGCGCTGTGGTGGTTGCGTCCGGTCAGCAGCGCCGCACGCGTCGGAGAGCACAGCGCGGTTGTGTGAAATTGGTTGTAGCGCAGGCCGGCTCGGGCCACGCGGTCGAGCGCGGGCGTCGGCACCGGCCCGCCGAACGTGGACGGGGCGCCAAATCCGACATCATCGAGCAGGACGACGACGACGTTCGGCGCGCCGGCCGGCGGGTGGGTAATCGATGGCGTGACGGGGGTGGAATCGGCCACCGACGGGTGGATCACCCCGGTGAATGGTTGATCCCCGGGTGGTAGGTCGACCATCGTGCCTCCCTGATTCGATGTGGTGCAGCGGATACCGGGGCTTGGGGCGTTCCCGCTCGCCAAGCCCCTAACGCGCGCCTAAAGTGCCGCCGAGGTATTGGGCGCGGCAGGCACGACGAGCCAGCTTGCCGCTGGTGGTGCGTGGGATGGCGCCGGCCGGGAGGAATCGGACGTCAAAGACCGAGAGCCCATGACGGTGCGAGATTGCCGTTCGGATGGCCTCGATCGCAGGCTCCGGATCGGCCCGGCTGGTGCCCGCCGCACGTTCGGCAACGATCACCAGGCGTTCGCCGGCTGATTCCGACAGCTCGTCGGCCGGCACTGAGAACGCCGTAACGTATCCCCGCCGCACCATCGTCGAGGCCTCCGCCACGGTGGCCTCGATGTCCTGCGGATAGTGGTTGCGGCCGTCGATGGTCACCAGATCCGCGATTCGGCCCGGGATGTAGAGCTCACCGTCGAGATACACGCCCAGATCGCCGGTCCGCAGCCAGGTGCCTTCGATCACCGCGCCAGCGGCGCGGCTGCCTTCGGTCAGTTGCGATTGCAGTTTGGCGCCGAAAGTCAGCCGGGTCTCTTCGGGCCGTCCCCAGTAGCCCCGGCCAACGTTGTTGCCCTGCAACCAGACTTCGCCGACCTGGCCGTCCGGCAGTTCGGTTCCGGTATCGGGGTTGACGATCACCGCCCACAGACTGCGGGCTACCTGACCACACGACACCTGCACCATGCCGTTCGGGGCGTCCGGGACCCCGTCGACCGGTACCGCCCGACCAGCGCCCAGTTGTTCCCGGTCGAGGTAGACCACCGTGGGTTCCGCGATGTGGTCGATGGTTGCGACCATCAGCGTCGCCTCTGCGATGCCGTACGAGGGTTTGAATGCAGTGCGCGGTAATGCGTAGGGCGCGAAGGCCTTATTGAATGTCGTGACCGCATCAATGTTGACCGGTTCGGAACCGATGATCAGTACGACGTTGCTGAGGTCGATGTCGTCGCCGGGCGCAGGTAGTCCGCGTTGCGCGGTCCATTCGTAGGCGAAGTTGGGCGCCGCGGTGACCACGCGTCCGGTGCGTGATCCGGCGGACAACGCCTGGATCCAGCGCTGCGGCCTGCGCACGAACGCGGTCGGTGACATCAGAGTGGTGTGTCCGCCGTAGACCGTTGGAAAGCCGATCATGGACAGGCCCATGTCGTGGTAGAGCGGTAACCAGCTGACGCCGTGGGTGTTCCGGTTCAGCAGGTCGATCGACAGGATCATCTGCACCAGGTTCGTATTGACCGCGCGGTGGGTGATTTCCACGCCGACCGGGGGCCGGGTCGCGCCCGAGGTGTACTGCAGATAGGCAACGGCCTCCGGATCCAGCTCACCCAGGGTGAACCGCTCCCCCGCCGAGTCGGGTATCTGGTCGATGAAGACGACGTGCGGTCGGCGCAGCTGCGGAAGGCTGGTCAGAAAGTTCTCGACCGCGTCTTTGGCCGCCGATGTCGTCAGTATCACCGTGGGCTTCGAATCGCGCAGCGCCGTTTCGAGACGTTCCGCGTGGCCGGGCAGTTCAGGGGCGAACAACGGCACCGCGATGGTACCGGCCTTGATCGCAGCGTAGAAACCGGTGACGTACTCGATGCCCTGCGGCGCGAGGATGGCGACCCGGTCGCCAGGACCCGCGAACTGTTGCACGCGCGCACCGATAGCCTGCAGTCGGACACCGAGTTCGGCCCAGGTCACCTCGAGGGCCTGTCCTTCGGAGCGGGCGTAGTCCAGGTAGCGATACGCCACGAAGTCGCCGATATTGGCGACGTTGCGTTCGATGAGCGAGATCAGCGTGGTGCCTGGCGGCATTACGACGTTGCCGTCGGCATCCAGGCAATCGTCGATCTCTAGCAGGCCTTTTGGCGCTACGGAGTCCTGCGGGGAACCGTCATTCATAACCGAAGTCTAAGCACGCGTGGTCGGCTAGAGTCCGTGCCGTACCGGCTTGGAGAAGGCTTGGAGAAGGCGGAGTGACGCCTTGGCGAAGGCTTAGAACAGGAGCATCCGTGGACTCAGGTGACCACAACACCCCGATCGCGGCCCGCGACGCCGCACTTGCCCGGGCGCTTGCCTACCGCGACCGCGGCCAGGCCAGGTCGATGCCGACTCGGGCCGCCGCCGCCGTCCTGGGTGGGGTGCTGCTGCTGGCATCCATTCCGCTCATCGT
The DNA here is from genome assembly GCA_963840045.1 of uncultured Actinomycetota bacterium. GTDB lineage: Bacteria > Actinomycetota > Actinomycetes > Mycobacteriales > Mycobacteriaceae > Mycobacterium. Next base: position 542,458 of record CAWIXL010000009.1, on the reverse strand, counting down.
GCTGCTTCCCGAGCTAGGGATCCCGGCGCTACTGGTCGCATTTCGCCTTCTCGCGGTCGAGGCCGATTGGGCCGCACGTGCCTATGCGTGGACGGATTGGCGCTTCACGCAATTGCACGACTGGTTCAATCGCCAGTCAGCACCTGTCCGCGTGGTAATCATCACCGGCTTACTGCTGGTGGCGGTGGCCCTCGTGTGGCTCATCGTCGTGGAGTTCCTTTAATCTCGCGGGGCAAACAAATTCAGCGAAGGTGGGTCTCAGTGGCAGTGCAAGAGGACCGAGGGGACCAAGAGGACCGAGAAGACCAAGAGCGCCAAGAGGACCGAGAGGTCGAGCGACGCGGCTTGATGCAGTACCTCACCGCGCTGTGTGTGCGCTACGTCGAACGCTTCATGCCGGATCCATACCTGTTCGCCGTGATCCTGACCATGATCGTGGCCGGGCTTGTCGCGCTGCTCGTCAAAAATGCGGTGCCGTCCGGAATGCTCAAGGCCTGGTACGGCGGAGTGTGGGGATCGCAGAACATCTTCACCTTCGCGTTTCAGATGGTGCTGATCCTGGTGACGGGCTACACGCTCGCCGAGGCGCCCGTGCTGAAGCGGGCCATCGTCTATATCGCGAGTAAGCCGAAGAATCAGGTTCAAGGGGCGCTGCTGTGCTTCGGGGTCAGCGCGGTCCTTTCCCTGCTGAACTGGGGGCTGGGCCTGGTGTCGGGTGCTCTGGTCGCTCGCCAGGTCGCGAAACGGCTTACCGGCGCACATTTCGGCTACCTGATCGCGGCCGCGTTCATGGGCTTTGTCGTCTGGACGCAGGGCTTGTCGTCGTCCATCGCGCTGGCGAACACCGACGCGAGCAGCCCAATCAACGTGATACACAAGATAACCGGCATCAACGTCCCGCTTTCACTGACGATCTTCCAGCCCTACAGCTGGGTGTCGGTGATCGTGGTGCTCGCACTGCTCGCCATCGCGATCTGGCGCATGGCACCGACGCAGAGCCTGGAGCCGGACCCCGCGGTCTTCGAAGAAGAGGAAGAAGAAGCAGCAGGGGTTGCCTCCGACCGAGAACCCCGCAGCAAGCGGACGTTTGCCGAGTGGCTGGAAAACCTGTGGATCCTCAATGTCCTGGTTTTTGCCGCGGGCATTACGTACTTCGTACTGAGCGGCTTTGCCCTCAACATTTCTTCGATGATCATGTTGTTCACCGTGACGAGCGCGTTGCTGCATGGCACGCCGATCTGCTTCATCCGCGCCTTCTCGGGCGCGGCGAAGGTATCCGGTCCGCTGCTGCTGCAGTACCCCCTGTATGGCGGCATCGTGGGCTTGCTGGGTTATCTACCCTCGGGATCATCGGGCAAACCACTGCAGTCGGTACTGGCGGAGGCGCTCGTCACCGGCGCTAACCAATACACCCTCCCGTTCCTGACTTTCGTTGGCTCCGTGATCATCTCGCTGTTCGTCCCGTCCGGCGGCGGACACTGGGCCGTGCAAGGGCCCATCGCGGTCAACTCGGCACTGGCTGTTGGTCAGCATTCGCCGGCCTACCTCGGGCTGATCTCGATGTCGGTCGCTGTCGGCGAGGCGGTCGCGAACATGATTCAGCCGTTTTGGCTGCTGCCACTGCTGGCCATCGCCAAGCTGAATGTCCGCCAGGTGATGGGGTTTACCATCATCGCGTTCCTGATCGGTTTCGCGGTGTTCAGCGCCGCCGTTCTCATTGCCCCGCTTGTGCTTTGACGCGGCTACATCCAGAGTTGCGCCAGTGAGTCGGCCAGGGCCTGCACGTCCTGCTTGTCGGTGTTGCAGCTGATGGCCAGCGACTTGTGCCGGTCCGCGCTGATGCGGAATTCCGTGACGAATCCCGCCCAGGCGCCGTCGTGATCGAGCGTGCCGTTGGCCATCAGGTAGATCCCGGCGCCATAGCGGTCGGCACCCCCGGGTTCGGTTTCCACCGCCCCGGCCAGTTGGTCATCGAGCAGTTGCTTGCCGCCCACGGCCCCCGTTCGATAGTTGTCCGCCCAGTGCACCAGTTGGCTCGGCGTGGTCTGGATGCCTCCGTCACCGATCTGCTCCCAGAGCGAGTCGGCGACCCGGTACTCGCCGTTGGCCTTCGTATACGACACGGCCTTATGCGAAATATGGCCGACCGGATCCAGCACCATGGCCAGGCCGAGCGGACGGAAGATCTCAGCGGTTAACAACTGCGGCAGCGGTTCCGCCGACACCCGATGCGCAATCTCGCCCAGCAGCAGGTAATTGGAGTTGGAGTACTCGAACTTGGTGCCGGGCGCAAACTCCAATTCCGGCACCGCCGCCAATGCCTGCAGCGCCTGCTCCTGGGTCGTGCGCTCGCTGTATGGCGCCTGCAGCAGTCCGGTGTAGTCGGGGATGCCGCTGGTGTGGTGCATCAGCTGCGCGACCGTGACCGTGCCGGCCCATCCCGGCAGGCCGGGCACGTGTTTCGATAGCGAGTCGTCGAGTGTCAGCTTCCCCGCCTCGACCAACAGCAGGACCGCCGTCGCGGTGAATTGTTTTGACACCGACGCGATATCGAAGACGGTGTTCGGGGTGATCGCGTTGCCGGTCGCCAGTTCCGCGACGCCGCGAACCCCGGTCCAGACAGGCTTCCCATCCTTGCCGACCGCAGCCGAGCAGCCCGGTGCGCCCGCCTTGATGGCGGCATCCAGCACGCCCTGGCTGCGAACGACGAGCGCGGAGCCAATCGCCGGGTCACTCGTGGTGGTGGTCGCGGCGGGTGTGGCGTCTCGGCCACCGCAGGCGCTGAGCAACACCACGACCGCGAGAATCAGCAACGGTCGCATTAGGCTGTGTCGCAGCACCTTTCAGGATGAGTTGCCAGTCAGGACACATTGCCCGAGGCGGCACCCTCGAGATCGGGTTCGGGGTAGGGCGCACCCAGATGCGGCACCTCGACTGGGCCGTCTTTGCGCGCGGCCCCGATGGCGCCGGTCAGGATCGGCGCCAGACCCGCGAATGACCCGACGTCGAACAGCATCAGCGTCAGCAGGCGATTGTGCACGTAGGCGATCGAGCTGCCGCTGTCCGGGTCGGCCCAGCCGACGGTGCCGCCGAGACCGATATGTCCGAACCCGGGCAACAGCCCCGGGACCGGCGACGATTGATAGCCCTGGTGATAGGTGAACGGGATGCCGAGGTTCTGATCCGGCGTCAGGTCGGCCTTTCCCTTCAGTCCGTCCACCAACTCCGAGGACAGCAGCCGCGTTCCCTCGATTTCACCGCCATTGGCAATGGCGCCGTACATCTTGGCCAGAGCGCGCGCGGTCACGACGCCGTTGACGGCCGGAACCTCGCCGTCGAGAAACGGCATATCGCCCTGCAGCATCGACAAGATTCCGGGGAAATAGACCGAGCCGAGAAGGCCGGAAAACGACAGCCCGGCGATTTTGGGCGCCACGAAGTCGAGCACCGGGGTGGGGAAATTCGTCTGCGGCAGCAGCGTCTGCGCCGCGGTGGTCGGCGCGCCGGCCGGCGGGCGGCCCAGATGCAGGCCATCGGTGTCGAGTGGTTGGGCCAGCTCTTCGCGGAACAGCTCCCGCATGCCCTTGCCGGTGACCGCGCGGGCCAGCCCGGACAGCAGCCACCCGTAAGTGATCGCGTGATAGGCAATCTTTCCGTGCAGGGCGTCCACCGGCGCGGCGGCCAGCCGCGCTTCCATCTCCAGGTGGTCCATGATCTGTTTTTTGTCAACGCCTTTGAGGTGGGACAGGCCGGATCGATGCCGCAACATGTCGCTGACGGTGATCTCGGACTTGCCGTTGGCTCCGAACTCCGGCCAGTACTCCGCGACCGGTTCGTCGTAGGACAGCAGCCCGCGATCGACCAACCGGTGAATTACCGTCGCGGCCAACCCCTTGGTCGCGGAGAAGACCATCGCGCCGGTATCGGCCGTCCAGGGTACTTTTCCGCTCCGATCGGCATAGCCCGTCCACACGTCGACGACCTGCGCACCGTCGATGTACACCGATAGCGCTCCACCGCCGAACACGCGCGCGGGGAATAAGGCGGAGAACGCTTTGATAGCGGCCCCGAAACGTGAATCGCAGGCTCCTTGCACGCCGGACGGTAGGCCATTTCCAGGGGTGAGGACAGACGGTTGCGCCATACGTGAATGATTGCGCCCGAAGCCTGCCCGGCGCACGGGAATGGCGGGATTTATGAGTTCAGCTGCTCTGCCACGACGGATCCCGGCCGAGGCGGGCCAGTAGCTGCGACTGTGCGTCGGCGCCATCAGCGAGGTCAACGGCCGCCGCGAACATCCCGGATGCGCTCAGCGCGTCGGGGCCGGGCGGCAGTTGGGCTAGGAAGACGGCACACCACCGGGGATTCAGCGACTCGTCCGCGCCGACCGCGCGCGCCAGGTCCCAGGTATGCACCAACACGTCCCGGGTCAATGCCGGGATCAGCTTGGCCATATCCGCCTGCGCCGACGGGTCCTCTCGGGGCAGTGCTTCCCGCAAAGCTTCCTGGAGCCGGGTGTAGGTCAGTTCCCACCGCCGCTGCGGGTCGTCGCGGGGGCGGTCCGGTTTCAAGCCCAGCGGTCGTAAGAGCAGCACATCGTGAAAGCCGATCACGTGCTCCAAGACGTCCCTGGCCTGCCAGCCCGCGCACGGGGAGCTGCGGTCCCACTTGCCGTCAGCCGATCGAACCGCGGACCCAAACCGCCGGCATACCGCCAGGTGCAGCTCGTCCGCGTCCACCATCAGTTATCCGACCGCAACAGCCTTCCCACCAGTGAGCGGTTCGGGTCGGCATCGCGCTCGGCGAGCATCAGCTCGATGCCCTCCTCGACTGCCGCGGCGGTACGCTCGCGCACCTTGCGCGCCACGGCATCGTCGCCTTCCTGCCCTTTGAATTGTTTGGTGGCGATGGGCTCGCCGAACCAGTAGTACTGACGTTCCGGACGTGGCAGCGGCGTCAGTCCGACACCGCGGACCACCGGCGGGGCGTCCGGCGTGCCCAGCACCTTCTTACTGAGGAACGCAATTGGCGCCAGCAACGGGGAATCGCTGTCGACCATTATGTCGATTCCGTGTTCGGCCCCCACGGATGCGAACGGCACGATCGGGTACCCATGCTGAATTGCCAAGCGCGCGAACCCGAGTCGGTTCTTCCACACCAGCTTGTACTGCTCGTTCTTGCGCTTGTTGACCTCGCGGCCACCGCCGGGAAACACCATCACGAGTTCGCCGCGTCGCATCAACTCCGACGTGATATCTCTTGTGCCTTCCACGACGCCCATTCGCGTCAACGCGTCGCGCCAGCCCGGAACCTTGAAGTGGGCGTGGTCGCCGAGGGACCGGACGATTCTCCCCCGCTCCCAGAGCTCGGCCGCCAGGAAAGGCGCGTCGACCATGCCGAGCGTGTTGTGGTTGCCAACCAACAAGGCCCGCTTTTTGGGCACGTTGTCGATGCCATAGACCTTGGGCTTGATCACCTTTCGGAGGGGCTCCATTAGTCGCAGTGCTTGGGCGACGTCAGCTTTGGTAGGCGCGGGTGGAACGGAAATGGTGTCAGCTTGACTCACACGGTGAGTATGCACGCGCGCCGGCCACCGCGCGGTTGATTTCGCCGGGGACGTCGGTGGTTTGGGCGCACCGCTTGCGCGGTAGGGTACGCGGCAGTCCCACACAGGGTCGTTCAGCTGTCTCACCAGGGAGTTAGGCATGTCGGGTCGGAAGTTTTCGTTTGAGGTCACCAAGACCAGTACCGCGCCTGCAGCAACGTTGTTCCGGTTGGAGACGGACGGTGGCAACTGGTCGAAATGGGCCAAGCCGATCGTCTTTCAATCGAGCTGGGCGCGGCAGGGTGAGCCGGCGCCCGGCGGCGTCGGGGCCATCCGCAAGGTAGGTGCGTGGCCGGTGTTCGTGCAGGAAGAGACCGTCGAGTACGAGCAGGATCGCCGCCATACCTACAAGCTGGTTGGACCCGCCCCGGTCGATGACTACCTGGCTGAGGTGGTCTTCACGCCGAATGCAGCCGGCGGTACCGACATCCGTTGGACCGGTTCGTTCGTCGAAAAAGTACGCGGGACGGGTCCGCTGGTTAAGGCGGGCATGGGTGGGGCGGTCCGGTTTTTTGCGGGTCAGCTGGTGAAGGCCGCCGAACGCGAGTCGGGCACCGCACGGTAGCAGCTGTTATTGAGGCTCAAGGCTTTTCGCCGCCGGCATTGATGACGGATCCGTAGATGAACCGCGAAGTCCCAGTCAGTTCTGCGACCCAGCCCAGCCGCCGCAGCCGTTCGGTGAGTTCGTCTGGCTCGTAAAACACTTTGACCACGCGATGCTCCGAGCCGTCGTCAAGGCGGCGCCTCTGCACGTCGTCGGCTTCGTCGATGATGTAGGGATCTTGCACCGTTCGAGTGGGGTCTCGCCGGTTGTCGATCAGAAAGACTCTTCCCTCGGTCCCCACCCCGGCCGCCAGGCATGAACCCACCAGAGCCCAGAATGTCTCGAACAGGTGCCGCGGTACGTGCGACAGCCAGAAAGAGAAGAACACCGCGTCGTAGCGCCGGTCCGGGCGCCAGCCGAAGACGTCGGCCACGATGTAGGTGACGCTTTTCCCGCGCGGCCAGCCGATCCGTTGCCGGTTGATGCGTAGTGTCTCTTCGGACGAATCAAGCACGGTGAGGCTGGTGGCTGTCCGCGCAAGACGCTGGCTCCACCATCCGGTGCCGCCCGCCAATTCCAACACGTCGCCGACCGGGTCGAACAGGTCCACCGCCTGCACCAATTGGCGGACTTGCCTGTCCCATTCGGCGGCGTCGTTGGGGCCGTCGTCGTAGCGGCCGCGCCGTTGCCACCACTGGTCGTATTCGGGAGCACGTGCCCGGTAGAAGGCACGCTGATCGGCCAGCAAATCAGCGGTGTCGTTCGGGTCCGCGCTGCATCCGTTAATTATGCTACGAGTCAACGTGTTTCAGACACGTTAGACGCGTAACGGCCGCATCCAGCGGCCGCCACGCTTCGATTCAGGACTATTGGTTGGCTTGTTGCTTCGACCTGCATTGCCTTGTTGCTCGGCTTGCTGAGCCTGCTGCTGGGCCGCTTCGTTTTGCTGCTCGGCCTGTTGCTCGGCCTGTTGCATCTCCTGCTGCGCGAGCTGTTGCTGCAGCTGTGCCTGTTGTTGATCGTCGTCGTCATCGGCGGCGAGGCCGCCGCGCGGACCGCTGGCCGGCGCCGGTAAGTGAACCGACGTATCCGTCAGATCGCACTGCGCCTGGTCCAAGCAGGGAACCTGTTGTGTCGGGCCGCGCAGCGTCGGATAGCGCGAGCATTGCGATCGCCGCTGTCCCGGCGAAAATCAGTTGCAGCACGCGTAATTGCCGACGTCTCGCGCCGGCTGACTGGTGTTGAGGGGAGGTGGTCATAATTCAGGTTTGCGCCTCGTCGCTAGCTACCGGCTGGGTAGCTGCTATCGCTCGGATATGAGATCAGCGGCTCGCGCATTGCCCGGCGGTTGTCGGGCCGCTGCCAAACTACTAAGCTGGGCTAAGTGATTGATGTCGTCATCGCGGGCGCAGGCCCAAATGGGCTGATGCTGGCCGGCGAACTGGGATTGGCTGGAATCCGGCCGGTGGTGTTGGATCCGCTGCTCGGCCCTAACCCGCAACCGCGGGCTAACGGCATTGTGGGCCAAGGGGTTCGGGTTCTGGACCATCGCGGGTTATACGGCACGCTGGCCGGGACGGCGGGGCCGCCCCGGCTCGCTCCGCGGTCCATGTTCGCGGCGTTTGCCTTGAATCTCGCGTTGGCGCCGGATGCCCAGGTGTTCCTGCTGCCGGTTCAGCAGCCCAAGCTGGTCCAGGTGCTGGCGCAGCGGGCCGGCGAATACGACGTCGATATTCGATGGGGGCATACGCTGACGGGTTTCGATCAGCATGACGACGGCGTCACCGTTCAGGTGGCCGGTCCGGATGGTGCCTACCAGCTGGTGGCCAAGTACCTGGTTGGCGCCGACGGTGGCACCAGTGTCACCCGCAAGCTCGCGGGCATCGATTTTCCCGGGATGTCGTCGTATGACGTGATCGCCAGGATGGGATTCGACGTGCTGCCGCCGGCTGAATGGGTTGATCCGGTGAGCGGAGCCCTGGACGTGCCCGGTTTCGGTCGCGTCCCACCGCTTGGGTTCAATCGGGTGGAGCGCGGCGTTTTCGCCTGCGGAGCGCTGGGCAACCGCGCGGCGGTGATCTGCTTCGAATTGGACAGCTCGCCTCGTGAAGACCCCGTCGATCACGACGGACAGGGGCGGCCCATGAGCCTGGCCGAGTTGGAGGCAAGCCTCAAGCGTGTGGTCGGTGTCGACGTGCCGCTGCGGCCCGCATCACCCGACGCGCCACTGGATCTGCGCCGGTTCTCCGGCATCAACTCCAGGATTGCCGCCCGGTACCGGGAGGGTCGGGTGTTCCTGGTCGGCGACGCCTCCCACGTCCACTCGCCGATGGGTGGCCCAGGCCTCAACCTGGGTCTGCAGGACGCGGTGAACCTGGGCTGGAAGCTGGCCGCCGTGCTCAACGGGCGCGTCGCACCCTCGCTGCTGGATACCTACGAGTCCGAGCGTCGCCCCGCCGCCGAGCGCGTCATCATGCACAGCCGGGCTCAGCTGGCGCTGGTCCGGCCCGGGCCCGAGATCACCGCGCTACGCGAATTGTTCTCCGAGCTGGTCACCGATCCGAGCGTCGTCCGTCGCCTCAGCGACCTGGTGTCCGGGGCGGGAAACCGCTACGTCGCCGACGACGATGAGCATGCGCTGGTGGGGCGCTGGGTTCCCGACTTCGCCGTGGCGAGCGCCGGCGCGACACGACGGGTTGCGGAGTTGGCCCGCGACGGGCGGCCACTGCTCATCGACCTCACCGACGGCGGTGCGGTGGCGGCCGCGGTCGCCGAGATCGGAGACCAGCTTGCCGTCGCGGCCGGACGGCCGGTCGGTGACGTCGCCGCCACTGCCGTGCTGGTGCGCCCCGACGGTTATGTGGCGTGGGCGTCTTCGGCACAGACGCCTGACCCCGAGCAGTTGCACCAGTTGCGACGCGTGCTCAGCCGCTGGTTCGGTATCTGACCGGCTACTTGGAACCGACTTCGTCCTGATATTTCTTGGTCATGTGCTCGATGGCCTGCAGCTGCGTCTGTGCCAGGCCTTCCCGTGCTTCGCTGGCCCGGGCGGCGGCATCCAGTGTCGGTTGCGCCTGGCCCTGGAAGTGCGGCATAACTTCGGCGGCGAACAATTCCGCCGAGCGCTTCGTCGCCACGGGATTGGCCCACTCGTGGCCCATCTGCAGCATGCAGCCGAACCCGCCGGATTGCTCCCACATGCGCTGCACCTGTGCCCGCGCCCGCTCGGGCGTGCCGATCACACCCGCGCCGTTATCGTTGATGACGTCGATCATCTCGTCGATCTGCTCCCCCGGCATGGTCATCTGCGGGAAGGCGGCCACCTTCTGGAAGTAGCGGAACCACGGCTCGAGACCGAATTTCACGTCCTCACGCGCCTGCTTGTCGGTTTCGGCGATATGGAATGGCCCGACCAGGCTCCAGTTCTTGCGATCGACCTTGGTGCCGAACGCCGCCGCGCGCTCTTCGACGATGTCCCAGTGATACTGCAGCGCGTTGAAACCCTCCACGGTCAGCGTCGCCCCGATGGACAGCAGGCCGATGCCGTGCTTGCCGGCCAGCCGCGCGCCGGTCGGCGAGGCAACCGCGGCCACCGCCAGCGGAACCCCGCCGTCGGAATATGGGGCGAGCTGCAGCTTGGCGTTGTGCAGCTCGTGCGTCGGGGTCTTCGCGCTCACGGTCTCCCCCGCGAGCAGCCGGACCACGATGTCGAGGTTGGTCTCCAGCAACTCACGGGTGTCGGTGGGTGTCAGCCCGATCATCGACGAGTCGCTGGGCAGCGAGCCGGGTCCCACCCCGCCGATCACGCGGCCGTGGGTGAGGTGATCCAGCATCATCAACCGGTCGGCGACCCAGAGCGGGTTGTGGTACGCAAGCGAGATGACCCCGGTGCAGAGCTTGATCCACTTGGTCCGCTCGGCGGCGGCGGCGATGAAGATCTCCGGCGAGGCGATGAGTTCGCTTCCTGCCGAGTGATGCTCGCCGATCCACGCCTCATCGAAGCCAAGGGCGTCGAGATGTTGGACGAACTCCAGATCACGTTGTAAAGCGAGGGTCGGGTTGGTGCCCGCACGGTGAAATGGGGCGATGAAATATCCGAACCTGAGCTTGGCCATGGGCGCTCCCTTGTGATCGGCTTGCCCGAACCTTAACTCTCGACGCTTGGGTTCACGAGAGCCGCCGAGATCACGGCCAGCCGCCGCAGATGTTGCCGATGCAACCGCCGCCGCCGCCCGGTCCGCCGCCGCCACCACCTACGCCGGGAATGCTGCCGCTACCGCCATTGGGTCCGCCACCGCCGGTGGGACCGCCGGGGATGCTGCCGCCTCCGCCGTTGGGTCCGCCACTGCCGGTCGGACCGCCGGTGCCTGGTTCGGTGGACGGCGTGGGCGCCACGCTGGACGAGGGGGTCGTCGTAGTGGTCGTCGTCGTAGTCGTGGTGGTGGTGATGGGGCCCTTGTTGTCCGCCGCCACCGCATCCGACGGCCAAAACAAGCATCGCTGCACCGCTGAACACCGCGACCGTCGTTCTTGCTCGAGATCTCATCAGATTCCCCGCTTTCGACCACAGTCTCCTTGCGCGTACCCCCTGTTACGCCAGAACCAAACGGCGTACCTGGGACGACGCGGATTCGACTGGGTTGTCGGTGAACAACTGACAGGTCGCGATTGACCAAGCCCCACAAAGTCGTTGGATCGAGGCCGGACGATCCAACGACTTTGTGGGGCTTGGGGATTGGCTTTGGCGATTAGCTTGTGCGGCTTGGCTATTAGCAGCCGAGGCCGGAGATGCAGCCGGTGAGGGTGGCGAAGTGAACGTTGCTACCGCTGTTGCCCGGAGTTCCGTGGGTGGCCGGGAGCTGCGGCGTGACAGCGGACGTGGTGGGCGGGATCGCCGTCTCCGCACTGGCAACCGTGTTGGCAGCCAGACCGGCAAACCCGATCCCGACAGCAAGTGCAGCAGTACCGCCAAAAACTGTGAGCGCCTTCTTCGTAACGGCCATGTCACTCCCTCTCCTTGAGAATGTAATGTTGTCGTGCTAGGTAAACAATATACGTAGGCAACTATTGATGCAAGGGAGACTTGCGTCACGCATCTGTTTCAGTGGTGCTCCCCAGCACGAATGGGGCTACCGCCGGGTCTGGCGGTAGCCCCATTCGTGCTGGTGGGACGGGGTGGCGCGGGGCCGGTTTCAGCCCTCTTTGGTGATCAATTTCCGCAGCGCCACGCGGTCGGGCTTGAGCAATTCGGCGATGCGCGGGTGATTGACCTCGGCGACGATGATCTCGCCGACTTCCTGGTAGACCTCGCTGAAGATGCCGTGGGACTTCATCTTCTCGGTCTGATACTGGTTGTCCTCGGTCGGCGTGACGTAGTAGACGGCGTCGGCCTTGAATCGGTGTACCAGCCAGAGGTGGATCAAGGTCATCAGCCGCTTCTGCCGCAGCTTCTCGGCGAAGGTGTTCTGATCGCGCACCTGCAGGATGCTGCGGCCATGCCGGTCCTTGATGGGGTCGACGACGACATTGGCGAGCTGATCTTCACCGTCGCCGTAGATCCCGAGTTCGAGCACATCCGAACCGGCTCGGCGGGGCCGCAGTGTCACCCGTAACTTTTCGCCCAGCTGGTAGTGCTCGCTCCACAGCGCCAGCCACTCCTCCAGCAGCTTCTTCGGCACCTCGGTCTGCACCAGATGCTGGTGCTGAGTCGACCCCTTGCCCATGGCCTTGGTGGTCGCCGTGCGGCCCGACGAGGCGGCCAGCGCCGCGTCGCTGCGCGGCCCGCCGACCAGGGTCTGCGGCGTGCGGTACGGAGATTCGACGAGGCGCATCTTGCGCTGCAGGCGCGCCAGCGCCAGCATGCCGTCCTGCTTGAGGTTGGTAGCGAACTCCTCGGCGGCGACGCCGTCGATCTGGTGACCGCCGTAGGTGATGAAGTTGAAGACGAAGCCCATCTTGCCGAGCTCCGCGGGGAACTGCTTCATCTCCTCGTCGGTCATGCCGGTGGTGTCCCAGTTGAACGACGGCGAGAGGTTGTAGGCCAGCATCTGGTCGGGGAATTCGGCGTGGATCGCCTCGGCGAATTCCCGGGCATCGGCCAGATCGGCGGTCTTGGTTTCCATCCAGAGGATGTCGGCAAATGGCGCGGCCGCCAGTGATTTGGCGATCGCATAGGGAATGCCGCCGCGGATCTGGTAGTAGCCTTCGGGCGTCTTCGCCAGCTCGCAGTCCCAGTCGGGGTTGGCGCCCAGCTCTCTGGCCTTGGTCTTGGCGGAGTACAACGACGCACGCGCGGCGAACTGGCGCCACTCCTCCGAGCTCATGTCGACCGGCTCGCCCTCGCTCTCACCGAACTCGAGCACCTCCGCCACGGCCTGGCCGTAGGTCATCAGCCCGGCGTCGTCCTCCCAGGCGGCGATGAAGCGTGATTCGACTTGGTCGAAGAGATCGTCGACCGCTTCGTTCCCGTTCTCCCGCCAGGTATTCACGGCGTCGGAGACCAGGCCCATGATGCCCTGGCGCTCGAGCCACGCGCCGGCGGCGGCGTACTCGCCGTCGGCCATCGCGTAGAGCAGATGGCCATTGAGTTCCTTGACACCCAATTCGTAGAACCGCCGCACCAATGCCAGGAAGCAGGACTTGTACGACGGAACTTTCAGGTTGGTGGCGCCGAGCAGGAACGGCTGGTCACGCTCGTCGGCGCGGCTGTCGATCAGGTTGGCCGCCTCGGCATCGGTGCGGGCGACGATGATGCCGGGCACCCGCATGATGTCGAGCTGGAAGCGGGCGGCGTTGAGGCGCTTGATCTGCTCGTCGGAGGGCACCAGAACCTTGCCGCCCTGGTGACCGCACTTCTTGGTGCCCGGACGTTGGTCCTCGATGTGATATCCCGGGACGCCGACCTCCACGAAGCGGCGAATCAGGTTGCGCACGTGGGGATCACCGCCGTGGCCGGTGTCGGCGTCGGCGATGATGAACGGGCGGAAGTCGTACGCCGTCGCGGTGGCGCGCTGCCGTTCGCTCATCTGCAGGCGCAGGTACTCCTGGTTGCGGTCGGCGGTGAGCAGCGCGCGTACCAGCACCGCGGCGTCGTCGGGCACCTGGCTCAGCGGGTAGCTGGCCAGGTCGGGGCCGGGATCTTCGGTGGTGGAGCCCTTGGCTGAGGTTGCCCAGCCCCCGAGGTAGATCCCCTCGATGCCCATCCGCTTCATGCTCACCGCTTGGCCCGGCGAGTACGGACCGAACGTGGTGATGCTCTTCTTCGCGGCGAAGAGCTCGCGCAGGCGAACATAGAACGCCTCCGCCGCGTTTCGTGCCACGGTGTAGTCGGTGGGGATCGTGCCCCGCTGCGCTGCTACTTGGCGGGCGGTATAGAGGCGGATGATGCCGGTGAAGCGCGAGCTGTCGAAGTATCGCTGCGTGGCTGCGAGGTCCTGTTCGAACGGTGTATGGACTTCAATGTCCGTTTCGGCAATAGCCATGGGCTTTTACGCTCCTCTTCAGCCCCGATTCCCTGACGCAGAGAGTCTATTCCCTGGGCTCAGGCGTTGAATCACTGGCCAACACGGCGCACCCACGTCCTGGACCAGAAGGACATGGCGTCATCGCCAAGGGGCACGTCGCCGACCGTCGGTAGGGCGACGGAGATCTTGGGCGCGAGCGGGAACTAGCCAAGGTGGACCGGCAGCGCCTGAACATCGAAATCGGCTGCGCCGCCCTAGTTCAAGGGTGTGAGCCGCAGTTGCGGTCGCCGGGTTGTCGAGGTAACGCTACCCGAATTGAGTTTGCGTCCCACCCGTAATTTGTTACGCCGCTAGATATTTCATTCTGGATGTTTCAGCGTTAGCGTCGTTGCATGACATCCCCAACAGCCGAACCCAGACAGCGCGGTTAGCTCAATACTCGATCAACTCGGTCCGCGGCTACGCGCCGAGTTCGACGAATTGGGAAGGTCAGAGCGAACCATCCTGGCCGCCCTGGCAAAACCGGAAACGGCCCGGCAGTTCGCCGCCGACCCCCTGGCGACCCTGGTCGCACTGAAGATAGAGGTGCCGCCCATCATCAAACAGCGCCTCAAGTCGGCGCCGTTGACCGGTGATGCGCCCGACCTGCAGCAGCCCCGGTCCTTCCGGATGCCGAACGGGCAGGTCGTCACCGCCAACGTCAACATCCGGTTCACCGGCACCCCCAAGGTCGGTTAAGCGATGTCCGGCCAGCAGACCCACGGCTACGACCTCGTCATCGAGCTCGCTGAAAAGACCTACCAAGACATCCTCAGCATCATGTTCGACACCGGCGGCTTTCTGCTGGGCCAGATCCTGGGCGGCCTTGGCATCAACCTGGATCCGGCCAGCCTGTTTTCGGTAACGGTTTCCTTCGACCAGCCGACCGGCCTCCCGGCCGGCGCTACCGACGTCGTCGACATCCGAGTGCTGCTCGGCAATGCCGGCTCCCTCGGCTCGCTGCGCATCGTGGCCAGCGTCGACGTTAACACCGACACCGATGGATTAGATCTGGTGCAAATCGACCTCGCGCAGAAGCTGTGGTTGACCGAGATTGACGTCGTGGGACATCCGATCCCGGGCGTCAACCAGTTGTTCGCCAACTTCCTGCGAAACAAGATCAAGCTGTTTCCGATACTTCCGTTCCCGGTCGATCACAACCAAACGGACCCCACCAAGTTCAAAAGCGCCGACGTGCGCATCATCGACGACACCTCGCCGGCCGACAAGGATGCGGCGGCGGCCCTGGTCACGTTCGGCGGCGGAACCCCCGGCGACAAGACAGCGTTTACGCAGAGCTTCATCTCACCGGGCGGCCTTGCCGGCATCGTCGTGTCGATGGGGTGGATCTGCCGGGTGATCAGCCCGCTGATCGACACCGCGCTGAATCTCGGTGGCGCGTTCACCAACTGTCACCTGACTCACAGCGTCCGCATCGACGACGACCACGAGGTCGATTTGAGCGGGCTGTCGATCACCGCCGAAAACGACGGGGCACTGCATGTCCAGATCAAGGTCACCAAGTCGGGCTTCTGCTATTCGGCCACTGGCACGGTCGGGGCGAAAATCACCATCGAGGTCGTCGACGGGCAAACGCTGACGCCGCCGAAAAAAGGACAGGTACTCGTAACCAAGGTCGTTGTCGACAATCCCACTATCGACGTGGACATGTCCATTTGGTGCGTGTTGGCGGGCGCGGTGATCAGCGCCGCGCTGGGCGGGTGGCTCGCCGGGGCCATCGGTGCGATCGTCGGCGGGGTATTAGTGCCACTCATCACCTTCATCGCCGAAGAAGTGATCGAGGGCGTCATCAACAGCGTCGCCGCGAACATCACCGCCGCGCTGAACAACCTCCTGGCCCCCGGAGTGGAAATCCCCGCGGTGGGTTTCACCCTGGTCTTCAGCGACGTGCACATCGACGACGTCCAGATCGGGTGCCAATTTCGGCCCATCGACACCGCCCCGGTGCGTGCGACCGGCACGGTCGTGGTGCCCAACGGCTGGGCGTTCGACCTGGACAGCGGTCGAGTCGGCGTCCGCGACATGCCCAGCGGCGACATCACGGTGCTCGGCGCCTCGTTCAACCGCACGGTGCAGGCGGTGTGCGGTGCCCGCTGGGCACGCACGGGTCTGCGGGATTTCGACGATCTGTACCGTGCGGCTGTCTACCCCTACTCCTATGACGCGCCCAACCCGATTCCGCTTGCCGACATGGCCACCTTCGACCCGTTCGGCCTGCTGTTCGGCAACCTATTCGACGAAACGCTGCGCATCTATGGCGTGCGCACCAACGAAGGCAGATGGGCGGCCATTCAGGCCGTCGACGTGACCTTCGACCACATCCAATTCCGCTACATCACCTGGGAGAAGCCGCTCGCGGCGGTACAGATCATTGGTGGCTTTACCTGTCCGCCAAGTGTTTTCGGTCCCTTGGGCGAGGTCGCCAAGCCCGGCGCGGCGGTGTTCGTCCCGTCGCCGGCGTTGCGCGCGGGCCTGGGCCAGGCTACGCCGGCAACGGGTGCGGCCGGCACCGTAACCGGGACGCAACCCGATCCCTGCGCCCAACTGCGCGAGGCGGTTACCGCCATGGTCCCTGCCGCGGCGGCGGTCGAAGGTGTCGACACCCTGAAACAAGCCATCCAGGCGTTGCCACTTATCGATCAGCGCATCGGCACGTTCATGGGAACCGTGGTGTGGCTGAGGCAGCCGCAAGGCCGATTCGACGCCGTCACAAGCGGTTTCGGGCCCGGCCAGGAGGCCAAATGGCAACTGGACGGCACCGCGCTCGGTGGGGCCAGTGGCCAGCAGGATCTCGGCGGCGGAGCGACCGCGCACTACCAGATCGCCGGGACCGCCCTCTTGCTGACGATCGACGCGACGGAGCCCGTCGAGATGCTGCTGTCGGTCACCGTCGTCGACGAGGGCGGACGCGTGGCGTCGGCCGAGCGGTGCGTTCACTACGACCCGAAG
Source organism: uncultured Actinomycetota bacterium (assembly GCA_963840045.1). Classification (GTDB taxonomy): domain Bacteria; phylum Actinomycetota; class Actinomycetes; order Mycobacteriales; family Mycobacteriaceae; genus Mycobacterium. The sequence goes on along the minus strand of CAWIXL010000009.1, from coordinate 525,837 downwards.
TGCACCAGCCAGAGCCGCCTGACGCCGCCCTGGCGGGACTACCAGAGCGCGTTCCTGACGAACTTCGGTGTCGTCGAGGTTCCAACACCGACACCGGCACCGGTCATTCGCTGACGACCCATCGAAACCCGCCCCGATAAGCCGGCTGCAGGTAAGGTCCCTGCCGTGCAAACAGAATTGCGCTTTGACCGTTGGGCTCTTCCCCTGACGGTGCCGGTAGGTCTCGGGCCCAAGCAGAGTGAGCTGCGGTTTGAGGCGGGCAATCTCCACGTCAAGATGGGGTGGGCGTTTACCACCGACATTCCGCTGACCTCGATCACCAACGCCGAACCCACCAACGCAAGGGTGTACGCGGCGGGCGTGCACTTTCTGGGCTCCCGCTGGTTGGTCAACGGATCACGCAAGGGCTTGGTGGCGCTGACGATCGAGCCACCGGTGCAAGCCAAGGTGTGGCGAAAGTCGGTGACGGTCGGCACCTTGTGGCTCAGCGTCACAGACCCGGACGCGTTCATCGCCGCCTGCTCGGCAAAGGCGAGGTAGCCATCAACCAGCCGGGCCGGTCAGCCGGTCCGCGCGGTTAGCCAATCTCGCTGGCGGCGGACGAACCGCGCGTCCACGACCTTGCCGTGACCCGGGACGTAGCTGGCGTCGGGTCCGCCGATCGCGAGCAACCGGTCCAGCGTTTCCGGCCAGGCCGCCACGTCGGAATCGGCATCGATGAAGGGGTCAGCGGACTCCTCGACAAGATCACCGGTGAAGACCACGACCCGGCCGCCGTCGTCGTCCGCGCCGCGTGTCAGCACGACCAAATCCGCGTTGGTGTGGCCACGGCCCAGATGGGTGACGGTGACCGCCCGGTCGCCGAGATCGATTGCAGCGTCGTAGATCTCGTGCTGCGCTGGCCGCAACGCCTCGATCGCGCGGTCGAGCTCACCGGCGTCGGCGCCGTAGCTCAGCGCGTGACTGCGAATCTGGTCGGTAGCCGACGACAGGTATTCGGCGACTTCGGGCGCGCAGTACAGCTGGGCTTCGGCGAACGCCGAAGACCCCAGCACATGGTCGAAATGCTTGTGCGTCAACACAACATGCGTCACCGGGCCGCCAGTGAGGTGTCGGACGTCGGTGACGATTGCAGTCGACTCGACAAGCGTGGTCCCGGTGTCGACGAGCAGCACTCCGGTGCTCCCCTGCACCAGCCCGATCGTGACGTCGCAGAACGGCAGCCGGCAGCGATGGACTCCTGCGGCCAGCCTTTCCCAGTCGAAATGCACAAGGTGAAAGGTAGTCGCGCGCCCCTGGCGTGTCAGTACGATTCGTCCATGGCGTCGAGATCTCCGCGCGGGATCATCATTGCGGTGGTTGCGGTCGTGGTCCTTATCGTGGCGGGCGCTACCTGGCTGTTGTTGCGCTACGACGTGCAGGGACGGCCGCCCGCTGTCTCCCCGCAACACGGCTCGCCAACCGCGTCGGGCACCACCGAGGTGATTACGGTGGTCGCCGTCGACGCCAGCGGGCATCCGGCCAACGGCTATCGGGAGGTGCCCCCTACCCACGATCCCGGCGATGTGGCCCAAGTCTTCGGCTGCGCCACCTCGCCCGCTGCGGTTGCCGCCGACATCTACTACTGCGGGCCCAATGCGGCGGGGGCCGACGTGTGTTGGCCGTCGACGCCGGGATCCCTGTTGTGCCTGAACGATCCGTGGGACCGGGGACTTCACCGGGTGAGCGACACCGATCCGCTTCCGCACGTACAGCCCCCGGCCACACCCGCGCCGTTTGCGCTGCTTCTCGACGACGGCACCAGATGCCGGCTGCGCAACGGCGGCGCTTGGGGTGGACGCGATGACGGTTTGGTCGGTGCGTACGGGTGCCCCAACGCGAGTCTGGCTGTGCTCGTGTCCATGTCACCGCAGGCTGGTTCGTCGGCGATCGACCGATCGCGGCCGTTGTGGACGGTCAAGGTCGGTTCGCTCGGTTCCGGTGATCCGCATTTGCCACCGCCCCAAACACATACGGTGACCACAGCCTGGTTGGCCGGCACCGCCGGACCCGCGTGATACGGCAAGGCATGTTCGAGGGCGCGAGCGCAGAGCAGGCTCATGCGATCCTGGCCGCCGCGTACCGCGTGGTGCAACAGGTCCCGGCTCCCGGCGACCCGCGCTCAGGTCGCGGCGACGGCGTAGTCGTGGCAGCAGGGAGATTACTGTTCCAGCCCGCGGTGCATGTCGAGCTGGACACACTGCCGCGGATCGAACCGCAGGAGCTGGCTCGCGCTGTCGGAGCCGACCGTGACCTGGCCGAACACGCCGCGGCACTGATCGCGTGCGCATCGCTGGCCGACGGGCAGATCGATGCCGCGCGGCTGCGCAAGGTGGTCGAGTACGCGCACGCTATGCACGTTCGCTCGGGCTGGGTACGCGACATGCTGCAGGTGGCGCGCGGCCACCTGGCGTGGGCGATGGCCGACATGACGCGACGCAACAGGTCCACCTTCCCGGGCTGGGCCAGTTCCGACGACACGCTGGCCTCGATGACGCCGTACGAGGCGCAGACCGACGCGCATAAGCGGATGGCCGCCCACTTCCTGGCCCTCGAGGAACTCCCGAAAAGCAGCTACGGCCACCAGTTCTGGGCGCACTTCCGCAAGCACGGGTTTAGGTTTCCCGGCGAAAAGGAGGCATTCACGAGCTATTTCGCGGTTCCACATGACGGGCTGCACGTGCTGTCGGGGTACAGCACGTCGATTCAGGGTGAACTGCTGGTGAGCACATTCACCGGCGGGATGCATCGACATGATGCGCTGCGCGCACACATCCTGCCGGTGATCTTCGAGTGGCATGTTGGCCACGAAGTCAGCGGCATCGGTGCTCAGCAGGGTGCGCTGGACCCGGTCAAGTTCCTGGTCAGCTGGCAGCGGGGTGCGTCGACGACCACCGATGTGCTGTCGCCGGATTGGGACTTCTGGGCTGTCGCCGAGCGCGATCTCGACGAGCTGCGTGCCGAATACGGCATCCTGCCCCTGCTGCCGGCCGATGCCGCGGTGGGCGACGAGGTGATCGTCGCCGACAACGCCGACCCGTACGCTAACTAAGCCCCCGGCCAAGGAGGAAACAGTGCGCGCAGTGGTCATCACCAAGCATGGCGACCCGTCAGTCTTGCAGGTACAGCAACGGCCCGACCCGCCGCCACCGGGCCCGGGTCAGCTGCAGATCGCGGTCCAGGCCGCGGGTGTGAACTTCGCCGATCACCTGGCCCGGGTCGGGCTGTATCCGGATGCGCCGAAACTGCCGGCGGTGGTCGGCTACGAGGTCGCCGGGACGGTCGAGGCCGTCGGCGACGGGGTCGATGCGAGCCGTGTCGGCCAACGAGTCCTTGCCGGAACGCGATTCGGCGGCTACGCCGAAATCGTCAACGTCGCCGCGAATGACTCTGTGCCACTTCCCGATGCGCTGAGCTTCGAGCAGGGCGCCGCGGTCCCGGTCAACTACGCGACCGCGTGGGCGGGCTTGCACGGCTACGGGTCGCTGCGGGCCGGCGAGCGGGTTCTGGTGCACGCCGCCGCGGGCGGTGTCGGGACCGCAGCCATTCAATTCGCCAAAGCCGCCGGGGCCGAGGTGCACGGCACCGCCTCGCCGGGAAAGCACAAGAGACTGAGCGAGATGGGTGTCGACCGGACGATCGACTATCGCCGCGACGGCTGGTGGAAAGGCCTGGAGCCGTATGACATCGTGCTCGACGCATTGGGCGGCACTTCGCTGCGGCGGTCTTATCATCTGCTGCGCCCGGGCGGACGTCTTGTCGGCTATGGGATTTCGAACATGCAACAGGGCGAGAAGCGCTCGCTGCGCACCGTGGCACCACAGGCCTTGGCGATGCTGCGCGGGTTCAATCTGCTCGACCAACTGTCGGAGTCGAAGACCGTGATTGGTCTGAACATGCTGAAGCTGTGGGACGACCGGGGCACTCTCGAGCCCTGGATCACGCCGCTGGCCAAGGCCCTCGATGACGGCACGGCCGTCCCGATCGTGCACGCCGCCGTGCCGTTCGCCGAAGCGCCAGAGGCGCACCGGATTCTGGCGGCGCGGGAGAACTTCGGCAAGGTCGTGCTGGTGCCGTAGATTCCTAGGTTTCCGGCGCGGCGGGTGCGGCGCAGGCTATGTTCCCCGCATGGCTATCACCGAATCCCGTGAGACCGTCATCGAGGCGACACCCGACGAAATCATGAAGGTGTTGTTCGACATCGAATCGCTGCCGCAGTGGTCGTCGGCTCACAAAAAGGTCGAAGTCCTGGAGCGCGACGACCAGGGCCACGCCCGCAAATCCCGGCAGGTCGTCAAGATCGTGGGCGTCAGCGACGAGCAGGTGCTGGCCTACTCGGTGCACGACGACGGGGTGAGCTGGACGCTGGTGAGCGCCAAACAGCAACGCGCGCAGGACGCCCGGTACACGCTGACCCCGCAGGGCGATTCCACCCGGGTCCATTTCGAGCTCACCGTGGACCTCACCGTGCCGGTGCCCGGATTCCTGATCAGAAAGGGGGCCAAGGGTCTGATGGACACCGCGACCGAGGGCCTGCGCAGGCGAGTGCTGCAGGTCAAAAAGGGCGAGAACTAGCCCCGAGTATCTTCTCCGAACAAAGTCAGCGACACTTTTGGTATGAAATCCATCGCATCGGCCATCGCGGGGCTGGCATTGGTGGCGGCGCTGGCCGCCTTCGGCGGTGGCGCCGCTAACGCAGCGCCGGCCGACGGCCCAATCACCATTGCGAGTCCCGCCTTCGCCGACGGTGCGCCGATCCCGGTGCAATACACCTGCAAGGGCGCGAACATCGCGCCTCCGTTGACGTGGTCGGCGCCGTTGGGGGCCGCCCTGGTGGTCGACGACCCGGACGCGCCCGGCGGGCCTTACATCCACTGGATCGTGACCGGAATCGCCCCCGGGCCCGGCAGTACGCCGGATGGTCAGGTGCCCGCTGGAAAGCCGCTGCCGAATTCCAAGGGCCAGACTTCCTACTCCGGGCCCTGTCCCCCGGCGGGCAGCGGTGTGCACCACTACCGGTTCACGCTGTACCAGCTTCCTAACGACTACAAACTTCCCCCCCACTTGGCCGGTGCGCAGGCGGCGCAGACAATTGCCGGTGCCGCAACCGGTCAGGCTCAGCTCACCGGGACGTTCGGGGGCTGACGCGCTAATTATCGGACGGACCGAGCGGGTGTGCTATGGCGATGCAACCGACGTTGGATGTAATGAAGGCAATACAATTCGGTCAGCTCGTGAGCGCAGCCGAACAGATACCGCCCAGTGATCTGACGAATGCGGCGGGTCAGGCGTTGAGTGCCGGCGGCGTCAGCTACCAAGTGGTCACGACCATCTTTGCGAACGATCTGTCGACCGACATCAACCCGACCGGGGCCGACGACGAAGTATCCATGGGGCTGATCTGCCAAGCGGATCAAACCGGCGACGTGGTGATCGCGATCCGGGGCACCGACGGAACCCTGGAGTGGATTCACGACGTCGACTACTCCCTGGTGCCATGCCCCTTCCTGGCCGGCGGCGGTCACACGGAAGACGGCTTCACCGCCATGTACGAGTCGCTGAGGACCGGAGCCCAGCCGGATTCGCCGAGGGTGGTCAACGCACTCGCGAAGCTCGCGTTCCCCAACCCCGTCACTTCCGTGACGATTTGCGGCCACAGTCTGGGAGGAGCGCTGGCCACACTGCTCGCCCTCGACGTGGCGGCGAACACGGTTTTCAACGACCCGGCCGTTTACTCCTATGCCAGTCCACGAACCGGGGATTCGCTATTCGCAAACACCTACGACCAGGTGGTCAAGAACTCGTATCGGATCGTCAATCGCCTCGACATCGTCCCCGCATTGCCGCCTCCCGACGACTATCAGCATGTCCTCAATCCGTACGAACTGAACCCGATTCGATTCGTGCCGCTTCCGCCGAAGATCCTGGTCAAGTCGACTGTGGCGTGCGAACATTCGCTCGCAACCTACCTGTATCTGCTGTCGCTACAGTCCGGCGGGCCGGTCCTTTCCCTGGAATCCACCTGTCAACCCTGAACAGCCGACAGGTCGTCAAGCGCCTGATACGCGGCGTTGTAGCCGGGGGTGAATGTGATGCCCGGGCCGCCATGGCATCCCGCGCCGCCGAGGTAGAGCCCGTCGATCGGAATCGGAAAGTCGAGGAAGCCTTTGGGCCCGGGACGGTTGGGCCCCATCAGATCCGGGTGTAACAGCCCGTGGCAGAAATCGCCCGAGGGCGCGCCGAACATGGTGTTCATGTGGTACGGCGCGAATGTGATGTGCCGGATGACGATGTCTTTGAAGTTGGGGGCCAGCCGGGTGATCTTATCGATAACCCGTTGTGCCATATCATTTTTCAGGTGCCCATGCAGATCGCGGCTCGCTTCGACGGGAAAGGCATAAGCGTATGCGCTCGCGGCGTGCTTACCGGGCGGGGCCATGCTCGGATCGTGCACCGAGGGGATCTGCATGCCCATCGACGGATTGTCCGGGACGATGCCCCGGCGGCAGGTTTCCCACTGCAGTTGCTGCTCTTCGGGAGACCCGAAAATGCCGACCGACTGTTGCATACCCGCTTCGTTCAGAAACTCATAGGGCGCAGCGAATTCGGGTAACCCGTCAAGCGCGAAGTGCATCTGTATGAAAGAAGCGCGGTGATCGCGTCCGGATAAGCGCGAAACAAATTCCGCGGGAACGTGTTCAGAGGAGATGAGTTCGGTGAACGTGAGATCCGGCGACAGGTTGGATACGACGATCGGCGCGGTGAGCGTCGACCCGTCGCGCAGCCGCACACCGGACACCGCACCGTGGTCGACCAGAATCTGTTCGACCTTGGCACGGAATCGGATCTCGCCGCCGTGCGAGACGAACAGCTCATGCAGATGTTCGGTGAGGGCGCCGATGCCGCCCTTGAGCTTGGTCATCATCGAGGTGCTGTTGTCGGGTACCGCCAGGGCGAACGCCAGGCAGGTGGCGCTGCCGGGGGTATACGGCCCGCGGTAGGTGGAGTTGACGGCCAGAAACGCCAGCATGCCGCGCATCACCGCGTGCTTGTCCTGGTCCGGCAGAAATCGGTCGATCACATCCATCGCCGACCCGAACAACATTTCGTGAATCGCCCGGCGTTCGGCGTCGTTGGCTGCGCAGGCATACATTTCGTCGAGGGTGTTAGGGGGTTGGCGAACATCGAAGCGGCCGAGCGCCTTTGCGGGTCCCTGACTCCAGCCGATCAGTTCGGCCATGCCGGTAACGGCCTCAAAGCCGTGTTTCTCGCCGAGGTGCGTCATCAGTTGCATCGGGTCGCGGTAGAAGATCATCGGCTCTTCGCCATGGTCGCCGATGTTGGTCGACATCACGTCCGGTTCCACCGTGGGCAGCGTGTCGAGCCCCAGATCCTTGGTGATCTGGCTCGCGGTCGGGAACTGAACCGAACCCGCGATCTCGTAGCGGAAGCCGTCGATCAATTCGACTGTTGCCGCCATCCCCCCGGCATAGGTGTTGGCTTCCAGGCACACCGTGCGCAGGCCCGCACGCTGCAGAATCGCAGCCGCGGTCAGGCCGTTGTGCCCGGCACCCACGACGATTGCGTCATAGTCCGTCTCCCTCATGGTGGCAATAATATGTCAGTACTGACATGATTGGAAGATGTCAGAACCCCCGGTGCCGACAAACCGTCACCAGCTGCGCCGGCGGTCGACGCATGAGGCGCTCCGCCAAGCCGCGCTGAAAAGCTTCGCCCGTAAGGGATTTGCGAACGTCACGGTCACGGAGCTGGCGCAGGAGGCGGGCGTCACCGAACGCACCTTCTTCCGGCATTTCCCCACCAAGGAAGCGGTGCTGTTCCAGGATTACGAGACGCAGCTGGAATGGCTGGCCGAAGCGCTTGGGCAGCGTCCGGCGTCCGAGTCGCTGTTCGACGCCGTCCTCACGAGCGTCGCGACCTTCCCGCACGACCTCGAAGTGGTTCGCCAGGCCGCGACCGCACGCGCGGAGCTGATCAGCGCGGACCGCATCGCGGGTCACCTGCGGGTGGTGCAGTCGTCGTTCGCGCAGGTGCTGACCGAATTCGTCAGGAACCGGCGCCCGAACGTGCCGAACCCGGATCTGGCCGCCGAGGTGGCGGGCTCCACGCTTGCCGCGGCCCTTGTTGTCGCAGTTGAGAATTGGGGCCGTAACGGCTGCACCGGTGATCTCGGTGGGCTGGTGGCCGCCTCCCTGGATCTGGTTCGGTCGGGGTTGGCGTCACTGGACGTTGCGAAATAACTTGTGTCACTTCGCTTTCAGTAGTAACAGCAAGGCAATTCTTGTCGGCGGGGATTCGTACAATCTGGGCATGGGTTCGAGCAGTCGTGAGGAGATCGTCGAGGTCTTCAACGCGCTCGACGCCGGCCTGGACCGCCTGTGCGAGTTGTCTTTCGACGTGTTCACCACCCCCGAAAGGCTGCGGGCGCTCGAGCGCCTGGAACGCGCCGCGCGCCGGCTGCGTGCCCCCCAACATGCGTTGATCAACCAACTCGGCGCGCAGGCCAGCGAAGAAGAACTCGGCGCCAAATTGCGCTCGGCGCTGGCCGACCGGTTAGGCATCACCAAGGCCGAAGCCGGCCGGCGCATCGACGAAGCCAAAGACCTCGGCGAGCATCGGGCACTGACCGGCGAACCGCTGGCACCGCAACTGAGCGCGACCGCGGCCGCTCAACGCGAAGGGCTGATCGGTGATGGGCATGTGAAGGTGATCCGCAGCTTCTTCGCCCATCTGCCTGCAGAAGTGGACCTGTCCACCCGCGAAGCCGCCGACGCCGATCTGGCCCACCACGCGCGAGGGTATCGCCCCGACGAGTTGGCCAAATACGCCCAGCGGATCATGGACTGGCTTAACCCCGACGGCGAATTCAGCGACCAGGAACGCGCCCGCAAGCGCGGGGTCACTTTGGGTAAGCAGGAATTCGACGGGATGTCGCGCCTCAGCGGCCTGCTGACCCCGGAGTTGCGCGCCGCCGTCGAAGCTGTGCTCGCCAAGTTGGCTGCCCCCGGGGCCTGCAACCCTGACGACGACATACCCGTCATCGACGAGACACCCGAAGAGGACGCGGTCCGCCGCGACACCCGCAGCCACGCTCAACGCAACCACGACGGCCTGCTGGCCGGCCTGCGGGGCCTGCTGTGCAGCGGGAACCTGGGCCAGCACAACGGCTTACCGGTGTCGATCGTGGTCACCACCACGCTGAAGGATCTAGAAGCCGCCGCGGGCAAGGGCCTCACCGGTGGCGGGTCGCTGGTGCCGATGTCGGATCTGATCCGCATGGCCAGCCACGCGAATCATTACCTGGCCATCTTCGACAATGGCAAAGCCCTGGCGCTGTATCACACCAAACGGCTAGCGTCCCCCCCGCAACGAATCATGCTGTACGCCAAGGACCGTGGCTGCACAAAACCGGGCTGCGACGCACCCGCCTACCACAGCCAAGTCCACCATGTCCGGGGCTGGGCGGGCACGCGCCGCACTCACATCAACGAGCTGACATTGGCCTGCGGACCCGATAATCGACTCGTCGAAAAGGGCTGGAACACCCGCAAAAACGCCAAGGGCGACACCGAATGGCTCCCGCCACCGCACCTAGACCACGGCCAGCCCCGGATCAACACATTTCATCATCCAGAAAAGCTTCTGGAGCCCGAAGACGACGAGCCCGGTTGACGGACACGCCCTAGCCGCGCTCGCCGGCAGCAAGCCGAATCAACCCGCGGCGCAACGCTTTGTCGCGTTTTCCGGCGGCCAGTTCCAGTAGGGCGATCTCGGCGACGGCCGCGACGAGCAACGTCGCGATCGGCTCCGGCGGCGTCCAGCCGAGCGCGACCAGATCGGGCAGCACCAGGGTGGCCGAGCTTTCGTTGCGGGCCGCCACCAAATCGCTCAGCCCGGCCTCGGTACGCGACTGCACCAGCAGTGCTTTGGTGGCCGGCTCGGCCAAACAGCCGTCGAGGTAAGCGTTCATCCCTGCCGCCAGCCGGTCGCGTCCCGGCGGAAGCCCGGCCATGGCCGCGTCGATCGATTCGCTCAGTTGGTCGTGGAAGCGACCGTGCAAGGCGCGCACGTATTCAGAACGGCTGGGCCAGTGCTGGTAGAAGCTGCCCTTCGCCATTCCGGCCTCGGCGACGATGGCGTTGACCGAGATCCTGGCCAGATCGGCGCTGCCCAGCAGCCGCTGCCCCGCGTCCAGCAGCGCATTGCGCCCGGGCTCAGGCGATCTCACGGGACCCTCTGTGGACCATCGCCCTACGCTGGCTGCGGCGGGCCAGCATTCCGCCGTACTGCTCGCAGGCATGAATCACGCCGGTCAGTTGGTAGGTGATCCATCCCTTGTGAGTCGACGGGAAATTCTTCTCGAACACCCGATGGCCGAGGATTTGAATGGCCCACCCTCCCACGAACATGGCCGCACCAACTTTCGGCTTGGCGAACACCAGCGGCATTCCGGCAGCGATGATCGGCGTGCCGATGAGGTGAGTCGCCCGAACACCTTTGGATGTGTGCCGGGTTCGGTAGTAGGCCATCTTGTCCGCAAATGGCGCCTCGGGCGGCGGGGCTGTCTGCATGTCGATCCCTCCTTGTCACCGCGCTCCTATCGTTGTAACGTACGGTATGACCGACCAGTCGGTCAACCTAGAAAGGAATCCCATGCCGACTATCCAGACCAGGGCGGGGCGAGTCGCCTATCGCGAATCAGGCTGTGGGCCAACGGTTTTGCTGCTGCACGCGACGCTGCATGACGGGCGCGACTTCGACCCGCTCGTCGAGCGACTGGCCCGGCGCTACCGCACCATCGCGGTGGACTGGCCCGGCCACGGAGATTCGGATCCCGTTGACGCCGCCATGGAGCCCAGCGCGCCGCTCTTCGCTGACGTGCTCGAAGACGTCGTCGACGGTCTGGGTCTGTCGCAGCTGGTGCTGATCGGAAATTCGGTCGGTGGGTTCGCCGCTGCGCGGCTGGCGATCAACCGTCCCGAGAGCGTCGAGGGTTTGATCCTGGTCAATTCGGGCGGGTTCGTTCCGTGGAATCGGCTGTCGCGCATGTCTTGTCGGGTGCTCGGCACGCCGGCGGTGTTCCGCCGGACCACTCCCCTCTTCGTCCGCGGCTATATGAAGGCCAAGACCGACAGCGACCGTGAGATTGCCCGTCGGGCGATCGCCAAGGCGAAGACGGCCGACGGTGTCCGGACCGGCACGGCGCTGTGGCGCAGTTTCGCCACGCCCGGACACGATCTACGCAGCCGAGCCGGTGAGCTGCTGGCGCCCACGCTGATCGTGTGGGGCAAGAACGACATCGCGATACCGCTGCGCGCGGGACACGCTACCCATGACGCCATTGCCGGTTCCAGGCTGGAGATACTCGATACCGGGCATGTGGTGTTCTCGTCGGATCCGCACGGCTTTCTCGCCGTTGCCGAACCCTTCCTGGAATCGGTTAGCTTGCGGCGATGATCGGCGGGATTCGGCCTAGGCTCATTCAGCATGACGACACAGGGCGAAGGTCATCGGCATTACCCGCAATTGATTCCGGCCCGTTTGCTGCGCAGCGGGCAGATCCACCATCCGGCCGTCCTGGACGAGGCCAAGCGACGACGCCAAAGCATTCAGCTACGCCTGGCCGACCGGATAACGTCGTTTGCCGGGTCGATGAACTTCGTCTGGCTGCACGCGGGCCTGTTCGCGGTGTGGATGGTGCTCATCGAACGAAACCCCTGGCCGACGTTGACCCTGGCCGTGTCGCTTGAGGCGATTTTCCTGTCGACCTTCGTGATGATCGGCCAGAACCGTCAGGCGTCTTTCCAGCAGGCCAAGGCCGACCATGACTTCGAGACCCAGGAATTGGAGCTGAAGACCAACACCGAGCTCACTCGCCAGATTCATTTGCTGACAGAGGAATTGCACCGCCGCTTCATTGGTTCAGCGCATGAGGGTGGCAATTCCGCCCCAACTGGTTAGGGCCCGGTTAGGTAGCGGCGCTCGCCACGGCTGCCGCTGAGGCTTCCAAGAAGCGGCGTAATACAGCATTGCGAGCGCGCGGCAGGAACGCCAGGACGACCGGACTCTCCGGTGCGCCCCGCAGCGCGATGAACCGCACGCCGGGGTGGATGTTTCGCCTGACGGCGACATCGGGAATCACGCCGATGCCGCGGTCCGCGGCGACGGATTCGATCCATTCGTCGAAATTAGCCGTCTCCACAATGCTTTCCGGCCCCTCGCCGGCCGGCCAGGACCACGGTCCGGTGGTGCCGCTGGCGGTGTTGACGACCAGCGGCCACCGCGGAACCTCGGCCCAGTCCAACTCCGATCTATCCGCCAGGCCGGAGTGTGCAGAACACACCGCCACGCGGGACTCGTTGAACAGGTGCACTATTCGCACGGCGGTTGATGTCACCCGCCCGCGCACGACGGCGATATCGACTTTCCCCTGCGTGACCGCGGCGAGCGCGTCGTCGGTGCGGATCAAACTGACCTTCGTCCCCGTGGCGCGCTCGAATTGACCGACGGTCCGCTGCGCCCAAGGGTCGGGCAACAGCCAACTGAACCCCAGGCGGATGCTCGCTTGCTGCCGGACGGCGCCGAAGCCGCGTTGCAGTTCGGCGAGGACGCGTTCGACGTGGTCGAGGAATGTCCGTCCGGCCTCGGTGGTCTCCACGTGTCGCGAACTGCGGTCGAGCAGCGTTATCCCCAGCGCGTCTTCCAACTGCTGGATGGTGCGACTCAGCGCGGGCTGGGTGATGCGGAGTTCGTCGGCGGCATGGGTGAACGACTTGAGTCGTGCCACGGCTTCGAACACCCGCAGGTGACGCAATTCGACTCGGCCACTATCCAGCGCGCCCATGCCGGACAAGCATAGATGCATTAAACCAGGCATTTCACCTGGGATTTCCGTGGTGCCTAACCTCGGTTGTACGAAGCGCAATACGGATAGACGGATTTACGGAGGAATCGAGGAAACGATGCCGCTGTTGTATATCGACCTCATCGAGGGACGCACGCCGTCGGAGGTACGGCGTTACTGGACGCGATCCACGAGACCGTGGTCGAGGCGTTCGGGGTGCCCGAGCGCGACCGCTACCAAGTGGTGCACACCCATCCGGCGCACGAGATCGTCACATTGGACACCGGTCTCGGCATCGACCGCTCGTCTCGGCAGGTGGTTTTACACATGGTGAGTCGGGGCCGCCAGCGCGAACTGAAGCAAAAGTTCTATGAGCTGCTGGCGTCGCAGGCTGGCCGATCGGTGCGGGCTCGACCCGGCCGACCTGATTGTCTCGATCACCGAAAACGAGGATGAGGATTGGTCTTTCGGCCACGGCCGGGCGCAGTTCCTGACGGGAGAGCTGAAATGACCGCCCTGAATACCCGGCTCACGCAACGCTTTGGGATCGAATACCCGATCCTGCTCGCGCCGATGGCGATGATTTCCGGCGGGCGGCTTGCGGCGGCAGTGACGTCGGCCGGCGGCCTCGGGCTCATCGGCGGGGGTTATGGGGACGCGGAATGGCTGCGGCGCGAATTCGACCAAGCCGACCCAGCCCGCGTGGGGGTCGGGTTCATCACCTGGAGCCTGGCCCGTGGACCCGAGCTGCTCGATGCTGTCTTGGCGCGGCAACCGGCCACGATCATGTTGTCTTTCGGTGATCTGAAGCCGTTCGCCGACCCCATCCGCGCGGCCGGCATTCCACTGACCGCGCAGGTGCAGACTCTCGACCACGCGCGCCAGGCTCTGGACGCCGGCGCGGACATCGTCGTCGCTCAGGGCGGTGAGGCCGGCGGGCACGGCATGGGTGTGCGCTCCACCTTCACCCTGGTGCCCGACGTGGTCGACCTGGTGGCCGAACGCGCACCCGACACGCTGGTGGTGGCCGCCGGCGGTGTCGCCGATGGCCGCGGGCTTGCCGCGGCGCTGGCGCTCGGCGCCGACGGCGCGCTGGTGGGCACCAGGTTCTGGGCGTCGCCGGAGGCGTTGGTGTCGCCGCGAGCACACCAACGGGCCGTTCGGGCCGGCGGGGACGACACATTTCGCACCCGGGTCTATGACGTTGTGCGGCGGCTGGATTGGCCGGCCGAATACGACGAGCGGGCGCTGGGCAACTCGTTTCTCGACACCTGGCACGGCAACGAGGAGCAACTGTCGGCGTCGTTGCCCGATGCGGTGGCGACCTACGAAACGGCCGTCGCGGCCGAGGATTTCGATTCGGCCGCCATGCTCGTCGGCGAGGCGGTGGGACGCGTTCGCGAGATCCGTCCGGCCGCCGACATCGTCGCCGACATGGCCAGCGACGCCGCGCGAATCCTGAACCGGACCTGACTAGTACAGGGGCGACCAGTCCGACGTGCGCAGCAATCGGCTCTGCCACTGGTCGCGGTATTTGAGGGCCTCGTACATATAGCTGCCGGGCGCACGGTGCTCGGGCGGGATCTCCTTGGTCAGCAGGTGCACCAGTGCCGCGTAGTTATCTCTGTCGTCAATCTTCTGCCACAGCATCGCTTCTCGTCGTCGGTAGCTGCCGTGTGCGACCTGGAAGCAGGCCTGGATGTCGAGTATCCGCATCCTGGCGGGTGCGTTGGACAGCGGCCGGTAATAGATCTCGTCCCAGGAGCGGATGTAGTCGTCCAACGGCGCATAGGGCCAGCCGGTGTCCTCCATGAACAGCGACAGAGGGTGGGTCGCGCCATCGGTGGGCACAGTCGCCAGGTCCACCGTCTGAAGCGGTGACCACGTGACCGGCAGCAGCAGCTTGCCCGTCGCTTCATGGCGCAGGTTGTCCAGTTCACGCATCCAGGGCCGCAGATCCCCGCTCCGCGGCGCGGCGTACCAGGCTTTCCCAGGCTCCGCCGTCGCTGATGCCCGTGATGGTGACCACGGTGTAGGACGACCCGGAGCCATGAGCATGGTTGGTGTACCAGAGCAGCCGGGCGTTGTCCTCCGCGGCGAGCGTGGGCATCCAGCCCTCGCGGTAGGCGGCCTCGAACTCGTCCTGCCGCGTTCCAACCACTTTGTGGGTCTCGTGAAGAAACAGCACTGGGACTCCCTGGTTTCAGGTGTTATCTGCGATCAGCTCGGCGATTTGACGACGGTTGACCTTGCCGGTCGCGTTGTATGGGATCTGGTCGACGATCGCTAACCGCTCGGGCAGCTTGAAGTAGGCGATCAGCTCACGACAATGCGATCGCAGCTCGTCGAGGGTGACCGGGGCGAGAGCCACCACCGCGGCCCCGACCCGTTGGCCAATTTCCTCGTCGGCGAGTCCGGCGACCGCGACGTCGCCGACCGCCGGATGGGTCCGCAGCGCCTCTTCGACCTCGATCGGCCCGAACTTCTCCCCGCCGCGGTTGATGGTGTCGCTGAGCCGGCCGCTGGGGAAGATGTAGCCGTCGGAATCCTGGCGGGCCAGGTCGCCGGTGCGCAGCCAGCCTTCGGTGACGTTCTGCGTGGTGTTCACCCACAGCTCGCCGACGGTTCCCGTCTGGACATCGTTGCCGGTGGCCGGGTCCACCACTCGCACTTCGACTCCGGGGAGCGGTCGGCCGACGGAGCCGACGCGGGCCGGATCGCGGTGGTCGTCAGGCATCAGGGTCGTGTAGGCACCCAGTGTTTCGGTCTGACCGAAGACGTTGGCGAACGCGACCTTAGGAAGGGCGGCCATTGCCCGGCGGACCAACGCGGTGGGCGCGGCGGCGGCGCCGTACGCGACGGCGACCAACGACGTCAGGTCGACGCTGGCGAAGTCCGGATGGTCAAGGATCCGCTGCAACATCGTCGGCACCAAGAACGTCGTGCTCACCCGGTGCGCCGACACCAGGCGTAACCACTCGCCGGCGTCGAAGCGTTTCTGCACCACCGAGGTGTTACCCGAGTGCAAGCTGCCGAGCATCCCGAGCGCGCCGCCGACATGAAAGAAGGGCACGCACATCATCCCGACCGCGGGCCGAGCATCGGCCCGGAACGGTGCCGCCATTCCGCGGATCCGTCGTGTTGAGCTGCCGGTTGGTGATGCGGATTGCCTTCGGGAGCCCGGTGGTGCCGCTGGTGAACAGAATCAGGGCGGCACTGTCGCCGATGTCGTGCACCGGGGTGGCCGGGACCGTCGGAACCTGCTCAGCACTCAGCAGGTCGGCATCCGCCAACACCGTGGTCGCCCCCGCTTCGCGGAGCCGGTCGAGATAGCTCTCCCCCGCCACCGCGACCTCGGCACAACCAGCGCTCTTCAACAGCCCGCGCAGCTCCGACGGTGTGAGCGCGGGATTCATCAACGCCGCCGCGGCACCGATGCGGGCCGCCCCGAGCAGGGTCGCGATCGACAGCAGGCTTCCGCCGTCGACTACGGCGACACACTCGCCGGCCGCCACGCCACGAGCGGCCAGTCCGGCGGCGCACCGATCCGCCGCCGTCGCCAGCTCGCCATAGCTGGTCGAGCGCCCATCGACGATCAGCGCGGTCCGGGTCGGATCGCCGATTGCCGCGGCGTCGATGATCGTGCCCGTGTTCATGGCGGCGTGTGACCCTAGATGACCCTTAGTAGAGAGGTGACCACGCGGAGGTGCGCAGCAGCCGACTGGTCCATTGGTCGCGCAGGTCCAGGGCCTCGTGCATCCAGGTTCCGGGGGCGCGGTACTCGGGGGGAATATGCGTCCGGAGCAGCTCGAGCAGTGCCTCGGGACGTTGGATGCGTTGCATCAACGTCACCTCGCGGCGCAGGTGGCTGCCCAGCGCGGGCTGGAAGGCGGCGTGGATCGTCAGCATGGACGATGGCCGCTCGAGGCTCCTGGCATACACGTCGCCGCAGCGGCCGATGTATTCCTCGAACTTGTCTTGGTAGGGCCACATGGTGTCTTCCATGTAGAGACTGAGCTCGTGTTCGCGCCCGTCGACCGGTATCTCGTGGAATGGCACGTCCTGCAGCGGCGACCACGCGAGCGGAATCAGCAGCTTGGCTTCGACGTCGTGGCGTAGTTCGTCCACGCCATGCATCCACTTCTGCAGGTCACCCTTTTGCACCCGCAGCGCCAGCCGCTCCCATGCCGCTCCGCATTGAATGGCGGTGACAGTGACGACGGTGTAGGCGGGCCCACTACCCTGTGCGTGATCGGCATACCAGAGCAACCGGGCGTCGTCGTCGGCGGCGAGCGTGGGCATCCAGCCCTCACGAAAAGCGGCCTCGAAGTCGTCTTCAGCGCGTCCGCGCACCTTGTGTACCTCGTGCATGAAAAGCACGCAACGACCTCCCACATGCAGCGTTCGGCTTTGAACGCTTTTGTCTAACGGACCGTATCCTCGGTAGTTCTCGCTGCCGACGTCGGGTCCACGTGCGCGCGGTCCCGCGCGTTCAATGACGCAGATAATCCAGGACAACCACCTAGACAGCGCAGCCGAGAATCTGGTTTGCTCAAAACGGTACCCGCCGTTACCAAAAGGAGATCGCTGATGGCCAGGCTCGACGTGCCGGATGGTCCCGGCGGCGAAGCCGCGATGATCTGGACGCTGAGACCCGAGCTCGGTGGCATGGTCGAACGGATGATCCGCGGCGCGTACCAGCAGAGCATCCTGCCCGCCGACGAGCGCGAACTCGCCAGGATGCGAATCGCGCAGATCAACGACTGTATTGCCTGCTCGGGCTTCCGCGCCCAATCGGTGCTGGATGCCGAAATTGATCCCGAGCTCTACGACAACGTGGCGTCCTATGCCAGCTATCCGGGCTACACGCGGCGTCAGCGCCTGGCGATCGAGTACGCCGAGCGCTTCGCAACCGACCACGCGTCGATGGACGACGCGTTCTTCGAGCGGCTGCGGGGATCGTTCTCCGACCAGGAGATCCTGGATCTCACGCTTTGTGTTGCGGTGTTTCTCGGTCTGGGGCGGTCACTGACCGTGCTGGGCGTGGACCAGTCCTGCGCGATAGATATCTGAGGGTTCTCAATTGGACATTTCTTCGGTCGACGAGCTGCTCACCACCACGCGCTCGGTGCGCAAACGGCTCGACCTGACCCGGCCGGTGAGCCGAGACGTGATCCTCGAATGCATCCGGCTGGCCATGCAGGCGCCCACGGCCAGCAATTCGCAGGACTGGCGCTGGCTGGTGATCACCGATGCCGGCAAGCGTGCCGCGATCGCGGACATCTACCGCAGCATCGGCGAGCAGTACCTGGCGCACGCCGCCGAGAACACGACGGATCCGCAGACGCGGCGGGTGTACCAGAGCGCGATGAGCCTGACCGGCACGCTGGCGGAGGTTCCGGTGCACGTCATCCCCTGCCTGACCCAGCGCATCGACACTGCTGAGCCGGGCATTGCCGCGGCGGCCTGGGCGTCGATCATCCCGGCAGGCTGGAGCTTTTTGCTTGCGCTGCGCTCGCGTGGCTTGGGGTCGGTGTGGACGACGATGCATCTGTTCAAGGAGCGAGAGGTGGCCGAACTGCTCGGCATTCCGCCCACCGTCACGCAGGCTGCGCTGTTCCCGGTGGCCTACACGATTGGCACCGACTTCCGGCCGGCCGCACGGCCGCCCGCGGAGACCATCACTTATTGGGACGCCTGGGGAGACCCTGCTAGACAACCTGTCGAAGAAGGCTGATGCAGTCCTACACAGTGCGATTCCATGTCGAGGCGCCGCCAAAGAAGGTGTGGCGGGTGCTGCATCCGCCGGCGCCGCCCAACTCCCCCCGGCCCAGGGTGCTCAAGTGGCCGACGGGCAGCATGGAGATCCTCAACGAGGGCGACGAAGCCGGTGAGGGTCTGGTCCGCACCTGCATCTTCCCGGTGCCCAAGTACCTGCTCTCCGGCGGTAGGGCGCGGTCGTGGGAGACCGTGACGGAGGCGAAACTCCACAAACTGTCGCGGTACGTGGCGGTCGGCGCGCCGCTGTGGTCACGCGCCGAGGGATATCACGAACTCGAGGAACAGCCCGACGGCACCACGGTGCTGACGTTCCACGAGACGTATCACGCCTACAACCCGGTGCTTCGCTTCTTCCTGGAACGCGCCGTGCACGCCAGAATCTCGCGGGACAACCTCGACACGTATGAGCACGCGCTCGGCTACGCGGGCCCGGTACACCGACTGCCCTAACGGACTTCCCAGCCGGGGTCGCCGAACAAGCCGCCGGGAATTCTGCTCGGCGTGCGCCCGGCGCGCGCACAGGCTTAATAGAACACGGCAGCCAGGTCGCTTGGCGCGACAAAGTAGCCGTCGGCGTCCCACCAGCGGTTGAAGAACAACACAACGCGCTCGTCGGTGACCCGTGGCTGAAGCACGCTGCCGATCCGCGTTCCCAGGCTTGGCCGCATGTCGCGATACAGCACCAACATGCTCGGGTAGGTGCTGAACCTGCTGTTGCCGTTGTGCACCCGGACGAAGCGAAAGTAGTTGAGGTCGAACGGAATGTTGACATCACGACGCATCAGCGTGATAGCACCGCGTTCATCGATGTAGCAGCTTTCAACCGCACCTCTTGGGCGCAAATAGCCCAGCACGGCCAGCAACAGCACGCCCGGTGTCCCCGTCAGTGCAATCGGCCACGGCATCTGGACCATCGCGATGGCTAGCAACAAACACCAAGACACCACCCCGAGCCACGCAGCCACCATCGGCTTGTAGTGCAAGAGGCCGGTGACCCTCGTGGATATCGCGCCGGGTCCCCTTAGGCGTCGCGCCTGCGGAAAACGACTTTGCCGGCCAGGTTCTGCAGGTCTAACTCGGTACCGATTTCTGACACTGGGATGCAAGCTGATGAGCAGGGCGCCGGTAAAGAAGACCGTGAGGAAGAGCACGCTCGGTAACCAAGGCGGCACATTCCATGGCATGGCAGTGATTGTCGTGGGGACAGCCGGCTCGAAGCAATCCCCGCGGCGCTGGCCGTGCGGGCGGTCTCACAGCAGCGCGGCCAGGAATGCCAGGATGGCGATGAACGTCGCAACCAGACCAATCAGCACCAGGAATGACCCGGCCGCCCGCAGGCGATCACTCCGAGGTGACTCCTCGTTGAGCAGTCGACTGACGCACCGGCGCATGCCGCGAAACACGTCTGGCCATTCCACCCTCTTTGTGGCCCGCTTGATGCCGGTGGGATCGTCTGGCGTGCGGCGATGTGGTGCCACCCCGGCGCCGTTTGCGAAGAACACAAACCCTGCCACGAACGACACCACACCGACGACGGCCAACACACACGCGAGCAATAGCATTACGTCTCCCTCCTCTCGCGCTGGCACACAACGTGATTCAGCGCGGCAGCCACCCTCTCGCGGACGGTCTTTTCGCTGGAGTACCCATCCCGCTGATGCAGAAACGGCAATTGCTCCCCCCGGTGGCCGCACCGACCCGCCGAGGGTAGTCGAAAGTCGTTGCCGCACAGTACAGTTACGCGTACCATCCGCCCGCTTGGGGGGTCGATTCCGGAAAGGTGCTCACGTGACCGGTGAAGCAGACCCGCTCGTCCCACTCGATTCTTTGACGGTCGAGGTGCTCAGTGACAACGTCAGCGACACCTACGTCAGCAAGACACCGTTCGCGCGGTCCGAACTGAACAACATCGTGGACGCCGGCGCCAAGGTGATTTCCGGCCAGAACCTGCTGGTCGCCAACCTGGGCTACGGCCTGCGGCTTACCTCGAGGGTCGGACCCGTCGAGCACGTGCTGCTGTTCGACACCGGCACCGAGGGTGCCGCGTTCGTGCGTAACTGCAGAAATCTCGATGTCGACCTGGGTGCTGTCGAGGAAATCGCGATTACCCATGGGCATTGGGACCACATGGGGGCTCTTATCGACGCGATCGATTGGATCGTGGCGCAGCGTGGCTCGGTGACGATTCACGTCAATCCGCTGATGTTCCGGGAACGTGGCGTCCGATTGGCCGACGGGCAGGTCATACCCACCGAGAAAGTCCCAACGCCCGCCGAGATGCGTGCCCACGGTGCGGTAGTGGTCAACGACGCCGATGAACGCTGGCTGCTGGACAGCCACTTCTACTACAGCGGGGAAATTCCGCGGGTGTCGTCCTTCGAGACGGGCCGATCCGACCATCTGTGCCGACCGATGGACGGTGCCGGTGTGGAAGCTGCCTGGGAGCCCGACCCGCTGCTGATGGACGAGCGCATGCTGGTGGCCCACGTGGGTGGCCTGGGGCTGATCGTCTTCAGCGCGTGCTCACACGCCGGCATCGTCAACGTGTGCACCGAGGTGGGCCGCCGCTTTCCCGGCATCCCGATACATGCGGTGATGGGCGGCCTGCACCTGGGCGGCGTGATGGAACGCATCATCGAGCCGACGGTGGCGAGTTTGGCACCGTTTGGGATTCGGCACATCATTGCCGGCCACTGCTCGGGCTGGCGTGCCGTTCACGCGCTCGCCGATGCGTACGGCGACCGGGTCAGCCAATCCGCGGTGGGAACGAGTTATCGCTTCCAGGCAGATTCGAAATAGGCAGCTCGCCCCGGTAACCTGCTTTCATGAGGTTTGCGTCAGCATCGGCTACGGCAAGATATTTCGCCGCCGGACTGATGATCGTGGGCTGGGCTGCGTCCGCGGGCGTCGCCACCGCCGATCCGGAGCCGACGCCGTCGCCATCTCCGGCCGCGCCATCGCCCACGGCCGCCGCGCCGGCACCCTGGTGCACTGAAGACGACGATCGACCACGACGGCACCTACCTGGTGGGCAAGGACATCGCGCCGGGCATCTACAGCTCGGCCGGCCCGGTCGGCAACGGCGCCTGCTACTGGAAGCGGCTGGGCAACCCCGATGGCAACCTCATCGACAATGCCTTGAGCAAGAAACCGCAGGTCGTACAGATCGAAGCGACCGACAAATCGTTCAAAACCTCCGGCTGCCAGCCCTGGCAGAACACCCCCGACGCGCCCCCGCCGCCTGATGTTCCCGGGCCGGTCGCGGGTGCCCAACTGCAAAACAACCTGGGTGTCCTCAACGGCTTGCTCGCGCCAAACGGCCAGCACGTTCCGCAATCCTGAAAGAACCCGACTAGCTGATGTCGACCAGCCAGCCGGTGGTCGTGATCGGTGCCGGTGTGAGTGGATTGACGTCCGCGGTGTGCCTGGCCGAAGCTGGCTGGCCGGTACGGGTGTGGGCCGCCGCACTGCCGCGGCAGACGACTTCGGTGGTGGCGGGTGCGGTGTGGTCGCCCCCGCGGCCGGCCGAACGCGCCACTCAGACACTGGCCTGGTCTGAACATTCCCTGGTGGTTTTTCGTGAGCTGGCCAGCGACCCGACCACCGGGGTGCGGATGGCGCCGGCGATGACCGTCGGCGAACTGACCGGGGCGGACGCGATGTCGTCTGCGGCCGAACTGATCCCCGACCTGCGGCCGGCAGACCCGGCTGACCTCCCAGCGGGCTTCCGCACCGGCTTTCGCGCCACCATGCCGATGATTGACATGCCTCACTATCTCGACTACCTGACCAACCGGCTCGCCGCGGCCGGCTGTGACATCGAGATCCACCCGGTGCGTTCACTGGCCGAGGCCGCCGACGCGGCACCGATCGTCGTCAACTGCACGGGTCTCGGGGCCGGAGCCCTCACCGGTGACGACACCGTTCGGCCGTTGTTCGGTCAGCATGTCATCCTCACCAACCCGGGCCTGGAGCAGCTATTTCTGGAGATCAACACCGGTCCGGAATGGACGTGCTACTTCCCGCACCCGCAGCGTGTGGTGTGCGGCGGCATCAGCATCCCTGACCGCTGGGACACCAGCCCAGATCTCGCGCTGACCGACCGCATCGTTGAGCGCTGCCGTCGGATCGAGCCGCGGCTTTCCCAGGCCGAGGTGGTCGAGACGATTACCGGCCTACGCCCCGACCGTCCGCTGGTGCGGGTAGCGGCGGAGCCGCTTGGGAGTGCACTATGCGTACACAACTACGGACACAGCAGCAACGGCGTGACGTTGTCGTGGGGTTGCGCGCGCGACGTACTGCGCCTGGTCAGGCGGGACCGCTAGCTGGCGGGTGACAGCGCAATGTCCAACGAGTTGTACATCGGCAGCAAGCGGTGCAGTCCGCAGGCGTCGATGGTTCGGGCCACGACTGGCTGGCTGCCGACGAGGCGCAGACTGACACCGCGCTCGCGACACCGCTCGGCCTCCTGGGCCAGGATGGCATAGGCGCAGGAACCCATGAAGTCGAGATCACGAACGTCGATCACGAACGGACCCGGCGCTATCGCGATGGAGGCGGTTCGGCTGACCAAGCGCCGCCAGGTGGTTTCGTTGCTCGCGTCGATGTCACCGCCGACGTGAACTACCACCGCTGAGCCACTGCATTCGGTGAATGCCCGCAGACCGCTGTTCGTGTCACCGAAATGGGAACGCAGCCGCGTGCTGGAAGGCTCGGGAGATGTTTCGATCGCGACAGTGTCCATACAGTGCAACATCCCGTCTCGTTGTGCTGCCAAGAGCGCTGATTCGCGACGCCTACCCAGGCTTCGGAAGGGCCACCAGCGTTGTGTTGTCATGGGAAAGGTATGCCCATTTTTTCGGTGTTGCTAAGCATATGTGTAACAGGGGCTGACAACCAGGGATGTCGGAGACCTAAATTGGGGAGGTCAGAAGCGGTGATCTTCGATTGAGCATTGACTACGCGCTGCACTCGCACATCGTCACCATCACGATCAACCGTCCCGAGACGCGCAATTCGCTCGACATGGAACACTTCCGGGATTTGGCACATGCGTGGGCCGCGTTTCGCGACGACGCCGACGCTTGGGTCGCCGTGATCACCGGCGTCGGACGGGACTTCTGTACCGGGGCCGACCTGAAGAAATTCATCCCGGAACTGACCGGTGACCTCCCCCAACCGGAGGGGTGGAACAAGACCGACGCCATCCATGCCGTCTTGCACCGATTCCCCGTCTACAAGCCGATCGTGGCCGCGGTAAACGGCACGTGCGTCGCCGGCGGTTTCGAGTTGCTGGGTTCCACCGATATCCGGGTGGCCGTTCCCGACGCCCGGTTCGCGGTGATGGAGCCCAAGCGCGGTCTGTTCGCCGGGGGCGGGACCACGGTGCGGTTGCCGCGCCAGATCCCCTACCCGTTCGCGATGGAGTTGCTGCTGACTGCGGACATGGTTGACGCGGAACGAGCTCTTGCGATGGGGCTGCTCAACCGGGTGGTGGCCGGCAACGAGCTAATGGATACCGCCTACGACTATGCCGAACGCATCGCGGCCAATGCGCCGCTGGCGGTTTCGGCGACAAAGCAGTCGGCCGTCGAAGCGCTGTCGCTTGATCTCGAGTCCGCGTACGACAACGAGACCCGGCACAGCGACCGGATTTTCGAGACGGAGGACGCCAAGGAAGGGCCGCGCGCCTTCGCCGAAAAGCGGCCGCCCCGGTGGCAGGGCCGCTGACTAGTTCCTGCTGCGCTGAACGCGGCGAGTGATCAACGACAGGATCCAGCTCACGATCGACAGCAGGATCGCCGCCCAGATTGCGCTCCACCAGAAGTGATCGACCCGCAGGCCCCAGCCGGTGGTGTGGTCGGTGATCCAGGCGGTGAGCCAGATCATGAACCCGTTGATGACGAGGTGGAAAAGGCCGAGCGTCACGATGTAGAGCGGGATCGACAGGATCTGTACCACCGGCTTGATGAACGCGTTGACCAGACCGAAGATCACGGCCACGACAAAGATGATGCCGACGCGCTCTAACTTGGTGTCGCCGCCGACAAAGTAGATCCCTTTGAAGATGAGAGTGACCACCCATAACGCAAGTCCGGTCAATGCAGCCCGGAGGAAAAAGGCACCCATGTGCCGATCCTGCCACGCGGGGATTCAATTGAGGTTGTAAAAGCGCCTTGCGTTCAAGCCGCCGATCTTTTCGCGGGCTTCTTCGCTGATATCGGCGCGGGTGCGCAGATGTTTGGTGCTTTCCGGCCACTCGCCGTCCCAATGCGGGTAGTCGCTGGCGAACATGATGAAGTCGGCGCCGAGCACGTCTATCACCCCGGGCAGGATCGGCTCCTCGGGCTCGCAGGTGACCCAGATATTGCCCGCGGCCAGGTATTCGTGCGGGTCGCGGCGCCAGCCGCGCTCGACCCAGTCACCCCGTTTCTCGTAGTGCTCGTGCAGGCGATCGATGAAGAACGGGACCCAGCCGGCGCCGGCCTCGAGGAAGGCGACCCGCAATTGCGGGTGCCGCTCGAATACGCCGCCCGAGACCATCGCGGTCATCGCGGTCATCTGGTCGAACGGAAAGCTGATGCAGTGCACCTGGATGTAGTTCGTGAAGCGGTCCACGCCGATCTTCGGCAGGTGAATGCCGGGCGCGCCGTGAATGCCAAGCGGCATTTCGAGCTCGACGGCGGCAGCGTAGAACGGGTCGAGGTCGGGGTGGTCGAGGTTGCGGGTCTTGAGCGCCGGCGGGACGAGAGTCGCGACCAGGCCCAGATCCTTGGCCTCGCGCATAATGTCGATCGCCACCTGGCCATGTTCGACGGGGGCCACCGCGACGCCGCGCAATCGGCCGTTGCTCTCGGCGCAATAATCTGCGATCCACTGGTTGTAGAGCCGCGCGAATCCGGCTGCGAAGTCGGGGTTTTCCAGGCTGGGTGCGCAGAGCCCGAGGCTGGGATAGAGCACCATCGTGTCGATCTGGTCGCGGTCGGCGTCGCCGAGCACGCCTTGGGCCGAACGGCAGTTGATGTTGGGCGCCGAGCTGATCCCGTGTTCGGGTGGGCAGCCGGCCCCGGGACCCCGGTCTTCTGGGTAGCTGCGGCCTTCGATCATCAGGCTGAGCCGGCCGTCGGTGCTCGGCCTGACGAATTGTGGCCAGCGTTTGATTGCCTCGATCGCCAGCGTTGGATTCTCGGCGACATGCCCATCGGCATCGATGATTCGCATATATCCGGAACTTACTCTCGGCGGTTGGGCGTGCGCCATCGCGTCGGGTGCGCCAGGATGCTCACGTGATGCGACAGAAATCTTCCAAGATCACCGGCGATCAGCGGAATTCGTTCATTGCGGCGATGCTGGGCTGGACGATGGACGCCTTCGACTACTTCATCGTGGTGTTCGTCTACGCCGACATCGCCAAGACTTTCCACATCAGCAAGGCCGAGGTCGCGTTCGTCACCACGGCCACTCTGGCCATGCGCCCGGTGGGGGCGTTGCTCTTCGGGCTGTGGGCGGACCGGGTCGGTCGGCGTCTCCCGCTGATGGTGGACGTCATCTTCTACTCCGTGGTCGGGTTCCTGTGTGCGTTCGCGCCCAATTTCACCGTGCTGATAATCCTGCGGCTGCTGTACGGCATTGGCATGGGTGGCGAATGGGGGCTGGGTGCGGCGCTGGCCATGGAGAAGGTTCCCGTCGAGCGGCGCGGCTTCTTCTCCGGCCTGCTGCAGGAGGGCTACGCGTTCGGCTATCTGCTGGCCAGCGTGGCAGCGCTGGTGGTGATGGACTGGCTGCACTTGTCGTGGCGCTGGTTGTTCGGCCTATCCATCGTCCCGGCCCTGATCAGCCTGATCGTCCGCTACCGGGTCCAGGAGTCCGAGGTATGGGAAGCCGCCCAGGACCGAATGAAGCTGACCAATACCAGAATTCGCGACGTGATGCGCAACGGCGCCGTGGTGCGCCGCTTCTTCTACCTCGTGGCGCTGATGACCGCCTTCAACTGGATGAGCCACGGAACCCAGGACGTCTACCCGACGTTCTTGGGCGCGACGGCCAACCATGGCGCCGGTCTGGCCAGCTCGACCGTCAAGTTGATCGTGGTGGTCTACAACATCGGCGCCATCATCGGCGGGCTGTTCTTCGGCACGCTGTCGCAGCGGTTCGGCCGCCGCTACACCGTCATTTTCTGCGCGTTGTTGGGCTTGCCGATCGTGCCGCTGTTCGCCTTCTCGCGGACCGCGGCCATGTTATGCCTGGGCTCGTTTTTGATGCAGCTCTGCGTACAGGGCGCGTGGGGCGTGATTCCCGCTCACCTGACCGAGATGTCACCGGACGCCATCCGCGGTCTGTATCCCGGCGTGACTTA
The DNA here is from genome assembly GCA_963840045.1 of uncultured Actinomycetota bacterium. Lineage (GTDB taxonomy): Bacteria > Actinomycetota > Actinomycetes > Mycobacteriales > Mycobacteriaceae > Mycobacterium. The sequence goes on along the minus strand of CAWIXL010000009.1, from coordinate 498,796 downwards.
CCAGCTTGGCAACCTGCTGGCGGCATTCAACCTGCCCATCCAGGAACGCTTGGCCGAGTCGCACGGCTACCCCTTCGCGCTGGCAGTGACGATCGTGCCGGTGCTGATCGCGGTCTCATTGCTGACGTTGATCGGTAAGGACGCCACCGGAATCCGCTTCGGTACGGACGAAAGTTCTTTTCTGCCAACGGAAGTGACGTGAGCTAGCCGGTCGTTCAGCTCCCGTCGTGGTCTCAAATCTCAAGATCAAGCGGATGACTCCACCGCAGTCGGTGAAAACGTGCGAAGCCACGGTCTGCGCTCAGCCAGGTCGCATTGTTTTCCAGCGCATAGGCGGCCAGGTACGCATCGGCGACGTCATTACCGCGCGCATCGATGTCGCCGACGAGCTGCCGAAACAACGCCCAGTGTCGCTCCCCTGGGCGAAGTCGCATTGCCGCTGGTGCGGCAAGCAACGCGTCGACCGCCTCCCACGCCTGCGCCGAAGTCGTCGGCTCGGCGAAGATTCTGCGGTTGGTCATTACCCGCACGAAGCCACCGAGCGTGAGGTCGGGCAGACCCAGCGGCTGGTCGTCGTTGGCCAGCCGCTCGAGCAGGAGTCGATAATCCGAGTGTTCCGGGAGGTCTTTTCGGTACGCATAAACGAGAATGTTGACGTCAACGCACAGCATCGAGTGCCGCGCCTTCGTCCATCGCCTCGGCGACAGCGGCGTTGGACGAGAGATCAACCCCGGGCCGAAGCCCTCCGCGGCCCGTCGTTCGGACCACGTAACGATCTCCCCCACGCCGCTCGGAAGGATTGAGACCACGCCGCACCGCATCTTCAAGAACTGCTGCCACGGTGCGCCCGGAACGGGCGGCCTGGGTCTTCACCGCGCGGTAGAGCTCATCGTCGATTCGGATCGTCGTGCGCATTGGGGCATCTTAGCATCATTGAAAAGCATAAAGATGCTCACCGCCTAACGATGCGTCGAACCCTAGCCCCGCCCGGAGTCGCTCAGCGCGCGCCGCAGCAGGTGCATCGCCACCGTCGTCGAGCGCTCGCGGACGTCGGACCGGTTGCCGGGAAGCCGCACGGTGCGGCTGATTTGGTCGCCATCGGCCAGCGCCACGGTGAAGCACACCGTCCCCACCGGCTTTTCGGGCGTTCCCCCGCCCGGGCCGGCGATCCCGGTGATCGCGACCGCGGTGTCGGCGCCGAAGCGCCGCAGCGCGCCGGCCGCCATTGCCTCGGCCACCGGCTCGGACACCGCTCCGTGTGCTTCGATCAGGGCCGGGTCGACGCCGAGTAGGTCCTCCTTCGCGTCGTCGGAGTAGCTGACCACGCCCCCGATCACGTAGTCGGACGATCCGGGCCGGTCGGTAAGCCGTGCCGCGAGCAGTCCCGCGGTGCAGGATTCCGCGGTCGCGATTCGGCGGTCGGCCAGCTGTTGTGCGACCTGGTCGTCGACGTTGGAGCCGTCTTCGGAGTACAGGTGGTGCCCGTGCTTGTCGCGCAGTAGCTGTGTGAGCTTTCCGTACGCGTCGGCCGCGTCTGGCTCGTAGCGGGTGACCATCTCGATCTCCCCGCGCCGCAGGCAGGTAGTGATCTCGAGTTGGTCGAAGCCGGGGACCGTTTTTTCGGCCTCGCGCAGCGTCTCGGCCAGCCCGGACTCCGGTAGCCCGAACATCCGCAGCATCTCCTGCCGGTAGATGGTCCGTCCGGCGATCGCGTCCTGTGCTGCCGGTGCTTGGATGGCGTTGTGCCACATAGGTTGTAGCTCCCGCGGCGGGCCCGGCAGCACGATGACCGCCGGCTTGCCGGGTACCACCACGCCCGGCGCCGTGCCCACCGGATCGAGGACATGCGCCCCGACGGGGATCATGGCCTGCTTACGGTTGGCGGCCCGCACCGACTCGAAGGTGCCGGGATCCAACGCGGACTGAAACGCCGGATTGCGCGCCATCAGCTTCTTGAGGATATTGGCGATCTTTTCCTCGACCGCTTCGTCGAGCACCAACTCGCGGCCGCAGAACCGGGCCACCACCTCGACGGTCATGTCGTCGGCCGTCGGCCCGAGGCCGCCGCTGGTGACGATCAGGTCGACGCCCTGGTCGGCCATGAAGCGCAGCTGCGCCTCGATGTCGGCCGGGCGGTCGCCACAGATGGTGATGTGCGCCAGCTCGACGCCCAGCTCGAGGAGCCGATCGGCGATCCAGGGGCCGTTCCTGTCTTGGACCCGCCCGGTGAGGACTTCGGTTCCGGTGACCACGATGCCTGCGCGTGCGCTCACCGCCATGAGCCTACGCATGAATTAGCCTGAGGCCGTGGCTGCGTTAGCTGGGGCGCCGCGGATTCGCTACGCCAAATGCGGCGACATGGACATCGCCTATCAAGTCTTCGGCGAAGGCCCGGTTGATCTGGTGCTGCTGGCGGGACCGTCGATACCGATCGACGCGATCGACTCCGAGCCCTCGCTGTACCGCTTTTACCGGCGCCTGGAGTCGTTCAGCCGCGTGATCCGCTTCGATTTCCGCGGAATGGGCCTGTCCTCCCACGTCCCCTCACTGGAGATGATCGGGCCAAAATTCTGGGCCGAGGACGCGATCGCGGTGCTGGACGCGCTCGGCTGCGGGCAAGCGGCCATCCTCGCAACGAGCTACAACGCGATGAGCGGCCTCGTTCTCGCTGCGGACTACCCCGAACGGGTGCGCAGCCTGGTGATCATCAACGGCACCGCGCGGGTCTCCTGGGCGCCTGACTACCCAGCCGGCGCCCGGCCTAGCGCGATTGACCCATTCACGACGGTGGCGATCGAGCCGGATGCGGTTGAGCAGGGGTTCGACGTGCTGCGGTCCATCGCGCCGTCGGTTGCCCGCGACGACGCGTTCCGGGCGTGGTGGGATCACGCCGGCAACCGCGCCGCGTCGCCGACCATGGCCCGCGCGGTAAGCAAGGTAGTAACGGAGGGCGACGTACGCGACACCCTTGCGCGGATCACCGCGCCGACTCTGATCCTGCATCGGGACAGCGTCAAATTCATTCTGGCGGGCAACGGTCGTTATCTTGCCGAACACATCGCCGGGTCACGCTACGTGGAACTGCCGGGCGCGGATTCGCTCTACTGGGTTGGCGACACCGCGCCGATGCTCGACGAGATCGAGGAGTTCGTCACCGGGGTGCGCGGTGGCTCCGACACCGAGCGAGTGCTCACCACGCTCGTGTTCACCGACATCGTTGGCTCGACCGAGCGCGCGGCCTCGCTTGGTGACCAGCGGTGGCGAGATCTGCTGGACCGCCACGACACCATCGTTCGCCGGGAGCTTGGTCGATTTGGCGGCCGCGAAGTCAACACGGCGGGTGACGGATTCGTCGCGACGTTTGTCAGTCCCAGTGCCGCGATCGCGTGTGCTGACGAGATCGTCTCTGCAGTAAGGGTTTTGGGAATCGAGGTGCGGGTTGGTATTCACGCGGGCGAGGTCGAGGTGCGCGGCGCCTTGAAAAATGACGTCGCGGGTCTGGCGGTGCACATCGGCGCCCGGGTGGCCGAACTGGCCCGACCCAGCGAGGTGTTGGTGTCGTCGACCGTGCGCGGCATCGTCGCCGGGTCCCGGCGCGCGTTCGCCGACCGCGGTGAGCACGAGCTCAAAGGCGTGCCGGACCGGTGGCGGGTGTACGCGCTGGTGCGCGAGCAGGTGAGCGTGGCGCCCGAGCGGCCCGACCCTCGGCTATGAGGTTTCGCACAAAATTCGATGCCAATTTCCACAAAAAATAATTACCAAAAATTACTGACGGAATTGGCGCCCGTATCACCTGATCGGTGAATAAGACAGTTCGGTCAGGCGTTAGCGGTCCGAGCTGCCGGGGTGCCCAGGCTGCCCGGGTTGGCCAGGCTGGCCGGGTTGGCCGGGTTGGCCGGGGGTTCCGCCCGGACCGGGTGCGCCGCCGGCGCCGCCCTCGCCGCCAGCTCCGGGCGTCCCACCCATGCCGCCGTCCCCACCTCGCCCGCCTTGTCCGCCCGGGCCGCCAGTTCCGCCTCGCCCGCCAGCGCCGCCTCGCCCGCCAGCGCCGCCTCGCCCGCCAGCGCCGCCTCGCCCGCCAGCGCCGCCTCGCCCGCCTTGGCCCATAGTGTCGTCGCCGATAGCGTCCGGATTTTGCGTGTCGCCAGTCATGTCGTTTTCACCTTGCCGGTCTCAGATGTAAATGCTCGGTTTGTCCGGGAAGTATGCGATCACAAACGACATGGCTACCTCCGGTCCTAAAACTAGGATCGCGCTAATAGCAGCAGTAAGAATTATTAGCCGTCCGACCCGTGAATTTCGGGTATTCACCAGACCCTGTTTCGCATCGCCTAATGCGGACCAGGGTTCCCACACTAGACGGACGTGGTCACGGCGCGTGCAACCGCATACCCGTCGATACGGCCCAAGCGGCCCCAACTGTTCGCCAAGTGGGCGCTCAGGCAGTGCGGGTGAGCGTTGCGGGACAATGTGCCGAAGATCGAGTTAGGCCCGCGCCCAGCTCCCTCGTCGCGTAACGATTCGCGCTGTACGGCGGGCCCGCCGGCGCGAGCGATGACCGCGGCGACACCGCCGCCATGCCAGGCCGACGAGCTCGGCTGCCGTTCGCCGGCGCTGGTGGCGTTCGGCACCGGCCCCGCCCGCTGACAGGCGGCTTCCCGCTCGAAGACGCCGCCCGTCTGATGGTCGACGCCGTTCGCCCGCACCCGGCGAGCTCGCTGCAGCGGGTCGTGTTCGCTGTCCACGGCACCGAGGCCGAGCGGGCGTTCCAGGACTACCTAAAGGCTTGAGCGCAGGCCTAACGGTCCGACAAGTACCGCTCGACCGATGCCACTTTCTGCGTCATCGCGTCGCTGGCCCCGACTCGCCAGTCTGCCTTGATCACTGTGCTGACCCGAGGTGCACGAGCAGCTACGGCTTCCACCGCGCGCTGCACGACCGACATCACTTCTTCCCAGGTGTCGCCTTCGATAACGGTGAACATCGAATCCGTCTTGTTGGGCAAGCCCGAATCGCGGACCACCCGAACCGCTTCGGCGACGATCTCGCCGACGCCTTCTCCCACGCCCAGCGGGGTGACGGAAAACGCGACCAGCACCGACATCCATCGAGCCTACCTGGCAGCATCGAGCCCATGCGGGTTCTGGTGCAACGGGTTTCATCGGCGTCGGTGTCGGTCGATGGCGAGGTGGTCGGCGCGATCCGGCCGGACCGCCAGGGACTGCTCGCATTCGTCGGCGTCACCCACAGCGACGACGTCGACAAGGCGCGGCGGCTCGCCGAAAAGCTCTGGAATCTGCGCATTCTCGCTGACGAGCAGTCCGCGGCCAACGTCAACGCCCCGATCCTGGTGGTCAGCCAGTTCACCCTCTACGCCGATACCGCAAAGGGCCGGCGGCCGTCGTGGAACGCCGCCGCCCCGGGCGCCGTCGCCGAGCCGCTGGTGGCGGCGTTCGCGGAGGCGTTACGCGGGCTGGGTGCGCGGGTAGAGACCGGCGTGTTCGGCGCGAACATGCAGGTCGATTTGACAAACGACGGCCCGGTAACCGTGTTTTTGGAACTTTAAGGGTGCTGCTGCGGGTATTTTGACGGCATGGCCTTTGAGGGAAGGGAGGGCCAAATTTTGACTCTGCGATTGTGCGACGGATCCATCGGGTGGGAGGGCGTCGATGACCCCGCCTGAATTAGGGCCTGAATTCGGATCGCTTCGGTCCGACGACGACCATTGGGACATCGTCAGCGGCGTGGGCTATACCGCGCTGCTGGTGGCGGGCTGGCGCGCAGTGCACGCGGTAAGCCCGCAGCCACTGGTCTGCGACGAATACGCGAAGATTTTCATCGAAGCTACGCGGGACCCCTTTTTGACGGGTGTGCTTGCCGACCCCGGAACCTCCGAGGACGAAACCGCCTTCCCCCGCCTCTACGGCGTGCAAACACGCTTTTTCGACGACTTCTTCGACGCTGCCGGGCAGGCGGGCATACGGCAGGCGGTGATCGTTGCCGCGGGATTGGACTCCCGGGCGTATCGACTCGACTGGCCGGATGACACAACGGTTTTCGAAGTCGACCTACCGAAGGTCCTGGAATTCAAGGCGCGGGTGCTGGACAAGCACGGCGCCACGCCCAAGGCCCATCGGTGCGAGGTCGCCGCCGATCTGCGCACCGACTGGCCCGCGCCGTTGAAAGCGGCCGGCTTCGATCCGCAGAGTCCCAGCGCTTGGTCGGTGGAGGGAGTGCTGCCCTACCTGACCGACGAAGCGCAAACCATGCTCTTCACCCGTATCGGCGAGCTATGTGCACCCGGCAGCCGAATTGCCATCGGCGCGCTGGGATCACGTCTAGACCGCGAGCAGCTCGGCGCGCTGGAGACCACCCACCCAGGGGTCAACATGTCAGGTGACGTGGATTTCTCCGCGCTCACCTACGAACCAAAGACTGATCCCGCGGAATGGCTGGCCGCGCATGGGTGGAATGTCGAACCCGTTCGGAACACACTGCAGTTGCAGGCCGGCTACGGAATGACCCCGCCCGACGTGGACGTGAAGATCGACGGATTCATGCGTTCGCAATACATAACGGCAACTCGGTGAGGTGTCGAGATGGTAATGATGACGAGGTTCTCCCCCGCCGATGCCATGGCGGAAATCGGCGCCAGTCTCCCCGGGCCGGGCGTAGGTGCGTTCTTCGACCTGGATGGGACGCTGGTCGACGGATTCACCGCAGCGGCTCATGTCGGCGATCGGATCCGGCGGCGGCAAGCCGGGTTTGGCGAAGTCCTGGGGGTATTCGAAGCCGCGCTACGGTATCGATTCGGTCGGCTGGAGTTTGAGCACCTCATTGTCCGGGCCGCGGGTTATCTGCGGGGTCAGTTGATTGCCGAGCTCGACGAGCTGGGCGAGCGCCTGTTTGTGGAACGGGTTGCCACACGCCTGTACTCGCACATGCGCGAAATCGTGCAGGCGCATCAGGAACGCGGACATACCGTGGTGCTGAGTTCGTCGGCGCTGTCCATCCAGGCGCTCCCGGTCGCTCGCTTCCTCGGCATTTCCAACGTGCAGTGCAACCAGTTTGAGCTCGACGAGCACGGGCGGCTGACTGGCGGAATCGTGAAACCCGTGGTCTGGGGTGCGACGAAGGCTGCCGCGGTGCGACAGTTCTGTGCGGATAACGACGTTGCGCTGCAGCGTAGTTACTTTTACGCCGACGGCGACGAGGATGCGGCGTCGATGACGGTCGTTGGCTGTCCGCGACCGGTGAACCCCCGTTCGGGGCTCGCCGCGGCCGCCGCCGTGCACGGCTGGCCGGTGATGTGCCTTGCCTCGGGCCGCCGCGGGCCGGTACGAAGGTTGCGTCATCTGGCCGGTCACGTCCGCTGGCAACCGAGCTGACCGATATTACGGCGTGAGAAGCACTTTCACGCTATCGCCGGACCGCGAACCCGCGGTCGCATAGCCTTGGGCCGCTTCGTCCAGAGGCAGTGTGGTGGTGAAGATGCCGTCGACGTCGAGCCGGCCGGACTGCAGTAGCGGGATCAGCTCCGGCCAGGTGCGCTGCACCGGCGCCGTGGTCATCCGCAGTGTGATGCTTCGCATAAGCAGCGACATGGCGGGAAGGGGGAACGGCTGTAGATCGTGCACGCCGACAACTGAGACGGTACCGCCGGGCCGCACCGCGTTGATCGCGTCGGTCAGGGATGCGTCCGTTGCGACGGCGTCGATCACCGAGTCGGCGCCGCGGCCACCTGTCGCGGCGAGAATGGTCTCGGCGGCCGACGGCTTTATCGGCACAGCGCCCCATTGGGCCGCCCGCTCAAGTCTGCCTTCGACTCGATCGACAGCGAAAACAGTTGTGGCGCCTTGGGCAAAGGCGCTGCGTAGCGCGCAGAGGCCGACCGCCCCCAGACCGAATACCGCCGCGACGCCGCCTGCCGAAACGTCAGCACGCTGAGCTGCCGCCCATCCGGTGGCGAGGTTGTCGGTCAGCAGCAGTGCCTGCTCGGTGGTGATTCCTTCAGGCATCTTGAGCAATTGGAAATCGGCGGCGGGCACGGCGAGCAGATCGGCTTGCGCGCCGCCAAGTACGCCCGCCCCGAAGACCTGCAGGCCGGAATAGCACATGACCGGATCACGGGTGGCGCATCCCGGGCAGTTGCCACAGCCGGCCACCGACGACACGATGACCAAATCACCAACCTTGACATTGCGCACTTGGGGACCGGCGTCGACCACGGTGCCGATCGCCTCGTGGCCGAGAGCCACCGGCTCGGGATACGGAAACTCACCTTCATAGAAATGCAGGTCGGATCCGCAGATTGCGGCGGCGGTCACCGCGATGATCGCTCCGTCGGGCCCGGGAAGCTCCGGATCGGGCCGGTTGTCGACCCGGATACTGCCGGGATGGTCGATGACTACCGCGCGCATATCGGAAGGCTCACTTTCTCTCTCGCACCAGAAACTCGGACCAATCGGGCTCGCGAACCGCGGCCCAGTATTCGTTGAGACGCCATGGGCTGACGGTGTGGATCTCTCCGTCGGCGTTCTTGAAGTATGAGTGTTTGACCGCGGGGTGTGACCACACCATCTTCTTGATTTCGGTTTGCGTTCGTCGATGCCAGTCGGTGGCCGCCTCGGCCGTCGGTTCCAGCGAATGCGTACCCGGCTCCGCAAGCCGCGCCAGACACTGGTCGATGTAGCGCATCTGGAGTTCGGAATTGAAGATCAGGCTGCCCCCGTGGGCGAGATGAGCTCCGGGCCCGTAGATGATGAAGAAGTTGGGGAAGTCCGGAACGGTGATGCCAAGGTGGGCATACGGACGCGTTCCCCACATTGTGTGCAGGTCGATTCGGTTGCGGCCGGTCACTTTCAGCGGCCACAGTACGTCGGTGTGCCGGAATCCGGTGGCGTAGACGATGACGTCGGCGGCGTGTTCGACGCCATCTTCGGTGACGACGCCGCGCGAAGTGATCCGCTGGATCGGTGTGCGCACCAGGTCGACGTTGTCGCGCTGCAGTGTTCGCAGCCAGCTGCCGTTGTCCTGCAGTGTCCGTTTGCCGGTGGCGGGATAGTCGGGCATTACCTTGGCCAACAGATCGCCGGCCTCAGGGACCTGGCTGGTGATCCACTGGGTGAACATCATGCGCGCTGCGGCGTTGATGTCGCTGACAGCGTAGTCCTGATCGGCGTAATTCGGGTCGGCCCGCGCGGCGTCGAGGCCTTTGTCGGCGCCGGGCCAGAGCACCAGAAATCGATACCACCTGCCATAGAACGGCAGGTGGCGCATCGCCCAGCGCACTCCGTCGCCAACCTCGTCGTGGTACATCGCATTTGGGAACATCCATTGGGCGGTGCGCTGAAAGACGTTGAGCTGTGCGACGTCCCCGGCAATCGCGGGCGCGATCTGGAAGCCGCTGGCTCCGGCCCCGACGAGCGCGACCCGCTTGCCGGTCAGGTCAACGGAATGATCCCAGTCCGCGGAGTGAAACGACGGCCCCTCGAAAGTTCCGGCGCCCTCGAATTCGGGGATATGCGGTCGATTTAGCTGGCCGACGGCGGTGATGACGGCGCGCGCGCGCAGGGTGCCGATCTCGCCGTCGGCTGACCGCAGCGAGACGCACCACATGGCGTCGTCGTCATTCCACTCGGCCGCGAGAACCTCGGTGCTCCACCGCACCTGTTCAGCCAAGTCGTGCTTTTTCATCACCTGCGTGAAATAGTCCTGCAGTTCGTGCTGCTCGGCGAAGAAGTGGGTCCAGTCGTTGTTGGGTTCGAAGCTGTAGCAATAGAAGTGGTTGGCCACGTCGACACGGGCGCCGGGATAGTTGTTCTCCCACCATGTTCCGCCGGGGCCGGCGTTCTTCTCCACGATGGTAAACGGGATGTTGGCCTGCTTGAGGCGGATTCCGGCCAGGATGCCGGATTCGCCGCATCCGATGACGAGGACGGGAATGTCCGCCGCGGCCTCGACGGGCAGGGCCGCCGGGCGGCGGGGATCCTCCCCATCGAGGTCCATCTCTTCCAAAACCAGCGGTAGGTAGCCGTCGGGGACGTGTTCGCAAGCCGCCCAGTCCATCATTTCCCGGATGAGTTCACTACTCAGCGGCGCCGGTTCGGGGCAGCCGCGGTCGCGGTAGTCGGCGATCACCGGCAGCGCCTCGGCGCGGGCTCGTGCCTTGTCCTCTTCTGACATGAATCCCTGGACCTCATTGAGGAACAGGCCCATCGGCTTGAAGTCGCGGATGAAGCGCGGATCGCCGGTGACGTGGACGAGCGAGAGCAGCAGTGTCGGAATGCTGACGTCCCGCAGCGCGGCCTCGATCTCGGGCGTCGACGTGGTGAAAGGGCGCCCGGAATAAAGGCTGCGCATCGAGCCGTCCTTTCGGTGAAGTGCAATTACGCTACTTGCAGGTTCGTAATTGCCAGCACAACGCTACCCCGCGGCGTCGTCGCGGATCAAGGGTCTTCTTCCTCGTCCCCGTCGCGCAGCAACTTCTCGGGGTGATGGAAGGAATTGGTCCGTGGCTGTCCGTGGTCCAAGTGAGGCGGCGGAATCCACTCGGTCTCGCCGTCCTGGCGTTTTCGGGTGGTCCAGCCCCCGGGTTCGACGAGGTGATGGTCGGGTTTGCAGGCGAAGGTTAGGTCGTTGACGTCGGTTTCGTGGGTGTGGGCCCATGGGCGGACGTGATGGATTTCGCACCAGTATCCGGGCATGTCGCAGCCGGGTCGGGTGCAGCCGCGATCCTTGGCGTACAACACGATCCGCTGTCCCGGCGAGGCCAGGCGCTTGGTGTGGTACAGCGCGATCGCCTTGCCCTTATCGAAGATCGCAAGGTAATGATTCGCGTGCCGGGCCAGCCGGATCACATCGCTCATGGGCAGCAGGGTGCCGCCGCCGGTCAAGGCCGTGCCGGCGGCGGCTTGGAGGTCGTTGAGTGTGGTGGACACGATGATGGCCGCCGGTAACCCGTTGTGTTGTCCCAGGTTCCCGCTGGCCAACAAGCCACGCAGGCCGGCGTTGAGTCCATCGTGGTTACGTTGGCTCTGCGAACGGGTATCGCGCTTTACGGCCTGTTCGCAGGGTGCGCCGTCCACCACGGGCGTCTCGTCGGCGGGGTTACACATCCCCGGGGCGGCCAGCTTGGCCCACGCCGCCTCGAGGGTGGCGCGCAGTTCGGGGGTGATCCAGCCGCTTAGCCGAGACATCCCATCGGTGTCTTGCTTGCCGAGGACAAGCGCACGCCGGCGGGCGCGGTCCTCGTCGGTGTAGGTGCCGTCGGGGTTGAGGCAATCCATCAGTCGCACGGCGAGCTTGGCGACCTGATCGGGGCGAAATTGGGTGGCCCGGTCGGCCAGATGGGCTTCGGCGTGTTCGCGGGTCTGAATGTCGACCCAGGAGGGGAGGTGACGGAAGAAGCCGCGGATCACCTGTATGTGGTCTGCCCCGATATGTCCCTGCCGCTGGGCGGCGGCGGTCGCGGTCAACACGGGCGCCAGCGGCTGCCCGGTCAGAGCCCGGCGCTCACCGAGGTCGGCGGCCTCGGCGATGCGCCGGTTGGCCTCGGTGCGGGTGATGTGCAGCCGGTCGGCCAGCACCGCGGGCAGCTTGCCGCCCAACGAGGTCTCGTCGGCTTGGTCGGCGATCTCGTTGATCAACGCGTGAGCGGCCACCGGCGCCCGGCGCGCATCCTGCTCGAGTTGCTCCAAGTACGCCAACCGTTCTGGAGTTGTCAGCACATCGAAGGTCAACTCGCACACGCGCGACCTCGCGGCACGCAGCGCGTCGAACGCTGCGGCTACCTCCTCGCGGCTACTCGAAAGCATGTTCGAATACTATCGCTGCCCTCCGACAAAAATCCCGCCCTGAAACCGCTGAAACCGAAGTGACACAAGTGATTTGAACCCGTGCCGCTATCCGGGCTTGGCGGTATCCAGCGCCGTATCGCCGAACCTGGCGCGGAGGGCGCGCGACATCTCCGCGTACTGGCCGGGCGCCTTGAGGTAGGCCGCCTGGCGCTTCATGAACTGACGTGCCAGGGGTGCGACCAGCCGCGACGGGTAGCGTTTCCAGCCCGCATGCGCGCGCATTTCGGCCAGCATTTCGGGCCACGAATGATGCTGAAATTTCAGCAGCCGCTGCGCACGGGTGGTATCCATCCAATCGTTGACAGGCCAGTCGTCGTCATTGTCCGGGTTGCCGGGCCGGCCCTTCGGCATCAGGCCGACCATGCCCTGAGCGGCCGCCATGGCCGGCCCAATCTCCCCCTGCCGCAGCAGATGCGAGTCGTCGCCGGCGATCAAGAGGATCTCCCTCACGACGCTCGCCTGCGCGGCCGCCGCGAACGCCGTGGCGACATCACGGGTATCGACGCAGTGAACCCGGCCGTCGGTCGGCAGCGCGCTACCGAAGTACACGATGTCGCCGCTGAAGGGCATAGCCGACGGGTCGACGCTCAACACGCCGCCCAAGCGCAACGCCACCCAGTCCAGGCCAGACGCCCGCACAAATTCTTCGGCTTCGAGCTTGAGGCCGCCATACAGCTCGGATGGGCGAGGCGGCGTGTCCACGCCGATCCGTTCGGGATGGCGATAGGGATTGCGCGCGCCATACACACCGACGCTCGACGCATGCAGGAAGCGCGGTGGCTTCGGTTGCGCTTCGGCGGCACGCACCAATGCGGCAGTGGCGTCGACATTGATCTTGCGGGCGAGTTTGGCGTCGCGGTAAACCAATGGCGGGATGATGGCGGCCAGGTGGACGATCACGTCGGGTGACACTTCGGACACCAGGGTCTCAACCTGACCCGGGTCTGTCAGATCAACCCATCGGGTTTGCACGCCGGGCGGCAACGCTTCGTCCGCTTTGCGATGAGCCGTGGCCACCACCCGCCAGCCGTCGGCGGCGAACCGCCTAACGGTAGTCGAACCGACCAGACCGAAGGCGCCGGTGATCAGCACGGTCTCCGACATGGGTGTCCCCGATCCAGCAAACATCACCAGCGTTCAGGGGGACTGTAACCCACCCGGCAACGGCAAAGACGGAAACCACCGAAATTGCAGTCAGACAAGTGATTTCAGCGCGCAGCTACGGAGTCTTATGCGAAACGTCAGCCACCAAGCCGCCGTCGATGACAAACTCGGCCGCGGTGGCGTACGACGATTCGTCGCTGGCCAGGAAGAGGACGAACGCCGACACGTCCTGTGGTTCTCCGGGCCGGCCCAGTGGGATGTTGAGCAGGTCCTGGGGAAGCTTGGCGGTCATTTGCGTGCGGATGAACCCCGGATGAATCGAGTTGACCCGAATGTTGTTGGGCGCCAACTCCAATGCCGCAGATTTAGTCAGACCGCGCACCGCCCACTTGGACGTCACATACCCGTGCACCCATGCCGCACCCCGCAGGCCCTCGATGGACGAGATGTTGACGATCGAACCGCCCCCGACGGCAATCATCGGATCGATGACGGCCTGAATACCCAACAGCGTGCCGGTGACATTCACGTCGAGGATCTGTTGCCATTTGCCGAGGTCGAAAGTCTTGAGCGGGCCGTAGTTGATAATGCCGGCGTTGTTGACCAAGACATTCAGCTTGTCGAATTCTTGCACCGCCGTCGCGACCGCGGCCGCCCACTCCGAGGGCTGTGTCACGTCGAGATGTACGTACCGCACCGCGCCGCCCAATTCGTCGGCCAGCGCCCGGCCCTCGTCATCGAGGATATCGCCGATCACCACCTTGGCGCCTTCGGCGACAAGCAGTCGCGCGTGAGAGGCCCCCATACCCCGGGCGCCGCCGCTGATCAGTGCAACTTTGTCCGCCACGCGTCCCATGACGGGTCACGCTACCCGAGGGCTGCACAGCGCTAGAACGTGTTCTAATCTGCCAAATGCCAATCTCGTCAGAAGGCGGCACACCTTGGCGAATCGGAGGTGAGCGTCGTGGCTCCGTTACTCACCGCCTGCAGCGGCTTCCTGCTCGCCATCTTGTGGATGGACCTCATCTTCGATGTGCAGGTCTGGAAGTACCGAAGCGCCGGTGCAGAACTACCCGAGCCGGTGCTGTCGTCCATCGCGGGTTATTACCATCGCGCGACCACCACATCGCGCCCGATGGGCCGGCTGATTGCTCTCGTGATGGTTATTCTGCTGGGCGCGCTGGCATTTCAAGCTACTAGAGGACACGACCCGGGCTGGCTGCTGCTCAGTGCGGCCGGGCTGGCGGGAGTCCCGGTGGTGCTGGCCCTGACGCACACCGTCCCGTACGCCGTTCGGATCGGGAAGCGGTCCGACGGCGCAATCGAACAGACCCGGCTGGCCCGGTCGGTCTTCCGGGACCACCTCATCTGCGCCTGCTGCATGTTCGCGTTCCTGGTCCTGTGGCTGACCCAAACGCTGACCATCTGACAATCCGGCGTGAGGGCTCGTAGTCTCGATGCACCAGACCTCACTGGCCACGTCAAGGGCATCCGTACTAAACTAGAACACGTTTCAATTCGGCGAGCGCCCCAGGAGTAGGCATGCACACCGCCCTATGCGACGAGCTCGGTATCGAGTTCCCCATCTTCGCCTTCACCCATTGCCGCGATGTGGTGGTCGCGGTCAGCAAGGCCGGCGGCTTCGGCGTGCTCGGGGCCGTCGGATTCACACCCGAGCAGTTAGAGATCGAGCTCAACTGGATCGACGACCACATCGGTGACCATCCGTACGGCGTCGACATCGTGATCCCGAACAAATACGAGGGCATGGACTCCCATCTGTCGGCCGACGAACTGGCCGAGACGCTGCGCAAGATGGTGCCGCAGGAGCATCTGGACTTCGCGAAGAAGGTCCTCGCCGATCACGGCGTCCCCGTGGAGGACGCCGATGACGACAGCTTGCAGCTGCTCGGGTGGACGGAGGCGACCGCGACCCCGCAGGTCGAGGTGGCGCTGAAGCACCCGAAGGTGGCGATGATCGCCAATGCGCTCGGCACCCCGCCGGCCGACATGATCAAGCACGTTCAGGAGGCCGGACGCAAGGTCGCCGCGTTGTGCGGCTCACCATCGCAGGCCCGAAAGCACGCCGACGCCGGCGTCGACATCATCATCGCCCAGGGCGGCGAGGCTGGTGGGCACTGCGGCGAGGTGGGCTCAATCGTGTTGTGGCCGCAGGTCGTCAAGGAGGTCGCCCCGGTGCCGGTGCTCGCCGCCGGTGGCATCGGCAGCGGCCAGCAGATCGCTGCGGCCTTGGCACTGGGCGCGCAAGGAGCATGGACCGGCTCGCAGTGGCTGATGGTTGAGGAGTCCTCGAACACCCCGGTTCAGCAGGCCGCCTACGTCAAGGCCGGCAGCCGCGACACCGTCCGCAGCCGTTCGTTCACCGGCAAGCCCGCCCGCATGCTGCGTAACGACTGGACGGAAGCCTGGGAGCGCGAGGACAACCCCAAGCCGCTCGGGATGCCGCTGCAGTACATGGTTTCCGGCATGGCAGTGCGGGCCACGAACAGGTACCCGAACGAGAGCGTCGACGTCGCGTTCAACCCCGTTGGTCAGGTGGTCGGGCAGTTCACCAAGGTAGAGAAGACGGCCACCGTCATCGAGCGCTGGGTGCAGGAATATCTCGAGGCGACGACCCGGTTGGACGAACTCAACGCCGCCGCTGCCGTCTGACAGCGTCGCGGCTGCTATCTAGTCGAGGTCCTCATCCTCCTTGCCGGTGAAGACCTCTTTGGCCCTGTCGACCGCGTGCGTGGCGATGTCGATCGAGCTCTGGATGATGCCGCTGACGCCGCCGGCGATATCGCCGCGGATGATGTCGCTGGCGTTTTCGACGATGTCCGAGGCCTTCTCGACGGCGTTGGTAGCGACATCCTTGACCGCGTCGACTGCATCTTTGGGATCGATGGGCATCGGCGTCTCCTAATTGTTGGCGGATGTTTGGTACGAGCGTAGACCCGGCAAATACTGAGCGCCCAGGGCCGTTTGACCTCTTCTCGTGTCGACACAGACGCGGACGGCCCCCGCCCGTTCGGTACCCCGACCCGGCGGGCAGCGGCCGTCAGTAGTTGACCAAAGTGCGCCAGTAGTCCTCTGGTATCTCGGCACCGGATCGTAAAACCCGCGCCAGCCCGATGGCCATCGCGATTCCGAGCAAGCCCAGCCACAAACCCGCCAGCCCGATGACGGCCCAGAGCACGGCAGTAACCAGTGGCCACGGTGACAGCACCGCGAGCACCGGCGCGAAGAAGAAGCCGGTGCCGACGTACCACGCCGAACCGGCACGATCCGACGCCATCACAAAACGCAGCCACCGCGGGACCGGAGTCTCCGGGGGCTGACCGGTCATGGCTCGGGCGGGAAGAACCCTGCTCCGGTGAACCATCCTTCTTGCCATCCTTGCGCCCCTAGGCAGAGCATCGGGAGTCCGGCGGGCGACTGTGCCGCTGATTGCGGGTTCGGGCACTTCGCGCCGATCTGCTGGACTCCGTACAGCGGGTAGGAAATCACCCAATACCCGGTGGTCGCTGCCGGGAACTGGTTAGGAGGCGGGAAATGACAGGCCTCGGCCTGGCCGCTCGGACCGCGTCCAAAAATAAAGCGCTCGTAGTTGTCGCACGGCGCACCCAGCGAGGCGTCAAAGTTCATTCCCGGCACATCGCCCTGCCAGGGCCCGGGATCGGCGGCCGCGCAGGGCACCACGCCGATCGCGGCACCCGTGATCGCAGCGGCGGTAAGTACTTCGCGAATCATGTTCCACCTTTGGAGTTTGTGCACGTCTGGTCCCCTGAGTACCGCCGGTGACCTGCACCAAAGCATAACGATTGTGCGGTGGGCCACAAGATCGCGTCTGGCGGCTAGGTAACTGGACGTTCCGCCGGCCGATAGGTGCCAGCAGCGCCCCGGTACCGGCCATGATCTCGGTGATGGCCGGTCCCATGGTTTCGGGTTCGAAGTACGGCTGGGACCAGCCACCGTGTGCGAATCCACCGTCGGTGTCCTCGCCCTGGCCGCCCGGTGCCTGGACTAACCCTTCCGGCCCATCCAGACCTCGATGAAGTGGCTCAAAACAATGCGCATCAAGGCTGCCTTCCAGTGTTGATCGGAGCTGTCTGTATGCAGACCGGCGAATCACCCCGAACTCATCGGGGCTGAACATGTTGCAGTTCGGGCTCGGCGATCTTCTGCCGATGCTTCCCAACTGTGGTGTAGCAATGGTTTATTTGGCATAGAAGAAGACTAGAAGACTTCGTATCGAGGAGTGGGCCACCCATGCCATCCCAGACAACACCTAACCTGCCGCCCGGGTATGACTTCACCGACCCGGACATCCATGCCGAGCGGCTGCCGGTCGAAGAACTGGCCGAGCTGCGTCGGACGGCGCCGATCTGGTGGAACGAACAGCCGCTCGGAGTGGGCGGGTTCGACGACGGCGGCTTCTGGGTGGTGACCAAGCATAAGGACGTCAAGGAGATATCGCGGCGCAGCGATGTCTTCTCCAGCCTGCAGAAGACCGCCCTGCCGCGCTACAAAGACGGCACCGTCGGCGAGCAGATCGAAAGGGGCAAGTTCGTCCTGCTCAACCAGGACGCCCCGCACCACACCCGGCTGCGCAAGATCATCTCCCGCGGCTTCACGCCCCGGGCCGTCGAGTGCCTGCGCGACGACCTCAACGAGCGCGCGAAGCGCATCGTCGCGGAAGCCGCGGCGCAAGGGTCCGGCGACTTCGTCGAACAGGTTTCCTGCGAACTGCCACTGCAGGCCATCGCCGGTCTGCTGGGTGTACCGCAGGAAGACCGCATGAAGCTGTTCCACTGGTCCAACCAGATGGTCGGCGACCAGGACCCGGAGTTCGCCACCAACGACGCCATCGCCGCCTCCGTCGAACTCATCATGTATGCGATGCAGATGGCCGCCGATCGGGCGAAGAACCCCGGCGAAGACCTCGTCACCAAGCTGGTCGAGGCCGACGTGGACGGCCACAAGCTCTCCGACGACGAGTTCGGGTTCTTCGTCATATTGCTGGCCGTGGCCGGTAACGAGACCACCCGCAACTCCATCACCCAGGGCATGATGGCCTTCACCGATTTCCCCGATCAGTGGGAGCTTTACAAGCGGGAGCGCCCGGTCACCACCGCCGACGAGATCGTCCGGTGGGCCACTCCGGTGACGTCATTCCAGCGCACCGCGCTGGAGGACTACGAGTTGTCCGGTGTGCAGATCAAGAAGGGCCAGCGAGTGGTGATGGTCTACCGCTCCGCCAATTTCGACGAGGAGGTGTTCGACGACCCGTTCACCTTCAACATCCTGCGTGATCCCAACCCGCACGTGGGATTTGGCGGTACCGGCGCGCACTACTGCATCGGGGCCAACCTGGCGCGGATGACGATCGACCTGATGTTCAACGCGATCGCTGACGCCATGCCCGATCTGGAATCGGTCGGCAAACCCGAGCGGCTGCGTTCGGGGTGGCTCAACGGCATCAAGCACTGGCAGGTCGACTACCACACCAACGGGGCTGCGCCGAATGGGCAATGCCCGGTCGCGCATTAACCTGCCGAAAAGCGAGACCCACCGAAAAGCGAGACCCACCGAAAAGCGACCACCCACCAAACGACGAGGAGGGCGTATGCCCACGCACAAAGCTGTCCACGTAGCGTCGGCAGGCGCAGCCCTCGAGCTGGTGGACGTCGAAACGGTGCCGCCCGGTCGTGACGAAGTACGCATAACGGTCACCGCCTGCGGCGTCTGCGGCACTGATCAGCACTTCGTCCAGGGCGGTTTCCCCGGCATGTCGTGGCCGCTGACCCCGGGGCACGAAATCGCCGGAACCATAGCCGAGCTCGGCGAGGGCGTCGAAGAGTTCGCGGTCGGCGATCGCGTCGCAGTGGGCTGGTTCGGCGGTTGCTGCTACCGCTGCGACCCTTGTCGCAAGGGCATTTTCATCCACTGCGCCAACGGAAAGGTCCCCAGCTGGCAGTACCCGGGTGGGTATGCCGAATCGGTGACGGTGCCGTCCAACGCCTTGGCCAGGGTTCCCGCCGAGCTTTCCGACGTAGCAGCCGCCCCGATGGGCTGTGCCGGTGTCACGACCTACAACGCGCTGCGCCACACCAAGGCGCTGCCCGGTGACCGGGTCGCGGTGCTGGGTGTCGGCGGGCTCGGCCACCTCGGGGTGCAGTTCGCCCGGGCGATGGGTTTCGAGACCATCGCGATCGCCCGCGGTGCCGCCAAGGCAGAGGACGCGCGGAAACTGGGCGCTCACCACTACATCGACTCCACCAGCGGTGACGTGTCCGAAGCGATGCGCAAGCTGGGTGGCGCGGCGGTTGTGCTGGCCACCGCCGGCAACTCCCCTGCCATGGCCGCCACCGTAGGCGGGCTACTGCCGCAAGGCGAACTGGTCACGATCGGCGTCACGCCAGAGCCGCTGCCGATCAGTCCCGTGCAGCTGATAACTCCCGGAGTCAGCATTGTCGGCCACCCCTCCGGTACGGCGAAAGATGTTGAGGAGACAATGCATTTCGCTGTCTTGTCGGGTGTGCGAGCGTGGATTGAGGAATTGCCGCTGGCCCAGGCCGCTGAGGGCTACGCGGCGATGGAGCACGGCCGGGCGCACTATCGCACCGTGCTGACCATGTGACCCGAGATAACCGTGCCGTGTGGACCCTCGACGCATCCGACGGTGAATTACTAATTCGCACAGGCGTTTCCGGCAGGGCGGCGCGAATGGGTCACCGGCTGACGATCGCGATGGGCCGCTGGCAGGCCACGGTGACCTGGGACGGCGCCCGACCCCCCAAACCCGTAGCGGCAGAGCTTGCCGTCGAGGTGGATTCACTCGAGGTGCTGCGTGGCGAGGGCGGCGTCAAGGGGTTGTCCGGACCGGAAAAGGCGTTGGTCAGATCGAATGCATTGAAGTCGTTGGACGCCAACCGCTTTCCCGAGATCCGCTTCATCGCGGACAACGGTGAACAGATCCGGAAGACGGACGACGGGTACCGTCTTACCGGGATGCTGCAGATTCGCGGAAAGGAGCGAGAGCACGAGGTCGATGTGCGCACCGAGGATCTCGGTGACTCGTGGCGAATGTCTGTCGAATCCAGGGTTCGTCAGTCCGCGTACGGCGTCAAGCCGTACTCGGTGCTGCTGGGCTCAGTCCAGGTCGCCGACGACGTGACGGTGTCCTTCACCGGGGTGCACCCCAAGGAGCAGCGCTAAGGCTGTGACGGTGGGTGCCCCGTCGCATCCGCGTAAGCGCCCGGTATGTGCTCGAGCACCCTCGAGGGTCCCCGACCATTCGGATCACCGGAGCCCGGCTGACTGACCGGTTCGTCGGAGGTGAGCCGCAGTTGCGGTGTTGGCCGGGAGCCCGCCGATGTTGGCACAGCCGCCGTGCCGGCTTCCGCAACCTGCGGGGTCGACGTGCGCGGCGCTTCCCGCGACGTCCCGGCGTGTTGGTCCGGCGCCAGCTGCATCCCCACCGCGAGTGAGAGCGAAGCGACGAAAGTGACCACACCGGCGGCCAAGACGGTCGCCGCCCTGGCATAGGACGACTGCCGTGACCGTGCGGGGGCGACAACAGGCTCACTGGTCTTGGCCACCAGCTGCTCGTCGGTGAACTCGGTGCTTTGAGCCGCTGCCAGCGCCGCGCCTCGCGCGATCGTCACCTGTGCCATGGTTTGGGCGAAAACCGGTACCGGCAAGGCCCTTTCGAGTTGCCATGAGAACGCGTCGACGTCACCGTCAGAGCCGACGACCACGACGCCGTCCGGGCGCCATGCGCTGCGGTCGAACATCCCGGTCAGCCAGGACGTCAACCCGTCAAAGCCGCCGCTGACCTGCTTGACTGCCGTGCGCGTATCGCCCTCATGGGTGTCCACCATGGCTACGGTCGCCAAGTCGCGCTCGAGAATGCACACCGCGGTCTGCTCATAGCCGATGACCGGTGCAATAGCCTGCGCCAGCGTCTCAACCGCCTCGAGCATCCGAATCGGCACAATATTGTCGAAGCCCGCCTGGTGTAATTGCTCCATCAGCAGCGCGGCCTGAGCGGAAGCTTCGTCGTTCCAGGTCACTCCGATGACACGCAGCCGGTGATCGCTCGCGTCCGCCGAACGTTCTACCCGCACGATCTCTTCGGCCAGCTGCTCCGCGGTGGCGACCGCGCGCACTCCGGAGCCGCCGCGCAGTTTCAGCTCTCGATGTTCGAGGATGGTGCCGTCCGCGCCGTGTCCTTCAGCAAGGACCCACCCGACGTTGGTCGGCGTCACTGATAGCCCTAGTACCGCGTCCAAATCTGCACCTCAATCGTTCCCGGGCGTCCGATGCTCCCAGCCGTACCGCCGCGCAGATTGATCTCGTCGTGCGGTGGTTGGGCGCCGGAACGGACCGGGACAGCGTGGTCTCCATCGGCTTGCTCCGTGAGAGCCTACGCGGTCGACGCAAATTCGGCTGCCCCTGTGCCGAACCTAACGGGCGGCGGCCGGCTACGGCGATGCCCGACGGGTGCCATCGTCACGCAACGGACGACTAAACCTTCGACAGATTGCGCGGCAAGGTACGGGTGTTCGAAAACGATCTTCATGTTGATTAGATGTGCTTTGTTCCGTGCGCGCTATGGCGCGTGCCGGGCCGGTGTCGCGGCGGATAACAACCGGTCTCTTGGCTGGTAGGGCGGGTCGCCGCGAGTCTGCGGAGACGGCACCGTGGCTTATGCGGCCGCTATCACGGTTCCTGTATTCGCGGCGAAATAGATACAAACCCAGATTTGCTTCGCGTCCCGATCGACATTTGGGCGATTCGCGCGGTAAATTCTGCCGGGAAAGCGCGACGACCGACGAAGGGGCGCAGGCATGACAGACGTGAGCGACAAGATCCGGACCTGGGGGCGCCGCCTCTTGGTCGGTGCTGCAGCGGCGGTGACGCTGCCGGGCGTGATCGGTCTTGCCGGCGGAGCGCCGACCGCGTCGGCGTTCTCGCGGCCAGGTCTGCCGGTCGAATACCTGCAGGTGCCGTCGGGTGCGATGGGCCGCGACATCAAGGTCCAGTTCCAAAGCGGCGGACAGGGTTCTCCGGCGGTGTACGCGCTGGACGGTCTGCGGGCGCAGGACGACTACAACGGCTGGGACATCAACACCCCGGCCTTCGAGTGGTATTACAACTCGGGTCTGTCGCTCATCATGCCGGTCGGTGGGCAGTCCAGCTTCTACAGCGACTGGTACGGCCCGGCCTGCGGTAAGGCCGGCTGCTCCACCTACAAGTGGGAAACGTTCCTGACCAGCGAGCTGCCGCAGTACCTGTCCGCCAACAAGGGCGTCAAGCCCACCGGCAGCGCCGCGGTCGGCATCTCGATGGCCGGCTCCTCAGCACTGATCCTGGCCGCCTACCACCCCGACCAGTTCATCTACGCCGGCTCGCTGTCGGCCCTGATGGACCCCTCCAGCGGGATGGGTCCCACCCTGATCGGCATGGCCATGGGTGACGCCGGCGGTTACAAGGCCGACGCCATGTGGGGCCCGTCGAGCGACCCGGCGTGGCAGCGCAACGACCCGACCGTGCAGATCCCCAGGCTCGTCGGCAACAACACCCGCCTGTGGATCTACTGCGGTAACGGCACCCCGTCGGAGTTGGGTGGGGCCAACATGCCCGCCGAGTTCCTGGAGAACTTCGTGCGCAGCAGCAACCTGAAGTTCCAGGACGCCTACACCGCAGCCGGTGGCCACAACGCGGTGTTCAACTTCAACGCCAACGGAACGCACAGCTGGGAGTACTGGGGTGCTCAGCTCAACGCCATGAAGGGCGACCTGCAGGGCGCGCTGGGCGCTCACGGATAACCTCACTACGAACGCGGCTACTGCGCCTGACGGCACTCCCGTCAGGCGCAGTAGGCATTTAAGGGGCTCAACTGCTCCCGGTGAATTGGCCGGTGATGTCTGTCCAGCCAGTCGTGTCGTTGCGGTGATCGTTCATGTTCCGACACTGGCCGTACACGCGCAGGACGCCCGCGTTCGGGTTATCGCTGTCGCGGTAGACGATCGCCGTGACGGCGTCCTTCGACAGTGCCCTGCCGAACATGCGGTTGTTGGGCGGGAGGCCCTCAACCCAGCCGTCGGTGACCAGCGCTGCGGCGATGGTCGGGAGGTATGTGTCGGCGCCCACCCCGGCCGGCACCGCAAATGTCAGGTAGATCGCGCCTTGATAAGGCGGGTCCTTCTGATCCTTACAGGACATCAGCAGATAGCCTGCCGACGTCGTCTGCAGTCCGGCGCGTGTGACGATGTGCTGGGCCGGTTCGACCACTTGAGACTCGCTCTGCTCGTCGCCGACCGGATTGACCGGATGGTCGAGGGAGTCAGATGGTGACGAATGGAGCCTGCCCACCGCTAAAAAAGCCCCACTCAGCGACAGCGATACCGCAAGCGCGGCGAAAATCGCCGCCCGGATTCCCGGCGTGCGTGTCCAAGATGTACCGATATCAGCCAGGCTAACTCGAAAGTAAGGGATCCCGATCGGGCCAGAATCATGGTCATGAACAGCAGCCGTGGACCGTGCGGCCGCCGACGAGGCGGCGTCGTGGCGGCTCTGGTGGCAGCGCTGGTTGCCGCCCCGATGCCGGCGCGAGCCGACAGCACCGGCCCGCTTTCCGAGCTGGTCGACGCGGCCGCGCAGCGGTTGCAGATCGCCGAGCCGGTGGCCGCGTTCAAGTGGAGTGCGCATCTGGCCATCGAGGACCCGGGCCGCGTCCAGCAAGAGCTCACCAAGTTGCGGGCCGCCGCCGACGCGCAGCATATTGACCCCGATTACGTCGTCCGGGTCTTCGGAGACCAGATCAGCGCCACCGAGGCAATCGAATACAGCCGGTTTGCGGATTGGAAGCTTGACGCCGCGAGCGTGCCGGCCGTGCGACCGGACCTGTCAGCGGAACGGTCGCAGATTGACGAACTCAACCAAACGATGCTCAGTCAAATGGTGCTCAACTGGGACCTGCTGCATTCGCCGTCGTGCGCGGGGCAGCTGGATGGGGCCAGGAGTGACGTGATCCGGGCCCGCCAACTCGACAACCTTTATCAGCACGCTCTTTTGTCAGCGACTCAGTCGTATTGCGTATTGCCATAGATTTCTTATCTCGCGGGCTATTCAAATCGGTAACGCTAAGGCCACGCGGGGCGAAAAACTTGACATGGCCAAGCTCTACAAGTCGCTTGCGAAGTCCGCGATGGTCGCCGGCTTCGTTGCACTGTCGTTGAGCCTGTCCACCGGCATTGCCAACGCCGCCCCCACCCCGAACTGGGACGCCGTCGCACAGTGCGAGTCTGGCGGAAACTGGGGAGCCAACACCGGGAACGGCGCCTACGGTGGGTTGCAATTCAAGCCCGCCACCTGGGCCCAGTACGGCGGCGTCGGCAACCCGGCCACAGCTTCCCGGGACCAACAAATCGCGGTGGCCAACCGGGTTCTGGCTGATCAGGGGTTGGACGCGTGGCCGAAGTGCGGCACCGCCTCCGGACTTCCGACGGCCGTGTGGTCCAAGCCCGGACGGGGCATAGCGTCGATCATCAACCAGATCATTCAGGCAGCCATCCCGCGCCGGTGACTCTCGGCGGGAGACCCTCTACAGGTCTATGAGCCGGCGCGAAGCTGTGTTTGGATCAGGCCATGGAAGGTTCGGCAACAGTTCATATGGCGGCGCCCGCGGACAAGATCTGGGAGCTGATCGCAGACGTCCGCAACACCGGCCGGTTCTCGCCGGAAGTCATGGAAGCCGAGTGGCTAGGTGATGCAACCGGCCCCGCACTCGGCGCCAAATTCCGCGGACACGTTCGGCGAAATGAAATTGGGCCCGTCTATTGGACGACGTGCAAGGTGACCGCCTGCGAACCGAACCGTGAGTTCGGCTTCACGGTCCTGCTC
Source organism: uncultured Actinomycetota bacterium (assembly GCA_963840045.1). Lineage (GTDB taxonomy): Bacteria > Actinomycetota > Actinomycetes > Mycobacteriales > Mycobacteriaceae > Mycobacterium. The sequence continues at coordinate 473,921 of CAWIXL010000009.1, read as the reverse complement.
GGCGACAGGCCGGTGAACAACTGGCACTACCGATTGGCGCCGTCCGGCGGTGGCACGGACGTGACCGAGTCGTTTCGGCTCAGCCCGGCGCCGTGGCTCGGCGTGTACTGGTTGTTAGGTGGCTTTCTGCGTAAGCGCCGCAATGTCCGTGATATGACGAAAACGCTCCAGCGCATCAAAGAAGTAGTAGAGGCGGGCTGAGGTCTTCATGCCGGGCGCCGCAAACGGCAGCGTGAAATCGGTCTTCATCACCGGCGCCGCCAGTGGAATGGGCCTTGAGGGAGCAAAGCTGTTCCATGCCAAGGGCTGGCGGGTCGGTGCGGTGGATCGCGACGCAGACGGCCTTGAAGCGCTGAGCGCGCAGCTTGGCGCCGGGTTGTGGACTCGTGTCGTCGACGTGACGGACAAGGCCGCACTCGATTCCGCGCTCGCCGATTTCTGTGCCGGCAACGCGGGCGGCGGGCTCGACATGATGTGGAACAACGCCGGCATCGGAGCCAGCGGTTGGTTCGAAGACGTGCCCTATGACGACGCCATACGCGTAGTGGAGGTGAACTTCCAGGCGGTGCTGACCGGTGCTTACGGCGCGCTGCCCTACCTGAAGAAGACGCCGGGCAGTCTGATGTTCTCGACGTCGTCTTCCTCGGGTACCTACGGGATGCCGCGAATCGCGGTCTACTCGGCGACCAAGCATGCGGTCAAAGGGCTGACCGAGGCGCTGAGCGTGGAGTGGCATCGACATGGGATCCGGGTTGCCGACGTGCTACCCGGTGCGATCGATACCGCCATCCTCACCAGCACGCCCATTCACTCTGACGATGGCACGACGACGTTGTCCGCTGAGCAGATCCGCGCCGCGACGCCCAGGAAGGGCATGTTTCGGCTGATGCCCGCGTCCAGCGTGGCTGAGGCGGCGTGGCGGGCCTACCAGCACCCGAGCCGGTTGCATTGGTACGTGCCCAACGGCATTCGTTGGATCGACCGGTTCAAGGGCCTGAGCCCGGAATTGGTGCGAAACCGCGTCCTGAAATCTTTACCCGCGTTAATGCCGAAACGGCAGTAAAGTTTCGGGCACGATTCACAGATGAGCAGGCTCGGTCCCGAAACGAAGTAGCCCCACAACGGAACGGAGGTGACTGGTGCAGAACCGGTTGGTCAAGGTGGCAGGCATTGCGCTGGTCGTCGTTGCCGGCGTCGCGGCGTGTGGAGAGGCCGAGACCGTGTCTCGCAAAGCCGCGCACCTGACGCTGGACGGCAACGCGCATACCACGCGGCCTGCCGCGTGCACTCAAGTCCAGGGGTACCGGACCCTCGATATCCGCGACCACGACGGCCAAGTCGAAGCGGTGGCGCTGCTTAGCGGTGACCGGGCCATGGCCCAGTGGGTGAAGATCCGGAACATTGACGGGTTCAACGGCAGCGCGTGGATAGGCGGGGTCGGCGAGACACATGTCGACCTGACCAAGAGCACCTACACATTCACCGGCAGCGCCTACGGCATCAACAGCAATAACCCCAACAAGGTCGTGACAGAGGACTTCAAGATCACCGCTGAATGCTGAGGTCCGGCATCCTTGGGCACACTCGGCCGCACCGGACCTAGGCTGGGTGAAACGCCCCTGGCGCCTTGCGGATCGATGGAGGTCCTGTGAAGCAGAGATTGCACTGGCTGGCCCTGCACGGGTTCGTCCGCAGCGCCGCAAAGATCGGAGTCGCCCGAGGCGACTTGCAGGCCAGGCTGATCGCCGATCCGAAAGTGCTTGCCGACCCGGTGGCTTTCTACGACGAACTGCAGCCGCGGGGCCCGCTGGTCCAAAGCCGGGTCAGTTACCTGGCTGTGGGCCATACCCTCGCCCACGATCTGCTGCGTTCCGACGACTTCCGGGTGCTGATGATCGGATCGAATCTGCCGGCACCCATGCGCTGGCTGGAGCGTCGAACGCGCGACGAGCTGCTGCATCCGCTGCGGCCGCCGTCACTGCTGGCCGTCGAACCGCCGGATCACACGCGCTACCGCAAGACGGTGTCGGCGGTGTTCACCTCCAGGGCAGTCGCCGCATTGCGTGATGGGGTCGAGCGGACAGCCACCAAGATCTTGGATCAGCTTTCCGAGGAGTCCGGTGGCTCCGGCGTGGTCGACATCGTCGGGAGGTATTGCTCGCAGCTTCCGGTTGCGATCATCAGCGACATCTTGGGCGTGCCCGAGCAGGACCGGGGTCGAGTGCTCGAGTTCGGTGAGCTGGCCGCCCCGAGTCTGGATTTCGGAGTGCCGTGGCGGCAATACCGGCGCGTGCAGGAAGGGATCGCTGGATTCAACTTCTGGCTGGCCGATCACCTTCGGCAATTGCGGCGCAGCCCGGGTGACGATCTGATGAGCCAGCTGATCAAGCGGTCCGAAAGCGGCCCTGCCGAAGCACATCTCACCGAGGACGAGCTGCAGGCTCTTGCCGGGCTGGTGTTGGCGGCCGGGTTCGAAACGACGGTTAATCTGTTGGGCAACGGAATTCGCATGTTGCTGGACACACCCGGTCACCTGGACACACTGCGTCAGCGTCCCGAATTGTGGCCGAACGCGGTGGAAGAGATCCTGCGGCTGGATTCGCCGGTTCAGCTCACCGCGCGGATATCCCTCAACGACGTCGAGATGGCGGGCAGGCGGATCCCAGCCGGCGAGTTGGTGGTGGTCTATGTGGCCGCCGCCAACCGGGACCCCGCGGTTTTCCCCGACCCGCACCGCTTCGACATCGAACGCGCCAATGCCGGCAAGCATCTGGCGTTCTCCGGTGGCCGGCACTTCTGCCTCGGAGCTGCCCTGGCCCGTGCCGAAGGCGAGGTTGGGCTGCGGACGTTCTTCGACCGCTTCCCGGACGTGCGGTTAGCGGGCTCGGGAAGCCGACGGGATACCCGGGTGCTGCGGGGTTGGTCGTCGCTGCCGGTGACCCTGGGGCTAGCGCGAGCAGACGCAAAAACCCCTATTTAGTGCCCTCTTCGGGTGCTTTTGCGTCTGCTCGCCGGGCTATGCCGTCAGATACCGACCGAGCCAGTCCAGCAGCCGTTGCCAGGCGTCGGCCGCTGCGGCGGCGTTGTACCGCGGGCCGGTGTCGTTGAAGAACGCGTGGTCGGCGTCCGGTTCGACGACCAGTTCGTTGACCAGCCCGGCTCGATCGAGGACCGCTTTGGCCGCCGCCTGCGACCCGGTGACGCGGGTGTCCAAGGCTGCGTAGATGCCCAGTACCGCGGCCTTGGCTCCGGCGAAGTCAGGGTTGGCGGGTAGCGGGCCGTAGAACGGGACCGCGGCCGACACGCCCAACGCGCCGGAGGCCAATAGTTGCCACACCAGTCCGCCGCCGAAGCAGAAGCCGACCACGCCGACCTTTTGCCCCGGAGCACGCAGCTTCAATTGCGCGACAGCGGAATTCAGGTCGTGGGTGAACTGTTCGGGCGGGATCGCGGCCAAGGCCGCGGTGGCCTGAGCGGAATCCTGAAACGTTGCCGTTCCGCCTTTTTCGGACAACAAGTCGATGGCCATTGCCGAGTACCCGGCTCCGGCCAGCCGGCCGGCCACCGACCGCACCCAGTCGGTCAACCCCTTGTTCTCGTGAATGACCAGCACGCCGCCCTTGGAATTGGCCGCCTGGGCCCACGCGGCTTGCAGCTGGCTCTGCGGACCCTGCCAGGTGATCGGCTCGGTGGGCAGTGCGTTCGCCATTCCCGGCGGTTGCGATGGGCCGGGTGAGCTAGCGCCGCCGGACGTGGTCGTCGAAGTGGTGGGAGCTTGGCCGGTCACCGGCCGATTGCCGCAGGACGCGATTAGCGCGGCTGCGGCCGTCGTCGTCAGAGCCGAGCAAACCCAGCCGCCTCATCGCTTCGCGTCTGGTGAGCAGACCGTCGACGTGATCGGTCGCGATCTCCTCGGCGATATAGCGCTGTAATGGAGTCACTCTGGCGAGTATGCGCCCCAGCCCGGCTGTTGACACCCGCGCAGCGGACGAGTGTTATTGGCGAACATGACGGATGTTTCTACGAATGCGGCCGAGGCTGCGGTAGTCGGGCTGTGGCAGGCACTTTCGCGGCGGGACTGGGATGCGGTCAAGACGTTCCTGTCGCCCGACTGTCTTTACGTCGATATGCCGATTCCCGCCGCGTCGGCTCGCGGTCCCGACGACATCCTGAAGCGGCTCAAACACGGCCTCGCGCCGTTGGCCGGCTACCAGAACCATGACGGGCTGCTGCTTTCCAACGGCTCCGACGTGATGTACGAGCACTCGGAGACGTGGACATTCGAGACGGGTGAGCAGGGCGTCCTGAGGTTCGTCTCCGTCCATAAGGTCGTGGACGGGAAAATCGCGGTCTGGAAAGACTATTCGGACTTCAACAGCCTCTTCGCCATCGCGCCGCCGAACTACTTCGAGAACCTGGCAAAAGGGGATACCAGCTACGTGTTTGATGCAACTGGGTTGGTGTGACCGGTCCTCTCGCGGGGCGATTATGGGTCGTTGATAGGCACGCACCACCGATCCGAAAAGTGTGTGGAAGACGCACGACGGCCCCCGGCCGGGCACCTGCTGGGGTCACTCCAACCTCGGTTTCATCACCTTGGGCTTTGGCACGAAATAGTGCGTCCGCGCCGACGCGGAGTCAGGAGTCGCGGTGAGGGTCAATGCTTGCATTGCTTGTGCGCCGGCAGCTCGGTGCTCGCCTTCTTGAGTGCATCCGTCATCGACGGGTTGACGATGTCGGGGAGGAACACCTCCCAGAAGTCCACGCCGGCCACCACCACGTGATCCAGCGCTCGACCCAGCCAACCTTGATCGGGATCGTCTGTCGCGGTCACTGCATTCTGTAGTCCAGTGACGATGTCGCCGCAGTGATCCCGCACGGCGTCGTATCCGGGGTCGTTCGGCTGCGCCTTCCCGCCTTTCATGCCGTCTTCCTGCAGGTCGAACTGCTCCTTGTAGCGCATCCCCGCCGCGATGACGCTCATCCGCGTGGCGACCACTTCGCGCGGGTCTTCGGCCCCGTTGTTGCCGATCGGCAGCCCCGGATACAACGCCAACCCGAGGTACTGATGCGGGAACAGCTGGTGGAATTGGTCGAACGACTCCTGCCACGCCTTCACCAGCTTGTCCGGTGTGTAGCCCAGGCTGATCCACTCGGCGATATCGGAGCCATGGGCCGCTGGTGGCAGCGCGGTGTCTCCGGTCTTGCGGTCGGGCAACGACATTTCCGTCGACACCGACGTCGGCCCGGCCACCTGGATCAGGCGGAATTCCGGGTTGTTGCCGTATCGCGCGGCGAGCGCGCCCAGGAACTTGAACCAGGTGTGCAGGTAGACCTCGTTCCAGGGCAGCGGCAGCGGCCGGGCCGGCGCCTTGTCGGAGTAGGAGAATTTGAAGCTCTGCGTTTGCACGCCGGGCATCTGCAGCACCCACGATGGGCTCAGAAAGCCGGGAATCACTGACAGCGCGACGAACTTGTGGTGCGTATTGGCTTGTGCAAAAACGCAATCCAGCACCGACCAATCGAACGTGTTGGCCTCAGGTTCGAGCCACTCCCACTGCGTGAGCAGATCCACCCCGCTCACCCAGGGATCGGTGAACACCTGGTCCGGGAACGGCACCTTACCTTTTCCGGGGATGGCGAACGCGACCACCCCGGTGGGCGTTGCGGCCATCCCCGTGGCAGTTCCGGCCGGGACAGGGCACCCCGTGGTCGCGTCACCGGCGGACGTCGGCGGCGCGCCAGACCGGTTTGTCGGAACCACACCAGACGTCGGCGGAGCCCCAGACCGGTTGGACGACGAGCAACCTGGAACCATTCCCAACACCACGGCAGCGGCTGCGGACAGTCGCATTAACCTTTGCATAAAACCCATGGCGCGACCTCCAACCCAAGACAGGTCACTAACGATCTTGACACCGCCACACAGAAATCTGTAGCAATTCCGCCAACTGGTCCGGGTCGCCGAGTCGGCGGCGACGGCCGATCTTGATAGCGGTAAATAAAGTTCTCAGTCTGGAGAGCAGCCCGTCAACGCGATCGGTCGCGATCTCCTCGGCGATGTAGCGCGGTAGTGGAGTCACCCTGGCATGTATGCGCCCGATCACGACTGTTGACACCCGTGCGGCGGCCGAGTGTTATTGGCGACTATGACAGAGGTTTCTATGATTGCGGTCGAGGCCGCGGTTGTCGGTCTGTGGCAAGCACTTTCGCGGCCGGACTGGGATGCGGTCAAGACGTTCCTGTCGCCCGACTGTCTTTACGTCGACATGCCGGTTCCCGCCGTATCGGCGCGCGGTGCCGACGACATCGTGAAGCGGCTCAAGATTGGCCTCGCATCGCTGGCCGGCTATGAGAACCACGACGGTGTGCTGCTGTCCAACGGCTCCGACGTGATGTACGAGCGCTCCGAGACCTGGACGTTCGAAACAGGCGAGCAGGGCGTGTTGAGGTTCGTCAGCGTCCATAAGGTGGCGCCCCACGAGGATGGAGCGAAAATCACAGTCTGGAAAGACTATTGGGACATGAACAGCCTTGTCGCCTTCGCCCCGCCCAACCACTTCGAGGGCTTGGCGACCGGGGACACTAGCTGGGTTTTTGATGCGACGGGGCTCGTCTGAGGTCGGTGCGTCAACGCCAACACCCAATTTTCGGCACTCCTCGACAAACGTGGGAAATGCCGCGCAACCCCCTGCCCTTTGTCACCGGGCGAAAATTCGCCAGGTTGGCGTTACGATCGGCGCAATCGTCGACAGATTCGAGCTAGCCATCAATCGCACACGACGCGTGTTCGCAGCATTCCTTACCGCTGCCGCCATCGGCGGCCTGGTCGGTTCCCCGGCGGCGGTTGCCGACGATGCCGCCATCGCTTACAGCCCCTCCACAGGCAAATTCGAAATGGTCTGGGACGCGTCTGATGAGCAGATCGCCGTCGATGACGCGGTTGCCAACTGCAACCGTAGCGCCGGCACCACCGACTGTGCCGCCGTCGTCGTCTCCGACGGCTGCGTGTCGCTGGTCGCGGCACCCGGCGACGCAGGAAAGTTCTTGGGCGGCTGGGGTGCAAGTCTTGCCGAGGCCGACGCCCACGCGCTGCAGGGCCTCCCCGGCGGCATCGTCCTGGACCACGCGTGCAACGACGAACCTTCGTGGGGTAATGGCACTGTTTACTGAGCAACGTAACGTAGCCTTGTAACCATTAAGCCGTTGGGAGCCTTGGTTGCTCGGGTCCTACCCATACGGGGTAGATAGTTATGGTGAATCCATCACGATAAGGCTTCCCGTCGACCCTTCGGCCGCCTCGCATCGTGAGCGACGGGCCTGGTCTGAAACGGGTTTACTGCTCACTCGGGGATCACCAGGGGATGGCTTATTTCGATGGCCAATAGATGCGACTAACTGAACGACTACAGGTTCGCCCCGTCTCCCTCTTTGGGTTCTCAACAGATTCTCGGAGAATCCCAGCAGGGCTATTGACGACCCGTAAGAAGCGACACGGCCAATGTGGAACCGCGATTCTCGATGCCTGCGCCGTACGCTGGCGAGATGACCAATCCTTCGCCCAGACCGGGTTGGTGGATGGCATCCGACGGCGGTGGTACCCGCAGCGGTGGGAGTACAAAACGATCACTGCCTGGGATCACCCGACGGTGGAAGCTGCGTCGAAGGCTTTAACCGATTTGGTGACCAGACTGGGGCAGGAGGGATGGGAGATGGTTAACTACACCGCGAATCCGACCTGGGCACCCAAGACGGGCGCAGGGTCGAGCACCGAATTAAAGAAGTGGACCATCCTGATTTACTTCAAACGGCCTATCGCGCCGTAGCCCCCTCCACCAGGGGAAGGGTCCCGGCAATGCGGCGCTAATGCATCGCCCGATATGCGTGTCTGGCTGTGAGCGTTGCCGTCCTGGCCTGTGATCTTGTCAGGCTCGTAGTTAATACGAACCTGTACCGACGTTTGACATTCTCGATTCGACAAGCTCCGTGGTGTGGTGAGATTGGTTGGCGCAGTATGTGATTCGTACAACCAAGGTCCTTTAGGTATTGGCCTGACGTAAGGCATTGCGCTGCAGCGGCTCCCATATGTTGATACCCCATGATGGTATGGCGGGAGATCCCTTGCGCCGCTGGTGACTTCGGGGCAGGGAGAGGTCGGCAATCCCTCGCCGGTACCCTCCCATCGATCCAACCCGGATCGTCCAGCCCGGCAAGCCGAGGTGTACGCTCTCAAACCCCGCTTGCTCATGCGCTAACAGCGCGCCGGTGCACCTGGCCGAGGCGGTCCACGCCGACCTACTGTCGTCGGCAACGTCGGACTCAGCAGCGTCGCCGGACGGCTGCTGGGATCAGTCCCATCCGAAGTCTCCCGCAAGGCCGCGGTCGACGTGCTGATCGTCCACACGACCGACTGAGCCATCGTTAAGAATCGTTCGGCGTCGGACCACAACCTGTATCTCAGACCAATCAGCACCAGATCGGCGGAGGCCGCCAGCCGCCGAGCTCTTTCTCAAGGTAGCCGGCGACGGCCAACGCCGTGGCGTCGTGCCATGGCCTCGCGACGATCTGGACGCCGATCGGCAACCCGTCATGGGAAGTTCCGCAACGCACTACCGCAGCGGGCCAGCCGGTCAGGTTGTGCACCATCAGGTGCGAGAAGTCGTTGATCTCCACCAGGCCGTGATGGTGCGGCTTGGCGGCGGTGGGCATGGCTGGGCCGATGATGACGTCGTAATCGGCCATGAACTCCAGCATTTCGACGCGGTAGTTGTCGATATCGACCAGACGGCTGCGAGCCTCGGTGAGCGAGAATTCGACTTTTCTTGCCTGCGTGAGGAATTCGGCCAGTTCTTCGGATGGATCCGTAACTCCAAGCGCGCGCAGGTCGGCTTCGAATCCTCGACCACGGTCGCCGCCCAAAAAGACTGACGTCCACAGCAGGTCCATGGTGCGGTCAAGGCAGCCCGGGGTGGCGATCCGTACGCCGGCGGTCACCTTCCGCAGTTCGTCGACCGCTGCGGATACCACCGCGGCCACCTCGTCGGTCGGCGGGCTGATGCCGTCGTCGAGGTAGGTGGCGATGCGCAGCGCGGCCAGGTCGACCTCATCAGGACTGCCGAGTGGGGCCGGCACCGCGTAGGGGTCCTTTAAATCGGGTCCGTTCATGATCGACAGGCCCAGGAACAGGTCGGCCACCGAACGGGCCAACGGGCCATAGTGACTGAACGGGCCGACGATGCCCGGGGTGTTGCCGAAAACGTTGCCGGTGCGCGGAATTCGGCCGTGCGATGGTTTGAGCCCGGCGATGCCGGTGTTGTGACACGGTTGACGGATACTGCCGCCTTCGTCCGTGCCGATACTGAGTGCCGCGCCACCGGCTGCGACGAGCGCGGCCGAACCGCCGCTACTGCCCCCCGGTGTCCTGGACAAGTCGTAGGGATTGTTGGTGCGGCCGTAGAGATTGTTGTTGGATTCGCCCCCACGGCCCAATTCAGGGACATTGGTCAGGCCCACCACGATCGCACCCTCGGCCCGAAGCCTGGATACCGCCGTCGCATCGGCGTCGGCAACGGCGCGCAGCGCGCGACTACCGCCCGAGCAGGCCAGTCCCGCCACTTTCATGACGTCCTTGACGGCCACCGGCAGGCCATGGGCCGTGCCCAGTGGATCGCCGCGCGCGGCGCACTCGTCGGCGTGGGCGGCCAGCTGCAAACACTGCTCGGGATCAGTAGCTTCGACCAGCGCGTTGAGCGTGGGATTGACGGCCCGGATCCTTGCCAGGTGCGCCTGCATGACTTCCCGGCAAGACACCGTGCCGGTAGTCATCAATCGAACCAGCTGGTGCGCCGGCAGGTGGCACAAGTCGCTCATCAACGGAACGTACAACGTCAACGGTGTGATGTTAGACGGTGGTTTCTCGCAGTGGTTTCACGCCGGGTGTGCAGAATACGATGCCTATCGTGCGAGCGGCCTACGAGCGGATGCGTGCGGCGCATCTGAATGCGGTGCAGGCTGCGCTGGAAGACCACGTCGCGCGGCTGGATTGGTCACGCCGACAGATCGAGGCCTACCAGAACGAGCGTCTGCGGGCGCTGCTGGCCTACGCAAAGGAACGGTCACCGTTTCACGCCCGGCGACTGCGCACACTCGACACGTCCAGCGCCTCGGTCGCCGACCTGGCGTCACTGCCGATGATGACCAAGCAGGATGCCCAGGAACAATGGGATGCCATCGTCACCGCACCCGACCTCGATCGCGCCCGCGCGGAACGCATTCTTGCCGAACAGCAATGGTTTTCCTACACCGCGGGCGATCACCAGGTTTTCAGCTCGGGTGGCTCCAGCGGAGTCCGCGGTGTCTACGTGTGGGATTGGCCGTTCTTTATTTCGTCGGCCTGTCTGGCCTGGCGAACACAGGCGCGCGAAGAGCGCCGCGGACCCGGGCTTGCCGGCCCCGCACGGCTTGCGGTGCTCGAGGCCGGTGTCCCGCCGCACGCCAGCACTCCCCTATTCGATATCCCGACCACCACCGGCATGCAAACGGTCGTGATCGCCGCGGGCGCATTGTTTGACGAAGTGCTCGCCGCCGTGGCGGCCGCACAGCCCACCCACCTGGTTGGCTATCCGTCGCTGATTGGGCGCCTTGCCCGCGCCGCCGTGGCGGGTGACCTTCGGCTCGAACCGGTCCGGGTCAGCACCAACTCCGAGCCGCTGCTCGACGAGGATCGCCGCGCGATCATCGAGGCATGGGACCCGGTGATCCATAACGTTTGGGGCTCAACCGAAATCGGCGTGCAGGCGGTTGGTTGTGGGCACGATGAGGGGCTGCACGTGAACGAGGACGAGGTCATCCTCGAACGCGTCGACGACAGCGGGCTGCCCGTCGGCCCCGACGAGCCGGCGGCACGGACGCTTGCCACCGGTTTGGCCAACCGGACCTTTCCGTTCATCCGCTACGACCTTGGCGATCAAGTGGTCTCGTTGACAGGCGGGTGCGCTTGCGGCAGCGCTTTCGCGCGCATCGCCGACGTCGGCGGACGCCGCGACGACGACTTCCGTTACGGGTCAAACAGGGTGCCGCCACTCGCGTTTCGCCACGTTCTGGGCACTGATCCCCGGGTGTCCGAATACCAGGTCACCCAGACCGCCACGGGTGCTGACATTTTGGTCGTGGGTGCACCGGATCTGGACGCCCTGACCACCGCGCTGATCGCCGCGCTTCGCAGGTACGGATTGCCCGAGCCGACGATCCAGATTCGGGCGGTCGACACCTTGCAGCGACACCAGGCCAGCGGCAAGCTGCGGAGGTTCACGCCGCTTTAATGCCGGTCTAAGACTCGATCGAGCCTCTTCAGGCGTTTCAGGGTTTCGGCCACAGTGCGGCCCACCTGACGCACGGCGATCCGGTCGGCGATATAACCGAAGATTCCGCCGGGCGCCTGATACGACAGCCGGAACGTCACTTTCGTTTGGCCGCCGGCGGCATCACGCAGCCGGATCCGGCCACGCAGGGTGACACCGGTTGTGATGCCGATCCAGGCCAAGTCGCGCGCTTCGTCGAACTCGACAACCTCGATGATCCCGCCCACCGGGAACGAGCCGATCTTCCAGTGGACGGTGTACCGCGCACCGACGCCGCTACGCTGGTCGGTCTCCGTCTCCCATCGCTCCAGGTTCGCCATGAACGAGGGGTAGCAGTCCGGGTCGCTGACTATCTTCCAGACCGCGTCGCGGTCGGCGTTGATCACGCATCGGCGTTCGACGCGCATCAGCCAATCACCGGAAATCGACGTTCGGCGGCCAGCCGATTGACGCCGTCCTGCAAGCTGGCCATCACCTTGTCGTGTACCGCCTCGTCATCGCCATCGACTTCGATCGGTTCTTGCACCTCGATCACGATCTTGGTGGGCAGCGGAATGTGCCCGGCCAGGTCGCTGATGTTCAGGCCCCACGGTAGCGCCAGCGATATCGGAATGCTCTTGAGCCGTAGCAACTTATCCGCCATCAGCAGCTTGGCCAGCCATTGGCCGCGGTTGAGGAACAACGCGCTCTCCTGGCCGCCGACGCTGGCGACGGGCACGATCGACACGCCGGCGTCCCGGGCCAGCCGCACGTAACCCATGCGTCCGCCGAAGTCGACCGTGTGACGGTCCCACGACGGCCGGAAGACTTCGTAGTCGCCGCCGGGATAGACCAGCAGCGCCGCCCCGGAGTCCAGTGCCAATTGGGCATTTTCATGGTTTGCGGCGACGGTGCCGAATTTGCGTAGAAAACCCAACGGCGGTGCCGAGACGACGAGGTTGTGGGCCAACTGGTAGAAGGGCCGCTCCACGCCGAAGTAGGAGCAGAACGCGAGCGTGAATACGAATGTGTCGGGCGGCACGTTGCCGCCACTGTGGTTGCCGACCAGGAGCACCGGCCCCTCGGCGGGGACTCGGTCCAGGCCCCGGACGTCCGCCCTGAAGTACAGCGAAGCCAGCAGCCAGGTTCCCGGCAGCTGGTCACGGATATAGTCGGGATCGCGCTGGTCAAGGTCGGCTTTGGGAACCCGGGACGCAACTTGCTTTCGGGTCCACTCGATGACATCGCCGATGGTACCCATAGTCGCTTACATACCCCCGTCACCTGGCGTCAAACGCGTAGAGGCGGGTGGCGTTGTGGTGAGCGATAAGGTCGACCACCCGGATGGCGTCGGCTTCGCTCCAGTCGCCGGCGTCGACAAAGCCCCGCAATACCCGGTGAATACCCTTGCGCCACAACGCTGCACCGAGAAAATGCAGTTCCGCGGGACCGAACCCGTCCGACGAGTAGAGGATCTTGCCGAACGGCGCCAGCTCCAGCAGTCGGGCGATGAACGCCGGTGCCCGGGCACCGAGGTAGTTCACGCTCAACCCGCCGTCGAGATAGACGTTGTTGAAGGCCTGCGCCAGATAGCCGGCTTCGCGTTCGTAGGGATAGCAGTGCAGCAGCACGATCGGGGTGTTTCCGGACTGCCGCAGAAAGTCGAGCAGATGCAGCGGATTGGCCTTTTGCAGATCGCAGTCCCGGTCGCCGAAGCCGACGTGGAATTGCAGCGGCTTGCCCAGCCGCAACGCCTGGTGCAGTCCGAAACGCAGCAGCACCCGATCGCGGAGCCGGACGCCGCCGCTATCACGCCACCGGCGGGCGGCCTCGGCGACTTCGGCGGCGGACGGCTCGGTCAGGTCGCCTTCGAATCCGCCGCGGTAGGCCAGGATGGACTTGGTGCCGACCGCCGTGGCCGCGCGCCGGCGCAGGATCTCGCTCGAACTCCGACGCGTAGTCGCCGGACGCCTGCGCGGCCTGCTCGGCCACCTGCTCGAGACGAACCACCTCGTGGGCGCGGCCTCCGGACAGCTCGGCCAATCTCCGCAGTGCCGGTGATGTCGCCGTTGATGCCGGTGTCCACCAGCCAGTCGGTAACTCCGGCGGCCGGCAGAAACAGCCGGGCCAGCTCGGCCTCGCTGAATCGGCTGCGTCGCTCCCAATATGATTGTGGGTCAACATGTCTGGGCAACCCCAGGAGCGGGCCGCAGTGACTGCGCACGGCGAAGCCGAGTTGTGAATCGAATCCCGAGTGCGTAATGGGTTCGGTATTGGCCTCATTGAGGGCGTTCTCGAACCGCCGCCGGTCCCCTGCCGTCAACCAGCAGCCGTGGACATGCTGATCGATCAGTGCGACCGCGTCGATGTGTTGGGCCAGCTCGGACAGGCTCAGGCGCCTCACAGGCTCCAGGCCATCCGGAACTTGTCCGCCAGCGGCTCGGGCCGCAGCTTGGCGTAGCGCTCCTGCTCCATCCGACGGACCGCGACGACCATGTCGACGGCGGGATCGCCGAGGATGCCGCGCACTAACTGCGAATCATCAAGTGCGGCAATGGCTTCACTCTGAGACTTCGGGCAGGCGCACGATGCCGGCGCGCTTGCGGTCCGAATCGGAGAGTTTTGCCGGATCCATCGTCGTTTCCGGCGGTAGTTCCGATTTGTGCTTGATCCCGTCGAGGGCCAGCCCCAGGATCACCGCCGACGCCAGGTAAGGGTTCGCCGACGGATCGACGACCTTGACTTCGACGTTGCCGCCGTGCGGGCTGCCCGGTCCGCCCTTGACGAATCGCACTGCGGCTTCGCGGTTTTCGATTCCCCAGCACACGTAGGCGCCGGCCCAGTTACCGGGGCGCATCCGCAAACCGGACACGATCGATCCGCACAGGATGCCCTGGGCCTCCCGCAGCCCACGAAGCACGCCGGCCACCGCGCTCTCGCCCAACGGTGTCATGCCGCCCGAACCACTTCCGCCGGAAAACAGCGGCCCGTCCGATGTGGTCAGCGAGAAGTGCTGGTGGGCACCGGATCCGACACTGCCGGCGAAGGGCGCCGGCGACAGGCTGACGCGCAGCCCGTGGCGGCGGGCGGCGCGGCCGATGATGAGCCGGGTGAGCACCAGCTGGTCGGCAGCGGCGACCGGCGGTAGCGGCGCCAACGAGATTTCGAATTGGTTGGCCCCGTATTCGGGGTGGAACTGTTCGATACCCACGCCGGCCGCGGTGGCCGCAGCGTTGACGTCGCGGACGAACCCCTCGTGCTCGAGCACCCCGGCGAGGCCGTACTGCGCCCACACTGTCGACGGCAGCCGATCACCGTCGGGATCGACCAGCAGGAACTCGATTTCATGGCCCACCGCCGCCTCGATGCCGGCCTCGGCTAGCGCGGCCTCAAGGCGGCTCAACGTTCCGCGGCAGCACGCCGGCACGGGTGTGCCGTCCTGCTCGAAGAACGCCCCTGGCGCCCAGGCCAGCCCGTCGCCGATCATCCGCAGCGCCGACAGGTCGATGCGGACGCGCTGGTCTCCGACGACGCCGACGTCTTTGGTGAACGCGATGCCGGTTTGGTCGATGGCGAAGGCATGCCACGAAGGGCTGGCGCCCAGGCCGGGATCGGCGAACGTGTTGGTCCGGCGGATCGGCACCGTCTTGGCCTGCGTGAGTCCGGCAGGGTTCACGACCGTGCCGATGACGGTGTCGACGCCCTCGGCCTCCAGTTGGGCGATTGCGGCCGCGGCAAGCGGTGTGGCTGTCATGGCAGCCATTGTGCAGTGGAGGGGGCGAGCAGACGCAAAAGCACCCATTTCGTGGCGAAATCGGTGCTTTTGCGTCTTCTCGCGGCAGTTACGCGCGGCTGGGCAACGTGAGCTTGCAGGCCTGGCCGATATCAAGAGTGCGCAGCATCCGTCCCATCCCGACCCACAGCGCGCAGGACATTGCGAGGTCGGCGAGCAGCTCCTCAGAGAAGTGCTCGTTGGCGCGGCTCCAGAAGTCTTCGTCGTCGCGCAGCTTGGTGTGCTCGGTGGCGAAGCGGTGCGCGAACTCGGCCGCCAGCCGCTCCTGTTCGCTGTACCCCGGCCAGGTGCGCCACTCCAGCGCGTGCTCGTAGAGCTCCTCGTCGACGCCGGCCGCGGGCCCGTCGGCGTCGCGGGTGTTGGCGCAGACGACGCATTCGTTGTCGTGGGCGATCACCGCACGCGCGAGCTCGCGGGTACGCATTGGGAGCCGGTTCTTGGTGTAGACGGCCTGGCTGAAGTTGGCGATCGCGCCGCCGAGGTCGGGAGATTTCCTGGCCCAGCTGTAGACGTCGTCGTCAGCGAATGTTCCGATTCGGCTCATGGCGTGATGGTACGCCTACCGGCTGCCGATGCCGATCCCGATGCGCACCGTGGTCGGTTCTTCGTCCTGCCAATCGCGTTGGGCCAGAACACGATGCGCGATTCGCTGCAGGGCGGCTTCGACCGCGCGGCGGTCCGGCCGGCCCTCGAAGCTGGGCGACCGGGAAAGCTTGTCGACGATCCAGGCCAGCAGCAGCGAGTAGACGTAGTCGACCTGCTGACCGCCGGCCGGGGTCAGCCACATTTGGTCGCCGTCACGCCGCACGTATCCGCCGGTGCGCCAGCCGGGAGAAGGTGGGTTCCAGGACTTCGAAAGGCAGCCGCTGGTTCTCGGCGATGTCGGTGATTCGCGCGGTCCCGTACATCTGCGCGTAGCGATAGATACGCATGACGCCCCACAGCCCGGCGACGTCGAGCCGGCAGTCGGGCCGCATGGCGATGCTGCGCAGTCGCACACCCGGTTCCCCACGCAACATCCGCGCGATCGCGTTCTCCAGCATCCTTTCCGGTGTTTCGGGGTTGGGCATGCCGAACCCGTCGCCCAAGTCGACCGCGCTGTTGTGGATATCCCGCAGCGGGACTTCGCGCAGGAATAGCGCCAGAACGAACCCGACCACGGCGACCGGGGCCGCGCACAGGAACACCTGCGTGAGCGATTCGGAATAGGCCGCCACGATCGGTGCGGCCACGTTGTGGGGCTGTCGGTGCAGGGCAGCCGGGGAACTGACCGCAGCGGCCGGTACGCCGCTGGCCGCCAGCGCCGGGCCCATCCGGTGGTTGAGGAAGTTCACGAACAACGAACCGAATATGGCGGCACCGAACGAGCTGCCGATGGTGCGGAAGAACGTCACACCCGAAGTGGCGACGCCGAGGTCTTCGAAGTTCGACGTATTTTGCACGATGAGAACCAGCACCTGCATGGACAGTCCGATGCCGGCACCCAGGATGAATAGGTAGACCGATTGCACCAGGGCGGACGTCGACACCCCCATGCGGGACATCAGCACAAACGCAACCGCCATCAGCGCCGTGCCGGCTACCGGAAAGATCTTGTAACGGCCCGTCCGGCCAACCAGGGTGCCGCTGCCGGTCGAGGTGATCAGCATGCCGGCCACCATCGGTAGGGTGCGCAGCCCCGAGGTGGTTGCCGAGACCCCGTCCACGTACTGCATGTACGTCGGCAGAAAGGTCATTGAGCCCAGCATCGCGAAGCCGACCACAAAGGACAGCACGCAGCAGACGGTGAACACCGGACTGCGGAATAGCCGGCTCGGCAGAATGGGCTCGGCGACACGGCTTTCCACCCACACGAACACGCACAGTGCCACCGCCGCGCCGGCGAACAGGCCGACGATCGTCGCCGAGCCCCACGGGTAGCGGGTGCCGCCCCAGCTGGTGGCCAGGGTCAGGCCGGTGGCCCCGACCCCGACGAGCACAATCCCGGCGTAGTCGATGACCGGCTTGGTAGCCGACACCAGTTGCGGGATGGCCGCCGCCGCCACCAGGAAGACCACCACCGACACCGGCACGTTGATCCAAAACGCCCAGCGCCAGGTCAGGTTATCGGTGAAGTAGCCGCCCAGCAGCGGGCCGACAACCGTCGTGACGCCGAAAACCGCGCCTAATATGCCCTGGTAGCGGCCTCGCTCCCGGAGCGGGACGACCTCACCGATCAGCGCGCTGGCCGTGACGGTGATCCCGCCGCCGCCGATGCCCTGCAATGCCCGGGCCCCGACCAGCATGGTCATCGACTGGGCCAGCCCGCACAGCACCGATCCGACGACGAAAAACAGCACGGCGGCCTGAAACACCCGCTTTCGGCCGAACAGGTCACCGAGCTTGCCGACGAGCGCGGTGATGATCGTGGAGGCCAGCAGGTAGCTGGTGACCACCCAGGATTGATGCCCGGCGTCACCCAGATTGGCGACGATGGTCGGCAGCGCGGTGGCGACGATGGTCTGGTCCAGCGCCGCCAGCAGCATCCCCAGCACGATCGCCAGGAAGATGAAGTTGCGCCGCTGCGGGCTGATCGGCGCATTGTTGGGGACGAAATCCGCGGCTTGGGTCGCTGGTGCTCTAGCGGTCGTCATGCCTGCCGGCGATGCATATCAAGCCTCGAAGTGGTCAGCTCGGTGGCCGGGAAACGCACTGCGCCGAATACAGTTCCACGCCCAACTTGTCCATCAGCTCCAGCTGTGTCTCCAGGTAGTCGACGTGAAGTTCCTCGTCGGCCACGATTTTCTCCAGCAGGATGGCGCTGGTGCTGTCCTGCTTTTCCCGGCACATGATGATTCCCGGCTTGAGACGGTTCAACACGTCGTATTCGATAGCCAGGTCGGCCTCGAACTGTTCGCGCAGCGTCTGACCGACCCGCAGCGACCCGATGCGCTGGTAGTTCGGCAAGCCGTCGAGCAGCAAGATGCGGTCGGTGATCGCCTCGGCGTGGCGCATTTCGTCGAACGACTCCGCGCGGGTGTGCTCGGCCAATTCGGTGAAGCCCCAGTTGTCCTGCATCTTGGAGTGCAGGAAATATTGGTTGATGGCGGTGAGCTCGCTGGTCAATTGTTCGTTGAGCAGGCGCAAAACATCCGGATCACCTTGCATGACCACTCCTAGGGCGTGTGAAGGCTGTCAAGTGTCGAACCGCGGCCGGGTGGGCTGGGCTGGAGCACCACCTCGCCGGCTTGTAGCTGCCCGGCGTGCCGCGTTCAAATCTAGTCCAGCAGGAGTTGGTCGGCGCAGTGTTTAGTGCGCCGTCGGCGCGTCACGCGCAGGCGACGATTCGATTGCGTGTAGTTACTTAGGTTAGACTCCACTAACCTAGTTAGGTTAGACTCCGCTAATATGCGGCGTGTTCCGTTCGGCAGCTTCGGCCAGGGGATTTGATGTACGTCTGCCTTTGTGTGGGAGCCACCAATCAGACCGTGTCCGATTGTGTGGCACGGGGTGCGTCGACGTCCAAAGAAGTTGCTGCCGCGTGCGGGGCCGGTGCCGACTGCGGGCGCTGCCGGCGCACGCTACGGGCAATCATCGCGTCCGCGGCGGGTCATCTCGAGCACGCCGCGTCGCACTAGACCTGGCAGCTTACGCCGCCGACGTCTGACATCTCGGCTTTCAAATTCGGGCAGGATCAACTTCGACGCAACTTCCTTGCTGGGGATGTCGGTGTCCGAGGACCCCGCAGCCAGCCTCTGGAGACGGCTGGCGGACTGGGTCGGCGATCTGCAGGCACCAACCGCCGATGCATCGGCGCGACGAACGAGCGCTGACGTATCGTCAGTTCCTCGCATACGTCGGTAACCACATCTGAGGCCGACGTCCTATGCGCACGGCTCAGACTTGAAATCCGCTCCCTTGTTGAAATCCGCCAAAGCGGCGGCATTTGCCTGTGCGCCCATCAGCTCGGCGAAGTGGGCGTTTTCCCGCGCGGTCGCCGCGGCGATCTCCGGGCGGACGGGTTCGACCATCGTGTGTTTGACCGCCATCAGGCTCGATATCGGCCGGGCAGCCAGGATTTCGGCATGCCGACGGGCTTCGGGCAGCAACTCCTCCGGCTCGCAGACCCGCCAGACCAGGCCCATCCGCAAGGCCTCCTCAGCGTCAACCCATTCCGAGGACATCAACAACCACGCGGCGTTCTGCCGACCCACCAGCTGCGGCAGCAAATATGACGAGGCCGCTTCGGGGGCCACGCCGAGGCTGGTGAACGGACACTTCAGCCGCGCCGCCGACGACATGAACGCCAGGTCGGCATAGCCGAGGATGGTGGCGCCGATGCCCACCCCGAGGCCGTTCACCGCGCAGATGAGGGGCTTGGGAAACTTGCTGAGGGCCTCGATCAAGCCCGGGAAGCCGTACTTTCCGGGGGTGAAGTCGGGGTCGGTGATGCGGGCCTGCATCTCGGCGAGATCGGTACCGGCGCTGAAGCCACGGCCGGTGCCGGTGAGCAATACGACAGCGACATCCGGGTCGTCGGCGGCATCCAACAGCGCCTGCGCGGTGGCGTCGTAGAGGGCTTCGTTGAAGGCGTTGAGGGCTTCGGGCCGGTTCAGGGTGAGGGTGCGCACCCGGTTTTCGTCGTCGATCTGCAGCATCACGAGTTGCCAACCTACCGGCGAGCAGACGCAAAAGCTCCCAAAACCAGGCGGTTTTGGGAGCTTTTGCGTCTTCTCGCGGGAAGAACTCAGCCGTTGCTGTAGACGCGGGTCGGCGCGATCAGCACCACGGCGCGGCGCTCCCGGGCCATCACCCGGTCGTACTCATCCCAGTCGTCGTGAGTACCGCCCGCTGCGGTGAAGACCTCGCGCAGCAACAGCCGCAATTGGTCCGCTGCGAGTCTGGGTCCAGCCATGGCTGGGCGTCATCGGGTCCGGCCAGCTCCGCGCTGCCCTCGACGGTCGCCCATTGCCAGCCATTCTTGAACGTGACGGCCAGTTGCGGCCGCGCCCGCAGGTTGGCGAGCTTGACCTTGCCGTAGGTGGTGAAGCCCAGCGATGGCTGACCGCTCTGCGGGTGGGGCAACAGGCCGACGTTGACCAGCGAAGCCTGCACGGTCCCGTCGGCACGAACCGTGGAAACCACCGCCAGACCGCTTTCTGTCGCCGCCAGCCCCACTGCGTCGTTGAGTGTTGTCATGTCCGGTCCTCACATTCCGAATGGTGTCTTGAACACGTACCGACTGGTCGGCACCGTATCGATGTTCTGGTTGGCGCCGAACGCAGTTGTGCTGGCGATCATCCGGCCTAACCGGTTCTGCAGGTCGTTGTCGTCGGCCGCCCCGAAAAATGCCTTCAAGTCGGTGATCGCCTCCGCGGGGAACAACTCTTCGACGATGCCTGCGATTCCCAATGCGTCTGGGGTGAGCGCTCGCACCACCCAGTTCTGGGTGTAGCCAAAGGTTGACTGCGTCTCGATGGCCACCGGCGTGTGGTCGCGCTGCCAACGGGTCAGCCAGGTCTCCAGATCCATGTCCGCGGGTCGGCGCAGCAGCGCGATGTTAGCTAAACCCGTTGTGCGAACACCGGATTTGGTCGCCGGCCCGGCCATTGGGACCGACTCGGTCACCAAGTAGGCGCTCAGCTGCTGACATTCCCCGGCAAGCAGGCGCAGCGCCGCCGTCATCTGGTCGCCGTAGCATTGCTGGGTCCACACGCTGACCACCGCGGCCACCGGCGGATCCAGCGTCGTCAGCGTCATCAGCGAGTGGCGCACCGCGTCGTCACGGACATTGACAGCCAGCCCCGAAACGCCCAGGTTCAACAGGTCGTCGGCGACCGGGCCGCGCTGGCGGGTGCACCAGTCCTCGTCCGAGTCGGCGCGCCTGAGCACGGCGATTACCTTTTCCATAGAGCCGAACTTACATTCGGGGCCAGAGGAGTTGACGGTTGAGCAAATCCTGGACCGAGCACGTGATCTGGTGGCAGGTCTATCCCCTGGGCTTCGTCGGCGCGTTTCCCGCAGCTCCGTCACCAGAGCCAGGCGAGCATCGGCTGCGCCGACTGGCCACATGGTTCGACCACGCCATCGAATTGGGGGCGTCGGGGATCGCCTTGGGGCCGATCTTCGCCTCGCGCACGCACGGCTACGACACCACCGACCACTACCGCATCGACCCCCGGCTCGGTGACGACGCCGACTTCGATCACCTGATCGCCGAGGCGCGCAGTCGTGGCCTGCGCGTCCTGCTCGACGGGGTGTTCAATCACGTCGGCGTCGACTTCGCGCGCTACCGCGACGCGCAGCACAGCGATGCATCGGCGCGCTGGTTTCGCGGGCGACCGGGTCAAGGTGCCTTCGATACTTTCGAAGGCCACTCCGAGCTCATCACCCTCAACCACGAAAGCCCCGAAGTGGTCGACTACGCCGTCGACATCATGTCGCACTGGTTGCAACGCGGCGCTGATGGCTGGCGACTGGACGCGGCCTACGCTGTGCCGCAGTCCTTTTGGGCGGCCGTCCTGCCGAGGGTACGAGTGCGGCATCCGGACGCGTGGTTCGTCGGCGAGCTCATCCACGGCGACTATGCATCCGTCGTCGAGGGTGCCGGGTTCGACTCGGCGACCCAGTACGAGCTGTGGAAGGCGACCTGGAGCAGCCTCAACGACGGCAACTTCTTCGAGCTGGACTGGGCGCTGCAGCGGCACAACGACTTTCTGGCCAGCTTCGCCCCGCTGACCTTTATCGGCAACCACGACGTCACCCGGATCGCCAGCCGGCTCGAGCGCCCCGATCATCTGGCCCATGCGCTAGTGGTCCAGCTGACGGTCGGCGGAGTGCCCAGCGTGTACGCCGGCGACGAGTTCGCATTTCGCGGCGTCAAGGAAGAGCGATACGGCGGGGACGACGCGGTGCGCCCGGAGTTCGGCCTCTCCCCCAATGCAACTGGATGAGTCCGGCGGCGCGGCGTGGGCGTTGCATCAGCACCTCGTTGGGCTGCGCCGTCGGCACGCCTGGCTACATGCGGCGACGACCACCGCCTTGCGACTGGACAACCGGCACTACGTGTACCGGACCAGCCGCGGCCCGGAGTCCCCGGACTCCCCAGACGCGCTGATCGTGGCGCTCAACATCGACGACGAGCCCTTGCGCCTGACGCTGGCTGAGCTGGGCACGAAGCAAGCCCAGGTACTCGCCGGGTCGGCGGCGCCGCCGCAAGAGGTGGTTGCAGCGGTGGCCGTCGAGCCGCACGGCTGGCGGATTTTGCGGCCCGCCTAGGGGTAGCCGGCGTCAACGGTGCAATTGCGCCAGGGTGGCCGGGTCGTGCTCACCGCGGTAATACCTGGTGAGCAGGGTGAGGAAGTCTTCGTTGTCCTCGGTGGCGCAGGCGAACAGCGTCATCGACGAGCACAGCTTGAGGTCATCGGGCGAGCCGAAGATCTCATCGATGGATCGGCCTTGCACCTCATTGACCAGCTGGGCGCACTCCCGCAGCCGCGGCCCGAGCACGTCATGCTCCAGATACGCACGCGCTTCCTCGAGCGAGGAGATGCCGTAGCGGGCCGCCATCGGGCTGCCTGCCCAGCCCGCGAAGTTGCGGGAAGACGAACCACATCCAGTGACTGAGTTTTCGGCCGCCGCGCAGCTCCTCGACAACGGTGCGGTAGACCGGGGACTGCGCGTCGACGAAACGCTTCAGGTCGAAGGGGTCGCTTGCCGATTCCATACGTCTACGGTTACACACTGGTTAGATGACGCAGGTCAGCACCGGTAGGGACGGGAAGTAGACGGGAAGCAATGGCGGTCAAACGACAGGTGCCCAAGGTCCGCGACCTGGCACCGCTGATCCAATTCAAGCGACCCGAGTTCAACCGCACCAAGCGCCGCCTCGACGCCGCGCTGACCATCGACGATTTGCGGCGCATCGCCAAACGGCGCACCCCCAAGGCGGCATTCGACTACACCGACGGTGCGGCCGAAGACGAGCTGTCGATCCAGCGCGCCCGACAAGCCTTCCGCGACATCGAGTTTCACCCGACGATCCTGCGTGACGTCACCAACGTGACCGCCGGATGGAACGTGCTGGGCCAGCCGGTGGTATTGCCGTTCGGTATCGCGCCGACCGGGTTCACCCGATTGATGCACACCGAAGGCGAGATTGCCGGCGCACGCGCAGCGGCCGCAGCCGGGATCCCATTCTCGATGTCCACCCTGGCCACCTGCGCGATCGAAGACGTCGTCGCCGCGGTTCCCCAGGGGCGCAAATGGTTTCAGCTCTACATGTGGAAGGATCACGAACGGTCGATGGCATTGGTCGAGCGTGCCGCGGATGCGGGGTTCGACACCATGCTGGTGACCGTCGATGTTCCGGTCGCCGGCGCGCGGTTACGCGATGTGCGCAACGGGATGTCGATCCCGCCGGCATTGACGCTGCGAACCGTGCTTGACGCGGTGCCGCACCCACACTGGTGGTTCGACCTGTTGACCACCGAGCCATTGGCATTCGCCTCCCTCGATCGCTGGTCGGGCACCGTCGGCGAGTACCTGAACACCATGTTCGACCCCAGCGTCACTTTCGACGACTTGGCTTGGATCAAAGCGCGCTGGCCGGGCAAGCTCGTCGTGAAGGGCATCCAGACGCTCGATGACGCCCGCGCCGTCGTCGAACGCGGTGTCGACGGCATCGTGTTGTCCAATCACGGTGGCCGACAACTTGATCGGGCCCCGGTTCCGTTCCATCTGTTGCCCGCCGTGGCGCGCGAACTCGGCAAGGACACCGAGATCCTGTTGGATACCGGCATCATGTCGGGCGCCGACATCGTCGCAGCGATCGCGCTGGGAGCCCGGTGCACACTGGTCGGACGGGCCTACCTTTACGGGCTTATGGCTGGCGGCGAGGCGGGTGTTCGACGGGCGATCGCAATCCTGGAGACCGGCGTGCTGCGGACCATGCGGCTACTCGGCGTCACCTGCCTTGAGGAGCTCTCGCCCAAACATGTAACGCAACTCCGGCGCTTGGGCCCCGCCTAGGCCTGGCGAGCAGACGCAAAAGCTCCCGACACGCCGGGCGTGCGGGAGCTTTTGCGTCTGCTCGCCGAAGTCAGCTCTCCTGCAAGGGCTTATCCCGGTGAGCGAAAGCCGTCCACATTCCCCGCTGCATCTCTGTCTGCATAACCGCGCCGGGTTGTGGTGTCTCCTGGCACCCGCATGTCAACGCGCTGAACGGGTCTGGATGAGTCTCGTAGGGATTCGGGTTAGCGCCGGCCGGTGCTGCTCCCGCGCTGTAAGAGCCGAGCACAATAGCAGCGCTGACCAGCATTTTCATAACCACTTGTGGACCCCTTCCGCCCCCAACCCTAGGTAGGATCGATAAGTTACCTGCTAGACAACCATAGTTTACTGGGCATCCACCTTTAATTCACTTTAAGTTCATTTAGCCGTGTCGGAGTCGGAATCGTCAAGATCGGCGGGAGACACCGTTCAGGAGCCCCGCCAGCCCTTCCGCCCGAGCCTGGCCACCGACTGAAACTGGCTCTTGGCAGTTACAAGTGAGGCTGCCGAACGGGCTCTGGTCGGACCCGGACGCACCGGGGTCGCCGACCGCCGGTGCTGTTCCCACAACCAAAGCGCTGACAACGATAGCGGCGCTGACAAGCAATCTCGTGATCATGCTTGCTCCCTAGTAGTTCAAGATGCGTAACCTGTTTATACGGTTACATCGTGCAACGCGACGGCAGAACCTGTCAAGGTGGTTACACCTCGGCGTTACACTGCTTGGCCAGCTGACGTCACGGTGGATGGCGCGGTGGGTGAGCTCCGCTCTCTGGTTTTGCCTTCGTGCGGCCGCCCAGGCCGCACACCGTCCGGCGGCGTTGAGGTTTGCGGGTATCGCACGGGCAGGTAGTACCTCCAGCTCGCCGAAGTCAGCTCTCCTGCAAGGGCGTTGCCCGGTGAGCGATAGCCGTCCACATTCCCCGCTGCATCTCTGTCTGCATACCCGCGCCAGGTTGTGGTGTCTCCTGGCACCCGCATGTCAAAGCGCTGAACGGGTCTGGATGAGTCTCGTATGGATTCGGGTTAGCGCCGGCCACTTGTGCGCCCACACTGAAAGCGGCGAGCACGATACCGACACTGACAAGCATTTTGATAGTCACTTTCGGACCCCCTTCGCCTCGTAACCATAGATATGGTCGGTTTCTATTTGCTACGTAGCTGCAACTCTCTATTCGTATTCATATGGAAAACTTTGCGTTCACTCAGCGACCGAATTCCGGAACTGTTTCTTGAGCAACGGAATCGGTCGCTATCGACGGGAGAGACCGTCCCGGAATCCCGCAAGCTCTCGCGTCCCAACCGGGCGGCCGGCTGAAGCCGAACCGACAACGATAGCTGCGCTGACAAGCATTTTGGTGATCGCTTCGAGGGTTCCTTTCATTTCTTGCGGCTTGGATAGGGCCGCTGGTTACTCGGTTAGACGGCCGAGACGCTCTTCTCGTTCGCACCAGGCGTGGTAACCAGACGAGGTGGCTACGTGCTTGCCCGAAGCTGCGAAACCTGTCAAGGTGGTTACATGGAGTTCACGTACGTGAGCGGACGACGGTGCCTGGACTTCGCGGGCACGTTGAAATATCGAGGCACCTCAAAGGCCGAGGAATTGCTGGACAACCCGCAACGGCTGTCGGATTGGGCGATTCAGGCGGGTCTTACGGATGCCGCGATCGATGTCACTGACGATGATCTGGCGGTCGCGATCCCGCTGCGCGAGGCCATCTACCGGATAGTTTGCGCCAGGCTCGAACGCCGCCGGCCGAAGGTCGCGGACGTCGACTTACTCAATAAGCACGCGTCCCAACCCCGGCTCACGCCGCAGTTGCACCCCAACGGATCCGTCAGCCGAGACGGCACCCCACCGCAGCTGCTGGCGGCGCTGGCGGCCGACCTGCTCGACCTGCTCGCCGGACCAGATATTGGGAAGGTCAAGCATTGTTCGCATCCGGGCTGCACCCGCCTCTATCTAGATTCGTCGCGGGCGCAGAACCGGCATTGGTGCGGGATGAGCACCTGTGGGAATCGCGCCAAGGTCCAGGCTTTCCGGGCCCGCCAACGCGAGGTTCATCAGCGGTAATCCCCGACCGGGAACAAACCGCGTCCAGCAAAGGTTGAGCGCAACAGACTTAACCTTTGGAGGATTTGATGAGTCAAGCCAAATCTGTGCCGGTGCTGTTTGTCACTGACACCATAGTGCTGCCCGGAATGGTGGTGCCGATTGCGCTCGACGACGCCGCGCGGGCCGCGATCGACGCCGCTCAGGCCAGTGACTCGGGGCAGCTGCTGATCGCTCCGCGGCTCGAGGACAGGTACCCGACCCATGGCGTTATCGCCAAGATTCTGCAGGTCGGACGCATTGCCGGCGGTGGCACCGCGGCGGTGGTGCGCGGTGAGCGCAGGGCCCACATCGGCGCGGGCGCTTCCGGGCCGGGAGCGGCGCTTTGGGTCGAGGTGACCGAGGTTCCCGACGCCGAGACGACCGATGAAATCAAGGCACTGGCGGCCGAGTACAAGAAATTGCTGCTGGCCATGCTGCAGCGGCGTGAGGCCTGGCAGATCGTCGACCACGTCAACAGCCTGACCGACCCGTCGGCATTGGCGGACACGTCCGGATACGCGTCCTACCTGAGCGACGTGGAGAAGCGGCAGCTGCTGGAGACCGCGGATGTCGCCGAGCGGCTGCGGGTCCTGATCGACTGGACCAGCTCGCATCTGGCCGAGGTCGAGGTCAACGACAAGATCGCCGAGGACGTGCGGGAAGGCATGGAGAAGACGCAAAAGGAGTTCCTGCTGCGTCAACAGCTGGCCGCCATCCGTAAGGAACTGGGCGAGGGCGAGCCCGACGGTTCTGATGACTACCGGGCCCGTGTGGAGGCGGCTGAGCTACCCGAGAAGGTGCGCGAGGCCGCGTTGCGCGAGGTCGGCAAGCTGGAACGGGCCAGCGACCAGAGCCCGGAGAGCGGTTGGATCCGCACCTGGCTGGACACCGTGCTCGACCTGCCGTGGAACGTCAGGACTGAGGACTCGACCGACCTCGTCGCCGCCCGGGAGGTCCTGGACGCAGACCACCACGGTCTGGACGACGTGAAGGACCGCATCGTCGAATACCTGGCCGTGCGGACACGGCGCGCGCAACGCGGGCTGCAGGTCGTCGGCGGCCGCGGCTCCGGTGCGGTGATGGTGCTGGCCGGTCCACCCGGTGTCGGCAAGACGTCGCTGGGTGAGAGCGTGGCGCGGGCGCTGGGCCGTAAGTTCGTGCGCGTTGCCCTGGGCGGCGTGCGTGACGAGGCCGAGATCCGCGGGCACCGGCGCACCTACGTGGGCGCGCTGCCGGGCCGCATCGTGCGAGCGATCGGCGAGGCGGGATCCATGAACCCCGTGGTGCTGCTGGATGAAATAGACAAGGTCGGCTCCGACTATCGCGGCGACCCGAGCGCGGCGCTGCTCGAGGTGCTCGACCCGGCGCAGAATCACACGTTCCGCGACCACTACCTGGATCTGGACCTCGATCTGTCCGACGTGGTGTTCCTGGCTACCGCCAACGTGATCGAGAACATCCCGTCCGCGTTGCTGGACCGCATGGAGCTGGTACAGATCGACGGCTACACCGAGGACGACAAGGTCGCCATCGCCCGCGACTACCTGCTGCCGCGGCAGCGGGAGCGGGCGGCGCTGAACGAAGACGAGGTGATCGTCACCGACGCCGCGCTCCGCAAAATCGCAGCCGACTACACCCGCGAGCCGGGCGTGCGGCAGTTCGAGAGGCTGCTGGCCAAGGCGATGCGCAAGGTGACGACCAAGCTCGCCCCTGAATCGAACGGGGCAGCGGGTCCGCTCATCATCGACGAGCCGGATCTCGTCGGCTACCTTGGCCGGCCGCGGTTCACCCCCGAGTCGGCCGAACGGACCGCGGTGCCCGGTGTGGCCACCGGCCTGGCCGTCACCGGCCTGGGCGGCGATGTGCTCTACATCGAGGCCGGGGCCACCGATGGTGAGCCAGGTTTGCAACTGACGGGTCAGCTGGGTGACGTGATGAAGGAGTCGGCACAGATCGCGCTGTCCTACGTGCGCTCGCACGCAGAGCAGTTGGGCGTCGACCCCAAGGCGCTGGACCGCCGCATCCACGTGCACGTGCCCGCGGGCGCGGTGCCCAAGGACGGCCCGTCGGCCGGGGTCACCATGGTGACCGCGCTGGTGTCGATGGCCACCGGACGTCAGGTTCGCTCCGATGTCGGCATGACCGGCGAGGTCACCCTGAATGGTCGGGTGCTGCCCATCGGCGGGGTCAAGCAGAAGCTGCTGGCCGCCCAACGTGCCGGCCTGTCAACGGTGTTCATCCCGGCTCGCAACGAGCCGGATTTGGATGACGTCCCGGCCGAAGTGCTGGAAGCGCTCACCGTTGAGCCGATGACCGACGTCGCCGAGATCGTCGCGCAGGCGCTGGAACCGGCGGCCGAGGCCGTCGGGGCCGCCGCCTGATCCCTCCGCGAGCGTGACACTGGCGTCACGTTGGACGCCGAGCGTGACACTGGCGTCACGCTCGGCGTACCCGGCGCTGTCAGCTGTGCCGCGCCGCCTCTTGCACCAGTTGCACTCGGGAGGACAAGCCGAGTTTTGTGTAGACGTGCGACAGGTGGGCCTGAACGGTGCGTGGGGAGACGAAAAGTCGTGCGGCGATGTCCTTGTTGCCCAGGCCATCGCACACCAGCCGCACGACATCGAGTTCGGCCGGCGTCAGCGACGGCCAGCCAGTGTCGGGGCGCTGCCGCTGGCCGCGGCCCCGGGTTGCGAAGGTGATCGCTTCCTCGATGCTCAGTGTTTCGCCCTCGGCCCACGCGGACTCAAATTCGTTGGGTGATAGAGCTTCCCGCAGCTGAGTGACCAAAGCGGAATAGCTGGCGTCGTGGATTGCGGCGCGCGCCAATCCGGCGCGCCGCCGAATCGCGGCAGCGGCTCCTATGAACCGCGCGGCGTCACTATGGGCGCCCTGATCGCTGACCGCAGCGGCCAAGCACTCGAGGGCGTCCGGTACGTGCAGATATGTCCCGGAGTCGGCGGCACATGCGATCGCCTGCCGCGCATCGCGATCCGCCTCCGCGGGCCGGCCCTCGAGCAGCGACACGCGGCCGCGCACAACCAGCCCGTACGCCCGGTTCCAACCTCCGATTAGTGACGTCGCCTCGTCCGCCTAGGTTCGCGCCGCGGCGAGATCGCCGGCAGCCAGCGCAGCTTCGGCACTTCGGGTCCGCTGCACGGCCGCCAGGAATAGTTGCGGACGCATCTGTTGCCAGGCCGTCTCACTGGCCAGGAGAGCCGCCTCGGGTTCCCCCGCTGCCAGCTCGGCCATCGCGAGTGCAGAATGGCCGATCCCCTGTGATCCACCGATGTCAGTCTCGGCGGCGATCGCGGCATGGGCGGCTGCCCGCGCCTCGCTGACCTGACCGGCATAGGCCAGCGCGGACCCGAGACCCAGCAAACAGGCGGGCAGCAGAAACAGAGTCCGAGCCGCCTCCGTATCGGCGAGCACCTCGCGGAACTGCGCGACCGCGCCGGGGACGTCACCCGCCATCAGTTTCGCCCAACCGAGTCCCAAGCGACACTCCCGCGAGCCGAACGCGTCACCGATTGCATCGGCGATATCGAGCCCCTGCTCGGACGCGGCGCGCACCGCGCGAGCATCGCCCGCGCTGATCGCGGCATAGGCCTGCCAGGCATAGATCTGGCTGAGCCGCCAGAAGTCACCGAGTTTCCGGGCAATGCGGCCGGCTTCCTCGAAGCAGGCCCGCGCCGCCTCCCCACCGGCCGAACTGTAGCCCGCAATCAACCCGTACGACGTCAGCGCCCGTGCCAGCAGAGCCGGGTCCCCGATCTCACGGGCGATTGCCAATGCCCGCTCAGCGCGCGGCATGCTGTCGACGGCCCCGAGCCAAACGCCCAGCGCCGCAGCATCGGCCAGCGCCCGCCCCCACACCGCCGGATTGACGGACGCGTCATTGCCGGGTGAAACGTCAGCGAAGACGGTGTCGAACCAGGCTTGGCCCTCGCGGATGCGTAGCCGTGACCGCCACAGCGGCATCAGTGCGGACGCCAGCGTCAACGCTTGGCCGATGTCATGGATTTCCAGACAACAGCCCAGCGCGGCGCGCAGGTTGTCCATCTCGACCTCGGCCTGGTCGAGGTGCTGCTCGTAGTCGGTGCGCTGCGGCGCGTCGAGGACGCTCACCATCGCCAGGTAATAGTCGCGGTGACGGAGACGTACCGTGTCGGCTTCCCCGGATTCGCCGAGCTTCTCCTGTGCGTATTGGCGGATCGTCTCCAGCAGCCGGTAGCGCGTTCCCTGCCGCCCTTCCTCGGCCACCACCAGCGACTTGTCCACCAACAGGGTCAGCTGATCGAGGACGTGAAAGCGCTCGGCGTGCTCGCCCGCGCATACGAAACTGGCTGCCTCCAAGTCGAATCCACCCGCGAACACCGCGGTGCGCTGGAACAGCGCTCGCTCTTCGCCGGTCAGCAAGGTATGCGACCAATCGACGGAGGCGTGCAGCGTCTGCTGGCGGCGAACCGCCAAGCGCGAGCCGCCCGTCAGCAACCGGAAGCGATCGTTGAGGCCTCCGACGATCTCGGCCAACGACAGCGCCCGCACTCGCGCCGCTGCCAGTTCGATGGCCAGCGGGAGACCGTCGAGGCGGCGGCACAGGTCGCGCACGATACCGATATTGTCTTCGGTGACAACGAAGTTCGGACGGGCGCGTCGCGCCCGGTCGGTGAACAGAGCCACGGCGTCATCGTCGAGGGACAATGACGGCACCCGCCAGCTCACCTCCCCGGCCACACCGATCGGTTCGCGACTCGTGGCCAGCACCTTGAGATTTGGGCAGCGGGCGAGCAGTTCGCTGATGACCGCGGCGGTCCCGTCGAGCAGATGCTCGCAGTTGTCGACCACCAGCAAGGTGGCACGGTCGCCGATGAACCGTGCGGCGTTGTCGATGGTGGAGCGCCCCGGCTGATCGGGCAGGCCCAGCGCGAGCGCGATCGTCACCGCGATCACGTCCGGGTGCGGGATCGGCGCCAGGTCAACGCACCAGGCGCCGCCGCCGAAGTCAGCCGTCGTCGTCGTGGCCAGCTGCAGTGCCAGCCGGGTCTTGCCCACCCCGCCCGCTCCGGTCAGCGTCAGCAGACGGTTGTCCGTCAGGATGTCGCGCAGCTCGGCCAGCTCCCCGCGCCGGCCGATGAAGTTGGTCAAATGAACGGGAAGACGGCCTTTGACGGCATCGTCGACCACCCGCAGCGGCGGGAACTCGACACCGACGTCCGGATGACACAGCTGCTGCACCCGTTCGGCCCGCGGCAGATCCCGCAATCGGTGGGTGCCCAGCTCGATCAGCCACGCGTTGCTCGGCAGATCGTCGGCGACCAGTTCCGCGGCGGCGCCCGACAGCACCGTTTGGCCGCCGTGCGCGAGATCGCGCAACCTGGCGGTCTTGTTGATCGTGGGGCCGATGTAGTTGGCCCGATCTTTTAGGTCGCGCAGTTGCACGTCACCGGTGTGCAGCCCGATCCGTAGCTTGATCGGCGCCAGCGGTGCGCGCTGCAAATCCAATGCGCATGACACGGCGTCAGTAGCGCGTGGGAACGCCACGACGAAGCTGTCACCCTCCCCTTGCTCGACAGGCCGCACACCGCCGTATTCGGCGACGATCTGACTCAGTACCAGATCCAGCCTGCCGACTGCGTCCGCCATCTCGGCCGGCGCCGTTTGCCACAGCCGCGTCGACCCTTCGACGTCGGCCAGCAGCAGCGTCACTGTCCCGGTGGGAAGCATTTCGGCCACGCTCACGTCGCTTTCGTCAATTTCGCTCATGTTAGCCACGATCTACCGCGCGGCAACGTTAAGTCATCGGCCAAATCGCTGACCCGATCCGCGCGACCAATCCGCCCGCAGATAGGCAATTCGGCCAATGCTCGCGTCACTTTGGTGGTCCCGGCCTGGCACGTCGAGCTTCGGACGTCGAGAATCAGGGATATGAGCGAGTCTCGGAATCTGAAACGGCAGTTCGTCCACCGCGTGCAGCGGCTGGTGGTCAATCCGGTAGGCCGGCAGTTGCCGGTGACCATGCTGGAAACCGTGGGCCGTAAGACAGGCAAACCACGGCACACCGCGGTGGGCGGAAAAGTAATCGACAACCAGTTCTGGATGGTCGCCGAACACGGCGAGCATTCGGATTATGTCCGCAACATCAAGGCCAATCCGGCGGTACGGATCCGACATCGGGGGTACGTGGCGTAACGGAACCGCGCACCTGCTGCCCGACGATGATCCAGTAAAGCGGCTGGGCAACCTTCCCCGGCTCAACAGCTCGGTGGTGCGCCTCATGGGTAGCGAGCTGCTGACCATCCGCGTGGATCTGGACTAAACAGCAGCGCGCATGGCATACGACGAAGATCTGGCCAACCGGATTCGCGAACTACTGGCCGCCGAGCGCAATGTCGACGAGAAGCGAATGTTCGGTGGACTGGCGTTCTTGATCAACGGCAACATGTCGGTGGCCGTCAGCGGCCAGGGCGGGTTGCTGGTGCGGGTACCGCGGCAAGACGCCGACAAGCTGCTGGAACGCGACCACGTCAGCTCCATGGTGATGGCCGGCCGGGAGACCCGGGGCTGGTTGCGCGTCGCCGCGGCGGGCGTGAAAACCAAACGCCAGCTTGAGAGTTGGGTTACCCGCGGCGTGGGTTACGCGCGTACGCTGCCGGCCAAGTAACCGACCCGGTTTGCCACCGCGCCCCGAGGGTAAGCGGCGGGTATGGACAAGCCCGAGCGAGTGGCGAGACGGCTGCTGAAGGTCGCTGGAACCACCTATGCAGCCGAGGCCGGCATCCGGATCGACGACAAGCCGATGCCGCTGTTTCAGTTGCTGGTGTTGTGCATGCTGGCCAGCAAGCCCATCGACGCTACGACCGCGGTGCGCGCCGCCCGTGAACTATTCAAGGCGGGCCTGCGCACGCCGAGGGCGGTGCTGGCGTCCGATCGGCGCACCATGATCAGCGCCTTCGGCCGGGCCCACTACGTGCGCTACGACGAAAGCTCGGCTA
This sequence comes from uncultured Actinomycetota bacterium, assembly GCA_963840045.1. Classification (GTDB taxonomy): domain Bacteria; phylum Actinomycetota; class Actinomycetes; order Mycobacteriales; family Mycobacteriaceae; genus Mycobacterium. The sequence continues at coordinate 440,672 of CAWIXL010000009.1, read as the reverse complement.
CCCGGTTGGCCGATATCGCCGCGCACGTCCGGGACGACTATTCCGGCGATCTCCGCGAGATCGCCGATCGCTGCAAGCAAGACGTCGGCGCGGCCAAACGAATGCTCAAGAAGTTCAAAGGGATCGGCGACACGGGCGCCGACATCTACCTTCGCGAAGTCCAAGACGTATGGACTTGGGTGCGTCCGTACTTCGACGACCGTGCCACCGCCGCGGCAAAGCAATTGGGTTTGCCCAGCAGCGCAGCCAAACTGGCCGAACTCGCCCCGCGGAACAACGCACGCCTGGCGGCCGCGCTGGTGCGGGTCGCGCTTGACGACGAGCTGCGCGAGCAGGCGACCGGCTGAGACATCGGTGACGGTCCGGATCGGCACATCGGGCTGGTCGTATCAACACTGGACCGACGTGCTCTACCCTGCTGGGCTGGCGCCCGCCAAGCGGTTGGCCCGGTATTTCCAGACGTTCGAGACGGTCGAGCTGAACGCCAGCTTCTACCGCTGGCCCAAGGATTCGACTTTCGCCGGGTGGCGCGATCAGTTGCCGAATGGGTCGACCATGTCGGTCAAGGCGCATCGCGGATTGACCCACTATCGGCGACTGGCCTCCCTGGGGCCCTGGGTTGAAAGATTCGAAAGCTGTTGGCGCGCCTTGGGCGATCGGCACGGAGTGCTGCTGGTTCAGCTGCATCCGGAGCTGCAACGCGATGACGCTCGGCTCGACGCTTTCCTGGGTAGCATGCCGCCGTCGATCCGGGTCGCCGTCGAGCTGCGGCATCCGTCCTGGAACGAGCCCGCCGTGTATCAGCTGCTGGAAAGCCATCGCGCCGCCTACGTGGTGATGAGTGGCACCGGACTGACGTGCGTCCCGCGGGTCACCAGCGACTTCGCGTACCTCCGGATGCACGGCCCGGACCAGGACTCCATCTATGCCGGGAGCTACTCCGACGATGAACTGCGGCGCTGGTCGGAAAGGATCGCGCAATGGCGCGGCGACGGCACGGACGTGTGGGTGTATTTCAACAACGACTTGGGCGGCCACGCAGTCCGCAACGCGCTTACGCTGCGCGATCTTCTGAACTAAACCCCCCGAGTAGGCTGGTCACGTCGACAACAGAATGGAGCAGCACTCATGGCCGGCTCGAGCACATTCGTCATTGTTGGCGGCGGACTTGCTGGTGCAAAAGCGGTAGAAGCATTGCGCGACAACGGGTTCGACGGCCAGGTCATCTTGTTCGCCGAAGAGGAGCAGCTGCCCTACGAGCGTCCTCCGCTGTCCAAGGAGTATCTGGCCGGCAAGAAGTCGCTGAACGATTTCACTGTGCAGAATTCCGACTGGTACCGCGACCATAAGGTCGACCTGAGACTCGGCGCGTTGGTGTCGTCACTGGATCCTGCCGCGCACACCGTCGGGTTGCCCGACGGCACCACAGTGAGCTACGACAAGCTGCTGCTGGCGACCGGATCCGCGTCGCGGCACATACCGATCCCTGGATCCGATGCCGCCGGAGTCCACTATCTGCGTACGTTCGGCGACGCCGCGGCACTGAATTCCGTTCTGGCTGATGGGTCTTCGCTCGCGGTGGTGGGCGCCGGGTGGATCGGCCTGGAGGTGGCCGCCAGTGCACGTCAGCGTGGCGTCAACGTCACCGTCGTCGAGACCGCCAAACAACCCCTGCTGGCCGCGCTCGGCGAGACCGTCGGCGAAGTGTTCGCCACCCTGCATCGCGATCACGGGGTCGACCTACGGCTGGAGGCGCAGGTCGCCGAAATCACAACCCGCGCGGACCGGGCCACCGGGCTCAAGATGCGCGACGGGTCGACGGTCACCGCGGACACCGTGCTGGTGGCCGTGGGTGCAAAGCCGAACATCGAGCTCGCCGAACGGGCCGGTCTCAGTCCATGAGCTCGGGCTCTCAAGGCGGCGTGGCGGTCGATGCGTCACTGCGCTCCAGCGACCCCGACATCTACGCGGTCGGCGACATCGCCGCCGCCGAACACCCGCTGTTCGGGACCCGCATCCGCACCGAGCACTGGGCCAATGCGCTCAAACAACCCGCGGTGGCGGTGGCCGGAATGCTGGGCAAGCCGGCCGAGTACGCCGAGCTGCCATACTTTTTCACCGACCAGTACGACCTCGGGATGGAGTACGTCGGGCACGCCCCGCACTTCGACCGGGTGGTGTTCCGCGGCGACCTGGCCGGCCGAGAATTCGTCGCCTTCTGGGTCGACGGGGACAACCGGGTGCTGGCGGGGATGAACGTCAATATCTGGGACGTGCTCGACGACGTCAAGGCGCTGATCCGGTCGAAGGCTGCCGTCGACACCGACAAGCTGGCCGATCCGCAGTCGTCGCTTGCGGACCTGGTTGGTTGATCGCTAAGTCTCCGGGCCTCGCTCCAGCGGTAGCCAGGTCTTGTCGATCACATCCGGGGGGCGCTGTGCCTGCAGGCGGTCCCGCTCGGCGCGCCGGCGCTTGATTCGCAGCCGGACGTCGGCGGGCACGGTGACTGCTTCGTCGCAGGTCAAGTAGTACACATCGTCGACGACGTCGATCACGTCCGCCGCCACCCACCGAGATCCCAACTCACGCAACACCATCCGAAGTTCATGGGTGAATCGAAGAGTGGTGTCGTGGGCCAGTTCCCGCGAATCGCGGGCATTGGCGGCCAATCGCTGAGCCAGCGTTGCCGCCGGCTCTTCGGGCGCTCCGGTGGCAACAGCGGCAGTAGCGGCCGTCATCAGCAGCATCGCCGGGTCGTCGCCGAACATCGGATTGGCCAGCTCCCCTTCTCCTTGCCCGCGGTGCCCGATTCGGGCGAGGGCTGCATCGAGGGCGGTCGCCGCCTTCGGAGACAACACGCGGACACCGTCGAGATCGCCGCAGCGAGCCAGCGCGAGCGATTGTGGGTCGCGCCGCAACATCGCCGCCAGCGAGGCGGTCTCGTCGGCAACGCGGCGGCTTTCCATGATCGTGCTCACCCCGGGTACATCGGCTTTCGCGCTGGTGCGCTGCAGCGCCGCCGCGGTCACTCCGCTATCGATCACCCACAGCGCGGTAAGGATCCAGCCTTGGTGAATCCGATCCCGCAACAGCGGTATCCGCACTTGCAGGCTGGCATCGGGCAGCAACCTGAGCTGTTCGGGGTCCAGGTGTTCTGCCGTCGCCGCCGCAATGTAGGCCTGGGTGTCGGGCTTGAGACGACGCAACAGGGCCAGCGATCGGGCCGCGACGACCGCTTTGGCGACCGACCCGAGCGGCCCGCCCGCCAGCTGCGGCCGACCGAATGGCAGGACTTCGGTGTTTTGCTGCTGCTCGCCCAGGGCTAGCTGGGCGACGGTTTGCTGATCCCAGCCGAGCAGCTGAGTGGCGGCCACCACATTGGCCGACACCCCGACATAGGGGCGATGACCGAACACCGCGATCGCCCTGCTCCCCCATTCGTCGCCCACCACGCCGCCGAGTGCAAGCACCCGGCCCAGCGCCCGACCCGCCACGCGCAACCCGGTCATCTGGACATCCAGTGTCATCGGGGTCAATGGGCCCGGCAGCGCCTCCGCCAGGCCGGTCGCGCTGAAGACCGGGAACCGTGGATCGATCCGGTCGTCGAACTCGCCCTCCAGGCCATCGGGTGCCGGGCTGTGCAACCCGTCGGACGGCGCGGTACGTGGCGGGGGCTCCACCGGCAGCGCAAGTTGACCCGACTGGTAGCGAGCGCCCGCGTCGTCGAGTCGACGGCCCACCAGTCCGCGCGCGGTGTCGACCACCGCCTCGCCCGCCTGCCAGCCGAACTCGAACGTCCAATCCTCTTGTATCGCGGCGATATTCATCTCAGGAAATAACTCTGCCCAGCCGCGGACCCGATGTGGGCGGAAACGCGGGTCGACCGATCGCAATAGCCGCCAGGCGGTGACCATGTTGGTGGTATCCGGGGTGGCCAGGTCGACCACACCGGTGCGGTCGCTGCTCACCGCACAAACCAGGAACCGCACCAGATCGTCGAGATGCAATACCCGCATCGGCTGGGCCGAGACCTTGGTGCGCAGCAGCGTGGCCACAGTGCGGCACACCATCCAGTCGAGCTGGCGGCCCACCGGAGGTGCGATCCGGATGACCAAGCTCGGCGCCCAGCTCGTGGATACCAGCGTCTCGGCGGGCCCGTACAGGTCGGGCTGTCCGGCAGCTTGGGAGACGAACAGCAGCCGAGCACCCGCGCGCGCGGCGGCATGGGTGACATGCGCGACGCCGTTGATGCCCGTGCCGCCGGGCTCGGTGGTGTCGACCGGGGCCAGATGGATTACCGCGTCGGCATTTTGGGCGAGGTCTTGCAGGATGGGATCGCTCAATGAGGCACAGACGAGATCAACGCCTGCGTGCAAGCAGTCGTGTGGGCGCTGCGCGATGCCGGTGACCGAATGCCCCGCGGCAAGAAGTTGTCGCGCGACGAGCCGGCCCAGTGCTGCGGTGGCCCCGGTTAGCAGGATGCGCACTGCGACTCACCTCCCAACAATCTTGACAATGGCACATTGGCTTGATTCGCGGAAGTTTCTACCAGGCCAGCATTTGCTGCTGCGCCGCTGGCCGCTGCTTGACCAGGCTGAGCTTCGCGATCGCGGGTAGCCTCCGGCGGCGCACCCCTTTACAGTACCGCGCTGCCGTCGGGATGGACCGTAACCTTGGCGCCGGCGATATCTTCGCGGACCGTCATTTCGGCCGCGGCGGGATCGGCGATCAGCGCCAGGGTGCGTGATTCGTCGGGCGTGCGCACGGCGAGGAAGACCTTCTCCGGCTGTCCGTCCCGGGTGAACGGGGTGGTCCACGCTTCGACGGTGCCGACGCCTTCCCACTCGACGAGACCGTCCCGGGTGGGCTCCCGGTCCACCGCCGATTGCAGGTCTTCCCAACGGAATTCGGCCGGCGGTTCGGTGCTGTAGACGCCGAAGCTGTGCTTGGTCAGGAAGCCGCCGTTGGCCGTGATCAGGCCGCGCCGTCCGGGATTGGCCACCAGCAACTCGGCCATGGTCGCGATGGAATGCATGACATAGTTGCTCCACGGACCGCCCGCGAAGGTCAGCCCGCCGGTGACGGTCAGCGGACGGCCGGGATCGTCGACGCTGAGGCCGAGTTCGGCGGCCGCGACCTGCACCGCGGACGGAAAGCACGAGTACAGGTCGACGTAATCGATGTCGTCGACCCCCAGGGCGGCCAGCTCCAGCACCCTGGCACCGGCGATCCGGATGGCCGTGGACCGGTGTAGCTCGGCACGCTCGGCGATGGCGATGGTGTCATGCGCGTCGGTGCCGGCCGACGGAAAAACCCAGCGTTCGGCGGGGATTTGCAGGTGCTTTGCCTGTTCGACCGACATCAGAACCAGCGCGGCGCCCTGGTCGACCATGTTGTTGGAGTTCATCAACTTGGTGTAGGGCCAGCTGATCATCCGATTCTGCGGGCCAGGCTGCGAAATCTCCGGCGCGGTCACCGGCGTGCGGATCCAGGCGTGCGGATTGTCTACCGCGACGGCGTTGAACCGTGCCCACAGTTCGCCGACACGAGCGCTGTGCTCCTCGACCGACTCGCCGTTGGCGATGCGCAATGCCTGCTCGAACAGCGGGTACACGTAGGACGGGCGGTCCAGCTTGATCCTGATCTCGTGCTCACCGGCCATCAACACGTCGTCGCCGGCGACTTCGGGCATCGGGACGGATGCGTCCTCGACGGTCCACTCGAGTCTGCTGCCCTTTGCCTTCAGTCCGGTTCGGGTGCGCCAGGTTTCGGCGCCGGCAAGCAGCACGACGCCGGCTTTGCCCTGCTGGATGTCCAGGCACGCCTGATTGACCAGCGACTGTGGCATGTTGCCGCCGATGCCGCTGTAGTAGCTGGTGAAAGTGCCGGCGCCGATGCGCTCACCGAGCAGCAGTCCGGGATTTCGGTAGTGCGCCGACAGTATGTGCACCACGCGGACGGAGTCCACCGCCGCCAGCACCCGGGAATCCGCGGCTCGCTCGGCAGCGGCGACCATCAGGTCGAGCGGCTCGATGGACCGCGTCTGCGGGTTGATGTCGTCGCGATGGTTGACCTGGCCGTAGCCGACCAACACCGGTGTTCTGGGGTCGACGGGCATAGTTCGAACCTATCCTGGGCGCGCGAGCAGACGTAAAAGCACCCTATTTCGGCACGAAATGGGTGCTTTTACGTCTGCTCGGCCAACGTAGGCCGGGCCCGTCCGGTAGATCGATTTCAGCGTCCGGTAGGCCTCCAGTCCCTCGGGACCCAGCTCCCGGCCCAGCCCGCTGGCCTTGACCCCGCCAAACGGCGCGCGCATGTCGAGCGCGTAGTCGTTGACCCCGATGGTGCCGGTATGTACGGCCCGTGCCACGTCGGTGGCGCGGTCGGTGTCGGCCGACCATACGGTGCCGGCCAGGCCGAATTCGGTGTCGTTGGCCAAGGCGATCGCCTCGTCGTCGGTGTCGTAGCGGCTGATGGTGAGCACCGGGCCGAAGATCTCCTCCCGCGCCAGCCGATGCGAGTTCTCGACGTCGGCGAACACCGTCGGCGACACAAACCAGCCGCGCGGCTGGTCGCTTGGGGCGGAGCCGCCGGCGACCAATCGCGCGCTGCCGTCCTTGGCGAGGTCGATGTAGCTCAGTACCCGGTCACGCTGGCGCGAGCTGACCATCGGGCCGATCTCGGTCGACGGGTCGAGCGGATTACCGACCGTCATGCCCGCGGCCAGTGCCGCGACGGCGTCGACGATCTCGTCGTAGCGGGATCTCGGGGCCAGGATGCGCGAGCTGAGGTAGCAGGTCTGCCCGTTGTTGACGAAGGACGCGCCGCGTAACCCGCGCATCGTTGCGTCCAGGTCGGCGTCGTCGAGGATGATGGCCGCCGACTTGCCGCCGAGTTCCAAGGTGACCGGGCGCATCAGCCGACCGCAGATTTCCGCCACCACCCGCCCGGTCGCGGTCGAACCGGTGAAGGCGACCTTGTCGACGCCCGGGTGCGCCACCAGGTACGCGCCGACCGCCGGTCCGCCCGAAATCACGTTCAACACCCCGGGCGGCAGCCCGGCGTCGACCGCGGCCTCAGCGAAAACCAATGCGTCCAAGGCGGTTTCGGGTGAGGCTTTGAGCACCATCGTGCACCCGGCGGCCAGCGCCGGCGCGATTTTCATCGCGGCCAGGGCCTGCGGGTAGTTCCAGGGGATGATCGCGCCGACCACCCCGACCGCCTCGCGGCGCACGATCGTGTGCCCGGTGATGCCCGGGCGGACCTCCTCTTCCGGGATCTCGGTGATCAGCTGGGCGTAGTAGCGCAACAGCAGCGGCGGGAAGGCGCCGTTGGCGCCGCGGGATAGCGCGATCGGCATGCCGTTTTCCCTGCTCACCAGCTCGCTGGTGGCCTGCGCGCGTGCCTTCAACGCGTCCGCCATCGCCATCAGGATTCCGGCGCGATGCTCCGGCGAGCTGGCCCGCCAACCAGGCAGCGCCGAACGCGCGGCGGCCACCGCGGCGTCGATGTCGGATTCGGTGACGCAGGCGCCGTCGCCAAGCGGTTCGCCGGTGGCGGCTTCCACCACCGGCTCGACGCTAGCGGCGGTGCGGAACCGGCCGTCGGTGAAAAATCGTGCGGATTGCTGCGTCATCGGGACTCCTTGGTGCACTCGTGGTACCCGGCAAATGCTATGGGGTGCCCGCAGGCTCGAATAGCACGCGGTCGCCGATCAGGCGTTCGGTTTCCTCGTCACCCATCCCGAGCACGCGGCGGCAGATTTCCCGCGTGTCTTGGCCGGGTAGGGGCGCCGGGCGCTGCGGGGCCGGCGGAATGTGCTGAAACGGCGCCGGCCCGGTTTCCGCCGGCAGCGGGCGCTCAATCAGCGGATGCACCATGTCGCTGAATAGCTTTCGCGCGATCAGCTGGCGATCGTCCAGGATGTCCGGCGGGCGTTGCATCGGCCCGGCGGCAACCCCGTACGACTGCAGGAGTTCGGTGGCCCGCATCGGGGTGCGGGTGCGCGTCCAGGCCGACAGCAGCCCCACCAACTCACCCCGGTTGGCCAGGCGGGACTCGCCGGTCGCGAAGCGCCGGTCCTCGACCCACTCGGGATGATCGAGAAGGGTTGCAGCACAGCGCCATTCTTCGTCTGAGCCGATCGAGATGGCGCACCATTCGTCGTCTCCCGCACACGGGCAGACCGCATGCACACTGGTGTCATCGTGAATCCTGGTAGTGCCCGCGGCCAGCGCGGCCTGGGTCACGTACAGGGTGTCGAGCTGATTGATCACGACTTCGGCCTGCGAGATGTGGACGTGGGCACCAGCGCCGGTGCGGTCCCGGTGGATCAACGCGGCCAGCGCCGCGATCGCCGTGATCCGGCCGACCACGTGATCGGGGAATATCGTCGTCGCGTCGTAGAAAGCGTGCCGCTCGGTGTCGGCCTGGCCGTCCGGATCATCGGACGTCCAGAGCCGGGTGACGCCGGTGGTGGCGCGGACCAACGGGCCGTAGCCCATCCGGGTGCGCCACGGGCCGGTGTTGCCGAAGGCGCTGCTGCCGGCGAGGACGATCCGGGGATTGAGCGCATGCAGCGTGTCGTAGGTAAACCCAAGGGAGGTAAGGGTTCCGGGTTTGAAGTTGGCGAATACCGCGTCGGCCTCGGCAACGAGGCGGCCGAAGATTTCCTTGCCTTGCGTGCTGCGCAGATCCAGGCCGAGTCCCAGTTGATTGCGGTGCGTCCATGCGAACGACTCGCTCATGGCGTCGCCAACGCGGGCCTGCCGCAGCCCGTCCGGATAGTCGGCGCTTTCCACCTTGATGACTTCGGCGCCCAGGTCGCCGAACAGCCGGCTCAGCTCGCCCCCGGCGACGATGATGCCGAGATCGAGAATCCGCATCCCGGCAAACGGATACTCCCCGACCTTGCCCAGAGGTGACGGCACCACCGCAGGATTGGCACTCCAGAATGGTTCGTCTTGCCCCACGGCCGGCGCTGCCGTACGGAAACCCGAGCGCTGCCCGTCGACGACGAAATATCCGGTGGGCACGCTGATGCGCACGCGGGGCAGCAGTTCGACATCGGTGATCGCACCCACGGCCTGAAAATGTTCGGCGCCCAGGACCCAGGACGGCGGCAGCACCGCGGAGATCGGCACCCCGTGCGCCTGCCCGGCGGCCACCAGATCCTTCATGGTCTGATCGGCGAACAAGGCCCGGACCAGCACGCTGATCTCGGGCCAGGCCGCCATCCGGGCGCCGATGACGTCGTATCCGGGGTCTTGAAATTCTTCGGGCTCCCCCAGCCAGCGCCGCAGCCCGCGCCACTGCCGCGGCGCCATCACGCACAACCGGACATACCCGTCCTGGCAGGGACAGATCGGGTAGGCGTCCTGGTTTTTCGGGCGACCGCGCCACTGGCCGGTGCGGCGGACGCCGGCAGCGACCTGCCCGTGCGCGCCGAATACCGGGTCGAGCGCCATCACGACCGCGTCGAACCGCGAGAAGTCGATGTAATCGCCAGTGCCACAACGCAATCGGTTGTAGTATGCGACGAGTGCCGCCCACGCCGCCTGCACCGCGGCGGTCGCCGAGGCGATGCCGTCCGGCGGCAACACGGGAGTGCCGGTGGTGGGGCCGGATCGTGCCAGTGAGCCGCACATGGCGTACAGCACCGGATCGGTGGCGCGCCATGACGATCGGGGGCCCGTCTCACCGAAGTCGGTGATCGACAGCACCACCACGTCCGGGTACCGAGCGGCCAACTCCGCACCCGATGTCCCGAATGCGGCGGCCTGCCCGTCGGGGCCGGTGACCACAATGATGTCGGCCTCGGCGGCGAGGTCGAAAAACCGGCCGCAGTCGCTGTCCTCGAACGGATCGAGCACCGTGCTTCGTTTGTTGGCGTTATGCACGGCGAACGGGATGCTCTCACCGGCCAGCATCGGCAACGCGTCGCGTCCGGGACTGCCGCCCGGGAATTCCACCTTGAGGACGTCGGCACCCAGGTCGGCGAACAGGCGGGTTACCGTGTCGGCGATACCGGTGGACAAGTCCAGGACGCGCACGGCATCGAGCAACCTGTCGGCCATCTGCCCACCGTACCCGCCTGGTCGGGCCCGTATTCCGCGGGGATTATCCGGTGGCCCAAGCCCGCGCCTCAACCAAAAGTGCAGCAGCACAGGCGTATTAGTCGCAGACACGCGTAATCCATAGTCGGGGATCTTGACGACGGCGGCGTCGGTTATCGTCGCAGGGCCCGCGACCATCGGAGGGAGGTGCCTGGCGCATGAGCGCGCACTTGAGTTACGTCGAGGCTGTGGTGGTCGGGGCGTTCCAGGGCGTCACCGAATTGTTCCCGGTGTCCAGCCTTGGGCACGCGGTGTTGGTGCCGGCGTTGGTTGGCGGGCAGTGGGCTCGCGACCTCAACGTATCGACCCCCGACTCGCCCTACCTGGCGTTCATCGTCGGCCTCCATGTCGCCACCGCCGCAGCCCTGCTGGTGTTCTTCTGGCGTGACTGGTTGCGCATCGTTTCCGGCTTCTTCTCATCGCTGCGGCATCGGCGTATCCAAACGCCCGACGAGCGGCTGGCCTGGCTGATTGTCGTTGGCACCATCCCGGTGGGACTGGCCGGAGTGGCCCTCGAGCACCTGTTCCGAACAACCCTGGGCAAACCCATTCCGGCCGCGGCCTTCCTGCTGCTCAACGGCGTCGTCCTCTACCTGGGCGAAGTGCTGCGCCGTCGCGTCTCACCCGTGGGCGACGTAGCCGACGAGGAGCACCCGGACCACAGCGACCAGGCCGTCGACAATCGGCTGGCCCAACTGCCGATGGCCCGCGGCATGCTGATCGGCTCGTCGCAAATCCTGGCGCTCCTTCCCGGGATCAGCCGCTCGGGCATCGCGATGGTGGCCGGGCTGTGGCGTGGGCTGTCGCACGAAGACGCCGCCCGCTTTTCGTTCCTGCTGGCGACCCCGATCATCCTTGCCGCCGGGGTGTACAAGATCCCGGACCTTTTCGGGCCGACGGGGACCGGAATTCACGGCCAGGTGCTGGCCGGAAGCATCGCTTCCTTCGTCTGCGCCTACCTGGCGGTGCGTTTCCTCACGCGGTATTTCCAGACCCGCACTCTCACACCGTTTGCCGTCTACTGCGCCGCGGCCGGGGCCCTCAGCCTGGTGTGGCTCTGCGTGCACTAGCCGGGCAGCAGGGTATTTGCGCTGCGTGGCGCCGCGTGCTGTGCTTACCGAATCGCGAACCTGACACCCGTCAACTCCCGGGGAGGACGAAAATGGCGGACACGGCATCCCTCGGCCTGAAGATCCGTGACAAAGTCATCGTGATCACCGGTGGCGCCCGGGGAATCGGATTGGCCACCGCGACCGCGTTGCACAACTTGGGCGCCAAGGTCGCGATCGGCGACATCGACGAGGCGAAGGTGAAGGAATCGGGTGCCGATCTGGGTCTGGAGGTGTACGGCAAACTCGATGTCACCGACCGGGATTCGTTCTCGGACTTCCTGGACCAGGTGGAGCGCCAACTGGGCCCGATCGACGTGCTGGTCAACAACGCGGGCATCATGCCGGTCGGCCGGATTATCGACGAGCCCGACGCCGTCACCCGGCGCATTCTGGACATCAACGTCTACGGCGTGATCCTGGGCAGCAAGCTGGCCGCGCAGCGCATGGTTCCCCGCGGGAGCGGGCACGTCATCAACGTCGCCTCGCTGGCCGGCGAGATTTATGCCGCCGGGCTGGCCACCTACTGCGCCAGCAAGCACGCGGTCGCCGCGTTCACCGACTCGGCCCGGCTGGAGTACCGCGAGGCCGGGGTGAATTTCTCGATGGTGTCGCCCGCCTTCGTCAACACCGAGCTGATCGCGGGCACCCAGGGGGCCAGGGGCTTCAGGAACGCCGAGCCCTCCGAAATCGCCAACGCGATCGTGGGGCTGATCGTTCGCCCCAAGCCGCGGGTGCGGGTCACCAGGGCCGCCGGCGCGATGATCGCGTCGCAGAAGCTCATGCCCCGCCGTTTGGCTGAGGGGCTGAATCGCTTGCTCGGCGGCGAGCAAGTCTTCACCGACGGCGTCGACGTCGAGAAGCGCAGGGCCTACGAGGCCCGCGCCCGCGGCGAAGAATGAGCACCGCATAGCGCGCTGTTCACCCAGGGCCGGGACAATCGGCCAAATGAGCCCAACTACTCCGACGGTCCTTGCCGACGACGAACTGGCCCTCATCGACGCATACTGGCGTGCGGCCAACTACCTGTCGGTCGGCCAGATCTACCTGCTGGCCAACCCGCTGCTGGCCGAACCCTTGGCGGCCGAGCATGTCAAACCCCGGCTGCTGGGACACTGGGGCACTACGCCTGGCCTCAACCTGATCTATGCGCACCTGAACCGGGTCATCCGCAACCGCGACGCGAACGTCGTCTACGTCACCGGGCCGGGCCACGGTGGCCCGGGACTGGTCGCCAACGCCTACCTCGAAGGCACCTACAGCGAGGTCTACACGGGCATCGGGGAAAACACCGAGGGCCTGCGCAGGCTGTTTCGCCAGTTCTCCTTCCCGGGCGGCATCCCCAGCCATGTCGCCGCCCAGACGCCCGGATCCATCCATGAGGGAGGTGAGCTCGGCTACGCGCTGGTCCACGCCTACGGCGCGGCGTTCGACAACCCGGATCTGGTGGTCGCCTGCGTGATTGGGGACGGTGAGGCCGAGACGGGGCCGCTGGCCGCCGGTTGGCACTCGAACAAGTTCCTGAACCCGGCCGTCGACGGGGCGGTGCTGCCGATCCTGCACCTCAACGGCTACAAGATCGCCAACCCGACCGTGCTGGCGCGCATCCCGCACAGCGAACTCGAGTCGCTGTTGCGCGGCTATGGATACCGGCCGATCGTGGTTGCCGGGGACGAGCCGGCTGTCGTGCACCAGGAACTGGCCGCCGCGCTGGACGACGCGTTCGACGACATCGCGGCCATCCAAGCCGCGGCGCGCGGCGGCCAGCACACGGAGCGGCCGGTGTGGCCGATGATCGTGCTGCGCACCCCCAAGGGCTGGACCGGGCCCAAGCTGGTTGACGGCCAACGGGTGGAAGGCACCTGGCGCGCGCACCAGGTGCCGCTCGCCGCCACCCACGAGAACCCCGAGCACCGCGCGCAGCTTGAAGAGTGGCTGCGCAGTTACCGCCCCGAGCAGCTCTTCGGCGAGGACGGCGCGCTGCGTCCCGACCTGCGCGCGCTGGCGCCAAGCGGTGACCGTCGGATGAGCGCCAACCCGCACGCCAACGGCGGGCTGCTACTGCGTGACCTGGACCTGCCGGACTTCCGCGACTACGCGGTGCCCGTCGCGCAACCAGCCGCCTCGACGCATGAGGCCACCCGGGTGTTGGGAGCGTTTCTGCGGGACGTCATCACCCGCAACCTCGATCGCTTCCGTCTGATGGGTCCCGACGAGACCGCCTCCAACCGGCTGTCCGCCGTTTTCGAGTCGACCGACAAGGTCTGGCTTTCGCAGACCCTGCCCGACGATGATCACCTCGCCGCCGACGGCCGGGTGATGGAGGTGCTGTCCGAGCACCTGTGCCAGGGCTGGCTGGAGGGCTATCTGCTGACCGGCCGCCACGGCCTGTTCAACTGCTACGAGGCCTTCGTGCACATCGTCGACTCGATGTTCAACCAGCACGCGAAATGGCTGTCCACCAGCCGCGAGCTGCCCTGGCGGCGGCCGATCGCGTCGCTGAACTACCTGCTGAGCTCCCACGTGTGGCGCCAGGACCACAACGGCGCGTCGCATCAGGACCCGGGGTTCATCGACGTGGCGCTCAACAAGCGCGCCGAGGTGGTGCGGGTCTACCTGCCGCCGGACGGCAACACCTTGCTGTCGGTGGCAGACCACTGCCTGCGCAGCCGTGACTACATCAATGTCATCGTCGCCGGCAAACAGCCCGCGCTGGCCTACCTGTCGATGGACGACGCGGTCCTGCACTGCACGCGCGGGCTGGGCATCTGGCAGTGGGCGAGCACCGCCGGATCCGCGGGGGCCGAGCCCGACGTGGTGTTGGCCTGCGCCGGGGACGTTCCGACGCTCGAGACGCTGGCGGCCGCCGACATCCTGCGCCGCGAGCTGCCCGACCTGCGGGTGCGGGTGATCAACGTCGTCGACCTGATGCGCCTGCAACCCGAGTCCGAGCACCCACATGGGTTGCCCGACAAGGAATTCGACGCGCTGTTCACCCGCGATAAGCCGATCATCTTCGCCTACCACGGCTACCCCTGGCTGATCCACCGGCTCACCTATCGCCGCACCAACCACGCTCAAATGCATGTGCGCGGATTCAAGGAGCGCGGCACCACGACGACGCCGTTCGACATGGTGATGCTCAATGATCTCGACCGCTTCCATCTGGTGATGGATGTCATCGACCGGGTGGACGGGCTGGCCGGCCGGGCGGCGGTGCTGCGCCAGCGGATGACCGATGCACGTTTGGCCGCACGTCGCTACACGCGTGAATATGGTGAGGACGACCCGCAGATCGCGGGCTGGACTTGGGAGACGACCCATTTGGCCTGGGAGTCGTAGTGAACCTAGTGGACAGCGTCGGGAAAGTGCTGTCGGTCAACGTGGCGCGGGTCCGCGAAAACCCTGATCCGCGGGCGCTGTCGAAGGTGACCGGCATCGACAAAGTGGCCACCACCGGGGCCGTCATGGTGCGCGCGCCGGGACCGATGCAAGGCGGCCTCGGCAGCGGACTGGTCGGCGACACCATCGGTAACCACAAATTCCACGGTGGTGACGACCAGGCCGTCTATGCGTATGCCCGAGAAGACCTCGACGGATGGGCGGCCCGGCTGCAGCGCACGCTGACGGATGGGATGTTCGGCGAGAATTTGACCACCTCGGGCATCGATGTGACCGGGGCGCGGATCGGTGAACGTTGGCGCATCGGCACCGACGGCTTGGTGCTGGAAGTCTCCGCACCCCGCACACCGTGCCGCACGTTCGTGTCATTCCTGAATTTGAACCACTGGATCAAGACCTTCACCCAGGCGGCGAAGCCCGGCGCCTATCTACGGGTGATCAACCCGGGAACCGTGCGCGCCGGGGACGCAATCACGATCGATTACCGCCCCGATCACGACGTCACCATCGGGCTGGTCTTTCGGGCCCGCATGACTGAACCAGAGCTGCTTTCCCAGCTACTGCTGGCAGACGCGCTCTCAGCCGAGCTGAAGGCATACGCACGCGGTCGGCTTGCGTCGAACGAAGGTTAAAACGCGGCGGGGTCGCAGCGGCCTGCGGGTAAACTCGGCAGACAATGTCCGACCACACCGCCGCTTGTCCCGCTCCGCTGCTATCGGAGCTGTCCGAGCTGCACCGGTTCCGGATCCACGTCGACACTGCCGTGGTCGTCGTGGTGCTGGTGTTGACGAACCTGATCGCGCACTTCACCACACCGTGGGCGAGTATCGCTACCGTCCCGGCCGCCGCCGTCGGTCTGGTGATACTGGTGCGCTGGCGGGGTCTGGGCTGGGCCGAACTCGGCCTGGGCCGCGAGCACTTGAGATCTGGGCTGGGTTATGCGCTGGCCGCCGTGGCCCTGGTGATGTCGGTGATCGCGGTCGGTGTGCTGCTACCGATGACCCGGCCGATGTTCCTCAACCACCACTACGCCACGGTCTCCGGCGCGCTGATCGCCTCGATGGTCATCATTCCCCTGCAAACCGTGATCCCCGAGGAGCTGGCCTTTCGTGGAGTGCTGCACGGCGCGTTGAACCGGGCCTGGGGATTCCGCGGCGTCGCGCTGGCGGGCTCGCTGCTGTTCGGCCTGTGGCACATCGCGACGTCCCTGGGGCTGACCAGCAGCAACGTCGGCTTCACCCGGTTGTTCGGCGGCGGGATATTCGGGATGGTGGCCGGGGTGACGTTGGCGGTGTTGGCCACCGGGGCGGCCGGATTCGTGTTCAGCTGGCTGCGCCGCCGCAGCGGCAGCCTGATTGCGCCGATCGCCCTGCATTGGTCACTGAACGGGGTGGGCGCCCTGGCCGCGGCTTTGGTCTGGCATCTCTCGACTTAGCAGTTGACCTAGAAGCCCGAGTTAGCGCTACACCAGCAGCACCGCCGCGCCGGCGATGCGGCCGGCGCTGAGGTCGGCCAGCGCCCGATCCGCTTGTCCGAGCGGGTATTCCGGCGTGGTGACCTCGATGTGATGCTCGGCGGCGAAGCCCAGAAACTCGCGCGCGTCGGCCCGGGTGTTCGACGTCACCGACCGGATCTGGCGCTCCTGAAACAAGTGGCGCTGATAGTTGAGCGACGGGATATCGGAAAGATGAATCCCGGCGATCGCCAAGGTGCCACCACGGTCGAGTGCCTGCAGTGCGGGCAATACCAGATCACCGACCGGGGCGAACAGGATCGCGGCATCCAGCGGCACCGGCGGCGGGTCGGCGGCGCCTTGCGCGGACGCGGCGCCCAAGTCGAGCGCCAGCTCGCGCGCCGCGGCGCCGCGGGTCATCACGTGCACCTCGGCGCCTTGGGCCAACGCGACCTGAGCGGTGATGTGGGCGCTGCCGCCAAAGCCGTACAGACCGAGCCGGCCACCGGACGGTAGCTCGGCGCGCAGTAGGGAGCGGTATCCGATGATGCCGGCGCACAACAACGGCGCCAGCTCGCTGTCACTGTATCCACTCGGCAGGTGATGGGCGAAAGCAGCGGGGACTGTGGTGAATTCGGCGTATCCGCCGTCGGCGTCCCAGCCCGTGTAGCGGGACTCCGGACACAGGTTCTCACTGCCTCGGCGGCAGTATTTGCACACGCCGCAGGTGTGGCGCAGCCAGGCGACGCCCACTCGGTCGCCGACCTCGAACTCGTCACCGGCGGCTGAGCCCACCTGGACGACCTCCCCCACCACCTCGTGGCCGGGTGTCACCCCGTCGCGATGTACTGGAAGGTCACCCTCGGTGACGTGCAGGTCGGTGCGGCACACCCCGCAGGCGCGGACAGCCACCAACAGCTCGGACGGCGCAGGCCGCGGTACCTCGGCCGTTACTCGTTCGAGCGGGCCGGTGTCCATCGGACCGGGCCGACGCACCCGCCACGCGCTCATCCTCCCGGTGGTCGCCGTTGCAGCCATCACTCACGCGCTGCGCTCTCCCTGCGCTCTCCTAATATGTCCGCGACCGCGAGGTGGCGAACCGGTAAATCAGCAACAAGACCACCGCACCGACCAGTGCACCTAGGAACGAGTGCTGAATCGGCGGTCGGAAAGTGAGCTGATGGGGTGGAAAGACAACACTTCCCAGCGTGCCGCCGACAAATGATCCCGCGATGCCGAGCAACGCCGTTGCGATCCAGCCCATTGGCTGCCTGCCAGGAACGAGCAGTCGCGCAATTGCGCCGACGATGAGACCAAGAATGATCATCCAAATGATGTGCAGAACCACGACCAGCTCCTTCGGGGTTTTGAGTGGTGAGCGGAACGAGAGAAGTAATACCCGGCGCAAGTCCGCCTAACACCGCCGGCGCGGCTAGCGCTTGCGGACCAAGCTGACCACCCAAAGCAGAATCACGGCTCCCAACAGCGAGACAAAGAACGTGAACCACTTACGTCCATGTTCGACATCGACGTGAAGCCAAGTGAGAAGCATCCCCCCGAGGAATCCGCCGATCACACCGATGACGATGTTCAGCAGGATCCCCGATCCGCCACCTTTGACGAGCTTGCCCGCAACCCAGCCGGCGATCCCGCCGATGATGATGTAGGCGAGCCAACTAACTGCGGTGGGCGGGGCCAAGGCCAGATATTGGTCGGCTGCCATGACGTCCATGAGGGGGTCTCCTTGTAATAGCCGGCACAGCCCAGCTCAGCTGCTGGACCGTGATATCGGTATACATCTCCGACGCCACAATGTCAGCGACGAATTGGCGAGACTCCGCCTCCTGAACCAATCAAGCCGGTTGAGACCGCTGCGTCGCTGGTGCAGGGGTCGGAGTTACTTCTCCGGCGGGAGCCTGGCCCGGTGCCTGTGCACCCGGAGCCGGTTGTCCCGGTACAGCCGGAGCGGGTTGAGCCGGTTGAGCCGGTGCTCCCGGAACTGGTTGACCGGGTTGAGCGGGCGCTCCCGGAACTGGTTGACCAGGTTGAGCGGGTGCTCCCGGAACCGCCGCCGGAGGCGGGGCTGCAAAGGGCAGGATCGACTCGGCCAGCGCCTTGGCCGCGCCCCTGTCCACCGGGTCATTCGCAGTTCCAAGCCACACCACAAACCAGCGCTGCGGGGGCCCGGCATTGGGGGTGGTGGCCGCTGGCGCGCCGACGACACCCGTCCAGATCTGCCCATTCGGCTTGGCCGGATCGCTGAACTTGACCTCGTAATATGACGCGCTGCCGGCTATCCCATTGGCGTTGAGCGGGACGGTTTCCTGGTTTACCCGCGTACCGGGGTACGGCATGAAGAATTCACCCATGTCCGAGCCCAGCCGGACCGCGGCCTTCGGGTTGGTGGCTTCGGCACTGGCGTAAAGCTTCTGGTCCAGCCGGCCGAGCACGATGCGGGTGTCGTTGGCGACCGGCGGCGGCTGCCCGGGCATGGGCGGCTGCCCGGTCGCCTTGCTGAGCAGCGCCGAACCGTAATCGAGGTGGGAAGCGTCGGACTCGACCCAGCCGGGGGGAAGCGCGAAGCTGAAGCCGCCGACGGGGTTGTCGATCCGGCCGGCGTTGGGGTCGACGCCCGGCGGTGGGGGCGCGTTCGGGTCGACGCCCGGCGGTGGCGGTGCGTTGGGGTCACCCGGCGCCGGTTGCGCCTGGGGCCCTCCGGGGGGGATGCCCGGCGGAGGCGCTGCGGTGGTCGGTGCCGGCGCGGGCTCCGGATCGGCGTTCGCGATCGCCGGCAACGCGATCGCGATGGCACTGGCGCTGCTCACCGCGGCAATCGCCAGCGTCGCCCACAGTCCCTTGCGCCGTGTCGAGTTAGGGTCCACCTGCTCCATGGCGACGAACCTACCGTGTTACGGCTGTGAATCAAGGAAGCCCTGCTGGCGGTTTTCGCGATGTTGCCGAGCCGCAACCCGGGCCGGCCGGAGCGGCCGTTACGAGTGGGTGTGCCGCGGCGGCGCCGGGTACAGCGTCGCCTGATGCGCTTTGATGCTGAACCAGACGCGCTCTCCGGGCGTTAGCCGCAGCTCCGTGGCGGCATCGACGGTGATTTCCGCGGCCAGGCCGGGTGCGCCGTCGGGCTGCTCTTGACCGCGCACCAACACCGCGGAGCCGCGGGTGTCCAGCTCGGCCACGGTCACCTCGACGGTGTTGCGGGGGCTGCCGTGCGGCTCGTCCTGATATACGGAAACCGCCGTGGGGGCGAACACCGCGATGGCGTCCTGACCGATCGCGACCCCGTCAGCCGGGAGCCCGTGCAGGTGGATGCCGGAGCCGGCGTGCAGCGTGCCGTCGGGGCCAATGGTCCCGTTGACCAGGTTGACGCCCGCGATGCGTGCCCCGAAATGGCTGCGCGGCGCGGTGAGCACGTCGGCGACCGGGCCGATCTCGGAGATCTTGCCGGACTCGAGCACCAGCACGCGATTGGCCAGGGTGAACACGTCCAGCAGATCGTGGGTTATCAGGATCACGGCGCAGCCGCTCTGGGTGACCACGCGGCGCAGCACCGCGCGAATGGCCGCGGCCGCGGCTACGTCGAGCCCGGTCAGTGGCTCGTCGAGCAGCAGCACATCGGGTGCGGCCGCCAATGCCCGCGCGATCGCCACCCGCTGGGCCTGACCGCCCGACAGCTGCCGCGGTCTGCGGTCGGCGAGCTGCTCGGCGTCCACCTCGCGCAGCCAGCGCAGCGCCGTTGCCTTCGCCGGGCCGCGCCCTGCCGCGCGCGCCCAGGACGGTGTGCGGAACGTCGTCCGGCGGCTGTGCGGCCCGAAGGCCACGTTGGCGGCAACGCTCATATGGGGAAACAGCAGCGGATCCTGCAGGAGCAGCCCGACCCGACGGTCGTGCGTCGCCACGTTGACCCCGGTAGCGGTGTCAGTCAGCACCCGGTCCCCCAGGCGCACCAGGCCCTCGTCGGGCCGGACCAGCCCGGCGATGACGTGCAGGGCGGTGGACTTGCCCGCGCCGTTGGGTCCGAGCACGGCGAGCACCTCGCCGGCGGGTACCGAGAACTCCACATCCAGTTGGCGGTCGGCCACCACCGCGCGAAGGTGTAACTCGCTCATCGGTCGGCTACTCCGTGGCGGGTCGCCATCACTTCGGCTCGGTCCCGGTCAGCCGGCGAGCACCCAGAGCCAGCACCACCACCGCCGCCACCGCCACCAGCAGGATCGACAACGCCACCGCCGCGTTCGCGTCGTCCACGCGCTGGACGTAGATCTCCAGCGGCAGCGTCCGGGTCACTCCTTGCCGGGACCCGGCGAAAGTCAGCGTCGCGCCGAACTCCCCGAGCGAGCGCGCGAACGCCAGCACCGCCCCCGACACCATGCCCGGCAGCAGCAGCGGCAGGGTGACGCGCCACCACACCGTGCTGGGCCGCGCCCCAAGCGTCGCCGCCACCACCTCGTAGTCGGCTCCCGCGGTGCGGGCGGCGCCCTCGAGGGATATCACCAGGAACGGCAACGACACGAATGTCTGCGCCAGCACCACGGCGGTGGTACTGAACGCGATGCTGATTCCGGCGGCCTCCAGGTAATGCCCGATCAACCCGAGCCGCCCGAACGCGTACAGCAAGGCAATGCCACCCACCACTGGCGGCAGCACCAGCGGCAACAGGATCAGCGGCCGCAGCAGCCGCACCAGCCGCGTCGTGTTGCGGGCCAGCGCCAGCGCCATCGGCACTCCCAGCAGCACGCACAGCGCGGTGCTGGCCGCGGCGGTCTTGAGGCTCAGCACCAGCGCGGTCTTGGAGGAGGGTCGGGTGATCAGCGACCACCAATGCGGCCAATCAACCTTGATCGCGATCGCCACCAGCGGCAATACCACGAAGATGGTCCCCGCGGCGGCGGGGATATACACCCACCGGGGCAGATCCGTTGGCCGGTGCATGGTTGGCGCTCGGGCCTGGCTTACGGCTTCTCAAAGCCCGACTGGGCCAGGATCTGCTGACCTGCGTCGGAGGTCACCATCGCCACGAACTTCTGCGCCAGCGTGGCCTGCGGCGCCTTCTTGAGCACCGCGATCGGATAGACATTGACCGCGCCGGCGGCCTGGGGAAAGTTGACGGTTGCCACCTTATTCCCGGCACTCCGCGCGTCGGTGACGTAGACCAGCGCGGCGTCGGCCTGTCCGGTGGTGACCTTGTTGAGGACATCGGTCACGCTGAGTTCCTCGCTGACCGGATTGAGATGCACCCCGGTGGTGTCTTCGATGCGCTGGGTCGCCGACCCGCACGGTACCGGCTTCTGGCAGATCACCACGTTGAGTCCGGGCCTGGTGAGGTCGGCAAAGCTGTTGATGTTCTTCGGATTGCCCGGTGCAGTGACGATGACCAACGTGTTGGAGGCGAAGTTCGCCGGCTTGCCGGACAGTAGCCCGGCCTTGTCGACCGCATCCATCTGCGCGGTGTCGGCCGATGCGAACACGTCGGCGGTCGCGCCCTGGGTCAACTGAGTCGCCAGCTCCGAAGAGCCCGCGAACTCGAAATCGACCTTGCTGCCTGGGTTTTCGGTTTTGAACTGCTGACTGATCTGGTTGAACGCGGCCTTCAGCGAGGCCGCGGCGAACACGACCACCGTCCCGGAGGTTTGCCCAGACACCGAAGGCGCTGAAGGTGAGGAGGACTGCGGCGACTTCGAACTGCACGCCACTAGGTTCCCCAGCAAAACCGCCGATACCAAACCGGCCACGACCCCGATCCGACGCATTGGCTAAACCTAACCCGCGGTGACAACTGGGGCCCCGGAGTCGGCCACCCAATGGTTATGCAATCTGTCCGCGCGTCGTTGCGCTGCGGAGTTTCGCCAAATAGCTACTGTCCAGTAACATCTACAGCGATCGACGCCATAACACGCTGAGATCCCAGGCATCGCAGTTCCGCAGCCCGCGCAAAAGCGCTGGTGAACTGCCTGAGTCTGGGTTCAACGTTGAACACGAGGAGGTCATGGCAGTGGAGGTGCTGGTCACCGGGGGCGACACCGATCTGGGGCGCATAGTGGCCGAGGGCTTCCGTGACGACGGTCACAAAGTGACCCTCGCCGGCGCCCGCCGTAGCGACCTCGAGGTCGTCGCCAAGGAACTCGATGTGGACGCGATCGTCTGCGACACCATGGACCCAGCCAGCCTGAGCGAGGTCCGCGGCCTGTTCCCCCATCACCTGGACACCATCGTCAACGTGCCGGCGCCGCGTTGGGACGCGGGCGATCCCCGCACCTACTCGCTGTCCGACACCGCCAACGCGTGGCGCAACGCACTGGACGGGACCGTGCTTTCGGCCGTACTGACGGTGCAGGCCGTGGGTGACCATCTGCGGTCCGGTGGCTCCATCATCAGCGTGGTCGCGGAGAACCCGCCCCCAGGTAGCGTCGACGCCGCGATCAAGGCGACACTTTCGAGCTGGATCGCCGGGCAGTCGGAGATTTTCGGGACTCGCGGGATCACGGTCAACGCGGTCGCGACAGGGCGCAGCGTTCAGCCCGGCTACGACGGTCTGTCCCGCACCCCGCCGTCCGTCGCCGCTGAGATCGCCCGGCTGGCGCTGTTCCTCACCACGCCTGCGGCTCGCCACATCACCGGGCAGACGCTGCACGTCAGTCACGGCGCGCTGGCCCAGTTCGCCTGAGCCCTTTCGCTTCCGTCGCCGGTCGCTACGGTAGACACCGTGGCTATTCGGCTGGGATTCCAGATTCCCAAATTCTCTTACGGCACCGGCGTGGAAAAAATGTTCCCGTCGGTCATCGCCCAGGCGCGGGAGGCCGAAGCAGCCGGCTACGACTCGCTCTTCGTGATGGACCACTTCTATCAACTGCCCATGCTGGGCCCACCAGAAGATTGGATGCTGGAGGCTTACACCGCACTGGGCGCACTCGCGACCGCAACCGAGCGGCTGCAGCTGGGCACCCTGGTGACCGGCAACACCTATCGCAACCCCGCGCTGCTGGCCAAGATCATCACCACGTTGGACGTGGTCAGCGCGGGTCGGGCGATCCTGGGCATCGGCGCCGGCTGGTATGAGCTGGAACACCGCCAGCTCGGCTTCGAGTTCGGCACCTTCACCGACCGGTTCAATCGGCTTGAAGAGGCGTTACAGATCCTCGACCCGATGATCAGGGGTGAACGCCCGACCTTCTCCGGCGACTGGTACACCACCGAATCGGCGATGGCCGAGCCGCGCTACCGCGACCGGATCCCGATCCTGATCGGCGGTGGCGGTGAGAAGAAAACCTTCGCGATCGCGGCGCGGATTGCCGACCATCTCAACATCATCGCGTCACTCCCCGAGCTGCCGCGCAAAATGGAGGCGCTGGCCGCCCGCTGTGCGGAGGCCGGCCGGGACCGATCGACACTGGAAACCAGCCTCATGCTGACGGTGATGCTCGACGAGAACCTCGATCCGGAGCAGCTTCCCGAGCGGGTGAGCGCACGCATGGTGGCAGGCAGCCCAGCACAGATCGCCGACCAGGTGCAGGCCAAGATCCTCGACGTCGGTGTCGGCGGCCTGATCATCAACCTGCCGAACGGCCACACGCCCGGCGTCATTACTGCCGCCGCCGAGGCGCTCGGCCCGCTGCTCGGTCTCTAAACGGCCCGGATGTGGCTGATTACACACGCTGCTGCCTGGGTTCCAGGGGCCGGTTTGACTACCCTTGAAAGGGTTAGTAGCTAACTGAAGCCACGCGTCGAGGAGCCCCGTCAGGAGCAGTGGAACATGAGTCCCCAGCAAGAAGCCCCAGCTGAGCCGAAGCGTCGGCATCGAGTCGTCATCATCGGATCAGGGTTCGGCGGACTCACCGCGGCAAAGAAGCTCAAGCACGCCGATGTCGACATCAAGCTGATCGCGCGCACCACGCATCACCTGTTCCAGCCGTTGCTCTACCAGGTGGCCACCGGGATCATCTCCGAGGGTGAAATCGCCCCGCCCACCCGGGTGGTGCTGCGTAAGCAGCGCAACGTGCAGGTGCTGCTGGGCAACGTCACCCACATCGACCTGACCAACCAGCTTGTCGTCTCGGAGTTGCTGGGCCACACCTACGAAACCCCCTATGACAGCCTGATCGTCGCCGCCGGCGCCGGCCAGTCGTACTTCGGCAACGACCACTTCGCCGAATTCGCGCCCGGCATGAAATCGATCGATGACGCGCTGGAGCTGCGCGGCCGGATTATCAGCGCCTTCGAAGCGGCAGAACGGTCAAGCGATCCGGAACGACGCGAGAAGCTGTTGACGTTCACCGTGGTCGGAGCCGGCCCGACCGGTGTCGAAATGGCCGGGCAGATCGCCGAATTGGCCGAGTACACGTTGAAGGGCGCGTACCGGCACATCGACTCGACCAAGGCGCGGGTGATCCTGCTCGACGCCGCCCCCGCGGTACTGCCGCCGATGGGCGAAAAGCTGGGACAGCGCGCGGCGGCACGCCTGGAGAAGTTGGGCGTCGAGATCCAGCTCGGGGCGATGGTGACCGACGTGGACCGCAACGGGATCACCGTCAAGGATTCCGACGGCACCGAGCGGCGCATCGAATCGTCCTGCAAGGTGTGGTCCGCCGGAGTCCAGGCCAGCGGGCTGGGCAGGGATCTCGCCGAGCAGTCGGAGGCCGAGATCGACCGCGCCGGCCGCGTCAAGGTGCTGCCCGATCTCTCCATCCCGGGGCACCCGAACGTGTTCGTCGTCGGTGACATGGCCGCCGTCGACGGTGTACCCGGGGTGGCCCAGGGCGCCATTCAGGGCGCCAAGTACGTCGCGACCGCAATCAAAGCCGAACTCGGCGGTGCTGACCCCACCCAGCGCGAACCGTTCCAGTACTTCGACAAGGGCTCCATGGCGACAGTGTCGCGGTTTTCCGCGGTGGCCAAGATCGGACCGCTGGAGTTCAGCGGCTTCATCGCCTGGCTGATGTGGCTGGTGCTGCACCTGGTGTATCTGGTCGGATTCAAGACCAAGATCACCACGCTGCTGTCGTGGACGGTCACTTTTCTGAGCACTCGACGCGGCCAGCTGACGATCACCGACCAGCAGGCCTTCGCGCGGACGCGGCTTGAACAGCTCGCCGAACTCGCCGCCGAGTCGCGTCGCTACACCACCAGAGCGGCAAGCTGACCCACCAGTCATTTCTCGGTGGTCTGCGGCTCCAGGTTCTGCAGCCGCACCTGACCGCGGGCCACCACCCGATCGGTTGCGTCGGTGACGGTCACCAGCCACAACTGTTGGCGTCGGCCGCGGTGGATCGGTTCGGCCACGCCGTACACCATCCCCGAGCTGATCGACCGCAGGAAATCCGTGTTGTTGTTGACGCCCACAACATTCCCGCCGCCGCGGGTGGCCAGCCAGGTGTAGGCCGCGGTACTGGCCATGCTCTCGATCATCGAGCAGTACACGCCGCCGTGCACCAGGCCCATCGGCTGCAACAGTTTGGGCTGGACCTCGAGCTGCGCCCGGGCGCCATCGGGGCTTAGTTCGGTGAACTGCAGCCCCAACTCGGCGTCGAACGCAGCCTTGAAATTCGGCGGAAAAGTCACGTCCGGGGGTGGCGCTGACATGTTCACGTGTTTACACCATCGAATTCCGGCCCAGAAACGGGCGAGCCCCGCGCCACCAAGGCGCGAGGCTCGCCGATCGAGCAGACCGGGGGTCGCTGCAGCCCTCAGGACTCCGTCGCGGTCATTGTCGCTCAACCGCCACCAGAATAGGCAAGGCTGCCCTAATATTGCAAGTGCTGTGTGCGTACTGTGGAGTGCGTGTCGCGGCCGTCCGACCCCGGGTCGACCCCCGGTCGGACCGAGCCGGGGGGTGTTACCAGGGTCACAAAACCACTCGATCTGGTCCGCCAATCTGGCCGGTACCAGTGCCTTGTGCCGACCGTTTGCCGTGCTTAACCGGCCTGGGCGGGCGGCGCCCCGCGGCGGGTACGACGGTCGGTAGTAAGTCGGAGTAAGCTGGCGTCAACGCTTCAGGAGATGAACGAACTATGGCCAAGCTGACGCGGCTGGGCGATCTGGAACGCACAGTGATGGATCACTTGTGGTCCACCCCGGAACCCCAAACCGTGCGCCAGGTGCACGAAGCGCTCTCCGCGCGACGCGACCTCGCCTATACGACCGTGATGACCGTCCTGCAACGGTTGGCCAAGAAGAACCTGGTGTCGCAGCTCCGCGACGACCGCGCCCACCGGTACGCGCCAGTGCATGGCCGGGACGAACTGGTCGCCGGGCTGATGGTCGATGCGCTGGCCCAGGCCGAGGACTCCGGCGACAGGCAGGCCGCGCTGGTGCATTTCGTCGAGCGTGTCGGGGCCGACGAGGCCGACGCGCTGCGCCGAGCGCTTGCCGAACTGGAAGCAAACCAACGCGATACGCCATCCGCTGGCGCGGCGGCGGAGGACTGAGGGAGACTAGCAGCGTGTCCGCGCTGGCCTTCACCATCCTCGCGGTGCTGCTGGTCGGTCCGGCGCCGGCCTTACTAGCACGAGCGACGTGGCCGCTGCGCGCCCCGCGCGCCGCCATGGTGTTGTGGCAGGCCATTGCGCTGGCCGCGGTGCTTTCGGCCTTCAGCGCCGGTATCGGCATCGCCTCCCGGCTGCTCATGCCCGGCCCCGACGGGCGCCCGACGGCCAGCATCATCGGCGCCGCCGGCCGGCTGGGTTGGCCGCTGTGGACGGCATATGTCGCGGTCTTCGCACTGACTGTGCTGATCGGTGCCCGGCTATTGATCGCCGTGATGCGGGTGGCCATCGCCAATCGGCGGCGGCGGGCGCACCACCGCATGGTGGTCGATCTGGTCGGGGTCGGACACGATGCGGCCCTGGCCCAGCGGCGTGCCTGTGCGCGCGATGTTCGTGTCTTGGACGTTCCGCAACCGCTTGCCTACTGTCTGCCGGGCGTGCGCAGCCGGGTTGTGGTCAGCGAAGGAGCGCTGACCACGCTCGCCGATGCCGAAGTGGCGGCCATCCTCACCCACGAGCGGGCTCATCTGCGTGCCCGCCACGACCTGGTTCTGGAAGCGTTCACCGCGGTGCACGCCGCCTTTCCGCGGCTGGTCCGCAGCGCCAATGCGCTGCGGGCGGTACAACTGCTCGTCGAGCTACTCGCCGATGACGCCGCCGTGCGCGCAACGGGACGCACTCCGCTGGCCCGGGCGCTGGTCGCCTGCGCGTCCGGGCGGACGCCGTCCGGTGCGCTGGCCGCCGGGGGTCCCAGCACGGTGCTGCGGGTGCGCAGGCTGTCCGGACGGGGCAACAGCCTGCTGCTGTCAGTTACCGCCTACCTGGCCGCGGCGGCCGTCATGGTAGTGCCCACCGTCGCGCTGGCCGTACCGTGGCTCACGGAGCTACGGCGGCTGTTCAATATCTAGTCTGCAGCTAGTGCGGCCCAGAGCCAAAACACCCTTGGAGGACGCGACTCCGGCTGTGAAACAGTGTGTCCGAACAGCTTTTCAAATAGCCTCAGCAACAGTTCTCCCACTTGACCGGCCCAACTGAGAGGCAAGACATGACTTCGTCGGAATCGAAGACGGCCACCGCGCAGATCGGCGTCACCGGACTGGCCGTGATGGGTTCGAACCTCGCGCGCAATTTCGCCCACCACGGCTACACGGTGGCGCTGCACAACCGGTCCGTTGCCAAGACCGACGCGCTGCTCGACGAGCATGGTGACGAGGGCAAGTTCGTCCGTTCGGAGACCATCGAGGAATTCCTGGACGCGCTGGAGAAGCCGCGGCGGGTCATCATCATGGTCAAGGCCGGCGACCCCACCGACGCCGTCATCGAGCAACTCGCCGACGCCATGGAAGAGGGCGACATCATCATCGACGGCGGCAATGCGCTGTACACCGACACCATCCGCCGCGAGAAGGCGATACGCGAGCGCGGCCTGCACTTCGTCGGCGCCGGGATCTCCGGCGGCGAGGAGGGCGCGCTCAACGGGCCGTCGATCATGCCGGGCGGGCCCGCCGAGTCATACAAATCGCTGGGCCCGCTGCTGGAGGAGATCTCCGCGCACGTCGACGGCGTGCCGTGTTGCACGCACATCGGCCCCGACGGCTCCGGCCACTTCGTCAAAATGGTGCACAACGGCATCGAGTACTCCGATATGCAGCTGATCGGCGAGGCCTACCAGCTGCTGCGCGACGGGCTGGGCAAGACCGCGCCCGAGATCGCCGACGTGTTCGCCGAGTGGAACAAGGGCGACCTGGACAGCTACCTGATCGAGATCACCGCCGAGGTGCTGCGCCAGACCGACGCGAAAACCGGCAAGCCGCTGGTGGACGTCATCCTGGACGAGGCCGAGCAGAAGGGCACCGGCCGCTGGACGGTGAAGTCGGCCCTGGACCTCGGTGTACCGGTCACCGGCATCGCCGAGGCGGTGTTTGCCCGCGCGCTGTCGGGTTCGGTGGCCCAGCGCAAGGCCACCACGGGTCTGGCGTCGGGCGGCCTCGGCGAGAAGCCAAGGACGCTGCGCCAGTTCATCGACGACGTCAGCAAGGCGTTGTACGCGTCGAAGATCATCGCCTACGCCCAGGGCTTCAACCAGATCCAGGCCGGCAGCGCCGAATACGACTGGGGCATCACTCCCGGTGACATGGCCACGATCTGGCGCGGCGGCTGCATCATCCGGGCCAAGTTCCTCAACCGGATCAAAGAGGCATACGACGCCGATCCCGACCTGGCGACGTTGATCGTGGCGCCGTACTTCCGCTCCGCCATCGAGGAATCCATCGACAGCTGGCGCCGGGTGGTGGTGACCGCGACGCAGTTGGGCATTCCCATTCCCGGGTTTCTCCTCGGCGCTGTCCTACTACGACGCGCTGCGCACCGAGCGACTGCCCGCCGCGCTGACTCAGGGTCTGCGGGACTTCTTCGGCGCGCACACCTATGGCCGCATCGACGAGGACCCGGGCAAGAAGTTCCACACACTATGGAGTGGGGACCGCAGCGAAGTGCCGGTCTAGTCGGGGGCTTGAATAGTTTGGGGCGACACAAATGAGGTTTCTGGACGGGCACCGGCCCGGGTATGAACTGACCTACAACGACGTTTTCATCGTGCCGAACCGCTCCGACATCGCCTCGCGGTTCGACGTCGACCTCTGCACCGGCGACGGTTCCGGCACCACCATCCCGGTGGTGGTGGCCAACATGACCGCGGTCGCCGGGCGGCGGATGGCCGAGACGGTGGCGCGCCGCGGCGGCATTGTGATTCTGCCGCAAGACCTTCCGATCACCGCAGTGCAACAGACCGTCGACTTCGTCAAGAGCCGCGACCTGGTGCTCGACACCCCAGTGGTGCTGGCGCCCGACGATTCGGTGTCGGATGCCACCGCGCTGATCCACAAGCGGGCGCATGGCGTCGCGGTGGTGGTCTTCGAGGGCCGCCCGATCGGTTTGGTGAGCGAAGCGTCCTGCCTGGGCGTCGATCGCTTCACCCGGGTGCGCGACGTCGTCGCCACCGACTTCGTGACCGCCCCGGTGGGCACCGAGCCGCGCAAGATCTTCGACCTCCTCGAGCACGCCCCCATCGACGTCGCGGTGCTGACCGATACCGACGGCACGCTGGCGGGGGTGCTCACCCGCACCGGGGCGATTCGCGCCGGTCTCTACACTCCCGCCACCGACGCCGGCGGGCGGCTGCGGATCGGCGCCGCTGTCGGCATCAACGGCGATGTGGGCGCCAGGGCCCAGGCCTTGGCCGAGGCCGGCGTCGACCTGCTGGTCATCGACACCGCGCACGGTCACCAAGTCAAGACGCTGGAAGCGATCAAGGCGGTCTCATCACTGGACCTGGGTTTGCCGCTGGCGGCGGGCAACGTGGTGTCAGCCGAGGGCACGCGGGATTTGCTCAGCGCCGGAGCGACCATCGTCAAGGTGGGTGTCGGCCCGGGCGCCATGTGCACCACCCGGATGATGACCGGTGTGGGCCGCCCACAATTCTCCGCGGTGCTCGAATGCGCTTCCGCTGCAAGGGAGCTCGACGGGCATGTGTGGGCCGACGGCGGTATCCGTCATCCGCGGGACGTGGCGCTGGCGCTGGCCGCCGGGGCGGCCAACGTGATGATCGGGTCCTGGTTCGCCGGCACCTACGAATCTCCCGGGGACCTGATGCGGGACCGCGACGACCAGCCCTACAAGGAGAGTTACGGCATGGCGTCCAAACGGGCCGTGGTCGCCCGCACCACCGCCGACAGCACGTTCGACCGCGCCCGCAAAGCCTTGTTCGAGGAAGGCATCTCGACCTCGCGGATGGGACTGGATCCCGACCGCGGCGGCGTCGAGGACCTGCTCGACCACATCACCTCCGGCCTGCGCAGCACCTGCACCTATGTCGGCGCCGCGACCCTGCCGGAGCTGCACGAGCGCGCCGTCGTCGGTGTGCAGTCCGCGGCCGGGTTTGCCGAGGGTCATCCGCTGCCGTCGGGCTGGTGAGCTAACTCCTGCCACGGTGCGCTGGACGTTTTCGATACCATGTGAACTTCAATGCCGCCGCGCCACGATTACGAGGCGTCAGACCGTCGAAGAGCGAAAGGGATGACGTGCCGCAGGCACCCGCCGAGGCCCCGTCAACGTGGGCCTGCCGGGATGTGCGGCCACCCGCGTCGTCGCCGGATCCCCCGCCCGATCCCCCGCGGGGGCAGGGACAGAGCCGGCCGTGAGCTTCTCTGTCATCGCGAGCGTGCTGGCGATCGTGGTGCTCATCGGCGGCAACGCGCTCTTCGTCGCGGCCGAATTCTCGCTGACCGCGCTGGACCGGAGCACGGTCGATGCCAATGCTCGCAGCGGCGGGCGCCGCGACCGCCTGATCCAGCGCGCCCAGCACCGGTTGTCGTTTCAGCTGTCGGGCGCTCAGTTGGGCATCTCGATCACCACGCTGGCGACGGGCTACCTGACCGAGCCGATGCTGGCCGACCTGCCGCATCCGTGGTTCGACGCGATGGGGATATCCGACCCGGTGGCCGACGCGATCATGGCGTTCCTGGCGCTGATAATCGTGACATCGGTCTCGATGGTGTTCGGCGAATTGGTTCCGAAGTATCTCGCCATCGCCCGCCCGCTGCGCAGCGCCCGTGCCGTCGTGGGCCCGCAACTCGTGTTTTCGCTGCTGTTCACTCCGGCCATCCGTCTGACGAATGGCGCAGCGAACTGGATCGTGCGCCGACTGGGCATCAAGCCTGCCGAGGAGCTGCGGTCGGCCCGCTCGGCGCAGGAGCTGCTGTTGCTGGTGCGGACCTCGGCTCGCAGCGGCTCCCTGGATCCCGGCACCGCGTCGCTGATGCGGCGATCCCTGCAGTTCGGCGCCCTGACCGCCGAGGAACTGATGACGCCGCGGTCAAAGATAGTGACGCTGGAGATCGACAACACCGTCGCCGACCTGATCGTGGCTGCCGCGGAGTCCGGGTTTTCCCGCTTTCCGCTCGTCGACGGTGACCTCGACTCGACCATCGGCATCGTGCACGTCAAGCAGGTGTTCCAAATTCCACCTGCCCAACGCGCGCACACCCTGCTCACCACGGTGGTAAAGCCGGTCCCGGTGGTGCCGTCAACGCTTGACGGCGATGCGGTGATGGCCGAGATCCGCGCGAATAGCCTGCAGACCGCGATGGTTGTCGACGAATACGGCGGCACCGCGGGCATGGTGACCGTCGAGGATCTGATCGAAGAGATCGTCGGTGACGTACGCGACGAACACGACGACGCCACGCCGGATGTGGTGGCGGCCGGCAGCGGCTGGCGGGTATCGGGCCTGCTGCGCATCGACGAGGTGGCCGTCGAGACCGGGTACCGGGCCCCGGAGGGGGAATACGAGACGATTGGCGGGCTGGTGCTGCAAGAACTCGGCCACATCCCGATGGCTGGTGAAACGGTCGAGCTGCCTTCGCTGGATGCGGACGGCCTGCCGGACGAGTCGGTGCGCTGGCAGGCGACGGTGGTTCAGATGGACGGCCGCCGGATCGACGTGCTCGAGCTGACCGAATTGGGTAGCTCAGGACTGGGCCGCTGATGCACGACGCACTGGGACTGCTGGTGGCGATCCTGCTGATCGCGGCCAACGCGTTCTTCGTCGGAGCGGAATTCTCGCTGATCTCGGCCCGCCGCGACCGTCTCCAAGCGTTGGCCGAGCAGGGCAGGGCGAGCGCGGTAACCGTCATCCGTGCCGGTGAGCAGCTCTCGTCGATGCTGGCGGGCGCCCAGCTGGGCGTCACGGTGGCCTCGATCCTGCTCGGCCGGATCGGGGAGGCTGCCGTGGCCGACCTGATGCGGACGTCGTTGGGGCTGACCAGTATGCCTGCGGCGCTGGTGCACACGCTGTCGTTCGTGGTTGCGCTGGCGCTTGTGGTCACGCTGCATGTGCTGCTCGGCGAGATGGTGCCCAAGAACATCGCACTGGCCGGTCCGGAGCGCACGGCCATGCTGCTGGTACCGCCCTACCTGGCCTATGTGCGGGCCGCCCGGCCGTTCATCGTGTTTTACAACAAATGCGCGAACTCGGTCCTGCGCGCACTGGGCGTGGAGCCCAAAGACGAGCTCGATAGCACCGTTTCCACCGTCGAACTCAGCGAGATGATCTCCGAATCGGTGTCCCAGGGCCTGCTGGATCAGGAGGAGCACACCCGCCTGACCCGGGCGCTACAGGTTCGCACCAGGGTGGTCGGCGATGTCGCGCGGCCGCTCGCCGATGTTCGGGCGGTGCGGGTGGCCGCGCCGGGCTCCGGGCCGACCATCGGCGCCGTCGAACAAGCCTTGGACCAGACCGGTTACTCCCGGTTTCCGGTCGCCGGCGCCGGCGGTGAATTCATCGGATATCTGCACATCAAGGACGTGTTGACGCTGGGCGACGACCCGGGGACCGTCATCGATCTGGCGCTGGTGCGCCCGCTGCCACGGGTACCCAGGTCACTGCCGCTGGCCGATGCGCTCTCCCGGATGCGCCGCAGCAACAGCCACCTGGCACTGGTGACTGACGAGGCTCGCGCCGTGGTGGCCATGGTGGCGATGGAGGATCTGGTGGTGGACTTGGTCGGCACCATGCGCGACGGGACACATTAGCGCTGCCCGCCCGGCTGGAT
Source organism: uncultured Actinomycetota bacterium (assembly GCA_963840045.1). Lineage (GTDB taxonomy): Bacteria > Actinomycetota > Actinomycetes > Mycobacteriales > Mycobacteriaceae > Mycobacterium. The sequence continues at coordinate 407,489 of CAWIXL010000009.1, read as the reverse complement.
CGGCCTCTAGGCCCGCACCCAACCCGCATGACCTGGGCCGCAGCGGGTAGGCTGTCAGGCTTGGGGGCGCCGGGACGGCTCGAATACCCGCCCGAATACCAGGGTTGCCGGAACGCGATTCGTCCGGTGCGCCGCATCGCCGGTGACGACGCTGTCAGCGCGGCGTGAGCCGCTGTTGCGGATCGGGCCGGATAGGCTCGTCAGACCGCTGGTCGGTAGGCTGACGTCACGGCCAATCGCAGCCAGTTGGCGCGCCAGCAGGGCTTTTATGGAGGAGAACGATGACTGATCGCGTGTCGGCGGGCAACTTGCGGGTGGCCCGGGTGCTCTACGACTTCGTGAACAACGAGGCCCTGCCTGGCACCGATATCGACCCGGACAGCTTCTGGGCCGGCGTCGACAAGGTTGTCACCGACCTCACCCCGCAGAATCAGGATTTGCTGAGCCGCCGCGATGAGCTACAGGCCCAGATCGACAAGTGGCACCGCCATCGGGTGATCGAACCGCTCGACCCCGAAGCGTACCGTCAATTCCTCACCGAAATCGGTTACCTGCAGCCCGAACCCGACGACTTCACCATCACCACGTCGGGTGTCGACGACGAGATCACCACGACCGCCGGCCCGCAGCTGGTGGTTCCGGTGCTCAACGCGCGGTTCGCGCTGAACGCGGCCAACGCACGCTGGGGTTCCCTCTACGACGCTCTGTACGGCACCGACGTCATCCCGGAAACCGATGGCGCCGAAAAGGGCTCCAGCTACAACAAGGTTCGCGGCGACAAGGTGATCGCCTACGCGCGCAAGTTCCTCGACGAAGCGGTGCCGCTGGCATCCGGGTTCGTGGTCCGATGCGACCGGCCTCAGCGTCGAGGACGGCCAGCTGAAGGTTGCCACCGCCGGCAGGATCCGTCGGGCCTGGCCAGCCCGGAGAAGTTCGCCGGCTACACCGGCGAGCTCGGCTCCCCCAATTGGTCGGTGTTATTGGCCAACCACGGTTTGCACATCGAGATTCTGATCGACCCGGAGTCGCCGATCGGCAAGACCGACGCCGCCGGTGTCAAAGACGTGATCCTGGAGTCGGCGATCACCACGATCATGGACTTCGAGGACTCGGTCACCGCCGTCGACGCCGACGACAAGGTGCTCGGTTACCGCAATTGGCTGGGCCTGAACAAGGGTGACCTGGCCGAGGAAGTCGCCAAAGGCGGCAAGACGTTCACCCGCGTGCTCAATGCGGACCGCACCTACACCAAGCCGGACGGCGGGGAGCTGACCCTGCCCGGACGCAGCCTGCTGTTCGTCCGCAACGTCGGTCATCTGATGACCAACGATGCGATCGTGGATTCGAATGGCAATGAGGTGCCCGAGGGCATCCAGGACGCGCTGTTCACCGGGCTGACCGCTATCCACGGGCTGCAAAACCAGCGACGACAACGGACCGCTGGTCAACAGCCGCACCGGTTCCATCTACATCGTCAAGCCGAAAATGCACGGCCCGGCCGAGGTGGCGTTCACCTGCGAGCTGTTCAGCCGCGTCGAAGACGTGCTGGGATTGCCGCAGGGCACCATGAAGGTCGGCATCATGGACGAGGAGCGCCGCACCACGGTGAACCTCAAGGCCTGCATCAAGGCCGCCGCCGACCGGGTCGTCTTCATCAACACCGGCTTCCTGGACCGCACCGGCGACGAGATCCACACCTCGATGGAAGCCGGCCCGATGATCCGCAAGGGTGCGATGAAGAGCACCACATGGATCAAGGCCTACGAGGACGCGAACGTCGATACCGGGCTGGCCGCCGGCTTCAAGGGCAAGGCTCAGATCGGCAAGGGCATGTGGGCGATGACCGAACTGATGGCCGACATGGTCGAGCAGAAGATCGGCCAGCCCAAGGCCGGGGCCACCACCGCGTGGGTTCCGTCACCGACGGCGGCCACCCTGCACGCAATGCACTACCACCAGGTCGACGTGGGCGCCGTGCAGCAGGAACTCGAGGGCAAGACCCGCACCACCATCGACGAGCTGCTGACCATCCCGCTGGCCAAGGAACTGGCCTGGGCTCCGGAGGAGATCCGCGAGGAGGTCGACAACAACTGTCAGTCCATCCTCGGCTACGTGGTGCGCTGGGTGGAAGAGGGTGTGGGTTGCTCCAAAGTGCCTGACATCCACAACGTGGCGCTCATGGAAGACCGGGCGACCTTGCGCATTTCCAGCCAGCTGCTGGCGAACTGGCTGCGGCACGGTGTCATCACCAGCGAGGACGTGCGGGCCAGCCTGGAGCGGATGGCACCGTTGGTGGACAAGCAGAACGAGGGCGACGGGGCATATCGCCCGATGGCGCCCAACTTCGACGACAGCATCGCCTTCCTGGCCGCCCAGGAACTGATCTTGTCCGGCGCGCAGCAGCCCAACGGTTACACCGAGCCGATCCTGCATCGCCGCCGCCGGGAATTTAAGGCAAGGGTCGGCGCGGGTGCCTGATCTCCGCTTAACCAGCGGCAGCATTAGACGGAAGGGACGGAGACACCGGTATGGGTAGGCACAGCTTGCCAGGCCCCGGGGATTCCGCCCACGAGCCGTCTGACGAATCCTTTGCGGACGATCCCTACCGCGGGGACGCGATAGATCCGCGCCCCAGTGGTGGCCACCGGGCTGGCGACGGCTATCAAAGCGGCCCAGCCCATTCGGGAGACTTTCCGTCCGGCAACGCCGGATGGTTCGATGAGCAGCGCAATTGGAACGAGCACCGCGAGTGGGATGACAGCCCCAACGAGTGGGATGACAGCCACCACTCGGACGAGGACGAGCCGTATGCCTACGGGGAGCCCGACTACCCGGCCGAGGATTCGCTACTCCACCGGAGACGAGATGGCACCGGCCGTCGCCGACGAGTACCCGGACTTTCCGACCCGGCGACCGGGCGCGGCGGCTGTGCAGCCGTCGAGTCCCCCACCTCCTCTGCTGACCGCCGGCGGCCACCGAGGGGTCGGCGAGTGGCGGGGCGGGCACCGCAGCGCCGAAGGACGACGCGGAGTCAGCATCGGCGTGATCGTGGCCCTTGTCGCGGTGGTCGTGGTGGTGGGCGTCGTGATCATGTGGAATTTCTTCGGTGACGCGTTGTCCCACCGGGGGCACAACGCCGCGGCACGCTGCGTGGGAGGCAAAGAGACCATCGCCGTGATCACCGATCCGACGATCGCCGACAATGTGCGGGAGCTGGCCGAAAACTTCAACTCATCGGCCGGCCCGGTGGGCGATCATTGCATATCGGTGAGCGTCAAACCCGCCGACTCCGACGCCGTTCTCAATGGTTTCACCGGCAAGTGGCCGGCCGAATTGGGCGGCCAGCCGGCATTGTGGATCCCGGGCAGCTCGATCTCGGCGGCACGCCTCTCCGCTGCCGTCGGTCAGCAGGCCATCAGCGACAGCCGTTCACTGGTGACCTCGCCGGTAGTGCTCGCGATGCGGCCCGAACTCGGGCATGCCTTCGGCAACCAGAACTGGGCGGCATTGCCCGGCCTGCAAAGCAATCCGAACGCGTTGGCGGGCTTGAACCTGCCGGCCTGGGGATCACTGCGACTGGCCCTGCCGATCGGCGGCAACGGCGACGCGGCGCAGTTGGCCGGCGAAGCGGTGGCCGCGGCGTCGGTACCCGCCGGTGCGCCGGCCACCCAGGGCCTCGGCGCCGTACGCACCCTCGTCGGCGGCCAACCCAAACTTGCCGACAATTCGCTGGCAGAGGCGATGAACACGCTGCTCAATCCCGGTGATGCGGCGACCGCGAAGGTGCACGCGGTGATCACCACCGAGCAGCAGCTGTTCCAGCGCGGCCAGTCGCTGGCCGACGCCAAGAACAGCTTGGATTCCTGGCTACCACCCGGACCTGCCGCGGTCGCCGACTATCCCACGGTGCTGCTCAAGGGCTCGTGGGTGTCGGAGGAACAGACCACGGCGGCCAGCGAGTTCTCCCGTTTCATGCACAAGCCCGAGCAACTCGCGAGACTGGCAAAAGCCGGCTTTCGGGTCAACGGCGTCAAACCGCCCAGCAGCGCGGTCACCAGTTTCCCGGCGCTGGCGTCCACGCTGTCGGTGGGTGACGACGGGATGCGCGCCACGCTGGCCAACTCGATGACCGCACCGTCATCGGGAGTGGCCGCGACCATCATGCTCGACCAGTCACTGCCCACCGATGACGGCGGCAAAACCCGGCTGGCCAACGTGGTGGCCGCACTCAGCGACCGGATAAAGGCGTTGCCGCCGACCTCCGTCATGGGGCTGTGGACATTCGACGGTCACGAGGGTCGGTCGGAGGTGTCAACCGGACCGCTGGCCGACTCTGTTGGACGGCCAGCCTCGCTCGGCCGCGCTGCTGGCGGCTCTCGACAAGCAGTATTCGTCGAACGGCGGTGAGGTCTCGTTCACCACGCTGCGGATGATCTATGACGAGATGAAGGCGAATTACCGTGTCGGCCAGAAGAATTCGATACTGGTGATCACGGCGGGGCCACATACAGACCAAAGCCTCGATGGGGCGGGGCTGCAGGATGCCATCCGGCAGAGCGCGGATCAGGCCAAGCCGATCGCGGTCAACATCATTGACTTCGGCGGTGACCCGGACCGGGCAACCTGGGAAGCCGTCGCCCGGCTCAGCGGCGGCGGCTACCGCAACCTGACAACGTCGGCTTCCCCCGATCTTGCCGCGGCGATCAACTCTTTCCTGGGCTGAACGTGGACGACCTAATTTTCACGCCCGATCCCCAGCTGTATCCGTTCGAGTCACGCTGGTTCGACAGCTCGCGGGGACGAATCCATTACGTCGACGAGGGTGACGGCCCGCCGATCCTGTTCTGCCACGGCAACCCGACCTGGAGCTTCCTGTATCGCAACATCATCCTCGCGCTGCGCGACCGCTACCGCTGCATCGCGCCGGACTACCTCGGATTCGGGTTGTCGCAGCGTCCTCCCGGGTTCGGCTACAAGGTCGACGAGCACGCCCGGGTGGTCGGTGAGTTCGTCGATCACCTCGGCCTGGACGGCTACCTGAGCATGGGTCAGGACTGGGGCGGGCCGATCAGCACGGCCGTCGCGGTCGAGCGCGCCGATCGGGTGCGTGGCATCGTGCTGGGCAACACCTGGTTCTGGCCGGCGGACACGTTGCCGATGAAGACTTTCAGCAAGGTGATGTCCAGTCCCCCAATGCAGTACGCGATTCTGCGGCGGAATTTCTTTGTCGAGCGGTTGATCCCGGCGGGCACGGCCCATCGGCCGAGCGCCGCGGTGATGGAGCACTACCGGGCCGTGCAGCCCAACCCCGCGGCACGGTTGGGGGTGGCCGAGATGCCCAAGCAGATCTTGGCGGCCCGGCCGCTACTGGCGCGGCTCGCCCGGGAGGTGCCGGAAAAGCTGGGAGCCAAGCCCACCTTGTTGGTCTGGGGGATGAAGGATTTCGCGTTCCGACGCCGGTGCCACGATTCCGCGGATGCGCAAGACTTTTCCCGATCACATCCTGGTGGAACTGCCCGAAGCGAATCACTTCATTCAGGAGGATGCGCCCGATCAGATCGCCGCGGCAATCATCGAGCGCTTCGGCTAAACGGATCGCGGGCTGACCACGCCCCGTTACGCATAAGCCTCGACCGGCGGACACGAGCAGACCAGGTTGCGGTCGCCGTAGGCGCCGTCGATGCGACGCACCGGCGGCCATACCTTGGGCCTAAACGCCGTGCCCAGCGGATAGGCGGCCTGTTCCCGGGTGTAGGGGTGTTCCCAGTCGGCCACCAGCAGGCACTCGGCGGTATGCGGTGCGCCGCGCAGCGGATTGTCGTCCGCGGACCACTCCCCGGCGCCGACGCGGTCGATCTCGCCGCGGATCGCGATCATGGCCTCGCAGAATGCGTCCACTTCGGTCAGGCTTTCGCTCTCGGTGGGCTCCACCATCAGCGTGCCGGCCACCGGGAAGCTCATGGTGGGCGCATGAAAACCGTAGTCCGCCAAGCGTTTTGCGACGTCGTCGACGGTCACGCCGGTCGCCTTGGTAATCCCCCGCAGATCCAGGATGCACTCGTGGGCGACCATGCCGTTCTCGCCGGTGTAGAGCACCGGGAAGTACTCGTCGAGCCGTCGGGCGATGTAGTTGGCCGAGGTGATCGCGGTCAGCGATGCCGCTCGCAGACCATCGGCGCCCATCATCCTGATGTAGGCCCAGGTGATCGGCAGAATCGAGGCCGACCCGTAGGGCGCCGACGACACCGGATGACCCTGGGGCAGCTCGGGTGCGTATGGGTGACCCGGCAGGAACGGCGCCAAATGCGAACGCACCGCCACCGGCCCGACGCCCGGGCCGCCGCCGCCGTGCGGGATGCAGAACGTCTTGTGCAGGTTCAGATGGCTGACATCGCCGCCGAACTTGCCCGGCCGGGCCAGGCCCACCAGTGCGTTGAGGTTGGCGCCGTCGACGTACACCTGGCCGCCGGCGTCGTGCACGGCCGCGCAGATGTCGGCGATGTCGTGCTCGTAGACGCCGTGGGTGGACGGGTAGGTGATCATCAGCGCGGACAGCCGTTCGGCGTGCTCGCTGACTTTGGCACGCAGGTCGTCGAGATCGACGTCGCCGTTCTCGTGGCATCCCACGACGACGACCCGCATCCCGGCCAGCGCCGCCGACGCGGCGTTGGTGCCGTGCGCGCTGGACGGGATCAGGCAGATGTCGCGGTGCGGTTCGCCGCGGCTGGCGTGGTAGTCGTGGATGGCCAGCAGGCCGGCGTATTCGCCCTGCGAGCCCGCGTTGGGTTGCAGCGACACCGCGTCGTAGCCGGTGATAGCCACCAGCCAGCCCTCCAGGTCGCTGATCAGCCTGCGCAGCCCCGGGGTGTCCGACGCCGGGGCGAACGGATGCTGACGGGCGAACTCCGGCCAGGTGATCGACTCCATCTCGGCGGCGGCGTTGAGCTTCATCGTGCACGAGCCGAGCGGAATCATGCTGCGGTCCAAGGCGATATCCTTGTCCGCCAGCGTGCGCAGGTACCGCATCATCGCCGTCTCGGTGCGGTACTGCGTGAACGCGGGGTGCGTCAGGAACTCCGAGGTGCGGGTCGTCTCCAGCGCGGCGCCGGCCGGTTGGGCCGCCGCTACCCCGAACGCCTCGAGCACCTTCGCCACGTGCTCTTCGGTGGTGGCCTCGTCGCAGGCAACCGACACGTGGTCGGCGTCGACGCGCCACAGGTTGATGCCGTTGGCCTTCGCCGCGGCCACCACCTCGTCGGCGCGCCCGGGAACCCGCGCCAGCACGGTGTCGAAGTATTTGTCGTGCACCAGCGCGTCGCCCAGGGCGGCTGCGATGCTCTCGGCGTGGGCATGCACCCGGCGCCCGATGGCCGTCAGCCCCTCGGCGCCGTGGTAACTGGCGTACATCGCGGCCATCACCGCCAACAGCACCTGCGCGGTACAGATATTGCTGGTCGCCTTGTCGCGGCGGATGTGCTGCTCGCGAGTCTGCAGCGCCAAACGATAGGCGTCACTGCCATCCGCATCCCTGGACACGCCGACCAGGCGGCCGGGCAGCTGCCGGGCATGCTTGGCGTGCACCGCCAGGTAGCCGGCGTGCGGACCGCCGAATCCCATTGGCACCCCGAACCGTTGGGTGGTGCCGAACGCGACGTCGGCGCCGATCTCGCCGGGCGGGGCGATCAGTGTCAGCGCCAACAAATCGGCACCGACGGCGATCAGTGCGCCGCGGTCGTGGGCCTGCGCGGCCAGCGCGGACCAATCCGTGATCCGGCCGCTGGCCCCGGGCAGCTGGGTGATGACGCCGAAGAACTCACCGTCCGGCAGGCCATCCCGCAGATCGGCGGTGACGATCTCGATGCCCAACGGCTTGGCGCGGGTGGCCACCACCGCCGCGGTCTGCGCGAACACGTCGGCATCGACGGCCAGCCGGTTCGACGTGCCGCGGGCCGCACGATGCATCAAGGTCATGGCCTCGGCCGCCGCGGTGCCCTCGTCGAGCATTGACGCGTTGGCGACCTCGAGGCCGGTGAGATCGCTGACCAGCGTCTGAAAATTCAGCAGCGCTTCGAGCCGACCCTGGCTGATCTCGGGCTGGTAGGGCGTGTAAGCGGTGTACCAGGCCGGGTTCTCCATGATGTTGCGCAACAACACCGGGGGCGTGAGCGTGTCGTAGTAGCCCTGCCCGATCATCGACACGGCGACGGTGTTGGTGTCGGCCAGCTCCCGCAGCTCGGCCAGCGCCTCGGCCTCACTCGCGGCCGGCGGCAGCCGGTCCAGGCCCGGTGCGGTGCCTGCGTCGGAGAGCGCATCGAGGATGCCGGCGGGGACGGCCTTGGCCGCCAGGTCGTCGAGCGACTCGACGCCGATGACGGCGAGCATGGCCGCGACGGCCTGATGGTCCGGGCCGATGTGCCGGTCGGCGAATGTTGACATAAGCGGACTCCTGACAGGCGAGAGAGGACTGCTGGCCCTCTCCCTCTGTCTTCACCCGTGTACCAGGCGCCTGAGAGATTCAGCGCCGTGATTTGGCGCCTTTCCCCATCGGCGGGCGAGGACCGTTACGGTCGTCACCGCTTTCCAGAGGCATCGGTGTCTGACGCGGTCCGGGGGCCTGAGAGGTTGACGGAGAGGTGTTGCTCCTTCGGCGTCCATGACTGGCGATCACGGAACTCTCCCGCGTAAGTGCGACGCAGTCCCCAGTTTACCCGCCCCGCGTTCCCCGGCCGCGAGCGCGCGGATATGCACACAAAACGCCATCTCAGGCGTACATATGGGGCCGCTCGCGGCGAAAGTTGAACCGCAACTAGCCGATCTTGCGGTCGCGATGCTTGCGACGGGAGGCCAGTTCGTCTTCCGGTGCGGCGATCGACTCGCCCCCGTCGGCGCGCTCACCGGGGAAGTCGGCGATGACACCGGTCAGCTCACGCATTGCGCCGGACACGGCGATGCCGAACACGCCCTGACCGCCTTGCAGCAGGTCAACGACTTCCTCGGCCGACGTGCATTCGTACACGGTGGTGCCGTCGGAGAACAGGGTGATGTTGGCCAGATCCCGGACGCCGCGCTGGCGCAGGTGGTCGACGGCGACCCGGATGTTGTGCAGCGAGATGCCGGTATCGAGCAGTCTTTTGACGATCTTGAGAACCAGGATGTCCTTGAACGAATACAGCCGCTGGCTGCCCGAGCCTGCCGCGCTGCGGATCGAGGGAACCACCAACGATGTGCGTGCCCAGTAGTCCAGCTGGCGGTAGGTGATACCGGCGATCTGGCAGGCACTCGGACCCCGGTAGCCCACCAGCTCGTCAGGCAGCGAATCGTCGGGGAACAGCCCGGGTTGCACCGGCTGGCTTGGTACCCGGTCGCCATCGGTCGCGGTGTTCGCGCGGTCGGAAAGGTCCAGCTGCTCTTGACGTGGCCGCTCGCTCACGGTGGTTCCTCTCGCCGATCGCGCTCTGGTAACTAGCTGCGTCACTGGCTGCCTGGCAGCCACATTTCCTCAGGCCCGAGTGCTAGAGAGCATACGCTGTTCCCCAGCTACCCGTGCCCGAGATGATCTTCAATTCGTCATCAAAGTATGGCTGCCGGTGGCGCTGGGAGCCGCTATCCGCCGAGGCGTGTCGACATTGCAGTCTTGGATGAGACGCATCCGTAACGTTGCCCGGCTACTCAGGTGGCTTTGAAATCGTCGGGAGAAATGCTGTCGAGAAACTCCTTGAATTTCTCCACCTCGTCTTCCCGGACGGCGCTGCCGGATTCCTCGTCACTTTCGTCCGGGATCAGCAGACCAGCCTGGGCCAGCACGGCCTCCTCGACGTAGATCGGCACACCCACCCGCAGTGCGATCGCGACGGAGTCCGAAGGTCGCGCCGACACGGTGATGTTGCGGTCAAAGATCAGGTCGGCGTAGAAGGTGCCTTCCTGCAGGTCGACGATGCGCACCTCTTTGAGCGAATGGCCAAGTGCCGCAATGAGATCCCTGATCAGGTCATGCGTCAACGGGCGCGGCGGCTCGACGCCTTGCTGCTCAAGCGCGATGGCCGCGGCCTCCGACTGCCCGATCCAGATGGGCAGGTACCGGTCACCGTTGGCTTCGCGCAATAACAGCACCGGTTGGTTCTGCGGCTGCTCGACGCGAATGCCGACAACACGAACTTCGCCCATCTGTGTATGCCCTCCGCACATGCCGCCGTTCCGACTTACACTCGGCGCGGCGACCCCGAAAAAACCTCGAAAAGACCTCGTGCCGTCGAACACCAAGTTGTCCAACGAAGTCTAATCCTCAGCGCTGAAGAAGGTCGCGAACGGCCGACTTGATCAAGGACGTGTGCAGCGTGATGGCGAGCGCCGCCACCTCACGCGCCAGGTCGTCGGCACGGTCACGCGCGCCGGCCTTCCCGGCCTTCACTAACGGCCCGGCAATTTGGCCGATCAGGTCGGACTGCCGGTCGGCCGCTGAGCGGAAGGCCCGCAGATGCCGCGGCTCGACACCGTATTCGGACAGCGCATGTGCACATTGCAGGATCACGACCGCGTGTTCGTCAAAGAAGCCACCCGGTCCGGTGGTGATGACTCCGGCCTTCACCAGCGCAGTCAGCAAGTCGTCGTCCACTCCCGAACGTTCTAGGAGGTCTTCTCGACTCAGCCTGATGCGAGTGGGCGCCACCACCAGCGGCATCGGAGCCGCCGGCTTGCCCGGCACCGACCTCCGCGCTGTCCGATACCGACACCAATCGCGGTACGCCATAGGGCGATCCAACCGGCGGCAACTCCCCGTCGGGCTGGGCGTCCAGCTGTGCCCTGATCACCTTCAGCGGCAGGTACTGATCGCGCTGGGCGGTGAGGATGAAACGCAACCGTGCGCAGTCGTACGCGGTGAATCTCCGATAGCCCGATGCGGCCCGCTGCGGCGTCACCAGCCCCTCGGCCTCCAAGAAGCGAATCTTGGAGATGGTGACATCGGGGAAATCCCGCCGCAGTAGGTCTAGGACCGCCCCGATCGACATCCCGGCAATTGCCGGGCTATCGGGCGCGCTCACCTGCCTCCGCTTCCCCCGTCCTCGTCACCCTTGGGTCCGGTGAGGAACACCAAGCGGAACTTGCCTATCTGCACTTCGTCACCGTTGGCCAGCACCGAAGAGTCCACCGGCTCACGGTTGACGTAGGTGCCATTGAGGCTGCCCACGTCGACGACCTGGAATTCGGTGTTTTCCAACCTGAATTCGGCGTGCCGACGGCTCACCGTGACGTCATCGAGGAAGATGTCGCTGTCGGGATGCCGGCCGGCGGATGTGATGGGCTGGTCGAGCAGGAAGCGCGATCCGGCGTTGGGTCCCCGCTTGACGACCAGCAGCGCCGATCCCGCCGGGAGGCCTTCGACGCCGGATACCGTGCTTTCCGATCCCGTCTGCGCCGGAGCATCCAGTTCGTTGAGGAAATCGGCACGGAAGACCGAGGTTGTCTCCACGGTGAGTTCGTCAGAAGTCTGGTCGTTATCCCTGTCCGTCACCCGCTGCTCCTTACTGGCTGCTGTGGCGTAGTTTGACCGGGCCGTGCGGCCCGCTTCTTCTAATGCTTCTACATGCCCTCAAACGATGATGTGTTGACCGTACCGCGCGCTGGTCCGCGGTGTGCCCTGCACCCACGGGATCGAAAGCTCAATTGCGCTGGCTGGCACATTAGCAATCGTCATTCGGTCAGTGTGCCGCGGTAGGCCTCGGGGTCAAGCAGCGTCGCGATGGCCGAGTCCAATGCCGCCTGATCCGACACCTGCAGATCCAATAGCCAGCCGGCACCATACGGATCGGAATTCACCAGCTGCGGACTACCTTCCAGATCGCCATTGACGGCGGCCACTTTGCCCGACAGCGGCGCGAACAGATCCGATACCGATTTCGTCGATTCCACTTCCCCGAAGGACTCGCCCGCGGTCAGGTCGGCGCCGACGTCGGGCAGCTGAACGAAAACGACATCGCCCAGTGCTGACTGCGCGAAATCGGTGATCCCGACCCGCACGGTGTCTTCCCCGCTGCGGCGAACCCATTCATGCTCGGCGGTGTAGTGCAGATCGGGCGGGATATCGCTCACGGCAATCCTGTTCTGGTCGGCTGCTACTTGACGGGCTGAGCGTATTGGTGCGCTTTTGGTTGCCGCAAGGTGGTCACGTCCACGCGTTCGGACTGTTGCACAGACATCCGCGCACCGACGCGTTTGACGCTGTCCTCGGCGCCGCCGGGAATGTTCATCGCCGCGGCCAATGTCGGCGGATCGCCAATCGCGAGAACCGAATAGGGGGGCGACAACGTCTTGCCGTCGATGATCAGCGAGCCGGCAGAACCCACCACCCAGGTGTCGACGCCCACCCGAACGGCCTGGCGTGCATCGTTGATCGAGATCGCCTCGGCGCCCGCGGCACGCAACTCGTTGATCACGTCGAGCATCGTTTCCGGCGCGACGCCCGGCCCGGGATCCTCGATTTTCACGGTGACACCGGGCCCCGTGGCGCCCACGGCGCCTACCAGGATGGACAGCGCGGCCAATTTGGCCTGGGCGCTTTCAATCGCAGCCTGGTCGCCGTTGCCGGACGCCTGCAGCGCATTGAGCGTGTTCTGAAGCTCGGTCACCTCGATCTCCAGTGTCGCCTCGCGCTGGCGCAACGAATCCAACAGCACCAACAGGTCTGCGGGACGGGCTGTTTCCAGGGAATCACCGGATTTGGTCTGGCGGACCTGGGTGACAATGGCGATCCCCAAGACCAGGCACAACACGACCGCCAGCATTCCGAACACCAGACGGGAGCGACGGCCCCGGAGCAGTCCCGACACTCCCCTGCGGCCCAGTGGCCCGATTTCGGGACGCGGGCTGTCCGCGGGGAGTTCGTGACGACCATGCGGCGCGGCTTCGGCGGCGTCAGCGGCTGCAACGGCTTCAGCGGCTTGGGGCTCTGGGTGACCGGGCCCGGTTGGCGCGTCACCCGGCTCTTCGTCAGCCCGTTGCGGGGGGTCCTGGCTCACCCTGATCTCTTCTTTCGGTTCTTTCGGGGGGACCTGAGTCACTCTGGGTCATGCACCGAACAGCCGGCGCCGCAACGCGGCGGCGTTGCCAAAGATGCGGATGCCCAACACAACGATGATCGCGGTCGACAACTGCGTGCCCACGCCCAGTTGGTCGCCGACGTAGACGATCAGCGCGGCCACAAAGACGTTGAACACGAACGAAATCACGAACACCTTCGGGTCGAAGATCCGCTCGAGGTACGCGCGCAGCCCGCCGAAAACAGCGTCGAGTGCGGCCACCACCGCGATCGGCAGATAGGGCTGGACGAATTCGGGCACACTGGGGTGGAAAACCAGGCCCAGCACGATGCCTACGGCAAGCGCAGCGATACCGATCATGCTAGGGCCCAATCTGCTTGGCGAACTTGACATCCCGGATTGCTCCGGCGGGCAGCGCGAGATTGTCGGAGACGTTCACGCTGACGCCGACGCCGTAGGAGGCCTCCAGCAGCCTAAGACGGTGCAAGCCGGGGCTGTTTTCGAACACTTCGCGCATCGCCTTCGGCGGCCCGACCGCGAGGATTGCGTACGGGCTGGTGGTGGGATTGTTGTCGACCAGGATCGCTCCGCCGGCCTGCCGGATGGTCACATTCGGCCCGATCCGGGCGCCGTCGACCGAGATCGCCTCGGCACCGCTGGCCCACAGCGAGTTGACGACGAGCTGCAGGTCGCGGTCCAGGATGATTTGCCGGCTGCCGTTCACCCGCTGCTTGGACACGTCGGAAAGGTTCGGGCTGGCACCGGGATCGGTCACGGTCACCGTCAGCCCGGGACCGACAATCGCGGTGCTGGCTGCGGCCAGACTGAGCGCGTCGAGGCGGGTCAACAGGCGCTGACCCGTGGCGTTTTCGGCAAGGGCATGCCGCTGCACGTCGTCGACTTGAGCCGTGAGCGTGCTGCGTCGCTGGGCCAACTTGGCGGCGCTGGCCTGGGTTGACCGCACGCTTGTCGCCAGCAGCTGCTGAGCGGACCGAACGCCCGGTGCGACCGAGCGGGCCTGCGCGACCGCGGCGGCGAACACCGTGGCGACCAGTGTCGCCGCCAGTGCCTGCCAGAACCAGCCGAAAGCCCGTGACCGCCGGCTCGGTGGGCTGGCGGAGCGGCTACGTCTGGCGGCGGCCGCGGCGTAACCGGGATCCAGATGTTCCGACAGCAGCACGCGCAGCAGTGAAGGCACCGGGATGAATTTCGGCCGCGCGGCCGAGTGTGCGCTGTGGCCGGCGTTGGGGTCGTAGCCGCCGAGCCGTCGGTCGGGTTCAGACATGCTTGTCGGCTTCCGGCGCTACCGGCTGATCAGCCCGGTCCTTGAGCTTGGGCAGCTGACGTACCACCAACGTCATCTGGACCGCGTACAGCACGAACGACCACAGGTACATGTACAGACCCCAGCCCAGAAACGCCCAGCCCGCGAGGCCAACCACCCTGCTCCACAGCGCATCCCACTGTCCCAGCAGGACCAACGGGAAGCCGGCCATCAGGCTGAAAGTTGCGGCTTTACCGACATAGGTGACCGGCAGCGCCGACAGCCCGCGGCTGCGCAGTACCGGCAGTGTCATGGCCAGCAGCACATCTCGCGCCAGCAGCGTGATGACGAACCACCACGGCATGATCCCGCTCAGGCCGAACACGATGGGCACGGTGGCCATATACAGGCGATCAACCGCCGGATCCAGCAGAACGCCCAACCGCGACGACTGGTTCATCGTCCGGGCGATCTTGCCGTCAGCCCAGTCGGAAGCACCGCTGAACATCAAGATCGCCACCGCCCAGCCATTGGCGTGCGCGACCAGCAGCACATAGACGAATACCGGGATGAGCACCAGCCGAATAGCGCTCAGCGCGTTGGGTACCGTCAGCACTCGATTGGGCGGCTGCACGGGCTCCATGAGGCGTGACCTTAGACCGTGTGACGGGCTGGCCGCGACTGTAGTGCCGCGGGCGGCTCAGCAGAGCCTCAGCGGAATACGCCGGGCAGGCTAAGTGTGGAAAGCGTGTCATCCGACAACGGGTTGTCGTTGACCATGTATGTCCACGTCGAGGTCGGTCGCGCCAGCTTGGAGAGATCCAACCCGGGTTCCTCTTCGAGGATGTTGGCGGTTTCGAACGTCTGCTGAGCCGCCTCGATCGCGTCGGCGGCCAATGACGCGAACGCGTCGACCGCCATCCGGTGGAACTCGTCGAGCGGGTTCTGCCGGCCCAGCGCGCGCAGATGGATGCTTTCGCGGATGTCGGCCAGATACGCCAGATGATCGGCCCAGCCGCGGTCGAGGTGATACAGCATGATCATTCGGCAGATCTTCTCGAGGCGTTCGTCGGCCTCGGCTTCGGCGTCGTCCTGCAGTCGCGTATTCGGACAAAGCCTCGACGAGCTCGTCGTACCGGTCCGGTGCCAGCTCTTCGAGTTCTTCGCGCGCAGTTGCTGTGCGCAGTAACGTGTTTCGCCGATCGACGATGATGGCGCGCTGCTGGGCGATCAGCTGGTTGTAGCGCCAGGTGTTGGCGTGCACATCGAGCAGCCGGCCTTCGGCGACGCGCTGGGCATGGTCGAGCAGTCCGTTGGTCTTGGGGCTGACAATCCGACCGTCTTCGTCGGTCTGCATCGGCAATTTGTTGTGGTCGAGGTTGGCCGCCACGACGTCGTCTTCCCAACTCGAGAAGAACACCGACGAACCCGGGTCGCCCTGGCGACCGGCGCGGCCACGCAGCTGGTTGTCCAGGCGCTCGGTGTGATGGCGTCCGGTGCCGACGACGTGCAGCCCCCCGAGCTCGGCAACCCTGTCATGGTCGGATTCGTCGGATCCGCCGAGCCGGATGTCGGTGCCACGGCCGGCCATCTGAGTCGACACGGTGACCACACCGAACTTGCCGGCCTCGGCGATCACCTCGAGCCTCTTCGGCGTCGTTTTTCGCGTTGAGCACCACCGCCGGCACGCTGCGACGCAGCAGCCGCTCATGCAGCTCCTCGGACTCGGCCACGTCGCGGGTGCCCACCAGCACCGGCTGCCCGGTCTCGTGCACCTCCGCGATGTGCGCGACGATCGCGTCGTTCTTGGCGGCGGCGGTGATGTAGACCCGATCGGACTCGTCCTCGCGGACGTTGGGGGTGTTCGGCGGTATCGGTGAAACACCGAGCTTGTAGAACTGGCGCAGTTGCTCACCGGCGGCCAGGGCGGTGCCGGTCATGCCGCACACGGTCGCGTAGCGGTTGATCAGCGCCTGCACGGTGATGGTGTCGAGCACCTCGCCGGTCTCGGTGGTCTCGATGCCCTCCTTCGCCTCGACCGCCGCCTGCAGGCCGTCCGGCCAGCGCTGCAGCTGCGCGATCCGGCCGCGGGATGCGTTGATCAGATGCACCGCGTCGTCGCGGACGATGTAGTGCACATCGCGCTGCAACAGCACATGCGCGTGCAGTGCCACGTTCACCTCGGTCAGCGTGGTGCCGACGTGCTCCTCCGAGTACAGGTCGATGCCGCCGAGCGCCTTCTCGACCTTGCGGGCGCCCAGATCGGTCAAGTGCACGTTGCGGCTGTCGGCGTCGGTGGCGAAGTACTCGTCGGCGTCCTTGTCGCCGACCAGCTTCCCGACCAGCCGGATGATCTCCAGCCGCGGCGTCTCCCGGTGGGTGGTGCCCGCCAGCACCAGGGGCACCAGCGCCTCGTCGACCAGCACGGAGTCGGCTTCGTCGATAAGGGCCACATCGGGATTCGGCGATACCAGGTCGTCGACGTCGGTGACCAGCTGATCGCGCAGGACGTCGAAACCGATCTCGTTCACCGAGGCGTAGGTGACGTCGCAGTCGTAGGCGGCCCGGCGCTCCTCGCTCGTCGACTCGGCGGTGATCCAGCCGACGGTCAGGCCCATGGCCTCGATCAGCGGGCTCATCCACTCCGCGTCGCGGCGCGCCAGATAGTCGTTGATGGTCACGACGTGCACATGCCGGCCGCCGATGGCGTATCCGGCGGCGGCGATCGCCCCGGCCAGGGTCTTGCCCTCACCGGTGGCCATCTCGATCACGTCCCCGGCAAGCATGCGCAGCGCCCCGAGCAACTGCACGTCGAATGGTCGCAGCTCCGTCGTCCGTTCAGCGCTCTCCCGGGCGATCGCCAGGAACTGCGGGATGTCGTCGGATTCCGCGAGATCGTCGAGCCTGAGCAGCCCGGCCGCCTTGTGCAGCTGCTCGTCGGTGAGGTCGGCGGCTTCCTCGTGGTATTCCTCGGCATCGGTCACCGCCACCATCGAGCGGCTTTTGTTCTTTTCCGTACTAGCGCCGAGGAGTCGCCAGAAGCGGCTGCTCACTCGGCCGGGTTGCGCGCGGGAGGTCTTGGGCACAGAACAACGTTACGCGGTGATGTCCCCACCTCCGCGAGCGTGCGTGTTTGCCCGCGACGACGCCGGCCGCCGGCGTACCAGTGCGCACGCTCGCGGCCGCGGGTAGTGGGTCAGTTTGAAATCATCGCGTCCAGCTCACCACCGATGGTTTACGTCTCTACGTGAATGCCGTTGAGGCCGCGTTCGCCGTGAACATCGACTACGCCATGTTGCACAAGATCTACGCATCTGCTGGCGGTGGCGACAACGAACGTCGGTACAGTCCCGCCGTCTGCCTGGGCATCGACGTCCGGCGCGTCAACGGCAATCCCGATCTGGACAAGCCAGCACGTCCTACGTGGAGCGCCAGAACTTGTCGATGCGTATGGGAATGCGTCGATTCACGCGCCTTAACAACGGATTTAGCAAAAAGGTCGAGAACCTAGCGCACGCGGTGTCGCTGCATTACATGCACTACAACTTCGCGCGGCCCCACATCACACTGACGAAGGACGCCGGTGGTCATAAGACAACGCCCGCGATGGCGGCCGGGATCGAACGGCGTGTCTGGACGCCCTGCGACATCGCGGCCCTACTCGATTGATTCGCGAAACTGACCCCGTCAAATTGGGATCGGTAGCTGCGAGGTCGGTGCTAGCGTGACATCAAATGAACCTGGCATATACGGCGCTCTCCGGGGGCGGGAGCTTTTTCCGGGGAATTGTCTGGGTTGTCGTGCAGCTCTATGAGCACCCAGTGATCGGAATTCCTGTCGGAATCCTTCTGATCTGTGTCCTGATTGTCGTTGTCGTTGTCTGGATTTCCATGCAACTCGAGTTCAACGTCGGTCAGCTCGAACAACACCACGTCGTCTACCGCTTCAATCAAGTGTGGGGCGGGCTGCAGATCACGGTCGACGGCGTGTCGGTGATGAAGACCGTGCGACTGGCCTCGCTCTCACTCACAAACAGCTACGAGTTCGAGGTCGGAGAAAACGAGATTCATCACGTGCGGATCGAGAAGCGGCGTCGCCTGTTACTCGCGGGTCTCCGTCCGCAGGTGGTGACAGCCTATGTCGACGGGGTCAAGGTGGCCGAAGGGGCGACTATGCGGCGGCAACAGTAAGCCGACCCGACCCTGGCATCAGCGCCTGCAGCTCAGCAGAAATCAGCGCCCGCGAAGACTTCGAAAGTGAGGTGTGACAAGTGCCGCATGTCCAGGTGGTGCCGGTGAGCCAATCGACATTCGTGTGCGAGCAATGCAACACGAAGCTGAAACGTTAGCGGCTCGACGCTTGTAGCGGCGCGACTCCGGTACACCGACCGATTTCAAACTGACCCACTACCCGGCCGCGTGTGGCCGGCCACGCGTCAGGCCAAGTTGGAGCGACGGGGGTAGGCGACGGTTGGGTCGGTGAGCACGTTGACGACGGCGGGCCGGCCACTGGCAAAGGCGCGCTCCAGGGCGGGCCGGAGCTCGGCGGGGGTCGATACCAGTTCGCCATGACCGCCCAGGGCGCGTACCACCTCGTCGTAGCGGGTGCCTGGGCGCAACTCGGCCACCACCGAATAGCCGTACAGCGCCTCCATTGGGTGCTTTTCCAGGGCCCAGATCCCGTTGTTGCCGATCACCGAAACGACCGGCACATTGTGCCGGACCAGGGTGTCCCACTCCATGCCGCTGAACCCGAAGGCGCCGTCTCCCTGCAGCAGCACCACCTGCCGGTCGGGCCGGGCCAGTTTGGCTGCCAGGGCGTAACCGGGCCCCGAACCAAGGCAGCCGAACGGCCCGCTGTCCAGCCAGCAGCCCGGCAGATAGCTGTCGATCACCCGTCCGGCGTAGGACCCGAAATCGCCGGCGTCGATAACGACGACGCGCGTCGCGATCCAGTAGCGGCGCCAGCTCGGCATACACCCGCATCGGATGCAGCGGGGTCCGATCGTCGGCCAGCTCGGCTTTCTCCGAGTCACGCGACGTGGTCTCTACCGTCCGCAGCTCGCCGATCCAGTCTTGATGGTCAGGGCCGCCCGAGGCGGCCAGCGCCGAGAGTATTGCCGTCAGGTCCCCGTACAGACCGGCCGCTATCGGCCGCGGATGCTGGCGCTCGGGCTCGGCACGGTCCGCCACGACGAGCTTGGTCTGCGATCCGAACACCTTGCCGAAGCCCAGCCGGAAATCCATCGGGACGCCGACGATGAGCGCCACGTCCGCCTCGCCCAGCGCTTTTGCCCGCGCCCGCGAGAAGGCCAGCGGATGGTCGGCGGGGACAACGCCGCGGGCCATCCCGTTCATCAGCACCGGGATCTGCCGTTCTTCGGCCAGACGCAGCAGCGCGGTCTCCGCGTGACCCCACCAGACGTTGGTTCCGGCCATGATCACCGGCCGCTGCGCAGCCGCAAGCAAGTCGGCGGCGCGGTCCAGGGAGTGCATATCCGACGCCGGTGGCGCGGGCAGGTCGGTAAGCGCGCCAGGGCCGCTGGGATCCTCGGCCATCGAAAACGCGTGATCCATCGGGAAGTCGACGAATCCCACACCCGATGGGGCGGTCACCGCTGCCCGCAAGGCTTCGTCGACCAGCCGGCCCGCATCCTCTGCGGACTGTGCGGTGGCCGCGAAGCGGGTCAGCGGAGCCACAAACGGCACATGGTCGATCTCCTGCAGCGAGCCCATTCCCCAGCGCAGCGCGGGAGCCCGGCCGCCAAGCACCACCAGCGGCGACTGGTTCTGCTGCGCGGCGGCCATTGCGCTCATGCCGTTGGTGACGCCCGGGCCGGCGGTCAGCGCGGCCACCCCGGGCACCCGGGTCACCTTTGACCAGCCCTCGGCGGCGAAGGTGGCGGTCTGCTCGTGACGGGTGTCGATCAGGCGGATGCCCTCGTCGCGGCAGCCGTCGTAGATGGAAAACAGGTGGCCGCCCGACAGCGTGAACAGCGTGTCGATACCGCTCGCGCGCAATCGGCGCGCGATCAGCCGGCCGGCGTGCACGGTTTGGCTGGGTGGAGCGTCGGTGCTCATGCCGGGAGCCTATCGGCCACCCTCGGGTACCTTCGCTGGCAAGTACCCCGGCAGCAAGGAGAGACCCCGAAGATGGACCCCAAGCCGTTCAAGCCGTCCATCGACTGGTCTGCGGCGGTCCCGGAATCCCTGAGCTGGCTCGCCGTTGCCTGGGTGATCAGCGCAGTCTGCGTCGTGGTTGTGCTGGTTCTGGTCAGGTATTCGACCGTCTGGGGCCGCCAGTTCTGGCGAATCACCGGTGGCTACTTCACCGGCAGGAACGCCGTGCCGGTCTGGCTGAAGCTCGGCGCGTTGTTGCTGTTGATTCTCATCTCGGTACGTCTCAACGTCTTGTTCAGCTACCAGAGCAACGACCTGTATACGGCAGTGCAAAAAGCGTTCGAAGGCATCGCGGCGGGCAACGCTAGGGTCAAACAATCTGGAACTCACGGCTTTTGGATGTCGCTCCTGCATTTCACCGTGCTGGCTGGCATCTATATAGTGCAGGTACTGGTCGACATCTATGTAGCTCAGCGGTTCATCATCGCCTGGCGCATGTGGCTGACCGGCCGGCTCACCGACGACTGGCTGGACGGCAAGGCCTACTACCGGGACCTGTTCATCGAGCAGCCCATCGACAACCCCGACCAGCGGATCCAGCAGGACATCGACATCTTCACCACCTGTGCCGGCGGCAGCACGAACAGCCCGTCCAACGGGTCGCAACAAATCCTGCTGTTCGGCGGTGTCCATGCGGTCGCCTCGGTGATCTCCTTCGCCGCAATCCTGTGGAACCTCTCCGGGCGCCTGGATATCTTCGGCTTTGCATTGCCGCGCGCGATGTTCTGGATCGGTCTGGCCTATGTGCTGGTTGCCACCGTCGTCGCATTTTGGCTCGGGCGTCCGCTGATTTGGCTGAGCTTCAACAACGAAAAGCTCAACGCCGCATTCCGTTATGCGTTGGTGCGCTTACGCGACGCCGCCGAAGCGGTGGGCTTCTACCGTGGTGAGCGAGTCGAGCGGGCGCAATTGTGGCGGCGTTTCACGCCGATCATCGACAACTACCGCAGGTTTGTTCGGCGAACCATCCTGTTCGACGGTTGGAACTGGTCGATGACGCAGGCAATTGTCCCGTTGCCGTGGGTAGTCCAGGCGCCGCGGCTGTTTGCGGGACAGATCGACTTCGGCGACGTCGGGCAGACGGCGACTTCGTTTGGCAATATCCAAGATTCACTGTCGTTCTTCCGCAACCAATACGACAAGTTCGCCGCCTACCGCGCGGCCATCATCCGATTGCACGGGCTGGTGGACGCCAACGCCAAGGGCCGCGCGCTGCCGGCGGTACTGGTCAAGCCGAGCCAGGACGTGGCCGTCGAGTTCGCCAACATCGAAGTGCGCACGCCGGGCGGAGACCAGTTGATCGAGCCGCTCGACGTGCAGCTGGACACTGGCTCATCGCTGGTGATCACCGGGCAGTCGGGATCCGGGAAGACCACGCTGTTGCGCAGTTTGGCCGAATTGTGGCCGTACGCATCAGGAACGCTGTGCCGTCCGGACGGTGACAACGAGACGATGTTCTTGTCGCAGTTGCCGTATGTGCCCCTGGGAAATCTGCGTGGCGTGGTGTGCTACCCGAATTCGCCGGACGACATCGGAGACGACACATTGCGCGACACGCTGACGAAGGTCGCGCTCGTCCCGCTGTGCGATCGGCTCGACGAAGAACGCGACTGGGCCAAGGTGCTCTCCCCGGGCGAACAGCAACGGATCGCCTTTGCCCGCATCCTGCTCACCAAACCGAAGGCGGTCTTCCTCGACGAAAGCACGTCGGCGCTCGACGAAGGCCTGGAATTCGCGCTCTACCAAATGCTTCGGAGCGAGCTGCCGGACTGCGTGGTGATCAGCGTCAGCCATCATCGTGCCGTCGAACTGCTGCACGAACGCCAACTCGAGCTACTCGGCGACGGCAAATGGCGGCTGAGCCCGGTGGACAAGGAGCCGGCGCGGGTCTAACCAACGGCTGCACAAGCCCAGACGGTCTGGGGATCGAATGTGCTCGCGAGAGGTTAGACTCCGTCGCGGTGTGCCGGGAAGGCTGGTCGGCGATGTTTCCGTCGACCGGTCGAAAGGCTTGGGGTGCCTGATATCGAGGAACGGTCCGCGACGGTCGGGTCTCTCAGGAACCGGCGTCGGGGCATCTACCTGCCAAATCGGTGGCTGCTGATCGCGTTCATGGTCATGGCCGGTCCAGTCTCGTCAGTCGCCTGCGGGGTGGTCGACGCGATACGTACTCACCTGTGGCCGATCGAAGCGCGGAAGTGGGGTCCGCTGGGGTGAACGACACTGCCCGTTACGCGCTGATGATCTTGTTCGCTAGTGCCGTCGGATTGGTTGCGGTGCTGGCGAACCGTCTCACCGAGCGAGTGAAGGTCCCCGTGCCCCTGCTCGTGCTGGTCGGGGCCGCCGTGGCGGTCAACGCGCTGCCCGCGCTGCACCCACCGTCCGAGCGCACCGTGGAGCGGATACTCACGATCGCACTGGTGTTGGTGTTATTCGACGGCGGCATGCACATCGGCCGGTCGCGTTTCCGCGCCGCGATCGTCCCGATCCTGTCGGTCGGCGTCATCGGCACCTTCCTCACCGCCGCCGTCGCCGCGCTGGTGCTGCACTACGTGTGCGGGATCAGCTGGTACCTCGCGCTGCTCGTGGCCACGGCCGTCGCTCCCACCGATCCGGCCCTGGTCTTCTCTGTCCTGGGCAAACGCCAGATCGCTGGCCGCAGCAGCACCATCCTGGAGGGCGAATCCGGCGCCAACGATCCGGTCGGCATCTCCTTGATGGCCGGCCTGATCGCCGCCGGCGGTCTCAGCGCAGCCGGCTTCGCCAGCGTGGGAACACAATTCGTTCTGCAGATGGTGATCGGGGCGACCGTCGGTATTGTCGGCGGCCGCGCCCTGCTCGTGTTCATCCGCCGCGTGGCGCTGCCCAGCGAAGGCCTCTACCCGCTACGAACGTTGGCCGGCAGCCTGATGCTCTATGGCATCGCCACGCTTGCGCACGGCTCGGGATTCCTGGCAGTGTTCGCCGCCGGCATCATGATCGGCGACGCCCGCGCGCCCTACCAACCGGAAGTCAAACGATTCCATGCCGCCCTGGCCGGGCTGGCCGAAATCGTCGCGTTTGCGGTTCTCGGATTAACCGTCGACCTCCCCGTATTCGCCCAGCCTGAGGTGTGGATTCCCGGACTCGTGCTCGGCGCTGCCCTGACGGCGTTGATTCGGCCGTTGGCGGTGGGGGCCTGCCTGCTTCCGGTGCAGCTGCAGCGAAACGAACGCGTCTTCATCCTCGTCGCCGGCCTCAAGGGCGCGGTGCCGATCCTGCTGGGCGAGTTCCTGCGGGCTGCCCACGTCCCCGACGCCGAACGCCTGTACGGCATCGTGGTCGTCGTCGTCGCATTCTCCGTCCTGGTGCAGGGCAGCTCGGTGCCTGGCGTCGCAAGACTGTTACGCCTGCCTATGCGCACCGTCGACCCTGAGCCCTGGGCGATCGATGTCCGGCTCCAAGACGAACCGCACGGGGTGCACCGACTCACCGTCGCCTCCGGATCGGCGGCCGAGGGATCAACCATCGAGGATCTCGGCGACCGTGCGGGCGACATCTGGGTGAGCATCGTGGTCCGCGCCAGCGGCCTGGTGCCGGTGCGGGCCGAGACCGAACTTCAGGCCGGCGACGACGTCGTCATCCTGGCCGATCCCGAACTCCGTGACACACTTGCCGCACTGTTTCACCCCTCGTAGGCGGGCTCGGGCCCCGACCGCGGCGGCAATCTCGCCGGCGATGATGCCCGCGGACGCTGTTACTGCGCCTGGGCTCCAGCTGCCGCGTGCGTTCCGGCGCGGCGGCCGAAGAACGAACCCTCACCCAGCTGCGTGCCGCTGGCGTATCCCTTACCGTCCTGCGCGATGTTGGACGCGCAGGCCCCGACCGCATACAGGCCGGGGACCACCGTGCCGTCTTCGCGTAACACCTGGCCGTCCACCGACGTAGCCAGCCCCCCCATGGTGAACCCGGCATACATCGCCTTGCCCAGTGACATGTCGAATGCGCCCCACGGTCCTTTGTCTTGCGGTGCAAGGAATTCCGGTTGCTTGTGGAAGTCGGGGTCCTCGCCGCGCGCCGCGTAGGTGTTGTAGCGGTCCAGGGTCGCGGCCAGGTTTCCCTCCGGGATGCCAAGCGCGGCTTCCATTTCGGCGACCGTTTCCCAGCCGTCGATCAGCGGGACCAGCGGCATCTTGGGGTGCTCCAGATGCGCCTCGTCGACGATCAGAAACGCCGCGCTGTCTGGTTGATCCATGATGAACCCGGAAGTCCTTGAATGGTAGGAATCTTCGGTGACGAAACGCTGTCCGAGCTTGTTGACGACGATCCCGGTGAGCAGGATCGACGGCGGGTACGGCGGAGCCGTGATGAAGATCTGATCCATGTGCTCGGTGGCGGCGCCGGCCGATACCCCAAGCCGGATGCCCAGGCCGTCGTCATAGGTGTTGCCGAGCACGAACGGCTTCTCGGCCAATTTGGGTGTGTGGGCGGCGACCATGTCCGGGTTCATCACGAAGCCCCCGGCGGCGACGATGACCGACTTTGCTTTGACCGCACCGCTTTCGGTGAACCGCTTCCACAGCACGCCGGTCACTGCACCGGAGTCATCCACGATGAGCTGCGTGGCGCCGGTCTCGTAGCGGACCTGCACGCCCAGGCTCGCGGCTCGCTTGAGGAGCAGGTCGATCACCATGCTGGCCCCGCCGGTGTCACCTGGCACCGGCACCTTGTGGCCGCGTGGCGCCGGCACCGCTTTTTCGAGGAACGGCCATACCTTCTCGTTGCCGGTGAACATCAACCCCTCGGTGTTGGGCTGAATCACCGCCTTGCCCGGAAAGTAGCTGCGCTCGAACTGGAATCCCAGGTCTTCCAGCCAGTTGAAGTGCTCGACGCTGCCGTCGCAGTATGCGCGAATCTTGGCCCGAGTGCTTGCGTCGGGCTGCTGCGACACCGCGACCAGGTATTTGTACATCTCCTCGGGTGAGTCGGAGTGACCCGTCGCCTGCTGCACAGCGGTTCCACCGCCCAGGTAGAAGTGCCCTCCGGCAAGTGAAGTGGTGCCGCCGGCCGCAGCCGCGCGCTCCAGCACCAGCACCCGGGCGCCCGCTGCCGCCGCGCTGACCGCCGCGCAACCACCGCCGATTCCGAAGCCGATCACCACCACATCAAAGCTTTTCGGGTCATCCGACCAGGACGTCACTGTGTCCGCATTGACCGTCGCCGGTATCTCGGTGCTCACCGCTGCTCCTGTGTGATTTGCTCTTGTTTGATGTAGTTGTAGAACGCTCGCATCTCCGGCGACACATAGGCGATTTCGATGAACGGCACTCCGGCCTGCGGCGCTGACACATAGGCGAATTGGATTCCGCCGGGCATCACGCCCTGTTGCACAACCGGGGCGCCCTGG
Source organism: uncultured Actinomycetota bacterium (assembly GCA_963840045.1). Classification (GTDB taxonomy): domain Bacteria; phylum Actinomycetota; class Actinomycetes; order Mycobacteriales; family Mycobacteriaceae; genus Mycobacterium. The sequence goes on along the minus strand of CAWIXL010000009.1, from coordinate 381,626 downwards.
TCCGCTGCCGCCGCCAGCGCCGCGTGGAACTGCTCTGGGCTCTCCGCCTCCATGCAGATGTGGTGCAAGCCGGGCCCGCAGTCGCGCAAAAAGTCACTATAGATGTTCTCTCCGCGGACCGGGGAAAGCAGCTCCAACTGCATGTCGCCGAGGTAGCTCAGCGAGATGCTGGCGACGAAGTCGGCGGGCTTGCCGTGGTAGCTGCAGGCGTCCGGAGCAAAGTGCACGTCGGGTATACGCACCCACTTCCGCACACCCAACAGGCCGGTCAGGGCCTGTTCAGTGGCGTCCAGGTCCGGCGTAACCCAGGCGATCTGTGTCGGCGATTGAACGGGAAGGTTCATCGTCTCGCAGGATAACCCAGCTTGCGTCGCGCCAGAAGGGACAAAAAGGACGACAAAAGGAACTTTGCCGAAGTCGGCAACGACGGTCACCAAAAGACCAAGTGAACACGTTCTAATTGTCAGTGCCGGGTGAGCACATCGACCAGCAGGCGCACCTGGGTGTCGAACACCGCTTCGGGGTCGGTCAGGGTGTCGGCTCCGTACTGTCCGAAGACCTCGAGGCTGATCGCACCCACCACGCCCGCCCACAGCAGGAAGCACTTGGCGATGACAAAATCGTCGCCCGGAAAGCCGAATTCCTGCCGAATCCGCTCGAAGTCCGATGACATCGGTTGCGGGGCAGCGTCATTGGTCAGCCTGATGTCGCCGGTGGCGATCCCGGCGGCGATGGCGTCGAAGATCGCCCCGACGACGCGGGTGCCGACGCCGACGGTGCGTTCGGGTGGTGCGTGATATCCCGGTACCGGGCTGCCGTAGAGCAGGGCCCAGCGGGCTGGGTGCGCGACCGCCCATCGGCGCGCCGCCCGCGCGATCGCGATGACGTCGTCACTCCACACGTCGGCTACCGTGTCGCGCGCGCGATCCACGCTGTCGGCCAGGTCGGAATAGGCGTCGACGAGCAACAAGGTCAGCAGCTCATCGCGGCTGGATACATATCGGTACACCGCCGAGGACACCATGCCCAAATCGCGGGCTATCGCTCGCAGCGACAATCCGGCGGCGCCGTGGTCGACCAGCTGGCGGCGGCCGAGTTCGACGATGCTCGCCTCGATCTGCTCCCGCGATTCCTGGCGCTTGCCCACTCGGCCAGTCTAAACACAATCGAGATCACCGCTCTTGCTTTTCGGACGCGCCTGTGGCACCGTGAACAACTAAGAGAGCACTGCTCTCAAAAGTCATCAACTTCCGCCGAGAGGATCACGCCATGTCGACCAAAGACGAATCCACCAGATACGACGAACCCAACCGAGCCGCCCGGGCCGGTACCGCGGTGATCCGCTGGCTCGCCGAACTCGGGATCAGCATCGCTGGAACCCAGTCGCTGCGCGTCCGGGGCCGCAAGACCGGCAAACGGCGGGGCGTCGTGATCAACTTGCTGACCGTCGACGGCGTGGACTATGTCGTCTCGCCGCGCGGCAACACCCAGTGGGCACGCAATGTCCGGGCCGCGGGTGTGGTGGAAATGGGGCCGCGCTGGCGTCACCAACGCAGCGAGATCAGCGAGGTGGCCGACGACGCCAAACCCGAATTGCTCAGGCGCTATCTGGACAGGTGGTACTACCAGGTCAAGGATTATGTGCTCGGCTTGACGCCGGAGTCCGGCGACGACGAGCTGCGTGCCGTCGCGCCTTCGATCCCCGTGTTTGCGCTGGTGGCCCACTAGCCGGCGGTGCTTAACCGGGGCCGGCCCTGCCTCCGAGATCCTGGTGGGCTTCTTCGGAGATGGTCCGCCAAGACACCGCCGCGGGAAAGTCTCCCCAGACGCTGTTGAAGATTCCGACGATTTGCGCGGGTCCCCCGTCGGCCAGATACACCGGTCCGCCCGAATCCCCCTTTTGACTGATGACGCCGTGGGCCATGGTGAACCACCCGTTGTTCACGCCTTCGACGGTTCCGCAGGTTTCACCGGTCACCACGCCGAAGTGGCAGACCGCTTGGCCGGGCGAAACCGCTGCTCCTGGTCGGGATTCCAGCGAACGCCCGTCCGGCAGAATGTTGCTGACCGTGACGTTATCGGCGAGCAGGATCACCTCGTAGTCGTTGATCGACTGGTCGGTGGCCACCACCGTGCCGCTGGGGGTGTTGTCCCGAAAGGCCGCGAGGTGACCGATGACGTTGTTGTCGCGGTCGCGGACCGGTCCCGCACCCCGGCAGTGGCCTGCGGTGTAGGCGATTCTCGAACCCGTGTCGACGTAGCCCAGGGTGCAGACCCGGTTGTCCTGGTGGATCTCCATGCCCGGGAATACCAATGTGGGGTCCGCGCTGGCCATCCCGGGCCACACACCGGTCGCGAGCGCCGAAACGGCAATCGCCCCGGCACATACGCGCTTCCCCCGCAGACGCATCCTGCACTCCGATCCGCCCCTGCCGGCGCAAAGTGCCGACAGAAGCTTCAATTTACGAGCGTTACCTGGAATTCGCCAGAGGGGCCGCGAGCGTTACCGGGAATTCGCCAGAGGGACGGCGCCGTCGGTTTGCTCAGCTGATCGCGGGGCCCAACCCGGCGGCCCGAAGACATAGCCCAGCCGATCGCGCCACCGGGTAGCCGATCGCCAATCGCGGGCGATCGCCACGTATTCGCGGGTCTGCAGCTTCCAGATGTTGAACGTCCCGACTGGCTTGGTCAGGCCGTACTGCGGACGGAAGAGCTCGGGCTGGAAGCTGCCGAACAGCCGGTCCCAGATGATCAGGATGCCGCCGTAGTTCCTGTCGAGGTACACCTTGTCCATCCCGTGGTGGACCCGGTGGTGCGACGGCGTATTGAAGATGAATTCGACTGGCCGCGGCAACTTCTGGATTCGTTCGGTGTGTATCCAAAACTGGTAGATCAAGTTCACCGACCAGCTGAGGTACACCATCCAGGGCGCAAGTCCCAACAGCGGCAACGGAACCCACATCAAGACTTCGCCGCTGTTGTTCCACTTCTGGCGTACCGCGGTGGCGAGGTTGTAGTACTCACTGGAGTGGTGCGCCTGGTGCGTCGCCCAGATCAGCCGCACCCGGTGGGCGATCCGATGGTAGGTGTAATACAGCAGGTCGACACCGATGAGTGCGATGACCCACGTGTACCACTTGGTTGGCGAAAGATGCCACGGCGCCAGGTAGGCATAGATTGCGGCGTAGCCGAGCAGAGCCACGGCCTTCCAGCCGGCCGAGGTGGCCACCGAAACCAGCCCCATCGAGATGCTCGCCCAAGAGTCCCGAGTGAGGTACGCGCCCGAGGGCGCTCGTGATGTGTCGGTGTCGGCGTCGGTGCCGGCCGTTTCGGCGTGCGCCAGTTTGCGCGCCGCCGTCCACTCGAGAGTCAACAGCAATATGAAGAACGGGATGGCAAACAGCACGGGGTCCCGCATTTCCGAGGGTAAACCGAACCAGAAGCCGGTGAGCGCGTCCACACGTGACAGATTACGACCCCACGCTCTGCCCAGGTGAGCGCTTCGAGGAACATTGGCCATTGGTACACACTGTCTGGTGATGACGGCGACAAAACACGGAATGCTCAATCACGGCTTTACCCAGCGGCTGCTGCGCGCCACCGGTGTGCGGAATCGGCTCTTTCCGGTCGCGAAGCTGGACCAATGGGCGGCCCACCCGCGGCTGCCCTACACCGGTCAGCCGTCCAAACGGGTGCTGAAGAAGATCGATGTCGCCCGCGCCGACCTCAACGGTCGACCGGTCTACCAGGTCACCCCGCGACTGCCCGGTGCCGAACAGCCCACCGGCCACGTGCTCTACCTGCATGGCGGGGGGTATGTGCTCGACCTGATGCCCCATGTCCACTGGCCGGCCATCGCGAAGGCTGGCTAATGTCGTGCGGCGCAGGATGACCGTGCCGATCTACCCCATCGCCCCCGAGCACAGCTACCGGGAAGTGTTCCCGTTCCTACTGCAGGTGTACCGCCGCGATGCTCGAGACGAGCGACCCGAGTTCGATTGCCTTCATGGGTGATTCGGCAGGCGGCGGGATGGCCTTCGCGCTGTGCCATGCGGTGCGAGACGCCGGTCTGCCGCAGCCGAGTGACGCGGTGCTGCTCTCCCCCTGGATGCACGTCGGCATGCCGGACCCGGAGGTTCCGGCCGTCGCCAAGATCGACCCGTTTCTCAACCTGGACGACATGCGTGCCGCGGGCCTCCGCTACGCGGGCGGTGACCCGCTGGACACTCCCCTGGTCAGTCCGAGTGTGGGACCGCTGACCGGTCTGCCGCGGCTGACGATGTTCACCGGCACGCACGACCTGCTCAACCCCGACGCCCGGGCCTTCCGTAAGCGAGCGGCCGCTGAAGGTCTCGACATCGGCTGGTACGAACTCGACGGAGGTCTGCACGCCTGGATGCTGTTGCCCGGTCGTGACGCCGCGGTGGCGCTGGCGCAGATCCGTGAGGTGTTGAGCCGTGATGATCCGCCGATGTCATCGTGATCGGCTCCGGGTTCGCGGGGCTCTGGGCAGCGCTGGGTGCTGCCCGCCGGCTCGACGAACTCGCCGTCCCGGCGGGCACGGTCGACATCACCGTGTTGAGCGCCAAGCCTTTTCACGATATCCGCGTTCGCAACTACGAAGCCGATTTGACCGCCTGCCGCATCCCGCTCACCGAGGTACTCGACCCGGCCGGCATTGCGCACATCGCCGCCGAGGTGACCACCATCGACACCGAGGCCCGCACTGTGGCCACGTCGACCGGTAAGACCTACAGCTACGACCGCCTGGTGCTCGCAGCGGGCAGTCGCGTGGTCAAGCCCGACCTTCCGGGTCTGCGGGACTTCGGCTTTGACGTCGACACCTATGACGGCGCCGTTGAGGCTGCAACACCACCTGCGTGGGCTGGCCGAGGGCCCACCGAACCCGGCGGCGGCCACCGTCGTCGTGGTCGGTGCCGGGCTGACGGGCATCGAAGCGGCCTGTGAGCTGCCGGACCGACTGCGCGCCATGTTCGCCCGAAGTGGTGCCACACCCCGAGTGGTGCTGGTCGACCACAACCCCTTCGTCGGCTCCGACATGGGTGCCTCGGCGCGGCCGGTCATCGAACAGGCGTTGTCGGACAACGGCGTTGAGACCAGGACCGGGGTCAGTGTCACCGCGGTCAGCCAGGACAGCGTGTCCCTGTCGTCGGGTGAGCGGCTGCAAGCTGCCACGGTGGTGTGGTGTGCCGGCATGCGGGCCAGCCCGCTGACCGAACAACTACCGGTGGCCCGCGACCGCCTCGGACGCGTGCAGGTCGATGACCAGCTGCGGGTGATCGGGGTGCCCGCGGTATTCGCCGCAGGCGACGTGGCCGTTGCCCGCATGGATGACGAGCACCTGTCGGTGATGTCGTGTCAGCACGGGCGCCCGATGGGCCGGTATGCGGGCTACAACGTCATCAGTGACCTGTTCGACGAGCCGCTGCTGACCCTTCGGATCCCCTGGTACGTAACGGTTCTCGATCTCGGCCCGGCCGGTGCGGTTTACACCGAAGGCTGGGACCGGGTGGTGGTCGCGAACGGGGCGGCGGCCAAGGCGACCAAACAGACCATCAACACCGTCCGGATCTATCCACCACTGACCGGCGACCGCTCGGACTTGCTGGCCGCGGCCGCACCGGACCTGCAGGCCCGCCCGTAATTTTGGCCGTAACGACGGGTCATTCTGTCTGGTCGCCGGCATACCAGTGCACCGCGTAAATGCCCGGCTGCAGTGACAGTTCCGAGACCAGCCGTTCAAGCCGGGCCGGCGTATGGCCGTCCATGAGCAGGTGGGCGGTCAGCGTGGTCTTGTCGTCGTCGCCCTGCCCGGTGACGGTGTGAATACCGCGCAGCGTGATGTCATTGCCGGCGGCGTGCTGCACGATCTGGGCGCGCGCGTACTTTTCGGATTTGCGGCGGCAGACCACCTGAACCTGGTAGGGCTGCAGACCTTCGTCTTCCTCGACGGTGTTGTCGTGGTCGATCAGCCGGCCAAGCGGACGCCCGAACAAGTGGATGGCCACGACGGCACCGGTGCCGATCAATGCGAACACCAAATGCCCCGAGGCGGCCAGCACGCCGACCGCGGCCGAGCACCACAGGGTGGCGGCGGTGTTGAGTCCGCGGACGTTGAACCCCTCGCGCAGGATCACCCCGCCGCCGAGGAACCCGATCCCGGAAACCACATAGGACGCGACCCTGGTGGGGCTGCTGTCCTCGGTGGCGACGGCGTAAAGCACGAACAAGGTGGCGCCGGCGGCCACCAGGACATTGGTGCGCAGGCCGGCCATCCGGGCTCGCCATTGCCGCTCGAGACCGATCAGGGCGCCGCAACCGATCCCGACGGCCAGCCGGAGCGTGAAATCGGCGACGCTCAGACGTCTGCATGACGCCGCCTCACTTCCCGACTTTCTCTACCGCTCAGCGCGGGATCCCGCATAAAGTCGGCGGCAGTCTAACCACGTCCGAGGTGAACAGCAGATGGCTCTGGGTCAAACCGATCGCATTGCGATTATCACGTGCGAAACCTGTGCCACGCCAGCTGCATCGCGGAAGCCGAGCCGGGTGTCAGGCCTTGGAGAGGTGGTGGGGGCAGTAGAATCTCGCCGAGATCACGGCGAACTTGGACGCGTTCTCCATAGTCCATGCCGGGATTGTGGGTTTTCAGGTCGTGAACGAGCTCCAGGCCCGATTCGCCGTTGTTCAGGCACGTGCATACCGCTTTGGCAGACGTGATGGCGCGGCCCGGGTTGGAGAAGCTGATGTCGCTCTTTGGTCAGTGCAGCCAGGAACCCCGCATCGTCGCCACTGGTGTCGCCCGGATCGGCATACGCCGGCGCGGCGAAGCCGATCAGGGCGGGCCCGAGTAGCACTAGTAGCTGCTCATGGTTTCCATCCCCAGCCGAGGCAATTTCTGCCCAGCTCTGTTTTCACGTCTTTACGCTCCACGGCACAGTTATCACCGCCGATGTGATACGTACCCGACATACCAGATCCATTCTGGGCCAACGGCATTGGCCGCTCGACGGTCATTTTGCTCGAGCCTCGATACTGAATATCTCTGGCGCCCAGTGCTGATGGCGCATTGGGTCACAACCACGCTGGATCACCACAGCACACCGCATCATCGCAACACCGATCACGCGCTTGCTAACCCAACTTCGCATCCGTCGGCACGACCTCGGCTTGCCCCTTTGTCAGGTGCACCGCATGGATGCCGGGCTTCTTGGCCAGTTGCTCGAGCAGGGCTGTCCAGCCCTTCTTGGTCGACGTTGTGGTGCTGCACGCTTTCAGGTTTCTCCGATATCTGTGCGACCAGACGCTTCAGTTTCTCCGGCGAGGCGCGTCTTTGAGGTCTTTGAGCGGGGTCAGACGACCCCGGACGCCGGCGCCCTACACGGCGTCGGGAGCCCCGGCGCCAATAGCGCTTCCGAGCATCCCGGCCACCGACATGGAACTGAACAGGCTCCCTTCGCCGAGCGCGGCTGCCGGCACCGCCTCTGGCCCGGCCGCCGACAGAGCGGCAGCGACCGTCCGGATGGCCGGGGTGGCCGGGGCCCAGCTCGGCGGAACCGTCAATTTTCCGACCAAAGTGCCCCTTCCCCAATCCGCCTTCCGGCGTCACCGCGTTGAACAGCGTGCCCCGGCCCCAGTGCGGCGCCCAGCCCGGCGCCCAGCGCGTCTCTCGGGAGCGCGCCGAGCCCGGGGTGCGGGGCGAACTTGAGAAACTGCGACGCGGGGAAGTTGATCAGCAGCCCGATGTCGTTGAATCTGCGTCGTCAAGCCAAGGGAACCTTGATGGCGTTGAAAGGGCTGAATACCAGATGACGGCGTTTGGCCCGAAGACGCCTTTGAGGAGGCGTTCATGGTGTCGGTGTATTCGGTGCTCGAGGTTTGCGCCGATCTGCAGCAGCGCGCCGGCGGGCCGCTTCCGATCAGCGACGCCGCGCTGACACGGTCGACTGCGCCTGCCGGCCGCGGTGCCGGCGGCTGACGTCACCGCCGCCGCCTGGCTGGCTCAGCCCGCCCGCGTTGGTGACCTGTGGCGCCCCGCCGAAGGGGTCAACTTGGTCGCCGCGCCGACGAGGAGCGGTGTAGTCGTCCATCGCCACGGCGTCCTGGGCCCACATCTCGCCGTACTGGGTCTCGGTGGCCGCGATCGCCGAGGTGTTCTGCCCGAAGAGGTTGGTCGCCACCAGCTGAGCCAGTTGGGTGCGGTTGGCCGCGATCTCGCTCGGCGGCACGTGGGCGGCGAACGCCGTCTCATAGGCACTGGCCGCCGCGGTGGCCTGGGCCGCGGCTTCGCCGGCCGTGCCGCGGTGGCCTGCATCCAGGCTCAGGTAGGGCATGACTGCGGCCACCATGGCCGCCGACGAGGGACCCGACCACGGCCCGCTGACCAGGCTGTCGACTATCGAGGAATAGCCGACTCAGAGTGGACTGCATTTCGCTGGCCAGCCCCTGCCAGGCCTGCCGCGGCGGCCGATCATCGAGCCCGAGCCCGCGCCGCTGTACATCCGGCCCGAGTTGAACTCCGGCGGAAACGCTCCATAAAACATATCTGTACCCCTTCAGTCCTCGAGCGCCGGGATCACGATGATGGTGGCGGCGGTGGGGTCGGCCTCGGCGAGCACGCCGCCCATTGACCTGGCCGCCGCACCGCCCCCGGAACTGACGGCAGGCGCCGAGGGCGCGGCCCGCCAGGCTCGACAGCCCCATCTGGCTGAACATCCCCCTCGCTCGGCGGCGGTTCGGTCAGCTGCCGCGAGCGCGCTGTTCGGGCTTGCACTGTGGCAGCGTCGTCCTGATCGCCGGGGCGGCCTGGGTCCAGCCCGGCGGCACCGACATGCTGCCGACCAATGCCGCACCTGCCCATCGACGCTGATACCGCTCCGCCCATGTTCGCGGAGCTCAGGTGCGCCGCCTGCCTCACTGGCCAGCGGCGCCAACGCCCCGCTGATGGCTTTGCGGGGCGTAGAAGGCGCTGCAGGCCCTGCCCGTTTTGCGCGTAGGCGTAGACCTGACCGAAGGACAGGAACGGCCCGCCCGGGATGGCCGACCAGCCCGCAGGGGGCTGTACACGCCTGTCGAGGCTCGACCAAATGGTGTTCCAGTTGGTCACGGCCGTTCCGCATCCCGTCGCCGTCGGCGCCGGCAAATTGGGGAAGATGCGACCAATAGGCCGATTCCAGGCCCGAGAAGAGATTCCCCGCCGTCGACGACGGCGTTGTCGACGAGCAGGTCGATTCGCCAGATTTTGCAGCACGGTCGGCAGACCGTTGATCAGGTTTGACAGCGTGAGCGGCGTTCAAGCCAGTCTAGGTGCTGTTCTGAGACACCGCAGCCGCCTGAGCCGCCGTCCCGGCGGTGTTGGTGGTCTGCGGCGGCTCGGTGAACGGCGTCAGCTGCGACGCGGTCGCCGAGGAGCCGGCATAGGCATACATCGCGGCGGCGTCCTGGGCCCACATTTCGACGTACTGGGCTTCGGTGGCCATGATCGCCGGCGTGTTCTGCCCGAAGATGTTGCTCGCGACCAACGCCATCAACAATGCCCGGTTGGCCGCGACCACCATCGGTGGCACCGTGGCGGCAAACGCGGTCTCATAGGCGGCAGCGGCCAGTTTGGCCTGGATTCCCGCCTCCTCGGCCTGCGCGCCCGCGGTGTTGATCCACGCCACGTACGGCGCGGCCGCGGCCGCCATCGTCAGCGCGGACGGGCCCGTCCACGGGCCCGCGACGAGACTCTCGATCGTCGACCCATAAGACGCCGCCGTCGACTGCAACTCCGTGGCCAATGAATCCCAGGCAGCCGCGGCGGCCAACATCGGCCCCGCTCCGGCACCGACGTACATCCGTCCCGAGTTGATCTCCGGCGGAAACACCCCGAAATCGATAGACACCCCTGCTACCTCCGGTCCCTTAAGTGGCCGCGACCGCGTTTGCCGCCTCGGTTGCCGCATAAGACGCTGAGCTGGTCCCCAGGGTTGCCACGAACTGCTCGTGGATCGCCGCGGCCTGCGCGGCCATCGCCTGATACATCTGCGCGTGCGCGGCGAACTGCGCGGCGGTCAGCGCCGACACCTCATCGGCCGCGGCCGGAATCACTCCGGTCGTCGGAGCGGCCGCGGCCGCGGTCCCCGAACTCATGGTCGAGCCGATACCGGCCAACGCGGCAGCCGCCGCTGCCAGCGCCTCGGGCTGTGTGGTCACAAAAGACATGAACTTCCCTCATTTCAGATCGGTGTCAGACGATGTCAGACAGTTGTCAGACGGTGCTATTACGCAACCTGGCGATATTGCTTAGCTGATTTAGTTAGCTGTCGTCCTCCCCGATGGCGGCCATGGTAATCACGGCATCCGGGCCCTGCCATGAATCCGCCCAACTCTTAGGGAATCCATCGGAGCGGACCGGTGATTCCATGTGGGTTTGATGTGGATGTGTCAACGTAGCTGCGCTTTCGCTCGGTGAAAATGGTCATGCGCCGCGGTTCAGGCGCTGAGTCCCCCAAATATAAGCTCATCGTGAGTAAAACTTATGCACGACGCGTTCCAGCAAGGTAATCGCAATGTAAAAAAGAAGTCTCGTACAACCCTGATCGCGCGTGACATCTGGTTTCCAGTTAACATAGCTGGCCAATAAGAGGTGTGATTACATGCGGACACAGCAAACTTCAGATCTGGCGGTCGCAAACGAATCCCGCGCATCTGCAGTTTGATAAAGCATCACCCGCAGATCGACACAATGGACGATCTGATCAGCTGCTTTTTAAGTTATTTATCACGCATGCGATCGTAAACTCCCGACCTCCTATTGCATGATTGTTGGATTAATAGTGGTCACGGCATCCCGAAACGCTGCGGTCGTGCTAAGTGCAACGCACGGGCGAGCGTTCTACACATATTGGCTTGAAATATCTGATGTGTCATTGATATGAGGAACTGCCGTCGGGCGGGCCAGCTAAGTTGTTTGCCAGTGCCAGCCGGTTGCTGGGGCGGACGGCTGTGCGGCCGCTGGTACAGGAGGTCATCAGGAGGTCATGGAGCGGCGCCGCCCGCGCCCGGACCGCGTCGTCCCGGGCATGGACGTAACCCGCTGGACACCCAATGGCCATGCTGCTCTCCCTTGAAATTTCACCAAGAGTACGCAGGCGTGCTGCCAACAGGCTGCCTCGCGGCTGCTAATTGGCTGGGAGGTAAGTTGGTGCCCGTCCGTGGCGGCTGAAAGCCCAGCTCAGACGCTGTTTACCAACTGCAAGCGAACGGGCCCGCTCGGCCTACCTGGAGCCCACCTTCCCGCTGTTAGCCGGCGGCGGGCGGGCGCGTGACGAAACTTGGGCGGAAGCCGTATTGGGGTATCGCACGGCCGTAGCCTTGGCCCGCGAAGTTGCCCATCGGTACCGGCGGTATGCCTGTCGCCACCGCCGGGGGGCTGACCATGGGGGTGGCTCCCAGCTCTGCGGACAGCGGGCTGTGCAGCGGTACGGGGGCGGTCCAGCTCGGTGGTACCGACAGCGGGCCCACCAGCGAAGCTTTGCCCAGCCCCGTTGACACCGCGTTGCCCATGGCACCCAGGTTGCTCAGCGGGCTGGCCAGCTCCGCACCCAGCGGGCCACTTTGAGCGATGTCGCCAATGGCCTGTTGGGTGGCCTGTCCGCCCGCCAACCCCATGAAGTCGGCCGCGTTGCCCAGGAAGTTGCCCGGCATGTAAAAGCCCGACGAAAAAATGGTGTTCCAGATGTTGGCATTCAAGAACTGCCCGTACGCCGAACCATTAGCCCCCGACACGAAATTGAGCAGACCTGACAGTCCGGTGCCCGACGAGCTCGAAGTCGACGAGAAGATGTTGAGGCCCAGCGTATTGAGGATGCCGTCCAGTCCCGACCCCTGCGACGTCGGCGTGGCCAGTCCCTGCAGGCCGTTGGGTACCGCCGAGATCAGTTGCGCCAGCGTGCTTTGCTGGGAACCGGCCGGGCTGGCAGCGGCTTGGGCGACCGCGGCCGACTGCGTGCTGAGCCCACCGGGGCTGGTGGTTTGCTGGGGCTCGACGAACGGGCTCAGCTGGGTGGCCACCGCCGAGGACCCGGCGTAGCCGTACATCGCCCCGGCGTCTTGGGCCCACATTTCGGCGTATTGGGCCTCGGTGGCCGCGATCGCCGGGGTGTTTTGTCCCAAGATGTTGGTGGCGATCAACGCCATCAACAACGCGCGGTTGGCGGCGATCACCGGCGGTGGCACTGTGGCCGCAAACGCCGTCTCAAAGGCCCCCGCGGCGGCCTCGGCCTGCGCGGCGGTTTGCTCGGCCTGCGCGGCGGTGCTGCTCATCCACGCCACATACGGCAGGGCCGCGGCCGCCATCGACGCCGACGCCGGACCGTGCCATGACTCGCTGGTCAGTGTCGACAGCACCGAGCCATACGACAGCGCGGTCGAATGTAACTCCGCAGCCAAGCCGTTCCACGCCGAGGCGGCAGCCAGCATCGGGGCCGATCCCGGTCCCGAATACATCCGTGCGGAGTTGACTTCGGGCGGCAGCATCGCGAAATCCAGTGCAAGCATCGTTAGCCTCCTCTAACGGGCGGCGATGGTGTTGGCAAACGACATCGGACTTCTCCTCTGGGAAAAGAGACCGAACCCGTGCCTTGCGGCTACTCCCGCCGCAGTCCACGCGCGCTCCGCGCAGCGGAGACGTGCAGATCAAAAGCGTTCGGGCTGAAGCCGATTCAGGTCGATTTAGAGCGTGACAACAGGGCCGGGGTCGGATCGCAACGAAATGGTCGTCGATCTGGAATACGGACTATCGTCTTGACTCATTTCGCTCTCACCTCCTCACGGCCAGGGCACACGGGGATGCCACCACGTCGCACCACGGGGATGAGGACCCGACGGACGTCGGGCGCCGCACCCCTCTCGTCAGAGCTTTGGCACCACACGGCGTATCCGGCTCACTGCGAGCCGGAAGCCACTTGGGCTCAACCCTTAATCCGGGAAGAGCTGTCCTGACCCTGGGCGTCTTTCGACGTTCGAGGTCAGTGGCCTGTATCCGGGTAGACGCCTCACCTAGCGAGGTGCGTACTACGGCCATGGTGGCACTCATGGCGATGTGAGTCAAACCACTTGCCAGTCGGTTGCAAGAACTGCGGGCCGGCGACATGGTCGTGGCAAACGCGTCCGCAAACGCAACCGACGCCGCCCGCGCGTTAGCGGCAGTTTGCTCGGCCAATGGCCACACGCCGACCGACAGGCGGACGCGCGGAATTAATTCCGGGAGTTACTCCGTCGACTTCTTCTCGGCCACGGCCGCGCTAAGGCCTTCGGCGAGGTCTTCGCGCGTCAATTCCCGGAACCGGAGCAGCTGGACTTCGCTGAACTCGTTGAGATCGTTGGCCAGGACCGCGTCTAGGTCCTCGTCATCCAGGCGAGAACTACGGTGGTCGCGCGCCTTTTCCACCACATTCCGGACGAAGCCGGCATTCCCGAGCATATCGATGCCGCGGATCAAATCACCTTCCTCGGAAATGGTTTGCTCGTTATAGAACTTGCTGTACGACGGCAACAACACCTGCGCCTCTTCTTCGGTGATGATGTCTTCGTTCTCCCGCCCCATCAATCGGGTCAGCGCGATCAGCTCGTCCGGGGTGTAGCTGAAGAATTCGATCACCGTTGAAAAACGCCGTCGCAGACCCTGATTCACCTCGAGCATCTTTTCCATGGCCTTGGCGTATCCCGCACCGAAGACCACCAGCTCGTCGCGATGATTCTCCATGTAGAGCAGCAAAGTATTGATGATCGCGTTGCCGTAGGGGTCGCCCTGGGAGTAGCCCGTCTCGTGCAGGGTGTGCATCTCGTCGAAGAAGACCGCCCCGCCCAGCGCCCCCTCGAGCATCTCCTCGGTATTCTTCTCCGCGTCGGCCATGTAGCGGCCCAATAGCTTGGTGCGGCTCGTCTCCACGACCTGGGGCTTGCGCAGGACGGTCAGGCCACAAAGCTGTTTGCTGAAAGCGCGCGCAACCGACGTCTTGCCGGTGCCGGGCGGCCCCAGCAGCAAGGTATGACGTGATGTCACTGGCACCGGTAGACCCATTTTGGCGCGGGCCAGGTTCACCTTGGTAGTCGACTTGATGAGTCTGATTTCCTCGCTTGGCGCGCTCCATGCCGAGCATCGCGTTGAGCTCGGCGTCCCCTTCGGCCAGATACTTTGCGGCCTCCTCGGCGTGGCGAGCGGCCTCGGTCTGTGCGCGAGTCGGTGCGCTGTCCGGATCCCACGGATCGGTGCGGGCCTCGATTGTTTCCGGGTCGGTCAGGATCAGCCGAAAGTTGGGGTTGTCCAACGCTTCACGGGCCGGGGTGAACTTCGCATCCCGTGAATACACCCGGCGCAGCAGCTCGACGGCCTCATCCTCGCGACCGACGTGCCGCAGACACATGCCCTGGGTGTACATGGCGATGTTGGCCGCGCCCGGCACCCGGTCCCCTTCGATGGCTTCCTGCCCACGACGGAAGGCCTCCTCGAAGACCCCGAGCGACGCCAGCGCCGTGGTGGCCATTGCGGCGCCCGCGGCCTTCAGCTCGGGGTGACGCCACGGCGTTGCCTCTGGGAATTGGGCGAGTACGTCCGGCCACCGCCCGGTGCGGAAGTACAACACCCCTCTTACGTAGCTGACCAGCTCGGCATCGAAAGGATGGCGGGGCTCCACGCCGTCGAGTAGCTCTGCTGCCTCCCGGTAGCGCTTGGCCTCGGCGAGAACGGCAGCATAGGCACAGGCCAGCGAGTCGACGCTGGTAACCGCCAATCGCAGAAATAACCCGTCGGAGGCCTCGGGGCGGAACTGCAGGTCCGTTACGCCAAGGCGCCGGGTCTCCCAACCGAATGTCCGCACCGCCGCCCAGGCGCCGGCGAGCACGTCAATGCCCTGATCACCGGCCAGCAGCCGGGCCAGCCAGGCATCGCACATCCCCGGATCGAGCGCGGTGGCAGTGGTGAACATTTGTGCCGCAACCTGCGGGTTGTGGCTCGGCTGCAGTCCGTTTACTGAGATTCCAGACGCCAGCAGACCGGCGACCATCGCATTGCGAGCGTCTTCTGCGGTCGACTGGGGACGGCTCATTGCCCTGCGGGCAGGCTCGTTGAGCTTTCCTGAGCCTGACCAACCGACAGCAACAATTCGTCATAGTCGTGCAAGGTGCGGCTGGGCAGGACCAGCCGGGCGCGAATCGACGGCGTCGGCAGGCTGGCGCGCACCGCGGCTAACTGGCGGCCGGTGAGCCGATTCAGTCCGGCCGACACCTCTCTGGGCAGCTTGCCGTCGGTGTGGTAGCGCACCCAGGCCGACACGTGGGGCTGGCCGTCGTGATTGACGAGCCGAACCGTAATCACGGTGGCGTCAGTTTCGGCCTGCCACAGCTCGTCCAGAGTCTCGGAGTTGATGTCTGCCGGTGTCACCCAGAAGCTGGTGGTAAACCCGTTGAAATGTTTGAGCCGGCGCCATCCGGGGCGACTCCAGGTGGGTTCCAAGTCAGCCAGCACTGCGCTGTCGACCTCGGCGAGTTCGTCCGCCGTCAACGGCCGGGCCGCGCAACTTGGTCCGTCGAGATCATGGGCGAGCCGCTCGGTAGCGGCTACCAACGTCGAGGCCAGCGAATCGCGGACCGCAACCGCGGCAAGGTTGCGCTGCGGGTTCATCCGTAACACCAGCCAGGTGCGGCGCTGGTAGGAGTCGGGGCGATCGCTGACGACCTCCCACTCTTCGGGGCCCCAGTCGTCGAGCGCCGACAACTCTGCCGCATTGCCCCCGCGGTGCACCTTCACCGAGACGATGTCGATGCCATCGAGGTGAACGTCGAACTGGCGCAGTCCGTCAGCAACCGCCGCTACCGGCACGGAGGCCGACGAGTTCGCCCGATGCCGGTGCCGCCCTGCTTCGTCATCGCTGCCTTCGATCGCGATCACCGAGACCAGCCGACCCTGGTATTCGCGCACCCCAACGGTGTCGCGCCCGAAGCGGCGCTGGTGATCGACCGCCGGTGTGCATCCTGCCGCCAGTGCCGTGCCCGGATCGGCGGACCAATCCCACACCCAGGCCGCCAGTCCCGAGGTCACCGTGATGCCGTGATAGCTGACCAGCGACAGCAGCGTCACCACTGCCGCGAGGCCAACCCCCACCCACCACGCGATGTGCTGCTCGCCCTGCCACGACTGCGGGCAATGGCTGGCCACCAGCAAGATCACGATGTCAACCAAAAACACCGCCGTGACCCGCGGCCACGACAAAGCCAAACCCAAACTACGCTGAGCCTTCATTACTGCTACGCCCTCACTGCTTCCGTGATCGCCGCATCAACGTCGACGTACCAAACACCGCGCCGGCGATTAGCAGCGCGCCGGCCAATCCTCCGGCGGCTACCCACACGGGCACCATATCGCGGCCTGCGCGCGGCGCGGGCAGGTTCAGCGGTGCCGACAGCTGCGGCGGCGGTTTTGCCGGACCTTCGGGTACGTCCCAGGTCAGTGCCGCCACTGGATCGACGACACCGTAACCGACCTGGTTATCCACGCCACGAGCCGGCGGCCTGGCGGTCTTCAGCAATCGGTTGACGACTTGGTATGCCGACAGTTGCGGGTACTTGGCGCGGATCAGCGCAGCCACCCCGGACACGATCGCGGCCGAAAAGGCGGAGCCAGACGGCGGAATCAAGGTGTTGTCCGGACCGTCAATCGCGTTGATCAGACCGTCGTCACGCGGTGAGAGCCCGATGATGTCGGTTCCCGGCGCGGCGAGCGATACCCAGGGTCCGGCGACGCTGGATTGCCCAGGCTGACCGTTGGAATCCACTGCGCCGACCGTCAGAACATAATCGCTGAACCAGGACGGCGTCACCACCGTGGTGACGGCGTTCCAGCCGCGAGGGTCTTTGGGCTGCAAGGGATCAACGGGCGGGTTCTGCTTGCAGTCCTTTTGGTTGCCGTCGCCGGCAGCCGCGACGATGACGGCATTCTTGTCGACCGCCGCGTAGCGCAGCGCCGCACCTAGCGCGCGCTGGTCGATGACATTGCGCGCACTCATGCAGGTCACGGTGGAGATGTTGATCACCGAGGCGCCCATATCGGCGGCGTGAACGACGGCCCGCGCCATCGTCTCGATGCTGTCAATCTTTTGGACCGTTTGCGGATCCTCGTCGCCCGTATACGGATCCTTGAGGCCAAAAGCGCCGCTGGTCTGGCGGATCGAGATGATGTCGACATCCGGTGCGACACCGCTGAAGGCGTCGGGTGCGTTCGGGGGCGGTGGTGGCGGTGGTGGCGGTGGTGGTGGCTGCGGCTTAGGCGCTGGGTCCAGCGGACGAGGATTGTCGACGCTGAGTACCTTCGCGCCGCCCGAGTAGCTGGGTATCGTCACCGTTCCGCCGCCATGGCTGGCCGCAGGAGCGCCCGGCTGTCCCGGCTGACCCGGTTTGCCGTTGACCCGGGTTTGCCGGTTGTCCCGGCGGCGGTGGTGGCGGCGCCCCGAATGGTGGTGGCGGACCATTTTCCGGCGGCGGAGCGGGAACCATCGTCACGGTCTGGGGTAGCGGTGACAGCGTCACAGTCTGTGGCGGGGGCGCTTTCGGGGGTGCCTCTGTGGTGGGGATGGTGACAGGCTTACGCGGTGCCGCCGGTGGCGCGGCCGCACCGTTCGCCGGCGCCGCGCCGATCACCGAAGCAACGATGGTGCCGTGCGCGTCGCAGTCCGACAACCCGTCGCCCGACATCACGTAGTCACCGCCGGGGATCAGGTGCGGAAACCGCGGGTGTGGAGTCACGCCGGTGTCGATGACAGCGACCTTCACCCCGGCGCCGCGGCCGAATGCCCACGCCTCGTTCAGATTGAGCATCTCCATGTATTTGGGCTGCAGCCGAAAGTCTGTGCCCGGCAACACCCCAACTTCGTTGCAGTAGGAGTTCTGCTTCATCGGCGCCGGCGGTCCGGGCGGACCATCGGGTGGTGGCGGCGCGTTCTGTTCAATCGTCGGAGGCACTACCGCATAAGCCGGCGGCAAGCCGGCAAGTGCGCCTGAGGTAAGCAAGATTGCAGCAGTGGTCGCTCGCGTCGCGCGAGCACGCCACCGGCCGCTACCGGTAACGAATTGCTGCATAAACATCCATCAACCACAATCCCAGCGGGAAAATTGGCATCAGGCACAGGTATTCGATCCATTCCACAAACTTGCGGAACAGCGGGCTGTAGATGGTGTTGGGCACGACCGCGGCCGCTGTCAGGCCCGCTGCCGGCAGCAGAACCAGGATCGCCACTCCAGCCGATACCGACGCGGTCGAATTCAGCACCAACACGTACCGCACGACCACCGCGGCGATAATGGTCACCGCCGTTACGGCCAAGGTGATCGCTTGCAAGCGGTCGACGTACGAGCGGCCGCGCAGCACTATGAAGCCTGAGATGAATCCGGCCAGGATGAGTGGCAGCCAGCGCTGACTGGTATGCGGATTGCTCAACGCGGTCAGGGAGACCACCATCAACACGCCCAGACCCACCAGCAATCCGGTCAAGAACGACCGGGCGCGTTCGGCCTGCAACAGCACATCGCGCACCGATGCGGGTCCCTCCAGGACCAGCGGGCCACCGTCGGAGCGCACCACCGTGGTGGGCAGGTCGGGACGGGCCTCAAAGACCCAGCGGCTGGTGGCCGACGGGAACACCGGCAGCCGGATGCCGGCCAGCCGGCGGGATAGGGCCGGCGCGGCGTGGTAGCCGATCACGCAGGCCAGCGCCACGCAGGAGAGCAGGGTCACCGCACTGGTCATCGCGACCATCCGGGCCAGGCTCGCGATCGTCGCCACCGCGCTGACCGTGACGATGGCCGTGTACAGGCCGAGTCGGCGACCGGTAAACCGCAGGGCCAGCATTGCGGAAACGGTGAGCACAGCGGCGCCCAGCAGTGCATGGGGGGACCCCAACGGCCCTGGCGGTGCTGCCCCTGCACCCACGGTCAGTGCCGCGAGCGAGCTGATCAGCATCACGTCGCCGACGCGCCGATCCTGCACGGTCTTGGCGCGGGCCAACAGCAGCAGGGAAACTGCCAACACCAGCAGGCCGATCACCGCGCCATAGATGGTTGGCAGCCATGAGTTGTGGTGCGAACGCCACCAACCCAGCAAGACCGACGCGGTGATGACCCCGGCCGCCACCATGGACGCGCCGACCTGCACCGCCACCACCGGGTCGATCGCGGCGAACCGCTTGCTGAGGTCAGCCGAAACCGCGGTGGAGATGTGCTCGATGACTTGCGATCGACGCTCGGTGTCCGCGATGAACCGAATCCACAAGCGGTCGCCGTCGTAGATGTCTTGCTCGGTCAGCGATTGGGTAGCCCGCAGCGGTGTGCCGTCGACGAGGCACAGGCCCCACCGGCCGCGTCCGCTGGTCTCGAGCGGAGCCTCGCCAAGCTCCCGCAGCCGACTGTTCACCACCTTCAGCAGCGCGTCGGTCATCACCGAAACCGGGGCGTTGGCATCCAGCAAAACGCCGATCTGGACGCCCTCGCCGGCCATGATGCCAACCACAACAGCTCGCGGCTGTGCGATTCCCTCAATGTCAGCCTGTGGCGCGTCAGCTACCGCAGTCATCGCCTTGCACCCCCTTTGAATGTGTAATCCCGTGCCGAATTCATTTGGCTCGCCTCGCGGTTGATGGTCGTGGTGACGCTGGTTTCAGCTTTGCTGATGATTCTAGAGGAGTCTGCAGCATTCGCATCTCGACGACATCTTATGTTCAAACGCATTGCCGGACTTTGCATTATGTAACTTCAGCGTTACACCCTGCTGTGAGTTTTCCACTCGCCGTACGGCAAAGTGTCCAAAACCGTCTTGACGCCTACTTGCACCAGCTGCGGGGTGGCCGGGCAGATTGCCAGCCACGCTTCTCCGGAACCGGCTGTTCGGGCTTGCTGGTAGAGCGCGATGCGGCCCCCCGACCCGTCCTTGAGCGACAGCACCGAGGCGCTGGGCCCCTTGGCGTCGTCCCGATACTGCCGTGCGTACACCGCGACTTCGGCGGCGGGATCCGAGAGCGCCTGGCCCAGCGCTGCCACGGTTGCGGCGCTGATGCCCATTCGGCGCAGATCGCCGCCGGAGAACACGTTGAAGCCTGATTCCTGCCACGACTTCGTCGCTTCCAGCATCTCCTCCAGCGGCACGTTGACCGCGTTGATCGCTGCGGGTTCGGCGTGGTGAATCGACTCAAGGCCGTCCATTACCAGTGCCGCGATCGAGGCGCTGTCCGCGACGGCGACGTCGTCGACGGTGATGTCATTGCCCACCCGAACCGCGGACACCCAGTGATGGGCACGGCGGGCCAACACCACCCGGAACTCGTTTTCGGGGATGTCGCGTGAGCCTGGCGGCTGGTTCTCGTCGTCGACGACGCCGTAGAGCAATTTGCCTCGCGACAGTAGGGCGACGACCTCGAGGTCGGGTGCGGCCAGCACCCGCATCCTATCGGCCACCTGCTCGTTCACCTCACCGTTGACGACAATGCCCTGCTCGCGCATGACCGCCATTCCGGGGTGTTCGTTCAGCCACTCGTTGGAGTCGGTAGATACGTAGGGTCGGCACCGGAGCTCCGGTGCTACGTGTCGAATGTCCAGCAACGCCTGGAGCATCCAGAATCCGTCGACGTTGACGGTGATGTCGGTGCGGGTGCTCTGTTGATCCATCGGTACCTCGTGGGTTGACGTGCTCGGACACTGCAGGGCGCGGCAGCACACCCTGTCTCGGTGTGCTGCCGCGCCTGCGTTTGGTTGTTAGGCCCAGCTGGAGCCGACGGCGCTGTCCGTGCTGGACATGTTGCTACCGGCAGCCTGGACCTTCTGGCCGTGCGAGTTGGCCTGCTCGTAGATCACCTGGAAGTTACGACCCAACTGGGTGATGAACTCCTGGCAGGCCACCGAACCGGCGCCACCCCAGAAGTCACCGGCAGCCAGCACATCGCGAACGATGGCCTGGTGCTCGGACTCCAAAGAGGCGGCTTGGGCCCGGATCAGGGCGCCGTGCGCGTCGACGTCGCCGAACTGGTAATTAATTGTCATATCGGTGTTCTCCTAACGATTGAAAGGTTACGCAGCTGTGGCTTTTGCCGCTAGCTGCTGAGGATCTGCTGCGAGGCCTGCTCTTGCTGCTCGTAGTTGTTAGCGTCGCGGATCAAGCCGTCGCGCACCCCGTGCAGCATGTTCACGATGTTGCGGAAAGCCTGATTCATCTGGCCCATGGTGTCGTAGGAGGTCGCCTGGGCACTGCCGCTCCAGCCGGCGCCCGCGATGTTCGTCGACGACGCCCACATGCGGCGTGCCTCGTCCTCCACCGTCTGAGCGTGGGTTTCGAAACGGCCCGCCATCGCCCGCATCGAGTGCGGGTCCGTCATAAAGCGTGTTGCCATGTTGAGTGTTCTCCTTGTCAATTGCTTGTCAATTGCTTGATCTGATCTTGTGCTGGAAGGCGATGGCTCGGAACGGTTACGCGGTTACGCAACCACCGAACCGAAAACTAACAATTCCCCTTTCCGTCAGCTGCCGGCACTCCACCGGCCGTTCCAACACGGTCAAGCAGACGTCGAACGCTGTCCTTCGCGTTCGAATGAACGGACTACTCACACCGTCCCGGGCGCAAATATGGCCCAGCCGTCGATCCCCGGGATCACCGACTGCTGGGGGGTTGCCTTAACGGACATTTGCATTTGCCTCTTGTGGCGATCCGTCGCAACCCTTGCCTCGCCGGCTTGGTCTAGCCGGCGGCAGCCGCGTTGGCGGCCTCGGTGGCCGCATAGGAGCCGGAGCTCATGGTCAGGGTGTTCACAAACATCTCGTGAATCGCGGCAGCTTGGGCGCTGACCGCTTGATACATCTGCGCGTGTGCGGCGAACTGGGCGGCGGTCAGCGCCGAAACCTCGTCAGCAGCAGCCGGAACGACCCCAGTTGTGGGTGCCGCCGCGGCAGCGTTTTGGGCACTCATGGCCGAGCCAATGCCCTGCAGGCTCCCCGCCGCCGCAGCCAGGGCTTCTGGCTGCGTGGTCACGAACGACATGTTGCTTTCCTCCTCCATCTCAGCAACGTCTCCTGAAGAGAGACTAGATGACTGTTCGTCCCCGAAGCTGATCTCGTCGCTACCTGTTCTCAAGTGTTCACGAGATGGCACTATGAATTCACCTTCGGTAACGACAGGGTAACAGCGGTCGAGCCCGTTGTGCGGATACGGAACAAACTTGTTAACAACCGAACGGGCGGCTCGCAGGCGCGGCCGTCAAAGCCCGCTGGCCAGCGTGTTTTCCGAGAACTGAGGGACGACGGCCGTTACAAAAAATCTGCCTGACGATAAACCGCGGCCCCAGGACTCCCAGCGCTGGTTCGAGACGTGGGTGTGTGCGGCAAGGCCCAAAGCGGCGGGATCTCATGCGTTAAGGCAGTCGCCTTTCCTTATATATAGACGACGGGTCAGTGCGCAGCCGCCAACAGAAGAAGCGACAACGGCCGCCGATGCAGGACTCGTGCGGTTGTCCACCAACGGGTGGGCATGCCATGGCGGTGGGGACGGTAGCCGCCCTCCTGCTCCACCGATGCGGTAGGCGCGCCTTTCGGTGTGTTGGTTGTGGTTACCCGGCGGGCAGTGGGCGGGCCATGATGGTGGGTTTGAATCCGTATCGGGGACCGACGCCGGTCCCACGTGCCCCGGTGCCCGCGCCCACGGGCATGCCGCCCAGCACGTTCCCAGAGGAGCCACCGGCGTTGCCCGCGCCCGAGGTGATGGGCTCGCTGATCATCTGCACGGCGGGGCGTACCGCCGGTGGCGCCGTGGATGCTCCGGGGAACGAGGCCGGAACCGCCAGATGCCCGACGTGGGCCCCGTTGCCCAAACCGGCCGCCACCTGGCCGCCGGCGCCCAGCCCGGGGATCGTGGGAGGCTTCGGAATGGCCGCCGCGGCCGCCGCCGGGGCGTTGAGCCAGCCCGCCGATTTGGCGATCTGCGTACCGAAGTTGCCCATACCCACACTGAAGTACGGCAGACCCTCGGTGTTGTAGAACACGCCCGCGAACGGGCTGTAGCCGTTGACCAGCGTCCCCAGGTTGGTCGGCAAGATGGTCTGCCCGGTGAGCAGGAACCAGATTTCGGTGAGCCAGGGATTGTTCGTCCCGAACTGTCGACAGTAGCTTCTGCACCCCGGTAGGCGAGGCCAGGGTTTGCAGGTTCGTGGAGATCTGGTTGAAAAAACTTTGCAGCGTGCTCTGGATCGAGGCGGCCGGGGTGCTAGCGGCCTGAGTCGCCGCAGCAGCCGGGTTGGCAATCGCCGGAGCCGCGGTAAACGGCGTGACCTGCGAGGCCGTCGCCGACGACCCGGCATAGCTGTACATGGTGCCGGCGTTTTGGGCCCACATTTCTGCGTACTGGGCCTCCAACTGCGCGATCACCCCGTTGTTCAGCCCAAAGACGTTGGTCTGCAGCGCCTGGGCCAGGGTGGCACGGTTGGCCGCGATCAACGGCGGGGGCACCACCGAGGCAAACGCGGTCTCAAAGGCCGCCGCCGCCGACTGGGCCTGTGCGGCGGTCTGCTCGGCTTGGCCGGCCGCCGTGGTCATCCAGGCCACATACGGTTGCACCGCCGCGGCCATCGCCGCCGAGGCCGGCCCCAGCCATTCCTCACCGGCCAGCTGGGTCACGATTTGTTCGTAGCCCTGTGCCGTCGAAGTGAGTTCGGCGGCCACCCCGCTCCACGCCGACGCCGCGGCCACCAGCGACGATGACCCCGGCCCCGAGTACATCAACGACGAGGTGACCTCGGGTGGCAACGCACCTAAATCGATTGACATGCCTTAACCCCTTTATCTACCCGGCAGCGGCCGCGTTGGCCGCCTCGGTCGCCGCATAAGACCCCGAGCTGATGCCCAAGGTGTTGACGAACATCTCGTGAACGGCCGCGGCCTGAGCACTGACGGCCTGATACATCTGGGCATGCGCGGCGAACTGCGCCGCGGTCAGCGCCGAGACCTCATCGGCGGCCGCGGGCACCACACCCGTCGTGGGGGCGGCCGCCGCAGCATTCTGGGAGCTCATCGCCGAGCCGATCCCCTGCAAGCTGGCCGCCGCCGCCGCCAGCGCCTCTGGTTGCGTAGTCACAAACGACATGATGATTTCCTCCTCAATAACCTTCCGGCTCAACGAACCTTCGGGACTTGGTTGCTGACAGCGGGCATGGTCTTATCCTGCGGACGGTGGCCGGGCAAGCACGCTGTAGCGGAACCCATATCGGACACCCAAGTTGCCCGCGCGTTGGGCGCCGCGCGACCCGGCCAACGGGACACCGCCCAGCGCGCCGTTCATTCCCTTCGCTTCGCCCCCCAACCCGTTGACCAGGTTGGCGCCCGCCAACTTCGTGGCGCCCGCGGACACGGCGCCCGGCGAGCCCGGCGCGCCGCCCCAACTCGACGGCACCGACAGCCCCCCGACTTTGATGGCCGAGGCGGTGTGCGCCGCCGCTGCCCCAACCCCGGAGTGCGCAAAGTCCAGCCACCGGCGCCCAAAGAGGCAAAGGCCGGTGTCGGGAACCAGGCGCCGCTGCCGATCCGGCCGTTGTCCCCAGGCCGTTGAACAGCTGCTGTCCGATCTGTGAGCCAAACTGGCCCAAGCCATTCGAAAAATAGGCCAGGCCTGTGGTTTGTTTCAGGATGGCGGTGTACTGCGAAGAGGCAAGCCCGAGCCAGTTGTTCGTCGGGGTAGGCAAGCCCTCGGTGAACAAATCGTAGATTGTGTTGTAAACCAACGACAACGGCCAGGGCAGGTTCGGGGTGCTCGCCGTCGACGACGCGAGCGGTTGCAGCGCCTGAGGCGTTGCGGCGCTGGAGAGCAGCTGCGGGATCGTGCTGGCCACGGTCTGCGCGGAGTTGCCGGCCGGCGTGGCGGTGGCCTGCCCAACGGCGGCGGACTGGCCGCCCGCCGCGCCCGGGGTGGTGGTATTCGGCGGGTCCACGAACTTGGCCAACTCGGTGGCGATCGCCGACGAGCCGGCATAGCCATACATCGCCGCGGCGTCCTGGGCCCACATCTCCATGTACTGAGCCTCGGTGGCCGCGATCGCCGCGGTGTTCTGGCCGAAGAAATTGGTCGCGATCAGCGTCATCAACAAAACCCGGTTCGCCGCGATCACCGGCGGCGGCACCGTCATCATGAACGCGGTCTCATACGCCGCCGCCGCCGCGCGGGCCTGGCTGGCGGCCTCCTCGGCCTGGCCGGCCGAGGCGCTGATCCAGCTCACATACGGCGCGACCGCGGCCATCATCGTCTGCGACGCCGGACCGAGCCACGGCGAGCTAGTCAGCTCGTCAATCACCGAACTGTAACCCGTTGCGGCCGAACTCAATTCGGCCGCCAACCCATCCCACGCCGAGGCGGCGGCCAGCATGGACCCCGACCCCGGGCCGGCATATATCCGGCCCGAATTAATCTCCGGCGGTAACGCCCCGAAATCCAGCACCTAGGAACCGCCGAATCCGAACGACATGGGTTTGCTCACGCGTTGCCTTCGCTTGACGATCATCAGGAAGTTGCTTTTGTGTGAGGCTAATTCGAGTCACGTGTGCCTTGTCGGGCTCGATCCGGGCGACCGCACGACCGTGGCAACTACTCGTCCGTGGGCCCAGAGGCAAACGCAGCTCGCGCTCCGCGGTCTATGGTGTCTGTCGGACATGGCCGTCACCTGCGCAAACACGCCGCTGAGGCTGGCTACCGACGATCTGCGACGACGGGCTCGACGGGCCGCGCCCTGACGGGTGAAAACCGCGAGCCAGGTTAAAAATCCGGCCGCAGCAAAAGCCGCCCGCGCAGTTCGGCGGGGGCCGATGGGCGGCCGGCCAAGAGCCGGTCAATCAGGGACCGGTTCGCCAAAAGGCGCCGAAAGGCGCGCCTCCGCAAGTGCTGCGGTGGGCGCGCCTTTCGGTGTGTGTGGTTGTGGCTACCCGGCGGGCAGTGGGCGGCCCATGATGGTGGGTTTGAATCCGTATCGGGGACCGACACCGGTCCCACGTGCCCCGGTGCCCGCGCCCACGGGCATGCCGCCCAGCACGTTCCCAGAGGAGCCACCGGCGTTGCCCGCGCCCGAGGTGATGGGCTCGCTGATCATCTGCACGGCGGGCCGTACCGCCGGTGGCGCCGTGGATGCTCCGGGGAACGAGGCCGGAACCGCCAGGTGTCCGACGTGGGCCCCGTTGCCCAAACCGGCCGCCACCTGGCCGCCGGCGCCCAGCCCGGGGATCGTGGGAGGCTTCGGGATCGCGGCCGCGGCCGCCGCCGGGGCGTTGAGTAGCCCCGTCGACTTGGCTATCTGGGTAAAGGTGTTCGACATGCCTGTGCTGAAGTACGGCAGACCTTCGGTGTTGTAGAACAAGCCCGCGTAGGGCGCATAGCCGTTGACCATCGTCCCAAGGTTGGTCGGCAAGACGGTCTGCCCGGTCAGCAGGAACCAGACTTCGGTGAGCCAGGGATTGTTCGTCCCGAACTGTCCCAGGAGCTTCTGCACCCCGGTAGGCGAGGCCAGGGTTTGCAGGTTCGTGCTGATCTGGTTGAAGAAATTTTGCAGCGTGCTCTGGATCGAGGCGGCCGGGGTGCTGGCGGCCTGAGTGGCCGCAGCAGTCGGGTTGGCAATCGCCGGAGCCGCGGTAAACGGCGTGACCTGCGAGGCCGTCGCCGAAGACCCGGCATAGCCGTACATGGTTGAGGCGTTCTGGGCCCACATTGCGGCGTACTGGGATTCCAACTGCGCGATCACCCCGTTGTTCAGGCCAAAGAGGTTGGTCTGCAGCGCTTGGGTCAGGGCGGCACGGTTGGCCGCGATCAACGGCGGGGGCACCACCGAGGCGAACGCGGTCTCAAAGGCCGCCGCGGCCGATTGGGCCTGTGCGGCGGCATGCTCGGCTTGGCCGGCCGTGGTGGTCATCCAGCCCACATATGGTTGGACGGCCGCGGCCATCGCCGCAGAGGCCGGCCCCAGCCATTCCTCGCCGGCCAACTGGGTGACGACTGTTCGTAGCCCTGCGCCGTCGACGTTAGTTCGGCGGCCAGGGCGTTCCACGCCGACGCCGCGGCCACCAGCGACGATGACCCCGGGCCCGAGTACATCAACGCCGAGGTGACCTCGGGCGGCAACGCACCTAAATCGATTGACATGCCTTAACCCCTTATCTACCCGGCCGCGGCCGCGTTGGCCGCTTCGGTCGCCGCATAAGACCCCGAGCTGATGCCCAAGGTGTTGACGAACATCTCGTGAACGGCAGTGGCCTGAGCGCTGACCGCCTGATACATCTGGGCATGCGCGGCGAACTGCGCCGCGGTCAGCGCCGAGACCTCATCGGCGGCCGCGGGCACCACACCCGTCGTGGGCGCGGCCGCCGCAGCATTCTGGGAGCTCAACGCCGAGCCGATCCCCTGCAAGGTGGCCGCCGCCGCCGCCAGCGCCTCTGGTTGCGTAGTCACGAACGACATGATGATTCCTCCTCAATAACCTTCCGGCTCAACGAACCTTCGGGACTTGGTTGCTGATAACGGTAGTTCGATTGCGCGTGGCAGCGCCCCCTCGCTGCGAAATGCTCATTTCCGGACAACTGCTGTTCACCTGTTGGCCACTTTCGGTCATCGTTGCATCGGGCATGGACTTATCCTGCCGACGGTGGCCGGGTGAGCACGCTGTAGCGGAACCCGTATCGGACACCCAAGTTGCCCGCGCGTTGGGCGCCGCGCGACCCGGCCAACGGGACACCGCCCAGCGCACCGTTCATTCCCTTCGCTTCGCCACCCAACCCGTTGACCAGGTTGGCGCCCGCCAACTTCGTGGCACCCGCGGACACGGCGCCCGGCGAGCCTGGCGCGCCGCCCCAACTCGCCGGCACCGACAGCCCCCCGACTTTGATGGCCGAGGCGGTGTGCGCCGCCGCTGCCCCCACCCCGGAGTGCGCAAAAGACCAGCCACCGGCTCCCAAGGAGGCAAAGGCCGGTGTCGGGTACCAGGCGCCGCTGCCGCCGGCCGTTGTCCCCAGGCCGTTGACCAGCTGCTGTCCTATCTGGGTGCCAAACTGGCCCGAGCCGACCCCGAAATAGGCCTGCAGCGTTTGCTTGATAATTGCGGTGGACTGCGAAGGGGCAAGTCCCATCCAGTTGTTCGTGGGGGTGGGCAGGCCTTGAGTAAAAAGATTGTTGATCGTGTCGTAAATCAACGACGCCGGCCATGGCAGGTTGCTTGACGCAGCCGCCGACGGTTGTAGCGCCTGAGGCGTTGCGGCGCTGGAGAGCAGCTGCGGGATCGTGCTGGCCACCGTTTGCGCGGAGTTGCCGGCCGGCGTGGCGGTGGCCTGCCCAACGGCGGCGGACTGGCCGCCGGCTGCGCCCGGAGTCGCGGTATTCGGCGGGTCCACGAACTTGGCCAACTCGGTGGCGATCGCCGACGAGCTGGCATAGCCGTACATCGCCGCGGCGTCCTGGGCCCACATCTCCATGTACTGAGCCTCGGTGGCCGCGATCGCCGCAGTGTTCTGGCCGAAGAAATTGGTCGCGATCAGCGTCATCAACAAAACCCGGTTCGCCGCGATCACCGGCGGCGGCACCGTCATCATGAACGCGGTCTCATACGCCGCCGCCGCCGCGCGGGCCTGGCTGGCGGCCTCCTCCGCCTGGCCGGCCGAGGCGCTGATCCAGCTCACATACGGCGCGACCGCGGCCATCATCGTCTGCGACGCCGGACCGAGCCACGGCGAGCTAGTCAGCTCGTCAATCACCGAACTGTAACCCGTTGCGGCCGAAGTCAATTCGGCCGCCAACCCATCCCACGCCGAGGCGGCGGCCATCATCGGCCCTGAGCCCGGCCCGGTGTACATGCGCCCGGAATTTATCTCGGGCGGCAATACCCCGAAGTCAAACACCACCCCTCCTCAACCGAATACGGCTGGCGGTCCCGGCTGTCGCTACCGCGCAGACGCTGGCACTCAATTGCGAATACCCTTGGTTCTGTGCCCCAGCGCTTTTCCAGGGCCGCCCGATGCGTTCCGGGCATTCTTCGTTGGCCGATACAGGAATCATTCGCGGCTTTTGCCCTCCGCCTCGACATCCGTTCGGTGTTCAATGTCCTTTAGCGACAGCCTGTTTTGTGATCCCTCTGCCGCTCATCAGAGACTTTAGAGGGCGAAACGGCTCTAGAGCGAGCCAGTGCGCCAACTATTCATTCCTGGCCAACTGTTGTTAAGCCGTTGTTAATCCTGGCCGCTAGGCGGGTTGCTGCCAACTGCGGAAACGGGAGAGAAGGTTCCGACTGGTTGCGTCATTCTTCTTCAAGAATGAGTGCCATCTCGGGGCACGAGGCGACGCCGTCGCGAGTCAACTGTTCGTCCTCGGGACGCACCTGGTGCTCTTCGAGGATCGAATAGCCGGACTCGTCGATCGGGAACAGGTCTGGATCGACGGCGTAGCACTGGGCGTGGCCCACACATCGCGACTGTTCGAGTCGAACTTTCACTGCGATGTCCTCTCTCGACCGCTTCGGGCCAGATCCGGGCGGATAGATCGATACGTACACTAACCGCGATTGACCGCCGCCCTTACCCCCGCGCACGCTGTGAATACCCTGGCAGCTGGATTGGTGGACGCCAACCGGGCGTGCCATATTGGGCTATGCCAGCAAGGCCCGGGCTGCGTCGGAGTCCCGGAATACGAGACAGGGCCTCCCACGGACGAGAAGAAAGACTAATGCGCGCATGAGCACTCTGGGCGAAGGCCAGGCCGTGCGTTTTACCTACCGCGACTTGAGTATTCGGAGTTGCCGTTGGCCGCCGACCGAGCGGTCGGATGGAAGAAACTGCGCGACGCGGGGCCCGTCGTCTTCATGAACGGCTACTACTACCTGACGCGACGCGAGGATGTGCTTGCGGCACTGCGCAATCCCAAGGTCTTTTCGTCAACGATCCTGCAGCCCCCGGGCAATCCGCTTCCAGTGATCCCGCTGGCATTCGACCCGCCGCAACACACCCGGTATCGCAAAATTTTGCAACCCTACTTCAGCCCCGCCGCGCTCAGTAAGTCTCGGCCGGTGCTGCAGCGCCACGCCGCTGACATGATCGCTGCCCTTGCCGGCCGGGGCGAGTGCGAGGTCATGGCAGATTTCGCGCGACTGTATCCCTTTCAGGCGTTTCTCGACCTCTACGGGCTGCCACTCGAGGACCGCGACACCTTGATCGGCTGGAAAGACGCGATCGTCGGAGACAAGGAATACCTCACCTTGGCCGAAGCCGCGGCAGGCCAAGTAGAAATGTTCCAATACCTCAGCAATGCGATCCAGCGACGCCGGGAAAATCCGGGCACGGACATGTTGTCGCAGGCGATGACCGGCCCCGGCGATTTCACCGACGTCGAGCTGCTGGGCATGAGCCACCTGTTGATCCTGGCGGGCCTGGACACCGTGACAGCGATCATCGGATTTTGCCTGTTCGAATTGGCGCGCAGACCGCAGTTGCGCGCGGAGCTACGCGATAACCCTAGGCAAATCAGGGTTTTCATCGAAGAAATCATTCGGCTGCAGCCGCCGGCGCCGGTGGCCCCCCGGATCGTCACCGAGTTCGTCAACGTCGGCGGCATGACCCTGCCGCCAGGCTCGCAGGTGCGGTTGTGCATGGCCGTGGTCAACCGCGACGACAGCGACGCGTGGTCAACCGACGATTTGGTCATGGACGGAAAGGTGCACCGGCACTGGGGATTCGGCGGCGGGCCGCACCGCTGCCTGGGTTCTCATCTGGCGCGCATAGAGCTGACCGTGATCGTCGCAGAATGGCTCAGGCAGATCCCCGACTTCGAGGCGCCGGCGGACTACGTGCCCGAAATCAAATTCCCGTCGAAGTCCTTCGCGCTCATAGCGTTGCCGCTGCGCTGGGTTTGACCGCGAGCTGATCTCGATCAACCCAGTCAAACCCAACGCAGCCGGTAGGCGCGCCTAACGCTTGACGTCGGTGGCTGCCACCTGGACGAACACCCCGGTGTCCTCTGCCATCAACAGGCCTCGGCCACGGGGCAGCGGGCCGCCCTTCATCTTGCCCCGGATGAAGCCCTCGTCCGGATCGGCGTCCATCACCAGCAGTGGCGCGTTCGCCTGATGCAGTACCCGCAACATCGGGTCGCTGCCCGCTGAAGACCAGCCACCGAAGGTGCGGGTGACGATCACATGCAAGCCCACGTCCGCGGCCCTGGTCACCCAGGGAGCGGCCTTGTGCAGCGGTGAGTCGAAACCTGGTGGCAGCTGCTGGATGTCGTCGACGATCAAGAAGATTTCCGGGCCGCTCCACCACGCCCGCGACAGCAGCTCTTCCGCAGACAAACCGGGGGGCGGTTCGCGGCCGGCCAGCGTCGCCGCAAGCTCACCCATCATCGCCTGGACACCGTCGAGGTTGTAGGCGAACTTCTCCACATAGTCGGCACCCAGCGCGGTCAGCAGCTGGCGGCGCGGGTCCACCAGCCATACCTGGGCCGAGGGCTGTCCCGGCTGCGGCGGGTCTGCGGTGCTCGCGCCCGGCGCATAGAGCCTGCCGATTTCGGACATGATGGTGGCCAGCGTCGTGGTGCGGCCACATTCGCGTCGGCCGGTGACCATCAAGTGCGCGTTCTCGGCGAAATTCATATAGACCGGCTGCAGGTCCAGTTCCGATATCGCCCAGGCAATTCCGCCCGCGCCAACTCCCTGGCGAGTGTCCCGTGCGGCCAGTTCGCGCACTTGCTCCACGCCGAACCGTGCCGGCAACCGGCGCACCGGCGGGGCTTGGCCGCTCGCGATCCGGCTGACCGCTGCGACCAAGGTGTCAGACTCGAAGATGTTGTCAGGCGTGCTGCCCAACGCCGGCCGGGCCACCAGGGTGTGCAGGCCCGACTGTGGATCGCTGTCGAGTCGGACGTAGTTGACCGCGACCATGCCGCGTCCCGGCTTGACCGGAACGTCTTTGGCGAACCGGGAGCGCACCAGTTTGGCGTCCTCCACCGCGGCCAATCGCAACTCGATCCGGGATCCGAAACCACTGCGCACCGGCGGCCGCAGCTCTGATTCGCGATCGGCACTGACCACGACGTGCACCCCGAACGAGGGACCTTGGTTGATGATCAGGTTCACCTGCTCGATCAGCACCTCGTTTTCTTCGGCCAACGCCCGATAGTTGTCGATCACCAGGTAGACATCGCCGAACCCGTCATTGGGCACGGGGCCGGCCTCGCCGCCGAACTTGCGGCGCCGGAACACCTCCATCGACGCGATCCCGTATTCGAGGAAGGTGCGTTTGCGCTCGCGGACCAGCGCCAACAGTTCGGCCACTGTCCGGCGCACACCGTAGGGATCCGTGGGACCGGCTACCTCGCCGACGTGCGGCAGACGGGCCACTGTGGTCAGGGCGGTGCTGCTGTAGGCCAGGCAGTAGAACTGAACCTGCTCGGGAGTGTGGGTCAACGCGGCCGAGCAAATCAGCGTCTGCAGCGCGGTGGTCTTCCCCGAACCCCCGGCACCCAGAATCAGGACGTTGGCGCCCGGACCGGACGTGTCGACCGTCCACGGTGGCTGGTCATGCTTGAAGGGGCGGTCAATGATCCCGATCGGGAACACCAGATTCTTGGCGGTGCCGTAGTCCTTTTGCCACTGCCGGCCGAGGGACCGGTTGACCAACTCGTCGATGGCGACGGGCACCGTCAGCGGCGGTTGCCACAACCGGTAGGGCTCGAATTGGATCTTGCGCAACTGATCAATGATCACCGTGCCGTATTTTGGTGTCCTGATACCTTCCTCTTCCTCTTCCTCGTCGCCCTCCGCCTCGAGCACCTCGCCATTGCTGTGGACGAGCGCCGGTTCGACGTCGGGGCCGCTCACACTCACCTCGAGAGGTGTGAACGAGTTGGTAAACAATTGCGGGCGAACGTAATCGATGCTGTGCACCAACGCCGGCGCTTCCTCGCCGTCGGCGGTGAAGGCGCGGAAGTAATCCCGCCATAGGAACTCGGCCTGGAAGCGGATGATGTCCTCGAGGCTCTTACGGAAGTACCCCAGACCGGCCTGAGCCGGCAGGTTCACCGCATTCGGCACGCCGGCCGCCTGCGCGGCACCGGCAGTACGTGCTTTCAGCACCAAGCGGTAACCCATGTTCTCCATGAGCTTTTCAGCTCGGCTCTCAATGGTCTGCGACGCCATCATCAGGTGGATCCAGTACGCGCGGCCCTGCCGCCCGATCGAGTCGAGCACGTCAACCGCCGTCGGCATGATGCGGAACCATTCATAGAACTCGTCGATGACGACCACCAGCATCGGCAGCGGCGCCATGTCCTGGCCGCGTGCCCGCATCCGGCCCCGTACCGAGTTGTACTCTTTGGCGTCGTCCACACCGGCGCTGTCGCATACCGCCTTGCGGCGCGCGATTTCACCCCACAACGCGTCCAGGAAGCGCTCCATCAGCGCCTGGTCCTCTTCAAGGTCGGTGATGATCCGCGACACGTGTGGCACGCCGGCGAACGGCTTGACCGCCGACCCACCCTTGAGGTCTGCCAATACGAACTGCAGCTCCTCCGGCGGGTGGCCGAGCATCAACGATTCGATCACGGTTCGCACCAGTGTCGACTTACCCGAACCGGTTGTCCCCGACATGACGCCGTGCGGACCGTCGCCACCTTCGTCCAGCGACTTCATGTCCAGGAACAGCAACTCGCCATTGTCGGAGCGGTTACCGAACGGGGCCCGCAACCGCGACCGGCCCATCGAATCTGTGCGGCTGCCCCACAGCGCTTCGAAGTCGATATTCGACGGATCATCAACTCCGTAGTAGGACAGGATGTCTCGGGCGCCGATGTGGGCCACCCGCTGGCCGATCTCTTCGTAGGCCTCGGCCAGGCGCCAGCGCGCCAGCTTCTGCGAGAACTCTTCGGCCTCGGCGATGCTGATGTGGTCGGTGAGCGCGAAAAACCAAGCGTTGTCGTCGATTACCATCCAGGTGTCGCGATCCCTGGGCAAAGCCTCGATCACGCCCTTCTCGTCGAACTTCAGCGTTCGCTCCGGGACTTCCGTCCACATCGAAGCGCCGGTCAGGTCGAAGAACGTCACCCCGTCGACACCCTCGGCGCTGATCACGTACTCCCATTGCGGGTCGATGACGTCGGCGACGATGACGTGGTGAGGTGTCGGGCATTGCGTCGATGAACTGGCATGCCGTGGCGTAAACGACCCACGGCCGGCGAACAACTCAGACTGCTCGGCGGCGAACTCCCGCACCGAGCCATAGACCATCCGCGCATTACCCGCCGCGTCCTGACGCCTGGTGTCACCGAAATGCGGAAGCCACTTCACCCAGTCCCATTCATCCAAATCGGAACTGACGATGACCATCTGCACGTGGTCGGGGCCGTGCGAGAACGCCAGCTGGCAGATGATCGCACGCATCAACCCCAGTGCCTGCTCGCGGCTCCCCATCAGCGAATACCAGGGTTCGACCAACAGGGAGACCATCTTTGGCAGGTTGTACACCACGCTTTGATAGCGACCGAATTCCTGTAGTGCCTTACCGGTAACCGGCTCGAGCTCGATGTCGGTCGGCATGTTCTGCGGCTCGCCCCAGGTCACCTCGGGACGCGTCATGCCCACACCGACTCGGACCACCCCGAAGTTGAGGTCCTTGCCGTCAGGCTTGCGCTCCCACATGCGCGGCGATCCCACGGCGGCCGCCAGCGTGGTGGGTGCCGGGTGGAACCACCGGTAGTTGGCGTCCATGCTGTCGGCCGACTCGTGCGCGGTCTCGCGCAGCATGTCCAGCATCAGCATGAACTGAGCGCGCATCGCGTCCAATTTCGGACGGCTCATCTGCTGCTGGCCGCCGAACCGGCCGCCGAACATCATCATCATCATTCCGCCGACCATGAAGATCGGGAAAATCGAGCCGGCGCCGCCGAACACGTGTGAACCGCTGGCGAAGGTCATGGCGATCATGCCGCCCAGCAGACCGATCACCACGACGCCGACCACGATCAGCCACCAGGGCTTGCCTTCCGGCGGCGGAATGCTCAGCGGCGTTGGCAGGACTATGTTTTCCGGCTTGATAACCGGCGGCCTTTCCGCCGTCGGCCGCGCAAATCCACGTTTCACTTCGGTACCACCAATTCAGCTGGGGTTTGGTCCATCGGTAAGGTGTCGTGCTCCACTAGTGCATCCGCTCGTGACAGCGGCGGACCTTGCGGCAGCAGCCGCAGCGCCACCCACGGCGCCAGGCTGGGCGGCCCGGTCAAACCCAGCGCTTCGCGCGATTCTTTGGTGTCCTCCACCCCGAACCGCGCGCCCGCATCCGTCAGCCACCACAGCGATTCCGCCGTTTGGGCCCCCGGTTGGTTGCCGGTGACGGCGACGAAGTTCGCGAAATTGGTGCCGAAGTAGACCTGGTCCGCTTCGCGGCCCGTGTTGTCGGCCTTCACCAGGCTCACCACTTTGCCCAAGTTGGCGGCCGGGACCGGAATGGTCGGCCCGGTCACCACCTGCACGTGGGCCCGAGTCTCACCCGTCGTCCGCTCCCACCACCAGCAGGTGGCCGGGTTCTCGCGGAGATCAACCACTTCCAACGGGTTGTCGGGATACGACGAGAGATCCAGCTTGTTGACCACCGGCATTTTCGCCAACGCGGAGGGTTGCACCGTCACCGGTTTGGAGTTTCCCGCGGTGCCGGCATTCTGCATGATCTGCGCCACCAGCGGCGGCAGCGTCTGCACGCCATCGGCCAAGACCAACGAATACTGTTGCGGCCCACTGATTTGTGGTGTAACGATCACCGTCCCGATGGGGCCGGGCGCACCCGCAAATTTCGCAGGCGCATTCAAGTCCTGCACTTCCGGCACCACCAATTCAGGCCCCACCGGCAAGGCGTCGTACAGCGCACGGCTCATCGGCCGGGCTTGACTGACTTGCTCTGGCGTCAACCCCAAGGGCAACAGCACTGCCCGGTTCGACGGGTCGACACGAGACCGGCGTCCCTGCCGGACGACCCAGGCATCCCCGCCGTAGCTCAGCACCACCGCGTCCGAGCCGTTCAACACCCGCCGGTGGCCGGTGAGCTCGGGGCTACCGTCGATCACGGTCACCGTCACCCCTTGCGGCGACCCCACACCTGTCGAGGTGGCCACGGTGTCGCACACCAGCCAGGAAGACGTCGTCGGATACTTCGGCGAGAACTCCGAGGGCGCACCCGGGATGCCCACCAGCGGTCCGTGCGGCATGCTGCTGATCTGGCTGTTCCGAACCTGGTGCGGGTTGTCGGGGCGACCGGTGATCAGCCGGGCCGAAGCCAAGTTCAACGCCGGGTACAACTTGTCGCCCACCCGGACGTACAGCGCGCCGGAGTCCCGGTCGGCGATGATCGGCGACTCATTGATCTGGCCGGCCGGGCTGATGAACGACCACAGCAGCGACCCCAGACAGATCACCAGCGCCGCGGACACCGACGCCACCACCGCCAATATCTGCCGGCGGCCCGGCTCGATCTCCATGCGGACCCGCCAACGGGTCAAGGCCATTGCCGTGCGGCGTGCAAGGAACTGATAGCCCGTAACCTGGGTCCGCGTCGACAACCCAAGGCCGTATCCCGACCCGCGTCGCCCGCCTTTCTCTTCCGCCACTTAATTCACCATCCGGTTCTGATTGAACGCCTGAGTAACGCCTGAGCATTGTCCCCGACACTGGCCTGCCGTTGGGCCTTGATGTCGACAAAAGCGCAAACTACTTCGATAACGGTAAGCCACCTGCACAAACCTCGCCACGTGGCGGCTCGGGCGCTTGGCTGCCAAGCGCAGCCTGCATCACTGAGCTGCCACTTTGTCTATCCCCGTCTATCCCCGCTGAGCCAATTCCCCCCGGATTTTTCGTGCTTTCACAGGGGCCGTCACAGGGAATAGTAGCGGTCAACGACCAAGTCGGCTCGGTGAACGGCCGGCTCCGATGAGCGTCTACGCGACTCACCCGCGTCGCAGCCCGCCGGGCCTGGGACGCAAGATGGTCGGCATGACTGACCTCGCGCCTTCGTTGGTCGAACTCGCCAAGAGGTATGGCATCGCGACCGGGTATGAGGACTGGACGGGACGGCAGGTGCTCGTCCCCGAGACCACGCTGGTGGCTGTGCTGGCCGCTTTCGGCGTGGCCGCCGGTACCGAGCAGGACCGGAACGCGGCCCTGACCGCGCAGCTGCGGTCGTATTGGGCACGCCCGTTGCCGGCGACCATCGTCGGGCGGTCCGGCGCGCAGACCCGGTTCTGGGTGCACGTCACCCACGGAGAGCCCGCCGAGGTCCGGCTGCATCTCGAGGACGGCACCGTGCGGGGCGGCTTGCAGCAGGTGGACAACTTCACCCCGCCGTTCGATCTGGGCGGACGCTGGATCGGCGAGGCCAGCTTCGTGTTACCCAACGACCTGCCGCTCGGCTACCACCGGGTGTATCTACGTTCCAGCGGCGCGCAGACCAGCACCGCACTGATCGTGACGCCGGATTGGCTCGGTCTGCCCGAGCGGCTCGGCGCCCGCCGCGCCTGGGGCCTGGCCACCCAGCTCTACAGTGTGCGATCTCGCCAGTCATGGGGCGTCGGCGACCTCACCGACCTGGCTGACCTGGCGGTGTGGTCCGCTTCCCAGCACGGTGCCGACTACCTGTTGGTCAATCCGCTGCATGCGGCTGCGCCTTCTGGCCCGACGGCTCCCATGGAACCCTCGCCATACCTGCCGACGTCGCGGCGGTTCGTCAACCCGCTTTATCTGCACGTTGAGTCAATCCCGGAATTCGCCGAGCTGCCCAGGCGTGGCCGGGTACGGCGGCTGCGGTCGGACGTCCAACAACGGGCCGGCGAACTGGATGCTATCGATCGCGACACCTCGTGGGCGGCCAAGCGCGCGGCCCTCAAGCTGCTCCATCAGGTGCCGCGATCGGCGGGCCGCGAGCTGGCCTATGCCGCCTTCCGGGAACGCGAAGGCCGTGCCCTCGACGACTTCGCCACCTGGTGCGCGCTGGCTGAAAAGTATGGCGGCGACTGGCACCAGTGGCCGGATTCGCTGCAGCATCCCGCTGCTGACGGCGTTTCGGCGTTCGTGGAGAAGTATTCGAAGGCGATCGATTTTCACCGCTGGCTGCAGTGGCAGCTCGACGAGCAACTGGCCGCGGCCCAGTCGCAGGCGGTCCGGGCCGGGATGTCGCTGGGCATCATGCACGACCTCGCCGTCGGCGTACACCCCACTGGCGCCGATGCCTGGGCGCTGCAGGATGCGCTGGCGTTGGGGGTGACCGCGGGCGCGCCACCCGATGAGTTCAATCAGCTCGGCCAGGACTGGTCGCAGCCGCCGTGGCGGCCCGACCGGCTGGATGAGCAGGAGTACGGGCCGTTCCGCGCGCTGATCCGGGCTGTCCTGCGGCATGCGGGCGGCGTGCGCATCGACCACATCATCGGGCTGTTCCGGCTGTGGTGGATACCCGAGGGCGCGTTACCCACCCAAGGCACCTACGTGCGCTACGACCACGACGCGATGATCGGCATCGTGGCTCTCGAGGCGTACCGGGCCGGGGCCGTCGTCGTCGGCGAGGATCTGGGCACCGTCGAACCGTGGGTGCGCGACTACTTATTACTGCGCGGCCTGCTGGGCACCTCGATTCTCTGGTTCGAGCTGGATCGCGACGGTGCGGGCGGGCCGCTGCCGGCCGAACGCTGGCGGGAGTACTGCCTGTCGTCGGTCACCACCCACGATCTGCCACCGTCCGCGGGCTACCTGGCCGGC
Source organism: uncultured Actinomycetota bacterium (assembly GCA_963840045.1). Lineage (GTDB taxonomy): Bacteria > Actinomycetota > Actinomycetes > Mycobacteriales > Mycobacteriaceae > Mycobacterium. The sequence goes on along the minus strand of CAWIXL010000009.1, from coordinate 342,804 downwards.
GATCATGTACGGCTGCGGGAGTCCCTGGGGTTGCTGACCCGGCCCGTCGAGGCGGAACTCGAGTCCGCTCACGCGGAGCGCGCCGCCTGGATGGCCGAGTTGCGCCGGGTCGGGCTGCTGGAAGACGGTGCCGAAGACGACCCCGAACAGGTTGTTCTGGCGCTCTACCGTTACTTGGGCCGAACGCCGTCGCGGCTGTTGGGCGTGTCGCTGACTGATGCCGTCGGCGACCGTCGGACGCAGAACCAGCCGGGTACCACCGACGAGTACCCCAACTGGCGGATTCCGCTGACCGGCCCGGACGGCCAGCCGGTGCTGCTCGAGGACGTGTTCACCAGTCGCAGGGCAGCCAAGCTGGCCGAGGCCGTGCGAGAGTCTGCCGGGCCTTCGTGATGGCTCGGTGATGGCCCTTTCAGCGACCGACCGGGCGTCCCTCAGCGATCTGGTGCACCGGTATGCGGCTAACGTCGATGATCGTCAATTCGACGCCGTGACAGAACTTTTCACTAACGAAGCCGAGCTGACGCTGCCGGAGCCGCCGGCCACGCTGACGCCCGTCCATTCGCATACGGGTCATCAGGCTATCGCCGCGGCGGTCGACGCGGTTGCCCAAACCCTGCGCACCGAGCACGCGATCGTCGGCGAGGTGTATGACGACGGGCCGCGGCCCGGGACTGCCCGCGGTCGCATTGCGTGCGTCGCGCACCACTGGAATGAACGCCAAGGCGAGTTCGTCGATGTGGCCTGGCATCTGCGCTACGACGACGACTACGAGCTGACCGATGCGGGTTGGCGGATCAGCCGCCGGGCCCTGACCATCAATGCCATCGAGACCCGGCCGGTGCGACGATTGCGGCCGCAAGACCCGGTCTAGCGGGCTCCTCGCAGCGAATTATGCCCCAACTCACAGCTGCCGTTAAGGATCCGCGTTTGCGGAAGCAAGCGGCGGTTTATCGGGCCTTTGCGGATATCACGCGCTCGGCCGCGGAGGATTTACCCGATACATGCCGAGCCCAGCCGCCGGTGGCATCCGGCAGGGCTTCGAGGCAGCGACTTTCGGCCCGATTGCACCGAATTTATCCAAGCCGACTGGTGTATTTTCTGCCAGGTGACGAACACCGAACGCAAGGGTGCCGATCTGCGCGCCGACTCCGAGGGGATAGCCGCGGGGCGAAGGGCACTCACCGGCTCTGTGCCGGGCGCGGTCGCGACACAGCCCGTAGGCACGCCGCTGCGCTCCGATCCGGACTTCCGCAGCGAGATACATACCGCCGAGGACACCATCGATGTGGCCAGCTACGGCGGCGGGTTCGACCTCACCAGACGTGCCACCGCTCCGCGGCTGCGGGTGGGCCGGGACAAGTGGTTCAACCTGCTGTGGCTGATCCCGATCGGCTTCGCGCTACTGGTCGCCGGTGTGGCAATTGGCAAAGGCTTACACAACATGCCGGCGGTGCAGTCGTTCATCCAGCGTTACCCCGGCACCGATACCCATTCCGGCGTCAGCCCCGGCCTGCCCGCGTGGGTCGGCTGGACTCACTTCTTCAACCTGTTCATGATGATGTTCATCATCAGGACCGGGATCCAGATTCTCTGTGACCATCCCCGGCTCTACTTCAGCCGCAATGCGACCCCCGGCAAAGACGAATGGCTGCGCGTGGGGCCGCCGGTCCCGGACGACGAGCTGTGGACCGCCAATGCCGACACCGTCGCCCTGCCGCCGCAGCTCGGGCTCCCCGGCTTCCGGCATTCCATCGGCCTGGCCCGCTGGTGGCACCTCGGCATCGATGTCCTGTGGCTGGTCAACGGGGCCGTTTTCTATGTGCTGTTGTTCACCACCGGCCAATGGCGCCACATCGTGCCGACCAGCTGGGATGTCTTCCCCAACGCCGCGTCGGTGGCCGTTCAGTACCTGTCCCTGGACTGGCCCACCGACAACGGCTGGGTCGCCTACAACGGCATGCAGTTGCTGGCCTACTTCACCACCGTCTTCGTAGCCGCCCCCGCCGCTTTGATCACCGGGCTGGGGATGTCGCCGGCACTGTCGCAGCGAGTCCACTGGCTCAGCAAGAGGCTGAGCATCCAGCATGCCCGCTCACTGCATTTCGTGGTGCTGGCGTACTTCTTGTTCTTCATCCTGGTGCACGTCACGCTGGTGTTCGCGACCAGCGCACTGAGAAACCTCAATCACATGTTCGCCGCCCGCGACGGCGACGGCTGGATGGGTTTCTGGATCTTCGCCGCGGCGATGGTGGTAACGGCGGTCGCGTGGGTTTGGGCCACCCCGTTCACGATTCGCCATCCGCGCGTCATTCAGCGGGTTGGGTACGCGCTCGTCGGCCCGTTCCAGCGGGCTCTGGAACAGCTGGACCCCAAGCCCGGTGCGTTCACTGAGGACGACATTTCTCCGCACCACTGGCGCAACGGCCGGCTGCCCGAGACCGTCGAGTACAAAGAGCTGGAGAAAGACGACTTCAAAGACTGGCGGCTGAAGGTCTACGGTCTGGTCGAGCACCCGACGGAATTCTCGCTCGACGACTTGCACGGCGTTGCCCTACCACGATCAGATCAGCCAGCATTTCTGCATCCAGGCCTGGTCCGGTGTGGCCAAATGGGGTGGCGTGCAGATGCAAGACCATCATCGACATCGTCAAACCGCTGCCCGAGGCGAAATGGGTGGTGTTCTATTCGATGGGTCTGGGCGCCACCGGCGGCATCTACTACAACGCTCACCACATCGGCCAGATGGACCACCACATGACGATGCTGGCCTACAACATGAACGACCAGCCGCTCCCCTACATGCACGGCAAGCCGCTACGACTGCGAAACGAGTTGCAGCACGGCTTCAAACTGGTGAAGTGGATCAAAGGCATCGAGTTTGTCGCCGACTACTCCGATATCGGTAGCGGATACGGCGGCTACAGCGAAGACCACAAGTACTTCGGGCGGCACCAGACGTTGTAAGACATCGACGAACTGCCATCTGACATCTCGGTTTATCGCTGACCTCGGAGGTCACTGCGGTATTTTCTTCCACCCTGCCGGTCCCCTGGCCGCAGCGCGCTACCTGGCCGCCGCGCGGTTCCGGAAGTCGTTTGCCCGGACGGCGATTCGGGTAGCTCTAGAGCCAGCGTTTACCGTCGCCGGCCTGCCTGACGCGGGCGATCGGACGTAACAGCAGAGGAGACGCTCATGGGGGACACTTTGCGCAATCGGGGCGACGCCGGCGAGCAGGGTCGGTCGACCTCCTTGGACGAGCCGTCCGATGACGCGGAACGGATTCCCAGGATCGTCGTGGTCGCCGCCGCGATTGTGGTGTTCGGGGTCGGTCTGGCCAATTTCGCGCTCGGACAGGTCGGCCTCGGGGTAGCCGCGGTGAGCATCGGACTGCTGGTCTTCGGGGCCGGTTTGAGCTGGCTCGCCATGGAACGCAGGCGAATTCGTCAAGCCGAACGCGACTGGGGGATCAACCACCCCGCGCCGTAGCCGCCGCGCAACAGCGACGGGCTAACCGCGGTCGAATTCATGTCGGGCAGACGGCCCTGACCCACTCGTCCAGAACCTTGTGGTTCTTGGTGTAATCCGGATCGTCGAAATGGGCGCCGCCGGTGGTGACGAAATGTTCGATCGCATTCTTGACCGACCCCGGCGGGTCGTAACCCTCGAGGGTGTCAGCCGCCTTGCGTGCGGCGTCTTTGTCCGACGCCGCCAAGAGATCCACGTTCGCCCCGGTGACGTCGACACATTGGCTGGTATCCAGCGGCGTGACGGGCGCCGTCTCGGTGGAGCTGGTTTCGCTTGCCGCCGCCGATGTCGACTTGCCTGAGGATGCCGGATGGCCGGATGTGGACGCCGTCGGCGCTTTGCCGCTCGAACAGCCCGCGATCAGCGACGCGCTGACCACGACCGCCGCAAACAACCACCTCTGTGACATGAAACCTCCTGCAGCTGGCAAATTCGACGGGTCAAACATACATACTGCAGCCGCACCGGAGGCGACTGCGGGGCAGTAGACTAACGCATCGCTGCGGCCCGCGGTTGGCCTTTTGAGCTGCACCGATTATCTGGACGGGTTGCAAGAATTGAGTTCCAGCGTGTCCGCGCCGCTCTGCGGGCCGGGTCCCGGCTAATGCAGGGCAGCGAGGTTTTCCACCGACTTGCGAACGTCGGACCGCAGGATCCTGGCAACGAGCTTTCCGACCGGCCCGCTAAGCACACCACCGCTCAGATTGGCGATGAGATGAAACGTCGATCCCGGATCGTCGTCGGCGACGCTCATCTTTATCGCGATGCGAATTCCGCCACGGCCGCGCCCCTGCAGCTCAACCGATTTCGGCTCGTCATAGTGAGTGACTATCCAATGGATGGTGTTGCGAAAACCCTTGACCTTGATGCACGACGAGACGCGGGTCCCCTCCTGGATCGTCGACGGAACCTTGCCGCGCCATCCGCCGAAGATCGTCATCCACTCGTCGAACCGACCGAGGTCGGATGCCAGCTTCCAGGCGGACGCGGGGTCCAGGTCTGATGATGTCGAAACATCCACTCGTGCCATGATTTAACTGCTTCTGTCTGCGGTGAGATGCCTGCCGGCAGCGCGTCGGAATACGAAACGAAACGCGCTGTCGCAGTCGCATACCCAAGTGCGTTGCCCGGAAAACCCCGGTGCAAGGCCGCGCTGGACCGCTAGGGACTATCCCAGGTGGTGTCCAACTGATGCGCCACATCGATGACTTGTGCGGATTGGGACTGGGGCGAATCGATTTCGTCAGCGACGAAATGAGCGATGAATCGCCGAATCTCACCGTCGACACCCGCGATGATGCGTAACACCTCGCCGCGGATGGATTTCGACGACACATTGACGGTGATATCGGAAGGGCGCGGTTTCGCCACGTCGACGATCAGCATGAGCGGCTTTGCGGCGCGTGCCGTTGCGCGCAGCGCGATGTCTCCGGTGACCGTGAAGCGCTGTTTGTCGAGTCGCAGATCGAGGAGCAGGTCGATCGACAACGGGATGTGGATGACGAAAGTGATGCTGTCGCCCAGCTTGCGCGTGACCCGCGGCTCTTTGACCTTGACATTGGCGCTGACCTTGGCGATCCCTCCGGGACCCTGGGCAATGGGCTCCATGGCGAATTCGGTGCCCGCGAAATCGTTGAATGCGGCGGCAACGCGCTCCGGTGTGACGGCGGTCTCGAAAAATCTACGGCCGAACTCTTCGTAGGTAACGTAGTCGTAATTTTGCATAGGTTTATACCGTCTCACGTCGCTCGCCGTAATGGCCGCTGATCTGCTCGAGTCGCCGCAATTTCGTCGCCGGTTGAGGTCGCTTTGAAGCTCAGAAGCGGTCAGCACACCACCGCAAGGGTGCGATGTGTGTGATTTATCGCCCCTTCGGCAGCGGTGTGAAGCGCACCACAAGCCGTCGCTTCGATTCGGTGTGTCGGGTGGCGACCTGCCAGGCTTGGAGAAAGTGGAGGTGTTGGATTCTCATGCGCGCGCACGAATTTACTGAGCCGCGCTCGGCCGTATCCCGGGCAGAAGGGCTGCTCACTTGGCTGGGCGGTGGACACTGGCGCGAACTTGGCGAGCGTCACGAACGGTCGACGCACGCCGTCGCGGGCGTGGTTGTGCTGTGCGGAGCCGTGCTGGCCTGGGTCGTCGCGACCCTCGCCGTCAGTGAGTCCGCCGGCTGGCCGATTTGGGCCGTCGTCGCGTCAACTCTGGTCTTCGCCCTGCTGGTCGCGGCGGTGGCCCGCGGCACCGCCAGCGGTCCCGGGCGGGGCAGAGCAGGCGTCTTGGGACGCGGTGCCGTCGCCATTGCGCTCGGCGTCGTCGTTGGTGAGCTGGCCGCGGTCGTCATGTTCGCCGGCTCCATTGACCGCCGTCTAGAGGAGCGGGCCGCGCTCAGCGCCGAATCCACGCCGGCGGTGGCGCAGGCATCGGCGACCCTGGAACGTACGCGCGCCGCGCGCGGTGCGCTCGACAACGCCGTGGAACAGGCCCGCGGGCGTCTGGACAATGCCCTGGAAGTGGCACGCTGCGAATACCACCCGACACCAGCCTGCCCACAGACCCGGATCACCGGAGTACCGGGAGTCGGACCCGAAACACGAACGGCGAACGAGCTTCTCGCCGACGCGCGACATGAATTGGACAGCGCTACCGCGGCCCACGACCGCCAAGCGCCAGAACTGGACGCCAAGGTCGCGCACGACCAGCAGGCCCTCGGCGAAGCGCGCCATAGCGCCGCCGCGAACGCGGGTCGCGGCCTGGGTGCGCGCTGGGTCGCCATGAACGACCTGACGTTCGCCAGCATCGGCGCCCTGATGCTGCGGCTGCTGACGATCGCAGTTTTTGCGCTGGTTTATTTGTTGCCGCTGATTCTGCGGATGTGGCGCGGCGAGACGACGCACGATCGGCACTCGACTGCGCGCGCGGAGCGCGAGCGCGCCGAGCTCGACGCTGAAACCGCGATTGCTATCAAGCGGGCCGAGGTTCGCCGCGAGGCCGAAATCATGTGGGCCGAGCATCAACTCACCCAGGCCCGCCTCGCCATCGCGGCCCAGACCGAAATCGACCGCGAGCAGCAACGCCGTCGAGTCGTCGAAGCGCTCGAGGGCCCGGTGCGCGCTTCGTCGCAGCGTACTTTCGAACCCGTGGAGGAAGACATGTACCTGCCGATCGCCGCTGAAGCGGAGGCCGCAAGCCGGGCAGTCGCACGATTACCTGCAGGAGAGCAGCCTGCCGGCGAACAGGATGCCCGCACCGGCGGTCAGGAGAACCTGCCGGCCCACGTCGAACCGGGCGGCACCGTTGCGCCGCAGGAAGAGCCCGTAGGGCGTGCGACACCGCTGATCCCGTCCATCCCGGACGCCACCAGGGCCGCGGCCCGCTGGATTCGGCCGCTGGTCCCGCCGTTCGTCGCCCGGGCGATCGATAACACGACTCAGCCGCTGCGCACCGCGCGGCAGGTGTTCGAAGAGGTCGAGGAGATCGCGTTTTCGCTCAAGCGCACCCGCAAGGTGACGGTGAACACCGAGAGCTCCGATATGGCCTCCAATACGGACCGAGCGCCGGCGCCTGCACCCGCGGCTGCCGACCGCCCGGCCGAATCCCGGCGCATCGCGTCGTCGCGTGACCACCACCGCGACTCCGCGGAATACAGCCGGGAGCACTACAGCCAGCTGGACACCGACGAAGGGTACGCGGCGCTGGATCCGGTATCGCGCGACGACCGGCTGGGCCTGTCGCTGGGGCGTACTCAGCGCGACGACCAGCGCGAGCTGGTAGAGCGGGAAGGACCGCGCGAACTGCGGTCACCCGACGGTCCGCGCCAACTGCCGCCCGCCGAATAGCACCGCATAGCGCCACGCGCGCGCCGGGCCCTGCTTGTGTGAGTCGTATCGCACGGCGCTTGCAGATGGGTGCGGAGCAGGACGAGGATGTCGTGGTGGCAGCGATGGCAGGGCACAATCTCGCGGTGACAATCAGCAGGTCGATCGTGCCGGTGGCGCTGACGTGAAGATCAGCGTGCTCCTTGCGGACGCGGCACAAGCCGACGCCCAGTCCGGCAAGATCCATGCGCTGGGGCTGGGCTGGCGACAGTGCCAAACGCCCACGCCGCCTTTCACTTTGGTGATACTTCTGGACATCGACTGGAATGAGACCAACACGCAGCACCAGTTGAAATGTCAACTACTGACCACCGATGGCGATCCGGTGCTGGTGCCGGGGCCGCATGGGCTGCCGCAGCCGATCCTTTTTGAAGCGGTAGCCGAGGCGGGCCGCATGCCTGGGGCAATCCACGGCGCGCCGGTGCGAATGCCACTCACGCTCAACATCCCGGGCGGGATCCCTTTGGAACCCGGAATCTATGAGTGGCGAGTGGAAGTCGAAGGCATGTGGGAAGCCACGGCGACCGAGGCGTTTGTCGCCTTCGGCGCCCTGCCACCCGGGTAACCACCTTCCGCGGCAACAACTTTCGCCGCACTTTGGGTGCCAGTCACGGGTACCCGCTATTTGACGGCTAGCTCAAGTCGCTCGAGGCGGCGCACCAGAATGCTCGGTAACCACTGCCCGACGTCGGCTGCCTCGATCAGCGAGGTGCGCTCGAGCAGTAGCCGCAGGACGATCTGGGCCTCCAGCCGTGCCAGCGCGGCGCCAACGCAGAAGTGCGCTCCCCTGCCAAAGCTGATGTGTCCCTTGGCTTCAGCGCGGTCGAGGCGGAACTCACCGGGCGTCTCGAAGTGGCTCGGATCGCGGTTGGCCGCGCCCCACAGCAACAGCAGATGCGAGTCGGCCGGCAGCTCGATGCCGCCTAGGGCGGTGTCGTTGCGTACGTGCCGGTAGTGGCCCCGAAACGGCGCCTCGTAGCGCAGCGTCTCTTCGATGAATGCCCCAAGTAGCCCTGGGTTTTCGCGCACCCGCCGCTGAATGTCGGGACGCTGTGCCAGCATCCAGGCCGCGCTGCCCAGCAGCGAGGCGGTGGATTCCCCGCCGGCCGCGAACAAGGTAACCATCATGACCTGGGCGGTGACGGTGTCCAACTCGCCTGCGGCACAAGCGGTGGCCAGCTCGCCGAGCAGATTGTCCTGCGGGTCGGCAGCGGCCTGGCGGAGTCGCTCGGTGATGTAGCCGCTGAGTTCCATCACGGCGACACCCGCGGCAATCGAGCTGGTCCTGACTGACCAGCCCTTCGAGTAGCTGGGTGGCCGCGTATCCCCACTTCACCAGCTGAGCGACGTCCGTGTCGGGCACCCCGATCAGCTGAGCCACCACCATCATCGGCAGGCGATTAGCCATGGCGCCCATCCACTCGATGCGCCCGTCCCGCAGCCCGTCGTTCCACAGCCGGTCGGCGGTCTGCGTGGCGAACTGCTCCATGGCGCGAATCCGCCTGGCGGCCAAGTGGCGTACCAACAGCTTGCGGTGCACCGCGTGGGCAGGATCGTCGGCGGTGGCCAACACGTGCGTAGGCCCACCCAGCGGGTCCATGTCGAACGGCTTGACGGCGCCGTCGGCGGTATACGTCATGGTCGCGGTCAGGTTGGACGAGAAGTCCTCGGGACGGCTGATCGCATCGTTGACCGCGTCCCAGCCGCACACCGCGTAGAACTGAGAGTCACTGATCCGATGGACCGGTCCGGCGGCGCGCATGCGCTCGTAGAGCGGGTACGGATCTTGCAGGGATTCGGTATCGAAGAACGTGCCGGCCTCGTAGACGATGGTCATTTTCCCAGGCTGATCGGCGGATCACCGCACGTCAACGGTGTCGCGAGAAGTTGAAAACCGCCTCACGGCGCCGATCTGCCTGCGGTCGTCTCACCGCAGCCCGCACGACCTGCGACTATGCTGAGAATATATCGCTCTTGTTGTCTCAAGCTAAGAAAATGGCCGAGTTACATCTCGGCGTTAAGGACGGGTGCACCAGTGCCCCGTGATGATTGGCTGGTGGGCGGCGATCGCCGCGCGATCGCCGCCGAACGCATCTACGACGCCGCCACCGACCTGATCACGCGCGAGGGACCGGACAGCTTCGACATCGACACGCTCGCCGCCCGTGTCCACTGTTCACGAGCGACCGTTTACCGACTACGCCGGCGGCAAGGCCGAGATCCGCGACGCGGTCGTAGCCCGCGCCGCCGCCCGCATCATCGAAGCCGTGCGTGAGGCGTCGACAAGCTGAGCGGGCCGGAGCGTGTCGTCACCGCGATCACGGTGGCGCTCAAACAGATCCGGTCCGACCCGCTGGGCCAGCTGATGATCAGCTCGATTCCGGGCCGACGAGATCGGATCGCTCACCGGATCACCGTTGCTGGCGGGCTTCGCCACCGACCTCACCGGACTCACCGACGTGACCCGCAGGCAGCTCATTGGGTGGTTCGTGTGGTGCTGTCGCTGATGTACTGGCCCGTCGAGCGACAGCCGCGCCGAACGTCAACTGGTGCAACGATTCGTCGCACCCGCATTCACCGACCAGGCGCTGAGCCGCGACTACTCGTTACCGAAGGCCTCGCAGAGTTCCGGCAGGAAGCCGGCCAGGTGGTTCATCTCTTGCGCGCAGTGCACCAGCAGATTGCGGCCGCTGGCCTCCGGGTTGCCAAGTATCCGGGACGCGATGGGGCGCAACGCTTTCGACGCGACGCCTGGGGCATTCCGCACGGCGATGTGTGGTCCGCCCATCCAGAACCGCGAACGCATTTCGGCCCCGCCCGGTGTCGACCTGATGTGGTGGATGAACCATCCGACGTCAACCGGGGCATCGCCGGCGCCCAGTCGCGCACACACCGCCACCGCATCGTCGCTGTCGGGAGGACAGCCCAGCTCTGCCGGCGCGACGAATTGGATTGCGCCGTTGAGCTTCGATGATCCGATGTACTCGGTGATCAGCGACCAGCGGCCGATGTAACGCTCGGCGCCCCGACGGCTGCTGTGCTCTCCGTCTTTCCAGGCGGCGGAGAGGTGCGCTCGCGGATGCCACAGCTTGTAGCGGCGGGTGTCGCTACCGTGCCAGCCGAACCACCACACCCACATTGCCGGGGTAACGCCGGGCATATCGGTGCGCACGGATACCTGGTAGCTGCCGTCCTCGAGAACCCCGTACCCGTTCTCGGTCTGCTGATAACCGTCTTCGGCGACGCTGGCGGCGTCGTCGAACGCCAACAGCGCCATTCCGCCTTGCGTGCCGTGCTGCAGCGCCTCGACGACATGTTTTGGCAGCGAAGCCATTTCGGGTTTGAAGAACTTGCCAAAGGGCGTGTCCGCGTCGTCGCCGCGGTAACCGAGGTACAGGTCGTCAGCCATCAGATTCTTCCCATCCAACTGTTGAAGAGGCCATCGGGGTCGTATTCGGCGCGCACCCGGTCGAGTTTGGCCATGGCCGCGTCGCTGGCGAACCGGGCCGGACGCTGGCCGAGGTTCTCGTCGGCGAGCTGGATGCCGACTGCCAAATCGGACATGGCGGCCATGTGGGACCGCGCCCAGTCGGCGTACTTCGCCTCGTCGCCCGGGTCCTTCCAGGAGCCGTAGAGCGCCAGGTAGATGTCGGCTTCGATGCTGTAAGCCATGTCTTGGCGGGGAGGCACCGGACCCCAGTTCAGCCAGAGGAAGTGCGCCGGATGCGGGGGCAGCGTGTCCAGGATCGACCGGATGCCCGGCAGCAGGTCTTCCGCCGGCGCCGACGTCCACATGTTGTCCACCGCGTAGTGATGGTCGGCCAGGTAATGGCTCATCGCGACGTCGTACCAGGTGGGCAAATCGGTTGGCATATATGGGACATTGACAAGCGCCTTGTCCGCTACCGGGCAGGTGCCGAACAACGCGAGGGCCTTTTGGGCCTCCTCCTCGGAGTCGGCGAACGCGGGGGACGCAAACGTGATGACGGGGACGTCGATGCCCATGTTCGGCTCACCGCGGGAGGCGACGGCCTGCAGCTCGACCCGCGGGTCAACTTCGGCGCCGACCGCCCGGGCCCAGGTAAACACCTCGTCGGCAAGGTCGAACGGGTAGACGTAGACGCTGGTGCCACAGACGGCAGGACGCGGGTACAGCTTCAGGTGAAATGCCGTGACGACGCCGAAAAAGCCCGGGCCGGCGCCGCGGGCGGCCCAGTAGAGATCGGCGTGATTGTCTGCGTCGCAGTAGATCTGCTCGCCGTCGGCGGTGATGACGTCAAGGCCGATGACGCTCTCGCAGGCCGGGCCGTAGATCCGGCTGTTCCAGCCGTATCCGCCCTGCAACAGGTAACCGCCGAGACAGACGCCTTTGCAGTGCCCGCCGGGGAAAAACAGGTTCTGCTCCTGCAAGTCGGCCATGAGCAGGCTGCCGCCCTTGCCCGGCCCGACGACGGCCAGCCCCTTTTCGGTGTCGAGACTGACCTGATCGAGACGGCTGACGTCGAGCAGCACGGATCCGTCGCGCAGATGGCTGGCCGCGAAGCTGTGCCCACCCGAAACGATGCTGACCTTATAGCCGTTGGCTTTGGCGTAGCGCAGACCGGCGATGATGTCGTCGGCACCGGCGGCTTGCACAATCACCTCGGGGTAGCGCTCCGGCACGCGTTGATGCCACACCGTGCGGCGGCGGGCCGCTTCGTACCCGTCATCGCTGCGGAAGAAGTGCCGCCCGGCCGGTAGCGAGCTCATCGAGCCTCCTTTGATCCACCAAGCACTAAGATCCGTAATACGGATCTTGTTGATCCGCGATGCGGAACACTATAGTGGAATAGTGCCCCGGGCGGAACGAAACGTACCAACAAATCGGGATGAGGGCATCCAGGTTCTTCGTCGGGCGGCGGCAGCGCTCGATGAGATCGCCGCCGAGCCGGGACAGCTGCGCCTCGTCGACCTCGGCGAGCGGCTGGGCTTGGCCAAGTCGACGACGCGGCGCTTGCTGGTTGGCCTCATCGAGGTCGGGCTGGCCAGCGTGGATTCGCACGGCCACTTCTCGCTCGGCGACCGCTTGCTGGGATTCGGCGGCCCTGCCGGAGCACACATCTCGGCGATATTCCGGCCGACCATCGAGCGGGTGGCGCGGGCAACCGACGGCGAGACGGTGGACCTGTCGATACTGCGCGGCCAGCGGATGTGGTTCGTCGACCAGATCGAATCCTCACACCGGCTGCGGGCGGTATCAGCGGTCGGCGTCCGATTTCCGTTGCACAACACCGCCAACGGCAAAGCGGCTCTCGCCGCGCTGGACGACGACTGAGACCGAGGCGGCGCTCTCCCGGTTCGACCCCGAGGTCGTCGCCGCGCTCGGTGGCGAAATCGCCGAGATCCGGAGCAGCGGAATAGCATTCGATCGCGACGAACACACCCCGGGGATCTCCGCGGCCGCCATCGCACGCCGGGCCGCCGGCGACAACGTGGTCGCGATCTCGGTGCCGGCTCCTACCGAGCGATTTCTCGAGAAGGAGCAGCGCATCGTCGAAGCCTTGCGCACCGCGGCCGAGTCGCCGGCCTGGGCCAGGTGAAGCCACGCCGACGTTGCTAGTTGGCGAGACCAAGGAATTCGCCGATGAGCTCGGCGGCGCTGACGTCGGCACTGGTCGCACCCGCGAACCACTTCGGCGCTCGCCGATGCGGGTTCGCAATGGTGTGCCCGCCACCCTCGATCGCGTTATCGTCACCTTCTGCTCCACCGCAGCAGCCGCGGCGCCGTCGATATCCTGCGTTGGATGGTCTATTTTGGCCATTTTCCGACATCTTTGGCACTCGATAACCGCCTTCACCGATGCTGGCCCCTATAGAGCCGGACTACTTGGAAGGAAGTTCGTCGATGAACGAGACGGTTTCGCTACTGCCGAATACCGCATTCAATGCGACTGCGGCGCTTGACGATTTGCTCGCCGACGTCGGGTTGTCGGCTGCCGATGCCGGGGGCCGGGTGACGTTTGCCGGCCAGGACCCCATCATCCCGGCCCGTCACCGGTTGGCGGCGGCAATCGGCATCCCGATGATGGGCAACGCCGTAGCGGCCGCGGCGATGCACCGCCACCGTGGCGGCCCCGGCCAGGACCTGCACCTGGATTTGCGTCAGGCGGCACACCACGTCAACCCCAGCTATGCGTGGGAGCCCACACTGGCCGGCGAATTTCCCTCGATCGCATTGCTTTTGGACAACCCGTTCGGGCTCATCCCCTACCGCACCCGCGACGGACGGACTGTGATGGCCTCCGCGGTGTACCCCCATCAATGCGCCAACTGGTGCCGATTCCTTGATGTACCGCCCGACTTCGGCAAGGTCGCGCAGGCGTTCGCCCGCTGGGACGCCTTCGAGTTGGAAGAGGCCGCCAACGACGCCGGGCTGCCGGCGTGTGTGGCGCGCAGCCCCGAGGAGTGGCTGGCCCATCCACACGGGGCCTTCCTGGCCGCTGAGCCGGTGATCGGGCTGACCCGCATCGGCGACGCCCCACCCCGCGAGCTGGGCGCGTCGGCTCGTCCCTTCGGCGGGGTTCGGGTGCTGTCGTTCACCCATGCGGTGGCCGGACCCACGGTAGGACGAGTACTTGCCGAACAGGGCGCTGACGTGCTGTGCGCGACGCGGCCCAACGACTTCGAACACGACTGGGTTTACTTCGAAGCCAATATCGGATCCCGCAGCGCCTGGCTGGATCTGACCAAGGAGACCGGCAAGGCCGATGTCGACCGGCTGCTGCGCGACGCTCACGTCGTGGTCAACAATCACCGCGGCCGAAAGCTGGAGAAGCTCGGCATCGATCCGCATGAGCTGGTCGGCAGCCACCCGGGGCTGGTGCATGTCTCGGTCACCTGCTACGGATCGGCCGGCCCGTGGGCCAACCGGGGCGGCTTCGACATGAACGGCTCGGCGGCCTCCGGGCTGATGGTCATCGAGGGCAGCCAAGGCCAGCCGCAACTACCGCCTACCGGGCTCATCAACGATTTCATCACCGGCTACATGGGCGCCCTGGGCGCCGCCGCGGGCCTGATCAAACAGCAGACCGAAGGTGGCAGCTGGCACGTCACCGTCAACCTCACCCGCAACGCCATGTGGTACCAAACCCTCGGCCTCGTCGACCCCGCCGACGTCGGCCGCGGCGACGAGCGCACCATCGGCGAACCCGAGATCTACGAAACCGACAGCCCCCTGGGCCGAGTCCGCATGCTTGCCCCGCCGGTCAGCTTCAGCCGCACCCCGCCCCGCTGGCCTGACCCCGTCCTGGTCCCCCGCGGATCAAGCCGCCCCGAGTGGGCAGTACGGCCGTTCTGAGGGGGACAATAATCGCCGTGAGCGAAGGCGTGGATGAGCTGGATCTAGCGTTGCTGGATGCCCTGCATGTCAATCCGCAACTGAACTTTGAAGAACTGGGCCGGACCATCGATGTATCGCCGGTGACCGCGGCACGGCGCTGGCGTCGGCTGGTATCCACCGGGCGGGCCTGGGTGTCCTCGGCGATTGGTCCGAAATTGCCGGTGCAGGGAGCGATTTTCGAGGCCGAGTGCAAACCGGGCTGCGCTGCGGCGGTGGCCGCTGAGTTCGCCGCCAGGCCACAGGTTTTCAGCGTCAACATCACGACCGGCGTAGACAACATCTATGCCCTGGTGGTGGCCGCCGACCAACCGCTGTTGTCGGAATTGATCGTGGACCTACTGCCCTCGGTCGCCGGAATACTGGGAGTGCGCTCGATGCTGATCACCCGGCCGTTCAGCGGAACCCGCTGGCGGCTGGGCGGTCTCACCCCGCGCCAGGTGCGGGCGGTGACGCCCGAGCCGGCGACCAGCGCCCAAGCGCACACCTTCGACGAGTTCGATCGCGAACTGTTTCTGGCACTGCAGCGCGACGGGAGGCTCAGCTGCCGGGATCTGGCGGCCGAGGTCGGCCACTCCGAACGCGTCGTTCGGCTCCGTCTGGGTCTGTTGTCCCGCACCGGATTGCTGGCCTTCCGAACCGATTTCGCGCGCGTGGAGGCCGGCTGGTTGACGAGTGTGGCGCTCAAGCTACGAGTCAGCGGGTCTCCGGTGGCCGCAGTCGGACGCACCCTGGTCCAATACCCGCAGACGCGATTCTGTGTTGCGACCGTCGGCGATGGCACGGCCAACCTGTTCGTCACCATGCAGCTCCACCAACTGACAGACCTCGACGGGGTGATTAAGCAGCTGGTGGCCGAATACCCCGACGTGACAGTGTTGGACACGCGCGTGGTGTTGCGGTGTGTCAAGTCGTGGGGGCGGCTGCTGGGACCGGACGGCCGCGCCCGGGAGGTCGTGCCCGTCAACCTCTGGGCGGCTGCCGGCTAAGACGCGCGGCCACGGTACTTCCCCACTACCGCGGCCGCGCCTCCTGCCGCTGCCTGCTGCTGCGCCTAAGAAACCGGCACGAAGAGCTTGCCCCACTCGTGCCGGGCCGCGGATTGCGCATCGGTGAAACTCGATGTCTGCTCGCCTTCGCCGGCCAGGTGAACGAGCGCCCACGCCATCGCAAAAACCGGAACCCGATGGCGCTGTGCGGCATTGTGCAGCTCGTCGAACGCGGCATCTGAGCGGCACCGGCGCAGGCCGATAAGAATGCCCCGCGCGGTGTCGAGAATGCGGCCTGCGTTTGGGCCACCCGAGTTGTGGGCGGGAGCCCAGCTCGTCAACATGTTGTGCATACCTCCTATCGAGCGCACGCTGGGGAACGAGAATCCGTGCGAGTAAGCGTGACTCGTGACCCCGATCCCCCAGTGCGCCCTGTGCAATGATTTGCGAGTCATTCCCGTTGCGCCAGATCGACGTCCGCATCGGTATGCAGCTGTGATCGTCTTGGTATCGCCGGACGCCGATTAACGGAGGCTTTCGTCGACTACCCGCGTCGAGCCGAATCAGCCTGCCAGTGCTAACACTTCGTCGAATCCTGCGACGATGGCGTCGTGGAAGACGTCGTAGTCAGGTATCGCTGCGGTATCGACGTTGATGCCGAGAGCGCAGGTGTCGACGTAGGTGAGCAGTGTGACGTTGACTGCCGAGCCGATCGTCGGACCGAACGCGTATTGCGCGCGCACCGGGGCGCCGCCCAGGAAGACCGGCACCGGGATACCCGGCACGTCGCTGGACAGGAAATCGACGTGGCGCAGCACCGAACCGATGTACCACCGCGGCATCAGGTTGAGAGCGCCGGCAATCACCTGCGTGTAGGGCATGGATCTTTCATCGCGTACTGCGCCGGTGCGCTGGTGTATCGCTCGGATTCGTGCTGCCGGGTCGACCTCACCGACGGGCACGTCGAACCGCATCAGCGTGATCCGGTTTCCGCCCATCTCATCGGTCTTTGACCGCAGGCTGATCGGCATCGTGAGGTGCAGGTCGCCGACCGGAATGCCGTGTTTCTCGTGGTATCGGCGTAACCCACCGGCCACCCCGGCGACGAACGCGTCGTTCAGCGCTCCACCGGACCGGTGCGCCGCTTCCCGCAGCAGCGGCATCGACACCTGGTGCACCCCGAGATGCCGGATCATGCCGCGGTCGGTGACCAGCGGAGATCCAGTCCGACGTATCGGCCGAACCGTCCGATAGACCGAGGCCGCGGTAGCCGCTGCCGATCGGACCGTCGCGACAGGCCGCCGAACGCTGTCGTACACCAGTCGCGGTGCCCACTTGACCGCGCCGGTCAAGGCGTTACCGAGCAGGCCGGTGTCGTAGCGCCAGGTATCGCGGTAGCCGCTGAGCCACGACGGCCTAGATGCTTCCGGCTCGGGCGGCAGGGGCTCATGCTCATACAGCTTTTGGGAAAGGTTGAACAGGTTCATCGCGATCTGGATGCCGCCGATTCCATCGGTGAGGGCGTGGTGGAATTTGCAGAGCATGGCCGCGCCACCGTTTTCCAGGCCGTCGATCAGCGTGATCTCCCAGAGGGGCCGGGCCCGGTCGAAATCCTGCATCTCGGCCAATCGGGCCATCTCGAGAACATCGTCGATCGTGCCAGCCCCGGGGGCGGTCGCCCGCCGGATATGGTAAGCGAGGTCAAAGTCCGGGTCATACTCCCACCGCGGCGGGGCCGGGGGCGGCGACGCCACAACCCGTTGCCGAAACATGGGCAGTTTCCGGCTGATCAGGTCGAATCGTTCGCGCACCTCGTCCCAGTCCGGGGATCGCTCCAGCACCACGACGCTGACGACGGTTGATCGCAGCCGTGGATCGCTTTCCATCGCCCAGGTGAAGGCGTCGGTGTTGCGCATAAAAGTGGTCATGTTGCCCCAATTCGGTCCACGCACCAACCTACGGCGATCGGTGGCCGGGGTCACTGAAATATTGGCAGCCAAGGACTTTCGGCCCTAGAATTGGGGTCTTTGGTCGCGCCCGTCAGGGGCCGAGTACGCGCCGGGTGTAGTCGTTGAGGAAGACGCGGTTGGGGTCCAGGCGGTCGCGGACCGCGGTGAAGCGGTCGAAATCGGGATAGCGCTCACGCAGCGTTGCGGCGGTCTGATAGTGGCGCTTGCCCCAGTGTGGCCGGCCCGCATACTCGTCCATGATCTCCTCGACGGCGCGGAAATAGGTTTCGAACTCCATCCCGGTGTACTGGTGCACCGCGATGTAGCACGTGTCGCGCCCCTGGGCGGTGGACAGGAAGGCATCGTCTGCGGCCGCAAACCGCACTTCGAGCGGGAACATGATCGGCAACTTGCGTCGGTGCACGACGTCGATGACACGGCGAATCGCCTCGCGCGCATGTTCACGCGGGAATGCGTACTCCATTTCGGTGAACCTGACTTTGCGTTCGGTCGCGTAGACCTTGTACGCGCGGTCCTCGACGGTGGCTTCCGAAATCAGGCTGGTCATCAGACGATTGAGACTCGGTGCCGCGCTTGGGAATCGCCGGCCAGTCCGGCAGATCAGGCTGAGTCCCACGTTTTCCAGATCCTCGCTGAGCCTGCGCTTCCACCTCGGTGTTGGCG
This sequence comes from uncultured Actinomycetota bacterium, assembly GCA_963840045.1. Taxonomy (GTDB): domain Bacteria; phylum Actinomycetota; class Actinomycetes; order Mycobacteriales; family Mycobacteriaceae; genus Mycobacterium. The sequence continues at coordinate 324,404 of CAWIXL010000009.1, read as the reverse complement.
TGGGCGCTTCGATACTGCGGCTCGTCGCACGCGTCAAAGCGCTCTCCCCATAAGGGAATACGAAGAACTCGAAATGGTCGTTGCCATCGACGAACTCGTCGAGGCGGTCCAGCGTCTCGGTGAGCGAGCGCCGCTCGTCGCGGCGATGCAACGTGTACAGCGGCACCGTCTGCACGGTGACCTGGGAGATCACCCCGAGCGCACCCAGCGACACCCGCGCCGCCAGGTACTCGTCACCCTCGGACAAGGTCAAGATTTCCCCGGCCGCGGTGACCAGCCGCATCGACACGATCCGCGCCGACAAGTTCGGAAAGCGTGCCCCGGTCCCATGTGTCGCGGTTGCGGTGGCACCGGTGATCGACTGCGCGTCGATGTCGCCCTGATTTTCCAGCCCGAGTCCGCGCTCGGCGAGCTGTGGTCCGAGGGTATGCAGCTTCGCGCCACCTTCGATCGTCACCAAACCGCTCGCCGGATCCGCGCTGACAACCCGCTGCAGGCCGGTCATGTCGATCATCACCCCGTCGGTACACGGGCAGTCGGTGAACGAATGCCCGGTGCCGACGGCGCGCGCCCGGTCACCGCGCTGTGCGGCCCGGGTAACCACATCGACCAGCTTGGCCTCCGAGGTCGGCCGCACGATCGCCGACGGCGCACAGTATTGCTCGCGGGCCCAGTTGCCCCAGACCGGGCTCACCGCACCAACTCCCGCATTACGGCCTCGCAGACGGTGACGGCGTGGCTCACCGTCTCGTAGACCACGTTCTCTGGCGTGTCCGACATCAGATGGTAGTTCGACAGTTCCTTGTGGCGGTCCAACGACGAGAAGCACGCGGTCGGGTATCCGGCGCGGCTCATGATCACCGCATCGGTGCTGTTGCGCGCCCGCATACCGCGGCGCACCGGCGCGTCGGCGCGTTCGGCGGCGCGGGCGACCAGATCGCGGAACGGACCGTAGTAGTAGTCCTCCATGACCGTCGTGCCCTCACCCTCGAGCATGATCAGATCGGGCGAGCCGACCGTGTCGAAATTCAGAAAGTAGGTGCGTTCGCGGTCGAGCTGGGGCTTGTGCCGCGCCATGAATCCGTAGATGCCGCCCTGCAGTATTTCCTCGGCGCCAAGCGAAACCAGCAGCGCCCGAGCGCCTTTCACCGGCCGCTCGCGCAGCCGTTCGGCCAGCGCGACGATCAGCGCGACGGCAGACAGGTTGTCGTTGGCCCCGGGGACGACCGGGCTGCGCGCGATGTCGGCGAACAACGCCGCCACGGCAGCGCTCGCTACGGTACCCGCGACCATCATCCTGCGGTCGCCGCGCAGCGCGCCCGCGCCGGCCAGCGCCGGCGCGAGGATCGGCGGCCACCAGTTGGGCAACGACGTGTTGATCCGCTCGGCGATGCCCGGGAAAGTGCTCGACCAGGAACTGCTGAGGACCCTGGTTGAAGAACTTGCCAGTGCGCGCGGCGTCGTGATGCGCACAAACGACGACCGTGTGCTCGGCGTCGGGGTCACCGGCTTCGCCGACGACGTTCCACGTGGTCCGGGCCGCTTCCATGCTCTTGCGGGCAATGCGCGGCCCGTTGGAGCAGTCGTCGGCGATAGCCAGTCCGGCGCCCAGCCCCGCCACCGCGGCGGGCAACCGCAGGCGCCGGCTGAGCAGGCCCGCGAGACCCGCCGCCGCGCCGATCGCCGCCAGCTTGACGTGCAGCCCCGGGTAGCCGTCGAAGAACTGCTCTTCCTCGATTCGCACGTTCCGCGCGCCAGCCGTGCGCAGGCGTTCGACGATCCATTCCGCCGCCTGCTGCTCACCCGGCTCACCGGCGGCACGCTCGATCGGCGCAAGCGTCTCGATCACCTCACGCATGGTGGCCAGCTCTGTCGGCGGCGCGGTGATCCTGGTCATGGCTCCCTTTCGTGCGTAGTTTGCGGCATCTCGGATTTGCGGCTTCAGAGAAACGTGCGCCCCTCACCCCGGTACGTCGGGACGGTGTCCACGATCTGCGTTCCGCGGACCAGATGCAGACGGTCGAACCGCTCGCACAGCTCCCCCGCCTTGGTGTGGCGGAAGTAGACGTTGTCACCGACCTTGAGTCGTCGGGCCGCCTCGCCGCGTAGCGGCGTCTGGACCTCGCCGGTGCCCTCCATCGGGTCCAGCGCCAGTCCGGCCGGCAGGTAGGGCGTCGGCATGCGGTCCTTCGCGCCGACTCCGCTGGCCAGGTAGCCACCCCCGAGGGCGGTTGCCGTCGTCGCATCAGGCCGGCGCGATACCGGTAACGCGAACATCGCGGCAGGCTGCAACGTGAAGGTGGAATACGAGTCGAACAGCGTCGGCGCATAGAACCCCGAGCCGGCGGTCGCCTCGGTGACCGCCGGCTCCTGCGCGACCAGCTGCAGGTCGCCGGTGCCACCGGCGTTGACGATCGTGAGGTCGGCGACTTCGCGCACCAGCGCGACAGCGCGGGCGCGGCGCTCGCGCAACTCCTGGAACGACATGCGCTGCATCCGCCGGACGATCGCGTTTTGGGCAAACTTGCCGGCCACCTTGTCGCCGAAGCCGGCGATGTGCCCCTCGTAGGACATCAGCGCCACCAGTTTGAGCGGCGGACGCCGGGCGATCTCGACGGCAAGCGCGCGCGCCTGTTCCGGGGTGTGCAGCGGCGAGCGCTTGGGTCCGATCTTCACGCGTCCCCCGGCGCGCCAGTAGCCGGCGTCGAGATCCAGACACAACCGCACCGGCTTGTCGGTGGCGCGCTCGATCAGGTCGAGATGCTCGACGCTGTCGACCATCACGATCGGTGCCCCCTCCGGGTCCTCGGCGGTGATCTCGCCGAGTTCGCGCAGTGCGGCCCGATCAGTCGTCGGGTACGCGAGCAACAAGTTCGAGAAGCCGAGCCCGGCGAGCCACAGCGTTTCCGCCAGGGTGAACGTCATCAGGCCGTCGAACCGGTCGTCGGCGTCCAGGATTTCGCGCTGTAAGGACCGGCAACGCAGCGACTTTGACGCCACCCGGATCGGCTTGTCACCCGCGCGGGTCAGCATCTGGCCGGCATTGCCCCACATCGCGTCGAGGTCGACGAACGCAAACGGCGCGTCGTGATCGGCGAACGCCTGCTGGTAGCGCTGCAGCCGGCTCTGCGGGTCCAGCCCCGCCGGCGTATCCGACCGCTGCTGGTGACCGGCCACCTCGTGCACGCCGTTACCCTACTGAACATCCCGCCATAGAGGGCCCGGTTGACAGGTTTGCCGTCGGCCCGGCTAGGCGGCGTCCCGTCGGCTCCGTTTTGGCCGATAAGCAGCCCGCCGCTGCCGCCGGAACCGCCCTGAGCGGTTGGACACCGTTGCCGCCGTTGCCGCCGTTGCCGACGAAGATGGCGTTGCCGCCGTTCCCACCGTTACCGGCCCCGCCCGTCGACAAGGCACCACCATTACCGCCGGCGCCGCCGTTGCCGTAGAGGTAACCGCTGGTTCCGCCGGCGCCGCCATTGCCGGCTCCGGTGTTCGTCGAGTTGGCGCCGCCGGCCCCGCCGGCGCCGCCGGTGCCGACCAGGTACGCAGCGTTGCCGCCGGCGCCGCCGGCGCCGACCACACTGCCCGACACGGAAGTGCCGCCGGCCCCGCCGGCCCCGCCCGCGCCGCCGTTGCCGACCAATACGCCGCCGCTCCCGCCGTCGCCGCCCTGTGCGTACAAGTTCCCGCCGACGCTGGCGCCGCCACCGCCGCCGTTGCCGCCGGTGCCCCATAGCGCTCCGCCGTTGCCGCCGTTGCCGCCGCTGCCGCCCGCCACATTCACTCCCTGCTGGCCGGTGGCTGCGACGCTGCCGCCGCTACCGCCGGCCCCGCCGGTGCCGAACAGCACTGAGTTGCCGCCGTTGCCGCCAAACCCACCCGACCCGGCAAATCCTGGAGTTGTTCCCGTGCCGCCGTCCCCACCGATGCCGCCGTCTCCGCCGGCGCCGCCGCTGCCGGACAGGATCCCGCCCTGGCTGCCCTCACCGCCGAGCCCGCCGAGGCCGCCCTGACCGGCTTGCGTGGCACTGGCGCTGTTCGCACCTGCCCCGCCGGCGCCGCCGTCACCGCCGTGCCCGCCGTTACCGAACAGCCCGATGGCGCCGCCGGCGCCGCCGGACCCACCCTTGCCGCCACCGTTACCATCGGCGGCGCTCGCGTCTCCGCCCGCGCCGCCGATCCCACCGGTCCCCGCGGTGCCGAACAGCAGGCCGCTCTGTCCGCCGATGCCGCCGTCGCCGCCCAAGCCGGCCACGGTATTCCCGCCCACAACGGAAACGTCGGCGCCGCCGACCCCGCCGGCGCCGCCGGTACCGCCGGTACCGAACAATGCCGCGGCGTTGCCGCCGCTGCCGCCGTCGCCGCCGACGCCGCCGGCTCCACCGGCTATGGCGGGTGCGGCTCCGCCGGTCCCGCCGGTGCCGCCGTCACCGCCGAGGCCGTAGAACCACCTGGCGTCGCCGCCATTACCGCCCGTGCCGCCGCTGCTTCCCACTATGGCGACCGCCGGCGGAGTGCCGGTGGGCGGTATGGCGCTACCGGTGCCTCCGTTGCCGCCGGTGCCACCGTTGCCCCACAGAAAGCCGCCCTTGCCGCCCGCTCCGCCGTTGCCGCCGGCACCGCCGGCGCCGGTGCCGGGCCCGCCGTCCCCGCCGTGGCCGCCGTTGCCGATCAGCCCGGCGTTTCCGCCGTTGCCGCCGGGCATGCCTGCGGCCCCGGTCGCACCGTTTCCGCCGTCGCCGAACAGCAGCCCGCCGTTGCCACCGTTGCCACCCGCCACCGACGCGTTGGTGCCGTTGCCGATCAGTGGGCGATCGAATATGGACTGCACCGGCGCATTGATCGCGGCCAGCGCTCCTTGCTCCAAGGCCTGCAGAGGCGACGCGTTAGCGGCCTCGGCGGCCGCATAGCTAGAAGCACCCGCGTTCAGCGCCTGCACGAACTGCGCGTGAAAGGCCGCGGCCTGCGCGCTCAGTTGCTGATACCACCGCGCGTGCGAGCCGAACAACGCCGCGATGGCCGCCGACACCTCGTCGGCGCCCGCCGCGATCACCGCGGTCGTCGGGGCTGCCGCGGCCGCGTTGGCCGCAGTGATCGACGAACCCACCCTCGACAAGTCCGTTGCGGCCGCCGACACCAGCTCCGGCGCCGCGATGAGGAACGACATTCGGGGACCTCCGCCACTCATAGAAAGCCAGGCTGCCGCCCGGTCGCGACTGAACCCGAGGCAAAGGGTATCGCTATCGGGCCAGGTAACCGCGCATTTCGACTACTCCAAAATCTGTTTCGCCCGGCGGGCCCCAAATGTTTCACCGATGTTCGCTATCAGACCGACATGGCCTCGACAATGAAGTCTGCGTCAACGTGTTCCGCCGCACGGGCAAAAGGGCCAATCACCAACGCCCGCGCCGGATCACCGGGCGCTAGTTCGAACGCCTGTCACCGCCGACCGCACGGGCCGGGCGCCTTTCTTGCTATTTTAGGTATTCTAGTTACTGTAGGGGATACAGTTAGCCCGGCTGCCGCCGCGCCCAGTTTTCCGTGGCAGTATTTCGTGGGAGAGATGCGATGGAGCCGACCGTTGATCTGGTCATCATCACCCCGATTCCTGGACGCCCCGATGCGGGCGCTACAGCGTTAACGAAAAGCGTTGGACCCCAATATGGGTCGTTAATGTAGGCACTTAGACGAAGGGCGGGCTGGTGCTATGGGCAGGGTGACCGGCAAGGTGGCCGTGATCAGTGGAGCCGCACGCGGTCAGGGGCGTTCGCACGCGCGCATGCTCGCCGCCGAGGGCGCCGACATCATCGCGGTGGACCTCTGCGCGGACATTGAGACCAACGAGTACCCGCTGGCCCGGCCGGAGGATCTCGAGGAGACCGCGCGGCTCGTCGAGAAAGAAGGACAGCGAGTGTTCGCCGCGATCGCCGACGTCCGCGACCGCACAGCGCTGGGTAAGGCGATCGACGAGGGCGTCGCCGAACTCGGGCATCTCGACATCGTGGTCGCCAACGCCGGCATCTGCCCGCTCACCGCGGGCCTGCCGCCGAAGGCCTTCGCCGACGCTGTGGACGTCGACCTGATCGGCGTGCTCAACCTGGTGCACACCAGCCTCAAACATCTGCAGGCCGGCGCGTCGATCATCGTGATCGGCTCGAACGCGGCTTTCATGTCGTCGATGAACACCACCGGCATCGACGGCGGACCCGGCGGCGCCGGCTACGCATTCGCGAAACTTGCTGCGGCACACTATGTCAACGACTTTGCCCGGGCACTGGCGCCGTTCTCCATCCGGATGAATGCGGTGCACCCGACCAACGTCAACACCGACATGCTGCACAGCGCGCCGATGTACCGGGCTTTTCGCCCCGACCTGAAGAATCCCACCCGTGCGGACGCCGAACCGATTTTCCCGTTGGTCCAGTCGATGCCAATCCCCTACGTGGAACCCGAGGACATCAGCGAGGCGGTGCTGTTTCTCGCCTCCGACGCGGCCCGCTATATAACCGGACAGCAATTGCGCGTGGATGGCGGCGGCTTCCTCAAGGTCAAGCCCTGGTCCGGTGGATGACGCGAATTATGCTGCTCTGCAACGGAAACGGAGCCGAATGGTGAGCGGGGGGCACTCGGCGGAAACACAGCGCCGGCTCTACGAACTGATGGTGCTGATGAAAGCGGCCGACGACCGGCTGTCAAAGGGCATCGGCACCGGTGAGTTCATGTGTGTGTACTGGCCGTCGCGGGGCCAAGAAGCGATCGCCGCAGCGATGGGTGTCGCGCTGCGGCCCGACGACCAGTTGGTGACGACTTACCGCGGGCTGCACGATCTGATCGGTAAGGGTGTCCCGCTTGAGGAGATCTACGGCGAGATGATGGGGCGCATCGTCGGCGCCAGCCGCGGCAAGGGCGGCACCATGCACATCGCCAACCCCGACAAAGGCGTGATGCTCTCGACCGGGATCGTGGGGGCCGGACCGCCGGTCGCGGTGGGGTTGGCGATGTCGGCCAAACACAAAGGCCTCGATCGCGTCACGGTGGTCAGCTTCGGCGACGGCGCCACCAACACCGGCTCGTTTCACGAAGCGGCCAACATGGCCGCGCTCTGGGATCTGCCGCTGGTGTTCGTGTGCCAGAACAATCTCTACGCCGAGATGACGCCGACCTCGGACACGATGAAGCTCGAGCATGTCGCCGACCGGGCGGCGGGCTACGGCATGCCGGGCGTTCGCGTCGACGGCAACGATCCGCTGGCGGTGAAAGCCGTCCTCGACCAAGCGCTGCAGCGGGCCCGCGACGGTGGCGGGCCCACCTTCATCGAATGCGTGACCTTCCGCTTCCGTGGCCACTACTTCGGAGACCGGATGCCTTACATCCCGAAAGATCAGCTGGCCGCGGCGATGGCGGCCGACCCGGTGCCGCGGTTCCGCGGCCAGCTCGCCGAAGCCGGAATCTGCAGCGAGGACGAGCTTGATCGCATCGACACCGACGCCGCGCAGACGGTGGAATCGGCGCTGCAGACAGTCATGAGCGCGGATCCCGCATCAATCGATGAACTCGAGCGCGACGTGTACGCGACCCCGATCAAGTTCCCGGTCTAGAGGGCGTCAGATGGCTGAAATGGACGAGAAAGAGATGACCATGCGCGAGGCGCTCAACCTCGCGCTGGACGAGGCGTTAAAGGCCGACGACAGAGTGTTTTTGCTCGGCGAGGACATCGCCGACCCCGGCGCGTCCGGCCCGACCGCCGGGTTGTCGACGAAATACGGTCATGACCGAGTCCTGGACACACCCATCTCGGAAGCCGCGATCGTGGGCGCGGCGATCGGTGCCGCCATCGACGGGATGCTGCCGGTGGCCGAGATCATGATCATGGACTTCATCGGCATCGCCGCCGACCAACTGATCAACAACGCCGCCAAGCTGCGATTCATGACCGGCGGGCGCACCACGGCGCCGATCACTATCCGCACCCAGGTGTACGCCGGGCTGGGCACCGGTGCCACGCACTCGCAGACCCTGGAGGCGTGGTTCATGCACATCCCCGGGATGAAGGTGATCGTGCCCTCCACCCCGCGCGACGGCAAAGGCCTACTGACAACGGCGATTTTCGACGAAGACCCGTGCCTGTTCGTCGAAACGATCCGGCTGCAAAGCAAGAAGGGGCCGGTCCCGCTCGATCCCGGATTCTCAATTCCCCTCGGCCAGGCCGACGTCAAACGACCGGGCACCGACGTGACACTGATCAGCTATGGCCGCAGCGTGCACGACGCGCTTGCGGCGGCGGCCACCCTGGCCGAGCAGGGAGTGAACGCCGAGGTCGTCGATCTGCGCACGCTGGTGCCGCTGGACGTCGAGACCATCGTCGAATCCGCCCGTCGCACCAGAAGAGTCGTGATCGTGCACGACGCGGTTCAATTCGGCGGTCCGGGAGCAGAAATCGCGGCGATCCTGCAAGCCGAATTGTTCGGCGAGCTGGCCGCACCGATCGAGCGGGTGGGGGCGCGGTTCGTCCCCAACCCGGCCGCCGCGGCGCTCGAGGCGCAGGTGTACCCGTCGCCGTCGCGGATCGTGGCGGCCGTGCAGCGAACCCTCAAAAGGGCGGGAGCGCGTGGCTGACTTCATCATTCGCATTCCCCGGGTGTCGGTGGCCGTCTCGGAAGCCGAGCTCACCGACCTGCTCGTCGAGGCCGGTGCGCATGTCGACGAGGGCACGCCGATCTACGTGATCGCCACCGAGAAGGTCGAGCAGGAAATCGAAGCAGGAGCCTCGGGCACCGTGCAATGGACTGGCCGGATCGGGACCACCTACGACATTGGCGCCCAAATCGGCGTCATCACGTCATAAACGAGATAGCGAAAGGAAACCGTATGGATCTCAACGAGACCCGCGAGAGAATCATCTACCAAAAAGAAGGCGCCATCGCGAAGGTCATCCTCAACTGGCCCGAAAAGGCCAACGCCCAGGACCAGAAGCTGGCCGAAGAAGTCGACGCCGCGCTGCTCGACGCGGACCGCGACTACGACATCAAGGTGCTGATCCTGAAGGCCAACGGCAAGGGTTTCTGCTCAGGACACGCCATCGGCAACAACGCCGTCGACTACCCGGCCTTCGTCGAGGCCGCGAAGGTCATGGGCACACCGTGGAAGCCGCAGACCGACCTGTTCGTCAAACCGATCCTGAACCTGTGGGAATTCTCCAAGCCGACGATCGCGCAGGTGCACGGCTACTGCGTCGGCGGGGGCACCCACTACGGTCTGACCACCGACATCGTCATCGCCTCCGAGGACGCCTACTTCTCCTACCCGCCGCTGCAGGGCTTCGGCATGCCATCCGGTGAATGCTCGATCGAGCCATGGGTTTTCATGAACTGGCGCCGTGCGGCCTACTACCTGTACCTCGCCGAGGTCATCGACGCGAAAAAGGCGCTGGAGGTCGGCCTGGTGAACGAGGTCGTGCCACTCGACGAACTGGACGCGCGGGTTGAAGCCATCGCCCGCCATATCGCCCAGGCGCCGATGACGACGCTGCTGGCGACCAAGGCCAACCTCAAGCGGGCCTGGGAGCTGATGGGCATGCGGGTGCACTGGCAGAGCTCTAACGACCTCGTTGCGCTCGCATCGGTCAGCAAGGATGTGCAGGAGCTGATTCAGCAGGTGTTCAAGGACAAGGTGCTGCCGTCCGAGCAGGCCCGGCGCCAGGCAGCCGCTGCGGCCTCGGCCACCGACGGCGCGGCAGGCACGACTTAGGTTTTCTGGGGCCTACTGGTGAACATCGCCGACCACGCGATCAGTGCCGCGCAGTCGCCGGCGCTGATCATCGACGGGACCGCGATCTCGTTCGGCGAGCTGTATGCAGCAAGCCAGCGGGTCGCCGCGGTGTTGCACGATGCCGGGCTGCGCCGCGGTGACGGGGTGGCGCTGGTGCTGCCGAACCGGTCCGAGTTTTTCGAAATCACTTGGGGCTGCCAGCTTTCCGGCCTGTATTACACCGCGGTCAACACCCACTTCACCCCCGACGAGGTCGCTTACGTCATCGACGACTCGGAGGCCAAGGCGGTGTTCGTCGATGCGTCGATGGCAGACCTCGCGGCGCAGATCCGGGATGCCAATAAGGCCGTCGGTGTTCACCTGGTTGTCGGTGGCGACCTGCCCGGCTGGTGCGCGTACCAGGAGACCCTTGCGGCGGCCGGCGAGGCGCCGCCATTGTCTGACGGGTCGGAGATGCTGTACTCGTCGGGCACCACGGGACGGCCCAAGGCGGTTCGCCGGCCGCTCCCGGCCGACGGTAACGGCTCGTGGGCACAGTCGGTGCTCGAGATGGCGCTCGCTCACGCCTACGGGATGAATCAGTCGAGCGTCTACCTTTCGCCCGCGCCGCTGTACCACGCCGCCGGGGTGAACTACACCATGGCCGTCAACCGCGTTGGGGCCGCGTCGATCATCATGGGTAAGTTCGACGCCGAGACGGTGCTGCGGTTGATCGAGACGCATCGGGTCACCCACGCCCAGTTCGTGCCAACGATGTTCGTACGATTGCTCAAGCTGCCCGACGCGATCCGGCAGAACTATGACGTATCGAGTCTGCGGTGCGTGATCCACGCGGCCGCGCCCTGCCCGGTGGACGTCAAGCACCGAATGATGGAGTGGTTCGGGCCCATCATCTACGAATATTATGGCGGTACAGAGGGATTCGCCGGAACCACGATCGGCCCGCAGGACTGGCTGGCCCATCCGGGTTCGGTGGGCATACCCATGGCCGCGGTGCATGTGGTCGGCGAGGACGGAGAGGAGCTTCCGGTCGGCGAGTCCGGCGAGCTTTACTTCGAAGGCGGTCCCGACTTCGAATACTTCAAGGATCCCGCCAAGACCGCCTCGGTCTACAACGAACGAGGTTGGCGGACACTGGGCGACATGGGCTACGTCGACCAGGACGGTTACCTGTATCTGACCGATCGGTCGACGTTCATGATCGTCTCCGGCGGGGTGAACATCTACCCACAAGAGGCGGAGAACCTTCTGGTGATGCATCCGAAATTGGTGGACGCGGCGGTGTTCGGCGTCCCCAACGACGAGTTCGGTGAGGAGGTCAAGGCCGTCGTGCAGCCGGTCGACGGCCTCACGCCCGGACCCGACCTCGAGGTCGAGCTGATCGAGTACTGCCGAGCGCATTTAGCCGGATACAAGTGCCCACGCACAGTCGAGTTCGACCCGGAGTTGCCCCGGGACCCGAACGGAAAGCTCTACAAGAGGCGCATCCGCGACCGATACTGGCAGGGGCGGGCGTCACGGATCCTGTGACCCGTTGGTCGGGAGGAAGGATCAGCCGATGACCTACGTGCTCACACAGCCGCAGCTGCTGGCGGGGGCGGCCGCGGATGTGGCGCGAATAGGTTCAGCGATCAGCGAAGCCAACGCGGCGGCGGCGGGCCCGACAACCGGTGTACTGGCGGCCGCAGCCGATGAGGTGTCAGCGGCCGCCGCCACCCTGTTCAGCTCATATGCCCAGAAGTTCGAGGCGATCATCAAACAGGCGGGGGCATTTCATAGCGAGGTCGCGCAGCTGCTGGCCGCCGCCGGCAACGCCTACGCGCAGACTGAGGCTGCCGCATCGGGTGCGCTCGGGGCGGTTACCGCATCACCCGTTGCAGTGTCTTTGATCATGACCGGCACCGGCACGCCGACGCCTCCGCAGCAATACATCGACGCGGTTTACAGCCTCTACATCTCCCCCAATTTCACGACTGCCAACCTGCACGGCCTCACCACCCCTGAGCAGTTGTATCCGCTTACCGGCGTCAAGAGTCTGACCCTCGACCAGTCGCTGAGCCAGGGCGTCACGATCCTGAACAACGCGATAATGCAGGCGCATAAAGGCGGAGTCACGCCCATCAACGTTTTCGGTTACTCGCAGAGCGCCGTCATCGCCTCACTGGAAATGCCGAAACTCGTCGCCGCCGGCATACCGAGTACCGATGTGAGTTTCGTGCTGATCGGTGATCCGATGAATCCCAACGGCGGCATGTTCGCGCGCTTCCCCGGGCTGAGCTTCCCGAGTATCGGCGGAACGTTTTACGGCGCGACCCCGGCGAATGACTATCCGACCGTCATTTACACCGGAGAATACGATGGCTACGCCGACTTCCCGCGGTACCCGATAGATTTTCTCTCCGACCTCAACGCACTGATAGGCGTCATCCCGGTGCACGGCGGCTACCCGACGTTCACTGCCGCACAGGTGATGTCGGCTACTCAGTTGTCGACGTCGGGGCCGTCACAGACCACCTACTACATGATTCCGACCCAGAACCTGCCGCTGTTGGACCCGGTGCGTCTGATCCCGTACATCGGGAACCCGGTTGCGGACCTGCTCCAACCCGATCTGAGCTACCTCGTCAACTGGGGCTACGGCGACCCGGCCTATGGCTATTCAACCGGGCCGGCCGATGTGGCCACCCCGTTCGGGTTCTTGCCGCCGCTGAGCGCAACAACCGCGTTGGGTCACGACCTGGTCAGCGGCACGCAGCAGGGCATCGCCGCTGCCGCCGGCAGCTGGCATGCCGAGGGACTCCCGTCGCTGTCCGGCCTGTCGCTGTCGGACATATCGCACGTGTTTACGTCGGCTCCGGCCACGGTGCCCGGCGCACTGGCCCTGCCTACCCCGGCATCCATAACATCCACGATCGACGGAATCATTTCGAACCTGCAGGCGGCGAACACCCACGTCGTCGACACCCTGACGAACGTGGCGTCCACGGCGTACGCCACCCTGCTGCCGACGGCAGATCTCGTCACCGGTGCCCTGACGACCCTTCCGTCCTACGACCTCAACCTGTTCCTGAGCGGCATCTTGCAAGCGGTGAACGGTGACCCCGTTCAGGGGCTGATCAATGCGATCGGCCTTCCGATTGCCGCTGACACGGCACTGGTCACGCTTGGAACGCTGGTCGAAGGCTTTGTCCTGCTAAACGCGGCCACGTCGATTGCCAGCGATTTCAGCAGCCTCTGACGTCGGTGGTCCTACTGCATCGCGAGCGATACGTGATTCGGCGTAGACGAGAATATAGTTCTCATTCAGGGCGGGCTTTTCAATTGCGAGTTCACCGAGGGCACGGGCTGGAAGGTGATCAGATTGACCTCGAAGTTAGACAACTCGAAGTCAGACAAAGCGAACTGGACGCCGCTTCCGGTGCCGTGGGCGGTGCAGACCGCCGATCGGATCCCGAAGCAGCGCTACTACGACCCCGAGTTCTACGCGCTGGAAGCCGAGATGTTCTGGCCCCGCGTATGGCAGATGGCCTGCCGGCTTGAAGAGATCCCCAAGCCCGGTGACTTCGTCGAGTACGAGATCCTCGACGAGTCGATCATCGTGGTGCGGGTGGACAGCCACAACGTGCGGGCCTACCACAACGCTTGCCGGCATCGCGGAGTGAAGCTGGTGGAAGGCAACGGATCCCGGCGCACCTTCGTCTGCCCCTTCCACGGGTGGTGCTGGGGAATCGATGGCCGCAACACCTACGTGGCGCGGCCCGAAGTCTTCGCCGAACACAACATGTGCGCGGACGACCTGCAACTGGTTTCGGTCCGGTGTGAGCTTTGGGGCGGTTGCGCATGGATCAACCTCGACGACAACGCCCCGGCATTACGCGAATGCCAGGAACCGTTCGCTTCGATCTACGACGCGTGGAAAGCGGAATCGCTGCGCGTCGAATGGTGGCAGTCGTGCCGGCTACCGGTGAATTGGAAACTGGCAACAGCGGCGTTCATGGAGGGCTACCACGTCCCGCAGACCCACCCCCAGCTGCTGCCGAGCGCGCAGACCGCCGGGCCGGCAAACAGCTTCAAAGCAGTGCATCCCATTGTCCAGAGCAGCCTGTACTTCATGCGAACGCTCGGTGACGGCATGGGCGGCATGACCCACGAAAACGACATCCGCGTCGCCGAGGGATTACAGAGCATCGAGCTGCCTTCCGATCCGGCCGAGGCGATGGCGACTTGGCGCAGCACCCTCAACGACGCGGTCGTCAGCTGGCATCGGGCCCGGGGCAGCGACATGCCCGACCTCAACGAGCTGGTCCGCCGCGGAATCACCGACGCGATCGGATTCTGCTTCCCGCACCACTTCATCCTGCCGACCTACAGCAGCGCCTCGTCGTACCGGATCCGTCCGCTGGGGCCCGAGGAGACACTGTTCGAGATCTGGTCCCTCACCCGTACTCCCAGCGATCTCTCCGCGGGTAAGCCCGTACCGCCGGAACCGATGGCACCCGACGACCCGCGCTGGCCGCCGATCCCCGCCCAAGACTTCTCCAACTTGCCGAAACAGCAGAAAGGGCTGCACTCCAAGGGATTTGAGTACATGCGATTGTCGAACCAGATCGAAGGACTGATCTCGAACTTCGAACGGGTCGTCGACGGGTTCCTGGCCGGCCTACCGTACGACGCCCTGACACCGGCGATCCAGAAGACCAACACCACCATTGATGTGCCGATCGCCGACCTGGGCTTCAGCACTCCAGTCGCCTTCGAAACACGGGAGGCGGCACGATGACCACCCAGTGGGACAGCTCCGTCGATCTGCTCATCGCCGGCAGCGGCGGAGGCGGCATGGTGGCAGGGCTGGCCGCGCTCGATTCCGGACTCGAGCCGCTGATCGTGGAGAAGCAGGCTCTGGTCGGCGGGTCGACGGGACTTTCCGGCGGCATCGTCTGGCTGCCGAATAACCCGTTGATGCGGGCCGACGGCATCGCCGATTCGCACCAGGACGGCCTTGCCTATCTCGCCGATGTGGTCGGCGATATCGGTGCGGCATCTTCCCCCGAGCGTCGGGAGATGTTCCTCACCGCGGGCTTCGAGATGATCAATTTCCTTATCCGAAAAGGTGTTCGGCTGATCCGGTGCGCCGGTTGGAGCGACTACTACCCGAATCACAAGGGCGGCAACGCGGCCGGCCGTGCCGTCGAAGGAATCCCTTTCGACGCCGCGCAGCTGGGCAGCTGGAGCGACAAGGTGCAGCCGGCGCTGGCCAAGAACTACGGGTTTTTGGTGCTGACCAACGAACTGCGCTCGGTTCAGTACTACAACCGATCCCCGCGGGCGTTCGCGGTGGCGACAAAGGTGTTCCTGCGCACCAACGCCGCGCGAATCGGGCGGCGTCAGATCCTCACCAACGGTGCGTCACTGATCGGGCAGATACTCAAGGCGCTGATCGACCTGGGTGACGGCCGGCCCCCGCTGTGGACAGGTGCCGCGATGGACGACCTCATCGTCGAGGACGGCCGCGTGGTCGGCGCCCGCATCATCCACGACGGCGAGTCGCTGAACGTCGAGGCACGCAAGGGAGTTCTACTGGCCGCCGGCGGCTTCGGTCACAATGCCGAGATGCGTCGCCAGTACAGCGGCGATCAGCCCAACGAGGCGAAGTGGTCGATCGCCAACGCCGGGGATACCGGCGAGGTCCTGCAGACCGCGATGCGGCTGGGGGCCAAGACCGACCTACTGGACGAAGCATGGTGGCTGCCTTCGGTTTTCATCGCCAACGGTGGCGCGGCGGCGGCGTCACTTGGCTCCGGACGACAGCGGCCCGGGGCCATTTACGTCGACTCGACCGGCCGGCGATTCTGCAACGAATCGAACTCCTACGTCGAGGTCGGCAAGGCGATGTACGCCAACAAGGCCGTCCCGTGCTGGATGATTTTCGACGACGGATACGTGCAGAGGTATGTAACCAGCACAAACCCCCTGAAATCACTCAAACCTTTGCAGCGCAAGCAGCAGCTGCCTCCCGGGATGATCGAGAGCGGCGCGGTCAAACGCGGCGACACCATCGCTGATCTCGCCCGCCAGATCGACCTTCCCGCCGACGAGCTGGCGCGCACCATCGCGCGGTTCAACCAGTTCGCCGCCAAGGGTCTGGACCCCGACTTCGGGCGTGGCCAGTCGGCGTACAACGACTGTCTCGGCGATCCCGGGCATCGGCCGAACGCCGCCGTCGGCCCGCTCGATCGTGCGCCGTACTACGCGACCAGGGTTTTTCCGGCCGATGTCGGCACTTGCGGCGGCGTGATCACCAACGAGTACGCCCAAGTGCTCGACGAGCATGACCAGGTGATCGAGGGTCTATACGCGACCGGCAACACCACCGCGACGGTGATGGGCCGAACCTACCCGGGCGCCGGCGCGAGCATCGCCAACTCGATGGTGTTCGGCTACGTCGCCGCGCGGCACGCCGCCGGCCGCGCGAGATAGGTGCTCGCCCTACTCGTCGCGGTCAACGAACTCGCGGGGCTTCATACCCGACTGCATCAGCTCGGCCCGCCGTGCCTGGACATCCGATGCCGCGCCAACCATATTCGTCAAAATATGGCTGACCTGTAGATGTACTCGCATGCCCATCAATTCCCAGGCTCGCTTGACGTTGTTCTTCACCGCCATCAGCGTGGTCAACGGGATTTGCGCGATCTTGCGCGCCATCTCCTCGACGACGTCCTCGAGCTCTTCTCGCGGTACCACCCGATTGAGCAGACCCCATTCGAGAGCCTGCTGCGCGGATAGCGTCGGCGCCAACAGCAGCCAGTCCATGGTGCGGTGCCAGTTCATCAACAACCACGGCTCGATCATGGTGTGCCCGCCGGGCTCGCCGAGGCTCTGGGCAAGCGGCATCTGGAAATACGCGTCCTCGGAGGCCACACAGAAGTCGGTCAGCAGGCCCAGGTAGATCCCGCCGCCCATGCAATAGCCGTGAATCTGCGAAATCGTCGGCTTCGGGAACTCCCAGAGATACAGCGTCGGCCACAGAAACAGGTCGGCGGTGCCTTTGTACAGCTCCTCGAAGGTGTTTCCAAAGTCCGGATACGGGTTCTCGTCCGGACCCCAGCGGGCCACGTGCCCGCCACAGAAGCCTTTGCCGTTGGCCTTGAGGATGACGACTTTGATCTCGTTGTCGCGGTCGGCCTCGTGCAGGCAACTGTCGACCTCGGTGACGAGCACCGAATCCTTGGTGTTGGCCTTGTCGACCCGGTTCAGGATGATCCGCGCAATCGGCGGTTCGCGTTCATAGATGATCGCTTCGAGCACACGCCGCTCCATGCCGGTGACATTACCGGACGCCGTGCTTACAGCGACCGGCTGATGATTTCCTTCATGATTTCGCTTGTGCCGCCGTAGATTTTGTTGACCCGGGCGGCCGCGTAGGCGCGTGCGATGGGGTACTCCATCATGTAGCCGTAACCGCCGAAGAACTGGACGCACCGGTCGACAATCGCGACCGCCTTGTCGGCGGCGATCAGCTTGGCCATCGACGCGGTGGCCGGGTCGTTGCTGCCGTCGATGTACTGCTGGATGCAGTAGTCGACCGTGGTTTTGATCGACAGCGTTTCGGCTTTGAGTTCCGCGAGCTGAAATCTGTTGTGCTGGAACTCGATCAACGTCCGGCCAAATGCTTCACGCTCCTTGGTGTAGCGAATCGCCTCCAGCACCGCGGCTTCGGCCATGCCGGCACAGGCGGCGGCGATGATGAGCCGTTCCCGCGCCAACTGGTCCATCAGCTGATAGAAACCCAGCCCTTCGCGGTCTCCAAGTAGGTTTGCAGTTGGAACGCGCATGTCCGAGAAAAACAATTCGCGAGTGTCCTGACCGTGCTGGCCCACCTTCTCCAGCACCCGCCCGCGTTCGAAACCCTCGAGGTTCTCGTTGGTTTCGGCGACGATCAAGGAAGTTCCCGCGGCCCCTTGGGAGGGATCCGTCTTGACGACCATGACGAGTAAATCACAGTGAGTGCCGTTGGAAATGAACGTCTTTGATCCGTTCACGACGTAGTGCGAACCGTCGCGAACGGCGGTGGTACGCACGGCCTGCAGGTCAGAGCCGGTTCCCGGTTCGGTCATCGCGATGGCCAGCACCGCATCGCCACTGATGATCTTCGGCAGCCATCGTCGCTTTTGGTCTTCGTTGCCGTAGCTGTTGATGTAGTGCGCCACGATCGGTGAGTGCACTATCCAGCCGGACGCGCTGTCGTACGCCAGGGACAGTTCTTCGGCGACGACCGCCGAATAGCCGAAGTCGCCGCCGGTGCCGCCGTACTGCTCGGGCAAGTCCAATCCGAGCAGGCCGGCATCGCCCAGCTTGTTCCAGTACTCGCGATCGACCTGATGCTGGTTTGCCCACCGTTCCTGGTTCGGGGTGGACTCCTTGCGGAGGAACTCGGCGGCGTGTTGGCGCAGTTCGCGGTGCTGGTCTGTCTCCCAGCTGGCCCGGTAGGCGGGAAAGAGCGCGGACACGGCCACCTCAATTCGTTCGAAGGACTAGCGGTTGCAGCTGAATCCGTCAGCTCGGCATGGCCACGCTCGAGTCCGAGGTCGCGGCGGCGCGGTCCACCTGGCGTGGTCGGGCCCAACGAACTCAACCGATTTCGGCAAATGGCGTTCCGGCGGGCCGCCCACGCCGCTCAGCATAACGCCGAAGACAGCGGTCGCTGGTGTGCATTCACCAGCGGAGGCCGATTCGGGGACGGGACACGACACGCACGTGCGCCGGGAACTGATTGGCCACCGCCCAAATCTTGTTCAGGCGGCCCGTATGACGCTATCGCGGTGTCGCGGAACGAGGCAGCGGAGGGCGGCAGATACCTGTTGATCATCCAACCGACCGCAATCGGCCTGACCAGTTCCTTGTCGTCGATAGCGATCTCGACGGTGTCAGGGGACGGGGTGGCAGCCTGGGGCAGCACGCCTACTCCCAGGCGTGCTCCGATGAGGCCCCGCAGCGTGGCGATGTCGGTTCCCTCGAAGGCAATCCTGGGCGTAAGGCCGTGGCGGGTGCAGGCATCTTCAAAGATCCAGCGCAAAGTGTGATCACGGTCGAGGGACACGAAGGATTCGCCGGCGAGTTCTTCGAAGCCGATTAGCTTCCGGTGAGCCAGCTCGTGCTCGCGGTCGACGACGGCATACAGCCGCTGGGTGAACAGCTTGTGCCATCTGACCCCGGCCGACTCGTCAAACGTCATGGGATAACCGAGGCATATATCGATGACACCATTGACCAGATCGCTGACCAGTGCGGGTCCGGGGCGCTGGCGCAATTCGAATCGGGCTGCGGGAACGCGCTGATGGTGACGACGGATCAGTCGCGGCACGGTAGCCACACCCAATGAAACGAGGCATCCCAGTGCCACCGTCCCTGCGTCGACGCCCGCGAGCTCACGCACGCCGGCTACCGCCGTCTCGACACTGCGCCGGGCCGCCAGGCTCGTCCGCAGAAACGCCTTCCCGAACCGGTTGAGTTCGTTGGCCCGGCCACGCCGGGTGAACAGCTCCACCCCGATCTCGGACTCGAGCATGGCAATGGCCCGGCTGACCGCTGATTGCGACACCGACAATTGCTCCGCAGCGTCGCGCAGGGTGCCCAGCTCGGCAACCGCTTGAAAATAACGTAGCTGATAAAGCTCCACCACGGCCCTCCTGGCCGGTACCATACAAATGTATTGTTGACTAGTCAAACGCACGATGTCGCCGCTCGTACAACGGGCGCAAACCGACGCACCAAAGGAGGGGGGGTATGACCAACCCGCGCGCAATGAACGAGGACCTGACCGCCAAGGCCCGGATCCGCAACGCTGCGCTGGATCTGTTCGCCCAATATGGCGAGGACAGGGTCTCCATGCGCGCCATCGCGGCCGAGGCCGGAGTCACACTGGGGCTGGTGCAGCATCACTTCAAAACCAAAGCCGGCGTTCGCCACGCGGTGGATCAGCTTGTCGTTGACTACTTCGCGCGGGCGATCGCCGACGTGTCTGCCGATGGGAACCCCGGTCAGTTGGCATCTGCGCGAGACGACGCGGTGCGGCGCATGCTCGCCGACAACCCTCCGGTGGTCAACTACATTCGGCGCTCGGTCTTGGAGCTGTCCGGCGACCGGATGCATCTGCTCGACGTGCTGGTTGACCTGGCCCGTCGGGAGATCGCAGCACTGCGCGAGGCCAAGCTCGCCTCCACCCGGCGTCGCGAACCGACCCAGGTCGTCGCAATGCTGGTGCGACAGCTGGGCGAACTGCTGCTGCAGCCGTTGGTCGACGCGACCTGGCAGCGCGCCGCTGACCACGGCGACGGTCCAAAGCCACGATTGTCGGTGACGATCCAGGACGAATAACCGCGCCCCGTAGCGCGCGACTCCAGCGATTCGATGTTGCGCGACGTTGGTAGTTGAGGTGAGCTGTACCTGGCGCACTGAATTGCGCCACAAGCGGATCCACTTCGGTGGCCACAGGCCAGATAGTGACGGCGGATGGAGCTCTGATGACGACTCCTTTGGACCGGGCAAGCCAGCTGGACCTGGTCGCCCGACTCAAGTCCTCCTACCCCGAACTTCCAAACGCGCCCACTCCCGACCTCATTGACCACGAGCGATTCGCCGCGTACGTCAAGACTCCGCATGACGTCGGCGGTGAGCCGGATGCTCCCATCCCCTGGGAAAACAAGCAGTACGAGGGGTGGGAGGAGAGCACCTACGTGATGTGCGAGGTGCTCGGCTGGCGCGGAATCTGGTTGTCAGAAGAGCGACGCCGGATGGGCAACGTCGACCTTGGCCGCACCATCTATCTCGGGCTCCCCTACTACGGCAGGTGGCTGCTGGCGGTCGCGCGCATCCTCGTCGAGAAACATCACATCGGCCTGAGCGAGTTGGCCGAGCGCATGGCCGAGGTCAAGGCACGGTATGAAGGCGGCCTGCAAGGAAACCCCTTGGCAGCCAAGCCGAAGTCCGAAGGTGATCCCTCGAATGTCAAACGCAACCATCACCACAGCCACGCGGTCGGCAAGGGCGACCCTCAGGTGTTTGCCGGACAGGCCGGCGAGCCGAAGTTTCGGGTCGGCGACCAAGTCGTGGTGCGGGATCTTCCCGTCCTGTTCTATACCCGCACCCAGGAGTACGTGCGGGGAGCGAGAGGCGAAATCGCCGTTGTCTCATACGAAAGCCCCGCGGCCGAGGACGAGACCTGGGACGGGCCTGACATGAAGCCCGAGTGGTTCTACATCGTGCGATTCAACCTGTCCGAACTTTGGCACGGCTACACCGGACCCAGCAATGACACGCTGCAGACCGAGATCCCGGAACGATGGCTGGAAAGGACCCCGGCATGACCACTGAAGCTCACGACCACGATCACGACCGCACCGCCGCCCCCATGGTGGACGAGATAACCGATTTCGAAGTCCTCGAGATCGCCCTTCGCGAACTATGCATCGAGAAAGGGATTTTCACCGCGGAGGATCATCGGCACATGACAGAATTCGCCGAACAGATCGGCCCGACTCCCGCCGCGCGTTTGGTGGCCCGGGCCTGGCTCGATCCCGAGTACAAAAACCTGGCCCTCACCGACGCGCTCGCCGCGAGCAAGGAGGTCGGTGTTGACTGGTTGCAACCGACGGGTTTTGGGACACCCAGCGACTTCACGGCCTTTCACGTTCTAGCAGACACGCCCACGTTGCATCACGTCATCGTGTGCACGCTGTGCTCCTGTTATCCGCGCCCGATTTTGGGCAATTCGCCCGAGTGGTACCGGACCCCGAACTTCCGCCGTCGCATCGTGCGCTGGCCGCGTCAGGTGCTCGCGGAGTTCGGGCTCTACCTGCCCGAAGAGGTCGAGATCCGGGTGGAGGACTCCAATCAGAAACATCGGTTCATGGTGATGCCGATTCGCCCGGACGGAACCGACGGCTGGACCGAGGACCAGCTGATGGAAATCATCACTCGCGATTGTCTGATCGGTGTCGCGCTGCCCAAGGTCGGCGTGACGACGAACGTGATCACCGAGACCCGTCCGGCCCTGCACCCGGTGGAATCCTAGTGGCCGCGGACAGCATCGCGCCACTAGCGAAAATTGTTGAACGCAACCAGGTCTGGGATCGGATGGCGGCAAAGTACGGAGTCGAGAATCCGGTGCCGCCATGGAAAACCAGCCTCGACGGGATTTGTGACGCGCTCGACCAAAGTTCTTGTGGCACACAGCTACTCGGTTTTGCGGATCGTCGCAATGAAGAGGACGCCCTGTCTGCAACCGTCTATTCCGACCTGCCCTACCCGGAGAACCGGCTTGTTGCGCTGGCACATTCGCTGATCGTGCGCGGGGTGATCGACGAAACAGAACTCGAGGAGCGCCTAGCGGTTGTCCGGGCCAGGCTGGAATCCTGACCGGCGGGCTCGCGCCAGCAGCCAGGCGTGCCCCTGGCCTTCGCCGGCGGCAATCAGATCGAGTTCGGCGAACGCGGCGACCAGCTCGCCGGGTGTCGCCCGGAACGGTCCTGGCGCGGCGCCGACTTCGCTCAGCGCGGCCAAGGCCAGTAATCCTCCCGGTGCCAGGCGCTCGATGATTGCGCGGTCCAGGCGGCGGTTCCGGAACTTGTGACACAGCACGACGTCGACGGGCGGCCCGTCCGGCAGACCGTCGTCGAGATCGACCACCTCAAAGCGACAGCGATCACCAACACCGCTGCGCCGTGCCTGATCTCGCGCCTGGCCGATGGCCACGGCGGAGACGTCCAGACCCAACACGTTCAGGCCGCGCTGGGCCAGCCAAACCGTGCCGGGTCCCTGGCCGCACGCCAGATCGAGTGCGCTTCCGGCCGTGGGGAATATGTCGATGGTGCGCCGCGAACAACCGCGGCGGCTCAACCGTCGCAATCGTTTCCCGCTTCGCGTACCGCTCGTCCCAGCGGCGCCGATCCTGCTCGCTCACGGGCGCCAGCCTACGATTACTTGTGCCCCAGCGGGTCTGATGCGGACTGCGATGGGCGGGGATCTCCCCATCGGTGGTTGATTGCCGTCAACGGGTCGGCATAGCTGCCCGCGAACCCGCGATACGGTGAGCGTTGTTTGAGATACCAACGCACCGCGGGCGTGACCAGTCGGATTAGCCCGTGGCGCCAGCCGACGTTGGCTCGTAACTCGGCGTTCATGGCGGGAAAGGAATGGCGTTGGTAGTCAAGGATGTTCTGGGAACTGCGGGTGTCCATCCAATCGGTGGCATACCACGAGTGGCCGTCGTCGGGATCGCCGCGCCGCCCCGGCGGCAAGCCACCCGCCATGCCCATTGCGGCGGCGGTCTCCGCTCCCAGGGTTGCCTGGGTGATGCGATGGCTGTGGTCGCCGCCGATCAGGAATATCTCCCCGACGTGATCGGTGACGCTCGCCGCGCTGAATGCCAGGGCGACGTCGCGCACGTCGACGGTGTGGATACGCCCGTCGGAGGGCAGTACCGCCTCGAAAAAGATCAGGTTGCGGTCGGCCGTCCAGCGTGGCTGGGCGGTGAGCACGCCGCCGAGCCGCAGCACCACCCAGTCCAGGTCCGAGCTTGTCACGTGGTGTTCGGCCAAGGCCTTGTGCTCGCCGTAGAGTTCGGTGGGTCGCGGCGGTGTCGACGATGTCAAGAGCTCGTCGGTGCGGTAGGGATTGCGCGCTCCGTACACCGCGATGCTGGAAGCCAACACCAAGCGCGGCCGGTTCGGCAGTGTCGAAGCGGCCTTGACCAGCCCCGCCGTGGCGTCCACGTTGACCGCCCGCGCGAGCCGACTGCGGGCGTAGCAAAACGGCGGAATGACGGCGGCCAAATGGATGATGGCCGTCGGCGCAACCTCTTCGAGCAAGGCCGCGACATCGGCCGGCGATGTCAAATCCGCCCACCGCACCTGTACGCCGCGGTGCGCGGTTAACGCTTGGGCGCGTTTGCGATTGGCGGGGATGTCGAGGTCGGTGGCGACAACCCGACGGCCCCGTTCGGCCAGTGTCGCCACCACCGCGGAGCCGACCAGGCCTAACGCCCCGGTCACGAGTACACGGTCAGCAGTCACCCCAGTCCCCCTGCCGGCAGCATCGATCGATGTTATTTCTGGACACTTGTCTGTATTCTAGGGCCGAGGGTAGTGGCTTGGCAGCACTCGGGCAAGCCGGAAGGTTGGCCGAGCAGCACAAGAAAGCATTCTCAGCTGCTGAACTAGTGAATGTTTCGATGTTGAGTTGTCGAATGAATGTGCAGCTTCCTATACTGGACTAGTGTCTAGAGAAGCAGCTGCCGCGGCAAGTCGCGTCGACGGCGCGGGCCGCCGATCGGACCGCCGGCCGGGGCAGACGATCCGCAAAGTCCTCGATGCCGGATTGGCGGAACTGCGTGAATCGTCGTACGCCAACCTGACGATGCGTGCGGTGGCGGCCCGCGCCGGAGTATCGCCGGCCAGTGCCTACACTTACTTTCCCTCGAAAAGCGCACTGGTGGCCGCGGTTTACCTGCGCTTTCTGCGCGCTTTGCCGCTGCACACCGATGTCAACGACACCACCAAGACCCGGGTGAGCGCGACCATGCGCGATATGGCGGTGGCGGTCGCCGACGAGCCCGAGCTGACCACCGCGTGCGGGGCGGCGCTGATGGCCGACGATCCGGCGGTCAAGCCGCTGCGGGAACAGATCGCCGAAGAGGTGTCCAGGAGGATCGGCGCCGCGCTGGGCCCGGGTTGGCCGCGTGCGGTGAAATCCACCCTGCAAATGACGTTCGCCGGCGCCCTGATGACGGCCCGCTTCCTCAGCTATGACGAGATCTCCGGGCAGCTCGACGAGGCGGTTAACCTGATTTTGGGTGCGTCTGTCGCCTGAATGACCTGGGAATCAACCGGGTTCAAGGCGCGATGTGGTTGCGGGCGGGCCTTCGTGGTGAGGAACAGGTTAACTAGACGCCTGTCCAGATTTGAACGACCATACGCCAATGGTGAACACGTATGCTCGTGGTCGTGACGATTACCACCGCTGAGACGTTATGATCCACTGACCATGCGCAGTCACGGTTGGGCAGGTAATACGCCGGCCTCCGACGAGGAGGCGATTGAGCGCATTCTGGACGCCGCCGACAAGATCATCAGCGAGCGCGGCTCAGCGATGCGAATTGCCGATGTGGCACGGACTCTGGGTGTGACCCGACAAACCGTCTACCGCTACTTTCCCGGCACCGAGGCGTTACTGGTGGCAACCGCGATGCGGTCGGCCGATGGCTTGCTCGGCCATCTGGCTACTCATGTCAAGGGGATCACCGACCCGGTCGTGGCGGTGACCGAAGGCGTTGCGTTTTGCATGGAACACCTGGCCTCGGACAATCAGGTCGAATTCGTGCTCCATCAACGCGACCGTAGCGGCCAGACGATCTCCATCATGTCCGATACCGCCTTGACGTTCGGCCGCTCGATGCTGCATCGCTTCGACATCGATTGGGAATCCTACGGTTTCGACGAGCAAGGCCTGGACGAATTGGCCGAATTCTGCCTTCGCGTTCTGCACTCCTTCCTTGCCGACCCCGGTAAGCCGCCGCGCAGCGGCGCCGACCTGCGGCGCTATCTCACTCGTTGGATCGGACCGGCGATCGCCTACCCGCAGCTGGCACATGCGATGGACTCGCTTCGCAGCTCCGAGCCAAGAGCCCGACGCCGCCCTTCAGCGGCGTCTTAATTCCCACGAAACACTCGACACATCCGACACGTCTACTGTGGTAGCCGTGACGAATCGCAAAGGCAGGACGGCGCTCGCGCTATTTGGCAGTGCGGCGGCGCTTCTGTTTGCGGTCGGATGCGGATCGAGCGTGACGCCGACACCTGCGGCCCCAGCGACGCCCGGGAGTTCCGACGGTGGCGCTTTCCCGGTACATCCCGTCGGCGGCGGAGGCTGCATAATCGGCATGAACTGCGGTTGCATTCCCCGCATCACCTGTCCCGGCTCGCACCGACGTACCGGCACCCGCAGACGGCCGTCGACCGGACCGTCCCGCTCCGCAGGCCCCCTAGCCGCATCAAACATTGCGGGCCGCCTCTTGCACCAGCTGGACCCGCGATGCGATGCCAAGTTTCGTGTAGACATGCGAAAGGTGGGCTTGGACGGTGCGCGGCGACACGAATAAGCGTGTCGCAATCTCCTTGTTTGCCAGGCCTGCACAGGCCAATCGCGCGACGTCGCGCTCAGCCGGCGTAAGTGACGCCCAGCCGCTCGCGGGTCGATTCCGCTGACCCCGGCCGCGCTGCGCGTAGGAAATCGCTTCCTCGATGGACAACGCTGGCGCCCTCAGCCCACGCAGCGTCAAAAGCCTGCTCGTCCATGGCGTTCCGGAGCTCCGCCACGGATTCCTCGTACGCAGCGTCGTGAATTTTGAAGCGCACCACGCCCATGCGTTGTCGAAGTCCCTGAGCCGCGCCGAACAGCCGTGCTGCCTCCGGGTGGTTGCCGTGGCTGGTGGCCAGGCTGGCCAGGCATTCGAAAATGTCGGGAGTGTGGAGGTACAGGCCCCCACTGGCTGCGCAAGCCAGCGCCTCGTGGGCGTCCTGTTCGCCGGCTTCTGGCGCACCTTCCGCGATGGCGACGCGGGCACTTGCCAGCAGCCCCGCCACTCGGTGCCAGCCCTTCGCTACCGCGATTGTCGCGTCCGCCAGCTCCCGGGCCGCAGCGACGTCACCGCGCGCCAACGCGATATCAACGGAATTGAAGGCACGTTGTGCCACCGCCCCTTCGAACCAGCCCATGCGCATTTCCTGCCAGGCAGCTTCAGCAGCATCGTGTGCCGCCGTGATGTCGCCCGCGGCCAAGCTTGCTTGGGCTAACTGGGCGTGCGCCATCCCGAGGAAGTACTCGCCAAGGTCGGCGGCGCCTTGCAGCGCCACGGCGGCGGTGGTGGCTGACGCATCCAGCTCACCGTGATACGCAAGCGCCATGCCCCAACCCATCAGGGCGGTCGTTTTGAATACGTCGTCGTGCGCCTCCTCGCATTCGGCTGTCAACGTCCGGAATTCGGAAATTGCTGCGGCTACCTTGCCCTGCACGAGAAGTGCCCAGCCGATTCCCAGCCGCGACTGTCGCGAGTTCGCTCGATCACCGATCGCGTCGGCTATATCGCGTCCTCCCTCTCCTGCCCGGCCCGCGGCTATCAGATCGCCTGTGGTCAGCCCGGTGTTGGCCTGCCAGGCAAGTATTTGGCTTAACCTCCATTGGTCATCCAGTGCCCGCGCCAATTCGATCGCCTCCAAGTAATAGGCAGCGGCTGCCTCGGCGTCGTAGTGGGCACCGGCGATGAAACCGCATGCGGAGAGGGTTCGGGCGAGCAGCGCCGGGTCATTGAGTTCGCGGGCGATTTCCAGCGCGCGTCGTGCGCGCTCCAAACGCTCGTCGCCGCCAGGGAGGTTGAGGACGGCCTCGTCGGCAAGCGCACGCGCGCGCACCGCCGGTGCGACCGCCGCATCGTTGTCCTCGGCGGGGATGACATGGAACCACGCCAGGCCCTCCAATATCCGGCCCCTGGTGAGCCAGACCGGCTGCAACGATGACGCCAGCTTCAACGCCCGCTCCGTGTCGCGGTTTTCCAGGTCCCAGCCCAGCGCATTTCGGAGGTTGTCCATTTCGATTTCGACCTGCTCGAGCCGTAGCTGTGATCAGCGCGTGCCGGCGCGTCAAGCAGCGCCGCGATCGATGTGTAGTGATCACAATGGCGCGACCGCACGGCATCCGCCTCTCCGGACTCGCCGAGTTTCTCCAGCGCGTACTGACGCACCGTTTCGAGCAGGCGGTAGCGGGTGCGACCGCTGCTCGCGCCGCTTTCATGGGCGACTACCAGCGATTTGTCGACGAGCAAACTCAGTTGATCCAGCACCTGATACCGCTCGATATCGCCCTCGCCGCACACGGATTGCGCCGCATGCAAGTCGAATCCGCCGTAAAAGACCGCAAGGCGGCGAAACAGGATGCGCTCGGTCTCGGTAAGCAGCGCATGCGACCAGTCCACCGAAGCGCGCAACGTCTGCTGACGGCGCACGGCGGTACGAGAGCCGCCCGTCAACAATCCGGAAGCGGTCGTGCAGGCTGTCGACGATCTCGGTCAATGACAACGCCCGCACCCTTGCGGCGGCGAGTTCGATCGCCAACGGCATGCCGTCCAGGCGTCGGCAGATCTCGGCCACCGCCGCAGCGTTGTCGTCGCTGACGGCGAAATCGGGCCGGGCCAGGCGGGCGCGTTCGGCAAACAGTTCGACGGCTTCGTCGGCCAGTGACAGCGACGGCACCTGCCAGGTCGCCTCGCCGGTGATGTTGACCGGTTCCCGACTGGTGGCCAGCACAGTCACGCGTGGTGCCGCACCCAGCAGATCGGTGAGCAGCGTGGCACTTGCGTCCAGCAGGTGCTCGCAATTGTCCAGCACAACCAGCATGTGACGATCGCGAACGAACCGCAGCAACGTGTCCGTCGTCGAGCGCCCGGGCTGGTCGGGCAGGCCCAAGGCGCGTGCCACCGTCACCGGCACCACCTCGCCGGCTGTGATCGGCGCCAAGTCCACGTACCACACGCCTTGAGGAAACGCGCCGAACTCATCCGCCATCGCAGCCGCGACCTGCACCGCAAGCCGGGTCTTGCCCACGCCCCCGGCCCCGGTCAGGGTGACCAGCCGGTTGCCCGCCAAAGCGTCACGCAGGCTGCCGATTTCGGCCTGGCGCCCCACAAAACTGGTGAGTTGAGCCGGAAGATTATGCGCGGCAATGCTGCTCGATGTGCGCAGCGGCGGGAAGTCATTGCGCAGGTCAGGGTGGCACAGCTGCACCACCCGCTGGGGCCGGGCCAAATCGCGCAGCGGATGGGCACCGAGATCGGTCAGCCACGCATCTTCGGGCAGCACGTCCACGACGAGGTCGTCCGTTGTCCCGGAAAGCACGGTTTGGCCGCCATGCGCCAGATCGCGCAGTCGCGCCGTGCGATTGATCGTCGGGCCGATGTAGTTGCCCTCATCCCGCAGCCGTACCTCGCCAGTGTGGATCCCGATGCGCAACCGAATCGGCGCCAGCGGCGCCCGCTGCAAATCCAGGGCGCAGGCGACCGCGTCGGACGCCCTGCCGAATGCGATGACGAAGCTGTCGCCCTCACCCTGCTCGACCGGTCGTACACCGTCGTGGGCTGTGACCGCTTCGCACAGCGCCCGGTCCAGGCGTGCCACCGCGGCGGCCATCACCTCGGGCTGGGTCTCCCACAGCCGCGTTGACCCTTCGACATCGGCCAGCAGCAGTGTCACGGTTCCGGTCGGCAG
Organism: uncultured Actinomycetota bacterium; assembly: GCA_963840045.1. Taxonomy (GTDB): domain Bacteria; phylum Actinomycetota; class Actinomycetes; order Mycobacteriales; family Mycobacteriaceae; genus Mycobacterium. The sequence continues at coordinate 295,326 of CAWIXL010000009.1, read as the reverse complement.
CTCGCTCACACCAACGTCACTCCACTCAGTCGTGCTCATGCTAGCCAGCATGCGGTGACGCAGATCGCAGAACATTAGCTAAATGGCTAATAGTTCCCGCCGCACATGCCTAGGTACGCGTTTTCGGGCGCCGCGCAAATTGGCACGTTGGCCGATGGTCGGAGGCCGCAATCGCCGGATAGTCGAATCATCCCGACCCGAGGAGACCGCCATGACCGTCGATATCCAGACCACGAATGTCTTCGACCTCGCTCTACCGCAGATCGCCTATCACGACTCCGATGATCCCGGTGAAGTCCACCGACTGATCCGGCAAGCCAGCAGCCAGTCACCGATCGCCCTTGGGCCCTTTGGGCCCGAGGTGCTCACCTACGACTTGGTTCGCACCGTGCTGCGTGATTCCCGGTTCGCCATCCCGCAAGGGATCGCTTTAGTGGTGCAAGGCATTACCTCCGGACCGGTCTGGGACAAGGTATCTCGGCTCCTCATCAGCCTCAACGGCGCCGAGCACCTGAGGCTGCGCCGCCTGGTGTCGAGGGCGTTCACCCCGCGGGCAGCCGCGCGGATGCGCACCGCGTGCACCGCCGTCATCACCGAGCTGGTCGACCAGCACGCCGCCGCCGGACACTGCGACATGGTCACCGACATCGCCCAGCCCTACCCCGTTCCGATCATCTGTGCGCTGCTGGGCGCGCCCCGGGAGGACTGGCGCCTTTTCGCGACGTGGGCGGGTGACATCAGCAAAGCGTTCGGGACCCATGTCGCCGAGGAACAATCGGCCATCACGCGGGCCTGGCAGCAACTCGAGGCCTATGTCGAGGACTTGATCGCGCGCAGGCGCCGTTCTTTGTCGGACGACCTCATTTCAGAGCTCATCCGGGCCGAGGATAACGGCGACCGGCTCACCCACGACGAACTCGTCAACCTCGTCGCGATACTGCTCAATGCCGGAACCGACACCACCCGGAACCAGTTGGCCGCCGCCGTGCAAACGCTGTGCGAGCACCCAGACCAGTGGGAATTGCTCGCCGAGCACCCCGAGCTGGCACCCCAGGCCGTCGAGGAACTCATCCGCCATTCCCCGATCATCTATACGGCACTGCGCGTCGCCACCGAGGATGTCGTACTCGGGGATGTCCTGATCCCGGCAGGCACCTACGTCATCGCCAACACGGCGTCCGCCAACCGCGATGAAACCGTCTACGACAACCCGGACCGTCTCGATATCACCCGCACGGGCGCACCGGGCATGATGACGCTCGGCGGTGGAGTTCACTACTGCCTCGGCGCTCACCTGGCCAGGGTCGAACTCGTCGAAGCGTTGCGCGTCATCACACGTCGCATGCCCAATACCCGGCGCGCCGGTCCCGCCCCCTGGAAGTTGCCGACCGAACTCTCTGGACCCACAACGCTTCCCATCGAATTCGACGCCGTCGCACTAGCGCACGAACGTTGCGCCGTCGCCATACATAGTTCATGATGTGTATTGTCAAGCATGGCGACGAGGGGTGTCGGGATGACCGATCTGCAGGTGAGACGGGTCCGCTTCGACTTCGTCAGTGCGGACGTCCCGTTCCACTGGCAGCCGGAGCGACCGGCCTTTGGCATGCAGTGCAACGTGATCTCCTTCTTTGCACCGGGATTCGAGAAGTTCATCGTCGATGCGACGCGCGAGGCGATACCGCTGATGCGCAACCCCGAGGACGCCGAAGAGGCCACCGCCTATCTCCGCCAAGAGGCTCAGCACTCGGCCGCTCACCTGAGCCATGTCCGCGCGCTGAGCCGGCGCTGGCCCGGTCTGCAGGAGACCATGGAAGAGGTCACCGCCTCCTTCGACCATCTCACCGCCACCAAGCCGCTGGCCTGGCGGCTTGCCTATCCGGCCGTGGTCGAGGCGACCTTCACCCCCTACTTCAAGGTTTTCCTCGACCACGAAGACAAGCTGTTCCGGCCCGGCGACGAGCGAGTCGCGTCGATGTTCATCTGGCACTTCGTCGAGGAAATCGAACACCGCAGCTCGGCGCTGCTCGTCTATAACGCCGTGCACGGCAGCTATCCGTACCGCGCCAAGACCATCACCGGCGTCATCAAACACATCAGCGAGATTCTGTCGATCATCTCCTGCGGGTTCCAGCAGCATGTGCCCCAAGAGGACGGTGGACAGTTCGGCCGCCTCATCCCAAACGGACTGTCAGTCAAGGCATTCCGCGAAGCCATCACAGCCACCCACGAACTCCAAGGACCCGGCCAGGCCACCTATGCCGGAGTGCCCCGACGCGAGGTCCTCGCCATGCTGGCCGGCCTGATCCGCTCTCAGGGGCCCAACCACAACCCGAAATTCGAGAAGCTGCCCGAGCTCGCGGGCCGCTGGCTGAAGAAATACGACCAGAACCCCGAAAATCGCCGCGCGATGGTACTCAGCGGGCACGAGCGTCAACTGACCTCACGGTCCGGGTGTTGATCCGCTCCCGAAGTTCGGAGATCCTCAACGGTGCGACGTTGACGATGAGCCGAAAGAGGTGGCGCCAGTGCCGGCGACGTGGCGCATCGGACGACGAGACTCACCCCGAGAATTGAGGAGGAACAGTGGTTATAGCGGGCCAGCCCGCACCCGCCAGCGATATTGGAAGCGTGGCCTTTGACGTCGCCGATCGATTAGCGGTCATCAACCTGCTCGGTGCCTACGCCCAAACCTATGACGAGAACCGGCTCGACGACTTCCGCAAATTGTTCACCGAAACGCCAGAGATGGTCTTGCTGCATGACGGCCAGCCGTTGTCCGCGGACATCGAAACGGTGATGAGACTGCTCGCAATCAGGAAGGAGGGGTTCAAGGCGCAGAATAACCAGCGTCGCCACGCCTTGAACTCCTTCTGGTTCGCAAGCCAAAGTGCCGGCGAGGCAACGGGGCACTGTTATGTCCAGGTATTCGCCATCCGCGACGGGGGCCCGCCTGCTGTCGAACTAACCGGCCGCTACGAGTTCACCGCGGTCAAGCAGGACGGCGTCTGGAGGTTCAGCCGGTGGGTCGTCGCTATCGACCAAACTTCGGTATAACTCAGCGCGCGCCACGCACCAACCGGCCCGGACGCGCGCCGGTGTCCACGCCGTCGCGGCGGGTGACCACTCCACTGACCATGGTGGCGAGATAGCCGCTTGCGTGCTGCATCAGCCGGCGCCCGCCGGCGGGCAGGTCGTAGACCATCCGGGGAGCGTGCAACGTCAGCGCCGCCATGTCGATGACGTTGATGTCGGCTTTCTTGCCCACCGTGATTGTGCCGCGGTCATTGAGGCCGAAAAGCTGTGCCGTGTCGTGAGTTTGCTTGCGCACCAGGTACTCCAGCGGAAGCTTCTCGCCACGGTGGCGGTCCCTTGCCCAGTGGGTGAGCAGGTATGTGGGATAAGACGCGTCGCAGATCATCCCGCAGTGGGCGCCACCGTCGGAAAGTCCGACGACGCCGGCCGGGTGGGTCAGCATTTCGCGGATGGCGTCGTGGTTACCGTCGCTGTAATTCAGTAACGGCAGCAACAGCATCGCGGTCGCGTCCGACTCCAGCATCAGGTCGTAGAGCGTGGTCAGCGGGTCTTCGCCGCGCTCGCGTGCGATGGCCTTGACCGTGCGATCGCGCGTGGGCTCGTAGTCGGGTGGGTCACCGATGGCGTAGAGCCGACCCAATGCGCGCTGTACCAGCGCATACATGTTGTCGAAGAGCAGCGACGGGTCGGGCGGCAGATCCGCCTCGGACAGGATCGCCGATTTGACCACCGGGTCGGCCAGCCGGGCCGCCAGCTCCGCGGGTCCGAGTTCGGCCTGCAGCTTGCGATAAGTGGGGCGATGGGTGAAGGCATGGTGACCGGGAAAACCGATCAGCATCCCGAACGGACGCGCGGCGATCTGCGGGTACAACCGGCTTCCGGCAGCGTGGGCGGCCGCCGAGACCTCGAGTTGCTCTCGCCACAGCTTGGGCGCGGCGTCGATCTGGATCAGCGCGAATGAGACCGGACGATCGATCTCGCCGGCAAGTCGCTCCATCCAGGCCAGTTCCCGTTGAGGAGCCAGAACATCCTCTCCCGCAACGCCTTCCGGAGCAAGCTCGAACACCGCCGGCCCGCCGGCGGCCATCGCGCGGCCCAGTCCGAAAAGCTCGTCCTCGGCGGCGAAGGTCCCCGGAACCGGCTCACCATCCATGGCTCGGTGCCCTAACGTGCGCGACGTGGAAAAGCCCAGCGCCCCGGCCTCGATCCCTTCGCGCACCAGCCGGGCCATCGCGTCGATGTCTTCGGGTGCCGCCGGCTCGTTGCGGGCACCGCGCTCGCCCATCGCATACGCGCGAACCGGCCCGTGCGCGATCTGACTGCCGACGTCAACGGCGAAACTCCCCCGCCCGATCGCATCGAGGTATTGCGGGTAGCTTTCCCAGCCCCACGAAATGCCTTCCGTCAGCGCGGTGCCGGGAATGTCTTCCACACCCTCCATCAGCTCGATCAGCCAGTCTTCCCGGCCGGGGCGTACCGGGGCGAAGCCCACGCCACAATTGCCGGCGACCACGGTGGTCACGCCGTGGCCACTGGACGGCTCGAGCAAGCTGTCCCAGCTCACTTGGCCGTCGTAGTGGGTGTGGATGTCGACGAATCCCGGTGCGACAACCCGGCCGGTGGCGTCAATGGTTTCCGACGCCTCCCCCGGCAATCCTGGGCCCCCGGCCGCACGTCGCATCACCTCGACGATTCGGCCATCCTTCACCCCGACGTCGGCGAGATAGACCCGGCACACCCGTGCCGTCAACGACGGTGCCGCCAACAAGCTTCAGGTCGAACACGAGGTGACCTCCCAAGACGGATCGAAGGCCAGTAACATCCTTAAATTATGTATTTTTATAATACAAGGCGTCCAGAGGCATTGCCCACCGGCAAACGCGATGTCAGGCTGACTTCATGACAGACACCGAGGGGTTCATCGACCAGGCGGTGACGGGTCTCGCCGAGCCGCAGCCGATGTACAAGGCGCTGCGCGAGTCGAGCTCCCGTATTCCGCGCGCCGCAGGCGGTGGTGCTCAGCCGTCTTACCGACATCGAGATGGCCCTCAAGCACACCGAGCTGTTCTCGTCGAACATGGACGCGGTCGATCTGGGCAACATTCGCCCGCTGATCCCACTGCAGGTCGACCCGCCCGAGCACGCCAAGTACCGCCGCATCCTCGATCCGCTGTTCACCCCGCGGGAGATGGCCCGCCGCGAGCCACAGGTCGCCGAGCTGGTGAACGAGATGATCGACCGTTTCGCCGATCGCGGCGAATGCGACTTCCACGAGGAGTTCGCCGTACCCCTCCCGTGCACGGTCTTCCTGCAGCTGCTCGGCCTGCCGCTGGAAGATCTCGACAAATTTCTGGAGTGGAAGGACGGCGTGATCCGCCCGGAGGGCGACACCGGCTACGACCGCCGTCACGAGACCTCGGCACCCGTGGCGCAAAAGATCTACGACTATTTCGACCGCGCCATCGACGACCACATCGCCAACCCGCGCGACGACGTGCTGTCCGCGATGATCGCGTCGAGGATCGCCGGTGAGCCGTTGTCGCGCGAGGAGCTGCTCGACATCTGCTTTTTGTTCCTAATTGCCGGGCTCGATACGGTCACCGACTCGCTGGACTGTTTCTTCGTGTACCTGGCACGCCACCCCGACCACCGTCATCAGCTCATCGAGCAACCCGACATCCTGCCGAGCGCGATCGAAGAGTTGCTGCGCTGGGAGACGCCGGTGCCCGGCGTCGCACGAGTCGCCATGCAGGACGTCGAGGTGGCCGGGTGCCCCATCAGCAAGGGCGAACGGGTGAGCCCGTTACTCGGCGCGGCCAACACCGATCCGGCCGAGTTCCCCGATCCCGAGCTCGTGGACTTCGCCCGCAACCCCAACCGGCATCGCGCGTTTGGCGGAGGTCCGCACCGCTGCCTCGGCTCCCACCTGGCCCGCATGGAGCTGCGGGTGGCGTTGCGCGAATTCCATCGGCGCATCCCGGATTATGAGATCAAGCCCGGCACCCAGCTGAGTTACACCGCCGCACTGCGGTCGGTGGAAGCGCTGCCGCTGATCTTCCCGGTTACGGCGTGATGAGCCACGTTTCGGTCGACCCGGAGCGCTGCACCGGCCACGGACGCTGCTACACGCTGGCGCCCGACATCTTCGACGCCGACGAAGTCGGACACGCGATTGTGCGTGTCGAGGAAGTCTCCGGTGAATCGGAGCAGCATGCGCTGACCGGCGAACAAAACTGCCCCGAGCAGGCGATCACCCTGTCCCGGTGAGGTATGCGCGTCGTACGCTGACGCAAACCACAGAAGGGACGCTTGCCGATGGAACCCAACGCGCTCGATCCGGTAGCCAGCGAACGGTTATCGCACGCTGGGAAGATATTCACGTCCGACTTGTCGATCAACGAGTTCGCACTACTGCACGGGGCCGGGTTCGAACCGATCGAGCTGGTAATGGGCGTGTCGGTTTATCACGTCGGATTTCAGGTCAGCGGCATCCGGCAGCAGCAGGAATTGGCAGTTCTCACCGAAGCGACGTACCGAGCGCGCTGGAATGCGATGTCGCGCATGCAGGCCGAAGCCGATGCACTCAACGCCGACGGAATCGTGGGTGTCCGGCTCACTTGGCGCCATCAGGGCGAGGGCGGTGAACATCTGGAATTCATCGCGGTCGGCACCGCGGTGCGATACACCGCCAAGCCCGGCGCATTTCGGCGTTCCAACGGGCAGGCGTTCTCCAGCCACCTGTCCGGCCAGGACATGGTGACCCTGTTGCGATCCGGATGGGCGCCGGTCGCCTTCGTGATGGGCAACTGTGTGTTCCACATCGCCGTGCAGGGCTTCATGCAAACGCTCAAGCAGATGGGCCGCAACGTGGAGATGCCGCAGTGGACGCAGGGCAACTACCAGGCGCGTGAGCTGGCGATGTCGCGCATGCAGAGCGAGGCGGAGCGAGACGGCGCCACCGGCGTGGTGGGCGTGCACTTCGCCGTCTCCAACTACGCGTGGGGAATGCACACCGTGGAGTTCTACACCGGAGGAACCGCCGTGCGCCGCACCGGCAGCGGAGAAACGATCACGCCGTCGTTTGTGCTGCCGATGGACAACTGATGACCGATTTCGACGCCGAGCGAGTGAGCCGCACCATCGCGGCCGCGCTCGCCGGTGCCGGCGGAGTCGCGTTGGTGGTCAAGGTGTTCGCCGGACTTACGGGTGTGGTTCACACACCCGCGAAACGCGGTGTGTTTCGATCGCAGCCCGAGCGAATCCAGATCGGCGACTGGCGTTACGAGGTCAGCCACGACGGCCGGCTGCTCGCCGCACACATGGTGAACGGCGTCGTCATCGCCGAGGACATCCTCGTGGCCGACGCGGTCGGTCCGCACGTCGCGCGCTCGCTTGGGCAGATCGTCGCCAGATACGGCTCGACAGTCGTCCCGAACATCAACGCCGCTGTCGAGGTGCTTGGCACCAGCACCGGTTACGGATTGTGAACGAACACAACTGATTTAGTCGTCTGAGTCGTCGCCGTCCGAAATTGGCGAACCTCTGTCGTCGTCGCATTCCAGCAACTCTTTGAGCGCGTCCCCAAACGAGTCGGCCATGTCCCACAAATCGGGCAGCAGATCGGGGCAAGAAATGATGCCGATACCCAGTGCCCCGTTGAGCGACATGACGGTGATGTTGAGCCCGGCGCTGCCGAGCAGCGGGCCCAGCGGGTACATCGAGTCGATGCGACAACCCAGGAAGTACATCTGTTCCTGCGGGCCGGGCACATTCGACAGAATCACGTTGTAGACGGGGCCGTGCGGTATTGGTATGTACGGCCAAACCCGCATGGCCGCGCCGAACATCGCCGGGCTGCCGAACTCAACCAGGTCGTGCAGCAGTGTGGGGCCCAGGGCCGAGCTGTGGTCCTTTGCCGCGGTGTTTCCCGCGGCGATGGTGCGGATGCGCTCGGCACAGTCGCTGATGTGGGTCTCCAGCCGGCAGAACATCATGCTCGTGTGGTTGCGCCCTGGCCGGTCGGATTTGGCGTGCACCGATACCGGCACGGTGGCCACCAGGGGGTCGTCGGGTAGCTCGCCGTGCTCGAGCAGGTATCGCCGCAATACCCCGGCGCACAGTGCCACCACGACGTCGTTGACGGTTACCCCGAACCGGTTCTTGGCCCGCTTGACGTCGCGCATGTCGAGCTGGGTGTAGGCGACGTTGCGCTGGCGGGTCAGCGTGCCGTTGAACGGCGTCGGTGGCGCGGTAAACGGTGCGGCCATCGTTCGGCCCTCGCGGGCGCGTACAAAAGTTTGGCCCAGTGTCAGCACTGTCGCCGGCAACATGCTCGCCAGCCGCAATGGCCGCTTGGCGAAACCCACCAGTCCGCTCGCGGCGATTTGCAGACGATTACCGCCACCCGCGCTTGCGACGGGCTGCGGTGCCGGCGCATCGGGCGCCATGCCGCACAGCTGGGACAGCAGATTCGCCCCGGCTACCCCGTCGGCCACGCAGTGGTGGACCTTGAGCATCACCGCCACCGAGTCATTGCGGGCGCCACCCTCGATCACCCACATCTCCCACAGCGGCCGGTCCCGATCCAGCTGCAAACCGGCGATGTATCCGCAGATCTCAGCCAGCTCGCGGTGCCCGCCCGGCGCCGGCACAGCGACGTGGTGCAGATGGTGATACAGCTGGAAATTCTCGTCGTCGACCCACACCGGGTGATCGAGATTCAGCTGGCTATCCGCGAGCTTTATCTGGAATTCGGGCACACCCTTCACGCGCTGTAGCAACGTGGAACGGAACCGGCTATACGAGTAGCCACCCGGCATGGTCGAGGTGTCTAACTCCAGTACGCAGCACACATTCTGCGGTTGCGTCGGGGTCTCGAGGTAGAGGAAAAATGCGTCAAGTCCACTCAAACGTTCCATTAGCCGCTTTCTCGACTAGTGACGTACAGAGATTCCCCGAACAAAGCCACGCTGCTTACGCGCGAGGTTCCGCGGCGCATACCCAAGCGCCCGGTTCGCTAAACATCGCGTCTCAATATTGCTCCAGATTGCTCCAGATTGCTTCCAGCCGCACGGGAAGTCTGTCGCCAAAACGCTTGTCGCAGAACGAGATCCTGGACCTCGGGCCACACCAGCGAGTCAAGACGGCCGCCAGTTCCGTCGCCAAGGGTGGCCGGCTGGTGGCCCATGCGACATGGCCGTCTGGGCGGACGAGCATCGCTGCGGGGAGTTGCGGGTCGCTGTGCCGTGCGTGATCGACGCCGGGCCAGTCGGGCGGCTGGATGTCCTCGTTGACGGAGGTAACCAAGACGAATCGCCCACTTCGCAGCACCTCGTAGAGCCTGACGTCGTCACATTCGACGTCGGGTACCCGCCGCCCCACCATCGGGTGGTCTGAACGCGAACGGCGCGGATAGGCGATGCCGATGCCGCTGAGCCGCTCCGCCGCGAGCCGCCTGGTCACCGGCAGCTGCAGGATCGTGTCGATGATCACCCGCCGTAACGCACGGCGCATCGCAGAGCGACCCAGCACCAGCTTGTTGAGCGCATCCGTCATAGCCAGTACGCCGGCGCCGACGGGATGGCGCTCGGCCTCATAGCTGATCGGTGCCGGGCCGACCGGACCGAGCGGCCACCCTCACCGCGGCACCCGAGCTACGCGCCGCACGGTTGGCGGCTGCCGCCAACGCCGCGTGGTCGGCCGGGCAGCCCGACCGCGCCCGGGCCTTGCTCGATCAGGCCGCGCCACTGGCCGGTGGCGCCCCGTTGCAAGCCACCATCGCGCACCTGCGTGCGTCGATCGAAAGCAACTGTGGAATCCCCGCGGTCGCGTACGCCATGCTCATCGGCGCGTCCGAGCTGGTCACCGCGACCGACGCCGCGCACGCCGCGCAGATGCTCGGCGAGGCGGGCCAACTCGCCTGGGCGGGCGGCGACCTGACGCGGCTGCGCGAGGTGAACCGTCGGCTCACCGAACTGTCCGAACGTACCGACGTCGGCGCCGTTGGCGCGCAAGTAATCATGGGGCTCTCTGGATTGCTGACCGGCGACACCACCGCCACCGCGGCGAGGCTGCGTGAAGCCGCCGATCTGGCCGGGTCCAGCAAGGAGCCGCGCGCGCTGATGGGCGCGGCGGCAGGAGCGATGTTCATCGGCGACGACTCCCGCGCCATTGACCTGTTCTGCAACGCGGTGGCGCTGACCCGTGCCGCCGCCGAGGTGGCAAGCCTGCCACTCCTGCTGGCGCCACTGGCCATGGTCGAAACGCTGACAAGCCGCTACACCGCCGCCCTCGCGGACGCCACCGAGGGGCTGCGACTGGCCGAGGAGACCGGACAGCACAACCCCGCGGCGCATCTTCGTGGCGTCCTGGCCTTGATCGCCGCCGTGCAGGGCCGCGCGCAGGATTGCCGCGATCACGCCGGGGCCGCGCTGACTCAGGCGATCGATCGACGCCTTGGTCCGCACGCGGCGATCGCATCCTGGGCACTTGCTGCACTCGACCTCGGTTCGGGGCGTCCCGCTGAATCTTTCGACCGGCTCGAGGCCTTGGCCGCCGCCGGACCGGGCGAGGGCAACCAGATAGTGATGTTGATGGCGACCGCGGACCTCGTCGAGGCGGCCGTCCGCGCCAACCGGCAACCACCCGCCGGGTGTGTCGACAAGCTGCACGAATGGGCGTCCGACACGGGTGCGCCATGGGCAACCGCCCTGGTCCTGCGCTGCCGCGCCTTGCTTGCCAGCGACGACGACCAGGACCGGCACTTCACCGAGGCATTGCGGCTGCACGCCCCCGCGGGCCGACCGTTCGACACGGCTCGCACCCAACTGTTGTTCGGCGAAAGCCTGCGCCGACGGCGTCGCCGCGCGGACGCACGCAAACACCTGCGCGCCGCGCACGAGACGTTCGAGCGGCTCGGCGCCACACCGTGGGCCGAGCAGGCCGGCAAGGAATTGCTGGCCACCGGGGAGACGGCGCGCAGGCGGGATGTCAGCAACGACCGACCAGCTCACACCCCAGGAGCTGCAGATCTCTCGCTTCGTCGCCCTGGGAGAGACCAACCGCGCCATCGCCACGTTGATGTTCCTCAGCCCGCGGACCGTCGACTACCACCTGCGCAAGATCTTCAGCAAACTCGGCCTATCGTCGCGCGCGGAGCTGATCCGCATGTTCGCGAACTAGATGACGACCCGTCGAACCGACTGGGGGTCCGGCTCGTAGTACTCAGCATGGGTCGCGGCCGTCACGCGTTGGGTATTTCGGGCTCGGTGAAGCCCATCATCGGGGGACTCGATACCTCCGGGTTGCTGATTCACGGGCTGACCATCGAGCTCCGCGACGTCGTGCGCCAGTACCGGATCGGTGGTCAATCGGTGCGCGCACTCGACAACATCAGCCTGCGGCTCGCGGGCGGGCAGTTCGTGTCGATAGTCGGGCCGTCGGGGGCGGGTAAGAGCACGTTGCTGCATCTCCTCGGGGCGTTGGACTCCCCCGATTCGGGGTCGATCTCATTCGACGGCATGGAGATCGGCAGCCTTGGCGATGAGCAGCAGTCAGAGTTTCGTCATCATCGCGTGGGGTTCGTATTTCAGTTCTTCAACCTGCTGCCGACGCTGTCGGCGTGGGAGAACGTAGCCGTGCCAAAGCTGCTGGACGGCGTCCGGCTGGGCAAGGCCAAACCGGATGCGGTCCGGCTGTTGAACCGGGTCGGGCTGGGTAACCGGACCGAACACCGACCGTCGGAAATGTCCGGCGGCCAGATGCAGCGCGTCGCGGTGGCGCGCGCAATGATGATGGATCCCCCGTTGATCCTCGCCGACGAACCGACCGGGAATCTCGATTCCACAACGGGTGCTTCCATCTTGGAACTCCTCGCCGAAGTGGCACACGAAGAGGGCCGCAGCCGGCTGGTGGTGATGGTGACCCACAATCCCGATGCCGCCCGGGCAACGGATCGGGTGATCACACTGCAGGACGGTCGGGTCGGTTCCGACGAGTTGCAGCTGGTCCCCTGGTGAGCGGGATCTCGTCGATAGCTGCCGCGGCGAGCCGGCTCCGGCTGTTCAGCCTGCGCGAGCTCGCCGTCCATCGTCGCCGCACCGTCGCCTCGATCGCCGTCATGGCGGTGTCCGCGATGTATCTGGTGGCGGTGTTCGGCATCTTCGGGTCGATCAGCGGATCGGTCAACCGGTTGGCCGATGGGGTCGCGGGGATCGCGGCCCTCGAGGTGTCCGGAATCACCGACGCGGGATTTCCCGACTCGGTCACGGCCGACGTGGCCGCGGTTCCCGGCGTCGACGTCGCGGCGCCGATGATCCGGACGTCGACGCCCATAACATCGGGGCCATCGGGGACCGTCCTGCTATTCGGTGCGGACGCGAGCATCGCCAAGCTGGGCGGCGCACTGAAAGACGCCGTTAACGGCCAGCTGACGAGCCCATCGGGACCCGCCAACGGTGTCCGGGTCGGGCCGGGTGTCGGTCGTGCGAAAGGCGACACGTTCCAGCTTGGTTCGGCGTCGGTCACGGTCATCGAGGTGCTCCAGGGCAAGAAGCTCGCCGATCTCAACGGCGGACACTACGTGCTTGCCCCACTTGCGTTGGCGCAGAACATCACCGGCCGGCAGGGCCAGCTCGACTCGATCCTGATTACGCTCAAGCCCGGCGCCGACCCCGCGCAGGTTCGCACCGCGGTCACCGCCGCGGTGAACGGGCGGGCGATCGTCGCGGAGCCCAGTATGCGGGCGACTCGGGCCGGCGACGGCGTCAAGATGATGAACTACATGGCCCTGATGGGCGCGGTGGTCGCCTTAATGGTCGGCGCCTTCCTGATCTACACCACGATGACCATGGCGATCACCCAGCGCCGCCCGGTCATCTCGATGTTGCGGGCGATCGGCGGCCGACGCGTGACCATCGTCCGAGACATGCTCGCCGAAGCCGCGATCCTCGGCCTGATCGGCGGAGCCATCGGGTCGGCGGTCGGAATCCTGCTGGGCCGCATCGCGATCGGGCGACTGCCTGCGGCCCTGACGCAAGGCCTGGAAGCTCGGGTCGAGTACTGGCTGCCCGATTACGCGATACCGGTTGCCCTGGTGACGACCGCGTTGACCAGTGTGGTCGCCTCGGCGATGGCCACGCGGCAGGTGTACAAGGTTTCACCGATCGAGGCTTTGGCGCCCGTGGGGGTTTCCGCGGCCGACCGCGTGCCGCGCTGGCTGCGGGTGGCCACCGGGGTCGGGGCCGTCACGCTGTTGGCGGTGTCGATCTTGGTGGTCGTCGGCCAACGAGGCGTCTTGGCCTTCGCTGCGATGTCCGTTGTGTTCAGTGCCCAGGTTGCGCTGGGCTTTGCGCTCACCGCGTTCATCGTCAAAGCCACTGCCGCAACGGCCCGAATGTTCGGATCCTTCGGGGCGCTGGCGGCGGCGACGATCGAACGCGCGCCGCGACGGGTGTGGGCGACGGTGATGACCGTGGTCATCGCGGTTGTCACAACCATCGCGATCACCGGCACCAACACCGACATGATCAGCTCTGCGCGCGGCATCTTCTCGTCGGTCGCCGACGTCCCGGTGTGGGTAACCGCAAATCCTCCCGACAGCTATCCCACCGACGCTCTGCCGCAAGGCCTTTCCGAGAAGGTGGCCGCAGTGCCGGGCGTGGGGCGCGTCACCGAGGGCGCATTCGGATTCGCGGTGGTCGGTGCCACCCGGGTGATGCTGGACGGGTTCGCCCCGGGTACCGCCGATCCGCTGTTCCGCGCGCTCGACCAACGGATTCGCACCGAAGTCCTGGACGGTCGGGGCGTGGTGCTGACCCAGAATCTGGGCAAGACTCTGCACGTCCGGGTCGGCGATCAACTCAAGATGCAAACCCCACGCGGCGTGCAACAAACCACTGTGCTGGCCCTGGTGCCGTACTTCTCGACGGTCATCGGCAGCGTCGGGATGAGCCTTGACCAGATGCGGACCTGGTTCGAGCGCCCGGCAGCGACGACACTGCAGATTGCTCCGGCGCCGGGCGTAGATCCGAATCGCTTGCTCGCCGACGTACGTCGGATAGTGCCGGCGCCGAACCATGTGTACGACGGCCGCACCGAACTGGCCGGGCTCGAGGCGCCGATGCATCAGAGCATGTTCATCGCCAACGCCGTATGGATCATCGTCGTCTTGGTGGCGGCGATCGCCCTGCTCAATACGTTGACGCTCTCGGTGCTCGAACGGCGCCGCGAAATCGGTGTGCTGCGGGCCATGGGATCCAGCCGCCGGTTCACGTTGCAGATGGTCCTGGTCGAGGCGGTGGGCATCGGTCTGGTCGGCGGTGTCTTGGGGCTGGCATTCGGCCTGACGGACCAGTGGCTATTCAGTCTTGTCAGCGGGGACATGATGAGTTTTCAAGTCAGCTTCCGGCCAACCCCGATGGTGCTTGCCTTCACGCTCGGCGCGCTGGCGATCAGCCTGCTCGGCTCGGTGCCACCCGCGCGACGCGCCGCACGGCTCAACATTATCGAAGCGGTCAGCGTCGATTAGCTCACTGATATTCGACCCGGACGACGTTTAAAAGCCGAGCGGAAGAAGCGCGACAAACAGCGGGGCCAATGGATCGGTAACCGGGAGGGATATCGACTTATTCAAGGACGGCAAGAGCGGACTCTGGAAGTTGAGTACGGTGTGTCCCGGAGTCCCTAATCCCAATGTCGATTCAGCGCCTGAGGTAACAGTAAAGTTCAAGACCGGAGTGGAAACTTTGGTCTCAACAAAATTATTATCGTCTGGGTCAACAATGGACGTGGTCGAGAGCGGGCCCAATTTGGTGGTTTGACTCATTAGGTCCGGGTCGGCAGGCACCGGGTTGGTGACCGGGCTGAGGCCCAGCGCCTTGGCGAGCCGGGTCGCTATCTTGTTCAACGACTGTTGCCACGGCGCCAGCTGCCCGGCGGCCGCTGACGCTCCGGAATGGTAGCCGGCCATCGCGGCCACATCCTGGGCCCACATCTGCTCGTACTCGGACTCGACGGCCGCGATCGCCGGCGCGTTTTGCCCGAATAGATTCGACATCACTAGCTGCACCAATCCAGTCCGGTTGGCCGACACCGCCACCGGATGAATGGTCGCCGCCCGCGCGGCGTCAAATGCATCGGCCACCGCCTGCGCCTGCCCGGCCGTTCCCGTCGCCCGAGCCGCCGCCGCACTCAGGAATCCCGCGTAGGGAGCCGCCGCGGCTGTCATCGCCGCCGACGCGGGACCCTGCCACGCCTGCTGCGCCAGGCCCGACGTCACCGACGAAAATGACGACGCGGCCGACGCCAGCTCTTCTGCCAAGCCATTCCAGGCAGCCGCGGCTGCCAGCATCGGAGCCGAACCCGCACCGGAGAACATCCGCGCCGAATTGACCTCCGGCGGCAACACCGAGAAATTCATGATCACAGCCCCCTGTTGATCTATTTTCCGAACACCGTCGCGGCTGCATTCACCGCGGCTATCTCATCGAAACGTGAGGTCTTTAGTTTATACCTCTAGCACGAGGAAAGCATCAAGATACGCACATTTTTGGCGGCATTATTTGCCGATTACGGTGGCGAATCCATGCAGGTGAGGTTTGCATGGGAACGGCACCGGCGTGCGAATCCTGCGCAGTCCCCCGGTATCGAAACCGGCTGCGGCAATGGAGTCCACGGTTCTGCGGTTCGGGTTGCAGCCCGCAGCCAACCACGACCACGGTTTTGCGATCAGGTCCTGTAACCGGCCTATCGCACCCTCCCCGCGGACGTGCTCGAGGACGACCAGTCTGCCGCCGGGTACGAGCACCCGCCGGATCTCGGCGAGGGTTGCGGCTACATCGTCAACCGAGCACAACACCAGTCCGATGTGTACTGAGTCAAAACTGTTGTCCGGGAACGGAATCGACTCACCCGTCCCGTCGACGATGTCGGCCGTGATGCCGTGGTGACTGGCAAGATGCGACGCCATCCGCCGGAACGCGGCCACCGGCTCCACCGCGGCGATCGAGGTCACCGCGGGCGGGACAAACTTCAAGTCGGTGCCCGGCCCCAGGCCGACCATCAGCAACCGGCCGGTCGCGTCTGCGATCGCCGCTTGTCGATACCGGTTGTAGAAAAGCCGGTCAAAGATCGGCTGACCGAACCGATACACGTAGGGGAACAACGGATTACCGGGCGTTATCGGCTACCTAGATCTAGTTGGAAGGGCGGATACTCGTCCCGCATCAACGATACATAAACCGCGACCCGGTAGCGCCATCGAACGATACCCATCAGCAGATCGAACATGCCCTGGTGAATCGTCCCGGTGCACAACAACGCCACCACGGAGATAACGCACAGCACCTGTAGCAGCGGCTCCATTGCCCAACACAGCAGAATCTGCGGGAGTGCCAGCAGCCACCACTTCACCAGCACGGCCCAATTCGTTAGCCGATCGGGGTAGTCGACCTCCAGATCGCCCGGGTAATCGGGGCGAGCCGCGAGTGTGAAAGGCGGATACTTGTCGGTGGTGTTCATCGGGAACCGGTAATTCATGACGCGCCACGACCAGCGCAGCACCCCGACGTTGAAGTCGAAGATGGGCCGCGGGTACCTCCCGGTGAACAATATGGCCATGCCGGCAGCGAAGGTCAGGAACGGATACACCAAGTAGAGAAGTATCAGTATCGGGTAGTGCGGAACGGCCAGCACGCACCACTTGACCAGCCAAAGCCACCGGGAAGGCGCATCGATTTCGCCTCGTACTCGCACGAGCTCGTCGGGGTTGCTCATGGCTTCGCCGGACAACTCGCCGCGCTGGTCGCGGCCGCCAGATCTCGACCGATCTCCGCGGTCAACCGGCGGTGACTGGTACGACCCAGAAATTTGGTGAGCGCCCAGGTGTGCAGCCGGTCCGGGATCAATGCAGCCGGCCGCAGCATGGACTCACCATGGGCCACCTGCAGCGACGCCACCCGGGACACCGTCCCGACGCTGCGTCGCCTGGTCTTCTCGTACCAGCGCAACGCGCTGGGGACAGCACCGAACCGGGCGCCACGTTGCAGATCCGAAAGCGCCTTGCACAACACCATCGTGTCGAGCAGCGCCTGATTGGTCCCCTGCGCAAGGGTCGGCGGCATCGTGTGAGCGGCATCGCCGAGCAATGTCAGCGTTCCCCGGCCCTTCCGGGGAATTGGATGACGGAAGTGCGGGAACGGCGAAGAGATCAGGTCGTCGTCGGTCAATCGTGCGAGTAGCAGGTCGACCGAATCGGACCAGCCGGAGAAATAGGATCGGATGACGTCGACCGGCCGCTCTGGTCTGACGAAGTCGTGCGACCACGGCAGGTCGAACCACCACTGCAGGTCGGGTCCTCCCGCCGGCCAAAGGCCGAGGTTTCCGTGCTCGCCGATCACGATCACCCCGACCTGCCGGTCGACTTCCGGGAATTCGGCGAGCCCTTGCCAGCTGCACCAGCCGGTGGGCTCGGCGTCCGGTGCACCGACCACATCTCGGACCATCGAATGCAGGCCGTCGGCACCGACTAGCAAATCCCCCTCGGCCGAGCTGCCGTCTTCGAAATCGACCCGCACACCGTTCTGCCAGGTCGCGATCCCAACCGCGCGAGAGTTGCATCGAATGCGATCGGTCGGAAAGCCTTCCAGCAACCTTTCCAGCAGCACCCGACGCGGGACCATTCGAACGGGTGCGCCCAGCCGGTCCACCATCGCGTCCACGTCCAAGGTGGCGATCCGGTGACCTTTGGATGTCAGCACCCGCACAGCGGACAGCAGCTGCCCGGCCCCGTCCATGTCGACGCCCAGCTGCCGCAGAACCGTTTCACCGTTGGACCAGATGGTCACGGCGCCACCGCCCACCTGCACCTGCGAACGCTGATCGAAGACGGTGACGTCGTGTCCGTCGCGCAGCAACCCACGAGCAGCGGAAATGCCGCCGACAGCGGCGCCCACCACAAGAACTCGAAGCGGTCGCGTCGGCGGGACCGCGGCCTTCGGCGACAGCTCTGCCGAGTCTTTCATCCGCCCTCCGATGCTCAGCGATTCGGCCGGTGGGTGGCCAGGTACGTTGCGTCGGCTCGTCACTGCAATGGACACGTATCCGCAGGCGTATCGGTTCAGGTACCGCCCACCACACTGCACGCCCGGCCAGCAAACCCGTCATGCCCGAACAGCACCCAGCGGTTTCGGAAACGAGGGCCGGGGCATTGATTCGCCCCCCGTGTACTGTGCGATTCGGGAGCGAAGAGAGAGTCGGAGCGTAATGCGATGAGGATTTGTCACATCGTGGCAGCCGGCGTGGCCGCGACGACGCTGGCGGTTTCGGTGGCCGCCTGTGGCCACCAGACGTCGACGCCGGCGAAGCCGGGATCAGCCACGTCCAGCTCGACAGCCACGTCCAGCTCGACCGCCTCGTCACAGCCCAGCGATTACACCCGGCTACTGATCCAGGCGACCGATATCGACGCGCCGGAAACCTTTACTGCCAGCCCGCCCGTCAGCAACCCCAATGGTCAGCCCGGCGTCGCAACGACGTTCAGCACCCAGGACAGCATCCACGTAATCCGTGACACCATCCAAGTCTTGGCCGATCCCGCCGCCGCGACGAACGCGTTGAATGCCGCGAAGGGCGCGCAGGGCGACGTCATCAAGGCTCCGCAAACGCAACCCTCCAACATCGGAGCCGGCGGAACGCTGCTGTTGGGCAACTCACCGGACCGCTCGAAGGGGGTGACGATATTGCTGTTCACCGAGGGCAAGGCCTTCGTGACGTTGCAATTCGATGGCCCGCTCGACTCGCTTGCGCCGCCGGATTTCGTCAACGACGTCGGTCAGAAGCAAGACGCGGCCGTCAAGAAGGGGCTCGGCGGCTGACCCGGGTGTCGCTGCTACCGTTTCGTCCACCCGCACCACTTTGACTGCGGCCCGCGCCCACGCGTTGTTGCCATATCCGCGCGGATTCCATAGGGACGCGGGTGATTCGGGCTGCACAGCACCCGTGTCGTCCCAGGCGCGCGCGGTGATGCGCAACGGTCCCGGCGCGACAGCGACGGTCAGCGACCACGGTCGCCACGACCACTTGCTGAGTGCCGGGTGCAGCTCGGCCTGCCGCCAGGTGTGCCCGTCGTCGAGCGAAACGTCGACGCGCTCAACGCTGTGGCCGTCGCCGGCGATGCCGTAGCCGCGGATGGTCAGCGCGCCCGCCGGCACCTGGTCGTCATCGGTGGGATCAAGGATGTCGCAGTTGAGCGTCAGCGATGACAGCGAAATGCCCTCGCCAGGAGCGGCGTTATCGGCGTCGGCGTCCGGGGGCAGGATGCGGTAATCGCAGGCCTGGAAGTAGTTTTCGGACGGACCCTTTTGCACGGTGATGCCGGTGACCCATTTGACGCTGCGGGCGCCGATGTATCCGGGCACCACCACGCGAACCGGACCACCATGGGCGCGCGGCAGCGGCTCTGAGTTCATCTGCCACGCCAGCAACACTTCCCCCGACATCGCCTTGGTCAGCGGAATCGAGCCGCCGTAGGCCTGGGCGGGCCGAGCCTCCTGGGCCGTGTCCGGAGCTGCGAAGGCAACATGAAGACCGTCCTCGCAATGCGCCCCGGCGGCAGCGAGGATGTCGGCCAGCCGTACCCCGTGCCACTCCGCGGTTGAGATCGCCCCGTGCCCCCACGGCTCTTTGCCCGGGATGGGTCGCACCTTCAGCATCTCGGCGCGTCGGTTACCTGCGCACACCAGCGTCGCCACCACGCTGTGTTGGTCGAAATCGGTTACGAGCTGGTCGTACGTCAGGGTGAACGGCCTATCGACCAGGCCGTCGATGACCAGCCGCCACTGTTGGGGTGCGATATCGGGGATCGGCCCGTGGTTGCGGGCGTAGAACAGGTCGTTGGGGGTGATGGCCTCGTTGGCCAACATCGCGGCCGGCGCCTCAGCGTTGTATGGAAAGTTGGCGCGCACGATCATGTCTTCGTGCTTAGCCGTTATCGCTGCGGTCGGTAGCTCCGCGATTGTCGTCATATAGACATGGTTCGCCGTTGACCTTGCCGGGAGTAGCCCGCGCGATATTGTGAGCTCACAAGTTTTCCTTGTGTCTCTGGGAGATCTCAGGAGATCTGACGAGTACGGCTTGTATGCCCACCGGTGGAGGATCATCATGGCGCCCCTGAGCACCCACATGCCCGAACTGTCCGCGTTCGAGATCTTCCTGGCGATCGCCCGAACGGGCAGTCTTGCTGCCGCGGGACGGGAGTTCGGCCTGACGCAGCAGGCGGTTTCGGCGCGATTGGCATCAATCGAGGCCCAGACCGGGGTTGCGTTAGTGGTGCGTACCCCGCGCGGATCGCAACTGACGCCGGCCGGGGTGGTGGCCGCCGAGTGGGCGGACCGGTTGCTCGACGTCGCCCGCTACGTGGACGCCGGGCTGGCCTCGCTGCGATCGGAAAAGCGCAACCGAATCAAAGTTGCTGCCAGCCTGACGATTGCCGAGCAACTGATACCGCGTTGGTTGGTTTCGTTGCAGGTTGCGGCAGCCCGGCTCGGCGCCAGCCTTCCCGAAGTCATTATGACCGCAACCAACAGCGACCAGGCGGCCGCCGCGGTACGCGATGGCACCGCGGACTTAGGATTCATCGAAACGCCCTACTTGCCAACGGGATTACGCAGCCGCGTGGTCGGGCACGACGAGCTGGTGCTCATCGTGCCGGCCGATCACAAGTGGGCGCGGCGCCAGCGATCGGTCAGCGCAGCGGAACTCAGCCAGACACCGCTCGTCACTCGCGAATCAGGTTCGGGAACCCGCGATTCGTTGACCGCGGCGTTACGCAAAACGCTGGGTGACTCCATGCAGCAGGCACAACCGGTGCTCGAATTGTCCTCTGCCGCTGCGGTGCGTGCGGCCGTCGCCGCCGGTGCGGGACCCGCGGTAATGAGCCGACTGGCCGTTGCAGACGACTTGGCAATCGGACGTCTGCGCACCGTGCCGGTGCCCGAATTGGACCTCGGGCGGGAGCTGCGGGCGATCTGGGTGGGCGGGCGCACTCCGCCCGCCGGAGCGGCCCGCGACCTCCTCAGTCACATCACCAGCCACCCTGCCCGGTAACTCGTACTTGCCCGATTGCAACGTTTTCAGATATGTTGCATTCGTGGTGACTGAGGTCACATCTCGGGTGGAGCGTTCCGACGTGGCCCGTGCCTACTCGCTGGCGCGGGAACGCCTGCTCGCCGGCGAGCGCATCGATATGCAACAGCTCGCGGCCGAGCTCGGCGTCGATCGGTCCACGTTGTTTCGCTGGGTGGGTTCGCGCGACCAGCTCATCAGCCAGATCCTGCACGAACTGGGCCAAGAGACGCTGGCCCGGGCGCTTCGGAATGTCCGCGACAAGGGGTTCAGCGGCGCCCAGCTCGTTGCCGAGGCGCTTGGTGGCTTCGCCGACGAATTGATCACCGCGCCGTTCTTTCGGACCTACCTACGCCGCGAGCCCGAGCGGGCACTGCGGTTGCTGACCACCAACGCCAGCTTTGTTCAGCAAGAGATGATCGGCGCCGTTGAACGCCTTTTGGCCGAGCAGGTGGACCCGACAACATTGTCGTATCCGATGCCAATCCATGACCTCGCCTATCTCGTCATCCGCATCGGCGAATCGTTCATCTACACCGATCTGATCACCGGCGGCGTCCCCGACTCCGACAAGGCGCGCACCGCGTTGCTTGCCCTGCTCAGCTGAGCCCCACCCCAAGGAAAGGGAGTAAGCCAGATGCACGACACGATTCACGGACAATGCGACAACAGGTTCGACAAGGTTCGCTCCGCGCTGGCGGACAACATCGCCTCGGGCGAAGAGGTTGGCGCATGCATCGCCATTGATATTGACGGCGAATCCGTCGTCGATATCTGGGGCGGCTACACCGACGCCGCACGAACGCGCGCCTGGACCACGGACACCATCGTCAATGTGTGGTCGTCCACGAAGACGGTCACCAGCCTGGCCGCCTTGATGCTCGTGGATCGCGGGCTGGTGGAACTGACCGCGCCGGTCGCCACCTATTGGCCCGAATTCGCGGAAAATGGCAAGCAGCACATCGAGTTCCGCCACATTCTGGCGCACACCTCGGGTGTTTCCGGTTGGGACCTACCGTTCACCACCGAGGACATGTATGACTGGGACAAGTCCACGGCGGCACTGGCCGCCCAAGCGCCCTGGTGGGAACCGGGAACCGCGTCGGGCTATCACGCGCACAATCAAGGACATCTCATCGGCGAGGTGATGCGTCGCGTCACCGGGCGTTCCCTCAAGGACTTCGTCCGCGACGAAATCGCCGGCCCCCTCGGCGCAGACTTCCAGATCGGTGCCAGACGTGAGGATTACGACCGGATCGCCGAGATCATCCCGCCGCCGGCACTGGAGTTGCCGCTGGACTCATTGCCCGAAGACAGCCCGATGCGCAAAACCTTCAGTGGCCCACCACCCAACGCCGACGCCGCCAATACGCCGGCTTGGCGCGAGGCCGACATGGGCGCGCTCAACGGCCACGGAAACGCACGTTCACTGGCGACCGTGTTGTCGGCAATTTCGCTGGGAGGCAAGGCCCGTGGCGTCGTCCTGCTCAAGCCCGACACCGTCGAGCTGATCTTCGACGAGCAGGCCAACGGTGTCGACCTCGTCCTGCCCGCGCCGCTGCGGTGGGGAGTCGGGTACGGGCTGGCGAATAAGGAAGCACTCCCCTACGTCCCGGATGAGAAGATCTGCTTCTGGGGAGGATGGGGCGGCTCGATGGTGCTGATGTGTCCGGACCGGCGGACCACCATCTCCTACGTGATGAACAAGATGGGGCCCGGGATTCTGGGGTCGGAGCGGATGGCGACCTACGCGACGTTGATATTCGACGCACTCGCATCAACATGACTTTCGGCTGAAACTCGGGACTTCGGTCCCTACCAGCAGCCCTGGCCAACCAGTGCGATATCCCTATGGGATCACCGAGCACTTCACCACAGTCCGAGGTCAGGACGCGCATCTTCGCGCGCATCCTCGGCCCGTATCTTGTTCTCGTCACTATTACTGCAGTGGCGCGCGCCTCCCAGATGCGAAGTCTGGCTGCGGAATTCGGAGCGAATCCGGTGTGGGCCTACGTTACCGGCGCGTTTATTCTGCTGACCGGACTGACCGTAGTCGCGCTTCATCAGTATTGGCGTAGCCCCGCGGCGATCATCGTGTCAGTACTGGGCTGGATGACCACGGCGAAAGGGCTATCTCTGCTGGCCATTCCGGGCACCTACATTTCCACCGTCAACTCCGCGGTTGAACCGGTGAGCTGGTGGGTTGCGGGCTTCGTCGTTGTCGCCCTGGTCGGGATTTATCTGACCTACGTCGGCTGGGCCCCTGCGCCGAGTCGGCCGGCGCCGCCGGCCGCATCAGGTAACGTCCGACTAGCGGACCAGCCCGGCCGCAGCGATTTGGAGAATGGCGCGACCTCGGGATGACCATAGAGCGCGAGCTCCACGACGTACCGCATATCGACTACGCGGATCTGCCGATGGCCACAGACCGGGCCGTGGGATGGGCAACCCTACGCGACGCCGGCCCAGTGGTTATTGGCGAAGGCGCCTATTACCTGACTCGCCGCGAGGATGTCCTTGGCGCGCTGCGCAATCCGGCAATCTATTCGTCGAAGAGCGCCTTCGACATCTTGGGCAGTCCGCTGCCGCTGGTCCCGCTCGCGTTCGATCCTCCCGAGCACACCCGCTTCCGAAAGATCCTGCAACCGTTCTTCAGCCCCCATACTCTCGGCACAATGCTGCCGTCGCTGCAGGCGCAAGCGGTCGGGATCATCGAGGCGATCGCCGCAAAGGACGAGTGCGAGGCAATGGGCGACCTCGCGATTCCATATCCATCTCAGGTTTTCCTGACGTTGTTCGGCCTGCCACTGCAAGATCGGGACCGATTGATCCGTTGGAAGGACGCCATCATCGGCCTCGGCCTGCTCGAAACGCTCGAGGGCGCCGACCTGACCCCAGCCATCGAGCTGACAACATACCTCGTCGAGGCCATCGCGGTGCATCGGCAGAATCCGGGTCCTGACATTTTGTCCCAGGTACTGCTGGGCGACGATCCGCTCAACGACGGCGAGGCGCTCGGCCTCAGCTACGTGTTCGTCCTCGCCGGTCTGGACACTGTCACCTCCGCGATCGGCGCAGCGCTGCTCGAGCTCGCCCGGCGGCCCCGGCTGCGCGGGCATCTTCGCGAGAACCCGGACCAAATAGGCGTTTTCGTCGAAGAGATGGTCAGACTTGAAACGCCCGCACCAATCGTTCCGCGCGTGGCGACCCAAGATGTCGAGGTCGCGGGTGTCCCGATTCCAGCGGGCTCGAGGGTATGGCTGTGTCTGGGAGCCATCAATCGCGACGGCACCGACGCGATATCTGTCGACGATCTGGTGATGGACGGCAAGGTGCACAAGCATTGGGGGTTCGGCGGCGGCACCCACCGGTGTCTGGGTTCGCACTTGGCTCGGATGGAGCTGAACCTGGTTGTCTCCGAATGGCTACGTCGCATACCCACGTTCGAGCTCGCACCTGGGTATCAACCACAGATCGTTTGGCCGTCAGCAACTTTCAGCATCGCAGCCCTGCCGCTGCGGTTGCGGCGGTCAGCCAACTAGGCGGCGTGCTTTGCCAGCGCGATTCCGATTCGGACCTCGAGCTCGCTGACGTTGACGATCGTTGGCGGACGCGGTGGCGCTCCCGAGCGGTAAACATGACCCGTTGGGGTGGTGAATTCAGCGGTGTGTGTGTGGTTTTCATCGACACTGGTGCTGACCCGCCAGCCGTCGGCTTCTTTGGTGTAGTTGCAGCATTCGCAGGACCCGAGCGCGTTGGTCGCGGTGGTCGGGCCACCCTGTGCCCAGGGTTGGGCATGGTCGCGGTGGCGGATCGGCGCATCACAGTACGGAGTGCGGCAACGCTGATCCCGTAGGCCGATGAAGGTGGCCAGCCCGCGCGGAAACAGCCGCGCCCGCGACTCCATGGCCACCAGCGCTCCCGATCGCGGATGGGCGTAGAGCCGGCGCAGGGTGGCGCGGGCGCGCTGGTCGGTGACCGCGCCGAGGACCAGACCGCGGGCCACCGCCGCCGGAATGGGGCCGTAGCCGTCGATGTCGCCGGGCGTGTTGTCCCCGCCCAGCAGAGTTTCATCGGTCAAGACGAGGTTCACCGCGATCGGCGTGGGCGCCGCCGCGTCGCGGCCGGTGACTCGTTCGACCAGGGTGTCGGCCATCACCTGGCCGCGTGAGCGCCCGTCGCAGCAGGTATCGGCCGCACGGCGCAGCGCCGCGTACACCGAGACTCCTTGAGCGACGGGCAGCAGCGCGGTCACATACGTCATGGTGTCCGGGGCCGGGCGGATGGTGACGGTGCGGTCCTTTTCGGCGTGCGCCGCCCGGTCCACGACGGCCCGCGGGTCCAGCCGGTAGGCGATCGCCTTGGCCTGCGCGGTCACCCAGGCATCGCCCTTGCCGTCCAGTCCGGCGGGGTCGCCACACAGCTCGGCGTCCAAGGCGCGCCGATCCGCCACCGCCAAGCAGGCGCTTTCGCGCACGATCAGGGTGGCCCGCCACTCCGAAAGCACCCCGGCTTCCAGTGCGGCCAGGGTGTGCGGCATCTCGTGCACCAGCGCCTTCGCGAAGCCCAGGTGGCGGCCGCCGCGGGCCGGTGAGTCGCGTCGAGCCAAAGCGATCTCGCTGGCCACCCCGCGGCCACGCCGTGCGGCGGGCATCCCGGCTTCGGCTTCGGCGCCTCGACGCGCGGCGTCCAGCGCGGCCGCCGCACGCGCCTGACCCGCGGCAGCCGCGCACTTAAGCCGCTCCAACTCCGCTATGCGCTCGACCAAGGCCGATTCGTCGTCGGGCAGCACACCCAGCACTTCGAACATAGTTTCGATCCTAGCCGAGCCCGGCGACAAGAATCACCGACTATTCAGGGTGCACTGGCGCACCTCAGCTCGAGACGCCTTAACCTCACCCGGTGACCCAGCAGCAGCCCGACACGAGCCCCGACTCCCTGGCCGTCGACTTCCTGGCCCGGCTGGGCGGTGCCATGGCGTCCGGCAACTATCCGATAGCGCTGATCCGGCGCACCCTGGAGCTGTCGTCCGAGCACTACGGCACGAGCAACCAGGTACTCCTACTGCCGAACTTCATCCAATTCGGCGGGTTTGACCACGCGGCCGGCACCACGGTTCGAGTAGTCCGGTCCGAGAGCGATCTTCGCTTCGATCAGGCCTTTCCGCTGGCCGTGCTGGTGGCCCATGCCCGAAATGGCCGGATCACCGCCCGCGATGGATTGGCCGAACTCGACCGCATCCATGTGCTACCGCGCCGGTTTCCGGCATGGGTCAATGTGCTCGGATACGCCGTGCAAAGCGCCGCCTTTGGACTGGTCCTGCAGCCGACATTCACGGCGATGCTGGCCGCCACCGGCTTCGGACTCCTGGTCGGCCTGCTGGGTCTGCTCGATCGGGTCAGTAAGGCGGTCGGGCAGCTGCTACCCACCCTCAGCGCGTTTCTGGTGGCGTTCGCCGCGTTCAGCCTGGAACGACTGTGGCATTTCGGCGATGACAGCCTGCGCGATCTCGCGGCACCGCTGGCGCTCTTCTTGCCCGGCACGGCGATCACCTTGGCGGTGGTCGACTTGACCACCAGAGAGGTGGTGTCGGGGTCGGCCCGCCTTGTCGCCGGTTTTATGCGCCTGGCGCAGTTGGCATTTGGGATCCTGATCGCAGCGCAGGTCTTGGGTGTCAGCGCTACCGAACTGAAGGCGACGCAGCTCAACCAATTCGGTGCGTGGGCACCGTGGGCAGGCGTGGCGCTGTACGCGTTCGGCATCGTGCTCTACCTCGGCCCGCCCAACCGGTTCCTGCCCTGGCTGCTGGTCACCCTGTTGATCACCTACGCCGGGCAAATCATCGCAAACGTCCTGCTGGGGAGTTACGCAAGCGGCTTCGGCGGCGGACTCGCGCTGATGGTGTGCGCGGTGGGGATGTCGTTCCGGCCTAACGCCCCGCCGGCCGCAACGCTGTTGCTGCCCGGGTTCTGGCTGCTGGTCCCCGGTTCTCTCGGCCTGATCGGCTTCACGCAGCTGGTCAACGCCAATGCCAACGCCGCGATCGCGGTGACGGTGGTGTCGATGATCTCGATTGCGCTCGGCATGCAGACCGGGCTACTGCTCTGGCGCGGTGGTCGCCAGCTGGCCGGCGACCGGCTCGGCAGGAAAGTGGCATGAGGTCTTTCGGGCGGCCTTCCCGAGGGAATAGATGGCCGCCGACGCTGAGGTACCCTTCTGCCGGGTCGGTGCCGTCGCAGACCGGTGCTCCGCGGTCGAGGATTTCGCTGAGCAGCCCGGGGAAGAGTCTCGTCGAGGACCTGCGAGCCCCCGCGCGGCGAGCAATCCGCCCCTACTGGCGCCAAGTACGACGGCATGGTCGCCGCGTTGGGTTGTCGTCGATCGGCCAGCTTCGTTCATCAGGCCCTCCTCAGCCTGTGTTGCGTCGAGGATCAGGGGTTGCGCGACGAAATCCATCAGTCGGATCGCGCAGAGAAATTGCCCCGGTTTCGACCATCGTGCCCCGATCTACGCATATGTGCCGATGTTTGCGGCTTCTCCTTGACCGATGCTGGCTAGCATGGTCGAACGCGCGGATGTGCCGATGGTGAAGTGGAGCGATGTAGGTGTGAGCGAGCTCGTGCCGACGGGGACGGTGACGTTGCTGTTGGCCGACGTCGAAGGGTCGACGCGATTGTGGGAGACCCGCGCCGAGGAGATGTCTGCCGCGGTCGCGAACCTGGATCGCACGCTGGACGACCTGGTCCGCACCCATCACGGCGTTCGGCCGGTGGAGCAGGGCGAGGGCGACAGCTTCGTAGTTGCGTTCACCCGAGCCTCCGATGCGGTCGTGTGTGCGCTGGCGTTGCAGCGGGCGCCGTTGGCGCCGATCCGGCTTCGTATCGGGCTGCACACCGGTGAGGTGCGGCTGCGCGACGAAGGCAACTACATCGGCCCGACCATCAACCGCACCGCTCGGCTGCGTGAATTGGCGCACGGCGGGCAGACCGTATTGTCGGGCACCACCAGCGATCTGGTGGCCGACCTGCTGCCCGACGACGCCTGGCTGAACGACCTGGGCACCCACCGACTGCGTGATCTACCCCGGCCGGAACGGGTGCTGCAACTCTGTCATCCCGACATCTGCAATGAGTTCCCTCCGCTGCGGGCCAGCGAAGCCGCTGGTAGCCAACATCTTCCGATCCTTCTCACCAGTTTCGTGGGGCGGGGCGACGAGATGGCCGAGCTCCGCAGACTCCTGGACGCCAAGCGGCTAGTCACCTTGACCGGGACCGGAGGCGTCGGAAAGACCCGCGTGGCGGTGCAGATCGCGGCCGCCGTCGCCGGCCAATACGGCGATGGTGTCTGGTACGTCGACCTGGCGCCGATCACCGACCCCGCGCTGGTGGCGGTCACGGCAGCGCGGGCCCTGGGATTACCCGATCAGCCAGGCCGCTCGAGTGTGGACAGCATCGTGCGGTTTATCGCCGACCGGCGGATGCTTGTGGTCCTGGACAATTGCGAGCATCTGCTCGACGCGTGCGCGCTTCTGCTCGACGCGATGTTGGGTGCGTGCCCGGCGCTGACCGTCTTGGCGACCAGTCGCGAGCCCATCGCGGTGGCCGGTGAGCAGGTTTGGCGGGTTCCCCCGCTTGGCCTCGACGACGAGGCGATCGAGCTGTTCACCGACCGCGCCCGCCTAGCCCGACCCGAGTTCACCATCACCGCCGACGATGTCGCCGCGGTGAGCCAGATCTGCCACCGGCTCGACGGCATGCCGCTGGCCATCGAACTGGCCGCGGCGCGGGTGCGCGCCCTGTCGTTGGCCGAGATCGTCGATAGTCTGCATGACCGCTTCCGTCTGCTGACCGGCGGATCGCGCACCGCGGTGCGCCGCCAGCAAACACTACGGGCGTCAGTCGACTGGTCGCATGCGCTGCTCACCACACCCGAGCGGGCGCTGTTTCGGCGGCTGTCGGTATTTCTCGGCGGATTCGATCTCGACGCCACCCAGGCGGTGACCGCCGGCGGTGAGGTGCACCGCTACGAGGTGGTCGATCTGCTTAGTCTGCTGGTGGACAAGTCCCTGCTGGTAGCTGACAACAGGACTGGCCGAACCCGATACCGCCTGCTCGAAACGGTGCGCCAGTACGCGCTGGACAAGCTGAGCGAATCCGGTGAGGCCGATACCGTGCGGGCGCGCCACCGCGACTACTACACGGCCGTCGCCGTCGCGCTGGAGGCTCCCTCGGTCGCCGGCCACGAACGTCGGCTCAATCATGCTGCGATCGAGATCGACAACCTGAGGGCCGCGTTCGCGTGGAGCCGCGAAAACGCCGACACCGACCAGGCACTGTTGCTGGCGTCCTCGCTGCAGCCCCTGTGGCGGGCGCGGGGCCGCTTTCAAGAAGGAGCGGCCTGGCTTGACGCCGCCCTCGCCGACCACGATGCGGACCCCGGCGGGGTAGACCGGGCGTTGTATGCGAAGGCACTGGCCAACCGGTCTTTCATCGATGCGCACGTGGGTGTCACTGATCGCGTGGATCAAGCTCAGAAGGCCCTGGCCATGGCCCGGGACATCGACGACCCGGCGCTGCTGGTCCGGGCATTGACCGCGTGCGGCAGCACGGCCGCCTACAACCCCGACGTGGCGCGCCCGCTCTTGGCCGAGGCGGTCGAATTAGCCCGGGCGATGGGAGACAAGTGGACGTTGGCCGAAACCCTGCTCTGGCAGATGTATGCGGCCAGCAACGGCGAGGGCGATCAGGTCGCGGCGCGTGCGGCAGGTGAGGAAGCACGCGATCTCGCGGACGAGCTGGGTGACGAGTTCGGTTCGCGCTGCTGTCGCTGGTTTCTCGGCGTGGCGCTTATCTTTGAGGGCGACCTCGACGCCGCCGTCACCCAGTTGGGCGGGGTGGTCAGCGAGGCCGACGCGGCGCACGACACCCTCAACAGTTGTGGCGCCCAGATCGTGCTGTCTCACGCGCTGGCCCAGCGCGGTGACACCGAAGCGGCCCGGGCCGCCGCCCAAGCCGCCGCCGACACCGCGGTGGAAGTCAGCCCGGTCCATGCCGGCTTGGCGTACTCAGCGCTGGCCTTCGCGAACCTGGCCGCCGGCGACGCCGCAGGCGCCGAACCCGCCCGCGACTCGGCAACGCAGTCCTTCGGTCCCAGCGACGTGGCGAGCCTGCACAATCCCGTTGTGGCCGCGCAAATCGCCTGTGCACGAGGCGATCTGGATACTGCAAGGGGCTTTGCCGACTGCGCTGTGTCGACCACTCGGGGCAGCTACCGCGTCTACGCGCTCACGATGCGTTGCCGCATCGCGGTCGCCCAACGGGACCTCGAGCAGGCCGAACGCGACGCCTACGATGCCCTGAGTGTGGCCGCGAATGTTGGGGCGTACCTGCTGGTCCCCGATGCCCTTGAGTGCGTCGCGTCGTTAGCCGTCGATGCCCGCCCCAGTCAGGAAGCGGCTCGCCTGTTTGGCGCGGCCGACGCGGCCCGACAGCGCGTGGGGGTAGTGCGCTTCACGATTTACCAGCAGGCCTTCGACTCAACGCTGGCGGGGCTCCGGACGGCTTTGGGCGACAATGCGTTCGACGCCGCCTGGGCCGAAGGCGCCGCGCTCACCACCGACGAGGCGATCGCCTACGCGCAACGCGGCCGCGGTGAACGAAAGCGCCCGGCAAGTGGCTGGGGCTCACTGACGCCCACCGAGCTCGACGTAGCCAGACTCGTCTGCGAGGGGCTGACCAACAAA
Source organism: uncultured Actinomycetota bacterium (assembly GCA_963840045.1). Lineage (GTDB taxonomy): Bacteria > Actinomycetota > Actinomycetes > Mycobacteriales > Mycobacteriaceae > Mycobacterium. The sequence goes on along the minus strand of CAWIXL010000009.1, from coordinate 264,428 downwards.
GACATCGCCGCGCGGTTGTTCATCTCACCGCGCACCGTGCAGACCCACCTCACCCACGTCTACACCAAACTCGGACTGGCCTCACGGGTCCAGCTAGCCCAGGAGGCCGCGCGCCACGAGTGACGTAACGTGTCGGCTGTCCGAACCACCAAACGGTGAAGGTAAGGAGACACGCGCTGTGGTTAAGGCGGATCGACCACGCAGTGGCGTGATCGGTGTGGGCATGGTCGGGACAGTCCACGCCCACGCCGTGCAGCGCGCCGGCGGCGTCCTTGCCGCCGTGGCCGGGAGCAGTCTGGAAAGCAGCCGTGCTGCCTGCCAACGACTTAACGCCACCCGGGCGGCCACCGCGCAAGACATCATCCACGCCGACGATGTCGACGTCGTGCACGTGTGCGTACCCAACCACCTGCACCACGACATGGCGCTGGCCGCGTTGGCAGCGGGTAAGCACGTGATCTGCGAAAAGCCTTTGGCTGCCAACCTCGAGGATGCAGCAGACCTCGTCGAGGCCGCCGCGAAGACACATCAGATTACCGCGGTGCCGTTCATCTATCGTTTCTATGCGGCGGTGCGCGAAGCACGAGACCGGATCGGGCAGGTCTCGCCATGGCTGATTCATGGGAGCTATCTGCAGGACTTCATGTTGTTGGCGAAGCCCACTGGTTGGCGGTCCGACCCCGCCAGCACCGGAGTCTCACCGACATTCGGCGATATCGGTTCACACTGGTGCGACCTGATGGAATTCGTTACCGGACAGCGCATCACGGCCCTGAGCGCGGTGCAGGGCTCGGCGGGCGCAGACGATCGCGAACGGCAAGACGGTGCGATCGCGCTGTTCCGCACCGACCGCGATGCGATTGGCAGCGTCATCGTCAGTCAGTCCTCCCCCGGTCGCAAGAACCAGCTCTACTTCTCGTTCGACGGTCGGGAGACTTCCGTCATGTTCGACCAGGAGCATCCAGACGAGCTCATCGTCGGCGGTCTGCGTGCCAACACCGTCGTGCTTCGAGACGCTGCCGCGCTCTCGCCGGCCGCCGCGCGGTATTCGGTACTGCCCGGCGGCCACCCGCAGGGCTATCAGGAGTGTTTCAACCTGTTCGTGGCGGACGTCTACGCAGCCGTCCGCACCGGAGAGGTGACCGACGGACTGCCCACCTTCCTCGACGGGCTACGCGCAGCACACATCAACGCAGCGGTCCAGGTGTCGATAGCCGGCGGCGGATGGGTGGAGGTGCCTCCAGTCGGATGACCACCTATTCCACGATTCGTGTGGCCGTGATCGGCCTGGGCGCGATGGGGCGATTCCATCTCGACACGTTCCTGTCCCTGGCGCCGTGGGTGCGGGTCAGCGCGATCGCCGACCCCTACCTCCCATTGGTCGACCAATGCGCAGCACTGGTACCCGGCGCCGTGGCCTTCGACGACCCGATGGCATGTTTGGAAGCCGGCGGATTCGACGCGGCGCTGGTGGCCACGGCTGATGCCACGCACTATGACATCGTGCGCGGCTGCCTGGAGCGCCAAATTCCGGTGCTGTGCGAAAAGCCGCTCACGACGTCGCCGCACGAGTCACTCGATCTGGTTCGCGCCGAACAGACGTACGGCACCCGGCTCGTACAGGTGGGCTTTATGCGACGGCACGACGCCGGCTACCGGCAGATGAAGCGCACGCTCGCGAGCGGTCAGGCCGGTACCCCCCTGCTGGTACGGCATCGCAACCACAACCCTTCGTGCGCAATCGATTTCGGAGTCGAGGAATTGATCTCCAGCTCGGCCACCCATGACATCGATCTCTTCAGATGGTTCACCGAAGAAGAAGTCGCCGAAGTGTCCTGTGCCGTGAAACACAGTCCTGACGGTGCGGCCGTCACTATCCTGCTCAACCTGCGGTCGGTGTCGGGAATCCTGGGCCTCTCCGAAATCGGGCGCGGCCCAGGCCTGCAGTACGACATCGGCTGCGACATCGTCGCCAGTGCGGGTTCGATCAGCTTGGGTGCGCCGGCCCATCTCACCCGGGCGATTGACGACGCCGGTGCAGGAATGTTCTTGCCGAAAGACTGGATCGAGCGTTTCGGTGCGGCCTATCGCGCCCAAAATGTCGCCTGGGCAGCGTCATTGGCCCGCAACACGCCTACCGGCCCCACGGCCTACGACGGTTATGCCAACAACGCGATCGTCGATGCCGCGCTGCAGGCACTCGCGACCGGCCGGACCACCTTGGTCGACCAGGTCCCGCCCACGGCACTGCACACCGGCCACCAGTAGATCGCCGCATCTAGCCGACCCGTTGCCCTTCGTCGCCTTCGGCCGCGCTTTCGGCAAGAGCCGCATCGAGCAAGTCGCCCAGCCGATGCCGTTCCCACAGATTCAGCAGGTTCGACAGCATCTGCAGTGGCGCACGCACACTTTCGTCATCCTTGATGCGCGGATCCGTGCGACTGCTGGGTGCTGCGGCACCAAACCGCAGGCGGATCAAGGCCGGCACATCCAGCAGCCATGCGACCCCCATCGCCGCGGCATAGAGCAGTGTGTGGCGGGCCAGCCGCTGCGGGTCGAGATCCGGGCCACCGCAGCAACGGACTTCGGCGACGAACACCCGCATTAGTTCGTCAAGGTGCGGGTCCCATAGGTCGGCTTCGGCACCCGACATGGCGCCCCAGATAGCCATGCCCATGTTCATTTGGCCGACGCAGCCCCAGTCCATCAGGCCGCAGTGCAGCACGTCGTCGGTGTCGCGCCAAAACCAAGCGTTGTCGACGTTGGCGTTCCAATGGCACAGTCCGACGTAGTCGTCGTCGGCGGCCAGATGGCGCGCGATCGCGTGTTCGTGATGCACGAACCGTGGCGCATCTTCGCGGAGGCGTGTCAGGAACTCTGCCGAGCCGACGCGGGCCGGCAGTAGCCCGGGATGGGATTCGGCGAACTCGCCCAGCTGGGTCAGCCGCCGGTCCAGCTGGTCCATGCGCAGCGGTTTGCGTTGCCCCACCGTCGCGGCCTGCACGTCCGGCGGAAAGTGTGCGGTCAGGTGAGCCGGCAAGCGCCCGGACCGGTGGGTGCCGGCCAGGCGGGCGACGGCGGTGAGCAGGGCCCGATAGTGCTCAACGGGCTCGGGCATCTCGTAATCGAGGCACTTGTGGTATTGGCGTTCGATTCCGTTAGCACCGAATTGGATTCGTTCGGTGATCAGTATTCCCGTGCCAGTCCGGCGGTGGTAGTCGCCGAACAGCAAGCTGGGTACCGCGATGGGGAACGCGGGTTCGCGGGACAGCGCAGCGAACCGGACTTCGGGCTCCATCTGGGTCTTTCCGCGATCCCGTAGCGGGTTGTCGAAATCACGTGAGAACTTGACGAACAGCTCGGTGTGCAGACCCTGTTGCGGCCGTTCGTATTCCACCGTCAACGCAACTTTGCGGCCGGTGCTGCCGCCGGGAATTTCGCGGAACCCGGCGATATGCGTGACGCTGTTACCGGCGAGCACGCCCGAAACCCGTAGTGCGTCAGTGAGAAACGGCGCTCCGCAACTGTGCAGCGCCGCGGGATCAGCGGGAAACGCCAGGCCGAACGTGTCACCGGTGGCCCAACGGTGCGTCTCGAGGTCCAACGGGTTCACCAGGTCTGTTCGGCTGCGCGCACCAGCATGTGGTTGACGGCGACTCGTCGGTGACGGGTCACCATGAAGATCACCGCGTCGGCGATGTCTTCCGGCCGCAACTTGACCATGCCGGCGGTCTGCCGGTCGAATGCCTCCCGCGATGGCGCGGACAGATGGCTGAAGATCTCGGTGTCGACGGTTCCAGGACCCACCACGCCGACCCGGACCCGCTGACCGAGCACCTCCTGGCGGATGCCCTCGCTGAACGCGTTCACCCCGAATTTGGTCAGCGAGTAGACCGCGGTACCGGGCCGGGCCACCCAACCGGCGGTGGAACTGATGGTGACCAGATCAGCCACACCGCGCGATGCACTGGCGGCCGCCTCGATCAGGTGCGGAAGCGCAGCCCGGGTGACGTACAGGACCCCTTGCACATTGACCGACACCATGTCGTCCCAGTCCTGCAGCGACGCCTCGGCCGCCGGCCCGGACTGCATCAGGCCGGCGTTGTTCACCAGAATGTCGAGGCGTCCGAACTCCGCTACGGTGTGCTGCACGGCCGCAGAGACCTGCTCGGCGATGGTGACGTCGGCCGCCACGACGAGCGCTGTGCCGCCCGCGGATTCGATATCAGTTTTCAGTGCGGTCAGCCGGTCGGCACGACGCGCGAGAAGCGCCACCGTGGCGCCCTGTGCGGCGAGCGCCTGCGCCGTCGCCGCGCCGATACCGCTGCTGGCGCCGGTCACCAGCGCCACCGTGCCTGCCAACGTGGGCGTCATGTTCTGGCTCCTGTTCCGGCGCCGAGTATTTCGTGTAGTACGTAGTCGGTGTCCTCGCCCAGGTCGGGCGCGCCGCGCTCGATCCGCGCCGCGGCACGGGTCATCCGCCACGACGGCCCGAGTATCGGGCGCCGGCCTTCGCGATGATCGGACACGAAACGATATAACTCGCGGTCCCAAAGGCGCTGATCGCTGATCACATCGACCGCGGTGGCACTTTTCACCGCCGATACACCTGCAACCCGCAGGCGGTGCGCGAGTTGTTCGGCGTCATGGTTTTGCATGAGGCGCGCGAGCTCGTCATCGAGCGCCGCGCCCTGAGCGCGCCGGTCCCCCGTCGCCGGATAGCGCTCGGCCAGCGCCTTCGCGTCGAGCACGTCGCATAGCGTTTGCCATTCCGCGTCATTGGCCACGGCCACGCTGACCCAGGAACCATCCCGGCTGGGGTAACAACCATGCGGGCACAGGTCGGGATGGTTGTTGCCGTCGGGCTCGAGGCGCTTTCCGGTGAGACTTTCCTCCAGCAGACAGTCGCCGATCATCGAGGAGAGGGTTTCGACGGCCGACACGTCGACGAATTGTCCTGCGCCGCAGAGTTCGCGATGCAACAACGCCACCACGGCCGCGTACGCGGCGGCCGCGCCGACCGTGGAGTCCCCATAGCGCATACTCGCCCCGAGTGGAGGCCCGCCGGGGTAGCCGACCAGCGCAGCGAGGCCCGCCAACGCGGCGAAACATGGCGCGTAACCCGTTTGATGCCCCAACGGCCCGTCGTTGCCCCACATCTTGATCGACACCGAGATGATGTCCGGCTTGATTGCCCTCAGCTGCTCGTACCCCAGGCCTTGCCGCTCCATCGCGCCGGGGCGAAGGTTGTTGATGACGATGTCGCTGTGGGCGACCAATTCGCGCAACCGCGCCATCCCCTGGCGGGACTTGATATCGAGGTCCACGCTGAGGATTTCGGGATTGATGCTCAGGAAGAAGGGGGCATGGTTGATGTCGGTGCCGCCGTAGGCGCGCATCTCCTCTGGGTTGGTTGCCGTCTCGATCTTGATCACTTCAGCGCCAAGCATCGCCAGCAGCTTGCCGGCGTACGGACCCGCCCATACCTTGGTGAGCTCGACGACGCGTACCCCTTCAAGGGGGCCACCGCGGCGTTCCTTGGGCGTCTTCAGCTGCGCCGACTTCACCCTCGGCGGTGTGCGCCGGACTTCCGCCCGGTCCAGGACGAGTGCGGTGTGCTGCCCGAGAGTTGGTGCGGCAGCAGTAATTTCGGCTGGTGATGCGCTGAGCGCGTACGGAACCGTGGGATACCACGCGTCACCCAGCACCGGGTGACGCACCTGCCGGAAAAAGCCCCGGTGCCGGTATTGCGGCGAGTGATGCAGATCCGCGGCGTCGTTGACGGGCACCAGCGGCACGTTCAGGCGCTGGGCTTTTTCGGCTGCGGCCTGTTTGGGTAAGTCCCGGACCCATTCCGCGAAACCCCGTTGAAAAGTCGCGACCTTTTCCGGGGTGACCGAGAATTCCAGCCAGTCGTCGTCGAAAGCGTCGAGCCAATCTGGTTGTCCCATGAGCGCTTTGACGCCGAGCCAGTGCGCGCGGCTGGTCATGTACAGGTAGACGAAACCGTCGGTGCAAGCGAAGAAGGACGCCGGGCCCTGTTGGTCGTAATCGTCCCGGTCTCCGTGCGCTGGAACCTCACCGGTGATGAATCGGCCCAGGATACAGTCGGCGCGCGACACCAGCACGGCATGTTGCGAGATGTCGATGAACTCGCCTTGACCGGTGTGCAGACGTTTGAATAGCGACGACGCGATGCACAACGCCGCGTCGAGTCCGGCTTCGTAGTCTGCGAGGAACCGGCCGGGTCCCCGCAGCGGCGGCCGGGCGGGGTCGGCATGGCTGGGAGTGTGGTACCCCCAGCCGCTCGCGTGGAAAACGTTGATGCTCTTGGCATTGTCGAACTCGGCGGCCGCTCCTTGGCCGAAGGGACTGATCGAGCAGAACACGACGCCCGGGTGACGTTCGCCCCAGGCTCTCGCCTGGTCGTCGATGACCACGTCAGCGGCGCCGATGATGTCGTCCAGCCGTTCCGTTGAGGCGCCGTCAAGCACGACGGACCGCTTGTTGGTATTCAGATAGGCGAACAGTGCGCTGGATTCGCATCCGACGCCTTGAACGTCATGGCCGACGATGGGTGCCATCCGCCGAGTGGGGCTGCCGCCCCCTGGCGCCTCGACCTTGATCACCTCAGCACCGAAATCGGCCAGCAGCTTGCCGCAGTACTCCCCCGCAACCGATCCGGCCAACTCGACGACCCTGATACCGGTCAGCGCCGACATGCCCGCCCTCCCAACGCGGTCAGGGCTTCTTACGTCCAGAGCGGCTCAGGCGCCACTCCGGCGGGAAGTTCAAGTCGTTGTCCTTCACCACGTTGTTGAGGCCCTTTTCGAAAGTGCCCTCGGTGAGGTCGACTTCTTGCGCATCGTTGGTGATCAGCGGCAGCATTCCCTCGACCATGCCGGTCAGCAGGCTGCCGAAGTATTCACCTTTGTGCTGCTTGTACAGCTCCAGGAAGGTCTTCTGCACCGCGACGGTGTCCGTCGGACGGGACCGGGAGCACGCCATCGCATACTTCAGCGTCTCTTCTTCCAGCTTGTCGCGGGACACCACGCTATTGACGAAACCGCAGTCGTACATCTCCTTTGCGCTGAAAGGCCGCCCGGTGAATAGCATTTCGGAGAACTTTCGCAGGCCCATCGTCTCCGCCCACCACCACAGGCGTGGTCCCCAGCCCACGTAGCGGAAGGCCGGGTGGCCGAATAGCGCGTCGTCGGAAGAGATCACCAGATCGGCATCGCCGGCTTGATAGAAGTGCCACCCGTAGCAGTAGCCCTTTGCCTCGATGATGCTGATCTTCCGCAGCTCTTGCAGCGGCCGGTTTCCGGCGCGCGCCTTGGCGTAGAAGTCGGTGACGGTGGACAAATAGCGGTAAGAGCCGCCCGGCGGGTACTTGACGTCGTCATCGTTGATGGCGAGCTCGTGCAGCAGCGGCAAGCCCGGATTCTCCAGCATCGGCCGCTGCTCGGGCAAGTCCCCGCCGCTGCCGAAATCCTCACCCTCCCCACGGATCACCACGACCTTGATGTCGTCGTCCACGTTGCACTTGTGAATCAGGTCGGCATAGTTATGCCGCATCCCCAACGTGGTGGCGTTTTGCGCGTCGGGACGATCGAACGTGATGTAGGCGATTCTGTTCTTCTTGTCCTTCTCGAACTTGATGTACTGCTCGGCTTCCTTCTTCAATTCTTCGTAGTCGTATTCAGGCATGTACCTCTCCAATTCGTCGTGTCTACTTGAGCAAAGCGCCCGCGTCGACGGGCAGCGAAACGCCCGTGATATAGCGAGATTCGTCAGAGGCCAGGAACAGGACCGCGTTGCTGACGTCGGCGGCCTCCACCCAGGGCACCGGCAACGTGTGCATCATCTGGGAAAACGGCGCGAAGTCGTCCGGCCCCGGATTTTCCAGGTCGGGGCGGAACAGCCGGAACGTCATGTCATTGATGGTCATCGGTGTGTTGACTTGGCTGGGATGCACCGAATTCACCCGAATGTTGTGCTGCCCCAACTCGACGGCGAAGCTGCGCATCAGTCCCATCACGCCGTGTTTGGCGGCGATGTAGTGGCCGGTGTGGGCCAGCGCCTTGTGCGACCCGACCGAGCCGGTGAGCACGATGGAGCCACCCCGCCCACCGGCGATCAGGTGCGGCACACCGGCTTTGACGGTCTTCCACACACCCGAGAGGTTGACGTCGATCATGTCCTGCCAGATGTTCTCGGGAATCTTGTGCAGCTTCTTGCCGACGGTGCCGATACCAGCATTGGCGACAATGATGTCGAGCCGGCCGAACTGTTCCACGCCGTCATCCACTACTGCTTTGAGGGCGTCGAAATCACGCACGTCGACTTCGGCGGCCACGATACGGCGGTTCTGACCCTTGACCAAGTCGGCGGTCTCAGCCAGATCAGCCGGCGTCGACGGCGGGTAGGCCATGTGCTCGATCGGCCCGCAGATGTCGATCGCGATGATGTCGGCGCCCTCTTGCGCCAACCGCACCGCGTGACTTCGGCCCTGACCCCGCGCGGCACCGGTGATAAACGCAACCTTGCCCGCAACCCGACCCGTCATCACGGCACCAGAGCCGGCATGGACTCCCAGCCCCGCACCGTCGACGTGGGGCTGAGCTTGGCCTTGGTCATATCAACCTCCCATTCGGGGAACCGTTTGAGAATCTCCTCCAGCGCGACGCGGCCTTCCAGGCGCGCCAGCGCTGACCCCAAGCAGAAGTGGGTGCCCACACTGAAGGCGAGGTGCGGACGGGCGGCGCGATGGATGTCGAACTCGCCGGCATCGGGCCCGAACTGGCGTTCATCGCGGCACGCTGCCCCGATGATCGTCATCATCACGCTGCCTTCGGGCACCGTCTGGTCGTGCAGCTGCACGTCACGGGTCACATATCGACATGCGTGCGGTGCCGGCGGCTCGTAGCGCAGCAATTCCTCGATCGCCTGCGGAATCAGGCCGGGGTTTTCGACGAGCTCGCGGCGCTGATCCGAGTGTTCCGCGAGAACCTTTCCCGCCCAACCGATTAACCGCGTCGTCGTCTCGTTGCCGGCTCCGGCGACGACGTTGACGTACACCAGGATCTCGTCGCGCGTCAGCCGCCGCTTAGTGCCGGTTTCGTCGACGAACTCCACGTTGAGCAGCTCGGTCATGATGTCGTCGGACGGATGCTCGGCACGCCAGTCGATGTATGCGGCGAAGATCTCCCCCACGGACAAGCCGTGCTCGGCAGCCCGCATGGGCTTGCCGGCCTCGGTGCGCAGCTGGGCGGTGGCCCGGTCGCGGATGTACTCCTGATCGTCTTCCGGAATGCCGAGCAACATGCTGATGACCTTCATCGGCATCTGCGCGCCCAGATTGGTGACGAAGTCAAATCGGCCCGACCCGACCAGTGGATCCAGCGCTTGAGCACAGAACTCGCGGATCATCGGCTCCAGCGCGCCGATCTTGCGGGGCGTGAACATGCGCGACAGCAGCTTGCGGTGGACATCGTGAATCGGAGGATCTTCAAAGATGAGCATCCCCGAAGGGATCTCGAGGTTGGCCTTGATCAACTCCAGGATCACGCCCCGGGCGGAGCTGAAGGTGACGTGGTCGACCAGCACCTTGTTGACATCAGCGAACCGGCTCACCGCGAAGAAGTCATATTCGGCGTTGTAGTAGAGCGGCGCCTCGTCGCGCAGGCGGGTGAACATCGGATACGGGTCGGCGATCAGCTCGACGTCGTACGGATCGAATCGAACATGACTGTCGGTGCTCGCCGTCACGAAATCCCTCCTACCGCTACCATTTCCGGTCCCTTCGCCTCAGCCGGACGCCCGAGACGACGCCGCCCGGCGCCGCCGTGCCGGCCGCGGGCCGCCGACTTGGGTCAGCCGCCCTTTGTCCGGACTCCTGAGAATCCCGCTGGCGATTGCCGACAAGATCCCATCGAGTTGCTCCGCACTATCGATCACCCGGTCGCCGTGGGCGACCCGCAGCAGCAGACCGTTGATGAATGTCAGCGTGACGTTGCTCAGATCCTCGACCACGGCGGATTCCAGCTCCGCACCGTGCGGCATGAGCTGCACGAGGATTTCCCGGTGCAGCTTGGTGAATCCGTCCGTGGCCTGCTGCAGAATCGCGGCCAACGACGGATCGCGGGTGGCCTGCATCGTCAGCTCGTATCTGGCCTTCGTCCGGGACAACTGCGGCTCGCTGCCGGCTTGAATCACCACCTGCGACAAGTGAGACGGAGAGCGGGGAGACGAATTTGCGCCCCGACCGTCGGCGGTGTCGGCGACGGACTGCAAGCTCGCCAGATCTAGCTCGGCCAGCCGTTCCGCCACCGCACGCAGCAGGGCCGACCGGGTACGGAAATAGAACGAGGTGGTGCCGTCGGGCACCCCGGCCTTGCGATCCACCTTCAGATGGCTCAACCCCTTGGCGCCGTTGTCAGCCAACAGCTGAATCGCCACATCGCATAGGTCACGGCGGCGCTCCGCGGGATTGGGCTTTCGGCGCGGCGGTGCGGCGGGTGAGCGTTGGGCCATCGGGGAGCTTTCGTGGCGACAGATGTCGGTCCGGTTATCTGACTCGCGAGACTACTCTATATTTGTAGTGTGAGCAAAGCCGGGGTCACCGGTCGGCAGCCTGGGCGGTGCGTACTGCATTGAGAATGCCTAATTCTCACCGTGTTTCGGTCCAGGGCGGATCCGCCGGACCGAAATTTGCACGGAAATGCCCCCGAGTGGTCTATGTTGACGAACGGGAAGTGTATCCGGATGAGCCGTCAATTCCACGGGAGGAATGCCATGGCGGGCCACCGAGGTAAGGCCTTATCGGGCCGGCTCACCTCCGTCATTCTGCTGGGCGCGGTGATGTCCGGCTGCCACTCGACGCAATCGGCCGCACCCGCCAAACCGACGGCGGCGCCGACGACGAGCCAATCGGTCGCGTCAGCAGCCAAGATTCGACCGTTATCGGTGCGGCCGGTGCAGCGGTCGAAGGTCACCACGCCGGACAAGTGCCCGGCTACCAATCCGAATGCCCCGGTGGCGCCGGCCAACGTTCTCACCACCTGCGACCTGGCCCGGACCACTCTTTACACGCTGGGTCCAGAAGCGATACAGCTTAGGCTGACACGCGTGGACCCGCCCAAGGCGTTGACGGCGGATTACTACGAAGTGAATCTGAGAATGGACCCAGCGTCGTCGTCCGCGTGGGCGTCGTTCACCGCCGACCACCTGCGCGCGCACATCGCCTTCGTCCGCGACGATCTTGTCCTGGAAGCGCCGGTTATCCAAGAACCGGTCAGTTCTGGACAGATAGCGCTGACGACCCCAACGGCTCAGACCGCCGACCAGCTCGCCCAGCTGGCAGGCCGCCCCGCATGACCCCACTTGCCGTCGGCTTTCTCACCGTATTCGCCCTTCCGCCAGTCCAGTTCGTCGACCTCGCCGCCGACCTTGGCTGCCGTTACATCTCGACCGTCATGCAGGGAGTGCCGTTGCTGCCACTCGGCTACCCGCCGTTCTCGCTGCGGGATGACGCCGCGCTGAGGAAAGATCTGCTCGCCGCGATGAGTCACCGCGGCGTGACGATCTCGCTCGGCGACGGGTTCCTGGTGCTGCCCGGCGCCGAGATGCACACGTACTCGGCCGATCTCGATGCGTTAGCCGAACTCGGTGTGCCCTGGATAAATGCCGTCAGCCTGGACCCCGACCTCAGCCGCACGTTCGACCAGTTCGCGGCACTGGCAGAGCTCGCCGCGCAGCGCGGCATCCGGACGGCCGTGGAACCAGTCCCGGGGCTGACCGTCGGCGACCTTCCCACCGCGCTGGCCGCTTTGGCGCATGTCGGACGACCCGACTTTCGACTGCTGATCGACACCATGCACTTGGTGCGATCTGGATCCAGCGCAGCCGACCTCGCAGCCGTCGACGCCGACCAGATCGGCTACGCCCAACTCAACGACACGACGCTACAACCGCGCCTCGATAACTACATGGAGGAAGCCATGTATGAACGCATGGTTCCCGGTGAAGGCGAACTGCCGCTGCGCGACATCCTCGCCGCGCTACCCGCCGACGTCGTGCTCGAACTCGAAGTCCCGCAGCGGTCATTGGCATTGGCCGGCGTCAGCCCCATCGACCGGCTCCGCCCGTGCGTCGACGCCGCACGCCGGTTGTTGTCTGAAGTTCAGCTCGGCTCGCGGAGCGGCAGGCCGGCGGCGCGGTAGATCGCGTCGATGACGGCCATGTTCTCGATCGCGTCTTGCGGCGGGGTCTTCACCGGTTCGCCGCGCAGCACCGCGGCGGCAAAGGCGTCCAGCTGATAGGCGTAGGAGGGCCGGTGCGTAAAGCGTTCCACCCGTTTGCCTTCGACCGATAGGATCGAGAGCTGGTGGTAGTACTTGGGCATTACGGGGTTGAATGCACGCAGCTCCCCGCGGTCGCCCACCACCCGCGCGCTGATCTGCAGCAGGTGCGACGACCACATCGAGCAGCGGACCCGGCCGGTGTGCCCACCGGCAAACCGCAACTCGGCCGTCATGGCGCGGTCGACCTGAGGACCACGCAACTTCGCTTGCGCCGAAACGACTTCCGGAGTTGAACCGCCGAAGGTACGGACCATGTGTACCGCGTAGCACCCGGCGTCCATTGTCGCGCCACCGGCAAGTGAGTAGTTGTAGCGGATGTCCGAGAAATTCGGCAGCGGGAAGCACAGGGCCGCCTCAACCCGCCGCAGCTTCCCCACCGTCCCCGCGGCAATGAGCTCCTCGATTCGCAGCGCCAGCGGGTGGTAGCGGTAGTGAAATGCCTCCATCACCACACGGTCGGATTTCGCGGTCAGTTCGGCGATCTCGCGGGCCTCTGCGGCGTTGGCGGTAAACGGCTTTTCGCACAGCACGTGCTTGCCGGCGGCCAGCGCAGCTCGGGTCCACCTGCCATGCAAGCCATTCGGCAGCGGGATGTAGACCGCGTCGAGATCCGGATCGGCGATCAGTGCCTCGTAGCTTTCGTGCACCCGGCCGATGTCGTGTTTGGCGGCGAAGGCCTTCGCGCGCGCCCCGTCGCGCGCGGCCACCGCGCCCACGACGACGTCGGCGTTCTCCTTGGCCGGCTGGATCAGTGCCAGCGGCGCGATGCGCGCTGCACCCAGGATTCCGATGCGCACCGGTGACTCAGACATTCTGGCCGCTCGATCCGCGTCGGGCGAATGCGGGCGCATGCTCGGGCCGCACCCCGACGCCGATGAAATAAGCGGGCACGATCGACAGCCACGGCAGCCGCTCGACCAAGGCCGAACAGGGCCGCCGGCGGAGTGGGGTCCCCGCCGCGCAGCAGGGGGCCGAGCAGCCTGCTCGCCAACACCCGTTGCACCGCTTGGGTTACCGCGGTGGGAAAAACGCGACGGCGACGCACGGCCGCCAGGTCGCGATCGCTGACCCGATGCCGGCGCAATGGCTCGGCCACTATCGTCGCGGCCGCGACGGCATCTTGGACCGCCAGGTTGATGCCGACACCACCCAGCGGGGACATCGCGTGCGCCGCATCGCCTATACACAACAGTCCGTCAATGTGCCAGCGGCGCAACCGATTCACGTGGACATCGAGGTGCTTTATCTCATCCATGGAAGTCAATGTCGCCACCGCCTCGGAAGCTTCGGGTATTAGTGCGCTGACGTCGCGACGGAAGGCCTCGATACCCTTAGCCCGCAACTGGGCGTCTGTCCCCTTGGGCCCGAGGTAGGCGATCTGGTCATAGCCTTCGCGTGGGATGACGCCGAGTCCCTTGCCAGGCGCGAAGCGAGGCAAGAATGAGAACTCCCCCGGGCCTTCGCGGGGCAACTTGAACCACCACACGTCGAAGTTCACCGGAAATTCGTGTGTCTTCAGCCCGGCCTCATGACGAGCGATCGACCAGCGGCCGTCGCACGCCACGGTCAACTCGGCCCGCAACTCTCCCGGGCCGTCGGCTCCTTGGTAGCGCACCCCGGTAACCTTGCCACCCTCCCGCAGCAGCCCGGTCACCTCGGTCTTCATCCGCAACGTGAAGCCCGGCTCGGCTTTGGCGGCCTCGGCGAGCAGGTTCAGCAGGTCCCATTGCGGCACCATGGCGATGTAAGGGTGGGGCTGGCGCAAACGCCCGAAGTCGATGTAGGTCACCGAGCGCCCGTTCGAGTCGAATTTCGCGCTATGCACCTCGCTGTAGTGCAAGTCCGTGAAGCGCTCCCACAAGCCCAGCTCGTCGAGTAGTCGCATCGTGGTCGGGTGCACCGTGTCGCCGCGAAAGTCACGCAGGAAGTCGCCGTGCTTCTCCAGCAGGGTGACCTCGACACCGGCCCGGGCCAGCAGCAGCCCGAGCACCATCCCGGCCGGGCCGCCGCCGACAATCGCGCACGTGGTCGTGTCAACCATTAGGGCCCAGCATAAGGGCGGCGGGCAACGTGCCTAGAGTTCGAGTTCGAAAACCGAGACGAGATCGAGGACCACGCCGTTGTCCTGGACGTAGCTGTTCCAGAGTTCGAGGAGTTCGGCCAGCTTGTCGGGGTGTGCGGCGGCCAGGTCGTGGATCTCGCCCGGGTCGACGGACAGGTCGTAGAGCTGCCAGTCACCCGTACCGTGCGGCTCGGGCAGATAGAGAGCCTTCCAATCGCCCCGGCGAATGGCCCGGCGGCCGAACAACTCCCAGCCGGTGCCGGTTTCGGCGTCGTGTACCGCCTCGGCGGAGCCCGACAGATACTCCACCAGCGAACGGCCGCGCATGGGTTCCACCTCGCGGCCGCGGTAGGCCGTGCCGGGATGGGTGACGCCGGCGAGTTCCAGCAGGGTCGGGGCGATGTCCATGGCGGTTGCGAACGCCGTGCCGATCTCACCCTGCCGGGTAAAGCCCGGCCAGGTCATGAAGCCGACCACCCGGATCCCGCCTTCGGAGGTGAACGCCTTGTGCAGGCGCGACGGTGCGGTGGCGGCCTGCGCCCAGCGTGGGCCGTACCAGATGAACGAGCGGGGACGGCCGAGGTTGTCGAGGCTGTTGTCGCACCACTTTTCGATCTGCGCGACGATCTCGGCACCTCGCAGCGGCATCGCCTCGACCATCGCCCCCTCGGCGCCGTTGTCGGACATGAAGATCACGACCGTGTTGTCCAGCTCGCCGGTTTCGGCCAGGTAGTCGATCACCCGGCCGATGTTCCAGTCCATCCGGTCCACCATTCCGGCGTAGACCTCCATGCTGCGGGCCGAACGCGCGCGCTCGTCGGCGGTCATGTCGTCCCATTCCGGGGCACCGTCGGCCACCACCGGATGCGCCTCGACATCTTCCGGGCACAGGCCGAGCCGCTTGAGCGCCGCCAGGCGCGCTTCGCGCAGTGCGTCGGGGCCGTCGTCGTAGCGGCCGCGGTACTTTTCGATGGATTCGTCGGGAGCCTGCAGCGGCCAGTGCGGCGCCTGGAAGGGCAGATAGGCGAAGAACGGCCGGTCGTCATCGGCTGAGCGCTCGTCGGAAGTAGCGCAACAGGGTGTCGGTATAGGAGTCCGACGAGTAGAAGTCGTCGCCCACCGTGACGAATTGGTCGTCCTCGGTGTAAAGCGTTGGTACGGGCGAAAACCCGCGGGCCGCCGGCACCGCCGTAGTGGCTGGCGCCGGCCGGGAGCAGCGCGAACGACCGCTCGAATCCGCGTGCCCACGGCGACCTGTCGATCGTGTGGCCCAGGTGCCATTTGCCCGACATCAGCGTCAGATAGCCGGCGTCGCGCAGCAGCTCGGGCAGCGCGACGACCCGGTCGTTCAGGTAGCCCTCGTAGCCGGGCGGGGGCCGGAATCCGGGCGCGGCGACCTCCAGCATGGTGCCGATGCCGGCGACGTGGTGGTCGGTTCCGGTCAGCAGCATCGCCCGGGTCGGCGAGCAGGCCGGGGCCGAATGGAAATCGGTGAACCGGATCCCGGCGTGGGCCAGCCGGTCCAGGTTGGGGGTGTCGATCTCGCCGCCGAAGGCGCCGATGTCGGAGAACCCGAGATCGTCCGCCACGATCACCAGGAAGTTGGGCCGCTTCACTGGATTCCTCTCTCGCGAGCGCGCGCATATGTACGGCGACATACCGTCTGGGCTGTCATTTTGCGGACCCTCGCCGCACGGGTGGTGGTGACCAGGTCCCGTCGAGGACCGAACGCGCTGGCGCGTACAGCCGCATCGTGACGCCCAGCGGACCGCTGGGCGCGGGTAGCCAGTTGGAGACCCGCTCCGGACCGGGATTGGTGTGCTGCAGATACAGATCAAGCGAGCCGTCGGCGTGGTAAGTCAGCTGGTCGCGGTCGCCTATCGCGAACCTGTTGAGTTCGTTGGCGACCTGGTAGCCCTCGCCGTCGTACATCGTGACCGACCAGAAGGCGGCCGCGGGCGGTAGCTCGTCGGCCTCGAAGTGCAGGACATAGTTCTGGTCACCGGTGATGGGGTCGCCGTCGGCGTCTGCGATCAGTAGCGGATACACCGCATCCTCGGGTGGATTGGCGCCCAGCCCGACCAACGCCACGAGGGCCCGCTGCAGATACGCGTTCCCGTACACACCGACGTTGTCTTTCATGATCGTCCAGCCGTTGACGCGGGATCCGATTGTGGCCACCGACGCAATGAGGGCTTGGCTTGCGGCCGCCCACCCGGCCGCGATCTCGCCACGCTGCCGGGCATCGAAGTCGTCTGGGCGTGAAAGGCTTTCCGGCGCCAATGCCCAAGCCCGAAATGCGGGCAAGGATGGAGAAATCCGTCGGGTGCGCTCGATTGGTCGCCAGCAGCCGGGCAGCGTAGCTGAAGAAGTCGAGTGGATCCATGCCATTGACCACACGCAGCGGCTCGGTGGTCGTGTCGTATCCGGCCTGCAGCACGTACTCCGGAGCCCGCGAAACCGGCGTGATGCCGTATCCGTCTTGGACCCGGTGCACGTTCGGGTAGTCGTCCGGCCCGTTGGTTTGCAGTGCGCCCGATGATCCACACGTAGGGGGTGGGTGCGGAGATCACCGGCAGGTCCGGGGGCACTTCTCCAGCATGATCGGGGCTCATCACGACGAAGTCCTGTGCCCCGGTACCCGTGGTGCGCTTTCCCGGGTTTGCGAAGACATCGGTCCACATATCCAACATCGGCAGCATGTAATACCGATCCTCGGTATCAGGTGCATGCACGATCACCGGGCCGGCGGTCAGGTCAAGCCAGGCCGACGAGTACAGGGTGTCGAAGTTGGGTCGCACCACTGCGCGGAAATCGGCGCTCGGAAATGCCCGCAAGTGATGAAACTGATTCGGCGGCCCCGCCATCGGGCCGCTCCCGGGGGCGGCGTTCAACGCCTGCAGCCTTGAGATATCCATCAGCACCAATGGGTAGAAGTACAGTGCGGCTTCATAACTCAACGTGCGCAGATCGTCCGAAAGTTTGCTCATAGACAGTCCCTTTCAATATCTGTGCTACTCGCGCGACTCTTCACGTACCGGAAGCACGTCGCGCGGAATTTGCTCACGGGTGCAATGAGATCCGGTCACGGTGAACCGGCCGCGGTAGCCGAACAATTTACCGAATACTCGGTTGCTGACGCTGACCGATATCCGAAACAGCTGATCGGCCTCGTCCCACCATTCCCGAACATCGGCCACACCGCTGAACAACATCGGAAAACCGAATGCCACCCGCCCCTCGTAGAAGCGCTGCGCCCCGGATCGAAGACACATCGCGCCGTCGTCATCGACCCAGCAGTCGATATCCACAGCCAGATGCTGGTGCGTACCGAGATAGTCGACGATGGTCCCGCGAGTCGTGCTGTAGATCATTGTGGCGTCGAAAGCGCTTGTGGCATCTGGAAACTGGTAGCGCCGCGCCCAGGTAACCGTCTCCCGGCCGAAACTGTCGCGATACGCGTAGTTGGAAATGGTAAACGGCACCTCGGAACCGCGCTCGGCGAACAGTAGCCGCCGGGTCGAGCCGAATTTGAGAAACGGCACCGTGAACATGCGTCCATGCCAGACCTCGGCCATCACGCCGCTGCCGATCTGACATACTTCGTCGTCGGCGCTGAATCCGAAGCGCCACTGCATCTTTGGGTGCAGTCGCGCGAACTGATCGCCTAACGCCCGTTGATAGATCGACGTCATGCCGGCGCCCTACGCAGCGGGCGCAGCCCAGAGGGCAGATCGTCGGCCGTGGTTGCCGCGACCACCGCGAGCGCCGCGGTGGCCAAATTCAGTGACACCGGGTTGAATGCCCGGACCAGGAGGGACCGGTCGGTAACGGCCGCGGCGACCGTCAATACCGGCATCGCCGCGGCCGTAGCCAGATAGGGCCAGCGGCTGCGCCGCGCGGCCGCCAGCAGCGCCGCGATGCCGATCTCGGCCACTCCGGCGGCTCGCACCGCGGCGCGGGCGCCGCGGTTACCAAGACCCAGGCTGCGCCAGATGCGTACCTCGTCGTCGTCGGCGCGCAGCAGCTTGGGCACAACGCCCTGGTAGAGCCACACCGAGGTGACTCCGACCACGGCCGCCGCATGCGCGATGGCCTGGTTGCGGGACCGTTCGGGTGCGATGCCGTCTTCCAGCCAGAGTCGCAGCCGGTCGAAACTCCATGCCGTTGCCCAGCCGAAGAGCCGGCGGAACAGCAACCGGTCCAAGAGTTCTCCGGTGCGCCCCCAGCGGGTGCGATAGTCGAAGCGAGTGAGAAACCGAAGCCCGGGCCTGCTGTCGGCGTGGGGCCCCGGCAGATACCGCCAGTACCCCGCGCCCGACTCGATCAGCGACTTGCGATCGGCGGCCCAGAACTTCAGCCCCGACCAGCGCGAACCATCCGGACGGTCCCGGTCGCCGATCGACTCACCAGTGCCGGTGACGTAGACACCAGGTGCGACGGTGGTGCGGTAGCTGAACCGCTGCGGCTGGCCCGGTTCGCAAGGATCGTAGGTGATTTCGCTGAACCGCAAATCCCACCGCTGGTGTAGCCGGGGGTCTTGGGTGGCCTCCCAGAGTTCGTCGAGCGAGCAATCGATCCGCGACTCCACATAGATAGGCCTCACTTTGCGCACCAACCGACCCTAGCCAACCGGAAAGGGCGTCGCAGCAGGCCGGGGTGCGCGTTAGCGTGGCAGTAATGTTTGCCGGGACTGTGGCCCGCCGCCGGCAGAACGGACATGGACTGGCGATTGGACTACGCCCATTCCCGAAACGGCGACATCTTGCTGGCCGGGCCCCGTGGGGACGACGAGCGGGTGTGGTTGACCGATTTCGGCATCGCGCGTGCCCTGGACGACTCCACTCATGGTGGCCACCGACCTGATCACGATGCTGACGGACGCTTGTCACACGGTTGGAGCATGGCGCGATATAGCTGTCTATCAAAGGTTTTCAACTCCGTATTCGAAGCGGTTCACCATGTCGTAATTGCCGACCGGCAGCGCGCAGGACAGCTTGTAGATCCAGCGCACCAAAGTCGCGTCGATCTTTTCGTATCCGCCCATGGCTGACGTCTGCTCGACGAAACGCAACTTCGGATTCCACGTTTGCAGGTCGCGAACGTTGCCGATGCCCCACTTGACGATGCCTTTTGTCATGACTTTCGACAACCGCGGCGCCAGCGGTGCGAGCGTGTCGAAAAGCATTTCGCCGTAATCGAATCGGCTTATCAAGCGATCCAGCAGCTGGCGGACTTCGTGTTCAGGCAGATACATCAGCAGACCCTCGGCGACGATGAGGGTCGGGCGCCCGGTCGAAACTCGATCCAGCCACTGGGGATCGGTCACCGACGAGCCGATCATCCGGTACCGCTCGGTTTCGTCATACAAGCGGCGGCGCAAGTCGATGACGCCCGGCTGATCGAGGTCGAACCAAAGCACGGACGGCGATGGAGCAAGACGAAACGCGCGGCCATCCAGACCACAACCGAGGTGCAGCACAACGGCGTCGGGATGACGCGCAAGGAAATCTGCGCACCAGTCATCGAGCTGTTTGGCGCGCATCGCGACCAGATACTGGTTCGACGCCGGCAGCGAGGACCGATGTACCCGCTTGAAGTCATAGTTGATCCGGTCGACCGCTGCCGCAGCGATGTGATCACCCAATATTGGTCTCCGTGACCGGCTTTCATACGCGCGCAGGTACAGGGTGACCAGGTTGGTCCACTCGACCGAGCCCCATTGGACCGAACTGAAATCAACGTTGGTTGCCGTCATCATTCCTCCTCCCCGCGGCACCGTTCCAGCGCCGTTTCAACTCGCCACGGTAGTCCTGCAAGACCGACCGCATTGAAACGAACGAACGCATACGATGCCAACGTGGTCAACCCGGAAAACCTGTCACGACGCTTCCTGGTCATGGAGGCATCCCTGGCCGACGCGCTCGCGGTCATCAAGAGCATTGGAGCGACGCAGAGCGTGCTCGGCGATGCGCTCAGGGAATACAGCCAGCGGCTTGGTTCCGCTGAAACCCTGGCTCAGGACACGAACAGGCGTATCGCCGCGCTTGAGAAATCCGTTGCCGAGATCAAGGACCTCGTAGTGAAGGCGCTGGATCGCTGAACCATTGGTAGCGAATGGTTTTCGGCAGAATCTCAGGAAACGACAGCTTCGAGCTGCCGAGTCGGCGAGTAGTTGCGCGCCACCCAGCGGTTCGCCGCGCCTGCGGATCGGCGGTGCATGCCCATCGCGCAGTTGATGGCGGCGCTGACGCAATATGGTGCCTCTTGGAGCAGCATGTGCCCCGCGTCGGGCCGGTGCAGGTGGGTGGCACCCGGGATGGCTGAGGCGATATCGCGTGCGTGGGCGGCCGGGGTAGTCATGTCCGTTCCACCACTGATGACGATTGTCTTGGCGGCGATGGACGCGAGCGTGTGGTACTGGTCGTATCGCTGCAGGCTGGGCAGGAAGCCGACCGCGGTCGCCAGCGACATGCTACGCAGGGCGGATGCCGCGACGGTGGCGCCAGTTGGCTCGGTGCTGCCCTGGTCGACATGGTTGACCAGGGCATGGCGGACCGGCCGCAGCAGGCCCTTGACCACCTGGTCCGTGGCGCGTCGGGGCAGGCGCTGCACCAGGTCGAACACCATGTTGGTGGCGGGACTGCCGAGCAAGCGGCCGGCGCCTCGCTCGGTGAGCCGGCCGGCCGCGGTTGCGACCAAGACGAGGCCTTGCGGGTCCACCGGGCGCTGGGCGGCGGGACGGCCGAGGTAAGCCAGTGCGGTCATTCCGCCCATCGAGTGCCCCGCCAGGGTGAGCGGGCCGCGGACCCGGAGCGCGGTGAGCACCTCGGCGAGGTCGGCGGCGAGGCGGTCGATCCGGTAGGTGTCCATCGATGCGCCGGTCGAACCCCCGTGGCCGCGGTGGTCGTAGGTGATGATTCGTACGCTGCTGCCCCACCGGCGCAGCAGCTGACGGATTTGGATTGCCCAGCTCTCCTGCGTGAGCAACAGACCGTGCAACATAACGACGGTGTGGTCCGCGGCACGGGCCGAGCCGTATTCGCGGATCGCCAGCCGGACGCCGTCAGTGGTGATCACCGTTTGCTCGACATAGCCATTCCGGTTCGATTCCGGCAGGCGTGTCACCGAACGGGCGGATGTCTTGGTCAGGTTTGGCCGAGCGGACATGGTGGGCTCCTTGGCGGTGTCGATGTCGGGAAGGCCCCCGACACGTCGTTGCGCTCGAACCTACGGATTGGCGGTGATCGTGACTCGCTTGTGCGCAATAGCCACGCAACAGGCGATTTTGAGCTTTTGCGCATTGTGCTCAGGGCCCGCGGAAGTGCGCTCGGTAGCGCTCAATTACTAAGCGCGGCAATCGGAATCATTGCGTCGCACGCGGTGCGGTCACCCTACGGCGACGGCTCGATGACCACGTTGTTGTCGCCGGGTCCCGCTATCGCCGAGGCGCCATCCGCGTACGCGATGGCGAGGTTGTTGTCGCCGTTGAACGCCTGAGCTGTGGTATGGGTGCCGATGGCGATTGCGACGTTTTGATTGCCCGTGTCGCCGACCGCTGCACCTCCGGCCAAAGCGGTGCTGTCGTTGCCGACGACGACCGCCCCGTTGATCTTGCCTCGTGCCGCAGAGACGTTGTTGTTGTCGCTGCCGACGACCACGGCGGCATTCGCGTAGTTGCCCGCGGAGCCCGCGTCGGCCACTACTCCGTCGTTGCCGGAGCCGACGGTGGTGACCAGCGTGGCGATGTTGCCTCCGACACTGTCCGCTGCGACCCCGGTGTTGCTGTTCCCGACGACGGCGGCCACCGTAGCGATGTTGCCATCGCCGGCAGCGTTGACCGCGACGTCGTTCTGGCCGAACACCACGGCGGTGCCCGTGGCGATGTTGTTGTCGCCGGTGACGCCGGTGGCGACTGCGGTGTTGTTGCTGCCGACCACGGTGGTGATAGTGGCGATATTGCCGTTGCCGGTGACCTCGGCCGACACACCGCTGTTGCCGGACCCGACCACGGTGGCGGCGGTGACGATGTTGTCGTTACCGACGGCGCTGACCGTGACCGGATCGCCGCCGCCGTTGCTGTCTCCGACGACGGTCGCGGCGGTGACGATGTTGCCTTCGCCATTGGCGGTGGTTATCACGCCGTTGTTGGCGCCGCCTATCACCGTGGTCGCGGTGACGATATTGCCCGACCCCTCGGCGTTGGCCTGGATGCTGCTGTTGTTGTTGCCCACCACGGTGTTGAGGGTGACGATGTCATGGTTGTCGGCACTGGCAGAGACGAGGGTGTTGTTATTGCCCGCCGCGGTGGCAGCGGTGACGATATTGCCCGCACCGCCAGCGCCCGCCACCACCCCGATGTTGGAATCAAACACCGCGGTCGCCAACGTCGCGTAATTACCGCTGCCCACAGCTTCGGCCAAAATGTCACCGTTGTCAGAACCCACCACCGTGGCGGCGGTCCCAATATCGCTCCCACCGAACGCATTGGCCAAAACCCCGCCGACGTTGTCGTTGCCGACCACCGTGGCCAGGGTCGCCCAGTTCCCGCTGCTGATGGCCCGGGCATCGACATCGCTATTGCCGTGGCCCACTACCGTGCCCGCGGTGCCAATATTGTTGTCGCCGACCGCCTGGACCGTGACTACGTTGCTGTCACCGACCACGGTGGCGGCGGTGACAATGTTGTTCGCGCCGTTGGCAGTGGTCACGACGCCATCGTTGGTGTCGCCGACCACCGTTGTCGCGGTGACAATGTTGCCTCCGGCACCCGCCGCGTTGGCCTGGATGCCGCTGTTGTTGTTGCCCACCACGGTATCGACGGTGACGATGTTGTGGTCAGTGGCGCTGGCCGCGACCAGGCTATTGCCATCACCCGCCGCGGTGGCAGCGGTGACGATATTGCCGGTACCGGTGGCGCTGGCGGTCACCCCGTTGTTGGAATCAAACACCGCGGTCGCCAACGTCGCGTAGTTACCGCTACCCGTCGCTTTGGCCACAATGTCAGCGTTGCCAGAGCCCACTACCGTGGCCGCGGTCCCGATGTTGTTGGCGCCGACCGCGCTGGCCTCTGCGGCGTTGGCGTTACCGACCACGGTGGTCGCAGTGACGATGTCACCCCCGCCGGCGGCACTGGCCAACACCCCGTCGACATTGTCGTCGCCGACCACCGTGGTCAGCGTCGCCCAGTTACCACTACTGGCCGCCTGGGCTTCGACATCGTTATTACCGTTGCCCACCACTGTGGTCGCGGTGCCAATGTTGTTGTCGCCGGAGCGCCTGCGCCGAGACTGCGTTGGTGTCGCCGACCACCGTGGTGACGGTGACAATATTGCCCGCGCCGTTGGCAGTGGTCACGACGCCGTTGTTGGTGCTGCCGACCACGGTGGTCGCGGTGACGATATTGCCCCCGCCACCTTGCGCGTTGGCTTCGATGTTGCTGTTGGTGTTGCCCACCACGGTGTTCACGGTGACGATGTTGTCGTCGGACGCGCTCGCCGAGATCGCGGTGTTGTCGTTACCCGCCGCGGTGGCAGCGGTGACGATGTTGCCGGTACCGCCGGCGCTGGCCGTCACCCCGTTGTTGGAATCAAACACCGCGGTCGCCAACGTCGCATAGTTACCGCTCGCCCAACGCCTCGGCCAACACCCCAGAGTTACCCGACCCCACCACCGTGGCCGCAGTCCCGATATTGCCGCCACCGACCGCACTGGCCTCAGCCGCATTCGCGTCACCCACCACCGTCGTCGCGGTAACGATGTCACCCCCACCGGTGGCACTGGCCAACACCCCGCCGACGTTGTCATCACCGACCACCGTCGACAACGTCGCCCAGTTACCACTACTGACCGCCTGCGCCACCACATCACCATTACCGCTACCCACCACCGTGACCGCGGTACCGATGTTGTTGTCGCCCAACGCACGTGCCTCGGCCCCGTTGCCGTCACCGACCACCGTCGTCACGGTGGCGATATTGCCGCCGCCCTCAGCGCTGGCCACCACAGCACTGTTATGGTCACCCACCACCGTGGTCAGCGTCGCGATATTGCCATCACCCAACGCCTCGGCCAACACCCCAGAGTTATTGGACCCCACCACCGTTGCCGCGGTGACGATGTTGTCATTACCGACCACGCTGGCCTCAGCCCCATTACCATCACCGACCACCGTCGCCGCCGTGACAATATTGCCCGCGCCATTGGCAGTGGTCACCACACCGTTGTTGGCATCTGCCGACCACGGTGGTCACGGTGACGATATTGCCCCCGCCACCCTGCGCGTTGGCTTCGATGTTGCTGTTGGTGTTGCCCACCACGGTGTTCACGGTGACGATGTTGTGGTCGGACGCGCTCGCCGAGATCGCGGTGTTGCCGTTACCCGCCGCGGTGGCAGCGGTGACGATGTTGCCGGTACCGCCGGCGCTGGCCGTCACCCCGTTGTTGGAATCAAACACCGCGGTCGCCAACGTCGCATAGTTACCGCTGCCCAACGCCTCGGCCAACACCCCAGAGTTACCCGACCCCACCACCGTGGCCGCAGTCCCGATATTGCCGCCACCGACCGCACTGGCCTCAGCCGCATTCGCGTCACCCACCACCGTCGTCGCGGTGACAATGTCACCCCCACCGGTGGCACTGGCCAACACCCCACCGACGTTGTCATCACCGACCACCGTGGACAACGTCGCCCAGTTACCACTACTGACCGCCTGCGCCACCACATCACCATTACCGCTACCCACCACCGTGACCGCGGTACCGATGTTGTTGTCGCCCAACGCACGTGCCTCGGCCCCATTGCCGTCACCGACCACCGTCGTCACGGTGGCGATATTGCCGCCGCCCTCAGCGCTGGCCACCACAGCACTGTTATGGTCACCCACCACCGTGGTCAGCGTCGCGATATTGCCATCACCCAACGCCTCGGCCAACACCCCAGAGTTATTGGACCCCACCACCGTTGCCGCGGTGACGATGTTGTCATTACCGACCACGCTGGCCTCAGCCCCATTACCATCACCGACCACCGTCGCCGCGGTGACAATATTGGTCTTGCCATCCGCACTACTCACCACACCGTTGTTGGCATCGCCCACCACCGTGGTCGCGGTGACGATATTGCCCCCGCCACCGGCGGTGTTGGCTTCAATATCGCTGTTGCTGTTACCCACCGCGGTCGCCGCGGTGACGATGTTGCCCGCACCGCCGGCGCTGGCCGTCACCCCGTTGTTGGAATCAAACACCGCGGTCGCCAACGTCGCATAGTTACCGCTGCCCAACGCCTCGGCCAACACCCCGGAGTTACCCGAACCCACCACCGTGGCCACAGTCCCGATATTGCCGCCACCCACCGCACTGGCCTCGGCCGCATTCGCGTCACCCACCACCGTGGTCACCGTGACAATGTCACCCCCACCGGTGGCACTGGCCAACACCCCACCGACGTTGTCATCACCGACCACCGTGGTCAACGTCGCCCAGTTACCACTACTGACCGCCTGCGCCACCACATCACCATTACCGCTACCCACCACCGTCACCGCGGTACCAATGTTGTTGTCGCCCAACGCACGTGCCTCGGCCCCATTGCCGTCACCGACCACCGTCGTCACGGTGGCGATATTGCCGCCGCCCTCAGCGCTGGCCACCACAGCACTGTTATGGTCACCCACCACCGTGGTCAGCGTCGCGATATTGCCATCACCCAACGCCTCGGCCAACACCCCAGAG
Source organism: uncultured Actinomycetota bacterium (assembly GCA_963840045.1). Taxonomy (GTDB): domain Bacteria; phylum Actinomycetota; class Actinomycetes; order Mycobacteriales; family Mycobacteriaceae; genus Mycobacterium. Next base: position 238,268 of record CAWIXL010000009.1, on the reverse strand, counting down.
TTATTGGACCCCACCACCGTTGCCGCGGTGACGATGTTGTCATTACCGACCACGCTGGCCTCAGCCCCATTACCATCACCGACCACCGTCGCCGCCGTGACAATATTGGTCTTGCCATCCGCACTACTCACCACACCGTTGTTGGCATCGCCCACCACCGTGGTCGCGGTGACGATATTGCCCCCGCCACCGGCGGTGTTGGCTTCAATATCGCTGTTGCTGTTACCCACCACGGTCGCCGCGGTGACGATGTTGCCCGCACCGCCGGCACTGGCCGTCACCCCGTTGTTGGAATCAAACACCGCGGTCGCCAACGTCGCATAGTTACCGCTGCCCAACGCCTCGGCCAACACCCCAGAGTTACCCGAACCCACCACCGTGGCCACAGTCCCGATATTGCCGCCACCCACCGCACTGGCCTCGGCCGCATTCGCGTCACCCACCACCGTGGTCACCGTGACAATGTCACCCCCACCACCGGCACTGGCCAACACCCCACCGACGTTGTCATCACCGACCACCGTGGTCAACGTCGCCCAGTTACCACTACTGACCGCCTGCGCCACCACATCACTATTACCGTTGCCCACCACCGTGGCAGCGATGCCGATGTTGTTGTCGCCGATCGCCTGGGCGGTCACCGAGTTACTGTCACCGATGACCGTGGCGGCGGTGGCGATATTGCCGCCGCCCGCAGCGTTGGCCACCACTCCACTGTTGTGGTCACCGACCGTCGTAGCGAGCGTCGCGATGTTGTTGTGCGAGACCGCGTTGGTGCCGACGGCACCAGCCCCCACCCCGTCGTTGTCCAGGCCGACCACGGTGGCTGCCGTCGCGATGTTGTTGTGGGCGACTGCGTGGTCGCCGCTGGCGCCGGCGACGATCCCATCGTTGCCGGAGCCGACCACGGTGGCCAGGGTCGCGATGTTGCCGTGGCTGTCCGCGCCGGTGCCGCTGGCGCCGGCCACGATGTCACTGTTGTCGTCGCCGATCACGGCGGCGATGTTGACGATGTTGTCGTGTGCGACGGCTCCGCTGCCGGTGGCGCCTGCGACGATTCCGGTGTTCCCGGAGCCGATCACAAGGGCGGTGTTACCGAGGCTGTTGCCGGCCAGTGCGTCGTTGTTGTTGCCGATGACCACGGCCTGGTTCCACGAATTGCTACCGGCGACGGCCTGGTCGTTGGTGCCAACGCTCGCGGCCACGTTGAATTCACCACCACCGGCGCTGGCACTGCTGTCGTTACCCCAGGCCAGGGAGCCATTGAAGGTGCCGTTTGCTGCGGCTGAACTGTGCGCTCCGTAGGCGACCGCCAGCCCAAGCGAGCTCGAGCTCGCGGTTGCCGTGCCTATCTTCAGGATCGTGAAGCCGCTGATCGAAATACTGATATTCAGGTTGTGCAAGAAACCTGAATAGCCATCACCGTTATTCAGGATCCCCGAATTAAAGTTGCCAATATTGAAAATGCCGGCGTTGTTGTCGCCGATGTTGAACCAGCCCGAGTTGTGGTCGCCGAAGTTGAGATTTCCGGTGTCGTGGTCGCCGACGTTAAGCAGACCGGCGTCGTGGTCACCAAAGTTGAGGATGCCTGCGTTGTTGTCACCGAAGTTGAAGAAGCCCGAATTTCCGCTGCCGAAGTTGCCGAAGCCGGAGTTCGCGACATTTTGGGTGGCCCACTTGAAGATGTTGGTGTTCAGGGAGCCCGAGTTGAAGGCACCCGTGTTGGTGTCGCCTGAATTGAAGACACCGTAGTTAACCGAACCCGAGTTGAAAGCGCCCGCGTTTGAGCCGCCCGAGTTCCAGCTGCCGTTGTTTTCCAAGCCTGAGTTGAAGTTGTGATGATTGCCGGTGCCCGCGTTCCCGAAGCCCACGTTGGTGGAGCCGGCGTCCCAGAAACCCCAGTTGGTGCTGCCGCCGTTGCTCCACCCAGTGTTGGTGGAGCCGGCGTTCCACCATCCGGTGTTGTTGTCACCGGAGTTGAAGAAGCCGACGTTTCCACTGCCGGAGTTGAAAAAGCCGATATTGTTATTGCCGGAGTTACCGAAACCGATATTTCCCGACCCCGAGTTCAACCCGCCGATGCCGAATTTATTGTTGCCAGTGAGCCCGAAGCCGATGTTGTTATTGCCGTTGTTTCCCCAGCCGAAGTTATAGCTGCCGTTATTGCCGTATCCGAAGTTGCCCGAGCCACCGTTGCCACCGCCGAAGTTGAAGGAACCCTGGTTCCCGCCGCCGTAGTTTGCGCTGCCGACGTTGCCGCTGCCCCAGTTGAACGAACCGTTGTTTCCACTGCCGACATTCACGTCGCCGAGGTTTCCGCTGCCCCAGTTGAACCAGCCAGTGGTTCCGCTGCCCAGATTGAATGAGCCGGTGTTCCCGCTACCCAGGTTTGCGCTGCCGGTGTTCCCGCTACCCACGTTCGCGCTGCCGGTGTTCCCGCTGCCCAAATTGACGTGACCGGTGTTGCCGCTGCCCAAGTTGAGAACGCCGGTGTTGCCCAAACCCAGATTCAAGATGCCGTTGTTCAACGGGAAAATGCCGAAGAATGCGGCCGCGGGGCTACTTACCTGGCTGGTCAAGCCCTGCAGGTTTTGCACTGCAGCCTGCCACGGTGTCAACTGCGCGGCCACCGCCGACACCCCGGCGTGATAGCTGGACATCGCGGCCACGTCCTGGGCCCATAACTGCTCATAGTGGGCCTCGGTGGCCGCGATCGCCGGGGCGTTCAAGCCCAACCAATTCGAAGTCACAAGCTGCACCAGCCGTGTCCGGTTGACCGCCACCACCGCCGGATGCACGGTCGCCGCCAACGCCGACTCGAACACCGCCACCGCCGCTTTGGCCTGGGCAGATACTCCCTGGGCACCGGCCGCCACGGCATTCAACCACGACACATATGGGGCTGCCGCACCCGTCATTGCCGCGGACGCCGGGCCCTGCCAAGACCCGCTCACCAATCCTGAAGTCACCGATCCGAACGAGGCCGCCGCCGACGCTAGTTCTGCGGCCAGTCCCTCCCATGCCACCGAGGCTTGCAGCATCGGCGCCGACCCCGCGCCGCCATACATCAGCGCCGAATTGATCTCCGGCGGCAACAGCGAAAAATTCATCGGGTCCGTCCCCTATCAGCCGGCCTGCGTCTCATGGCCGCGCGCCCAGCGGCGGTCACCGCGATCACTTCACAACCCGCGCCCGCTCGCGCACCCCTACCGCGGGCGGCCATTACCGCCTGCGTGACTGCGGACATCATCGAGCGCCTCCCACCGAGACATGGGCAAACTGCCCCGTTTCCCGAGCAGCCCAGCAGCAACAGACTCTATGGGCAACGGCGGCAGAACATCGGCATTTTCCGATGAAAACTCTTAGCGCGTCTGGAAGAACTCCGGACGCGGCTCATCCTTGTCCGGCCAAGCCGTGAAACCTTCACTCTGCCGGTTATTTTGAATCGGGGACGGGTTCGCCTTCCTCGGCAGGCCCAAACGCCGGTCTCGTCGTAACGAATGTGGATATACTTTGCTTCTCGCTTTACACCGGTTGGCGGGAAACCCGGGCAGCGGCAAGGAGATCTCTATGAGTCCCTGGAGGCGGCCATCGGCCGTATTTGCTATCGCGGTACTGGCGTTTACCGCCGTTCCTGAAGTGTTCGCCGCTGTGCTGCCTTCCGGTGTCGCACGCGCGGACGTATGCGTCAACGCCGGCCGCCGCATCTCGGTCAGCGGGTGCGGCAACCTCGCCGACGCGGTCGCCCCTTACGCCCCGCCGCCGGGCGCCTACGCGCCCATTGCCGGAGGACTACCCGCCTCCGCCACCGCCACCGAACATCAACGTGTGCGCTAACGTCGGGCGCCGCATCAGCGTCAGTGGTTGCGTGTAGCGTGCATCGTTGCATCTAGGGGGAGTCAGAACGCCTCTGGATCTCGCTGGATTTCCACCGGCACCGGATGGCGGTAGAGGCGCGAAGCGTTCTCCCAGCTGAACTTGCGAATCACATCCTGCGGCAGATCACCGATCTGTTCATGGATCGTTTCCTGGGTGTGCGGCCAGGTCGAGTCACAGTGCGGATAGTCGGCTTCCAACATGATGTTGTCCACACCGATTCGGTCCCGCTGTACGAACGACGACTTGTCCTCAACCGCGCAGAACCAGAAGTTCCGCGTGAAAACCTCGGCAGGAGTTAGCTTTTCACCAAGCGCCTGCCAGGTGCCATACATCGCGTGGTAGCTCAGCATGTGGTCGAGTCGGTCCAGCAGTCCCGCGACCCAGCCGATTCCCCCCTCCGACAGACAGATCTTGAGATCGGGGAACCTGCTGGGCAGACCGGAGTACAGCCAGTCGACCGCCGCCGAAATGGCATAGGCGAAGAACAGCACACCCTGCACATCGGGTGGCGCATCCTCGGTGGTGGACGGCGAGGAACCCGAAGATCCGATATGCAGATTCACGACGGTGCCGGTCTCGGCACACGCTGCCATCATCGGATCCCAGTGACCCGAGTGAATACTCGGCAATCCCAGCATCGCGGGGTTCTCGCTGAACGTGATCGCATGAAATCCACGCTCGGCGTTCTCGTGAATCATGCGGGCGCCGAGCGCGGGGTCCAGCAGCCACGGCAACTGGCAGGGAATCATCCGGTCCGGATATGAACCCGCCCAAACCTCGAGGTTCCAGTCGTTCCACGCCCGCACCGAGGCCATCGCCAGGTCGCGATCCTTGGTCACCTGCTGCAGCCGCTGGCCGGCAAAGCCCGGCAGGAAAGACGGGAAGTTGAGCGACGCATAGATGCCGTTGAGATCCATATCCTTTATGCGCGCATGGATATCCCATGCGCCCCTGCGCATTTCATCAAAGCGAACAGGCTCGAAGCCGTACTCTGACACCGGCCGCCCGACCACCGCGTTGAACCCGACGTTGGGCAATTCCTGGCCGTCATAGACCCATGTCTGTCCGCCTTGTTCGGTGTCCACGACCTTGGGCGCGCGGTCGGCGAACTTTCGTGGGAGTCGTCCGGTGAAGGTATCGGGAGGTTCGACGATGTGATCGTCCGCCGAGATCACCGTGTAGCGCCGTCGCGCCCGGGGTGGGTCAGGCAGAAACGTAACCGAACGTTCCTCGCCGGTCTTGGCGGTGGTGAAGCTCAGGTTGGCGGCCAGCTCGTCGATCGATTTCATGGTGGGCCAATCTCCTTAGGCGAGCACGTCGGGATCGGCTTTGATAGTCATCCGTGCCGCCCCGGCCCAGTACACGTCGGCGGCCCGTTCCACAAGCGATCGCTGCATGCCCGCCATGTCCGACCAGCTCATCTTCACCGGGTCCTGGCCGGTCAGCATGACGTCATAGGCCAGCTTGCATACCCGCTCTATCGACGCCGCGCGATAGACGGCTTCGGCCAGGTTGCGCCCCGTGGCGATAACGCCATGGTTGGCCAGAATCGTGAGGTTGGCGCCGCCGATGCGGGCGGCGAGATCCGCTGCGCGGGCTGGGCTGTCGATTTCACCGTCGTAGCTATCGACCAGGCACAGGTCGTCCAGGAACAGCGCACCGGTTTGATGCACCAGTTCGGGCAGCCTGCCGAGGGCGGCAAGCACGCATACGTAATACGGGTGGTTGTGGACGACGACGCGGGCATCGTCGCGAACCCGATGCAGTTCGGTGTGGATGTGGATCGCCGGCGTGACGTCCCAGCGGCCCCGGACCACCCGCGCCTCGCTGTCGACCACGCAGATATCCGATGCGGTGAGTTCGGCCCACCACAGTCCCCACGGGTTGACGAACATCTCCGTTTGCCCCTCGGGCTGCCAGGTGATGTGTCCGGCCATGTTCTCTGCGAACCCGATCGCGGCGAGATGGCGGAATGCCACCGCGAGCGCCTGCTCGTTGGACAGCTGCACTCCGATCGGCGGCACCACCGAGGGCGCCCATACTTCCAGGCCGCCGCGACGTGGGTTAGGAGCGTTCATGGTTGGCCTCCATCCTGGCTCGAATATCTTCGCGGAGCTTGCCTTTGGCGACTTTTCCACCCGACGATCGGGGTAGTTGGTCGACCACGATGAGTCGTTCCGGCAGCAGCTCCTTGGAAACCCCCAGCGCCAACAGATACTTGACAAGCTCGGGTAGGTCGACGGCCTGCGAATCAACGAGTTCGTAATAGACGCAGACTTTTTCACCGAAAACCGAGTCGGGCATTGCCACTGCGGCGGCTACTGCGATCGCGGGATGAGTCGTGACGGCGTCCTCGACCTGCGATGCGCTGATGTTCTTACCGCCGCGCAGGATGAAATCGGCGGTTCGGCCGGTGACGCTCAGATAGCCGTCGGCATCGATCTCGCAGATATCGCCCATGCGCATCCAGCCGTCGCGGGTAAACAGCTTGTCATGGTCGGTGCCCCCGAGATAGCCGAGACTGGTCGCCGGGCCTCGGCATGCCGGTTGGCCCTTGCCCGACTCCGTGACGTCGCGGTCGCCCTCGAAGAGCCGGACCGACATTTCCGGCACGATCCGGCCGCCGGTGCGAAGCCGGCGTTCGCGCGAGTCGTCCAGCGTGGTGGCACTGAGCAATCCGGTTTCATTCGAGCCGTAAAACTGCAGGATCTTGGCACCGGTAAGCTGCTCGAACTCGGCCGCCGGCCGAAATGGCAAGGCCTCGCCGCCGGCGAAAACGACACGCAGCGAACTCAAGTCGTAATCCCGGCTGGCGCTGTCGGCCATCAGCATCGTCAATTGCGTGCTGACACAACACAACACGGTGACCGAATGCCGCGCTATCGCCTCACACGCCGCCCTCGGGGTGAAACGCTCCAGGATCACCGCGGTGGCGCCGAGGTAAATCGGGGTGGTGTGGCTGGTCCAAATTCCGAAGCCGAACGGCATAGGTATGACGGACAAGAACACGTCGTCGGGCGTCAGTAACCCATTGGCGACGGCCTTCTGATGGAAATAGAACCAACGGTTCTGGGTGTGCACGACGCACTTCGGCAGTCCCGTGGTACCGGAGGTGGAGTTGATCAGGAAGACGTCGTCGGGGCCGAGTTGGGACCTGGCCGCGGGCGCTCCGGGCTCGGCGTGGGTATCCAGCCGCAGCACGCCCCGGTCGTGCCCCAAGACCAGCACTGACAGCCCGAATTCCGTGGCCGTGCTTGCCGCCGCGACGCTGTGCTGCTGATCGCTGATCAGGACCTTGGGTTGTGAATTCCGCAGTATCGCCGCGGCCTCACGGACGCCGGCCCGCGCACCGACGCCGACGACGACGGCACCGCAGCGTTCAACCGCGACAAATAGCGCGTGGATGGCGCCGGCGTCGCCGTGCCATACCGCAACCCGATCATCGCGGGCCACGCCAATGCCCGCCAGCTGTTGCGCCAGAGCGTCTGCCGCATGGTCGAATTCATGCCAGGTCAGCGTCATTCCGGGCTGGTCGATGTAAGCCGCCCGATCGGGTGCATGGGCAGCGTTGGCGCGAACCGCGTCGGACAGCGTGGAGTCGGACCACCAGCCCTGCGCTCGATACCGGGCGGCGTCCTCGGCGGTGAACGCCGGCGATCCGAGGGCCTGTAGCCCACCGACGCTCATCATCCAGATGATAGGGCAACAGCCTGTCGGCCCCGGTCCGGGCCCGACTACTGCGACGGCAGGCTTTCGGCCAGTCGGGCGTAATTGCGCTGAAATCGCCGGCCCCGCAGTATCGAGAGGGGCAGTCGCGATCGCCACGAACAGGCCCGAGTGCCAGGCACCACAGGGTCTGGTAGGCACTGGATTGCGTCACCGCGACGACGATGAATCAGCGCGACGAAGATCGCCGAGGTTATCCAGCCACGTCGTTCCTGGCGCTTTAATTGATCGACGCTCTTGCCCCGCAGGTAGGCCGAGCCGAGCCGGACCGCCGCGTGCCGCACCGTCGGGTCGCCCGGAACGACGCCGTCGGTGATGACGGCAATCGCCTGGGAACGTTGGGCATTGTCAAGGCCCGCCACCGCCTCGACCAGCGCCTTGCGGGTGGATCGACCCTGGTACGCGACAAACGCAGACATCGCCACGCCGAAAATGACAGCCACGATGGCGGACCTGCCGACACTTTCGCTCGGGGGATACGACCTGAAGTGCATTATCAGGCCGAATAACAAGGCGTATAGCGGCACGGACACCAGAAGTTGCAACCACAAAGGTTGCAGCGCAAGTCGAATTCCCATAGACGTCAGTATGCGCAAGTGCCTTGGTAGCCGCGACATATCTCGCAGGTGCGGGAATGAATCGCCGGCCGCGGTAGTAGAACTACTGCATGAAACTCAACCAAGCGGCGCGCGACCTCATCGGAACGGGGGCCGACGCCACCCTGGTCACCCTTAATCCGGACGGCAGCCCTCAGGTAACCGTGGTCTGGGTGGCTCTGGAATCCACACCCGATGGCGACGAGTTGGTGAGCGCCCATCTCGCCGAGCACAAGAAGGTCCGCAACGTACGTCGGGATCCCCGCGTTGCCCTGACGATCGTGGCGCCCCACGGCCCGGACGACTTGATGCGGCCGTATCTCTTAATCACCGGGACAGCGCGGATAGTTGAAGGCGGCGCGCCGGAGCTGCTCAAGGAGCTGGCCAAGACATTGGCGAGCCCGGACAGCGCATTTTCCGCCCGATAACGCACCGCCCGGATTTCCTGACCCGCATCCGGATCGACAAGATCGGTGGCGTCGGGCCCTGGATATCCTGACGGACAATGACTTTCGTGCGAGTCAGTCGGCGGCGATCGGCAGTCCCGGACATGTCGCGACATAGTTCATTGCGGGCGATACCCACTCTCGCCATTGTTGGTGACTCATGTTGGCCTGCAGCTTTTTACACAACATGTCGGGCGCAGCGTCGGTGGGCCACAACTCAATAGTCGTGTCATCGCCGGCGCTGGCGATGCGACTCCCATCGGGGCTGAAGGACACGGCAGTGACCGCAGTCGAGCTTGCCTCGATTGGCGGCATGACTGGTCGTTGCGTGCTCGCGTTCCACAACCGCACCGTACGGTCTTGGCTGCCTGAGACGATGTACTGTCCGTCCGGGCTAAAAGCAACACTCCAAACGGATGCCATGTGCCCGGTGATCGGTTTGCCGATCGGTTGGGCCGTGTCAACGTTCCACACCTGCAAGTTCTGATCAAGGCTTCCGCTGACCAAGCGGTGACCGTCGGGGCTGAACGCGACGCTGGTGACGGATTCGACGTGTCCGCTCAATGGGGCACCCAGCGGTTCGCCTGTGTCAGCGTTCCACAACCTCACGGTTTCGTCCCGACTACCGCTGGCCACACGGTGTCCGTCGGGACTGAACGCGACACTGTTGACAATGTCTGTGTGTCCGAGCAGCGCTGGGAAAAGCGGCTGCCCGGTATCGACACTCCACACCCGCACAGTGTGGTCGTAGCCACCGCTGGCAACACGATGACCGTCGCTGCTGAAGGCCACACTCGTGACGGCACCGGTGTGTCCGAGCAGCGGTGGCAAAACCGGCTGGCCGGTGTCGGCATTCCACACCCGCACTGCGCCGTCCCGGCCCCCGCTGGCCAGGCTGTGCCCATCAGGGCTGAACGCCACACTCTGGCCGGCGCCATGATGTCCGGCTAGTGGAGCCAGCAGCGGCTGACCGGTGTCCGCGTCCCACAATCGAACTGCTTCGTCGCGGCTGGCAGTGGCCAGGCGGTGCCCATCAGGGCTGAATGCGATGCCGCTCACCGCGTTCGCCAGGCCCGATGATGCGGTTCAGGTTCCACAAACGGAGCGTGTGGTCACGCGAGACGCTCGCGAGGTGAAACCCGTCGGGACTAAACGCGACCGCCATGACCTGAGTGAAGTGCCCGGCGAGCGGAGGTCCGAGCGCTTTCACCGTGGACGAGTCCCACAGCCGCACCGTCGAGTCGGCGCTGGCGCTCGCTATGCGCTGACCGTCGGGGCTGAACGCCACATCAAATACGGCGGCGCCGTCGATATGCGCGATGCCGATCTGTTGAGCGGTGTCGGCATTCCAGACTCGAATCGACCAGTCCATCCCCTGCCGCTGGCCAGGCGGTGCCCATCTGGACTGAACGCGACGGTAAGCACCCCGCTGGTATGTCCTCGCAAGGGGCTCCCGATCGGTTGCCCAGTGTCGGCATTCCATAACCGCACGCTGTCATCGAGGCCGGAGCTGGCCAGGCGGTGCCCGTCAGGGCTAAACGCCACCGCCCGGACGGCGCCGGTGTGCCCCGTGAGGGGAGGTAATAGCTGGTTGCTCTGTGTCGGCGTTCCACAACCACACGGTGCCGTCGTCACCCGCGGAGGCCAGCCGGTGTCCATCAGGACTGAACGCCACGCCGTGCACGGCACCCGGGGAGCCTTTCAGCGGATTACCAAGGGCCTGCCCGGTGTCGGCGTTCCACAACCGGACCGAGCCGTCCCAGCTTGCGCTGGCCAGGCGGCGCCCATCCGGGCTAAAGGCGACACTCGTCAGGTTGGTGGTGTGCCCAACAGCGGCTGCCCGATGGGTTGGCCGGTGTCGGCGTTCCACAATCGGACCCCACTCAGCGTCACCTGTGGCGATGCGGTGGCCGTCGGGACCGTATGCGACGGTGAAAGCGGTGGAGCCGACGATCAATAATGCGTTGCGTCGTCGCACGTGTGGCAACAGCGTGCAGAAGTGCACCGTCGTCCGGGTTCGCGCATCAGCGCTGCGAGCGGCGAGCAGCTCGTGAAAAGCGCGTACGTCGCCGCCCTGGTTGGCCCAAGCGAGCATGTCAGCGGCCTCTTTGTTGAGCCGCGAAGCCAGCGCCGCGTCGCGCTGTTGCATCGCATCTTGTCGCTGCCGCATGGCTTCCCTGGCCTTTATCACGGCGAATGAGCACGCCACGAGTGCAATCACGGTGAGTACCGCGAGCCCCGCGACCGCCGCCGCGCGCAGGCGGCGGAACCGCCGCTGCTCGCGCAGATCATCGCCGGCCAATTCGTCCTTGGGTTTGCCGTGGATGGGTGCGGCCAGGGCAGTGACTTTGTTGCGGAACGCCTGGTCGCCAAGATCCCAGGGACTGTCGTCGCTGACGTCGATATACAAAGGCTCTGCCGGTAGCACGTCGGGCTCAGTCAGCGCCGCGGGAACAGCGTCGGAAAGCTGCGGGTCAAACCTCGCGTTTTCGGCGTCCCACTGTAGGTGGCCTGCTGCGACTACCAGCATCAGTCGCTCGCACCCGCGGTGTTCGAGCCAGTAGCTGACTTCCCTAATCCACCCAGTACGAGGCGGCCGCCTGCGGAGAAAGCACCACAATCATGTAGTCGGAGCGGTCCAGCGCGTCGGTGATCCTGCCCCATAGGTCGGGGCTGGCCTCCAGGTTGGTGTCATCGCGAAACACCCGCAGTGCACGCAACCGACCGAAGCGCCGCCCAATCTGGTGCAAGCCTTTCTGTATCGCGGTCGTGACGAGACGATCGCGATGGGCGTAGGACAGAAATGCGTTGTATTCGGCCGCATTGTCGGGACGTGGGGGCTCGGCGTCTGTCGCCGGCATCGTCTTTGACATGTGGCCCCCTTTTTTCGGAAGTTGGCAGTCAACCCGCCTCCAGATTCAGCGAGCGGCTAAGTCTGTCACCCGGGGGCCTTTGACTGGAACCGCCCGGAACCGCCTGGAACCGCCCGGAACCGCCCGGAACCGATTTGTGGACCGCGAACCGCCAAGGCCGTTCACCCGATTCGCAGAAATCTGCCCTTACCATCGCCGGATACGCGTTACGCCGGGCGAACAGCACAGGAGGCAGTCGCAATGACAAGCAGATCGATGGCCCGGGTTTGGTCGGGACTGCACAGTGGCGCGCGGATCGGGCCGGGACTGTTGTGCGGCGCGGCCGCCGGTGCCGCTGGCACCACCGCACTCAACGTGGGGGTTATTCCTTTCCACGCGGCGGCGGCTGCACCTCGACCCCGCTCGAATCGTGCTCTGGGCCTGCTGCCGGGTGTTCGGCCGGGACGCGCTCACGGAATCGGCTCGCCTCCCCCGCCTCCCGCGGTTCGGGACGACGCTCGTCACTGTGGTAGGGCCCGGGCTTCGGCCTGGGCTGCCCGCCTGGGAAGGCCAATCGGAAGATGGTGCGGTGCACCATGTACCACTGTTTTGAAAACCGTCCGGTGTTGTACGGCAGCTCATAGCGCTCGCAGATGTCCTTGATCTTCGGTGCGATCTCGGAGTACCGACTGGCCGGCATATCCGGATACAAGTGGTGCTCCACCTGATAACCCAGGTTGCCGCTGATCACGTGGAACAGCGGGCTGCCCTCGATGTTGGCCGCGCCGACCAGCTGACGCAGATACCATTCCGCCGCGCGTCTCGTCCTCGACCTCTTCTTGACTGAACGTGTAGGTCTGGTCGGGAAAATGCCCGCAGAAAATGATGGCGTGCGACCACACATTGCGAATGACATTGGCCAGCGCGTCGGCGGCCAAGGTACGCAAGTATGTGCTTTCCACGCCGGGTAACACCTTGTCGAAAAATGTCGCAGTAGTGCCGACCCGTCCTTTACTCGATACCTTGCGAAGTCGCCGGCCGAGACGAGATTTCGCCGGCTGCTCGAGTCGGCCGCGCAGCGCCAGCTGTACCAGCGCAAATGCCCCGGCACTGATCAGCGGCCACCCGATGTAGTCCTTGATGATCTGGGAGCGTGCCTTGACGCCAATGCCTTTCAGATCCTTACGGACCTCCGGCCATTTCTTTTCTCCAGCCCGGATGGCCTCGATATCCAAGTCGTGTACTGCCACGCCCCACTCGAACAACGCCGTGAGCAGCATGTTGTAGAACGGTTGCGCCAAATAGGCCGGGTGCCACTTTTGATTCGGATCGATCCGCATGATCTCGTAGCCGAGATCCTTGTCCTTGCCCCGAATATTCGTATAGGTGTGGTGGATGAAATTGTGTGAGTGCTTCCACGCCTCCGCGCTCGATGCGGTATCCCAGTCCCAGACCGAGGAATGAATATCGGGATCGTTCATCCAATCCCATTGACCGTGCATCACGTTGTGGCCGATCTCCATGTTCTCCAAGATCTTGGCCATCCCCAGACACGCGGTACCGAGGACCCACGCGGTTTTGGACCGCGAAGCCAGCAGCAGAACGCGGCCGACCACCACAATCTGCCGCTGCGCCGTGATCACGGCCTTGATGTAGCGGCGGTCCCGCTCTCCGAGATCCGCGAACACGTCGTCGTGAATCGCGTCCAGTTCTTTACCTAATTTTTCCCGTTCCTGTTCCCCCAAATGGGCGAACGGGCTTTCTGGCCGTTGCAGAGTAGAGGTCACTGCGGTTCCTTTCGATCAAAGTTCGAGTTCGACGTCGCCTTCGGCGCTGTTGATACAGATCCGCACGTCCTGCCCGGTGGGTTCGATAACGTCACCGGAGCGCAGATCACGCAGCTTGCCCGATTTGAGCGTGCCCACGCAGGTATGGCAGATTCCGATTCGGCAGCCGAAGGCAAGATTCAGGCCGGCCTTTTCGCCGGCCTCCAAAATGGATGTGCCGCCGTCGCATTCAACAGTCTTGTCGCTGTCGAGGAAGCAGACTTCGCCGCCCTCGCCAGCATCGGCGTCCCCGCCGATCTTCGGCTGGAATCGTTCGAAGTGGAGACGGTCCGGATCGCCATTGTCTTCCCAGTGTTCGATAAGCGCATCGAGCATTTCTTCCGGACCCGAACAGAACGCCTCGCGTTCCCGCCAGTCCGGACACTCCTCGTCCAGGTCGCCGGGTTCGAGTCGGCCGCGCTCCGAAGTGAGGCGGATATCCAGCCGCATTCGCTCGTGGCGGCCGGCGAGGTCTTCGAGGACGGACAAAAACATGACCTGGTCGCGGTTGCGGGCGGAGTGAATGTGGACGACGTCGCGCACCTCGCCCCGACGATCCAGGCTGCGCAGCATGCTCATGATCGGTGTGATGCCGCTGCCGGCGCTGATGAACAGCATCTTGGACGGCACCGGTTCGGGCAGCGTGAAGACTCCTTCTATCTCGCCGAGCCGCACCAAGTCCCCGGGCTGGATCTTCTGCACCAGATACGGCGACACCACGCCGCTATCCACCTTCTTGGGTGTCACGCTGATCAAACCGTCTTCGGGTGATGGATCCGAGGTCAGCGAATAGGCACGCCAGTGGTAAACGCCGTCGATAACGAGGCCGAGCCGGATGTACTGGCCCGGCTTGTGACCCGGCCATTCATACCCTGGCCGGATCAGGATGCTCGCCGCTTCCGAGCCCTGCGGCTCGACCCGCTCGACCTTTCCGCGCAGCTCCTTCGTGGTCCAGAGCGGGTTGATCATCTCGAGGTAGTCGTCCGGCTGCAGCGGACTGAACAATCGTCGCACCGCTCGCAGGAACAACCTACGACCCCGTGGGACCTGAGGTGGAGCGCCGCGTTCCGCCATAGTCGTATGAGTACACAGCTGTTCACCGAACTAAACATTGTCGCTGAAACTTAGCTTCAGGCGCTGGGGAGATCTCGCATCAGGCGCGCAGCAGTATGGCTAAACATATGTTCACTTAGCCATTGAATGCTTGGGTTGTGTAGCCAACGTTGTGCGGTCTGATTGCCCATGGCGTGCCCGCCGAGGTGGTACCGCAAACATCGACCAGCCCGATGGCCTCGGACGAAGGTGAACTCCGGTGGCGACGGCATCGTCAGGTCGCGGAACGTAAGCCGACGCCGACCACGCACCACGACTATTGTCGGGCTGTGCTGATTGGCTTTCTGCTCGCTCTCGGTTGCTCGGTCTGCTACGGCACGGCATCAGTACTGCAGGCTGCGGCGGCTCGTTCGGTGGAAGCCGGAAGCAACTCGGGCGTCGACGCGGTGTTGCTGTTGCGGGCGGTCCGGCAGTGGCGGTATCTCGCCGGCATTGCCCTTGACGGCGTCGGGTTTGCGCTGCAGGTGGCCGCGCTGCGCTTGGTGCCGATCTACGTGGTCGCCGCGGCGTTGGCCGCATCCATCGCTGTCACCGGCATCGTGTCCGCGTGGGTGCTGTCGGCAAGGCTGTCGCCAGCGGAGTGGACTGCCGTGGGCGTGGTGTGCCTAAGCCTCGCCGCGCTCGCTTGCGCCGCTGGACCCGCGCATTTTCGGCGGGCCCCGGCCGGACTCGGCTGGGCGCTGCTGGGTGTGGTGGCGGCGATCTTCATCATCGGCGCCGCTGCTGGTCGACTAAGCGACCGCTCACGCGCAATCGCTCTAGGGCTCGCCTCCGGAAGCGGCTTCGGCGTCGTCGAGATCGGCGTGCGCATGCTCGACCAAATCGACCCCACCAAGGCGGCCTTCTACACCAACCCGGCCTTGTATGCGGGGGCCGCAGGCGGGGCCGCAGGGTTTCTATTGCTCACATCTGCGTTACATCGCGGATCGGTGACCGCGGCCGTCGCCGGGATGGTTGTCGGTGAAACGATTGCGCCTGCGCTCGTCGGAGTGGTGTGGCTGGGTGACACCGCCCGCGACGGCCTGGGCTGGCTGGTTGTCGTGGGATTCGTTGTCGCAGTTGCCGGCACATTGGTGCTGGCCCGATTCGGCGAAGCGCCTAGTCGCTGCCGAACCCGACCCGGCAGTTTCCTAGTCATCGATAGGTGGTGCCGCGGGCGGGGCGCGTCCACAGCACGCCGCCCTCGGCGTTCACTCCGGCTTTGATCAGCTCACGCTTGAGGATCTTATTGGTGGCCGTCGCCGGTAGGTCGTCGTTGATGCGCACATAACGCGGCCAGGCCTTCGGCGACAAATCGGGTTGAGCGGCAAGGAATTTCTCTAAATCGCCGGGCTCCAAGCTTGTTCCGCCGCGCAACACGAAGCGCAGCCATCACCTGGTCACCAACCCGCTCGTCGGGTACGGCGTAGACGGCGACCTGGCTCGCTTGCGGCAGTCGTGCCAAAATCCGCTCGATCGGCGCCGCCGCCAGGTTCTCGCCGTCCACCCGCATCCAATCCGCGGTGCGGCCCGCGAGATAGATCCAGCCGTCAGCGTCGCGGTAGGCCAGATCACCGGCCCAGTACATACCGTGGCGCATCCGCTCGGCCGTCGCGGCCGGATCGTTGTAGTAGCCGGCGAACGGCCCCGCACCCTGGGTGTTGACGAGTTCGCCGACCGCCTCGTCGAAATTGGTCAGCGCGCCGTGTTCATCGAACCGCGCTACCGCGCACTCCTTGCAGCGTCGTTGGGTTGTAGATGCTCACACCTGGGTATGGCTTGCCGATCGACCCCGGCGGCGCGCCGTCCTCCCGGACCACGATCACCGCGAACTCGCTGGAGCCGAAGCTGTCCACCACCCGGCATCCGAATCGCCTTGCGAAATCGGCGATATCGCGATCCGTCGCCTCGTTGCCGAACGCCACGCGCAGCGTCGTTGTCGGCATCGTCGGGACGTTCCGGGGTGGCCAGGATCAAGGCCAGGGGCTTGCCGACGTAGTTCATGTACGTGACGTGGTAGCGGCGCACGTCGTCGAGAAACCGGGACGGCGAGAACCGCGCCGGAACCATCGTGGCGCCACTTCCAATGGCGACCACCCATCCGGCGGCGACGCCGTTGGAGTGAAACAACGGCATCGACAGGTAGCAGACGTCGTCCGCGGTGATGTCGTACTGATAGATCAGGGCTGGCGCCGCACATGATCGCCATCCCGTGCGCGAACCGGACGGCCTTGGGATCACCGCTGGTGCCGGAGGTGAAGATCATCATCAGGGTGTCGGTGCCGGCGACTTCGCGGTGGGCGACCAGGGGTGGCGCTGTGGCCACCGCGTCGGCGTACTGCGACCCGTTCACGTCGAGCACCTGAATCCCGTTGAGCTCGAGGCCATCCAACAGGGGCCGGTGCTCGCCGTCGACGAGCAGGATTTGGCAGTCCGATCGTCGAATGTCGGCGAGCAAGCCGGCTCCGCGCCGCGTGGTGTTGATGCCGCACAGCACATAGCCGCCGAGCGCGGCGGCGGCCATGGCGCGAAGCATCGCCGGCGAATTGGTCAGCACCGCGCCCACATGCAGCGGACGCGTCGGGTCGGCGAGCGCAATCAGCGCGGCCGCCTCGGCCTCCGCCTCAGCCAGGTGTTCCCGCCAGGTCCAGATCCGATCGCCGTAGGCCACCGCCGGGGTGTCGTCGTTCCTGCGCTGCCGCAGTAGCTGCTGAACCGTTTCCGGCACTTGCCTCACGCCCTCTGGGGCTCATTGCGCGTCGTCAGCGCCAGGCCGGCATAGTCTCGGCGGACCACGTCGTCGCAGTAGCGACGGTAGTTGCCGAATCCCCCCGCGTAGGGCATGAAGATCCGTTTCTTGCCTTCGATGTTGGCGCCCAGGTACCAGGACGACGCCGCTTTCGGGAAACAGCGTCTGCTCGGCGGCCTACGGCCACGTGGTCGGTCCATTCGCGGGCGGCGTCCACGGCGCGGTTCCACCTCGCTCACCCCGAGGCGACGGGCGGCCAGAACCAGCTCGATGGCCCAGTCGACCTGAACCTCGGCGTGCAGCACCATGTTGGCCAGCACCGAGGGTGCGCCGGGCCCGCTGATGGCGAACAGGTTCGGCAGGCCGGGCACCATCAGGCCGAGGAACGTCAGGGGGCCGTCGGCCCAGATGTCGCGTAGCCGTTCTCCCCCGGGCCCGGTCGGGTCAATGCGGTTCAGCGCGCCGGTCATCGCGTCGAATCCGGTGGCGAAGACCAACACGTCGCAGGGATAGCTGGCGGTGCTGGTCCGCACCGCATCGGCGGTGATCGCGTCGATGGGTTCGCGGCGCAGGTTCACCAGCCGGACGTTGTCCCGGTTGAAGGTGGCGTAATAGCCGGCATCGGTGCAAATCCGTTTGGAACCGATCGGGTGATCGACCGGGATGAGATCGGTTGCCACGACGGGATCGCTGACGATCTCGCGGATCCGCTCTTCGGCGAACTCCCGGGCGATGTCGTTGGCCGCCAGGCTGGTGGTCTGGTCGGGGAACGTCTTGGCGAAAAGCACGCCGCCCTCCCGCCAGCGCTGCCAAAGCGCGCGATCGCGCTCCTCCGGTTCGGTGTCGACGGCCTTCTTGTGGTAGGTGCCGTGCGGTGTGCCCGCCGGCGCGTATGCCGAGGCCTGCCGGCGCCCGGGATAGTCCACCTGGATCTGCTGTTGCTCCTCGACAGTCCACGGACGGTTGGGCATCGGGATGCTGTAGTTCGCGGTCCGCTGGAACACCACCAGCGTGTCGGCCTGCCCGGCAATGATCGGAATCGCTTGTATGCCAGACGAACCCGTGCCGATCACGCCGACACGTTTGCCGCGCAGATCGGGGTCCTCGCGGGGCCACGCGGCGGTGAAGTAGACGTCTCCCGCGAAATCGTCTACGCCCGGGATGTCGGGGCGGTTCAGCGCCGATAGGCAGCCGGTCGCGCAGCACGAGGAACTGCGCGCTGTGTGTGTCACCGGACGCGCGTGCGTACCTGCCAGCAGGCACTGTCCTGGTCGAAGGAGGCGGCGACGACGTCGCAACCGAACCGGTAGTGGCGGCGCAGATCGAGGCGCTCGGCGACATGGCGCAGATAGGCCAGGATTTCCGGTTGCGCCGCGAACCGCTCGCTCCACGTCCAGCTCTGCTGCAGCGATTCGTCGAATGAGTAAGAGTAGTCCACACTTTCGACGTCACAGCGGGCCCCGGGATAGCGGTTCCAGTACCATGTGCCGCCCACATCGGGGGCCGCCTCGAGGGCTGTCACCGAAAGGCCCGCGGACACCGCTCGGTGCACGGCGTAGAGCCCGGCGAACCCTGCGCCGATGACGATCAGGTCGGTTCCCGTCATGGCGTTCACCGTTGCCCCACGCCAACCGGCTGCAGCAGCCGCCGCAGGTCACGGCAGACCAGCTGCAGCACAGATGCCGCCGCGGGGAAGGTCGGGATCGTCAGGAAACCGTGGAACAAGCCGGGGAAATCGCGATGTACGACGGGCACTCCGGCGCTGCGTAACCGGTTTGCGTAGCTGCACCCCTCGCTGTGCAGGGTGTCCAGTCCGGCGGTGACGATCACGGCGGGCGGCAGGCCCGCATGAGAGTCCGCACGGGCCGGCGCCACCAGATAGGGCGGATCGGAAAGCTCGTCGCCGCCGAGGTATTGACGCCAGTACCACCTCATCGCGGCACGGGTGTTCAGGTATCCGACCGCGTAGCGCTGATAGCTCTCCGTGTTGAACGTGGGGTCGATCGCCGGGTAGATGAGCAGCTGCGCGGCGGGCGCGGTGACTTCTCGGTCGCGGCAGAGAAGTGCGGTGACCGCCGCCAGATTCCCGCCGGCGCTGTCGCCGGCGATCGCGGTCCGAGTCGGGTCGATGCCCAGGTCGCCGGCATGTTCTCGCACCCAGCAGAACGCCGCGAACGCATCGAGCGCCGCGGCCGGCGCGCGGTGCTCGGGGGCAAGTCGGTAATCGATCGAGACCACGACGGAATCGCTGCCACGAGCCAGGGACCGGCAGAAGCTGTCGTGGGATTCGATGTCGCAGAAGACGAATCCGCCGCCGTGGCAGTACACGATCCCGGCGCGGATCTCGGACGGGTCTCCGTGCGGGTAATAGATCCGCACCGGGATGGCCCCGGCGGGGCCCGGAATGGACCGGTCGACAGTATGACGAACATCGTCCCGGTTGACGGCCGGGAACCGTCGTTCCGCCATTGTCGCGCGGGCCTGCGGGCCGGTCATGTTCTCGACATGAGGGAACCCGGCGTCCAGCTCGCGCAACATCGCCTGCGCGGCATCGTCCATGTGGGCCTCCTACCGCACCATTGTGCGGGTCATTGCGGACGGTACTTGAGTAGGGTGATTCCGGTTTCGGGCAGATCGCAGAACACCGGCCGCACCCGCATTCCGATCCGAATGTCACCGGGGTCATCGGGGTCAACGTCGACCAATTCCGTGCTGATCTTGGGCCCGGCATCCCACTGCACCACGCCGAGTAGCTGCGGCACCGCGTCGGCCCAGGGCGGCCCGGTCGGTCTGCGAGCGACGGTGAAGGTGTACAGCGTTCCAGCGCCGTCGATTTCGCGCCATTCCAGGTCGTCGGCCAGCGTTCCCGGGGCCAGCGTGCGCGGATAGAACACGTAGCGCCGCAGCGACGGCGAGTACTGCACCAGGATGCGGTGTTGCGCCAGGCCGTCCCAGAAGGGCCGGGACACCGGTGTGGGCTCGGGAACCGGGCGTGGTGCAGGGGGCTTTGGGGAGCTCATAGCTAGTCTCCCCGCAACAGCAGGGCGACCTGCTCGCTCATGATGCCGCCGTTGCCGGTGACGAACGCGATGTGGCAGTCGGGCACCTGTGCATCGCCGGCCCGGCCCATGATCTGACGTGCGCCGTCGACGACATGGTGCATCCCGCCGGCCATCCCGGCCTGACCGAACGACAGTTGACCGCCGGCGGTGTTGAGTGGAAAGTCGCCGCGATAGGTCAGATCGTGCTCGGTAATCCAGGACATGCCTTGGCCTTTGGCGCAGAAGCCGGCATCCTCCAGGCTCATCAGCACGGTGATCGTGTAGCAGTCGTAGATCGAGGCGACGTCGACATCGGATCGGCTCAGCCCCGCCATCGCGAATGCCCTGTCCGCGGCACGCGCGATCGGGGTGCGCAGCAGATCGTCAGCGTAGGTAGGGGTCTTGAAGGCGATATGTTCGCCGAAGCCCGTGATCCATACCGGGCGATTGCGGCCGCGCCGAGCGATGTCGGCATTGGCGATCAAGACAGCGACTCCCCCGTGTACCCGCATCACCGTTTCGAGCATGTGGATCGGGTCGGCGATCATCGGGCTGGCCAGGACGTCATCAACGGTGATGGGGGTGCCGTGGAATACCGCGCCGGGATGCGCGCACGCGTTGGCGCGCTGGTCGACGGCGATCTTGGCGACGGCGGCGGCGTCGTAGCCGAATTCCGCCGCGTAGCGCTGCGCTATCTGCGCGTAGGGAGCGTTCTGACCCACGTTGCCGTAGGGGATCTCGAACTCGGCCTGGGGCGATCCATAGTTGTTCGATGACGCGCCATACCAATTGGGGGCCGCAGGCGGGCGGTTGCTGTGATGTCGGCACCGAAGCGGATCCGGGGACCACGGCCAGCGCAGCGTCGCAGATGCCGAGTTCGACGGCGGCCGCGGCCCGCCACACCATTCCCGCCGAGGTGGCTCCGCCCAGATCGACCCGCTCGCCGAAATCCAAAGCCAGACCCAGGTATTCGCATAGCGTCGCAGGCGCGAACATGGCCGATTCGGCCACGCCGTGGGTGAGCAGACCGTTGATACACGACGCATCGACGCCGGCGTCCTCGACGACCAGCTTCGCCAACCGCGCGTACTGGTCCAGGGTAAACAGCGGCGGCCCGCTCGGGCGGCGCTCGGCGGGCAGCTCGGCGATGCCGACGATGGCCGCCTCGCCGCGCAGCCCGGTCACGACGCCGGTCCGCGTCGGGGTAGCTGCACGGTGGCCGTACCCGGCATCAGCACAGTCGTATCGCGGCGACCGGCGACATCGAGATCCACCAGGCCCGCGCCCTCGTCGGTGAGGCGCTTGGCCGTGACCGCGCCGCCGAACGTGAGTTGCTCGCCGGGATATGCGATGGCCCGGTTCTGCACCGAGAAGGACACCAGCCGGCCGCGTCCACCGATCCAGTCGCCAATTGCGCGGGCCAGCAGCGCCGCCTGCAGCGGGCCGTGGACCAACACGTCGTCGTAGCCTTCGACCGAGCGCGCCCACTGCTTGTCGTAATGAATGCGGTGGCCGTTGTAGGTGGCAGCGCTGAAGAAGAATAATTGTGTTTCGTCGACGGTGACGGTGAGCGCCGGAATCTGTTCGCCCACATCGACGTCTTCAAAAAACACCTGGGCAAAACCTGGTGCCTCGGTCATGGCACTCCTAAGGTCGGGCGATCATCGACGTCGACGCTTCGGCAACAACATCGCGGTGCTGGTTCCGGTACACCGTGCGCCAGGTGACCAGAACGAATCTGCCGGAGCGGCCCTGCTTTTCAACGATGGACTCGATGGTGCGCACCATTTCGATTTCGTCACGGTGATAGGCCGGCAGGTGGAAGCTGAAGCTCTCGCCGCCCGCCATCCGTTTGGGGGCACGCGGGAACGCGAGGCTGCCCGAGACCGCGCCGGAGGAACCGTCGGGCCGCAGCGCGTCGAGATGGGTGACACCGAGCACGGCGTATTGCAGAAACAGCGGCGGACAGATGATGTCGCGAAAGCCGTTGGTCCGGGCGTAGTCCGGATCGAACCACAACGGGTTATGGTCACCCACCGCGGCCGCCCAGCGCTGCCAATCTCGCCGGTTCACCTCGCCCGTCGCGGCGGCGGCGACGGTACCCACCCGCGACGCCGATTCGGCGTCGATCAAGCACTCTTGACTCATTCAGCTCGTCCATGCTCTCCTCCAGCCATGCTGCGGCGACGTCGGCTCCGCCGCCGAGCGTCGAGCCGATCCGTGCCCGTTCGGTCCACAGATGCAGATCGGTCTCGGTCACGTAGCCGATCCCGCCGTGCAATTGATGGGCATCCAGCGTTATCAGCCTGGCCGCGGCGGCGGCGTGCATCCGCGCGATGGCCGTTTCCCGGGTCGCGGTGCGGCCGCGCGCGATCCAAAACACTGCCGAATGCGCGGCCAACCGCGCTGCGGCCAAGGCGATATGCATGTTGGCGATCAAATGCTGGGCCGCCTGGAAGGACGCGATCGGGCGGCCGAACTGGTGGCGCAGCTTCGTGTATTCGACGGTGCGGTCCAACACGGCCTGCCCGACCCCGACCAAGTCGAGCGACCCCAGCGCCACCGCCGTATTGGCCACCCGGCGCAGCGCCGACGGGGCGACGCCCTGCTCCCCGAGCACCGCGGCGACGGCCACATCTTGGAAATGCACGGTGCAGGCCCGGTGTCCACCCGCCATGGTCAGCGGCTGCATACGCACGCCGGTCGCGCGCGCGTCGACGACGAAGACCAACGTGCCCACGGGCGCGGCGGCCGAAACCACGATGAGGTCGGCGATGTCGGCGTCGGCGACGTAGTCCGCGGTGCCGCTCAGCCGCCAGCCGGCCGGGACGCGCTGGGCGTGCAGCAAGGGCGTCACCACCGCGGCGTCGCGGGCGTTCCATAAAGCCGTGGTGCCGCGCGTCTTTCCGCTTGCCAGCGCCGGCAGCCAGGCGGCCTTGACATCCGGGCCGCCAAGCTGGTCCAGCGCGAGCGCGGTCTGCACGGTGCTGTGCACCGTCGTCGGGCACAGCGCACGGCCGGCCTCGGTGTAGAACACGGCGAGATCGTCGAGCGTGCCGCCGGAACCGCCGTACTCGTCGGCGATCGCGAGGCCGAACACACCGGCGTCGTTCAGCGCCTTCCACAGCGACGGGGTGCTTCGGTCTGCCCCGGGTTCGTCCAGCGCACGAACCAGACGCACCGGGCTCTCCGCCGACAGCAGCGCGCGCAACGTTGCGGCGAAATCGCGCTGCTCGGCGGTCGGTATCGCTTTCACCGGTCACCGCCCATAGGAGGGCATTCCATGGCCGCGCTGGGCGATGATGTCGCGCAGCACCTCGTTGGTGCCACCACCGAACCGCATCAGCGGCGCCGCCCGGTAAAGGCGTTCGAACTTGCCGGACAGCGGCGCGTCCCCGCTGCGATGTGCCAGCAAGCCGTCCGGACCGAGCAGATCGAGCGCCAGGTCGGCGATGCGCTGGCGTAGCTCGCTGGTGAAGACCTTCTCGACGCTGACCTCCACGGTGGGGATCACGCCGCTGTCCAGCATCGACGCGGCCTGGTAGCCCATCAGCGTGGCCACTTCCACGTCGGCTTCGGCCTGCGCCAGGCGGCGCCGCAGGGTCGCGCTGTCGGCCGGCACCGTACCGTCACGCCGCGGGAGGCGTGCCAGTTCACGCAAGTCGTCGACGGCGCGGCGCAGATCGCCCGCGTTGGTCAGCGCACCGCGTTCCAGGTCGAGCGCGCCGGTGATATACGTCCAGCCACGGTTGACCTCCCCCACCAGATTCGTCAACGGGACCCGCACGTCGTGAAAGTGCACCTCATTGGTGCGATAGCCCGACCACGCGTACAGCGGGCGGATCTGCACACCTGGGCTGTCGATCGGGACGATGATCACCGAAATCCCGCGATGGCGGGCGGCACTGGGATCGGTGCGCACACAGAGCCATTCGTGGGTGGCGCGCTGGGCCCCGCTGTTCCAGATCTTGGTGCCGTTGATCACCCATTCCTGGTCGTCGCGCGTGGCACGGGTGCGCAGGCTGGCCAGGTCGGTTCCGGCTTCGGGCTCGGAATAGCCTACGGCGCAGATCATTTCGCCTTTGGCGATCAGTGGCAGCCAGTCCGTCTTGTTTCGCTCGGTGCCGTGGCGCATGATCATCGGCGCCACCGAGGTGACCGTCAGGTCGGGGCCGGGCACGCCCCAGTATTCGAACTCGCTCATCAGTAGGTGCTGGTGGACGGCGCCCAGGCCGCTGTCGCCCCCTTCGAGACCAGCCCGGCCCGCAAGACCCCCGTATTCGCGCGGCCAGTTCAGCCCGAACCAGCCTTTCTCGCCGATCTTGCGACGAAACCGCGCCACCTCGCCGTTGGGAAACTCCAGGTCATGCTGCGGCAAGTTCGGCCCGCAACGCCGCGGTGACGTTGGCATGGAGGAATTCGCGGACCTCGGCCAGCCAGGCGCGCTGCCCGGCGTCGAGTTCGAAATCCATTCCAGGCCCCTTTGCCGCAGCTGGGCGCAAACCTCCAGGAACGCCTAGATTCGCGCCAGTTTCAAACCCTACTTTCTCCGATTGGGCCGGCGGGAGCTTGATGAAGTCCGGCGAGGTGGCGCACGATGACCGGATGACCGAAACCGGCGCGACCCGCGTAGCGGTCTACTTCGACTTCGACAACATCGTCATCTCGCACTACGACCGGGTGCACGGCCGCGGCTCGTTCCAGCGGGACAAGGCAAAGGGCCTGGAGAAGGAACGGCTGCAGTCGGCGACGGTTGACCTCGGCGCCATCATGGACTTCGCCTCCTCCTTCGGCACCCTGGTGCTCACCCGCGCCTACGCGGACTGGTCGGCCGACGTCAACGCCGCCTACCACGGCCAGCTCGTCAGCCGCGCGGTCGATCTGGTGCAACTGTTTCCGGCGACCGTGTACGGGAAGAACGGGGCCGACATCCGGCTGGCCGTGGACGCGGTTGAGGACATGTTCCGGCTGCCCGACCTGACGCATGTGGTGATCGTCGGGGGGGACTCCGACTACATCGCGCTGGCCCAGCGCTGTAAGCGCCTCGGCCGGTATGTCGTCGGCATCGGCGTCGCCGGCTCCAGCAGCCAGTCGCTGGCTGCCGCCTGCGACGAGTTCGTCACCTACGACACGCTGCCCGGAATCCCGACCGTCGCCACGCCGGCGCGCCAGACCAAGAAACGTGGCCGCCAGGCGAGCAGCACCGAATCCGACGACGAGCCACCGCCGCCCGACCCGCAGGCCGCCGCGACCGGGCTACTGGAGCGCGCGCTGCGGATCAGCCAGGAAAAAGATGACGCCGATTGGCTGCATAACTCCGTGGTCAAGGCCCAGATGAAGCGGATGGACCCGTCGTTCAGCGAGAAGTCACTGGGCTTCAAGTCATTCAGCGACTTCCTGCGCTCACGCAGCGACATCGTCGACCTCGACGAGAGCAGCACCACCCGGCTGGTGCGCCTGCACAGTGACGGGGATAGCCGGTGATGCAAATCGCGCGTGCCCTTCCCGTGGTGCTGACAACCTCGGCGGTACTGCTCAGCGCGCCCAGCCCCGTCGCGTCCGCCCAAGCCTGCCCCGACGTCGAGGTGATGTTCGCCCGCGGCACCGGTGAGCCGCCCGGTGTCGGGAGGGTCGGACAGGCATTCGTCGACGCACTGCGCGGGCGAGTCGGCGGGAGATCGGTCGGGGTGTATGGCGTCAACTACGCCGCCAGCGGCGATTTCGGCAACCCGGGGTTCCGCCGGACCTTTACCGACGGGATCGGCGACGAGCGCGGCCATATCCAATCCATGGCGGCCGGCTGCCCCAACACCAGGATGGTGGTCGGCGGCTACTCCCAGGGCGCGGCGCTGACAGGTGACATGACCTCGGCCGGCGTAGCCCCGGACGCGGCAAACCATGTCGCCGCGGTCGCGCTGTTCGGGAAACCGTCGGTGAACTGGTTGCGCACGTTCGGCGACCCGCCGGTTGTCATCGGTCCGGAGTTCGCCGGCAAGACCATCGACTTGTGCGCTCCGGGCGACACCATCTGCGATGGCGCTCCCGGCGGCCCGCCCAACCTGGCACACGGCGCGTATCCGGTGAACGGCATGGTGGGTCAAGCCGCGGATTTCGCCGTCGGCCACTTATGACACCGTGCCCACCATGAGCACGACGGATGCGGGCGAGCTGCTGGCCGACCGGGTCGCGGTGGTGACGGGCGGCGGTGGCGGCATCGGCGCTGCGACAGCGCGACTGTTCGCCCGGCACGGCGCCCAGGTGGTCGTCGCCGAGGTCGACGCGGAGCGTGGGCAGGCGGTCGCCGAGGAGATCGGCGGATTGGCCGTGGCCGTCGATGTCCGCGAGTCCGAACAGGTCCACTCCTTGGCGAAATCGGTGCTGGACCGTTACGGCCGGGTGGATGTGCTGGTGAACAACGTGGGCCACTGGCTGCGGCACCCCGGCAACTTCGTCGACACCGACCCGCAGCTGTGGGACGAGCTCTATCGGGTGAACCTGCACCATGTCTTCCTGGTGACGCACGCATTCCTGCCCGCGATGGTCGCCCAGCACCGCGGCGCGATCGTCAACGTCACGTCCGTCGAGGGCGTGCGCGGCTACCCGGAGGACCCGGTCTACGCCGCCTTCAAAGCGGCCGTCATCCACTTCACCCGCAGCCTCGCGGTGCAGGTAGGGCGCGACGGGGTGCGCGTCAACGCGGTCGCCCCCGACGTCACCGAATCGCTGCAGGTGCCCTACTCGCAGTGGCTGTCCGCCGAGGAACAGGCACAGTGGCCGCAATGGGTTCCGATCGGACGGATGGGGCTGCCCGAGGACCAGGCCCGCGTGATCCTGTTCCTTGCCTGTGACCAGTCGGCTTTCGTCACCGGTCACACTGTCCCCACCGATGGCGGCACACTCGCGGCGGGCGGATGGTTCCGCTCATCGCGCCGAGCCGATCGGGAATGGACGAATCGGCCCGTCGCCCCGTGAGGTTGCGCTTAAAGGCGATTTATAGATCCATTAAATGGAACCAACCTGACGTCTGATCATCGGCGTTGAGCGCCCCCGAGGTTTGGTTGCCGCCGAAATTCAGCCTGCCTGAAACATTAGTGCCGAAATTGTAGACGCCTGCCACCGATTCTCCCGTGTTCAGGAAGCCCGAGTTCGACGCCGTGCCGGTGCCGGTATTCGCGATGCCTGAACTGTAGTCGCCCCTGACGAGAATGCCGGCGTCGTAGTTGCCTCCATTTTGGATACCGGCGCTGTGCGAGGCGGTGCTCGCCTGAAGGATGCCCGAGTTATTGCTGCCGTTGTTGAAGAAGCCCGAGTTATTGGTACCGGAATTACCCCAGCCCGAGTTCGTCGCGGTTTCGATAGTCGAGCTGTGATAACTGGTGGTAAGGGTGCCCGAGTTCCCGAAGCCGGTGTTGATATTGCCTGAGTTGTTGAAACCGGTGTTCGAGTCTCCGGAGTTGTCCCAGGCGGAGTTGGAGTCGCCGGAGTTATAGAAGCCGACGTTTGCGTCGCCTGAGTTAAAGAAACCCAGGTTACCGCCGCCAGTCGAGCTTCCGCCCGAGTTGAACCAACCGGTGTTGAGGCTGCCCGAGTTGAAAGAGCCGGTGTTGGTGTTGCCGGAGTTGAACATCCCTTTATCGGTGTTGCCAGAGTTGAACCAGCCCGTGCTTTGGTCACCGGAGTTTGCGACGCCCGTACTGTAGTCCCCCGAGTTGCCGATGCCGGTGCTGTTGTGGCCCGAACTACCGATTTGGAAGCTGGCAAACCCGGATCCGTCACCGGAATTTCCAAAGCCGACATTGTAGTCGCCCGAGTTGAAAAAGCCTATGTTGTGATTGCCCGAGTTCCCAAATCCGATGTTCCCGGTGCCTGAATTCAGGCCACCGATGCCGAATTTATTGTCGCCGGTGAGACCGATGCCAAAGTTATTGTTGCCGGTGTTGCCGAAGCCGATATTATTATTGCCATGGTTGCCGGAGCCGAAGTTCGTGTTGCCAATGTTGCCGCCGCCATAGTTGAAGTCCCCGGTATTTCCGTTGCCTAAGTTTGCGAGGCCGGTGTTTCCCAGACCAAAGTTTGTGTTGCCGGTGTTGCCGCTGCCCCAGTTGTAGCTGCCGTTGTTGCCGCTACCCAGATTGATGGCGCCGATGTTGCCGCTGCCGATGTTGCCGTTGCCGGTGTTTCCGTCCCCCAGATTGACGGTGCCGATGTTCCCGTAGCCGAGGTTGCCGTCGCCGTGGTTCCCGCTGCCAAGGTTGTAGTTGCCGATGTTTCCGTTGCCCAGGAAGGGGCTCAGCGGTCCCCCGACGATGCCGCCGATGTTGCCGTTGCCGATGTTTGCGCTGCCGAGGTTGTAGCTGCCTTTGTTGCCGCTACCCAGATTGAGGTTTCCGATGTTGCCGCTGCCCAAAATGTTGTAACTGCCGGTGTTTCCGCTGCCATCTATGTTCCAGCTGCCGATGTTCCCACTGGCCAAAAGATTGAAATCGCCGGTGTTGCCGTCGCCCAAAAGGTTGAAAGTGCCGTTGTTGTTGAAGCCGATGTTGAAGCCGGTGCCGGCCACCGCGCGCGCCAGGCCGGACAGCGGCTGCGTGAACGGCGTCAACGCCGAAGCCACTGCCGATGCGTTGCCGTGGTAGCCAATCATCGCGGCCACGTCCTGGGCCCACATCTCTTCATATGCGGTCTCGGTGGCCGCGATGGCGGGTGCGTTTTGGCCGAACAGGTTGGACGCTATCCATGACCGCAGCTGGCTGCGATTGGCCGCCACCGCAAGAGGATGCACCGTCGCGGTCACCGCGGACTCAAACGCCGCCACCGACGCCATGGCCTGTTGTGCGGCCTGCTCGGCTTGGGCCGCCGCCGCGTTGAGCCAGCCCAGGTGGGACGCTGCGACGCCCATCATCGCCCGCGCTGCCGGGCCCTGCCACGCCGCGCTCACCAACCCCGACGTCACCGACGAAAACGAGGCCGTCGCCGAACTCAGCTCACGGGCCAGTTCATTCCAGCCCGACGCCGCCGCCAACATCGGCTCCGAACCCGCACCGGCAAACATCAGCCCGGAATTCAGCTCGGGCGGCAACACCAAAAAATTCATGGGAATCATCACCTGTCAGCTATCGCGGGCGCCATGGCGACCGCGCGTAGTGCACTGTTCGGGGTAGCGGCCCTTCAAGCTACTCGACGTGAGTGACCCCGGGTGCGGATCGACGAAGAAGCGGCCAAAAAGTCGAGCACGGCTCAGGTCAGTCCGACCACAAATGACTGGTCGCCGGCGGCGGCGATCTTACATATGAGTCAGACCGGTTGGCCGATATAGGACCCGAAATTGTCGTAAGGTGCTCACTTGTCCTGAAGTGGCAACGCAGCCGGGACATCCTGTACGGGGCCGCGCCAGCCAGGTTGGGAACGCCAGGCTAACGGAAGGACATTGCCAATGAATTTCTCGCTGTTGCCACCGGAAGTTACTTCTGCGCGGATGTTTACTGGTGCCGGCTCGGCTCCGATGCTGGCGGCCTCGGCGGCCTGGGACGAGTTGTCGGCTGAATTGGCTTCGGCGGCAGCCTCGTTCGGGTCGGTGACCTCCGAGCTGACGGGTGCGGCGTGGCAGGGCGCGGCGGCGCAGGCAATGACGGCGGCTGCTGCCCCCTACGTGAGTTGGTTGACGGCTGCGGCCACCAGTGCCCAGGCGGCATCCGCGCAGGCCCAAGCCGTGACCTCGGCGTTCGAGGCGGCGCTCGCGGCGACCGTGCACCCGGTGGCAGTCGCGGCCAACCGCATACAGGTAGTGCAGCTGGTGGCCTCAAACCTGTTCGGCCAGAACGCCCATGCGATCGCAGCCACCGAGGCAGGCTACGAGGCGATGTGGGCCCAGGACGCTGCGGCCATGTTTGGTTACCATGCCGGGGCGTCGACGGCGGTCGCCGGGCTATCGTTCCCGACGACGTGGCAGGAGCTGCTTAACAAGCTGAACATCGGTCTCGGCAACAACGGCTACCTCAACCTCGGCTTCGGCAACACCGGCAACCTCAACCTGTCTCTCGGCTTCTCCTTCACTCCCAACCCCGCATTGGGCGGCCTGCCCATCAATATCGGCTTGAAGCTGGGCGGCGGAAACATCGGCAATGTCAACTTGGGCAGCGGCAACCACGGCGACTTCAACTACGGCAGTGGAAACATCGGCAGCGGAAACGTCGGCAACGGAAACCAAGGCAGCACAAATACCGGCCAGGGAAACATCGGCGGCACTAACGGCGGTTCTGGCAACAACGGCAACACCAACACGGGTTCTGGGAACATCGGCGACCGGAATACCGGCGGCGGTAACATCGGCAACCAAAACTTTGGTGGCGGCAACACCGGAAACAGCAACATCGGCTATGGCAACACCGGCAATGCGACTGTCGGCCTCGGAAACATCAGCAGTAACAGCTTCGGATTCGGAAACTCGGGTACCGGCGGCGGGGTGGGCAGCTTCAATATCGGTCTCGGGAACACCGGCGACAACAACATCGGCTGGGGGAACACCGGCAACCACAACATCGGCATCGGGCTTACCGGCGACAACAAGTTCGGCATCGGCGGTCTGAACACCGGCAGCGGAAACATCGGCTTCGGAAACTCGGGCACCAACAACATCGGCTTCTTCAACTCCGGCGATGGGAACTGGGGAATCGGTAACTCGGGCAGCCACAATGTCGGCCTGTTCAACTCCGGTACCCACGACCTGGGCGCGGGGAATTCGGGCATATGGAGCGCCGGTCTCGCCAACTCGGGCAACTACAACACCGGCGTCTGGAACGCCGGCAACTACAACACCGGCGCCTACAACTCGGGCAATATCAACACCGGCGCCTGGAACGCGGGTAATGGCAACACGGGTGTCTGGAATTCCGGCGACCACAACATCGGCCTGCGCAACTCAGGTGATGTCAACTTCGGCATGGCAAACTCGGGCGACACGAACACCGGCAACAACAACTCGGGCAATGTCAACACCGGTGCCTGGAACTCCGGCAACTTCAACACGAACATTGGCAACGCATTCAACGGCTCCGGTACCAGCTCCGGGCTCGGCAGCGGCACCGGAAGCTCCGGATTCTTCAACACCGGTGCCGGAAGCTCGGGCCTTTTCAATTCGGGCGGCACCAGCACGGGCCTCGGAAACAGCGGCAACTCCAGCACGGGCATCTTTAATTCGGGCGACCAAAGTTCCGGGATCCACAACAAGGGAGACGGAACCTCCGGCGGATTAAACCCCGGTTCCGGCAGTTCCGGTCTGTTCAACAGCAACGACAATCAGTCAGGCATCTTCAACCTGTAACGAGGCTTGCAACCTGGGATCGGTAGCGACGCCGATCGTGTCCCTGGCGAGTCCCCGATACCGAGTCCATCCGGTTTTAGAGCCGGGTGTTTGATCTCTCTTCAGTTGATCTCGCAAGCCACGGGGGGGGTGTGCCTGCACGCCGCAGCGTACTCGGTCGGATGAGGTAGCCCAGCGCCGAGTCGCGGTGTCGGTGATTATGGTCGTGTTGGAAGTCGCGATCACCACTCCCTCGCGAGTGCTGCTCGGCCCTAGGTGAAAAGCTTCAGATTGATACCAAGGGGCAAATCGTCGCCAACATCTAGTTAATTGTGTCGGGCAGCTTCTTGCACGAGTTGCACCCGCGAGCTGACGCCGAGCTTGTTGTAGACGTGGGTGAGATGGCTCTGTACGGTACGCGGCGAGATGAACAGCCGTGTGGCGATGTCGTTGTTGGCCAACCCTTCGCTGACCAGGCGCACAACGTCGCGCTCGGTGGGCGTTAGCGCGGGCCAGCCGCTTACGGGCCGCTTACGTCCACCGTGTCCTCGGCGGGCATAGGCGATCGCCTCCCGTGTGGACATTGCCGCACCTTCGGTCCAGGCGCTGTCAAAGTCGTTGTGGCCCAGTGCATCACGGACGGCCCCGATCGCGCTCGTGTAACCGTCCTCGTAGATCTTGAACCTGACCGCGCCGGTGTCCTTCCTGACCGCCTCGGCCGCACCGAAGAGTCGCGCCGCTTCACGGTGACTGCCGGCGTCACCGGCAAGTCCGGCAAGGCACTCCAGGGCGTCCGGGGTAACCAGGTGGGCGTCGACTGCCGCTGCCACGGCCAGCGCTTCACGGGCGTCGCGTTCTGCTGCTCGGGCTGACCCTGGGCGGCCGCGACGCGTGCGCGGGTGTCGAGCGCCAGTGCCAAGTGGCAGCCCGCAGTTACCGCTACCGCCGCGTCGGCCCACCGTCTGGCCGCAGATAAGTCACCGCGTGCCAGCATGACATCGGCGATCGGGTTGGCATTGACCACGGTGTGCCCCTGCTGCGCGCTTATTCGTTGTGCGGCCACCTCGCTGGTCTGCACCGCAGCCGCAACGTCGCCCGCCGCGAGTTGCGCGAGAGCCAACGGTCCGTATGCCATGCCTTCGGCCATACCACCGAATTCGGATGCGGCATTGACCGCGGCGGCCGCCGCTTCCAATGCGGCTTCAGTGTCTCCCATCCGAGCCAGGGTATGGCCCAGATGGCAGTGGCAGAGTTCCCGCATCAGCAAGTCTTGATCGGCCTCGGCTTCGGCCACGATCTCGTGGAATTCGGCGGTCGCTCGGGCAAGGTCCCCCCGCAGAACGTGGGCGGTTGCGATTCCCCAAAATCACACATTCGCGAGAGGAATCGGTCTCCCATCTCGTTGGCGACATCACGTCCCTCTTCTCCCGCCTTGAGCGCGGCGCGAGGATCACCGCCGCATATTGCCGTGTAGGCCTGCCACCAAAGAATTTGGCTTAGTCTCCGTTGGTCGCCGGATTCGCGGGCCAGGCCTGCCGCCTCATCGAGGTATGGGCCCGCGGCCTCGGCGTTGAAGGAAGCGGTGCACCCGCACGCGACGAGGGCATGTAGCAGCGGGCCGGACTCACCGATCTCTCGTGCGATCGCGAGGGCGCGCTCGGGTTCCTCCATGCCGATTGGGTCGCCCACAGCTGCGGCGAGCACTGCGTGGTCGGCGAGCGCCCGCGCGTAAGTGGTGGACGCCATCTCCCCCGCGGGCGTGTACGCGTCGACAGCACCGACTTAATCCAAGACAAGCCTTCCTGCACGCGCCCACGGGTGAGCCACAAGGGCTGGAGGGCGGACGCAAGCTGCAGTGCTACCTCGTCGGCGCCGGTGTCACAACTCCAGGTGAATGCGGCTCGCAGATTGTCGATTTCGCTGTCGGCCCGTTCGACATGCTCGCGTTGGCCGGCCGAGCCCGGCTGGTCCAGGAGCATGGCCAGGCGCGTGTAGTGGTCGCGGTGCCGAGCGCGAACCACATCGGCTTCACCGGACTCGCCGAGTTTTTCCAGCGCGTACTGTCGAATGGTCTCGAGCAGCCGGTATCGCGTTCGGCCGCTGGTGTTTTCGGCGATCACGAGCGACTTGTCAACCAGTAGGGTGAGCTCATCGAGCACTTGGTGGCGCTGCAGGTGATCGTCGGCGGCGACGTCTTCGGCGGCGTCGAGGTGAAATCCACCGCGGAATACCGCCAGCCGCCGGAAGATCAGACGCTCTATGTCGGTGAGCAGCGCATGGGACCAGTCCACCGATGCCCGCAGTGTCTGCTGGCGTCGCACCGCGGTGCGTGTGCCACCGGTCAGCAGCCGGAAGCGGTCGTGCAGGCTGCTGAGGATGTCGGTGACAGACAATGCCCGCACTCGCGCCGCGGCGAGCTCTATTGCCAGCGGCATACCGTCAAGGCGTTGGCAGATCTCCGCGACAGTGGCGGTGTTCTCGTCGGTGATGGCGAACTCGGGCCGGACTAGGCGAGCACGGTCGGTGAACAATTCGACCGCTTCGTCGGTGATCGACAGCGATGACACCCGCCAGATCACTTCGCCGGTCATGCCGATCGGCTCGCGGCTAGTCGTCAGCACGGTCACACCGGGGCAGGCTCGCAGCATGGCGGCGACGAGATCGGCCGTGGCATCGAGCAGGTGCTCGCAGTTGTCCAGTACCAGCAGCAGCTGTCGGTCGGTGATGAACCGCAGCAGGGTGTCGGTCGCGGAGCGGCCGGGGACATCGGTCAGCCCGAGCGTGCGCGCGGTAGTTGTGGGACCAGGTCGGGTTCGGTGATCGGAGCCAGGTCAACATATTGTGCGCCGTCGCGGAACTCAGCGGCGATCTGGCCGGCGACCTGTAGGGCCAGGCGGGTCTTGCCCGCACCGCCGGGTCCGGTCAGGGTGACGAGTCGATTCTCCGCGACAATGTGCGACAACTCCGCTATTTGCTCCTTGCGGCCCACGAAGCTGGTCAGCTGAGGCGGAAGCCCCGCTGA
This sequence comes from uncultured Actinomycetota bacterium, assembly GCA_963840045.1. Lineage (GTDB taxonomy): Bacteria > Actinomycetota > Actinomycetes > Mycobacteriales > Mycobacteriaceae > Mycobacterium. The sequence goes on along the minus strand of CAWIXL010000009.1, from coordinate 203,740 downwards.
CACCGCGGCAGGGAGGCGCAGCGCGGGAAATTGGTTGTGTAGGTCGGGGTGGCAAAGCTGGATGACGCGCTCGGTGCGGCGAAGATCGCGCAGCTGATGGCTGCCCAGCGGAAGCAGCCAGGCGTCGGCCGGCAAGTGGTCGGCCACGATCTCTTCGGTTGCACCGGACAGGACGGTCTGCCCGCCATGCGCCAAGTCGCGGAGCCGTGCGGTCCTGTTAATCGTCGGCCCGATGTAGTTGCCCTCATCCCGCAGTTGGACCTCGCCGGTGTGCAAACCGATTCGCAACCGGATCGGCGCCAGGGGCGCCAATTGCAGCTGCAGGGCGCATGCGACCGCGTCACTGGCGCGGTCGAACGCGACGACGAAGCTGTCGCCTTCGCCCTGCTCAACCGGCCGCACACCACGATGCGCGGCAGTCACCTCGGTGAGTGCGCGGTCGAGTCGTGCGACGGCTTGCGCCATTTCCTGGGACTGCATCTCCCAGAGCCGCGTCGAACCCTCGATATCGGCGAGAAGCAGCGTCACCGTTCCGGTCGGCAGCTCACTCACGCCTACATCACTCTCGCTTACCGGCGGTGTGCCCGCGCGTGGGTCAGTGTCGCTCATGTTAGCCAGCATCGATGGTCGCCTGCGGCATAACATCCGCGAAACCGCGCAGATTTCGGCGCCCGTCGCTGCCGACCTCCGACCCCGCCCGAGATGTTCTCCGCGTTCTGACCGATGATCTCTGGCCTCACCGCGCTGGATAGTCGACTCCAAGTGCAACGCGAGAGGAATCCGGATGAAGATCCCGACCAAAGTTCCGCCGGTCCAGCTGGTCAGCGCCGTGCAGCGAGTCCGTCATCGTCTTTTGCGGCTTCACCAGTCGCTGGTCCCCGCGCCCGCCGCTATGACGGAGCTCATCACGGCGGCCTGGGTAGCACAAACGATCACGGTCGCGGCCGACCTCCGCATCGCCGATGCGCTCAACGAGAAACCTCTGGACCTATTCGAGCTGGCGGATAGGGTCGGCGCTGAGCCAGACGCGTTAAGCCGCTTACTGCGGGCGTTGATCAGCCGCGGCGTCTTCCGCCGGCGCCGCGACGGCCGCTATGGGCTGACGCCGCTTGCGAGCACTCTGCGGTGGACGCGCCGGACTCGTTGGCTGCACTCGCCCGGTTAATTGGCTCACCCGAGATGCGCGAGCATTGGAGTCATTGCATCGACTCAGTTCGCACCGGTGAGTCGGTTCTGAAATTGCGTGGAATGGATGGCTTCGACTGGGTCGCGACTCAGCCAGAACTGAGTGAGGTCATCAACCAGGCCATGACGAATTTCTCCGAGCTGGCCATTGACGCGTTGACTGCCGCCTACGACTTCGCTAACTATCGCACCATCGTGGATGTCGCTGGCGGCCACGGCAGGTTGCTGGCCGGCATCCTCGCAACAAACCTAAGCGCGACAGGCATTCTCTTCGACCTGCCCCATATCGTGGCAGGCGCCCAACCGCTACTGCGCAAACACCGCGTCGCAGACCGCGTGCGAATCCTCGAAGGGTCGTTCTTCGATGCCGTTCCCGAGGGTGGCGACCTCTACGTGCTGAAGAACATCATCCACGACTGGCCGGACGACAAAGCCCAACAGATCCTGAAGACCCTCCGCGTCGCAACGCGAACAGGCGCAACCGTTCTGCTGGTCGAGTGCGTGATACCGCCGCATGATCGCGACTTTGTCGCCAAGTGGATGGATCTGGAAATGCTCGTCCAAAATGCAGGTCGGGAACGAACAGGCGATGAATACCAAGATCTATTGGAGCAGGCAGGTTTTCGCATGACTCGGATAGTGTCGACGGCCTCACCGTTTAGCATCTTGGAAGCCACCGCCGCCTAATCGGAGCCGGGTATGCCTGCACACGGCGGCATACTCAGCCGGGGTCAAGTAGCCCAGCGCGGAGTGGCGGTGTCGGTGATTATGGTCGCGCTTGAAGTCACCGATTACTACCCGGGCTTCGCGCAGGGTCGTCCAATGGTTGCGGTTCAGGCACTCTTTGCGCAGGCGGTTGTTGAACGATTCGATGTGGCCGTTGTTCCATGGCGTGCCCGGCGGTATATACGACAGCCCCACCTTCCCATCACAGAAGTGTTGCAGCGCTTGGGAAACTAACTCAGGGCCATTGTCCATCCGTAGCACCATCGGCACACCGTGAACGGCGAACACCTCCTCAAGTTCGATGATCAGCCGGTCGGCGGTAATGGAGCGTTCCACAAGGTGTAGCAGCGATTCGCGGGTGTGTACGTCGATCATCGAGGCAATCTTGATTGCCTCGCCGTCGATGGTGGAATCGTACTGAAAGTCCAGCGCCCACACGACCTTCGGTGCGTCAGCGACCACCAGGGGGATCGACGACACGCCGGCCCGTTTACGAGGGGAATGCACCCGCACCTGCAGGCCTTCCTCGCGCCACAGTCGCTGGACTTTCTTTTTGTTCACCTCACGGTGTTCGTCGTGGCGCAGAGCGGCCCAGGCGCGGCGGAACCCGTGGCAGGGGTGTTTGACCGCGTAGGCACGCAGCCAGGCACGCAGGTCCGCGTCCGGGTCGGCCGGCGTATGCGAGATCGGCACACGCCGATAGGTGGCGCGGGCAAGCCCGACCGCTTTGCACGCGAGCCGTTCCGACACGCCCAGAACCTCTCTGAGCATGTCCACGGCACGGCGCTTGGCGGCCGGGCTCAGAATTTTCCAGTGATGATGTTCTCGGGACGCGGGCCTGAGGTTGTGACCCCGAAATTTCCTGGCCGATCGTGTGCCTTTCATAGGACCTGTCGAGCGTCAGGCCGGCGCCCAACCACACATAAATCGGGCTTCAGCGCGAAGGGTGTGACCTGATAGGAGCGTGCTCGCCCGCGGCCCATCACTGGCCTGTCCACCCTCTCCGCATGGCGCCCGGCCAACGGAGAGGAACCAGCCTGCCATGGCGGTCAGCAAACGATCCATCATCGGAGGCGTTGACACTCACACGGCGACGCATCACGCCGCGGTCATCGACCTCAATGGCCGGCTGATCGCCGATGCCGAATTCCGCGCCACACCAGCCGGTTACACAGCAATTCTGACCTGGATGCGTGGCAAGGGAAAACTCACACGGGTCGGCGTCGAAGGAACAGGGGCCTACGGTGCTGGGCTGGCTCGCCACTTGCACGATCAGGGCATCGAAGTGCTCGAAGTGCCGCGCCCAGACCGACGTATCCGCCGACAACGCGGTAAGAGCGACCCAATCGACGCCGAAGCTGCCGCGCGAACCGTGCTGGCAGGCAAAGCAAGTGGCGCGCCCAAGCTGGCCGACGGCCCGATCGAGGCCATCAGGATGCTGCGCGTTGCCCGCAACGGAGCGGTCAAGGCCCGCACGGCCGCCCTGAACACGCTGCGATCAATGATCATCACCGCTCCCGATCAGTTGCGCACCCAGCTGCGCACCCTGTCCTCAGCGCAGTTGGTCACTGCCTGCGCACGTCTGCGGCCCGACCTGACCAACCTCGCCGACCCTGTCCAGGCAGCTAAACACGCCTTACGCTCGATAGCCCTCCGGGTCCAACACCTCAATACCGAAACACGCTCCCTGCGAAAGCAACTTGAAGAACTCACCCACGCTGCCGCGCCTGCCACCAGTGCCGTATTCGGACTCGGTCCAGATACCGTCGCCGCACTGCTGATCACCGTCGGTGACAACCCCGACCGGTTGCGCAGCGAAGCCCCATTCGCTCACCTCTGCGGTGTCGCCCCGATCCCAGCGTCGTCCGGTAAAACCAACCGACACCGTCTACACCGCGGCGGTGACCGAGCCAGCAACAGCGCCTTGCACATCGCCGCCGTCGTCCGACTGCGCTACGACCTACGCAGCCGGGCCTACGCCGACCGCCGCACCGCTGAGGGCATGTCGATGCCCGAAATCATTCGCTGCCAGAAGCGCTATCTAGCCCGCGAGATCTTCCACGCACTATCTGCCGACTACGCCGAACTCAGCACTTGACATCTATAGGAGCGTCCTTGGCCACCTCGCGCAGGGCGTCTTTTTCCAGTTCGGCCTCGGCCAACAGTTGCTTGAGGCGGGAGTTCTGCTCGCGCAGCTCTTTGAGTTCCTTGGCGGCGTCGGTGTCCATGCCGCCATAGGCGCGGCGCCAGTTGTACAGCGTCGCCGCAGACACTCCGAGTTCGGCGGCGATCTCCTCGCCAGTCTTGCCTTCGGCAGCCAACTCGTCCGCGCGGCGCAGCTTGCGCACGATGTCCTCCGCGGAATGCCGCTTCCGACCAGCCATAACTTTCATCGTCCCTTCCAAGCCCGACATCGGGCCACAGGACTCTAAATCCAGCTGGACTCATTCAGTGGGAACACGCCATCCCCTTGCCGCATGACCGCTGCGACTTGCAGCGGACGGCAAGGAGGAGCCCCGAATGAAAACCAAGGGCGCGGTGCTGCTGTCTGGCGCGATGATCGCCGTCTTGCTCCTCTCGCGCTATTTCGCGCTGAGCCGGTCCGGCCTGTCATTGGGGTGGATGGTCTACCTCGGGGTGCCGCTCACCGCCGCGGGCGTGCTGTTGGTGCTGCGGCTCGTCAGACTCGGTACGGGGTTGGGCGCCAAGCCGATGCTGCCGCAAGCGCCTCCGGCGCCCGCTTGGCCACAGTCAGTTTCGAGGTTGGTTGCGCAGCGGCTGCAGGAGCTGGAGAACCTGCGTGCCAGTGGCGCGATCGCTGAGCCGGAGTACGCCGCGCGGCGTCTGCGCATCATCTCCAGCATTTAAGGCAGCGGCGCCGCGGCGCCGGGCAGCGCATACGATCCCAGGATGACGACCGCAGCCGAACCCTTTTTGACCTACGGGCCGGGCGGCGTTCGCATTCAGTCTGATCGCCAGGGCGATCCCGCAGCTCGCGCCGTGGTATTCCTGCACGGCGGCGGGCAGACCCGCCGCTCGTGGGGTCGGGCCGCCGCCGCCGTGGCTGAGCGCGGATGGCAGGCCGTCACCGTCGACCTGCGCGGCCACGGCGAATCGGACTGGTCCAACGAAGGCGACTACCGCGTCGTCAGCTTCGCCGGCGACATCCAGGAAGTGTTGCGCCGGCTACCGCCGCAACCGGTGCTGGTGGGCGCTTCCCTGGGTGGGTTCACCTCGATGCTTCTCGCGGGTGAGATATCGCCCGGCATTGCCAGCGCGGTCGTGTTGGTTGACATCGTCCCCAACATGGACCCATCCGGGGCGAACCGGATACACGCATTCATGGCTGACCGCGTGGCGTCCGGGTTCGACTCACTGGACGAGGTCGCTGACATGATCGCCGAATACAACCCGCACCGGCCCCGTCCCACGGATCTTGATGGCCTGCGCACCAATCTGCGCCGCCGCGGTGACCGCTGGTACTGGCACTGGGATCCGAAATTCATCAGTGGCACCTCGCCATTTCCCCCAATTGAGGTGACCGACATGGATCGGATGCACGCGGCCGTTGCAGCGATCCTGCGCGACGGCGTGCCCATGCTCTTGGTGCGTGGCCAAGTGAGCGACCTCGTCAGTCAGGAGCGCGCCGACCAATTCCTCGCGCGATTCCCCCAGGTCGAGTTTGTCGATGTGCACGGCGCGGGCCACATGGTCGCCGGCGACCGCAACGACATCTTCGCCGACGCGGTCCTGAGCTTCCTGTCCCGCCACGCGGACGCCGGATGACCTCGCCGCGTGCGGCATGGCAGGGTGACATCCGTGGTCCCTAGCTCTGAAGGTTCAGAAGGCTCCAAAGTTAGGGCCCTCGCCGAGCACGACCTGCGTGAAATCAGCACTCCGGCTGGCGTTTTGCGCTACTACGACTGCGGCCCCGACTCGGGGGAACCCCCGGTGTTGCTGTTCCTGCACGGCTCCGGGCCCGGCGTCACCGGGTGGCGCAACTTCCGCGGGGTACTGCCGACGTTCGCCGAGCACTACCGCTGCCTGGTCCTGGAATTCCCCGGCTTCGGGGTCAGCGACGACTTCGGCGGCCACCCGATGGTCACCGCACAACGCGCCGTGGTGCCGTTCCTGGACGCGCTCGGCGTCGACCGGGTCAGCATCGTCGGCAACTCGATGGGCGGCGGCGTCGGAATCAACTTCGCGATCCGCAATCCCAACCGCATCAATCGGCTGGTAACGATCGGCGGCGTCGGCACCAACCTCTTCAGTCCCAGCCCCAGCGAGGGCATCCGGCTGCTGCAGGAGTTCACCGAGGACCCGACCCGGCAACGACTCGTCGACTGGCTGAAATCCATGGTCTACGACCAGTCCCTGGTCACCGACGACTTGATCGAGGAACGGTGGCAACTGGCCACCGATAAAGCCACCTTGACCGCCGCACGCCGCATGTACGGGAAGGCCGCCTTCGCCGCGATGACGGCGGCCATGGAGGCCGCCGACACGCCAATGCCGTGGGCGGTCATGCACAAGCTGGCGGCGCCCACCCTGCTGACATGGGGCCGCGACGACAGGGTCAGCCCGCCCGACATGGCGCTCCTCCCGATGCGCACCATTCCCGATGCGGAACTCCACGTATTCCCCAAATGCGGGCACTGGGCGATGATCGAAGCCAAGGAAGCCTTCGAAAGTACCGTTTTGGCGTTCCTGTTACGCACCTAGCGCCGGACCTGGAGCCCTCTCGGCCCACTTGGCCAGCGAAGCGCGCAGCACGTGCAACCATGAATGCTATGGCGAATCAAATCGGTCTGCGCGAGCGCCGTCGCCGTCAGACCAGCGCGGATATCCGCGGCGCCGTGGTACGCCTGGCGCAACAACGCGGGTGGGACAAAGTGACCATCGAGGACATCTGCGTCGAAGCCGGCATTTCAACCCGCACCTTTTTCAATTACTTCCCCAACAAAGAGTCCGCAATCGCTTATGGCCCGTCGGACCTGCCGGCCGAGTTGGCCGCTGAATTCGTTGCGGCCGGACCGGCCCCCTATTCGGTGGTGCTGGCGGAGCTGATCACACTGGCGGCCCATCATCTGCGCGACCTGCCCCCCGAACGTGAGCAGGCCGTTTGCATGCTGGACCTGGCAAAAACCACCCCCGCGGTGTTGGCGGCATTCCTTGCCGACCTGGAGCGGTTTCAGAATCATTTGACCGACATGGTGGCGCGGCGCCAGGGCATGCGTGACGACGACGAGATACCTGCGTTGATCTCTGCGCTGGCGTTGACGGCTGTGCGTTCGGGCATCGAGCGCTGGTCCAGCGGCACACCAGAGGATGCCGACGACACGCCGATGCCCTATGTCGAACGCGCTGCCGCGCTGGTCAACAGCATTTTCACGAAATGACGGCGTGACCGGCGACACATAAAGTTGCATACTCTGCAAAATATGCAGATTATGTACACATGGTGCGGCGGCGGCAGTCGACAACGCCTCGGTACCGCGCGGGGCGCGTTCGTTCCACACCGGCCTCGCCAGGGCTGCCGCGCCCGACGCTTGCCCGGGTGTCGATCCTTGTATCGCCGCGATTCGTTGTGGCGCAGCGTAACTGGAAAGGGATCAGCTAGGTGCAGATGGCGAGGGTGGTACGCAATGCCTGGTTGCCACTGTTGATCGTGGCGGTGGTGGTGATCGGCGGCTTTGCCGTGGTCCGGGTCAAGTCGTTTTTCGGTGCCGACAACGCGGACACCCTGACCAGCGCAAAGGTGGACGATTCCAAGCCGTTCAAGCCGAAGGTCGTCAAATACGAGATCTTCGGCTCGGCACGCCAGGCCAACGTGAACTACTTGGACCTCAGTGCCGAGCCGCGACGCGTGGACGGCGCGCCACTGCCGTGGACGTTGGTCCTCAGCACGACCGCCCCCTCCGTGTTCCCGAACATATCGGCGCAAAGCGACGGTGATCACCTGGGCTGTCGCATCACCGTCGACGACGAAGTCAAGGACGAGAAGATGTCCGACGGCGTGCACGCCCTGACCTTCTGCCTGGTGAAATCAGCATGAGCACCACCCTTCACGAAGCCCAGACCGATGCCATTCCCATCGCCAAACATGCTGCACGGCCGGCGATCCCGCGAATTATCCGCACCTTCGCCGTACCCATCATCCTCGGCTGGATCGCCCTGATCGCGTTGCTGAACATCGTCGTTCCGCAGCTGGACGTGGTCGGGAAGATGCGCTCGGTTTCGATGAGCCCCGACGACGCGCAATCAGTGATCGCGACCAAGCGCGTCGGCGAGGTGTTCGGCGAGTACAAGTCCAACAGCTCGGTGATGATCGTGTTGGAGGGCCAGAATCCGCTCGGCGGCGAGGCCCACGCCTACTACGACCAGATCGTCAAAAAGCTCACTGCCGACACCAAACACGTTGAACACGTGCAAGATTTCTGGAGCGATCCACTCACCGGGGCGGGCGCACAGAGCAACGACGGCAAGGCCGCCTACGTGCAGGTGTACCTGGCCGGCAACCAAGGCGAAGCGCTGGCCAACGAGTCGGTCGAGTCCGTCCAGAGCATCGTGAGAAGCCTGCCCACACCCAACGGGTTGAAGGCCTACGTCACCGGTCCTGCGGCGCTGATGGCGGACCAGAACATCGCCGGCGACCGCAGCCTGCAAGCGATCGAGGCCGCGACATTCGTAGTGATCATCGCGATGCTCCTGTTGGTCTACCGGTCGATCGTCACGGTGCTGCTCACCCTGGCGATGGTCGTGTTCGAACTGGCCGCCGCCCGCGGCGTGGTCGCCTTCCTGGGCTACCACCAGATCATCGGGCTCTCCACATTTGCCACGAACTTGTTGGTCACGTTAGCGATCGCTGCTGCCACCGACTACGCGATCTTCCTGATAGGCCGGTATCAGGAAGCCAGGGCCGTCGGTGAATCCCGAGAAGACGCCTACTACACGATGTTCGGTGGCACGGCGCACGTTGTGCTCGGGTCGGGCTTGACGATTGCCGGCGCAACATTCTGCCTGCACTTCACCAACCTGCCCTATTTCCAGACCCTCGGCATCCCGTTGGCCATCGGCATGGTGGTCGTGGTGGCCGCGGCGCTGACGCTTGGCCCCGCGGTGATTTCGGTGGCATCGCGCTTCCGCCAGATACTCGAGCCGAAACGCGCGCAGCGCATTCGCGGCTGGCGCAAGATCGGCGCTCTCGTCGTCCGGTGGCCCGGCCCGATCCTGGTCATGACGATCGGGATCGCACTGGTCGGGCTGCTGACCCTGCCCGGATACCGGACCAACTACAACGACCGCAACTACCTGCCTGCCGATCTGCCGGCTAACGCCGGCTACGCGGCCGCGGACCGGCACTTCTCCAAGGCACGAATGAACCCCGAGCTCTTGATGATCGAAAGTGACCATGACCTGCGGAACTCCGCGGATTTCCTGGTGATCGACAAGATCGCCAAGGCGATCTTCCGGGTACCCGGCATCTCGCGCGTGCAGGCCATCACCCGACCCGAGGGCAAGCCGATCGAGCACACCTCGATTCCCTTTCAGATCAGCATGCAGGGCGTCAGCCAGCAGCTGAACCAGAAGTATCAAGAAGATCAGATGGCCGACATGCTCCATCAGGCCGACGAGATGCAGACCACCATCGACAGCATGGTGCAGATGCAGAGCATCACCCAGCAGATGTCCGACGACATGCACGTCATGGTTCAGAAGATGCACGCCATGACCCTCGATGTCGCCGAATTACGGGACCATATGGCGGATTTCGATGATTTCTTTCGGCCCATCCGCTCCTACTTCTATTGGGAGAAGCACTGTTTCGACATACCGGTGTGCTGGTCGCTGCGGTCGATCTTCGACGCCCTCGATGGCATCGACACGATGACCGACGACATCCAGAGCCTGCTACCGGTCATGGATCACCTCGACACCCTGATGCCAAAGATGACGGCGCTGATGCCCGAGATGATCCAGAACATGAAGAACATGAAGACGACGATGCTGACCATGTATTCGACCCAGAAAGGGTTGCAGGATCAGCAGCGGGAGCAGCAGCGGGACTCCGCCGCCATGGGCAAGGCGTTCGACGCGTCCAAGAACGACGACTCCTTCTACCTGCCCCCGGAAACCTTCAACAATCCCGAATTCAAACGGGGCATGAAGAATTTCCTCTCCCCCGACGGCCACGCCGTGCGCTTCATCATCAGCCACGACGGCGATCCGATGACAGCAGAAGGCATTTCGCACATCGATGCGATCAAGAAGGCCACCTACGAATCATTGAAGGGCACGCCCTTAGAGGGTTCGAAGATCTATCTCGGCGGCACGGCGGCGACCTTCAAGGATATGCAGGACGGTAGCAACTATGACCTGTTGATCGCCGGAATCGCCTCCATGTGCTTGATTTTCATCATCATGCTGATCATCACGCGAAGCGTCGTGGCGTCGGCGGTCATCGTGGGAACCGTATTGCTCTCGCTGGGCGCCTCATTCGGCCTTTCGGTGCTCATCTGGCAGCACCTGATCGGCATCGAACTGCACTGGATGGTGCTGGCGATGTCGGTGATCATCCTGCTCGCTGTCGGAGCCGACTACAACCTGCTACTGGTGTCCCGGTTCAAGGAGGAGATCCATGCCGGATTGAACACCGGCATCATCCGATCCATGGGTGGCACTGGGTCGGTGGTGACCTCGGCGGGGCTGGTCTTCGCCTTCACGATGATGACGATGGCGGTCAGTCAGCTGACCGTGATCGGGCAGGTCGGCACCACCATCGGACTGGGTCTGCTATTCGATACGCTGATCGTCCGGTCATTGATGACGCCATCCATCGCCGCGCTGCTGGGCAAGTGGTTCTGGTGGCCGCAACGGGTGCGGCAACGGCCGGTCCCCTCGCCCTGGCCCAGTCCAGTTCAGCAGCTTGCGGAGAAACCCGAATCGCTAACCACCGTCTGAGTCCAAAAGCCGCTGTACGGTTCGGTGCGCGCCCAGAACGATCGCCGCGCGGTCCGGTCCGCTGCCGCGGTGCACGGCGGCGGCGTTGCCGCCCGCGATGAAAACCGGGCCGTCGGCCAGGTTTTCCAGTCCCGCACGGGCCACGTCAGCCGGTTCGGCTACGGTAAGCCCCGGTAGGTCGAAGTTGAGGCCGGCGCGTTCCATCGCCGGCGTGCGGGTCACCCCCAGCACCAGTTCCAGGACATCGACGTCGTATTCGCGCAGTTCGAGCCACAGGCTCTCGGCGAACAGCCGGCCGAACGCTTTGGCCCCGGAGTAGACCGACTGCCGCATCGAACCGTAGGTTCCCGCCATCGAGCCGACCAGCAGGATGCCGCCCCGGCGGCGCGAGCGCATGGGCCGCGCGAATTGCTGGACGAGCTCCAGCATCCGGATCACGTTGAGGTCGATCACCCGGCCCACATCGGAAAGCTCGGAGTCCAGAAACGTTGCACGGCAGGTGTTTGCGCCCGCGTTGTAGATCAGTAGCCCCACTTCCACGTCGGCGGTCGCGGCGGCGATACGCGAAATCGCCTCGGGATCAACAAGGTCTACCGCAAGCGTGCGCACCTGAGCACCCAGCTCTCGGCAGCGCCGCGCGGTTTCGTCGAGCGGGCCGGGCTTGCGCGCGATCAGGACCAGATTGAAGCCGTTGGGACGACCACTGCCGGCCAGCCGCTGCGCGAACTCGGCTCCGACCCCCTCCGAACCGCCGGCGATCACCGCCCACGGCCCGTACTTCGCGATATCGGTCATGTGGTTTTTTGGGTCAGACCGGCGTCGACGACGAGCTGGGTGCCCGTGATGTAGCGGTGCACCCGTCCGGTGCCCTGTGCAGCACCGGTGACCAACACGACCCTGTCCACCAATCCCGTCATCGCGGCCTCTTGATCAGATCGAATCCCTTGTAGCCGGCGTCGGCGACCTGGGCGCAGATGTCGTTGTAGGTGGCGAATCCGCCGACGAACAACATGAAGCCCCGCGGTTTTCCCGGGACGTTGGCGCCCATGTACCAGGAGTTGGCCTTCGGGAACAGCGTCGTCTCGGCACGCCGGGCGCACTCGTCGACCCAGTTGTCGACGCCGTCGGTGGTGGCTTCGATTGCGGCACAATCGTGGTCGTGGAGGTAGCCGATCGCCGCGGCGATCCAGTTCACCTGCGCCTCCGCGTGCAGCACCATATTGGCCAGCACCGCAGGGGCTCCCGGGCCCGAGATCAGGAACATGTTGGGGAACCCGTCGACACCCAAGCCCAGATAGGTGCGTGGTCCGTGCGCCCAGTCGTCGCGTAACTTCACCCCGTCGCGGCCGACGATGTCGATCTTGGCCAGCGCGCCGGTCATCGCGTCGAAACCGGTTGCCAGCACGATCATGTCGAGGTCGTAGTGGTCTTCAGTGGTGTTGATGCCGGTGGCGTCAACGGATTCGATCGGGGTGGCGAGCACGCTCACCAACGACACGTTGGGCTGGTTGAAGGTCTGAAAGTAGTTGCTGTCCGTGCAGATTCGCTTGGCTCCGATCGGGTGGTCGTTGGGAATCAGCATCTCTGCGACCGCGGGGTCGTCGATAACGGCGCGGACCTTCTCCTCGTAGAACTTCCGCGCTTCTTCGTTGGCGGCCGGGTCGGTCAGCTGATCGGGGAAGGTTTTGGAGAACAGCACACCGCCCAGCTGCCATCGCTTTTCGAACGCCGCGCGGCGCTGCGCTGCAGTGAACTCCATCGTGGGCCCGGGGGCGGTGAGATGCGGCGACCCGCCGCCGCTGCGCCAGGAAAGGTGGCGTCGCTGCGGGTAGTTGGCCTTGATGTCGTCGAGTTCGGCGGTGGATAAGGGCTTATTGCCGGCCGGGACGCTGTAGTTGGGCGTGCGCTGGAAGACGTAGAGGTGCGCGGCGCGCGCGGCGATGATCGGAATCGATTGGATGCCGGAGGATCCGGTGCCGATGACGGCGACCCGTTTGCCGGTGAAGTCGACGGGCTCGTGTGGCCATGCGGCGGTGTGGTAGATCTCGCCCGCGAAGGTGTCCAGGCCGGCGAAGTTCGGGTGTCATCGCGGCCGACAATGGGCCCGTCGCCATCAGGCAGAACCGCGCCGAGAGCTGCTGTCCACCGTCGGTAGTCAACGTCCAGCGCAGCGTCGTCTCGTCGAACACCGCCGAGGCCGACGCGGGTGTCGAATGCGATGTCGCGGCGCAGGTCGAGTTTGTCGGCGACCCAGTTCAGGTATCCGCAGGATCTCGGGCTTGGGTGGCGTACTTCTCGGTCCAGTTCCACTCCTGCTGCAGTTCCTCGGAGAAGGAGTAGCAGTAATCGACGCTCTCGACGTCACAGCGCGCACCCGGATACCGGTTGTGGTACCAGGTGCCCCCGAGCTCGGGCGCGGCCTCGAGCTACCCGCACCGACAGCCCTTGGCTGCGCAGCTTATGCAGGGCATACAGACCGGCGAACCCGGCGCCCACGACTATCGCGTCCAGAGGCTGGCTGCCGGCGTGCTTCACGAGGGTCACGGTAGGCCGTCTGCCCGCGTCGAGTCGCACGCCGTCCCGGTCACCGGGCGGTGTGATCGAATTCTCCCGGCCATCGGGCACGCTTACGTGCCGCCCGGTATCGATCGCGAACCATCGGACCATGTCAGATGTCGCACCCCTCGTCGAGGTCGACCTAGACGGTCTACGGCACCGGCTGCATTGGCCCCGCGGTCAGACCCTGGTCGACGTGTTGCTCGATGCTGGTATCGACGTACCGCACTCGTGCCGGGAAGGTCACTGCGGCTCGTGCGTGGCAACCGTGGTCGAAGGCGAGGTCGATATGGCGGCGTGCGAGATACTCGAGCCCGACGATCTGCGGGACGGCCTGATTCTCGGGTGTCAGGCCCGGCCGGTCAGCGCGCGGTTGCACATCGAGTTCTGAACGCATTTCTGTCCGCTCATCGGGATCATCGGCGAGTCGGGACGCGGACTGCGGTAGACCATTAATAAGCCCCACACACGTAAGGACGAGATCATGAGCGAGCGGTTACTTGACCAGGTCGTAGCGATGGCCGACCAGCTCCGCGACCAGGCCGTGGAAGCCGAGAAGATCGGCAAGCTCACCGACGAGACCGTCAAGATGATGAAAGGCGCCGGATTGATCCGGCTCTTACAGACCAAGCAGTACCGCGGGTTCGAGGCCCACCCCCGCGAGTTCGCCGAGACCGTGATGGCCACCGCGGCACTGGACCCGGCCGCCGGCTGGATCGTCGGCGTGGTGGGCGTGCACCCCTACCAGCTGGCCTATGCCGACCCGAAAGTACCCGCGGAGATCTGGGCCGACGATGTCGACACCTGGATGGCCTCCCCGTACGCACCGCAGGGGGTGGCCCGGCCCATCGACGGGGGGGCCGGTGGCTACATCTTCAACGGCCGCTGGCAATTCAGCTCGGGCACCGACCATTGCGACTGGATCATCCTGGGCGCGATGCTCGGCAACGAACAGGGCATCCCGTTGATGCCGCCGCAGATGCTGCACATGATCCTGCCGCGCAAGGACTATCAGATCGTCGAGGACTCGTGGAATGTGGTGGGGCTGCGCGGCACCGGATCCAAGGACGTCATCGTCAAGGATGCGTTCGTCCCGACCTACCGGACCATGGACGCGGCGAAGGTGATGGACGGCACCGCCCAACGAGAGGCCGGGATGACCGAGCCGCTGTATCTGATGCCGTGGTCGACGATGTTCCCGCTGGGCATCTCGGCGGCGACCATCGGCATCGCCGAGGGAGCGCTGGCCGCGCACCTGGACTACCAGCGGGCGCGCGTCGGCGCCACCGGAACCGCGATCAAGGACGACCCGTACGTCATGCATGCCATCGGCGAGGCGGCCGCCGACATCAACGCCGCCCGCCAGGAGCTGTTGGCCAACGCCGACCGCATCTACGACATGGTCGCGGCCGGCAAGGAAGTGTCATTCGCCGACCGCGCGGCCGGTCGCCGCACCCAGATTCGCGCGGTGTGGCGCGCGGTGTCCGCGGTCGACGAGATCTTCGCTCGCTCGGGAGGCAATGCGGCGCGGATGGACAAGCCGCTGCAGCGGTACTGGCGCGACGTGCACGTCGGCCATCTGCATGCCATCCATGTCCCCGGCACCACCTATCACGCGTCGGCGCTCAGTTCGCTGGGTATCGAGCCGCCCGAGGGCCCGCTGCGGGCCCTGATCTAGCTAGGAGTAGCGGTGAGCGACCTGAAAAGCCTTGGCTACATCACCATCTCGGCCACCGACATCGACCGCTGGCGTCAGTTCGCTTTCGGCGTCCTGGGTTTCGCCGAAGGGCTCCCCACCAAGGAGAAAAGCCTCGACCCGCTCGGCGCTGTACCTGCGGATGGACGAGCGCGCGGCCCGGCTCATCGTCGTGCCGGGCGAGACCGACCGGGTCTCGGCGTCGGCTGGGAGGTGCGCGACCACGCCGGGCTGCAACGAGTCAAAGCCTCCCTTGACAGCGCCGGAGTGGCGTTCAAGCAGCTGTCGGCCGATGAGGCCGAAGCGCGGCGGGTCGAAGAGGTAATCACCTTCGAAGACCCGGCGCGGCAACACGGTCGAGGTGTTTCACGGTGCGGTGCTCGACCACAGCCCGGTCGTGACCCCGTTCGGGGCGAAGTTCGTCACCGGCGAGCCCAGGGCCTGGGCCACGTCGTGGTGCCGGCCATGGATCCCAACGGGCTGTTCGAGTTCTACACCGAGGTGCTGGGGTTCCGTTCCCGCGGCGCGTTCCGGGTGCCTCTAACACCCAGAGGAGTTCGGCCCGATCCGGGTCCGCTTCCTGGGCATCAACGAGCGCCACCACAGCCTGGCGATCATGCCCGCCGCGCATCAAAAGGATCCCCGCCTCGTGCACATCATGGTCGAGGTCGACACCCTCGACGCGGTGGGCCAGGCGTTGGACCGCGTCAAGGCCGAAGGCTTCCAGCTGTCCTCCACGTTGGGGCGGCATACCAACGACAAGATGGTGTCGTTCTACGTCCGCGCGCCGGGCGACTGGGACATCGAGTTCGGCACCGAAGGCATGCGGGTTGACGAAAAGCTATTACACCGCTGAGGAAATCACTGCCGACAGCTATTGGGGCCACCAGTGGGTCGGTGAGATGCCCGCGGCCATGAAGCCGTGACACCCGACACCCGGATTCTTGGACGTGCGGCCCGTCCCGGCCGCGTCGGTCAGCTCGTGGGAGTACGAGGCCGACGTCGTCATCGCCGGCTACGGGATCGCCGGCGCCGCCGCGGCGGCGGCCCCATGGCGGGCGGGTTCGTCTACCTCCCGCCCGGGTGGTCAATGTGCGCATCATGAAGACCGCTTTCGGCGCGACCGCGGCGTAGATCATGTGGTTTTCGCGGCGTGGATCGCGTGCGGTCGAGCACCGTGGTTGGGCGCACGATGGGGCCAAGGGTGGCAGTTCTGATGGCTGCGGTGGGAGTGTTTGGTGGCCAATCAGGCTGTGCCGCTTGGCAGATGATGACGGTCACGCCCCGGCGCAGAATGGGCAGCCGAGAATTGTCGTACCCGGCTGCGATGATGAAGTCATGTCCTTCGACCGCATCGCTGCGCCGTGGTGGTGCGCCCTGCGGAGCGTCTTGAGGTGCTGTTCGAGGAGTTGGCGGAGTTGGCCGGTCAGCGCAACGCAATTGATGGGCGCATCGTGGAGATCGTCGCCGAGATCGATCGCGACGAGCTGTGCGGCGCCACGGGCGCACGGTCGGTCGCGGCGTTGGTGGCCTGGAAGATCGGCTCGTCCTCGGCAAACGCCCACACGATCAGCACCGTCGCGCGCCGGCTCGAGGAGTTCCCGCGCTGCGCCCAAGGCATGCGGGAGGGTCGACTGTCGCTGGATCAGGTCGGCGTCATCGCGGCGCGGGCGGCCGAGGGATCCGATGAGCACTATGCCCAGCTGGCCGGGGTCGCCACGGTCAACCAGCTACGCACCGCGGTCAAGCTGGAACCGCGACCCGAACCCGATCCTGGGCCCGAGCCGCGGCCCTCGATCACCAAGACCTCCGATGAGGAGTTCACCTGTTGGCGGATCAAACTTCCGCACCTCGATGCGGCGAAATTCGACGCGGCACTGGCGTCTCATCGTGATGCGCTGATCGCTGAGTGGAAGCACGATCACGGCGATGGTGACCGCGCCTCAGATCAGCGGCCCCCGTTGCCCGGCACTATCGAGGCGTTTATGCGCCTGGTCGAGGCCGGATGGGACGCCGAGGCGGCCCGCCGACCACACGGGCATCACACCACCGTGGTGGTGCACGTCGACGTTGAGCAGCGCGCCGCCGCACTGCATCTGGGTCCGCTGCTCACCGACGCCGAACGCCTCTACCTGACCTGTGATGCCACCTTTGAGGTCTGGTTCGAACGCAACGGCGAGGTCATCGGCTCGGGCCGGGCGACCCGTCAGATCAACCGGCGGCTGCGCCGCGCGCTCGAGCACCGTCACCCCACGTGCGCGGTTCCCGGCTGTGGCGCCACCCGCGGTCTACACGCGCACCACATCCGGCACTGGGAAGACGGCGGCCCCACCGAGTTGGACAACCTGGTGCTGGTGAGGGTGTCGCACGAATCGTTGGTCTGAATTGTGTGTCTTCGTGTCGATTCACGTGAAAGGTGCTGCTGCCTGAGATAATTCGAGGTGTCTGTAAATCTGCGCGTGGGTGATGTCGATCAGTTGATGATGATGCCGCCGTCGGTGCGGGAGTGGTTGCCCGAGGATCATCTAGCGTTCTTCGTGCTCGATGTCGTCGCCGAGCTGGATCTGAGCGCGTTCTATGCGGCGTATCGGGTCGATGGCAAGGGCGGGTCGGTGTATGACCCGGCGATGATGCTGTCGGTACTGCTGTATGCGTACTGCACCGGGGAGCGGTCCTCGCGTCGGATCGAGCGACGGCTGGTCGAGGATGTGGCGGTGCGGGTGGTCGCGGCCAATCAGCAGCCTGATCACGCCACGCTGGCCCGGTTCCGCCGCCGCCATCAGGACGCGATCGCAGGATTGTTCGGGCAGGTTCTGCGTCTGTGTGTGAAGGCCGGTCTGGTCGATGCGGGGATGGTCGCGATCGACGGCACGAAGATCGCCGCGAACGCCTCGTTTTCCGCTAATCGCGACCGTGCAGCTCTTAGTGCCGAGCTCGGCGAATCCCTGGTGCCGGACTCCGCCGGTGCGGCTCGTCGACTCGCCGAACAGGTCCTGGCCGAAGCCGAGCAGGTCGATGCGGCTGAGGATGGTGAGTGCGGGCAGGACCGGGGCGGGCGGTTGCCGGCCGGGTGGGCCGGCGGCCGGGATCGGCGGTCGCGGATCAGGGCTGCCCTTGACGAGCTCGAGTCGCAGAAGGCCCAGGACTTGCAGACCCGGATGGCCGAGCGGGCCCGCAAAGAGGCCGAGCTGGGGCACAAACTGACCGGGCCGCAACCGAAAACGGAGACGGCGCGGCGAGCGCGGCCGCGGCGGGCGAACACGACCGATCCGCATTCGCGGATCATCGCGCACTCCTCGAAAGGCGTGCTGCAGGGCTACAACGCGCAAGCGGCCGCGACGACCGGGCACATCGTGCTCGCCGCCGAGGTCGCCGCTACCACCAACGACCAGCCCCACTTCGTGCCGATGGCCACCGCGGTGACCGAGAATCTCGGCGAGGCCGGCCACCGCGGTGGTGCGGGCACGTTCGTGGCCGACGCGGGCTACTGGACCAGCGCGAACGGCACCGCCGACGTCGGTGCCGAGGTGTTGATCGCGACACGTAAGTCCGCGTGGCGCAAGGCCGACAAGCCCGACGACGACAAGTTGGCAGTCCTGGCGAGGGTGAACCGCGGTGAGCTGTCCCAACGTCAAGCCGGTACGATTCTGGGCGTCTCGTACACCTGGGTGCGGGACATGACCAAGCGCTACTTCGGACGCGACGGACAACGCATCACCGCCAGCGCCGAACCCGAACCCCAGGAGTGGATCCCGGTCATCGAACGCGTCGCGGCCGGCGAGATCTCCCTGCGTGCCGCCAGCGACCACCTGTGCGTCTCAGTGACGCGGGTCAAAACGATGCTCGCGCACGTCAGGGGCGACATCACCGACCCCACGGTCGCCCGAAAAGCCATGGACGACAAGCTTGCCCAATCAGACAACGCCATGCTCTACCGCAAACGCAGCATCAGCATCGAACCTGTCTTCGGCAACATCAAAGCCAACCTCGGATTCCGCAAGTTCGCCCTCCGCGGCCATGCCGGAGTGCATAGCGAGTGGCGCCTGATCTGCACAGTGCACAATCTGCTCAAGCTCCAGCACGCAATACCCGCCTGACCGAAGGCGACCAGACCCGACCCACCAGTCAACGCAAACCATCACCGCAATACACCAACGATTCGTGCGACACCCTCTGGTCTGCCCGTACCATCATCGGCTGCACCATCGCGGCGTCATCACCATCACCGGACCCCCAAGCGATCTGATCGTCACCGACGACGCCGGGCGACCGCTGCGCGCGGGATCGCTCGCGCGTGCGCCCAACCTCCCCCCACCCGCTGTCCCACCGTGCCCCGGGCCCACCGGCGAGCGCGCCGACTGGTGGTGGTACCAACCCTTCCAGCCGTCGGCTTCGACATAGACAGTTTCGTTTGCGCTGCCAGCTGCTAACGGAACTTGAAATCGAGGCCGACAACCGAATCCGCAACTCCGCCGGCCCGCTACCCGACTATCCCCGCCACGCCCTCATCAAGATCCCGCTGACGTGAGCACTGATATGTAGGACGTTTTGTCGAGTGGGCAGGGGGAAGCGGGCGCCTGGTGACCGTCGCCGCAAGGCGCCCGCTTCAGTTGACCGAACCATGTCGTTGTTGGTGGCGAGCGTGTCGCGGCGTTCGACGCGGTGTCAATTCTGATATTCGCGGGCTAGTCACCGCAGGACGGACTTTCGGCTGGAGTGAAGCGTCCCACCATTTCTTCGTCGCCGTGAAGGCAGGTCCGATCGGCCGTCTTGATCTAGGTGACCGGACTTTTACGAGTCAGGCCCCTCGGCTCGCTGCGGCATACGGGCGGCCACCCCGATCACACAACGCTGACACGCATATAAGTCGGGCTTTTGCGCCTGCTTGCATGCTGCTATATTACTGCTAGTAATATAGCAGCTAGGTATTTATCGACCATGGAGGACCCATGACCGGAACCGCCGAACCCGCCACCCCCACCGCCGTCATCGACCGCATCTCCCTGGTCCTCGATGCCTTCGACGGACCGGGACGGCTGACGCTGGCCCAGATCGTGCGGCGCACCGGCCTGCCCCGCTCGTCGGCGCACCGGATGCTCGAGCGTCTGGTGCAGCTGCGCTGGCTGCGCCGCAGCGGGCGCGACTACGAGCTCGGCATGCGCCTGGTGGAACTGGGCTCGCTGGCCGTACACCAGGATCGCCTGGTGCGGGCGGCCAAGCCGCTGCTGGGCGAATTGCACCGCGCCACCGGGCTTGTCGTGCACCTCGCGGTTCTGGACGGATCCGACGTCGTCTACCTCGACAAGATCGGCGACCGGTTGATCGCCGCGATCCCGACCCGGGTCGGCGGTCGTCAGCCGGCGCACTGCGCTGCCGTCGGCAAGGCAATGCTGGCCTACTGCAACGAACAAGCAGAAGTGGATCTCCGGGTGCGCAAGACCAAGTATTCGATCTCTACCAGCTCCCAACTGGCTGTCGAATTGGCCAAAGTGCGGGCCCACGGCGTGGCGGTCGAGCGCGAGGAGTCGCTACTCGGATTCGGTTGCGTCGCAGCGCCTATCGGCAGCCCGGGCGAGGCGGTAGCCGCCGTGTCGGTGTGTGGTCCGATGAACCAGATGAAGTTCGATCACCGGCTGACCGCCCCGGTTCGCATGACGGCAATGGCCATCTGGCGCAACGTCGAGGACGGCCCGCAGCGGGTTGCCCCTACCCTGCAGCCGCTGCGGCCATTGCAGCCCCAGCGCCGCGTACTCCAGTACGCCTGAATCTCGCGTAACCGCCGGCCATCGCCGCAGCTGACGATTGCTTGATGCCGCCACCGAGTATCCGGCAGCTGATGTCCGCCTTCCTCCATGCAAGCTCTAAGCATGCTGTTGGATCTCGAAAGTGAACTCGTAGCCGCAGATGCTGATTCGGTCACCAGCGAAAAGCGTGGCACTGGGACGAACTAACTGGTTTTGCACCTGCACACCGTTGGCCGATCGCAGATCGGTGATCACGAAACTGCCACCAGTGTCGATGATTACGGCGTGGTGCCTGCTGACATCCTCGTCGTTCAGAACGATGTCGTTGTCCGGGAGGCGCCCGATTCGGGTGGCCGCCCCACGGAGCGGATAGTGTCGTCCGGCAGCGTCGCGCAACCCGGCGATAACAGCCTGGCGGCTGAGAATGTTGTGCACGGCCGCCATGGCGTGGGCGGCGGTGGTCTTGGCGGCTTTCTTGGTGTCCAGACGTTCTTGGCGCAGGATTCGCTCGTGCAGGGCGCTTACTGTGGGACCGGGGTCGATGCCCAAATCCTCGGCCAGCACCGCTTTTAGGCGCCGATAGGCCTCGAGGGCGTCCGATTGGCGTTCCGCAACGTAGTAAGCAGTGATCAGTTGCGCCCACAGCGGTTCGTGGTATGGATATCTGGCGGCAAGTGCTTCGAGTTCACCGGTAACGGCATTGGCGCGTCCGCAAACGATTTCGGCTTCAGCGCGGGCAATCTGGACCAACATGTAGTCTTCCGCCACCGCGGTGGCGAACTCCTCGACGAAAACGAAGTTGCGTAAGTCATCGAGTACTGGCCCGCGCCATTCGTCCAGTGCGGCCGCCATGTGACCGCTGGCCTGTTCGAATCGTCCCGCCGCCGCCGTGCGCATTCCCGCGGTCTTCGCGGCGATGAAGCGGTCCAGATCGCAGGCACCGTCCGCGACGCTGAGGCGATACCCCGGCGCAACGCTGGCCAACACCTGCAAGGGGTCCGCCCCGGCGCTGCCCATCAACCGGCGCAGGTTGGACACATAGGAGTGGATGCTGGTGCGTGCTGCCGGCACGGGCGACTGATCCCAAGCGGCGTCGATCAACGACTCCGTACCTACCGCGCGGTTACGGTTGATCAGCAGCATCGCCAATAATGCCCGCTGTTTCGGCGTGCCCAACGCCACCGGTGTGCCAGCCACGGTCATCAGCAACGGCCCCAGAAGACCGAAGCTGAGACGAGTTTCGGCCATCGCTCTTAAAGCCTCCCCGTCATCGGCGACATCAGTCTGCCATTGTCGCGCCGCTGGTGCGCCAAACCAAGGCTCCAAGAATTCTGCAAGTCGGTGGCCACAGCCTTTGCGGTACCGGCAGCAACAGCCGGGACCAAAAGAGTCCCAACCATGGACATCTCCTTAGAGAGGAACCCATCATGAACCAAATTTCACGCGGCCAGCAGCCACGATTCGGATCGTGGCATGCGTCCGAACCCACGCGGTACCCAACGCCGCCGCACTCCTACGACGTGACGCCACCGCCCGCACCTGGTATCCCGGCTAAGGGTTTCGAGGGAGTCCGCGCAAGACTCTCGTCGGCCGGAGTGCTCTTCGGCGGATTCGTCATCGCCGCCATTGCGCTGTTCCTCCCGTGGGCAACAGTCAGCGTCGACTCACCCTTAGGCGGCAATCTGTACGCGGTCGACGCCAGTCCGTTCAAAGGCGGCTGGAACTTCTTGATTCTCCTGGTGATCGCTGGGGGCGCGTGGTTGGCCTGGCCGACCATTTCCGGATCCCACATGTCGGTCAAGCGCCTCAGTGGACTCACCGCCGTCGTCGGCGTCCAAATTGTCTGCCTGTTGATCGGCCTCGTCGGCTACGCGAACGGCGTCGCCGAAAAAGGCAAAGCTGCGGCCGCAACCGGCGAGGAATTGTCCGGGCTGCACGTCTCGATCGGGTTTGGGTTGGTGTTGTACGCGGCGGCCGTCGTAGCCATCACCGTGGGCGCCGTCCGAGTCTGGCTACGTCGCTCGAGCACGGACAACGCGGCGATGTAAGTCAGCGCTCGGTCGGACAGTCACCACGCGGGTGCGACACCGGAATAGTTCCGAATCGAGGGGTTCGGAACTATTTCCGTTTCGGCCGGATACCGCGTGGCCAGGGGTGAAAGGATTGAGTCCGTGCAGCGAAATACCGCGGATCCCCTACTGATAGCCACGAACGGACCAACCCAGGTCTGGACGATCAACATGCCGCACGTCGGCAACGCGATCACGGGCAAAGATTCATCACCTCGGTTGAGGCGGCGGTCGATGCCGCCAACGCCGACACCGCGATCCGAGTTGTGATCCTCACCGGTGAGGGCAAGATCTTTTCGGCCGGCGGCAACGTCAAGGAGATGGCTGATCGCACTGGCATGTTCGAGCTGGATCCCATCGATCAGCGGCACGCCTACGTCGACGGAATCCAACGCATCCCGCGGGCGTTGGGCCGCCTCGAAGTGCCGTTGATCGCCGCGGTCAATGGTCCGGCCATCGGCGCCGGCTGTGATCTGGCGATGATGTGCGATATCCGAATCGCGTCCGACCGCGCGTCGTTCGCGGAGAGCTTCGTCCAGATCGGCATCATTCCCGGTGACGGCGGCACCTGGTTTCTGCCGCGGGCCATCGGCTACGAACGGGCCGCCGAGATGACGTTCACCGGCGATCGCATAGACGCGGCGACCGCGCTCGATTGGGGCATGGTCAGTCGCGTGGTGCCGCACGACGACCTGCTCCCCGAGGCGCAAGCTCTGGCCGACCGCATCGCCAAGAACCCGGTGCACGCGTTGCGGATGGCCAAGCGTCTGCTGCAGGAGTCGCGTACCGGTCCGCTCGAATCGACGCTGGGCATGGCCGCGGCCATGCAACCGCTGGCACACCGCGACCCCGAGCACCACCAGCGCATCGCCAAATGGCGCAGCCAATGACGGCGGTGCCCAGGTTGGTGCCGCATGCCAGCATCGACCCCGCCAGGACGGCCGAATTGCGAACCGAGGTCCGTCAGTTCATCGCCGAACAGCTCGCCGCCGGTTCGTTCACCCCAACCGTTGATGCCTGGCTCTCCGGGTGGGATGAGAACTTCACCGCCGCGCTTGCGGCGCGTGGCTGGCTGGGGATGACGGTGCCGGTCGAGTACGGCGGGCACGGCCGCTCCTTCGTGGAACGGTTCGTCGTCACCGAGGAGCTGCTGGCGGCCGGCGCTCCCGTCTCCGCGCACTGGATCGCCGACCGGCAGATCGTGCCGTCGCTGCTCAAGTACGGCACGGAGCTGCAGAAGTCCGAGTTTTTGCCGCCGATCGTGCGCGGAGAGTGCTTTTTCGCCATCGGCATGAGCGAGCCGGACTCCGGTTCCGACCTGGCCAGCGTGCGCACCCGGGCCACCCGTGTCGACGGCGGCTGGTCGCTTTCCGGAACCAAGGTCTGGACGTCGGGTGCGCACTGCGCGCACGCGTTCATCGTGCTCGCGCGTACCGCACCGGTGGATCCCGAGCGTCGGCATGCCGGGCTGAGCCAGTTCATCGTCAACCTGCGCGGTCCGGGCGTCGAGATCCGCCCCATCGTGTCGATGAACGGCGCACACCACTTCAACGAGGTGATCCTCGAGGAGGCATTCGTACCCGACACCATGGTGTTCGGTGAAATCGGCGACGGTTGGCGGCAGGTGACCTCGGAGCTGAGCTTCGAACGCAGCGGACCCGAACGGTTCCTGTCCACCTTCGTGCTCCTCGCGGCCTGCGCGGAACTTATGGCGTCGGATCGCATTCCCCGCGACGCCGACCTGGGCCGCCTGGTGGCGCGCGTCGCCGGCCTGCACCAGATGTCTTCCGCTGTGGCCGGCGCGCTGGAACAGGCCGACCCCGCTTTGGAAGTAGGGGTGCCGGCCGCGGTGGTCAAGGTGCTCGGCACCACCACCGAGGGCGATATCGCCGAATTCGCGGATCTGTTGGGCAGCAACGATTCCCGTTTCTGTGACCTGGTTTCGGCCGCGCTGGACCAGCGGCCGGGCTTCACGCTGCGCGGCGGGACGAACGAGGTGCTGCGTGGTGTGATCGCCCGCGGAATGGGGCTGCGCTGATGGCCGGGCCGGCCGTTGACCCTGCCTTGGTCGACATGATGGACGCCGTTTTCGCGGAGTACCGCGCCGCGCACCCGCCTGCCGTTGCGGCCCAACATGACCCCGAACTATGGCGACGCCTGGATGAACTCGGGTTGGTACGCCTGACCGGCGCGGAACAATCCGGCGGCAGCGGGGCCAGCTGGTTCGAGGCCGCCGAATTGCTCAGTGCCGCAGCCCGACACGGGGTGCGAATTCCGTTGGCCGAACATGACCTGCTGGCGTGCTGGTTGCTGGAAGCCAACGGGATGCCCGTCGACGACGCGGTGCGCACGGTGTGTGTGCTCGACAACCATGGGGTCGCCACCGCCGTACCTTGGGCGGCCGCTGCCGACCGAATCGTGGTGGTGTGGCAAGCCGATAACACGTACCACGCGGCCGACGTCGATGCCGGCAAGCTCGAGATCACCAAGGGCGCCAACATGATCGGCGAGCCGCGCGACAGGGTCGTGGTGGATATCAACGCCCTGGCCAGCTTGGCGGAGGTACCGCTGTCCGCGGCTCTGGTCTCCCCGTTACGGCTCAGGTCGGCGCTGGTGCGGTCCATCCAAGTCTGTGCAACCCTGGACCGGATTCTGCAGCTGTCGACCGAACATGTGACCTCCCGAATCCAGTTCGGTCGTCCGCTGTCCCGCTTCCAGGCGGTGCAGCATCAGATTTCCGACATCGCCGCCGAGGCCGCGCTCGCCCGTGCAGCGACCGAGGCCGCGCTCGCCGCGGCCGTCGCCAGCCAGTGGTCGGCGCCGAACCTCGATTTCCTTGTCGCCGTGGCACGTTCGTGTGCAGGCCACGCCGCGTCGGTGGCGGTGCGAAACGCCCACCAGGTCCATGGTGCGATTGGCACCACCCGCGAACACCGGTTGCACGAGTTCACCCGGGCCGCCCTCGCTTGGCGTTCGGAGTTCGGTTCGATTCGCTATTGGGACGAGCAGGTCACCAGCGCGGCGCTGCGGGTTGGGCGGGTCGGAGAAGCCGGGCTGTGGAGTCTGATTACCGAATGATGAGCGCCCGCGAAACGTTCTCCGGTGGAGTCGCTGTGATCACCGGGGCCGGCGCCGGTATTGGCGCCGGACTGGCGCGGCACGCCAGCGGGTTGGGCATGACGGTGGTGCTCGCCGACATCGATACCGAGGCCATCGCGACGCTGCGCGACGAGCTGTGCGCAGCCGGCGGCACGGCGGTTGACGTCGGGTGCGACGTACGCGATCCCGCGGCGGTGCAGGAGCTGGCCGACCGGACCTACCGGGAGGTCGGTCCGGTGCGGCTACTGGTGAATAACGCCGGGATCGAACAGTTCGGATACCTGTGGGACACACCGGTGCTCAACTGGCAGCGGGTCATCGACATCAACGTCAGCGGAGTCTTCTACGGTGTGCGGGCTTTTCTGCCCAAAATGATGACCACCGACGAACAGGCGTGGGTGTGGAACCTGTCGTCGGTCGGCGGGGTCATGGCGATTCCGCTGCAGGGCCCCTACATCATCAGCAAGCACGCAGTACTCGCCTTGACCGAGTGCCTGTATCTCGACGTTCAATCGGCCGGACATGGGCACCACATTCACGTGCAGGCCGTGCTGCCCGGCGCGGTGGCATCCAACATCTTTGATTCGGCC
Source organism: uncultured Actinomycetota bacterium (assembly GCA_963840045.1). Classification (GTDB taxonomy): domain Bacteria; phylum Actinomycetota; class Actinomycetes; order Mycobacteriales; family Mycobacteriaceae; genus Mycobacterium. Next base: position 177,114 of record CAWIXL010000009.1, on the reverse strand, counting down.
GGCGGGGTTGACCGTGACGACGCCAGTGATCCCGCGGCCGCCGAGGGACAGCGCGCCGCCATGCTCGATGTCAAGGCCAGGGCAATGGACCCGTCGGCGGCCGCAGCGGCGGTGTTCGAGCAGGCGGCCGACGGCCGGTTCTATCTGCTCACCCATCCCGACTATGTCGGGTCGGCCATGACCGAACGTGCGAATGTGCTTGCCGCGCAACGTCCTCCAACGCTGAGCTAGCCAGGGCAAATTCTTTCAGACGATCCGGCTCTGGTGGCCAGTCCAATACCGATCGCGCAGCAGACGCTTGTAGAGTTTGCCGGTGGGCAGGCGCGGCAGCTCGTCCGCAAAGTCGATCGAGCGGGGCACCTTCTGCCGCGACAGGTGCTCACCGCAGAACGCGATCAGCTCGTCGATGAGGTCAGGCCCCGGCTGAACCCCGGGCATCGGCTGCACGACGGCTTTCACCGCTTCGCCGAGGTCCTCGTCGGGCACCCCGAAAACCGCGGCGTCGGCCACTTTCGGGTGGGTGATCAGCAGGTTCTCGCTCTCCTGCGGGTAGATGTTGACTCCGCCCGAGATGATCATGAAGGTGGCGCGATCGGTGAGGTACAGATAGCCGTCGTCATCGACATAGCCGACGTCGCCGACGGTGCTCATGCTGCCGTCTGGTGAGCGGCTCTCCGCGGTCTTGACGGGATCATTGAAGTAGGAGAATTCGGTCGCGGTCGTGAACCACAAGCGTGCCGGGCTCACCTTTCGGCGCCGGCAACATGTTTTCGTCCAGCACGTGCAGTTCGCCGAGGACCACCTGGCCGACTGTGCCCCGGTGGCTGAGCCACTGCTCGGTGTCGCAGGCCGCAAAACCCAGTGCCTCCGTAGCGCCGTAATACTCGAGGATGATCGGACCCCACCAGTCGATCATCTGCTCCTTGACCTGCACCGGGCAGGGCGCGGCGCCGTGTACCGCGACCTCAAGCGACGACACGTCGTACCGGCCGCGCACCTCGTCCGGCAGTTTGAGCATGCGCGAGAACATGGTTGGCACCAACTGGCTGTGGCTCGGCCGGTATGTTTCCACCAGCTTCAGGAAATGCTCCGGATCGAACCGTTCCATGATCAGGGCCGTTCCGCCCAGCCGGATCGTCAGGTTCACCCCGACATGGGGCGCCGAGTGGTAGAGCGGCGCGGGCAAGAGGCAGATCATGCCGTCGCGGAAACGCCACAGCTTCGAAAGGAATTCATAGACCGGCAGCGGTTGCGCCGGCGGGACTTCCGGTAGCGGTCGAACGATTCCTTTGGGCCGGCCGGTAGTGCCAGAGGAATAGAGCATGGCGGCGCCCAGCGACTCGTCGGCGATCGGCGTGGACGGAAACCCTGCTGTCGCGTCGTGCAGATTGAGAATCGTTTCGCCGTCGCCCGGGGCGTCGACGATGATCGCGACTTCGACGTTCGGACAGCCCTTCAACGCCTCCGTGGCCACCGAACGCTTCTCCTGCGAGAAGATCAGCACCTTCGATTCGCTGTTGTTGACGATGTAGGCGACTTCCTCGGGAGTCAGGAACGAGTTGATGCACGTGTAGTACAGCCCGGCCCGTTCGCCTGCGGCGCAGCATTCCGCGTAACGAGCGTTGTTTTCCATGAAGATTGAATAGTGGTCCAGGCGTTTGAGCCCAACGCTTCGCAGGAAATGGGCAAGGCGATTGGAGCGCGCGTCGAGTTCCGCATGGGTCACCGCCTCACCGGTTTTCGCCATGATGAAGGCGGGCTGATCGGCCCGGGTGCGCGCGTACTCGCCCGAATACATAGTGGAACGCTATCGCCTACAGACCGGGTCGATCGTCAATTCAGCAAGCGCGGCCCTCCCGGCTGTTGTTTGATACGACTCGCGCAACTCAGCTGGGATGTTCGAGTTCTGTTCGGGCCTGGTCGATTTGGTCGTAGGCGTACGTCGCCATGGCGGCGGTGGTCATCGTCTCACCCTGGCGGGCGAGCGATTCGTAGGTCGCCTCGCCGAGGACATCGCGCAGGTGGGTGATCGCGGTGGTGATTTCGGGCAACCGCCGCTGCCGCCATGGGAGCTGAGGGCGAAGCCGGCGATGGTGGCCGCCGGTTCGTAGCGTCCGAGCCGGTCGAAAAGAGCGGCGAGGCTGGCCAGCGGGACGCGGATCGTCGTGGTGTCGCCCGCATTGTGGTAGTTGCGGATTGCCAGAGTGAGGTGATCGAATGCGGACGCGGTGTCGCCGTGTTCGGCCTCAAGTCGGGCCAGACCGCTCGCCAGGATTGACGCGTGGGAGCGGTTGCCGCTGTCTTGAGCGATCACCAGACCCCGGCCGAGGGCGTTAAGCGCCCCGACGGGATCCGCGTCACGGAAAGCCACACCGTAGGCCCAGAGCGCCGATCGCGAGCATTACGGGTTGCCTGTTGCCTCCGCAGCCTCGATGAGGCCATCCGCGGAATCCATCGCCTCCCCACCGGAACCGGCCATGCAAGGGCGGCAACCAGCCATGCCCGGATGTAGACCTGGGTGTCGCGGCGGCGTGCGAGCTGGGCGCGGCACAACTCGGCCAACCGCTCGGGCTGCCCGATGGCTAGGTATACAGCTCCAAGCGCAGCCTTCGGTGCCGTACGGCGGCGCATCGCGGCTCCTGCCGAGAACGATCTGGCCGGCGTCGGCGTAGCGGACCGCCGCCTCGATCCGTCCGGTCGCTGTAGCACTGCGACGCAATCACGTACAGGAACGCCAGCCGCGGGTGGTCGATGGCGCGGGCGGGCTCGATCAGCTCTTCGGCCCAGGCTATCGGCTCAATGGTTTGGACCGCAAGCGCCGAGCCACCCCGCATAGCTGGCGATGGGGGCGGCGACATCCAGATCGCCCTGGTCGGCGGCCCACCGGAATGCGGTGCGCAGATTGGCCAGTTCGATAGTGAACCAGTCGTAGGCCTCACGCTGGCGGGGGCTGTCCCACCGGGCCATGATGTCGGCTTCGCGTCCGGCGAAGTAGCGCGAGTGGGCGGCCCGAATCTCGGATGCTTCGCCGCGGGCGACGAGTTGTTCCTCGGCGAACTGGCGGATCGTCTCCAGCATCGAAAACCGGGTCCGCCCCGCCGACCGGTCGGCGACCAGCAGCGACTTGCGCACCAGCGCATCGAGCAGATCCAACACGGCGAAGTCGTCTGGGGCGTCGGGGAATCCTGCCACGGCGCAGGCGCTGTGCAGATCGAATCCACCGGCGAACACCGAACACCGATCCAGCAGCGCCTTTTCCGCGTCGTCGAGCAGGTCGTAGGACCACGCGACGGCGTGGCGCAGGGTGTGGTGGCGTTCCAGAGCGCGCCGCGAGCCCACCAGCAGCCGGAACCGCTGATCGAGCCGATCACGCACCTCGCCCGCGGTCATCGACGCCATCCGCGAGGCCGCCAACTCGATGGCCAACGGGATGCCGTCGAGGCGGCGGCAGATCTCCACCACAGCGTCCGCATCGCCGGGCTGGGCCAGCGAGAAGTCCGACACGACACTTTGGGCACGGTCGACGAAAAGGTTCACGGCGGCGGATTCGGTTCCGGAGTTGACGTCGAGCGACGGGACACGCCATAACCGTTCTTCGCTGACCCCCAATCCTTCGCGGCTGGTCGCCAGAATCGTTACGGACGCCGAGGCGGCCAGGATCGCCTCGACCAGATCCGCGACGCTGTCGACCACGTGTTCGCAGTTGTCGAACACCAGCAGCCGCGACCCTGCCCTCCAAGGCGGCGGCCACCGACTCGGTCACTGTCTTGCCCGGTTGTTGGGTGATGCCCAACACCGCCGCCACCGCGTCGGGCACCGCAGCGGGATCGGTGACCGCGGCCAACTCGAAAAACCAGACCCCGTCCGGGAATTCGTCGGCCAGCCGCGCCCGCCACTTCCAGCGCCAGCCGGGTCTTGCCGACCCCGCCCACCCCGGTCAGCGTGACCAGCCGATGAGCCTTCACCGCGGCCTGCACCTCGCCGGCCTCGGACTCGCGCCCGATGAAGCTCGTGGTCGCAGCCCGCAGGTTCCCCGGACTCGCATCCAGCGCCCGCAGGGGCGGGAAGTCCGTGCGCAACCCTGCTGCTCGGACCTGGAACACCCCGATCGGTGTCGGGAGATCCCGCAACCGGCGCGGTCCCAGATCGATGAGACCAACGCCGCTAAGCAGACCCGCAGTCGAGTCGGCCACCAGGATCTGCCCACCGTGACCGGCGGCCATCACGCGTGCGGCCCGATTCAAAACCACGCCGAAATAGTCGCCCGCACGCAGTTCGGCTTCGCCGGTCCCCAGCCCCATGCGCACCGGCAACTCCAGCCCGCGCTGCGCGGCCACCGCGGCATCCACCGCCGAACGCGGCGAGGCGAACGCCGCACACACGCCGTCACCGGTGTGCTTGAACATGAACCCGCCGTGCGCCTCGATCGCCGAGCGCAACACCTCGTCATGGGCGGCCAGGGCCTTCCGCATGCCCTCCGCGTCGGACTCCCACCGACGGGTCGAACCCTCAACGTCGGTAAATAGGAACGTCACGACACCCGAAGGAGCGGGCACCTCTGCAGGATGTCACACAGAACGCGGTTTTCGCCGCTCGTCGGGGACCCGCTAGGTGGTCACGCCCACGACTTCGTCGACAACGGGCAGATCGCCGCGCCGCACCGCGTCAAATATCGACTCGCTCAACGCCGAACACACCAGGAACACGCCGCGGCTGCCGGGCGCCAACATTTTCCGGGCTTCCCGGCGCTCAGCGCACCGGTTCGTCGCGTCGGCGTTCCACTGCACACTCGTCTGGTTCCAGCTGCTTTTGCGCACCAGCACCCGCGCACCGCAGTCGCGACATGCCACCGGCAGCATGGGCATATCGTCGAGGCGGTTGTCGGCCCTGCCCGGTGACTGCGGTCCCATCACACCGAGGCCGCCTTGGCCGCCATGTTGGCCTCGACCTCTTTCATCCATGCTTCATGCGGCCGAGTCGTGTCCAGCTCAAACTCGAAGCGGTCCACCATGTCTGAGGCGACGTCGGCTACATCTACATAAAACTGCTGATACCAGCGGCGCAGCTGGTAGACCGGACCGTCCTCCTCGACCAACAGCGGGTTGTCGATGCGCGCCTTGTGCCGCCAGATCTCGACGTCCTGCTCGAAGCCCAGCTTCACGAAGTCGCCGAGACTGATCGCGGTATGCATGGCCTCATCGCCGGGCAGGTTGTCAGACTTTTTCACGATGATGCCATATTGCAGCACAAAGGAATTCGAGTCGATCGGATAGTGGCAATTGATGAGGATCGATTGGGCGTCGCCCCGCTCGTAGTGGTAAGTCAGATCGTCGATCATGAAAGACGGGCCGTAGTACGACGCCACCGATGTGGTCCCGAGCATCGTGGACCCTTCCGGGCCGGCAAGGTCGGGTCGGCCCGAACCGTTCATGTACTGCGTCGCCACATGTCCTTCGAAGATGTTCTTGAAATACGTCGGCAGCGAACCATGAATGTAAAAGAAGTGCGCCATATCCACGACGTTGTCGATGATTTCGCGGCAGTTGCTGTGCACGACGGTCGTGTACCAATGCCAATCGGTCCAGTCGTCGCTAGTGGCGCCCTCGATGCGCGGGATCGTGACCTCCGGCGACGGCGGCTTTCGCTCGGGGTCGTTCCAAACGAACAACATGCCGTCCTGTTCCTGGGTGGTCCAGGCCGCGGTGCGGGCCAACCGAGGTGCGCGCCGCGCGTACGGCACCTGCTTGCATCGCCCGTCGCCGCCCCAGCGCCAGTCATGGAAGGGGCAGGCGATCTCGTTGCCCTTGACCTCGCCCTGCGACAGGTCACCACCCATGTGGCGGCAATAGCTGTCCAGCACGTTGATCTTGCTGTCCCCGGGTGGACCGCTGCGGAAGACCACCAGCTTCTGCCCGAAGGCGTTGACCCCGTGCGGCTTGCCGTCGCCAAAATCTCTGACCAGACCCAGGCAATGCCAGCCGCGGGCGAACCGCGCCGGCGCGGGCTGCGCTTCGATGAGACGAATGTCGTCGACTTCAGACAAGGCCATAGCCACCATTGAACCCCCGCGGGCGCGTTCTTGGCGACGTTGTTCCACTGGCCAGGACGACCCTTCCGTTGCTGAGTCGCGTCGGCTTACCGTTCTGAGCGTGACCGCCCACAGCACGACGATCCCCGCTGGACTTCCCGTGGCCGACATGACCGTGGATCTGCTGGTCGTGGGGTCCGGCACCGGCATGGCCGCGGCACTGGCGGCTCATGAACTCGGACTGTCTGTGTTGATCGTGGAGAAATCGCCATTCGTCGGCGGCTCGACCGCCCGGTCGGGCGGCGCGCTGTGGTTGCCCGCCGGCCCGGTGTTGCGCGAGGCGGGCGCCAACGATACCGCCGAGCGCGCCGCCACCTACCTGGACTCGGTGGTCGCGGGGACGGCGCCCAGCCAACGATCGGCCGGATTTCTCACCCACGTGACCCCGACGGTCGACATGCTGCGCCGAACGACTCCCCTGCGGTTTTTCTGGGCACGCGACTACTCCGACTACCACCCGGAGGAGCCCGGCGGCAGCGCGGCGGGCCGCACCTGCGAGAGCCACCCGCTCGACACCTCGATCCTCGGTGAATACCGCACCCGGGTTCAGCCCGGCGTCATGGAGGCCAGCGTCCCGATACCGACCACGGGCGCTGACTATCGCTGGATGAATCTGGTTGCTCGGGTGCCGCACAAGGGAATTCCCACATTCGCCAAGCGTGTGGCACAGGGTGTGGGCGGCCGGCTGCTGGGCCGCCGCTATGCGGCTGCCGGTCAAGCGCTGGTGGCCGGCATGCTCGCGGGTGTACTGCGCGCCGGGATCCCGGTGTGGACCGACACCACGCTGCTGCGCCTGGCCTGCGACGGTGACCGGGTAACCGGGGCTGTGGTGGACCACGCTGAGCACGAGGTGACCATCACCGCACGGCGCGGGGTCGTACTGGCCACCGGCGGCTTCGACCACAGCATGGATATGCGGTGGAAATTCCAGTCCGAGTCACTGGGCGCCAATCTGAGCCTGGGTGCTGCCGCAAACACCGGTGACGGAATTCGGGTGGCACAGGAACTGGGCGCCGACATCGACTTGATGGATCAGGCGTGGTGGTTCCCAGCCATAGCGCCGCTGCCCGGCAAAACGCCCGCGGTGATGCTGGCCGAACGATCACTTCCGGGCAGCCTGATCGTGGACCAGCACGGCCGCCGGTTCGCCAACGAGTCAACCGACTACATGTCGTTCGGTCAGCGGTTGCTCGAGCTGGAGCGCTCAGGCAGCCCTGTGGAAGCGATGTGGATCATCTTCGATCAGCAATATCGCAACAGTTATGTCTTTGGCGCCGAACTGTTTCCGCGAATGCGGCTGCCGCAGGCATGGTACGACGCGGGCATCGCGGTGCGCACCGACAGCCTCGCCGAGCTGGGCGCACGCATCGGTGTCGAGGTGTCGCAATTCCTGCAGACGATGACCCGTTTCAACGAAAGCGCTTCTGCTGGCGAGGATCCCGATTTCGGCCGAGGTCGCAGCGCCTACGATCGGTATTACGGCGATCCGACGATCACGCCGAACCCGAACCTGCGTCCCTTGGTCAAAGGTCCGTTCTACGCCGTGAAGATGGTCCTCAGCGATCTGGGTACCTGCGGCGGGCTGAAGGCCGACGAGCGAGCGCGGGTGCTGCGGGAGGACGGCAGCGTGATCCGCGGGCTGTACGCGATCGGCAACACCGCCGCCAACGCGTTCGGCACGGCGTACCCGGGGGCGGGCGCGACGATCGCGCAGGGACTGGTGTACGGCTACATCGCCGCCCGGGACGCGGCCGGCCCGGGCTAGTGGCGATCGCGAGGGCGGCGGAGCCGGGCGAAGCGGGTCGCCACCATCAGGACGTGGCGATCGCGAGGGCGGCGGAGCCGGGCGAAGCGGGTCGCCACCATCATGACTAGTCAGCTTTGCGTTTGGTCTCGACTTGCCTTTCGACCTCGCGCCAATAACCCGGCTTCGGGCGCGGTTGCCCGAAGCCCCCCTTGGCCGCCTTCTGCACGATGGCGTCCGCCTCGTCGATTTCCTTCATCATTTCCAGGGCGAACTCGCGCTCGGCGGCGTAGTACTTGGCCGCCCAGCGCAACGCGATCACCGAGTACGCCCAGGCGGGTTCGCCCTCGGCCCCGTCGGCGTCCTCGACCGCCTTGCGGTGACGGGCTTCGGCGTACGCCGCATACTCCTGCAACACTTCCTTGAGCCGAGCCGGGTTGGTCAGCTGGCCGAACGTCACCCGCAGCAGCACACTGTGCTTGAGCACCGGCGGGTCCACCGGCGCATCGTTGGCCCACTCGATGGCGGCGTCCATCCCGGCCCGAGTGATCTTGTAGAGCCGGCGGCTGCGGGTGCCCTCGTCATGCTCAATGCGCGATGTCACCAGACCGAGACTCTCCAGCTTTTTCAGCTCGCTGTAGATCTGGCTATACGACGGGCTCCAGTAGTAGAGGTCAACGCTCCAATCGATCCATTTCTTGAGGTCGTAGCCGGAGACCTCTTCTTCGTAGGACATCATGCAGAGCAGCGCCCGACTGGTGGCGGCAAGTGCCGACTTCACCGATTCGTGGCCGGTTTGGTCCATTTCGCCAGATTAACAACACCGGTCACAGAATTGCCGTATCACTGACCACTGGCTGGGACGCCGTGTTGCGAAGATCTTCAGCCCCATCGTCTGCGTGCTTGCCGGCGAACATGTTTGGAACGTTACCCCCGCGAAACTCGATGCCGCCCAGCCGGTTCCGCCCTGGACCAGACCTGACTACTCGCGGCTCGCGAGTGTGAATTCGGCGACGCGACACTCGGTGGGCGGGCTGTTGCGAAATTGGTAGTTAGCGGGGCTATTGGATTTCGGTGGTGGGTCTGGGCATGTCGTTGCTGGGCTGGGGTGGATTGTCGACGAAAATGGTTGGGTGGCAAAGAGATATCGGCCAGTGAACCGTGACCAGGAGTTCTTGATGCCGGCCAGTATGCGGGAATGGTTGGCTCCCTCGGATCCGGTGTGGCTGGTGATCAGCGCGGTAGAGAGTTTGGATACCTCCGTGTTGCACCGTGGGCGCAACATCGGCGGGGCTGGTCGGGCCGGTTATGACCCGGACATGCTGTTGACCTTGCTGGTCTGGGCGTGGGCTCAGGGGGTGCGTTCGTCGCGGGTCATTGAGCGGTTGTGTACCCGCGATGTGGCATATCGGGTGATCTGTGCTGGTGATACGCCGGATCATGTGACGATCTCGCGGTTTCGCGCTCAGGCTGGCGAGGCGTGTGAGGACTTGTTCGCCTCGGTGCTGGCGCTCTGCGCGCGGCTGGGGATGGGCCAGTTGGGGGTGGTGGCGATCGATTCGGTCAAGATCGCCTCGAACGCGTCGTTGGCGGCCAACCGTTGCGAAGACGGACTGCGTAGAGCCGCCGCCGAGCAGTCCGACATCGACCGGGCCAAGGCACGCCAGTTAGCGGCGACTGCCGCGGCTGAGCATGCGGCGACCGATGCCGCTGAAGACGACCTGTACGGCTGCGGCAGCGGCGATGAGATGCCCGAGGACCTGGTGGATCCGAGTTCACGGGCGCGGCGTATCGCTGAGGCGATCGCGCAGTTAAAGGCCGATACTGCTGCCGGTGGTCGCGACCGCGAGGCCGCGGCGGCGCGCAAGCAGCAGCGTACCGAGCAGAAACAGGCCAAGCGGGCGACCCTGGTGGCCGACTACCGCGGCGCCCGTGAGCGCGGCGGCCCGCTGCCACGAGGAGCGGTGCCGGCCGAGCTGTGTATCGAAGCGCTCACCCACACCCTGGCCGTCCGTAAAATGCCCCTGCGGGGCGGAGGCTGGCTGCAGGGCTACAACTGCCAAGCCGCGACCAGCAGTGACGGGCTGATCATCGCCACCTCGGTAGGAAACAACCCCAGCGACGCCACCGCATTCACCACCATCATGGACAAGACCGTTGCCGCCGCCGAGTTCATCGACGCCCACCAACCCACCGCCACCGCCACCACCGCCACCAGCACCGACACCGAACAAACCGACGCCGCGATCGGGATCGGGATCGTGCTTCTCGATGCTGGCTACCTGAGCACCGACAACCTCACCGCCCCTGGACCCGACCGGCTCATCGCGGTCGGCAAAAGCCATGACCTGGCCTCAGCGGCAAAAGATGACCCCACCACCGGGCGACCCCCACCCCAAGCCACCCCAATCGAAGCGATGGCACACCGACTACGCACCCCCGAAGGCCACGCCCTCTACAAACAGCGCAGCCACATCGCCGAGACACCGTTCGCCCACGCCAAACACAACCTCGGATTCCGCCGCTTCACCAGCCGCGGAATCGACCGGGCAGCAGCAGAATTCAGCTTCCATGCCCTCGTCCACAACCTCTTCAAGGCCATCGGAGCCGCAACCCTCACCCCCACCACCGCCTAGCCAGCACCCGGCCAGGCCAACAAGCCCGCACCCACCGCCGCTGGGCCTGCCTCACCACCATTCAATTTCGCAACAGCCCGACACTCGTGGGGCCGTCGCCAGATACACATTCGGCGACCGGGGCGGTCGAATAACCGTAGTGCGGGCCGCCGTAGCCAGATCGACCAGCATCGTCGTATCGGGTTTGAGCAGATCGTATTAGGGGATTCCGAGACCCCAGCGCGCGTGAGCGTACGAAGGATAGCCCCGATCAGCTGTGCGGCGGCGTCGCCCCAATCGCCACGACGCTCAGCCGACACCCGTCGGGACCCGCGCGCCAGGCGTGGTCGACACCCGTGACCACCACGCTGTCGCCAACCGTCAGCGGGTGCGCGCCGTCATCGAGAATCAGTTCGACCGAACCTGATAGCACGGTGTCGAAATCGACAGTGTCCGTGTGGTGTATCGAAATTGATGAGCCTGGTGCATATTCGATCGCGAGCCAGTGAATAGCACCGACCGTGACGCCCAAATCCAAAGTGTCCGCGGCACGCCCGCCCACGGGGAGCCACGGAACAGACGGCGTCGCGTAGAGCATCGAATACATGAGGCCTGGCCGGCTGGCGTCCCCTTGCAGGGCGATCTCGTCATGCTGCGCGGCACACGAACGTCCGGATGCATCGACACCGGTGATCAGTAGGCGCCCACTCATCGCAGGGGCCCAGCGGTCGCGGGTCGAAATCGGGATCGGTCTTCAATGACCGTCACCGGGATCCCGTTGAGGGCGCCGTTACCGGACGGCTCGTCGAGGAACGTCGGCGGGGACAGCGCGTTGGTATTGGCGCCGGGTGAGTTGTTAGCCACAGACATCCGGGTACCCGGTTTGCCATGTCCCCAGCCGTGCGGCATCGACACCACGCCTGGCCTGATTGCGTCGGTGATCTCGACGGGCACCCTGATCTCGCCGGCCGCCGACTTCACCGTGACGATGTCGTTGTCGGAGACGCCGTAGCGGGCCGCATCGTCGGTGTGCATCAGCAGCGTGCACCGGTCTTTGCCCTTCATGAGTGCGGGCACGTTGTGCAACCACGTGTTGTTCGATCGCAGGTGCCGGCGGCTCACCAGGACCAGCTCTTCGGCCGGCCGCTGCATGCGCGCCGCCAGCCGCGGCAGATCGTCGAGCAGGTATTGCGGGGCGAGCCGGATTTTCTTGTCGGGGGTGCCGAGGATGTCGGGTAGTTGCGGCACCATCGGCCCGAAGTCGATCCCGTTCGGATGCGCCTTGAGCAGGTCCAACGTGAGGCCACCCGGGTTTTCGCCGTACCGGTCCCCGAAGGGCCCGGTGCGCAAGGTGAGGTCCAGCATCCGCTCCGGGCCGCCGTGCTCGTAGAGCTTGCGGATCTCCGCGCCGTCGACTCCCTTCGTGAAGGCCAGGTAATCGAAAAAGCCATCGTCGATCGCAGCGACGTCGACGTCCTCGGCCGGTGTGCCGGTGCACAAGCCGGTCAGTCGGATCAGGATCTCCCACTCGTGCGGGCGGTCGCCCGGGTCGAACACCGGTGCCGAGTAATTGGCGATACTGTGAATCGCGAACTGCAGCACCAGATCGTCGTGGTGGGGCTGTTCGAGCGGGGACAGCCCGGGCAGGATCACATCGGCGTGGCGTGTCGTCTCGTTGAGCCAAAGATCAACGGAGATCATCGCTTCCAGCATCGGCAGCACCTCGTCGAGCTTGTCGCCGGCGGGCGTGGACAACACCGGGTTGCCCGCGACGGTGATCAGCGCCTTGAGCTGTCCGTCGCCGGGTGTGGCGATCTCTTCGGCCATACATGACACAGGTGCCTGGCCGAGCACTTCCTTCGCACCCCGCACCCGGGTATGCCAGCGGCCGAATTCGGGTGCGCCGCCTTCCAATCCGGGCAGCGGCTGCGTGGTGATCGACCAGGCCGCAGGCCGGGGAAACATCGCGCCGCCGGGGACGTCGAAATGGCCGGTCAAGATGTTGACGACATCCACAAGCCAGCTGGCCAGGCTCCCGAACTCCTGATTGCACAAGCCAATCCGGCCGTATACCACCGATTTCCGAGTGCCGGCAAGCTCACGCGCCAGTTGCCGAATGCGGTCTTCCCCGATACCGGTGACGGCGCTCACCCGGCTTGGCGGCCAGTCCGCGACGACCCGGCGCATGGTGTCGACGCCGTCGACGTGTGGTCCCGGATCGGCCAGATCTTCGTCAAAGAGCGTGTGCGCCACGGCCAGCAGCAACGCCGCGTCGGTGCCCGGGACGATCGGCAACCACTCGTTCGCCTGTGCGGCGGTGGCGGTGCGCACCGGGTCGATCACGATTACCTTGCCGCGTTTGCGAATCGCGTTGATCAGGCCCATCACGTCCGGTGCGGCCAGCAGCGAGCCCTGCGATGCGGCGGGATTGGCGCCCATGATGACCAGCAGGTCGGTGCGTTCGATGTCGGGTACCGGGAAGGACCACCACCCGCCGTACATCAGGTGCGACGACAGGTTCTTCGGCCACTGGTCCACCGTTCCCGGCGAATAGGTGACCGGCATCCCCGACATGCCCAGCAGCACACCCGCGTAGCGGGCCAGCGAAAACGAGTGCGCCAGTGGATTGCCGGTGTAGGCGGTGACCGCGCCGATCCCGTACTTGCGGATCACCGGAGTCAGTAGTTCGGTGCAGCGTCGAAACGCCGTGTCCCAGCTCACCTCCTGCCAGCGCCCGTCGACCTTGATCATCGGGCGGCGGATGCGATCGGGGTCGTGGTGCAGCGCGGCCAGTGATACGCCCTTCGGGCAGAGGTGTCCATGGCTCCACACGTCGTCGCGGTTGCCGCGGATGCTGGTTACCCTGCCTCCGTTCGGGCCGTCTTCGACGCGAATCTCCAAACCGCACATGGCTTCACATAGCGGACAGGTGCGCAGATGCCTGCGTTCTTTGGCCGTGGTCACCCACCCACCTTATTCCGCTACCAGTCGTAGCGGAAGCGGGCGGAATCGCCGAAGCGAGCCAGGTGTCCCCGCCAACACCAGTATCAATGGGGTCAGTGTCGCGGCCGGGTTTCGGGAATCGCAAGGCGCTTGGCGTGGTCATGGTGGTCTAAGATACTGTGCAACCGGACTGGGAAGGCTTGACATGACAACGTATCGCGCGATTGAGGTGACCGGACAACGGCAGTTTGAGCTGGTGGAGCGCGAGTTGCTCGAACCGGAGCCCGGTCGCGTGCGGCTTCGGGTCCAGACCTGCGGTGTGTGCCATAGCGACTTTATTGCCGTCGAAGGCGTGCGCCCCGACCCACAGCAGCCGGTGGTACCCGGACACGAGGTGGTCGGTGTCATTGATGCCGTCGGCGATGGGGTTGTCGGGTGGAGCGTAGGTGACCGTGTCGGTGTCGGCTTTCTCGGCGGCCACTGCGGCGTGTGCGTCTGGTGCCGCCACGGGGACTTCGTCAACTGCGAAAACCAACCTCAGACGGGCACGACCGTGGACGGCGGATACGCCGAGGTGATGTACGCCCGAGCCAGCGGGCTGGTCCGGGTTCCCGACCCCCTGGCCTCCGTAGATGCCTCTCCGCTGCTGTGCGCCGGCATCACCACTTACAACCCATTGCTGAAGTTGAGCGCCGGGCCCGACACGTTGGTGGCGATTCAGGGCATCGGCGGCCTAGGGCACCTCGGGCTGCAATACGCCAACAAGCTGGGCTACCGTGTCGCGGCAATCGCACGAGGCACCGATAAGGCCGTCCTGGCCGAAAAGCTGGGTGCCCATCACTACATCGACAGCGCGGCAGTCGATCCCGCCAAGGCCTTACAAGAACTCGGCGGAGCCGCCCTGATCCTTGCCACCGCCGCCAGCGGCGCCTCGATGTCGCCGCTGCTGGCGGGCCTGGCACCACGCGGGCAGTTGATCGTCGTCGGCGCCGCCAATGACCCGATCGAGGTCAGCACTTCCGATCTCATCTTCGGCGGCCGCTCCATCGTCGGGAGCCTCACCGGCACGCCGATCGAAAACGAGGCAAACCTGCAGTTCAGCGCCTCGCACGGGGTCGCACCCTGGTCCGAGGTGGTCTCCTTCGAGGAGGCACCTTCGGCGTATGCGCGAATGATGGAGGGCAAGGCCAGGTTCCGGATCGTGCTCGACGTGAGTGGTGTCCAGCCAGCCTGAGTTGGGACATGACGGAAAAGCCGCCCCGGCCGAAGCCGGGGCGGCTCTCGCTGGAGCTGCCTACCCTAGTTTTTCCACGGTGACGAAGTTGCGAACTTCAATGGCACGTGATGCTGTCGGCGAATGCCTTACCGAGCACGCGCTTGGCAACACTTCCGAGCAGAGCGGAAAGCACCCGTCCCCTGAAGTTCTTGCCCTCGCGCACGATGACGACGTCGACGTCCGTCGAGCCGTTGGACTGCCGCCGCAGTGTGTAGGTGTAACCGGAGGCGCCGCCGAAAACGTTCGAGTCGGTGGTCACCGACCGTGACGTGGGTGGGGTCCGACCAGTCGTAGCGCAGACGCTCCCAAACTCCGCCGGAGCCCTCGGTGACGTCGGCGTGGTAGCGGCCCTGCTGATGCACCTTGAGGTATGAATCAGCGCTTTTGGCAAAGACCTTCGATCGGTCGGGCCCGAAATCGGTGAGCCCCGCGATGAACTGCTCCGGGGTCGATGTGGTCGTCTGGTGAAAGTGAATCGTGGACATTTGATCTCCTTGGTTGGCTGAGTGATCCCTGCAACCACCATGAGCGCGCTGCGCCCGACGCCGATTCCACCAAAGCGACCGTCAGCCTGGCCCAACTGATCCCGGTAATGCCAGGGACACCCTTGGCATCGCGGCAGGGCGCACAGGGCCAACACGCTGGGTGACTACTGGCACCGTCACCCCTGCGCCCGACGAACGTTGGTCACGGTTTTGTCACGATCGACGTCACGATTTCCTAAGAACCAGCCCGATTTTCTGAGGATTCTCAGCATTGGCCGCCAGATTTGCCGGTTTGCCCAGCAAAACGGGCTTAGAGAACGGTTGTGTTCGTTATGAGCGAACGTGACGGTCTGTCGACTTCGGCTACTTTGGATTTCGGGGATTCGGGAGCCTCAATTATCGATTCGTGTCAATCAGAAGGACTCCTACTGATCATGAAAGTCAGCAGTATCGTCGCGCCGCGGCGAGTCGCCGGCATCAGCGCCGGCTGCCTGCTCGGGGGAATTGCCATCGGCATCGTGGGCGCGCCGTCGGCTGCCGCGGCACCCGACTGCAGCCCCGGCGGTGTGAACGCCACGGTTTCATCGGTGACCGGACGCGGCGCAGCAGTACCTCAGCGGTCACCCGGGCGCCAACCAGGTGGTCTCCGCCGCCTACGACCAACCGCGACCGCAGGCCGCCGCCAACCTGCGCAGCTATTTCACCGCGCACCCGCAGGAGTACAACGACCTGCGCGGCATCCTGGCACCGATCGGCGACACCGAGCGTCAGTGCAATGTCACGGCGCTACCGCCGGAGCTGGAGTCGGCCTACCACGAGTTCATGGCCGGCTGAGCTCGCCTGGAAGACGAACGACCCGCCACCTCGTTGTGGCGGGTCGTTCGGCGTTAACGCCAGTGGGAAATACCCGGTCCAGCGGGCAGTAAACGCTGCGTTAACGACCGCACAGCAGTACCCGGTACAGCGCGCGGTAAACGCGCCAGCCGCCGCTTCTTCGCCGGCTGTCCGTATCTTTCGCTTGACGGATAGGGTGCGCGCTCGTAGCTCCACGAAAGACGTTGGTGGGAGGAGTATTTCAGGTGCATCGTCGAGCGTATCAAGACTTCCGCGACCTGCCCATGCCACCGGCGCGATCGACGCCTGTTGCCCGCCTCCAGTCGATCACCGTCGCCGGGGTGCTGGACGCCAGTCGCCACCTGCTGAGTGAGGCGGCGTAATTGCGGTGATCGATGGCGTGGCTAGCCTTTTGCAACGGCCGGCGAGCCTGCCATGGATTCAATTTGCGAGTTTGTGTACATGCCCGAGGCGCCAGCCCTAGCGTCAACGTACAAAGCGAAACAGAAGGAAAGCGGGAAGGGTTTGCTCGACAGCCATGACCGCGATCAACGGCGCATCGAATACCTCCGCCAAGAATCACCTGATCGGGTAGACGCGCAGCCATTCGAAATTCGGTCCCACGCTCTGTTGTGGGCCCTGATCGCCGTCTTCGATCTGAATGGCGTCACGCCGACGGTCCGCCGCGGCTTCACTCCCTACCTCGTCAAATAGCGTCAAATTGCGCATGGGTAACCGCGGCTGGTTACCAAGAGACATCAGCGGCAGTGGCTATCGTGCTATGGATACGCGGGATTACCTGCGCCGGGACGAGGAGTCACGACGGTGGAGATGTGGGAACTGGTTGCCCGCGAACAGATCCGGGACACTCTTGCGCGGTACAACTGGTCGGGGGACGCGGGCCGGCTCGAGGGCCTTGCCGAGACGTTCTGCGCAGATGGTGTTCTCGAGATACGCGGTTTCGAGCCACTGCGCGGCCGATCCGAGATCGTGGCGTTCCTAGGTGGTGTCACCCGAAACGTCGCAGTCAACGTTGACGTCAAGCCCGTTGTCCGACACAACGTCGCCAACGTGTTGTTCACCGGCCTGACCCCCGAGCACGCGCACGTCTCGTCTTACTTCACCGTCGTTACCCATATCGGCTTGGACCATTTCGGCCGCTACCGCGACACCTTGGTACCCGACGGTGACACGTGGCTGATCAAACATCGCAAGGTGTCCACCGACTGGACGGCTCCCAACTCGACGATGGCTCGGCAGCCACCGGACTGAGAGTCACGTCATGCGCAACCCACGCCAGCGCACCCACAGCTCGGCTGCGACAGTTCCCGCCACCCACACCGCTACGGCGATGCCCAGGTGCACAAAGCTTTTTGTGTCGCGCCCCAGCACCGGCCCGATCGCGGCTGGTACCTGGTTCCACAAGACGCGATGTTCCACCCCACCCATCGGATCGGCGACGTAGTAGAGCCCATATGGCAACGCCAAGGCCACGAGCCAGCCGACGATGCGGCGCCAGTCGTGCCGTTCGCGCCACCGCCGAATCAGCGGCTCGGCACTCACCGGGTGCAGCACCGAGATGACATTGCCCACGCCCAGCCAGGACATGATCGGCACGGCGACGTTGGGGATCGTGACGCCCAGGCGCGCAGGTGTTTCCAGCGCCAGGGTTAGCGCCACGGCCACCGCTAGGGTCGGCAAGCCGACCAACACGAGCAGGGCCATGTTTTTCATCAGCAGCACCCGCCACAGCGGCACTCCGTCCGACATACCCTTCAGGACCCGGTAGTGGTCGCCGCCAAGTGTGTTGGTGGTGGTGACATCGGCGAGGATGAACGAGGAGAAATAGGTACCTAACAGGACCACCCAGTCCAGGTGATGATGGTGGAAGTGGCGCATTTTGGGGCCATGGACAGTCAACGGCTGCACCGCCAACCACGCCACCGCGAGGAACAAGTTGGCCGCCACGCCCGACAGCCAGGTGCGCGGCGGGTGGAACGCCCAGCGAATCTCGGCAAGCACCGCGGGCAGCAGGGGCTTTTTGAAGTCCTCGGCGGCCCGCTCGGCCAGAGCCGGATGAGGCGCCGAGGCACGCGCCGCGGCGCGCAGCGCGGCGCGCAAAGGATTCCGCGTTGGCGTTTCGGACTCCGACATGTGCTCCCCAGCAAAGCGGCTTTGGGTGCGACCATACCTGGGCCAGGCGACCAAGTTGGTGTTCTGCGCTGTGCGCTTAGTCCGTGCCCTGAAGACTCGGACGAAGTACTCGGTCGCCAGGCCGGTTGCTTTGGCTTTTTGGCCGGCGGGCGAAGCGGTTGTGCAGCAACGCTTTTCGCGCCTGTCGTGCGCGTGAATGTTGTTGTTTTGCAATGCGTCTCGGTCGCCGTGGCCATGGCATCACGAGGGTTTCGGTGTCCGGCGATCGGCCGATGTTGAGAGCCGCGAGGTGCTGGCACAGGGCACCGTCGACGTAGGCTCGCTTGAGTAGCAAGCGGCCGACGCTGCCGGAATGCCGCCACGCCGCCTCGGCGCTCCGGTAGAACATGTTACAGTTTTTCGACTGCGGCCGAGGGTCCGCTTCCCGCGGTGGTTGTCCTCGCGTTAGTCGGTGTTTGTTTAAGGTCGCCGAAAAGTGCAGCGGTAAAGGTGAACTGAGCGTAATGCTGAACGTGATTCCGCGTTTGTTGTGCGGGCTGCCGCGCAGGCTGCTGGCATGAGCCGCAAACGCATTGTCATCGCCGGGCTTGGCGACGTGGGTGTTCTGACCGCGATCCGGCTTTCCGGGCACGCCGATGTCGTCGGGATCTCGGCCAAGCCGGCGCTGGTCAGCGGCCAAGAACTCGGCGTCCGACTCTCCCGCCCGCACGATTGGGCCCGCGACTACTGGATTCCGTTCGACCGGTTCCGGCGTCTGGATCGGGTGCGCAAGGTTCAGGCCACGCTGACGGGCCTGGACCTGGCAGCGCGAACCGTCTTCGGCCGGCGCGACGATGGCGCAACAATCGCCGAAGACTATGACGCGTTGGTCATCTCGACTGGTGTCACCAACGGATTCTGGCGCCGGCCGACGCTCCAGTCGGCCGCTGAGATCGGCGCCGACCTACACGCCGCGCACCAGCGGGTGGCTACCGCCGCATCGGTGATCGTCGTGGGGGGCGGCGCGGCAGCGGTCACCAGCGCCGCCAACCTGGCAACCACCTGGCCGGACAAGCGGATCGACCTGTTCTTTCCCGGAGAGCGCGCCTTGGGGGCGTATCACCCGCGGACTTGGAAACGCATCCAGGACCGCCTGACCGAACTCGGCGTTGGCCTTCATCCCGAGCACCGTGCCGTGGTCTCGAACGGTTTTGCGGGCGAAGAGATCACCAGCGACCCCGTCCGCTGGAGCACCGGACAACCCCAGGCTTCCGCCGACGCCGTGCTATGGGCGATCGGGCAGGTGCAACCGAATACCGACTGGCTGCCGCCGGAACTGCTCGATGAGCGCGGGTTCGTTCGCGTGACACCCGAGCTACGGGTGCCCGGTCACCGTGGTGTCTTCGCCGTCGGGGACGTCGCGGCGAGCGACCCGCTGCGCAGCTCCGCGCGTAATCGTGGGGATGCACTGGTAGCCCATAACATCCGCGCTGAGTTCGCGGGTCGACGGCTGCGCGCCTTCCGGACGCCGGGGCGGCGATGGGGTTCGTTACTGGGAATACAGCCCGACGGGCTGGAGGTGTTCTTGCCCAGCGGACAGGCGTTCCGCTTGCCGTCGTGGTCGGTCGACCGTGTGGTGATGCCGTGGATCGTCCGATGGGGCATGTATCGCGGGGTTCGAAAGGACGAGCAGCCGCAAAAGCTCCCAAAATGACGCATCTTGGGGTGCTTTTGTGTCTGCTCGGCATAAATCACCCGTTGATCAGGCGGCCCAACTCGGTGCGCGACCTGATGTCCAGCTTGGCGAAGGTGTTGCGCAGATGGGAGTTCACCGTGTGCGGCGACAACGAGAGCTTCTCTGCTACCGAGCGATTCGTGGCACCGGCCGCGACGAGCTGCGCGACCTTGAGTTCGCTCTCGGTGAGGCTGTCTATCCCGGTGTGCGGGCGTTGCTTACTGATGCGTCGTGAAACACCCTGCTCGCGCAGCAGTTGACCGATCCGATGGGCATCGGCGGTCGCGCCGCAGTGCACGTACTTGTCGAAGGCCACCGTCAGCTGCTCGACGGCCTCAGAACCGCGGTCGGCGCGAGCGAGTTCGACCCCCGCGTCCTCGGCGGCGGCGGCGTGCAGCAACGGCCGCGACAGCAGACTCAGCGACTCGGCGGCGGCGACCAGCGCGTCGGGGTCACGCTCGATGAGAGCGCGCACGTGCTGGGCAACGGCAGCGAACAACGGCGTCCCGGGCTTTTCCCGCCCCAGCAGCTCGGCGGCCGCCAGCGCCCGGGTGCGCAACCCGGCGTCACCCGCGGCCGACGCGACCCGGGCCGTCAAGATCACGTTGTCCAGGTCAACGGCCCACACCGGTGTCTGCAACAACGCGGCTCCATCGTTGAGGTCGCTGAGCCAGCGCACCGCCGCTTCAATGTCGCCACGCTGCCATGCCGCGTGCGCGAGCGCCGCCAATCCCTCCCGCCGCACGGCGGGTCCGCCCGCCGTGTAGGCATCGCGGGCATGGATCGCGACCTCACGCAGCAGCGTGCGGTCGTTGGTGTGTGCGGCGACCCGGCCGAGAGTCATCATGCCCACCCGGCCCCCGATGCGGGTCCAGGCCATCCGCTCCTGGGCGGGAAGCGACTCGACAATGGCTCGCGCCGTGTGCAACCGCCCCCCGGCCAGATGGACCAACGCCTGCAGTTGGGTGAGCAACTGCACCGCCATCGAATTGCGCTGGGCCCGCGCTTGGCGCAGGGCCTCGGCGACACCGGTTGCGGCCTCGTCGAGCAGCCCCAGGGTGACCAGAAGGATGGTGCGGTTCACCGAGGCGAAGTGCTGCACGGCCCCGGGGTCCGACTCGCGCATCAGGCCGCCCAGGCGCTCAAGCGATTCAGCGGTACGCCCCGCGTAGCCTTCGGCGCAATTCGCCAGGGCCAGCGCCACCTCGGCGAGAAGTTCTGTCAGCGTGTCATCGGTTGATGCCGCCGCTGCCAGCGCCTCGTCGGCGGCCTGCCGGACATCCTCGGCTTGGCCATCCATCGCAAGGTTGTAGGCCAGCCAGCCGAGGTGCCGCGTCCGGGTGTGGTCGCTGATGCTGGTCAACTCCAGGGCGCGCCGGTTTTCCTCCGCACGCTGGCCGGCGGGACGCGGCGACAACGTCGACAACCCCAGCCGGACCTCGGCTTCTTCTTGCGGCGACAAGTCGTCGGAAAGCGTTGCGGCGGCCAGTTGTTGAGCTTCGCCGTAACGCATGGCCTGGTTGAGGAGCACAACGGTCTCGGCGACCAGCGGTCCGCGTGCCGGGTCTTGCCACGGCAGCAGTTCCAGGGCCCGTTTGCTGATGTCGGCCGCGGTATTCGGATCACAGCCGGCCAGTGATCGCGCGGCCTGTCGCAGCGACCCGATCGCCTCCTGATCGCCGACCTCGGCGCTGCGGGCGAGTTGGGTTGCCACCTCCGCCGGCGCCGCACCGCCTTCCAGCAGCACGGTGACGGCGTCGCGCTCCATCGCCCGTCGCAGCGATTGCGGCAACGATTCCCGGGTGGCTTGCCGCAGCAGATCGTGCCGAAAGCGCAGCCGATCGCCGTCTTCGGCCAACAAGTCGGCGCGCACCGCGTCTTCCACTGCCGAGATGATCCCCATTGGCCGGCGTTCGAGCATCGCGGCCAGCAGCCCGGCCGAAAAGCTGTCGGGCAGCACGGAAGCCACTTGCACGACCCGCCGCGCCTCCGGAGGCAGGCGGTCCAACCGCTCGTGCATGGTGGCGGTGAGCCGGCGTGGCAGCTCCGGTCCGGCGACGCCGGCACGGCCGGCTTTGACGACGATCCTGTTCTCCTCTTGCAGCCCCTGGATCAGCTCCATCACCAGAAATGGGTTGCCGTACGCCTTGCCGGCCAGATTGAGCAATGACGCATCCGGTTCGGCGCGCACCACGTCGCCGACGATGTCGGCCACCGCAGTCGCGCCGACGGCACCCAACCGCAACACCCGGGCGCCGTCACGTTGCAGGAGGCTGACCGTCGTGCCGACCGCCGGTCCCCCGGCGGCGGTGCGAGTGGCGAGCACCCACAACACCGGAACTTCGGCCAGACCCGCGGTCAGCGACCGTACCGCCAGCAGCGTCGCATGGTCGGCCCAATGGATGTCGTCAAGCACGATCTGGATCGGCTGCCGCGCCGCCGCCGCGCCGATCGCGGCCTGCAGCTCCTGCACCACCAGGTAGCGCAAGTCGGCGGCGTGCAGGCGGCGCAGCGCCGAGGCCTGGCCAATCGGCGGATCGGCACGCAGCGTCGCCGTGAACAACGGCGCAAACGGAACAGTCTGCTGATACTCGAACCCCTGCCCGGACAGCGTCCGCACACCTCTGCCGGCGCGCGCGCTGAACTCCTCGAGCAGCCGGGTCTTGCCAATGCCCGGTGGCCCCTCGACGACGACGACGCCACCGCGGCGCCGAGCGAGATTACCCGCAAGATCGCGCACGACCTTGAGTTCCTGTTCGCGACCGCGAATCGGCGTCGTCACGGGCGACCGCCGCTGCACATCATTGGAATCCTCCAGCTGAACGGCCCCCCGCAGTGCTGTTGAGTATCGGTGCGCGCGGCACGCGTTCGAGTCCGCCAATGGCCAGTCTTGGAGGCTGGCGGGCGGTGTAGCGTCGACCTATGCGATCGGGGGCCCGGATACGGCCATGCACGCCCTCGGCCTGATCGGGCGGCACGCGGAGACGCGTGCACTCGCTGAGCTTCTCGACGATGTCCGGTCCGGCCAGAGCCGAGTTCTGGTGCTGCGTGGCGAGTGTGGCCTGGGCAAGACGGCGCTGCTGGACTGGGCCGCCGAGCAGGCCGGCGACTGCCAGGTACTGCGTGCCGCCGGGGTCCAAGCGGAGATGGAGCTCGCGTTCGCCGGCCTCCATCAGCTGCTCACACCGATCCTGCCTCGGCTGCAGAACCTCCCGTCGCCACAGCGTGACGCGTTGCAAATGGCCTTCGGCATGCGGGACGGGTCAGCCCCCGACCGATTCTTCATCGCGCTGGCCGTACTGAGCCTGCTGGCAAACACCGCAGACCAGCGGCCGCTGGTTTGCCTCATCGATGACGAGCAGTGGCTTGACCGTGCCTCAGCGCAAGCGCTGGCTTTCGTAGCGCGGCGCCTTGGTACCGAGTCGGTGGGTTTGATCTTCGCGGCCCAGGTCGCCACCGACGAGCTGTCCGGATTGCCCGAGCTGCGCCTCGAAGGCCTCGGCCGCGCCGACGCCCACGCCCTACTGGACTCGGTTTTGACCGCCCCACTTGATCCGGAGATGCGCGAGCGGTTCGTCCTCGAAACTCGCGGCAACCCGCTGGCGTTGACGGAGCTGCCGCGCAGCGTAACGCCCGCCGAGATGGCGGGCGGGTTTGCGTTGCCCGCCGTTATGCCGATGTCAGAGCATCTCGAGGACTGCTACCGGCGGCAGCTCGAAGCATTGCCGTCGGCGACCAGGCGGCTGGTGCTGCTGGCGGCCGCCGATCCGGTCGGCGACCCGTCCTTGCTATGGAACGCCGCAGCGCGACTCGGGATCGATCCCGAGGCCGCCGCGGAACCTGCGATCGAGGCAGGGCTGATCGACATCGGCACCCGTATTAAGTTCCGCCATCCGCTGGTTCGCACCGCGGCGTACCGGTCGGCGCCCAAGGCCGAGAAACAACGCTCACACCGGGCGCTGGCCGCGGCCACCGATCCACGGGTTGATCCTGACCGGCAGGCCTGGCATCGCGCTCAAGCCGCGCTCGGGCCCGACGAGGCCGTCGCCGTGGAACTCGAGAACTCCGCCGACCGGGCACTGGCCCGAGGAGGGATAGCGGCAGCCGCAGCCTTTCTGGAACGTGCGGCCACGCTGACACCGACGCCGGCTCTTCGTGCGGCTCGGATGCTGGCCGCGGCGAAGGCCAAGCGCGACGCCGGCGCCCTCGACGCCGCACTTGGTCTCTTGGTCGCAGTCGAGACCGGACCTCTCGACGCGTTGCAAACCGCACAGGTCGGCTACCTCCGAGGCGAGATCGCCTTCGACCAATTGCGCGTGCGCGAGGCGGCCCAATTGCTGCAAAGCGCGGCGGGGCGGTTTGAATCGCTGTGCGTCGAGTCATCCCGCGAGGCGCGTTTGCGAGCGCTGGACGCCGCGATGTGGCTGGCGGGTCCGAATGGTCCGGATATGAGCAGCATCCTCGAAACGACCGCCGGCGCGTGTGCGGGGCCGCCGAGTCCGAGGCCGCCGCGGGCCGTCGACGTGCTGCTGGATGCTTTCGTCGCCCGATTCACCGACAGCTATGCGGCCGCAGCGCCACTGTTTGATCGCGCGATCCGGATGCTGCTCGCCGTGGATGTCGCGACCGGCCGGCTCGACAGCTGGTTGCCCATCACCCGCTCCAAGATGAGCGCCACGCTGGCCGCCGAGGTGTGGGACGCCGACTCCTGGTATGCACTGGCTGTTCGCGAGACGCAGTTCGCCCGAATCTACGGCGCCCCTATCCATCTCCAGTTCGCGCTGCACTACCTTGCGTGGACGCTCATCTTGCGCGGTGAATTCGCGAAGGCAGCCTCGCTGATCTGCGAGGATGCCGCGACGGCAGCCGCGACCGGCAACCCGCCGCTGCGGTTTAGCAAGTTGCTTCTTGCCGCGTGGCGCGGCCGGCACGACGAGGCCCGCGAATTGTTCGACGCGATTACGGAATCCGCCGAGGCCGAGGGGAAGTGCAAGGTCGCCGATTTCGCCGCCTACGCACATGCGGTGCTCGACAACGGATTCGGTCGCCACGGCGACGCGCTGGCCTTGATCGAGCCGGTCTTCGAGCACGACCACGCCGGCATGGGCGCCCTGGTTATCCCGGAGCTGGTCGAGGCCGCGTCGCGCACGGGCAACGTGCGACTCCTTGCCGCTGCGAGTGACTGGATGGCGTTGCGCGCCAAGGCGACCCCGACTCCGTGGGCGCTGGGCATCGAATCCCGCATCGCCGCGCTGTCAAGCGAAGGCGATGTGGCGGAACGTTTTTACCGCGAATCACTCGACCACCTCAGTCAGACCCAGGCCGGCGTCGAGTGTGCCCGCGGACGTCTGATCTACGGCGAATGGCTGCGCCGCCAGAACAGGCGCGCCGATGCCCGCGTCCAGCTTCGGGTCGCCGAGGAGATGTTCTCGGCCATGGGCGCCGACGGCTTCGCCGACCGGGCTCGCCGCGAGTTGCTGGCGACCGGCGAATCGGCGCGCAAGCGTTCCGCCGAGACCAGCGCCGACCTCACCCCGCAGGAGCTGCAGGTCGCACGCCTCGCGCAAGAGGGCTTGTCCAACACGGAGATTGGCGGGCAGCTGTTCATCAGCCCGCGCACCGTTCAATATCACCTGCGCAAGGTGTTCGCCAAGCTCGGCATCCGCTCACGCGGCGAACTTACGCACGTGCTGCCCGGCGACACCGCGCGGCTGGAGCCCAGCGCCTAGGTGTTGCCAGACGAATCGGAAAGGCCGCCCAGGCATTCGCCGGGGCGGCCTTCCTTGCTGGGTCTCGAAGATACGGTGCCTACATTACTGAAGAATCGGGATAACGGGAGGCAGCGGGCCGCCCAGCGCCGCCGCGAGGTCGGCGGGCACGATGGACAGCAGGTCCTGAACGATGCCACCAATGGGCGTACCGGTGACGTAGGCGGGGATACCGGCATCGGTAAGCCCCGGAATGGTGGCGTTGTAGATAGCCGCGGGACCGAGAATTCCGTCCAGCGGAATATTCAGCGTGGTGGGCAGACCCAACGCCGAGATCGACAGGGGCAACGTCGTTTGCCCGTTGAGGAAGCCGTTGGCGACGTTGGCCGGGGCATCAATCAGTCCGTTGACGGCACCCGCCAGATCTCCGGTTTGCAGCGCGCTGGTGATCGTATGGGCGCTGGATCCGAGGGCGTTCAGCGCGTTGACCGGACCGCCGAGCGCGTCAATGGCCAAGGCCAGTGGCAGCCCCACGTGGGTGTCAATATCTATTGCGCCGCTACCGACCTCAACGAAACTCGCGGTTGACGTCACGGATAGATCGGTGGCCGTCTTGACCATGTTCGTGAAGTTCTGCGACACGTGAGCAGCGATGGAACCGGTGGGCAGCAGGTTGGTGAAGTTCTGCGCCATCTGTCCGGGGAGCGAGAAAATTGGCAGTAGATCGCCTAACGTACCCGTCGGCGTGATGGTCAGGACGTTATCCGCGCCAAGGGTGGTGTCGAAGCCCGTGATGAACAGGTTGCCGAAGCTCGCCCCAAGAGTGTTCACCGCACCGGTGGTGTTGCCCGCCGCCAGGTCCTGGAAGGCGGTTTGGAAGCTGGCCGGTAGCCCGTGCAGACCGGTGGTGAAGTCGTGTGCGGCGGCCTGCAGCGACGTGGAGATTGTCTGCACGTAGCCGCTCTGGTTGTTGAACCACGTTTGCGCAAGAGCAGCCGGGTTGAAGCCCTGCAGGCTGTGGATGGCCGCCGCCGGCAAGCCGGCCAACTCGGCAGGAAGGTTCTGGAAGGAATGGACTAACCCGGTGCCGAGCGTCTGCAAATAACCCTCCCCGTTGCCGATGATCTGGTGCAGCAGCGGCGACGGGTTCGCGCCCAAGGCAGTGCCAAGCGCTTGCAGGTTGGCTTCCGTGTTCGTGATCAGCGATTGGTACGGGGCCTCGATGGCGGCGAGGCTGCTCGGGCTGAACAGGGCCTGCGCGGATGTCTCCAGCGTCTTGAGCTCTGCGGGTGCGTTAGCGACGGCACCGGAAACGGCTTGCATGCCGGTCTCGATCCGACCCAAAAGCGAGGCAGCGCCGGAGTGCTCGAGGGCGGTCACCGCGCCATTAACCTGCTGGGCAACACCGCTGAGGGGGCCACCACCACCGAACAACGTCTGGGCGCTCCCGTGCACCGCGCCCGTCAGCATCTGCCCGGCGTTGGCGACCTCGGTCGTCAGGTAGTTATTCGCACCGGCTTTCAACACGCTCACGAACTGTTCGTGAAATGCCGACGCGCGGGCGGCGAGGGCTTGAAACTCCTGAGCGTGGTTCTCGAACAATCCCGCGATCATGGTTGAAATCTCGTCGGCACCTGCGGGCGCGAGCGCGGTCGTGGGGGCCGCGGCGGCCACCGTCGCCTCGCCCAGGTTAGTGCCGATACCCGCCAAATCCTGGGCCGCCGCCTCGACGAACTCCGGCGCGACGTTGACAAACGACATCATTTTCCCTTTCTCAGCTACCCTGCTTCGATTGGCCGCACGCCAGGCAATGCCGCCAGCGACGCTGCTGCGGCGGGGGTGCAAGTGCAGAGTCCGGCTTCGTGCCGGTTCGCTGATAAGAGTGGATCTTCGAGGTGCCGCGGGACTATCACACGCCGAGTGATCTTTAAGCCGCGGTCGTGCGATTCCTAAGGCGCGACACCCGGCGGGCTGCATTGGGCTGCAAAGCCCGCAGCAGCCATCGTTGCCCAATGACGCGACCAAATCAAGGATTTCGTCGCCGCGGCGTGGGATCATCTGCTGGTGATCGATGACGACCCGGACAAGCGCATCGCTGAGCTCGAACGTCAGCTGGCCGAGGCCAAAGGCGGCCGCTCGCGGGCAGCAATTTGTTGAGCAGCCGGCTGGCCACGACGACGCCGATGACCGCGCACGCCGGCACGCACAGGCATTGTGAAACGGCTTACGCACCGGTGCGCCAACGGGACCCGACGGTCCCTCAGGTCCCGACATAGCGCAGCCCCGCGAGGCGTTGATGCGTGCCGCGGCCGACGCCGGTATGTCGCAGGCACAGATCAATGACGTGCTGCAGAACGGTCGCGTGACAATCAAAACGGGACACTCCGTCGTCTACTCCGGGCAAGGCGGTCCCCAGGACTGCGCCGCGCCGGCCGGTGTGGTGTCCCAATCCGCCTTTCCGGGAACGGGGTTCGGCCGCCAATCGGCGGTCGGCTACCAACCGCAGCGACGCAAGCTCGTCGGGGCCGATCGTTTCGGGGCGATCGTCGGGGTGATCGGCTTGGTGCTCGGCCTGTGTGTCGGTGGCGCGGCGCATTGACGGCACTGGTCCCGTCGAGCGCGCTGTGGATGAGCGCGCCGGTGTGTCGCAGTCCACACCACCTGGTGCCCAGCACCTCGAACTACAGCTACCAGCCGGGCCAGTCGGGGACCAGCGTGACCTTCCAATGTGTCGGCGATAGCGGCTCGTATGAGCTCAACACATACGCGCTCGTGGGGATACAGTCCCTGGCTGCCCTGGTCGTGCTGTTCGGTGTCGTTGCCGTCGTGGTCCTGCTCCGCCACGGGTTTCCCACTCGCACAATCAATTAGCCCATCGGCAGCGGTGCACGATCCGGCTTCGGCACGGCCCGTCGTAAAGTAAACAGCGATTTCTGAGATCCCTACCGTCGGCGGCTGCGAGGACTTATGAGCGAACGTATCGAGATTCAACGCACTATCGCGGCGCCCGCGCCCGATATCTTCGCGGTGCTGTGCGACCCGCACGGCCACGTCGCGATCGACTCGTCGGGGATGCTCCAGGACGCCGAAGGCGAATCAGTAGGTGCCGTAGGGGACAGCTTTGTGGTCCACATGGACCGCGAGTCACTTAACGACTTTCCCCAACTCGGCAAGTATGACGTCACCGTCGAGATCACTGAGTTCGAACGGGATCGGCTGATCGCGTGGACGGTCCTCGGCCAGATCCAGCCGCCGATCCGGCATGTTTACGGCTACCGGCTGCAGCAGACCGACGACGCCGCGGCCACCGTGGTCACCTCGTTCTATGACTGGTCGAACATCGACCCGAAGTGGCGGGAGGCTGGAATCTTTCCGGTCCTTTCCGAAGGCGCGTTGCGGGCGACCTTGGGAATTCTCGACCGCACGGTGCAGCGAGGTCATCGGCGGGGATAACGCCTACTCGCGGGCCAGGGCATGCCACGCCAAGTCGGCGATGGCCGCGCAGTAGTCGTCGTCTATCACATCCTCCGTGTAAAGAGCACGAACATACAGCGGCGCCAGGACTATCTGAACGGCAGCCACCGGGTGAACTCCCTCGCGTAATTCGCCGCGCTCTTTCGCCCGATCCACGACAGCGCGCCAGACAGCGAAGCGCTCCCGCCAGAACATCATTCGAGTGCTTTCGTCATGACGCCCCCGGCGGTTCATGACCATCGCCCGCACAAACGTGCGGCCGACCTCGGTGTTGACCTGTTCGGTCACGCTGCGAGCCATCGCCAGGAGGTCGCCACGCAACGAGCCGGTGTCGGTTGCCGATCGCAAGGCCTCGCCGTCACCGAGTGCGGCATCGACAATCAGTCGTTGGCGGTCGCCCCAGTGTCGGTACACCTCCTCCGCGTCGAGGTCGTGGCGCTCCGCCATGGCCTCGACGCTGAACCGCTCGACACCCCAGCGCGCCAGCTCGTCGAGTACTGCCGGCATCACCCGCGCCCGGATATCCGCAGGAATACCGGCCAGGGTGTCGTCGGGTGATTGAGATGGCTGCACGTCTGCCTCCTTACCCAAACCGTTTTCACACCAACCTCAGGATGGGACCTCGGCCGCGATTTGCTGGCTGCTCAAACTCAAACGATTTAAGCACCGTGACAGGCACTGCCAGAGCAGACCGCCGACCCCCCCAAGGTCTAAAACTCTACTGGGTCGCTTTGGCGGCGATCTTGTCGGCGGCCTGGATGCCCTCGTTGTCGATCTTGTAGGCACAGGCCTTGACGTCGATGACCACGTTTAATACCGCGTCTAAGGCACGCTGGCACGTCCAGCCGCGGGCGTTCAGCCTGTTGTACCGCATCGCGATCTTTGGCACATCCCCGACGAAATCCCCGAAGGTCCACGACGAGTTGGTGCCCTTGAGTGCGTCGGTGACGTGTTGCCCGGCGCAGGCTTTCCACTTGCCGGCCTGCCCTGTCACGAAGGCCAGGGCCTGGTCAGCCGAGGGAAAACTCGTCACCGCTTGCTCGATGCTGTGGGTGTATCTGTTTCCCGGCTCGTGCTGCACGTCGAACAAGATCGCCGTGAATCCGCTGTCCGCATATACGGCTGGCTGGACGATATGGGCTGCGCCCAGGCAGTCCGCATTGGACATCGTGAAGACGTTGGTGTCCGCGCTGCCCAAGCCGCCGATGTCTTGCATGCCCTTGGCGCCCATGATGGTGTCGGCTTCCTGGGGGATGAGCAGGATCGAACTCAAGTGATTGGGCGCCACGGTCGGCGGCGCCGACGTCGTGGTCGGCGTTGCGGTCTGCGACGTAGCCGAGCTCTGAGTCGCCGGCGTTGAGCTGGTGTTCGACGTTGTCGACGACTTCGAGCAGCCGGCCAGCACCACCGCTGCCAACATCAGGACGCCGAATACGCGGATAACCAAATCGAACCGCCGATGAATACCGAACACGTGTCCTCCGCTCTTTTCGGGCAAAGTCTACGAGAGATGCTGGCGGACGCGGAAGTCCGATTGAGTATGCCAATGGCCACCACAGTTCACACCGTGTCAGCCGAAGGCGTCGCGAAGTTCTTTTTTGATCACTTTGCCGAATTGGTTGCGCGGCAGCGCATCGACGATTACGAGGTGCTCGGGGTGCTTATAGCGGCTCAGTCCTCGCGAGCGACAGTGCTGCACAAGAGATTCCAATGACACGCCGCCGACTGCCGCAGGTACCACCACGGCGCACACCCGCTCCCCCGCGCGCTGGTCAGGGACTCCGATGACCGCCACGTCGGCAACCGCGGGATGGGTGGCGAGCACATTTTCAATCTCCAGGGCCGAAACATTCTCCGCGTTGCGGATGATCGCATCTTTCATACGACCCGTGATCCGGACATTGCCCTTTGCATCGATCAGGCCGAGATCGCCCGTACGCAGCCAGCCGTCGTTGTCGAACGCGTCGGCGTCAAGTGCGGCGTCCGCATAGCCGGCAAAGCACTGGGGTCCCTTGAGCCGCAGCTCACCTTCATGCCCGACGGGCAATTCGAACTCCCGGTTGTCGACCACGCGGATTCTGACCCCCGGCACCGGCGCACCGACGGTGTGGTCGAGCACCTCCGGCGCAGCATAGAGGGAAGGCGAAGTCGCAACGGGAAACTCGGTGAGCCCCCAGGCGTTGGCGACGCCCGCCACTGCGAAGGTGTCGCGGACCTGGCGTCCCAGCTCGGCCGTGATGGGTGCACCTCCCGCCAGGCAGCCCCGCAGCGACGGGAACAGCGGCCGATTGCCTTGCGAGCGTTGGGCTTCGAGGTAGGCCACGAAAAACGGGGTTGCGGTGCCCAGGAATGTCGGGTTGTGCGTGGCGATGCGCAGCGGTGTGGTGGCCGGATCGAACGACTCAAACAGGACCAGTCGCATGCCGGTCAGCAGGGCGGCGGCCAACATCGCGGCCCCGCCGATATGGGCGACCGGAAAGACAATCGGATTCACATCGCGGCTCGTGGCTCCGACCATGCCCACAACGCCTGCCGAGCCGGCGATCACCGACGCGTCCGTATGTCGGATCCCTTTGGGCGAAGCGGTGGTCCCCGACGAGTAGTAGATCCATCGGATGTCACCGGCCGGACCGGGCGGCACCGGGAGCACATCGCCGCCGCCGCGGGGCAGCCGGAGCTCACCGGCGACCGGGGGTGTCGTCAGGTCAACGGTGATGACGTCGAAGCCCTTGGCCGAGGCCAATTCCCGGGCAACTGCGCCGTGGTCGAATCCGCGCCAAATTTCGGGCACCACAATGAATTCGGTTGCGAGCTGGCCCGTAATGAACCCGACCTCGTGTTCCCGAAGTATTGGGATGATTGGGTTTTGCACCGCACCGAGCCGAGCGAGCGCAGCCATGACGACCATGGTCTCCAAGGTGGTGGGCAGCTGCCAGGAGACCAACGTTCCTGCGCCGATCCCACGTGCGGCGAACGCGGCAGCCGTCCCGCACGCGGCATCGTGAAGCTGGCGCGCGGTAAGGCTGCGGCCATGGTCATCGGCGAGCAAGTGCCGGTTCGGTTGGCGCTGAGCCGCTTCGGCGATCAACGTCCAGAAGGTCTCGCCGGCTGCGGTGCCGCCGATGTTCATCCAGCCGAAGGTATTTCAACTGTGGGACGAAAGCCGGACTGCGCTATGGCGACCGAAACAGCGCTGCCCACCGGGCCCTTGTGGTCGACGAGGACGGCTGAGCCGGCGGCCACCCCGGCGTGGCTGGAGTGCGTCAGTGAGGCGAGCCCGACGTGGGGCCCATCGGGCAGCCTGCTCAGGGTGAGGGTGTAGTCGACATTGATGAACTGCAGCCCGCGGGTGCCCCAGTTGGCGATTGAGGCCGTGATGTCGGCGGCCATCGCCGCGCGGGTGAACGCGGTGAGCTGTTCGCCGTCGATCAACGGGCGCGTTTCGTGCAACCACGTGTATTTCGGTCCAGCCGTATCTGCCCATTCCGGATCGCGGTTCTGGACCTCGACGCCCCAGCCGTATGTCCGCATGAAGATCGACGGAAGTGCGCTGTCCTGCTCGATCGGTAGCGGTGGCATCGCCACCGGCTGCGACCAGGCGTGTCCGTCGGGCTGCGGGCCGCGGCGCAGAAACAGTGCGCTTGCCTGTGCCACGGGCTCCCCGTGCTGGATGACGACGGCCTCGACGAGCCGCAATCGTCGTCGGTCCTGTTGCACGCGGGTGTGCACCTCGAGCGGTTCCAGCCTGGTTGGCCGGGGAAGGTCGACGGTCAGCCGCGCAGGTTGCAATTGCGGGTCGTCGACCGCGCATTCGGCCGCCCAGCCCAGCAGGCCGCCGACGACGTGGCCACTGATCGACGGGCCCCACCCCCCGCGCGCGCTATCGGTTGGCAGGTAGCGGTCTTCGTCGCGCATGAAATACGGGGTCGGTGCCGTCAGATCATTAGGCGACGTCCGGGGCGATTTTCGGCTCAGTCACTGCGTAACCATCATGGGAATGCTCCTCCTGCGCGATCAACAGTAGACATTACAGTTCGCCTTCTAGTCGCGCGATGGCGTCGGCGCGTCAGCCCCCTGTTGCTGTCCGCACTGCATCGGCAAGTGCGGCGACGTCGCGTTCCCGGTCACCGGCGGGCAGCGGCCAATGCGTCATCCTCAGGTCGGTCACGCCGGCCTTGGCAAAGGACACCGCATTCGCGGAAACGTCTGCCAGATCGGGCCGGCCGTCCGCGGTAGCCCGCACCCGCAGTGTGCCCGTGACACCGAACCCATCCGGGTCGCCACCGGCGCGCTCTACCGCCGCACGCATCCGTGCGATTCCAGCGGCGATGTCGCGCGCGTCGTCACCCCAAGGTATCCAGCCCTTGCCGAAGCGACCGAGCCTTCGGGCGACCGCCCGGTTCACCGTCCCACTTACCCAGATCGGCACGCCGCCCGGTTGTAGGGGTTTGGGCATCTGATGTATCCGGTCAAAGGTCAGCCCGGGCGACTGGTAGCTCACCTCATTCTCCCGCCACAGGCGCTGGCACACCTCGAGCGTCTGATCGAGCAGGGCACCACGGTTCTCGAACTCGACTCCGGCCGCGTCGTATTCCTCGCGCTGCCAGCCGACGCCCACCCCGAGATCGATCCGGCCGCCCGACAGAACATCCATGGTGGCAAGGGTTTTCGCCAGAACCGCTGCCGGACGCAGCGCAGCGAGCAGGATGTTCGTCCCTAACCGGATGCGTTGGGTCCGGGCTGCGAGGTAGGTCAACGTGGTGAGCGGTTCCAACCAGTGACCGTCGGGTCCGGTGGGCTGGCGACCGCCCTTCGTTCCCCCGGTCTTGGGGTCCGCGTAGGCATCCATGTTCGTCCCGAAGGCGATGTGCTCCGACACCAAAAGGCGGTCAAACCCGCAGCTTTCCAAGAGCTGAGCCCACTCGGTGAGGTGTTCCCAGTTGGGCGGCGCTTCGGCCGAAAATGAAGGGATTCCCATCGAAAGCTGCATCGCGGTCACTGGTTCCTTTCGCCGGTAGACACCGAGACTATGGCGATGATGCGCCCGAGTTGGTCATGCCCCGTGAAAGTTCCCGGTTCGCGTCCCCGCGCCAGCCTTGGAGCGGCGACTTCAACAGTAAGACGATCGCTTACCCGGCGTCGAAATCGCGGTCAATTCCAGAATTGGGGGCCTGGCCGGACGCGAGCCGGCAAATCCTGCTGGCGGTCAACGCCCCAAGAGGCCGCAATAGTGTCCGACGGGACAGCCGCTTGAGCCATACAGGGTGGATGTGTCGCCGGTGCCTGCGCCCAGCAATCCGGCCGCCATGATGCCGACCGCCAGGAGCGCCCCGGCGAGCGTTTGCTTCAGGCTCTTGGTGTTCACGTCGGTGTCCTTTGTCTTGCGGCAGTGAAACCTGGCGGGGTCGGTCGCGCCGACCGACAACACATACGCTGCCGCACGGCGCTTGCCGGATCGTCGCGAAATGCATGCGAAATTCTTGCGTTCTGCTTGAGGGCCGATTAGCGCACGGTACTGGTGGGGCAGACGTTTCGTCCGAAGCTGTCCGTGCGGAGCGCAGCGGGCCTACCGAGTATGAACACCGATCCGTTGTTTCGCTTTGGGTTCCTGGATCGGTCCGCACCGCATATCGTGTCCTGGACCTGAGTTGCCGGGAGGCTGATGTGGGCGAAATGCCGTTGGGCCGCTACCACTTGAGCTGGCCACGTTGATAGTCGTCGACTGGTACCTGCACGTCCTGCACCTCGATCGGCGGATGCCGCTCAACGTCGATCTAGGTCCGCTGCACATCCACTTGTACTCCCGCTCGGTGTTCTTCATGTGGATCACGGTGGGGATCCTGGTCATCGCCGGTATCGCGGTGCTCGCATCGCGCAAGCGAGAGCTGATCCAGAAGTGGACCTCATGGATGATGATCGCGCCGGCAGTCGGCATCCCCATCTGGCTGGGCCGCGGCACCACCGCGCTGTTAGCCGCTGCGCTGGCCGTGGTCGCGGTTGCTGAGTACGAGCGCCTGGTGAAACTGGGCAAGGTCGACCTCGGCCTGCTACTGGGGCTGGCTGTGCTGTATCCGCTCGTGGCCTGGCTGCGCCCCCCGCTGTTGAGTCTCGCGCCGATCGTCGTGCTGGCTTGTGCGCTGCCCTCGGTGCTCAGCGGCGACGTCGAAAACGGAGGCAGGCGCACCTCGTTCACCGCGTTCGGTTCGGTGTGGATCTGCTGGTCCTTGGCGCACCTGGTGGTGTTGTGGCAGCAGGCTTATCTGGTGTGCTTCGCCGCAGCAGCCACCGACGTCGCGGCCTGGTGTGGCGGAAAAGGGTTGCGCCGCTTGGGCTGGGCTCGTCGGCCGTTGACCCCGTTGAGCCCCAACAAGACGGTCGGCGGGTTGGTCGGCGCGGTCATCGGGGCGTTTCTCGTGCTCACGTTGTTAGGCACGATTTCGATCGGTCTGCTGATCGCGGTCGCGTTCGGCGGCGTGCTCGGCGACCTCGTCGAATCTATGGTGAAGCGGCAGGCCCAGGTTAAGGACGCCGGCTCGTGGCTCCCCGGCTTTGGCGGCCTGCTGGACCGGATCGACTCGCTATTGCTAGTTCTTCCGCTGGCATATCTCCTCGGATGAACGGCAATCGGAGAGGTGGTCGCAGTGGCTGACCAGAACCCGGCTGACAAAAATCCGACACAGCGCACATCACGGGTGTGGTCGGCGATCGCCCGCGTCATGGAAGGTCCGTACGGCCTGCCGCTGGCGTTTCTATGGGGATTTGCCGAGGCGCTGAGCTGGTTCATCGTCGCCGAGATGGCGCTGCTACTGTTCGCCGCCGCCGTCCCGCGCCGCGTGATGGCGCTGGCAGCGGCGGACATCGCCGGCTCCGTGCTCGGCGTGCTGACCAATGCGTGGCTGACGTCTCGCGGTGTTCTGTTGCCCGCGCCGCTGACCACCCCGCGGATGGCGGCGACGGCCTTCGGCCAGTTCGCCGAGGGGCCGAGCGCGATCATGCATCAAGCGTTGTCGGGCATACCGGTGAAGGTGTACGCCCGGGCCGCCGGTCAGCACGGCGTCGACCTGTGGCGGCTGGCCGGCTGGACGCTGCTGGAACGTGGGCTGCGAATCTCGACCGTGGGCCTGGTGATCTGGATCCTGTCCAGCACTGTTCCATCGCTGGCTGCGACGGCTTTACGGCGTTTACTTGATTGTCGCGGCCATCATCTTCACCGCGGCGCTCTCGGCGGTGGTCGCCGCCTGGTCTTAGGACAGCTCACGCGGCCAGTACGTACCGGCTGGAGGTCTCCGGCACGCGGTCTCCCCGCAATGCCATTACCTGCTCCCGCAACTCCGCTGACGAGACGCTGTTCGGGTCGACGGGTTCACCGATGCGGGCCTGCATCGGGGCGGGCGAGATGAAGTTGGCGCCCTTGGGCAGCACGTCGGCGGTGCCCAGCATGGCGACCGGGACGATCGGCACACCGCAGTCTTGCGCCAATCGCAGTGCACCGGAACGGAATTCGCCTATGCTGCCGTCCTTCGAACGCGTCCCCTCGGGGTAGATGACGACGGTGCGTCCGGCCATCAGGGCTGGGCGAGCCGCGTCCAGCAACTCGGCATAGGTGCCGCGACGGGACCGCCGCACCGGGAGGATGCCGGCCACCGTGGAAGCGATGAAGCGGCGCACCGGCACGTCGAACCAGTAGTCCGCTGCCGCCGCGAACACGGGCTGAGCCTTGGGGGGTAGCGCGGCCAGCAGCGCCGCGGTGTCGGCGTGCGAGGAGTGGTTGGCCACCACCACGCAGCCACCGGGCACGCGCCACTGCCCGGTCACGGTCAGCCCGCCGGAAGCCGCGGCAACCACTCGCCACAGCCAGTGCCGCAGGACGCTCGAGAATGGGGTTGCGCTCATGATGCCAATACCTCTTCCAGTGACTGAGTGACTGTGGTGCTGGGCGGGCCGGTTGCTGCTGCTTCGCCACCAATTCGCGGTGCGCGGCCCGCAGCCGCAGCACGGTGGTGATCAATGAACCGTTCATCAGCTGGGTGCAAACCACCGGCAGGATGACCGGAAATACGGTGGCCAGCAGCACGAACAGGCAACGTTCGGTCTTGCCCAGCGGGCCGCCGTTGCGGCGCTCCGCGCCGGCGCCGGCCGCGGCGAGCGACGCGAACGTGGGCAGTGTCGCGGCCAGCGCCGCCGCCATGACCATGATCACCGGCCACGACAGGAAGTGCAGGCCCGGGCCGCGCTGCTGCGCGGCCCATACGGCCAGCCCGGCGAAGGTCAGCAGATCCGAGGCGCGGTCGCCGATCTCGTTGACGACGAATCCCCACGGCCGGCTGACCCCGCGGGCGCGGGCCACCGCGCCGTCGAGATTGGCGCCGGCCAGCCGCAGTGCGAGAAAGAGCGCCACCAGCGGCCACCATCCCAGCGCGACCGTCACGCCGGCCGCGCCCGCCGCCACCACCCCGGCCGCGGTGAACACGTCCGGGGAGACCCGGTGTGCCACGGCGAGGTTCACAATCGGCGTCAGCTGGCGGGTGTACCACGGCTTCAGCGCGTAGAGGCCAAGCATGCGCCGCCGCGGCGGGGTCGGCGATGCGGTCGGCAGCGGCGTCACGTCGGCGGCGACCACCATGGGCCGAGAAAGGGTAAGCGTGTCGGATCCGGCGAGAGCTCTCGATCCTGTCGTGTAGCAACCGCGGTGGGCCGCGCGTGGCTCACTGAGAGTCAGCGGGTGGATGTTCCGCGTGCGCAACGTCAACGTCGGGGCGTCGTCGAGGTTGGTGCTCACGTGATTTCCTCTCGATGTTGTCGCTTGGTCTGTCTTGATATGTCTCTGTGGGTAAGTCGATACCGTCCGCGGTACTACCGATCCCAACTTCGGGACTTGCTTACGGATCGGGCCGCTATGACCGATAGGACATAGGTTGCTGCAGAACGCTTGCGCCATCTTCGCGAAGTTCTTGCGAATTTCTTGCGTCTGCTCCGACAACAAATGCGCTGGCCCGCGCGGCCGCCGTCGCCGCCAGGAAACATCCGAGCGTGATCCAGCCGTCGAAGCCGTAAAGCCCGTGTTTGGCCAGCAGAACGAGGGCAACACCCGCAGCGCACACCGACATGCCCGCAGCGGTCGACCAGGTGCCGCTGGCGCGGACCGGTGCGTCCCACCAGGGCAGCCGACGGTGCTCGAGCGGCGAGAGCAGCCGGAATGCCACGAGCATGACGACCGCGAACACGACGGCCCGCAATGCCAGGACGCCCCAGAACCCCGGCGCTTTCACGTCGTAGGCGTCGAGGCCGACGGCGTGCAGGGACAGGGCGGCAATCGCGATCGCCGGAATGTGCCAGAGGTAGAGCGTCATCGCCCCGCCATTGCCCACGGCGACGATCCGCCAGACCCGCGGGCGCGCTGCCCACCGCCGGATCGCACCGGCGGCCGCGACGAACACGCACGACATCCAAGTGCAGTGCAGCGCGAGCAACAACGTCGGCGGCGACACATTGGACATCCGGCCGGGCTCGGTCACGACCAGGGAGACGTCATACCTGCCGGCGATGACGAGCACTACCTGCGCGGCCAGGGCCGAGGCGGCCACGACGAGGGCCGCACGGGAGCCGATGAGTCGGCGTGCGTAACCGACGCCGATCACCACCGGGATCAGCCAGACGATCGCGAAGTTGGCGGCGCCCGATTCGGGTGTGCCGACGGCGATCCGAATCCCGTCGACGACGGCCGCGGCCGCCATGAGGGACGCGACGACGACCGCGACCGCACGCCCCGTTTCCAGCCGGGTCAACGCGGGCACGAAGGCGAGCACCACCAGGTAGACACCCAGGAACCACAGCAGCCCGACGCATCCGCGCCCGAGCCCCGCCGCGCAGTCCGCTCCGAGACTCATCCGCACTACCAGTAGCGGGACCGTCCACGCCGCGAGGTACCAGAACACGGGCCGGCACAGTCGCTGCGCCCGGGCAAACAGCCACGAGCCCCATGGCGTCCCGGAGCGGTAGCCGTAGGCGCCCGCGGCACCGCCGGCCAGGAAGAACAGCGGCATTATCTGGACAAGCCAGGTCAGGGGGTTTAGCGCGGGTAGCGCACCGAGCAGGTTGCCAATGCGCAGACCCCGCGAGTCGGCGGTGGCAAGCAGCAGAGTGCAGTGCCCGAACATCACGACGACGAGCGCGGCCAGCCGAGCGACGTCGACAGCGCGATCACGGCCGGGCGGGGTGTCGTCGGCGGCCCTGCTGATTTCGGGCACGGACTTGACGAGGTTCATGCAAATCAGCTTGCCGAGCTACCCACCCCGTGCGGATGAGTAGGACTACTTGTCTTAGCTGGGTGTATCAGCCCGGGAGTCCTAGCCCATCAAGCCCAGCTGTTGCATCATCGCGAGGTTGTCCGACATCCCCCATCGTTCGACGGCCTGACCGTTCGCAAAGCGCAGGATGCCGAAGGTCGGTACGTCGAAAGACCGACCCGTGGGAGGTATCTCCAGGTATTCGCCGCGATGAGTGCCTGTCGAGCGCCCATATGAAACGGCGAATGCACCGTCCGCCAACACGAAATCGAGAGGGTTCCGATAGTCGGGGAACGCCGCGCGCGCGAGTTCGATGCTCGCTCTATAGCGCGCGCGACCAGTTCCCTCGAGGCCCACCAGTTCGACGTGATCGGTAAGGTCGTCGGCGATGAGCTCATCGATGAGCTCTAATCGGCCCTCATTCCATATCTCGTCGGTGATGCGCCACATCAGCGCTTTCGATTCTTCGGTCGTGCCCATCACGGGTTCCTTTCGCCGAGCAGCATGACGTTAACTCCGATGTCTGCCGGGCGTCAGAACTTCAAAGGCATCTCATATGTCACCGGACCGCCAGAGCCAGTGGCAATGTGTCATCAAGAGGTGTCAACACGTCGGAAAGCCCTGCAGCACGACGGATTTCAATGAACGCGTCGATCATCGCGTCGGTCGCCTCGTGGGGATCGCCGAGGGTGCGGTCATCGGTCAACACCGACACGGCGAGCTGGTCGACGTAGCTCCACACGGTGATGTTCATACCGCTGCCCGCCACAATGGGTCCGACGGAATAGATCTCGGTGACGATCCCGCCTTCGATGTCGCCGCGGGTACGGGGACCCGGCACGTTAGAGATGGTCAGGTTCATCACGCTCGCCGACTCAACGCGGCGCGCCTGCGCGCGAAAGAGTCCCGGCGCGAGCGCCGTCGGCAAGTAGGACATCCACGCCGGCAGCACCGTCGGGCCGAGCAGCTGATGGTTCTCCTTGGCTATCTTGGTGGCCAGCGCGGTGAGCTTCACTCGCTCGATCGGATCCTCGATATGCACCGGCAGCGACGGCGTCATGTACGTGAATTCGTTGCCCACCAACCGTTCCGGTGAGGTGTTATAGCTGATTGGCACGCCGGCGATCAGGGGTGAATCGGCTCGGCCGTCGTATCGCAGCAGCAGCCGACGCAACGCGCCCGCCGCCGTCGCCAACACGATGTCGTTGAGTGTGACACCGAGGTGCCTGCTCGTCTGTTTGACGTCGGACAATGCCAGCGGCGCCGTCGCGAACCGGCGACCGGGTGATACCACGTGGTTGATGAAACAGTCTGGCGGGGAGAAGTTTCGGGCCAAGTCGGGGTGATGACCGCGTTCCTTGGAGCGCCGCCGAACCCTCGACACCCCGCCGGCGGTTTCGCCGACGAGCCG
Organism: uncultured Actinomycetota bacterium; assembly: GCA_963840045.1. Lineage (GTDB taxonomy): Bacteria > Actinomycetota > Actinomycetes > Mycobacteriales > Mycobacteriaceae > Mycobacterium. The sequence goes on along the minus strand of CAWIXL010000009.1, from coordinate 136,382 downwards.
GGGCATTTTGCGGACCAGCCCGACGTGGTCACGTCCGGCCGCTTTGAGCAGGCTTGCTCGCGTCCACGATTGGTCCTGCGCCGGCATCGATGCCAGCGGCGCCGACGGCACCTCGGATTGCATTGCCTTGGCCATCTGGTTGGCCGACGCCACACCGTCAGCCAACACGTGGTGCACCTTATGGACGATCGCGATGCGGTTCTCGGCCAGCCCGTCGACGACGTACATCTCCCACAACGGGTGGCTGCGATCGAGCGGAGTGCTGGCGATAGTGCCGATCAGCTCGTCCAGTTCGCGGCGTCCGCCGGGGGTGGGCACCGTTACCCGGCGCAGGTGGTAGTCGAGATCGATGTCGCTGTTCTGCACCCACATCGGGTGGTGCAGTTTGAGTGGGATGTCGACGAGCTGGTAGCGGAGCGGCGCCAACGCATACAGCCGGGGATACGCCACGCGCCGGAATACGTCGAAGTCGTAGCCGCCGACTCCGGACACGTCGATCACGCCGATCTTGAGCGTATGCATGTGGATTTCCTGGGTTTCGCTGTACAGCATCAAGGCGTCCACACCGTTAAGCCGTCTCACATCGCACCCCGTTCACCGACGACCTGCTCGCGTTCCCATTCCACACCCTTGCTCCGTGGGGCACTAATTCGGCTAAGGGTCGCGCGTGCGGTCGCCGGTGAGCGCGTCACCGATCCCGAGATGCGGACGGACCGTGTTGGTCGAGAGCGCGTGCTGTCCCAGCCGGGTTTGGCCCGCGAGCAGACGCAAAAGCAGCCAAAAATGACACTTTTTGGGTGCTTTTGCGTCTGCTCGCGGCATGATTCCCCCATGCAGATCACCGAACTCGCCACCGATCTCGCCACCCACGAGGCGGCGGGCGACTATCTGGCGGTAATCGAGGGCGTCCGTGAGCTCGTGACCGAGGACCCGGCGGCCGTCAAGGATCCCTGGGTCAAGGGCTGGGTCGGTCGCCGCTGGCGCGACCTGTTCCTTCAGGAGGCGGTCAAGGACGATCAGGCCGTCGACATCGCCTCCAAGCCGATCATGCTTTCGTCGATACCGCTGCCGGGGGCATTCTTCAAGAAGTCCAACCGCCGCCAGGCCATTGCCGAGCGATTCCTCAAGGACGCCCCCGCCAGCGAGTGGCAGGCGGAACTGCCCGAAGCGCAGTACGACACCATCGAAAACACCACACTGATGATGTGTGGTGGCCTGCTCACCGGCATGCTGCATTCAGCCGCGCACATGTTCCCGGTGGAGGCTGATCGTCTCTACCAAGAGCGCGGTTGGCGCACCATACGAGCCGATGTTCACCCGATGCGCTCCTGCGAGGCCAATGAGGCAGATATCGAGGCGGCGTTCCGCGGTGAGGGCTTCGACGCCCTGATCCGGCCGATCGAGGAGCCGACCCCGCCGGGCAACGTCTTCCTGCTCGGCTATAGCAAGGGCGCACCGGACATCCTGTCGTTCATCGTGCATCACCCCGAGTACCACGACCAGATCAAGGGCGTGTTCACCTGGGGCGGCGCCATCGGGGGCTCGTACACCGCGGATGGCATCTACGACCAGATCAAGGACTTGCCCACCGCGGGCTCCTATGAGTACGTGAGCGGGCTGCTCTCGGTGATCAGCCCGGCAATGAAACAGGTTGGGGTACGGCGCCTCGACGAGTTCGACATCAAAGGCGCACTGTATGACCTGCGCACCGATGTCCGCGAGCTATTCGTCAAAGAGCACGCGGAGTACCTCGACGGCCTGGGCATCCCGATTTTTGCGCTCACCGGTGCGACCACTCCGCTCGAGGTGCCGAGCATCCAATTCATGGATTGCGTGCGGCTCAGTTCCTATGACGCCAACAACGACATGCAGTTGACCCAGCGACAGTCCATCCTGCCGATCGGGATGAACACCCACATCGCCATGGCGCACGCGCACCACTGGGACATTGCCTACGCACCGTTCCCGCTCGCGATGCGCGCCCTCATCCCGAACCTGGACCATCCGTGGCCGCGCTACGCCGCGCTGGTCGCCAACTGGGAGATCCTCGCCGAGTTAGGCCTGATCGACTAGGGGGCTTTGGCGTCCCGGGCGGCGTTTTCGCCCAGGCCGAACCGATCATGAAGACGGGCCAACGGTCCCGGCGCCCACCAGTTGACCCGGCCGAGTACATGCATGAACGCCGGCACCAGCAGCATCCGCACGAGCGTGGCGTCGGCTACCACCGCCAGCGTCAGCCCGAACCCGAACAACCGCATGAACGACACCTGCGCGGCCACCAATGCCGCAAACGAGATCGCCATGATCAGCGCCGCGGCCGTGATCACCCGTCCGGTGTGGGCCACACCGAGCGCGACGCTCTCGTCGTTGGCGGCCGGGCCGCGATCCGACGCCAGCCAGTACTCCCGGATCCGCGAGATCAGGAAAACCTCGTAATCCATCGAAGGACCAAAAGCGATGCAGAACAACAAGACTGGCACCGGCAACGTTCAAATCGTGGCTCCCAAGGCACGCGAAACTAATCGCCGGTCCGCGTGAATTTCACGTCCACATCGGTGCTGCCACAGCCCGGCGCGCCGGTCAGTTCCTCGTGCCCGTGCCCGGCTATGGTCGGCACCGGATCCAGCGCTGGTTGCGGCAACGGAAACGGCACCACGAAATGCGCGTGCGTAACGCCGCCCTTCGAACACGGAGCGTCGAATTCGCGGTCGTAGATCCAGCTCCCGTCTGCGAAGACCAGCGCCAGGGCCTTGGCTGGTGGTGCATGAAAGAAACTCATGCACCGATCGCCGGTGCGAAGGCAGTCCGTGCGGACAACGTAGTCGCCCTGCTCTCTGAAACCGTTTGGCTGCCTCGACGTTTGGTGGTAACGGCCGAAGAGCGCTTCGGCCGGCGACACGACCCGCGGCGGTAGTGTGGCCGGGTCGGGAAGGCTACTGATGTCGACGTCTGACATGCGGGTGAAGGTCACGGTTCGCTTATTGGCGCAGCCCTTGGTGAGGATCTCGTTGGATTCGCCGGACAGGGTGCCGTCGAGATGTGATTGCAGCCGGAAGACCTCCCAGAGTTCGCCGCGCAACTTGTTGCACTCACCTGAGCCAAGCCCAACGGCCACCCAGCCCCCGGCGACCTGGTCGAACACCATCGTCGACACCTCCATGGTTTCGCCGCTCAGGCGCGACGCCGTCGCCACGCACCCGGCGGACCCGCACACCGAACGGAAGCCCCACGTTTCGGCCGTCGGCGGCATGGTCTTGACCGGGTCACCTTCGATACTGCTGACCCGCCCGAAGTCGGCTCGGTAGACGCCGGTGAGCGGACCGCTGTTGGGCGCCGGGGCCGCGGCGCTCGGCGCGGTAGCGGTACTGGCGGCGGTGGTGCCCGGATTGTGGTGCTGGGTGAGTTTCTCGGCCGCGAAGACGCCGCCGGCGATCAGCAGCGTGACGCCGGAGAGGGCGCCAACCAGGACGCCGAGGCGCCGCCGCGACCGGTTACCGCCGGCCGGCGCCGGCGCTGGCATAGCCGGCGCAGTCAGGCCAATCGCGGGTTGGGTGTATCGGGGGGCGTCCGGGCGATTTGGGATCTCACCGGCGTAGGCGAAGTCGGAAATCAGGTGCTTGGCCAGTTCGCCGGCAAACTCCCGGCAGCTGCCGAACCTACCGGCAGGCTCTTTCGCCATCGCGGTCGCAAACGCCGGATCCAGCGCGGCCAACTCCGGGCGATGCGCACCGATCGACGGCGGCGGCGCGCTGACGTGCTGGGTGATCACCACCGCGGGGTGGGAATCGCCGTACGGCGGTGCACCGGCCAGTAGATGAAATGCGGTGCAGGCCAACGCATACTGGTCAGCACGCCCGTCGATGGGCTCACCCTTCAACTGCTCGGGTGCGGCGTAGTTCACCGTGCCCAGGGTCATATTGGTCTGGGTCAGCCCCGCGGCGTCGTCAATGTGCCGCGCGATACCGAAATCGGCGAGATATATCTGTCGTGCCTGCACTCCGGGATCGGTCAACAAGATATTGGCCGGCTTGACGTCGCGGTGCAACAAGCCGCGGTAATGGGCATAATCCAGCGCCGAGGCGACGGCGGTAATGATCGATACCACCTCGGCAAGCGGCATCCCGCCGGGGTACTGCTCACGCAACAACCGGGCAGCATCCGTGCCGGCCACATAGTCCATCGAAATCCAGAACTGGCCATCCTGTTCGCCACGGTCATGGATGCCCACGATGTGCGGATGCGACAAACCGGCGGCCAACTCCGCCTCGCGCTCGAATCGCGCCCGAAACTCCGGGTCGGCGGTCAGATTCGGCGGCAATACCTTCAGCGCATCCTCACGCGGCAACCGCGGGTGGGTAGCCAGATAGACATTGCCCATCCCACCGGCGCCTAACACCCGGACGATCGTGTATCCGGCAAACACTTGACCGGTGCTGCGCTTCAGGCTGTGGGTGGTGTCCACGTTGCATTTCCTTTTGCCAAGCTGCTGGGGAATGAATCCCGTGATCGGGTCGGACGCTGTAACCGACCGCACACACGTTGCCGCACAACGCTTGCCACATCTTCGCGAAATCCTTGCGAAATTCTTGCGTTGCCTCGACAGCAGTTACTAAAGCATTAAGAAGGCGACGCCGCACTCATGGCCATGATTTTCCGATGGCCCCCCATCAGCTGCAGCAAACTCGCCGCTGGCTTTGGGGGTCGCGCGGGCGACATGGAGACTCAGGCGTCTTCGTCGTCATTCGGGCGGGGGCGCAGCGCGTCCCGGTCGCCGAACAGCGGGCGGCGCACCTGCTGGTGCCCGGCGACGCCCTCGGTGTAGGCCGTCTCGGCGTGCTGGGCGAGGTCGACACCGCTCATCTCGTCCTCGGCGCTGACCCGGAACCCAATGAAACGCTCGATCAGCTTGGCCAGCCCATAGCTCACCGCGAAGGCGTAGAGACCGACCACGACCATCGCCAGAGTCTGCTTGCCGAGTTGGCCGATTCCGCCGCCGTAGAAGAGTCCCTGCGCTCCATGGGTCATCACCGCGGTGGCGAACAGTCCGATCAACAGCACACCGACGACTCCACCGACAAAGTGCACGCCCACGACGTCGAGTGAGTCGTCGTAGTTGAGTCTGAACTTCACCCCGACCGCGAACGAGCACACGATCCCCGCCAGCAGTCCGACGACGGCGGCGCCGAAGGTGTTCACCGTGCCGCACGACGGCGTGATCGCCACCAGGCCGGCGACCACTCCCGAGGCTGCACCGAAGGTGGTGGGCTTACCGTCCCGGAACCGTTCCACCGAAAGCCATCCCAGCATGCCCAGGCAGCCGGCGACCAGGGTATTGAGGAAGATCGCAGCCGCCAATCCGTTGGCGGCCATCGCCGAACCGGCGTTGAACCCGAACCAGCCGAACCACAGCAGCCCCACACCGAGGAGCACGAAGGGCAGGTTGTGCGGGCGCATGGCCTCCACCTTGAAGCCGATGCGCGGACCGAGCACCAGCGCCAACGCCAGCGCCGAGGAACCCGAGACGATCTCTACGACCAGTCCGCCTGCGTAGTCGAGCACGCCCATCTTGGACAGCCATCCGGTGGGCGCCCACACCCAGTGCGCAACAACGGAATACACCGCAACCGTCCAGACGGGCACGAACACCATCCAGGCCGCGAACTTGGCGCGGTCGGCGATGGCGCCGCTGACCAGGGCAGCCGTGATGATCGCGAAGGCCAACTGGAAGGTGGCGTACAGCAGTTCGGGAACAGGTCCATGTGCGGTCTCCGGGCCTATCCCCTTCATCCCGACGTGCGCCAATCCGCCCAAGAACCCGCCCGCGCCGCCGTCGGAGAACGCCAGGCTGTAACCGGCCAGCAGCCATGCCACCGTGACCAGCGGGATGGAGATGAAGCTCATCATGATCATGTTGAGCACGCCGGTGCTGCGCACCATGCCTCCGTAGAAAATCGCCAATCCTGGCGTCATCAGCAGCACGAGTGCGGTGCTGGCCAGCAGCCACGCGGTGGCGGCAGGATCGATGTTCAACTCTGCGGCTCCTTCGCTAGTCCTCGATAAGAATGTCGGCGCGGTGTTTCAGGTAGACCGTAGACGGCGGCGGTGTTTGCGAAGGCGGCTGTCGACGTCACCGTGCCGCAGACCCCGGTCCGCCGAACCCGGCCGTCGCTAAACACACAGGTCACAACTCATTTCCGGCTCGCGGCCCAGTGGGTGGCACAGCTTCAAGTGCGGACTGCGCACCGTCGAAGGTGGCGATCCCGGAAAACCCCACATCAAGGCAGGTTCCGCAGCCCTGTGCGGTCCTCTGTCCAGACCAGCAAGGCGCCCCCGCCAGACAGCGCGGGGCGTTGCGCTGCATTTCGAAAAAGTCGACGCGCCTTATTGAAAGTCTGTCGAATTTGTGGCAATCTCGCCTCGTGATCGAACCGTTATTAGGTCGTGATCAGGTAGTAATCAGTGTTTGTGATAAGTCTGTGATAAGGCCGTAATTGGGCCAAGATCGAAGGATTTGGCATGTCGAATGTGATTGCTATACCGGAGCTACTGGCGGCGGCGTCGACGGATCTCGCCAACATCGGCTCGACGGTCAAGGCCGCGAACACGGCGGCTGCATCCTCTACAACCGGTTTGCTCGCCGCCGGCGCAGATGAAGTGTCGGCCGCTATCACCGGCTTGTTCAACGCGCACGGCCAGGAATTTCAAGCCTTGAGCGCGCGAGCGGCGGCGTTTCACGCCCAGTTTGTGCAGAACCTGTTGAAGAGTGCGGAAGCGTATCTGAGCACCGACCTGGCCAGCGCTTCGCCACTACAGCACCTTGCGCAGGAGGCGCTGAGTGTCGTCAATGGGCTGCCATTGGGCCTGGGCGGCGGCGGAGGCGGCGGAAGCGCGGGGCAGTCAGGCACCGGCGCCACGGCAGTGAAACCGGATGCGGCCGCCACGACGAGCACCACGGGCAACGGCAGCACCACCCCCACCAGCACTACCCCTGGCGGCACGACCCCGACCAGCACGACATCGACCGCGACTGCCACCTCAGTGGCATCCGCGTCGACTCCCAACGCTGCAGCCCCGGCCGCCGGCTCCGGCGGTCAGACAGGCGCCAGCGCCGCGACGGCGAACGCGAATGCAGCCGCCGCGACTGGCACCACAGGTAGCGGCAGCACCACCTCGGGGACCACGACAGCGACGGCCGCATCCAATGCCAGTGCGACAACGCTCGCCGCTACCGGCAGCGGCACCAGCGGCACCGGGACCAGCGGCACTGGGGCGACGGCGACGTACACGACGACGTCCCAGTGGAACAACGGCTTCGTTGCGAATTACACGATCACCAATACCGGCACGACACCGCTGACCAACTGGCAGCTCCAGTTCAATCTGCCGGCAAACGAGTCCGTCACCAACCTGTGGAACGGGCAGTTGGCCCATTCTGGCACCACGTACACCGTCACCCCGGAGAGCTATAACAGCACGATTGCCCCAGGCAGTTCGGTCACCGTCGGCTTCCAGGGCGCACAGACCGGCGCCTACTCGGCTCCGACAAATGTGATGGTGAACGGACACCCGGTCGGCGGCGACGGCGGAACCGGCACCGGAACGGGCACCGGAACCGGCACGGGAACCGGAACAGGCACCGGCACCGGCACCGGAACAGGCACGGGAACCGGCACCGGCACGGGCACCGGAACAGGCACGGGAACCGGCACGGGAACCGGCACCGGAGGCACGGGCACCGGAGGCACGGGCACCGGAAGCACGGGCACGGGCACCGGCACCGGCACGGGAACCGGCACGGGCACCGGCACGGGAACCGAGGCACGGGCACCGGGACGGGCACCGGAGGGCACCGGGAGGGCACCGGTACGGGGACCGGCACGGGTACCGGCACCGGAGGCACGGGCACCGGGAGCAGCGCAGTAACGGCGACCTACGCGGCTACCTCGCAGTGGAATAGCGGCTTCACCGGCGATTACACGATCACCAATACGGGCACGACCCCGCTGACCAATTGGCAGCTCCAATTCGATCTGCCCTCAAACGAATCCGTCTCCAATCTGTGGAACGGAAATGTCGTCCAGTCCGGCACGCACTACACCGTGACGCCAGAGAGTTACGACAGCACGATTGCCCCGGGCAGTTCGGTCACCGTCGGCTTCCAGGGCGCCCAGACCGGCGCCTACGCGGCTCCGACGAATTTGCTGGTGAACGGACAACCAGTCAGCGGCGGGACCGGCACGCGGCGGGACCGGTACGGGGGGCACCGGTACCGGCGGGACCGGTACGGGAGGCACCGGTACCGGCGGGACCGGCACCGGAGGCACCGGTACCGGAGGAACGGGCACCGGCGGAACGGGCACCGGCGGAACAGGCACCGGTACCGGAGGCACGGGCACCGGCGGCACGGTGATCTCCCAGCAGTACGGGACGACGACGGTCGAAAACGCCTACGTGGTCCAGAACAACGCATGGAACAACGGCGGCAACCAAGCCATCACCGTCAGCAACACCGGCTTCACCATCACCACCGAAAACGGCTCCGCCCCCACCAACGGCGCCCCACTGGGCTACCCCTCGATCTACGACGGCTGGCACTACGGCACGGCTTCGCCCGGCACCAACCTGCCCATCCAGCTAAGCCAAATCCACAGCGCCACCAGCAGCATCAGCTACAACTACCCCACCAGCGGCACCTACGACGCCTCCTACGACATCTGGATGAACCCCACCGCCATCACCACCGGCGTCAACCAGCAAGAACTCATGATCTGGTTCAACCACACCGGCCCCATCCAGCCAGTCGGCTCCATCGTGTCCAGCAACACCACCGTCGACGGCAAGAGCTTCACCGTATGGGAAGGCAGCAACGGCCAGAACAACGTCGTGTCCTACGTCGCCAACACCCCCATCTCCAGCTGGAACAACTTCGACGTGATGGGCTTCGTCAACAACACCGAAACCGTCGACCAAACCCTCAACGTGTCGCAGCCAGTAACCAACTCCTGGTACCTGACCAGCATCCAAGCCGGCTTTGAACCCTGGAGCGGCAGCGTCGGCGCCGGCGTCGACTCGTTCTCCGCCAGCGTCAACGGCGTCAGCTGAGGTTCGCCGAATCGGGGCGAAGTCCACAATCAATCCGGCTCGGCGTCTACGCTGCGGGGAGTGCTGCGTATGTGGATTGATTCAAGTTTCGGCCAAGCCGTCACCTGGCGTTGGCCGGTTCGCTCCCCCGCGACACATCCGGCACCTGCGCGCCCAGGTCAGCTAGCTTTCGGGTCCAACCGCCCGTTTTGTGAGCGAATGCGCGCTATTTAAGATTCTAAAAATTCCATGGCAATATTCGGTCGTGATAACACCGTGATAAGTCAGTGATACGGTCGTGATGCGTCAGTCGAAAGAAGGATTGGCATGTCATATGTGTTTGCCGCGCCCGCGGCGTTGTCGTCGGTGGCGACGGATATCGACGGGATCGGCTCAGCGCTGAGTTCGGCCCACGCCGCGGCGGCGGGCCGCACGACGGCAGTGCTGGCGATGGCCGCCGACGAGGTATCAACCGCCATCGTGGGGTTGTTCAACGCGCACGCCCAGGAATTTCAAGCCCTGAGCGCCCGGGCGGCGGCATTTCACGCCCAATTTGTGCACACCTTGACCGCGAGTTCAGCGTCGTATTTGAGCGCCGAAGCGGCCAACGTGTCGCCGTTACAGAGCGTGGAGCAGACGGCGCTCGGCCTTGTGAATGCACCCTTCGAGGCGCTGACCGGGCGCATGTTGATCGGCAACGGGGCCGACGCGACGGCGGCGGGCGGTCGCGGCACAGACGGTGGGCTGTTGTACGGCAGCGGCGGCAATGGCGGCAACGGCGGGACTGGCCAGGCCGGCGGCGCCGGCGGCAACGCCGGATGGATCGGCAACGGCGGGAACGGCGGCGCCGGCGGTGGCGGCGCGGCCGGCGGTGCCGGCGGCAACGGCGGCCAACTGGTGGGCAATGGCGGCAACGGCGGGAACGGCGGCGCGGCCACCGCAGGCTTCAACGGCGGCAATCCCGGACAGGGTGGCAGCGGCGGGGCCGCCGGTCTGTTCGGCCAGGCCGGAAGCACCGGGCAGACCGGCAGCACCGGCACCGGCGGTGGCGGTGGTGGCGGGAACGGCATCGTGATCTCCCAGCAGTACGGGACGACGACGATCGAAAACGCCTACGTGGTCCAGAACAACGCGTGGAACAACGGCGGCAACCAAGCCATCACCGTCAGCAACACCGGCTTCACCATCACCACCGAAAACGGCTCCGCCCCCACCAACGGCGCCCCGCTGGGCTACCCCTCGATCTACGACGGCTGGCACTACGGCACGGCTTCGCCCGGCACCAACCTGCCCATCCAGCTAAGCCAAATCCACAGCGCCACCAGCAGCATCAGCTACAACTACCCCACCAGCGGCACCTACGACGCCTCCTACGACATCTGGATGAACCCCACCGCCATCACCACCGGCGTCAACCAGCAAGAACTCATGATCTGGTTCAACCACACCGGCTCCATCCAGCCAGTCGGCTCCATCGTGTCCAGCAACACCACCGTCGACGGCAAGAGCTTCACCGTGTGGGAAGGCAGCAACGGCCAGAACAACGTCGTGTCCTACGTCGCCAACACCCCCATCTCCAGCTGGAACAACTTCGACGTGATGGGCTTCGTCAACAACACCGAAACCGTCGACCAAACCCTGAACGTGTCGCAGCCAGTAACCAACTCCTGGTACCTGACCAGCATCCAAGCCGGCTTTGAACCCTGGAGCGGCAGCGTCGGCGCCGGCGTCGACTCGTTCTCCGCCAGCGTCAACGGCGTCAGCTGAATCAGGCGTCGATCACCACGCGCTCGCCGTTCGCCCGCGAGACGCAGACCAGCATTTCGTCATCGCCCTCGGCGCCGCGGCCGCGGCGATCGACCTCTCCGGCCAGCACCTTGACCTTGCAGGTTCCGCAGAACCCTTGCTGGCACGAATACGCGGTCGTCGGATCACCGTCGAGCATGACGCCCAGCGCCGACCGGTTCGCCGGCACTTTGAGCACCCGATGCGAGCGCGCGAGTTCCAGCTCGAACGGGATGCCGTCCACGACCGGCGGTGGACCAAACCGTTCATAGTGCAGCGGCGCCTTGGCGTATTGGCTACGCGCTGCGCGCACCGATTCCAGCATGGTGGTGGGGCCGCACACGTACACCGCGGTCGCCGGCCCGGCGTCGTCAAGCAGTTCCGCTACGGTGGCGAACCTCCCGCGCTCATCGTCGGCCCACACGGTGACCCGATCCGGCGCCACCGCCACCAGCTCGTCCAGCAGTGGCATGTGCCGGCGGCCACGGCCGGCATACACCGCGCGCCAATTCATGCCGCGCTGCTGAGCCAACCGGATCATGGGCAGGATCGGCGTCACCCCGATGCCGCCGATCACGAACAACACGTCCTGCTCATCCGTGACGAGATAAAACGCATTGCGGGGACCTTCGAACACCAGCGCGTCGCCCACGTCGAAGGTGTCCTGCATCTCGATCGAGCCGCCGCCACCGCCGGTGATCCGGCGCACGGCGATGCGGTAATCGGTGCGCCGTCCGGGCGAACCGCACAACGAGTACTGCCGACGGCGGCCCGACGGCAGCCGAACATCGATGTGCGCGCCGGGCGTCCACGACGGCAGCAAGGCGCCATCGGGATCGGCCAGCGTCAACGCGACGACGTCGGGCGTGAGCAGTTCACGTTTGGTGACCACCGCGGTGTTGGTCCGCTGCACCGGCAGAATTTGCGACGGCCGCCATCGCGACAACGACGCCAAGCCGCCGAACAGCGCACCCGCGCCCATCAATGCGGTGTACGAGCGGTCGCGCTTGCGGCGACCGTACAGGTCGGCCGGTCTGCTGCTCCAAATGGTCTGCGACATAGGGGTTCTCGCTATCTCCGTCTGATGTCGAGGCGCGCCAACAGCCGAACCAACGACGGGCTGATGCGGCGTAGCGCATAAGCGAGTTTGGATTCGAGCATGATCGGCAGGACGGCGGGCCCGGTCCGGACTGACTTGACGATCGCCTTAGCGGTGGCTTCCGGGGTGTAGTTACGACGCCGATATAGGGCGTCAGCCTCCTGGCGGGCGCGCTGCTGCTCCTCGTCCGTCATGCCCGCATAGATAGTGTTCTTAGCGATATTCGTGTTGACAAATCCCGGGCACACGGCCGTGACCGTGATGCCCTCGTCCGCGAGGTCGGCTCGCAACGATTGGCTCAGCGCGAGCACCGTAGCCTTCGTGGTGCCGTAGGCGACAAGGGCTTCCCGGTCTTTCCAAGGCAGATACGCCGCCACCGACGACACGTTGATGATCGTTCCGCCCTGACCGCGCTCGACCATCTGGGCGCCAAACGCCCGGCTGCCATAGATGACGCCGCGCACATTGACCCCCATGATGGCGTCCCACTGCGCCGACGTCGTCTCCAGGAACCGGCCCGCCATCCCGATGCCGGCGTTGTTGACCAGGATGTCGACCACACCATGCTTGCTGTGCACTTGCGCCGCAAGGCTATTCATCGCCATTTCGTCGCTGACGTCGGTCTGGTAGACCGCGGCCTCGGCCCCGGCGGCCCGGACGGCATCGGCGGTTTCCTCGGCGCCCGCGAGATCTACGTCGACCAATACCACGGTGGCGGCACCGTCGCGGGCCAACTCCACCGCGGTGGCCCGGCCGATGCCTGAGCCCGCGCCGGTCACCAGCGCGAGTTTGCCTCGCACGGCTCGGGGGCCGGCGTCGACGACCGACTCGCTCGGCGGAGTCGCGCGCTCGACGACCAGGTCGACCCACTCGCTGGTCAGCCGGGCGATGACGTCGGGACGCGACGCCACCACCCAGTGCCCGCCCTCGATCCCAAAGACCCTGCTGCGAGCGGGAATTGAGCCGGTGAACCGCTGCATGGCTGGCGAAACGAAATAGTCCTTGCGCGCCGCCAGCACCTGCACCGGGACGCTGGTCTGCGGCAGCTGCGCTGGGGGCTGCAGAATCGGACCGGGCATGTTGGCGCGGTACAGGTTGAGTCCGTTGAGGTAGTCATCGACCGACCGGTACGCCGCACGGCGCTGACTGCGTGTGCTCGAACGCCCGATACGTTCAACGGTTTCAAAGACTTTCGGGGTCGCGCGGGCCCGGATCGCCATCTCCGGCGCACCCGGGCACAGGAAGAACCAGATGTATGAGGAAGCCAGGATCTGTTTGACGACATCGGCGGCGGCGCGGAGCGAGCGTGCTGACCGCAAAAAGCTGCCCGCATAGTTCAGGTGCGGCCCGGAGACCGACGTCAACGACGCGATCTTGCCCATCACCGAGTCGTCGGTGATCGCCGCCCACGCCTGAATCGAACCCCAGTCGTGGGCGACCAGGTGCACGGTGTCAACGCCCAAACTGTCGATCACCGCGCCGATATCGGCGACCAACTGGGTCAACAGATACGCCGATCGCTCTGCGGGAGTTGACGATTCGCCGGCCCCGCGCACGTCGTATGCCACGAAGTTGTATTTTGTGGCGCAGCGCCGGCTCAAGTTCTGCGGCAACTCCGTCCCACACGTGGTGGTTATCCGGATAGCCGTGGATCGCCAGGATCGTCGGGCGCCGCGGGTCGATCTCGGTGTAGGCGTGGACCGCCAGCCGCACGCCGTCCGATGCGGTCACGGCGACCGGAGACGACTGGGTAGTGGACTGCGTCATTGTTGCGTCCTCCGCGCGCCGGTCAGTGAGACGCGCGGGCAGCAGGCGATCGAGCCAAGTAGTCGACCGCGCGTCCCACCCCGCCCAGCTGGGACGGATGGAAGCTCCGCTTGTAGTAGGCGCTGATGACCGGCAGGAATTGGGTTGGGCCGGGGACCAAACCGCGCCGCGCCGCCGAGAAGTAGTCCCGCCAGCGCGGTTTGGTCCCCGGCGGCAAGTGCGGGTCGACCGAGTACATGAACCGCACGCCGCGTATCCACAACCACGCCAGCGCCGGGGTTATCAGCAGTTGGGTGCGCACCTGCCGCCAGTAGCCGGCACGCAGATGCTTCATGGTGTCAAAGGCAACCGCTTTGTGTTCGACTTCTTCGGCGCCGTGCCAGCGGATCAAGTCCAGCATCACCGGGTCGGTGCCCAACGCGTCGTGTTGCGGGGTGTCCAGAATCCATTCACCGAGGATGGCGGTGTAGTGCTCGAGCGCCGCCACCATCGACACCCGCTCGAGCAACCAGCTCTGCTGCCGTCGCCGGCTCCACCGGGGCCGGTCGCCGAGCAGCTTCTGGAACAGCCAGCTGGTCTGGTCGGTGAACGGTGTCAGGTCGATGTCTCTGGCGGCGAAGTGCTCAAGCACGCCCGAGTGTGCCTGAGCATGCATCGCCTCCTGGCTGATGAAGCCCTGGACGTCCAGCCGCAGTTGGTCGTCCTTGATCAGCGGCAACGTCTCCTTGAAGATCCCGGCGATGAACTCCTCGCCCGCCGGCAGCAGCAGGTGCAGGACGTTGCAGAAATGAGTGGCGAAGACCTCGTTGGGCACGTAGTGGAACGGCAACTTCGTCCAGTCGAAGTCGACGTCACGCGCCTGCAGGACGAGTCGCTCGTGATCGAGTGATGCGTCGTGCGGACCCGCTGCCTGGTCATCGACAGTGAACATCGTGAACCCCCTGGCGGAATCGGAGTTTGGTTAAGCGCTGCATCGGGTCTCGGCCTCGGCTTGGGTGATCAGACCCTCGCTCCGGACGAACCGGAGGAGATTGTCGACCGTCTCGGTCAGGGCCGGCTCGCGCAGCTGGACCTTGGCCAGCGCGCGCGCGTGCCGGTACTGGGTGTTGTCGTAGCGCTTGTCGCGCATTGCCGCGATCTTGTCGGCCGACCTGATGAGGAAATCGACCAGCGGATAAAGCGGATCGCCGGGTCCGGCGAGTCGGTTCATCTGCTCGGCGAAGGACGCGATGTCGTGGTAAGTGAAGCGGTAGCCGTGGCGTTCGGACAACAGCCGCGGTGACGTCCTTGAGGCTGTAGTAGTCGTCCGCGGTGATATTGAAGACATTGCCGCAGACGGTGCCCGCCTCGGCCGGGAGGTCCATCAGCTCGACGATGTGATCGGCGACGAGGTCTGCCGGCAGCAGGCTGATCTGGTTGTGCGCGTCGACGGCCACGCCGTGCTGAATCATGAACGCCGTCATGCGCACCAGGATGTCCTCTTGGCTCCCGAAGCCCGCGCTGGTGGGCGAGATGAGCGACGGCCGGTAGATGCGCACGTCGAGTCCTTGCCGCTGCGCGGCCAGCACCAGCTGCTCGGCGACCCACTTGGTCTGCGAGTAGCCGAAGTCCAGGCCGCTCATCTCCGTCGTTGGCATCCCACTCCGCCGACTACCGGCAGGGTGCTCCAGCCGTAGATGAAGGTGCTGGAGACCAGGTGGAAGGCCTTCCGGTGCGCGGTCATAGCCAGGCGCAACAACTCCCACGTGCCGCCCACGTTGGCGGGGCGTAGGGCGTCGTAGGTCCGGACGTAGTTGACCAGGGCGCCGTTGTGGACGATGGCATCGACGCTCTCAGCCAGTCGCTGGAACGCCGCCGCACCGATTCCCAGCTGCGGCTGTGCCAGGTCCCCGCAGATCACCCGCACCCGACCGCGGACCTCGGCTTCCAGCGCCGGTGACCATAGCTGAGCCCGGCGCAGTGCGGCGACGATCCGGTCCAGGCCGTGTTCCGCATCCGTGGCACGCATCAGCACGTGGAAGGTGTAGGAAGTCCGCCCGAGCAGGCTGCTCAGCAGAAACGGACCCAGGAAGCCGGTAACGCCGGTCACCAGGATGTCGCTTGGCACGCCCGATCGAGCTTCGGGAAGCGCCGGCAGGGGCAGCTGCGCGTCAGCGCGCATCTGCTTGGTCTCGTAGGCCTCGTACTCGGCGGAAATCTGAGCCAGCGCCTGCCGCAGGACGTGGAGCGGCTGCCCGGACCCATCGCCGAACTGCTGTATGAGGCGGAAGAACTCGGCGACCGTCAGGCGCTGGAGTAGCCGCGTGTTGACCGCCTCGGCCAGCTCTCCCGCGCCATGCGCTTCCAGCAGCGCCTGCAGGTCCGTGCGGAGCTCGGCCAGGCTCAGCGAGTCGATGCCGAGGTCCGCGAAGGAGCAGTCCTCCTGCCCGGTGAGGTCGTAGCTCTCGATGAGGTGCTGGAAGCGTTCCATCGGACCCGCGTCGGCGTCCGGCCCGGTGTGGGCCTGGTGGCCGTAACTGGCCAGCACGGGCAGCTTGTCGTCGAGCCAGAGCTGGCGGGTATGCGCGCGCCGGACCTTCCCCGAGGTCGTCTTGGGGATGCTGTGCGCCGGCACGAACGCGATGGTGTGCGGATCGATGTGGCAGTGCCTGCGGATCGTTCGGGCCAGGGCCTTGCCGTCGGGGAGCACGTGCTCGTCGCGCACCTCGGCGACCACGACCAGCACCTCCTGGTCCTCGTGCTCGACCGAGAAGGCGGCGACGCAGCCGTCACGCGTTTGGGCGGCCGACCGCGACACGATGGCCTCGACGTCCGAGGGGTAGCAGTTGACGCCGCGAACGATGATCAGGTCTTTGCTCCGGCCGCAGACGAACAGCTCGCCCTCGTACAGGAAGCCGAGATCGCCGGTCCGTAGATAGGTGTGTTCTTCATCGCCCGGGATGCGGGCTCCGAATGTCTCCGCGGTCAGTTCGGGGCGGCGCCAATAGCCGCCGCCCTTGGATGCTCCATCCACCCAAATCTCGCCGACCTGGCCCTCGCCCAGACTCTGGCGCGATTCGGGATCGACGATGCGGACCACATTCCCGACGGTGGGCTTGCCGGAGCTCGCCAGTGGGATCTGGTTGTTGTTCTCGGGTAAGGCCTTTTCGACCCGCGCGACATTCTGCTGCAGGGCTCGCTTGTTGAAGGCCAGGATCTGACGGCCCCGGAGGGACACGACCAGGGTGTTTTCCGCCAAGCCGTAAGCGCCGCCCAGCGCGTCGGGTCGCAGCCCGTAAGGAGCGAAGCGCTGCCGGAAGCGGGTGAAGGTTTTGGCCCGCAGCGGCTCCGCCCCGATGACCATGGATTCCAGGCTGCTCAGGTCGATGCCGGCCAGCTCCGACGTGGGCAGCTTGTCCTCGCGCAAGCAGTACTCGAGTGCAAAGTTCGGCGCCGCTGTGTGGGTTGCTCGCACCTGGCTGATGAGCCGGAGCCAGGACGATGGCCGCTTGAGGAAGTGCTCCGGTGACATCCCATGCGTGGTCGAGCCGTTCAGTAACACGAACAAGTAAGCGGAGATCAAGCCCATGTCGTGGTGCTGCGGGAGCCAACTGACCATCACTTCGTCGCCGGTGAAGGCTTCGACGTTGGCGATGACATTGGCGTGGCTGACGAGCACGCCCTTCGGATCGCTGGTGGAGCCGGAGGTGTACTGCAGGAACATCACCGGGCCAGGCGTGTCCGCCACCGGGGCGCCGCCGAACTCCCTGCTGCCATCCGTCGCGAACCAGGGCAACTCCGGGGGCATCTCTGTTTCCGACCGGGGCCGCGCTTCTTGCAGGTAGCCGATAATCGAGCGGTAGTCGTACTCGAGCTGCTTGGTCGACAGCACCGCCTTGGCCTGGCAGTCCCGCGCAATGAAGTTGAGCTTGGCCAGCTCGGCTTCGAACGCCATGGGCAACGGTGGACTGACCGGCACGGAGATCACCCCGATGCGCGCACAGGCGAAGAGCGCGGCCACCATCTCGAGACCCGGCGGGTAGACCAGCAGCGCCCGCTCTCCCGGCCTCAGCCCTGCCTCGGTATACAAGTAGGCGGCCAGTTCCCGCGTCCGCTCGGCAAAGCTCTGGTAGGTGTAGTGCTCGAGCTCCCTGCCTTCGCCATCGACGAACCGGTACAGGGTCTGGTCCGGTTTCCGCGCTTCCCACATCCGCAAGTAATCAAAAAGCGTCTCCATCGGAGCAGAGACCCCCTTCCAGGTCAGTGTCGGTCTTAAGCCGAAATCGACAGGACTACTTCTGCCGGGTCTCTCCCGGTCGCTCCAGCACCAATTGATGACCACGATGGTAGCGCTGCCGATCGAGCCCAAGCAAAGCCAGTAATACTTTTTAACACAGCGCACATTACTTTCACAGCCTAAATACAGCTACGGGAAAAACCGCTGCATAACCCGCGCCGGATGGTGTTGTTTCGTCACATCCCCATTTGAAGCCTTCAGGTTACGGCCGTCAGTATCTCAGTACCTCAGTAAGTCATATAGTGCCTGTTCAGGCGGAGATACGCATATACTGACGTACGGATCTCCGTATTTCCTTAAGCAAAGAATTGGCCTCGCAGAAATTATTGGCGGGTGACGATTGGTATCGCCAACATAAAAGGAAAATCTGCAAACAAAAAGCCCGCCAGTGCTGGTTCTCCGTATCCCCCCAGGGTCCCGAGGTCCCCGTTGTAGCAACGGTACCGCACCGATGCCGACGAGTCAGCATCTACGGACATACTGATACTGACCTACTGACGCCGCGCGCCGCGTCAGTCCAGGGCGGTTGCTTGGCCCCTCAGGCCCGCCCAGCGGCGCTCCGCTGCACCTGCGCGACCCGGATGCGCGGCCCGGCGCGGGCCACCAGTTTGACGATGCCGTCAAAACGCTCACCGTCGATGATCGGCGACAGCGGCTCGTCCTCGGCCTCGATGATCATCTCGGTGCCGTTCCCGTCGCGTATCTGAGCACCGCGTAGCCAGCCGACGGACAGCGCCGCGGGAAATTGCACGACGATCTTCGATGGCCTGATGTTCCCGGCCTGGAAGTGCAGCGCGCCAGGTTCGGACGCCTTGGGGAAGAGCCGGAACGGGCCGCCGATGTGAAGGTCGATCGCGCCGGCATGCAGCAGCCGATGTGTGCGCGTCGGGACCTCTTCACCGTCGATGACCACCCGGGCCTGCGTCGGAGCGAACAGACTGGTCGCGTAGTTGGGCGCCTGCGGGCCGCGGCCCGGGACCTTGGTGCTCAGGTAGTCGACGAGTGAGCGACCGATCACTCGAACGACGTCGGCCCGGCCATGGGTGTGGTTGTCGTAGTACTTCTCGTAGAACCGGTTGCCGACACCTCCGGCGGCCAGCCCGAAGCAGAGCCGATGGAACGCCGCGCCGTCCGCGGTTTCGCCGTCGAGTGTCAGCGTGTCGAGGCGTACCTCGGGTGGCGGCCGATCCGTCTGGGCAGCGGCCGTCAGTGCGCGCAGAATCGCTTCGGGTCGCCCGCGTACTCCCGCCTTGCGCGCGACGGCGTTGACGCTGCCGGCGTTGCTGGGCACGAATGCCGGCCCGCGTTCCGGATCGGGGACGCATTGCAGGGTTTCGTTGATCAGCCAGTTCAGCGACCCGTCGCCACCGTCGGACACCAGGTGGGTGACCCGTGGACAGAGCTGCGCCACCACCTCGCGGAGGCCCTCCTCCGAGGCGGTTTCGTGCACCTCGCCCCATTGGCCGACAATGCGACGCAATTCGGCGGCCCGCTCGGGCGCAGCACGATTCCTGCGTGCGTGCGGATTGACGATGACGCCTAGGTACATCTGGCGATCACCCCCGCGTGCCTGCGCCCAGTCGGGATTCCGCTTGCCACCCAAGCACGATACCTGCCGAGGGCGACGCGGCGATCGGCTGACCGGTCCGATTATTGTGGCTGCAATGCCTGGTTGGACCGCAGCAGACCTGCCCTCGTTCGCCGGCCGCACCGCCATCGTCACCGGCGGCAACGCCGGACTGGGCGAGGTGACCGCCCGCGAACTGGCCCGGGCCGGAGCCCACGTCGTCTTGGCCGTGCGGGACACCGACAAGGGAGCGGCCGCCGCCGAGCGGATGACCGGCCTCAAGACCGGCCAAGTCGAGGTGCGGCGGCTCGACTTGCAGGATTTGTCCTCGGTGCGTGACTTCGCCGACGGAGTGGACACGGTTGATGTCCTGGTCAACAACGCCGGCATCATGGCGGTCGACCACGCACTGACCGGCGATGGCTTCGAGCGTCACATCGGCACCAATCATCTCGGCCATTTCGCGTTGACCAACCTGCTGCTGCCCAAGCTCAGGGACCGGGTGGTGACGGTGTCGTCCCTGCTGCACCACATCGGCTACATCAGCACCAAAGACCTGAGCTGGCAGTCCCGGCCGTATTCGAGGTGGTTGGCCTATGGCCAGTCGAAGCTCGCCAACCTGCTGTTCACCAGCGAGCTGCAGCGGCGCCTGGATATCGCCGGCCACTCGCTGCGGGCGCTGGCCGCCCACCCCGGCTGGTCGCACACGAACCTGCAAGGCCGCTCCGGCCGCAAACTGACCGACTCGGTGGTGCTTGCCATCGACAGTGTGGTGTCGACCGACGCCGACTTCGGCGCCCGGCAAACGTTGTACGCGGCTGCACAGGATCTGCCGGGCAACACCTTCGTCGGCCCGCGGTTCGGCCTTTACGGCCGCACCCAGCCGACCTGGCGCAACTGGCCCGCCAAGCGCGCCACCACCGCCGTCGCGCTCTGGGAGCTATCCGAGCAGCTCACGGGCACCGAGATTCCCGCTCTGAGGGACCGGTTCGCGCCGATGCGCGCGGGCGCCCGGAGTTCGGCCGGGCCGGATCGGCCCGTTCCGCGGCACCTGCGTAAATAGTTGAAGCAAATAAAAAATAGTTTCGGCGCACCCATCGTGGAGAACTCTCGGCACACTAGAGTCACTGCAAAGGCACTAACCGGTGAATAGCGCGCGTAGGTAGCGCGTTTCGGGGGACGTCGGCGAGGAGGTCAACCCATGTCGAATCCGCAGATCGCGGCGATTCTCGCGCTGTGCGCCGCGCTGGCTGCCGCGATCGGAAGTGTGATCCGTCAGCGATCCGCCCAGCAGATCACCGACGAACAAGTTGGCCACCTAGCTCTGTTCGGCATGCTGGTGCGCGATATCCGTTGGTGGACAGGCGGTTTGGGAGACATCGCCAGTTACTGTTTTCTTGCGGCGGCCCTCGACAAGGGCTCGGTCATGTTGGTCACGGCGCTGCAGGTGACGGTGCTGCTGTTCGCTCTACCTATCTATGCGCGGGTGACCCGTCATCGGATAACCGGCCGGGAGTGGATCTGGGCGGTGGTGCTGGCCGCGGCGCTGGGGATGGTCATCGCGGTCGGGGATCCGGCGGAGCGCCTCCAAAGGGGCTCGCCGCAAGACTGGCTCATCGTGGCCGTCGTGCTGGGCCCGGCCTTGGGGTTGTGCGCGCTGGGCGCCAAGATCTGGTCGGATCGCCCGGCGGCGGCGGTGCTGTTGGCGGTGGTGTCGGGCTCGTCGCTGGCAGTTTTCGCGGTGCTCACCAAGGGTATTGTCGACGTGACCGAACACGGCGGCCACCTGTTGCATGCCTGGGAGCTTTATCCCTGGATAGCCGCCGGGGTGGCCGGGATGATCTTTCAGCAGTCAGCGTTCCGTGCCGGTTCGCTGACCTCCTCCCTGCCGACGCTCACCGTCGCAAAGCCGGTGGTGGCCGTGGCGCTCGGGGTCACCGTCCTCAAGGAGACGCTGGAAGCCGACGGCGCGGAGTGGCTGCTGCTGATAGCGGCAGCGGTGATGGTGATCGTTGCGACGGTGGCCCTGGCCCGCGGCGAGGCTGCCACCATGTCGGCCGGCGCGGGGCACGACGCCAAAGTCACTGACGAGCCGATTGCGCCGTCGGAACCGTTAAGCGGCTGACACTTCCGATGAAGATTGCCACCCGCGTCGCACACGACACTAGAGTGCTGTCCGTGGGGCTAGTGTCCGTGGGGAAAAAGCTGATCGGCAACGGCCGGGGCCGCTGGCTGGCGATCCTGGCGTCGCTCATCGTCTCGGCCGGCATGCTCTACGCACAAGGCACCGAGCGCCATGCCGAGGCCACGAAGGCTCCGTGCTGCGCCCCGACCCCGGCAGCCAGCCCGACCAGCGCGGAACCTGCGCCGGCCAACCCGCCGAACGTCGCCAGTGCCGCGGAGGCGGAAGCATTGGCGGCATTGGCGTCGACGGCGCCCACCACCGCCCAGTCATTCCAGTTCCCGTTACCCCGTGGCGTCGCACCGGAGGGGGGATTGCAGATCAAGACCATCTGGGCAGCCCGCATCATCAGCGTGCTGTTTCCGCAGATCACGACCATCGGCGGGTATCGGCCGGATGCCCTGCCGTGGCATCCCAACGGGTTGGCGATCGACGTGATGATCCCGAACTATCACACACCCGAGGGCATCGAGCTCGGCAACCAAATCGCCGGATATGCGTTGGCGAATTCGAAGCGATGGGGCATCAACCATGTGATCTGGCGGCAGAAGATTTACCTGGGCACGACCGGCGGCAGCTGGACGGCGGACATGGGCAATGAAACCGCCAACCACTACGACCACGTTCATATCGCCACCGACGGCGGCGGCTATCCAACCGGGCACGAGACCTACTTCATCGCAACGATCAGCCGTTAGGCGTACCGGTGGCGGATGGCCTGGCTTTGCAGACCGAATAGTCTGAGCCTTACCGGCAAATATTCTCCGAGAGGTAACGACTATGCCTGCACCGTCAGCCGAGGTCTTCGACCGCCTGCGCCAGCTGGCCGCGATCAAGGACGTCAGCGCGCGCCCGACCAAGACGATCGACGAAGTCTTCACCGGCAAGCCGCTGACCACCATTCCGGTCGGCACGGCCGAGGACGTCGAAGCGGCATTCAACGAAGCGCGTGCGGCACAGATCGAATGGGCAAAACGTCCGGTCGCCGAACGCATAGAGGTCATCCGTCGTTATCGCGACCTGGTTATCGCGAACCGCGAGTTGCTGATGGACCTGCTGCAGGCCGAAGCGGGCAAGGCCCGATGGGCGGCGCAGGAGGAAATCGTCGATCTGATGGCGAATGCGAACTACTACGTACGCGTCTCCGCGGGCCTGCTGAAGCCCCGCAAGGTGCAGGCGCTGCTCCCCGGGATCGGCAAGACCACGGTTGGCTATCAGCCCAAGGGCGTGGTCGGGGTTATTTCGCCGTGGAACTACCCCATGACGCTAACCGCTTCCGACTCCGTGCCGGCGCTGCTGGCGGGCAACGCGGTGGTGCTCAAGCCCGATAGCCAGACCCCGTACTGCGCGCTCGCGTGCGCGGAGCTGTTGTACAAGGCCGGGCTGCCCCGACCGCTCTACGCGGTCGTGCCCGGTCCGGGCTCGGTGGTCGGCACCGCGATCACCGACAACTGCGACTACCTGATGTTCACCGGCTCGTCCGCAACCGGCAGCCACCTCGCCGAACATGCCGGCCGACGGCTGATCGGCTTCTCGGCCGAACTCGGTGGCAAGAACGCGATGATCGTGACGCGGGGGGCCAACCTCGACAAGGTCGCCAAGGCAGCCACCCGGGCATGCTTCTCGAACGCGGGCCAGCTGTGCATCTCCATTGAGCGGATCTATGTCGAGAAGGACATCGCCGACGATTTCGTGACCAAGTTCGGCACTGCGGTGCGGAACATGAAGCTCGGCACCGCGTATGACTTCTCGGTCGACATGGGCAGCCTGATCTCCGCCGGCCAGCTGCAAACGGTGTCGGACCACGTGAACGACGCAACGTCCAAGGGCGCCAAGGTGATTGCGGGTGGCAAAGCTCGACCCGACATCGGGCCGCTGTTCTACGAGCCGACCGTGCTGACCGACGTCACGCGGGAGATGGAGTGTGCGGCCAACGAGACGTTCGGGCCGCTCGTCTCGATCTACCCGGTCGCCGATGTGGATGAAGCCGTGGAGAAGGCCAACGACACCGAGTACGGGCTCAACGCCAGCGTATGGGCCCGCTCTCCCGGCGAGGGGCAGAAGATCGCGGCCCGGTTGCGGTCGGGGACGGTGAACGTCGACGAGGGTTACGCGTTCGCGTGGGGCAGCCTCAGCGCGCCGATGGGCGGGATGGGCCTGTCGGGCGTCGGCCGCCGGCACGGGCCCGAGGGCCTGCTGAAGTACACCGAATCGCAGACGATCGCGGCCGCGCGGGTGTTCAACCTCGATCCGCCCCTCGGCATGCCGGCGACCCTATGGCAGAAGTCGCTACTGCCCATCGTGCGCGCGGTGATGAAGCTTCCCGGCCGGAACTAAACCACCGGCCAGTGGCCGGCTCACATGCCGCCCATGCCCTGGGCGACCAGCATGACCCCGACCACGGTGAAGATGGCGACCAGGATCTGCCGGCGGTGCGCCTGCACCCAATCGTGAAGCAGCCGCAGTACCGCTTGAGTTCTGGTTGGCGTGACCATGTTGCTGACCAGGATGATTTCGACAACCGCAAGGCTCTCGACCGCGAAGACCAGAGCGGCGCTGACCTGCACGCCGATCGCGGCGCCCGAAGCCAGGATGGTCGTCAGTGCGGGTATCACCAGCGAGGGTGGCGGTCCGGCCCAGAAGCCGATCGCGAACGCGACCCACAAGGATCCGTTGTCCCAGGCGCTGCGGGCGCGGCCGAGTAACCGCCGGATCGCGGATCCGCCCTGTGTGCCCGCATCCTGGCCACCGCCCAGCAGCCGTGCGAGCGGTGTCGGCGCATCTACGTCCGAAGCCGAATCCGAATCCGAATCTGGGACCGAATCCGGGTCCAAGACCAGGGTCGACCCGTTGGCGCCCGTTTTCGACGGCAGCTGCGCACGCTGACGCGTAAGAAAGCGCGCTGCCAGCACCGCGGCGATCAGCAACGCGAGGACACCCATGAAGATTTCACCGTGCCGGACGCTGGAACTCGCGGACGTACCCGGATTGGCCAAATCTCGTACAAACGGCGAGAACATCGGTGTGAAGTGCAAGACCAGCAGCGGAACCGCCAGTAAGACAACGCATGCGGTCACGCACCCCAACCAGTAGGCGAGCAGGTTTTGTGCGGGCCGTGGCCGGGAGATCAGGAGAAGGTTGATGCCGAGCCGCACCGGATCGAGTGCCATCGGAAGCGCCAGCACCGCCACCGAGCTCCACATGGCCGAAAGTTACCCTGCCGCTCTACGGGTTAAACCGGCTAGATGTTAGGCAAGCTAGAGGGATCAGGCGATAGGGCTTAAATCCAAACGATCGAATTGTCCCTGCCGGTACAGGTCGACACAGGCCGCGCGCCTGATTTTGCCGCTTGTCGTGATCGGTATCGAACCTGGCGGTGCCAGAACCAAATCCGCGACGCTCAGACCGTGCGAATTGGATATCGCCGAAGTGACTTCGCGCCGAACGCCGACCAGCTTGTCCTCGCCCTTGTGCTGGCCGGGCTCGCCCCGCATCTTTAGTTCGATGATGGCCACGAGTTTCTCGGTGTGGCCGTCCGGAACGGATATTGCCGCGACGCGGCCGCCGGTTATCTCCTGGATCGTGGCCTCGATGTCGTCCGGAGAGTGATTGCGCCCGTACACGATCAACAAATCCTTGATGCGGCCGACGATGAACAGCTCGCCATCGGAGAGGAAGCCCAGATCCCCGGTCCTCAGCCACGGCCCTTCAGGTGTGCCATCCGACGGCCCGACAAGTCTGCCGTTGAAAGTGCGCTCAGTCTCTTGCGGCTTCTGCCAATAACCCGCAGCGACATTGGCGCCGTGTACCCAGATCTCCCCCGCGGTCTCCGCCGGACATTCGGTGCAGGTGTCGGGATCCACGATCCGCACCAACGGCAACTGCGGCACACCGTAGCTGATCAGTGGCGTACTCCCGCCGCTTGCGCCCCGCTGCGCCTGTCCTTCGGCGAGTTTTTCGGGGTCGAAGTGGACGACCTTCGGTGGGTTCCCGGGGGGTCGGGTCGCTACATACACCGTGGCTTCCGCCAGCCCGTATGACGGCCGTATCACCGACTCGCGCAGGTTGAAGCGGGCAAACCGCTGGGTGAAGCGCCGCAGCGTCGCCGGGTGCACCCGTTCGCTACCCGTGACGATGATCAGCACATCCGAGAGGTCGAGCCCGGCCATCTCATCGTCGGATGTTTTTCGCGCCGCCAATTCGAACGCGAAATTCGGCCCTGCCGAGTAGGCATGACTATGGCTTGCTAACAATTGCATCCACCGGGCCGGCCGCTGCAGGAAAGCCACCGGGCTGGTGAGCACAGCGGGAAGCCCCAGAATCACCGGCGCGCAAATTCCCAGAAGCAAGCCCATGTCGTGGTAGAACGGCAGCCACGACAAGATCGTGGTGTCTGGCGGGGGAACGTTTCCGTAATCCGCAAAGTAGCCGGCCATGAGCTGTTCGAAATTGCCCAGGATGTTGTTGTGCGACATCATCACGCCCGCCGGCTGACGCGTCGACCCGGACGTGTATTGCAAATACGCGGTGCTCGAGCTGTTTACCGCCCCGGCATCGGTGCCGCGCCGAAGGCCTAGGTCGAGCCGGTCAACCTCCACGATCGATGCGGCGGAAGCCCCGAGCTGCGGCCCGACGTGTTCGGCGACAGTGCCCGCGACGGAGGACGTCGTGAGAATGACAGCGGGCGTGGCGTCCTGCATCACCCAACCGACGCGATCGTCGAGGGCGCCACCCAGCGGAACCGAAAGCGGGACCGCGATCTGGCCCGCCTGCAGTGCGCCGAGAAACGCGACCATGTAATCGAGCCCCTGCGGTGCCAGGATGACGGCGCGATCACCCGTCGACCCGCGTTGGTCGAGCTCTCGGGCGACGCTCTGCGTTCGCCGATACAGCTGTGACCAGGTCAAGGACTCGGCGACGCCGGCCCAGTCCTGTTCGTAATCCATAAACGTGACCGCTATGTCGTCGGGCTGCAGACTGGCTCGTTCGCGCAGCACAGACCCAATGGAGTCCTCCATCACCTGCCTTTGGTTCCCCGGGCGTCGCCTTTAAAACTTTCGCAACTTTCGCAACTTCGGCGAGGCGTTGGCCGAGAAGTTCAGCGAGTCGGCCCTCAACCGGGCCCATTGGTGGGTTTGAACTCGCCGCTCACGGTCAATCGTTACTAGCGGAGCGTGGGGCCGCTTGGCGGCTCCACGCATAGCTCGTCTTTTGAGGCGATCTCGGGGAGGCAGAATGGCTACATTCGGGGCGAACGATCGTGCGCTCAGCTCGGCTTCGGCGGATCGTTCGCCCACTGACTCGTCCAAGGGCAACACACCAGTTGCCGTTATCGGCATGGCCTGCCGGCTACCCGGGGGGATCGACTCGCCGGAACAGTTATGGGAAGCGCTGCTGCGCGGCGATGACCTGGTCACCGAAATTCCGCCCGACCGCTGGAACGTCGACGACTACTACGATCCCGAGCCCGGGCTCGAGGGCCGGTCGGTGTGCAAGTGGGGCGCGTTCCTGGATGACGTTGCCGGGTTCGATGCCGACTTTTTTGGGATCAATGAGCGCGAGGCCGCCGCGCTCGACCCGCAGCATCGGTTATTGCTGGAAACCTCTTGGGAAGCTATCGAGCACGCCGGTCTCACGCCAGAGATGGTGACCGACTCGCCGACCGGCGTGTTTGTGGGGCTGACCCATTTCGACTACCAATTGCTGGCCGCCGACTCTCCCGCCATGGAGGGGCCGTACGGCTTCGTGGGCAACAACTTCAGCATGGCGTCCGGGCGAATCGCGTACGCCCTGCGAGTTCACGGTCCTGCTCTCACAGTCGATTCCGCGTGTTCTTCTGGACTGCTCGCTGTGCACATGGCCTGCCGCAGCCTGAACGACGGCGAAAGCAACCTTGCCCTCGCGGGCGGCGCGTTGGTGATCCTGGAACCGCGCAAGTCCGTCGCGGGTTCGGCGCAGGGCATGCTGTCTTCGACGGGCCGCTGTGCCGCGTTCGATGCGGACGCGGACGGGTTCGTGTCCGGCGAGGGTTCTGCGGTGGTGCTGCTGAAGCGCCTGCCCGATGCGCTACGCGATGGTGACCGGATCTTGGCTGTGATACGCGGCACCGCCGCCAACCAGGACGGCCACACCGTGAATATCGCGACACCGTCGGAGGACGCGCAGACCGCGGTGTACCGCACGGCGTTGGCCGCGGCCGGTGTTGATCCCAGCACGGTCGGCATGGTCGAGGCACATGGCACCGGCACGCCGGTGGGTGACCCCATCGAATACGCCAGTTTGGCCAATGTCTATGGCGTCGACGGCCCCTGCGCACTGGCGTCGTTGAAGACCAACTTCGGCCATACGCAGTCCGCCGCTGGAACGCTCGGGCTGATAAAGGCGGTCCTCGCGCTGCAGCATGGTGTGGTTCCGCCGAACCTGCATTTCACCCGCCTGCCCAATGAGATCGCCGGCATTGATACGAAACTCTTTGTGCCGCAACAGGTTGAGCAGTGGACCACCAATGGGCACCACCCGCGACGGGCGGCGGTGTCGTCGTACGGGCTTTCCGGAACCAATGTGCACGGCGTCCTAGAACAAGCACCGGCACAAGCACCAGCAGCCGTTGCGTCGGAAGACATCTCAGGCGCGACTCGGGCACTGGGGACACCGCTGGTGTTCCCCGTGTCGTCCACATCGGCCGACGAACTGCGCCGCACCGCCGGCCGGCTGGCCGACTGGGTGCAAGCGCACGAGCATGACGTGGCGTTGTCGGATCTTGCCTACACCCTGGCGCGTCGGCGCGCGCACCGCTCGGTGCGGACCGCCGTCATCGCGAGCAGCCGGCCGGAGCTCACCGAGGCTTTGCGCGAGGTCGCCGACGGCGATATTCCGTACCAGGCCGCGGTCGGGTCCGACGATCGGGGTCCGGTGTGGGTGTTCTCCGGACAGGGATCGCAGTGGGCCCAGATGGGTGTTGAGCTGCTGGCGACCGAACCGGTGTTTGCCGCCACCGTGGCGCAAATCGAGCCGCTGATCGCCCGCGAGTCCGGATTCTCGGTGACCGACGCGATGACGGCCCCGCAGGTCGTGACCGGTCAAGACCGGCTGCAGCCGACACTGTTCGCCATTCAGGTCGCCCTGGCGGCCGCGATGAAGTCCTACGGGGTGCGCCCGAGCGCGGTCATCGGACACTCCCTCGGGGAGGCCGCGGCAGCCGTCGTCGCGGGCGCGCTGTCGCTGGAAGACGGGGTTCGGGTCATCTGCCGCCGCTCGATGCTGATGGCCCGACTCAGCGGAGCCGGTGCCGCGGCATCGGTGGAATTGCCTGCCCAGCAAGTGCTTTCCGAACTCATGCTGCGCGGCATCAAAGACGTCGTGGTGGCGGTGGTGTCCTCGCCGGATTCCACCGTGATTGCCGGTGCCACCGAACCGCTGCGCGATCTGGTCGCGGCCTGGGAACAACGTGATGTGGTGGCCCGGGAAATCCCCACCGACGTCGCTGTTCATTCGCCTCAAGTAGATCCGATTCTCGACGAGCTGAAAGACGCACTCGCAGAGATCAACCCGATGACGCCGGAAATTCCGTTCTACTCGGCCACCCTGTTCGACCCGAACGAGCAGCCGGTGTGCGATGGCGGTTATTGGGCGGACAATATGCGCCGCATGGTGCGGTTCTCCGCGGCGGTGCGAGCCGCTTTGGAGGACGGCCACCGGGTGTTCGCGGAGCTGGCACCGCACCCCTTGCTGACCCACGCGATTGAACAGACCGCCCGGAGTCTGGATGTGCCGCTGGCCGCTCTGGCCGGCGTGCGCCGCGAACAAGAATTGCCCCACGGGCTGCGGGGTTTCCTGGCCGATCTGCACAGTGCGGGCGCCGCGCTCGACTTCTCGCTGCTCTACCCGAACGGGCGGCTGGTGGATGCGCCGCTGCCGACCTGGACGCACCGTCGGCTCTGGTTGCACGAGTCGGAACAGGATGGTCAGGGCGGCCAAACACGTAGTGGTTGCACCGTTTCGGTGCATCCGCTGTTGGGGCCGCATGTGTGCTTACAGGAGGAACCGGAGCGCCATGTGTGGCAGTCCGACCTAGGCACCGATGCCCAACCTTGGCTGGGCGATCACCAAATCCGCAATGTGCCGGTGCTTCCGGGGGCGGCCTATTGCGAGATGGCATTGGCCGCGGCTCGCGCCGTCTTTGACGACGAGGCCGCCGAAGCGCGTGACATCCGCTTCGAGCAGGCATTGCTGCTCGATGAGCAGACCACCGTCGGCGCCATCGCGTCGGTGGAGACTCCGGATCTGCTCAACTTCATCGTGGAAACCAACCAGCAGGGCCAGCGAGTGCGGCATGCCAGCGCCACCCTGCATGCCGCGAAAGACGATGACCCGCCGCCGCAGCAGGACGTGCCCACCCTACTGGCAGCGCACCCGCGCCGCGAGGAAGGCGCCGAGCTGCGCAAGCGCCTGGACCAGGTTGGTATGCAGTACGGTCCGGCCTTCACTGGTCTGGCCGCGGTGCGCACCGCCGAGGCGGCGAGGCGCAGAAGCGGGGGAAAACGCCGAAACCGTGCTGGCCGAGCTCGCGCTGACCGGCCCGACCCGTTCCCAACAGACCGCCTACGGCGTGCACCCCGCACTGCTGGATGCCTGTTTCCAAGCCGTCGGGGCTCATCCGGACGTCCAGGCCCTTGGCGGCGACGTGCTGGCGTTGCCGGTGGGTGTCCGTCGAATTCGCGCCTACGGCTCGGCGCGCAACGCCCGCTTCTGCTACCTGCGGGTCGTCAGCACCGACGCCACCGGGATCGAGACTGACATCGAGGTGCTCAACGAGCATGGAACTGTGCTGCTCGTCGTGCAGGGGTTGCGACTTGCTACCGGAATATCGGAGAGCGGCCACCGCGATCAAGTACTGGCCCAGCGGCTGCTGACCATTGAATGGCAGCAAAAACAGTTGCCCGAACTCCCCCAGGCCGACGCCGGAACGTGGCTGCTGATCAGCGCAACTGGCTCCGACGTGCCGGATATGCGAGCGACCCAGTTGGCCGATGCTTTGAAAGAGGCTGGCGCGCACTGCATCAGCATGTACTGGCCGCACCAAACCGACCACTCGGCCTGCCTCGAGCAGTTCGGAAACCATTTGCGTGCAACTGAGTTCGCCGGTGTGGTGATCTTGACGGCGCCGGGCACCGGCGACCCGGGCGAGCACAGTGGCCAACGGGGCCAGGAGTATGTGCAGCATTTGGCGCGAATCACCCGCGAATTGGTGGACATCGCTGCCGAGCCGCCTCGGCCGTACGTCGTGACCCGCAGTGCCCAGGGCGTGCTGGTCGGCGAGCGACCCAACCTGGAACAGGCTGGGCTGCGCGGCCTGATCCGAGTGATCGGCGCAGAACATCCGCACCTGGGCGCCGCTCACATCGATATGGATGACGCCACAGACGCCGAGCAGCTGGCCCGCCAACTGCTCGGTGGATCCGAAGAGGACGAGACTGCCTGGCGAAATGGCCAGTGGTACGCCGCGCGGCTGTGCCCCACACCGCTGCGCCCCGACGAGCGGAAGACCACGGTCGCCGACCATGAGTCCGCCGGGTCGCGTCTGCAGATCCGGACGCCGGGCGACCTGGAGTCGATGGAATTGGTTGCCTGCGATCGGGTTCCGCCCGGCCCGGGTCAAATCGAGGTTGCGGTCACCGCATCCAGCATCAACTTCGCCGACGTGCTGGTCGCGTTCGGCCGCTACCCCGCCTTCGAGGGCCGGCTACCGCAACTGGGCACCGACTTCGCCGGCGTGGTGACCGCGATCGGACCGGAAGTGACCGGCCACAAGGTCGGCGACCACGTCGGGGGCCTGTGCGCCGACGGTTGCTGGGGCACGTTCATCACCTGCGACGCGCGCCTGGCGGTCACCCTGCCGGCCGGGCTGACCGACGCGCAAGCGGCGGCCGTAACCACCGCGCACGCCACCGCCTACTACGGCCTACACGATCTGGCGCACATCAAGCGCGGCGACAAGGTGTTGATCCATTCCGGGACCGGCGGCGTGGGACAGGCCGCAATCGCCATCGCCCGCGCCGCGGGAGCCGAGATCTACTCCACCGCGGGCAGCGAGCAGCGCCGAGAATTACTGCGCGACATGGGCATTGAGCACGTATACGACTCGCGAAGCACAGAATTCGCCGACCTGATACGCCGCGACACCGACGGATACGGCGTCGACATCGTGCTCAACTCGGTGATCGGCGCCGCCCAGCGCGCGGGCATCGAATTACTGGCGTTCGGCGGACGATTCGTCGAGATCGGCAAACGCGACATCTACGCCGATAACCGGTTGGGGCTCTTCCCGTTCCGGCGCAACCTGGCGTTCTACGGGCTCGACCTCGGGTTGTTGTCGTATAGCGATCCGGACGGCCTGCGCGACCTGTTCAGCACGGTGTACCGGCTCACCGCGGACGGCTCGCTGCCGATGCCCGACTGCACGCACTATCCGCTTGCCGACGCCGCCACCGCCATCCGGCTGATGAGCAACGCCCAGCACACCGGCAAACTGGTGCTGGATGTCCCGCACACCGGCCAGAGCCGCGTGGTGGTGCCGCCGGGGCGGGCCCAAGTCTTCCGCCGCGACGGCGCCTACATCATCACCGGCGGGCTGGGTGGCCTGGGGTTGTTCCTGGCCGAAAAGATGGCTGCACCAGGTTCGGGCGCCGGTTGTGGGCGCATCGTGCTGTGCTCGCGCTCGCAGCCAACTCTGCAGGCGCTGGAGACGATCGAGTGCATCCGCGCTCTCGGTGCCGACGTCGTGGTGGAGTGCGGCGACATCGCCGAGGCCGATACGGCCCGGCGGTTGGTGACAGTAGCGACCGCCACCGGGCTTCCGGTGCGCGGTGTGCTGCATGCGGCGGGGGTGATCGAAGACGCCACACTGACCAATATCACCGACGAACTCATCGAGCATGACTGGGCGCCAAAGGTTTACGGTGCCTGGAACCTGCACTTAGCCCTCCAAGAAGCCCTCCAAGAAGCCGCCCCGGGCCAGCCGTTGGACTGGTTCTGCTCCTTCTCCTCGGCGGCCGCGCTGATCGGCTCACCCGGGCAGGGCGCCTACGCCGCGGCCAACAGCTGGCTGGATGCCTTCACCCTGTGGCGCCGGGCTCAGGGCCTGCCGGCCACCGCCATCGCCTGGGGCGCGTGGGCCCAGATCGGGCGCGGCACCGCCCTGGCGGAGGGCGCCGACATTGCCATCACCCCCGACGAGGGTGCCTACGCGTTCGAAACGCTGCTGCGCCACGACCGCGCCTACACCGGCTACGCGCCGATCATGGGCACACCGTGGTTGACCGCCTTCGCCCAGCACAGCCCCTTCGCCGAGGCGTTCCGCTCCATAGGGCTAAACGGATCGGGCACCAGCAAACTGCGCGCCGAGCTCGACGAGCTGCCTTTGGAGGAGTGGCCGACCCGGCTGCGGCGGCTGATGTCCGACCAGGTCAGCCTGATCCTGCGGCGCACCATCGATCCAGACCGTCCGCTCTCCGAGTACGGCATGGACTCGCTGGGCGTCCTCGAGCTACGCACCCGGATCGAGACCGAAACGGGCATCCGCATCAATCCCAACGACGTCGCCAACATCGGCACCGTCCGCGGCTTGGCGGGACTGCTGTGCGAGAAGCTGGCACCCGCCGAAGCGGCCTAGCAGCGGCCTAGCCGGCTAGAACCCCCCGGCCGGAAACCACGTAATCCGTTGGTGGGCCTACGATTGGCGCTGAGCCTGGCCCAGCCACTTGGTTCGGTACGTCGTCGCCCAGGCCCAAGGAGACCGATCGGGAACAGCCCGACGGCGCACAGCTGGATGCGCGAATTTGCGCCGCTTTACCGGACGTCGCTTCGCCCACCAGCCCGACGGCCACCAGTTGCCCTTGCCGACGAGCACCGCCAGTGCCGGCACGGTGATGGTGCGCACGATGAAGGTGTCCAGCAGCAGCCCGACACCGATGACGAAGCCGGCCTGCACCACCGAGGCGATACTGCTGAACAGCATCGCGAACATCGGCGCGGAGAAAATGAGTCCCGCAGAAGTGATTACACTCCCGGTCGTGCCCACCGTCCGGATGACACCGGATCTGATCCCATTCGGGGACTCGTCACGAATCCGCGAAATCAACAACATGTTGTAATCGGCGCCGACGGCTACCAGCACGATGAATGCCATCCCCGGCATGCTCGCAGCGATCGGGTGGCCGCCGATGAGTTGCAACACGATGACACCGATCCCCAACGACGATAGATACGAAAGAATCACGGTGCCAACGAGATACAGCGGCGCCACGACGGCGCGCAGCAGCATTACCAGGATCAAGAACACGACGGCGACGGTCATCAGGATGATGTACCGCACGTCATCGTTGTAGTAGTTGCGCACTTCGCTGTAGTACGGCGTCATTCCCGACATCGATATCGACGCATCAGCCAGCGACGTGTTGGCTTGGGCACCACGTGCGGTGGCGAGAATTGTGTTGACCTGATCCATCGCCTTGGTGTCGAACGGCGCCAACTTCGATTGCACCAGGTAGCGCACCGCATGACCATCGGGTGACATGAACACCGTGGCGAGATCCTTGAACTGGTCGTTGTTCAGGATTTCCGGTGAAATGTAGAAGCCCGACGTGCCCGGTTGCGACGCATTGAGCTTCATCGCCAACAAGAAGGCAGCGGCGCGCGATAGGCCTTCGCCGAGCTGTGTGGTTTGGTCATCCAGCGCCCGAACGCCGTCGGCGATCTTTCGGCTGCCGTCCGCCAGTTGGTTCGCACCTTGGTCCAGCGCTGCAATGCTGTTCTGCAGCGAACCCGGGTTGTTGAGGCCTAGCGCGCGAATGGATTTCACGGCAGCATCCAGCGACGGTTGCAGCTTCTGCAGCATCTCGGTGAGTCGTTGCAGCTGGTCGTGCAGCCTGCCGCAGGACGGGTCGGTGGCGCAGTTCGGGTTGTTGTCCAGGCCGGTCTGCACGGAACCGATCGCGTTCACGAGGTCGTCGAGGTTCCCGACGCTTGGCTGCAGCGAGTCGCCAGCGGAGCGCTCGTTTGCGAGCAGCCTGTTGAGGTCCTGGACGTCCTGCGAGCTGGCCAGCTGGGTTCGCACGTTCGTGAGTGTGTTGCCCAGGCCATTGATCACCGTCGTCACCTGGGTCAGTTGGCCGCGCACGGCAGCGAGTGCGTCGGCGAGCTTGCGAGAGCCGCCGGTCAGCGCATCGCGTTGGTCGCTGCTGCCGGAGATCTTCGACGAAACGTCCGAGAGTTTGTTGCCGATTTCGCCCGCCTGGTAACTGAGCGTGGCCTGCTCCAGCGGTGCGCCAGTTGGTCGGGTGACGCCCCGCACCATCGCCACATCGGGTAGCTGGCTGACCCGCTGTGCCATTTGCTCGAGGTCCGCCAGTCCCTTGCTGGTGCGCAAGTCGTGCGGGGATTGGATGAAGATGTACTGCGGGATGGTGGAGCTCGCAGGGAAATGCCGTTGTATCGCGGTAAAGCCGATGTTGCTTTCCGAGTCAGGCGGCAGCGTCGCGCGCTCGTCATAGCTGGTGTGAATCAGGGCCACACAACTGGCCAAGGGGATCAGTACGGCCAGACTGGCAGCCAGATGGGCGACCGGGCGCCGCACGATGTGAACTCCGGAACGTCGCCAAAGCCGGCTGGTGAGATCTCGTCTGGGCGCAGCCCAACCACGCCGCCCGGCGAGCATCAGCATCGCCGGCAAGAGCGTCATCGCGGCCAGGAAGGCCACCACGATCGAGACCGCCAGAGCCGGCCCCACGGTGGAGAACACCAGCAGCTTGGTGAAGGTCATGCCGAGAAAAGTGACGGCGACGGTAGCCGCAGAGGCGGCGATCACCTTGCCGATACCTGACATTGCTCGCGCGATGGCTTGGTCGGAATCCATACCTTGGCGCAGATGTTCGTGATACCGGCTGATCAGGAATACGGCGTAGTCGACGCCGGCGCCGACCATCATCGCGGTCATGAACATGACGGTCTGCTGGGAGACGCCCAGACCCAGTCTCGACAGCCCAGAGACCAGCCCTTGCGCGACCACCTGTGATACGCCGATGGTCACCAGTGGCAGCAGAATGGTCACTGGATTCCGGTAGACCACCGTGAGAATCAGCAGCACCATGATCAGGGTCGCGGTCTCGATCAGCTGCATATCGCGGTCGCTGAGCTTGACAAGTTCGGCGGTGGTGGCCGTGAGCCCCGTCATGTGCACGGTTAGCGTCGACCCCGCCGGGGCCTGTTTCACGGTTTGCTTGACGATTGCAACGACCCGCGCATAGGCCTGATTCGAGCTGGGCGAGCCGAGCTCGCCCACTATGCCGACCGGTATGAACCAGGCTTTGTTGTCTTTGCTGGCCATCACATCGCGCAGCGGCGGCTGGCTGATGAAGTCCTGCACCATGTTGACGTCCCGCTTGTCGGCACGCAGCTTGTCGGCCAGGCTGCGGTAGACATCCTCATCGGCGCTGGTCATGCCCTTGTCGCTGGTCAGCACCACCAAGGCGATGTTTTGCGCGCCCGGTTCGTGAAACGCGTCGCTCATTTTCTGGGTCGCCACCAACACCGGGGCATCACTCGGCAGGATTTCCTGGGTATGGTCGCGGGCCACCTGCGTCAAGGGCGTAAACGTTGCCGAAAGCACCGCGGCCAGCAGCAGCCAGAAGCCGATCACCAGCCACGGCCAGCGCCCGACGAGGTGAGCCAGCCGTTGGAATATGCCGGCGACTGACACGCCCGCCGTGACGTGTCGTGACTCACTGGTTCGTGACTCTGTGGTTCGTTCCCGGTGGGCCTGAGAACTTAGCTTCCGGGGCCAATTCAATTTCATGTCGCCCCACGTACCAATAATTGTCGGAGTCGTTTGCCATATCTACTGAGCGATTCGGCACTCAGCATGTCCTGATGCGTGCAGTCGATCGAGTGCACGGTAATGTCGCCGGCAACGTAAGGTCGCCAACTTTCCTGAAGGAACGAACTGCGATCGCACTCTTCCCGCACCGCAGAGAATATCGTCGCGTCACCCTCGAAAACGCCGGCTTCGTGGGCCCGATGGAACAGAACGCTACTATTGAGGTTTTGCACAATGAGGTCCAGCAGCTGCTTGTATCGAGGAAATTCGACGGCGCCACGCTCGCGAACCACTTCTTCTATTTCCTCGTAGGTGAGCGACCCATTCCGTTGTGGCAGACCCGCAGCGCCCACGCGCAAGAATTCTTCCAGAATGCGCTTCTCGGCCAAGGCATGGCGTGGGGTCACGCTGCTGCTGATAGTGGGTTGAGCATCGAGCAGGATGAGGTGTGCGACAACGGATCCGCGCCGCTGAAGTTCGATGGCGATTTCATGGGCGACCACGCCGCCGAACGACCAGCCGAGAAGGTTGTAAGGACCGGTGGGATAGACCCGTTGAATTCTGTCGGCGTAGTTTTCCGCCATTTCGCGGACTGACCGAGGTTCGAGTTCTTCGCCCTGTGGGATTTGTTGAATTCCGATGATCGAGCAATCCACATAGTTACGCAGTGCCTGATAGGGCCAGCTGACCCCACCCCCGGGATGAATGCAGAACAGGGGCGCACCGGTACCCGTCTTCAGCGTCTGAACCGGAATTACTTCTTGCAAAGAAGAACTATTCGTTTGCAACCGCCGACTCAAATTTCTCACCGTGGGGGCCTCGAACACGGTGCGCACCGCAAGGTCGGCATCCAGGACGTTGTTGACCGCGCCAATCAGGCGCATTGCCGAAATGCTGTCCCCGCCCAGATCGAAGAACGACTCATCGACCCCGACCCGCTCGAGCCCGAGTACCTGGACGTAGATGCCGGCCAGGATTTCCTCGACCACGTTGGCCGGGGCCCGGTACTCACCAGCGGTGTATTCGGGTGCCGGTAGGGCGCGGGTGTCCAATTTGCCGTTCGGTGTGAGCGGCAGCTCGTCGAGCACCACCACCGCCGCCGGAACCATGTAGGCCGGCAGCCGCTGCATCAGTGCGGCACGCGCCGCGGCCGGGGCCTCGACCGTATCTAAGGTCCCGGTGACATAACCGACCAGACGCTTATCTCCGGGGCGGTCCTCGCGGGCGATCACCACCGCCTGCTCCACCCCGTCCAGCCCGGCCAGCGCGGCCTGCACTTCGCCGAGCTCGATGCGATACCCGCGGATCTTCACCTGCTCATCGGCCCGCCCCAGATAGGCCAGCTGCCCATCCGGGCGCCAGCACACCAAGTCACCGGTGCGATACATACGCATTCCGGGCGCGCCGGGCTCGCCGAACGGGCACGCCACAAACCGCGAGGCGGTCAGCCCAGGCCGGCGCCACATACCCGACGCCCAGGCCGGTACCGGCCACATACAGCTCGCCGACCACCCCGACGGGCACCGGCCGCAACCAGCCATCCAGCACGAACAACCCCGCCCCGGACACCGGCGACCCGATCGGCGGCGCCCCCGACCCCGCCACCAGCGGCGCACTGATCGCCACACACATCGTGGTCTCGGTCGGCCCATAAGCATTGACCATCACCCGCCCCGGCGCCCACCGGTCCACCACCTCGACCGGGCAAGCCTCACCGGCCATCACCAACGACATCGACTCCAAGCCCTGCGCCGGCAACACCGCCACCGCCGACGGCGTCTCGGTGAGCACGCTGACCTGCTCGGCCACCAGCACGCCGTGCAACTCTTCCGGCGAGCGCGACCACCGAATCGGGCACCACCACCAGCCGCCCACCGCGCAGCAACGCCCCAAAGATCTCCCACACCGAGACGTCGAAGGCCAGGGAATGACTATGCGCCCACACCCCGGCCTCCGGCAGACCCGCATCCAGCGACGCCAGCAGTTGGGTGACGCTGTGGTGGGCTGATGGCCACCCCCTTCGGGACGCCGGTGGTGCCCGAGGTGTAGATCAGGTAGGCGACATCGTCCGGACCCGGCGCAGGTAGCGCAGCGACGGCCTGGGTAGCCGCGCCGGGGACCGGCGCCTTGACATCGTTGACGTCGATGACCGCAACGTCCCGCCCGTCCAGCCGGCCGGCAAGCTCAGCGGTGGTCATCGCGGCAACCGGCGCGGCATCACCAAGCACGAACGCGAGCCGCGCCGCGGGCAACACCGGGTCGATCGGCAGATACGCCCGCCCCGGTCTTGAGCACCGCCAGGATCGCCACCACCGCCTGCGCCGACCGCGGCAACAGCAGCGCCACACATTCACCCGGGCTGTGCGCCGTGCGCCGCCAGCAGCTGCGCCAACCGGTTCGCCGGCCTCATCCAGTTCGCGGTAGGTCATCGACAGGCCGTCACAGACCAGCGCCACCTCATCCGGGATGCGGGCCACCTGCGCACCGAACAACTCCGGAACCGCCACCGGCGCGCTCGCCGGCCGGGCCAATACCGCCCGGTTACCGAACTGATCCAGCCGGGCGTGCTCACCGGCATCCAGCAGGTCGATCGACGACAACGGCCGCCCCGGATCGGCGGTCATCGCCACCAACAACCGCTGCAACCGCCCGACAAGCGCCTCGATGCTGTCGGCGTCGAACATGTCGGTGTCGTATTCGACGCGAAGACCCAGTTCGTCGCCCGGCTGCGCTTGCACCGTCAACGGGTAATGGTTGTATTCGCGGACGCTGGCATCGGTGAGGGCCAACTCGTGGTCGCCCGACAACGCGCCGGCGTCGATCGGATAGTTCTCGTAAGCGAAGAGGGTGTCGAACAGTTTGTCCTGACCGGTGATGCGGTGGATCTCGCTGAGCGCCAAGTGCTGGTGTTCGATGGTGTGGTTGTGGGCCTGTTGTAGCTGGTCCAGCAGATCTGCGGTGGTGGTTGTCGCGGTTATGTGCGCCCGCACCGGCACCGTGTTGATCAACAGCCCCACCATGGATTGCGTGCCCGCTACCTCAGCCGACCTACCCGAGACGGTGGTGCCGAACGCGACATCATGCTGACCCGTCAACCAGCACAAGAGCTGTACCCAGGCGCCCTGAAGCGCGGTGTTGACGGTGGTATGGCACGAGCGCGCGAGTTCGCTGACCGCCCGCGTGGTCTCGGCGGACACCCGGAATGATTTGACGCCGCGGGGGCCCTCGCCCAACCTTTGCGGCGCGCCGACCAGTGTGGGGGTGTCAAAGCCGGCCAACACCTCGCCCCAGGCCGCACGCGCGGCGTCCAGGTCCCGATCGCCCAGCCAGGTTAGGAAAGTGCGGTACGACTCGGCCACGGGCAGCCGCATCCCGTAATAGCTGGCGAAGATCTCCTGCAGCAGGATCGGCAGCGACCAGCCATCGAGCACGATGTGGTGAATGGTCAGCACCACCCGGTTCCGATCTGGTCCGGTGCGGATCAACGCCACCCGGAAGGGCGGCTGATCGGCCAGGTGGTAGACAGCGGCGCGCTCGGCGGCGCAGATCCGCTGGATCTGCTTATCCCGATCGGTGCCGCCGACCAGGTGGACGCCGTCAAGCTGCACGTAACGCCAGGTCATCTCGGGATCGGCAGGGATGATCTGCACCGGCTCGTCGAACTGTTGGCAGAATCGGGCCACCAGGTTGGGATGCCTGTCGACCACACTTTGCATCGCGTCGCGCAGGCGGTGCGGGTCGAGCGCGCCGGTCAGGGTGAGATCAAGCTGAATCGCGTACAAGTCGGCCACGCTGTCACCGCCCGGAGCGGTGAGGGCGTGGAAGAGCAACCCCTCTTGCAAGGGGGTCAGCGGCAGCACGTCGGCGATCCGGTGTTGTCCGCAGAGCTCGTCGATCTGCTGCTGGCTAAGACGGGCCGGCGCGATATCGGACGGGGTCAAGCCCCCGCCGCCGCCTCGCACATGTGCGCAGATGCCGGCCAGGGCGTCAAACCACAGCTGACTCAGCCGGGTGACCGCCGCTTGGTCCAGCGCCGAAGGTGCCCAGGTCCAGTTGGCCTGCAGGCGCGGACCTGTCTCGCCGGTATCTAAGGCGACGGCGTTGAGGTCCACGGTGTGCATGAGCGGCATGGGCACCGCCGTGGCAGCGCTGACGACGGACGCGCCGTCCGGACATATGGTCCACATCTGAGCAAACCCGTCGTCCGCATCCCCCGCTGGGACACCGAGGCGCCCGAAGTAGTTGAACCCGATCCGCGGGTCGGACCCGTCCAGATCGGCGTCGGCGTTCAGATAGCGCAGCAAGCCGTAGGTCAGGCCGTCGGGCAGGGCCCGAAGCTGCTCTTTGGCGTTCTTGATCAGCGCGCCGAGCTCCGCCTGGCCGGCCACTACCTGTGCCCAGGGCAGCCCGTCCACCTCCAGCGACACCGGGTACTTGGTGGTGAACCAACCCACGGTGCGGGACAGGTCAACATCGGCGGCCAGTTCCTCGTGGCGACCATGGCCTTCGACGTCGATGCCGATCGGTGTTCGCGCATCGGCAAAGAACTCACTCCACGCCAAGGCGAACGCGATCAGCAAGATCTCGTGGACCCCCGCATGAAACGCCGCCGGCACCTCACCGAGCAGCATGCCGGTGGTCTCGGCATCCAGCGACACCGACAGCTGTCCGGCAGTGGCAAACGTATCCACCTCGGGGCGCACCGGCGGCAGTGCGGCCGGGGCCCTCAAACCGGCATCAGCTACCTCCCGCCACGCGTCGGCCTGGTCAAGGACCACGGCGGAGCGTGCGTGCTCGGCCAGCAGCGATGCCCACCGGGCAAACGACGTCCCCCGCCCGGGCAACGTCACCGGCTGCCCGCTGTGATGCTGGGCCCAGGCGATGTTGAGGTCCTCCAACAAGATCCGCCATGACACTGCGTCGACGGCGAGATGGTGGATGATCACCACCAGCCGGCCGGTGGAGGCCTCCCACAGGGCGCTCAGCATCACCCCGGCCGTCGGGTTCAACCGCGACCGCGCCGCCACCACCGCTTCGTCGGACAGCACATCGACCGTGTGCAGGCAGCCGCGCGCGTCCACCGACCCCGCGTCGGGCACCGTCAGCGTCCAATCGCCGGCCCCCTGAGCGCCACCGTCCCCGATGCCTGAGTCGACTCGCGCCCGCAACATCGGATGCCGATCCAGCAAGGCCTGCAGCGCGACCACCACGTCGGCGTCGGTCACACCTGCGGGAGCCTGCACCAACATCGTCTGGTTGAACTGGTCAATCGGCCCATCGACGCTCCGCAGCCAGCGCATGATCGGTGTCGGCACCACCTGCCCGATGCCCTCATCGAACACGCCACCCTCGCCGTCGACCTTGACCACCCGGGCCAGCCTGGCCACCGTCTGCTCGACGAAAATGTCGCGCGTCCGACACATCAGGCCGGCGGCCTGGACCCGCGCCACCACCTGCATCGACGAGATGCTGTCGCCGCCGAGGTCGAAGAACGACTCGTCGACGCCGACCCGCTCCAGCCCCAGGACCTGGGCGTAGATGCCGGCCAGGATCTCCTCGACGGGGCTGTCCGGCGCGCGGTAACGATCGGCATCCTGATACTCCGGTGCCGGTAGGGCGCGCTTGTCGAGTTTGCCGTTGACCGTCAACGGCAGCTCCGGCAACAGCACCACCGCCGCCGGAATCATGTAGGCGGGCAGCCGGCCGGCGAGCGCGGCGCGCGCCTGGGCCGGATCGCCGGTGCCGGTCACATAACCCACCAGACGCTTGTCACCGGCGCGGTCCTCGCGGGCGATCACCACCGCCTGCTCCACCCCATCCAGCGCGGACAGGGCCGCCTGGACTTCGCCGAGCTCGATGCGATAGCCGCGGATCTTGACCTGCTCATCGGCGCGGCCCAGATATCGCAGTTGCCCATCGGCGCCCCACGCCACCAGATCCCCGGTGCGGTACATCCGTTGACCCCAAGTCGCCCCTGAACTTGTCCCGCCGCCGAACGGGCACGCCACAAACCGCGACGCGGTCAACCCGGCCCGGCGCCAATAGCCACTTCCCACTCCGGCACCGGCCACATACAACTCACCGACGACCCCGGCGGGCACCGGCCGCAGCCACTCATCGAGGACGAACAACGCCGCCCCCGGCACCGGCGCACCGATCGGAACTGCGCCGGACCCCGGTTGCAGCGGGGCGCTGACCGCCGCATACACGGTGGCCTCGGTGGGACCGTAGGCGTTGACCATCACC
Organism: uncultured Actinomycetota bacterium; assembly: GCA_963840045.1. GTDB lineage: Bacteria > Actinomycetota > Actinomycetes > Mycobacteriales > Mycobacteriaceae > Mycobacterium. Next base: position 93,507 of record CAWIXL010000009.1, on the reverse strand, counting down.
CGGCCGGGCGCCCAGCGATCCACCAGTTCGGTGGGGCAGGCCTCACCCGCCACCACCAGCGCCACCGAATCCAACCCCTCGGGTGACAGCACCGCCGCCGCTGACGGGGTCTCAGTGAGCACGCTGACCTGTTCCGCGACCAGCAAGGCGTGCAAATCGTCGGCCGAACGGGCCACCTCGTCGGGCGCCACCACCAGCCGACCGCCGCGCAGCAACGCGCCGAAGATCTCCCACACCGAGACGTCGAAGGACAACGAATGCCACTGCGACCACACCTGCGGTCCGGGCGGCAGGCCGGCGTCGACGGACGTCAGCAGCTGGGTGACGTTGTGGTGAGTGACGGCCACGCCTTTGGGGACACCGGTGGTGCCCGACGTGTAGATCAGGTAGGCGATGTCGTCGGCGGCCGGCCCCGGCAGTGCGGTGTCGGGCTGGGCGGAGCGGCCGGGAGCCCCGATATCCCGGACGTCGATAACCGCCAGGTCGTGGCCGTCCAGCCGGTAGGCCAGGTCGGTGCTGGTGATCGCGGCGATCGGCGCGGCGTCGTCGAGCATGAACACGAGCCGGCTCGCCGGCAGCGCCGGGTCGATCGGCAGATACGCCGCCCCGGTCTTGAGCACCGCCACGAGAGCGACGATCGCCTCGGCCGAACGCTCCAACAGCAGCGCCACACACTCACCCGGTCCCGCGCCGCGCGCGGCCAGCAGCTGCGCCAACCGGTTGGCGGCCTCGTCGAATTCCCGGTACGTCATCGACCGGCCCGCACATGCCAGGGCCACCGCCTCCGGGGTACGAGCCACCTGCGCGGCGAACAATTCCGGAACCGACGCCGGGGTGGTCACCGGCTGCGTCAGTGCCGCCGTGTTGCCGATCTCGTCCAGCCGGGCGCGCTCAGCCTCATCGAGCACGTCCACCGACGACAACGACCGCCCGGGCTCGGCGGTGACCGCCGTCAGGACCCGCTCCAGCCGCACGATCAATGCTTCGATGCTCTGCGCGTCGAAGACGTCGGTGCGGAATTCCACCGCCCCGCCGATCCCGGCGGGCTCACCGGCGTCGGTCCAGCGTTCGGCCAGCGAGAACACCAGATCCATGCGGGCCGATTCGGTGTCCACCGGCAGCGGGGTGACCTCGAGGCCCTCGAGCATCAGCCCGGCGGCCGGATCATTGCGGCCGGCGAAATTCTGCCAGGCCAGCAGCACCTGAATCAGCGGGTGATGCGTCAGGCTCCGGGTCGGGTTGAGCCGCTCCACCAGCACTTCAAAGGGCACATCTTGATGCTCGAACGCCTCCAGGCTGCGCGTTCGAACCCGGGCCAGCAGCTCGGTGAAGCTGGGATCTCCGGTCACATCCACCCGCAGCACCAGGGTGTTGACGAAGAAGCCCACCAAGTCGTCGAGCGCGGGGTCACCACGGCCGGCGATCGGGAATCCGACCGCCACGTCGGGGCTGGCGCTGACCTTCGACAGCAACGCGGCCAGAGCGGCCTGCACCACCATGAAGCTGGTCGCATTGTGCTCACGCGCCAACCGGGCAACCCGCTGCTGCAGCTCGGCCGGCCAGTCCACGTCCACCCGTGCGCCACGCTGGTCGGCGAACAGCGGGTAGGGCCGATCGGTGGGCAGCTGCAGCCGCTCGGGCATCCCGGCCAGCGCACCCTCCCAATAGGCCAGCTGCGCGGCGATACGGCTGCCGCTGTCGTCGAGATCCCCAAACTGCGCGCGCTGCCACAGCGTGTAGTCGGCGTACTGCACCGCCAGATCGGCCCAGTCTGGCGCTTGCCCGGCACACCGCCTGGCATAGGCCATACCCAGATCGACGGCCAACGGCCGCAGCGACCAGCCGTCGGCCGCGATGTGATGCATTACCGCCACCAGTACGTGCTCGTCCTCGTCGACGCGGAAAAGCGTTGCCCGCAGCGGGATCTCGGTCGCGAGATCGAATTGGTGACACGCCACGGCGCCGACGGCCTCCATCAGTCGCGCCGCCGGCCAGCCGGTGGCGTCGATGATCTGCCCGCCCAAGTCCGCCCGCTCGACCGGCACCACCACCTGCTGCGGTATCCCCTCGGGCGCCGTGATCAGCGTGCGCAGGATTTCGTGGCGGTTCACCACATCGGCGAACGCCGCGTCCAGCGCCTCGGCGTCCAGCCGGCCACTCAACCGCACTGCCAACGGCATGTTGTAGACCGGCGACGGCCCCTGCAATTGCTCGACGAACCACAACCGGCTCTGCGCGAACGACAACGGCACCACCGCCGGCCGCTCCCCCGCCACCAACCGCGGCAGCCGGCTTGTGCCCTCGCCTATCCGCGGCGCTAACTGCGCAACCGTGGGCGCCTCGAATACGGTGCGCACCGCAAGGCCGGCATCCAGTGCGGTATTGATCGCCGCGATCAGGCGCATCGCCGAAATGCTGTCGCCGCCGAGATCGAAGAACGAGTCGTCGACCCCGACCCGCCCGACACCGAGTACCTCGGCGTAGATGCCGGCCAGGATCTCCTCGACCACGCTGCCCGGCGCCCGATACTCGCCAGCGGCGAACTCCGGCGCCCGCAGGGCGCGGGTGTCCAGTTTGCCGTTGACCGTCAGCGGCAGCTCCTGCAGAGCCACCACCGCCGCCGGGACCATGTAGGCCGGCAGCCGTTGCGCCAGCGCGGCCCGCGCCTCGGCCGGGTCGGCGTTCCCGGTGACGTAACCCACCAGGCGCTTGTCGCCGGGTCGGTCCTCGCGGGCGATCACCACCGCCTGCTCGACCCCGTCAAGCGCGGCCAGGGCCGCCTGCACTTCACCGAGTTCGATGCGGTACCCGCGGATCTTGACCTGCTCATCGGCGCGGCCCAGGTAGGCCAGCTGCCCGTCCGGGCGCCAGCGGACCAGATCGCCGGTGCGATACATGCGCGCCCCGGGTTCGCCGAACGGGCACGCCACAAAGCGCGATGCGGTCAACGCGGCCCGGCGCAGATACCCGCACCCGACTCCGGTACCGGCCACATACAACTCCCCGACCACCCCGGGTGGCACCGGCCGCAGCCAGCCGTCGAGGACAAACAACGCCGCCCCCGGCACCGGCGAGCCGATCGGGACTGCACCTGAGTCCGCCGTCCAGCGGCGCGCTGATCGTCGCGTAGACCGTGGTCTCGGTGGGGCCGTAGGCGTTGATCATCACCCGCCCGGGCGCCCACCGGTCGACCACGTCGGCCGGGCAGGCCTCGGCGGCGATCACCAGCGCCGCCGATTCCAAACCCTCGGGTGACAAGGGCCCTACCGCAGAAGGCGTTTGGCTCAACACGGAGACCTGTTCAGCGACCAGCAAGGCGTGGAAGTCGTGCGGTGAGCGGGTCACCGACTCGGGCACCACCACCAGGCGCCCGCCGTGCAGCAGCGCACCCCAGATCTCCCACACCGAGTAGTCGAAGGCATACGAGTGGCATTGCGTCCACACCTGCCCCGGCCCCACCTGCAGGCCAACCTCGAGTCCCTCGAACAACCGGGTCACGTTGTGGTGGGTGACCGCCACGCCTTTGGGCATCCCGGTGGTCCCCGAGGTGTAGATGATGTGCGCGATGTCATCGGGGGCCGGCGCCGCCAGCGGAGTGCTGGGTTGAGTGACCACAGCGAGGTCGTGCACGTCGAGGACCGTCAGGTCGAAGCCGTCGAACCGTTCGGCACTGTCGGTGGTGGTGATAGCCGCGATCGGCGCGGCGTCGGTAAGCATGAAGCTGATCCGCGCCGCAGGCACCGCCGGGTCGATCGGCAGATACGCCGCCCCGGTCTTGAGCACCGCCAGGATCGCCGCGACGGCCTCGGCCGAACGCGAAAACAGCAGCGCCACAGACTGTCCCGGGCCCGCGCCGTGGGCGGCCAACAGATGTGCCAACCGGTTGGCGGCCTCGTCGAGTTCCCGGTAGGTGACCGACCGGCCTTCGCAGGTGATCGCCACCGCGGCCGGGGTGCGGACGACCTGCTCGGCGAACAACACCGGAATCGACACCGGTTGGAATCCTTGGTCGGTCGCCGGACGGGTCAGCACCGCCCGCTTCCCGATCTCGTCCAGCCGGGCATGCTCACCGGCATCCAGCAAATCGATCGCGGACAACCGCCGGGTGGGCTCGGCGGTGACCGCCACCAGCACCCGCCGCCACCGCTCGATCAGCGCGTCGATGCCGCCGCTGTCGAACACGTCGGCGTCGTATTCGACGCGCAGGCGTAGCTGCCGGCCCGGTTGGGCTTGCACCGTCAGCGGGTAGTGGGTGGATTCGTGGCTGCTGAAATCGGTGATCGCGAACCCGTCGTCACCCAGGGCCACGCCAGTGTCGATCGGATAGTTCTCAAAGGCGAAAAGGGTGTCGAACAGGATGTCCTGACCGGTGATGCGGTGAATCTCGTTGAGCGCCAGGTGCTGGTGCTCGAGGGTGTCGTTATAGGCGCGACGCAGCTGGCCCAGCAGGTCCGCGGTGGTGGTTGCCGACGTGATAGCCGCGCGCACCGGCACCGTGTTGATCAACAGGCCCACCATCGATTCGGCATCGGCCAGGTCGGCGGGCCTGCCCGAAACCGTGGTGCCGAAGGCGACATCGCGCTGACCGGTCAGCGAACTCAGCAGCAGCGCCCACGCGCCCTGCAACACGATGTTGACGGTGGTATGGCACGAGCGCGCCAGCTCGCTGACGGCCCGGGTGATCTCGGCAGGCAGCGCAAGCGATTTGACGCCGCGTTGCCCCGGCTCGAACCGATCGCGCGCCCCGACCAAGGTCGGCGTGTCGAAGCCGGCGAACACCTCGCCCCAGGCTGTGCGGGCGGCATCCAGGTCTCGCTCGGCCAGCCAGGTGAGAAATGTCCGATACGACCCGGCCGCAGGCAGTCGCTGCCCGGAATAGCTGGTGAAGATTTCGCGCAGCAGGATGGGCATCGACCAGCCGTCGAGCACGATGTGGTGATTCGTCAGCACCAACCGGTGCCGGTCTGGGCCGGTGCGGATCAGCGCCACCCGGAAGGCCGGCTGGTCGGCCAGGTGACACACCGCGGCGCGTTCGGCGGCGCAGAGCCGCTGGATCTGCTCATCGCCGACATCGATATCGGCGGCCTCGATATTTGGGTCGAGATCTATATAGCGCCAGGACGCCACGGGATCGGCCGGGATGACCTGCACCGGCTGGTCGAACTCGTCGCAGTACCGGGCCACCAGCTGCGGATGGCGGTCGACGACGGCGTGCACCGCAGCGCGCAGGCGCTGCGGGTCGAGTGGGCCGGCCACGCCGATTTCCAGTTGCCCGGCATAGAGATCATCGCTGGTTGCTGCGGTGGTGGCGTGGAAGAGCAGCCCCTGCTGCACCGGGGTCAGCGGCAGCACGTCGGCGATCTGTTGTTTCCGCTGCAGCTTATCGATCTGCTGCTGGCTCAGCCGGGCGGGCGCGAGGTCGGAAGGCGTCAGTCCGCCGCCACCGCCACGCACGTGCGCGCAGATGCCGGCCAGTGCGTCGAACCACAGCCGGCTGAGCCGGGTGATCTGCTCCTGGTCAAGCGCGGAGGGCGCCCAGGTCCAGTTGACATGCAGCTGCGGCCCGGCGCCGGTGTCGATAGTGCCGGCGTTGACATCCAGGGTGTGCATCAGCGGCATGGGCACCGCCGTAGCGGCACCGATCAGCGACAAGCCGTCCTGGCTGATCCACCAACCATCAGCCATCGCCTCGGCCGCATCGGCCCCCGGGGCGCCCAACCGACCGAAATAGTTGAAGCCGATCGGCGGGTCGGACCCATCTAGGTCAACATCGGCGTTCAGGTACCGCAGCACGCCGTAGCTGAGCGGGTGCGGAAGGGCGCGAAGCTGCTCCTTGGCGTCCTTGACCAGCGCGCCCAGCGTCGGGTCGCCGTCGACCACCTGCGCCCAGGACAGCGGGCCCACCGCTAACGACACCGGGTATTTGGTGGTGAACCACCCCACGGTCTGTGACAGGTCAACATCGGGGGCCAGCTCGTCGTGCCGGCCGTGGCCCTCGACGTCGATACCGATCGGCTTGCCTTCGGTGCCCAAAAACTCCGCCAACGCCAACCCGAGCCCGATGAGCAGGATGTCCTGGACCCCGGCATGGAACGCGGCGGGCACCTCACCGAGCAGCATGCCGGTGATCTCGGCGTCGAGCGACGCCGACATATGCCCGGCGGTGGCGAACGTGTCCAGCTCGGGACGCACCGCCGGTAGCGCTGCCGGGGCCCCTAAACCGGCAGAAGCCACCTGCTTCCAGGTGTCGGCCTGGTCCACCACGTCCGGCCGGCGCGCATGCTCGGCCAGCAGCGACGCCCACCGCGCAAACGATGTGCCCGCCGCCGGCAACGCCACCGGTTGCCCGCCGTGGTGCTGGGCCCAGGCGATGTTGAGGTCCTGCAGCAGAATCCACCAGGACACCGCGTCGACGGCCAGGTGGTGAATGATCAGCACCAGCTGGCCGGTGGAAGCCACCCACAGGGCGCTGAGCATGACGCCGGCGGACGGGTTCAGCCGGGACCGCGCGCTGATCAGGGCCTCGTCGGAGAGCGCGTCTACCGCGTGCAGGCACTCACGCGCGTCCACCGCACCCGGTTCGGGCACCTGCAACGACCAGCCCCCGACGTCGTGAGTCGACGCGCAGGCGCAACGTGGCGTGCCGATCCAGCAATGCCTGCAGCAGCACCACCACATCGGCCTCGCCGGCTCCCGCCGGAGCCTGCACCAGCATCGTCTGGTTGAACTGATCGACCGGGGCACCCGCGCTTTCCAGGTCCTGCAGCCAACGCACGATCGGCGTCGCGGACACCGGCCCGACACCCTCGTCGATCGGCCCATCCGTACCGTCGGCCACCATGGCGACTCGGGCCAGCCGGGCCACCGTCTGCTCGACGAAAATGTCGCGCGGCTTGCACGTCAGGCCGGCGGCCCGCGCGCGGGCCACCACCTGCATCGACAAGATGCTGTCGCCACCCAGCTCGAAGAACGAGTCGTCAACGCCGACGCGCTCGACCCCCAGTACCTGGGCGTAGATGCCGGCCAGGATTTCCTCGACGGCACCGGTCGGCGCCCGATATTCGCCGGCGGTGTATTCCGGTGCGGGCAGGGCGCGGGTGTCGAGTTTGCCGTTGGGCGTCAACGGCAGCGCGTCGAGCATGACCACCGCGGCCGGCACCATGTAGGTCGGGAGCCGGTCGGCCAGCTGGGCACGTATCCCGGCCGGGTCGGCGGTGCCGGTCACATAACCGACCAGGCGCAAGGCGGCGGGACGGTCCTCGCGGGCGATCACCACCGCCTGCTGCACCCCATCCAGCTTGATCAGCGCCGCCTGCACTTCGCCGAGCTCGATGCGATAGCCGCGGATCTTGACCTGCGCGTCGGCGCGACCGAGGTAGCGCAATTGCCCGTCGGCGCCCCACGCCACCAGGTCCCCGGTGCGGTACATCCGTTGTCCCGAAGCCCCCGCGCCACTGAAGGGGCACGCCACAAACCGCGACGCGGTCAACCCGGCCCGGCGCCAATAGCCGCCGGCCACTCCGGCACCGGCCACGTACAGCTCGCCGACCACGCCGGCCGGCACCGGCCGCAGCCAGGCATCCAGCACGAACAGTGCCGCGCCCGGCACCGGCGAACCGATCGGCACCGAACCGGACCCCGCTACCAGCGGAGCACTGACCGCCGCATACACGGTGGCCTCAGTGGGACCGTAGGCGTTGATCATCACCCGCTCCGACGCCCAGCGGTCCACCAGCTCGGCCGGGCAGGCCTCACCGGCCACCACCAACGCCATCGATGCCAAACCCTGCGGTGAGAGCATCCCCACCGCCGACGGGGTCTGGCTCAAGACGCTGACCTGTTCGGCGACCAGAAGCGCGTGCAAGTCGTCCGGCGCGGCCGCCACCGACTCGGGCACCACGACCAACCGCCCGCCGTGCAGCAGCGCGCCGAAGATCTCCGACACCGAGACGTCGAAGGACAAGGAATGCCACTGCGACCACACCTGCGGTCCGGCCGGCAGGCCGGCGTCGACCGATGCCAGCAGCGACACAGCGTTGCGGTGGGTGACGGCCACGCCCTTGGGGACACCGGTGGTGCCCGACGTGTAGATGAGGTAGGCGACGTCGTCGGCGGCCGGCGCCGGCAGGGCCGTGCTGGGCTGCGCGTCGATCATCGGATCGCCCGCGTCGATGACCGGCACATCATGGCCGTGCAGCCGGTCGGCCAGGTCGGCGGTGGTGATCGCGGCGATCGGCGCGGCGTCGGTGAGCATGAACCCGAGCCGGGCCGCCGGCAGTGCCGGGTCGATCGGCAGATACGCCGCCCCGGTCTTGAGCACCGCCAAGATCGCGACGATCGCCTCGGCGGAACGTGGCAAACAGCAGCGCCACAAACTGTCCCGGGCCCGCGCCATGCCCGGCCAACAGCTGCGCCAACCGGTTGGCGGCCTCGTCCAGCTCCCGATAGGTCCACCGCGACTCGCCGCACACCAGGGCCACCTCGTCCGGGGTGCGCGCGACCTGCGCGGCGAACAACTCCGGAACCGACGCCGGGCCGCTGCCGGGCTCGTTGGTTAAAGCTGCCCGGTTGCCGATCTGGTCGAGCCGGGCACGCTCGGGCTCGTCGAGCACATCCACGCTCGACAACGACCGCGCCGGATCGGCGGTGACCGCCGTCAGGACCCGTCGCAGCCGCTCGATGAGCGCCTCGATGCTGGTCGCATCGAAGACGTCGGTGCGGAATTCGACGGTCCCGCCGATCCCGATCGGCTCCTCGGCCTCGCTCCAGCGTTCGGCCAGTGAAAAGACCAGATCCATGCGGGCCGACTGCGTGTCCACCGGCAGCGGCGTGACCTGGACATCACCCAAGGTCATCCCGGCGGCGGGGTCGCCGGCGGGCCCGGCGAAGTTCTGCCAGGCCAGCATCACCTGAACCAGTGGGTGATGTGTCAGGGATCGAGTCGGGTGCAGTCGTTCCACCAGCGCCTCGAAGGGCACGTCCTGATGCTCGTAGGCGGCCAGGCTGCGCGTCCGCACCTGCGCCAACAGGTCGGTGAAGCTCGGGTCACCGGTCACCTCGACCCGCAGCACCAAGGTGTTGACGAAAAAGCCGATCAAGTCGTCCAGCGCGGGGTCGCGCCGCCCGGCGATCGGGAAGCCCACCGCCACCTCGCTGCTGGCGCTGACCTTCGACAACAGCACCGCCAGGGCGGCCTGGACCACCATGAAGCTGGTCGCATTGTGTTGACGGGCCACCCGGGCAACCTGCTGCTGCAACTGGGCCGGCCAGTCCACCTCCACGGTGGCGCCGCGCTGATCGGCAACCAGCGGATAGGGCCGATCGGTGGGCAGCTGCAGCCGCTCGGGCATCCCGGCCAGGGCTTCTTGCCAGTAGGCCAACTGCGCGGCGATGGGACTGTCGCTGTCGTCGAGATCCCCGAACTGCGTGCGCTGCCACAGCGTGTAGTCGACATACTGCACCGCCAGTGCGGGCCACCCCGGTGCCTGCCCCGCACACCGGCTGGCATAAGCCACGCCCAGATCACGCACCAGCGGCTGTAGCGACGAGCCGTCGGCGGCGATGTGGTGCACCGCACCCACCAGCACGTGCTCGTCCTCGCCGACAACGAAAAGCTTTACCTGCAAAGGGATTTCGGCGGCCAAGTCAAAGGTATGACGCGCCACCGCCTCGATGGCCTCGCGCAGTCGGCCAGCCGACCAGCCGCGGGCATCGATGATCTGCCAGCCGAACTCTGCCCGCTCGGCGGGCAGCACCAGCTGCTGCGGCAACCCGTCCGGCGCGGTAAATACCGTGCGCAGGCTTTCGTGGCGGCCCACCAGGTCGGTCAGTGCCGCACCCAACGCCTCGCCGTTCAGCGGACCGCTCATCCGCATCGCCCCCGCCAAGTTGTAAACGGGCGACGGCCCCTGCAGCTGGTCGATGAACCACAACCGGTTTTGGCCGAACGACAACGGAATCACCGCGGGTCGCTCAACCGGCACCAACCGCGGGAGCCGGACCCGCACCCACACCGATGCGGGGCGCCAACTGCGCAATCGAGGGCGCCTCGAACACGGCGCGCACCGAAAGGCCGGCGTCCAGGCCGCTGTTGATGGCCGCGACCAGGCGGGTCGCCGAAATGCTGTCCCCGCCCAGCTCGAAGAACGAGTCGTCGACCCCGACCCGCCCGACGCCGAGTACCTGGCCGTAGATGCCGGCCAGGATTTCCTCGACCGCGGTGGCCGGGGCCCGGTACTCACCGGCGGTGTATTCGGGTGCCGGCAGGGCGCGGGCGTCGAGTTTGCCGTTCGGCGTGAGCGGCAGCTCCGGCATCGCCACCACCGCGGCCGGGACCAGGTAGGCCGGCAGCCGCTCGGCCAGCAGGGCGCGTACCCGGGCCGGGTCGGCGGTGCCCGTGACATAACCGACCAGACGCAAGGCGGCGGGGCGGTCCTCGCGAGCGATCACCGCCGCCTGCTCCACCCCGTCCAGCGTCGTCAGCGCCGCCTGCACCTCGCCGAGTTCGATGCGATACCCGCGGATCTTGACCTGCTCATCGGCACGGCCCAGGTAGGTCAGCTGGCCGTCGGATCGCCAGCACACCAAGTCCCCGGTGCGATACATGCGAGCCCCCGGCCCGCCGAACGGACACGCCACAAACCGCGACGCCGTCAACGCGGACCGGCCCACATACCCGGACCCGATTCCGGCGCCGGCCACGTACAACTCACCCACCACCCCGGCGGGCACCGGACGCATCCACCCATCCAGCACGAACAACGCCGCCCCCGGCACCGGCGACCCGATCGGCGGCGCCCCGGACCCCGCGCACCAGCGGCGCACTGATCGCCACACACATCGTGGTCTCGGTGGGGCCGTAGGCATTGACCATCACCCGGCCCGGCGCCCACCGGTCCACCACCTCGGCTGGGCAAGCCTCGCCGGCCATCACCAACGCCACCGATTCCAACCCCTGCGGCGACAACACCGCCACCGCCGACGGGGTCTGGGTCAACACGCTGACCTGCTCGGCAACCAGCAGGTCGTGCAACTCTTCGGGTGATCGCACTACCGAGTCGGGCACCACCACCAGCCGCCCACCCCGCAGCAGCGCCCCGAAGATCTCCCACACCGAGACGTCGAAGGCCAGCGAGTGACTATGCGACCACACGCCCGCCGCCGGCAGCCCCGCATCCAGCGACCCCAGCAGCTGGGTCACGTTGTGATGGCTCAGCGCTACCCCCTTCGGGACACCGGTGGTGCCCGAGGTGTAGATCAGGTAGGCGACATCGTCCGGGCCCGGCACCGGCAGCGAAGTGCCGGTTTGGGTGGCCGCGCCGGGGACCGGCGCCCTGACATCAGTGAGATCGATGACCGGCAGGTCGTGGCCGTCCAGCCGCGGGCGCAGCTCGTTGGTGGTGATCACGGCGACCGGCGCGGCATCGCCAAGCAGGAACTCGATCCGGGCCGCCGGCACCACCGGGTCGATCGGCAGATACGCCGCCCCGGTCTTGAGCACCGCCAAGATCGCCACCACCGCCTCGGCCGACCGCGGCAATAGCAGCGCGACACATTTACCGGGCTCGGCGCCCCGTGCGTACAGCAGCTGCGCTGACCGGTTCGCCGCCTCATCGAGCTCGCGATAGGTCCACGAACGCTCCGCGCAGCTGATCGCGACCGCATCCGGGGCGCGCTGCACGTGTTGGGCGAACAACGCCGGAATCGACACCGGCGCCGCCCCGGCGGCGGTCAGCGCTGCGCGGTTACCCATCTCGTCCAGGCGGGCATGCTCACCGGCATCGAGGAGATCCACCGACGACAACGGCACCGTGGGGTCACCGGTGGCCGCCGCCAACACCCGCTGGAACCGCTGCACGAGCGCTTCGATGCTGGCGGCATCGAAAACGTCGGTGCGAAATTCCACCCTGCCGCCGATCCCGGCGGGCTCGCCGGCCTCGGTCCACCGTTCGGCCAGCGAAAACACCAAGTCCATGCGGGCGGTGTGGGTGTCCACCGGTAGCGGCGTGACCTCGAGGTCACCCAGCGCCAGCCCGGCGGAGTCAAGATTCTGTCCGGCGTGGTGTCCGGCATCCCCGGGCAGGTTCTGCCAGCCCAATACGACCTGAACCAGCGGATGATGCGTCAGGCTTCGAGTGGGGTTGACCCGCTCGACAAGCACCTCAAACGGCACATCCTGGTGCTCGAAGGCGGCCAGGCTGCGAGCCCGCACCTGTCCCAGCAGATCGGTGAAGCTGGGATCTTCGCCTAGATCTCTCAAGTCGACGCGCAGCACCAAGGTGTTGACGAAAAACCCCGCCAACTCGTCGAGTGCTCGGTCGCGACGGCCGGCGATCGGGAACCCCACCGCCACATCGGGGCTGGCGCTGACCTTCGACAGCACCGCCGCCAGGGCGGCCTGAACCACCATGAAGCTGGTCGCGTTGTGCTCACGGGCCACCCGGCGGACCTGCTCCTGCAGCCCCGCCGGCCAATCGACGAACACCGTGGCGCCGCGATGATCCGCGACAGCCGGATAGGGCCGGTCGGTCGGCAGCTGCAACCGTTCCGGCATCCCCGCCAGGGCCCGCTCCCAGTAGGCCAGCTGCCCGGCGACGGGGCTGTCAGCGTCTTCGAGTTGACCGAGCTGGGCGCGCTGCCACAGCGTGTAGTCGACGTACTGGACCGCCAAATCGGCCCACCCCGGGGCCCGCTCCGCGCAGCGGCTGGCATACGCCACGCCCAAATCGGCGCCCAACGGCCGTAGCGACCAGCCGTCGGCGGCGATGTGGTGCACCACAGCAACCAGCACGTGTTCGCCATCGGCAACGCGGAAAAGCGTTGCCCATACCGGGATTTCGGTCGCCAAATCGAACGTGTGCTGTGCGGCCGCGCTGACCGCCTCAGTCAGTTGGCTGGCCGACCATCCGGCGGCATCAACAATGTCCGTCTCGGGGTCCCAGTTGAGGTCAGCTTGCTCAACGGGGATAACCAGCTGCTGGGGAACACCCGCTACCGCCGGGAACACCGTGCGCAGGCTTTCGTGGCGGCCGACCACGTCGGCCAGGGCCGCACCGAATGCCGCAACGTCCAGTCGCCCGCGCAGCCGCAGTGCCGCGGCGATGTTGTAGATCGGTGAGGGTCCGTGCAACTGGTCGACAAACCACAACCGGGTCTGGGCGAACGACAGCGGCACCACCGCGGGCCGTGCACTGGCCACCAGCCGCGGCAGTCCACCCGCGCCGGCACCGATGCGCGGCGCGAGCTGAGCAATCGTGGGCGTCTCGAATACGGTATGCACCGCCAGATCGGCGTCCAGCGCGCTGTTGATCGCGGCGATCAGGCGCATCGTCGACAGGGAGTCGCCACCCAGATCGAAGAACGAGTCGTCAACCCCTACGCGCTGGACGCCGAGGATCTCGGCGTAGATCCCGGCCAGGATTTCTTCGACCGCGCCGGCCGGGGCCCGGTAGTGGGCGGCGTCCAGGTAGTCCGGTGCGGGCAGGGCGCGGGTGTCGAGTTTGCCGTTGACCGTCACCGGCAGCTCGTCGAGCACCACCACCGCCGCGGGCACCATGTAGCCGGGCAGGCGCTCGGCGAGCGTTGCGCGCGCTTCGCCGGGGTCCAGCGTCCCGGTTCCCCCAACGACGTAGCCAACCAGGCGTTTGTCGCCGGGCTGGTCTTCGCGGGCGATCACCACCGCCTGCTCCACCCCGTCGAGTCCGGCCAGCGCTGAGCGCACCTCGCCGAGTTCGATGCGATATCCGCGGATCTTGACCTGCTCATCAGCACGGCCCAGGTAATCCAGCTGGCCATCCGGGCGCCATCGCACCAGATCCCCGGTGCGATACATGCGCGCCCCCGCCCGGCCGAACGGGCACGTCACAAACCGTGACGCCGTCAGCCCGGCCCGGCGCCAGTAGCCGACACCGACGCCGCGGCCGGCCAGATACAGCTCCCCGACCACCCCCGCGGGCACCGGACGCAACCACGCATCCAGGACGAAAAACGCCGCCCCCGCCACCGGCGACCCGATCGGCGGCGCCCCCGACCCCGCTGTTAGAGGTGCGCTCTTGGCGGCCCACATCGTCGTCTCGGTCGGGCCGTAGACGTTGACCATCACCCGGCCGGGCGCCCACCGATCCACCAACTCCGGCGGACACGGCTCGGCGCCGATCACCAGCGCCGCCGAATCCAGACCCTCAACCGGCAACACCGCGGCCGCCGACGGGGTCTGCGTCAACACAGTGACCTGCTCGCGGACCAGCAGGGCGTGGAAGTCTTCGGCTGAGCGGGCCACCGCGTCGGGCACCACCACCAGGCGACCCCCGTGCAGCAGCGCACCCCAGATCTCCCACACCGAGAAGTCGAAAGCGTAGGAATGGAACTGCGCCCACACCTGCGCCGGCGACAATTCCACCCCGATCTGCAGCGAATCGAACAGCTGGGTGACGTTGTGCTGGGTGACCGCCACCCCCTTGGGCACCCCGGTGGTGCCCGAGGTGTAGATGATGTGGGCGATCTCGTCGGGGGCCGGCGCCGGTAGCGCGGTGCCGGGTTGAGTGGCGACGGGGCCGTCAGGGGGGTCGTGCACGTCGATAACGGTCAGGTCGAGCCCGCTGAACCGGTCGGCGAAATCGACGGTGGTGAGCGCGACGACCGGCGTGGTGTCGCTGACCATGAACCCGATCCGCGCCGGACGGCAAAGCGGGATCGATGGGCAGATAGGCCGCCCCGGTCTTGAGCACCGCCAGGATCGCCACGATCGCCTCGGCCGACCGGGAAAACAGCAGCGCCACACACTGCCCCGGGCCGGCGCCATGGCCGGCCAGCAGTTGCGCCAACCGGTTGGCCGCCTCGTCGAGCTCCCGGTAGGTCCACCGTGACTCGCCGCACACCAGGGCCACCGCCTCCGGGGAGCGGGCCACCTGCGCGGCGAACACCTCCGGCACCGACTGCTGGGGCTCCGTCTCGGTTAAAACCGCCCGGTTGCCCCAGACATCGAGGCGGGCGTGCTCGCGCTCCTCCACCAGATCCACCGACGACAACCGTCGCCCCGGATCCGCGGTTAACGCCGCCAACACCTGTTGCAGCCGCTCGACGAGTGCCTCAATGCCGGCCGCGTCGAAGACGTCGGTGCGAAACTCCACCATCACGCCGATCCCGGCGGGCTCACCGGCCTCGGTCCACTGCTCGGCCAGCGAGAACACCAGATCCATGCGCGCCGTGTGGGTATCCACCGGCATCGGCGTGACGTGCACGTCCCCCAAGGCCAGCCCCGCGGCCTGGTCCGTGTTCTGCCCGGGGAAGTTCTGCCAGCCCAGCATCACCTGCACCAGCGGATGATGGGTCCGGCTTCGGGCGGGCTTGAGCCGCTCCACCAGCACCTCAAACGGCACATCCTGGTGCTCGTAGGCGGCCAGGCTGCGCCGGCGCACCTGCGCCAACAAGTCGGTGAAGTTGGGATCCCCGGCCAGATCGACGCGCAGCACCAGGGTGTTGACGAAAAACCCGACCAATTCGTCCAGCGCAGGATCGCGCCGCCCGGCGATCGGGAACCCGACGGCCACATCGCTGCTGCCGCTGACCTTGGACAGCAGTGCGGCAAAAGCGGCCTGGGCCACCATGAAGGCGGTCGCATTGTGTTCACGCGCCACCCGACGAACCTGATGCTGCAGCTCCACCGGCCAGTCCACGATCACTCGCGCGCCATGGTGATCGGCCACTGGCGGGTAGGGCCGATCGGTGGGCAGCTGCAACTGCTCGGGCATGCCGGCCAGGGCGTCCTGCCAATAGGCCACCTGCGCGGCGATCCGGCTGTCGGGATCGGATAAATCGCCAAACTGCGCGCGCTGCCACAGCGTGTAATCGGCATACTGCACCGCCAACGGCGCCCAACCAGGTGCCTGCCCCGCACACCGGCTGGCATACGCCACCGCGAGATCACGTACCAATGGGGTAATCGACCAACCATCGGCGGCGATATGGTGCGCCACAGCCACCAACACGTGGTCATCATCGCTGACAGCGAAAAGCGTTGCCTGTAGCGGGATCTCGGTCGCCAGATCAAACGTGTAGCGTGCCGCCGCCTCGATCGCCTCGTCCCGCCGACCTCGCGGCCACCCCCGGGCGTCAATCACATCCCACCCAAAATCGGCTCGCTCCACCGGGATAACCACCTGCTGCGCAATCCCGTCGGGCGCGACAAACAGCGTGCGCAGGCTCTCGTGGCGGCCGACCACATCGCCCAGCGCCGCACCCAATGCCCCGACATCAAGGCGCCCACGCAGCCGCAACGCGACCGCGATGTTGTAAATCGGTGACGGCCCCGCCAATTGGTCGATAAACCACAACCGGCTCTGCGCGAACGACAACGGCACGACGGCCGGCCGCTCACCTGCGACCAACGGCTCCAGCCCACTCGCATCCCCGCCGATACGAGGCGCCAACTCGGCTACCGTCGGCGTCTCGAACACCGCACGCACCGAAAGATCGGCACTCAGGCTGCGGTTAACCGCGGTGATCAGGCGCATCGCCGAGAGCGAGTCCCCGCCCAAGTCGAAGAAGGAGTCGTCGACCCCGACCCGCTCCAGCCCGAGGATCTGCGCGTAGATGCCGGCCAGGATCTCCTCGACCGCGCCGGCCGGGGCGCGGTACCGATCGGCATCCTGGTATTCCGGTGCCGGCAGGGCCTTACGGTCGAGCTTGCCCGAGGAGGTCAGCGGGAACTCGTCGAGCACCACAATGTGCGCCGGCACCATGTATTCGGGCAACCACGCGCTCAACCGCCGGCGCACCGCGCTGATCTTGGTGTTGGTGTGGGGTTCATTGGCGGTGACGCGTACGTGGGCCCCGGCGGGGGGCAGGTAGAGGTCGGTCACCGGCGGGGTGTGCCGGCCGTCCGCCTCGCTCAGGGTTTCCGTAGGGGACACGAAAACAGCGTCGAGGGTGCCGGGCCGGGCGCCCCAGGTGACCGCGACGCGGTATCCGGTGGTTTCGCCAAGGCGATGTAGTTGTTCGGGGATAGCGGCGTCGGCTGCCGCGGCGGTGGCTTGGGCGAGTGCGTCGGCCAGGGGCAGCCCCTCGGCTACGCCGCGTTCGACGTCGACGTCGCCGATCAGGCCGGCGCGGGGGATGCCGGTGACCCGCACGGTGGCGGGGCGTTGGGACATCAACCGGGTCCGCAGGCCGTCCAGGTCCGCGCATCGGGTCCACGCCCAGGTGGGGGCGGCGGCCAGGGAACGTACCGGTGCGGGGGTCTTGTGGATGGTGACGTCGTAGCGATACAGGTTGAGTTCGTTGTTGCCGGATCCGCGTTTGACTTCGATATCCAGGCCGGCCACCGACGGATGCTTGCCGGCCCAGTCAGTGAAAAACTCTGGGGCAAGCAGCAATTCGGGCTCACCGAGGATAGCGTGGTGGATCCGCTGGCGGATCGCGGCGGTGTCGATCGGGTCCGTGGTGTCGCGTGTCCGGGGTGTCTGTGGCGGTGCGGGCCAGCGCGATCGCGGTTTGGAACGCACCCTGCAGGGTGTAGTTACGGACGTCGCCGATGAACACCGCACCGCCAGGGGCCAGCAGCTCAATGACGTTGTCGACGACCTCGGCCAGATATCCCCCGTTGGGGAAGTACTGCACGACCGAATTGAGAATGATGGTGTCGAAGTAGCCCTGCGGCAATGACGCCGTGACGTGGGCGGGCTGCGTCAGCAGCTGCACCCGATCACGCCACGGGATCTGCAGCTGCTGCAACGAGCGCCCGAGGTTTTGGATAGCCACCGCGGACATATCGGTGGCGACATAGCGTTCGCAGTGCGGGGCGATCTGGGACAGCACCAGCCCCGAGCCCGCGCCGATCTCGAGCACTCGCCGCGGCTGCAGGCCCATGATGCGATCCACCGTGGCCGAACGCCACTCCTGCATTTCCTCGAGCGGAATCGGGTCACCGGTGTAACTGCTGTTCCAGCCCCGAAAATCCTCGCCGAACCCCGGCACACCCGCTGCCTCGGCATCGGCCCCGTACAGCTCGTCGTAGATGAGTTGCCACTCTTCGACGATTTCGGCGTCCTGATCGGCGGTGGCGGTGTGCTCGAGGGTGATGTAGGCGACCAGGTGGGCGCCGCCGGTGGTGCTGTGGTGCATGGCGGCGGCGGCCTGGGTGACCTGCGGGCAGGTCAGCAGGGTTTTTTCGATTTCGCCCAGTTCGATGCGCTGCCCGCGCAGTTTGATCTGGGTGTCGGCGCGGCCTTTGTAGTCCAGGGTGCCGGCGGGTGTCCAGCGCGCCAGATCGCCGGTGCGGTACATGCGCGCGCCGGGGCTCCCGTACGGACCACTAAATGGATTGGCGACGAAGCGTTCCGCGGTCAGCTCCACCCGGCCCAGGTAACCGTGCGCCAGCCCCGGCCCGGCCAGATACAGCTCGCCCACCACCCCGATCGGGGCCGGATTCAGCCCGGCGTCCAACACCAGCGCGCACACGCCCGGGATCGGGGTGCCGATGCTCACCGGCTCCCCCGCGGACAGCGGCGCACTGCAGGTGCCCCAGATGGTGTTTTCGGTGGGGCCGTAGGCGTTGAGCATTCGCCGACCCGGTGCCCATGCCGCCACCAGCTCCTCCGGGCAGGCTTCCCCCGCGGTGACCAGCGTGTCCAGACCCGTCCAGCCGGGCCCGATCCAGCGACGCGATCACGGTGGGCGTCAACACCGCAGCGCTAACCCGCTGCTCCTGCAGCAACGCGGTCAACGCCTCCGCGGCGTAGCCGTCCGGCGGCGCCACTATGGCCGTTGCCGCCGACCCCACCGCCAAAAACTGCTCGAAGATCGACGCATCGAACGTCGGTGAGGCCACCATCAGCACCCTCGACCGCGGACCCAACCCGAACATTTCGCGTTGCGCCGCGGCCACCCCCAGCAGGCCGGCGTGGCTGATCGCCACTCCCTTGGGGGCTCCGGTGGAGCCGGAGGTGAACATGACATAGGCGGTGTCGTCTACCTCAAGCGCCGCCAGCCGGTCGGCGTCGGTAATCGGATCCGCGCTGCGCCCGGACACGTCCAGATCGTCGATCCGCAGCACCGGGCGCGCCCCGGCTCCATCCACCGTGTCGCTGCCGCAGGTCAACACGCACACCGCCGCCACCGCGTCGAGCACCGCGGCGATGCGCCCGACCGGATCGGTGGGATCCAGCGGCACGTACACCCCGCCGGCCTTGAGCACCGCCCACCAGGCCACTGCCAACTGCGCGCAGCGGTCCATCGCGACGCCCACCGCGCGCTCGGGGCCCACCCCGGCCTCGATCAGCACGCGCGCCAACCTGGTGGACCATTCGTCGAGCTCGCGATAGGACAATTCCAAGGCGCCGTCGACGACCGCCGAGGCGTCCGGGTCGGCCGCCACCGCCGTAGCCAGCAACTGCGGCGCCAGCCCCACCGGGGCGCTCACACTGGCGCCAGACCACCGCCATAGCAGCAGATCACGCTCATCGCGGTCCAGCAGATCGATCGACGAGAGCCGCCGGGCGGGGTCGGCGGTGAATGCCACCAATACCCGCCGTAACCGCTCTATCAGTGTTTGGATGGCGGCCGCGTCGAACACGTCGGTGTCGTATTCGACGCGAAGGCCCAGTTCTGGCCCCGGCAAGGCTTCCAGGGAAAGCGGGTAATGGTTGTATTCGCGGTTGGTGAAGTCGCTGATGGCCAACCCGTCGACACCCAACGACGCGCTGGTGTCGATCGGGTAGTTCTCGTACACGAAGAGGCTGTCGAATATTCTTTCGTGGCCGGTGACCCGGTGGATCTCGGTCAGTGCCAGGTGCTGGTGCTCGAGTGTGTCGTTGTGGGCGCGTTGCAGCTGGCCCAGCAGGTCTGCGGTGGTGGTTGTCGCGGTGATGGTCGCCCGCACCGGCACCGTGTTGATCAGCAGGCCGACCATGGATTCCGCGCCGGCCACCTCCAGCTGGCCTACCCGGGACCGCGCGGTGCCGAAGGCGACGTCATGCTGACCGGTCAGCGAGGTAAGCAGCAGCGCCCAGGCGCCCTGCAGCACGGTGCTGACGGTGGTGTGGCACGAGCGCGCCACCTCGCTGAGCGCCCGGGTGGTCGCGGCGGACACCTGAAGCGCTTCAAAGCCACGCCGCCCTGTCCCCAACCGATCCGGTGGGCCGACCAGGGTGGGCGTCTCGAAGCCGGCCAACACTTCGCGCCAGGCCGCGCGGGCGGCATCGAGGTCGCGATCGGCCAGCCAGGTCAGCAAGCTGCGATACGACCCGGCCGCGGGCAACCGCTGCCCGCAATAGCTGGCGAAGATTTCGCCGAGCAGGATCGGCATCGACCAGCCATCGAGCACGATGTGGTGATTCGTTAGCACCAACCGATGCCGGTCTGCCGCAGTGCGAATCAGCGCCACCCGAAAAGCCGGCTGATCGGCGAGCTCACACACCGCGGCGCGCTCGGCGGCACACACCCGCTGGATCAGCCCGTCGGCTTCTACTTCGGACCCATCTACTTCCGCGCCGTCGGCGTCTACATACCGCCACGACGCCGCCGGATCGGCCGGAATGATTTGCACCGGCTCGTCGAACTGTTCGCAGAATCGGGCCACCAGGTGTGGGTGCCGGTTGACCACGGTGTGCACCGCATCGTGCAATCGGTCCGGGTCCACGGCGCCGGTGACGGTGAAATCCAGTTGCACCGCATACATGTCGTCGCCGGCCTGCGCGGTTCTGGCGTGGAAGAGCAGACCCTGCTGCAGCGGGGTCAACGGCAAGATATCGGCGATCCGGTGGTGCTGCCGCAACTCGTCGATCTGCTGCTGGCTCAGCCGCGCCGGCGCGATATCCGACGGGCTCAGCCCGCCCCCTCCGGATTGAACGTGCGCGCAGATGCCGGTCAGCGACTCAAACCACAACTGGCTCAGCCGGGTGACCTGAGCGTCGTCCAGCGCAGAGGGCGCCCACGTCCAGTTGGCCTGCAGGTGGGGGCCGGTCTCGGTGTCGACCGTGCCGGCGTTGAGCTCCAAGGTGTGCGCCAGCGCCATCGGCACCGCCGCCGCGGCGCTGGTCACCGATACACCGTCCGGGCTGATCCGCCACAGGTCACCGGCGAACTGGGCCCCATTGGTTTGCGAGGCGCCCAGGCGCCCCAGATAGTTGAACCCGATCGGCGGGTCGGACGCCTCGAGATCGACGTCGCTGTTCAGGTATCGCAGCAGGCCATAGGTCAGGGGGTCCGGTAGGGCGCGCAGCTGCTCTTTGGCGTCCTTGATCAATGCCCCCAAGCCGGGCTCGCCGGCGCGCACCTGCGCCCAGGACAGCCCACCCGCCGGGCCCAGCGCTAACGACACCGGGTACTTGGTGGTGAACCACCCCACGGTGCGCGACAGGTCCACAGGGCGCCCATCGGGGTCCAATTCCTCGTGGCGTCCGTGGCCTTCGACGTCAATGCCGATCGGGTTGCTGCCGGTGCCAAAAGAGCCCGAAGAACCTATGAATTCAGCCCACGCCAAGGCGAACCCGATCAACAAGATGTCGTGCACCCCGGCATGAAACGCCGCCGGCACCTCAGCCAAAAGCAGGCGCGTGGTCTCGGCGTCCAGCACGGCCGACAACTGCCCGGCGCTGGCGTAGGTGTCCAGCTCGGGGCGCACCGCAGGCAGTGCGCCCGGCGCCGCCGCGGCCTGCTTCCAGGCGTCGGCCTGATCCACGACGTCGGGGCGGCGGGCGTGTTCAGCCAACAGCGACGACCACCGGGCAAACGACGTCCCGGTCGCCGGCAACGCCACCTGTTGCCCGCTACGGTGTTGGGCCCAGGCGATATTGAGGTCCTCGAGCACAATCCACCAGGACACCGCGTCGACGGCCAGATGGTGAACGATCACCACCAGCTGGCTCGACGAGGTCACCCACACGGCGCTGAGCATCACGCCGGCGGCAGGGTCTAACCGCGACCGCGCGCTGGCGAGCGCCTCCTCGGAGTACACGTCCACCGCCTGCAAGCACTTGCGCGCGTCCACCGACCCGGGCTCGGGCACCTGTAATGACCAGCCCTCGGCACCTTCGACATCGGCCTCGACATCGACCCGCAGCCGCAGCATGGCATGGCGATCCAACACGGCCTGCAACAGCACCAGCACGTCGGCCTCGGTGACCCCCGCCGGGGCCTGCACCAGCACCGTCTGGTTGAACTGCTCAATCTGGCCGCCTGCGCGGTGCAGGCCCTCCAGCCAACGCATGATCGGCGTCGCGATCACCGGCCCGGTGCCCTCGTCCACCGGACCGCCCGCACCGCCGGCCATCGTGACTACCCGCGCCAGCCGGGCCACGGTTTCCTCGACGAAAACGTCCCGCGGCCGGCACCTCAGCCCGGCGGCGCGGGCGCGGGCCGCTACTTGCATCGACAAGATGCTGTCGCCACCCAGCTCGAAGAATGAGTCGTCGACTCCTACCCGCGGCAGCCCGAGTACCTGGGCGTAGATGCCGGCCAGGATTTCCTCGACCACGTTGGCCGGGGCCCGGTACTCACCGGCGGTGTATTCGGGTGCCGGTAGGGCGCGGGTGTCCAATTTGCCGTTCGCGGTGAGCGGCAGCGCCTGCAGTGGGACCAATACGGCCGGCACCAGGTATCCGGGCAACCGCTCGGCCAGCGCCGCCCGCATCCCGGCCGGATCTGCCGTGCCGGTGAGGTAACCGACCAGGCGCTTGTCGCCGGGGCGGTCCTCGCGGGCGATCACCACCGCCTGCTCCACCCCGTCGAGCCCGGCCAGCGCGGCCTGCACTTCGCCGAGCTCGATGCGATACCCGCGGATCTTCACCTGCTCATCGGCCCGCCCCAGATAGGCCAGCTGCCCGTCCGGGCGCCAGCACACCAAGTCACCGGTGCGATACATACGCATTCCGGGCGCGCCGGGCTCGCCGAATGGGCAGGCCACAAACCGCGACCCGGTCAAACCCGGCCGGCCCACATACCCGACGCCCAGCCCGGTACCGGCCACATACAGCTCGCCGACCACCCCGGCGGGCACCGGCCGCAACCAGCCATCCAGCACGAACAACCCCGCCCCGGACACCGGCGACCCGATCGGCGGTGCCCCCGACCCCGCCACCAGCGGCGCACTGATCGCCACACACATCGTGGTCTCGGTGGGGCCGTAGGCATTGACCATCACCCGCCCCGGCGCCCACCGGTCCACCACCTCGGCCGGGCAGGCCTCACCGGCCAGCACCAACGACATCGACTCCAAGCCCTCGGCCGGCAACACCGCCACCGCCGACGGGGTCTCGGTGAGCACGCTGACCCGCTCGGCGACCAGCACGTCGCGCAACTCCTCCGGCGAGCCGACCACCGAATCGGGCACCACCACCAGCCGCCCACCGCGCAGCAGCGCCCCAAAGATCTCCCACACCGAGACATCGAAGGCCAGGGAGTGACTATGCGCCCACACCCCGGCCTCCGGCAGGCCGGCATCCAACGAGGCCAGCAGTCGCGTCACATTGTGATGGGCGATGGCCACCCCCTTCGGGACGCCGGTGGTGCCCGAGGTGTAGATCAAGTAGGCGACATCGTCCGGGCCCGGCGCGGGTAGCGCCGTGCCCGGCCGGGTGTCAACCGCCGGCGACGCACTGACGTCGATGACCGCAACGTCCCGGCCGTCCAGCCGGCCGGCAAGATCAGCGTTGGTCAGTGCGGCAACCGGCGCGGCATCACCGAGTACGAACTCGAGCCGCGCCGCCGGCACCACCGGGTCGATCGGCACATACGCCCGCCCCGGTCTTGAGCACCGCCAGGATCGCCACCACCGCCTGCGCCGACCGCGGCAACAGCAGCGCCACACATTCACCCGGGCTGGCGCCGTGCGCCGCCAGCAGCTGCGCCAACCGGTCGGCGGCCTCGTCCAGTTCGCGGTAGGTCATCGACAGGCCGTCACAGACCAGCGCCACCTCATCCGGGATGCGGGCCACCTGCGCACCGAACAACTCCGGAACCGACACCGGCGCGCTCACCGGCCGGGCCAATACCGCCCGGTTACCGAACTGATCCAGCCGGGCGTGCTCACCGGCATCCAGCACATCGATTGACGACAACGGCCGCCCCGGATCCGCGTTCATCGCCGCCAACACCCGCTGCAGCCGCCCCGCTAAATCAGCGACATCGAGGCCCGAAAACGGCTGTCCCGCACCCAAGGTGCTCAACAGCAACTCATCACCAGCACCGGAAAAGACCAACCCAAAGCCACTGGCCAAACCAGAAATCAACGATGCCGACGCCGCCACACCACCAAACGGCACATTGAATTCCGATGGCAGGAAATCGACGACGACCCGATCGGCCCGCTCCCCCGGACCAGCCCGATATGCTTTGCGCTCCAAGGCTCGCACCGGAAACCGCTGATGCGCCAACGCTTCCCGAATACGCGAATCCACGTACGCACAAAAGCCGGCCACCGAAGACCCCGGCGATACCTGCAACACCAGCGGCACCACCCCGGCCACCATCCCGGGAAAGGTCTTCGACTCCGGACTCACCCGTCTGCTCACCGGGAAGTCCAGCACCACCTCCGAACCCGCTGCGCACCACGCCCGCACCAGCAATGCGCACGCCGCGGTGATCACCGACGACCGGGGCACGTCCCAGTGCTGGCATAGCTGATCCACCCGGCGCAGCACCACCGGATCCAATCGAACGGGCGCCGAAGACCGATACGGATCACCCGCACCCGCAACCTCAGCGGCCCGAGACTGCGGTCCGCCCTCCGGGGGCAGGTTCTCGGTCCAATAGTCCTGATCGTCTCGATAATCATCGGAGGCTTCGTAGGCCAATTCCCACTCGACCAACTCCTCTAACGAGCCGAAGACCGCAGGCGGAATCGGTGCACCAGAAACAATTGCCGAGTACACCGAGGCAACCCGATGACAAACCAGCGCAAGACCCGACCCGTCCACCACTATGTGGTGACAGCAGCCGAACAAGTAGAACTCGTCGACCCGCGTCCGAAATGACACGAATTTGAACAAAGGGCCAGAAAGCGGCGATGCGGAGCGTTGCACCGATGACGCGATCCCCCTGGCCACTTGCACCGGATCATCCGCGTCACTCAGGTCATAGGAGGTAATTTCCACATGCGGGTAATCAATCACCCGTTGAAAAACCTGGCCATCGACCTCAAAAAAGGACGCCCTAATCGGTTCGGCCTCGCCGACCACCCGCCGGACCGCCCACTTGAGGGCATCAGGATCTACCGTGCCCGCGATCTTCACGAATAAACCTAGATGCCAGGCCGCACCGGAAAGACCAGTTTCCTGTGCCAGCCAGATGTCGAGCTGCCCACGCGTTACCGGTAACGCCCGGTCGCCAATCTCCACCCGATCCCCCTAATCGAACGGTTTGCCGATCAGACCTCCCGGCCTGCTCCCAATCTGTCGCGCAGACTCTTCGGCCGGATGTCCGTCCAGCTCTCTTCGATGTAGCCGACACAGGCGGCGCGGTCCGCTTCGCCGTAAACCACCCGCCAGCCGGATGGAACGTCAGCGAAGCTCGGCCACAGGCTGTGCTGCTCCTCGTCGTTGACCAAGACGAAGAAGCTGCCGTTGTCGTCGTCGAACGGATTGGCAGTCATGTATCTCCCGGATTGATTGGTGGCGATGGTCTTCTAATTCACCCGAGCGACCGATTTCAAACCTAGGAATACCCTGTGCGCTGAGTCGCGCCTGCTCGCTCGCAAGCCGGCCCTCGTCGCCGGCGGCGGAACCTACACCATGGCACTCATCGCCGGCATTATTGACGCATGTCTACGGGCGACGAAAGTGCCGAGTGGGTACCGATCCCGATCAGGATCAAGATCAACGAAACGCCCCGCAGTTCAACGCCTATCACATGTTGGCTAGTCTGTTCGGCGGCGCTTTGTCCGCTGTTGACAACTCAGTGGAATCAACATCGATGTCAGGCGATCCGCTGATGCCTTACAGTTGACGGCTGTCAACGTCCAACGGTCACCTCGCCCACCCCGGGCGCCGGACCCGTCACCCGTGTTGCATACGCGACGAAAGTACCTGCCGTCTCGACGATTTGGCCCATCTGGTCCCGGCGCGGTACGTCACCCGCGACCGCACAAGCTCCCCGCGTGGCCCGGAAACGCTGCCCGGCCGACGTACCCGAAGCGGACGCGGCGCCCTCGAAATCACCCTGGGCACAAGGCAGCTCCGGATTTTACGGGCCGTTCGTCAGCTCTTGGGGCCGATGAAGTGGGATCCTTTGAAGATGCGTGTCAACGAGAATGGGCTGCGACGGGCCGGTTCGTGGCATCCGCATCACCAACTCCGCGGATGAGCAACAAGACGACCATGATGGTCTGGGTCGCGATGGTGGCGTTGCTCGTGGTGGGCATGGTGGCCACCTCGCACCGGTGGTTCCCGGGGGTCCCCCCGGCGACCTACACGGTGGTTGCGTTGGGCGCCCCGTTCGCGTTCATGGCCTTCCAGATGCGCGGGTGGTGGAGTCTCAACAAGAAGATCGCCATTTGTGTCAGCGGGGATGGCCTGACTGTCGATCGGCGCGCGGGTGAGGTCTTTTCAGTCACCGATATCGAGCTGGGTTTGTGTAATTCCGCGATTTATGGCGGCACCACGCTGGGCACCGCGCTGCATCTACGATCTGGCGCTCATTGCTTCGTCATCGGCGCACGTGACCATCGCATCGGCGCCGGAACGCGGCTCACAGCGCCGCCCGTGGAATACCCCGACGCGTGGATGTCGGCGTCAGACTTCGATGAGCTGCTGACCATGGTCGGGCGCCGCAGTGGACTGGACATACACCGCCCCGCACCGGGGGAACCGACTCGCTGCCTGCTGGCTCCCTGCCCCGCATGGTTTTCTGGTTGGGCGCGAAGACTTGGCGCGTTAGGGATTGAGACGCCGTCGATGAAGGTCAGCGCCCCGAAGCGC
The DNA here is from genome assembly GCA_963840045.1 of uncultured Actinomycetota bacterium. GTDB lineage: Bacteria > Actinomycetota > Actinomycetes > Mycobacteriales > Mycobacteriaceae > Mycobacterium. The sequence goes on along the minus strand of CAWIXL010000009.1, from coordinate 66,598 downwards.
AGATTATGGGACCATTCCGGTTATGGACTCCGACGATCCTGAGGCGCGAATCAGGGAGTTGGAACGGCTCGCTGACGTCCAGGGCCGCCCGAGCGAGAACGTCTCACCTGGCCTGATGCCACCCCCGCCACCGGGCGTGTATCCCCCCGGCTACAACCTGCTGCGTCGTCAGATGGACCGTCGGCGTCGCGTCAGGAGCATCTGGCTGGTCTTCGTGGTGCCAGGCATCCTTATGCTGGCCGTCCTGGTGTTCCATCCGTATCGGGTGCAAACCCATTCCATCCCCTCCACGTCCTGGTCGGGCGCGGAGCCCACCGCGGATACATCGCACGCGCTGACCGTGGGCCCGGGCGGGAACCTGACCGCGGAACCCAGTCGCGAAAGCGTCACCTTCGTCTGTAACCACGGGGAATTGACCATCGGCGGCAATACCAGTTCGGTCTACGTGGCCGGCCACTGCGCCCACCTCATCGTTAAGGGCTCCCACAACAACGTATTCGCCGACGCCGTGGACGCCATTGACACCGATGGCTCAGGTAACCACGTCGTTTATCACAGCGGAACGCCGCAGATCACGGTTCGGGGATCTGACAACACCGTCAACAAGGGCTGACTCGCGCGTCAATTTGCTGTGCACCGCGTCGCTTTTCGCGCGCACACGGGGTTGTGTCCCCGGACGTGAACAGCTGGAGTCGCTCGATGTGGGGTCGGCGGCCGGCACTGGGCCGGGATATCGGTGGATTGCCGCAGGTCGTGGTCTACTCGGGCGGCGCCCCGCCAACCTTGACCGTGGGTCATATCTCGCTGCCGCGCCTTAACGACAGCTAACCGATTGGTGCACAAAGCGCAAACTCTGCCGTTTGCCGGTGTGGCGGCGAGCTGCTAAGGCTACTGCTCTCCTAGCGATGGACCGACTAGCTGAAAGCCGTTGGGCTGAAGGCTGTTTGGGGGACGCACGATACGTCGGTTGCGCTACTGGTTTCACGAGCGTCCCGAGCGCGACGTCTGACAAGCATAACGGGAGGGGGTGATGGCGGCGTTTCGGCATCGACGTCGCCGAGGTGCCGGCGCCGACGACCGACCCAACCGCTCAGTATGCGAGAAACCGTAAAAAGCAGGAACTTTCAACGTTGGCGACTTGCCGCCAGCAAGGGGGAATACGAAATGACTACCCGTCTTCTAGCAGCGATGGCGATCGCATTACTTGGCCCGCTGGGAGCAGTCTCGACCGCTCACGCTGACACCAAAGACGACACCTTCCTGGCGTCGCTGAAGGCCGAGGGGATCACCGACCACGTGTCCGCCCAACACGCGATCGAAGCCGGTCACACAGTTTGCCAAAAGCTTGACAGCGGCATGACGCCTACCGAAGTGGCGAGCGACGTGCTGAACAGCAGTGTTATGCCCGCCTATCATGCCGGTTATTTCGTCGGCGCGAGCATCAAGGCTTACTGCCCGCAGTACGAATCCAAGCTGAGCGGCACCTGACGCTCAACTGCCTTGGGGCACTTCGGCAAATCCGGGTTCGCCGGCGTCCACCACTGAATTGAACCGGCACCGGGTTTCGAGACGCTCGTTGATCTCTTGGATCGCACTTTCGGGAAGCGCTGTGACATCGAAGTTCTCGTTGATGCGCGCCGGCTTGACGGATGCCGTGAGAACTGCGCTGCCACGTTGCACACCCCATGCCAAAAGCACTTGCGCAGGGGTCTTTTCAAGGCGGCGAGCGATCGAGACGACGAGAGGGTCGTCGAGCAGTCGCGGTTCCAGCGCGTGTCCCAGAGAAGCGAATGCCAACAGGATGATCCCATGCGTCTTGCATAATTCGTGGAGTTCCCATTGCGGGTGATACGGATGAGACTCGACTTCCACGACCGCCGGCTTGATTCGAGCTGTATTGACGATCCTTCGGGTGCCTTCGGCATCGATATCGGAGAGGCCGATCGCTCGGGTCAGTCCCTTCTCAACGAGGTTCTCCATCGCGGCCCATGTCTCTTCCAGGGTGACCTCGTCGTCGTAGACTCACGGCTCCGTGCGAGTCACGGGGATCTTGGTCATCGCCGGGCTTGAATGCGAACGGGGTGTGCACCAAATACAGATCGACAGCGTCTAACCCGAGCCTGTCCAGGCTTGCCTGCAGGGCGGGCTGTACGCGCTCCGGCCGATGGTTGTTGTTCCACAGCTTGGTGGTCACGAACAGCTCCTCGCGGCGGACCGTTCCGGCGGCGAACAATTCCTTGAGCGCCGCGCCGACCTCCTCTTCATTGCGGTACCGCTCGGCAGCGTCGAGGTGCCGGAATCCCACCTCGACTGCGGTCTTGACAGCGTTTCGCGTCTCTTCGCGATCGGAGAGTGAAGTCCCAAACCCCAGCGCCGGAATCTCGCCGCTGCCGTTGTTCAAGATGAATCCGCGCTGACCCAGATGCTCGTTCGATGCCATGGCTGGCTCCTCCTTGCTTGATAGTTGACCAGTCGTCTATGTAACGAGGCCGATAGGTCCGGCATTCCCGGCACGACAGATCAGGAAAGAAGTGCCGGGACAGTGATCTCTTCGAACCGATCGTATGGGACGCGATTTCGGGTCACTTTCCCGCGCAGCGCCGCGCCTTCCCACGCCTCGATCAACTGGGAGGCAAGCTCCCCCGCATCGGCATCCCCTCGAATGTCACCGGAATCGCGCTGACCGGAGCGCACACAGGCGGTGAGAGCGGCGCCCCATCGGTCAAGAATGTGCACTAGCTCGCCGCGCACCGGTTCGCTCGAACCACCAAGCTCGAGCGACAGGTTGCCGATCAAGCAGCCGAGCAGGAAGTCGCCGGCCGCATGTTCGTCAGCGAGCGCATGGAAGAACCGCGTTATCCGCTCCTGCGCCAAACCCTGCGCGTCCAGGATCGGTAGCAGCCGCGTCTCGATATCCGACCAGTAGTGTTCGAGAATCGCTGTGGCAAAAGCCTCTTTGCTGGGGAAATAGGCGTAGAACGACCCTTTCGGCACGCCGGCCGCGTCCGTGATGTCTTTGACACCGCTGGCGGCATATCCCCGTGCGTGCATCAGGTCGAGTCCAGCCGCCAGCAGGCGGCGACGCACGTCCGGGTTCGGCGGGCGCGGCATGCCTGAATAGTAGTCGACCGGTCAGTTATCTTCGAAGCCGCGGCCTGGGTGCGCTCAGTTTTCCGCTGACGGCGACGCGGGTTGGATGCTGACCAGTTCGGCCAGGCCACTGATCTTGAGGATGGGCATCAGCAGTGGGTGCGCGATGAGATGGAAGTGGTCGGCGTTGGCGAATAAGGCGTTGATGGCGGCGCTGTCCAGGTACTCCACCGCGCTGAGGTCGACCGTCAGCCCCGCACTGCCGCCCTCGGCCTCGGTGGTGGCTGCGTAAGGGCTTGATTGAAAGTGTCGATGTTGCTCAGGTCGATTTCCCCTGCTGCGATCAGCACGAGTTTTCCGTCGTCGCAGCGCGTGGTGTCGAGGGTGAGCGACGTGGGCATCAGGTAATCCTGGCGGATAGATGAACTGTTGTCCCGGCGATGTCGGGATTGATGGTGACTTCGTGCATGAGCCCTCGCATGAGGGCGATACCCCGGCCACGCTGGGAGTCGGCGGGCGATTGTCGAGGCTTCCACGACCCGGTGTCCGTGATGGTCACCTGCACTTGGTCGACCAGTGCGGTCGCGTCCAGGCTGATCGTGCCCCCCGGACGGTCGCGGTGACCGTGCTCGATGGCGTTGGCGACGGCTTCGCCGGCGGCGATCAGCACCTTCATCGACTGATCTGGGTCCAACCGGGCCCGCGTCAACCACCTGCGCAAAGCGGTGCGGGTGGGGGCCAGGTGGCTCACGTCGGCGGGAAACCTCAGCTCCAGCGGAGCGGGATGGCGGTAGAGCAAAAGAACAACGTCGTCCCGATAGCCGTCGCTGGGCGCGAGACGGGACATGATGTCATTCGCCAAATCATCCAACGTCGCGGCGCGGCCCTCCTCAACGAGGCTCGGCGACGCGCGAGATGCTGATGTCCAATCGCGCTGCGGCGACGTTCGACCAGACCGTCGGTGTAGAGCAGAAGCGTCGCGCGCGCCGGCAGGGTCACGTGAGCTTCGGGGCGGGACCAGTCGGGTCGTACTCCCAAGGCAATGGTGTGGCCTTTGTCGAGTAACCGGGTAGTGCCGTCGGCGTCGACCAGGATGGGCGGCGGATGCCCGGCACTGGAGTACACCAGTTCACCGGTGCCGCGGTTGAGCACCGCGCACACGGCCGTGGTGCACTGGGCGCCGGGCAGCCGCGCGGCGAAGCGGTCCAACCCCGCGAGAGCCGCACCGGGGCTGGGGTTTTCGAACAGCAGCGCGCGGCAGGCACTGCGCACCTGTCCCATCACGGTGGCGGCTTCGAGGCCATGGCCAACACAGTCGCCGACAACCAGCGCGATGCGCCCGTCCTCCAGGTCGACGACGTCGTACCAGTCACCGCCCACCTGTAGGGGCGGGCTGGCGGCCTGGTAGCGCGCCGCGAACCCGTGCGGTAGCTGAGCGGGGCCGAGGATTGCGTGTTGCAGCACGAGGGCGGTTTCGCGCTGCTGATCAACCTGGTGCACCCGCTGCAGGCCCTGGCCGAGGCGGCCCGCCAGCACGGTTAACAAGGTCTGGTCCTCGAGGGTGAACGGCCGCTTCTCGGCCAGATCCAGCCAAACGACGAGCACGCCTTCGGGATGCTGCAGCGCGATGCCCGCCGTCCCGGCCTTTGCTGCGCTGGGGGTAAGAAGGTCGCCGTCGCGCAATGAGCCGAGCATGCTCTCGGGTCCCGGATGACAGGTCGGCCCACAGTGCGGGCTGGCCGACCGACACCACCTGCGGGGCGCCGTACGCGGTTCCCGTGCCGGAACTGCGGGTGGGGAACGTGACGGCCAGAACACGGCGTGCTCGCCATAGCCGACGCAATTCCTCCGCCGCGGCGAGCAATGCGTCTTCGACGGTGTCCGCCTGGGCTAGTTCCTGATTGAGCGCATGCTCGCGGCCTGCCGCCAGCGCCAATGCAATAGCAGCGTGTAGGGCGAAGTCGCTGACCAGCTCGAGGTAATCGTCGCCGAACGGCGGCTGGTGCGGGTGGCGTGCGACGGCAATCACGCCGAGCACCCTCTCGTCCGCGATCAGCGGCATGACGATCGCCGAGCGTTCACCGACATCGGTGAACCCCTCGATCGGATATTGGAAGGAATCCGTAATCAACGGGAGGCCGCGACGCGCGACACCGCCGGTGGTGGAGCCGTCCATCGGAACCTGCTGACCGATCACCTCCGAGGCGTACCGGCCCGCCGTCGCGGCCACCACAAGGGTGTCGACATCATCGGCGGGCAGATCGGGATCCCTCGGAACCAGCAATATCGCCTGCTCGGCATCGGCCAACTCCAGCGCCCGGTTCACGATGAGCTGCAACGGCCCCATCTGTGGGTCACCGGACAACAGCGCGGTCGTGATCTCGCGGCTGGCCTTCGTCCATTTCGCCGATTCACGTTGCCGCTCGAAGAGCCGCGCGTTGTCGATGGCGGCCGCCGCCGCCGTGGCCAATGCCCGTACGGAGCCCTCCTGGAATTCGGAAAATACCCGGCCGGGCTGGTTGTCGGCCAGGTAGAGGCAGCCGAAGTCAGCCGCCCGCACCGTGATCGGTATTCCAAGGAGTGCCCGCATCGGTGGGTCGTGTTCGTGCAGCGCGGTGGCCTGCGGATCAGCACTCACATCGTCGATACGGAGACCCTCACCTACCGGCAGACCAGCCGAGCCGCCGCGCGGTATCCTCGTCGATCCCCGCGTGGACGAAAGAGACGAAGCTGCCGTCGGATCCGCGTATGCCCAGCGCTCCGTATCGGGCGCCGGTCAGCTTCATCGCCGCGTTGACGACTCGATGCAACGTCACATCCAGGTCCAGATCGGAACCGATCTCGACGATGACCTGCACCAGTTGTTCCATCTGGTCGCAGGCCGCCACCAGCTCGTCAAGCTGTACATACCGTCGGCCCGCGGGCTCGAGCCGGCCCCGCCAGGTGAACGCGGATTCCCCCCCGTCGCTGCCCATAGCTACAAACCTAGCCGTTGGTTTCGGGCCTTCATTCGTTTATTGGCCTTTGCGGTGGCGCCCGGTCCTGCACGGGGCGTTACACATCTTGTGCAACTGTCGAGAAAGTGTCACATTGGCGAGATGCCGGATACGCACGTGGTTGCCAACCAGGTTCCGCCGCTGGTGGACTACAACCCCGCGACCTCACCTGTGCTGGTGGAAGCACTGATCCGCGAGGGCGGACAGTGGGGGCTGGACGAGGTCAGCGAACTCGGCGCAATCGCCGGCGGGGCGCAGGCGCTGCGCTGGGGCGAGTTGGCCGACCGTAACCGCCCGATCCTGCACACCCACGACCGGTATGGCCACCGCCTCGACGAGATCGAATTCCACCCGGCCTATCACGAGCTGATGCGCACGGCAATCGCGCACGGTCTGCATGCCGCCCCGTGGGCCGACGACCGGGCGGGCGCCCACGTGGTGCGCGCGGCGAAGATCTTGGTCTGGAACCCCGAGCCCGGTCACGTCTGCCCGATCTCGGCGACCTACGCCGTCGTTCCCTCGCTGCGCTACAACGCCGAGCTCGCCAAGGTCTACGAGCCGTTGCTGACCAGCCGCCACTACGACCCCGAACTCAAGCCGGCGACCACCAAGTCCGGCATCACCGCGACCATGTCGATGACCGAGAAGCAGGGCGGCTCGGATGTGCGGGCCGGCACCACCCAGGCCACGCCGAATGCCGACGGCAGCTACACCCTGGTCGGGCACAAGTGGTTCACCTCGGCCACGATGTCCGACATCGTCCTGGTGCTGGCCCAGGCCCCCGGCGGGTTGTCGTGCTTCCTGCTGCCGCGCGTGCTGCCCGACGGCAGCCGCAACCGGATGTTCTTGCAGCGGCTGAAGAACAAGCTCGGCAATCACGCAAACGCGTCCAGTGAGGTGGAATACGACGGCGCCACCGTGTGGCTGGTGGGCGAGGAAGGGCGCGGCGTGCCGACCATCATCGAGATGGTCAACCTGACCAGGCTGGACTGCACCCTGGCCAGCGTCTCCAGCATGCACACCGGGCTGACCCGGGCCATTCACCACGCCCAGCATCGAAAAGCGTTCGGCGCCTACCTGATCGACCAGCCGCTGATGCGCAACGTGCTGGCCGATCTGGCCGTCGAGGCCGAAGCCGCCACCATCGTGGCGATGCGCATGGCCGGTGCGACCGACGGTGTGGTGCGCGGCGACGAGCGGGAGGCGCTGCTGCGGCGGATCGGGCTGGCGGCCGGCAAGTACTGGGTGTGCAAGCGTGCCGTCCCGCACGCCGCCGAAGCCTTGGAAAGCCTGGGCGGCAACGGCTACGTCGAGGATTCGGGCATGCCGCGGTTGTATCGCGAAGCCCCGCTGATGGGCATCTGGGAAGGGTCGGGCAATGTCAGTGCGCTGGACACCTTGCGCGCCATGGCAACCCGGCCGGGATGCGTCGAGGTGCTCTTCGAAGAACTGGCCACCACCGCCGGCCACGACGCGCGGTTGGATGCTCACGTCGCAGCGCTGCAAGCCGCGCTGGCGGATCTGGCGACCATCCAGTACCGCGCCCGCAAAGTCGCCGAGGACATCAGCCTCGCCCTGCAGGGCTCGTTACTGGTGCGCCACGGCCACCCCGCGGTCGCCGAGGCATTCCTGGCGACCCGGGTGGGCGGGCAGTGGGGAGGCGCGTTCGGCACGCTGCCGACGGGACTGGATCTCGCCCCCATCCTCGAGCGCGCACTGGTCAAGGGCTAGTCGCCCGCGGTCAGCAGTGTTCTATTGCTGTTCTATTGCTTCGAGCCGATCACTTCACGCAGGCCGCGTTCGGTCCCGCGCGGCGAACGCGAAGTAGGCCGGATGCCAAGGATTTTCACGGTGGCCTCGCAGATAGACCTCGGTGCGCTCGAACAGGATTCGCGGCCCCGCGAACTCCGACGGACAGACGTCCCCGGTCGCTACCCGCCACTGGTGCAGGCGAAGCGCGAGTTCATTGGTGATCCGCTCATAGCGGTCGCGTTCGTCCCCGATGAGCAGATTGTTCAATTCCGCCGGGTCCTCGAGCAGGTCGTAGAGCTCACGCGACGGTCGCGGCCCCGCCGCCCATGAGGCGACCGCTTTCCCCGAGGAACTGTCCTGGATGTCCAGCGGTAGGTCCACGAGGTGCCGCGGCGCGTAGTTCTCGATATAGCTGTATTCCTTGGTGCGGATCGCGCGCATCGGATCAAAGGAATCGTGGTAGGTCTTCTCGGTGAACACCTCCTGCCGGACCGGGACGGCGTCTGCAGCGGGCCGGAGCAGATTGTCGGCGTGCGAGATGCCTTCGACGTCGGCCGGTATCTCGCATGCCAAACACGTCGAGCAGTGTCGGCAGCAAGTCGACGCCACTGAACAGTTGGTCATAGACGCGCGGCGCCATGCCTAGCCGCGTGGGCGGGCGGATGATCAACGAGATTTCGGTGCCTGCGCCGTACAACATCGACTTCGCGCGGGGAAACGGTGCGCCATGGTCGCTGAAGAAAACCACCCACGTGGTGGCGTCCAGGCCGGTGGCGGCCAGCGTGTCCAGCAGGCGGCCGACCGCCGCGTCTGCCACTTCGATCGCCCCGTAGAAATCAGCGAAGTCACTGCGGACTTCCGCGATGTCCGGCAGATAGGCGGGCACTTCGACATCCTCGACCGGGGCGGGCTGGTAGCGGTCGTGCGACCAAGGTCGATGCGTTTCGAAAAAACCCGCCGTCAGCAGGAACGGATCGACCTTCGTCCAGCGGTGCGCTCTCGGTCAGCCATTCCTGAGCTTTGGCGACGACATATTCACAGTGGGAGTCCGACACGTCGAACTCGTCGAAGCCGAGCCGCGACGGGAAGGACGTCTCGTGCTGCATCCCGAATAGCGCCGAGTACCAACCGGCGTCGGAAAGAATCTGCGGCAGCGTGCGAACCCCCTCGCGGTATTCAAAACCGTGATGGGCCAGACCAATCAGTCCGTTGCTGTGCGGGTAGCGGCCGGTGAACAACGCCCCGCGCGACGGTGAGCACTGCGGGGCGGCGGCGTGTGCGCGGGTGAACAGGATGCCCTCGGCGGCTAAGCGATCCAGGCACGGGCTGGACACCCCGCGATGCCCATACGCACCGAGCCAGCGGCCGGTGTCGTGCCAGTGCACGATAAGCAGATTGTCTTGTCGCGGATCCGTCATGGTCACCAAGTTTGCCCGAACGCTGCGCCGACATCCCCCTATGTTGCGAGTCGGTTTCCGACCCCGGTCACGACGTCGATATCGCCTACCATTTCAACGGTGATCGAGCGTCCGGAGCCTGCCGACGGCGCGCAACCTTCGACCTGGGCACCGCTGCGCAATCGCGTGTACCGCAGCCTGTTTATCGCGCAGCTGGCCTCAAACATCGGAACGTGGATGCAAAGTGTGGCAGCCCAATGGTTTTTAGTCGAACGGCACAGCAGTGATGTCATCGTGGCACTGGTCCAGACGGCGAACCTTGGGCCGATTCTGGTTTTGGGATTGTTCGCCGGCGTGCTTGCCGATCTGTTTGACCGGCGGCGGTTACTGATATTTCTGCAGTCGTACGCCGTGCTCGTCACGCTGGCCCTGGCAGTGCTGACCTACCTCGGTCGAACTGGCCCGACATCGCTATTGATGTTTACCCTGGCCATCGGTTGCGCCGGCGCACTGACCGGGCCGGCCTGGCAGGCGATTCAGCCCGAGTTGGTGCCGCGGGAGCAGATACCGGCCGCCTCGACGCTGGGCAGCGTCGCGGGTAATGCCGCCCGGGCGATCGGCCCGGCAATCGGTGGCGTCGTCGTGGCATTGTCCGGCCCCGCAGCGGTCTTCGCGATCAACGCGGCGTCGTTCGCGGCAATCATCGTTGCGCTGGTGGCGTGGCAGCGACCCAGGCAAAAGGCGCCACTCGAGCGAGAACACTTCGGCCACGCCATCATCACCGGGCTGCTATACGTTCGCAACGGTCCAGACTTCCGCAGGATCCTGTTGCGCGCGGCCCTTTTCCTGTTTCCCGCCTCGGCCGTGTTGGCTCTGCTGCCGGTGGCCGCCGCCCACCGGTGGCACCTGGGAGCCAGCGGCTACGGTGTGGCGCTCGCGGCTGTCGGTTTCGGCGCCGTACTGGCTGTCGTATTTGCCGCGCCATTACACCGCAGAGTGTCCGACAACGTGCTGCTGGCCGGGTCCGCCGCCGGGTACGGTCTGGCGCCGCTGGCGATGGCCTGGCTGCCGTTCGCTGCCGCGACCCCCATCTTGATGTTGTCGGGAATGGCGTGGCTTATCACGTTGACGACGCTGAACGCCGCAGCGCAGCTGTCGCTGCCGCGCTGGGTTCGGGCCCGCGGGTTGTCGGTATATCTGTTGGTCGCCACGGGATCTCAGGCCATCGGCTCCTATGTGTGGGGCGCCGTTGCCACCCGGGCGGGACTGCACACCGCGATGATTGGGTCGGCGGTGGCGCTGGGCGTTGTTGCCCTCAGCGTGACCGTGGTTCCGTTGCGGCCCTGCACCGGCAAGCTGAGTCTCGAGGTGTCCTGCGCGTGGCCGACACCCACGATCGTGTTTGAACCGAGTCCCAAGGATGGGCCGGTGCTTGTCACCGTCCGCTATCGAGTGCCGGCCGAGGACCTCGACGATTTCAAGCAGGCAATGATTGCGGTGAGACGATCCCGGTTGCGCACGGGTGGCCACAGCTGGCGGCTGTATCACAGTGTCGGACAAGGCGATACATTCCTCGAGAGGTTCACCGTGGCGTCGTGGACCGAATTTGAGCGCCAGCGCACCGAACGCTGGTTGGAGTACGACACTGGTGGCGTCCAAAAAGCGATCAGCTATACCGTCGACCGCTCCCGACAGCACGAGTACTACCTCGCTTTGCGCCTATCCTGATGAGTCAGCTGTGATCGCACTCATTGGGCGGTCCAGCCGCCGTCGATCGAATAACAGGCGCCGGTGATGGTGGCGGCCGCACCGCCGGCCAGGAAGACCGCCAGCGCGCCGATGTCCTCCGGGCGGGTATAGCGGGCCATCGGCTGCTTCTCGGCGACGAATTCTTGCTTGGCCTCGTCGACAGACTTTCCCGCCGCGCTGGCGCGCGCTTCGACTTGCCGTGCGACCAGCGGCGTCATCACCCAACCGGGACAGATCGCGTTGCACGTGATGCCGTGGTCGGCGGTTTCGATCGCAACCACCTTGGTCAACCCAACGACGCCGTGCTTGGCCGCGACGTACGCCGCCTTCTCGGCGCTTGCCACCAGACCGTGCGCCGAGGCGATGTTGATTATTCGGCCCCACCCTCGGCGTTTCATCCCGGGCAGCACGCAACGGCAAGTGTGGAAAGCAGCCGACAAATTTGTGGCGATCACCGCGTCCCACTTCTCGATCGGGAAATCCTCCAATTTCGCCACGTACTGGATGCCTGCATTGTTCACCAGGACATCGATTGCGCCGAAAGTATTTTCGGCGGCGGTGATCATGTCGGCGATCTCGACCGGATTGGTCACGTCGGCGCCCGAATAGACCGCCATGACCCCGAACGTCTCCTCGATGTTGCGCCGCTGCTGCTCGATGGCCTCCGGGTCACCGAAGCCGTTGAGCGTCACGTTGGCGCCTTCGGCGGCGAAGGCGCGCGCGATAGCAAGGCCAATACCGGACGTGGAACCCGTTACGACGACCGACTTTCCGCGGATCATCAGACCTTTGGCCTTTCACCACTTATCGGCGGGAAAGTTTGATCCCGACGTGGTTTCGGCCGTCGCTCAGTTATCCACTTCACCAAGCCCAGCCGAGTGGGATAAGGAAGGTATACAGTCCGGCAAAGGGATTCGTGAAGGGAAGGGTGAAAGTACCGTTCAGGAACGGGAAGGCCGTACTTTCGAACGTGTTTACCGTCTGGCCCGCGACCCCTACGCCCATCGCGCCGAAGCCTAAGCTGCCCGAGGGGTCGGCCCCAGACGTCAAGATATCCGTTCCGACACCCGGAATCGAGATCACTTTCGCAACAAAACCGTCGTCAGGATCGGCGGCTGCCGTGTCCGATAACAGGCCGAAGAAATTCATGGTTCTACTTATAAAATCTGGGTCGGTGGTTGAGGAGGTGGCCCCCCCGGACGTTTGGGCCGGCGTGTTCCCCACCTTCAGCCCATCCCGCATCGGCGACGCATTGGCGGCCTCTGTCCCGGCGTACGAGCACGCACCGGCCTTAAGCGCCTGTACGAACCGGTCATGAAACGCCGCCGTTTGGGCGCTGACGGCCTGATATGCCCCGGCGTGTGCGCCGAACAGCGCCGCAATCTGTGCCGACACCTCATCGGCGCCCGCCGCCGCCACCGGCGTGGTGGATGCCGTCGCGGTCCCGTTGGCCGCGGCGATCGCCGACAAGACGCGGGCGACATCCGTAGCCGCCGCCGTCATCGCCTCCGGAGCCGCCAGCACAAACGACATCGTCGTCCTCCGCCCAGTTAGCGCTACCCGAGTTGTCGGCGGGTCGTCGTCGGGCACCGATGCCAGCGGATTCTATCGCCAAATTGTGTTGGCCATCTCGCGTTTACGCAGACCGATCGAAAATCGTGCTGAGCCGATCGCCCGGCCCGGGGCGCCCCGCGTAATACGTCGGCCAGACTAGAATCGCGAATGTGATTTATTGTTCCGCAAGCTAATTCGTGTCGCTAATCATGTGATGGCTTTGAGGATTTGCTCAGCCCTCTTGCTCCGTACGAGCTGTTTGTCTTTTCATCTCAGGTGGCCACGCACTTCGGGCAACGCACGATGGGCAATCCCCAAGTTCGCCATGAGCTTTGTTACGAGCGACATCGGTTGACCTGAAAGTGTTTTCGGCGACACTCATCATGTCGGGATGTGGACCGGCCAATACTGGACGTGGAACCCGTTACGACGACCGGTTCGCCTAAATGCCAGTGCGCCAAGAATCTTTGAGGATTCCCCAAGTGGCGCAGCCGACGGTGGGTTAGTCACCGGAAACAACTCACGAGCTTCTGCGATGATCAGCCGCCGCTTGTACACCTTCATCGCCTCGGCCAGTGCCGGCGCCGCCCTTTGCAGCGGTGCGACTGCCCTGTCACCCGGTGCGCAGGCGGCAGCAACCGACCACTTCACCGTGATCGCCTACTCCCCCGCCAGCGGCGCGACGGGTTGGGCCAACACCACCATGGAAGAGGCCACCCACATCGCGCCGGGCAACTGCCAGCAGTACGGCCAGGGCTGCACCGTCGCGACGTGGGCCAGAAACGGTTGCGCCGCTTTGGCTGTCGGATCCGGCCGGTGGGGCGCCGACTGGGGCACCAGTCCGATGGCTGCGCAGAACGCCGCGCTGGCCAAGGTCAGGTCGGGCCGCATCATCGAGGTGCATTGCACCGCGTAATGCCGAGTGCTACCGCCGAAGTTCCTTGCCAGTGAGCTCTTGATATTTGGCCTGGTGCATACGCAAATTTCCTGGCTCCGACAGCGCAGCCAGCCACTCACCTTCAAGCGGCTTCACCGCATCCATATTCGCAAGTGTGGGAGCTTGGAGGGCGCGTTTCGAGCCTGCGTAGGCGGCCATCGCATCGGGTGCGACCAGGTTTGCCCGCCGCACTGCGGCCTCGATCAGCGTGTCAGCGGCGACTGTTTCGTGGACGAATCCAATTTTGCGGGCACCGTCCAGGTCATATTCCTGGCCAAAGAGGGTGGACAGCGTGGCGTTCGCAGTGCCGATCGCATATCGGATGATCTCGCAATAGACCGCCGGCATCGGAAGGCCGATGGGGACCTCGTTGAGGGCAAAACGCATGGGCCGCTCGGCCGCGATCCGATAGTCACAACACAGTGCGGTGATGACGCCGCCGGCGAACGCGTGTCCATTGATGGCCGCCACTGTGGGCCGCGGATAGCCGAACAGCCGCACATTGGTGGCGCGGTACCGGGCGAACCACTCGCGAATAGCGCGGAGGTCTTGGGTAGCGAACAGCGGCAGCGAGTACTTCAAGTCGATCCCGGCGGAAAATATCGACCCCTGTCCGGTCAAAACGATTCCGGTCGAAGGTGGTTCACGATCAAGACGATCAAGCGCCTCATGCAGATCGGCGAAAAACTGCTCGTTCTGCGCGTTGGCCTTATTGGTATTCATCGTGACGACCGCCACGCCGTCGACCAGATCAATCTGCCAGCTCATTGCGTCCTTTCGATCGAACCGGCGCAGTTACTTCTAGCAGTGCGAGGCTATAGAACAGCGTGACTGGCCATCGCACGGGCGACCACCTTGCCGTCCTGGAGGATCTCCGCATCGGTGGCTGCGGCGCGGCGCCCGGGTTTGGTTGCGCGACCCACACATCTGAGGGTGACACCGGGAACGGCGGGGCTGAGGTACTGAACCGTGAGCTGAAAATGCGGTGCGGCGGTGCCCTCGGGGAGAGCAAGGTGGATGGCCCATCCGGTGGTGGTGTCCAGCAGAGCGGCGAGAAATCCGCCGTGCACCATCCCACGCTCGTTGCAGTGTTCGGGTAAAGGCATCACCTCGATGACAGCTTCGTTTGCGTCGTCGCGTACGTAGGTGAACCCGAGCAGGTGCGCGAAGGACCGCGGGCGAGTCGCGGCGGTCTCTGGCTTAGCAGGCCGGGGCGTGGCAGGCATCGCAGGACAGTATTCACCCGGCTGCCTTGGATGGTGAATGAGCGCGCCCTGGCCAGGTTGCGGCAAGCCGTGCGACCACATCTCCGAGTTCGGGCATACGTTCGCGGTTAAACCGGCTCGAGGGTCCGCACAGTACGAGTGACGCGACCGGAAAGCCGTCCGCGCGGCGCAACGCTGCCCCTACCGCCCCCGTGTCGGGGATGACTTCGCCATCGTTGCAGGCCCATCCCCGTCCACGGATCGCCGTTAGTGCGCTATCAGTCAGGTCGGGGTCAACCCGCCGCCAAGTGGCGAGCTCGTGTTCGGGTAGCTGCGCCGCGAGGGCGCGCAACGCGGAGCTACGTCGCGCGGGCATTTCGGCCCCGACCGTCGCCGAAACCCGCAAGTTGTGGCGGCTCTCGACCACGTCAGCGATCATCAGGCGGCCTGCTTCCGGGACAACGAGCATCGCGGTTTCCCCGGTGTGGTCACGAGCGGCCTCCAGCAGCGGACGGACGCTCTCCAGAAGCGAGATGGTCCCCGATTCGCGGATCGTCGAAATCAGCGTGGGCGCGATCCGCCAACGTCCGTCCTCGGTGCGGTCAAGCCACCCGGCGGCATGCAGGGTAATGGCCAAACGGTGCGCCGCACTCTTGTCGATCCCGCTGGAACGCGCGACTTCACTGACGCCGACGGGTTGCGTCCGCGCGATAGCTTCGAGCACTCGGCACGCGTTGCGCACCGACTGAATCTCCTTGACTGAGGACATCCAACCGCCGTAATCTTGCTGTGAGATACGAACGTGTTGCATAGTAACACAGCTGGACAGGAGTCGCTAGTGGGTACCGACACGCTGGGAACAGGTCTTCCATGGGTCGAGGCAATCGCAGCCTCGTTCCCGCATTACTCGTTCGTCGAGTTCCACACCGGCCAACTGCCCGCGCTGAACGCCCGACACAAAGAACTCGTCGTCGACGATCTGGCGGGGGTGCCTCCGATCGCCTTCCGCATACCCGGCGGTACGGCGTACACGTGGGTTTCGACGCCCGACGGCATCCGTGCCGTCGAGGGCGTTGCCGATGCCGAGACGATTGTCGAAATCGATGAGGTCACCTTCTCGCAGTATCTGCACGAGCTGCTGACGGCAAGCGGATCAGTTCGCACGGATCGCGCGGCGATCGCTCGCGGCAGCCTCGCCGGCTGGAAGCGCTGGGAACCGGCCACAGGGACATTGCTTACCGGCAAGCCGATCTACACCGAAGCCGTGTGGGACACCCTCGTCGGCCGCGATGGCAGGGGGCTCGACCTGCTTCAGGCCTTTCCCTCCGATGGCGACCGTGACGAGATGCGACATTTCCTCGACACCGCCGGATACCTCCATATCAAAGGCGTTTACACCCCGGAGGAAGCCGCCGCGCTGGGCGCTGAGGTCGAGATCGTTCGCTCCAAGGCCACGCCTGGCGATCCGTTCTCGTGGTGGTCGCTCAATGCTGCCGGCGACGAAGTGGTCACCCGCATCAACTACCTGGGTCGTTACTCCGAGATGTTGCAACAGTTCAGTTTCGAGCCTCGAATGACCGGATTTGCGACCCTGGGCAACCCCGGACTGCGCGTGTGCGACGACCGTCTGGACGGGCCTATGGTTTTCATCAAGAACCCCGGTGTTGTCAAAGGCGATGGCGACCTTGGTTGGCATGTCGATGATGGCATCGGTGGCCACCCCGTCATGTGCCCGCTGATTCAGGCAGGGATTCAACTCGATTACGCAAACGCCGCAAACGGCCAATTAATGGTTCTTGCGGGATCGCACCGGTACGCCAAGCATTGGCTGAGCTGGGGCGAGGAGGGCAACCTCCCGCGAGTAGCGCTCGAAACCGAGCCGGGTGACCTCACCCTTCACTACGGAGACACCATGCACAGCACGCCGCCGCCCACGGCCCCCGACGCGGGGCGGCGCGCGCTCTACTACAAGTTCGCCGAGGAGAAGACGTTCGATTGGGTGCCGCCGCGGTGCCACTACAACGACGCGCTCTTCCATGCCGATGCGACCGGCAAGGTGTCGACGCGCGCGACCACCTACCTAATTCGCCGCAGCCACCGAGTCTTCGCGGCGTCTCACACTCGCAACCATTGCCTTTCATCGTTGACACTCGCGTAACAGTTTTGCCATCGAACCTTCCTACGGTGAGGCGGTCGACCTTCCGTGGCGCAGAACCGCGGACCCCCGCGCGGTGATAGGAACCCAATTGAGTGGAAACGCAGTTCGCCTGCAAGCGATCAACAATGTAGAGGCATATGTCCCCCCGGCCATCAGTTTCGTAGCCGGCGAAGCCCCAGGCACGATCTTCGGCTCCAACGTCTTCACCAAGGCCGAGATGCAGGCACGACTGCCCAAGGCGGCGTACAAGTCCGTCGTGGCGACCATCGACAAGGGCGCCAAGCTGGACCCCGCCGTCGCCGACTCGGTCGCGGCGGCCATGAAAGATTGGGCCATGGAGAAGGGCGCCACCCACTACGCCCACGTCTTCTACCCGATGACCGGCCTGACCGCCGAGAAGCACGACAGCTTCTTGGAGCCCGTCTCCGACGGGCAAGCGCTCGCCGAGTTCGCCGGCAAGACCCTCATCCAGGGCGAGCCCGATGCCTCCAGCTTCCCGTCGGGTGGGCTGCGCAGCACCTTCGAGGCACGCGGCTACACCGGCTGGGACGTCACCAGCCCGGCCTACGTCCTGGAGAACCCGAATGGCAACACCCTGTGCATCCCGACGGTGTTCGTCTCGATGACCGGTGAGGCGCTGGACTTCAAGACGCCGCTGCTGCGCAGCCAGCAAGCCATGGGTGTACACGCCGAGCGCATCCTGACGTTGTTCGGTCATAAGGACCTGAACAAGGTCGTCTCGTTCTGCGGCCCGGAGCAGGAGTACTTCCTGATCGATCGGCACTTCTTCCTCGCGCGGCCGGACCTTGTCAACGCCGGTCGAACATTGTTCGGCCACCAGGCCGCCCAAGGGCCAGGAGTTCGACGACCACTACTTCGGCGCCGTGCCCGAGCGTGTCCTGGGCTTCATGATGGACACCGAGCGCGAGCTGTTCAAGCTCGGCATTCCCGCCAAGACCCGGCACAACGAGGTGGCCCCCGGCCAGTTCGAGATTGCGCCGATGTTCGAGCGGGCCAACATCGCCTCCGACCACCAGCAGTTGCTGATGACGATCTTCAAGACGATCGCCAAGAAGCACGGCATGGAATGCCTGTTCCACGAGAAGCCGTTCGCCGGCGTCAACGGATCCGGCAAGCACGTCAACTTCTCGATGGGCAACTCCGAGCTGGGCTCGCTGCTGGTCCCGGGCGACACTCCGCACGAGAACGCCCAGTTCCTGGTGTTCTGCGCCGCGGTGATCCGCGCCGTGCACAAGTTCTCCGGGCTGCTTCGCGTTTCCGTGGCGTCTGCCACCAACGACCACCGCCTGGGCGCCAACGAGGCACCGCCGGCGATCATCTCGATCTTCCTCGGCGAACAGCTCGCCGACGTCTTCGAGCAGATCGCCAAGGGTGCGGCCACGTCGTCAAAGGGCAAGGGCACCATGATCATCGGTGTCGACACGCTGCCGCCGCTGCCGACCGATCCGGGTGATCGCAACCGCACCAGCCCGTTCGCGTTCACCGGCAACCGGTTCGAATTCCGGGCTCCTGGCTCCGGGCAGACGGTTGCCGTGCCGTTGATCGTCCTCAACACGATCATGGCGGACTCGTTGGACTACATGGCCACGAAGTTGGAGAAGGCCGTCGAAGAGGGTGAGGACTTCGACGTGGCAGTGCAGAAGTTGCTCACCGAGATCATCACCGAACACGGTGACGTGGTGTACAACGGGGACGGGTATTCGGAGAAGTGGCAGATCGAGGCCGCCGAGCGAGGCTTGCTGAACCTCAAGACCACGCTGGACGCGATTCCGGAGCTGACCAAGCCGGAAGCGGTCGAAATCTTTGAGAAATATGGCGTATTCAGTGAACGGGAGTTGCACAGCCGCTACGAGGTCCGGTTGGAGCAGTACGCGCTGACCGTCGCGGTCGAGGCGAAACTGACGCTGGAAATCGGGACAACGGTCATTGCGCCGGCCGCGATCCGCTACCAGACCGAGCTCGCGCAGAACGTCGCGACCTTGAAGGCCGCCGGTCTGGAGCCGAGCTTGACTGCGCTGGAAGCGGTTTCGGCTCCGCTTGCCGATCTGTCCGCGGCGCTGGCAACGCTGAAGTCGGCGCTGTCCGAGCACTCGGCGGAATCCGCCCTTGACGAGGCCCTCCATGCCCAGCAGGCGTTGCTGCCGGCGATGGAAGCGGTGCGCACCGCCGCCGACACGTTGGAAAGCATTGTGGCCGATGACTTGTGGCCGCTGCCCACCTACCAGGAGATGCTCTACATCCTGTGAATGACCTCGCCGGGCGCGGGGTCACCCGCAGATGCGGACTTGGTAATCCGCGGCCCCGTGCCCGGCGATCTAGGTCGGGGCTCAAAGGAGTATTCCGTGACCGAAAAGACGCCCGACGATATCTTCAAACTCGCGAAGGACGAAGACATCGAGTATGTCGACGTTCGCTTCTGCGACCTGCCAGGCACCATGCAGCACTTCACAATTCCGATTTACGTCTTCGACGAGAACGTGTTCGAGGAGGGCCTGGCCTTCGACGGCTCCTCGATTCGCGGGTTCCAATCGATCCACGAGTCCGACATGCTGCTGCTTCCCGACCCGGAAACCGCGACCATCGACCCGTTCCGCGTCGCCAAAACGCTGAACGTGAACTTCTTCGTGCACGACCCGTTCACTCTCGAGTTGTACTCGCGCGACCCGCGCAACGTCGCCCGAAAGGCCGAGAACTACCTGATCAGCTCCGGCATTGCGGACACCGCCTACTTCGGCCCCGAAGCCGAGTTCTACATCTTCGACTCGGTCAGATTCGACTCGTCCACCAACGAGTCCTTCTACAAGGTGGACGCGACATCCGGGTGGTGGAACACCGGAATAGCGACCGAGTCCGACGGCGGCCCCAACCTCGGCCACAAGGTCCGCCCCAAGGGCGGGTACTTCCCCGCAGCCCCCACCGACCACTACGTCGACCTGCGGGATGAGATTCTCACCCACCTGACCAACGCCGGCTTTTCTCTGGAGAAGGGCCACCACGAGGTGGGCAGCGGCGGCCAGGCCGAGATCAACTACAAGTTCAACACATTGCTGCACGCGGCCGACGACCACCAGATGTACAAATACATCGTCAAGCAAACGGCTAGGCAAGCCGGCAAGACCGTGACGTTCATGCCCAAGCCGCTGTTCGGCGACAACGGCTCGGGTATGCACTGCCACCAGTCGCTGTGGAAGGACGGCGTCCCGCTGATGTACGACGAGGACGGCTACGCCGGCCTGTCGGACACCGCCCGCCACTACATCGGCGGTTTGCTCTACCACGCGCCGTCGTTGCTGGCCTTCACCAACCCCACGGTCAACTCCTACAAGCGCCTGGTTCCCGGCTATGAGGCCCCGATCAACCTGGTCTACAGCCAGCGCAACCGCTCGGCGTGCGTGCGCATCCCGATCACCGGCAGCAACCCGAAGGCCAAGCGGCTGGAGTTTCGTTGCCCCGACTCGTCGGGCAATCCCTACCTGTCGTTCGCGGCCATGTTGATGGCCGGGCTGGACGGCATCAAGAACAAGATCGAGCCGCCACCCCCGGTCGACAAGGATCTCTACGAGCTGGCACCGGAAGAGGCAGCGGAGATCCCGCAGGCTCCCACCCAGCTGTCCGCGGTGATCGACCGCCTGGAGGAAGACAGCGAATACCTCACCGAGGGAAGCGTGTTCACGCCTGACCTGATCGAGACGTGGATCAGCTACAAGCGCGACTACGAAATTGCGCCGGTCAATCTCCGGCCGACCCCGTACGAATTCGCCCTCTACTACGACGTGTAGGCCAGCAAACCGCTGTGACCTGGTACTCCAGTTGAGCTAAGACCGTTTCCGCTCGGCGAGCGCCCGCAGGACGACGCGAGGTTGCTATTGGTACCGAGCCGCCCACCACTTCGTCGGCCTCGGGCAGTGCCACCAGCGGCAGCTTGTCGGCTTCGGCTGCAAGCCACGCATCGCTTGCTTCCGCTTGGCGTGTTGTGTCTCATGGTTGAGCGATTTGACGGTAACGTTTCCTGTGTGCTCCTTCGGGAGCGTTCCGCCTTCGGGTTTGCGCTGGGCGTCAAGTAATGATGCCCATGAAACGCCCGAGATGGCAGACACAATCACCCCTCGCAGGCGCTACGTCAAAATCGCAGAAGCGGCGCACTACCTCCAAGTAACCAACCGGAGCATCAGGGCGATGATTGCGGATGGTCGTCTAAGAGGGTATAAATCAGGCAATCGCCTTGTGCGCGTTGACCTTAACGAGCTCGACGCTGCGATGAAGCCCTTCGGCGGTGCTGCGGCATGACGACACGAAAAGGCCAGGCGCCCCGCAACGAGGTTTGCTGAATAGACAGCGGGACCAGTTCTCCGTCGGTAGCATCCTGCCCGGGTGAGACGAGGGGAGAGTTTGCCGGTGGCCGAGGTGGAGTTCGGGCGCTACCGCCTGATCGAGCAGATCGGCCGGGGCGGTATGGGTGAGGTGTGGCGAGCCCACGACACCGTTACCGAACGCGTAGTGGCCTTGAAGGTTCTGCCCGCCCAGTTCGCTGACGACGCGGTGTTCCAGGAACGCTTCCGCCGGGAAGCGAGATCCGCCGCCGCGCTCGACGAGCCGCACGTCGTGCCGATCCATGACTTCGGCGAGATCGATGGACGGCTCTTTGTGACGATGAGGTTGATCAAGGGCCGCGACTTAAACGGCGTCCTCAGCGACGGACCAATCGACGCCACGCGCGCGGTGGGAATCATCGATCAGATCGCCGAAGCTTTGCACGCCGCCCATGAAGTCAACCTGATCCACCGGGATGTCAAGCCGTCCAACATCTTGGTCACCGACAACGACTTCGCCTACCTGATCGACTTCGGAATCGCCCGCGCGGCCGGACAAACCGGACTCACCAGCACCTCCACTGTCATCGGTACCTGGGCCTACATGGCCCCCGAACGCATCACCGCAGGACAGACCGACGCCCGAGCCGACATCTACGCGCTATCCTGCGTGCTTTACGAGTGCCTGACCGGCAGCCAGCCCTTCGGCGGCGACAGCATGGAACAACAAATCGGTGGGCACCTCGCCCTGCCGCCGCCGCGCGCCTCCGACCACCGTGCGGACGTGCCCCCCGGGTTGGACGCCGTCATCACCAAGGGCATGGCCAAGAACCCTGACGATCGCCACGTCACCACGCGCGCGCTGGCGCGTGAAGCCAGAGCCGCGCTCGCCCTCGCGTCGACAGGACCAAACACCGTGCCGCCAACGATGGCAGCGCCACTCATGAACACCGACACCGATCGGACGCAACTCGGCGACCCCGCCGACCGAACCGTACTAGCGGGCAGTCCGCCGCCCAATGGCCCCACCCAGCTCCGGCCGATGCCGCATGTCCCGAATCCGCCGGGCACCACAACCTCCCGCAAACGCCGGGTGATTGCTTTGTCGAGTGCCGGGGCGTTGGCGGCCATCGTGGCGGTCGTCGCAGCAATCGTCCTGTCAAGCTCCAGCGATCATGGTTCCTCGTCAAATGTGTCCTCGACTAGCGCGACGCCGTCCGCGCTGCCCAACACCGGCCCCTTCACCGGAACCTTCACCGCAGCAATGGGCCGAATGACCACACTAGATGGAACTGCGTTAACTCCACCCTTTTCCGCTCCACCGGAGGCGTTCTCAGAGACCTGGCGACTGCGGTCTGCATGCAGCGCCAACGGCTGTGTCGCCACCGCCTCGACAGGCGGCCGATACCCCGCGAAGGACCTGGTGTTCGACAACGTCGGCGAGCGTTGGCTCGCCGTCAGCACCTCACGACGGAAGTGCGGCAGCCGTGAAGACGACGAGGCGTGGAATGTGATCTCGCTGCAACCGCAGCCAGACGGGACTATGTCGGGCGAATCAACCCAAACGACTGCGAACGGGTGTTCCAACAAACGGACCGTAGTCTTCACCCGATCGGCAGACACCGACATTGCGCTGCTGTCTGATCCGGCCACATTGCCGCGACGCGTGGTGTCCCCGGCAGAGGCACTGCAGGGCACCTACGGCGAGGTCGCCAACTATGCGAACGGTGGTAAGAGAAACAATCCGGCAATGGGTGTGCGAACAGACTGCCTCCGCACCGGCGACCGATGCATGAGCTTCTTCGTCAGTCGGGAGACCGGATTTGAGGAAGCATTCGTCTTCGCAAACGGAACATGGACCTTCAATGT
The DNA here is from genome assembly GCA_963840045.1 of uncultured Actinomycetota bacterium. Taxonomy (GTDB): domain Bacteria; phylum Actinomycetota; class Actinomycetes; order Mycobacteriales; family Mycobacteriaceae; genus Mycobacterium. The sequence continues at coordinate 43,560 of CAWIXL010000009.1, read as the reverse complement.
GGAGTTCGAGTCCGACTGCTCAAGCGGTGGCACCAACTACCAAAAGCAGACCGTGACGCTGCTGCTTCCACAACCACCCCAAGACCCAATCAAGTCGATCACCGGCCACGGTTACCAAGACATGACTTCACCAGCCGGTGGGTCGAAATGCATTAGCCAGGCTCTGGAAGAGACGTTCACCCGTACGGGCGATTAAGGCCTTGTCGGGTACCCGACGGTCATCGGGCATACGCGGTCACAATGGCGGCAGAACCGCCTCGACACGACCTTCGTACTTGAGGCATGAAACAGGCGGGTCCGCCCCTGAGGAGAGGAAGGGCGCCGCGACCAACTGAGGGTTAAGGCCGTCCCGCTTCTCTCGCACGATCCGACGAGCCTTTCGCGCTCTACTACGATGTGAACCAGCTGATGCCAACCAGTTTCGACCTCGGCCTGTAGTTAGTCGCGTGGGCCGGCTGCGTGATTGGGTCGACGACTCCCCCTGCGACCCCTGACGTCACACCTCGGTCTCCTGAGCCCATCTCGGCAGTCGTGTCTTCGGCCTGTGCGACGAACGCGCCGCCGCCAGTGTCGCCGCACGCTCACCGTTGATCGCGGTCAGCGGTGGAGGCTGGCCCTTGCGCAGCGTCGCGATCAGCTCGCGGTAAGGGCCGATGAGGTAGACGGTGTCGCCGGCTTGCAGTCGGGAGTCGCGGCGGGGGCGCAAACTTACCGGCCCTTCCGGACGAGTGATCGCGATGACGCGCGTGTGGGTGGACATCTGCACCATTTGCAGTCCATCCAACTCGCTGCCCGCCGCCACGAGCATTCCGCCGACCATGAACGAGCGCTGCCCGACCCAGAACGTCCCCAGCACGTGCAGGCCCATCGCGGCGCCGATGAACCATGGCGCCGCCAGGTCGACGATCGACCGCACGTTTTCAAAACCGAACTGCTTATTCACCGCGGCGCCCAGCGCGCGGCCTTGAACGCGCATGACAATCGGCACCTTGGTATCGGACCCCAAGATCTCGAGCAGCACGATCCCGGTCTCGATGTTCGCCATGTCGCTCTGGGTCACCACCGCCACCCCGCGGGCGTGATCGACGCGCGCCGATTCCAGCGTCTGGCGCATGGCCGGGTCTCCGAAGATGACCGGCACGTCGAGTTCGGCCGCGGCCGACAGGAACCGGTTGTTCTCGTCTTGCTCAATGACCAGGACGTCGTATCCGGCAGCGGTCAGATCACTGACGACGCGGATGCCAACTGAACCCAGTCCGACAACGACGACGTGGCCACGCATACGGCGTGCCCGACGGAGTCCGGCCGCTTGGACGAACCGGCGCGACAGCAGCAGGTCCGCGAGGAACGCGACGAGGATGGCGGTAAGGATCGCGCCGCCGAACATCAACCCCACAGTGAACAGTCGCAGAAAAATGGATTGTTGGCCGAAGGGGAATTCGCCATAGCCCACGGTCGTGATCGTCTCGGAGGTGAAGTACAGGGCGTCGATCCACGACATCCGCGGGTTCTGGTAGCAAAACCGCACCACGGCTGTCGAGCCGAGCGTGAACAAAAGGGCGAATGCCATCGAGGGAAGAAGCAACGGGTTCACGTCGTCACGCATGGCGCGCGCGGCATCGATTGCATGTCGCACCCGGGAGTTGCGAGAGCGTGTCGCGGTCCGGGGAGGCACGCTGATCCCGCGGGCTTCCAATTCGTCTTTGAGGCCGATCATCGAAGTCCAGTCGCCGGCGTAGACCGGTTCGTCCCGTCCCGGACATGGCACTACCTCGCCGGGGGCGGGCGAGTTCTTGCCGTGGACCACCGCCACGGGTGCCAGGTCCCCGTAGATCTCGCGCAGCGTCGCGTTGTACCGCGCCTCGGCTCCCCAGACAACGAATTCGATACCGGCCGTGTCGAACTGGTGCGCGTTACGCGACAGAACTGCCTCGACCAGGGATGGTGTGGCGAGCTCCGCGACGTCCAAGACCGCACCGGGGCCGCTAACGGCGGCCACCGCTTCGCGTAACACGTCGTTGGCCAGTCGTGCCACCACGCGAACATTTGGACTGAATTGCCTTGCCAGCAGCGCGATTTCGAGATTTATCGCATCGTTGGGCCCGGCGCAGACGACTGCGCGCGCGCGATGTACCCCGGCGCCGAGAAGATCGGCGGCCGTGTTGATCCTGATTATCCGCGCGCCAGCGCCCCTTAGCTCCTCGGCGATCGTCTTCGACAGCCCGTCGTCACCGCTGACGATGATTTCGCGATGAAATTGAAAGGTCTCGCCTATTTCGCGGGAATCCGGTTGTTTCGTTCGCTTGTTTCCAAGCTCGACGCGACAGCTAGTCGACGCAGAACCGTCGTGCATTGTCCGACTCTCGCTCAAGTCCGCAGAATCGATGACGTCGTCTGCATCATTCGGCCGTGGCTTTGTGTTGTGCGGCATCAATACTCCGACCTCTGCTGACACTTGCGTTCACTGGTTCATATGACTATCGGCCACAATGCCGGAAAGTGCCACCGCAAGGAGCCGGACGCACCCCAATGGACTGAGTCAACACCGATGTCCCGCAAGCGGACTCGCCTGCAACGGCCGGTAACGGGAACGGGCCTGAGCCTCGTCGAAACCGCATCTTTCTGGGGCGCAACAGATTCGACTTCTGCTATTCACGCAGATGAAATAGTTGTGGCGTAATAAGGGCTCTGGCCTGATGACTCTTCATCAGGCGATGCGTTCGACCCTCAGTCGGACATCGGCTGAATTTCGTTGTTCCTCATTGGCTCTCGGAACTGCCTGACCAGCAAGAATCGTCTCAAGCCGTCTGTGCGCGATCAGGCCGCGGTCAAATACCGAGTTCCTGGTCGATCTGCGGCCAGTATCGCGGCCCGTCCACAGTCAGCAGAATCCAGTCGTGCATTTCGCCGCTAGCCAGTACGAAGCTGAACGGGGCGTGTTGAGCTACCGCGTCTTGCTGGAGGACCAGCGTGTCGGGTGCCAGTGAATCCAGGGAGCCCGAGTAGACATAAGTCGGCGGGAGGTCCTTAAGTGATCCATACAGCGGACTGACCATGAAGTCGGTCTCAGAGAGATTGCCTGCCCACTCCTTGCCGATCTGTTGCCCAGGCGCGATAGGGAGCAGGGGATCGTGGACGAGCCCGATGGCCGGGTTGGTGAACCCGACGTCTAGCCATGGCGACAGCAGAACCATTGATGCCGGCATTTGTGGGTCAGTGCCCGGGGGCGCCTCGGCTACCAGGTATTGGAGGGAAGCCAGGGCGAGGTTGCCGCCCGCGGAGTCGCCGAGCAAGCTGACGTTGGAGGCCCCGTGTTGACCCAGCTCCATGGAGATGAAGCCGGCCATTTCGGGTACCACCGTCGCGGCGGTACCTCCCTGCTGCAGCAACGGGTAGATCGGCACTTCGATGGTCGCGCCGGTCTGGTGAGCCATCCACGTGTAATCGAGCCAGTGGAAGATTGACGGCGGAAAGATGAAGGCGCCGCCGTGCAGGGCAACCACGTAGTCGCCGGATGGGTGAGTCGGCGCGATCTGCACGACGCTCATCCCGTCATATGTGGTGTGCTGGACCGTTTCTCCCAACAGCAACGGCAAGATCTTCGGCGGGCTGTTGCCGATAAAGAACGATATCGGCGGGACGTCGCTGGCGAACAGCTTTAAGAGCAGGGTATTCGGGTCTGCAATTCCTGATTCTCGAGTCCAGACAAACCCAGGAGATTTTTTAGCGGATACAGCGCATCGGTCTCAAGTGTGGTTATCAGCGATGGCGTGCCGGTGAACGTCCCTCCCTGCGTTGCCGGGAAGGGCGGATTGGCCGGCGACCCGAAGATATCGTCGACCAGGGTGTTGAGCAGCGGGGGCAATCCCGTGGTTAGTGGCTTAGGGGTCTGCTGGATTTCCTGCTGAACGGACGCGAACGCGTTCCCGATAGCTTTGGCGAATTCGCGTTCCCACTGCCCCAACTGTGCGACCGTCGCCGACGCACTGGTGTGATATCCGCTCATCACGGCGACATCATGAGCCCACATCTGTTCATATGCGGCCTCGGCGGCCGCGATCGCCGGGGCGTTTTGGCCGAACAAGTTCGAGATCGCCAGCGACACCAGCTGGCTGCGATTGGCGGCAATCACTCCGGGGTTCACGATTGTCGCCAGCGCAGCCTCGAACGCAGTGGCCGCCGCCCGGGCTTGGGTTGCTGACAGTTCAGCTTGAGCGGCCGCCCCGCCCAGCCAGTCCACATACTGGGCGGCCACGTTCGTCATGGACGCCGACGCCGAGCCTTGCCAGGCCTGGCCCACCAGGTCGGTAGTTACCGAGCTAAATGTGTTTGCCGCTGAGCTCAACTCACCGACGATGCCGTCCCAGGCCGCCGCCGCCTCCAACATCGGCCCCGAACCCGGTCCATCGAGCAGCAGCACCGAATTGACCTCAGGCGGCCACATTGAAAAGCTCATTACCGATCCCCCTTGATCAGCCGTTATGCGCCCCTCATTAGATCAACGTACAATCCCCGGCGTCTCAGAGGAAGACTTTCCTTAGCGGTCGCTGTCGCGTGGGACGCAGTCGCGCCGAGGTCGATCAATGCGCAGGTTTTTCCGCGGGTTAGTCCATCAAGACCGCTGCCGGCGTAACGATCCGGCTCCCCGACGCCGTTGGCGCGCCGCTGCTATCGCGGTCTTGAGCCCCTGTCGGCGCCCCGTCCGTGGGTCGGTCTTGGCGAAACCGGGCTCCAGTTCAGCGAACATCCGCTCGCTGCGCGTTTCCGGGGCGTCGTCGGCGGTGTCGCGCAAGTACTTGTTCGGCAGCGACAGTTTGGCGATCGTGCGCCACGTCCTGCCGTACTGCATCAGGAAAGAGCCTGTGGTGTAAGGCAAGTCGTACTTGTCGCACACCGCTCGCACCCGCACCGAGACCTCGTGCAGCCGGTTGCTCGGCAGGTCGGGGTACAGGTGGTGCTCGATCTGATGGCATAGGTTGCCGCTCAGGAACCGCAGCACCGGCCCGCCCTCGAAGTTGGCGCTGCCCAGCATCTGGCGCAGATACCACTCGCCCTTTGTTTCACCATCCATGTCGGTGTTGGTGAATTTCTCTGCGCCATCGGGGAAATGCCCGCAGAAGATCACCGCGTTGGCCCAGATGTTACGGATCACGTTGGCGACAATGTTGGCCTTCAGCGTCGATTTGTAGGTCGCCGCCGGCGACAGTGAGGTGAGCGCCGGGAATGCGACATAGTCCTTGACCACCTGTCTGCCGACCTTGGTTGAGAACTCGCGCGTCCGCTCACGGGCGATGTCGCGCACCGGGCCGGCCTTGAAGACATTTTCGAGGTCGACGGTCTGCAAGCCAATTGCCCACTCGAATGCAAGCGAAAGGATGGCGTTATACAGCAGATTGCCGATGTTGTAAGCGCGCCCAGGGCTGGTCACGGGTGACGCGCAGGATGTAATAGCCCACATCGTCATCCATGCCGAGGATGTTGGTGTACTTGTGGTGCTGATAATTGTGGGCGGAACGCCAGTGTTTTGACGCCGCAGTCATGTCCCACTCCCATGTCGTGGAGTGAATCTCGGGATCGTTCATCCAGTTCCACTGGCCGTGCATGACATTGTGGCCGATTTCCATGTTCTCGATGATCTTGGCCAGACCAAGGGTCACTGCTCCGGCCCACCACGCCGAGCGTTTCGAGCTACTGGCCAGCATGAGCCGCCCCGCTACATCGAGGGCGCGCTGCCCGGCGACGGTACGACGGATGTAGCGGGCGTCGCGTTCGCCGAGGGAATCCTCGATATCCAGCCGGATCGCGTCCAGCTCGACGGCCAGATTCTCGACGTCGGCGTCAGACAAGTGGGCGAAGGCCGGAACGTCAGTAATCGCCATGGTTTCCTCCCCTTGGGCCTTCATGTGCCTAGTCGACGGACGAGGCCCGCACCCTCAACCCTGAACGAGACTAACGGCTGCGGGGTTCCTTGTAGGTGAAGGACTTACGTGATTCTGGTTAGAGACTTACGTGGTTCTCATGCCGGCAGGTGCCCCGCAAGGCGAGCGGCGGCAACACCCGGCGGACCGGCTGGAACCAGACGTGACCAGCGAAGTGTATAGGAATCTAGCCCGAGGGCTAGTCAGAGTCCTCGGACTCCTCTTCGTCGGACTTGTCGGACTTGTCGGACTCGTCGGACTTTTCGGACTCGTCCGACTCGGACCTACCGGACTTATCCGAGTCGTCGGACTTACCGGAGTCCCTGGATTCGTCGGCCTTGTCGGCATACTTCGTCAACAGCCCGGCCAACTCGCGAGCCTCCTCTGGCGCTAACGCATCTGCGAATAACGGTTTTTCGCTGTCCGAGACGCGCTGAACGTAAACCGTCTTGCTCTTGACGCCGACATCCCACCGGCCCCCCTCGTGACCAACCATCCCATTCCGCCTTTACTAGTGCCCTGACTTCAAACCTGATAGCGCCCGCGCTACTGCGTTAGTTACCCACTTCTGCGACAACGCAACGGCCAGGACTTCTTGGCGTTGGTGCACCGACAGGTCGTCGAAGACGTCACGGACGACGGCTGCTCCGCCGACCGGCCTGTCCTGGTCACCTTCTAGTGCCAGGGCCGACCGTTTGGTTCGAAGCCCGCGCTTCCGCCGCCTCAGGCTTCTAGTGAAAGTTTGAGTTGTTGGCCGTACAGGCTGAGCGATTCGACACTCACCATGTCTGTATGTGCGCAGTCGACCGAGTAGGCCGTGATGTCACCAGTAACGTAAGGCCGCCAACTTTGCGGAGGAGGCGAATTGCGGTCGCTCTCGTCCCCGACAACAGAAAATAGAATTACATCACCGTCGAAAACACCGGGCTCGGGAGCTCGATCCAGCGTCAGGTTACTAATAGTGTTTCGGAAGGTTAAATCCACAAACTGTTTGTATCGATTAAATTCATCGGCTCCTCGTTGCCGAAATAGTTCTTCTAGCTGCTCGTAGGTAAGCGGCTCATCCTGTCCTGGATTGGCTTTACGATATTGCCGCAATATTTCTTTTTGTACTTCCTTCTTGAGCAAAGCTTGGTCTGGTGACGAGGTAACGTTGCTGATAGCGGGGTGAGCGTCGAGAAGTATCAGGCACGCGATTATGCATCCGCGTCGCTGAAGCTCGATGGCGATTTCATGGGCGACGCCACCACCAAAGGACCAGCCCAGAAGACTATACGGCCCGGCAGGATAAACCCCTTGGATTCTGTCGGCGTAGTTTCTCGCCATTTCGAGAATTGACCGAGGTTCGGCTTCTTCGCCCTGCAGGGTTTGTTGAATTCCGATGATTGGGCAGTCCAAGTATTTACCGAGAGCCCGATACGGCCAACTCACCCCGCCTGCGGGATGAATGCAGAACAGCGGAGCGCCGGTCCCCTGCTCGAGGATCTCAACAGGGACTACCTCCATCTCGCCGTCATGTCTGCCCACCTGCTGGCTGAGGCTTCTGGCAGACGGCGCGTGGAACAAGGTGCGCACCGCAAGGTGGCTATCGAGAGCTGTGTTGATCGCGGCGACCAGGCGCATCGCCGAAATGCTGTCCCCACCAAGGTCGAAGAACGAGTCGTCGACCCCGACGCGCTCCAGCCCGAGCACCTGGGCGTAGATGCCAGCCACGATCTCCTCGGTGCGAGTAGCCGGGGCGCGATACGCACCAGCGGTGTATTCGGGTGACGGCAGGGCGCGTTTGTCGAGTTTGCCGTTTACCGTCAACGGCAGCTCGGGCAATATCACCACGGCGGCCGGCACCATGTAGGCCGGGAGCCGCTCGGCCAGCTGGGCGCGAAGCTCGGCCGGGTCCAGCGTCCCAGTCGTCACCCCGATGACCCCGGTGACATAGCCCACCAGGCGCTTGTGGCCGGGGCGGTCCTCGCGGGCGATCACCACCGCCTGCTGCACTCCGTCCAGCGCGCTTAATGCCGCCTGCACCTCGCCGAGCTCGATGCGATACCCGCGGATCTTGACCTGCTCATCCGCGCGGCCGAGATACCGCAGCTGCCCATCAGCACCCCAACGCACCAGATCCCCGGTGCGATACATCCTTTGTCCCGAAATCGCCCGGCCGCTGAATGGACAGGCCACAAACCGCGACGCGGTCAACCCAGCCCGGCGCGCATACCCAGACGCCACGCCGCGACCGGCCACGTATAGCTCGCCGATCGCCCCGGCCGGCACCGGGCGCAACCATCCGTCGAGCACGAACAATGCCGCCCCCGGTACCGGCGAACCGATCGGCGGCGCTCCGGATCCCGCAGTGATAGGCGCACTCATCGCCGCATACCACGTTTCGGTGGGGCCGTAGGCGTTGATCATCACCCGCCCGGGCGCCCAACGGTCCACCAGTTCGGCCGGACAGGCCTCCCCGGCCAGCACCAACGCCGCGGACTCCAACCCGTCAGGCGAGAGCACTCTCACTGCCGACGGGGTCTGGCTTAAGACGCTGACTTTTTCAGCGACCAATAAGGCGTGGAAGTCCTCGGGCGATCCCGCCACCTCCTCGGGCACCACCACCAGCCGTCCACCTTGCAACAGGGCACCGAAGATCTCCAACACCGACACGTCAAAGGACAGGGAATGCCACTGACTCCACACCCCCGCACGCGGCAGGCCGGCGTCCAGGGATGCCAGCAGCTGGGTCACGTTCCGGTGGGTGACCGCCACCCCTTTGGGGGCACCGGTGGTGCCCGAGGTGTAGATCAAGTACGCGAGATCATCGGGGTTCGGCGCCGGCAAACCGGTGCACGGTTGGGTGTCGATGCGGGGGGCCTCGATATCACCGACATCGATGACCGGCACGTCGTGGCCGTCTAGCCGCCCGCGCAGCTCCCCGGTGGTTATCGCGGCGATCGGCGCGGCGTCGGTGAGCATGAACTCGAGCCGGGCCGACGGCAGCGCCGGGTCGAGCGGCAGATACGCCGCCCCGGTCTTGAGCACCGCCAAGATCGCCACGATCGCTTGGGCCGACCGCGGAAACAGCAACGCCACACACTGTCCCGGACCCGCGCCATGGCCGGCCAGCAGATGCGCCAACTGGTTGGCTGCCTGGTCGAGCTCGCGATAGGTCCATGACCACTCGCCGCACACCAGCGCCACCCCCTCCGGGCTGCGCGCCACCTGCGCGGCGAACAACACCGGAATAGACACCGGCGTGGGTGCGGCCTGGGTCAACACCGCCCGGTTACCCCAACCATCCAGGCGGACATGCTCGGCCTCATCGAGCAGATCCATCGACGACAGCCGCCGGGTGGGCTCGGCGGTCATCGCCACCAATATCTTCTGCAACCGCTCGACCATCGTTGCGATGCTGGCCGCGTCGAACACATCGGTGTCGAATTCGACGCGAAGCCCCAGGTGGTCGGTGCCCGGCAAAACCACCACCAGCAGCGGGTAGTGGGTGGATTCGCGGCCGGTGAACCCGGTGATGGCCAACCCGTGGTCCCCCGGCAACGCGGCGGCGTCGATCGGGTAGTTCTCGTACACCAACAGGGTGTCGAACAGCTGGTCCTGGCCGGTAACGCGGTGAATCTCGTTCAGCGCCAGGTGCTGGTGCTCCAGCGTGTCGTTGTGGGCGCCTTGGAGCCGGTCCAGCAGCTCCGCGGTAGTGGTGGCCGCGGTGAAGGTCGCCCGCACCGGCACCGTGTTGATCAACAGCCCCACCATCGACTCCGCGCCGGCCAGCTCGGCCGGCCTACCCGAAACCGTGGCGCCGAATACGACATCATGCTGACCGGTCAGCCAACACAACAGCTGCGCGAACGCGCCCTGCACGACGGTGCTGACAGTGGTATGACACGCGCGCGCCAGCTCGCCCAGCGCCCGCGTGGTCTGCTCAGACACCCGAAACGAGGCAACGCCCGGTCGCCCTAGGTCCAACCGGCCCGGCGGACCCACCAACGTCGGGGTGTCAAAACCGGACAACACCGCACGCCAGGCCGCGCGGGCGGCCTCCACATCCCGACCGGCCAGCCAGCTCACAAACCTGCGATACGAGACCGCCGCGGAATGCCGCTGACCGTAATAGCTGCCGAATATTTCCCGCAGCAGGATCGGCATCGACCAGCCATCCGCCACGATGTGGTGCAAGGTGAGCACAAACCGGTGCCGGTCTGGTGCGGTCCGAATCAAAACCACCCCAAACACCGACTGATTGACGAAGTCACACACCGCGACGCGTTCGGCGGCGCACAGCCGCGCGATCTGCTCCTCAGCATCGAGGCCGTCGGCACCCAGCTCGACATACCGCCACCCCGCCACCGGATCAGCCGGGATGATCTGCACCGGCTCTTCGAACCGTTCGCAGAACCGGGCCACCAGGTTCGGATAACGGGTAACCACCGCCTGGACCGCATCGCGCAGCCGGTGCGGATCAAGGGCACCGGTCACGGTGAAGTCCAGCTGCACCGCATACACATCTGCGCCGACCACATCGTCACCGCCCGGGGCGGTGATGGCGTGAAAGAGCAGCCCCTGCTGCACCGGGGTCAACGGCAAAATATCGGCGATCTGGTGCTGCCGCTCCAGCTCGTCGATCTGCTGCTGACTCAACCGGGCCGGCGCGATATCCGACGGCGTCAACCCACCCCCACCACGCCGCACATGCGCGCAGATACCGGCCAGCGCCTCAAACCACAACCGGCTAACCCGAGTGACCGCCGCGTGATCCAGGGCCGAAGGCGCCCACATCCAGTTCGCCTGCAGCTGTGGACCGGCGTCGGTGTCTGTGCCGGTATCTAAGGTGACAGCGTTGAGCTCCACGGTGTGCAGAAGTGGCGTGGGCACCGCCGCGCTGAGGGCGCTCACCGACGACCCTGCCGGGCTGATCCGCCACAAATCAGCGGACAGCTCGGGGCCCGCGACCACCAGCCCGTCCCAGGTAGTTGAATCCGATCGGCGGGTCGGACCCGGCGAGGTCAACCTCGCGATTCAGATACCGCAGCGCTCCGTAGGACAGCGGGTGCGGCAGCGCCCGAAGCTGCTCTTTGGCGTCTTTGATCAGCGCCCCAAGCGAAGCTTCGCCTGCTAGCACCTGCGTCCAGGACAGCTCACCGGCCAGCCCCAGCGTTAAGGCCACCGGGTATTTGGTGGTAAACCACCCCACCGTGCGGCCCAGGTCAACATCCCCGACCAGCTCCTCGTCGCGACCGTGGCCCTCGACGTCGATGCCGATAGGCATGGCAGGGTTGCCCTGGGTGCCGGAGAACCCGAAAAACTCAGCCCACGCCAACCCGAACGCGATCACCAGGATCTCGTGGATCCCGGCATGAAACGCGGCCGGCACCTCCCCCAAAAGCAGGCGGGTCGTCTCGGTGTCCAGCACCACCGCAAGGTGCCTGGCAGTGGCGAACGTATCCACCGCAGGCTGCACCGCCGGCAACACCGCTGGGCCCGCCGCGATCCGCCGCCACACGTCCGCCTGGTCCACCACGTCCGGACGACGCGCATACTCGGCCAGCTGCGCCGCCCACCGGACAAACGACGTCCCGCCCGTAGGCAGCAACACCGGCTGCCCGCCGCGATGCTGGACCCCGGCGGCGTTGAGGTCCTCCAGCAGAATCCGCCAGGAGACCGCGTCGACGGCCAGATGATGAATGATCAACATCAGCTGGCCGGTGGAAGCCACCCACAGGGCACTGAGCATCAGCCCGGCGGCCGGATTCAACCGAGACCGCGCCGCTATCACCGCCTCATCGGACAACGCGTCCACCGATTGCAAGCATCGACGCGCATCAACTGAACCCACCTCGGGCACCGTGAACGACCAGTTTCTAGCCCCGGCCCCAATGCCTGAGTCCTCGACGCGCAGCCGCAACATGGCATGCCGATCCAGTAAGGCCTGCAAGATGACCACCGCGTCGGCCTGGCTGACCCCTGCCGGAGCCTGCAGCACCATCGTCTGGTTGAACTGCTCCACCGGGCCATTCACGCTGGCCAGCCAATGCATGATCGGGGTGGCCACCAACGGCCCGATGCCCTCATCGACCGGGGCAACTGCACCGTCGGCCACCGCTACCACCCTGGCCAGCCGGGCAACAGTCTGCTCGACGAAAATGTCGCGTGGCTTACACATCAGGCCGGCAGCACGGGCGCGCGTCACCACGTGCATCGACAGAATGCTGTCCCCGCCCAGCTCGAAGAACGCTTCATCGACCCCGACCCGCTCCAGCCCCAGCACCTGGGCGTAGATGCCGGCCAGGATCTCCTCAACCTCGCCGGCCGGGGCGCGATAACGATCGACATCCTGATATTCGGGTGCCGGCAAGGCCGGGTGTCCAGTTTGCCGTTGACCGTCAACGGCAACGCGCCGAGGACCACCACCGCGGCCGGCACCATATAGGCCGGCAGCCGCTCGGCCAGCTGGGCGCGGATCTCGGCCGGGGCCCCGATCGCATTTAAGGTCCCGGTGACATAACCCACCAGACGCTTATCACCGGGGCGGTCCTCGCGGGCGATCACCGCCGCCTGCTCCACCCCGACCAGCCCGGACAGGGCCGCTTGAACTTCGCCGAGTTCGATGCGGTAGCCGCGGATCTTGACCTGCTCATCGGCGCGCCCCACCAACTGCAGCTGCCCGTCGGCGCGCCAATACACCGAATCCCCGCTGCGATACATGCGCGCCCCGGGCCCGCCGAACGGACACGCCACAAAACGCGACCCGGTCAACCCCGCCCGGCGCCAATACCCGACACCCACCCGACCCGCCACATACAACTCACCGACCACACCCACCGGAACGGGCCGCAACCACGGATCCAACACAAAAAACGCTGCGCCCGGCACGGGGGACCCGATCGGCGGCACACCCGACCCGGGCTGCAGCGGCGCACTCATAGCCGCGAACATCGACGTCTCGGACGGGCCGCAGACGTTGATCATGACCCGAGAACCGGCCCACCGGTCCACCAGCTCGGCCGGGCCGGGCTCACCGCCCATGATCAGCAAGTTCACCGAATCCAAACCCTGCGGCGACAACACCGCCAGAGCAGACGGGGTCTGACTCAAGACACTGACCTGCTCAGCAATCAGCAGGGCATGAAAGTCCTCCGGCGAGCGCACTGTCGACTCGGGCACCACCACCAGCCGCCCCCCGTTCAACAGCGCACCCCAGATCTCCTGGACCGAGACGTCGAAGCCATAGGAATGCCACTGCGTCCACACACCCGCCAACGGCAGATCTGCGGGCAGCGCCCCCAACAACCGGGTCACGGTGTGGTGGGCGATGGCCACGCCTTTGGGTGCCCCGGTGGTGCCCGAGGTGTAGAGGAGGTAGGCGATGTCATCAGGGGCCGGCGCCGGCAAAGCCCGTACCCGGATAGCTGTCAATCTGTGCGGCCTCGATATCACTGACATCGATGACCACCAGGTCGTCGTGTCCGTCCAGCCGGTCGGCCAGCCCGGCGGTCGTGACCGCGGCGATCGGTGCGGCGTTGGTGAGCATGAACTCGATCCGGGTCGCCGGCAGCGCCGGGTCGATCGGCAGATACGACGCCCCGGTTTTCAGCACCGCGACGATCGCCACGATCGCCTGCGCCGAACGCTCACACAGTAGCGCCACACAGCCACCGGGGCCCGCGCCGCGGCCAACCAACAAGTGCGCCAACCGATTAGCGGCCTCGTCCAGCTCCCGGTATGTCATTGACCGGCCTTCGAAGGTCAGCGCCACCGCATCCGGGGTGCGCGCCACCTGCGCGGTAAACATCGCCGGAATCGACACCGGCGTGGGTGCGGGCCGGGTCAACACCGCCCGGTTACCCCACCCATCCAGCCGGGCGTGCTCACCGGCATCCAGCAGATCCACCGACGACAACCGCTTCCCCGGATCGGCCGTCATCGCCACCAATATCTTCTGCAACCGCTCGATCAGCGCCGCGCTGGTGGCCGCGTCGAACACGTCGGTGTCGAACTCGATGCGAAGCCTCAGTTCGGTGCCGGGCAGGGCCACCACCGTCAGCGGGTAGTGGGTGGATGCGCGGCCGGCGAATTCGGTAATGGCGAACCCGTGGTCCCTCGGCAACGCGGCGGCGTCGATCGGGTAGTTCTCGTACACCAACAGGGTGTCGAACAGCTGTTCCTGACCGGTAACGCGGTGAATCTCGTTCAGCGCCAGGTGCTGGTGCTCCAGCGTGTCGTTGTGGGCACGTTGCAGCCGGTCCAGCAGCTCCGCGGTGGTGGTTGCCGCGTGAAGCGTCGCCCGCACCGGCACCGTGTTGATCAGCAGGCCCACTATCGACTCCGCACCGGCCAGCTCGGCGGGCCTCCCCGCAACCGTGGCGCCGAAGGCGACATCATGCTGACCGGTCAGCCAACACAGCAGCTGCGCTACGGCGCCCTGCACCACGGTGCTGAAAGTGGTATGACATGAGCGCGCCAGCTCGCTAAGCGCCCGGGTGGTCTGCTCAGACACCCGACACGAGGCAACGCCCTGACGCCCTGGCTCCAACCGGCCCGGCGGACCCACCAATGTCGGGGTGTCAAAACCGGACAACACCGCACGCCAGGCCGCGCGGGCGGCCTCCACATCCCGACCGGCCAGCCAGCTCACAAACCTGCGATACGAGACCGCCGGGGCCAGCCGCTGACCGTAATAGCTGCCGAATATTTCCCGCAGCAGGATCGGCATCGACCAGCCATCCGCCACGATGTGGTGCAAGGTGAGCACTAACCGGTGCCGGTCTGTTGCGGTCCGGATCAAAACCACCCGAAACACTGGCTCGCCGGCGGCGAGATCGCAGACCGCGGCGCGTTCGGCCGCGCACAGCCGCGAGATCTGCTCGTCAGCATCGACTTCATCGTCGAGATCTAGATAGCGCCAACGCGCCGCGGGATCAGCCAGGATGATCTGCACCGGCTCGTCGAACCGTTCGCAGAATCGGGCCGCCAGGTTGGGGTGGCGGGTAACCACCGTGTGCACCGCATCGCGCAGCCGGTGCGGGTCAATGGCGCCGGTCACGGTGAGGTCCAGCTGCACCGCATACACATCGTCGCTGAACTGCGGTGCCCTGCGCACTGCCGGCGTGAAAGAGCAGCCCCTGCTGCAGCGGGGTCAACGGCAAAATATCGGCGATCTCGTATTGCCGCTGCAGCTCGTCGATGTGCTGTTGGCTCAGCCGGGCCGGCGCGATGTCCGACGGCGTCAACCCGCCCCCACCAAGTCGCACATGCGCGCAGATGCCGGCCAGGGCCTCAAACCACAAGCTGCTGAGTCGGGCGATCTGTGCTTCGTCGAGAGCCGACGGCGCCCACGTCCAGTTGGCGTGCAGCTGCGGACCGGCGTCGGTATCGACGGTGGCGGCGCTGAGGTCCACCGTGTGCCAGAGCGGCATGGGCACCGCCGCGGCGGCTCCGATAACGACGAGCTTTCCCGGCTGATCCGCCACCCGTCACCCCCGGCCCCATCAGTCTTCGAGGTGCCCAACCGCCCGAAATAGTTGAACCCGATCGGCGGGTCGGACCCGGCCAGGTCAGCCTCGGTGTTCAGGTAGCGCAGCAGCCCGTAGCTCAGCGGATCCGGCAGGGCGCGCAGCTGCTCTTTGGCGTCTTTGATCACCGGCCCGAGCGCGGGCTCACCGGCAGCCACCCGCGCCCAGGACAGCCCACCGACCTCCAGCGACACCGGCGATTTGGTGGTAAACCAGCCCAGGGTGCGTGACAGGTCAATGTCGGGGCCCAGTTCCTCATGGCGGCCGTGGCCCTCGACGTCGATGCCGATCGGCGCGCTGTCGGCGCCCAAAAACTCCCGCCACGCCAAGGCGAACGCGATCAACAAAATGTCCTGTATCCCGGCATGAAACGCCGCCGGCACCTCACCTAACAGCATCCGGGTCGTCGCCATGCCGTCCGGGTCGTCCAGCGACACCGACCAGTGCCTTGCGCTGGCCAACGTATCCAACGCGGGCTGGACCGTCGGCAACACCGCCGGGCTGGCCGCCAGCTGTTTCCAGGCGTCCGCCTGGTTGACGACTTCAGGACGGCGCGCGTGCTCAGTCAGCAGCGACGCCCACCGCTGAAACGATGTCCCGGTCACCGGCAACGCCACCGGCTGCCCGCCGTGGTGCTGCGCCCAGGCGATGTTGAGGTCCTGCAGCAGGATCTGCCACGACACCGCGTCGATGGCCAGATGGTGAATGATCAAGACCAGCTGCCTTGTGGAGGTGATCCAGAGCGCGCTCAGCATCGCCCCGGCGGCCGGGTTCAACCGCGACCGCGCCGCGATCACCGCCTGCTCGGACAACACGTCGACCGATTGCAGGCACTCGCCGGCATTCACCGCGCCCGGTTCGGGCACCTGCAGCGACCAACTGCCCGCGCCGTCCCCAAAACCTGACTCGACGCGCAGCCGCAACATCGCGTGCCGATCCAGCAAGGCCTGCAACACCACCACCACGTCGCCGTCGCCGACTCCCGCGGGAGCCTCCAGCAGCATGGTCTGGTTGAACTGAGCTACGGGCCCGCCCGCACTTTCCAAGCTGGCAAGCCAGCGCACGATCGGGGTCACCGAGACCGGCCCGAGGCCCTCATCGATCGGGCCAACCGCAGCGTCGGCCACCCCGGCCAGCCGGGCCAGCCGCGCCACGGTCTGCTCGACGAAAATGTCGCGCGGCCGGCAGCGCAGGCCGGCGGCCCGGGCCCGCGCGACCACCTGCATCGACGAGATGCTGTCGCCACCCAGCTCGAAGAATGAGTCGTCGACCCCGACCCGCTCGAGCCCAAGGACCTGGGCGTAGATGCCGACCAGGACCTCCTCGGTCAGGGTGTCCGGGGCCCGGTACCGATCGACATCCTGGTATTCGGGTGCCGGCAGGGCGCGGGTATCGAGTTTGCCGTTGGCCGTCAACGGCAGCGCGTCGAGCACCACCACCGCGGCCGGCACCAGGTAGGCCGGCAGCCGCTCGGCCAACTCGGCGCGCATCGTGGCCGGGTCGGCCGTTCCCAGGACATAACCCACCAGGCGCTTATCACCGGGGCGGTCCTCACGGGCGATCACCACCGCCTGCTCCACCCCGACCAGCCCGGACAGGGCCGAGCGCACCTCGCCCAGTTCGATCCGATACCCGCGGATCTTGACCTGCTCATCGGCGCGTCCCAGATAGGCCAGCTGCCCATCGGGGCGCCAACACACCAGATCCCCGGTGCGATACATACGTATTCCGGGCTGACCGAACGGACACGCCACAAACCGCGACGCGGTCAACCCGCCCCGCCGCCAATACCCCACACCCACGCCGCGGCCGGCCAGGTACAGCTCGCCGACCACCCCGGCGGGCACCGGGCGCAACCACTCGTCCAGGACGAAAAAGGCCGCCCCCGTGATCGGCGACCCGATCGGCGGGGAACCCGACCCGGCCCGCAGCGGCGTGCTCTTGGACAACCACATGGTGGTCTCGGTGGGGCCGTAGACATTGACCATGACCCGGTCCGGCGCCCACCGATCCACCAGCTCCGGCGGACACGGCTCGGCGCCGATCACCAGCGCCGCCGCATCCAGCCCCTCGGTAGGCAACATTCCCACCGCCGACGGGGTCTGGGTGAGCACGCTGACGCGTTCACGGACCAGCAAGGCGTGGAAGTCCTCCGGGGAGCGGGTCACCTCTTCGGGCACCACCACCAGCCGCCCCCCATGCAGCAGGGCACCCCAGATCTCCCACACCGAGAAGTCGAAGGCATAGGAATGGAACTGCGTCCACACCTGCCCCGGCGCCAGTTCCACGCCGATCGCCAGCGCGTCAAACATCTGGGTGACGTTGCGCTGGGTGACCGCCACCCCTTTGGGCACCCCGGTGGTCCCCGAGGTGTAGATGA
This sequence comes from uncultured Actinomycetota bacterium, assembly GCA_963840045.1. GTDB lineage: Bacteria > Actinomycetota > Actinomycetes > Mycobacteriales > Mycobacteriaceae > Mycobacterium. The sequence goes on along the minus strand of CAWIXL010000009.1, from coordinate 25,750 downwards.
TGTGGGCGATGCTCATCGGGGGCCGGGCGCCGGTAGTGCGGTGCTGGGTTGGCCGGCGTCAACAGGATCCGAGACATCACTCACATCGATGACCATCAGTTCGAACCTGGCGAGCCGCTTGGCCAGCGCCGCGGTGGTCATCGCGGCGATCGGCGCGGCATCGGCGAGCATGAACTCGATCCGCGCCGACGGCAACCCCGGCTCGAGCGGCAGATAGGCCGCCCCGGTTTTGAGCACCGCCAAAATCGTCACGATCGCTTCCGCGGATCGCGGCAACAGCAGCGCCACACACGCACCCGGGCCCACCCCATGGCCGGCCAACAGGTGCGCCAAGCGGTTCGCCGCCTCGTCGAGCTCGCGGTAGGTCCTGGAGCTGTTTTCGAAGGTCAGCGCCACCGCATTCGGGGTGCGGGCCACCTGCGCGGCAAACAACGCCGGAACCGACACCCCGGTCGCCGGCCGGGTCAACACCGCCCGGTTGCCGATCTCATCCAGCCGGGCGTGCTCAGCGGCATCCAGCAGGTCCACCGACGACAACCGCCGGGTGGGCTCGGCGGTCATTGCCACCAACACCCGCCGCAACCGCTCGATCAGCGCCTCGATACTGGCCGCGTCGAACACGTCGGTGCGAAACTCCACCACCCCGCCGATCCCGGCCGGCGCACCCGCCTCGCACCAGCGTTCGGCCAACGAAAACACCAAATCCATGCGGGCGGTCTGAGTTTCGATGGGTATGGGCGTGACCTGCAGGTCACCCAAGGCCGACCCGGCGGCGGGGTGATTGTCGTTCCCGGGAACGTTCTGCCAGGCCAGCATCACCTGCACCAACGGATGCTGGGTCAGGCTATCGGGTCGGGTTGAGCCGCTCCACCAGCACCTCAAAGGGCACGTCTTGGTGCTCGTAGGCGGCCAGGCTGCGCCACCGCACCTGGGCCAGCAACTCGGCAAAGCTGGGATCCCCGGTCACCTCGACCCGCAGCACCAAGGTGTTGACGAAAAAGCCGACCAGGCCATCCAGGGCGGGGTCACCGCGCCCGGCGATCGGGAACCCGACAGCCACCTCACTGCTGGCGCTGATCTTCGACAGCAGCACCGCCAGGGCGGCCTGCATCACCATGAAGCTGGTCGCGTGGTGCTCGCGCGCCACCCGGGCCACCTGCTGCTGCAGCTGCGCCGGCCAGTCCACCGCCACACTGGCGCCGCGGTAATCAGCAACCGGCGGGTAGGGCCGATCGGTGGGCAGCGCCAACCGCTCGGCCATCCCGGCCAGCGCATCCTGCCAATAGCCCAGCTGTGCGGCGATGCGGCTGTCGGGATCGTCGAAATCACCCAACTGCGCGCGCTGCCACAGCGTGTAATCGGCATACTGCACCGCCAACGGCGCCCAGCCGGGGGCATGCCCAGCGCACCGGCTGGCATAAGCCACCCCCAGATCACCCACCAGCGGGGTGATCGACCAGCCGTCGGCGGCGATATGGTGCACCACGACCACCAGCACGTGTTCGTCGTCGCCGATGCGGAAAAGCCCTGCCCGCAGGGGGATTTCGGTTGCCAGATCGAAACCGCGGCGGCCCACCGCCTGCAGCGCCTCAGCTAGCCGGCTGTCCAGCCACCCGCGGGCATCGACGACGTCCCAACCGAAGTCGGCCCGCTCGGCGGGCACCACCAGCTGCTGGGGTATTCCGTCGGGTGCCGCGAACCGCGTGCGCAGGCTCTCATGACGGCCCGACCACGTCCGCCAGCGCCGCACCCAGAGCCTCGACATCCAGGCGCCCGCACATCCGCAACGCCACCGCAATGTTGTAAACCGCTGAGGGCCCATGTAATTGGTCGAGGAACCACAACCGGGTCTGGGCAAACGACAGCGGAATCACCGCGGGCCGCTCACACGCGACCAACGGCTCCAGCCGGCCCGCTTCCGCACCGATCTGCGGTGCCAACCCGGCAACCGTGGGCGCCTCGAACACCGCCCGCACCGCCAGGCCGGCATCCAGGGTGATGTTGATCGCGGCGATCAGGCGCATCACCGACAGCGAATCCCCACCCAGGTCGAAAAACGAGTCGTCCACCCCGACCCGCTCGACCCCGAGCACCCGGGCGTAGATGCCGGTCAAGATCTCCTCAGTGAGGGTGGTCGGCGCGCGATGCTCACCAGCGGTGGACTCCGTTGCGGGCAGGGCGCGGACGTCGAGTTTGCCGTTGACCGTCAGCGGCAGCGCATCCAACACCACCACCGCGGCGGGCATCATGTAGGCGGGGAGGCGCTCGCCCAGCGCGGCACGCGCGTGGGCCGGGTCTAGCGTCCCGGTGACATAGCCCACCAGGCGCTTATCACCGGGGCGGTCCTCGCGGGCGATCACCACCGCCTGATCCACCCCAGCCAACCCGGACAGCGCTGCCTGGACTTCGCCGAGCTCGATGCGATAGCCGCGGATCTTGACCTGCTCATCGGCGCGCCCCACGTACCGCAGCTGCCCATCAGCACCCCAACACACCAAATCCCCGGTGCGGTACATACGTATGCCGGGCTGGCCCGCCCCGCCGAACGGACACGCCACAAACCTCGACGCCGTCAACGGAGCCCGACCCAGATAGCCAACCCCGACCCCGCGGCCGGCCACATACAACTCGCCGACCACCCCGGCCGGCACCGTCCGCAACCACCCGTCCAGTACGAACAATGCCGCCCCGGGCACCGGCGACCCGATCGGCGGCACCCCCGACCCCGCAGTTAAGGGCGCGCTCGTCGCCGCATACACGGTGGTTTCGGTCGGACCGTAGGCGTTGACCATCACCCGTCCGGGCGCCCACCGGTCCACCACCTCGGCCGGGCAAGCCTCACCGCCCACCACCAACGCCGTCGAATCCAAACCTTCAGGCGACAGCAACCCCACCGCGGACGGGGTTTGGATCAGCATGCTGACCTGTTCAGCGATCAGCAAGGCGTGGAAGTCGTCCGGAGACCCGGCCACCTTTTCGGGTACCACCACCAGCCGCCCGCCGCCCAACAGCGCGCCCCAGATCTCCCAGACCGAGCCATCGAACGCATACGAAAACCACTGCGCCCACACCTGTTTCGGCGGTAGGCCGGCGCGCAGTGACTCCAGCTGCTGGGTGAGGTTGTGGTGGGTGATGGCCACCCCTTTGGGGGCACCGGTGGTACCCGAGGTGTAGATCAGGTAGGCAATGTCATCCGGGGCGGGTGCCGGTAGTGCCGTGCCGGGTTGGCTATCGATGGCGAGGGCCTCGACATCACCGACGTCGATGACGAGCAGACCGCACCCGGCTAACCGTGGGCGCAGCCCGGTGGTGGTGATCGCGGCGATGGGTGCGGCATCGTTGAGCATGAACCCGAGCCGGGCCTGGGGCAGGTTCGGGTCAATCGGCAGATACGCCGCACCGGTCTTCAGCACCGCCAAAATCGCCATGACCGCGTCGGCGGAACGCTCCGACATCAGCACGACACAGGCACCCGGGCCCACCCCGTGGCCGGCCAACACGCGCGCCAACCGGTTAGCTGCCTCGTCGAGCTGCCGATATGTCATTGACCGGCCCTCACAGACCAGCGCCACCGCCTCCGGTGTCTGGGCCGCCTGCGCGGTAAACAACACCGGAATTGATGACCCGGTCACCGGCACCGGCTGGGTCAACACCGCCCGGTTGCCCCACTCATCCAGCCGCGCGTGCTCGGCCTCATCGAGCAGATCCATCGACAAGAGCCGCCGAGTGGGCGCGGCAATCATCGCCACCAGCACCCGCTGGAGCCGCTCGATCAGCACCTCGATGCCGTCCGCATCGAACACGTCGGTGTCGTATTCGACGCGGACGGCCAGTTCAGCCCCGGGGCTGGCTTGCACCGTCAGCGGGTAGTGGTTGTATTCGCGGCGGGTGATATCGGTGACGGCCAACTCGTGTGCGCCTGACAACGCGGCGGCGTCGATCGGATAGTTCTCGTACACAAAAACGGTGTCGAACAGCTGTTGCTGACCGGTGACGCGGTGGATATCGGCGAGCGCCAGGTGCTGGTGCTCGAGAGTGTGGTTGTGGGTGTGTTGCAGCTGATCCAGCAGGTGCGTGGTGGCGGTCCCCGGCGCGATGGTCGCCCGCACCGGCACCGTGTTGATCAACAGGCCCACCATCGATTCCGCGCCAATCAGCTCGGCGGGCCGACCCGAGACCGTGGTGCCGAAGGCGACATCGTGCTGGCCGGTCAGCCAGCACAGCAGCTGCGCGAAGGCGCCCTGCAACACGGTGTTGACGGTGGTGTGACAGGAGCGCGCCAACTCGCTCAGCGCCCGCGTGATCTGCTCGGGCACCCGAAACGAGTCAGCACCTCGCGGCCCGGGCGCTAACCGGCCCGGCGGGCCCAACAGCGTGGGGGTGTCAAAACCGGCGAACGCCTCGCGCCAGGCCGCCTGGGCGGCATCTAGGTCACGATCGGCCAGCCAGGTCACAAACCTGCGATACGGCACCGCCGCGGCCAGCCGCTGCCCGTGGTAGCAGGCGAATATTTCCCCCAGCAGGATCGGCAGCGACCAGCCGTCCATCACGATGTGGTGCACGGTGAGCACAAACCGGTGCAGACCGGGCGCGGCGCGGACCAGAGCCACCCGAAAGGCCGGCTGGTCGGCGAGATCGCAGACCGCGGCACGTTCGGCGGTACATATCCCCTGGAACTGCTCATCAGTGTCGAGGTCTTCGGTGTCCAGCTCGACATATCGCCAGGGCGCTACCGGGTCGGCCGGAATGATCTGTACTGGCTGGTCGAACTGTTCAAATCGGGCGGCCAGGTGAGGATGCCGGTTGACCACGGTATGCACGGCGGCGCGCAGGCGATACGGGTCAAGCGGGCCGGTGACCGTGAAGGCCAGCTGCACCGCGTACACATCGGCCACATTTTCACCGCTTGGGGCGGTGAGAGCGTGAAAGAGCAGTCCCTGCTGCAGCGGGGTCAATGGCAAAATATCGGCGATCTCGTATTGCCGCTGCAGCTCGTCGATCTGCTGCTGACTCAATCGGGCCGGCGCGACATCCGACGGCGTCAGCCCGCCCCCACCACGCCGCACATGCGCGCAGATACCGGCCAGGGCGTCAAACCACAACCGGCTAACCCGGGTGATTGCCGTGTGATCAAGCGCCGAGGGCGCCCATGTCCAGGCGACGCGCAGCTGGCGGCCGGCGTCCGTGTCGACGATGCCGGCGTTGATTGCCACCGTGTGCGAAATCGGCGTGACCACCGCCCCTCTGACGGCGGCGACCGACAAACCTTCTTGGCAGACCCGCCATATGTCAGCGGAGGCGTCGAGGTCGTTAACCCCGAGGGCCTCTAGCGCGCCGACACGCCCGAAGTAGTTGAACGCGATCGGCGGGTCAGACCCGTCCAGTTCCACGTCGGCGTTCAGGTACCGCAGCAGGCCGTAGCTCAGGCCGTCGGGCAGGGCGCGAAGCTGCTCTTTGGCGTGCTTGATCAGCACCCCCAACTCGGCGGCGCCCGCCTGCACCTGCGCCCAGGACAGCCCGCCGGCCGGCCCAAGCGTGAAGGACACCGGGTATTTGGTGGTAAACCATCCCACCGTGCGCGACAGGTCAACATCGGCGGCAAGCTCCTCGTGGCGGCCGTGGCCCTCGACGTCGATGCTGATCGGAGCGCCGCCGGTGCCTGAAAGCCCGAAGTACTGCGTCCACGCCAACCCAAGTGCAATGAGAAGGATGTCTTGCACCCCGGCATGAAACGCCGCCGGCACCTCACTGAGCAGCTTGTTGGTGGTCTCGATGTCCAGCGACACCGTCAAGTGGCCGGCGCTGGCGTAGGTGTCGACCGCGGGTTGGACCGCGGGCAGCGTGGTAGGGGTCGCGACCACTTGCCGCCAGGCGTCCGCCAGGTCGACGACGTCGGGGCGGCGCGCGTGCTCGGCCAGCAGCGACGCCCACCGGGCAAACGACGTGCCCGCGACCGGCAGCGCGACTGGCTGACCGCCGCGGTGCAGGGCCCACGCGATGTTGAGGTCCTCCAGCAAAATCCCCCAGGACACCGCGTCGATGGCCAGATGATGAATGATCAGCAACAGTTGGCCGCTCTCGGTGACCCACAGCGCGCTCAGCATGGCCCCGGCCGCCGGGTTCAACCGCGACCGCGCCGCTATCACCGCCTCCTCGGACAACACCTCCACCGAGTGCAGGCACGCTGCGGCGTCCACCACCCCCGACTCGGGTATCCGCAACGACCACTCCCCGGCTTCGTCCGCGGCGCCCTTTCCGATGCCTGAGTCGACGCGCAGCCGCAGCATGGCGTGGCGATCCAGCAAGGCCTGCAACATGACCAGGACGTCGGCCTCGACGGTCGCCGCCGGAGCCTGCAGTAGCAGCGTCTGGTTGAACTGCTCCACTGGGCCATTTAGGCCCTTCAGCCAGCGCATGATCGGGGTGGGCAGCACCGGCCCGACACCGTCATCACCGTCATCGACGTCGCGGGCCAACCCGACCACCCGGGCCAGCCGGGCCACCGTCTGCTCGACGAAAATGTCGCGCGGCCGGCACATCAGGCCGGCAGCCCGGGCCCGGGCTACTACTTGCATCGATGAAATGCTGTCGCCACCCAGTTCGAAGAACGACTCATCGACACCGACGCGCTGTAGACCCAGCACCTGGGCGTAGATGCTGACCAGGATTTCCTCGAGGGCGCTGGCCGGGGCGCGATATTCGCGAGGCGTGTGTTCCGGTGCCGGCAGGGCGCGAGTGTCAAGTTTGCCGTTGGGTGTGAGCGGCAGTGCCTCAAGCACCACCACCGCCGTCGGCACCATGTAATCGGGGAGTCGGTGGGCCAGCGTGGCAGGGATCTCGGCCGGGTCCCCGATCGTATTCAAGGCGCCGGTGATGTAAGCGACCAGGCGTTTGTCGCCGGGGCGGTCCTCGCGGGCGATCACCGCCGCCTGCTCCACCCCGTCCAGCCTGGTCAGGGCGGCCTGGATTTCGCCGCACTCGATGCGGTGACCGCGGATTTTGACTTGTTCGTCTGCGCGTCCCAGGTACCGCAATTGTCCGTCGGAGCCCCAGCACACCAGATCCCCGGTGCGGTACATGCGTTGTCCCGTGGCGCCGAACGGGCAGGCCACAAACCGTGACCCGGTCAGTCCGGCCCGGCGCCAATAGCCGACACCGAGCCCGGCGCCGGCGACGTACAGCTCCCCGACCACTCCGGCGGGCACCGGGCGCAGCGAGGCGTCCAGCACGAACAATGCCGCCCCGGGCACCGGCGCCCCGATCGGCGGCGATCCCGATCCGGCGGCCAGCGGCGCGCTGATCGCCGCACACATCGTGGTCTCGGTGGGGCCGTAGGCGTTGACCATGACCCGCTCGGGCGCCCAGCGGTCCACCACCTCGGCCGGGCAGGCCTCACCGACGGTGAGCAGTGGCACCGACTCCAACCCCCGGGTGGGCAGCATCGCCACCGCCGACGGGGTTTGGGTGAGCACGCTGACCCCGTTGGTGACCAGCACCTCGTGGAAGTCGTGCGGCGAGCGGGCCACTTCGTCGGGGATCACCAGCAGCCGGCCCCCGCGGGTCAGCGCGCCGAAGATCTCCCATACCGAGGCGTCGAAGGCATACGAATGCGCGTGTGGCCACACCCCTCCCGCTCGGGGCCCCGCATTCAGAGTCTGTAGTAGCTGGGTGACGTTGTGGTGGGTGACCGCCACCCCCTTGGGGACCCCGGTGGTGCCCGAGGTGTAGATCAGGTAGGCCAGATCATCGGGGCATGGCCCCGGTAATGCGGTGGCGGGCTGCGTGTCAAGGCGGGTGTCGTGAAAGTCGAGGACCATCAGGTCGTGGCCGTCGAGCCGCCCGACCAGCGCGGTGGTCGTGATGACGGCCGCCGGGGCGGCGTCGGCGAGCAGGAACTCGAGCCGCGCAGCGGGCAGGTGCGGGTCGATCGGCAGAAAAGCCGCCCCGGCTTTAAGCACAGCCAGCGCCGCCAAAACCGCCTCGGCGGACCGGGAGAACAGCAGCGCCACACAGTGGCCCGGGCTTACGCCCTGTTCGGCCAGCAGGTGCGCCAATCGGTTGGTGGCCTCGTCGACTTCGCGGTAGGTCCAGGACCGCTGTCCGCAGCTGATCGCCCCCGCCGCCGGGATGCGGGCCACCTGCGCGGCGAACAACGCCGGTATCGACGTCGGCGCGCTCACCGGCTGGGTCAACACCGCCCGGTTACTCCACCCATCCAGGCGGGCGCGCTCGGCGGCATCGAGCACCTCCACCGAGGAAAGCCGCCGGGTCGGGTCCGCGGTCATGGCCACCAACACCCGCTCGAACCGCTCGATCATTATTTCGATGCTGGCCACGTCGAACACATCGGTGCGAAACTCCACCGATCCAGCGATGCCGGCCGGCTCGCCGGCCTCGGTGACGCGCCCGGCCAGCGAAAACAGCAAATCGATGCGCGCGGTACGGGCGTCCACCGTCAACGGGGCCACCTGCACCTCCCCCAGCGACAACCCGGGGCCGGAATCAGTGTCGTGGTCGGGGTCCGCCCCGGCGAGGTTCTGCCACCCCAACACCACCTGTACCAGCGGGTGTCGGGCCAGGCTGCGGGTCGGGTTGAGCCGCTCCACCAACACCTCAAACGGCACGTCTTGATGTTCGTACGCGGCCAGGCTGCGCTGCTGCACCTGGGCCAGCAGCTCGGCCACGGTCGGATCTCCGGCCAGATCAACGCGCAGCACCAAGGTATTGACGAAAAAACCCACCAACTCATCCAGCGCCGGGTGGCGACGCCCGGCGATCGGGAACCCGACCGCCACATCCGAGCTGGCGCTCAGTTTGGCCAACAGCACCGCCAGCGCAGCCTGCAGCACCATGAAACTGGTCGCGTTATGCTCCCGCGCCACCCGCGCCACCTGCTGCTGCAGACCCGCCGGCCAGACCACCGCCACGCTGGCGCCGCGATAGTCGGCGACCAGCGGGTACGGCCGATCGGTGGGCAGCGCCACCCGCTCCGGCATCCCGGCCAGCGCCTGCTCCCAGTAGGCCAACTGCGCGGCGATCGGACTATCGGGATCGTCCAGATCGCCAAATTGCGCACGCTGCCACAGCGTGTAATCGACATACTGCACCGCCAAGGGCGCCCAATCAGGGGCATGTCCAGCACACCGGCTGGCGTACGCCACCCTTAGATCACGCGCCAGCGGGGTGATCGACAAGCCGTCGGCGGCGATATGGTGCACCACGGCCACCAGCACGTGCTCGTCCACGTCGACGCGGAAAAGCCGTGCCTGTAACGGAATCTCGCGTGCCAGATCGAAACCGCGGCGGCCCACCGCTTCCACAGCCTCGTTCAGCCGGCTCGCCGACCAGCCCGTGGCATCGATGACCTGCCAGCCGAAGTCGGCCCCCTCATCAGGGATGACCACCTGCTGTGGTATCCCGTCGGGCGCCAGGAACAACGTCCGCAGGATCTCGTGGCGGTCCACCACGTCGGCCAGCGCCGCACCCAGCGCCTCGGTGTTCAGCCGCCCGCGCAGCCGCAACGCCACCGTCATGTTGTAAACCGGGGAGGGCCCCTGGAGTTTGTCGATAAACCACAGCCGGCCCTGCGAAAACGACAGCGGGACCACCGCGGGCCGCTGCACCGCCACCAACGGCTTCAGCCGACCCGCCTGTCCGCCAACATGGCGCGCCAGCCGGGCCACCGTGGGCGCCTCGAACATCGCGCGCACCGACAGGCCGGCATCCAAGCCGGTGTTGATCGCGGCGATCACCCGCATCGCCAACAGCGAATCCCCGCCCAGATCGAAGAACGAATCGTCCACGCCGACCCGTTGCAGCCCCAGTACCTGGGCGTAGATGCCGGCCAAGATCTCCTCGAACGCATTGCCCGGGGCCCGATATTCACTACCGGTGTACTCCGGGGCGGGCAGAGCGCGGGTATCGAGTTTGCCGTTAGGCGTCAACGGCAGCGCTTCCAACACCACCACCTCGGCCGGCACCATGTAGGCCGGCAACCGCTCGGCCAGCTCGGCACGCATCCCGGACGGTTCCGCGGCGCCGGTGACATAACCCACCAGGCGCTTGTTGCCGGGGCGGTCTTCGCGGGCGATCACCACCGCCTGCTCCACCCCGTCCAGCCCGGCCAACGCCGCGCGCACGTCCCCGAGCTCGATGCGATACCCGCGGATCTTCACCTGCTCGTCGGCGCGGCCCAGGTAGGTCAGCTGCCCGTCTGGTCGCCAGCACACCAAGTCCCCGGTGCGATACATCCTTGTCCCGGGGGTTGTCCCGCCGCCAAACGGGCACGCTACAAATCGCGACGCCGTCAACGGGCCCCGGCCCAGATAGCCAACCCCGACGCCACGGCCGGCCACATACAACTCGCCGACCACCCCGGCCGGCACCGCGCGCAACCACCGATCCAGCACAAACAACGCCGCCCCCGACACCGGCGACCCGATCGGCGGCGCCCCGGACCCCGCCTGCAGCGGCGCACTGATCGACGCGTACCACGTCTCGGTGGGGCCGTAGGCGTTGATCATCACCCGCCCGGGCGCCCACCGATCCACCACCTCGGCGGAGCAGGCCTCACCGGCCACCACCAATGCCACCGATCCCAAACCCTGCGGCGAGAGCAGCCCCACGGCCGAGGGGGTCTGGCTTAAGACGCTGACGTGTTCACTGATGAGGAAGGCGTGGAAGTCTTCGGGTGAGCCGGCCACCACCTCGGGCACCACCACCAGCCGCCCACCGCGCAGCAGCGCACCGAAGATCTCCCACACCGAGACGTCGAAGGCCAAGGAATGCCACTGCGTCCACACACCCGCCGCCGGCAGGGCGGCGTCCAGTGACTCGATCAGTTGGGTGACGTTGTGGTGGGTGATGGCCACCCCCTTGGGGACACCGGTGGTGCCCGAGGTGTAGATGAAGTAGGCGATGTCGTCGGGGCCCGGCGCAGGTAATGCCGTGCAGGGTTGAACATCAACAGCGGCGTCATCAAGGTCGACGACCACCAGGTCATTTAGGTCATGGCCCGCTAGCCGCCCGGCCAGATCGGCGGTGGCGATCACCGCGATCGGCGCCGCATCAGCAACCATGAACCCAATCCGGGCCGCCGGCAGACCCGGGTCGATCGGCAGATAAGCCGCCCCGGTTTTCAGCACCGCCAAAATCGCCACGATCGCCTGCGCCGAACGGGAACACAGCAGCGCCACACAGCCACCCGGGCCCACACCGCGGCCGGCCAGCAGGTGCGCCAACCGGTTGGCGGCCTCCTCAAGCTCCCGGTAAGTCATTGAGCGGCCCTCGTAGACCAGCGCCACCGCATCCGGGGTGCGGGCCACCTGCGCGGCAAACAACACCGGAACCGACTGCTGGGGCTCCGTCCTGGTTAAAACCGCCCGGTTGCCCCACCCATCCAGCCGGGCGTGCTCAGCCTCGTCGAGCAGGTCCATCGACGAGAGCCGCCGGGTGGGGTCGGCGATCATCGCCTCGAGCACTCGCCGCCACCGCTCGATCAGCGCCTGGATGCCGGCCGCATCGAACACGTCGGTGCGAAACTCCGCCATCCCGCCGATCCCGGCGGGCGCACCGGCCTCGGTGAAGCGCTCGGTCAGGGAAAACAGCAAATCCATGCGGGCGGTCTGGGTGTCCACCGGCATCGGCGTGATCTGCACATCACCCAAGGCCAATCCGGCGGCGTTACTGTCCTGCCAGCCGAAGTTCTGCCAGCCCAACAACACCTGCACCAGCGGGTGATGGCTCAGGCTTCGAGTCGGATTGAGCCGCTCCACCAGTACTTCAAAGGGCACGTCCTGGTGTTCGTAAGCGGCCAGGCTGCGCTGTCGGACCTGTTCGAGCAGCTGGGCGAAGGTCGGATCACCGGTCAAGTCGACCCGCAGCACCAAAGTGTTGACGAAAAAGCCCACCAGCTCATCGAGCGCGGGGTCGCGGCGCCCGGCGATCGGGAAGCCGACCGCCACGTCGTCGCTGGCACTGAGCTTGGACAACAGCACCGCCAGGGCGGCCTGCATCACCATGAAGCTGGTCGCGTTGTGCTCGCCGGCCACACCACGCACCCGCCGCTGCAGCTCCGCCGGCCACTCCACCGCGATAGTGGCGCCGCGCTGGTCGGCAACCGGTGGGTAGGGCCGATCGGTGGGCAGCACCAATCGCTCGGGCAGCCCGGCCAGGGCATGCTGCCAAAACGCCAGCTGCGCTGCTACGCGGCTGTCGGGATCGTCGAAGTCGCCCAGCTGAGCCCGCTGCCACAGTGTGTAATCGGCATACTGCACCGGCAACGGCGCCCAGCCGGGGCCTTGCCCCGCACACCGGCCGGCGTAAGCCACCCCCGCATCACGCAGCAGCGGGGTGATCGACCAGCCATCAGCGGCGATATGGTGCACCACCGCCACCAGCACGTGTTCGTCGTCACCGAGGCGGAAAAGCTCTGCCCGCAGCGGGATCTGGTTTGCGAGATCGAAACCGCGGCGGCCCACCTCGTCCAGGGCCTCACCCAGCCGGCCAGCCGACCAGCCACTGGCATCAACGATCTGCCAGCCCAAGTCGGCCCGTTCAACAGGCACTACCACCTGCTGAGGTATTCCGTCGACCGCCGCAAACAACGTGCGCAGGCTCTCATGGCGGCCCACCACATCGGCCAGCGCCGCACCAAGCGCCTCGGCATCCAAGCGCCCGCACAGCCGCAACGCCACCGTCATGTTGTAGACGGCTGAGGGCCCCTGTAACTGTTCCAGGAACCACAACCTGCTCTGAGCAAACGACAGCGGAACCACCGCGGGCCGCTCACCGGCGAGCAACCGCGGGAGCCGACCCGCGTCCCCACCGATACGGGCCGCCAACCGGGCGACCGTGGGTGCCTCGAACACATCGCGCACCGCAAGGTCGGCATCCAGGCCCGTGTTGATCGCGGCGATCAGCCGCATCGCCAACAGCGAATCCCCGCCCAGGTCAAAAAATGAATCGTCGACCCCGACCCGCTGGAGCCCAAGTACCTGGGCGTAGATGCCGACCAGGACCTCCTCGGTCAGGGTGTCCGGGGCCCGGTACCGATCGACATCCTGGTATTCGGGTGCCGGCAGGGCGCGGGTATCGAGTTTGCCGTTGGGCGTCAACGGCAGCGCGTCGAGCACCACCACCGCGGCCGGCACCAGGTAGGCCGGCAGCCGCTCGGCCAACTCGGCGCGCATCGTGGCCGGGTCGGCCGTTCCCAGGACATAACCCACCAGGCGCTTATCACCGGGGCGGTCCTCACGGGCGATCACCACCGCCTGCTCCACCCCGACCAGCCCGGACAAGGCCGAGCGCACCTCGCCCAGTTCGATCCGATACCCGCGGATCTTGACCTGCTCATCGGCGCGTCCCAGATAGGCCAGCTGCCCATCGGGGCGCCAACACACCAGATCCCCGGTGCGATACATACGTATTCCGGGCTGCCTACCGAACGGACACGCCACAAACCGCGACGCGGTCAACCCGCCCCGCCGCCAATACCCCACACCCACGCCGCGGCCGGCCAGGTACAGCTCGCCGACCACCCCGGCGGGCACCGGGCGCAACCACTCGTCCAGGACGAAAAAGGCCGCCCCCGTGATCGGCGACCCGATCGGCGGGGAACCCGACCCGGCCCGCAGCGGCGTGCTCTTGGACAACCACATGGTGGTCTCGGTGGGGCCGTAGACATTGACCATGACCCGGTCCGGCGCCCACCGATCCACCAGCTCCGGCGGACACGGCTCGGCGCCGATCACCAGCGCCGCCGCATCCAGCCCCTCGGTAGGCAACATTCCCACCGCCGACGGGGTCTGGGTGAGCACGCTGACGTGTTCACGGACCAGCAAGGCGTGGAAGTCCTCCGGGGAGCGGGTCACCTCTTCGGGCACCACCACCAGCCGCCCCCCATGCAGCAGGGCACCCCAGATCTCCCACACCGAGAAGTCGAAGGCATAGGAATGGAACTGCGTCCACACCTGCCCCGGCGCCAGTTCCACGCCGATCGCCAGCGCGTCAAACATCTGGGTGACGTTGTGCTGGGTGACCGCCACCCCTTTGGGCACCCCGGTGGTCCCCGAGGTGTAAATGATGTGGGCGATGTCATCGGGGGCCGGGACCGGTAGTGCGGTGCTGGGTTGGCCGGCGACAACAGGATCCCAGACATCACTGACATCGATGACCGTCAGGTCGAACCTGGCGAGCCGCTTGGCCAGCCCCGCGGTGGTCACCGCGGCGATCGGCGCGGCATCGGCGAGCATGAACTCGATCCGCGCCGACGGCAACCCGGGCTCGAGCGGCAGATAGGCCGCCCCGGTCTTCAGCACCGCCAAAATCGCCACGATCGCTTCCGCGGATCGCGGCAACAGCAGCGCCACACACTGCCCCGGGCCCGCCCCATGGCCGGCCAACAGGTGCGCCAACCGGTTCGCCGCCTCGTCGAGCTCGCGGTAGGTCCTGGAGCTGTTTTCGAAGGTCAGCGCCACCGCATTCGGGGTGCGGGCCACCTGCGCGGCAAACAACGCCGGAACCGACACCCGGGCCGCCGGCCGGGTCAACACCGCCCGGTTGCCGATCTCATCCAGCCGGGCGTGCTCAGCGGCATCCAGCAGGTCCACCGACGACAACCGCCGGGTGGGCTCGGCGGTCATCGCCACCAACACCCGCCGCAACCGCTCGATCAGCGCCTCGATACTGGCCGCGTCGAACACGTCGGTGCGAAACTCCACCACCCCGCCGATCCCGGCCGGCGCACCCGCCTCGCACCAGCGTTCGGCCAACGAAAACACCAAATCCATGCGGGCGGTCTGAGTTTCGATGGGTATGGGCGTGACCTGCAGGTCACCCAAGGCCGACCCGGCGGCGGGGTGATTGTCGTTCCCGGGGAGGTTCTGCCAGGCCAGCATCACCTGCACCAGCGGGTGCCGGGCCAGGGATCGGGTCGGGTTGAGCCGCTCCACCAGCACCTCAAAGGGCACATCTTGATGCTCGTAGGCGGCCAGGCTGCGCCGCCCGCACCTGGGCCAGCAACTCGGCCATGCTGGGATCCCCGGTCACGTCGACCCGCAGCACCAAGGTGTTGACGAAAAAGCCGACCAGGCCATCCAGGGCGGGGTCACCGCGCCCGGCGATCGGGAACCCGACAGCCACCTCACTGCTGGCGCTGATCTTCGATAACAGCACCGCCAGGGCGGCCTGCATCACCATGAAGCTGGTCGCGTGGTGCTCGCGCGCCACCCGGGCCACCTGCTGCTGCAGCTGCGCCGGCCAGTCCACCGCCACACTGGCGCCACGGTAATCAGCGACCGGCGGATAGGGCCGATCGGTGGGCAGCGCCAACCGCTCGGCCATCCCGGCCAGCGCATCCTGCCAATAGCCCAGCTGTGCGGCGATGCGGCTGTCGGGATCGTCGAAATCACCCAACTGCGCGCGCTGCCACAGCGTGTAATCGGCATACTGCACCGCCAACGGCGCCCAGCCGGGGGCATGCCCAGCGCACCGGCTGGCATAAGCCACCCCCAGATCACCCACCAGCGGGGTGATCGACCAGCCGTCGGCGGCGATATGGTGCACCGCGACCACCAGCACATGCTCGTCGTCGCCCATGCGGAAAAGCCTTGCCCGCAATGGAATCTCGGTCGCCAGATCGAAACGCGTCGGCCCACCGCGTGCAAGTCGCCTCCTCCAGCCGGCCTGGCAAGCCACCCGCTGGCATCGACGATCTGCCAGCCGAAGTCGCCCGCTCGGCGGGCACAACCAGCTGCTGGGGTATCCCCCCGACCGCCGGGAACAGCGTGCGCAGGCTCTCATGGCGCCCGACCACATCGGCAAGCGCCGCACCCAACGCCTCAACATCCAGCCCACCACGCAGCCCCAACGCCGCCGCCATGTTGTACACCGGTGAGGGCCCCTGCCATCTGGTCGAGGAACCACAACCGGTTTTGGGCAAACGACAACGGAACCACTGTGGGCCGTTCCATCGCCACCAACCGCGCCAGCCGGACAGCGTCCCCACCGATACGGATCGCCAACCGGGCCACCGTGGGCGCCTCGAACACCGCACGCACCGACAGGCCGGCATCCAGGCCGGTGTTGACCGCGGTGATCAGGCGCATCGCCGACAGCGAATCCCCACCCAGATCGAAAAACGAGTCGTCCACCCCGACCCGCTCCAGTCCCAGTACCTGGGCGTAGCTGCCGGCCAGGATCTCTTCGACGGCGGTGGCCGGGGCGCGGTAACGATCGACATCCGGGTATTCGGGTGCCGGCAGGGCCCGTTTGTCGAGTTTTCCGTTGACCGTCAACGGCAACGCATCGAGCACCACCACCGCGGCCGGGATCATGTAGGCCGGCAGCCGTTCGGCCAGCCGGGCGCGGAGTTCGGCCGGGTCCCCGATCGCATTTAAGGCTCCCGTGACATAACCCACCAGACGCAAGGCGGCGGGGCGGTCCTCGCGGGCGATCACCACCGCCTGATCGACCCCGTCCAACGCAGTTAATGCCGCCTGAACTTCGCCCAGCTCGATGCGATACCCGTGGATCTTGACCTGCTCGTCAGCGCGCCCCAGATAGGTCAGCTGCCCATCGGCGCCCCAACACACCAAATCCCCGGTGCGATACATACGTATGCCGGGCTGCCCCGCCCCGCCGAACGGGCACGCCACAAACCGCGACCCCGTCAGCGAACCCCGCCGCCAATACCCAACACCCACGCCGGCACCGGCCACATACAACTCACCGACCACCCCGGCCGGCACCGGCCGCAACCACCCGTCCAGCACAAACAAGGCCGCACCAGCCACCGGCGAACCGATCGGCACAGTTCCCGATTGCGACCCGACCCGGCCTGCTCGGCGTAGCGGCGCACTCAAGGCCACCCACATCGTCGTCTCGGTCGGGCCGTATTCATTGATCATCAGCCGCCCGGGTGCCCACCGCTCCCGCACCTCGGCCGGGCAGGCCTCGCCACCGACCAGCAACGCCAACGAACCCAGACCCGCAGGCGACAACATCCCCACCGCAGAGGGGGTCTGACACAACACGCTGACCTGTTCGGCGACCAGTAAGGCATGGAAATCCGCCGCCGAGCGGGCCACCTCTTCGGGCACCACCACCAGCCGCGCGCCGTGCAGCAGGGCACCGAAGATCTCCCAGCCCGAGATGTCGAAGCTATAAGAGTGCCACTGCGTCCACACCTGCCCCGGCGCCGCCAAACCCGTATCAAGCGAGACCATCAGGTCGGTCACATTGTGGTGGGTGATCGCCACACCCTTGGGGACCCCGGTGGTGCCCGAGGTGTAGATGAGGTAGGCGATGTCGTCGGGGACCGGCCCCGGCGGCGCCGTGCTGGCTTGGCTGTCGATAGCAGGGTCTTCAACATCGATCACCAGCAGGTCGTATTCCGTCCAGCTGGAGGCGTAGGCCGGTGGTGGTGAGCGCGGCGATCGGTGCGGCATCGGCAAGCATGAACCCGATCCGCGCCGACGGCAGACCCGGGTCGAGCGGCAGATATGCCGCCCCGGCTTTGAGCACCGCCAGAATCGCCACGACCGCCTCGGCGGACCGGTTAAACAGCAGAGCCACACACTGTCCCGGGCCCGCGCCATGGCCGGCCAACAGGTGCGCCAACCGGTTCGCGGCCTCGTCGAGCTCCCGGTACGTCATGGACCGGCCCTCGCAGCTGAGCGCCACCGCCTCCGGGGTGCGGGCCACCTGCGCGGAGAACAACCCTGGAATCGACACCGGCGGCGGTGCCGGCCGGGTCAACACCGCCCGGTTGCCCCACGCGTCCAGGCGGGTGTGCTCAGCCTCATCGAGCAGATCCATCGTCGAGAGCCGCCTGGTGGGGTCGGCGGTGATCGCCACCACCACCCGCTGCAACCGCTCGATCAGCGTTTCGATGCTGGCGGCGTCGAACACGTCGGTGCGAAATTCCACCTCCCCGCCAATCCCGGCGGGCCCACCGGCCTCGGTGAAGCGTTCGGCCAAAGAAAATGTCAGGTCCGTGCGGGCGGTGTGGGTGTCCACCGGCAGCGGGGTGACCTGCAGATCACCCAAGGCCAGCCCGGCGGCGGGGTTGTTGTCCTGACCGGGCAAGTTCTGCCAGGCCAGCATCACCTGCACCAGCGGGTGATGGGTCAGGCTTCGGGTCGGGTTGAGCCGGTCCACCAGCACTTCAAAGGGCACGTCCTGGTGCTCGTAGGCGGCCAGGCTGCGCGCCCGCACCTGAGCCAGCAGCTCAGCCACGGTGGGATCCCCGGCCAGATCGACCCGCAGCACCAAGGTATTGACGAAAAACCCCACCAGCTCATCCAGGGCGGGGTCGCGGCGCCCAGCGATCGTAAACCCCACCGCCACATCAACACTGGCGCTGAGCTTGGCCAGCAGCACCGCCAGGGCGGCCTGAACCACCATGAAGCTGGTCGCGTGGTGCTCGCGTGCCACCCGCGCAACCCGCCGCTGCAGCTCGACCGGCCAGTCCACGACCACACTGGCCCCGCGCTGATCGGCGACCGGCGGGAAGGGCCGATCGGTGGGCAGCACCAGCCGCTCGGGCATCCCGGCCAGCGCCTGCTCCCAGTAGGCCAGCTGCGCGGCGATGCGGCTACGGCTATCGTCAAGATCACCAAACTGCGCCCGCTGCCACAGCGTGTAATCGACATACTGCACCGCCAACGGCGCCCACGGCGGGGCCCGCCCCACACACCGGCTGGCATACGCCACACCCAGATCACCCACCAGCGGGGTGATCGACCAGCCGTCAGCGGCGATGTGGTGCACCACAGCCACCAGCACATGCTCGTCGTCGCCGACGCGGAAAAGCCCTGCCCGCAACGGGATCTGGTTTGCCAAATCGAAGCTGTAGCGGACCGCCTCCTCGACGCCCGCACGCAGCCGGCTCGCCGACCACCCGGTGGCATCAACGATCTGCCAACCCAAGTCGGCCCCCTCGGCGGGCACCACCAGCTGCCGGGGTACGCCGTCGGGCGCCGGGAACAGCGTGCGCAGGCTCTCGTGACGGCCCACCACATCGGCCAGCGCCGCACCCAACGCGTCGGCATCAAGCCCGCCGCGCAGCCGCAACCCCACCGCCATGTTGTAAACCGGTGAGGGCCCCTGCAACTGGTCGATAAACCACAACCGGCTCTGCGCGAACGACAACGGCACCACCGCAGGCCGCTGCTGTGCCGTCAACGCCGCCACCGCCTGTTCGCCGGCATGGAGCGTCATCCATGCGGCCAACCCGGCCGCGGTGGGCGCGTCGAACAACGCCCGGATCGGGACCTCGACACCCAGTTCAGCCCGGACCCGCGCCACCAGCCGCATCGCAGACAGGGAATGCCCACCCAGGTCGAAAAATCCGTCGTCGACGCCGACCCGCGCCACCCCGAGAATCTCGCCGAAGAGTGCCGCCAACGCCCGTTCCCGTTGGTCACGCGGCGCCCGATAGGCAACCGCACTGACGAACTCCGGGGCCGGCAACGCCCGCCGGTCGAGTTTGCCGTTGGTCGTCAACGGCAGCGCTTCCAGCACGGTGATCGTCGCGGGCACCATGTATTCGGGCAACCTGACGGCCACAAAGCCGCGCAGCTCCGCGGCCCGTTCGATCGCCGACGGGTCGTTGACGTACCCCGCGAGGGAACCGACTTGGGTGGCCGGCAGATACAGATCCGTCAACGGCTCGGTGACGTGGGTGTAAATGAGATCCACCAGGCCAGCGGTCGGCGACCAGGTCACCGCCGTGGCGTATCCCAGCTGCTGCCCCAGCAGCTGACACTGGTACGGCAACACCGCATCGGGTGCGGATATGTCGGCACGCAACTCGCTGACGCGCACCCGATCGCCGGCCTGGGCCAGCGCCTGCGCCAACGCCACCTCAGGCCATATCCCGCCATGCGGCACCCCGATGACGCGCAACTCCGGCAGGTGCTGCGACTGCAGATACTCGCCCAGCCTGGCCAGACTTCCGAACCGCTGCCACGGTTCGCACGGTAGGTGTGCAACGGACCGCACCGGCGCCGGCGCCTTCCGCAGCACCACCTCGTATCGGTAACCGCTGAGTTCGTTGACCGCGTCCATCCGCTTGAGCTGCACCTCCACAGCGGCGATGTCGGGAAGATGCCGCGGCAACGCCGCAAAAAACTCCGGCGCCAACAACAGTTCCTGCTCGGCGAGCATTTCCCGGCGCACCCGCTCACGCACCAGCGCGGCCGTGTCCTCACCACCGGTGGTGTCGGCACACAACACCCCGGTGGTAAACGCCCGCAACAACGACAGGTTCCGCACGTCGCCGATAAACAACGCCCCGCCCGGTGCCAGCAATCGCATCGCCACTGCCAGCACATCCAGCAGATACCCCGCGCTCGGGAAGTACTGGACCACCGAGTTCAGCACCACCACATCGAAATGACCCGGCGGCAACCCATCGGCCACATCCGCGGGCTGCACCCGCAACCGCACCCGGTCTGCCCACGGCTGCGATGCCACCGCCGCCTGCAGCGACTCGATCGTCGGCGCGGCGAAGTCCGTACCCCAATACTCGACGCAGTCCGGGGCCAACTGGGAAAGCAACAGTCCCGAACCGACCCCGATCTCCAACACTCGCGCCGCACCCAACCCGCGGATCCGGTCCACCGCAGCCGCGCGCCATTCCCGCATCTGCCCCAGCGGGATCGGCGCCCCGGTATAACTGCTGTCCCAGCCCCCGAAATCCTCTCCCAACACTGCCCGCGCGCCCGCCGTGGCCGTCGACCCCGAATACAGGCCGCCCCACACCCCCTGCCACTGCTCGACCAACCCCGTTTCCCGCTCCGGCTCCCGGACCAGCAGCATCTCCTGATCCAGCACGACATAGCCCACCAATTGCTTGTCGCTGACGCTCTCGCCGATATTGGGGATGCCGGCATTCGGGGTGGTCTCTGTCCGGGCGATGACCGCCGCCTGCGCCACCCGGGGATGGGCCGCCAACACCGCCTCGATCTCACCGAGCTCGATGCGATACCCGCGGATCTTCACCTGCTCATCGGCACGCCCCACATAGCGCAGCTGCCCATCAGCACCCCAACACACCAGATCCCCAGTGCGATACATCCGCGAGCCGCCCCCGCCGAACGGACAGGCCACAAACCGCGACGCCGTCAACCCGGCCCGGCGCCAATAGCCGCTGCCCACCCCGGCACCGGCCACATACAACTCACCGACCACCCCGGCCGGCACCGGCCGCAACCAGGCGTCCAGCACAAACAACGCCGCACCCGGCACCGGCGAACCGATCGGCAACTGCGCCCGATTGGGACCGGGAGCCGGCAACCAGCGGCGCACTGATGGCCGCATACACGGTGGCCTCAGTCGGGACCGTAGGCATTGATCATCACCCGCTCCGACGCCCAGCGGTCCACCAGCTCGGCCGGGCAGGCCTCACCGGCCACCACCAACGCCGTCGATGCCAAACCCTGCGGTGAGAGCATCCCCACCGCCGACGGGGTCTGGCTCAATACGCTGACCTGTTCGGCGACCAGTAGGGCGTGCAAGTCTTCGGGTGAGGCCGCCACCGACTCGGGCACCACCACCAGCCGCCCGCCGTGCAGCAGCGCGCCGAAGATCTCCGACACCGAGACATCGAAGGACAAGGAATGCCACTGCGACCACACCTGCGGTCCGGGCGGCCAGGCCCGGCGTCGACCGATGCCAGCAGCTGGGCAGCGTTGCGGTGGGTGATGGCCACGCCCTTGGGGACACCGGTGGTGCCCGACGTGTAGATGATGTACGCGAGATCCTCGGCGGCCGGCGCCGGTAGTGCCGTGCTGGGTTGGGCATTGATGGCGGGGGCGTCGATATCACTGACATCGATGACGAGCTGATCGCACCCGTGCAGGCGGTCGGTCAGCCCGGTGGTGGTGATCGCCGCGATCGGTGCGGCATCGTCGAGCATGAACGCGATCCGGGTCGCCGGCAGCGCCGGGTCGATCGGCAGATAGGCCGCCCCGGTCTTCAGCACCGCCACAATCGCCACGATCGCCTCGGCGGACCGTGAAAACAGCAGCGCCACAGACTGTCCCGGGCCCGCCCCGTGGTCGGCCAGCAGGTGCGCCAACCGGTTAGCGGCCTCCTCAAGCTCCCGGTACGTCATTGAGCGGCCCTCGAAGGTCACCGCCACCGCCTCCGGGGCACGGGCCACCTGCGCGGCGAACAAGACCGGAACCGACACCGCAGGGGGTCCGGGCCGGGTCAACACCGCCCGGTTGCCCCACCCGTCCAGGCGCGCGAGCTCAGCCTCATCGAGCAGATCCATCGACGAGAGCTGCCGGGTCGGGTCCGCGGTCATGGCCACCAATACCCGCTGCAACCGCGCGGTCAGTCTTAGAATGCTGGCCGCGTCGAAGACGTCGGTGCGAAATTCCACCTCCCCGCCGATCCCGGCGGGCTCACCGGCCTCGGTCCAGCGTTCGGCCAGGAAAAATGCCAGGTCCATGCGGGCGGTGTGGGTGGCCACCGGCAGCGGGGTGACCTGCAGCTCACCCAAGGCCAACCCGGCCGCGGGCCCGTCATGCTGCCAGGGGAAGTTCTGCCAGGCCAACATCACCTGGACCAGCGGGTGATGGGTCAGGCTTCGGGTGGGGTTAAGCCGCTCCACCAGCAGCT
This sequence comes from uncultured Actinomycetota bacterium, assembly GCA_963840045.1. Classification (GTDB taxonomy): domain Bacteria; phylum Actinomycetota; class Actinomycetes; order Mycobacteriales; family Mycobacteriaceae; genus Mycobacterium. Next base: position 3,118 of record CAWIXL010000009.1, on the reverse strand, counting down.
CAAAGGGCACATCTTGGTGCTCGTAGGCCGCCAGACTGCGTCCTCGCACCTGGGCCAGCAACTCGGCGGCACTGGGATCACCGGCCAGGTCGACCCGCAGCACCAAGGTGTTGACGAAAAAACCCACCAGCTCGTCCAGGGCGGGATCACGCCGCCCGGCGATCGGGAACCCCACCGCCACATCGCTGCTGGCGGACACCTTGGCCAGCAGCACCGCCAGGGCGGCCTGAACCACCATGAAGCTGGTCGCGTTGTGCTCGCGCGCCACCCGGGCCACCTGCCGCTGCAACTCGGCCGGCCAGTCCACCTGCCACGCTGGCGCCGCGGTAATCAGCCACCGGCGGATAGGGCCGATCGGTAGGCAACGCTAACCGCTCGGGCAGCCCGGCCAGCGCATCCTCCCAATAGGCCAGCTGCGAGGTGATGGGGCTGTCGCTGTCGCCGAGATCACCCAGCCGCTCCCGCTGCCACAGCGTGTAATCGACATACTGCACAGCCAGCGGAGCCCAACCCGGGGCATGCCCGCTACACCGGCTGGCATAAGCCACCCCCAGATCACGCACCAGCGGGGTGATCGACGAGCCATCGGCGGCAATATGGTGCACCGCGAACACCAGCACATGCTCGTCGTCGCCGACGCCGAAAAGCCTTGCCCGCAGCGGGATCTCGGTGACCAGATCGAAACCGCCGCGGCCCACCGCTTCCAGGGCCTCACCCAGCCGGGCCGCCGGCCAACGAGTTCGATGCGATACCCGCGGATCTTCACCTGCTCATCGGCACGCCCCACATAGCGCAGCTGCCCATCAGCACCCCAACACACCAGATCCCCAGTGCGATACATCCGCGAGCCGCCCCCGCCGAACGGACAGGCCACAAACCGCGACGCCGTCAACCCGGCCCGGCGCCAATAGCCGCTGCCCACCCCGGCACCGGCCACATACAACTCACCGACCACCCCGGCCGGCACCGGCCGCAACCAGGCGTCCAGCACAAACAACGCCGCACCCGGCACCGGCGAACCGATCGGCGGCGCACCCGAACCCGCCCGTAGCGGCGCACTCAAGGCCACCCACATCGTCGTCTCTGTCGGGCCGTATTCATTGATCATCACCCGCCCGGACGCCCACCGATCCATCACCTCGGCCGGGCAGGCCTCGCCGCCCACCAGCAAGGTCACCGAATCCAGACCCTCTGGTGACAGCCCCGCCACGGCAGTGGGTGTTTGGCTTAAGACGCTGACGTGTTCGGTGACCAGTAAGGCGTGGAAGTCTTCCGGTGAGCTCGCTATCGACTCGGGCACCACCACCAGCCGCGCACCGTGCAGCAGGGCACCGAAGATCTCCCAGCCCGAGATGTCGAAGCTATAGGAGTGCCACTGCGACCACACCTGTCCCGACGCCGCCAAACCCGGATCCAGCGACTCCAGCAGCTGGGTGACGTTGCGGTGGGTGATGGCCACCCCCTTGGGGACACCGGTGGTGCCCGAGGTGTAGATGATGTACGCGAGATCCTCGGCGGCCGGCGCCGGTAGTGCCGTGCTGGGTTGGGCATTGATGGCGGGGGCGTCGATATCACTGACATCGATGACCGGCACGTCAAGCCCGTCGAGCCGGTCGGTCAGCCCGGTGGTGGTGATCGCGACGATCGGGGCGGCGTCGGCAAGCATGAACGCGATCCGGGTCGCCGGCAGCGCCGGGTCGATCGGCAGATACGCCGCCCCGGTCTTCAGCACCGCCACAATCGCCACGATCGCCTCGGCGGAACGCGAAAACAGCAGCGCCACATACTGCCCCGGGGCCCGCCCCGTGGTCGGCCAGCAGGTGCGCCAACCGGTTAGCGGCCTCCTCAAGCTCCCGGTACGTCATTGAGCGGCCCTCGAAGGTCACCGCCACCGCCTCCGGGGCACGGGCCACCTGCGCGGCGAACAAGACCGGAACCGACACCGCAGGGGGTCCGGGCCGGGTCAACACCGCCCGGTTGCCCCACCCATCCAGGCGGGCGAGCTCAGCCTCATCGAGCAGATCCATCGACGAGAGCTGCCGTGTCGGGTCGGCGGTCAGCGCCACCACCACCCGCTGCAACCGCTCGATCAGCGCTTCGATGCTGGCCGCGTCGAAGACGTCGGTGCGAAATTCCACCTCCCCGCCGATCCCGGCGGGCTCACCGGCCTGGGTCCAGCGTTCGGCCAGGAAAAATGCCAGGTCCATGCGGGCGGTGTGGGTGGCCACCGGCAGCGGGGTGACCTGCAGCTCACCCAAGGCCAACCCGGCCGCGGGCCCGTCATGCTGCCAGGGGAAGTTCTGCCAGGCCAACATCACCTGGACCAGCGGGTGATGGGTCAGGGATCGGGTCGGGTTAAGCCGCTCCACCAGCACCTCAAACGGCACATCTTGGTGCTCGTAGGCCGCCAGACTGCGTCCTCGCACCTGGGCCAGCAACTCGGCGACACTGGGATCACCGGCCAGGTCGACCCGCAGCACCAAGGTGTTGACGAAAAAACCCACCAGCTCGTCCAGGGCGGGATCACGCCGTCCGGCGATCGGGAACCCCACCGCCACATCGCTGCTGGCGCTGACCTTGGCCAGCAGCACCGCCAGGGCGGCCTGAACCACCATGAAGCTGGTCGCGTTGTGCTCGCGCGCCACCCGGGCAACCTGCTGCTGCAACTCGGCCGGCCAGTCCACCGCCACACTGGCGCCGCGGTAATCGGCCACCGGCGGGTAGGGCCGATCGGTAGGCAGCGCCAGCCGCTCGGGCAGCCCGGCCAGCGCCTCCTCCCAATAGGCCAGCTGCGCGGCGATGGGGCTGTCGCTGTCGTCGAGATCACCAAGCTGCGTCCCGCTGCCACAGCGTGTAATCGACATACTGCACCGGCAACGGCGCCCAGCCGGGGGCTTGCCCCGCACAGCGGCTGGCGTAAGCCACCCCCAGATCACGCGCCAGCGTGGTGATCGACCAGCCGTCGGCGGCGATATGGTGCACCGCGAACACCAGCACATGCTCGTCGTCGCTGATACGGAAAAGCCCTGCTCGCAAAGGGATTTCAGTGCCCAGGTCAAAATCGCGGTGCCCCACCGCTTCCAGGGCCTCACCCAGCCGGCTCGCCGACCAGCGGGTG
>CAWIXL010000008.1:0-639279 GCA_963840045.1 uncultured Actinomycetota bacterium | reverse complement strand
GAGACCTTGAATTGGTCGAAGCCCTGGTCGACTCGGTAATGAATGGCGCGATCAGTGAACAGGCTGGCGAAACAACGGCGGCAGGTGTCGAGCAGACTCTGTTCGCCTTTGATGTTGAGATACGAATCCTGCTGGCCGGCGAAGCTCGCCGTCGGTAGGTCCTCGGCGGTCGCCGAGCTCCGCACGGCGAGACTTACCTCCTCGCCGTACTCCTGCTGAAGCTTGCGGTAGGCATCCAGAATCTCGGCGGCCAGATCGTCGGGGAGCCCGGCGCCGTAGACGATCTCACGGGCGCGCTTGCCTTTACGCACCAGCGCGGCGACGTCGGCGGGATCCAGCTCGTCGAGTTCGGCATGCAGACGGTCCCAGGCGCCGGCCTTGTCCAACATGTAGCGATAGGCCTGGGCGGTGATGGCGAATCCGTGCGGGACGCGGACGCCCTGCCCGGACAGCTTCTGGAACATCTCGCCCAGCGACGCGTTCTTTCCGCCGACGAGCGGCACATCGTCGATGCCGAACTCCTCAAAAAAGCGGACGTACCTAGATGTACTCATGACCTGTCCTCCTCGTATCGCGTCAAGCAGTCGGTAGCATCGAGCCCGACCCACACGTCATGTAGCGTCGAACTCCCCCGGTATCGTTGCCCGATAACGCCGTTCGTCCTGGCAGCGCACGAACGATCGGCTCGCTCGGTTTGTGGCGGTTCGTCGCCGAGCAGCCGGAGCCGAACGCAAGGGCGCGCCGACTGAGCGGCGCATAAATTCACGCCTCGTCGGTCGAGCAATCCGGTGCCCGCGTGTAACTGGGATAGCGCCACAAATGCCAACTTCCCACAGCGGCAAACACGGTGCCAGGGTCGAAGGTCACTGGAATGGGTAACAGCCCGACGGGAGGTGGCTTCAGCCCCGATGCATGCTCACCAGCCCACTGCGGCGGCCTTCGGCAGGACCAGCGTTGAGTAGAGACTCCGGGCCATGCAGGCGGCCCGCGGTCCGGCGGTGGCCCCGGACACGGCGACCCCGCAGGGGAGTCCATTGTGCCCGTCGACCGATGACGTCGGGGAGCTCCGGAGTGTAATGTAAGTGGCGTTGAGAACCCCAGCCAGTTCGGGATGAGGCCCGCCGTACGCCGCTGCCCTCGCTGAGCGCCTCTGCTCGCGCCGAACACGCCGGTGATAACCGCACACTCCGGGAATCACCATGAACGCACCCACCGCGCGCGACCCCACACATGTTCCCGCATCGGTGTTCACCCTCGGTTCCGCGCTCGGCTGGCGGGGGCATGACTGCCCACACGCCCGTGGTCGAAGCAAGAGGACTGATATGGCGGATCACCCCGTCAAAAGCGGTTTCCTGCGGCTGATCAAGGACACTCCCAACCGGGCCACGATCCGCATCGCACGCTCGGGCCGAGGCCCGTTCACCCTCGTCCGCCACATCGGCCGGAAGAACGGCACGACCTATGAAACGCCCATCATCGTGGCCCGCGTCCCCGACGGCTTCGTCGCCGAACCCACCTACGGGCCCGAAGTCTGCTGTACCGCGACATCGTCGAGACCGGAGGTTGCGTGATCGGCTTCCAGGGCGCCCCGTATCAGATCGCCCACATCGAGCCCTACAGCACGCAGGCCGGGCTCCGTGCCTTCGGCCACCCGAGGGCGCTGACACTGGAAGTACTGCGCCACAACGAATTCCGGTACTTGCGGTGTTAGGGGTCGCGTCCGCCAGCGATGAGACCGGGCCTGCGTTGTCTGCGCTGGGACCGCCGACACTGGTTGGCGGTACGGGCGAACAACGCGACGAAGTGCTCGCCGGCCGGGATCGGAGGGACATCCTCCTCCGTGTGATCGTCGACATCGCCTCCGATCTCGATCTCGATGCGACATTGAAGCGGATCGTCACCGGAGCCATGGAACTAACCGGTGCACGGTTCGGCGCGCTGGGCGTCCGCGGAACCGACGAGACCCTGATCTCGTTCGTGCATGCGGGAATCGACGAGGTCGCCGTGCACACGATGGGCCACCACCCCGTTGGCAACGGAGTCCTCGGTCTGCTGCGCCGCCGCTCTCGGTCGCTACTGCTCGATGATCTGAACGCTCACCCGGCGGCGGTCGGGTTTCCTGAGCACCATCCTTCGATGAAGCTCTTCTGGCGTGCCGATCACCATTCGGCAGAACGTGTTCGGCAGCCTGTACCTGACCGAACCGACGTCGCGAGTGGCGTTCAGCAAAGCTGACGAGATCGCGGTACGCGAGTTGGCCTCAGCCGCGGCCAAAGCCATCGACAATGCGCGACTGTTCGACCGGGTCCGCTCGACCGCGCGGTGGACGGAGGCGAGTCGGATGATCACTACGGCGCTGCTGTCGACAGGCGACCTGCGCGCCCGGCTGCAACTGATCGCCGCCCGCACCTGTGAACTGACCGCGGCAGAACAGGCCATCGTCCTCGTTCCCAGCCAGGCTGACCTGCCCGTCGACAAAGTTGACACCCTGGTCGTGTCCGGCGCCGTTGGTCCGCATGCCGATAAGCTTCTGGGCCAACGGGTTCCGGTTGACGGGTCCACGACGGGCGTAGTGTTCCGCTCCGGCACGCCGGTGGTCACCGCCGCGTTCGGCCACCCGCTACGGGGCTTCACCGATGTCGGCCTGCGGTCGGCGATCGTGCTGCCGTTACGGTCCGAACAAACCGTTCTCGGCGTTATCGCGGTCGCCCGCAACAGCGACCACCAGCAACCGTTTGATGCCGAAGACCTCAACCTGATGAGCGACTTCGCCGAGCACGCCGCAATGGCGCTCACGTTGGCCAGCGTCCTGGAACACGCCAGCTACCTGACCGTGCTGGCCGACCGTGAGCGGATCGGCCACGATCTGCACGACCACGTCATTCAACGGCTCTTCGCCGCGGGCATCGACCTGCAGGGGACCATTGCCCGGTCCCGATCGAGTGAGATCACCGACCGACTGAACCGCACGGTCACCGACCTGCAGACCACGATCGAGGACATCCGCACCACCATCTTCGAATTGCACCCCACGGGCACACAGCGGATCGGCTTTCGGCAGCGGATTCAGGCCGCGGTCGCCGACCTGACCGAAAACCGCGGCATTCGGCACGACACTGCGGATGTCCGGACCGATGAGTGTGATCGGCGACGACCTGGCCGGACACGCGGAGTCGGTCATTCTGGAAGCGGTCAGCAACGCCGTCCGACACTCTGAGGCAACACAATTGACCGTTGAGGTGGCCGTCGCCGATGAACTGGACATTATGGTCACCGACGACGGCTGCGGTATCAGCGCCGGCAATGGGCGCCGCAGCGGCCTGGCCAACATGGCGAGACGGGCGGAACAGATCGGCGGCCACTGCCACCTCGCAACACCCCCAGCAGGCGGCACTGAGGTGCACTGGACCGTTCCGCTGCCGGACCTGTGATGCCGACGCAACGGCAAGGTCGGCTGCGGCGTGTCCTTCATAGTGTCGCCGTTGTTGCCGCTTTCAAGGCGAACGCGCGAACCTAAGGACCTGTAGCGCCCGAGTTTCGACAGCAACGATGCCGCAGGCGCCGTCAGCCGAATTCAAGCAGGGTATAGGCGCCGCGGAACGGCTTTGGCGCGAACTGCCAGAATGCGGGGAACACGGCCCCAAAGAACAAGCCTCGTCCTTTGGGCATCGGCACATCGTGCACCGCCCGCACGCCGGCCACGGTGTTCGCCAGATCCGCCAGTTGACGCACCGAGAGACTGAACGGCATGGGCGGCACCCGGTAGCGCCTGGATGAACGCAGCCCCTTCGCTGCGAGCTTCTTGATAACGATCGGCGGCAGGTCAAAGAACATCTGACCGCCAGGAAACCGCTTGGCGCACTCAGCGATCAGTCCCAATGCCTCTTGGGGTTGCAAGTACATCAGCAGACCCTCGGCGGTGATGAATACACCGTCGCTGCTGTCGACCTTGGTCACCCAGCTGTAGTCGAGAGCGGACTGTGCCAGGTGAGTGATCCGCACGGAATGGGGCAGCAGGCGCCGTCGAAGTTCGATGACCGGTGCCAGATCTACTGACATCCAATGGAATTGCGCGTCTGGCAGTGCGCTGTTCAGACGCCAGAAGCTCGTTTGCAGGCCTTCTGCAAGTGCGACGACGGTCGCCCTGGGGTGCTTGGTGAGGTACCTGATTGCGCACTGGTCGACGGCCAGTGAACGCAACGCCATCTCCTGACCTTTGCGTCCGAATTTTTCGAAGTCGAAGTCGATGGACTCGACGAGCTTGATTGCCATCGGGTCGGCGATGATCGGGTCCGGACGGCCAGCCTGGTAGCCCCTGCCGTAGAGGGTCATCAGTGCTGTTTCCGAGACGCCGGTCAACAGCCTGGCGTCCACTTTGTCGTTGGCTTGATGACTCATCAAGCCAAACCTAATGGCAAATCAAAGGTTTGGCCATCCTGATCACGCTCGTACCCGCGTCCCCGATGTCGACGCTCGTGGCATCCTGCGGCACGGCAACAGCGAGGAGGTGTTCGTCCTATCGCCCCCTGAACCAAGCGTGTCCGGTGCGGATGCAAGACGAATCCAGCGCCGGTAATTGCTCCATCGCGGCCACTAGCCTGGTGCGGAATCCGGATCGACCCCAATCGCGATCTCATTGCGACGGCGGAACGGCAGCGTCCACGGTGGGTCGTAGAACCAGGCATCGGCCTCGCCAATGTGCTTGATGCCGTTGTCCTGCAATGCTTTCAGGAGCTCGCCGGTGCGGGCGGCCACGGCTCTAGGGCCGCGGTCGCCGGTGAATCGCAGCACCGCCACTGTCTCGGGCGGCACGGTGACCAGGCGCACCTGATCATCGTTAGGCGTGGGGAGGCTCTCCATCGTCCACTTCGACGGCATGAAGAACCGGATCACCCAGCCACGACCAGGACCCGGGGACTGGACGACCGGTGCAGTCATCGCGATCTGGTCGCCGCCCCGCGTCGAATGCTGGCTGACGGGCGCTGTCATCGAGATCCCCTGATCGCTGCGGTTGCCGCCGAAGATGTAGCCCGCCAACCGTCGGAAGCCGACATTGCGAGCGCGCTCCTGATCGTCGACGACCGTCGTCTCGGCAGCGATCCGCGGACCGTAGCGACGTATTTCAACGCTGTCAGTGAGCTGGCGGCGTGTGTACTTCGGCTCCTCGGTTCCAACCCGAATGCCGACCACCGCGACCACCGATTCAATAAGCTGCTCGGCAAGCTTGGTCAATTTCACCAACGAATCATTGCCTCTCACGATTGAGAACCACACATGGCGTGCTCCATCTGGTCGAGAGCGTTCGACGAGAGAACCGCGATGTCCGCATACAGCACCGGCCACCCGATCGGAACGCTTGCCGCGGAGGCTGATAAGCCGGGTACCAGAGTTCGTGCCTGCATATTAAGCTCCCGGTGACCTATTCCGTCAGCCGGGAAATCGGACAGTGGTACCCGGCATCAGCTGGACGACTCGACCATGGCATTCCACTTCGACTCCCGCAGCGTCGCGCGGATCCACGCTGATGATCGCCCCCTTTCCGCTGACCCGCAGGTGCAGATGGAGACCACGGTAGCGGATCGGGAATGCCAGCACGCCAAGTGTTTCCGGCCAGTGCGGGGACAGGACAATGCGATCGCACACGGGTCTCCAGCCCGGTGAAGCACCGTTGCATCAGGTCGACACTGCCTGCCATGGCCGCTAGGTGAATGCCTTCGGACGTGGTGCCGCCCTGGATGTCGGCGACGTCGGATTTGAGAACCTGCTGGAAAAACTCCAATGCGCGATCGCGGTTTGCCCGGGCGAGCACCCAGGTATGCACCACACCACTTAACGTCGACCCGTGCGAGGTGCGCGCTAGGTAGTATTCGACGGTCATCGGGATCTGATCGGGCGTGAACCGGTAGCCGAGCCGGTCGAGCAACTCCCGCAACTCATCCGACGACAGCAGGTAGAGCAACATCAGCGCGTCGGCCTGCTTGGAAGCCTTGTAGCGGTTGATGTCGTCGCTCTCGGCCTCCAAGATGCGGTCCAGGCGTTGGATGTTGCCGTACTGCCGCCGGTAACGGTCCCAGTCCAGTTCCTCCAACTCGCCATATCCCTCGAACTGGCTGATAACGCCGTCGTGGAATGGAACGAACATGCGTCGGCTCACTTCATCCCAGTGCGACAGTTCCTCATTGTTCAGTCCGAGGGTCTCCAGTAGATCGAGTCGATTCGGCAGCGGTAGCAGTTTCAGTGCGTCGAGGGCCCGGATGATCACCCAGACCGCCATCACGTTGGTGTACGCGTTGTTGTCGATGCCGTCGTAAGGCGCGTCGGGGTAGCCCGAGTGGAATTCATCGGGCCCGATGACGCCTCGGATGCTGTAGCGATCGCGTTCTTGGTCGTAAGTGGCCCTACTCACCCAGAAGCGTGCGATCTCGGCCAGCATCTCCGCGCCATAGTCGATCAGGTAGGCGAGATCCCCGGTCACCTGATAAAACTTCCAGGCGCTGTAGGCGACGGCGATGCCGATATGGTGCGCACGAGCGCTCGAGTCGGGATTCCATCGGCCGCTGCGCGGATTGAGGTGCAGACGTTGGCTTTCCTCGCGTCCATCGCTGCCTGACTGCCACGGGAACATCGCACCGGAGTATCCCGCCGCCGTGGCGGCGTGACGTGCTTCGGGCAGGCGCCGGTACCGGTATCCAAGCAGCGACCGGGTGACCATGGGCAGCCGGAAGTTGAGTACCGGGAAGATGAACAGCTCGTCCCAGAAGATGTGCCCGCGATATGCCTCACCGTGCAGTCCGCGAGCCGGCACCCCGACATCGAGGTCGGAACTGTTGGGTGAAACCGTCTGCAGCAGATGCAGGAGATGCAGTCGCAGGATGCGCAATTCGTCTGTGAAGTCTTCGAACTCGATGGACAGGCGCTCCCACAAATGTGCCCAGTCATTCAGGTGCCCGTCGCGCACCTCGGCGAACCGGCCGAGTCGGTTCAGCCAGCGCTCGGCATCGACAGCGGGTTCGGACGTCGCGACATCGTGCCCGGTGAACAGGGTCACGATCTTCTCCACCGTCAACGCGTCACCGACTGACACTTCGACGGCGATATCGTGACCGATTTCTGCTGCCTCGTCGACAAGACGATAGCGAGCCGGGACGGGAGTCCCGTCACGCCATACGATGCTCCGCGCCGCCATGGCAATGGGAATGCGCGATTGGGTCGTCTGAACTGCCAGCAGCACCGAGTGCTCAGAGATCTCCCGCTTTTCCACCAACCCAAGATGATCGTTGGCCAAGTCCCGGTAGCGCTCGACCAGCGAGTTCGTGACGTTGCCGTCGAGCGTCGAGCGAATCTCGATCGTCCCCGACCAATCCTCGGCGACGATCGTCGTCTGAAGGGCGCCGACGTGGGGCATGTGCATCGCGACAAATCGTTGCTGTGTCAGCGAACTGGTGCGTCCATCGTCGTCACAGAAGCGCAGCTCCCTGGTCAGTACCGCGCCGCGAAGGTCGAGGGTCTGCCGGTAGGACAGCACCCTGACCGCGTCGATGTCGAACCAGCTGCCACCGTCCACCCGGAAGGTCAGGGCAAGCCAGTTAGGCAGGTTGACCAAACTCTCGTTGTCGATTGCGGTACCCGATACGTCGTCGACGAGGCGGTTGTAAACGCCCGCGGCATAGGTGCCCGGGTAGTGCACCTGGTCGGCCTTCGATTCGGGCGCGGCGCCGCGGGTGGCGAAATAGCCATTTCCCAACGTACACAACGACTCACGAAGCTTCTCGGTCTGCGGGTCATACCACTCAAAGCTAAAATCCCAAGCCGTGGCCGACGTCTGGTGTTTGTTCGCCAGCCAATTCGACCCGCGCCGGAGGAACTCTCGCACCTGATCGGGACTCTGCAGGGTGAAACGGGCGGCCGTCTTGCGGTCGCCATCCTCGTCGTGCCGCACGACAATCCCGATGCCGTCGTATTGGACCGCGTCGAAAGCGTCTTCGTCGGTGAGGTCGTCGCCGATGTAGATCGGCAACATGGAACCCGCCGGGTCGATGCGAGCACGGATCCAGGCCAGGGTGGTTCCTTTGTCCCAGTCAATGTCCGGCCGCAGCTCGACTACCTTACGACCGTTAGTCACCCTGAGGCCTGCTTGCTGTCCGAGCTTGTGTGTGGCAGAGACGATCTCGCCGACGTGCTCCGGTGCGACCTCGCGATAGTGAACCGCGACGGCGAAGCGTTTGTGCTCCACCCGCACTCCGGGAATCTCCGCCAGGCTCTCTCCTAACTCGGCCGCCGCACGCTCGAGGACACCGACAGCGGCCGCGGCCGCTTCGTTTCGGTGATAGCTGCCGTCCGGTTCCGTTAGCTCAAAGCCGTGGCTGCCCGCGTACCAGATACCCGGTATTGGTACCCGGGTGCGGATATCGGCGAGGTCGCGGCCGCTCAGTATGGCGACGGGGCATTGCGCCGCCAGGCTTTCCAGCGCCTTGGCCGCTCCGTCCACGAGGGTGGCCGCGCCGGGATCGTTAACGATGGCGGACAAGGTTCCGTCGTAGTCGAGAAACAACAACGGTTCTCGGGCGCCCAGAACACCGATTATCTGACCGTATGACGTCACCGCATCGGGGAGCTTCGACATTTGCCTGTCACCCGTGCGAACAGCGACGTCCCCCAGGTCCGCAACCACAACGTCGGCGCCGCAGCTCAGTAGTCTGTCGGGAGGCCCGGCGCGGTCCACACCGATGACGAGTGCGAAACCGCCATTTTGGGCCGCCGCCACCCCGGCACCGGCGTCGTCGACGACGACAGAGCGTCCCGGACGCACACCGAGTCGGCGGGTGGCTTCGACCAGGACCGCGGCAGGGACGCCATCGACGCAGACTCCGAAAAGGTCGTCAATGCCCGCGGCTTTCAAGAGCTGTCGGCCACCCGGGGACAGCGTGTAGACGGCCGTGCCGACCCCGGCGTTGAGTAACTTTCGCACCAGCTTGATCGTCGACTCGATCACCGGAACACCATCAAAGTCGGTCAACACAGCGTCGACGTTGAAGATCACGGCGTCGTGGTAGCGCGGGTCGACGGTGACCGGCAGCGTCATAGCGATGTCCCTGCTTGAGCGGACAACGATTGGTCTCCGGTTGCACGCCCCTGTTCCACGTCGTTGCGGCTCGGCGTGTCGATGTCGGTGGGGTCGGCGGCCATCTCGAAAAACCGCTCGGCATCTGCACGGGTGCAAGGCGCACTGCCGGGAGTCAGCAGCATGCCCGCACCGGCTGCGATCCCGAGCCGCACCGCCTTCTCGAGTTGCCATCCGCGGCTAAGGCCCACCGTGATGCCGGCGATCATGGCATCGCCGGCCCCCACCCCGCTGCCGGAAGGCACCGTTACAGGCGAATAGCGTTGGCTCCCAATTGGTGTGGCGACCAGGGCACCCTTAGACCCGAGTGACACGACGACGACCTGAGCGCATCCGCGGTCGATGAGTTCGTGCGCCGCGGCGAGCTGCTCTGACTCGCTGACAAGATCCCGTTCGACACATTCGCGGAGTTCTCGCACGCTCGGTTTGAGCAGAAAGACGCCGGAAGAGATGTGTCGCAGTCCCGCCCCGGAGGTGTCGAGAATCAGCAGCGCACCGCGCTCGCGACAGATGTCGGCGACCCGCTGATAGAAGTCGGGAGGTAGGCCGGGCGGCAGGCTGCCGCTCGCCACGACGAAATCCGCCGATACTGCCGCGGCGCTGAGTTTGTCGAGGCACTCGGTCTGCTCGGCATAGGTGAGCTGCGGACCCGGGAGCACGAACCGGTACTGCTGCCCGGTGCTGTGCTCGTCTACCGTGAAGCTTTCCCTGGTGGAGCGAGCCACCTTGATCCGCTGCACCGGCAACCCTGATTCGGCGACAAGGCTGGTCACCTTATCGCCGGCGTGGCCGCCCGCCGGAAAGAGCGCCGATACCGAGGCGCCGAGTACATGCGCGATTCGCGCGACGTTGATTCCGCCGCCGCCCGGATCGTAACGGGGCGACCCGCATCGCATTTTGTCGGTCGGAATGACCCGATCGGTGTCGGTGGTGATGTCGAGCGCCGGATTCATCGTCAGGGTCACAATTGTGGTTCCCGACCTCGTCGGTGCCTTCATTGCCATCGGTTCCGCTCTCTCGGGGCCGTCGTGAGCGACACCTGAATCTGACCAGTTGACGGACCCCGGCGGTAGAGACGTAAGTCCCGCGTCCGAGGGCCGTTCGTCGGCGCTGAACTCAGCGACCGTCCTGATGCCGGGCCCCACGTACCTCACCTGTCAGGCCAACACATTTAGGCCAGCGGTTCGCGTGCGACAATGACCGGCACGCGGGCCAACAGCACCACTGCCGCGCTGACCGAGCCCAACAACATTCCGGCGAATCCGCCGCGGCCATGGCCGCCGACCACCACGAGCTGAGCCGACTCGGATGCATCCACGATTCCATGGGCCGGCTCATCGCGCTCGACGATCCGACAAACAGGCACATCGGGATATTGCTCACCCCAGCCGGCCAGACGCTCGGCCAGTATCTCGTCCTCTACCGCCCGCAGTGCCGGCCAGCCGGGACCGGGGAAACTGAGGACGGAATCGAACACATTCACATCACTCCACGCATGCACGGCCGTCAGCCCGACATTCCGGCGCGAGGCTTCATCGAACGCGATCGCGGTCGCCAACTCCGACTCCCGCGACCCGTCAATCCCCACCACCACCGGGGCCCGCGTGGCATCGGCGTTCAATTGGACGCCATCATGGATGACCGCGACCGGACAGTGCGCGTGATAGACAAGTCCGGAGCTCACCGAACCCAAATGACGGCCCCGCAACGTGCCGGTACCGAGGCAACCCACCACAACCAAGTCGGCGTCCTTAGACAGGTCGACGAGAGCGGGAACGGTAATACCAGAAGGCATTTCGCATTCGATCTGTGCTGAGCCACGCTGGCAGCTTTCGCTCGCGATCTTGACCGCTTCGTCAATCACTTGTCGCCCTCGCTCGCGCTGCCCACGCATCCACGCCGGGACCAATGACGATTCCAGCCATGTTCCTGCTGTCGCCGGAACAACATGCACCAACGTCAGCGGAACATTGCGTAACTCGGCGTTGCGGGCGGCCCACTGGACCGCGACCTTAGAGCCCGGCGAGCCGTCGACGCCAACGACGACCCCCGGGTGCGTACTGAGTTTCGACACGACATGCTCTCCTTGCTTTTGTTTGCTACGCCGGACGATCTTGGTCCAACGGCATCCGGTCATCAGGCATGGGTACCAACCCGATGGTCCTAGGGCTCTCGGAGCTGCGCCTCACGGTAGAGAGCGGCACCGGCGGTGACTCCCGCGCCGGCGGCAATCAGCAGAACGCGGCCACCGGGCTGGAGTTCTTCGGCCGCACTACGGAGTGCCGCCACCAGCGATGCGGTATGCATGCCCTCGTCGTCGGCGACGGTGATCCGTTCCACTGGTACTTCGAGTCTGGCGGCCAGTGCCGCGCGATACGCGTGCCGGGCCGGCGAGGCGACGATGACGTCGATGTCGGAAAGTCCGAGCGAGGCCTCCTGGAGGCAGCTACGGGCTACTTGGGCGCCGGCGGCGGCGAATTGCTCGTCCATCGTGGCCGACCCGTTGAATCGAAGCACATTGCGCGCGTCTTCGAGTCCGACAGTGGCGCGGAAGTTTTCACCGTCGTCGGGAATGTTTACCCAGTGGACGCGGCCGAGTCCGAAGTCGTCGTCGCTCCAGTCGCACAACAGTGCCGCCCCGACGGGGGAGAACGGAAAGTGCTCGCTCATCCCGTGTCCCGGGTTGGCGTCACTCGCGACGATCAGGGCGCAGTTGATGGTGTGTGACCGCAGGAATCCGTCGACGATCTGCAAGGCGGTGAGGACTCCGCAGGTTCCGTTCGAAATGTCGAAGGAGAACGTGCCGTGAGCGTCCACGTGTGGGTCCTCGGGGTTGGCCCCGATGTCCTCCTGGATGAGCGCAGCGAGGGCTGGCTCCGCCAGATTCTTGTCGCGGTAGATGCCGGCATTGATCAGAAGGTCCACATCGTCGGGCTCTCGGCCCGCTCGCTGCAAACAGGTCTTGGCCGCCGCGACCGCCAGCTGCAGTGCGCTGTGACGGGTGCGCCAACCACCTAGGGTGACGTCGAGGCGATCAATCACTGTGCCCATAGCGGCCCACCAAATCCTCGTCCACGGTGAGGAGAACGACGCCGATCTCCAGACCTGATGCCAGAGCAATCAATGCGATAGTTTCGCCCGGCCGGATCCGCCCGGCTTCGAGTTCTTCGACGAGGGCCACCGTGTGGGTCGTCGACGCCGTGTTTCCGTACCGATCGACGGTGATCACGGCGTCGTGCTGTGGACTGTCACCGAATGATTCGGACATCGCGGCCATCCCCTTGCGTATCGCGCGGGCCGAGGTCTGATGCGTGATCACGTGATCGATGTCGTGTATCGCGATGCCGGCGGCTTCGAGGACTTCGTGCAGTAAGAGCGGCGTGTTGGCGATAGCTGCCCGCTGGATCCCGCGAGAATCGGTGAACATCCGGGCACCGGGATCATGGCCCTTCGGGTAGGCAAGGCACAGCCGGCTGTAGTCGGCAACCGTGGTGAATCCGGCGAGGCTGATGCCGCCAGACCCGGGGGTGGCACGTTCGAGCAGAAGTGCCGCTCCCGCGTCGCCCAGCGTCAGGCAGGCGAGTTCCTTGCTCATGATGTTGTGAATGTGCTGGGCCGCATTCTGGCCGAGCTGCGAGATGTACTCGCCGCTGACCACCAACCCGCGCTCGACGGTTCCCTGCCGGATCCAATTGTTGAGCACCGTGACACCGGTCAGCATTCCGGCACAGGCGTTGGACAGGTCGAAGGTCGTTGCTTTGTCAGCCCCGATCGCCCGGGCAACGGCACTGCTCATCGTCGGCTCTACCCACTGCGTCAGGCCGCCGCGAAACTTCGTGATGCTGCAACTGATCACCACATCGAGCGAAGCGGCCTGCTGTTGTGCCTTGTCCAGGCAATCCAGCGCCGCCGAGGTCGCGAGACTGTAGGAGTCATCGTCTCCGATCGAGACGCGACGTTCATAGATGCCGGTCAGGCGTTCCAGATCGATGTGCGTGTTATGACGCGTGGTCGCCATCAATTCGTCCGTCGTGAGCACAGTGGCAGGCAGATGCCGCCCAGCCCCGGCCAGTCGGGTGCGAAACAGCGCCGGGGGTCCGTCACCCTCCATAACCAACCAATGTTTGGGCATACGTCGCTCTCCTTCGCTTCTCACAGGATGGGTCGCGACGGCGCGGGCCACCAGAGCATTTGGACCCTAATAACGCGCGACTGAAGTGAGGGCGCTGCTGTCACGGCCGACCTAGGAGGCCTCGCGTCAGCCACGCCCGGGAATAGCGAGGACTTTGGCCTCTGCTGCTCGGCCTCAACCGTGGTCAGACTCAAGGTGGCGTGCAACCGATGCTGCGCCCACAACGCAGAACTACGAGGAGATCACTATGACTATCCGGGTGGGCGTGAACGGCTTCGGGCGTGTCGGCCGAAACTTCTTCCGTGCGGTGGACGTACAACGCGCCGCAGGCACCACCGACATCGAAATCGTCGCGGTGAACGATCTCACGGACAACAGGACTCTGGCGCACCTGCTCAAATACGACTCCGTCCTGGGACGCTTACCACACGATGTGTCGGTCGACGGCGAGGACCTCGTGGTGGGAGAGCAGCGCATCAAGGCGTGGTCCATCGCCGACGGGCCCGCGGCGCTGCCGTGGGCAGATCTCGGCGTGGACGTCGTCATCGAGTCGACCGGTCGGTTCACCGCCGCGGAGCAGGCCCGCGGTCACCTCCACGGAGGAGCCAAGAAGGTGGTGGTGTCCGCGACGTCGAAGGGGGCGGACCTCACCGTTGTGATGGGTGTCAACCACCGCGACTACGACGGCACGCAGACCGTCGTCTCCAACGCCTCGTGCACCACGAACTGCCTGGCGCCGATGGCGATGGTGCTCGACGAGGTGTTCGGAATCGAGCGCGGTCTCATGACCACCATCCACGCGTACACCCCGGACCAGAACCTGCAGGACGGTCCGCACCACGACCTGCGCCGGGCCCGCGCCGCGGCGATCAACGTGGTGCCCACGTCCACCGGGGCCGCCCGCGCGATCAGCGTGGTGCTGCCCCAGCTCGAAGGACGGCTCGACGGGTACGCGCTGCGGGTGCCGGTGCCCACCGGTTCAGCCACCGATCTGACCGTCATCGTTCGCAAGCCGGCGACCGCCGAGGCAGTCAACGCCGCGTTCGCGGCCGCCGCCGACGGTGAGCTGAAGGGCTTCCTCACTTACACCGAGGATCCCATCGTCTCCTCCGACATCGTGACCGACCCGTCGTCGTGCATCTTTGACTCCGGGCTCACCAAAGTCACTGGTGAACTGGTGAAGATCGTCGGCTGGTACGACAACGAGTGGGGTTACTCTCACCGCCTCGCCGACCTGACCGGCCTGGTGGCGTCCACCCTCTGAACCGCCTACCCACAGTCGCGGGTGGGTGCATGCAAATGCGTTGGCCACCTCCTGCGGGAGGATCCCACGAATACGGCATCGGCGCAGAGCTTTCCATGCTGCCCGCCTACGCGCGCGGTGACGATCAGGCTCCGACTTCGAGACCGAGCGGCGTGTTACGCGTTGCCCTACCGCTCAACCACTTGCATCGCGTTGAAACGTCAGAACGTCGCGAAGTGGCCGCCGCGGCGTCATTGGGGGTACCTCGCCAAGGGCAGGGGCTTCGCCGACGCGGATCACAAGTTGCGGCATAGCCGCCCGTCCGGTCAAGGTGGCGATGAGGTTGCGGCTGGACCATAACTCCGTGAGTTGGGTCAGTGTGCATGTCGCCAACCCGGCCAACGTGCACTCCAACAGCACGGCGGACAACGCTTCGCCGCACCGCAAGGCGTCGTCACGGGTGTCCTCGTCGGTGGACAGGACCAGCACTGTGGACTGGTCTTGTCCCAAGCCGGCGCGCCGCTCCTTGTGAACGCTAACCGGGAATATGCGCCCGACGTCGACCCGATCACTTTCGGCCGCCGATACCAGTGAACTGCTTGGAATACCATCAGAATTCTCGAAATGACCTGTCCACCAGTCTAATTCGATATGGTAAGAGTCATCGTACAGTCGCAGCGATTCGGTAAGTTGTGATGCCCTCGCCAATTCCGGGCGCAGCTCGTCAGGTATCACGTCGAGGTGTACTGTCCCGTCGAGCGCGTTGCGCAGCACAGGTTCGAAGGACTCCCAGTTCCTCGGTGCGGTGAAGGGAAGCCGATCGGTGCGGCGGTGCATGATCGCGTCGGCCCGGCGACGATGGGCATCGGTGACGACGCTCATTGGGCTGAAATCGAGTGATGCGAGATGATCAAGGTTGTTCGGGTTGGGAAATCTGTCGACGTTGGCAGTCCACCCGGCTGCCGCCATCGCGACGCGTAGGTGGTCGAGCACGGCGCCGCAGCTGATGTGGGCCTCCCGCCCCGTCTTGTCGGCGGAGTAGAGGATCCGGCTGTGGTCGACATATAGGTGTAGTCCCGCGCCCTCGGCGACCCATTGCCAGGGCTGGCTGTTGTGTAACGACGGCGCCCGGCATGCCAACTCCACCGCGGCCCTGATTACGTTTGGGTCCGCTAACGTGTCCGGCATGATCAACCTCCAGCAACAGGTGTTATCTGAGGTTAATCCTGGAACCCACTGGCGGACGGGACCAGGGTCATTGGTCCTCGAGTGCCAGCGCGGTGGCCCTCGGCTGCCGTCGACTCCTCGGTGATTACCCCTGCGCCTGCCAGTCGCTGGCCAAGCTGACCCGCCTGTTCACCGCGTGGCTACGCCAGCGGGATCAGCGAGGTGTGCACTTGGAGACCGCAGCCACAGCGCATCGGCCATTCATCCGACCGTGCCGAAATCCCCAATCGCGTTAGGCTGAGTCATGTCCGCAGACGATGATCCGGTGACCGTACTTAGCGAAGACGAGTGCTGGAGCTTGCTATCAAGCATGTCGTTAGGCCGATTAGTCACGATCCTGGGCGGGGAGCCCGAAATCTTTCCGGTCAACTTCGTCATCCGACGTCAGACGGTTCTCTTCCGAACTGCCCAGGGCACCAAGCTGTACAGCGCTGCGATGAGCGACCGCGTAATTTTCGAGGCCGACGATCAGGCTGACGCCGAGGGGTGGAGTGTGATCATCAAGGGCAGGGCGCATATGCTGTCGGCCACCGACGAGATCCTGGACGCCCAGGAGGCGGAGTTGCGGCCGTGGACCGCGACGCCGAAGCCTCTCTACGTACGGGTGATCGCCTTGGCGATCACCGGGCGGCGGTTCAAGTTCGGTTCGAAACCGGATCGCGAATCCACCTGCCAGTAGATGACTTTCGATACTATACGCGACCTGCTCGGCGTCGAAATGGTGGGATGAGCTGGCGACTCATCCAGAGCTGCATGCGCATACAAATGACGTGACTTTTTACCTTATGCGACCGCCCTCAGGACGGACTCCGATCGTCGGTCTTGGAAGTCGCTGAGCTATACCCAATTCAAAGCCGGTACTCTTCGTCTGGCACCGCGCTGGTATGTAAGTTCGGCACTACCCAATGTCGATTTCATCGCCAGTGATGTCCCCGGATTCGCCGAACAGGTTTACCTCGCTGATGCTGCGGTTCGGATGCCGTACTCATTCTCACCCGCACTCGGAGCCGCGTTGAACGTCACGTTGCTGACACCTGTGCTCTAGGGATAAACGTTGACACCGGCGCGATTCCGAACTTCGACGTTTTCTACGACTGTCTCGTCGCCGGCTTTGACGAAGTGCTGGCGCTCGCAAACCGAAGGGACCGGCAGATTTCTGGCATGTCGTGACCTTTGGCCCTTCGCCACTGCCAAATCCCTTCGTAATGTGAGGGAATGGGAAAACGACCGTGCATTGCGGCGGCGCTGATAGCAGTCGTCGCGGCCGTCGTCGGCTACCGCGCCGGGGTGAGGCCGTGGATTTACCGCTGGGGTTCCGACGACGGTGAGATCGGCGCCGCAATGC
The DNA here is from genome assembly GCA_963840045.1 of uncultured Actinomycetota bacterium. Lineage (GTDB taxonomy): Bacteria > Actinomycetota > Actinomycetes > Mycobacteriales > Mycobacteriaceae > Mycobacterium. The sequence continues at coordinate 622,211 of CAWIXL010000008.1, read as the reverse complement.
CCGACGATGACTGGGTTGCGCCAACATCCGCGCGCACCACCCGCGCGATCACAATCGACGCACCCGTCGAGATGGTATGGCCGTGGCTGGTGCAGATCGGCGAGGACCGTGGCGGGTTCTACAGCTACTCACTGCTGGAGCGAGCTGTCGGTGCCGATGTCCACAACGCCGATCGCATTCACGCCGAATGGCAGGACTTACGCGTAGGTGACACCGTCTGGCTGGCGCACCGTTACGGCGAGGCGGGTAGGACGGTGGTGGCAGCGGTGAAGCCAAATTCTCACCTGGTGCTGATGTCACCCGCCGACTTTGAGCGGACACGCCGCGGTGAGAAGGCATCCGGCGCGTGGGGTTTCTACCTGCGCCCTTACCACGGGTGGACGCGGCTGCTCGTCCGCGGTAGCGGAAACGCCGTTGGGCATGCGGTTTTCGACATCGCGCACTTCGTGATGGAGCAAAAAATGATGCGGGGCATCCGTGAGCGGGCCCATCAGACGCGGCGGCAGGTCACCGAGTCGAGTGAGACCGGCGTGCCCGAGCAGCGGACGGCCGCATCAGCGGGCCAGGCAAGTTGAACGTGGCCTGGCAAGAACCTGAGGGTGTGCCGGCGATGACAAACAACGTTCTCTCCGACGCGCAGATCACCGCGCTGACAGCCGCGCAGCGCCGTGAGCTAATTCAGCGTCTCGAGCGGCCCACGGCGGATTTGAAGCCAAAAGGCTTCGCAGCCAAGCTAACACAAGCACATCTGGGGCTGATGACTGGCGGTGCGGTGTTTATGATCCCGTGGACCATCTATCTCGGCTTTACGTTGCCTCAGAACTACACGGTCCACGACTGGCCGTTGACGTGGTTGGGCTTTGACAGCTTGTTGGTCGTGTTCATGGCCGCGACGGCAATCCTGACCTGGCTGCATCGCCAGGTGCTTGTACTTCCCGCTTTCACCACCGGGATACTGCTGCTCTGTGATGCGTGGTTCGACGTCACGACCGCCAGTCCCGGTGAGCTTCGCGCGACGGTGGTCACCGCGTTGCTGGGAGCGGTCCTGGCATTCATTCTCATTGTCGGGGCCCTGAGCTTGATGAGGTCGAACGCCCGCCGGCTGTGGCTACTCGAGCCCCGCCAGTCTCTGTGGCGGTTGCCGCTGCTTTCCTAACGGCCCGGCCCTCATATTCGGGCGTGTCCGCAATAGCGCTATGCGTGTGGGCGATCGCGGAAGGAGATGGGGCTCGGAGTTCTCAATCACGTTGAGATCGGAAAACTCTGCCGAGCAGAGTAATTCGAGCCATCGGCCGTATCGGCGGGAGACCACCCCGCAAGTGTGTTGCGAGTTCCGACGGCAATTCCCACTCGCCAGCACGCAAAGTCGTCCTCGTGTGACTGTTTTCGTTGGATGCCGCTTCGGCTCGCGCAGTTCCGGTGACCTTTGGCCCTGGCACGCAACCGAGTCCGTGATGTAGCACGGTAAGTATGCGGCACAGACCAGAATTACCATCGGCCATCGACGTTGACTTGACAATGCATGACGAATTTCCGGGGGCGGCCGATTACGCGCTCAGCAAGATCGGCGCACTCGCGCAGCACACTGGCCGGCCGGTGCTGCAGGCCCGCGTCAAATTGACCAGGCATCGCGATCCGGCGGTGCAGCGGCCCGTGGTCGCGCAGGCCAATCTCGATGTCGATGGCCGGCCTCTGCGCGCTCAGGTCGAGGCAAATACGGCGCGAGAAGCGATCGATCTTCTTGCGGCGCGGTTGCGCCGACGCCTGGCACGCACCGCCGAACACTGGGAGGCGCGCCGCGGCGAGCTACCCGCGGCCCGTTCCCATGAATGGCGGCACGATTCCGAGCCGACGCACCGGCCCGACTACTTCCCTCGTCCGGCCGATGAGCGCCGTGTCATCCGCCGCAAGTCGTTCGCGATGGCGCCCTGCACCGTCGATGAGGCCGCCGTGAAATGGACCTTCTCGACTACGACTTTCACCTGTTCACTGAGAAAGGCACCGGCACCGCGGGTGTCCTGTACCGTGCCGGCGCGACGGGCTACCGCCTTGCGCTGGTAGCGCCGGCTTTAGCCGACCAGCTGAGCCCATACGCGTTGCCCGCGAACATCAGCCGGCACCCGGTGCCGTGTCTGACCGAAGAGGAAGCCGCCGACCGACTGGGCCTGCTCGGGTGGGCGTTCCTGTTCTTTATCGACGCCGCCCAGGGCCGCGCCAGCGTGTTGTATCACCGCTACGACGGGCATTACGGCTTGATCGCCCCGGCGGGCTAGTCGTGTTGTACGTCAGCACGCCCAGTGACTATCGCCCAGCGGCCAGGTGCCTTTGCGCCCTTACCTCCCGGGGCAGATTGACGGAACGTTGAGAATGCCGAGATGGTTGAGGTTGCCACCGGCTCGGTGAAAGGAGTTGTTGAGTAATGAGTGATCGGAATTTCGGCGGACGGCCGGCACCTGGTGAGTACAGCGTCGACGACGACAACCAGCTCCAGCCGGAGGACACGCTGATCGACCGCGGCATCGATGACGTTCTCGACGAGGGATATTCGCCGCCCGAACGACCCTACGGACGTGGTGCCTTCGGGCCGTCGGAAAGCATCGACCAGCAGCTTGCAGAGGAAGAGCAAGATCCGCTGTCGCGAATCGGTAACCCGCTCGACACAGATGAGCTGCAGCGGTCCGACGAAGCAGAGCGGGAAATCGAGTTTCCGCGGCGACGCGAGGTTGGGCGGGTGCGGGCGGGTCGACTTGTCGCGCCGGACAGAGGGTTTGGCGAAGACACAGAGGCAGAGCTGGTGGCCGAGGACGTCGGTATCAGCGGGGGAGCAGCGTCTGCCGAAGAGGCCGCGATTCACATCATCGACAACGGGGACTAGGTCGCATCAGCTGGCAAGACAAAGGAGGCTCAATATGGCGGGCAACGATGACGGCACCAAGACTTGCCGAATCGACGTGCTGATCGAAGAGCACGAAGAGCGCACCCGGGCAAAGGCGCGACTGTCCTGGGCAGGGAAGACTTTCGTCGGTGTTGGTTTGGCACGACTCGATCCGGCCGACGAGCCGGTGACCCAGATCGGTGACGAACTTTCGATCGCCCGGGCGTTGTCCGATTTGGCGAATCAGCTGTTCGCTTTGACATCAACCGATATACAAGCCAGCACTCACGAGCCGATCACGGGCCTGCACCACTAACAAAGCGACCGGCCTATTGCCCCGGGTGAGCTAGGTGGTCGATGAACCAGTCGCGCGCCAGCACCGCCACTTGCTCGAGCGTGCCCGGTTCCTGGAAGAGATGGGTGGCGCCAGGGACCACGGCGACCTCGCACTCGGCCGGGATCGCCGCCTGTGCCTGCCGGTTGAGCTTAAGGACCATCTCGTCACGTCCACCCACTATCAACAGGGTCGGAGCAGTGCACCTCGCGCAACGACTCGCTTGCAAGATCAGGCCGCCCGCCGCGGGATACCAGCGCCGCCACCTTGACACCGGGATGCGCGGCGGCAGCCAGGGCCGCGCCCGCACCGGTACTGGCACCGAAGTATCCGATCGGCAATGACGCGGTGTCTGGATGGCCGGCCAGCCAGCTCGTGACGTCGACCAATCGGCTTGCGAGCAAAGCGATGTCGAAGACGTTGGCGCGGTTGCGTTCTTCATCGGGTGTCAGCAGGTCGAAAAGCGCAGTGGCGAACCCGGCGTTGTTGAGGACCTCGGCGACATACCGGTTGCGCGGGCTGTGCCTGCTGCTCCCGCTGCCATGCGCGAACACGACGACCCCTGTCGGGTGCTCAGGGATGGTCAGATGCCCAGCCACCGAGACCCGCCCAGCAGTCACGCGGATTTCCTCGTCACGCACTGAGGGATCCTCGGCGCCTGGCGACTGCACAAAAAGCGCTGCGGGCGCGGTTGAGTAGCTTGACCACCTCGTCGTCGGAGGTCTGCGCGAAGTGGCGGTATCCCTGGCCAACGGCGAAATACGGCACCGGTGTTTGCAGGCACACCACGTCGTCGGCGTACTCGGCGAACTGCTTGGCGGTGTCGGTGGCCCCGATGGGAATCGCCAACACTACCCTGCCGGCCCCCTGGGCTCGGGCCACCTGGCAGGCAGCCTGCGCGGTGGCCCCAGTCGCGATGCCGTCGTCGATGATCACGGCGATTCGCCCCTTCAGCGAAATCCGGCGATGAGCACGGCGGAAGCGTTCGGACCGGCGTTGCAACTCGGCCCACTGCTTGGTTTCGACCGCGGCCATTTCCTTGTCGCTGAGGCCGGCGTCTCGCACGACGGAACGGTTGATTACCCGCACGCCGCCCTCGCCGATGGCACCGAAGGCAAGCTCGGGGTGAAAGGGCACTCCAAGCTTGCGTACCAGGAGCACATCGAGGGGGGCTCTCAGCGCCTTGGCGACCTCGAAGGCGACCGGAACTCCGCCTCGCGGCAGGCCAAGAACCACTACATCTTGACCGCGCAAAAACTCCAGCCGCGACGCCAATTGCCTTCCGGCGTCGACACGATCATTGAACTGCTCCATGCCTCGAGTCTGGACTGCCGTTCCGGCCCGCCGGTATGGCCACAAGTCCTTTAAACAACCGACGAAGTTCCCCAAAAGCGCTACGCATGGCGCCGAACCTAGGATTGCTGGCCGGCAAGTCGGTCGGTCGCGACGTATCGCAGCAACGCACCGACCCCTTCCGCGGGTGCGATCCGGTTGTCGGCCCGAACCAATGAGGCGCCAACCGTGATTGCGGTGAACGGCAACGCCTCATCGGCCCTTGCCACACGTTCCACCGGTTCGCCGAGTTCGGACAGCACGTCGGCATCGGGCGCGACCGTGCGTGAGCGCTTTGCCGGTGACCACAGTGGCGTCGCCCAGCTCACCGACGATCAGGGTGTCGACGTCGCCGTCACGCAGCGCCGCGCATACCGCAGCGAGCCCTTCGGCCGCCAACCCCGACCCGCGCCCGATTTCGGCTTCAAACCGATCAGCGATCTCGGTCATCTCGCTGTGGTGGCGCCGAGCGAACTCGGCGGCCGTGAGTTCGCGGATCTCTTCCTCGTCGATACCGCTCTTGCGCGCCCCGGCATGTAGTGGTGACACCCGCTTGTTCACGCGCTCCGGCAATTCGGCAATCACATCTGTGCGCGAACGAACCTCGCCGCACACGAACACCACCTCGGGATCCGCTTCGTCCACCAGTCGCGTCAGGTGGTCGGCGACCGCCCGGCAGTTCATGCGGATGGCTTCCTCGGTCGTGTGCTGGAAGTCGCCGTAGCCGTTCCAGCCGGCAGTGACCGGCTTGTGCACCGGGTACCCGACGCCCTCGATGCTGGTGGAACTGATGGTGCTCGCCCTGATACAGCGTGATGTCGGCGCCGCCGTGATCAACCGCGGCAAACACATAGGTCGGTCGCTGCATCTCCATGTCGATCAACGGCACGATGTACGGATAATCCGACAGGCGAACCACCGTAGCCGGTGGTGGGCTGATCAGATGCTCATTGACCAGCACCTGTTCGCTGGTCGCGATCACCGCGCGGCCGCGCCGACCCACAGCCGGTCGATGGTGCAATACGGCTTCCTCGAGCTTGCCGATGACGTGCCCGTCCGCGCCCTGGTGCTCGAGGTGCTTGCGGATATCGCGCCATTTCGCTTCGAGTTGCTCGATGGCATCTGCGGTGTCATGCGAGTCGTCGAAATACACCGAGGCAAAAGGGCCTTCCGCTTTTACCAGCCACCTGAGGCGTTCTGATCGCATGGCATCCCTCCGCTGTTTTCGTCTGCTAACCGATGTTCGCCAACCGTATGAAGGTCGAACGTGGCGCTGGCAGAGTCGTTAGACCCCCGATAGGGGTCTTAAGTCCCCGCCTTGGACATAGTCGCCTTGGACATAGTCGCACCGACCCACCGGTGCCGCGGGCGTGGTTTGCGCGTCGTCATTCGTCATACAGAGCCGAGAGGCGGTCGACGAACTTCTCGATGACGACCTTGCGGCGCAGCTTCATACTCGGCGTCAAGTCGCCGGCTTCGACGGTGAGTTCGCGGTCGGCAATCGTGAACTTCTTGATCTGCTCCCAGCGATTCAGTTCCGAGTTCAGCGCATCGACGTATCCAGCGATCAGTTCCCGAGTCTTCTCATCACGGGCGATCTCACCGAAGGACTTACCCGCCAGACCCTGCTTGGTGGCCCAGTCGGTGATCGCTTCATTGTCCAGGCTGACCAGCGCCACGCAGTAGGGCTTAGCCTCCCCATAGACGAGAAACTCAGACACATAGGGGCAGAGTCCCTTGAATCTGGCATCGATCGCCGATGGCGCCACGTACTTGCCTTGCGAGGTCTTGAACATGTCTTTCTTACGGTCAGTGATCCGCAGAAAGCCGTCGGCGTCGATCTCCCCGATGTCGCCGGTGTAAAACCAGCCGTCCTGGTCGAGTGCCTCGGCGGTGGCCTCCGGCAGATCGTGGTAGGAGGTCATCAACCCGGGTCCCTTGAGCAGGATTTCGCCGTCGTCGGCGATTTTGACGTCGGTGGCGGGGAATGGCCAGCCAACCGTTCCGAACCGGTATGCGTTGGGGCGGTTGATAAATGACGCGGCCGCAGTCTCGGTCAGGCCATAACCCTCGAGCACGATGATGCCGACGGCGTCGAACCACTGCGCGACTTCACGGTCGAGGGCGGCGGCCGCGGAGACGAAGAATCGAAGCCGGCCACCGAACCGCTCCCGGATAGTGGAGAACACGATCCGGTCGGCCAGCTTGTACGCCAGCGATGACGTCAACGGAGGCTTCTTCCCCGCTTGCCGGGCCTCCGACACCCGCACGCCCACCCCGATCGCCCAGTCGAAAATCTTCTTGCGGAGCCAGCCCTGTTCGGCCGCCATCTGCTCGATGCGGGCATGTGCTTTTTCGAAGATGCGTGGTGCGGCACCCATGATGGTGGGATGCAGGGTCGCCAAATTGTCGATGATCCTCTCGACGCGGCCGTCGATCGCGGTCGGGAAGCCAATCTGCAGCGGCAGTGCCAGCATCACTTTGCCGAATGCGTGTGCCAGTGGCAGCCATAGGAAGTTGAGGTCGTCGGGGCCGAGGATGTCGAGTGCATCAATGGCCGCCGCGGCGTATGTCCATGCCCCATGGGTCAGCCGCACGCCCTTCGGTCGCCCAGTGGTGCCGGAGGTGTAAATGAGGCTGGCCAGCTGGTCCGGACCGACGGTTGCGACACGCTCTTCGACGGCGCGGGGCGAGTCGGCAAGCAGTTGCTTGCCCAACTGCTCGAGTTCGTCAAGGGTGATCACCCAGTCGCCGTCGCCGTTGCCGTCGATGATCACGACCTTGCTCACATCGGGTAGTTCGGCGCGGTGTTTGAGCAGCTTATCGAGCTGGGCCTGATTCTCGGCGACCACGACCCGACTTCCGGAGTTGGCGACGATGTACGCGACATCGTTGGCATTGGTCGTCGGGTACACGGTGGTGGTGGCCGCGCCGGCGCACATCACGGCGAAGTCGACGAGCACCCACTCGTAGCGTGTCGACGATGCCAGCGCGACCCGATCCTCCAGGTTGATTCCCAATGAGATCAGCCCCGCAGCGATGTGATGCACGCGCTCACCGACCTGCTGCCAGGTCACGCTCTCCCAGCCGTCGTCATGCGGATACCGGAAGGCTTCCGCATCAGGGGTGGCGGCGACGCGGTCTAGGAACATGTGTGCCACCGACGGTGCGCGATTGTCGATCTTGGAGAAGTCGGGCTTCTCTGTTGAGGCGAGTGGTGTTTTCATGGTGCTAATCCATTGGTCCCGAATCGAATACGGTTGGGTGGTTATCTGGTGCTCGCTCCGATCCTGCTGCGGTCTCGGCAGGTCGGGAATAGAGACAAAGGTCATACGGAGATCGCCAAACGTCCCTCGGGGTGCAACGCCCTTAGCGGCTTCAACTGGCAATGGCTACGTCAACGGATAACCACTCACTTAGGGCATGCGCTGCCGGCCAATCGCCGACGCGCACCGCGTGGGCAAGATCGTCAACCAACGGGCTTTGGGCGCCCAACTCCGCCAACCATGCGCAAACCGTGGCCTTGATCTGGTGAGCGGGTACCCGGGCCATATGCCCATCGTGTAGGCGATCGGTCAGCTGATAGATCGTGCATGTCGGCCTGCGCTGTGCCCAATGATGACGCCATATCGGTGAATTCATCGCCGTCTCCGTTCGCTCTATCGCTCTATCCGACCACTGCAGCCGGCCGAGACGTAGAGACCAAGAGCACGACTACCGGAATGCTTTTGTCTCGCGTCGAATCTGCCTAAGTCCCAGCCCGACAGGGTCCTTTGTCACTGCGCTTACCCGCTAACTACCCGGGCAGTAGCCGTGCCGGCCGCGTACGCTACATCGGGTGACTGGCGCATTGCGGAGGTAGCCGGCCTAGGGGGCGCTGCGACATAGAAACTGGTGAAATGGCCTCTGCATCAACCGATTTCCGTCCGCAATTGCAGCGGAGCGGTGCGAACCAGGCTCGTTCGCCGGGTCGCCTGGCGGGCCGGCGTGAGCGCCGTTAGCACCGAGCAGTTGGCGGCCCTGCAGGTGTTCGCCGATATCCCGGCGCAGGACCTTGCGGCATTGGCCGCCAACCTGGAACCGTTGCACGCGGCCGCCGGCGAGGTCCTGATACGGCAGGGTGAGCAAGCGGCGTCGTTTTTGATCATCACATCCGGTCGAGTCGAGATCAGGCATGTCGGCCCGGACGGTCAGGTCGCGGTCACCGAGCTCTCGCCAGGGCTGATCGTCGGCGAAATCGGGTTGCTGCGCAACGCGGCCAGAACGGCGACGGTGATCGCGAAGGATGACGTACGCGGCTATGTCGGATACAACGGGGCTTTCGAATGCATGCTGGCCATGCCGGTCGTCGCCGAGCGGATGGTCCGCACCGCGCGACAGCGGTTGGCCGCATACATCGCCCCGATCCCGGTATCGGCCGAACACGGCGCCGGGCTGTTGTTGCGCCCGGTCCTGCCCGGCGATGCCGAGCGGTTCAAGAGCAACGGGTCGTTCTCGCGGCAGACGCTGTACCGGCGGTACCAGGGTGGCGCCCCAACCGAAGCACGGTTGGCCTACCTCTTCGAGGTCGATTACGTTGACCACTTCGTCTGGGTCGTTACCGACGGCGTGACGGGCCGGTCGCCGCCGATGCGCGCTTCATCAGGGACGAAGACGACCCGGTTTCGGCAGAGGTTGCCCTTACCGTGGCGGACGCCTATCAGGGCCGCGGGATCGGAACGCTGCTGCTGGTCGCGCTGGCGGTCGCTGCACGCGTCGACGGCATCGAGCGGTTTCATGCCCGGGTGCTGTCCGACAACCCGCCCGCGCGTGCATTGGGCGATAAGGTCAACGCCCGCTGGGAGCAGGAGGAACCCGGGGTGATCACCACGACGGGGCAGATCCCGGCCTTCGATGACCTACCACTCAACGCCGATACACGCCAGCAGATCCAGCGCGTGGCCCGCCAGGTGATCCATGCGTTCGACTGACCCGACTGAAACTGACCCTGAAGTGACTTACGCCTCGGGCTTTCGTGCCTTTGCGCCCTTACCGGATGGCGAGGTGTCCACGCAGCATGGACCCCTCGGGGCCATGTTTCAAAGGAGTTGGGCAATGAAGTCGCTGATCGTCTGCGTTTCGAAATCGCACGGCAATACCCGCCGCGTAGCCGATCGGATGGCTGAGGTGCTCGATGCCGAGGTCGTCGAACCCGAATCAGTCGACCCCGCAACGCTCTGCGAGTACGACCTCGTCGGCTTCGGGTCCGGCATCTATTACATGACGGTGGACGCGAGGTTGCGGCAATTGATGCGTCGCCTACCAGCCGTCGACCACGTCCGAGCGTTTACTTTTTTCACCCGCGGCGCCCGGGAGCTTCCGTTGTTGGGCGACCACAAACCGGTTCGAAACAGCTCGAATCGAAGGGCTTTGAGGTGATCGGGTCGTTTTCTTGCCGCGGGTGGGACACGGTTGGGCCATTTGGGTTCATCGGCGGGATCAACAGGGGACGACCTAATGACTACGACCTCGATCGGGCCGCGAAATTCGCGGCACGCCTTCGCGAACGGGTCGCGGGCTCACATACAGCTTCCTGATCAATGGCAACCGAAGAGCGCGGCCCTTGTCGGTGGAACTGTTGCTGCGCCTGCAGGACGAGTTCGGGATGGCACTGCCGCCCGGGGGAGCCGGACGTCGAATGACAAAACGACCGATGGCCGGGCGGCGCCCTGCGGGCAACCGTTCGGCCATCGGCATTCGATCATTGAACCGTTACGACTGTTTTCCGCCCACCGCCTGGCCGGCGCTTCGCACCACGCTGCGAAAGAACTCTATCCGCCCGGTGACCAACTCCTCAGTTAAGTCCAGGGCGGCGTCGATGACGTTCTTGCGCCGCGCCTGATCGGGGAGGTCTCCACTCACCTGATCGACGAACTTGCGGATGGCCTCGATGGCCTGCTTCCGGCTTGCCTCGACGGATTCGAGCACCTCGTCAGACAGTTCGGCCCAGCGTGACTCGGTCTTTTCAGGTGTCTGTGTCATTATCAATCTCCTCATGTCAAGTGAATGCAAAGCCTGCCGCAGCGAACTCCGGCGCTTTTCCGAACCTCACGCTACGACCTCCCGCCACCGACACGAGTGCCTAAAGTCCTTCCTCACCCGAACATTGTCCCCGGATCTGCGTCGATGATCTGTGCCTGCTAGTCAAGGACTTTCGGGGCATTCGCCGGGACGTAAGACCCTAACGTTTCGTCTTCGATGCAGTTAGCTTTGCCACCATGGCGTTACCTGCCAGCGACGATGCCCGTCCGGGGGGTCTTCACCTGAGCCCACCCGGTCTGGCTGGCTTTGTCGCCGTCACACCGTTCGTGCACACTGGCCTGTTCTTAGCGCAATCGTGGCGCGATTACCCTGGTCAAGCGCCCGATGAGCTTCCGATTGCGCGACCAACCATCGCCTTGGCCGCGCAGGCTTTTCGCGATGAGGTCGTCCTGATGGGCCTGAAGGCGCGCCGCCCGGTCAGCCGGCCTCATGTGTTCGAGCGAATCAGCCGGGAAGTGGTCGCGGCACTGAAGTTCTACGGGAACAATGGGTGGTTGGAGCAGCCAAAAGGCTTTTTCGGTCAACCTCCACCGCTTCCAGACGTCGCAGTCCGAAAAGTCAAGGGCGGCAGACGCTCCCTTTATCGCATCTCCTTCGACAGCGGGTATGCGCCACATCCGGGTGAACCGGGTGCAAAGCGCTGGCTGGGGTACGCCGCGAACAATCGCGAATACGCACTATTGCTGCGCCATCCGGAACCACGCCCTTGGTTGGTGTGTGTGCACGGAACCGAGATGGGCCGGGCTGCAGCTTGATCTCGCCTTGTTCCGCGCTTGGAAACTGCATGACGATCTCGGTCTGAACGTCGTCCTACCCGTCCTGCCGATGCACGGCCCCCGGGCGCGCAGCCTGCCCAAGGGAGCGGTGTTTCCGGGCGAGGATGTGCTCGACGACGTGCATGCGACGGCTCAGGCGGTGTGGGACATCCGGCGATTGTTGTCCTGGATTCGGTTGCAAGAGCCCGAGTCGCTGATCGGGTTGAACGGCCTGTCGCTCGGCGGGTACATCGCGTCGTTGGTCGCCAGCCTGGAAGAAGGTCTCACCTGCGCGATCCTCGGGGTGCCGGTGGCCGACCTGGTCGGGTTGCTGGGCCGCCACTCCGGTCTTCGTCGCGACGATCCCCGCCGCCAAACCATGAAATTGGCCGAACCGATTGGCCGAATGGTTTCGCCTCTTTCGCTTAATCCGCTCGTGCCGATGCAAGGTCGTTTCATCTATGCCGGCATCGCCGACCGACTGGTGCATCCACGCGAGCAGGTGACCCGCCTCTGGGAGCACTGGGGCAAGCCGGAAATCGTCTGGTACCCCGGTGGTCATGCCGGATTCTTCCGCTCGCGGCCGGTGCAGCGGTTCGTGTGGGATGCGCTGCAGCAGTCAGGGCTTCTGGATGGGCCGGCAACGGTACGCGACCGCCCTGCTTAGACGTCGAGGACGAGATGAACCCGCTAGATCCGCTGGACGCAGCGATGTTGACCGCGGAGTTGGTGTCCAACCCGATGCATGTCGGCGTCGTGCTGATCCTGTCACCGCCGAAAGACGCCGGCCCCGATTATGTCGACGAACTGTATCGGGAAGCGCTGGCCGGCAACGATCCGATCGATGCGAGGCTGCGCAGATATCCGCACTCCGGCATCGATACCGGCGGCATTTGGGTCTGGCGCGACATGGACACCGTTGACATGAGCCGACATTGCCAGCGCCGCAACGTGTCTGCCGACCGTGACGAGTTCTGGCGTCTAGTCGGCGAGCTGGATGCGGAGCGCCTCGACCGGTCCCGTCCGATGTGGATGTCGTACCTGATCGACGGTCTTGCGGACGGCCGATTCGCCTTCTATATCAAGGTGCATCACACCGTCGTCGATGGTGTGGCGGGCTTCCGCATGATCGCCGACGCGCTGAGCACCGACGCGGATCGCCGATCGATGCCACCCTTTTACGCCGACCGCCACCATGAATCCGCGCCGCCAACGTCCACCGGGCTGCTGGCTCGGCTGGTGACACCACTGCGGTCGGTGGTTGGCACCGCAGCCTCGAGCGTCGGGCTGATCGGGCGGATCGTCACGGGTGAGCTAGCGACCGTGGTCGACAGCCTGGTCGGGCACACGACCGTGCTGCCTTTCGGAGCTCCCCACACGCGCTTCAACGGTCGTCTCGGGCCCGATCGTGCCGTCGCCGCGGGCAGCTGGCCCAAGGATCGTATCGAGGCGGTGCAAAAGGCGGCGGGTGTGACCGGCAACGATGTGGTAACCGCCATGGTGGCCGGCGCCCTGCGCCGCTGGTTAGCTGACCACGGAGAATTGCCTAAGCAGTCACTGGTCGGCGTCTGCCCGATCACGGTGCGTGGTCGTGCGAACGATACGTCAGATGAGCAGCACGGCAATATGTTCGGTCTGTGGTTGTGCCCGTTGGGCACGAACGTGGATGACCCGGCCGCCCGCCTAGCTCTGATCCACCGGTCCATGTCGGAGGGGAAACACTGGGTGGCCAAGCGCGGATCGGCGGCGTCGCTGCTGACGGCCGCGGGAAGCATTGCCGCGACCGTAATTTTCCCGCTGCTACCGTTCACGCCGAAGATCCGCACCGGATACAACCTTCCGATTTCGCATGTTCCGGGTCCTCGTACCGAAATGTATTGGAACGGTGCGCATGTCGATGAGATGTATCCCGTGTCAACCGTCTATGACGGCCAGGCGCTCAACGTGACGACGTGTTCCTACGCTGACCGGATTGGATTCGGCTACGTCGCAGGTCGCGATGTCATGCCAGACATCGACACACTGGTAGCGCTGACCGAGGAGTGTCTGACCGAACTCGAGTCGGCGTTGGGTGTCGCCATCTGAGCACCAGGCGGTTTCGCCTTCGAACTGCCACCGGCGGCGACGGCAGCCTCGCTTACCTAGTTGGCCAGCCTGGAGGGCTGCCCGCTGTGCTTTGCGCTCGTCTGCTTTCGTGTCAGGGCGCGGGCGAGCAGGCGCGCAACACCGAGTTCGATACCGCGGGCAAGATGACCTTTGACCGCGTGATCATTTGGCAGCCGGGCACGCTTGATTGTCCTTATCAGTTGTCGTCGTAGGTGGACACGTTGTCGCGCAAATCCCAGACAGGGTCAAGCAGGACGGTCCGCACTGCCGTGGCCAGGAACTGCTCTGGCGCGGGGTGTTCATGGAGGAACTGGCCGACCGCCGCCGGCTGGCGATGCTGTGGTCGGTGATCGGCTTTTCTGCCTGGCATCTAGCTCCACAGCTAGTCCTGCCGTCGCCGATAGGGCGGTGGCGCTTTGTGGCAGGCTCGGCGGTCCTCGGAACTGCCTCGACCCTCGTAGCGTGGCGCTCAGGGGGACTGCGCTACGTAATTGCGGCTCATTTTGTGACCGATGCGTGTGGAGTGACGGCCGCACGATTCCGACTCGGCCGATAGCGGTGTGCTACACACGAAAAGCGTTCTGCTACTGCATTCTATGAACAGGCTTCGATCCTGCTGGCCGGCTTGGCGAAAACGTCAATTGCGGCAGTTCTGCAGCTTGGTTAATCCGCCGTATGGCGCATGGGTTGATGGTGCCGTTGGTGTCGACGCGGTGGTGGGCGGCGCGGTGCCCGCGCAATCCAGGATGCGATCCACGACGATATTGGACAGATCGCCGTCATCGGCAACGTGGGAAAACCCTTGCCGTCGTAGGAAGGTGTCGACGCGTCGATCCAGTGACCAGTCAAGGTAACTTGGGCCGGCGTATGCGGAGCGCAGGAAGTCCCAAGCGAAACTATCGACGTCAGAATCGGTTAACAACGGCAGGTTATCGCCCATAGCCGTCATCTCATCGTCTCCTTTGTCAGCCATAATTTCCCGCAGCCAAGCTACGCAGACCAGGTCATTGTTTCGTCACGCACAGGTTGCAAACAGGGCCGAAAGTCATCGACAGCGGCCCTGCGGATGGTGCTGCACTGGCATCAAGCCGGAAGAATTGACAACCAAGCCGGCGTCAGGAAACGCAGGGCATATTGGTGCGGCCAGTGAGGACCATCGACCCTAGTGGACGGCGCACCGCCCACGCATACTGGCCGCCATGGCCAACATGACAAGACGGATCACTGCGACGGCGGCGCTATTCGCGGTGCTTTATGCCGCGCGACGGTACTTCCGCAATTGGGGGACAACCAAGGCCGAATGTCAAATGCGGCTGCCCGGCGATGCATTGGTAGGCGACCCGGTCATTCAGACAACTGAGGCGGTGTACGTCGACGCGCCCTCATCTGCGGTTTGGCCCTGGCTGATGCAGATAGGTCAGGACCGGGGAGGCTTCTTCGGCTGTGAGGGACTGAAAAACCTGGCTGGCGTTCGCCATCGCGACGCCGATCGGGTTCACCCGGAGTGGCAACAACTTGCGGTAAGCGACGTCGTGCGCCTTGCTCCCGAAGGTTGGATGGGGCTGCCAGATGGGTTGACGTTGCACGTCGCGGAGATCGTGCCCGAAAAATACATCGTGCTCAACGCCACGCAACCAAACCTGCCCTGGAATGCGGTGTGGTCATTCCACGTGCAGCCGCATTGGGAGGACCGCGTCCGCCTCCTCACCCGCACCAGAATCGCCCTGCGCCACCCAGGCGAAGTGTTTGCCATGGAACTGGCCAGGCCGGTGATCGCCTTGGGCACGCGGGGATTCCTGCTTGGAATCAAACACCGAGCCGAGCGGCTGCCAACGACAAAGCCGGCACACCCGCGTCCCGTTGACGAAATCGCTTGACGTATTCATCTTGAGCGTCACGGCGGACGCTGTCAGCGCACGCCCGGCTTGGTGCCGGCCGAGGCAATGTGCGGGTGTAGGTCTATTGGCAGCCGGCAGAAGGCCCAACGACCCTAGTGTCGGCCGCCGCGTCGCCTTACTTTCAGCAGGAGGCGGCGGAAAGCCAGTACCAGTCACTTACGCGGGCGGGCCAGTTGGATTAGTGGCCGGGATTGTCCGCCGACGAAGGCATTGTCCAGCAATAGTTTTGGAGGGTTTAACGTGCGCGAGGCCATTCCGCTAGGACGAGTTGCCGGGTTCGGAGTGAAAGTCCATTGGAGCGTGATAGTGATCCTGTGGTTGTTCACGTGGAGCCTGGCGAGCACGCTGCCCGGCACCGTCAAAGGGTATTCCCCACTGGTCTATTGGCTGGCCGGAGCGTGTGGCGCGCTGGTGTTGCTGGCGTCGCTGTTGGCACACGAACTCGCGCACGCGGTCGTGGCCCGTCGCATGGGGGTAAGCGTGGGGGATGTGACGCTATGGCTTTTCGGTGGTGTGACGACTCTTCAAGGCGAGGCCAAGACACCCAAAGCGGCGTTCCGGATCGCATTCGCGGGTCCGGCCACCAGCCTTGTGCTGTCTGCGGCATTCGCGGGGCTGGCGATAGCGCTCGCCACGGTGCACGCCCCGGCCATCGTGGTCAGTGTTGCTTGGTGGTTGGCCACCATCAACTTGCTGCTGGGCTTGTTCAACCTGCTGCCGGGGGCCCCGTTGGACGGTGGCCGGCTGGTGCGCGCCTATCTGTGGCGCCGCCACGGCGATAATGTGCGCGCCGCGATCGGCGCGGCGCATGCCGGACGAGTGGTCGCGATCATCTTGATCACGTTGGGATTGGCCGAGTTTCTGGTGGGCGGCCTTATCGGCGGCGTCTGGTTGGCGTTCATCGGCTGGTTTATATTCGCCGCCGCTCGCGAGGAGGAAATGCAGCTGACCACGCGACAGATTTTTGCCGGGATACGCGTCGCCGACGCGATGACCGCCGAGCCACACAGTGCTCCTGGCTGGCTTACCGTGGAGGAATTCATCCAGCGTTATTTGCTCGGTGACCGTCACTCCGCGTATCCGGTTGCCGACCGCGACGGATCGATCATGGGGTTGGTGACACTGCGGCAGCTCCGCGATCTCGCGCCCAACCGACGCACCACTACCAGCGTGCGCGATATTGCGTTACCGCTGGAGAGCGTGCCGACCGCGGCACCGCAGGAGCCGCTCAGCGCGTTGCTGCAGCGGATGGCGGCACTCGGTCCCCGTAGCCGGGCCCTGGTCATCGATGGGGGTGCGGTGGTCGGCATCGTCACTCCCAGTGATGTCGCGCGGCTGATCGATGTCTACCGACTCGCCCAGCCGGCACCGGGCCTTACCGCGCCCGGTCAAGCAGCGGATAAGTATTCCAACGCTGGATGATCCGGCATTGGTCGATATGCGTGAGAGGAGTGCGGACGATGAAACCGATCATTGTAGGTATCGATGGTTCGCAGGCGGCGATTGCGGCCGCGCTCTGGGCTGTCGATGAGGCCATTAGCCGTGCTATGCCGCTGCATCTCATCTCGGTCATAAAGCAGACACATCCATCCCAGGACGACTACGCCCGTGACCTCGCACATGCCGAGGCATCGCTTCGCGAAGCGCAATTCGCGGTTGACTGCGACCGAAAGCCTGTCAAGGTCGAAACCGACATTCCACGTGGTCCGGCCGGAGCGGTGCTCGTTGAGGCATCACGCGACGCCGAGATGATCTGCGTCGGTTCCGTCGGGATCGGGCGCTACACCCGCTCGATCTTGGGTTCGACGGCAACCGAGCTCGCTGAAAAGGCGCACTGCCCGGTTGCGGTCACCCGTACAGATCTGGACCAGTCCCCACCCGAAGTCAATTGGATCGTGGTCCGGATGACCGACGCACCCGACAACGACGCCGTTGTCAAATACGCCGCGTGGGAAGCGAAGTTGCGCAGGGCACCCATGCTGGTCCTCGGAGGTCGACCGGACGAACTCACTGAGCATGCCGACGGCGTGTTCGAACGTCGGGTACAGGATTGGCGCCAGCGTCATCCCGAGGTACGCGTCTACCCGATCACTACCAAGGCGGCTATCGCCAGCTTCCTGCGCGCCAACGACGAGCGAGTTCAGCTTGCGGTTATCAGTGGCGCCGAGGCCGATCAGCTGGCGCGGCTGGTCGGGCCGTACGCCCATCCGCTCTTCCGCCACCCCGAATGCTCAGTACTCGTTGTCCGCGGGTAAGCGACTCAGCGACCGTGTCAACGGAATATCCGTTTTTAGCAAACATATTCGGCGAACTGCTCGGATCTAAGCCACCGACTCGCGCGCCACGATCACCGGCATCCGTGCCATCTGGGCGACGGTTTCGCCGACCGAGCCCACCAGCATTTCAGCGAATCCGCCGCGGCCCCGGCTGCCGACCACGACGAGCTGGGCTTCTTCGGACCGCTGGACGAGTTGGCGTGCGGGCTGATCGCGCACGACGGTGCGGCTCACCTGGACATCGGGATATTGTTCCTGCCAGCCCGCCAAACGCTCCGCTAATACCTGTTCGGCCATCGACTGTGTTCCCGGCCAATCGATTCCAGGCCACTCCGATACATCGACATCGCTCCATGCGTGCACAGCGATCAGCCCCACATTGCGGCGTGAGGCCTCATCGAATGCGATCGCGGTCGCCGATTCGGACGCCGTCGAACCGTCGATGCCGACCAAAACCGGCGCTTGACTGGGATGCGGCATCAATGGGTCCTCGTCGTGGATGATCGCGACCGGACAATGCGCGTAGTGGAGCAGTCCGGAGCTGACTGAACCCATGAGCCGGCCTCGCCAGCGCCCACTTCCGCGGCAACCTGTGACCACCATCTCCGCGTCTTTGGACAAGGCGACCAACGTGGGAACGGCTGCCGAAGGCAGGATTTCAGTGTGGACCTCAGCGGGGCCTCCATGCCGAGAAGCCTCTTCGGCGACCTTGAATGCGTCGTCGAGCAGTCGGCGCCCGTGATCCCGGTGCCAGCGTGCCAGGCCCGCGGGCAACCGCACATTAGGCCACATCGCGACCTCCGGTGAGATCGCGTGCACGAGCGTCAGTGGGATGCTTCGCAGCTCGGCGTCGCGTGCCGCCCACTGCACCGCCACCTTGGCAGCCGGTGATTCGTCGACACCGACGACGATTCCCAAACGTGCGTTGCGCGATAACATAGTTCGTCCTCTACTCGTGGGTGCCTCAAAGTTGGCTCTGCCGAATTCGGTTGGCCGCTAATACGTGACGGTATCGAGGGTGGGTATTTTCGGTCAGAGGCATTTGTCACCAGCCGACTGACTATAAGTCCCCGGGGAGGACGTCAAATCACGCCTCGATTTGAGGCGAACCTTGCGCACATTACGCAGCGCGCGGGAGATCCGCGGTTGACGTTTCCGCTTGTGCCACTGGTTGGCTCGGTACCGGACCCCAGCCGACATAGGTCAGATACAGTCCGACGAGTCCGACGAAGCTGTCGACGCTCACCCATAAGGCTGTCATGCCGATGGCGGCGTTGGCGGCCGCCATGAACGTATGCGGAAAGGCCATCAGAAGCACTGCACGAAGCGCGAGGAGCCAGCCCACCACCGACACGGTGATCGCCGCCACACCTCGCCAGTACTGGTGAAGCGCAACGATGACAAGGGACGCCAGCAACAGGAAGCTGCCTGTCACCCACGGCCACGCGGCGTTGGCCCCGAAGTCCGAAAGCAGTGTTCGCATATCCGGACGGGCCACCGTCGTAGCGGCGACGATGACAAACAACGGGCCGAGCACGCGTGCGAACATGCGCGTCCGGAGCTGCTGAAGTTGTAGAGTGCTCATTTGCCACACCTCCGTGGTGAGCCGGGCATCCGTGACGGTGACCAGCCAGTTGTAAATTTGGGCGCTTTCATCCCATAGGGACATCTGATCATTCGATCGAAGCCGCGTGGCAGTGGCAGAAGTCCCCAGTATTCGGGACGTTGGTCGTAAGTTGCACCGCGTTGGAGCTCTTAGTTCCTCACTGGCAAGTGTGGTTTCGAGTTTTCCGTTCGGGTGTTCAGGGGAATGCGTCGGACTTGACCGCGGGCTCGATTTGACAGGACCAAACCCGAGCGAACTGAGGACCAATGGCCCGAGAAGTTCGACGGCGGGCCTAATAACGTGGCAGACGTGCCGGTCAACGGCACCCAACGGAAAGCCAACCCGGAAGTCGCGCGATGAACGAAATTCTCACACCCCCGTCGATCGTCGTCGGCATCGACGGTTCGAAGGCGGCGATACGCGCCGCACTCTGGGCCGTCGATGAAGCAGTCAGTCGTGACATCCCGTTGCGTCTGCTTTACGCGATCGAAGCCGACGATGCTGAGCAAACCCGGCCGAACAGTGCGGCCTACAAACTCGCCGTCGCAGAAAACGCCATTCGTTACGCGTTCA
The DNA here is from genome assembly GCA_963840045.1 of uncultured Actinomycetota bacterium. Lineage (GTDB taxonomy): Bacteria > Actinomycetota > Actinomycetes > Mycobacteriales > Mycobacteriaceae > Mycobacterium. The sequence continues at coordinate 602,375 of CAWIXL010000008.1, read as the reverse complement.
TGGCGGTCGAGGCCGCGGATAAGCCGGTCAAGATCGAAGTGGAAATCACCCAGGAGCGGCCGATCACCGCCTTGATCCGAGCTTCGGCGTCGGCAGCCATGGTGTGCGTCGGTGCCGTGGGCGCGCATCACTTCCGGGCGGGACGGGCGGGCTCCACCGCTGCGGCCCTCGCCGTATCGGGACGTTGTCCCGTGGCAATCATTCGAGACCAGGGTCACCGAGATGGATGCCATCCGCACTGGATCGTCGTCGACACCCACGGGTCTGCCGAAAGCGGCGTATTGCTGGGCATAGCGGCCGAAGAAGCACGGCTGCGCAACTCACCGCTTAAGGCAATCACCTGTCGGCAACGCGCAGACGGCGAAATCCGCGATCACGCCGCGGCGAGAGACGGCGATCGCGGGATGTGTGCCAAATCAGACCGCCAGCTAGCCCAATGGACGCGACGCTATCCGGAACTGCCGGTGGAGTCGGTGGCATTGCGCGGCAGTCTTCTTGACTATCTGGCCGAGAACAGCCGATCGGTGCAGTTGGTCGTTATCGGCGCGCGCGACACTGCGCAGGTGGAACAAGTCGTGGGACCACTGGGCAATGCCGTGCTGCACAATGCCGATTGCTCGGTGCTGATCGTCGATCGTCAGCATTTGTGAGCTATGGGCAGTCTCCTGTTGCTTGTCGGATGAGAAGCTAACGACGTACTCGAGTCACCCGAACGACGTTGAAAAACAGGGTGATCGGCCCTTGCGCGCGGTTTCAGCGAGATCTCGGCGTTCCGCTGGACGCGGCGTTCTTCGGCGATCTACCGGCGGAAGCTGACCGGACACATTGCTGCTCGGGATCCGAGTGCCTTGGCCACCGCACTCGGGGACCAAGGCCTTTGGGCAGGGGTCCAAATGCCCTATTGGCCGAATCGCGTGTCAGCGCAACATGGACAGCGTTATAGGGATAGCCGTAAAGGAGAGAGACATGATCGAATACGATCTCGATAAAGAGCAATCCATCTTGGTTGTGCAACCAAAATCTCCGCTCGAACAGGACGACTTTGTGAAGCTCGCGGAGGCGGTCGACCCGTACATGGAGGCAGCCGGCGGTCTGGCCGGCCTGATCATCGAAGCACCGGCGTTCCCGGGATGGGACAGTTTCGGGGCAATGGTGACACACTTTCGCTTTGTTCGAGATCACCAAAAGCGCGTAAAGAGAATCGGAGTCGTAACGGACTCCCACTTGGGAGATTTCGCAGAGCATTTAGCGTCACACTTTGTGTCGGCCGAGATCAGGCATTTCCCGGGTGGGCAGGTCGAGGCGGCAAGACAATGGATCAGCTCGCATGATGCCAACGAGGCCCCCTCGGTGGATGACAAAGACTGAACCCGTACTGCGCAACGCCGGCCCCGGAATCGTCGCCTCCGCTGATTTCCCTGTGATCGTCTGGCCGACCAGGAGGCCGGTGCGGCATGAAGGTTAGTCAAAGTAGCCGCGAGGCCGCCGCGGCGCGTACCCGTGAACACGTCTTGGTCAGAGGTGATGTCCCGGCTGCCCGCTTCATTGGTGTGCTGATACTGCTGTGCATCCTGAGTGTTTTTGTGGTGCTGGTCGTACGTGAACACGCCGGCTACGACTGGCATGCCGCGGGCCGGTTCGGATGGTCGATCGCGGCATTGGCGGCGCTTGCGCTGATCGCGCGGGGCATTTTCCTGGGCCGGCCGGTGACCATGGAGCATGCGGTGACTGCGGCCGCCGCGGTGGGCGCAGGACTGGGTGCGCACCTCCTGTTGTTTGGCGGGCTCGGCAACCTGCTGATCGCCGGTAGCGGGCTCGCGCTGATGTGGCCTACCACGGCGCCACCACAACCGGAGCTGCTGGCGCAGGTGTGGTCACTGGTCGACGCCACACGGGGGGACCCACTGGCGCCTTTTGCGATGCATTCGAGCAAGAGCTACCACTTCAACACGGAAAAGACCGCGGCGATCGCTTACCGCACCCGGCTCGGATTCGCCGTCGTCAGCGGCGACCCGATCGGCGACATCACCCAATTCGGGCCGCTGGTAACCGATTTCGTTCGGATGTGCCGCGGCAGGGGCTGGCGGATCATTGTGCTAGCCGGTGCCCAGCGGCGCCTGGGACTGTGGTGCAACGAGGCGATCGGCCAGCCGATGCTGGCGGTGCCGATCGGGCGCGACGTCGTCGTCGACGTTCGCCACTTCACCCTGGCGGGACGCCGCTATCGCAACTTGCGCCAAGCAGTGCGGCGCACCCACAACTGCGGGGTCACCACCGAGGTCGTCGACGAACAGCACCTCGACGCCGCGTTGGCCGCCGAGCTGACCGACGTGTTGTACACCGCGCACAAGGGCGCGCGGACCGAACGCGGGTTTTGCATGAATCTCGATGGGGCGCTGGAAGGCCGCCTCCCCGGGGTCAAGCTGGTGATCGCGCGTGATCGCTGCGGTCGGGTGGCGGCCTTTCACCGCTATGCCACTGCCGGAGCAGGGTCCGAGATCACCCTCGATGTGCCGTACCGGCGTGCGGACGCCCCCAACGGGGTCGACGAGCGGCTCAGCGTGGACATGATCATGGAAGCGAAAACCCAGGGCGCGCTGTGGCTTTCACTGGCCTTTGCAGCGTTTCCGGAGATCTTCGACGCCACCCATCGGGGTCGACTGCAGCGTGTCGCGTATCGGTTGATCCATCTGCTGGACCCGCTGATCCGGCTTGAGTCGCTTTACCATTACCTCGGCAAGTTCCACTCGCTGGGCGAGCGGCGCTATGTGGTGTTATGTGCCCATCACATCCCGGCCGCGTTAGTGGTGCTGCTGGCGCTGGAATTCATGCCACGGCCGCGTCACCTGCGGCTGACTCGTCGCCGCGCTGCATAACCCCGCTACGGTGCCGGGCGAGAAGGGGTTTGACGGACTCCTATTGGCGAGGCACGTCGAACCGGAACCGGCGGCCCGTGACCATCTCAGGCAGCACCCGCACATAGTGCGTTTTCGTAGGCGCGGTCCACGACAACAGCTGGGCGCGCTCGGCCTCCTCGAGGTCCTCATCGTTACGAACTGAGCGTGCAACTCCTTTGACGATGACGCTCCAGCCCTCGACAACGTTACGTTCGTCGGCCTCGAACACCACATGATTGTTGATCGCGGTGCTGATCAACTTTGTACCCTCCGCGGTGCGGAACAGCACCGTGCGGCGCTGGACGACGAAGTTCACCGGGAATATCTCGGGTCGCCCGTCGACGCTGGTGCACAGCCGTCCGAGCGACACGCTTTTCAGAAGATCCCAGCATTCATGCTCCGACAGGATGGTGACCCCATCGCCCGCTGCTGACATCAGCCACCTCTCTCAACAAGACACAACTGGGCCGCGAGGATCCGCGACCGGTCAGTCGCCACCGCGCCTGCATTACAGACTCGTTGCGTCGTAACACTGATGAGGCTATTGAAGAAAGCCAGGCAAAGCATCTGCCGAAAGTCCTTTCTCGCGGCGACAAGTGTCTTTCAAGTGTCTTTCAGGGGGCGTGGACGCGTGTTCTCGACGTACCCGACCACATCCGCGGGTGTCCGAAGCGACGAGTAGGCGGACTCCGGGCTGTCGACGTTCAGCCGCTCGAGTCAAGATCGACCCGATCAGCCGGATTGGGGGAGTGCCTTTGCCGCGATGGCCACAGCTACCTTGTCGACTGGACACCCGACAAGATTCGGCTGTTCGTCGTGGGTGGACGTCGTGGCCCTGGCCGAAACCCGACGTTCTCGTGGAGGTCGAGGCCGCCGCACTTCTCGACTGAATTAAGAAGCCGCCCCTCAGTCGGCGGCCCACTCCTTGGCTCGTTCAAGCTCGTCGAGCCCGAACAGGGCGAGCTCGCCGGGGACCATCCACGCGAGCGCGTGCAGGGTATGGACGACCCATTCCTTATCGGACACCACCGCGATTCGCTTGAAGGCCGAATGATGCTGGAAGAGAGCGCCAAAGCCCAGCTTAAGGTCCTCGACCAATCCGCCCGGCCCGAAGCCCTCGTAATCGGACGCGATGACCTCCATGATCCGGATCTCACCGTTTTTCAGCAGCCCCTCCATGGCCGGCTTGAACTCGCGTAGGTCGTCACCAAGCAGCCGGCCCGACACGCGGATACCGGTCACTCCCGCTGGCATGTCCGGCAGTACTTCGATCATCGATTTCTCCTTCATCATTTGGATCGCATAGTTTCTTCAGTTCGTACTGAATGTCGTTGGGTGGCAGGGCATCTCGGCCTTCAACCCGCCGAAGTGATTACGCCAACGGTGATACGTCGCCTCCGAGACCCCGAGCTTGCGGCACACCGCCGCCGTATCCTTCCCCTCAGCCAACAGCCGATCAGCCGTCATTAGCGTGCGCACAACCTGCTCAGGACCGTGCTGCTTCCTCGGTGCCATGTTCTCGTCGAGCCTTCCTGCAGACAACACGGGTACGGATCTCCCGGACCAACCAAGACGGGTCAGGCCATGTCGCCTTCGTTGCTCGGGGCCCCTTTTGGTGTTCATCGTTTTCCTTGCGCTCAATGCCGCAATAGAGACGAAAGTCATCAATCAGACCCGTTCATCCTTCGGCGGCTGCCCGGCCCGTGCTGTGCGAACAGGGCGGGCGGTCTCGCGGGTCCAATGACATGACGCTGGGGACCAAGGACCCTGGCGTTCGGTGTTTGCATGCCTGAGAGTCGAAATCAGAGATAGAAGGCAGGTGGGATTAGTGACTCAAACGATGGTGGACACCGCGGTAATCACCAGGGCGGTGGAGTTGGCGTGCCACGCGCCCTCGCTGCACAATAGCCAACCTTGGCGATGGGTGGTCGGCGGCACGAGTGTCGACCTGTTCACCGATCCGCACCAGATCGTCGCCGGTACCGACAGCTCAGGCCGCGAAGCGATCATCAGTTGTGGCGCTGCGCTCGATCACTTTCGGGTCGCGATGGCTGCTGTCGGGTGGGAGGCCAAGGTCGACCAGTTTCCCAACCCGAACAACCTCGATCACCTCGCCTCGATTGACTTCGCTCCGATGGGCAACGTCGCCCAGGCCCGACGCGACCGCGCCAAGGCGATAGTGCATCGCCGAACAGATCGACGCCCGTTCCGCGCGCCAGCGAACTGGGCGTCATTCGAACCCGTGCTGCGCAGCTCGTACGACAATGATTTGGCCGCACTTGAGGTATTGGCCGACGATATGCGACCGCGGCTGGTAGAAGCGTCCCGGCTTGCCAACTCCTTACGCCGCTACGACGATCTGTATCACCATGACCTGCTTTGGTGGACCGAACCTTCCAGGGAATCAGAAGGAATTCCGCAAAGTTCACTGGTATCCGAGTCGGAGGCGCGCAGAGTCGGCGTAGACCGGCAATTTCCCGCAAAATGGTACGGGCAGCGCAGTTCGGAGACTTCGGAAGACCAGGCGAAGATCGTCGTGCTGTCCACGCCCGCGGAGACGCGCGCGGACGCCTTTAACTGCGGCCAGGTGCTTTCTGCGGTCCTACTGGAATGCACCATGGCTGGGCTGGCAACGTGCCCGGTAACACATGTCACGGAATTACAGGCCAGCCGTGACATCGTTCGGGATCTCACGACCGGTGCAGCCGCAGGGTTGCCTCAGGTTTTGATCCGGGTCGGCATTCAACCTGCGGGCGAGGTCCCAACGCCGACGCCGCGGCGACCCATGCAGGACGTGCTGCAGATCCGCCGCTAGCTGCCCCAAATCCCTTGATTACCAGGAGTTCACGATGTTCGACTCGTATCCACCGAAGTCAGTTGCCGTTGGCGTTGACGGATCGCAGGCGGCGATTCGCGCGGCCCGGTGGGCTGTCGATGAGGTAGCCGGCACCGATACTCCGCTGCGTCTGCTCTATGTTGCCAAAGCGAATCCGAGTGCCAGTCGGCTGCAGGCCAGAGAGGCACTGGCGACGGCCGAGGAGATCGTGCACGACGCATACAGTGCGGTTGATGCGATGGGCAAGCCAGTGAAAGTCGAGATGGAGATCATCAACGGAGACCCGGTGCCAGAGCTGATCGCTGCTTCGCGTTCCACGCCGATGGTATGCGTCGGGGACACCGGATCCGCGCAGCACCCTGCGGCTTGGTTGGGATCTACCGCAACGGAATTGGCGCGGTCTGCCCATTGCTCGGTCGCGATCGTCAGAGGTGACCACCGCGACAAGGACACGACGGATGGCGGTTGGATCGTGGCCCGCGTTGACGAGTCAGCAGACGATATCGACGTTTTGGATCTGGCGATCAACGAGGCCCGGCGCAGGCATGCTCGATTGCAGGTGGTGACGTCGGCGGAATCCCGATCCGTGACAGTGGCAGGGATCGGGGTGCCGTAGCTGATGATCGGCGCGCTCGCGTCCCGCTGGTCCCTCATTTGGTGCGCTGGATCGAAAAGGACTATCCGGAGGTCGAAGCCGACACTATCGCTTTGGAAGGTCCCTTCCTCGACTATCTCGCCGAGCATGCCGCCTCCATCCAGCTGGTCATGGTCGGTGCGGCCCGCACCGGCGAAGTGCGGCAACTCCTCGGCCCCGCCGGCGCTCTGGCGTTGCGTGACAGTGATTTCTCTCTGCTCATCGTCGGACCCGAACGGCCAGGATACTGAAATCGCTTCCACGCTAGGCGATTCGCCTCCATTGGCTGACTCCGACGCGGATGCGCTCGCGCGGCAATTTCTGCACTCAGCCTATGCTGACAACAGATACGCCGATTGGCCGCTGGATCAGCGCCTCGACGGTTTTCTCCGTCGTCGCGGACTTGTCCGTCTCACTGAAGACGGGGATGCATCTGACCTCATCCTCAACCGTGTCATGGCCCACATCGGCGTTGCGTCCCGCCCAGTTCGGAATCGCCCAACCACGCACGATCACCGCTGATACTGCGGACGAATGGCCCTGAAGGCCAGGGACTTCGGTCCCTATCGCGGATTGCCACGGACTGGTCGGATGGACATCATCAGCACGACAAATTTCTGGATCTAGGAGATATCGATGAGCACCCTTTCCGTTCAGCGTCAGCCGAGGTCGCTCTTCCCGGAGCTCGCCGAGCTGTTCGCCGGATTCCCTTCGATGGCCGGGCTCCGTCCTGTCTTCGACGCTCGCATGATGCGGCTCGAGGACGAGATGGACGCGGGCCGTTACGTGGTGCGCGCGGAAATGCCGGGCGTCGACCCTGAGACGGACATCGACATCACGGTGCGCGACGGACAACTCACCATCAAGGCCGAGCGCAGTGAGAAGAAGGAATTCAACGGGCGGTCGGAATTCTCATATGGCTCATTCGCCCGCACGGTGTCGCTGCCGGCGGGCGCTGACGAAGACACCATCGAGGCCAGTTACGACAAAGGCATTCTCACTGTCTCGATGGCGATTTCCGAGCCGAAGCCTGCCGAACGGCGGGTACGGGTTCAGTCAGCCAACTGACCTGGACCGTGGTGCGCGATGACCAGAGCAGCTGATGTCACCCGGCCCTCGCCGCGGCGCGTGTATCGCGACCGCCGCGAGGCCGGCCGGGTCCTGGCAGACCTTCTAAGTGCCTACCGCAACCGACCGGATGTGATCGTCCTGGGTTTGGCGAGGGGTGGCATACCTGTCGCATGGGAGGTGGCAGCCGCGCTGCACGCGCCGCTGGATGCCTTCATCGTGCGCAAGCTCGGCGTCCCCGGCCATGAAGAGTTTGCGTTTGGTGCATTAGCGAGTGGGGGTCGCGTCGTGGTCAACGACGATGTCATGCGGGGTTTGCGGATCCCGCCGCAGCAACTGCGCGACATCGCCGAACGTGAAGGCCGCGAGTTGGTCCGGCGCGAGGCCGCGTATCGCGGCGGACGTCCACCGCTCGACGTGACCGGCAAGACGGTCGTTCTGGTCGATGACGGTTTGGCCACCGGCGCAAGCATGTTCGCGGCGGTGCAGGCGTTACGCGAGGCCCAGCCCGAATACATCGTGATTGCGGTGCCGGCGGCGCCGGAATCCAGCTGCCGGGAATTTGCGGGTCTTGTCGATGACGTTGTCTGCGCGACCATGCCCACCCCGTTTTTCGCGGTCGGAGAGTCATTCTGGGATTTTCGTCAGGTCACCGACGAAGAGGTTCGTCAGCTGCTGGCCACCCCAACGACAGGGGCCTCGATCAGCAGACCCGCGGCGAGCACGGCGGCCGAAGTGATCAGCAGCGTGGCTATCGACGCCCCAGCGGGCATCCCGCCGCGCGAAACGCTCGAGGAGCTAATAGGTGACGCTCGGATCGTCATGATCGGTGAGAGCTCACACGGTACGCACGAGTTCTACGAGGCTCGGGCCGCCATCACGAAATGGCTGATTGAGGAGAAGGGCTTCTGCGCCGTCGCCGCGGAGGCGGACTGGCCCGACGCCTACCGAGTGAATCGGTACGTTCACGGTCGCGGCGATGACGACAGCGCCGATGAGGCGTTGAGCGGATTTGAGCGCTTTCCGGCCTGGATGTGGCGCAACACCGTCGTTCGTGACTTTGTGGACTGGCTACGCGCGCGCAACCGACGGCACCAGTCAAACGGTCAGCGGCAGGCCGGCTTCTACGGACTGGATCTCTACAGCCTGCATCGGTCGATGCACGAAGTGATCACCTACCTCGACAAAGTCGACCCGAAGGCCGCGGCACGGGCGCGGACCCGCTACGCCTGCTTCGATCACACTTCAGCCGACGATGGTCAGGCGTACGGATTTTCGGCGGCGTTCGGTGCCGGTCCATCGTGCGAAAGTCAAGCGATCGAGCAGTTGGTTGACTTTCAGCGCAACGCATTGGCCTATGCGCGCAGGGACGGACTGCTCGCTGAGGACGAAGCGTTCTATGCCCAGCAAAATGCCCAAACGGTGCACAACGCAGAGGTGTACTACCGTGCGATGTTCAGCGGACGCGTCACCTCGTGGAATTTGCGTGATAAGCACATGGCGCAGACCCTTGAGGCACTGCTGAAACATCTCGACCGCCACCATGACGTGCCCTCCGCCCGAATAGTGGTGTGGGCCCATAACTCTCACGTCGGGGACGCGCGGGCGACCGAAGTGTGGGCCGACGGACAGCTCACGCTCGGTCAACTCGTCCGTAAGCGGTATGGCGATGAGTCACGTCTCATCGGGTTCAGCACGTACGCGGGTACGGTCACCGCCGCCAGCGAGTGGGGCGGCATCGCCGAACGAAAGACCGTTCGCCCTGCGCTCAATGGAAGCATCGAAGAACTGCTACACGAGACCGGCAGGAGCGCCTTCTTGGTATCGGCACTCATTAGCCCGGAAGCCGCGGACCCGCTTAGCGTCGTTCGATTGGGGCGCGCGATCGGCGTGATCTACCAACCCGAAACCGAACGGCAAAGCCACTACTTTCACGTCCGGCCTGCCGACCAATTCGACGCGATGATTCACATCGACAAGACCCAGGCGCTGAAACCCCTAGAGCCTACGAGTCTGTGGATTGCCGGCGAAACGCCGGAAACTTATCCGAGCGGCCTCTAGTCGCCAATCGATCGCCGACTGGACAGCTGGGTCCGCCGGTATCCGGATGTGCCCGTCCAGATTGTTGCCGCGGGGCACTGGCTCGAAAGTCGCCGAGAACCACAGCAGCGCAGTTGATCTGGCCATCGTGGGCGAGGCCGATGCTGGGCTACCCTGGCTGCTTTGCCCGGAAGCCTTGCGACAAAAGGGCTTCTTCCGGCGGTGCGGCAGCCTCTGGACTATCTGGCTCAGAACGGTCATCGTGAGTTTGGCCATTGTCAGGTGAGATTGAGCCATTATGGGGATGTGAGATATTGACCCCACTGCTTCATGATTCTTACCTCGCATGGTCAGCTGGAAGGACGAGCAATGGTTAAGGTTTTCTTGGTCGATGACCATGAAGTCGTTCGCCGTGGGCTAGCCGACCTGCTCGCATCGGACCCTGAGCTGGAGATCATCGGCGAAGCGGGCTCCGTATCCGAAGCGATGGCCAGGATACCGGCGTTGCAGCCGGATGTGGCCGTGCTTGACGTGCGTCTCCCCGATGGCAACGGCATTGAGTTGTGCCGCGACCTGCTGTCCTCTCTTCCGGAGCTGCGGTGTCTGATGCTGACGTCATTCACCTCCGATGAAGCGATGCTCGAGGCGATTCTGGCCGGCGCCAGCGGCTATGTCGTCAAAGACATCAGGGGTATGGAGCTGGCCCGGGCGATCAAAGAGGTGGGAGCCGGCAGATCGCTGCTGGATAACCGGGCCGCCGCCGCGCTGATGGCAAAGCTCCGCAGCGGGGCGGAGCGCAAAGATCCGCTGTCCGGGTTGACCGACCAGGAACGAACGCTGCTCGGACACCTCACCGAGGGGTTGACCAACCGGCAGATCGCGGCCCGAATGTTTCTGGCCGAGAAGACGGTGAAGAACTACGTATCGCGATTGCTGGCAAAACTCGGCATGGAGCGTCGGACGCAGGCAGCGGTCTTCGGGTCGAAGTTGGCTCAAGGATCCGCCCCGCCAGCTGAAGGGGACTGACTGTCGGGCAGCGGAGAAGTAGTCGGAAAAGTCTTGTTGACTCGCGCCCGGAGTCGGTTTGCTGGTGAACGCCGCCGGCGAATCGCCCTGCGCAGTAAGCAGAACTTGACACAGATGGCTAGTTTCGCGGGCCAACTCCGGACCTGGCAGCTTGCCATATAAGAGGGTTATTTACCTGGTCGTCGAACTGTGGCTGCCTAACTCTGATGTGATTAAGCTGGTCAACGGCATTCCGCGGTTGGGCCGCAACGCCAGCTGCCTACGCCGGAAGGCTCATGGAGGTGTCGGTTTCGGATGGCCAACGACGAAAGCGGCTCAGCTTTTGCTGGGCTGGGTCAGCGTGGGTTAGTAAGCAGGATGCACGAGCAGCTCGATGAGTTGCTGACGGCGCGCGATCAAATGGAGAAGTTGCTGCGCGTAATCGTCGAGATCGGTGCAGACCTCGATCTTGACGCAACTCTGCATCGGATCATCCTCGCGGCCAGAGAACTGACGTCGGCCCCCTACGGAGCCGTGGCTGTCCGTGATCCTGAGGGCACGTTGCTCTCGTTCGTTCACGGGGGGATAGACGTTGACACGGCCAGCAGAATCGGGCATCTGCCGGTTGGCAAGGGAGTTTTGGGTGTTTCGCTGGATACACCCGCTTTGCGTCTGGATGATCTGACCATGCATCCCGCTACCTGCGGGTTCCCGGAGCACCACCCTCCGATGCGGGCTTTTCTGGGAGTGCCGATCACGATCCGTGGGACGGTATTCGGCAGCCTTTATCTGACCCATGATGATCCGGGGCGGGTGTTTTCCGAATCCGATGAGTTCGCCGCTCGCGGGTTGGCTTTTGCGGCAGCGGTCGCCATCGACAATGCGCAACTGTTCGAGCGCGAGCGGACATCGGTGAGGTGGATGGAGGCCAGCCGCGAGATCACTACCGCGCTGCTGTCCGACGCCGAGCCGCACCGGCACCCTCTGCAGTTGATCGCTGAACGCGCATGCACGCTGACCGGTGCCGAGCAAGCGATCGTGCTCGTTCCCGTCGACGCCGACCTCCCTGTTGACGAAGTCGACACGCTGGTTGTCTCTGCCGCGGTGGGGCTGTATGCGCCCGACGTTATCGGCCAGCGGGTTCCGGTGGACGGCTCCACCAGCGGTGCGGTCTTTCGCTCCGGCCAACCGCTGATCACCGAGGCGTTGAGTTACCCGATTCAGGCGTTCACCGATGTCGGACAGCGCCCCGCGATTGTGATGCCGCTGCGCACCCACGATGACGTCGCCGGAGTGATTGCAATCGCCCGCGGTACGGACGAGCCACCATTCGACAGCAGCGATCTCGAGCTGGTAGGAGATTTCGCCACTCACGCCGCGATAGCACTGGTGCTGGCGGCGGGCCGCGAAAATGCGCGCCTGCGAACCATTCTGGCTGAGCGCGAGCGCATCGCGCATGACTTGCACGACCATGTCATCCAACGGCTGTTCGCCGCAGGGATGGATCTGCAGGGCACGCTTGCCCGGGCACGGTCGCCGGAGGTCGCCGAGCGGCTCAACCGCACGCTCGATGATCTGCAAACCATCATCGAGGACATCCGCACCACCATTTTCCAGTTGAAATCCCCGCTGGCGCGCGATAGCGGCTTTCGGCACCGGATTCAGCAGGTGGTTGCCGATTTGACCGAGACTCGTGACATCGTCACCACCGTGCGCATACACGGACCGATGACGGTAGTTGGCGACGAACTTGCCGAGCACGCCGAAGCCGTCACCAGCGAGGCCATCAGCAACGCGCTTCGTCATTCTGGCGCCTCGAAGTTGACCATCGAGGTCGACGTCGCTGACATGCTGACCGTCGACATCATCGACAACGGCTGTGGCATACCGGTAGACAATCCACGTTTTAGCGGCTTGGCCAACATGAAGCACCGCGCTGAAAAACTTGGCGGCAGCTGCGAGATCAGCACACCACCCGACGGTGGCACCCGCGTGCACTGGACCGCCCCGTTGGGCGACCGCTAACGCTCTGGCCCCTGGGGATGGGCCGCTGACCATGAGCCCGTGGCCCCGACGTACGGGACCAACGGCACGGTCGCGGGTGTCTAACGGCCTCTTCCCGACGCTGCGGACTGGGCATAACGTCATGTGCACGCCCGTAGGAGGGATGATGACCAGTCAAGCGGTCGAGTTCACGGCTAAACGCCGATTGCGAGACGGGCGGCTCATCTCGTTGCGTCGCCTCGATGCCGATGATGCCGAAGCCGTTGTGGCACTTCATCAAAACCTCACCGAGCGTGATCGCTACTTCCGCTTCTTCACACTGCACCCCGCTCACCTCGACCGGCTGGTTAGCAAGCTGATCGAGTCTGCAGAAGGGCATTACGCTCTCGGCGCGTTCGACGCCGACCGACTCATTGGTGTAGCGAACTACACGGTTTCCGATGACCCGAGTGCTGCGGACATCGCGATAGTCGTCGCTCACCAAGACCATTTATGTGGTGTGGGCACGACCTTACTCAAACATCTGGCCCAGCTCGCTCGAGCTCATGGGGTAAGGCGCTTTGTCGCCGACATCATGGCCGAAAATCACCTCATGTTCCAAGTATTGTCCGATCTCGGCTGGCCGTATAAGCCGTCGAACTGCGGGTCGGTTCGTCATCTGGAGATCGAGCTGCCCGAGTGTCTTACTGAGGCGTCAACTGCCGCGATTGAGGTTCCACAGCAAGGGGTGCGAAATGTCTGAGACGACAAGAGAATATGGAGTACTGGTTTGCGTCGACGGGTCGGCGGCGTCCGACGCCGCCGTAGCGTGGGGAACCCGTGAAGCGATCGTGCGGCAATTACCTCTCACCGTGATGCACGCCGTCGCCCCCGTCGTTGTCGGCTGGCCGGTGGGCCAGCTGTATGCCAGCATGCCCGAATGGCAGAAAGACAATGCACAGCACGTAATTGATCAGGCTCGCAAGACGTTTAGCGCCAGTCTGGGCGGGTCCGAGCCACCCGAGATGCGCACCGAGATGGTCTACGCCAGCGTCGTGCCGGCTGTGATTGACGCCTCCAAGGATGCTTGGATGATCGTGACGGGCAGCCAGGGGATGGGGGCGCTGGGTCGCCTGCTGCTGGGCTCTGTCGCCACGAGCCTGCTTCACCACGCGCATTGTCCCGTCGCAGTGATTCATTCAGATGAACGCGGCGCTAATGATTCGAATGCGCCTGTGCTGCTGGGCATTGACGGTTCGCCGGCGTCGGAAGCCGCGATGGCCTTGGCGTTTGACGAATCCTCCCGCCGGGGGGTTGCGCTGGTTGCGTTACACGCGTGGAGCGATGTCGGGGTGTTTCCGGTGCTTGGAATGGACTGGCACGAGCGCGAGAGTCAGGGACAGGAAGTGCTTGCTGAACGGCTGGCCGGTTGGCAAGAACAGTATCCGGATGTGGAAGTAAAGCGATTACTCGTTTGTGATCAGCCCGCCCGGTGGCTACTTGAGGAGTCCGAACGCGCTCAGCTGGTGGTAGTCGGTAGCCGCGGCCGCGGGGGATTCCCCGGCATGCTGCTGGGCTCGGTCAGCTCCGCGGTGGCCCAATCGGCAACGGTCCCAGTGATCGTCGTCCGCCCCGGCTAGGCAACGTCCGCATCAGGTGGGCGAGGATGTACGTCAGTCGCGCACCACGAGTACCGAACACCCGGCATGCCCGAAGTGTGGAGAGATTGGACCGACCATTCGAGCCACCTTGCTGGCGTCGGCGCTGCCCACCACCGCGAGCTGTACGCGTTCCTGTGTGCTGGTGAGAAATTCGGCGGCTCCGCGGCGTGCGGCAGCCGGTTGGACGTGCACGTCGCGATACTGCGACACCCAGCGCCCAAGCCGGTGGTTCAGCCGCTGGTAAGGGATCTCACCCAAACCCCATCGCCAGACTCCCAGCGCCAGAATCGGTGCCCCACGGAGTCGCGCTTCCCGGAAGCCACGCTCGAGCACCGCGTCGTTGCCGGGCGAGCCGTCAACAACGACGGCGATCCAGTCAGAATCTGGCGTCGCAACATCGTGGTTGGTGCGAATAATCGCCGCCGGACAATGGGCCTTATGGGCGACCGCTTCGGCGGTCGAGCCCAGTACCTTGCGGGCGATCCAACCGGTACCCACGGATCCTACGCAAACCATTGCCGCGTTGCGTGATTCATTGATCAAGACGCTTTCAGCAGATCCGCGTATGACGTCGGCTTCAATTTTGACCGGCTGTCCCATGGTATGGAGCGCAGCAGAGGCGGCGCGCAGCGCCGTTTCGCCGTATTCGATATCCAGGCTGTCATCGCCTGGGGGCGCGTCGGCCTGTAGTTCGGGGACGGCATGGATCAGGCGCAGCGCGATGTCGCGACTGGTTGCCTCGATGACCGCCCACCTGGCGGCATTGATGGCGGCGTCTGAGCCGTCGATTCCAACGACGATGCACGAATCGTTCATTTGCCTACTCCCGATCGGACGGCCCGGGATACCCGGATAACCCGGACCTATTTCCGGAGACGCTATTTCGCGTGCTGGCCCTCCGACAGAGCCGTTCGGCCCTGCATGTCAAGGCAATGGTCACCTGCAGGCGGCATAGGGCGACGTAGCCGTTGCGACCGTGCACAGCGATCCAACGAAGGTCGCAGGCCCATGGAGTTGGGGACTAAAGCCTCACGACCGATGACCGTCTGGTCACTAGCGTTTTCGGTGACTGAAGGAGATCAAAATGTCCACAACCTTGAAGCGTCATGGCATCGTCGTCGGAGTTGATGGATCGGCGCCATCGGACGCCGCCGTCTTTTGGGCAGCGCGCGAGGCGGCTATGCGAAATGTCCCGCTGACCCTGGTCCACATGTTCAAGGCATTCGTGCCGACGTATCCACAGATACCGATGCCCACCGGAGTCGCGGAATGGCAGGACGACGACGGTCGCAAGGTGCTCGAGCAGGCGGTCAAGATCGCCGAAGACGCCGTGCCCAAAGACCGGAAGATCGCAATAGCAAGCGAGGTGAAGTGTTCACCCCCGGTGCCGACGCTGGTTGATCTGTCCGAAGAGGCAGAGATGGTCGTCGTAGGCTGCAACGGACGCGGCGCGGTCGGCCGGGTGTTGCTGGGTTCGGTCAGTTCGGGCGTGGTCCGCAGCGCGAAGTGCCCGGTCGCGGTCATTCGCGCCGAAGCGTCGTACATGCCGCATTCCAATCAGGCTCCCGTGCTGGTGGGAATCGATTGCTCGCCGGCGTCGGAGGGTGCGATCGCTATGGCATTCGATGAAGCGTCGCGTCGTGGTGTCGAGCTGACGGCGTTGCACGCGTGGAGCGATGTTGCGGTGTACCAGATCCCATGGCTGGAGTGGAGGTCGGAAGCGGACCGGGGTCTGGCCGAGTATTTGGCGGGCTGGCAAGAGCGCTACCCCGATGTCAAGGTGCAGCGAGTCGTGGTTCTTGATCACCCGGGTCGAGCGCTGATCGGAGAGTCGGAATCCGCTCAGCTTGTCGTCGTGGGCGGCCACGGGCGAGGCGCGTTGACCGGCATGCTGCTGGGTTCGGTCAGCAACGCCGTCGTTCACGCGGTGCACACGCCGGTGATTGTGGCGCGGCCGTCCTAGCCGATCCCCTAGGAAATGCTTGCGCTACTGCTGAACTCGCGCCCAACGTAACCATTTGCTGCGCAAACGTGAACGGCTGCAGTGGCACACGACGGAACCATATCTGGCCGAGAGGAATTTCCGATGGCTGCTGATACGGAATCCGCGGCCGGCGGTTGGATGTCTCGGCTGCGCCGGCTGACCGAACCGGCCTTGGTGGTGTTCACCGTAGGTGGGTTGGCCGCCGGTGGGATCGCTTGGCTGCTGGGATGGCGCGGAGTGGCCGACGGCTGCTGGATCGCCGCCACGGTATTAGCGGTCGCCCCCGCGTTGGCATGGGTATTGGCCGCGTTGCGGCGGGGACGGGTCGGCGTCGACGTCATCGCGGTGCTGTCGCTCGTCGGCACCCTTCTGGTCGGCGAGTATTTGGCTGGCGCATTGATCGCGGTGATGCTGGCCGGTGGCCGTGCGCTGGAAGCCGCGGCGGATCGCCGTGCGTCACGCGATCTGCGGGAGCTGCTCGAGCGCGCGCCGCGATTCGCGCGGCGGCGCGTCGGAACGCAGGTCCGTGTGGTCCCGCTGGCGGAAGTCGTCGTCGACGACATTCTGGTCGTCGGCCCCGGCGAGGTGGTGCCGGTGGACGGGCGCATCGCTGACGCGGTGGCCGTGTTGGACGAGTCCGCGCTGACTGGAGAGCCGCTGCAGGTCGAACGTGGAGTCGACGAACCCGTCCGCAGCGGCGTGGTCAACGCCGGCAGCGCCTTTGAGTTGCGTGCCACCGCAACCGCCGACCAGAGCACATACGCGGGCATCGTGCGAATGGCCCAGCAGGCCGGCGCCGCCGGTGCGCCGATCGTGCGGTTGGCCGACCGGTATGCGGCATGGTTTCTGCCGGTGGCGCTGCTGTTGGCCGCAGCGGCATGGCTCGCGAGCGGATCAGCCGTGCGAGCCGTCGCGGTGCTGGTGGTGGCGACTCCATGCCCGTTGCTGCTGGCTGCGCCGGTGGCGATTGTCGCCGGTTTGTCCCGGGCATCCCGTGCGGGAGTGGTGATCCGGGGCGGAGGAGCATTGGAAAACCTAGGTCATGCAACGACTTTGGTGATGGACAAGACCGGCACCCTGACGGTGGGACGGCCGGCGGTCGTCGACGTGGTGGCCGCACCCAGTCGTGACGCGGCCGAGATACTGCGGTTAGCCGCTTCGGTGGACCAGTTTTCCCCGCATGTACTTGCCGAGGCGATCGTCACCGAAGCACTCAGCCGAGGTTCGCGGTTGTCACTACCCACGGACGTCGTGGAGCAGCCGGGCCGCGGTGTCACCGCCACCGTCGACGGGCGGCGGGTCACCGTCGGCAAGCTGCCCGCCGATGGTCTGACAAGCACGTGGGCGCGAGCGGCGGTCAATCGCGCCCACCTGGACAGCGCGGCGATCGCTTGGGTCTGCGTCGACGGCGGGCCGGCGGGTGCGGTGCTGTTGCAGGACCCATTGCGCCGGCAAGCACCGCGCACCGTGCGGCGGTTGCGCGAGGCTGGACTTTCCCGGTTGATTCTTCTCACCGGCGACCGAGCCGAACCGACCCGGGAGGTCGCCGCCATCTTGGGCCTGGACGAGGTCTACGCCGACCAGACCCCGGCTGACAAATGCGCTGCGGTGCGCGCCGAATCCGAACGCGCGGTGACGGTTATGGTGGGTGACGGCGTCAACGATGCTCCCGCGCTTGCGGCGGCCACGGTGGGGGTGGCGATGGGCGCACGTGGAGCCACCGCCTCTTCGGAGGCCGCTGACATCGTCTTGACGACTGACCGGCTCGACCGACTGGCCGATGCGATGGATATTGCTCGCTGGTCGCGGCGCATCGCCGTGCAAAGCGCCGTCGTTGGCATGAGCCTGTCGCTGTGCGCCATGGTGATCGCCGCGCTGGGCTGGCTACCGCCCGCAATCGGGGCGCTGCTGCAAGAAGGTATCGACCTCGCGGTGATCCTCAATGCGCTGCGGGCGTTGCGCGGTAACCCGGCCACCGAGATGCAGCTGGCCGCGGGCACCGAGCAGCTGCTGCGCCGCTTCGCCGCAGAACACGACGAGCTGCGTGACACCCTCGGACTGCTGCGCGCCAGCGCCGACAAGTTGGCCTCCGGCCCGGATGCTGCGGCCCTGGAGTCGCTGACTGCCGCGCATACGTTGCTCACCGAGCGGATTCTGCCTCACGAACGGGCCGAGGAAGCGCAGCTTTACCCGGCGCTGGCTCGCCCTTTGGGCAGCGGCGAAGCTACTGCCACCATGAGTCGGACGCATGCTGAGATCCAGCGGCTAGCTGATCGTGTCGCCATCCATCTGGCCCTGGCACAGTCGGCGGGCGCGATACAACACGAGCAAGTCGATGACCTACTGGCATGCCTATATGGTCTGTATGCGCTATTGCGGCTGCACTTCGTCCAGGAAGAAGAAAGCTACTTCACCCTCGCTGAGGACGACGCCAACGATGGCGAAACACGCTGCTCGCAAACGCATCCGGACATCAAGGCCGCACCGACGAAAGCTTAACCTTCTCGGCGGGCGAGAGCCCCAATCCAGCTCAAGCGAGTCAACGAAGGTCTCATGCCAGGTGATCGGTGACCAAAGGCCCACGACCGCCGGCCGTGCGGGCAATAGCGTTTTCGGTGATCGACACCGAGGGAGAATGCAATGCCTGCAGCTATCAAGCCCTTTGGCATGCTAGTCGGGGTCGACGGGTCCGCGGCATCGAATGCCGCCGTCTGTTGGGCAGCGCGTGAAGCGGCGATGCGGCGTATTCCACTGAGGTTGGTCCATATGGTGAAGGCGGTCGTTCCGGTGTATCCGGAAATGTCGCTGGCAGCTGACGCCGCGGTGTGGCAGAAGGACGAGGGCCGCCGAGTCCTCGAACACGCGGTCGAGATCGCCGAAGTCGCCGTGAAGACAGACCGGCGGATCGCAATCAAGAGCGAGCTCAAGTGTTCATCTCCGGTGCCGACGCTGGTCCACCTGTCCGAAGAGGCAGAGCTGGTAGTCGTAGGCTGCAACGGGCGCGGCGCGGTCGGGCGGGTGTTGCTGGGTTCGGTCAGTTCGGGCTTGGTGGGCAGCGCGAGGTGCCCGGTCGCGGTCATTCGCGCCGAAGCTCGGTTGATGTCGCAGCCTGGGCAGGCACCGGTGCTGGTGGGAATCGATTGTTCGCCGGCCTCCGAGCTTGCGCTGGCTATCGCATTCGATGAAGCGTCGCGTCGCGGTGTCGAGCTGACGGCGTTGCACGCGTGGAGCGACGCTGCGGTGTACCAGCTGCCCCGGCTGGACTGGAAGTCGGAAGCGGAGCGTGGTTTGGCCGAATATCTGGCGGGGTGGCAAGAGCGCTACCCCGATGTCACGGTGCACCGAGCCGTGGTTCTTGACCACCCGGGTCGAGCGCTGATCGAGGAGTCGCAATCTGCTCAGCTTGTCGTCGTGGGCAGTCACGGCCGCGGCGTGTTGACCGGCATGCTGCTGGGTTCGGTCAGCAACGCCGTCGTTCACGCGGTGCACACGCCGGTGATTGTGGCGCGGCCGTCCTCCGGCCGCTCCGCCAAACACCCCCACCGATAAGAAGTTCGAGCCATGGAGGCCATGATTACCGCCGACAAGACCGCCGAGTCACCGAGGATGGAGGCCGTGCCCTACGTCGATGTTCACGAGACTCACACTGGCGTGGTGGTGCTGGCCGGCGACCGAGCGTATAAGGCGAAGAAACCGGTGTTGACCGACTTTCTCGATTTCCGCACACCGGAGCAGCGCGAACGCGCGTGCTTACGGGAAGTCGAGTTGAACAGCCGGCTGTCTGCGGGCAGTTACCTTGGGGTCGCGCATCTCGACGATCCGGCCGGAGGTCCCGCCGAGCCAATCGTCGTCATGCGACGGTATCGCGACGACGGGCGGTTGGCGTCCATGGTGACACGTGGCGAACCCGTCGAAGATGTACTGGATGCCATCGCAGGCATACTGGCGAGCTTTCACGCGCAGGCCAAGCGGAGTCGGTTGATCGATGACCAGGGCAAGGTGGACGCGATCGACGGACGCTGGCGCGAGAACCTGTCGGAACTCGACCGGTATGCGGGGATGGGGATTTCGGGAGTCTCGGACGAAGCGATCGAGAGGATTCAGTACCGCGCGGCCGAATTCATTTCGGGCCGCGAACGGCTTTTCACGCGCAGGATCGACGAAGGGCGCATCGTCGACGGCCACGGCGATCTGCTCGCCGACGATATCTTTTGCGTTGACGGCGAGCTGGCTCTGCTCGACTGCCTGGAGTTCGACGACCAACTCCGTTACATCGACCGCATCGATGACGCCGCGTTCCTCGCAATGGACTTGGAGTTCTTGGGCCGCAAAGACCTTGGTGATCACTTCCTCGAGCGCTACGTTGCCCAGTCGGCCGATCCGGCGCCGGAGTCGCTGCGGGATTTCTATATTGCCTACCGCGCGGTGGTACGGGCAAAGGTGGACTGCGTGCGACTGTCGCAGGGTAAAACGGATGCCGCGGCGGACGCGGCTCGACATCTGGCCATTGCAGCCCAGCACCTGGAGAATAGCGCCATTCGGCTGGCACTCATCGGGGGAAGCCCCGGCACCGGCAAGTCGACGCTGGCGCGCGCGCTTGCTGAAAAGGTTGGAGCACAGGTCATCTCAACTGATGATGTGCGCCGGGAATTGCGGGATTCGGGCGTCATCACCGGAGAAGTGGGGGTGCTGGACGCGGGACTGTATAGCCGGGACCACGTCATGACCGTCTATGACGTGGCCCTGCGTCGTGCGAGTGCGTATTTGGGCAATGGGCAATCAGTGATCCTCGACGGCACCTGGCGCGATGCGCAACTTCGCGCAGATGCTCATCGGCTCGCCGCTCAGACACATTCGGCGGTAGTCGAGGTCATATGCTCGGCGGCGGTTGACATGGCGGCTGACAGAATCGAGACGAGGCAACCCGGTAACTCCGATGCGACGCCGGAGATCGCCAGGGCGTTGGCCGCTCGGTACAACGACTGGGACACCGCGCACCGGATGGATACCTCTCGGCCGCTTGAGAACCCACTGCAAGAGACCCACGATCTCTGGCTCGGAACTACCTAGAGCCATTTTTAAGGAGTAAGAGGTCGACGGACACATGTGCCGAGCCGTGCGACGAAGTGGGCGGCGAGCCGAACGCCCCTCTTGTCGAGGACCAACGGCCCTGTCAGCCCGGCGACGCAATTCTTAATGTGGACGTCACAGGCTGATTGGGGTGGTTGAGATGACAGCGGATGCGCCTACTTCCGAGGTTATTCGAGACGCGGTGATGCTCGCGAATCGGGCGCCTTCACTGCATAACAGCCAGCCCTGGAGCTGGGTTGTCAAAGGCGCGACGCTGCAGCTGTGGGCTGATCGTCGCCGATTGATGCACGCTACCGATAGCACCGGCCGGGAACTGATCTTGAGCTGCGGCGCCGTGCTCGACCACCTGCGGGTGGCGCTGGCCGCCGTTGGCTGGGCCAGCGCTACGGAACAGGTTCCCCGATCCTGACAACCCGGACCATCTCGCGACACTGCAGTTCCGGCCGATTGAGACCAGCACGGCCACACACCGGCTCCGGGCGGATGCGATTCTTCGACGTCGCACCGACCGGTTGCCGTTCGCTGCGCCGGCCGGATGGCCGGCCTTGTTCTCGCTGCTGTGCCGCACGGTGGAGCCGTATGACGTGCTGCTGGACGTAGTGGCCGACGAAGAGCGTCAAACGTTGGCCGAGGCGTCTCAGCTGACCGAGAAGCTGCGCCGGTACGACACGTCCTATCTCTCGGAACTACGTTGGTGGACATCGCCATTCGAGTCGGACGCTACACATGTTCCGGACAGCGCTCTGGTATCCAGCTCGGAAGCCGCCAGAGTCGATGTCGCCCGAGCGTTTCCCCCGGCGGGTGGGCGCCAGCGTCGCGCAGCCATCGACCATGACCGCTCAAAGATCTTGGCGCTGGCCACTCACAATGACGACGCCCCGCTGGACGTATTGCGTTGCGGTGAGGCGCTATCGGCTGTGTTGCTCGAGTGCACCATGGCGGGCGCGGCCACGTGCACGCTGACTCACATGACCGAGATCGCAGTGAGCCGCGACATGATCCGGCAGGTCACAGGAACTGCGGGACAGCCGCAGCTGTTGATTCGAGTCGGTAGATCACCGGCGAACGGCCAACACGTCGAGCCTACCGGTCGGCGTTTGGTAACCGAGGTCCTTGAGTTTCGTAACTGACCAGCGTCCTCGAGAGAAACTGAAAGAAGCTGCCGCCGATGACTCGCCACTGGCTGGCTATACCGCCAACCACCGCTACCCGCTGCGGTTTGACGGTGTTGAGAAGTCGCTGTCGCTTGGCCCCGAAACTTAGGACTTCTGGCCCTGACGGCGGGGTCGCACGGCGGAGGACAGTAGCCAAATGGAGCAATTAACCGCGCTAGATGCCGCTTTCCTTGAGGTCGAAGACTCCGATTCACATGTGAGTCTGGCGGTCGGCGGTGTGTCGATCATGGAGGGGCCGCCGCCAAGCTACGACGAGTTCGTCTCGGCCTTCGGCGAACGGGTGTCGACAATCCCGCGCTGCACCCAGATCCTGCGGACTCACCCGCTCGATCTCGGCCCGCCAGAATGGGCAGACGACCCGCAGTTCGATGTCTCGCGACACTTGCACCGACTCGCAGTGCCTCATCCCGGAGACGACGCCGAACTGTTCGAGGTGATCGCGACGGTGATGGAGCGGCGCCTTGACCGCGAACGCCCGTTGTGGGAGTGCTGGATCATCGAGGGCCTGAGCGACAACCGGTGGGCAGTGTTGACCAAGCTCCACCACTGCATCGCTGATGGCATTGCGACAACGCAGATGCTGGCGAAGTTCAGCGACAACGGCGGCGGCGACACCTTCGCCACGGACATTCGCGCCGCCAAGGAACCGGAGCGGCATGGGCTGAGTCTGCCGAAGATAAGCCTGAATCCGTTGAGCTGGGTCAGCGCGATTGAGCGGAGCGCAGTCGGCGCGGTAGCCGCCGCCGAACACGTCGCGATGGGCGCGGCCGAACTCACCGCCAGTCTGCTCAGCCCGGCGCCGGAATCGTCGTTGCACGGACCGGTGACGACGATGCGACGCTTCAGTGCGGCTCGGGTCTCCTTGGCTGACCTGCAGGCGGTTTCGCGGGCGTTTGACGTGACGCTCAACGACGTGGCGCTGGCGGCGATCACCGACAGTTACCGCAGGATTTTGCTCGACCGCGGTGAACAGCCAGGCCACAACTCGCTGCGCACGCTTGTTCCGGTTTCGGTCCGCTCGGTGAACCACTTCAACATGACCGACAACCAGGTTTCGGCGATGCTGCCGTTACTGCCGATCGATGAGGCGGATCCGGTGCGGCAGCTGCAGCTGGTGCACAGCCGGCTCACCCGGGCCAAAGCCAGCGGTCAACGCGAGAGCGGTAGCGCGTTGTTTTCGGTGGCCAAAAACGTCCCGTTCGCGTTATCCGCGTGGGCGATTCGCTTACTGACGCGGTTTCCTCAGCGAGCGGTGGTCGCCGTAGCGACCAACGTTCCGGGTCCTCGAAGTCAGCAGCGACTGATGGGCCGGCGGGTGCTGGAAATCCTGCCGATCCCTCCGATTGCTCTTCACTTGCGTACCGGCATCGCGATGCTCAGCTACGCCGACAAGTTCATTTTCGGCATCACCGCGGATTACGACACCGCGCCCGACATCGACGCGCTCGCCGCGGGAATCGAGCAGGGGGTCGCTCGGCTGTTGGCGGCCGGCCGCGCCCGTCGCCGCGGGCGCGGGGCCAACCCGCGCGCCGCCAAACCGTCCCCCGCGGCGCCCGCCCGTGACGTGGCCGGGTAAAGCCGTCCGCGCGGCGGCGTCAGAACGATTGGCGCGCAATGAGTCGGACTAGCCCAGTTGAGCGGGTTCATCGCTATCGGCGCTTATGTTCGACCCAACTAGTTGGATCGAAATCGGTATGGGTGTAGTCATCTCGGCGATGCCGTAATCGTCGTAGTACGCGCCGATTGTGTATTGGCCCTCGGTCGAAATCAGGAACGTGAAGGGATAGGTAAAGCATCTGTACTTGGAGGGCTTGTCCTCATCGTCAGGCCAGTGCCAAGATGATTCGCTACTTCCGCTTCGCTGTCCGGTGGGGTCTTTGCACACGACATACAGTTGCGGCTCATAGTCCCTACCGGCTTCCGCGTGCACCACGATAACGAGCGGAATCGTTACCTCTAAAGGGATTTGGTTGATCTCGAAGCAGGTCGTGGGTATGCGTGTGGCTTGGATCGCTCCCTCGTCGTCGAGCGTCGCGGAGCCCACCACCAACAGCGCGGCTATATGCACGACGACAGCTTAACGTTGCTGCGCATTGCCAGGAACCAGGCCGGGAACAATGTCGGTCAGGCTGAAAGTGAGTGGTTGTTCGAGTTGCTCATAGCCGCAGGAGCGTGGATCGCGGTCGGGACGCCACCGGTTGAATTGGGCAGTATGACGGAACCGTCGACCTTCCATGTGGTCGTAGCGGACCTCGACGACGCGCTCGGGCCGCAGCGGCACGAACGAGAGGTCCTTGCCGGCGTTCCAGCGCGAGAATTCATTCTTGCGGGGCGTGCGCTCGCCGGCTTCATGGGCGGCCCAGTTCCACGGGTGGCCGTCGAAGCTGGTGACCAGCGGCTGCAGTTCGGTGAACAGCCGCCGTCGTTCGGCCATTGGGAAGGCACCGATGACCCCCACTGACGCCAGTTGGCCATCATCCTGATAGAGCCCGAGCAGCAGCGAGCCGATCGCACCGCCTTCTGGGCCGACGGACTTGTGCAGGCGATATCCGGCGACCACGCAGTCTGCCGTCCGCTCGTGCTTGATCTTGAACATGACGCGCTTGTCCGGCTGATAGGTGACGGTCAGCGGCTTGGCGATGACGCCGTCGAGGCCGGCTCCCTCGAACTCGGAGAACCAGCGCTGCGCGGTCGCCAGGTCGGCGGTAGCCGGCGTGACATGGATTGACGGGCCGGAACCGTGCAGCGCGTCGACCAGAGCGGCGCGCCGCTCGCTGAAGGGGCGCCGGGTGTAGTCGTCGCCGTCGAGGGCGAGCAAGTCGAACGCGATGAAGGCAGCCGGTGTGTGCTCGGCCAGCATCCGCACTCGCGAGTCAGCCGGGTGGATGCGCTGTTGCAGCGCCTCGAAATCCAGTTTGCCGTGGTTGCTGTGGCTATGACGATCTCACCGTCGATCACGCAGCGCTCCGGTAACTCGGCCTTGACCGCCGCCACCAGCTCGGGGAAGTAGCGGGTCATCGGCCGTTCGTTGCGGCTGCCCAGCTCGACTTCATCTCGGTCGCGGAAGCAGATGGATCGGAACCCATCCCATTTGGGCTCATACGACGCATCGGGCGGGATCGTCTTGACCGATTTGGCCAGCATGGGCGAGACGGGCGGCATGACGGGTAAGTCCATTGGTTCATTCTGGCGTCCGGCATGCTGGAATCCAGATATGGCTGCTGCAGCAGAGGAAATCGACGTCGACGGCATCGCGGTTCGGTTCACCAACCCGGACAAGGTGTATTTCCCCAAGCTCGGGGTGAACGGCACCAAGCGGCGACTCGTCGAGTACTACCTGGCCGTGGCGGGCGGCCCGATGCTGGCCGCGCTGCGCGACCGGCCCACCCATTTGCAGCGATTCCCGGACGGCATCGACGGCGAGGAGATCTACCAGAAGCGCGTTCCGCAGCATCATCCCGACTACCTGCAGACCTGCCTGGTGACGTTCCCGTCGGGGCGAACCGCCGACGCGCTGAAGGTGACCCACCCATCGGCCATCGTGTGGGCGGCGCAGATGGGCACCATCACGCTGCACCCGTGGCAGGTGCGCTGCCCCGACACCGAGCACCCCGACGAGTTGCGCATCGACCTGGATCCGCAACCCGGCGTCGGCTTCGAGCAGGCCCGTTCGGTCGCCGTCGATGTGCTGCGCCCGGTGCTCGACGAACTCGGCCTGGTCGGGTACCCGAAGACGTCGGGGGGCCGCGGGATCCACGTGTTTCTGCGGATTGCCACCGACTGGGATTTCATCGAGGTGCGCCGGGCGGGCATCGCGCTGGCCCGTGAGGTGGAGCGGCGCGCACCGGACGCGGTGACCACGTCGTGGTGGAAAGAAGAACGTGGCGAGCGCATCTTCATCGACTTCAACCAGAACGCCCGGGACCGCACCATGGCGTCGGCGTATTCGGTGCGGCGCACCCCGATCGCGACTGTGTCGACGCCGCTGACGTGGGACGAGCTGGCCGGCGCGCGAACCCGGACGACTACACCATGGCTACCGTGCCCGATTTGGTGAAGGGTCGCGCCGACCCGTGGGCCGGCATGGCCGATGTCGACCAGTCGATTGCCCCGCTGCTGGAAATGGTCGAGGCCGACGAAGCGCGGGGGCTCGGCGACATGCCGTATCCGCCGAACTACCCGAAGATGCCGGGCGAACCCAAACGGGTGCAGCCCAGCCGGGATACCGATCTGAAAAGGGAAAACAGGCCGAAGTGACGTTATGGCTGTGTCTGGTGATTCCTGAATGCGTCGGGTCGGGGGTTCGCGTTCCTCATGGGGTGTTGCTGGTGGGGAGGAGTTCGGCGATGAGTGCGCGGACGTGTTTGACGATGTCGTCGCGGATGGCGCGAACGATGTCGGGGGGTTGGCCCGCTGGGTCGTCGAGTTTCCAGTCGCGGTAGTTGATTCCGGGGACGTGGGGGGTGATGTCGCCGCAGCCCATGGTGATCACGATGTCGCTGGTCTGCGCGACGTCGGGGGTGAGGAGTTTGGGGGCTGCGGCGGCAATGTTGATACCGATTTCAGCCATCGCTGCGATGGCGGCAGGGTTGATCAGATAGGCGGGTTTGGTTCCGGCGGAGCGAACTTCGATGCGATCACCGGCGAGGTGGGTGAGCAGCGCGGCGGCCATTTGAGAGCGGCCGGTGTTGTGCACGCAGACAAACAAAACGCTAGGTTTCACGCACATCGGGGGCGCTCCTGGAGGATCAACGACAGCTCGGCGGTGTGGGAATAGGTGTGTTGGTCCCTCCTTTCGACCAGCGAAAATAGCTTTCGCCGGCGAATATCGCACCTCAACGCTATACGGCCTGGTCGATAACGTTCTGCAGCAGTGGCGCTTAGGCTCAATAGCGGCCGATGAATCCCATCGTGAGACGCACGTGCCCGAAAGCGTCAGGTCATGTGCGCAGCCCAGCCGGGATACCGAGCTGAAGACAGCCGGAGTTGCCCTGGGAAAAATCCGCGCTGGAAGTGGTCGGCTGTACGCGTTTGCGCTGATGTTTTGCGGCGCATGGGGCCGCATGCTGGCTAGCATGAGCGAGATTGATCCACGCGTGGACCTGCCGCTGGTGGACTGGAGCGATCTTGGCGTGAGCGGGCTTTTGCCGACGGGCACGGTGACGCTGCTTTTGGCGGACGTCGAGAATTCCACCGGGCTGTGGGAGTCCCAGCCCGAGCAGATGACGGCGGCGTTCGCGCGGCTCGATCAGGCGTTGTCGGATCAGCTGGCCGTTCATGGCGGGGTGCGGCCGGTGGAGCAGGGCGAGGGCGACAGCTTTGTGGTGGCGTTCGCGCGGGCCAGTGCCGCGGTGGCCTGTGCGCTGGAGCTGCAACGCGCGCCGTTGGCGCCGATCAGTTTGCGGATCGGGGTGCATACCGGTGAGGTGCAGCTGCGCGATGAAGGCAATTACATCGGTCCGACCATCAACCGGACGGCGCGGCTGCGCGATCTGGCCCATGGCGGGCAGACGGTGCTGTCGGGGGCGACCGAGTACATGGTCGCGGACACATTGCCCGCCGATGTGTGGATGACCGATCTGGGCATGCACGAGCTGCGTGGTGTGGCCCGCCCGGAACGGGTGGTGCAGCTGTGCCATCCCGATCTGCGCACCGACTTCCCGCCCTTGCGCACGCCTAAAAATGTTGCAGCCCTTAACCTTCCGTCACAATTGACCAGCTTTGTCGGCCGCGGCGCACAGCTGACCGAGGTGCGAAACCTGTTGGCGGAGAACCGGTTGGTCACCCTGACCGGTGCCGGCGGGGTGGGGAAGACGCGGCTGGCGGTAGAAGTCGCGAGCCAGTTGGCGGGCGAATACGCCGATGGTGTCTGGTATGTGGATCTGGCGCCGCTCACCGAGTCCGGCCTAGTGCCGGTCACGCTGGCGCGCGCGCTGGGTCTGCCCGACCAACCTGGGCGATCGATGACGGAGACGCTGCTGCGGTTCGTTCGCGACCGTCAACTGCTGGTGGTGTTGGACAACTGCGAGCATCTGCTCGACGCGTGCGCCGAGTTGGTCGTCGGGCTGCGAAGTGGGGCGCCGGGATTGACGCTGCTGGCGACCAGTCGTGAGCAGCTCGGTGTGCCCGGTGAGGCGACGTGGCGGGTGCCGTCACTATCACTGGCCGATGAGGCCGTCGAGTTGTTCACCGATCGTGCCCGGCGCGCCCGTCCCGATTTCCGCGTCACCGACGATAACGCCGCCCTGATCACCGAGATCTGCGCGCGCCTTGACGGTATGCCGCTGGCCATCGAGCTGGCAGCGGCGCGGGTGCGGGCGTTGTCGCTGACCCAGATCCTCGACAGCCTGCATGACCGGTTCCGGCTGCTGACCGGGGGTGCGCGCACCGCGGTACGCCGCCAGCAGACGCTGCGCGCCTCGGTGGATTGGTCGCACGCGCTGCTGACCGAGCCCGAACGTGTCCTGTTGCGTCGGTTGGCGGTGTTTTTGGGTGGATTTGATTTTGATGCCGCCCAAGCTGTGGCCACCTTCACCGAGGCGGAGCTCTACCAGATCCTTGACCAGCTCGGCCTGCTGGTGGACAAGTCGCTGGTGGTGGCCGAGGAGATCGGCGGCACCATGCGGTATCGGCTGCTGGAGACGGTGCGCCAATACGCGCTGGAGAAGCTCGGCGAATCCGGCGATGCCGATGCCGTGCGGTCGCGTCATCGTGACTACTACACGGCGATGGCGGCGCTGCTCGACGCCCCGGCGGGCAGTGAGTATGAGCAACGGGTCGAGCAGGCCCAGATTGAGATTGACAATCTGCGCGCCGCGTTTGGGTGGAGCCGGGAAAGCGGCGACGTCGAACTGGCTCTGGCTCTGGCGTCGTCGTTGCAGCCGCTGTGGCAAGCGCGGGGACGCCTCCGGGAAGGGCTGACCTGGCTCGACGCCGCCCTCACCGACGACAACGCGCAGGATCCCGGGGTGGCGGCCGCGGTGCGTGCGCGGGCGCTCGCCGACAGGGCCGTGCTCGCCGTCTTTATGGGTGGCCGCGGACAGCTTTGATCAAGCTCAGCAAGCCCTGGCGATCGCGCGGCAGATCGACGACCCGGCCCTCCTGGTCCGGGCGCTGACCGCCTGCGGCCCTATCGCCGTCATCAGCGCCGAACCGGCAGGGTCGTATTTCGCCGAGGCGGTCGGCCTGGCCCGGGCATTGGGCGATCCGTGGAGGTTGAGCCAGATCCTCGCCTGGCAGGCGCGCACGGCAGCCACGGCGGGTGACCTGATCGCGCTGCGCGCAGCCGGTGAGGAAGGACGCGACCTCGCCGAGGCGATTGGCAATCGGTTCGCCTCGCGCCAGTGCCGCTGGTGCCTGGCAGTGGCACAGTACATCGCGGGCGATCTGGCCGGCGCCGCCGCCCAATTCGGCGCGGTGGCGGCAGAGGCCGAGGCAGCTCACGACGTGACCTATCAGGCGTATGGCCTCGCGGGTCAGGGCATGGTATTGGCCTCGCAGGGTCAGATGCGCGCGGCCCGGGCCGCCGCCGATGCGGCCGTCGAGGCCGCCGCCGAGCTGGGCGGGCTTGCCGGGGGCCTCGTCTACATAGCGTTAGGTTCCGCAGCCCTGGCCGCCGGCGACGCTGTCGACGGCCCAAGACGCAAGCGAGAAGGCCTGGCAGCACTGGCAGGTCCTGCCCGCGCAGGCCGCATGGCAGCGCGTGTATCAGTGCGCAGGCCGCGCTGGCGCGCGGGGATCTGGTCGCGGCCCGGCGCGGCGGCCGACAGAGGCCGTCGCGACAACGACCGGCTGGTGGCTGATTGGTGGCGCTGACTCACGCGCGCCCGGGTGGCGATGGCGCAGGGTGAGCTGGAGCAGGCCGAACGCGACGCCCACGACGCGCTCGCGCGCGCCGCCGACATGCAGGCGCGCACAGGCGTTGCCGACATCCTCGAGTGCCTCGGCGCTCTCGCCGGCGAGGGCGGCAGTGCCCGCGAAGCGGCCCGGCTCTTCGGGGCCGCACACGCCATCCGGCAAAGCATCGGTGAGGTCCGCTTCAAGATCTATGACGCCGGCTACGAGGCCTCGGTGGCGGTGGTGCGAGATGCGATGGACGAGAACGACTTTGACGCCGCATGGGCGGAGGGCGCGGCCCTGTCCATCGAGGAGGCGATCGCCTACGCCCAACGCGGCCGCGGCGAGCGCAAACGGCCCACCAGCGGCTGGGGATCGCTTACCCCGACCGAGCGCGACGTCGTGCGACTGGTCAGTGAAGGCCTGGGCAACAACGACATCGCCGACGCGGCTTTTCGTCTCACCGCGCACCGTGCAAACCCACCTCACCCACGTCTACGCCAAACTCGGCCTCGCCTCGCGGGTGCAGCTGGCCCAGGAAGCAGTTCGCCACGCCTGATCTCCGGCAACATCGAGAAATCCGCCTGGGAAGTCGCTGGGACTACGCGTTTGCGCTGATGTTTTGGAGGCCGTTGGGGCCGCATGCTGGCTAGCATGAGCGAGATTGATCCACGCGTGGATACGCCGTTAGTGGACTGGAGCGATCTTGGCGTGAGCGGGCTTTTGCCGACGGGCACGGTGACGTTGCTTTTGGCGGACGTCGAGAATTCGACCGGGCTGTGGGAGTCCCAGCCCGAGCAGATGACGGCGGCGTTCGTGCGGCTCGATCAGGCCTTGTCGGATCTGCTCACCACCTATGGCGGGGTGCGCCCGGTGGAGCAGGGCGAGGGCGACAGCTTTGTGGTGGCGTTCGCGCGGGCCAGCTGACGCGGTGGCCTGTGCGCTGGAGCTGCAGCGCGCGCCGTTGGCGCCGATCAGCTTGCGGATCGGGGTGCACACCGGTGAGGTGCAGCTGCGCGATGAAGGCAATTACATCGGTCCGACCATCAACCGGACGGCGCGGCTGCGCGATCTGGCCCATGGCGGGCAGACGGTGCTGTCGGGGGCGACCGAGTACATGGTCGCGGACACATTGCCCGCCGATGTGTGGATGACCGATCTGGGCATGCACGAGCTGCGTGGTGTGGCCCGCCCGGAGCGGGTGGTGCAGCTATGCCATCCCGACCTGCGCAACGACTTCCCGCCGCTGCGCACGCCGAGAAGTGTTGCTGCGCATAATCTTCCGTCCCAGTTCACCAGCTATGTCGGCCGTGGCTCCAAGATGACCGAGGTGGGCAAGCTGTTGGCCGCCAACCGCTTGGTCACCCTGACCGGAGCCGGTGGGGTGGGCAAGACGCGGCTGGCGGTAGAAGTCGCGGACCGGTTGGCGGCCGAATACGCCGATGGCGTCTGGTATGTGGACCTGGCGCCGATCACCGCTCCGGCCGCTGTGCCGGTCACGGTAGCTCACGCGCTGGGTCTACCCGATCAGCCCGGGCGCTCCACGATCGACACTGTGGTGCGCTTTGTGCGCGATCGCCGAATGCTGGTGGTGCTGGACAACTGCGAGCACTTGCTGGACGCGAGCGCAGAGTTGGTCGTCGCTCTGCTGGGTGCGGCGTCGGGGTTGACCGTGCTCGCGACAAGTCGTGAGCCGATCGGTGTTCCGGGTGAGGCGACGTGGCGGGTGCCGTCGCTGTCGATGGTCGATGAGGCGATCGAATTGTTCGCCGACCGGGCCCGGCTGACCCAGGGTGACTTCGCCATCACGGACGACAACGCGGCTACCGTCGCGGAGATCTGCCGGCGACTGGATGGGATACCGCTGGCGATCGAACTGGCGGCGGCGCGGGTGCGCGCGTTGTCGGTGGCCGAGATACTTGACAGCCTGCATGACCGGTTCCGGCTGCTGACCGGGGGTGCGCGGACCGCGGTGCGCCGCCAACAGACCTTGCGCGCCTCGGTGGATTGGTCGCACGCGCTGCTCACCGACACCGAACGCATCCTGTTCCGCCGGCTGGCGGCGTTTCTCGGCGGATTCGATTTCGACGCGGCCCAAGCGGTTGCAGGCGCCGACGGGCTGCAGCGCTATCAAGTGCTCGATCACCTCACCTTGCTGGTTGACAAGTCATTGGTCGTCGCCGAAAACATCAGGGGCCGAACGCGATACCGGTTGCTCGAAACCGTGCGCCAGTACGCGCTGGAAAAGCTCGGGGAGTCCGGCGAAGCGGATGCCTTGCGGTCGCGGCACCGCGATCACTACACCGCGTTGGCCGCCGTGCTCGACGCGCCGGCGGGCAGTGACTATGAGCAGCGTCTCGAGCAGGCAGAGATCGAGATCGACAATCTGCGCGCCGCGTTCGGGTGGAGCCGCGAAAACGCCGATGTCGAGCTGGCGTTGGCGCTGGCGTGCTCACTGCAGCCGCTGTGGCTCGGACGGGGCCGCATTCGCGAAGGGCTGGCCTGGTTCGACCCCACCTTGGCCGATTCTCCGACCGCGCAGGCACCCTCGGGGTGGCGGCCACGGTACGCGCCCGGGCACTCGCCGACAGGGCCATGCTCGATGCTTATTTGGGCGCCGACAGCATGGACTCAGGCCGAACAGGCCGTCGCGATCGCCCGAGACGTCGATGACCCGGCCCTGCTGGTCGCGGACACTGACCGCCTGCGGGTTTAGCGCCGGCCTGAGCTATCACGTCGAGGTGGCCCGCGCATGCGTCGCCGAAGCGATCGGCCTGGCCCGTGCCGTGGACGATCGGTGGCGGCTGAGCCAGATCCTCGCCCTGCAGGCGCAGGGCGCCCATATCGCTGACCCGCTCGGGATGCGCGCGGTTTGCGAGGAGGGACGTGACCTCGCCGACGCGATCGGCGACAGGTTCAACTCGCGTATGTGTCGCTTTTACCTCGGGTGCGGCGCAGCAGCACAGCGGGGATCTGGCCGGAGCCGCCGCGCAGTTCGGCGAGGTGGCGGCCGAAGCCGAGGCGGCTCACGACGAGATCTCGAGGGTGTTCGGCCTCGTCGGCCAGAGCCTTGCATTGGCACGCCAAGGTGAGGTGGCCGCGGCCCGGGCGACTGCCGAGGCGATCCTTGAGTGCGGCGCGGAGCTTGGCGGGAGGTTCGCGGCACTGGGGCACATGGCGTTGGGATTCGCGGCCTTAGCCGCAGGGGATGGCGCGGAGGCGCACGAGGCGCGCGAGGCCGGACTCCAATATCCGATTCTCGTGAGTGGTGGCGCGGAGGCGGCGCAGCGCATCTGGAATGCCGAAGCCGCGCTAGCAGACCGTGATCTCGCTGCCGCCCGCCGTTGGGCAGATGAGGCCGTGTCGACCACGGCCGGCGGGTTCCTGCCGGTTTAGCGCTGATGACGCGCGCCCGGGTCGCGATCGCGCAGGGTGATCCGGAGCAGGCCGAACGTGACGCGCACGACGCGCTCGTACGCGCAGCCGACACGCAGGCGCGCCAAGGCGTTGCCGACGCCCTCGAGTGCCTCGGCACCCTGGCCGGGGATGCCGGTAGTCACCGCGAAGCGGTCCGGCTGTTCGGTGCCGCGAACGCCATCCGGCAAAGCATCGGTGAGGTCCGCTTCAAAATCTATGACGCCGGCTACGAGGCGTCGGTGGCGGCGCTGCGAGATGCTATGGGCGAGAATGACTTTGAATCCGACATGGGCGGAGGGTGCGGCCCTGTCCACCGAGGAGGCGATCGCGTATGCGCAGCGCGGCCGTGGCGAACGCAAACGCCCCGCCAGCGGCTGGGAATCGCTCACCCCGACCGAGCGCGACGTCGTACGACTGGTCAGTGAAGGCCTCGGCAATAACGACATCGCGTACGCAGGCTTTTCGTCTCACCGCGCACCGTGCAAACCCACCTGACCCACGTTTACGCGAAACTCGGCCTCGCTTCGCGCGTGCAGCTCGTCCAGGAAGCCGCCCGCCACGCCTGACGCTCTTAGTGCGTCTCGCCCTGCCGCCCAATCCGCTGGAACGTTAGCCGCAGTGCGTGCAGACCGTCGTGCAGCCTTGACTTCACCGCAGCTTCGGTCATCTTCAGGTCGGCGGCGATTCTCGCGGTGGTCCATCCCTGGTAATAGGCTCGCTGGATAACAGCGCGGTGTTCAAACGGCAACTGCCACATGGCATCTGCGATCAGCGACCTCAGCTCTGGTCGGTGCCAGAGGACGAACCCGGACTCGGACGGCCTATATCTCCTAGCGGCGCGAAAGGCAGCGGCGGGAACGCCGCCTGGGGCAGGCTGCCCGCAAGCGCCCAGCTGGCGCTGATACGAGGGGTCGGGCCGAGCATAGGGGAGCTTCTTTCTGACTAACCAGATAGTTAGGACCGTACGCTTGCCCCGTGATTGTTGTCAACTATCTAGTTAGTTAGCTAATCTGTCGGCATGCCTGTCATCCGCGATGCGGCGGCGACCCGTCGGCGCCTGATCGACGCCGCCCGCGCCGAGTTCGGCGAATTCGGCATCGCCGGGGCCCGGGTGGACCGCATCGCGGCCAACGCCGAGGCCAACAAGGCGCAGATTTACAACTATTTCGGAAGTAAGTACCAGCTCTTTGACGCGGTCTGGGAATTGGTCGTGCAGCAGGTCATCGAGTCCATCCCGATCGACGCGACCGACCTTGCCGGGTATGCGGTAAGGCTGGCTGACGCTTATCGGCAACATCCGGACATCAGGCGGCTGGTGAGCTGGCAGCGCCTTGAGCGTGGCCATCAGGGACCCCACCTGTTTGCGGTTCTGAACGCCAAGGCCACCGTTGAAGCGATCGCGGAAGCGCAAGCCGACGGCACGGTGTCCGACCATTTCGAACCCGGCGTGCTGTTGGCACTGATCATCAACGTCGCCTCGCTTTGGACCGCGAGCAGCAGCCTTGAGGTCCTCACCGTCGTCGACGTCTCGGATCCGAACCGGCAGCGCGACGTTATTCGCGACGCCGTGGAATGCCTTCTTGCGCGGTAGCGCTGACCCGAGTTGCAGCATGGTCGCGTGGCCGTGACACGTTTGCCACCTATCTCCACCCAAGCCGCGCTCTTCGGCCGCCGGCGCCCTATTCTGTGGGAGCACTGCAAGTTCTGAGGCCGAGTTGGCAAAGGGTCGGATGACTACCGTAACGGCGTGCGGCAAGTGTGGTACCGAACTCCTCGATAAGGCTCGGTTCTGTCACGGATGCGGCTCGCCCGTCAGTGAGGCCGACACACTGGCGGAGTACAAGCAGGTGACCGTGTTGTTCGCCGACGTGGTGCGTTCGATGGATATCGCGGCTGCGTTGGGGCCGGAGCGGTTGCGCGAAGTCATGGCCGAGCTGGTCGACCGCTGCGCGATGGTGGTGCGGCGCTACGGCGGCACGGTGGACAAGTTCACCGGCGACGGCATCATGGCTGTCTTCGGGGCGCCGATTGCTTTGGAGGACCACGCACTGCGGGCGTGTGTGGCCGCGCTTGCTGTTCAGGATGAGGTCAAGCGGCTGGCAGTCGAGGTCGATCGCCGTGACGGCATCAGCCTGAAGCTGCGGGCGGGCCTGAATTCCGGCCAGGTTATCGCCGGTGAGATCGGTTCTAGCCCGTTGGGCTACACCGCCATTGGTGAGCAGGTGGGGATGGCTCAGCGGATGGAGTCGGTCGCACCGCACGGCGCGGTGATGCTCAGCGAATCCACCGCACGCCTGGTCGAGCGCGCTGTTGTGCTGGGGGAGCCGCAGCTGGTGCGCATCAAAGGCGCCGAGGAGGCGGTGGGGGCGCGGCGGCTGCTGAGCGTGGCCGCGCAGTCTCATCGGACCGGTCCCTCGTATGCGCCGTTGGTGGGCCGCGCAGGGGGAATTGGCGGCGTTGGGGGCGATGCTGGAGCGGTCGATCGGTGGGCGTGGATCTGTGGTGGGAGTGTTGGGCTCACCTGGGATCGGCAAGAACCGACTCGCCCGTGAGGCCGTTGAGCTCGCGAAAAGCCGTGGTGTCGAGGTGTTTACCACCTTCTGTGAATCGCACGCCGCCGATGTCCCGTTCCGTGTGGTGGCGCGCCTGCTGCGCGCCATTGCGCGGATAAGCGGTCTGGATGATGAGACCGCGCGGGCACGGGTTCGGATGCAAGTGCCCGACGCCGATCCGCAGGAGCTCGTGCTATTCGATGAGTTGCTGGGCATCGCCGATCCGAATGTGGAGCTGCCGAAGATCGACCCGGACGCGCGGCGGCGACGGCTGACCGCGCTGATCAACGCGGTCCAGCTGGCCCGCAGCGCACCGGCGGTGTTTGTCGTTGAGGATGTGCACTGGATCGATGAGGTGAGCGAATCCATGATCGCGGACTTTTCCGCGGTGATCCCTCAGACGCGCTCGATGGTGCTGGTCACCTATCGGCCCGAGTACAGCGGGGTTCTCGGGCGGGGTGCCGGCGCCCAGACCATCGCCCTTGCGCCACTGAGTGATTCGGAAACGTCAACTCTGGTCGCTGAATTGTTGGGCTCCGACCCGTCAGTTGGCCAGATCGGCAAGATCATCGCCGGGCGCGCGGCCGGTAATCCGTTTTTTGCCGAGGAGATCATTCGTCGAGCTCGCCGAACGGGGTGTGCTGGTGGGCGAGCGCGGCGGCTATACCTGCGCCACCGATGTCGCCGATGTCGGTGTACCGCCAACGCTGCAGGCGACGATCGCCGCCCGCATCGACCGGCTGGGCCCGGCGGCCAAACGCTCGCT
Organism: uncultured Actinomycetota bacterium; assembly: GCA_963840045.1. GTDB lineage: Bacteria > Actinomycetota > Actinomycetes > Mycobacteriales > Mycobacteriaceae > Mycobacterium. Next base: position 565,430 of record CAWIXL010000008.1, on the reverse strand, counting down.
TGCCGCCGCGGCGGTCATCGGGGTTCGCTTCAAGAGCGACCTGCTGACCAGCCTGGGAATCGAGGAAGCGACTCGAAGAGCTGATCGACGCGGAGCTCGTCGACCAAGTGCGGTTCACCCCGCTCGCCGAATACGCGTTTCGGCATCCGTTGATCCGCGCCGTGGCCTACGAATCACAACTCAAGTCCGATCGCGCCAAGTGGCATCGACGGCTGGCCGCCGCGATCGAGGCTCGCGGGCCGGAATCGGCCGACCAGAACGCTGCGCTGATCGCCGAACACCTGGAGGCGGCCGGTGAGCTGCACCCCGCCTACGGCTGGCACATGCGCGCCGGATCGTGGGTGACCAACCGCGACATCGGTGCGGCGCTGCACAGTTGGGAGCGCGCCACAAAGATCGCCGACTCATTGCCGGCCGATGACCTGTTCCGGGCGGCCATGCGCATAGCCCCTCGCACGATGTTCTGCGGGATCGCCTGGCGGATCCATGCGAATGTCCAGTGACCGGTTCGAAGAATTGCGGAAGTTGTGCAGCGCCGCCGGAGACAATGCCTCGCTAGCCGTTGCGATGGTGGGGCTGGTGATGGATCACGCTTATCAGGCGCGGTTGCGACGAGGCATCGGAATTGGCCTCCGAGGCCATGGCCGTCATCGAGTCGCTCGGCGATCCGACCCTGGACTGTGGGGCTGTCCATCTCGCCGATTTATGCCAAGAGTGAGTGCGCTGAGTGGGCTGACGCGCTGCGGTGGTCGCAGCGGGTCATCGACCTCGCTGACGGTGATGCCTACGAAAGGCAACTTGTTCATCGGCTCTCCGCTAGCGGTTGCCCTTACGATGCGGGCTCACGCCCGGTATTGCCTTCGGCCTTCCGGGCTGGCGCGACGACCTGCGACAAAGCCTGACCATGGCGCGCAGCGCCGACCCGTTGTCCTACGCCTCGGCCGCCGGCTTCGTCTATGGCGTGGGAATACCGGCGGGCGTGCTGGCTGTGGACGATCGGGCGTTGCGCGAGATCGAGGATGGCCTTACAGAATGCCGAACGGTCCAGTGATGATCTCGCATTGACCCTCAGCCGGATGACCATGGGCCTTGCGCTGGTGCACCGCCAAACGGATGCGGAACGTGACCGCGGACAGCAGATCCTCGCCGAGGTCAGTGACGCGCTGGTAACCCGGGGACACAGTCCGGTCGGGTTACCGGTTGTCAACTATTTATTTGGCGCGTGAAAAGGCACGGCGTGGAGATCGCGCCAACGCCATACCCGTCATACGTGCCACCGCCGACCAGATGTTCCACGACGGACGGCTACGGGGGTGGGGCATTCCCGCGACGGGTGTTCTGGTCGAGACACTGCTGAACCGCGGCACCCCGAGTGACTTGGTCGAAGCCGAAGCCGCGATCGAGCGGTTGGCGACGGCGCCCGCTGACGACGGTCTGGTCATCCGCGACATCCTGCTGTTGCGGATGAGGGCCCTAATGGCTCGGGCGCACGGCAAGACCGAGGACTATGCGCAGCTGCGCGATCGCTATCGCGACATGGCGAGATCGCTGGGCTTCGATGGCCATATCGCGTGGGCCGCCTCGATGCCGACTGACTGAAAGACCCGTCAACCACCCACCAGCGTCATGATTTGCGGCAACGCTGCACGGGTCGCACTGCGGCCGGCCTCGCGGGCGCGGTCGATCTGGTGAAACTCCATGAATCCCACGCCAATTGGGTCGGGCTGGATCACCAGGTTGGCACGCGCCAGCACCGACGCTGACGACATCGCGCTGCCGATCGTCATGGTGCGTATGAGGGTGTCGACCATGCCGGGTACCCGTGGGTTGCGCGGTTGTCGCCCGGTGGAGGTCGCCGTCCCGCCGGCATGTGGGGCGTGGGCCGCCAACCGAGCTCACGTTGACCGCGAGCAGTGGGCCTTCTTGCCCCGCCAGCGCGTCGACCGGCACGTTGTCCAGCACGCCACCGTCGACATGCAGCGACCCGTTGTAGACCATCGGCGCGTACAGCACGGGCAGCCGCAGCGAACAGGCGATGACGTCGGCGAGCCGGCCTCGGCGGTGCACCATGGTCCGCCGGGCCAGCAGGTCGACGCTGACGCAACGGAACTGCTTTGGCAGCTCCTCGACTAGCTGATCTCCGAAGGTGGTGCGCAGGGAAGCCAGGGTCCGGCGCCCTCGGATAAGGCCCTTGCTCGGCAGGGTGTAGTCGCCGTGGCTCTTGCGCACGTAGTGTTCGTACATTTGCGCGTCCACGCCCGCGGCGTCCAAACCGGTGGCGGCGAGTGCCGCCATGATCGCCCCCATGCTGGTCCCGGCGAACCGGTCGACGGTGATCCCGGCCGCCTCCAGTTCCTCGATCACGCCGAGATGGGCGAGCGCCCGCGCACCCCCACCGCTGAGGACCAGCCCGACCGAGCGGCCCGCGATGCGCGCGGCGAGTGGGCGCAGGTCGTCGGCGAGATGTTCGCCGCTGACTTCGTGCACCGACCTCGGCGTGATCAATTCCTCCCACGCCTGCCGGTGCTGCCGACCGGCCGGCGGTCCCGCCAGCACCAGATCGGCGCCGACGGCACTCGCCGGCAGCGGTTCTGACGGTGGGGCCGGGTGCCCTGCGACCAGCACGACGCGATCAGCGACGCGCAAACAGTAGTCCCGCCACCTCGCGTCATCGACCACCGCTTGCAAGACCACCCGGTCCGCGCAACGCTCGGCGCGTTCCAACCCGTCGCGGTCCACCTGGCCCGGCGCAACAACGCGCAGCCGACTCGACAGCGCGGTGCACAGTTCGGCGGCGACCATCGCTACGGGCGCATTGTCGTCGGCAGCGATCACCGCGACAACGACCTCGGGTGATGTCTTTGGCGCAGTCGTACGCTGGATCTTGTACTGCCGCCTGGCCAGCGCCTCCACCAGAGCCCCCAGCACACTGGCATCGGCGATCTTGTCGAATTCAGCCTTGGTCAGTCGAATGAGGCTGGAATCGCGCACGGCCCGAACCGACGCGGAGCGGGGTGCGTCGATCAGCAGCCCGAGCTCGCCGACCACTTGGCCGCGGCCCAGCTCGGCGACCACGACGTCGTTGTCGAGCACCTGCAGCCGGCCGTTACGCACCACATAGAGGGAATGAGAGTCATCGCCCGCGTGGAACAAATACGAGCCCGCGTGCACCTCAACCTGCTCGGCATGCTCGTGCAGTTCCGCCAGGGTGTCGGCGTCCAGCCCGGCAAATAGCGGAAGAGAGCTCAGCACGTCGGCATCGGGAGAAACCGACGACAATGGCTCGTCGGGTTTGAAGATCGGCGCGGGTCCCGCCCCGGATCCGGCGAATCGACCGGTGGCTCGGACTCGGGCTCATCCACCGCCGCGGCGGGGCGACGGGTACGACCCAGCAGCACCGTTCCCAGCGCGACGGCCACAAAGCAGATCGCGGCCATCGCCCATCCGCGGCGCAGCGCCTCTTCGAACGCGTGGGGTGCCGGCTTGCCGATCAGGATGACCAGCACCGCGATTCCGATCACGGCCCCAACCTGGCGGACGGTGCCGGTCACCGCCGAAGCCGTGGCATAGCTGGCTGCCCTTGCGCCGAGCGCGGACAGGGCGGCGCCGCCGAGCAACGGGAAGGTGGCGCCGACCCCGATGCCCTGCATTATCTGGCCGGGCAACCATTGACCGAGGAAGTCGGGCTTGGACCCGACATACTCCACGTACCACCAAAGGCTGCCGGCCCAGATCAGCGCGCCGACGCCGATGATGACCCGGTAACCGAACCGGTCGGCGACGCGGCCCAGCCCCCCCGCGACGACGGCCGCGACGAGCGCGGCGGGCGCCACCGCCAGACCGGTCTTCAACAGCGAGTAGTGCCACACGTAGTTCAGGAACAACACATGCGTCAGCAGGTACGCGTAGAAACCGGCGCAGGCCACCGTGCTGAGCCCGCTGCCGCCCACGAACGACCGGATGCGCAAGAACGCGGGATCGATCAGCGGAGCCGGGCTGACTCGGGAGCTCATCACGAACCCGACCATCGTGACGGCGGCGGTGACGAGTGTTCCGATTGCCTGCCAGCTGCCCCAACCCCAGTCGGGGCCCTTGATCAACCCAAGGGTCAACAGGCCCAGCGCGACGGCCAGCAATCCCGCGCCGCGCAAATCGGGCGTGCGCCGCTGGCCTGAGGCCCGGCTCTCCACCAGCCCGCGTTTCGCCATCCATACAGCCACCACGCCCAGCGGCAGGTTCACCAGGAACACCCACCGCCAGCTCGCCTCGACGAGGGCACCACCGATCGGCGGGCCGAGACCCGAGGCGATGGCCCCCGCCGCGCCCCACAGGTTTACCCCGTGCGCGCGCCGCTCGGCAGAGAAGCCCTCGACGACAAGCGCGAGCGATGCGGGCACCAGAATCGCGGCGCCGATGCCCTGCAGCACGCGAAACGCGACCAGCTGCCCAACGCTGTCGGCGACCGCGCACAGTCCCGATGCGATCGTGAACACCACCACGCCATTGATGAACATCCGCTTGCGCCCCAGCAGGTCGGCGAGTTTACCCGCCGCCACCAGGAACGCCGCGAAAACGATGTTGTAGGCGTTGAGCACCCAAGACAGACTGCTGAGGTTGCTGTGGAAGTACCGCTGGATGTCAGGAAACGCGATGTTGACGATCGTGGAGTCAAGGAAGGCGAGGAAGGCGCCGAAAGCTGCTATCAGCAGCACCGCCATCGAGGCGGGCTGGCGGCGTCGATTAAGCGGGGCGTGAGCGCGATTTCGATCGTCGTCCAAAACAGGTGGAGCACTATCGGAGGGTTCGATGTGGACGCTCATGGTGGGCTCCCGGGCTATGCGACTGGTCGCCTACAACTGCGCGGCGGCATCGTCGTGGGTTCAGCGATGAAGTTGTAAACCGCCCAGGCTCACTACTTTCCATTGTTGACCCATTGTTGACCCGAGCGTCAGCTAGTGTATTCGGTTGTGTCGGTTCCGTTAAGGCTTTCCGCGGAGTGCGAAGTGCGGATACCGGCCATTCTGTCGAATCACAAGGCGCAGCAGTACGTTCTCGATCGCCTCCCGGAGGTCGAGACGTCGTGAAAGCCCCGCCGCCTGCCGAAACTCACGTCGTCATCGCCGGAGCAGGGATCTCGGGTATGGCCGCCGCCATGCTTTTGGCTGAAGCCGGCGTGCGGGTCACCTTGTGCGAAGCCGCACCCGAGGCCGGAGGCAAGGCCAAGAGTCTTCGCACGGCGGACGGTCACCCGACCGAGCACAGTTTGCGCGTCTACGCGGACGACTATCAGACCCTGCTAGCGCTGTTCTCGCGCATCCCCACCGGGAACGCCATGACCGTCCTGGACAACCTGGTCGGCGTGACGGCGGTTCGCATCTTTAAGGACCGCTCGGCCGGCCGGCCTGCTGCGCCGGTTCCGCTCAAGCGCGGCCGGTCGACCTACGCGCGGGTCGTCGGCAAAGCGTTAGAACCGCTTGAGCATCTTGGCCGGATCGTAGTGCGCAGCGCAATGGCGATTGTCGGTCTGGCCCAAAGGGGAGTGGCGCTCAGGGACATCATTCATCTATCTGCACGCTCACATTCGTCTGCTCTGGATGTGCAAGGAGCGGAGTCGTCGCGGAGCTGGGCGATATCTCGTATGCGGAGTATCTGCAATCTCAGCGACAAATCACCCGAGGTTCAGAGGCTCTTTACTGCATTGCCGCGCATTTTCGTCGCGGCGCGCCCGGAAGCGGAAGCAGCGGCGATTGCGCCCGTCATCCTTAAGGGCATGTTTCATTTCCCGAGTTGTCCGCCAGCCTTAAACGGCGCAAAAGCGTCCTCCATCATGATGATGAACGGACCGACGAGCGAGCGCATGGTCGACCCCTGGATTCGGCACCTCAAAAATCTGGGAATCGACATTCACTTCAACACGCGCATTGACGATCTCGAGTTCGAGGATGGCCGCATCACCGCGTTGACCTCGGCTGATGGCCGCAAGTTTGCCTGCGACTATGCGATCCTCGCCCTGCCGTATGCGACGCTGCGCGAGATGGGCAAATCAGATCACGTCAAGCAATTTCTTCCTGGTGTCGCTCGAAGATCATGCCATTCAACTTGAGTCATCGAACGGAATTCAATGTTTTCTGAGCGACCTTCCAGCGACGTGGCCTTCTTATGTCCGCCCTGGAGTCGTCGGCACGTACTTCGACGAGCGAGTGGGCGATAATTGCGGTTCTGCAGGGAGAAGGCTTCTGGAAAGACGTCCGTTTGCCCGAGGGGACGAAATACGTTCTGTCGATGACGTGGAGTGATGTGGATATGCCGGGCCGGGTTTTCCATCGGCCGGCGAGCGAATGTACGGCAGATGAGATCCTGACCGAGTGCCTGGCACAGTGCGGCCTCGATCAGTCGAACATTCTGGGGTGGCAGATCGATCACGAGCTGAAATTCATGAGCGAGGCCGAATACGAAAGTCTGGGAAGCGAGCTGCCTCCGCATCTCGCCTTGCCGCCCTCGCGGGGGTTCCGCATGGTAAATCTCTCGCCGCTCGCCATATTGATGCCCGGCGCCCGCCGGCGATCTCCGCGTGTTCGTACGGAAGTGCCTAACCTCTTTCTTGCCGGTGAAGCGATCCATTCACCGGCGCTGACGTTTTTTGTTCCCACGATGGAGCGGGCGGCAACCTCGGGCTATCTGGCCGCCCACCAGATCATCAACCTTGCCGCTCCGCACGCCGCGGCTGGACTGCGGATCGACTTCCTGGATCTGACCCCATTCGCTTTTCTGCGGCGGGTGGACCGATGGCGTTGGGACCGCCGTCGCGCACAGCAGAAGTCTCTTGTTATGACAGGACTGCAAGCTGACAGGTGACCGATCAGCGCCGTGCGCACGGCGAAACTCAAATGTGTGGCAGACCTGCGAAATGCGCTGAGCCCAGCTCATATTCATCTGAGAATGTCGACAATAGCAGCGCCGCAAGGCTTTTCGTCGCACCGTGGGACCGTGCTATCCCAAGTCGCCGGTCCTTCACAAGGCGCGCCCCGCCTGCAGCGCGCCCAGCAAACGCCTGATGACTCGCGCCATCCCATCGGCCGAGATTGGACCCGGCCCCAACACGACCAACAATGGCCTCGTGCGCCTTCCAGCGGCCTATTCTGGGTGAACCCAGAGATTCTGGGACCTGGCGGAAGGTGGGAATGAGGGCCCTGACGGTATGCCCCACGTGTGGCATCGAACCCTTGGAGAACGCTCGGTTCTGCCACGGATGTGGCTCGTCGGTCGCCGCAGGCCGACAGCCCTGCGGAGTACAAGCAGGTGACGGTGCTGTTCGCCGACGTTGTGCATTCGATGGATATCGCGGCGGCCGTCGGTCCGGAACGGTTGCGCGAGATCATGACCGAGCTGGTCAGTCGCGCGGCCGGGGTGGTGCAACGCTACGGCGGCACGGTGGGCCAGTTCACCGGTGACGGCATCATGGCCTTGTTCGGCGCGCCCGCTGCTTTGGAGGACCACGCGCTGCGTGCGTGCTTGGCCGCGCTCGACGTTCAAGACGAGGCCAAGCGCCTCGCAGTCAAGGTCGATCCGCGTGACGGCATCGCACTGCAGTTGCGGGTGGGCCTGAATTCGGGGCAGGTGATTGCCGGTGACATCGGTTCGGGTGCGTTGGGCTACACCGCCGTGGGTGAGCAGGTTGGAATGGCCCAGCGGATGGAGTCGGTGGCACCGTCGGGCGCGGTGATGGTCAGCGAGTCCACCGCGCGGCTGGTTGAGGGCGCTGCGATGTTGGGCGAGCCAGAAATGGTGCGCATCAAAGGCGCCGAGGAAGCCGTGCCGGCGCGGCTGCTGCTGAGCGTGGTTCCGCAGCGCTGGCGGACCGGTGTTTCCTACTCGAAGTTGGTTGGCCGCGACTGGGAATTGGCCACGGTGGCAGCCATGCTGGATCGTTCGATTGATGGCCGTGGATCCGTGGTCAATGTGGTCGGGCCGCCCGGAATCGGGAAGACCCGGCTGACCGCTGAAGCCGTGCAGCTGGCGAAAAGTCGCGGCGTCGAGGTGTTTTCCACGTTCTGCGAGTCGCACGCCACCGACGTTCCATTCCGCGTGGTGGCGCGGCTGCTGCGCAACGTGGCCCAGGTGACTGGTCTCGATGACGAGAAGGCTCGGGCGCGGATACGTCGATTGGTCCCCGACGCCGATCCGCAGGACATGCTGTTGCTCGATGACCTGCTGGGTATCGTCGATCACGCTGTGCCGCTGCCGAAAGTCGATCCGGACGCACGGCGGCGGCGATTGACCGCGCTGGTCAACGCCGCCCAGTTGGCCCGCCCCGGACCGAAACTTTTTGTCGTGGAGGATATGCACTGGATCGACGAGGCCAGTGAATCCATGTTGGCGGATTTTGCAGCTGTGGTTCCCCAGACCCACTCAATGGTGTTGAACACCTACCGCCACGAGTACCACGGCCCGCTGTCTCATGTTCCCGGCGGGCAGACGATTACGCTGACCCCGCTGAGTGATTCGGAAACCATCGCGCTGGTCGATGATTTGTTGGGACCCGATGCGTCAGTTCGCCAGATCGGCAAGGTCATTGCCGGGCGTGCGGCCGGCAACCCATACTTCGCCGAGGAGATCACCCGTGAACTCGCCGAACGGGGCGTGCTGGTCGGCGAGCGCGGTGGCTATGTCTGTCGCACGGACGCCGCTGAGGTCCGGGTGCCGGCAACGCTGCAGGCGACCATCGCCGCTCGCATCGACCGGCTGGGCTCGGCGGCGAAACGCACCCTGTCCGCCGCGGCGGTCATCGGATCTCGCTTCAGCCTCGATCTGCTGAACAGCCTGGGTATCGAACCATCTGTTGAGGAGCTGATCGACGCGGAGCTAGTTGACCAAGTGCGATTCACGGCAAATCCGCAGTATGCGTTTCGGCACCAGCTGATCTGCACCGTGGCCTATGAATCACAGCTGAAATCCGATCGTGCCCAGGTGCATCGGCAACTCGCCGCCGCAATCGAAGCCCGCGACCCGGACGCGTCCGAGCAGAACGCTTCGTTGATCGCCGAACATCGGGAGGCCGCCGGTGACCTGCGTGCGGCCTACGTTTGGCACATGCGCGCGGGATCGTGGGCAACCCAGCGCGACGTCGGTGCGGCGCAACTGAGTTGGGAGCGCGCCGCAAAGATCGCCGACGCACTACCAGCCGAGGACAAGCACCGGCCGGCCATGCGCATTGCCCCGCGCACCATGTTGTGCGGGCTCGCGTTCCTGGACCGCAGGAACGTTACCGGCGCCCGGTTCGACGAATTGCAGGAGCTGTGCGCCGCCACCGGGGACAAGGCGGCGCTGGCCATCGGTATGGCGGGGCTGGTGATGGATCACGCCTATCGGGCCCGGATGCTTGAGGCTTCGCGGCTGGCGTCGGAAAACATGGCCGTCCTTGAATCGATCGACGATCCGAACTCGACGGTGGGGCTTTCCTTCGCAGCTATCTACTCCAAGGGCATCACCACCGAGTGCCAAGACGTGTTGCGGTGGTCACAGCGGGTTATCGACCTGGCCGACGGCGACCCACGTAAAGGCAAGCTGATATTCGGGTCGCCGCTCGCGCTCGCGCACGCGTCCCGGGCAATTGCGCTTTATTGCCTGGGCCGTCCCGGATGGAAACACGACCTGCAGCAGGGCATGTCCATCGCCCCCAGCGCCGACCCCATGTCGTATGCCACGGTGGTCGCTTACGTCTACTTCGGGGGAATACCGCTCGGAGTTCTGGCGGTCGATGATCGCGCGGTGCGCGAGGTCGAGGATGCCCTACGGATCGCCGAACGATCCGCCGATGATCTCGCGCTGGGCTACGCGCGGATGACCATGGGCATTACGCTCGTGCAGCGCCCATCGGTTGCCGAACGCGAGCGCGGCCAGGCGCTCCTCGCCGATGTCGCCGAAGTGTTCATCCGCCGCAAACACAATCTGTGCGAGTTACCGCTCGTGAAAGCCTATTTGGCGCTTGAGAGCGCTCGGCGCGGAGATCGCGACGAGGTCATACCGTTCATGCGCAAGGCTGTCGAAGACCTGTTCCGGGAGGGACGGTTGCTGCTGTGGGGTATTCCAGCGACGCGTGTTCTGGTGGAGACACTTCTCGACCGCGGAACCGACGATGACCTGGCCGAAGCCGAGGCCGCAATTGAGCAGTTAGCGACGGCACCGGCCGACGACGGGTTGGCTGTGCGCGACATCATGCTGCTGCGCCTACGAGCTCTGCTGGCCCGAGGGCGCGGAGACGCGGCGGGCTCGGAAGTGTTGTGGGACCGCTATCGCGACATGGCGACATCGCTGGGCTTCGAGGGGCATATCGCGTGGGCCGAGGCGATGCCGTGAGGGCGAGCGTTCGGCGCCGCTCAGCAAAGCCAATCGGGGGCTGGCCAACGCGCTAAGCGTCTGACTGGATCGGCATCTGCGGCTGAGCAGGTTCGATCCCGCCACTTGAGAATCACGCTGTCTGATTATGGTAATGTCGTTCTCAAAGACTGGAATTTTCCAAGTGCGAGCTTGTTGCCGCGCTACGCTCGTCACCGGCTGGGGGTTGTGTCATGACGGAAGCACCTGTTTTGGACAGCTACAGCGGCCTGCCGGCGCACGTGCAGGGCGCCGCCGACCCCCAGTTCTCGTGTGCCGTCCGAACCTTTGCCAACCTGTTTCCCAGTCCGCATTTTGGCGGTGGCGCCCTTTCGGTGTACGTCGAGGGCGAGCCAGTCGTCGACGTCTGGACCGGCTGGTCGGATCGCCACGGCGAAGAGGCCTGGACGGCCGACACCGGCGCGATGGTTTTCTCCGCGAGCAAGGGCGTGGCCTCGACAGTCCTGCATAGGCTCGTCGACCGCGGGCTGCTGTCCTATGACGAGCCGGTCGCACAGTACTGGCCCGAGTTCGGTGCGAACGGCAAATCGGTCATCACCGTGCGCAACATGCTGCGGCACCGAGCCGGGTTGTCACAATTACAGGCTGCCAGCAAGGACGAGCTGTTAGATCACCGCTTGATGGAAGAGCGGATTGCCGCCGCACCCGTCGAGCACCGGCTGCTCGGACGTGCGGCATACCACGCCTTTACCTACGGATGGCTTGCCTCGGGCCTGGCCCGGGCGATTACGGGTAAGGGCATGCGCGAGTTGTTCCGCAGCGAGGTCGCGCACCCGCTCAACACAGACGGTCTGCATCTGGGGCGCCCTCCGGCGGATGGGCCGACCAAAGCGGCTCAGATCATGTTTCCGCAAAACAGCCGGGCCAATCCGCTGATCGACCGCCTCGTGCCGAGACTGGCTGAGCTGCCGGTGGCCGGTGGGTTGGGCGCAATGTATGTGCCGGGCATCACCTCGCTGGTGCAGGGCGACACCCCGTTTCTGGACAGTGAGATCCCGTCGGTCAATGCCGTGGTGACCGCGCGTGGACTGGCGAAGATGTATGGTGCGCTCGCCAACAACGGCCGTATCGACGGAACGCAGTTCCTGTCTTCGGATTTGGCCGATGGTCTGCTCGGCAAGATCAGTTTGCGGCCGGACATGAACCTGGGGATCCCGATGTCGTTCCACCTGGGCTACCACGGATCACCGGTGCCAGGATTGTTGCGCGGATACGGCCACGCCGGTCTGGGCGGGACCATCGGATGGGCTGATCCGGCGACCAGAAGCTCCTTCGCCTTCGTGCACAACCGGCTCGTCACACGGATCGTCCTCGACCAGATCCTTTTCGTGCCGCTGATATTGCCGCTGCGCCGCGCCATGGCGGCCGCAGCTACCCGCGGATTTCGGGCCGTGCCGCAGTTTGGTGCGCCTTACCGATAAGCCGGTGCGCAAGCGTGGCGCGACCAGCCGGTCGGTGTGGGACGATTTTGCAAATGAAAGACGACGATCCCGAGCAGCGGATCCGCGAATTGGAACGCGGCTTTCCCGGCCCGACGCCGGGCTGGGATGGTTCGCGGAATCGCCCTCACTTCACGCCGCCGCGACGCAGTGTGCCGTTGGGCTGGCGCCTATTCGCCGTTGGGGCGGTGCTGGCGTCGATAATCGTTGCACTCGCCGCCGTTCTTCATCTGCTGATCGGTTTCGCCGGGAAAACCAGCGGCGGGAACGCCGGGCCCGCCGGGACCGCCGTGGTGTCCCGATCACCCTCGAGCACGGTGGCGCGCTCACCGCGGGCGGAAACGGAACGACCGACACGTATGCGTGCAACGACGGCAATCTGACGTTGACCGCAAACAACAGCACGGTTACCGTCACCGGCCACTGCGTCAGCCTCAAGCTGGGCGGCTTCGACAATCACGTGAAGGTCGACAACGCCGACACCGTCGAGGTATCCGGCTTCAACGACACTCTCACGCAGACCGCATGCAATGACGGCAAGCTGACGGTCTCCGGCTACGGCAATGTGTTCACGGTCGGCGGCCACTGTGGCAGCCTCGCGATCTCCAACTACGGCAACCGAGTGCAGCTCGACAGCATCGACACCATCTCGGTTGTCAACTACGGCAACAGGATTTCCGTCGCCGGACACTGCGGCAGCGTCAAGGTCGCCGCGTATGACAACCAGGTTCAGATCGATACCGCGGACACCATCGACGTCTCGGGTTTCGGTAACACGGTTACCTACCACTCGGGCTCACCAAAGATCACCAAGTCGGGCAATGACATCACCGTAAAGCAGGGCTGATATGGGGAGGACCCGGAACCTCGGGTGGGCGGATTCGCGGTGGGTCGGATGCCGAACGTAGCGGTGTGCCAGGCATGTGGCACCGAACCTTTGGCGAATGCGCGGTTCTGTCACGGCTGCGGTGCGCCAGTCGCCGAAACCGATACCAAACCTGCGGAGTACAAGCAGGTGACGGTGTTATTCGCCGATGTCGTCCAGTCGATGGATATCGCGACTGCCGTCGGTGCGGAGCGGTTGCGCGAAATCATGACCGAAGTGGTCGACCGGTGTTCGACGGTGGTGCAGCGTTATGGCGGCACCGTGGACAAATTCACCGGCGACGGCATCATGGCCTTGTTCGGCGCGCCGACTGCGTTGGAGGACCACGCGCAGCGGGCGTGTTTGGCCGCGCTGGGTATTCAGGATGACGCCAAGCAGCTCGGAGTTGAACTCGGTGACCGTTACGGTGTTGATCTGCGAATGCGCGTTGGCCTCAATTCCGGTGAGGTAATCGCCGGTGAGATCGGTTCGGGCGCTTTGGGTTACACCGCGGTGGGCGACCAGGTGGGGATGGCGCAGCGGATGGAGTCGGTGGCCCCGCCGGGCGGGGTGATGCTCAGCGAATCCACCGCGCGGCTGGTCGAGGACACGGCGGTGCTGGGCGAGCCGCAGCTGGTGCGCATCAAGGGTGCTGAGGAAGCGGTGCCGGCCCGCCCGTTGCTGAGCGTAGCCTCGCAGGCCCGGCGCACCGGTTCCGGGCATTCGACTTTGGTCGGCCGCGAGTGGGAATTGTCCACGCTGGCGGCGATGCTGGATCGGTCGATTGCCGGGCGCGGATCGGTGGTCAGCGTGGTCGGCCATCCCGGCATCGGCAAGACCCGACTCGTGGACGAAACCGTGCTGATGGCGAAAAGCCGTGGTGTTGAAGTGTATTCGGCTTTTTGCGAATCGCACGCCATTGATGTCGCTTTCGATGTGGTGGCGCGTCTGGGGCGTGCGGTGGGGCAGATCAGTGATCTGGATCCGAAGATCGCGCGGGCGCGCGTAAGGGAAGAGATTCCCGACGCCGACCCACAAGACCTTTTGCTGCTTGAAGACTTGCTGGGAATCGCCGATCCCGCTGTGGCGCTACCCAAGATCGACCCAGACGCGCGGCGACGGCGGCTGACCGCGCTGATCAACGCCGCCCAATTGGCCCGTACCGAACCGACAGTCCTTGTCATCGAGGATGTGCACTGGATCGACGAGGTCAGCGACTCCATGCTCGCCGACTTTCTGACAGTGATCCCCCAGACCCATACGATGGTCCTGCTCACCTATCGCCCCGACTACCTTGGTGCCCTGCAGCACGTCACCGGCGCGCAGACCATTGCCCTGGCACCCCTGAGCGATTCGGAAGCCTCAACACTCCTCGCCGAACTATTGGGTTCCGATCCATCGGTTGGCCAGATCGGCGAGATTATCGCCGCACGCGCCGCCGGCAATCCGTTCTTCGCCCAGGAGATCACCCGTGACCTCGCCGAACGCGGGGTCCTGATGGGCGAGCGCGGCAGCTACGCCTGCCGCACCGATGTCGCCGAGGTCCGGGTGCCGGCCACTTTGCAGGCGACCATCGCCGCCCGCATCGATCGGCTTAGCCCGGCGGCCAAGCAGACACTTGCCGCAGCGGCAGTCGTCGGATTCCGCTTCGGCTCGGATCTACTGATCAGCCTGGAAATCGATCCCTGCATCGACGAGCTGATCTACGCCGAGCTCATCGACCAGGTGCGGTTCACCGCAGGCGATGAATATGAGTTCCGCCATCCGTTGATTCGCACCGTGGCCTACGAAACGCAACTCAAATCGGAGCGCGCTCGATTGCACCGGCGGCTGGCAGCCGCGATCGAGGCGCGTGACCCGCACTCGGCCGATCAGCATGCCGTGCTGATCGCCGAGCATCTCGACTTTGCCGGTGACGGGCACGCCGCCTACGGCTGGCACATGCGCGCCGCAGCCTGGGCGACCAACCGCGATATCGGTGCGGCGCAATTGAGTTGGGAGCGCGCCGCAAAGATCGCCGACGCACTGCCCGCCGATGACCCGCAACGAACTGCCATGCGAATTGCTCCACGCACCATGTTGTGCGGCATCGCTTGGCGCACCCGCACGAATGCTCGTGCCCTTTTCGACGAATTGCGCACGCTGTGCACCGCGGCCGGGGACAAGGCCTCATTGGCCATCGCCATGGCGGGGCTGGTGTGGGATCACTCGTATCAATCCCGACTTCGCGACGCGTCGCGGTTGGCGTCCGAAGCCATGGACCTCATCGATTCGATCGGCGATTCAACCCTGACGGTAGGGCTGTCGATCGCGCTGCTTTACGCCAAGGGTGAGAGCTCGGAATGGTCGGAGGCGCTGCCGTGGTTGGACCGACTCATCGACCTGGCCGATGGTGATCCCACGAAGGGCAATTTCCTGGTCGGGTCTCCGCTGGCGGTCGCCCTGGCCATGCGCGGCCAGGCCAGGTGTTTCCTGGGCCATCCCGGATGGCAAGACGACCGGGAGTCAGGCCTGGCGATGGCCCGGAGCGCCGACCCGATGTCCTACACCGCGGCCGCCGGCTACGTGTATGGCGCGGGGATACCGTCCGGCGTGCTCGCCGTCGATGACCGGGCGCTGCGCGAGATCGAGGATGTCGTGCAGAATGCCGAACGATCCAGCGATGATCTCGCGTTGATCCTCGCCAATATGGTGCTGGGCCTTGCGCTCGTGCACAGCCAAACCGATGCGGAGCGTGACCGCGGACAGCAGGTTCTGACAAAGGTCAGGGACATGCTCATGCGCCAGGGAGCGGACTCGATCGGGCCACCCGTCGTCAGTGTCTACCTGGGACGCGAAACGGCCCGCCGGGGAGATCGCGATGACGCCATACCTCTGATCCGCGCCGCCACCGAACGGCTGATCCACGAGGGACGCCTACTGGCCTGGGGCATGCCCGCGACGGCTGTTCTAGTGGAGACACTGCTCGAACGCGGAACCCCGAGCGACTCGATCGAGGCCGAGGCTGCGATCGAGCGATTGGCGGCCGCGCGAACCGATGATCGTTTGCCGGTGCGCGACATCCTGCTGTTGCGGATGCGGGCTCTATTGGCGCGGGCTCGCGGTGACGCGGCTGCCTATACGGAGTTGCGGGATCGCTATCGCGACATGGCGACAGCGCTGGGCTTCGAGGGCCATGTCGCCTGGGCGGCGGCGCTGCCCTGACCCGCGCGGTGCAACGCGCGTGTGGTTCAGGCGCCCGCGACGCAGAGCACTTCGTCGAGGGTCGCGGTCTTAAGCCCGGCATCGGTAGCCCGTCGGCCAAGCTCGGCGACCGGATCACGGTGCGCGCCAACGAAACCGCCCATCCTGTCCAGCCGTGCCGTCTCGAACATCGCTGGGCCGCTTGCCGGTGCGTCGCTTATCACGTAGCGCCCGGCGCCGTCGGCGTGGCGCGCCACGTCGTCGGCCGCGCACGCGCCGGTCAGTCTGTCCGCATCACCGAAGTTGATGCCGACCTGAAACACGTCGGGTTCTGATTCCAGGACCGCAGTCAGACGGCCGATGTACCGGTCGGGGGCGAAGAATCGCCAGCCCTGGCCCAGATGCAACCAGAAACGTCCCCTGATCTCATCGTGGATCTGGGCAAGCAGGGCGCCGGGGTCGTCCGCTGGTGCTGAATTGGTGAACTCGATGAACTGGTAGCGCTGCAGCAGGGTCGCTCGGTCTTGTTCTGACAGGCCGGCATTGGCGACCAGGACGCGTGACATGTGCGGCAGGTCGATGCAACAACGCAGGAACGAGTTGAGTGTCTGCTCGGTCGCGCTCCGATTCAGCCCGGCCACCAGGCTGATGGTGACCTCGCAGTCGCGCGGCCCAGCGACTAAGCCCTTCGCCAGTTCGTCCGGATAAGGCGACGCCGCGGCTATCATCGCGGGCGCCACGACGTCGCGGTTTGCCGCAATCCTTCCCCGGTCGTCGTCGGGTATGTCGCTGGTGGCCAACAGGCGCCGGCACAGCGTGAACGACTCCTCGTGCTTGTCGATCCAGGATGCGCACACTGCTTGCTCGTCCAGCGCGCGCCAGTTGTAGACGTCTGTTCGCACATACGACGAGTCCGCTTCGGGCAACGGGATTTCCGCGGCCCGCCGGGCGAAAAGGTGGCCGAGTTGGTAGCGCTGATCGAGGCGATAGCACCGGGCGATCTCATATAGAGTCTCCGCCCTGGTCGGTCGGTACTCCCACGCCCGCAGATACGCGTCCTGGACCGCCGGCCACGGCTCACCCAGCCTTGCCATCGAGTCGGCGACTTTGTTCAGGCAGTAGTAGATCTGCTCCGGGTCCCCACCCATCTCAGCGCGCTGAGCGGCCCATTTGCGAGCGTTGGCGAAATCACCGAGATCGAAGTAGGTCTGCGAGAGGAAGAGCATGGACCGCGTATCGTCGGGATTCTTTTCGACCTCGGCCAGCAACAAATCCCGGTCTCGTTGCGTACTTCAGCGGGTCGAGGTTTCTGCTGCCCAGGCGGCGCGACTCGACGTAGTAGTCGCCCTCGAGGCGCTCCGTCACGTATGGCTCGTCGCAATGCGAATACTCGTGCACGACACCGACGTAATACCAAGGCATGCCGTCGCGGTACAGCTGCCGGCGCCAATGGATGTTGCGGGTCATGCTGTCGCGGACGCGCATGTCATAAACGTCGGCACTGAGCCGGCTGAAGTCGGGAGCGCCCACCAGCGCGTCATCGGCGTCCATGACCCAGATGTAGTCACCGCGCCCTTGAGCGATGGCCAGCGCCTCAGATCGGTTGTGGCCGAAGTTGCGCCACGGCCTTTCGTGTAGCTCGCCAGGAATGTCAAGAGCGGCCATGTGGTCCTTGATCACGCCCTGGGTTCCGTCGGTGGAGCCGGTGTCGACGATCACCCACCACGAGATGTAGGGCGCTACCGCGTTCAGCACCTCATGGACGATGTGCGCCTCGTTACGCACAATCATGTTGAGGCACAACTTGGGAAGCGCGGTCACCGGGCGCGACTTGCGTGAATCCAAGCCCCCTCGATTCGCTATCTCATCCGCTTAGCACGGCCGGGTGGGTGCGCCGGATCATGCTACTTGATGGGTAGCGCCGTAGCTGGCCGCTCGTCGCCGCTCGCGCCAGTCGTTCCGCTCCGAATCGCTGCAATCTCCGCAGTTTCGCTGATGTTTTGCCCCGTGCAGGTGTCGCATGCTGGCTAGCATGAGCGAAACCGATCCAGGTGCGGATACACCGCTGATGGACTGGAGCGAAGTTGGCGTGAGCGGGCTTTTGCCTACGGGCACGGTGACGTTGCTGTTGGCCGACGTCGAGGGCTCGACGCGGCTGTGGGAAACCCAGCCGGTCGAGATGACCGCCGCCATCGGCCGGATGAACCAGGCAGTGTCGGAGATCATCTCAGCGCACGACGGTGTCCGCCCGGTCGAGCAGGGCGAGGGCGACAGCTTCGTGGCGGCGTTCTCCCGCGCCTCCGATGCCGTCGCAGCGGCCGTGGACTTGCAGCGCGCCCCACTGGCACCGATCCGGCTCCGCATCGGGGTGCATAGCGGCGAGGTGCAGTTGCGCGACGAAGGTAACTACGCCGGTCCGGCCGTCAATCGCACCGCGCGGCTGCGGGATTTGGGGCACGGCGGTCAAACTCTGCTATCGGGGGCGACCGAGCAGTTGGTGGTCGATATGATCCCGCCCGGTGCGTGGCTGACCGACCTGGGCGCGCACCCGCTGCGTGATCTGCCGCGTCCCGAGCGGGTAGTTCAGCTTTGCCATCCCGATCTGGTCAACGAGTTCCCGCCGCTTCGGCTCTCCACTTCCGTTGTTCCCCAGCGTCTTCCGGTCCAGCTAACGAGCTTCGTGGGTCGTGGAGCGGAGCTCGAGCAGGTGCGGGGGTTGCTGGCCCAGAACCGGCTGGTGACCCTGACGGGAGCCGGCGGGGTCGGTAAGACCCGGCTGGCGATACAGATCGCGGAGCAAATGACTGGCGAGTTCGGCGGGTTTCCTGACGGGGTGTGGTACGTGGACCTGGCGCCGATCACCGATCCCGACATGGTGCCGATCGCGGTGGCCCGCGCACTGGAATTACCAGATCAACCGGGCCGCTCCACGATGGACACGCTCGCCCGTTTTGTCGCCGACCGTCAGATGCTGGTGGTGTTGGACAACTGCGAGCACCTGTTGGATGCGAGCGCATCGCTCGTTGTCGCTCTCCTCGGCGCCGGTGCGAAGTTAATGCTTTTGGCGACTAGCCGTGAGCCGATCAGCGTGGCCGGCGAGGTGGGCTGGCGGGTGCCGTCACTGTCGCTGGCAGACGAGGCTGTCGAACTGTTCACTGATCGCGCCCGCCGTGCCCGGCCCGAATTCGCTGTAACCGCCGACACTGCCGCAGCGGTTGCGGAGATCTGCCATCGCCTCGATGGTTTGCCGCTGGCGATCGAACTCGCCGCGGCACGGGTACGCGCTTTGTCACTGGGTGAGATCGTTGACAGTTTGCATGACCGCTTCCGGTTGCTGACCGGCGGTGCGCGCACCGCGGTGCGCCGACAGCAGACATTGCGCGCTTCGGTGGACTGGTCGCACGCCCTCTTGACCCAGTCCGAGCGGGTGCTGTTCCGTCGGCTGGCGGTATTTCTGGGCGGCTTCGACCTCGACGCCGCGCTAACGGTTGCCGGTGGCGGCGACGTGGAGCGCTATCAGGTGCTGGACCAGCTCACTCTGCTGGTCGACAAGTCGCTGGTGGTGGCCGCTGATAGCGGGGTCAGCCGCGGCCGATGCCGTTACCGGTTGCTGGAGACGGTTCGCCAGTACGCGCAGGAAAAGCTCGGCGAGTCTGGCGAGGCGGATGCCATACGGCCGCGTCACCGCGACTACTACACTCGCTAGCGGCTGCGGTCGACGCGCCGGCAGGCAACGATCATGAACACCGCATCGAGCAGGCCGAAATGGAAATCGACAATCTCCGTGCCGCGTTTGCGTGGAGTTGCGAAAACTCGGACACCGAGCTCGCTTTGACGCTGGCGTCGTCGTTGCAGCCGCTCTGGGTTGCGCGGGGCCGCGTCCGGGAAGGGCTGGCCTGGTTCGACGCCGTCCGCACCCGAGAGGTCGCGCAGGACGCCGAAGTGGCGGCCGCGGTGCGCGCGCGGGCGCTGGCCGACACAGCAGTGCTTGATTTATTGTTCGGCGCTGCCGACAGCGTGAATCGGGCGCAGCAAGCCCTGGCGCTCGCCCGCGACGTCGATGACCCGGCCGTGCTGGCCAGGGCGCTGATCGCCTGCGGCTTTACCGCCGCCTACAACGCCGAGCTGGCAGGGGCGTACTTCGCCGAGGCGATCGAACTCGCCCGGAGGTCGGACGACAAGTGGCGGCTCAGCCAGATCCTGGCCTGGCAGGCGGACGCAATGATCGCCGCCGGTGACCCGATCGCGGCGCACGCGGCCGCCGAAGAAGGACGCGACCTGGCCAACGCTATCGGCGACCGGTCCAACTCGCGCCACTGCCGCATATGCCTGGGTTTGGTGCAGCGATGGCAGGGCGACCAGGCTGGAGCCGTCGCACAATTCCGGGCGGTGGCCGCCGAGGCCAAGGCCGCCCACGATGGGCTCCTTGAGGCGGCTAGCCTCGGGCACCAGGGCACCGTGCTGGCGTGGCAGGGCGACACGAGTGCGGCCCGCGTCGCCGCCGACGCCAGCCTCGAGTTCGCATCCGAGTTCGGCGGGATCTTCGCGAGCGTTGGTTACTTCGCGCTGGCACAATCGGCCCTGGCCGCCGGCGACGTCGAGACAGCGTTGGACGCGACCGCGGCGGCCTGGGAGCACGGGAGCTTCGTGTCGGGCCTCGCGGCGCACCTGCGCCCTACCAGCGCGTTGGCCGCGCTGGCGAACGGAGATCTGATCGCGGCCCGGCGCTGGGCCGACGACGCGGTCGCCACAGCGACGGGCTGGGCCCTATTGGCGTGGGCGCTGACCACGCGCGCCCGCGTGGCGAGCGCACAGGGTGAACCAGAGCAGGCCCAGCGCGACGCCCACGATGCGCTGGCGAGCCTCCCGAAAGTTTCGCCTATGTGGGCGTCTCCGACACCCTCGAGTGCCTCGGGACGCTCGCCGTGGACACCCGCAGCTACCGGGAAGCGGCGCGGCTTTTTGGCGCGGCGGCGGCCATCCGGCAGCGCATGGGCACGGTGCGGTTCAAGGTCTGGGACGCCGGCTTCGACGCGTCGGTGACAACGCTGCGAAATGCGATGGGCCACGAGGACTTTGAATCGGCGTGGGCCGAGGGCGCAGCGCTGTCCACCGAGGAGGCGATCGCTTACGCGCAGCGCGGCCGCGGCGTGCGCAAACGGCCCGCCAGCGGCTGGGCATCGCTTACCCCCACCGAGCGCGACGTCGTACGACTGGTCAGCGAAGGACTAGGCAACAATGACATCGCGGCGCGGCTGTTTGTCTCACCGCGCACGGTGCAATCCCACCTCACCCACGTCTACACCAAGCTGGGTCTCGCCTCCCGCGTGCAGCTCGCCCAGGAGGCAGCCCGCCACGCCTGATGCAGGCCCCGCTCGCGATCACGAAATCGAGGCGAGCAGCTCGGCGGTGGTCACGATCGCGGTGGCGTAGTTCGGCATATTCACCTCGAGGGCGGCGTGCATCTCCGCGTCTGAGTAGTCCGCGGTCGCATCCTTGACCACCGTGACCTGGTAGCCGAGCTCGGCGCCGTAGCGAACAGTGGCCTCCAGACAGGTGTGTGCGATGAGCCCCATGACGATGAGCTGATGGATGCCGTGCCTCTTGAGCTGCAGATCCAGATCTGTGTTCGCGAAACCGCTGGAACACCAATGCTCGTGGGCGACGATGTCGCCCGGTAGGGGCTCGAACTCGGCGTGCAGCTCACCACCCCAGCTGCCGTACTCGAAGGTCTTGCGTGACCATGCCGCCTTCTGAACCGGCGCGATGTACCGCCACGTCTCGTAGTCGCCCGGTCGGTACCTGCGGTGCAACGCATAAAAAACTCGGATGTCCGCACCGCGGGCGGCATCGAGAACCTGTTTCATGTGGGAAACACAATCGTTCGCCGCTATGACGGCCTTAAGGCGATCCCACACCTTGCCCCCGGGGGAAATGAAATCGTTGTAGGGATCGATCACCACCAGTCCAGTTATGCCCTTGTCGTAGGTCACGCCGGTCAGTGTCCCATCCCAGTCCATCACGATCCGCTTGACGAGCCGGTCATGCTGCTGCTAGACATGGCCCAAGCCACAGATTTGGGCGATCGCCCAATAATCGGTCAGGGTGGCAGACCGCGGCGCAGGCAGCTAGATGGGGAAGCATCGATGACAGTCGCAAACGACACGGATGTCTATTACGACCCCTACGACATCGGCATCATCGCCGACCCGTACCCCACCTACGCGCGGCTGCGCGAAGAGGCACCGATCTACCACAACGAGCGGTACAACTTCTGGTCGCTATCAAGGCATTCCGACGTCGAACAAGGGCTGGCGAACTGGCAGGTCTTCTCCAGCCGGCGAAGTGACATCCTTGAGCTGGTCCAGTCGAAATTCGACATGCCCCGTGGCGTCATGATGTTCCAGGATCCGCCCGAACATTCGATATTGCGCGGGCTGATGTCACGGGTGTTCACGCCGCGCCGGATGGCCGTCATTGAGGACCAGATCCGCCAGTACTGCGTGCGGTGCCTTGATCCTCATGTCGGATCGGATGGATTCGACATCATCGCCGAACTCGCCTCGATGATGCCGATGCGGGTGATCGGAATGTTGATGGGAATCCCGGAATCCCAACAGCTCTCGGTTCGTGACGCCAACGACGCCAACCTGCGCACCAAGCCCGGTGCGCCGCTCAAGGTCGCCGACGCCGACTCCATCGCCGACGGCCGGATCTATGCCGACTACGTCGAGTGGCGATCCAAGAACCCGTCCGACGACCTGATGACGACACTGCTCAATGTCGAGTTCGACGACGAAAAAGGGGTGCGGCGAAAGCTGACGCGCAAAGAGGTGCTGCATTACACCCAGGTGGTGGCCGGTGCGGGGAACGAGACAACGGGCCGGCTGATCGGCTGGCTGGCCAAGGTACTCGCCGAACATCCCGACCAGCGCCGGGAGATCCACCAGGATCGGTCGCTGCTGAACCGCACCGTCGACGAGACGCTCCGATTTGAGCCCACCGGCCCGCACGTCGCTCGCTGGATGGCCGCCGACTTCGAGTGCTACGGAACGACGGTGCCGGCCGGCAGCGCGATGCTATTGCTGTTTGGTGCCGCCAATCGTGATCATCGCCGATATGAGGATCCGGACACCTTCAACATTCATCGCAACAATATTTCGCACATCACGTTCGGCAAGGGCGTGCACTATTGCCTGGGCGCCAACCTGGCACGCCTGGAGGGCCGGGTGGCGCTGGACGAAATGCTCAACCGCTGGCCCGAGTGGGAAATCGACTACGATACGGCGAAATTGGCGCCGACATCCACCGTACGCGGCTGGGAGCGGCTGCGGATCGTGCTGCCCTAGTCCGGCGTGGGGTCCGGTTTGGCGAAACGCTGTTCGTAATCCCCTTGCGGCACAGAATGTCCGGAGTGTGCGTTGCAAAAGCCACACCCGACCATCCGGGGATTGGAGTGACTGGTGGGGTCAGCGGTGTGCCAGTCAGTTCGGTGCGGCGCGGCGACGGCGAGCCTTTGGCTGCGGCATCTCGAATCGGTCGAGGAACCGGTTGACCAATGCGACCGCTTCTTCGTGACCGCCCTTGGTGCCGAGCCCCTGCTCGAGTATCAGGGTGCGACCGATCGAGGCGATGACGACCGCGATGGCCGCGGGCGGGAATTCGTCGGTGTCGAGGTCATGTTCGCGCACAATGAAGTTCAGCGCGGTGATCTGCTGTTCGCGCCACCGCTCCGACCAGGCCACGATCTCGGCCTTGATCTCCTTGCGGTGGTTGGCAAGTCCCATGAACTCCAGCAGCAATCGCGTGTCCTTGGGCTCGGTGAGTGTATCCCAAAAGGCATGCAACGGACGGTCGGAGGCCAACGCCTTCTGCTGGCGTTCCAGGTATATCGCTGCGCCGCGGCGAAACACCGCCAGATACAACTCGTCCATCGTCGGGAAGTAGTAGTGCACCAACGCGGATTTGACACCGGCCTTCGCGGCCACCCGGCGCGACGTGGCCGCCGCGTAACCCTCCTCGATCATGATCTGAATCGTCGCGTCCACCAGCACATCGCGGGTGGTGGAGTCCCTGGCCCTAGGTCTCTGCGATGCGGTCACGACATGTCAGATCAGACCGCCGGTTCGGCGACCATGTCGAAGAACGCCGCACCGGAGTCCGGGATGCGGTTCTGCTTGAACACGTTGACGGCGTAGGAGACCAGGATCATCGAGTAGAGCAGGTGTAGCAGCCTCGTGGCGTCGTCCGGCAATGCGTTGATATCCAGCCCATTCAGGTAGGCGATCGCCTCCTCGGCCCGGGGGGCGATTGCGTCGTAGAACCTGACGAGTTCGTCGTAGGGCTTCGAGAGCCGCGCCTCGTAGCGTTGTGCCCGCGTCGGCAACGCCCAGTCGTCAACGAAGGGTTCGAGGTCGGTGAACCCTTCCGGCAGTCCGATACTCGACATCACGCCTCCCCGGTGCCGGCCCGATGAGCGGCGACGGTGTCGCGGATGACCGCGTGGAACTGCCGGATGAGCAGCTCTTGGTCGCTGAGGTGAAACGTGTTCTGCGCCCGCGTCTTCAGCGCCGAGTGCGTCGCCTCGATGGTGTTCACGTCCTGCATCGCGAACTCGATCGTGCTGTCGACCACCAACTCCTGCGCGAGGCGATCGGCCGCATTCGCGGGCGGCACGAAATACATGTCGATCTGATAGATGTGCGAATCGACGGTCTCGGGCCAGTAGGTATAGGTGATGTAGTAGCCGCGGGCCCAGATCTGGACGGAGATGTTGGGGAAGATCCAGAACTGGTCGTTGCCCCACGATGCGATGTTGCCGCGGTTCAGAAAGTCGGGCTGGGATTCCCCAAAGCTCAAGTCGGGAACATCGTCGGGCCCGAAAAGCCCCGCGCGGAACAGTTTGTAGACCCAGCGCTGGTCCTGACGGGCCGGTCCGGCGGTGCCGGGTTCGCGCGGCGGCAGCGGCGGCGGCCCCGGGACCGAGGTGAGCATGTGCGGACGGAACAACTCGTAGTGATAGGCGTCGACGGGCGGCACCATCTTCTCCGCCTTGGAGACGTCAGGATCGATGAACCGACCGTGCACGTACGGCGGGTGGTACCACTCGCACACCGAATCGACCGCCAGCTTCCAGTTTCCGTTGATCCGGGTGGAGAACCCGTAATGCTGCGTCATCTTGTCGAATGGGTAGGCCTCGATAGCCAACAGACCGTCCCCGAGGAAACTGCGCAGCGGCACCGGGTCCTCAGCGAGGTTGACAAAGATGAAACCAGCCCAGACCTCGCAGTGCACCGGCGGCATCCGCAGGGTGGCCTTGTCCAGGTCGAAGAACTCGCTTTCGTTGGTGATGTGGTTGACCTTGCCGTCCAGGCCGTAGCGCCAGCCGTGGTATTTGCAGGCGAAGGCGCGACAGGATCCGGAGGACTCGCGGGCCGGGTGTTCCTGCCATACCACTTTGTTGCCGCGGTGCGCGCACACGTTGTGGAACGCGTGCACGGTGTCCCCAGAAGCCCCGTGGCCGCGGGCGATCACGATCGAGGCCAGGCGCCCGGGCAGGTCACGGGTGAAGTATGAGCCTTTTCGGGGCAGCCGCTCAATACGGCCCACGCACAACCAGTTCCGCTGGAAGATCGCTTTGCGTTCGGCGGCGAAGAATTCCTCGGAGATGGAGTCTTCGTAGTTGACCGGGTCGGTCCCGAGTTCGGGATAGTCGGTGGTGAAC
The DNA here is from genome assembly GCA_963840045.1 of uncultured Actinomycetota bacterium. Taxonomy (GTDB): domain Bacteria; phylum Actinomycetota; class Actinomycetes; order Mycobacteriales; family Mycobacteriaceae; genus Mycobacterium. The sequence continues at coordinate 539,824 of CAWIXL010000008.1, read as the reverse complement.
TTTCCCCGCCCGGTCGAAAGTCTCTGCTGGATGCTTGTCACGACGGGACTCCTTCGCTGCGTTGACCGTCGGGTGCAGACTTTTGCTCGGGCCGCTTCCAAGGCTGTTGATCCCAGGCCCGGTCGAGTGGCGCCATCTCGCCGCCGAACGGGAAAAATGCCCGCTGCGCATAGGTTTCCCGCGCGAGGCCGTGGCCGAGCTCGTCGAGGAACGCGCGCTTGAGTGGGTTGGTGAAGAGCTGGCGGGAGTAACGCAGCGTCAGCGGTGGGCGTTTGACCAGTTCCCGGGCCAGTTCCCAGGCCCTGTCCAGCAATTGGTCTCCTGCCAACACCTCGTTGACCACGCCCCACTCCTTGGCTTCCTGCGCGCTGAGCTTCATGCCGGTCAACAGGAAGTAGCGAGCGCGGGTGTGGCCGGCCAAAAAGCTCCAGATGACGTGCTGGCCGTCGCCGGGCACCTGGCCGCGGGGGAAATGCGACGCGTCCTGGAAGTAGGCGTGCTCTGCGGCCAGCACGATGTCGCCGAGCAACGGCACCTCCGAGTGCATGTTGCACGGACCATTGACGGCGCTGATCATCGGAACATCCACGTCGAGCACGTTGGTGATCAGATGCCTTGCATACCAGGCTTTTTCGTCAAGCTTGTGCAGACCGCGGGTGCCGGGCATGAGGAGGTAGTCGGGCTCTTCGACGGGGTCGCCGTTAGGCATCCGTCCCCAGTTGGCGTTGTAATTTTCACCGGTGCCGGTATGGATCAGCACCTTGATCTCGCGGTCTCCGGCGATATCGGCGAACGCATCCGACATCTGGTCGTGTGCCCGCCAGTCCCACACCAGGCTGCCGCCATTGGTGTGGCACTGCATCAGCAAGATTCCGTCGTCGGAAAGCTCGAGCCGATAATTGGCGTACCGATCGCGATACTCGGCGTATCTGGTCCGCTTTGCCATCGGCCGTCCATTCGATTGAGCGATCGCCCAAATCAGGCAGGCCTCATGGTCCCACCTCTCGTGGTAGTGGTCAAGGATCAGCGCCCGCGCAGCAGGGCCACCACGGGTGCGAAGGATTCGATCTGCGACTGCTGCACGGTGATGTAGTTGGCGCCGAGGGTTTCCCGGCGCGAACACAGGCTTTCCGCCACGCTTTCCATCGAACCGACGAGCACGTTGGGGTGATTGCGCAACAGGTCGACGGAGATCCCCGTCGATCTCGCAAGACCGGCCAGCGCGGCCTCCGGGTCGTTGGTGATCTCAGTGAAGTACGGGGAACTCTCGACGTCGAGTCCACTGAAGCGCTCGCCGGCCGCCGCGCGGACGAAGCCGATCCGACGCTGGGCGACCGCCACCGGGTCAAGGCCGTCGGCGTCGCGTTCGACGAAGGGCACGCTGGACAGGCTGACGATGTCGGCCTCGCGGCCGGCCAATGACAAGATGCGCTGTCCACCCCCGCCGATCATGATCGGCGGATGTGGCCGTTGCACCGGCCGCGGCCGCCCCGCATATCCGCGCACCCGGACGAAGTCGCCCGAGTGGTTCAATTCCTCGCCCTGCCAATGGTCCTTAATGAGGGAAACGACCTCGGCCAGCTTGGCGATCCGCCGGCCCGGGCGGTCGAAGTCGAGTCCCAGTGCGGCGTACTCGACTTCGCTCCAGCCGGCGCCGATGCCGAATTCCAGCCGGCCGTCGGAGAGCAGGTCAAGTGTCGCCGCTTCCTTGGCCAGTACCGCCGGCACGTGATAGTCGATGCAAAACACCCGGCACCCGATGCGCAACGTCTCGCTGAAGGCGGCCGCTGCGGCCATCGCGGCGATGGGGGCCAGGTCTTGGCGGGGGGTGCGGGCGGCCTTTTGCGCCGGGCCCGGGCCCAGGTAATGATCGGCAAGGAAAAGTGTTGAATACCCGAGGTATTCGACTTTGCGGACGGTGTCGCGCCACTCGCGGCCCCCTGCGGCGTTGGTAGCCTGCACTGCGAATCGAAATGGGGGCCTGTCCATGACCGGACCTTAGCCCAGCCCGGAACCGCATTCGGTGACCTCGCATCGACTTGACCCTGATCGACACGGGGTGATAGGCATGGAGCCAATAGTTTGGGCGATCGCTCAGGAAGGTGACGTTCGCGTGAAGACGGCTGTCGTGACCGGCGGTGCGTCGGGAATTGGCCGCGCCGTTGCCGAACGGCTGCGCAGTGACGGGTTTCGCGTGGCCGTCCTTGACCTGTCGCCCACCGACGACGGGTTTGGCCATGTCGCCGACGTCACCGATCGCGCCCAGGTCGACGCCGCGATATCGGCGATTCGCGAGGCGATGGGCCCGATCCTGGTGCTGGTCAATGCGGCCGGGATGGAAGGCTTCAAGAAGTTCTCGAACCTGTCGTTCGACGAGTGGTCCAAGGTGATCGACGTGAACCTGAACGGCGTGTTCCACACCATTCAGGCGGTGCTACCGGACATGGTCGAGGCAGGATGGGGACGAATCGTCAACATCTCGTCGTCAAGCACCCACTCGGGCCAGCCGTACATGGCGCACTACGTGGCGGCGAAGTCCGCGGTGAATGGCCTGACCAAATCGCTCGCACTCGAATACGGCCCGTGTGGCATCACCGTCAATGCCGTACCGCCAGGGTTCATCGACACGCCGATGCTGCGCGCTGCCGAGCGGCGACAACGGCTCGGCGGCACCGTGGAGGATCACATCAACCGCACTCCGGTGCGCCGGGTGGGCCGGCCCGAGGATATCGCCGCTGCTTGCGCGTTTTTTGCCGCTGAGGAGTCGGGCTACATCACCGGACAGATTCTGGGCGTCAACGGCGGTCGCAACACCTGAGAGGGAACTGGGGACATGTACGACAGGGACCAGCTCTTCATCGACGGCACGTGGGCGCCACCGGCGTCGGACGCCAGCCTGACCGTCGTGTCGCCGCACAGCGAGGCGATCATCGGGCGCGCGGCCTGCGCGGGACCGGCGGATGTGGATCGCGCCGTCGACGCGGCCCGGGCGGCTTTCGACACCGGACCCTGGCCACGAATGCAACCAGCCGAACGGATCGAGGCCGTCACCCGGCTGGCCGCCATCTACAAGGAGCGTCGGGCCGACATGGCCGCGCTGATCTCTGCTGAGATCGGCGCTCCCATCACGTTCGCGAAATCGGCGCAGGTGCGGTTGCCGCTGACCATGATGTCGGCATTTTGTGGTTTGGCGGCGAATTACCAGTGGCAGCAGACGCGTCCGGGCCTGTACGGCAAGGACATTCGGATTTCGAAGCAACCGGTGGGAGTCGTCGCCGCGGTGGTCCCGTGGAACATGCCGCAATTCCTCACCGTCGCCAAAGTGGTGCCGGCGCTGCTGGCCGGGTGTTCGGTGGTGCTCAAGCCCGCGCCCGAGTCGGTGCTCGACGCGCAGTTACTCGCGGAAATGGTTGCAGCAGCTGATCTTCCGCCCGGCGTCTGGAACGTGGTGCCCGGCGGTCGCGACATCGGCGAGCTTCTGGTCAGCCACCCGGGCGTCGACAAGGTCTCCTTCACGGGATCCACGGCGGCCGGCCGGCAAGTGGCCCTTGCCTGTGCCTCGGGACTCAAGCAGGTGAGCTTGGAACTGGGCGGCAAGTCCGCGGCCATCGTGCTCGACGACGCGGATCCCGCGGCCACCGCCGCCGGAATTCAGATGGCCAGCCTCGCCAACAGCGGGCAGGTCTGCAACGCGCTCAGCCGGATCCTGGTGCCGGAAAAGCGCAAGGGCGAGTTTGTCGACGCGCTGGCGGCCGGGATGGAGTCCATCGCGGTGGGCGACCCTGCCGACCCCAACACCAAGATGGGCCCGCTGGTGGCGCAGCGCCAGCAAGAGCGGGTGCGGGGGTACATCGAGTCGGGCAAAAGCGAAGGGGCACACCTGGTTACCGGCGGCACCGACATGCCCGACGGTCTCGACGCCGGGTGGTATGTCCGGCCGACGCTGTTCAGTGACGCGCACAACGACATGCGGATCGCGCGCGAGGAGATCTTCGGGCCGGTGCTGACCGTCATCTCCTACCGGGACGAGGACGAGGCGGTCCGGATTGCCAACGACTCCGAATACGGTTTGGCCGGTTCGGTATTCACCGCCGACATCGACCGCGGGTACGCTGTGGCGGCCCGGGTGCGGTCCGGTACCTTCGGCGTCAACGAGGGCTACATCATGGATCCGGTCGCGCCGTTCGGAGGCGTGAAGAACAGCGGCTATGGTCGCGAGCTCGGAACCGAGGGAATCGACAGTTACACTGTCACACAATCAATTTCGGCGGCCGCGAACTGATCAGATCTTTTTTAGTCCCCGGACGATCTTGTTGAACGGAATTGCCGACATCAGCCCTTTGCGCAGGCTGGGCTGCACGAAGCTCGAATTGCTCAGCACCAGGTAGCGGACTCCGCAATCACGCCACTCCGCGGCTTGATCGATGACCTCGTCGGGTGTCCCAGTGAGGAAATATTCCCGCATCACCGACGTGGGGACCTTCGCCGCATGGGACAACGCCGTTTGCTCATCCATGTCGTGCGGGAGCAGATCCTGCGCGCCCGCGAAGCCCGCGCCCAAGGGATGTTGCACTCCATGGCGAGCAAAAAACTCGTCCGGCGCATTCAGCCCCACCACCCGGACAACCTCAGAACCGAGCGCCTCATCGACATCATCGCGGCTGCGACCCGTCACAACGAACAGCATGACCGCCGGAATGATGGACATCGGATCGCGACCGGCGTCGGAAGCTGCCGACCGAACCGCGTCGAGACGTTGCTTGTAGTCCACCGGCCGGTGCGCGAAGGCGGGAAAATAGGCATCGCGCGTAACGCCCCGTGGCGCGCAGCATGCGCGGACCGTGCGCACCGATCCAGATCTCCGGCCACTTGCCGCGATAAGGCGGCAGATCGAATACCGCGTTGCGCAGCGGGAAGTAGGGCGAGTCCCGGTTGACGAGTTCGCCACCCGAATCCCAGAGCGCGCGGATGGTGGCCATCGCCTCCTCAAACCGCGCGACCGGTTTGGACCAGTCAACACCGTAGGGCTCGTTTCCTTCTCGTTCGCCGGGGCCGATGCCCAGGATCGCCCGCCCGCGGGTGAGCAACTGCAGCGTCGCGGCCGCCTGCGCGGTGACGGCCGGGTTGCGTCGACCCGCGTCGGTCACGCCCACGCCGAGGCGCAGACGGCCGATCCGGTTGCGGGCGGCGAGGTGCCCGAGCATGGTCCACGGCTCCATGGCGGCGTCCAGCGTTGGTATGAGCTTTGTTGCGCCGCAATACTTCTGCTTCCACAACGAGCGTGGGAACAACTGGTTGAGGTGGTCCGGAACCCATAGCGAGTCGACCCGGCTGGCGACCGCACTCAGGTAGTTGGCTCGGGTGAAAGTGTCCGCCGCGGGCCGGGCCGCGATGATCGGGTCCACTATGCCCACACGCAATCCAGTCATGATTTACCCTTCGCGCTGGTGTTTCTGGCGATTGGAGTATCTGCCGGTACATGCGGGGTCAATTGAGTATCCCGGTACTTCATTTTCCGGGTGGAGTGGCGAACGCCACGTTTGGCGGACTAGCGGACCGGGGTATTCGACGCGGTAATCCCCATCAATCGGAAGAGAACCAACGCGTGGCTGTGAGCTTCAAGGACGTTGCTGCGTCCAAGTATCTGCTGTTGACGACATTTACCAAGGATGGCCGACCCAAGCCAACCCCGATCTGGGGCGTTCCCGAAGGCGACAAGCTCCTGGTCATCACCGACGACGGGTCGTGGAAAACCAAGCGAATCAACAACACACCCAGAGTGACAATCGCGAAGAGCGCCGCATTGGGCACCCCAAAGAGCGAAGAGGTCGAAGGCATCGCCCGGGTCCTGCCAAAGTCGGAGACTCGACGTGTCTACAACGCCGTGCTCAAGCGGTACTGGTACCACGCCTGGTGGTTCTACGCGCATTCGATCGTCCGCGGCGGCATCGACAAGGTGCACGTCGGCCTCGAGATCAAACCCGCCGCTTAGGGCTGAAGGCCCAGAAGCCCACCTCAAGGCCGGCTGCCACCTCTAACCGCGTCTTCGTGAACCGTGAAAGGTCCAGCGGTGGAGTTGGTTTAGAGGTGGCAGGCCAGCCCTCGGAGGTGCGGGACTACCGGAACATCCCGGTCCTGGTACGTGCACCGCGACCGGTCACGCCTTCGTAGACCGCGATGAGGACGACGGCAGCGCCGACGCCAACGAAAAACGGGAGCCAGGCGATTCCACCATTAGCATTGTGGTATCCGAAGTAGCTGGTTACCCAAGAGCCGATCAAGCCACCCAGAGCGCCGAGCAGGACCGTCATCATCATTCCGATGGCTTTGCCTGCCCGGCATGACGAGTCGTGCCACCAAACCGATGATCGCGCCCACGATGAGGGCGAGCACTATTGTTCCAATCATTGGAGCTCCTGTCGCTGAGGGCGCCCGATTTGGCGCCATCTTCAACGGGTTCCCTGAATCGACGGGGTTATAACACACGAGTCGAACGGGTCGGGTGCGTTCGGGTAACCGGTGCGGCCGAAACGACCGGTCCCCCGGGCATCTTCCGGGTTCACGCGACCGTGCGGGGACCGTGATGAGTTCGGGATCCGGGCACAGCGGGACCACGCGGAAAGCCGTCGCAGCCGCAGCAGAGTATGAGCGTTAGTAGTGGTGCGCGGCGGCATGTCTGATCCGTTGCGGGGTATTCGGGAATTGGGACGAACTGATGCGCCAATTAATCGCCGTGATGGTAGCCGTTGCCGGCCTCGGCATTTTCACCGTCGGCTGTCACAGCCGGCTCTATCAGGGCCCGAAAACGTCGACAACGACGTCGACCACCACTACCACCACGAAACCCCCGCCTCCTGTTATGGAGGGTTCGCTGAAAGAGTTCCTGCTCACCCCCGAGCAAATCAACGCCGTCATGGGATCAACCGATATGAGGGTCACGAACAGCCGCGAAGCGATGTCCGATGACAGTGCCACGATGACACCCAGGGAGTGCTTGGCCATCGACGGCGCGGCCCAAGCGCAGGTCTACGCCAACAGCGGTTTCATGGCCGCACGTGACCAGACACTCAACCACCAGGAGGGCAACAACTTGACCCATTTCGCCGAGCAGGCGGTGGTGCTATTCCCCACCGCCAAACAGGCCGGCGAATTCTTCAACGCCTCCGCACAACAATGGCCGGCCTGCCACGACTACACCCACGTCCAGTCCAGGACGCACTGGACCGTGGGGGCGATATCCAACACCAACGGTGTCCTGAGTACCGTCAGCACCCTGCAGGACCCCCCTTCCTCGGGGTGGAAAGCCTGCGGGCGGGCGCTCGCCGCGAAAAACAACGTCATAGTTGACGTCAACACGTGCAGCGTCGACCCGAAGAACTCGGCTGTCGACATCGCGAATCAGATCGCCGCCAAAGTGCCCGCATAATGGGGCATCAATTGCCAGTCGATTCGGCTGTAGCCTAAAGCGGTTGTGCCAGCTGGGTTTCAGCGATCGGACCCACTGATAGCCGGCGAGGAGGGCATCGAGGTACCGCAAGCGGAGCGGTGTCGATGACCACTAAAACCACTAATATCGCTTCGGCCGCAACGGTAGCGTCGGGTGCGGCTGGGGAAGGAGTGCAAATGGATCCGCATCTATCGGGAAAAGTCGCCGTCGTCACCGGTGCCAGCAAGGGCATTGGTTTGGCGATCACCAAAGCCCTCGTCGAGGCGGGCGCCCATGTGGTGGCCGGCGCGCGGACCCGAGGTGAGCAACTGGCAGCGCTCGAGGAAACCGGCCAGGTCTCGTTCGTCTCCGTGGACCTGTCACAGCCCGATGCCGCCGACGAACTAGTTGGCGCGGCCGCTCACCGCGGCGGCATCGACGTTCTGGTTAACAACGTCGGCGTTGCCGCGGTCCGGCCCCGTGGGTTCGTCAGCATCACCGACGACGAGTGGCAGGCGTCCTGGGATCTGAACGTGATGGGCATTGTGCGGCCCACCCGTGCCGCGCTGCCTGAGATCGAGCGGCGCGGCGGCGGCTCGGTCGTCATCGTGGGTTCGGTCAACGCCTACTTTCCTGACCCCGCGATCTATGACTACTGCGCCACCAAAGCCGCGGTCACCAATATTGCGAAAGCTCTGTCAAAAGAATTGGGGCCAAAAGATATTCGAGTCAACTCCGTCAGCCCGGGCCCGGTGTTGACGGGGTTGTGGACCGAGCAGGGCGGGGTGGCCGACGGATTCGGCGCGGCCAGCGGGCAGACGGCCGACGAGGTCCGGGCAATGATCCAAAGCAGCACTCCGACAGGACGTTTCACCACTCCGGAACAAGTTGCCGACCTCGTCGTGTTCCTGGCCAGCGACCGCGCCGGAAACACCACCGGGTCCGACTATCGGATCGACGGCGGATTCGTCACCACCTTGTGACTAGTCTTGACGCATGACGCAGCAGCCGACCAGGACATCGTCGCCGATCTTGGCTTTGGTGGCGGCCGCCCGCGTGGGGGTGGGAGCCGCCATGCTCTTGGCGCCGGACCGGTTCTTCAAGCCCGACTCCGGCACCGAGACGCTGCTGATGCAGACGATCGGGATTCGCGATCTGGTAATCGGGTCGGGTGCCTGCGCAGCCTTGTTGCGCGGTCACGACGACGAGTTCCGGGGGTGGGCGACCTTTGGTTTGGTCAGTGACAGCGCCGACCTGCTGCTCGGGCTGCGTAGCAGACCTCTCGTGGGCACCAAGAGCGCTCTGATCGCCACGCTGGCTCCCGTGCCGTTCGTGGGCGCAGCCGTAATGGGTTTCGTCCGGAGTGTGCGTAAAGCCTGACGTCCTACGACTGATCTTCGAGTTGCGTTCGGGCTTGTTCGATTTGGTCATATGCGTAGGTCACTGTGGCGCGCCGATCCGACGAGGACACTGACTATGCTGCGGCGCCCTGTCACCATGGAAGACGTGACCACCGCAATCATCGTGGCGACCCTGGTCCTACTGGGGCTTGGCATCGTGATCAACGAGCTCTTGCGGCTCAGGAGGTGGCTGAAGAATGCGCCCCCCGCTGCACCAATCGATGACGACGTCGCAGAGCCCCCCGAGGGCACCCCGTGAGCTCAGGCGTCGCCAGGTCGCCGCAACTCTGACCGTGGAGTGAGGCGGTCGCCCATGACGCGGCCGGTGCCGGCGTAGATGGGGACGAACCGCCGGTACGTGAATTTCCACTCGTCGTCGATCAGCGCCACGTCGTCGTAGTAGATCCCGTATCGCTGGACGTTGGGGTTAACGCTGGCATCAGCATTGCTGCCCGCCACCGCAACGCCCCGGATGAACTCGAGGATGGTGGTGGTGGCCCGTGCCCGATCGGTGCCGATGAACGTGATCACCGGTGCGTGCGGCGTCTGCCTTATTGGGTCGTATTCGGTTGTCGTACGAAGTATTTCGATGATGGATGCGCGGTCTTTGTGGCGCACTCCCAGCAGCGGAGACTCCCAGATCGCGTCCGGGCAGTAGAGCGCTTCGCACTGCTGCCAATCGGCAAGCATTACCGCGTCGAAGTACCGATAGATGAGTTCCTCGATTGCCAGCCGATCCAGCCACTCATGGAGTTGGATCTCCATCTCAGCTAGGCACGAAGGGCCGCGATCGTGTCGGCCAGGGTGGTGTGTGGATCCCGATAGGTGATGCCGAGTTCTTCCTCGCTTGGTGAATCATCGGACTCGGGCATCTGTGTGTAGTACTGCATGCCGGCGGCCGTAAACGGATTGTCGAACGGCAGATACGGCCCCGCCACGTCCAGCACTCTTCCCGCAACACGCAGCACGGTGTCGGGAACCGGAACGCTCAGCATGGGCGTCTCGGCGATCTGTCCGAGCATTTCGGCCAATTCGGCCACCGGAACTCGATGTCCGCCCACCATGTAGCGGCGTGGCCCGCGCCCAGGCTCCAGGAGCGCGGCATGCAGTGCGGCGACATCGCGAACGTCGATGATCAGCCATGCCGCGTTGCGCCCGGGAATCGTGTGAATCTGCAGTGCCGCCTTGACGCCCTCGCCGGCCTCACCGAATTGGTCGCCGACGGGCGGACCGAGAACCATCCCGGGATAGGTGATGTTCACCGGTGCCCCGGCATCCTGCAAACCGCGGGCATAGATTTCGACCTGAGCCTTGGACGTTCCGTACCCATCCGTTCCGCCGACCACCGGCAGGTCCGCCGTCAGCGTTTCCAGGTCGGGATGAAAGAGCGCCGTGAAGCTCGAGACGTGCACTACCGGATCGAGCCCAAGCTGGACGGCTTGACCGAGGACGTTGCGGGCGCCGTCCATGTTGGTGGCAAGCATCTCCGGCGTTTGGCGTGGGTCGGTTGCGACCAGGGCGGCGCTGTGCACGACGGCGTCGCATCCGGTTAGCGCCTCGCGCACCGAGTCGCGGTCCTTGATGTCTCCCACTACGAAGTCCGACACGTCGACGCCCAGTTGGGCGACGGATGTTTGCAGCTTTGCCGGCGTTCGCACCAGGAAGCGGATCGAATGACCCGCGTCGGCAATGGCCTTGGCGGTCCAGCCGCCGACAAATCCCGTACCACCGGTTACCAGAACATGCATGATGCGATGTTATGGCGAGCAGACGCAAAAGCCCCCAAAACCGATGGTTTTGGGGTGCTCGCGTTCCCCCGCAAGCGGGCCGGTACCCCCACCTCGCGCCTATAGGTGACTGGCGGCGTAGGAGGCGGCTTGGCTCGTCATGCCGTTCGCCGGGTACATGGTGTGCTCGAGATTGGGGCCACCGCCGCCGGGGCTGCAGATCCCGTCACCTGGGGCGCACAACTCGAGGGTCTTGGGCTGGTACAAGGGGCCGATGACGATCTGCGGTGCGCCGTACATCTGCAGGAACTGCTCGGAAGGCGTTCCGAAAAGCGTGACCGCGGCGACGTGATTGGCAACGTCCGGCGGCATCGGGGGCGGCACGGCTGCAGCGGGTACGCCCGGCGGTATCGAAGCCGAGGTGACGAACCCGGCCACCGCTGCGCCCTGGGAGTATCCGCCCAGTACTTCGCGGGTCCTGGGGCAGCTCGACGCCATGGATTCAATGTGAGTACCGGCGTCACGGATGCCGTCGATGACCGTCAACGGGAAATCGCTGCTGCCGAAGTCGGTGCTGGCTTGGTAATTGACCGGGTAAACCCCAAGCGACCTGGGCCCAATCTGCGAGCGCAGATTGTCCACGAAGGATTGGCCGACGCCACCGACACCGGGCGCCTCGCCGGAGCCACGGGCGAAGACCACTTCGACGTCGGGACACGGAGCGGCGGATGCCGCCGGCGCGGGCAGACCTAACAGCCCAGAAGCACCGGCAAGCGCCGCAATCGTTACAGCCTCCGCGGCGCGGCGCACGCGCCTACCCCGGATCAATTTGAAGGCGTCCATTTCTAACCATTCGTTTCGTTCGCTTATCCCGGTATTCGAAGCCGATTGCGGTTCGGATTGGATCAGACCAGTAGTTTGCCGGACGTGCCGGCAAACTACTGGTCTGTACAGGCCGGTTACTTCTTGAAGGCGTCCTTCACCTTCTCACCGGCATCCTTCAGGCTCGACTTCGCCTGATCCGCCCTGCCTTCGTTCTTGGTGTCGTTATCGCCGGTGGCCTTGCCGACGGCCTCTTTGGCCCGGCCACCCAGGTCCTCGATCTTGTTCTTGACCTTGTCTTCAGTACTCACGTAACTTCTCTCCCTCGTTGTGACACGCGCTTATTACCAACGTTGCCTACCCCGTACCCGACGATCTCGAACCACCCGACGCCGGCCCGGCCTCCTGAAGGCGTCTTTCACCCGCTCGCCGGTGTCCTTGAGATTGGCCTTCACCTGATCGCGCTGGCCTTCGAACTCGGTGCGCCTGTTGCCAGTGATGCGGCCGACGGTCTCTTTGGCCCTACCGGTCCAGTACTGAACTTTGTTATTCATCCTGTTTCTCGCGGTCATGATGTTGCACTCCTTGTTGCGGCTCGCTGTCATGGTTACCCGGCTCCCGGGATTCCAAGCCAACGGGTTGTACCGCACTGATAGCTTCATTTCTGTGATGGCACCGCATCGGACAGCTGCCGCACGGTGACGCCGGGATCCCTTCTCGTCGCCGGCGACGGTCTGCCCCGCGGTGTGTCGGGCGCCGCCGATCCGCACTTCGCAAACGTCGTCAAGGTGTTCGCGCAGCTGTTTCCCGGGCGCCGGTTCGGCGGCGGAGCCCTCAGCGTCTACATCGAAGGCCAGCCCGTCGTCGACGTCTGGACGGGATGGTCGGACCGGGCCGGCAAAGAACCCTGGACCGCCGACACCGGTGCGATGGTGTTCTCGGCGACCAAAGGCATTGCGACGACGGTCATTCACCGGCTGGCCGACCGCGGCCTGCTGTCCTATGACGCGCCGGTGGCCGAATACTGGCCGGAGTTCGCGGCCAACGGCAAGGCCGACATCACCGTTCACGACGTCTTGCGGCATCGATCCGGGTTGTCGCATCTGAGAGGCGTTACCAAGACGGAGTCGATGGATCACCTGCTGATGGAGCAGCGCCTGGCCGCCGCGCCAGTCGATCACCTGCGCGGCGTGCAGGCCTATCACGCGTTGACCTACGGATGGCTGCTATCCGGGCTGGCCCGGGCGGTGACCGGCAAAGGCATGCGCGAGCTGATCCGTCAGGAAATCGCGCGACCGCTCAACACCGACGGCGTGCATCTGGGCCGCCCGCCCGCCGGCTCGCCGACCAAGCCGGCGCAGATTCTGATGCCGCAAACCAAGATGCCCATGCCAGTGTTCAACTTCATCGCACCGAAAGTTGCCGGCCTGCCCTTTTCCGGCGCCCTCGGAGCGATGTATTTCCCTGGCATCAAATCCCTGATGGAGGGAGATACGCCGTTCCTGGACGGCGAGGTTCCCGCGGCCAACGGCGTGGTGACCGGCCGCGGCCTGGCCAAGATGTACGGCGCACTGGCCAACGACGGCTATATGGACGGCAAGAAGTACCTGTCCGCCGAGTTGGTGCGCGGCCTGACCGGCAGGTCGGGACGGGCATGGCCCGACGTGAACGTGATGGTGCCGATGCCGTTCCACCTCGGCTACCACGAATCGCCAGTTCCCGGTCTGCTCAACGGATTCGGTCACGTCGGCCTGGGCGGAACCCTCGGATGGGCCGACCCCGGGACCGCCAGCTCGTTCGCCTTCATCCACAACCGGCTGCTGACTCCGCTGTTGTTCGACATGGGGTCGTTCGCGAGGTTGGCCAGTCCGCTGCGCAACGCCATCGACGCCGCGCGTCATCAGGGCCCACTCGAGTTGCCGCGGCTCGGCGCCAGCTATCCCAAAACCGCTCGGCGAAAGGCCTTTTCGAAAACGGCGGCGGCGGAAGGCTAGCCCTGCAGCCGACGCGCGGCGAACGTTGCGGCTTGAGTCGTCATGGTCGAATCGGTATAGCTGATGTGCGCAAACGGGTTCAAGCCGCCGCCGCATGCCGGATCGCCGGAAGCGCACAGGTCGATGGTCTTTGACCTATAGCGGGGGCTGATGTCGGGGTAGCCACCCGACAGGATGGTCGCGGCCATGCTCGTTGGATTGCCGAATAGGGCAACTGCGGCAACATGATCGGCCATTGGGCTCGGCATGATCGTCGAAGCCCAATCGATGACGCCGGCGCCCTGAGAATATCCGCCGAGCACCATCCGGGTGTTAGGGCAGCCGGTGACCATGCTTTGGACGTGAGCGCTCGTGTCGTCGGCACCCTTCTTCGAGCTCACCGGGAAATCCGCGGTCGCAGGATAGTTGACCGGGTAGACGTCGATGGACCGCCCACTCATTTGCGACCGGAGCGAATCGACGAATAACTGGCCAACTTCGCCGACACCGGATGACACCCCAGTTCCCCGAGCGAACACCACTTGGACGTCAGGACACGCAGCGGCGTCGGCGGAAGGAATGCCGAGCGGACCACTGAGTAGCACCAGCACCGTCGCGACCGCAGCGCGCTTGGACGCGAAAGAGGATCGCGACCGATGTGGGGTGGACTCATGGCGGCCTTCCTGCGTTAGCCCTTACAGCCGGCCCGCGACGAAGCATGCGGCCTGAGGAATCATCCCGTTCGAGCTATATGAACCGTGCGCCGCCGGGTTGAGGCCGCCCGAGCAGGCCGGATCGTCTTGAGCGCACATGTCGGTGGTCTTGTCGACGTAAGCCGGGGCGATCGGGGGGAAAGCGACGCCCGATATGGCACCCGCGAGCCCGCTCGACGGATTGCCGAACAGGGCGACCGCGGCGACGTGATCAGCGGCCTCGGGCGGCAGTTGGTTAGTAGCGAAATCCATGACACCCGCGCCCTGAGAAATCCCGCCCAGCACGATCCGGGTGTTGGGGCAGCGTCCCATCATGTCCTGTGACATGATTGGTGACGTCATCGGCGCCGGCGGGCACGCTCGAAGCGAAAGCCCAGGTCGCGGGATAGTTGACGGCGTAGACCCCCAACGAACGCCCACCGATCTGCGATCGCAGCGAATCGATGAAGGACTGGCCCACCGCGCCGACGCCGGAGGACCCGCCGGTGCCGCGGGCGAACACCACCTCGGCGTTGGGGCATGGATCGGCTTGGGCGGAGGGGAGGTTGATCGGCCCGGTCAGCAGCGCCAACGTCATGGCGGACACAACGAAAAGGACTCGACCGATAACGCGTGCGTTCACTGCACAATGCTGACACATCAGCGATGGTTTGGCGCCTCGCCGGCTCGCGCCTCGATCAGCTCGTGGGCACCACGCCGCGGGGAAGCGTCAACGGCAGGTCGGCGTAGGTGACGATGCCGGGTGCCGCGGCGACGACGGCCGGAATCGCATTGATCGGTGGGCATCGCGGTCATGATGTGCCCGATCACCATGAAGTCGGCGATCGTCTCGGCCTGGAAATACGGCGGCGGCAGGAAACCGACCTTGGTCGTCACCGTCGGCTGCCCGTCGATCTGGATGACCCAGCCGTCCTGCTCGATCTTCCAGTCGGGCTCGAGGGTCTGTCCCTTGCGCCACCGGACGTTGAGGTCGATCACGGTCTTGCCGCCGACATGCCCTGCCAGCTGATGTAGACGCCCGCGACGCATCCGGCGGCTATCGTCCAGGACCCGAGGTCGAGATCGGCTGTGGTCTGGGCGAACTCGGCGACGCAACGCACCTCGTCGAGTTCGACGCCGAGTGCGTCGGCCACCAGCCGGACGGCCTCGGCGAAGATGGCCGTCCCCTTGGCCGCCATCGCTGCAGCTCGGGGTGGTCGATCGGCTGGCCGAAGCCCACCGGCTTCTCGGTGTCCGGTGAGTCGTAGAACGTGGTGTCCGCAGCCTCGTTGACCGTGATCTTGTCGACCCGGTTGCACACCATCGCCGACACGATGGCCAACAGCTCGGCGAAGCCCGGGCTGACGCCGGACCCGAAGATCGTGGAGCCGCCCTTCTCGCAGGCTTCCAGGATGCGGTCGCGGCCGGCGCCCAGGTTGTGCCCGGTGATGAAGGATGCCGTCGTCACCACGTTGACGCCCGCGGACAGGATGCGGACCAGCTCGTCGACGTTGATCCACATCGGGTTGTAGACCACGCAGTCCGGTTTCAGGGCGAGCAGCGCGTCGACATCGTTCGGTCGCGGCGACCCCGCAGCGGTGCGATGCCGCACAGCTCGCCGGCGTCGCGGCCGACCTTGTCGGGTGAGTAGGCATAGCAGCCCGACCAGTTCGAGGCGCGGGGTTGTCGGCGATCGATTGCACCGAGCTTTTGCCGACGTTTCCGGTGTTCCATTGCACGACGCGATAGGTGTTTGGCACTCGCTCAGCATAGGGGAACGCCCCTCGCTCGAGGCGCTCAGTAGGCGGATTCGGCAGCCAGGACCTCGGCCAGGAAGGCTTGATTCGCCGGGTCGGCGGCTCCGTCCAACCGCGCCCGTGCCCAGCGGCGAACCCGCTCCCGGGTCTCGGGTGATTCGCCCACCCCAGATACCTCGGCACCGATAAGTAGCGATGTCGCCGCCCAATCCTGGTTCCAGGCGGCTGTTTCCGACAGTGGCCGCTGCTGCGCGTCGACCAGTGGCAGCGTGGCGCGGCCGTCGGCGTCCAACGCGCCGGCGCCGCTGACGGCTCCGGACCGCATCTGCACGGCGATGCCGCTGGCCGGCTCCGGTCCGATGATGGCGGCCCGGACGACGGCGACGACCGCTGAGCCGGCTGTTTCGACGCTCCAGTCGACGGTGTTCTCGGCCGCGTCGAATATTGCCGGGGGAACCGCGGTCCAGCCGACGGACGCGACTCCCGTGGCGATGGGAGCCGCGGCCCCCGAACGGGCGAGACGGGCATCGGATCCGGCCGCCAGCGCGTAGTCGTCGCGGCGCCCACTCGGCATTTCCCAGGATCACGCTTGAATCATCAAGAGCGTCAAACAGTTCCGGCCACCCGATGCCGTCCATGCCGACCTCGTCGGCAAGCCCGGCCCCGGCCCGCGCCAGGTCGCGTATCCGCGGATCATCGGCTCCGAGATTCGTGATCAGAGCCGCGGCGTGCGGTGCCAGCAGCTCCGTCACATCCGCATCCAGCGTGTCGTCGGCGAAGAAGCCCTGCGCGCCGGCGGTCAGCAACGCGACCTCGACGTCGAGCAGGGCACGGTCGAGGCCGACGATGCCGTCCCGCCGGCTGGCGGGCCACCAGCGCCGCAGCCAATGGCCCACCGCCAGCCTGCCGCAGCGGTCGCACCGACCCCGGCACGATGTCGACACCGGTGAGCTCGATGCTGCGCGGCTGCGTCCTCGCGGGCCGCCCGACGGCCCCGAAGGCCCGAAGCCAGCGTGACGTGTCCGGAGTCGCCGATGACACGCCAAAGCCAGTCGGCGCGGGACAAATCGGTGAAGGTGATCTGGGTTGCCGCGTCGTCGGCTGGGCCGTCGATCGTCCAGGACAGCACCGCGCCGCTGACCTCCAGCACCGCGGCCAGCGGCGTCGCCGCGGTATCGGGTCCGGTAATCCACAGACCGGAATCCGCGACGAATCTCATCCCGCCACCTGCAATTCCAGCATCGACTTGATCCGTTGGCGGTGGTCCAGGCTCACCGATCTGGCGACTCCCTCGAGCAGGGCGCGCACGTCGTCGACGTCTTCGCAGGGCTCCTGCCAGACGTCGCGTCCGTGCAGTCGCGCCCACAGCCGGCTCAGGTAGGGCTGTGCGTACGCGGCGAGGTCGTCGACCACCTGCCGTTGGCGCGGATGGATGGGTCCGCCCTCGGCGAGGTAGCGCCGGGCATGCAGGACGTATGCCTCCTTGCGCAACCGGGCCTGGATCTGTGCGGCCAGCGCGTAGCGGCCCGTCACGGATCGGTCCAGCGGCGCCAGCTCGACCGCGACCTCGATGCCGGCCACCAGCGTCGCCTGTTTGTCCTCGCCCAACAGTCCCCACGGCGCGCAGGCCCGGTCCACTTCCTCGTCGCACAGCAGCGGGATGTCCGGCAAGGCGTCGCGGTCCAGCGCGCGGCGCAAGGTGGACCGCACCCGGTCCACCACCGTGCGATCCAGCGGACGGTCATTGTCCGGACCGTCCAGAGCGCCGCGGATCTGCGGCTGTCGTTGCGGCGCAACCGAACTAAGGCCCAGGTCGACGATGGACCAGGGCAACTCGGCCGCTTCGATGCGGGCCAGAGCGCCCAAGTTGTACGGTGTCGCGTCAGCGATCAGCGCCGACCAGGCGCGCTGGCGCGCCGACGGCCGCGCCATGACCGCTCGCAGGTCCGAGAACGGTGCTGAGCTGGGCCAGGAACGGGCCGATAACAACGTCTGGGGTCACTTCCGGGGCCCGCACGTCGCCCCAACTGCGGTCGAGCTGATCGGCCAGCGTGGCGACGACCTCGGGGTTCGCCACGTATTCATTGAGCACCTCGATCGCGGTGCGGTCCCGGCCCTGGTGGACGTCGTGCAGCACCGCGGCCGGCGTCTCGTGATCGTCCGGAGTGGGTGCGCCTTTCGTCACGGCCAGTTCGAAGCACACCGGGAAGTAGAGCTCCTGGGCATTTCCGCTGCGGATCCGCAGCCTGCGGCGCGCGAGCTTGAGAACATCGAACCAAGCGGCGGCGGCGCGCAATTGGGGAGTACTGCCGACGATGAGCTCGTGCATCGCCGCAGCGATATCGGGGGCGACCACCGGCGCCGAATACTGGGGGTTCGAGCGCAACCGGAGCACCAACGGATCGATGATGCGCTTGACCGTGCGGGTCAGCGGGCCGCCGTCGTCGCTGCTGAGCACCTCGACGCCGGGACCGATTGCGCGCCAAGCTTGCTCGATGACCGCCCGGCGGGGGTGGCCCTAGCCGTCGACGGCAGCTAGGTCGCCACCTGCGGATCCGCGCTCATGCCCACAGGATAGGGGCATTGCAAAAATAGCGACATCCAAAAAGTTGGGTTCGGTAGCCGGTCGGCCGCTAGAGCCTGGTCGTATGAAGATGCCAAAGCTGCTGGTGGCGGTTGGGATTGCAGTGATCGCAACCGTCGTGCTCTACCTGGCTTTCCAGGATCTGAGCAACACGTTCATCGGTGTCACGTGTGTTGCCGTCGCATTAGCCGTCGTCGGCTGGCTCGTGTACGCGCCACGCCCGATGTCCGCGATTTCGGAGGACGGCCGTATCGTCGGAGTCGGCACCGTGTGCACCGTCGGTGACGACGAACCCGAAGCCGCTGCCGGCAAACATCAAATCATGATCGAGGTGACCCATGGGCAAGGAGATGTGCATGGAGATAAGTTCGTCGGACGTCTGGCTCATCCCGACGGCGATCCGGTCGCATCGTGGTTGCGCCCCGGAGCTGTACTCCTGGTGGCATTCGATCCCGCTGCCCGCGAACAGCTTTCGTTGCCCGACGATGTATTGGCCGTGCGGGCGGCAGAACTCAGCTCGATCTGAGCGTCACCACACCCCGTCGACGGTGAACGTCACCAGCGCGGCCCAATACAGCGGGCTGGCGGTGACGTCGCCGTCGCGCCAGCGTCGCATCTGCTCACGTTGCCAGCGATTCACCGCGCATCCCGCGTCGGTGGCTTCGTGCGCGCGATCGACCGCGATGACCACCTCGGCCATCGGGTCGGGTAGGTCATCGTGGGCCGCAGCGGCCGCAGCGAACCGTCGATAGGCCGCCGTGGTCGGCAGCGACCACAAGGTCGCGGTCACCAGCTGCGCGCCGCCCAGGATCATCGCGGCCACCAGACCGGTCGCCTCGTCGAATTGGTAGTCACCGCCCGACGCGCAGGCCAGCAGGGCGACCCGGGGCGGCATCGGCAGGCGCAACGACATCAGGTCCGAGGCGGTCAGCGGGCGGTGATCGCCGATCGGGGCGGCGTCTCCGGGAATGCCCGCCGCGCAGGCCAGGTGCAGCGCGGCCCGATCGGCCCGGCCGGCGTGATCGGGATCGCCGTCGGCCGAACTCGCGTGGCCAACGTAGAGGAGTCGACTCGGGGCCTGGGTCAGCAGCTCGCCCAGCCACCCGCGGTCCGCATCTTGACGGCGGAACAGTTCCACCGCCGCGTTGACCTCCGGAAGCACCGGCCGGTGCGCCATCAGCTCGGTGAAGTGCTGCGCCAGCGGCGTCTGCGCCGACGGTCTGCCGAGCACCGACCCGAGCGCGGAGTCTGGGAGCTGGCCTGGCACCCGGGGATCGAGGACCAGCAGCGGCGGACCGTCTTGCCGGGCGTCCCAGGCGGCCGGTGTTCTCGGCGAGTGCACGATGTTCTGCGGCACCGCCATCAGCACGTCGACCAACTCCATCAGCCGATAGCCATCGGTGTGATTGTTGATATCGGCGAGCTGCCAGGGGATTTCGGCGGCGACGGTGCCACTGGAGGTGTACGCCGGTGCCCGGGCGCGTATCAGTTCTTCGGGGCTCGGTCCTGATTTCGGCAGCGCCAGCAGCCCCCAGGGAACCCGGGCCAGCCGGGCGCTGGGGGAGACGAACAACATCGCGCGCGGCGATGCCAGGCATTCGATCAGCAGCTGCCAGCCGGGCGTGCCGATCAACAGCACCCCCAGGATGTAGGCGACCGTCAGTTCGGTGTCCGGCGCCGTGAACGGCCCGCTGGTCAGTGCCCGCTCGATGGCGTCGCGCCGGCTCTCTGCGGTGTGTGGTTCGGGCAGTGCGTCATCCAGCTCCTCGCAGCGCCGCAAGCAGAATGGGTTCTTCCAGCACCCACGTGACCTTCTTCGACGGCTGCCCGACCACCCGCAAACTGCCGTACGTGGCGATTCCGACGTCGGCGTACCGCAGGACCAGGGTCAGCCGGTCCGGGTCGCTCATGGCCAGGTCGACCAGGCGGGCTCGGGCGCCGTGACCTCACGGCCATACCGCTGCAGAGCCAGTGCGCGATAGTGACTCATGATCGGCGGGGTGTCCGGTTGCATCCGCAACGGCGGCAACGGGCCCAGCCGGGTCAGCGTGTCTCGGCCGGCCGGATCAGTCGGCGATGTTCCGGCCGCGGCCAGCGCCGGTGTCGGTTCCGGGGCCGGTTCGGTGTCCAGCAGAACCGGCGCGGTGGCGGTGGACTCCCATTCGCCGGTTTCGCGCTGTTGCGGTTCGCTACTGAAAGTGCCTCGTGCGCTGTGATATTCAATCAGCTCGGTGATCAGCTCCGTGTTGTCCCACTCCCATGCCGTAGCGAAGGCGTGGGCCAGGATAGGTGCTGAAACGTGCGACGCCCAACGCGATCTCGCGTCGGCGTCAGCGATCGAATAGCGCACCGAGTCGACCGCCAGCGCGGCGGGCACCTTGAACTCGGCGGCCTGC
Organism: uncultured Actinomycetota bacterium; assembly: GCA_963840045.1. GTDB lineage: Bacteria > Actinomycetota > Actinomycetes > Mycobacteriales > Mycobacteriaceae > Mycobacterium. The sequence goes on along the minus strand of CAWIXL010000008.1, from coordinate 519,047 downwards.
TCGAGCTTGGTCATCGCCCGGCGGTATTCCGGACTGCCGACCTCGGCCCGCATGACGCCGAGCGACTTGGCGTAGCGCGCCTCGGCTTCCCGCCAGCTGTCTCGAGGGGCTCACCCGAACCGTCGAAACCCATGTCCGTCAACGCATCCGCCCGCCACACGGTGCCCAGGTGGCTGTCCAGCCGGGCGTACTGCAGCCAACTGCTGCGCGGCGACGAGTCGAGCCATTCCCTGGCCTGCGCGATCAGCTCGACCGCTTCGGCAAAGCGACCGCGGAAAATCTCTATCCAGCTGCGCTGCACCAGAATACGGTGGATGTGCAGCGGCTTTCCCAATTCACGCCAATGCCGCTCGGCGTGCTGCCAACACTCGTCGGCGGCTTCCAGGTGTGCCGGATGCCATCCGGGTGAGGCCAAGATATAGCCAGCAGCGCGATACGTCGTGCGCACGGGCGTGCCGGGCGATGACCGGATAGGCCTCCGACACCAGGTGCTCGGTCGTTACCTGATCGCGGGCCGACCAGGCCGCCGCCGCTCGTTCCAATTGCGTTCTGGCGGTGGCTAATTCCCAGCCGTTCGCCTGCGCCCGAGCCGCTGCGCGGCGGAGCCAGGGTTGGGCCTCCGGCAGCCGCCCGGTCTCGACGCAGAATCTGCCGTAGGCAATGGCTGCGTTCACCCGCAGAAAGTCGGCGGGCTCGGTACTCGCGTTCGATTGGGCGGTTACCGCGGCAAGTACCTGTTCCCACAATGGAAGCGACCGTACATGCAGGTCGTCGTCGCACAGCGCGGTCGCGCACAGCACCCGCGCGTAGGTGAGCAGGAACGCGTGCTCCTCGGCGAGGTCGGGATAAGCGGAGTCGGAGTCTTGGAGTCGGCCAACACCGTTAGGGCTGCCGCGGCGCCATCGTGATCGCCCTGCGCCGCCGCCAGACCCGTTTCCAGAAACTGGGCCCGCCGCGAATATCGACCGATCATGACCTTGACTTCGCCGTCGGACATCGTCACTTGCGCGGCGGCTTCCGGCATCACCCCGGCGACGATTCCCGAATAGATCGCCACACAGTCGCGGATGCGCTGGATGCATTCTCGCGCACCGTCATTGGCACCGCGAACAAGGTAGATCTCGCCCAGCTGCGCAAAGACCTCCAGCATGAGATCGTCTCGATCGGCCTGCTCGATCTGCGGTATCAGCGACAGCAGCAGATCTCGTGCCCCGACCTCGTCGGCGGCAAACGTCAGCCGGCGGGCTCGCTCCAATTCGCTGGAAATCGACACGGCTGCATCATAAGTCCGTGGCGGTCGGGAATGGCTCCGGGTAACCCCAAGCGGCGGACATGCACTGCATGCCCGCCGCCCGGATTGCGGCGGATCAGCCACACGTCACCTTGATGGTGAAGTCCTTGGTGATCATCCCGGCCATCGGGTTCTTCAAGTCGGCGCCCTGCGCCTGACCGCTGATGGTGTAGGTCTTGCCATCCACCGCCACGTTGGCCGAGCCGACCTTCTGGCCCATGTTGTTGGCGACGGACAAGGCGTTGCCGTCGACAACGAGTGCCACCGTCTCGACCTTCGGAGTGGCCTCGTCGGTCATCACCACCGCCAGCGCCTGCTGCTTGCCGGTGGATCCGCTGCCGATGTTGATTTTGCCGCCCTGCCTGACGCAGGTCACCGAGGCCGGGTCCAAGCCCGCCAGGTCGGCTGCCGCCGACTTTGACCTGCGCGGGGCTGCTGCCGGTGGCGACGCTGGCCGGACCGGCTGAATTGCCACCGCTCGAACAGCCCACCAGAGCCGACGCGCAGCCGATGGTTCCAATCGCTGCTGCGAGAAGACGTTTCACTGGAGTTCCTTCCTTAAATGCGCCGCCCGGTTGGCGACGTCATCTGAGCAAGTACAGGCGGCTCCTCTTGCTACCGATCCCAACTTCGCGGCGCCTACCCGATAGGCTGCTTCGACACGGCCCGATGACGGGACCACCTGAAGGGAGAGTCCGATGCCCACCGTCAAATGGTTAAAAGGGCCTGAGGCCCATGATTTTCCGGCGGCCGCCGACTACCTTGATCTGCTCGCCGAAGCGCCTACCGTCCAAGACTTGACCGACCGGCTGCGGGCCGGCTCCATCGTGCACAAGAAGGCCAAAGACATTCTTCGGGCAGCGGGACTGACCTTGTTACCCGTGGACAACCCCCACGTCGCCGCGGATCTGGCCAAGATCAAAAAGAAGCAACCGCTGGCGCCTATCTTGCTGGTGCGCGGTGACTTGGCTACCGGTGTTCACCTGCAGATCGCCGACGGCTACCACCGCGTCTGTGCGAGCTATTACACCGACGAGAACACCGACATACCGGTGATTCTCGTCTCGGGCCGGCAGTGATCGAGCTCCAGGCCGCGGGAGCGGTCCAGGTGCTGACCTTTTCGTCGGGGCCCGTCAACGCGCTCGATGTCGAGTTCGTGAACGAGCTGACCGAGGCGGTCCGTGAGTTGCAGCGGTCGGGTGCCGGCGCGCTGGTCATCACCGGCGCCGGCCGCGCGTTCAGCGCAGGTGTCGACCTCAAGCGCGTGGTGGAGGGCGGGGCCGACTACACCGATCGGCTGATCCCGGCGCTGTCCGAGCTGATGGTGGCGATGTTCTGCTATCCCGGGCCGACGGTCGCGGCGATCAACGGCGCCGCCATCGCGGGCGGGTGCGTGCTGGCCTGCGCATGTGATCGTCGCCTGATCAGCCCGTCCGCGCAGATCGGGGCGTCCGAGGTCCGCGTCGGAGTGCCCTTTCCGGCCGCCGCGCTGGAGGTCATGCGCTACGCGTGCGGCGATCGCGCCGAGGAAGTTGTACTGGGCGGCGGCCTCTATCGAGACGACGACGCACTCGCCGTGAGGCTGAGCGACCGCATTGTCGCCGAGAATCTCATCGACGCCGCTGTCGCGGAGGCTTCAGACCTCGCCGACATCCCCGCCGACGCCTATCGCCACACGAAATCCCAACTCCGAACCCCGACTCTGGCGCGGATCAACGACGGTGCCGATATTGACCGCGAGGTGCGCCAGATGTGGGGCTCCGAAGAGACCCGCCAGCGCATCGCCGCCTCGCTCGAGCGTCTCCACAGCCGCAAGGGCTGAGTCAGGCAGCGATTCCTACGCCCGCCTGCGATTCGACGAACTCGGCGTAGGTGGGGCAGTCCGCCAGCAGCGACTCGTGTGTCCCGCTGCCGACCAGGGTGCCGTCGTTGACGACGATCACTTGGTCCGCGTCGGCGACGTCGCTAATGCGCTGGGACACGGTGATGACGGTGGAATCGGCGGTGACCTCACGCAGCGCTTCCCGCACCCGGGCATGAGTTTGTGCATCGAGAGCCGAGAACGCGTCGTCGAAGAGGTACACCGCTGGGCGGCGGATCACGGCGCGGGCGATCGCCACGCGTTGCCGCTGGCCGCCGGAGAGGTTCGTGCCGGCCTGCGCGACGGGCATCTGCAGGCCCTCGGGGTGCGCGCGCACAAAATCGTCGGCCGCCGCAATGCGAAGTGCCTCCCACATCTCGGCGTCGGTGACGACCTGTCCTGGGGCCGCGCCGTAACGGAGGTTGTCGGCCACTGTTCCGGAGAACAGGTGCGCCTGCTGGGGCACCAGCCCGATCGCCGAGCGCAGCTGTTCGAGGTCGTAGTCGCGGATGTCGACGCCGTCGAATGTCACCGAGCCGTCGGTGACGTCGTGCAACCGGGAAAGCAGCGAGATCAGCGTCGACTTGCCGGCGCCGGTGCTGCCCACGATCGCCGTCGTCGTACCCGGTGTCGCGGTGAACGAAATGTCCTGCAGCACCGCTTGGTCAGCGCCAGGATGACGGAATGCCGCCCCGTCCAAGCAAACCCGACCACTGACCGGACCCTGGGTCGCCGGTTGTTCGGGGTTCTGGATCGCCGCCGATGTCGAGAGGATCTCGCTGACCCGTTCGGCGCACGCCGCCGCCCGCGGCAGCTGGACCAGGACGATCGACATCATCAAGACGGCTCCCAGAATCTGCGCGGCGTACGACACCAGCGCGACCAACGTGCCCACCTGCATCTGGCCCGCATCGATACGCAGGCCGCCAAACCAAACCAGCGCGACGCTCGACGCGCTGATCACAAACGTGGTGACCGGCCCGAACAGCGCGTCCAACCGCAGCGTGGCCAGCGTGGTGTTCGACAATTCGACGTTGGCGGCCGCGAATCGCTGCCGCTCGAACGGTTCGCGGGCGAATGCACGGATCACCCGGATGCCCGAAAGTTGTTCGCGCATGATCCGGTTGATGTCGTCGAGCAGCTTCGGGAGGTTTCGGCACACCAAGAGCGTGCGCGACATGATCAGGTAGGTGGCCAGCGCCACTACCGGGACGCTGACCAGCAGCACCCAGGACACGCCGGTGTCCTGGCCTGCCGCCAGGATGATGCCGCCGATGCCCGTGACCGCCGCGGTGACCAGCGTCATGCAGGCCATCAGCACGACCTGCTGGATCTGCTGAACGTCGCTGACGGTGCGCGTCAGCAATGATGGCGCCCCGAACTTCGCGACCTGCTGCGTCGAGAAGCCGGTGACGCGCTGCACCATCGCCGAACGAAGATCCCGGCCCAGTCCCGCGGCGGCGCGCGAGCCGATGCGGGCAGCCACCACGGAGCACACCACCTGCAGCCCGCTGACGGCGAGCATCACCGCACCGAGCTGCACGATCGTGGCGATGTCACCCTTGGCGACGCCGTGGTCGATGATCGCCGCGTTGACGGCGGGCAGGTGCAGGAAAGCCAAGGTGCCGATCAACTGCGTCGCCGCGGCGATCGCCAGCAGCTTCCGGTAGGGCGCCACATACTGTCGCAGCAGCGCCAACAGCCGCCCGGTGGACGATGGACGGTCGTTGTCCTGGGTCATGACAACAGCGTGTCCCGAGCCCCTTGGCGGATTCTGGAAACATCCTTCTTCTCGTCGTGACGTCCGGGCGGGCGAGAACCGTGCCACGGCCGCGCGCCCTGCGCTGATCGCAAGCGCGGCGAAGCCGGGCGAAGCGGGTCGCCGCCATCTGCCCGGATCGCCGCACCGCGTGCGGCCCGGGCGGGCCGTTGCGGGCGGGTGCAGGACTCGGACGGCGCGGCAGGCTGCGACTGGGCACTGAACGCCATGGCGTAGTAGGCGCCGCGTCGGGCCATGAGTTGGTCGTGATTGCCGTGCTCGACGATTCGGCCGGCGTCCATCACCAGGATCAGGTCTGCGTCGCGGATCGTTGAGAGCCGATGCGCGATCACGAAGCTGGTGCGGTCGCGGCGCAGTTCACCCAGCGCCTGCTGGATCAGCAGTTCGGTACGGGAGTCGAGTGAGCTGGTGGCTTCATCGAGCATCAGCAACTGCGGGCGGGCCAGGAGCGCCCGGGCGATCGTGATCAGCTGCTTTTCGCCGGCGCTGAGATTGACGCCGTCCTCGCCGACCTGGGTGTCGTAGCCGTCCGGCCGGCTGCGGACGAACTGGTCCACGTTGGCGGCCTTGGCCGCCTCGATGATCTGCTCGCGGCTGGCGCCCGGGCAGCCATACCCGATGTTTTCGGCGATGGTTCCGGCGAACAACCAGCTGTCCTGCAGCACCATCCCGATCCGCGAGCGCAGCTGCTGGCGGCTCATCGTGGTGACATCCACACCGTCGAGCAGGATCCGGCCCGAGTCGACCTCGTAGAAGCGCATCAGCAGATTCATCAGGGTGGATTTGCCCGCCCCGGTCGGACCGACGATCGCCACCGTGCTGCCCGGTTCGATCGCCAGCGACAGATCGTCGATCACCCGCGCGTCGGGCCGATAGCCGAAATTGACGTGCTCGAACTCCACCCGGCCGGGCACCGGTGCCGGCCGCGTCGGGGTCACTAACCTCGGCGTCAGCTTCCAGCTCGGGTGCGTCCAGCAGCTCGAAAACCCGGTTGGCGGAGGCCAGCCCGCTTTGCAGCATGTTGTACGTGGCGGCGAACTCGGTGAGCGGCTGGTTGAACTGGCGCGCGTACTGAATGAACGCCTGGATGCCGCCGAGGCTGATGTGCCCGGTCAGCATCTGCAAGCCACCCACCACCGCGACGATCACGAAGCCCAGGTTGCCGATGAACATCGAGGCCGGCGCGATGAGCAGGGATAGAAACTGCGCCCGGAAGCTGGCCTGGCGGACGGTCTCGTTGAGCTCGTCGAACTGCTCCAGCACCCGGTCCCGCTGGCCGAAGGTCTGTACCACGCCAAGCCCGCTGTAGGCCTCTTCGAGGTGGGCATTGAGCTGGCCGATGGTAACCGCCTGTGCCACGAAGAGTTGCTTGGAGCGCCGCACGATCGAGCGGGCCACCAGCGCCAACAGTGGCACGGTCAGCAGGGTGATCAGGGTCAGCAACGGCGAGATGGTCAGCATCATCACCAGCACGGCCGCCACGGTCAGCACCAGCGTCGGCAGCTTGCTGGTCGTCATCACCAGCGCCGTTTGGATCGCATCGACGTCGTTGGTGAGGCGGCTGAGCAGTTCACCGCGCCGAAACGAGTCGACGTAGGCGAGCGGCAGCCGGTGCAATTTGCCCTCGACATCGCCGCGCAGGGCCACCATCGTGCGCTGGATTGCGGCGTTCAGCAGCCGCGCCTGGCCCCAGGCCATGGCTGCGGCAACCAGATACAACGACAGCGACAGCCCCAGCGTGCGCCCGACCGCGGCGAGGTCGATCCCGACACCCGGGGTCACGTTCACACTCGATACCAGCTGGGCGAAGGTGTTATCGCCGCGCGCCCGGGCCTCTGCGATGGCCTGCGCCTTGGTGATGCCCGCCGGCAGCTGACGGCCGATCACGCCGGTGAACAACAGGTCGGTGGCGCGTCCCAGGACACGCGTCGCCACGACACCGGTCACGGTGGCGGCGATGGCTAACGCGACCGCGACCGCGGTCAGGCCGCGCTGCGACGCTAAGCGCCTGAGCAGGCGGACCAGGGTGAGGCTGCCGGTGCTGGCCTGGCCGTTTTCGGTCACTCGCCAAGAGTGTCGGAGCCGCCTCGGCGGATTCTGGAAGGATCCTCAAGGATCCTCAAACGCGTCGGCCTGTCCGGCTATGCGCCCCGTCTAATCCTCGAGCGCGACTCCGCCGCGGGTGCGCCGGCGTCGATGTGACGTCTTGCCGGTCGGGCGTCGGTTGCGCAACCGGGTTGGGGCCTCCTCGGCCTCTTCGGTGACTTCGGTCGCTTCCGTGTCTGTGGGCACCGGCGCTTCCTTGGTCTCCGCGTCAGCGTCCGTGTCGGGCTTGGCGGCTTCCTTGGTGACCTGCGGGCTTTCTTCGGTGGCGTCGGCAGGTTCGCTGGCAGGTTCGCTGTCAGGTTCGCTGACTTCGACCGCGGTCTTCTCAGCTTCGCCGGCCTTGACGTCCTCGGTCTCTTCGGCCTTCTCGGCGTCTTCGGTCTCTTCGGCTTCTTCGGTGACGTCGGTGTCTTCAGCCTCGTCGGCCTCGTCGGCCTCGTCGTCTTCGTCCGCCTTCTTGCGGCGTCCGCGCTTTTGCTTGGGCTGCTTGAGCTTGATCGGTTTCGGCGGCGGTGGCGGCAACTCGGCGACAAATGCGAGGTAGAACGCAAAGATTCCGAGCACTGCGATCGCGGCGGCGGCCCCGTAAATGCCGAACAACCACCGTCCAACGGAGTCCAGGCTGAGCCAGATCTCGCTGATCGCGGTGCCGATGATCAGCACCCCGGCCACTATGTGGGCCACGATCGACCAGAACCTGATGGAAAGTGCCAGCTGCGGGGTGCCGAGTTCGGGTCTGCGGGTGCGCAACAGGGTGAACACCACCGGGAGTGCGGCCAGCCCGATCAGTGCGCCGGCGGTGATCCGACCCGCCATCCCCAATGCCGGCGAGATCTCGCCCGTCAGCTCATACCAGCGGGGCAACACGCACAAGAAGTAGAGGACGCCGCCAATGATCGAAAACGATGCGTGCCACACGATGGCCCACGTGCGTCCCATACGCCTCCTCATGCTGGTGAGCCCGGGCCAGCATAAAGGAAACCCCTAATGCCGACGAGCCCACATTGTGTGTGTCCGCACCTCGAAACATGTGCGACCAGTGCGGAGGATGCGGGATTTGAACCCGCGAGGGCTGTTAACCCAACCCGCGTTCCAGGCGAGCGCCATAGGCCACTAGGCGAATCCTCCGCCGCCATGGTAGCCGCTGAGTCAACGCCAAGTGTCCTGCGGCCGTCGCGGGGTGTCACGAACCAGGTATTACACTCACCATGGACCCCGCGCGGCGTCTATCCTGTGAACTCCCCCAGGGCCGGAAGGCAGCAAGGGTCAATGGGCTCTGTCGGGTGCGCGGGGTCCCCTTAGTTCGGGGACAGCCCAACCAGTACTTGCTAACCACGGTGTTCGACGGCGAAAGGGCCCCATGGTGTCGTTCGATTCGCTCAGCCCTGAAGATCTGGCCGCCCTGCACGAGCGCCACCAGCAGGATTACGCGGAGCTGCAGGCCATGAAGCTCGCCTTGGACCTCACCCGCGGCAAGCCGTGCGCGGAGCAACTCGACCTGTCCAACCGCTTGCTGAGCCTGCCGGGCGACGACTACCGCGACCCCGAGGGCACCGACACCCGCAACTACGGCGGCCTGCACGGCCTGCCCGGATTGCGGGCCATCTTCGGGGAGTTGCTCGGGATCCCGGTGCAGAACCTGATCGCGGGGAACAACTCCAGCCTGGAGATGATGCACGACTTGGTGGCCTTCTCGATGTTGTACGGCGGCGTGGACTCGCCGCGGCCCTGGAAGGACGCAAGACGGCGTCAAATTCCTGTGCCCTGTCCCCGGCTACGACCGGCACTTCGCCGTCACCGAGACGATGGGCATCGAGATGATCCTGATCCCGATGCTGGAGGACGGTCCGGACGTCGACCTGATCGAGGAGCTCGTCGCCGTCGACCCCGCAATCAAGGGGATGTGGACGGTACCGGTGTTCGGCAACCCCACCGGCATCACCTATTCCTGGGAGACGGTTCGGCGGCTCGTCCAAATGCGGACGGCTGCCCCGGACTTCCGGTTGTTCTGGGACAACGCGTACGCGGTGCACACCCTGACGCTGGATTTCGTCCGTCAGGTCGACGTTCTCGGGCTGGCCGCCAAGTCCGGAAACCCCAACCGGCCCTACGTGTTCGCGTCCACCTCGAAGATCACCTTCGCCGGCGCCGGTGTCAGCTTCCTGGGCGGATCGCTGGGCAACATTGCCTGGTATCTGCAGTACGCGGCGAAGAAGTCGATCGGCCCGGACAAGGTCAACCAGCTGCGGCATTTGCAGTTCTTCGGAGACGCCGACGGGGTCCGCCTGCAGATGCTGCGCCACCAGCAGATACTGGCGCCGAAATTCGCGTTGACGCTGGAAATTCTGGATCGGCGGCTAGGCGAATCCAAGATCGCCTCCTGGACCGAGCCCAAGGGTGGCTACTTCATCAGCCTCGACGTGTTGCCCGGCACGGCGCGGCGAACCGTCGCGTTGGCCAAGGACGCCGGCATCGCGGTCACCGAGGCGGGGTCGTCGTTCCCGTATCGAAAAGACCCGGACGACAAGAACATCCGGGTCGCGCCCACCTTCCCGCCGCTATCGGACCTGCCTAAAGCGGTCGACGGGCTGGCGACCTGCGCGCTGCTCGCGGCTTCCGAGTCCCTGATTGACGCTGCGCTCACGGCGCAAAAGGTCGAGTAGCCCCCACCTTCAGCGCAGAATCAACGCGTCGTCTTAGACGGGTAGCCCGCCAGTTCGCGGGCGGCGGCTGCGATGTCCGTCAGGACCTCGTCGATTTCCGCCGTGGTTGTCATCGGGTTGAGGAAGACCAGCTTCAGGTGGACCTGCGGGGTGCCGTCCGGGCCGGCGATCTTGGTGCGGGCGAGCAGCGCCCGGCCGTCGGTCATCAACTTGCGGCGGATGGCCGAGTGCCAGGCGTCCTCGTCGTCGACCGGGGCCGTGTCCGTGCTCCGGCAGCGGAAGATCACCGTGCTGAGGATGGGCTGCGCCACCAGGTCAAGGGTGTCGCTGGCACCGATCCGGGTCGCGGCGTGCTGTGCCTGCTGGTGGCAGGCGTCGACCCAGGCACCCATGCCCGCGCGGCCCACCGTAAGCAGCGTGGCCGCGATCTTGAGGGCGTCGGAGCGGCGGGTGGTCTGCAGGGAGGTGCCGAGCAGGGAGGTGAAGCCCGCGGCCTCGTCGTCGGACGGGTTGAGGTACACGGCCTGCTCGTCCAGGCAGTTCATGTGTCGCCGGTCGCGCACCAGCGAGCACGCTCGAAGAAGCCGGGGTCCAGCCGAACTTGTGCAGGTCGAACGCGATCGAATCGGCTTCGGCAAGTCCGTCGAGCAGCGACGCGAGCCTCGGCGAGAACAGCGCACCGATGCCGTAGGCCGCGTCGACGTGCAGCCATATCCGGTGCTCCGCGGCCAGCGCCGCGAGTTCGGGCAGCGGGTCGAAGGCGCCGTGGTCAGTCGTGCCGGCCGTGGCGACCAGGGCCACCGGAACCTCGTCGGGGGCGAGGTCGGCGAGGATTCGCCGGGCCTCCTCCGCGAGCATGCGACCCCGCTCGTCAACCGGCACCTTCAGCACGGCGTCCCGGCCGAGGCCAAGGAACGCGGCGGCTCGTGCGATGGAGAAGTGGGCGGCCGCCGAGCACAGGATGCGGGGGCGGATCCGCCGTCCCGGCAGGCCGGCCTGGGACACCGCTCCGGAGTCGGTGTCGTTGAGGGCATACTCCCTGGCCAGGAGCAGCCCCATCAGGTTGGAGATGCTGCCGCCGGGGGTGAGGGTTCCGGATGCCTGGTTGCTGTAGCCGACCCAGGAGGCCATCTCCGCGATGAGCTGCCGCTCCAGTTCGAGTGCGAAGGGCCCGCTCTCCCACGCGTGCAGCGACTGATTGAGGACGCCCGCCACCAATTCGGCCGCGGCGGCCGCGGCGGTCGGCGCGCACTGCATGCGGGCCACCGCGGCCGGGTGGGTCAGGTCGACCGCCCAGGTCGCGTACGCCTGGAACAGGTCCGTCACCCGCTGGGCGCTGGGTTCCTCGGCGAGGAACGCTCCGCCGCCCAGGGCCTCGTGGACCGCGGCCTTGGCCGCCTCGGGTCCGCCGGGGGCGACGGGGCCGCCGCGTTTGAGCGCGGCGTCATGGAGTGCGCCAAGGGCCGTGTCCAGAAGTTCCTTGAGCTGTTGCAGGCCCTCGGGGCTGCCTGCCAGCGCTGCCTTGCTTCCCGTGTCGATCATTTCTGTATGGTTCCTTTCTGTTTGCTTCCCGTGTAGGTGCTGCGGATGACGCCGATCGATGCCGTCACGACAGCGGCCAGGCCCAGCACCTGAGCCGGGGAGAGGATTTCGTGCAGTACCACGAGTGCGACCAGGGCGCCGATCGCGGGTTCCAGACTCAGCAGAACCCCGAAGACCAGCGCCGACACCCGGCGCAGCGTCTCCATCTCGCACGTGTAGGGGACGAGGGACGACAGCATCGCAACGCCGAAGCCGAAGACGAGCACCTCGGGCCGGGCGAGCGCGTCACCGCCCTCGGCCAGTCCGGCCGGCAGCGAGCACACGGCCCCGAACGCCATGGCGAGCGCAAGGCCGCCGCCGCCGGGCACCATCGCCCCGACCTTCGCCGACAGCGGAACGTATGCCCCCCAGAAGACCGCGCAGGCCAGCGCGATGAGCAGTCCGGTCAGGCCGGCCGCGCCGCCCTGCCAGCCGAGCAGCGCGATGCCGCTCGCCGCGAGGACGATCCACAGCCGGTCCGTGGCCCGGCGCGAGGACAGCGTGGCGACGGCGAGCGGACCGGCCATGCCCACCGTCAGCGCCACCCCGACCGGCATCCGCGCCATCGCCAGGTAGAAGCAGAGGTTCATGCCGGCGATGGCCACGCCGAACGCCACGACGGCGGCCGCGGTACGACGGTCCAGGCGCAGCGAGGGCCGCCACCACAGCAACAGCACGACGGCCGCGAAGCCGAGCCGCATCACCGTCATCGCCGCCGGGCCCGCCGTGCCGAAAAGATGCTTGGCGAAGGCCGCGCCGAGTTGAGTGCTGACCATCCCCACGAGCATCAGCGCCGGCGCCGGAACCGCGTCTACTCCCGTGCGCCTGGCGGTCGGCAGTGCGGTGGCGATCTGAGCGCTCATGTCTTGTCGCTGTCGTCGGCGAAGTAGTTGATGTCGCGGAGCATGGATGTGATCGCCTGGGCCGATGCGTCGTGTTGTCCGGCGCGGGTGACCAGCAGCCGAGCGTGGCGTTCCAGGGTGGATCGGCCGAACGGTAGTGCGCCGACCTCCAGATACCGGATGGCGCCGGTGCTGTCGCGTTGCGGCGTGACTTGGGAGTGGGCGTGCATGCTGGCGCTGAACGGGATGTCGAGGGTGCCTTCGGCGAACGCCTGCGCGATCGCGGCCGCGGTGTCGCCGGCGGCCAGGATCGGCTGGACGAGCTCGTCGACCTCGCTTTCGATCCACTGCTGCTCCTGTTCCACCTGCTCTTGGTCGACTCGCACGAAGTCGAGCAGGTCGGAGTTGGCCAGCCGGGTGGTGCGGATGCCGGCGATGTTGGCAGCGGCGTCGGGGATGCCGTAGGCCTCTTGGTTCGTCTTGGTGATGATCTTCGCGGCGCCGCCGAGGCGTCCGGTCAGGCCGCCGTAGAGGATGAGCGCGTCGGCCTTGTCACGGTTGCGCGGGAACACGCCCATGAATTGGTGCAGCACCGGGAAGACGTCGACGGTGGGCGGCAGGTATCGGCGCGCGAGGCTGGGAATCGCACGCAGAGCGGCGACGTCTTGCGCCAGCGCCCCACCTTGCGGGTAGGCGATCGAGATGCAGCGCACGCCCTCGCGGGCGGCGAGGATCGCCTCAAGCAACGTGATGGCGAGGCTGAGGGAGGGCGGCACCAGCACCGCGGTGAGGGTTCCGAAGAGCTCGCGATCGACGATCACCCCGGCTCGGGCCAGGGTCCCGCACGCCGCGTCGACCTCTCGCCAGGCCTCGAGTGACACCGGCAGCGGCACGTCCTTGCAGTACGGCAGGTTGTAGGAGATTCCGCCGCCTTCGAACGAGCTGATGCCCGAGGCGATGGAGACGGCGAAGAGGTCGCGGGCGTCCGGTGAACCATGACGGATCTCCAGCGGCGCTTGCACGCACGCGTTCAGTTCGCGGCCGCGTTCCCAGCCGTGGCTGACCAGCGGATAGCCGTTGAGGTTAGCTCGGCGACGTGCGCAGCGTTTCCGCCGCGACGTCGAAGTGCCGGAGGCGAGTGTGCGAGTCGATGGTGACCGGCAGTAGGTCCGGTGCCGCACCGGCTTCGAGTTGTTGGAGCAATGACCGCATCTCGTCGTGGCCGCCGACGCCGCACCGTGGTTGCAGGGCCGGGACGCCGGTGTCGGCGGCCGTGCGCAGGATCGCGTGGGCGCTGGCCTTGGTGGAGGCTCGCAGGTGGTCCAGTACCTCGGGGAGATCGGGCAGGTCGAGTGTTTCGTCGACGGTCAGATCGAGCAATCCCTGGCGTGTCATGAGCCGACCGCAGCCAGTTCGCGCGTCGGGTGTCGGTGACGCGTTGGTCGGCCAGCCGGTTGAGCAGTTCGGAAAGCTCGTCTGCGGTGTCGAGAATGTGGTCGACACCCAGCACCCTGAGCCGGTTGGCGGTCTCCGGGCCCTTGTGGCTGCCCACCGAAAGGTTGCCGCCGACGATGATCGGGCAGGCGAGTTGTCCGGTCGACCGTAGCTGTGGCAGGTCTTTCAGGTCTTCGTAGGCGTGGCCGTTGAGGCTGCCGATGAGGACTGCCTCCGCTTGCGGGTGCGCGCGGTAGGCCTCGGCGAACTCCTCGAGCGGGGTGCAGACGCCGAGGTTGATGACGACGAAACCTTGCTGGCGCAACATCATGGCGATGAGCTGGTTGGCGACCGCGTGCGCGTCGCTGGCTGCGACGCCGAGGATGACGACGCGCGGCGCGGTGGTGGTGGCGGTGGTGTTCATAATTTTTGGCCCTTTGGGGTTGTTTTGGGATGTTGTGGTGGGTTTGGGGTTAGTCGTCGAAGGCTGCGAACAGCTCGCGGTCGCTGATTTGGGCGAGGCGCTCTAGGTCGAATTCGTCGGCGTTCGCGCTGGCCAGGGAGTCGAGCACGAGGTTGATGGCGGGGATGAGGCCCCAGACCTCGCGGTAGGGGGTCCAGCCGGGGTGGCCGGCCTCGAGGTCGCGTTGGCGGGCGAACAGGTAGTCGGCCCATTCGCGGCTCATCGGGAAGCGGTGGTGGTAGTCGTGGACCACGGTGTCGCCGGTGAGCACCAGGTAGCGGCTGGGGAAGTGGATCAGCGCCATGCGCAGCGTCCAGCGCACCCAGGCGTAGGCGCGGCGGGCACCGGTGAGGTCATCGCCGGGTGCCGGCTCGCCGAGGAAGATCGCGTTGCTCAGCGCGGCCATGTAGGCGCGGCCGCGGCGAACCTCGACGTCCTTCTCGGGGAAGGTGTGCTCGACGCATAGCCGAAGCACGTTGCTGATCTGGAAGATGAAGAACAGCGGCAGTGCCCACGCGACGAGGAAGAACATCCAGCCGTGCAGCAGCGTGAGCAGCGCTGCCAGCAGGAGGTAACCCAGCAGTGCCACGCGGCGCTCGGCGGGTGTGGCCCCGTGGACATAGGACCGGATCCGCGCCCAGGCGAAGCGCGCGTGGAACGCCGGCGAGCACAGCAGGGCAATGATCCGCCGCCACATTTGCCGCCGGGTCATGCCGGGGCGCAGCCGCAGCGTGACCAGCATCGCCTGCACGGTGGGGTCGTGCAGCGTCATGTGCCGTGCGGCGTGGTGGTCGCTGATGTGCTCGCTGCTGTAGCGCTGAAAGCTTTGCACGACAAGGCCGGCGGCGATGATGCGCCCGACGAGGCGGTCCGCGCGCGGTTTGGCCCACATGTTGCGGTGGGCGGCTTGGTGGAAGATCAGCATGCGCAGATTCCGCATGCCGTGCAAGGTGATCGCCCAACCCAGAACCAGCAGAAGCAGATTCGCGCCAGACCAAGCTGCGGCACTGCAGGTGAGTCCAATCGCAAGCGATCCCAGGGCTGTTGCCAGGTGGAAGGTGGGGGTCAGTTTGGGGCCGCGCTGCCCGGTGTGGGGCTTGCCGGTCAGATACGTCAGCGGCAGCTGAAGCGCCGAGGGCAGACGCCGCATCGATTCACGCACGTCGACCGGTGCTTCGTCGTGGTCGGCGGTCTGTTCGGGCGCTGACGCGATGGCTAGTGCATGCATGGGTCGATTTCCTTGGGCCGGTGGTCATTGTTGGCTGACCAGCCCAAGTTCCGGCACACGCCTCGGGGAATCCTTGAAGAATCCTTGGGCAGGGGGCTTGAGCAGCGAAGACGCGCATATACGGCCCCACTGGGGTCTGCATCGTCAGCGGGCGCCGGTAGCCTGCTGACCGTGGCCCTCTACCGCAAATATCGACCGGCAACCTTCGCCGAGGTGGTGGGGCAGGAGCACGTCACCGAGCCGCTGTCCATCGCCCTGGAAGCCGGCCGGATCAACCACGCCTACCTGTTCTCCGGGCCGCGCGGCTGCGGAAAGACGTCGTCGGCGCGCATCCTGGCCCGGTCATTGAACTGCGCACAGGGGCCGACGGCTCACCCGTGCGGGGTTTGCGATTCCTGCGTGGCGCTGGCGCCCAACGCGCCCGGCAGCATCGACGTCGTGGAGCTCGACGCCGCCAGCCACGGCGGCGTGGACGACACCCGCGAGCTGCGGGACCGCGCGTTCTATGCGCCGGCGCAGTCGCGCTACCGGGTATTCATCATCGACGAAGCGCACATGGTCACCACCGCGGGCTTCAACGCGCTGCTCAAGATCGTCGAGGAACCGCCCGAGCACCTGATCTTCATTTTCGCCACCACCGAACCGGACAAGGTGTTGCCGACGATTCGGTCACGCACCCATCACTACCCGTTCCGGCTGCTGCCGCCGCGCACCATGCGGGCCCTGATCGGGCGGATCTGCGAGCAAGAGGGCGTCGTCGTCGACGACGCGGTGTACCCCCTGGTGATCCGCGCCGGCGGAGGCTCACCGCGCGACACCCTGTCGGTGCTGGATCAATTGGTGGCCGGCTCCGAAGACGGTCCCGACGGTCAACGGCTGACCTACCAGCGGGCGCTGGGGCTGTTGGGCGCCACCGACGTCGGATTGATCGACGACGCCGTCGACGCGCTCGCCGCCTCAGATGCCGCGGCGTTGTTCGGTGCCGTCGAATCGGTGATCGACGCCGGCCACGACCCCCGGCGCTTCGCCACGGATCTGCTGGAGCGATTCCGCGATCTCATCGTGCTGCAAGCGGTCCCCGATGCGGCAAGCCGTGGCGTGGTGGATGCGCCGGAGGATGTGTTGGACCGGATGAGGGAGCAAGCGGCCCGAATTGGGCCGGCGACGCTGACTCGGTATGCGGAGGTTGTGCAGGCCGGTCTCGGTGAGATGCGTGGGGCGACGGCACCGCGTCTGCTGCTCGAAGTGGTCTGCGCGCGACTGCTGCTGCCCTCAGCGAGTGACGCCGAGTCGGCGTTGCTGCAACGTGTCGAGCGCATCGAAACCCGGCTGGAAATATCCATCCCGGCATCCACCCCCGCGCCGCGGCATGCGCCGGCCGACACCTGCCGTACCTGCTCCCGTCGCACCCGGCCGCCCCCGGCGGCCGGCCGCGGCTTCCGAGTCCAAACCCAAGCCCAAGCCCGCCCCGGCCGCCGCGCCACCCCCCGAGCCGGCCCGTGAACCCGCCCCTGCGCCAGTCTCGGTCCCGGGCGAACCCAACGCGGCCGCGGTGCGAACCATGTGGCCGACGGTGCGCGACAAGGTGCGTCAGCGCAGCCGCACCACCGAGGTGATGCTGGCCGGCGCCACAGTCCGTGCCGTCGAAGACAACACGCTGGTGCTGACCCACACCTCGGCGCCGCTGGCCAAGCGGCTGTCCGAGCAGCGCAACGCTGATGTCATCGCCGAAGCACTCAAAGACGCGCTGGGCGTGAATTGGCGGGTGCGCTGTGAGACCGGCGCTCCGGCGCCGGCCGAGGTTCCCGCGATTACCGCAATCGAGGAACCCGCTGTCCCTGACGTGGATTCTGTTCAGCGCGACGAAGAGGAAAGCATGCTTGCCGAAGCCGGCCGCAGCGAATCGTCGGAGCCACGTCGGGATCCCGAAGAAGTTGCGCTCGAACTGCTGCAGAACGAACTGGGCGCCCGCCGCATCGACAATGGCTAGTCCGGGGCTAGTCCGCGTCAGCTTGTTGGCGGCGGCGGTGGCAGTTGCCCGTGGGCGAGGATCTGTTGCAAGCCCGGCTTCGGATCGGACGGAGCCGCCAACGTCGGTGGCGTGGCGAACGCGGCAACGTTGGGATCGATGAAGTCGGCCAGGGTTGTGGCGTTGGCGTCGCGGTAGGTAAGCGCCGGCAGGTTCCACTGCGCTTCGATCGTGGCGAGGACGGAGGTGTGGTCGTGCACCACGTTCGTCACGGCGTTGGGCCGTGACCACGGGCTGACGACGACGGCCGGCACCCGCGGGCCGTACATGTCGAACCCGCCTGGCTGGTCGCCGGGGCCGGTCATCGGGGGGATCGCGTCGGGCGGGATCGCGGCGCGGCGGCGGCACGTGGTCGTAGTAGCCGCCGTGCTCGTCATAGAGCCAGATCAGCATCGTCTTGGACCATGCGGGGCTCCTGAAGACCGCGTTGACGACCTTGGCGACAAAATTCTCGCCCAGCTGGATGTCCCGCGGGTCCTCCTCATCCGCGGCGGTCAAATAGAACGCATCGTTGAGGACGCGTCGAATGTCGGGATCTTGACGCTCTCACCGGCCGAGCTCGTCGGTGATCGAGCCCGTGTTGGAGTCGACCAGGCTGACCGCGGGCAGCGTGCCGAGCTTGCAGTCGAGGTAGAACTGCTCGATGAGCCGCAGGTGCGTGGTGTGCTTGGTGACGGTCGGCAGGATGAGCGCGCTGGTGGGCGTGTCGCTGAAGTAGTTGCGCCAGCTGATGTTGTATTTGCTGAGCAGGTCCCAGATGGTGCCGTTGGCCGGGTAGGCGGTGTTGATGTTGCTTGTGCTCGTCGAGATGATGCCCGACGAAGTGCCCGCCATGTAGTACCGGCGGTTCGGGGCCGTCTGGCATGGCGCCGAACAGAACCAGCGGTTGGCCAGCGTGAACGTTTTCGCCAGCGAGTAGTAGAACGGTATGTCGGGCTCGTCGTAGTAGCCCATCGACCCGGGGCCGGTGCCGGCGAAACCGTCCATCGCGCCGCCGTTGATCTGCAGGTGCGTGTTGTTCCAGCTCTGGCTGCCGGTGTGCGTGGTGCCGTTGAGGTCCGGTTCGTGGAAGACGACCATGTGCTGCGGACCCAGCGGGTTCGAGTTGGTCGGCACCCCGTTCGTGTCGAACGTGAAGCCATCGGCTGCCGGCTGGCCGCGCCGCGGCAGCATGCCGAAGTAGTTGTCGAACGAGTGGTTCTCCTGCATCACGAGGACGAGATGCTCGAAACGGGAACGCGCCCGTGGGCTTGCCGACCGGCAAGTTCGGGAACGGCACCGAGTTCGGCGCCCGCAGCGCCGCATTGGCCACACCGGGCTCACCCAGCGGCAGCGCCGCCCCTGCGGCGGCCGCCGTCGCCGTCGCCAGTCCCGCCTTCAACATCGTCCGCCGGGTGTACATAGCGCCGTCCTTTCTTGTACCCCAGTACCTTTGCCGCCCTACTGTGCTGCCACGTCAGGCTGTCGGTGCCGGCGGTGGCAGTTGTCCGTGGGCGAGGATCTGTTGCAAGCCCGGCTTCGGATCGGACGGAGCGGCCAACGTCGGTGGCGTGGCGAACGCGGCAACGTTGGGATCGATGAAGTCGGCCAGGGTTGTGGCGTTGGCGTCGCGATAGGTAAGCGCCGGCAGGTTCCACTGCGCTTCGATCGTGGCGAGCACGGAGGTGTGGTCGTGTACCACGTTCGTCACGGCGTTCGGGTGGCTCCACGGACTGACGACCACGGCCGGCACCCGGGGGCCGTACATGTCGAACCCCCCTGGCTGGTCACCGGGGCCGGTCATCGGGGGGATCGCATCGGGCGGGATCGCGGCCGGCGGCGGCACGTGGTCGTAGTAGCCGCCGTGCTCGTCATAGAGCCAGATCAGCATCGTCTTCGACCACAGTGGGCTCTTGAAGACCGCGTTGACGACCTTGGAGACAAAATTCTCGCCCAGCTGGATGTCTCCCGGGTACTCCTCCGACGCGGCGGTCAAGTAGAACGCGTCGTTGAGCACAGCGTTGAACGTCGGGATTTTCACCTGCTCACCGAGCTGGTTGACCTCGTCGGTGATCGCGCCCATGTTGCAGTCGACCAGGCTGACCGCGGGCAGCGTGCCGAGCTTGCAGTCGAGGTAGAACTGCTCGATGAGCCGCAGGTGCGTGGTGTGCTTGGTGACGGTCGGCAGCATGATCGCGGTGGTGGGCGCGTCGCTGAAGTAGTTACGCCAGCTGATGTTGTATTTGGTGAGCAGGTCCCAGATCGTGCCGTTGGCTGGGTAATTGGTGTTGACGCTGCCAATGCTCGTCGAGATGATGCCCGACGAGGTGCCCGCCATGTAGAACCTGCGGTTCGGGTAGGTCTGGCACGGTGCCGAACAGAACCAGCGGTTGGCCAGCGTGAACGTTTTCGCCAGCGAGTAGTAGAACGGTATGTCGGGCTCGTCGTAGTAGCCCATCGACCCGGGGCCGGTGCCCGCGAAACCGTCCATCGCGCCGCCGTTGATCTGCAGGTGCGTGTCGTTCCAGCTCTGGCTGCCGGTGTGCGTGGTGCCGTTGAAGTCCGGTTCGTGGAACACGACCATGCGCTGCGGACCCAGCGGGTTCGAGTTGGTCGGCACCCCGTTCGAGTCGAACGTGAAGCCATCGGCTGCCGGCTGGCCGCGCCGCGGCAGCATGCCCAAGTAGTTGTCGAACGAGTGGTTCTCCTGCATCACGAGAACAAGATGCTCGAACGGGAACGCGCCCGTCGCCTTGCCGACAGGCAAGTTCGGAAACGGCACCGAATTCGGCGCGCGCAGCGCCGCGTTAGCCACACCGGGCTCACCCAGCGGCAGCGCCGCCCCTGCGGCGGCAGCCGCCGCCGTCGCCAGTCCCGCCTTCAACATCGTCCGCCGGGTGTACATAGCGCCTATGCACCGTCCTTACCTTGTACCCCCGTACCATTGCTGCCTTACTGTGCTGGCGAGTGCAGCGGGCGTGAAACGGGGCACGCGGTGTTCACCGATCCGCCGTCAAGACGTCGGCTGCCGGACAAGAAGTGCCTGTTCGTTCCGGAAATCGGTCGATTGCGAGAGTTGGGGACGCCCGTCGTAGGCTCCAACCGCCATCGACCACCGCCGAAGGCAGCCGCAACCGGCCACGTGAAGTCAACGAAGCATTAGCACAGGACATAAGGACATCCCGGTAGTCGGCGGATCTGTAATAGCCACACCTATACCGGAGGTCCGCACCTACTTCCGCTAGCCACGCCGTTCAGAAGCTGCGAAGAGTTACAGCTGATATGTAGGCAGTGTTTGTCAAGAGGCAGGTGAAAGCCGCCCCGGTTTGAGCCGGGGCGGCTTTCGTTTGATCGGGTGTCAGCCGGTCTGTGGCGGTCGTTGTTCAACGACGGTGGTGTCAGACTGATATGCGCGGGTTGGGTACCGCAAGACGATGGTTCGGCGCGAACGGTAGCTGCTCTCTAGGGACGGGCGTCACACCAGTACTCGAGGAATCCTGTTGTGGCTCATAGCTGTAACGCAGGTCCAGTTCGCCTACCTCGCCGTCGGCCGGCTGGCTCCGATCAAGTTTGGTGGTGGCCGCGGTTATTCAGCGTGGCCAGCGACCAGCACCAGCCGGCCAGTTCACGGGCGATCGCGACGTTGGCCACCACGGGTGGCTTCTTGCGTTCGGTGAACCGGCACCACTGCTGGTGCAGGCGCCGGTTGCCGGCGTGGCCGCGGTCCTTGAGGGCCGGATCGACCTTGGCCCAGCGGGCCCGCATCGTCGGTCCGGGATTGCGGTAGGCCGCCCGGTGGTGCCAGGCCGCCTCGATCAACAGCCGTCGTACGTGAGCGTTGCCGGCCTTGGTGATCGAACCCTGCACCCGTGATGCCCCCGAGGAGTACTCGCAGGGCACCAATCCGACGTAGGCGCCGATCGAGGAACCGGTGAACCGGGTCCAGTCACCGATCTCCACCGACAACGCCAATCCGGTCAGAGCCGAGATTCCCCGTAGACATCCCAGCCGGTCGACCGGCTCAGCCCACCGCGGTGAGGCCGCTACCGCAACAATATGCTCGTCGAGGCGATCACGAGCAGCCGTCGCGGTGAGCACCGCATCGAAGTGGTGATCGAAGGCCGCCCTGGTATGGGAATTGTCGAAACGTTGCCGACGAAGCCAGATCTGGTGCACGCCAGTCCATGCCTGCCCGCCCGAGTACACCCGGCCGTGGCGCAGCAGCAGTTTCGACAGCCGATGCCTGACCCGCATCAAATCCGCGCGGGCATCCTCGCGAGCCCGCACCAGATCCCGCACCGCCTCCACGTCAGCTTCGGGCACGGTGACCGCGGTGATCTCACCCAACCTCAACAAGCGGGTCAAATGCGCCGCGTCACGGGCATCGGTCTTGACCCGATCCCCAGCCGGACGGATCAACTTCGACGGCGCCGCGACCACGCAGTCGATCTGGGCATCAGCCAACGCCCGGGCCAGCCCGAACCCCGTCGGCCCAGCCTCATAGGCCACCCGCACCGGGCCGCGCAGCCGGC
This sequence comes from uncultured Actinomycetota bacterium, assembly GCA_963840045.1. Taxonomy (GTDB): domain Bacteria; phylum Actinomycetota; class Actinomycetes; order Mycobacteriales; family Mycobacteriaceae; genus Mycobacterium. The sequence goes on along the minus strand of CAWIXL010000008.1, from coordinate 497,258 downwards.
GCAACCAATCGAGGATTTCGCCGTGATCAGGACACAACCGTGCCCGCTCGACCCGACCCGATTCCTCATCGAATGCATGCGCAACCACCGAAAGCGCATGCACGTCCAACCCGACACTCGTACCGTTAAAACTCACCGGAGGCCTCCTGATCTGCAACTGTGGCTCTACCGGAGCGAGTGTTCACCCGCTACCGGCAACCCACGTCCGATTGCAGCCCGAGGCCTTCGGCCTCAGCCGCCTCCATACCGTCTAGGGTGCCCACCAAGGCCGCAGTGGCAGCTGGTCATCGCCCCACACGTCAACGTTGGCCGCAAGGACGTGATGCAGCTGCAGGTTGTTCTGCTCGAAGGCCACACGCGACGCCGCCATATACAGACCCCAGACTTTGGCGACGGGCAGACCGACCTCGTCGACGGCCTCATCCCAGTGGTCGACGAGGTTGCGGCACCAGTCGCGCAGCGTCATCGCGTAGTGGTGCCGGAAGTTCTCCTCGTGCAGCACCTCCAAACCGACGTCCTGGATGTCGGTGACGATGCGTCCCGAGCCGGTGAGCTCCCCGTCGGGGAAGACGTAGCGATCGGTGAATCCGCCGGCGAAGGAGGTCTGCTTGTTGTCCTGGCGGGTGATGCAGTGGTTGAGCAGCAGACCGCCGGTGCGCAACTTCGATTTCAGGAAGCCGAAGTAGGCGGGGTAGTTCTTGACGCCGATATGCTCGGTCAGCCCGATCGACGACACGGCGTCGAAGTCCGTCTCGTTCACGTCGCGGTAATCGGAGTGCCTCACTTCAGCCAGCTCCGCGAGGCCTTGGTCCTCGATCGCTTGCTGCGCCCACTTGGCCTGCTCGGCCGACAGTGTGGCACCGACGGCCCGGACACCGTGTCGCGCCGCGTAGCGGACCATGCCGCCCCAGCCGCAGCCGACGTCGAGCAGCCGGTCTCCCTCCTTGAGCCGCAGTTTCTCGAAGATCAGCCGGTACTTGTTCTCCTGAGCCTCTTCCAGCGTCGCCTCAGCGCTCGGATAGACCGCGCAGGTGTAAGTCATCGACGACCCCAGCACCCATTCGTAAAACGTGTTCGAGACGTCGTAATGGTGGTGGATCGCCCCGGCGTCGCGGGTCTTGCTGTGCATGAAGCCATCAGCGATCCGACGCCACCGGGGCGGCGTCTCCTGCGGTGGCGGTGCGACCGGCAGCAGATGCTCGACGCCGATCGAGCGCAGGATATTGGCCAATACCCGCAGCGACGGCCGCTTGAATTCGACCTTTTCGGTCAGCACCTTGAGCAGCTCGTACGGATCGCCGGGAGGTACGCCCCGAGCCAGCAGGTCGCCGGCAACATAAGCGCGCGCGAGGCCGAGCTCACCGGGGGCGGTGGCGAGGTAGGTGGCGCCGCGCGGCGTGCACAGATCCAGGCCCAGCACGGCGTCGTCCTGTCCGGCGGTGCTGCCGTCGTAAGCCGTGAACTTCAGCGGATGCTGCGCGCCCGCGGTGAGCACCTCCAGGACCTCGGCCATGCTGAGTTTCCCAGCGGTTCGGCCCCGTTCTCGGGTCTCTCTGGTTGTTGTCATTGTCGCTGTACCGCCTTTGCATAAAGATCGAGAAGACGCGAATCGGGGTCATAGGCTTTCTTCACCGTGTTGTAAGACTCCCCGCCATAGAGGTCATCAAACTCTTCGCGGGTGTAGAAGGAGTCGGAATACAGCGACTTATGTCCTTCGAGTTCGCTGACCTTCGCCTCGATCGCCCGGTTGGTGGCGCCCTCGGTGGCGCCGGCCGGCACCGAGGACCAGAACCCGATGTTGACGTAGGTCTGGTCCGGCCGGATCGGGTACAGCGGCCAACCGGCGTGCTCGCGCAGCCGCAACGGGCACAACCAGATCGGTGCGATGGGCACAGTGTCGAGGAACCACTCCACGAACTCACAAGCCCGTTCGATGGGCACCTCGACGTCCTGGACCACCCGCTCACGCGGTGGGCGGCCCTTGCGCTTCTCGATCCGGTCGGCGATGCCGAAGCGCTGATCCAGAGCAACTAGCTTCCAGTAGGCGCTGCTGCGCCGGTAGCGACGCGGCCACCACCGCCGCAGCCGCGGGTTCTGCGCACCAAACGCGCGTGAGCACCAGAACCAGTCAGTATCCCAGCGCCAGAGGTAGTCGTGGATGGTCAAACGGTCTTCTTTGACGCCGCCATCGTGCGGGATCGACTGGTAGTAAATGTCTTTTCCGGTGTAGTCGCTAACCGGTCCCGAGGTGGTGGTGCGGGTGCCGACGCATAGATAGCTTTCGTCTGCGCTGAACACCACGCCGTCCAGGTAATCGACTGGGACGCCGTCCCGTCCGCCGGTATCGACGATGCGTTCGGCCGCCGCGACCATCTCGGCCAACGAATGGAATCGGATGTGCCGCAGCGTCACAAATGGTGCGACGGGCTCCAGCTCGATCCGCAATCTTGTCGAATATCCCAATGTGCCATAGGAATTGGGGAAGGCGCGATACAGGTCGGAGTGCTTTTCAGCGGAGACGGTGAGCAATTCCCCAGCGCCGGTGAGGATATCCATCTCCAGCACAGATTCGTGCGGCAATCCGTTTCGGAATGACGCCGACTCGATGCCCAGTCCGGTGACCGCACCGCCGAGGGTGATGGTTTTCAATTGCGGGACCACCAGTGGCGAAAGTCCGTATCGCAGTGTTGCTGCCACCAGATCTTCGTATGTACACATGCCGGCGACGTCGGCGGTTTGGGCTTCGGGATCGACACCGATGACACCGGTCAGTCCCGAGGTATCCAGGCCGGGCGCATCGCGTTTGGCGCGGGCGCGGAACAGATTTGAGGTCGGCTTGGCGAGCCGGACGGACGAGTTTGCTGGAATGGATCGATAGCTCGCCAACAACCGCTCGACGCCCGACGCGTGCGCAGACAGGGCGGATCCAGGTAAAGGCACCAGATATACCCTAGTCTCCGACAACGGAGCGTGCACCCGCGCGCAAGCGATATCGCTATCAACACAGAGGAGTTGCGCCTGATGGGACAGGTGAGCGCAGCCAGCACGATCCTCGTCGATGCTGAGCCGGCGGCCACACTCGCTGCGGTCGCGGATTATGAGAACGTCCGGCCGAAAATCCTTTCGCCGCACTACCGCGATTACCAAGTGGTGCAGGGTGGGCAGGGACCGGGAACTATTGCCAAATGGAAGCTGCAAGCGACCAAATCGCGCGTGCGTGATGTAGAGGTCAACGTTGACGTCGCCGGCCACACCGTTATTGAAAAGGACGCCAACTCGTCGATGGTCACCAACTGGACGGTGGCTCCGGCGGGACCGGGATCCAGCGTCACGGTGAAGACCAGCTGGAATGGCGCCGGCGGCATCGGTGGGTTCTTCGAAAGGACCTTTGCGCCGCTGGGGTTGAAAAAGATCCAGGCCGAGGTGCTGGCCAACCTGAAGAGCGAACTGGAGGGCTAACCCGACGGCGGCGAGCCCTAGCGCGCCTGGCCTTGGGTGGACAGAAAGCTGGCGATGCCGCGGACCACTGCGTCGGCGTATTTCTGCCTGCCTTCGGCCGATTCCATCAATGCCGAATCGGCGGGGTTCTTCATGTTGCCTAGCTCAACCAGGACCGACGGATACTGCGCAAGGTTCAGCCCGGCCAGGTCCGAGCGTCCGTAGAGGCCGCTTTGGCCGATGTAGTTCGCGGGTGGAATGCCTGAGCCCTGCAGCTGGTCGCGCATGACTTTGGCGTATTGCACCGACGGTCCGGCCTGTACCTGGTTGAGCGGCGGGGACGAGTAGTTCACGTGGAACCCGCGGCCGGACGCCGGGCCGCCGTCGCCGTGCAGGCTGACGATGGCGTTGGGGTGTATCGCGTTGGCCATTGCGGCGCGCTGATCGACACACGGCCCCAGCGCGGTGTCGTTGTCCCGCGACATCGCGGTTCGGACACCCAGGGCGTTCAATGCGGCGCGGACCCGCAGCGCGGTGTCCCAGGTGAACGTGTGCTCCTGGTAGCCGCTGTTGGTCGAGGTGCCGCTGGCCTGGCAGTCCTTGGTGCCGCCGCGACCGGTGGGCACCTGCCGGGTGATGGATGCATCGTTGGCCCCGTTGTGGCCGGGGTCGATGAACACCACCATGCCAGCGATGTTGGAGGGTGCTGCTGTCGCGATTGGGATGATTGCTGTTGAGGTGCCGACGAGCAGGCCGAGGACCACTCTGACGCCGACACGCAGGCTAACTCGTACGTCCACGGCGCAAAGGTAACCTCGTGCGGTCTACGCTGGGTGTTTCGAATCGCCCGACAACCGCAGGCGAAACCAACTCGAGACCAAGATGCGAGGGGATTGTCATGCAACCCGGAGGCGATATGTCCGCACTGCTCGCTCAGGCGCAGCAGATGCAGCAACGGCTGCTGCAAGCCCAGCAACAGCTGGCGAACGCTGAGGTACTTGGTGAAGCCGGTAACGGTTTGGTCAAAATCGTCGTCAAAGGCAGTGGCGAGGTGGTCGCGGTCGCGATCGATCCCAAGGTCGTCGACCCCGAGGACGTCGAGACCTTGCAGGACCTGATCGTCGGAGCCATGGCCGACGCTTCCAGACAGGTAACGACGATGGCGCAGGAGCGGCTGGGATCGCTGGCCGGTGGTATGGGCGGTCCGCCGGCTCCGCCGGCCCCGCCGGCCCCGCCGACTCAGATCCCGGGGACCTGACCTGGATCGATATGTTTGAAGGACCTGTCCAGGATTTGATCGACGAACTCGGCAAGTTGCCGGGCATCGGACCTAAGAGTGCGCAGCGCATCGCTTTCCATCTGTTGTCGGTCGAAACTCCGGAGATCGACCGGCTGACCGCCGTGCTGGCGAAGGTCCGCGACGGCGTGCGGTTCTGCGAGGTGTGCGGCAACGTCTCCGACGGTGAGCGCTGCCGCATCTGCGGCGATCCGCGTCGGGATGGCACCCAGGTGTGCGTCGTCGAGGAGCCGAAGGATATCCAGGCCGTCGAGCGCACTCGCGAATTCCGCGGCCGATACCACGTCCTGGGCGGTGCGCTTGATCCGTTGTCCGGAGTCGGTCCGGATCAGCTGCGCATCCGCGAGCTGCTGAGCCGCATCGGCGAGCGGGTCGACGGCGTCGACATCACCGAGGTGATCATTGCCACCGACCCCAACACCGAGGGTGAGGCGACCGCCACCTACCTGGTTCGGATGCTGCGCGACATCCCCGGCCTGATCGTGACGCGCATCGCGTCCGGGCTGCCGATGGGCGGCGACCTGGAGTTCGCCGACGAGCTGACCCTCGGCCGTGCGCTGACGGGCCGCCGCGCGATGGTCTGACGCGGCCTGACGCAGCGCCCGTCGGTCAGCCTGTTACGACGGCAAAGTTGTTGCTGGTGCCCCACGCCGCTTCGAAGGTGGCGAGGGAGACCTGCTCGTCGCGGCCGGCCCCGGCGCCGCTGTCGTTGAGGTGCACCACGGCCGCCTTGCTGTCGATGCCGGTGACAACCACGAAGTGGTTCTCCACACTGCGGTCGCCAGATTGGTTCCAGATGGTTTTGTCGTTGAGTCCAACGATCACCTTGTGCCCCTCATCCAGATCCCGCTCCAGCGCCGCGGTATTCGAGTGGACCGAGGCGGCCTGGATGCCGTAGTGCGCCAGGAGCACTTGCAAGTCTCCGTTGCTGGTTTTACCGGTAGGACGGTAGATCGGTCCAGAGTGGCTGCCGCTCGGGATGTTTGCCGCCGCGCCGGTGATCTCGTCTTCGCTGGGCTCGTGGCCGGTGATCTGGCCGATCACATCGGCCACCGCCATCTCTCCGCAGTCAAGATCCTGTTGCTGGTAGCGCCAAAAGGGCGCGGCGGCGGCCGGGTTGCCGTGCATCCCCTCGTTGCTGGTGTCTGGGGCACCGGGGGCGGCGTAGGCCACACCGGCGAATCCGACCACCGAGACGGCGGCCGCCGCGCTCACAACGACGGTGCGCTTGGCGATGCGCGCCGCGGCGGCGACCCTGGTGCTGGCGGATTTTGTCATAGGGTCCCTTTTCTCGAGACGATGGGCGGTGGGTTTACGGCGGGTGAGGTGGGGAGCAAAGGATCCGTGCTCGCCCTATAAGGATCCTTAAAGAAATCTTGCTGCGCAGCTAAATGGCTGTTTTAGCGAGCCGCCAGCCGCTCGCGGCGCAACAGATCCACTTCGGGTAGCTGCAGCGGTGCCAGCTCTCCGACCACCTGGCTCAGCAGCTGGTCGGCCAGCTCTGGGTTGCGGGCCAGACACGGCCCGTGCATGTAGGTCGCGATCACACTGCCCTGAACCGCGCCGTCAAAGCCGTCACCGGCCCGGTTACCCGCACCCTTGACCACCGCACCCAACGGAGACGCCGCGGGACCGAGCACGGTGCCGCCGCGGTGGTTTTCGAAGCCGGTGAGGCGGTGGCTCAAGCCGGCCAGCAGCGGCTTGCTGACCACCTCGCCGATGGTGCGGGCGTCCTGCGGCGAGGTCGTCGCATCCAACAGGCCCACACCGTCGACCCGTTCGCCCGCAGAGGTCTCGTACCACTGGCCGAGCACCTGGACGGCTGCGCAGATCGCCAGCACGGGTGCACCGCGGGCCGCCGCGCGCTGCAGGCCCGGATACTTCAGCAGGTGCCGGGTGGCCAGTCGCTGGGCGTAGTCCTCGGCCCCTCCCAGCGTGTACAGGTCCAACGACTCGGGCACCGGATCGGCCAGCGTGATCTCGACGATCTCGGCGGCGATGCCCCGCGACACCAGCCGCTGGCGCAGCACCACCGCATTACCGCCGTCGCCATAGGTGCCCATCACGTCGGGCAGCACCAGCCCGATCCGCACTTTGGAAAAGGACGCAGCATCAGCCATGACGTGCCAGCCTCCGCTGCAGCTGCAGGAACGCGGTGTAGTTGGCGACGACCTCTACTCGCCCGGGCGGGCACGCTGCGATGGCCGCCATGGTGTCGTGCACCAGTGTGTGCGGCACACCCGCATACCCCAGGCGCACCGCCAGGTCCGTGCCGCGTTCGCCCGCGGCTACCACCGGGGTCGCGTTGAACGCCTGCGCGAAATGCTCGAAGCGCACATCCCATAGCCAGGACAGGTCTTCGCCATCGGGTATCTGGCCGTTGACCGAGATGACCACCCCCGCGGCGTGCTGGTCCACCATGGACAGCGCTTCCTGCCAGCCGGCCGGATTTTTGGCCAGCAGGATCCGCGCTTCGTGCTGACCGATACGCACGGTCCGGTAGCGGCCGGCGACTTCGTCGACGGCGGACACGGCCGCCACAGCCTTAGCCGGATCGGCGCCCAGGGCGACGGCCGCGGCGACGGCCTGGGCGGCGTTGCCGCGATTCACCGAGCCGGGCAGCGCCAGCTGCATCGGCAGGGCCAGACCGTTCGGCCCGTAGAGCGTGTCGTCGTCGAACCACCACTGCGGGCTGGGCCGCTTGAAGTCCGCGCCGGTGGAATACCAGTGGCCTTCCTTACCAGGGGGGTCGCGGACGATGATCTCGCCGCTGCGCGGGCAGCTGACGGAGTCATTCGACCAGGCGCCGCCGGCGGCCACCCACACCACGTTGGGGCTGTCGTATGCCGACGAGGTCATCAGTACGTCGTCGCAGTTGGCGACGACCACCGTCGTCGGGTGACCGGCGAGCCCGGCCCGCAGCGCGCGTTCGATCATGTTGATCTCGCCGACGCGGTCCAGCTGGTCGCGCGACAGGTTGAGCAGGACGATAACCCGGGGCTCTACCGCATCGGAGACGTGCGGCACATGCATCTCGTCGACTTCCAGGGCCGCGAGACTGGCCTGGCGGTTCGCCGCCAGCGCGGCGACCAGGCCGGCGTCCATGTTGGCGCCCTCGGCGTTGGTGGCCACGGCTCCCATCGTGCCTAGCGCGGCCGCGGTCATCCGGGTGGTCGTGGACTTGCCGTTGGTACCGGTCACGATGACGGTGCGTCGGCCTACCCCGAGCTGACGCAGAATCGAGCGGTCCAGGCTCAGCGCCACCAGGCCACCGATCATCGCCCCGGCTCCGCGACCGGTGACCCGCGATGCCCAGCGCGCGCTCGCGCCGGCGGCGAGAGCCAGACGTGCCCGGGTGGTAACCACCCGCGCATTTTAAGGGCGATCGCAAGCGCGGCGTTTTTTGCCGGGCGCGGCGGGTCGCCCTCGGTGAGATTCAGGGCGATCGCAAGCGCGGCGTTTTTTGCCGGGCGCGGCGGGTCGCCCTCGGTGCAGATTCAGGGCGATCGCAAGCGCGGCGTTTTTTGCCGGGCGCGGCGGGTCGCCCTCGGTGAGATTCAGGGCGATCGCAAGCGCGGCGTTTTGTGCCGGGCGCGGCGGGTCGCCCTCAATGCAGATTCAGCGCCGACACGATGCGCAGCGACCAGGTGATGTCGGTCCGACGTGCCATTCTCATCGTGTGAGCCACACCTGGGGACGGCCGGCCAGCCACCCGGACGAGGGTTGGGCCGTCATCGACGTTGAGACCTCGGGCTTTCGTCCGGGTCAGGCCCGGATCATCAGCATTGCGGCACTTGGCCTCGATGCCGACGGCCGGGTGGAGCAGTCCGTGGTCAGTCTGCTCAACCCCGGGGTGGACCCGGGTCCTACCCACGTACACGGCCTCACCGCGGCCATGCTGGAGGATCAGCCGCAGTTCGCCGACATCGTTGGTGACGTGGTGGAAGTACTGCGCGGGCGCACGCTGGTAGCGCACAATGTCGCGTTCGACTACGCATTCCTGGCCGCCGAGGCGGAGGTCGCCGAAACCGAACTCCCCGTGGACCACGTCATGTGCACGGTCGAGCTGGCCCGGCGGCTGGACCTTGGCACCGAGAATCTGCGGTTGGAGACGCTCGCGGCGCATTGGGGTGTGACCCAGCAGCGGCCGCACGACGCCTTCGACGACGCAGTGGTGCTAACCGGGGTGCTGGCAGCGGCACTGCGGCGGGCACGTGAACGCGATGTCTGGCTGCCGGTACACCCGGTGACCCGGCGCCGGTGGCCGAACGGCCGGGTGACCCACGACGAGCTGCGACCGCTGAAGGTGCTGGCTTCGCGGATGCCGTGCCCCTATCTCAACCCGGGGCGCTATGTCTGCGGCCGGCCGCTGGTCCAGGGCATGCGGGTGGCGCTTGCCGCCGAGGTGGGACGAACCCACGAGGAGCTCGTCGAGCGGATCCTGCACGCCGGGCTGGCCTACAGCGACGTCGTCGACCCCGAGACCTCGCTGGTGATCTGCAACGAAGCCGCCCCGGAGCAGGGCAAGGGTTATCACGCCATGCGGCTGGGGGTGCCGGTGGTTTCCGACGCGCAATTCATGAACCGCGTCGGCGCCGTCGTCGGCGGCACCAGCATGGAGGCGTTCACCGACACCACGACGGTCAACGAGCAGTTCGCGCTCTTCTGAGCAATCTGAGCAACCCCTTGTCATCACTACATCTGTAGTGGTAATTTCAGCGCCATGACGATCACTACAGATGTAGTACATCAGAACAGCTGGTGGGACACCTACCGCCGGCACGGCTACTTCTTCCGAGTAGCGGCGATGCTGACCATTTCGATCGGCGTCGCCATGCACACCTATCGAGTGATCTTTGGCGACGCCCTCGCCCTGCAACACGTGGTGACGTTGACCAACGACAGGCTTCTGCTGGTCCCGATGACGTACGCGGCTATCACCGGCATCCTGGTGTACCGGCGCGTACGGTTCGTCAGCAAGCCGCATCGGGCGCTGTTCACCGGATCGGTCGTTTACATCGCCGGCAGCGTGCCGCTCCACATCTACCTCGACTATGTGATCAAGGACCTTTCCTTCGTCACGTGGTTTCCGATGTGGTTCAGCTACCTGCTCTTGATCGCGGTCTACCCGGCGTTCCTGACGATGTTCTGGCGGCTGCGCTACAAAGACTGATGCCACCGAACCCGGAACGCCGCGCTCAGATCCTCGACGCCGCCATCGGCATACTCGCCGACGAAGGTGTCGGGGGTCTGACGCATCGCCAGGTCGACGACCGGGCGAGTCTGCCCGCGGGCACCACATCGAACTACTTCCGAACTCGCCAGGCCCTGCTCGAAGCCACCGCGGCTCGCACCGTCGACCTGCACTGGCAGCGGGTCGCATTTCTGCAGGCCGCGGTCGGCTCGCTCACCCCTGACGGCGTCAAAGCGCTCATGGCGCGGATGCTCGCCGACGTCGATGGGCCAGCCCGCGTTTACACGCTGGCCCGGTTCGAACTGTTTATGGAAGGCACGCGGCGGCCGGAGCTGCAGCCGTTCCTTATCCAGCTTCAGGCCGCCGCGGTCAAGTCCGCCACGCTCATCTTCGAAGCGGCGGGCTTCGACACCACACCCCAACAGATGGAAGAGCTGAGCCGCCTGCTCAACGGCTACGTGTTCAGCAGGCTCACGATCCCGGGCCCCGCTGACGACGCCGAACCGACCGGGCTGGTCGACCGACTGTTGCGCGGGTTTCTTTGAGGCCTGACCGCATGGCCGATGCGGCAAGATTGCGGACATCATGTTGTGGGCGAAGCTCGGCGAACAGGTGCGAAATCGGCGCGCCGAGCTGGGCTTGACGCAAAGCGCGGTGTCCGAGCGGGGTGGTCCGTCGGTGGAGACGTTGCGCGCGGTCGAGAACAACCGCGCCGGGCGGCTCAGCCCGCGAGTGCGGCGGGCATTGGAGCGGGTATTGCAGTGGGAGTCCGGCAGCATTGACGCGGTGCTCGACGGCGGTGCGCCTACCCCAGCACGGCCCCGGCCCGACGCGGCGGCCGCGGGAGGCTTTGCTATGGCCCGCCAGGTGTTGACGATGAAGGCGACGGTGGTACGCCACAGTCACGGTATGCAGCCGCGGGCTCGGGAGGGTCTGCTCGCCGAGGTCACCCGCTCGGCACGGGAGGCCGAAGACGCGATCATCAAGCTGTTGCCATGGCTCGACGACACCGAACGCGGCGAGGCGATCGCGCTGTTGGTGGAGCTGCGCGCCCCAGTATGAACCGCACTAGTTAGCTGTTCACCGTCGCTCTCGACGCATCGGGTGGCATAGCTTGAACGGGTGCACTGCATCAGCCTCAGGTCGCAGGCGATACGCAGCGGCTTGCTGGCCGCGTTGCTGATCGGCGCGGCACCGGCATGTGCCAAGCAGGTGCACCGAGCGGATCCCCCGCCGGGGGTGGACCTGCTGGCCAGCATGCTGGCCGACGACTCCGCAGTCAACGCGATCATGGGGACTACCACGCTTCGGGTGTACTACCGCTACCGCTCGCTGCCCGGGTGGCCGGAGGGCGACGTGTACTCCCGGCCGGACTGCCTGGCAGTGGGAGCCAATGCGATGGAGCCGAGCTATAGCGGCAGTCACTACGGGCAGATGCGGGGGGCGCGGCTGGAAGACAAGGACTCGACCGCCCAGAGCAACATCGATGAGGCGGTGGTCGCGTTCGATACCCCGTCGGACGCGCAGGCATTCGTTGCAGCCACGGTGCGCGCCTGGAAGCCGTGCGAGCACACGCTTCTGACCATCACGTCAAAGGACCGGGTGCGCAGCTGGACCATGGGCAGCCCGCGGGTCGTAGACGGGGTGCAGGTGGTTGACGCCGACCAGGCGGATACGGCGTCGGGGTGGCGCAATTCGCACGCGATGCGCGCGACCAACAATGTGGTGATCGATGTCCGGGTTACCGGGTACCGGATCAGCGATCAGGCGGCGCGCCTGGTCAACGCGATCGCCGGCCGCAACCGGTTGTGAGGCTCACTGCGGGCGACCGAGCTCGTAGCCGCCCGCATCGTCGGTGAACTTGACCGGAATTTGCCACCGCACGCTGTCGATGGTCGCTTCGCAGGTGAAGGTTTCCCCCTTTTTGATGGTGGGATTTTGGCCGCCGTTGCAGGTGACGTCGCTGACGTTCGGCGCACCGTAGCCCGCGTTGTCGGAGAGGACGTGCCGAACCCCGGCCTGGGCCTGCTGAACGTCGAGTTGACGCGTGAGAAAGAAGCCGGGCGTGCTAAATCCCACTATCAGCAGAGCCGCCGCGACGAGGGCGCAGAGCACGCCGGCGGTAAGCAGCAGCGGCCGTCTCGAGTGACTTGGCAAAGGCGGGTAGTGCGGCTGAACGTACTCCGTTGGCGCTTGCCCGTACCCCGCCCAGTACCACTGCTGAGGTGTCGGGCTTGGCGGGGCCCATCCGTAGGGTGCGCTCATCTGCACACCATACAACATTTCCATAGCACCGCAATGGTTAATCCGTAGCAGTTAACGCGTAGCAATGGGCACCGCCGGCCGTCAGCTCATGGTCAGCTGCGCGACGAGGGTCGTGATGGTCGCCACGGCGTCCTGAGGGATCCCGCGATCGGCTTCGGCGTCTTCGAGGACGCCGATCGGCAGGCCAGCGGCGGTGGCGGCCTCTTCGAGGCTGAGTTCGGCACGATGGCGAGCCCCGTACAGCCGCTGGCCTAACGTCGCCCGCGGGGACCGCGCGGCGCGTGTCATCAATTCGTTGTAGGCGCGGCGCACGGTGCTCAACGCCAGGATGACGGACGGCGTGCCTTTGGCGTTGCGGGCGGCGTTGGCCGCCAGCCTCTCGAGTTTGCGCAGATCGGCGAGGATGGTGCTGGCGCGCGGCGTGAAGTCGGGGTCAGCCGGATCGGGCAAGGCTGCCATTGCCGCGGTGATGGTGTGCATGGCCAGTTCGATCGCCTCGGCCATCAGCGGTGCCCGGACGGTGTCGCTGAACGCCTCGGTGGCCTGGTCGGACGGCACGACCGTGGGCGCAGCGGGCGCGGCTCCCGCGCCGCTGCGGATGCGTGTGATGGTGCCCGGGGCCCAGTGCAGCACCCTTTCCAATTTGGACAAGGTCGCTCGGCGCGGCCAGCTGCGCCCCTTCTCGAACGCAATCAGTGTCCCGGCATTGATGACCTTGTCTCGGGCCAGGCTTCGCTGGGTGATCTCGAGTTCGTTCCGCCGGGCAGCCACCGCGCGGCCGGCCCGCGCGACACCCGGATCGGACTCGTCTTCCCACCATTCGTCCTCGTCGGAATCGGTCACGTCGAGGACACCGGTGGCTTCGAACGATGAGTCGAGCGGCTCGCCGGGCGTCAAGTTCACCGGAATCCCGTCCGGTGCACCCAGATGGATGGTGGTGGGCGCGCTGACGAGCACCGAGCTGCGCCGTACGCCGTCGAGGAACATGCCATTGGTGCTGGTGTCGATGGCCTCCCAGCCGTCGCGGCGCGGTTCTAGCCGAACATGCCACCGCGAGATGCGGTCGTCGGTGATGCGTAGCGCCGCCCCGGCATCCCGGCCAATGATGGCGACGCCGGCAAGCGGGTCGAGGGTCCGTGAATCATGTCCGGTGCGTACCGCGAGAGTGGGTGCGGGCGCTGGCACGGCATGGTCAGTTGTCACTGCTTACTCCCATGGGCTCTGACTTCCCGTTCGTCGCCGCAGCCGCCCTGCTCGCTGCGCTTACAGATGCTACATCTTTCCTGCGACATCTACCCCGTTCGAACCGTGAAGCCCCTTGGCTGGGCGCCTGGTGGGTCGGTTCTCTGAGCGACAGGGTGCCGTAATCATAGCGCTGCGACTCTCTATCTTTCCAGTTCAACGCGCTATTCGGGTTCAGCAACCCCATCCATTCATAGCGCTACGAATAATATGTTGCGCAAGATGTCCGCTTCGTTTAAAGTCGTTGCATCCGCACAGAAAGGGGAGGGAAGAGCTATGAGCGCACCCGTCGCGCCGCAGTGGCGGCCCGTTGAGGGGTTTGTCCCGGTATGTGCTGCCGACCCGGACCGGTGGACCACCGCCGACCCCGACGACGCGGCCAAGGCTTTGTGCTTTGCCTGCCCCCGGCGCTGGCTCTGTGCCCGCGAGGCGTGGGAATTGCCAGAGGTAGAAGGACTTTGGGCCGGGATCGTGATCCCCGAGTCCGGGCGCTCGCGTGAGTTCGCGCTGCGTCGGCTGCGCTCGCTGGCCGAGCACGGCGGCTACCCGGTTCGATCGCGACAGCGGAACCGGCATCGCATTGCCGTGGCCGACGAACTGGCGAGCTAGAACGAGACTTTGCTGGGCAGGAGAGACCCACGATGACCAAAGCATCGACGATCCGGACGAATCGAATCCGCACCAGTGTGCGCTGCGCCTCCGTCGCCACCGCCGGACTGTGCCTGATGCTGACCGGCTGCTCGAGCACCACCAGCGGCCGGCCGGCGGCAGGCCCCGACCTGGGTCATTGGCAACCACCGCCGATTCAGGCCACGCAACTGGCCGGCCTGCTGCTCACCCCAAGCGACGTCAACAACATCGGCGGATCAACACACTTGGCGGTGCGCGCACCGATCGCCGAAATGGCCAACGATGACGACGCGGTGCCCAACCCGAGTTGCCTGGACATCTATTCGCCGATTCAACAGACCGTCTATCGCGACAGCAACTGGAATGACGTACGCGGCCAGGTTCTCAACGACGCCGGACCAATGGGCAGCGCGCGGCACGCCGTGATCCAAGCGCTGGTCGGATTCCGTGACGCCGAGTCGGCCCAGCAATTTTTCCGCCAGGCCAGGCAACGGTGGTCCGCGTGCGCCAACAAGTCCGTCACCGTCGTCCGACCGGGCCGCGCCGCAAGCACCTGGGCGTTCGGCGACGTGGCGACCACAGACAACACCTTGACCGCGACGCAGACCCCGGACGGCGGTAGCGGTTACACCTGCCAACGGGCGATGGGGCTGCGCAACAACGTCATCATCGACACGCTGTGGTGCGGGTTCGACACCACCAACCAAGCGGGCCAGGTCGTCAGCAAGATCGGCGCCGAGGTGTCACATACCTAGCGGGTTCGCGGAAACTACCGCTTGCGTCACCCTTCGCTTGCGAGCGCGCGGTTGACCGCCGACACCACAGCGCGCAGTGACGCGGTGGTGATGGACGGTGCAATGCCCACGCCCCATACCGTGCGCCCATGGACTGACGCCTCTACATATGCAGCGGCCTGAGCGTCGCCGCCGGCGCTCATCGCGTGCTCCGAATAATCCAGGACGGATACGTCGAACCCGACGTCACCGAGCGCGTCGACGAAAGCGTCGAGCGGGCCGTTCCCGGTACCCGTGATCTCCGTTTCTACGCCGTTGATCTTGACCGTCGCGGCGATGCTGGTCGAGCCGTTGTCTTCCTCGGGGGCATCGACGCGCTGCTTGATCCGCTCCAGCGGCAGGATCGGGCCGAGGTACTCCTCAGCGAACGCGTCCCACATCTCCTTCGGCGAAATCTCGCCGCCGTCACCGTCGGCGATCTTCTGGATCACTTGGGAAAACTCGATTTGCAGCCGCCGGGGCAGCGCCAGGCCGTGGTCGGCCTTCATGATGTAGGCCACCCCGCCCTTGCCGGATTGCGAGTTGACCCGGATCACCGCTTCGTAGGTCCGCCCGACGTCCTTGGGGTCGATGGGCAGATACGGCACCTGCCACAGCATGTCGTCGACGTCGGTGTCGGCGGCATCCGCATCGAATTTCATCGCGTCCAGGCCCTTGTTGATGGCGTCCTGGTGGCTGCCGGAGAACGCGGTGTAGACCAGGTCGCCGCCGTAGGGATGACGCTCGGGCACGGGCAGCTGGTTGCAGTACTCCACGGTGCGTCGGATCTCGTCGATATTAGAGAAGTCGATCTGCGGGTCCACGCCGCGGGAGAACAAGTTCAATGCCAGCGTTACCAGGCACACGTTGCCGGTGCGTTCGCCGTTGCCGAACAGGCACCCCTCGATCCGGTCGGCGCCCGCCTGATAGCCCAATTCGGCTGCGGCGACCGCGGTTCCGCGGTCGTTGTGGGGGTGCAGGCTCAGGATGACGGACTCCCGGTTGGCCAGGTTGCCGCTCATCCACTCGATCGAGTCGGCGTAGACGTTGGGGGTCGCCATCTCCACGGTGGCGGGCAGGTTCAAGATGATCGGGTTGTCCGGTGTGGGTTGGATGACATCGGCGACGGCGTCGCATACCTGCCTGGCGTACTCCAGCTCAGTGCCGGTGTAAGACTCCGGTGAGTACTCGAAGCGCCACTGCGTGCCCGGGTACTTCGCGGCCTCCTTGACGCACTTGCGGGCGCCGTCGGTGGCGATGGCCTGCACTGCGGCTCGGTCGGCGCGAAAGACGACGCGGCGCTGCAGGATCGACGTCGAGTTGTAGAAGTGCACGATGGCCCGCGACGCGCCTTTGCAAGCCTCGAAGGTGCGCTCGATCAGCTCTGGCCGGCACTGGGTCAGCACCTGGATGGTGACGTCGTCGGGAATGGCGCCTTCGGTGATGATCTCGCGGATGAAGTTGAAGTCGGTCTGGCTGGCCGACGGGAACCCGACCTCGATCTCCTTGTAGCCCATGCGAACCAGCAGGTCGAACATGCGGCGTTTGCGGGCCGGGCTCATCGGGTCGATCAGCGCCTGGTTGCCGTCGCGCAGGTCCACCGCACACCACAGCGGCGCGCCGGTGATGACGCTGTCCGGCCAGTTGCGGTCGGACAGCCGGATGGGCTCGACTTCTTCGGCGAATGGCCTATACCGGTTGACCGGCATCGATGAGCCGCGCTGGGGATTCCAGGTGGGTTGGGCGGGCCGGGGAGGGCCCGCGGGTTTGACGATGCCGCGTGCTGACGTATAGGCGTCGGGGCTATGAGACTCGGTAATGCTATTCACGGTATTTGCTCCGGGGATGTCAGAAGGAACTTCAGACCGGCGCATCGCAAACCCCCGCGACGGGAAGCCGGTCTGAATCAGACCCCGTCGCGGCGTCCGAGGAGGAGCACCCGCTGCACGGTCTGAACTCTACCGCCATTAGCCCTCGAACAAAAAGCGTATGTCGATGCGCAGGGCGGGTGCGGGCTGGCCCGAGGAGTTCAGTCGCGGGACGCGCGGTTGACCGCCGACACCAGCGCGCGCAGCCCCGCGGTGGTGAGCGACGGGGAGATGCCCACGCCCCACACCGTGCGCCCATGGACTGATGCCTCCGCGTAAGCCGCGGCCTGGGCATCGTCGCCGGCGCTCATCGCGTGCTCGAAGTAGTCCAGGATCGATACCTGGAAGCCGACGTTGCTCAGCGCGTCGATGAAGGCCGCCAGCGGGCCGTTGCCGGTACCGCTGATCTCGGTCTCCACTCCGTTGATCTTCACGGTCGCGGTGATCCTGGCGGTGCCGCCGTCCTTCTCGGACGTATCGACGCGATGCTTCACCCGCTCGAGCGGCCGTACCGGGGCCAGGTACTCCTCAAAGAAGGCGTCCCACATCTCCTTCGGCGAGATCTCGCCCCCCTCGCCGTCGGTGATCTTCTGGATCACCTGCGAGAACTCGATCTGCAGCCGTCGCGGCAGGGCCAGGCCGTGGTCGGTCTTCATGATGTAGGCCACCCCGCCCTTGCCGGACTGGGAGTTGACCCGGATCACCGCCTCGTAGTTGCGCCCGAGGTCCTTGGGGTCGACCGGCAGGTAGGGCACCTGCCAGAGCATGTCGTCAACGTCCTTGTCCGCCTCGTCGGCGGCGAGCTTCATCGCGTCCAGGCCCTTGTTGATGGCGTCCTGGTGGCTGCCGGAGAACGCGGTGTAGACCAGGTCGCCGCCGTAGGGATGACGTTCGTGCACCGGTAGCTGGTTGCAGTACTCCACCGTGCGCCGGATCTCGTCGATGTTGGAGAAGTCGATCTGCGGGTCCACGCCGCGGGAGTACAAGTTCAGAGCCAGCGTCACCAGGCACACGTTGCCGGTGCGCTCCCCGTTGCCGAACAGGCAGCCCTCGATCCGGTCGGCGCCCGCCTGATAGCCCAATTCGGCTGCGGCGACTGCGGTTCCGCGGTCGTTGTGCGGATGCAGGCTCAGGATGACGGACTCCCGGTAGGCCAGGTTGCGGCTCATCCACTCGATCGAGTCGGCGTAGACGTTGGGGGTTGCCATCTCCACGGTCGCAGGAAGGTTATACGTGATCGGGTTGTCCGGTGTGGGTTGGATGACATCGGCGACGGCGTCGCAGATCTGTTTGGCGTACTCCAGCTCGGTGCCGGTGTAGGACTCCGGTGAGTATATGCAGCGCCACTGCGTGCCTGGATACTTCGCGGCCTCCGCGAGGAACTTGTGCGCGGCCTCGGTGGCGATGGCCTGCACTGCGGCTCGGTCGGCGCGAAAGACCAGGCGGCGCTGCAGGATTGACGTCGGGTTGAAGAAGTGC
The DNA here is from genome assembly GCA_963840045.1 of uncultured Actinomycetota bacterium. GTDB lineage: Bacteria > Actinomycetota > Actinomycetes > Mycobacteriales > Mycobacteriaceae > Mycobacterium. Next base: position 479,072 of record CAWIXL010000008.1, on the reverse strand, counting down.
ACGATGGCCCGCGACGCGCCTTTGCAAGCCTCGAAGGTGCGCTCGATCAGCTCTGGCCGGCACTGGGTCAGCACCTGGATGGTGACGTCGTCGGGAATGGCGCCTTCGGTGATGATCTCGCGGATGAAGTTGAAGTCGGTCTGGCTGGCCGACGGGAACCCGACCTCGATCTCCTTGTAGCCCATGCGAACCAGCAGGTCGAACATGCGGCGTTTGCGGGCCGGGCCCATCGGGTCGACCAGCGACTGGTTGCCGTCACGCAGGTCCACCGCACACCACAGCGGCGCGCGGGTGATGACGCGGTCGGGCCAGGTGCGGTCGGGCAGCCGGATGGGTTCGACCTCTTCAGCGAAGGACCGGTAGCGGTTGACCGGCATCGACGTGTTGCGCTGCGGATTCCACGCGGGCTGGTCCGGTTCGGGAGGGCCCGCGGGTTTGGTGACGGTGCGCGAAGAGGTATATGCGTCGGCCCTATTGGGCTGGGAAACAATGTTCACGGCATTTGTTCCAGGGATATCAGAACGGATCTCAGACCGGCGCCTCGCCAAACACCCGCGGCGGGAATCCGGACTGAATCAGACCCCGTCGCAGAGTCCGAAAAGATGCCCCGCCGCATGGTCTGGACGCTACCGTGGTCAGCCCCTGGAAAAGAAAAAACAAAGAAAATGTTCGCTGCAGGGGCGGGCGCGATGGAAGCGATCGCTACGTGACTATCCGATTCAGGTCAGAACGGTGGTGGGTCCTCGTCGGCGTGGGGTGGGCGGTCCGGTGTAGCTTGCATAGCTTTCCGGCTCGGCCCGGGCCAGGCGGGCGTCGCGGTTGTGTCGGCGTTCGATTTCGATGCGCTGGGCCCGGTTTTAGGCGCGGGTGCGGCGGCGTTTGGGCATCATCGCGGTCCGCTACTCCACGCACAGCGCCGCGGAGATGGCGACCGTGACTGTGCGGCCGACTGCTGCCGACAACAAATCGGGCGCAAGATGTCACCGCCGAGGCGTTGGCGAGTCGGGGTTTCCTCGTTTAAATCCCGAAACAAGAGTCAAACGCGACTCGCCGTTGTTCGTATCGTGATCCGGCGATAGCGCTCGTTTATTTTGTGCGCATGCTCGACAGGTGAATTCAAACGGCGAGCAATAACTTGTTGAACTGCAGATTAACGCCCACTTACCGGTAAGGGAAACCGCTTTGCGAAAAAACTCGATCGACGGTATGTCTCGCCGCCAATTTCTGACTAAAGCCAGCTTGGCACCGCCCGAGCGAGTGCCCTTCCCGCAGACGATGCCGGTCCAGGAATGCACGCCTACACGGGGGATACCCAGCGGTCTCTGCTAATTGTTCGACGGCTCACTCTCGACAATTTGTTGCCGATGTGAAATGTCTGGCTGACAGCCGAATCCACAAGTGACTAGCCGGGTTTCGAGGGAGATTGGTGAACAATGGGTGAACATTATGTGCATATCAATGCAAATTCTTTCGCAGTTATGGTTGACGCGGGTTCCTTTCACATCAGGACCGATACCGAGCCATTAATAACTCACCTCAAGCGGCGCATTCGACGGCACAGCCATGCAGTCTTTTGTACTCTGTGGGCAACTGACGACCGCTGACGATTGTCTACGGGAGGAATTCGATGTCGTTCGTGACCGTAGAGCTGGATGCGTTGGGGACCGCGGTCACGGACTTGGGGGGTCTTAATTCGTCGATTCGCGGTGCGGCTGCGGCCGCGGCGGCGCCGACGACCGGGATTGTCGCGGCCGCCGGCGATGAGATATCGGCAGCCATCGCGAAGCTGTTCGGCGGCTACGGCCACGGTTTTCAGGCGGTCAGCGCGCAGGCCGCGTCGTTTCACGACCGATTTTTGCAGGCGTTTCAGGCCGGGGTGGACGCGTATGCGCGCACCGAGGTCGCCGGCACCTCGCCGCTGCAGGCGCTGAAGAACGACGTGATGGGCATGATCAATACGCCCACCGAGCTGGCGGCCAGCCGCCCGCTGTTCGGCGACGGCGCCAACGGGGCCGCGGGCACCGGCGAGGCCGGCGGGGACGGCGGGTACTTCGGCGGCAACGGCGGCAACGGTGGCTCCGGCGTGCCCGGCACCGCGGGTGCGAACGGCGGCAACGGCGGCAACGGCGGAAACGCCGGGCTGTTCTACGGCAACGGCGGTAAGGGCGGGGACGGCGGCACCGGCGGCGCCGGCGGCGGCGAAGTACACGGCGGGAACGGTGGCAACGGCGGGAACGCTGGGATGTTTTCTGGCGCCGGTGGGGCCGGCGGGAGGGGCGGGGACAGCGGGACCGGCGGCCTACTTGAGTTCGGCGGGAACGGCGGAAACGCCGGGAATGCCGGGATGTTGCAGAACGGTGCGGCCGGCGGGGCCGGCGGGGACGCCGCGACGGGTGTCGGCGGGGCCGGCGGTCTGGGCGGCAGGGGCGGATCGCTTTCCAGCACCGGCGGGGCCGGCGGCGCCGGCGGCGGCGGCCAAACCTTCGGCGGGCTCGGCGGGATCGGCGGCGACTCCGGCGGGATCTTCGGCACCGGTGGCGTCGGCGGGGCCGGCGGGGACGCTACCGGCGTCGGCACCCCGGCCGGCACCGGGCTCGGTGGCCAAGGCGGGATCGGCGGAAACGGTGGTCTGCTGTTCAGCACCGGCGGTGCCGGCGGCGTGGGCGGAACCGACCAGGTGGGTTACGGGGGTACAGGCGGCCAGGGTGGGGACGGCGGGATCTTCGGCACCGGCGGGAAGGGCGGGAACGGCGGGTTCGGCCCGGCCGCCTGGTTCGGGTTCCCCCAGCCGGCGCCGGGCTTTGGCGGAGGCGGGCAGGGCGGGGCGGCCACGTACTTCGGCTTTGGTGGTGCCGGGGGCGATGGTGGGGCCAGCAACAACGGATACGGCGGCAGCGGTGGTCAGGGCGGGGAAGGCGGCTCGGTCCTCGGCATTGGCGGTAACGGCGGCAACGGCGGGATTGGTGCGCAGGCCGGCGGTAACGGCGGTAATGGTGGCGGCGCCGGCATCGGCCTCGGTGGCAATGGCGGCGATGCCGGCAGCGGCACACCCGCCGGCGTCGCCGGGGACGGTGGTGTTCCCTTCTTCGGCATTACCGGGTTCAACGGAGTGAACGGGACCTAGGCCACGGGATTCCGGAAATGTCGCAACTGATTGCAGCACCCGAGGCGTTCCTGGCAGCCTCCGCGGACTTGACGGGGATCGGGTCGGCGGTCAGTGCGGCCAATACCGCCGCCGCGGGCTGGACGACGGCGGTGCTGGCCTCGGCCGGCGATGAAGTATCCGAGGCGATCGCGAAGCTATTCGGCGCCTACGCCCGGGAGTATCAGGCGCTCAGCGCGCAGGCCGCGACGTTCCACGCCCAGTTCGTGCAGGCGTTGAGCGCCGGTGGGTCCGCGTATGCGGTCGCTGAGGCGGCTAACGCATCACCCCTGCAGGGCCTGTCGGACCTCCTTTCGCCGGTGCAGGCCCTGACCGGGCGGCCGCTGTTCGGCAACGGCACCAACGGGACGCCCGGTACCGGGGCGAACGGCGGGGACGGCGGGTGGCTCTACGGCAACGGCGGTAATGGCGGGTCTGGTGCGCCCGGGCAGATCGGTGGGCGTGGCGGGAACGCGGGCTCGTTCGGCTTGTTCGGCAATGGTGGGACCGGTGGCGCCGGCGGCGACGCGACGGTGGCCGGCCAGGCCGGCGGTAATGGTGGGGCCGGCGGCAATGGCGGGTCGTCGGGCGGCAACGGCGGAAGCGGCGGCGCCGGTGGGGCCGGCGCGACCGGCGCGGCCGGCATGGTCGGCGGCACCGGCGGCACCGGCGGGTCTGGCGGGTCCGGCGCTGCAACCGTATTCGGCGGGACCGGCGGGACCGGCGGGTCTGGCGGGTCCGGCGGCGCAGGCGGCGACGCGACGGTGGCCGGACAGGTCGGCGGCAACGGCGGGCAAGGCGGTCAGGGCGGCGCCGGCAACAGCAACGCCGGCGCCGGTGGCGCCGGGGGTCAGGGCGGCGTCGGCGGCACCGGCTACACCGACGTCGGCACCGGTGCCGCCACCGCCGGCGGCCAGGGCGGCGACGGCGGCCAGGGTGGCGTCGGGGGCGAGTCCGGAAAGGGCCAGAGCACCAACCCCGTCTACGGTGGCGGCGGCGGCGTCGGCGGCACCGGCGGCGCCGGCGGGCAGGGCGGCGCGACCACCATCAGCGGTCACACCGCTGGATCCGGCGGGCAAGGCGGCCAAGGCGGGCAAGGCGGTCAGGGTGGCGTCGGTGCGCCCCTCAACTTCGGCGGGTTCGGCGGCAACGGAGGCACCGCCGGCGCCGGCGGTGCCGGTGGCAACGCCGTGACCGGTGCCAACAACGGTAGCGGCGGCACTGGAGGCATCGGCGGCACCGGCGGTGAGGGCGGCCACGGCTACACCGACGACGGCACCGGTGACGCCGGCTTTGGCAGCTGGGCCGGCAGCGGCGGCACGGGCGGCGCCGGCGGGGCGATCGGCACCGGCGGCATCGCCACTAGTGGGACCGCCGGCGACGGCGGGGCCGGTGGTAAGGGCGGCGCAGGGGGAACCGGTGGCAACAGCGTCACCCCCGGCTACTCCGCGGGCTTCGGCGGCATCGGCGGCCCCGGCGGCACCGGCGGCGTGGGTGCCACCGGCCCGTCCGGCGGTGTTGGCGGGACCGGCGGTCGCGGCGGTGATGCCGGCGTCGGCGGTGACGGTGGCGGCGGAGTGTCCGGCAGCATCGAATACGGCGGCACCGGCGGCATCGGCGGCACCGGCGGTCAAGGCGGCGCCGGGTACACCGAGAATGGCACCAACGAGGCCGGATCCGGCGGCGCCGGCGGGGCCGGCGGCAATGGCGGCGCGCCCGGCGTCGGACATGTTGTCGGCAACTACTTCGGCGCCCAGGGCGGCGCAGGTGGTTTCGGCGGCGCCGGTGGTCAAGGCGGTGCCGCAACCGTCATCGGCCACACCGCCGGCGCCGGCGGCGACGGCGGTCAAGGGGGTAATGGCGCCGACGGCGCCAGCGGTCAGATGTACGAAAAGGGCCCCGGCCACGGCGGCAACGCCGGCGGCGGCGGCAACGGCGGCCCCGGCGGCAACGCCGTCACCGGCGCCACCAACGGCGACGGGGGCAACGGCGGTCTAGGCGGCGTCGGCGGCCAGGGCGGCGCCGGCTTTGACAACGCCAGCACCGCTGCCAACGCCAACGGCAGCTACGGCGGCGCCGGTGGGAAGGGCGGCGACGCCGGCTCGACCGGCACCGGCGGCACCGGCGGGACCGCCGGGGTGGCGGGCGACGGCGGTCGAGGCGGCGCGGGCGGCAAGGGCGGCGCGGCGGACTTCGGTGGTTACACCGCCGGCAACGGCGGCGCCGGTGGCCTCGGCGGTGCCGGCGGCAACGGCGGCACCGGGCCGGGCGGTGGTGCCAGCTCCGACGGCGGCCAGGGCGGCCTCGGTGGTGCGGGTGGTGCCGGTGGCAACGCCGTCACCCTCGCGACCAGCGGCTCCGGTGGGGCCGGCGGCCAGGGCGGTGCCGGCGGTCAGGGCGGCGCAGGCTACGCCGACGACGGCTCGAATGACGCCTCCGCCGGCGGCGCCGGCGGTAAAGGCGGCCAAGGCGGTCTGGGCGGCGCGGCCGGCACCGGTGGCATTGGTTATTACGGGTCCGCCGGGTCCGGCGGCTACGGCGGCTACGGCGGCGCGGGCGGTCAAGGCGGCGCGACCAGCATTAGCACCCACACCGCCGGCAACGGCGGCGCAGGCGGTGCGGGCGGCGAAGCCGGCGCGGGCGGCGCGGGCGGCGGCGTCGGCGGCGTCGGTGGCTTCGGTGGAGCAGGCGGCAACGGTGGCACCGCCGCAAGTGGCGCCATCAACGGCAATGGCGGCCAAGGCGGTGGCGGCGGCAAAGGCGGCATGGGCGCCGACGGCTTCAACGACGGCGGCTTCAACGACGCCGAAGTCGGCGGTTACGGCGGGACCGGCGGCGACGGCGGGGCCGGCGGATCGGCCGGCACCGGCGCCGGCACGGCCGGCACCTTCGGCGCCGCGGGCACCGGTGGCCAAGGCGGCCAAGGTGGTGCGGGCGGCGGCACCACCTTTGCCAATAACTCCGCCGCCGTGGGCGGCATCGGCGGCGACGGCGGCGCCGGCGGGACCGGCGCCGGCGGTGCGGCCAGTAACACCAACGGTGGGGACGGCGGCCACGGCGGCGACGCCGGCGCCGGCGGCACCGGTGGTTCCAGCACGCACGGCACCGGCGCCACCGGGGGTAGCGGGGGCACTGGCGGCTCCGGCGGCACCGGCGGCACTGGCGCCGTCACCGGCGGCACTGGCGGCACCGGCGGCACTGGCGGCGGCGGCGGCTCCGGCGGCGTCGGCTCCGGCGGCACCCCCGGCCACACCGGCGGCACCGGCACCGGGGGCAGCGCGGGCAAGGGCCCCACCGGCGCAACTGGCGGTGATGGAGGCGGCGGCGGAACCGGCGGCGGTGGCGGTAATGGTTCTCCGTAGCATGAGCAAGAGCGACGGGTCGCCTACTCAAATGACAACCCGCACAATCCGATCCGACTCCGGCTCCGGTCAGTCAACTCGGCCCTTGTCTCGACTGCTTGTTGCGAGGTGCTCTCTTGTCGTACGTGATCGCTGTTCCAGAGATGATGGCGGCGGCCGTGGCAGAGGTCGACGCGATCGGTGCGCGGTTGGTCAGCGGTAACGCGCAGGCGGCCACTGCGACGACGAGTGTGCTGAGCGCCGGCGCGGATGAGGTGTCGACCGCAATAGCGTCGTTGTTTTCCGGGCACGGCCAGCTGTATCAGCGGCTGAGCGCTCAAGTGGCGCTGTTTCACGACGACTTCGTGCGGGCCCTCAACGCGGCCCAGGCGTCCTATGCGGCCGCCGAGGCCGCCAACACCAGTCCGTTGTCCGCCGGCGCCGCCACGCCACTGGCGAGCATTGAGCAGACACTGCTCGACATCATCAACGCGCCCACCGAGGCGATACTGAAGCGCCCCCTGATCGGTGACGGCGCCGACGCGGCCCCGGGAAGCGGGGCAAAAGGCGGCGCGGGCGGCATCTTGATCGGCAACGGCGGAAACGGCGGCTCCGGCGCGCCCGGCCAGCGGGGCGGCAACGGTGGGGCCGCCGGATGGTTGATCGGCAACGGCGGGAACGGTGGCGATGGCACGGCGCCCGCCAGCGGTTCGGCTGAGCCCGTCATCACCAACCCCCTCGACGGCGTATTCGGTCCACGGACCTACTGGGACGGCGGGTACGGCGGGCGCGGCGGGTTGCTGATCGGCAACGGCGGGAACGGCGGGGCCGGCGGAGCCAGCCCCCTGGTCGTCCCGACACCTCCGACCGCCCCCCTCCCGCTGCTGGCAATGGCCGGCGGCAACGGCGGCTACGGCGGACTGGGCGGCTTCTTGTACGGCCACGGTGGCACCGGTGGGGCCGGTGGCCTCGGCGGGCCCGGCACGACGTCCGGCATGGGTGTCGGCGGGACCGGTGGGACCGGCGGGCTCAGCTTTGCGCCGTTCTCAACCGGTGGGGACGGCGGGCCCGGCGGGGCCGGTAACGGCGGGGTCGGCGGTGCCGGCGGGACCGGAGCCAACGGTGGGCTGCTGTTCGGCACGGGCGGGAACGGCGGCGTCGGTGGCAGCGGCTACAACGGGGGTAGCGGCGGGGGCGGCGGGGCCGCCTGGCTGTTCGGCAACGGTGGAGCCGGCGGTCTCGGAGGAGGCGGCGGGGTCGACCCACCCCCGGCCAGCGCGGGCTCCACTAGTACTGCCGGCATCGGCGGTACTGGCGGCGGCGGCGGGGTGTTCTTCGGTCACGGCGGGGTCGGCGGCGGCGGCGGTGCGAACAGCGACTCCGGGGTGGTGAACAGTGGCGGTACTGGCGGGGCGGGTGGGCTCGGCGGGTTCTTCGGTGTCGGCGGCGACGGCGGCATTGGCGGCGCGGGCGGTGCCAGCGGAAGCGGCGGGACCGGTGGGGCCGGCGGCGACGCCTTCATGATCGGTATCGGCGGGAACGGTGGCGCCGGCGCGAACAGCAACGTCACCAACCCGCTGAACCCGGCCGGCGACGGCGGGAATGGCGGAAACGCCTTCCTGCTCGGCATCGGCGGTAACGGCGGTAACGGCGGGACGGGCTTTGGCGTGGCCGGCGGTAACGGCGGCGACGGCGGCACCACCATTGCCGGCCTCGGCGGTAACGGCGGGAATGCCGGAAGCGGCACACCCAGAGGCCAAGTCGGGTCCGGCGGTGCCCCCGAGGTCGGCATGACAGGGTACGACGGGGTCTAGACCGGGCGAGCCCAGACCAGCCCGGGTTCTAGCACCGGTCTGGCGCCAACTGCCTTCAGGCCGGCGAGCTATCCCCCGACTGGCGGACGCGCCATCACAGTGGGTTTGAATCCGTATCGCGGGCCAAGACTGTTCGAGTGGTTCCCGGCACCCACCATCGGGACGCCACCGCCCAACATGCTTCCGGCGGGCGCGGCCTCAGGGACCGCGGTGGTGGTGCTGACTCTCCAGGGCTCCGCATGGGTGATCGCCGGGGTGGCGCCCGTCCAGCCGGCCGGCACCGATAACCGGCCGAGGGAGGCCGCGTTGCCCAGACCCGCCGCGACCTGCCCGCCCAGGCCACTTACGCCCGAGGCAGCGCCATGTAAGCCCGCCCCAAGACCACTTGCTGCTTGACCCGCAGCAGCGGGTAGCGCGCCTCCCACTCCGCCGAGCGCTCCCACAGACTTCGCCACCTGAACAAAGCTGTTGACCATACCGACGCTGAAATACGGCAGGCCTTCGGTGTTGTACAAGAAGCTTGTGTAGGGCCCGATACCCGTCAAAAATGACCCAATCGATGTAGGGGTAGTTTGCCCCGTCAAAAGTTGCGAAATGGCGTTGCCGCCGGACTTCGCCAGGTTTATCAGATCGGTGAACACCTGCAGCGGCCCGGTGGACGGAGTCGATGCGGCCGACGTTGCCGCGTTGCCGGCCGCGGTAGCGGCGGCTTGGCTGACCGCGGCCGCCTGCGTTGCCGAGCCGGCCGGGTTGGTGGTCTGCGTCGGCGAGGTGAACGGTGCCATGTTGGTCGCCGTCGCCGAAGAGCCCGCGTAGCTGTACATGGCCGCGGCGTCCTGGGCCCACATTTGGCCGTATTGGGCCTCGGTGGCCGCGATCGCGGCGTTGTTCTGCCCAAAGATGTTGGTAACAACCAACTGCGCCAGCTGAATACGGTTGGCCGCGATCTGCGGTGGGGGCACCATCGCCGCAAACGCCGTCTCGAAGGCGGCCGCCGCCGCCTGCGCCTGGCTGGCCGCCTGCTCGGCTTGGGCGGCGGTGGTGCTGAGCCACGCCACATGTGGAGTGAACGCGTCCACCATCGCTATCGCCGCGGGACCCATCCACTCGTTGCTAACCAGCGCCGTAACCACTTCGCCGCAAGCGGTGGCGGTCGAATTCAACTCCGCGGCCAGCCCCGTCCACGCCGACGCGGCGGCCACCATCGTCGCCGGACCCGGACCCGCATACATTCGCCCGGAATTGACCTCCGGCGGTAACGCACCGTAATCCATCGCTACAACCCCTTAATCCGGTTTTGTTTGGTCTGACTTGCAATCGGTCTTATGTGGTAGCGGCCTGGGTGGCAGCGGCGGTGAATATCGCCCCGCAATCGGAAGTTCATCGTGGCCATTGCGCTATCCCCCGGCCGGCGGACGTGTCATGAAGCTGTAGCGGGTCGACCCGTATCGGGTGATAAACCGGCCGCCGCGCCGACCCGAGCCCGTCGTCGGCATTCCGCCTAGCAGACCCTGCGTTCCAGCCCCCGAGGCCCCGAGGCCCCCGCCCCCGTAGCCGACGGTCTCGGCGCTGATCCCGGAGGGGCCAGATGGGGAGGTGGCGCCCGACCAACTCGACGGCACCGACAAGCCGCCGATCTTGACGGCCGAGGCCGTGTTTGCCGACAAGCCTCCCGATATGCCTGCCGGTACGTGCGTCGTCCAGCCGCCGGCACCCAAAGCGGCGAATTGCGGTGTCGGGAACCAGGCACCCTGCGCACCAGCGGTCGTTCCCAATCCGTTGACCATCTGCTGCCCGATTGCCACGCCAAATTGCCCCATTCCCAATGAGAAGTAAGGCAACCCGTCGAGGTTACGGAGTAAGAAAGTCCGCATACCGACGCTAATGTTGAGCAGCTGGCTCGGATTGAGGTACCCCAGGAACGGTGACAACCACTCCGAGAGCACCTGGAAATACGGGTTCAGCACCGACGCTGCCGGCGTTGCGGTCAGGGGCGTTGCGGTGACGGGGGAGGTCGCGGCCGAGACCGCCGAAGCCACCGTCGACGCGGTGGTGCCTGCCGGCGTCGCGGTGGCTTGGTCGACCGCCGCGGACTGCGCGTCCACTCCGGCCGGGCTGGTGGTTTTCGGTGGCTCCTGGAACGCGGTCAACACCGTCGCGGCCGCCGAGGAGGCGGCATAGCCATACATCGCATTGGCGTCTTGGGCCCACATCTCGGCGTACTGAGCTTCGGTGGCCGCGATCGCCGCCGTGTTCTGCCCGAAGAAATTCGTTGCGATCAACGCCTGCAACAACACCCGGTTGGCCGCGATCACCGGTGGGGGCACCGTCATCGCAAACGCTGCCTCGTAGGCCGCGGCGGCCGTCCTGGCCTGCATACCCGCCTGCTCCGCCTGCGCGGCGGTCGCGCTCATCCAGGACACATAGGGCGTCACCGAGGCGACCATCAACGCCGACGCCGGCCCCACCCACGGCGAGCCGGTCAGCGTCGCGACCACCGAACTGTAGCCGGCCGCCCCGGAGTCCAATTCTGCTGCCAGCGCATCCCAGCCCGCCGCGGCGGCCATCATCGTCCCCGATCCCGGACCGGCATACATTCGACCGGAGTTAATTTCGGGTGGCAACAAACCGAAGTCGAACACCAACCCTCCATCAGTTGCTCGCGGTAATCGCGCTGGCGGTTCGGGCTAATCACACAGCAATACCAGGACCGCCCGCAGCTCGTTCACCCTTTCGTCATCGACCGTTTTTTAATAAGTCACTAAAGCCAGGAAGTTGTTCCGTAAACTTCGCGAGGGCTTACGCTACGTTTCCGCGGATGCTGTTGTAGGACAGTGCAGCATCGTCGGCTGCTGGTGTGATGAACGGGCGATGAAATGCCTCAAATCAACAACTCTGGCTGCCGGTTTTTTGCTTTGAATTCGTTCGTCAGGTTTGGCACTTCGTCGTCGTTTGTCGGGGTAGTCTCTCAAATCGCAAGCATCACATGCTCGCTTCATTTTTACGATTTGCACGTTTATCTGGCGTTGGGCACCACGACGCTAGTACCCGATAGCAGCGGGGGTTCGCGATGTCATTCGTGCTCGTGGCGCCGGACATTGTGGAGACCGTCGCGTCGGATGTAGCACGGATCGGTTCGGCAGTGAGTGCGGGCAATCTGGCGGCAGCGATTCCGACGTCCCAGCTGGCAGCGGCGGCCGCCGATGAGGTATCGGCGGCCATTGCGGCCTTGTTTGGTGCGCACGCGCAGCAGTATCAGGCGACGGCGGCGGACGCAGCGGCGTGGTACGAGCAGTTTGTGCAAACCATGAGCGAGACGGCGGGATGGTATGCGCAGACCGAGGCGACTATCGCCACCTCGCTGCAGGCGGCCAGTGCTAATCCGCTGGCAAGTCTGAGTTTGGCCGCCTCCAACGGGTTGCAGGCGGTCTACGGCCCGATTCACGCGGCCGGGCAAGGCTGGATCAACAGTTCGCTGGGGCAGGCGCTCGATCCCGTCATCAATTTGCCGACCCACTTGCTGCTCGGGCGTGATCTGATCGGCAACGGTGCTGCCGGAACGTCGGCATCCCCCACCGGCGGCGCCGGCGGTCTCCTATTTGGTGACGGCGGGGCCGGCTATAGCCAGACCAGCGGCACCGGGGCGGTGGGTGGTACCGGCGGAGGTGCGGGGCTTATCGGCACCGGCGGCACCGGTGGTGCCGGCTTTGCCGGCGGGGCGGGCGGCATCGGCGGCCACGGCGGCACGCTCTTGGGCAACGGCGGCACCGGCGGCGCGGGTGGTGTCGGCGGTAACGGCGGCGCAGGCGGCGAGGCCTTGTTGTTCGGCAACGGCGGCCTGGGCGGTGCCGCCGGCGTCGGCGGTGTCTCCGGGGCCACGGGTTATGGCGGGCTGTTGGTCGGTCAGGGCGGTGCCGGCGCGGCAGCCTCTACCGGCGGAAGCCACCAGAACATCCAAATTGACTTCATCCGGCACGGGGAGACGAACGGCAACACCTCGAACTTGATCGACACGGAGCCGCTCGGACCTCCCATCGATCAACTGGGCCAACAACAGGCGCAGGCCCGCGCTGACCAACTAATCTCTCAGGGCCCCTACGCCGGGATTTTCACCTCGGAGTTGCTCAGAACGCAGATGACCTCGCAGCCGTTGGTAAAGCTGACAGGCCTCATTCCGACGGCATTGCCCGGTCTCAACGAGGTCACTGCGGGCGTGCTCGAAGGCCTACCGAACATCCCCTTTGGCCTGACCTATCTATTAGGCACGGTCGGGTGGATATTCGGCTTACCCGCCATACCGACAGCCCCGGGCGCCATCCATGGGGTGGCTTTCCTCAACGGCTTTAACGAATCGGTGCAAACGATGTATGACGCCGCCATGGCGAACCCAGTCGTGGCCCTGGACGGCAACATCACCGAGGTCGCGTACTCACACGCATTCACCATCGAGCTCGGGACGCTGATGACCGTCAAGAACCCCGATTTCTTACTCTTCGCCACCAACCAGCTGCCCAACACCGGCGTCGTCGTGCATACAGGGCAATCCCACCGATGGCTGGACGCTGGTCAGTTGGAACGGGGAGCAGGTCACCAATGGAGCGCCGTGGACGTGGTGGGCCAGCGTGCGTGACGTCATCATGGCGCCGCAAATCGCTTCCTATAACTTCTTCCACGGCGGTGCGGTGGCGGCCGTGGACGGGCTTCGCACGACGTTTGCCTGATCTGCAGCGCCCCAGCATCGAATTAATCAAGATGCGGCGGCACGTATCCTGTTGTGGACTTAATCCCATGCCGGCACAGCCGGGCTGAGACAGGGAAGACACAACAGTGGCGCTGGTAGTGCAGAAGTACGGCGGATCTTCGGTGTCGGACGCCGACCGGATTCGCCGTGTCGCCGAGCGCATCGTCGAGACCAAAAAGCAGGGAAATGACGTGGTGGTCGTTGTTTCTGCGATGGGCGATACCACCGACGACCTGCTGGATCTGGCTCAGCAGGTATGCCCGGTCCCGCCGCCCCGAGAACTCGACATGCTGCTGACCGCCGGTGAGCGCATCTCAAATGCACTGGTGGCCATGGCGATCGAATCGCTGGGCGCGCATGCCCGCTCGTTCACCGGATCGCAGGCCGGCGTCATCACCACCGGAACCCACGGCAACGCGAAAATCATCAACGTCACGCCGGGACGACTGCAGGCCGCGCTCGACGAAGGCCGCATCGTGCTAGTCGCCGGATTTCAGGGCGTCAGCCAGGACACCCGCGACGTCACCACGCTGGGCCGCGGGGGCTCGGACACCACCGCGGTCGCCCTGGCCTCCGCGCTGGGCGCCGACGTCTGCGAGATCTACACCGACGTGGACGGCATCTTCAGCGCGGACCCACGGATTGTGCACGACGCCCGCAAGCTCGACACCGTCACGTTCGAGGAGATGCTCGAGATGGCGGCCTGCGGCGCCAAGGTGCTGATGCTGCGCTGCGTGGAATACGCCCGCCGCTACAACATGCCGGTGCACGTCCGGTCGTCGTACTCGGACAAGCAAGGCACCGTCGTCATCGGATCGATCAAGGACACACCTATGGAAGACCCCATCCTGACCGGCGTCGCGCATGATCGCAGCGAGGCCAAGGTGACCATCGTCGGGCTGCCCGACATCCCGGGTTACGCGGCCAAGGTGTTCCGTGCCGTCGCCGACGCCGACGTCAACATCGACATGGTGCTGCAGAACGTCTCCAAGATCGAGGACGGAAAGACCGACATCACGTTCACCTGCTCGCGCGATATCGGGCCCACCGCGGTGGCCAAGCTGGACTCACTCAAAGACGAGATCGGCTTTACGCAACTGCTTTACGACGACCACATCGGCAAGGTGTCGCTGATCGGCGCGGGCATGCGCAGCCATCCCGGCGTCACGGCCACGTTCTGCGAGGCGCTGGCCGCGGTCGGGGTCAACATCGATCTGATTTCCACTTCCGAGATCAGGATCTCGGTGCTGTGCCGCGACACTGAATTAGATAAAGCCGTCGTTGCGTTACATGAAGCGTTTGGGCTCGGTGGCGAAGAAGCGGCGACGGTGTATGCGGGGACGGGGCGGTAGATATGGGCGCGAATAGCGTGTCGATAGGCGTAGTCGGCGCCACCGGTCAGGTGGGCCAGGTGATGCGCCGGCTGCTCGACGAGCGCGACTTCCCGGCGGACACGGTGCGCTTCTTCGCGTCGGCCCGCTCGCAGGGTCGCAAGCTCGCCTTCCGCGGCCAGGAGATCGAAGTCGAAGACGCCGCGACCGCCGACCCGAGTGGTTTGGACATCGCGCTGTTCTCGGCCGGCAAGACGATGTCGCTTGTGCAGGCTCCGCGGTTCGCCGCCGCGGGCGTGACGGTGATCGACAATTCGTCGGCATGGCGCAAGGACCCCGACGTGCCGTTGGTGGTGTCCGAGGTGAACTTCACCCGAGATGTCGCCAACCGGACTCTGAAGAAGGGCATCATCGCCAACCCGAACTGCACCACCATGGTGGCGATGCCGGTGCTCAAGGCGCTGCACGACGAAGCCCAGTTGGTGCGCATGGTGGCGTCGACCTATCAAGCGGTCTCGGGCACCGGGCTGGCCGGGGTGGCGGAGCTGGACGCACAGGCCCGGGCGGTGGTCGACGATGCCCAGCAGTTGGTGCACGACGGCGGCGCGCTCGAATTCCCGCCGCCGAAGGTTTACGCCGCGCCGATCGCCTTCAACGTGTTGCCGCTGGCGGGATCGCTGGTTGACGACGGCTCGGGGGAGACCGACGAGGACCAGAAGTTGCGCTTCGAAAGCCGCAAGATCCTCGGCATCCCTGACCTGCTGGTCAGCGGCACCTGTGTGCGGGTTCCCGTCTACACCGGGCACTCGCTGTCGATCAACGCCGAATTCGCCCGGCCGTTGTCGCCAGAGCGGGCCCGTGAAGTGCTCGACGGCGCGCCGGGGGTGAAACTGGTCGATCTGCCGACGCCGCTGGCCTCCGCCGGGGTCGACGATTCACTGGTCGGCCGCATCCGCCACGACCCGGGGGTGCCGGACGGGCGTGGCTTGGCACTCTTCATCTCGGGTGACAACCTGCGCAAGGGCGCGGCGTTGAACACCATCCAGATCGCCGAGCTGCTGACCTCGGCATTGTGACCCGCGGGTGAGATCCGCACCGGTCGCGCGGCGCTCGTTGTTCGCCGCGTCGGTGATGAGTTTTCTTGTATCGCAATGTATTTGGGCTGCACATGCCGATCCGCCGGCGCCGACGCCGCACCCGATCCTGCAGCCATTGGCGCCCGGCGAGGTGCTGCGCATCGGCCCGACGGCCGGTACCGGAACGCCGACCAAGGACTACGGCATCGGCGCCACCGACCTGTGCGAGTTCGTCGAATTCCCCACCCAGCTGCTGCAGGTCTGCGGCGACAGCTTCGCCGGCCAAGGTGTTGGCTTCGGCGGCTGGTACTCGCCGGTCGCTCTGCGCGTCGACACCGCGTCGGTCGATGACCCCTCCGGGGTGCGCTATACGGGCGTCACCGGGATTGGCAAGCCGCTGCTGGCCGATCCGGCACCGGCTGGGGCCTCGCAGCTACCCGCCGGCGTGGTGCAGATCAATCGGCGCAACTACCTGATGGTGACCACGACCAAGAACTTGGTGCCGCAGAACTCGCGGCTGGTGATGGCCGATCCAGCGCGCGGCGGCTGGCAGACGGTTGCCGGGTCCCGGCGCGCGATGCTTCCTTCCAGGGCGGCTCGCAGACGCAGATCAGCGGGTACTACGACCCGATCCCCACCCCGGAGTCGCCGAGCGGCTGGGTGTACATCGTGGCCAATAGTTTCATGCGCAACCGCCCGGTGGTGCTCTACCGGTCCACGCCGCAAACTTTTCACCGACCGGTCCAAGTGGCAGGGCTGGGCGGCTGGACCCGGCGGCGGTTGGAACAAACCACCGACACCGCTGTGGCCAGACCAAGTGGGCGAGATGTGCATCCGCCAGATCGAGGGCAAGACGGTACTGTCGTACTTCAACTCCGATACCGGCAACATGGAGGTCCGAGTGGCCAACGATCCGACGTGCTGGGTGACGCGCCGGTGACAACGGTTGTGCAGCACGATGATTGGCCAGAGCCCGCCGAAAGTTTGCCGCCCCCCAAGCGACAATCGGCTCGCGCAACCGTATGGCGGATACATCTCGCCCGGTTCCACGCTCGATGAGCTGCGGATTTTCGTCAGCCAGTGGGACACTCGGGCCCGGGTGAGCGCGCCGTACCGGGTGATCCAGTTCGCGGTCAACCCGTTCAAACCCTGACTAGCGGCCCAATTTCCAGGCTCTGTCCGCAGTACGGGTGCGGTAGTTGGCGGGCCCTGGCGCCCGTCGCACCGTTACTACGTCACATCCGGCGGCGATCAGGCCCGAGGCGTAGAAGTGCCGGAGATCGTGCACTGGCCGTTGGGCCTTGGACTCGCAGGCGAAGCAGTCGTTGTCCCGGTCCAGCTTGGGTAGGTAGGCGGGGTCGCGTTCGGAATGTGGTGTCGGCCGCCCTACGAATAGCGCGGCGCGTAGTAGTTAGCCCGCCGGCGGAGTAGGGTGGCGGGGGCGGTTGGGAGACGCTAAAGCACCACCCAGGTGCATCGCGGATAGACAGCTGGACGGCATCAGATTTCAAGCCTGGCTACACGAAAAGTCCGAGCGTCTCAGTAAATCCCTACCACAGGAAGAAATCATGCCCACCTTTGAGGCGCAGCTCCGCCAGGACTTGCGCAACTACGCCGTCGAGTTGCGGCAACTTGCCTACACCCTGCCCGAAGGTGTGGGCGAATACGATCTGCTTCGATTGTCTGGTCGGATGCGCGCTACTGCCGATCAAGTGGAGCATCAGTGGAGCGTTGATCGTGGCTGATCGCGTCATGAGAGGCAGTCGCCTCGGATCCGTGAGCTACGAGACTGAACGCAACCACGACCTGGCGCCACGTCAGATCGCGCGGTATCGGACCGAGAACGGGGGGGAGTTCGAGGTCCCCTTCGCCGACGACGCTGAGATCCCCGGCACCTGGCTGTGCCGCAACGGCATGGTGGGCACCCTGCTCGACGGTGGTGACCTGGCCGAACCCAAGAAGGTCAAAGTGCCGCGCACACCCTGGGAGATGCTGCGGGAACGCCGCTCGATCGAGGAACTCGAGGAACTGCTCAAGGAACGCCTCCAGATCATCAAGTCAGGCCGCCGCGGCAGCTAGGTTAGCTTTGGATGTTTTCCGTTTAGGGATTGACTAGCCACTTCGGCCCGACAGTGACTACCTGATCCCGCCCAGGTGCGCTAACTTTCCGGTCGGCCTGTCGCTGCCTGACTCTCCTCGGGCCAGCGGCAGGCGTCTGGCAGCACTTCCGTGATGGTCACACCAACGTCCGAACCGACACCGTGGTGGGCGTCAATTCTGGCCTGGAGCGGCGTCGTCCTCGCGGCGGTGATTACCGCGGCAGTCGCTTACCGGTGTGAATGGCCATGAGAAAGTCCCCATCTGTGGCCAGTAGGAAGTACCCACTGGTGGCCATGTAGAAGTCCCCACTGCTTTGCGGGCTCGTCGTGTCTTTCCGGGAGCTGAGGGCCTGGGCGGTGACGGTGATAGCGCCAACTGTCACCACACCGCCCAGGGAGCTCTATTGAAGTCTGCAGAGGAGCGTATGAACATCATTTCGGCGTATCACCAAGTCGGGTCGTATCGCGGCGCGGCGGAACTGTGCGGTACCACCCATAAAACGGTCAAGCGGGTGATTGAGCGGGCCGAGGGCGGCGGACCCCCTGCGCAAGAGCCGCGGCCCCGCAATCTCGACGCGTTCACCGACCTAGTCGCGTCTCGGGTTAAGAAGCTCGCACGGCAAGATGTCGGCGAAGCGGATGTTGCCGATCGCGCGTGCTGCCGGGTATCAGGGTTCGGCCCGCAACTTCCGGCGTCTGGTCGCGGAGCAGAAAGTGTTGTGGCGCAAACAGAACAGGCATCAGCGGCGTCCCAGCGGTGTGGTCACCGGGTGACTATCTGGTGATGGACTGGGCTGAAGCCGCACCCGGGTTGTTCGTGTTCTGCGCGGTGCTGGCGTATTCGCGGTGGCGGTTCGTGCGCGTTCGCCACCGATCAGAAGGCCATCGACCACGTTGGCGATGATCGCCGAAACCCTTGAGGCGATCGGTGGGGTGCCGGCCAAGATCCTGGCTGACCGGATGGGCTGTCTCAAAGGTGGCGTGGTCGCCAATGTCGTTGTCCCGACGCCGGATTACGTGCGGTTCGCCTCCCATTACGGGTTCGTCCCAGACTTCTGCCACGGCGCCGACCCGCAATCGAAGGGCATCGTGGAGAACCTGTGTGGCTACGCCCAGGACGACCTCGCGGTCCCGCTGCTGACCGAAGCCGCGCTGGCCGGCGAGCAGGTCGATCTTCGTGCCCTCAACGTCCAGCGCTGAGGCCTGGTGCGCTGAGGTCAACGCTGCGGTGCACTCCGAAATCTGCGCAGTGCCCCAGGCGCGGCTCGCTGAAGAACGCTGCGTGCTCACGGCGCTACCGTCGCTGCGGCCGACGATTGGTTCGGGATCGGTGCGCCGCAAGGTCGACACGCTGTCGTGTGTGCGTTACGGCTCGGCCCGCTACTCGGTGCCTCAGCGACTCGTCGGTGCCACCGTGGCCGTCGTCGTCGATCACGGCGCCCTGATCCTGCTCGAGCCGGCCACCGGGGCGATCGTGGCCGAGCACGAACTGGTCAGCCCGGGTGAGACCTCGATCCTCGATGAGCATTACGACGGTCCCCGCCCCGCACCGTCGCGGGGACCACGACCGAAAACCCAAGCGGAGAAACAGTTCTGCGCCCTCGGACCCGAAGCGCAGCAGTTCCTGGTCGGTGCCGCGGCGATCGGCAACACCCGGCTGAAAGCCGAGCTCGACATCCTGCTCGGATTGGGCGCCGCCGACGGTGACCAGGCGTTGGTCGATGCGCTGCGCCGGGCGGTGGCGTTTCGGCGGTTCCGCGCCGCCGATGTGCGGTCCATCCTGGCCGCCGGCGCCGGCACGCCGCAACCCCGGCCCGCCGGTGACGCCCTGGTCCTCGACCTGCCCACCGCCGCGACCCGCTCCTTGGACGCCTACAAGATCGGCGGCACCTCCACCGACGGGACGGCATCATGACCGCCACCACTAACACGACCAAGCCGGTGGCACCTTCCTCGGTGGCACCGTTGGCCGCTGACCTCGACGCCGCCCTGCGGCGGTTGAGAGCTGGCCGCGGTGCGCCGCACCGCCGCCGAAGTGCTACAGGTGTAGCCAAGACCCAACGCTGGACACCTGAGAGATCCTGCGGACATTGGTCGAGGCCGAGATCGCCGCCCGCGATGCCTCCAACACCGCCAACCGCCTCAAGACCGCCGCGTTCCCCGTCACCAAGACCCTCGACGGGTTCGACATCGGCTGGATCATCAGTCCACCCAGGCCACGCTCAACTACCTATCGAGTCTGGAATGGATTCGGGCGCAACAGAACCTGGCTGTCATCGGCCCACCCGGCACGGGCAAGAGTCACCTGCTCATCGGCTGCGGGCACGCCGCCGTCCACGCGGGTTTCAAGGTCCGCTACTTCACCGCCGCCGACCTCATCGAGGTGCTCTACCGCGGCCTGGCCGACAACACCGTCGGCAAGATCATCGACACCCTGCTGCGAGCAGACCTGGTGATCTTGCGACGAGATCGGCTTCGCCTCGCTCGATGACACCGGCACCCAACTGCTGTTCCGGCTCGTGGCCGCCGGCTACGAGCGCCGATCCTTGGCCATCGCCTCGCACTGGCCCTTCGAAAAAGCGCACTTGTTCGCGCGAACGCGTGCATAGTGCCGCCGAAACATCACGGGTTCGGGATAGCCCATAGTGGCTTTGCCGCGAATTCTGGAGTCGTTCGACCGCCATATGCCGCGTTCCTCGGCCGTCTCCCAGTAGCTCATCACCTCATAGAGTCGCAAGATGCTCGCTGGCGGTAACAAATCATGCGCAACTCGACGCGGTTCGGGTCGCTTGTCGATGACGTGTCATTCGACTCTCCAGCCACGTACACTAGTCACGTATCTTTACTACAATAGTCGTTGTTCGGCGCCGACGACACCAGCAACAGGTGGCGAAGTCGCTGAGGCGAAGATGGCGCGTGCGCAACGCAGCGAGCGCACCGCTGCGCACGCGCCGCGGCGGTCGGGTCCACGATGATCAGGCTCGGTGGCATTGACGTGGGGTGTGAATCCCGTGGGATCAGGTGGGCGAATGGAGCCGAGGGCGGCATGGACGACGAGCAGCGGGTTGATCTAGGGGTGTTGTTGTTCATTCCGTACCGGTACATCGAGGACCGAATGTTCCGGGCCGTCCAGGATGCCGGGTTCGACGACTGGACCCTCACCCAGTGCCGGGTTTTTCAACGGATCGCCCCGGAGGGTTCGCGCCTCATGGACCTCGCTGACCAGGCGCAAGTGAGCAAGCAGAGCGCCAGCGTGCTGGTCGATCAACTGGAACGTTTGGGCTATGTCCGCCGGGTCCCCGATCCCACGGATGGCCGGGCCCGGTTGATTGTGATCGAGGAACGTGGTCGGCGGGCGGTCGAGGTAGCGACGGCGACAGTCGACGGGATCCTCTCGGAGTGGAAGGCCTACCTGGGCACCCGCAACTTCACGTTGTTGCACCAGATCCTGGATCAACTCCGTGAGATCACCGACCCCTACCGGCGGTAAACCCGGCCGCGCCGACGCCGTCCGCCTCCGACCCCCGTTCGCCCGAGCCGCCGGAGCCAGCGGACGACAGCAGGCTTCGACTCCGCCTTGACATTAGTCAGCTTTGTTGACTACTATCGTCAATGATCCTGACGATTTCCGGTGGTGGACGGGCGGCTGCCGCGATGCAGGGTCAAAAAACACCGCCCATCAGCACGCCCATGCATCCCTCAATAGAAAGCGAAATATCATGAAGTTTCTTGTCCTTGGAGCAACCGGCCGCACCGGCGTCCTCTTCGTCGAAAAGGCACTCGACCAGGGGCATCAGGTCACCGCCCTCGTTCGCAGGGCCGACGCCGCCGTCGACTCGCGCGCTCAGATCGTCAGCGGCGGCGTCACCGACGCCGCTGTGATCGCGGCGGCAGCCCGAGGCCACGACGCGATCATCAGCACGCTCGGAGTGAAAAACGCCCGCCAAACGCCGACGCTGATCACCGACACCGTCCGTGCAGTCATCGCATCCGTCGAAAACATCAGGCGTCGACCGTTTCATCGTCGTGTCCGCGTTCGGAGTGGGCGACTCCCTCGCCAAAGCCTCGTTCCTCGTCGGCCCGATCTTCCGAACCGTGCTTCGGAAAACCTACGCAGACAAAGCAACGTCAGAAGTGCTCTTGAGGGCCAGCGATCTGAAATGGACCCTCGAATACCCCGGAGCGTTGAACAACAAGGACAGCACGCGCTACACCGCGGTCACCCTCGAGGACGTCACGAAAATGCCGATCTTCCCCTCGACCTCTCGCGCGAACGTCGCCGAGTTCCTCCTCCACTCCGCCGTGGAAGACACCTTCATCCGTCAGACCGTCGTCGTCACCGACACCAAATAGGTCGCCGATGCAGGCCCAAAAACACGCTAGACGAGGCCGGGGAAGTGGCGGGTTTTGGGAGGTGTCGGTTCGGGCTCTCACCGCCTACCGGTGTGAGGTGGCTCTGTCACCGGCGGGATCATATGCCGGGGTAAGTCGTCGCAATATTCGGCCGCCGACGCGGCTATGCGCTACACGCCCAAACGATCTACGGAACGTCCATTCGCGCTCGGTCCTCCTGTTCGCAGGTCCACTACTTACGACCGTCGAGCGAACCAGAACTCATCGGCGCATGGCTCTCGTCAAGCCCGTGATAACGGGGCTATTGGCTTCCAACTCCCAATCAACGACTTCAGCCGCCGACGAGCGACTCCCGCGTGCATTAGCTTGAAGTGTCATTGGTCGGCAATCGGGTGGGGTCGACGTGGTCGGCGAGGTAGATCATTGCGGCCTCGGGTTCTATCCCGAACGCGACGGCCACCATCTTGGGGTCCATCGTGTTGACCAGGTCGACCAGGCGGGTACTGCGAACCGTTCGCGGCGTAAGGCCGCAGGCGTCGAGGACGTGGGACATATAGGCCGTAGACGCCGGTTCGCGTCCGGTCTTGGTGACCATGGTGACGATGACGTGCGGATTACGTGTGTGCTGGGATTGGCGATGGGTCAGGCATCGCGTCAAGACCGCCCAGCTGGCGGGGTCCAACGGCACCGGGTGAGGACGACCGTCGAGGCGGATGGTGCACTCGCGCTGGTCGATCGTGGCGCACCGCAGCAGCCGCAGTTCTCGGGGTGAGGCGGCATGCAGAAGCGCGAGGAGCCCGACGAGCGCCTCATGGGGATGGACTGCGTGATCGGTGGTCCAGCGGCGAAACAGTAGGCGTTGCCGGTCTATGGTGAGCGTTCTGCCGCGAAATCCCTTGGGCTGCTTGCGAGCGAGACCGCGGGTCGGGTCGATGAGAACGAGACGGCGGGCGCGGGCAACCGGAAGAACTGACGCAGCACCGTCAGTCGCCGCGGGCGGTTGTTGGGCTGCAGGTTGAGAAACCCCTCGATGTCACCGACATCAACCGTGGACCAGTCCTGTTTTCCTCGTTCGTAATCCAGAAGCAGGGCGAGATCACGCACGGTCGCCAACGCGATGTCAATGGTTCGGTCGCTACGCGGCAGCGTTCCGGCCCTGTGAGCCCGCACTCGGGCGGTCAACAGCGATTCGGCGAAGGAGACCACCGCCGGCCGCAGCGTCGCAGGAACGGCGTCGGTACGGCGCTTGCGCCGCCCCGCGGCGAGTTGCACAGCGTGATCGGTGGCCATGGCCAAGCCGCCCTCGGTGAAAAAGGCCTCCAGCGACCTAGCCAGCGGGCCCAACGAGCGGCCGGGCCTGCGGGCGCGGTCCAGTAGTGCCTGCGGATGATTGGGGTGCTCGTCGATGAGCAGCTGACCCAGAGCCGTGATCACATTGCACGCCCGCGCGGGCGAGAACACCTCGGCGACTTGGGCGACGAACTCGTCCAACCAGGCCGGTGGGTCCTCGAGCCGCGTGGCGAGGTGCTCGCCCTGCACGAACGGCCGCCGCGGATGCCGCTAGCCAGAAACGGGTAGCGCACAGTTGTAACAGCCCAAGCAGGTCTCAACGCCAGGGAGCAACCTTGGCAGAACGACGCGCGCGTGACCGACCGCCAGGCTGACACCGTGGTCTACTGGTTTATCACCGACTTTCTGCCCTGACCTGATCTCGCAGTGGCGGGACCGTTGAAGAACGGGGGCTAGTGATGGGCTGGTTTCTCACGTGCGCTGCCCTTGTGGCCTCGGTGAGTTCGGTGGTGCTGCTCATCTACTGGCATCGCGACAAACCAGCGCGGCGGCCTTACCGTGACGCCGGGTTCGTCGCGCTCGGTGTGATGTGGGGGCTGTTTGCGCTGATGGACTACCTCGACCACTCGCTACCACGCTGGATGGCTTGGGTCTACGTTGTGCTGGCCGTGGCGACCCCCATCTTGATCTGGGAAGCACGCCGAAAGGATGCACGGGACGAGGAGCGGAACTAACCTCCGGTCAGACATCGAGAAGCCCTAGGCAGCCAGGAAGCCATGCGCTGGTATTGGGCAGAACCGAGTCATCCCCCTTAAGAATTACCCAGGCAGCTGGTTTTGCCGGGGATGACGAGCTGCCCCAGCGGCCCGCTTCCGTCGCGCACCCGAACGGGAAGGTGGGGCACGCCCTGGTTGTGCAGATCGCGCACCGAGCGCGGGTCGGCGACTAGGTAGTCACAAGATGTCACAGGGAACGCAGTCATATCCCGGACAACGACGGATCCGGCCTAGGGATGCAGTTGTTTGAAACGGTAGCGGTGACGTCGACGGGTCCGATCGTTGGCGTCGGGCGTTACGCTCAAAGACAGAGACCGGCCGTCGGCTGAGTTCACACGTCAGAAAGCTTCCAGACTCGCCGAGGCGGTTCAGGCCTACGAATTTCGCGAGGTGCGACGAACATGACGACTGTTGCACAAGAGTATGCGGCGACGATGTTCCTGGGACGCAAGCTGCTCGAAATTGCCAAACAATGCAACGTACCGGCGATGGCTGGCGTGCTCGTCCGCGACCAGGGTGAGACGATAATCGCGAATGCCCAAGGTGTTCGCAAAATAGATGAATCCGGCCCACAAAACACCATCATGCCGTGGGATAAATTCTGTCTCGGCTCGATCGCGAAGGTATACACCGCGCATCTCATCAGAGCGCTCATTGAAGCACATATTCCGGGAGTTGATTTCAGCACACCGCTCGGCCACGTCATCGCGCTGGAACAGACCGATTACTCCACGCTGTACGGCGAACTATCAATGGACCTTTACACCGTCCATTCCTCAGGGATGCCAGTTGAACCGTCAGCAGACCACGGAAATGACTGGATAAATTTCACGCCGCAAGATGCGACATTTGCCAAACGACACGCGCGCCGTGTGCTCTACGTTCAGAACGCAATAAAAGATGCGCCACACTTTACACCCGGCTTAGGCCAGCTGTATGGCGGAGGCGGAATTATCACGGCCTGCATGCTGGAAGAAATCATGCACAAGCCGTGCGAGGAGTTGGTCAAAGAGTACATTTATGATCCACTCGGAATGCATCATTCGGGCTTCGGTCGTCTCTGTTCTCAGGGCACGCTCGACGGACCGTGGCAGCACAGCTACGACTCGAACTCGAAGTCCCTGCAGCCCGACCAAACGTCGATGTTTTACGGTTACGACCTCAACCCACGCGCTCCGGTGGGCACTGCATGCAGTTCGGCGCCGGACATGGGCGCCTTCCTCGCAGAACAGCTGCGCATCGATCCTGTCGTGTTCAAAACGACGCGCAACACCATGCAAACCCATCGGCCGGCTCTTGGAAGCGTGTACATCAGCGGCGGTTGGAGTTCATCGAACCCCGGCTTCAACGGGGCGATGCTGTACAAAGACGGCGCGAACCAAGGCTCCAAATCGCAGGCCCAAGTAGATCTCGCGAAGCAGATCGCCTTCGCCGCGATGTCGAACGCGGCCGACGTCGTTTCGCTGCCGGCCGTAGCGGACGTATTGCAAGTCGCGCAAAGCATGGACGCGCACTGGGACGAACTCTTCGGCATCAAATCCGCGCCGCTTCCCCAATACGACCTCACGCATCCCTGCCCAGCAATCACCTGCACGGGTAAGGGAACTCTCATCATCTTCGGACGCCGGCACGACGGATTCATTCACTTCCGTCGATCGAGCGACGGCGGAGCCAACTGGGGCCCGTCGACACCCTTGACCGGGTGGGAAATGACCTCCGGAATCGCCGCCGCGGCGGCGCCGAACGGCGCCGTCTACGTCTGCGGACGTGGCACCGACAACCAAATCTGGTACGGAAAGTCCGCGAACGGCGCCACAAGCTGGAGCGGTGCGTGGGCCGTGCCTATGGGTTTGTTCGAAACCGGCCCGGCGATCGGCATCGACGCGACGGGCGCCGTCGTGCACGTCGCGGCCGTCGGAACGGACCACAAAATGTACCTCGGGCGCTCGCTCAGCGGCGGCACAAGCTGGATGGACGCAAAAACGATCGGCAGCGGCCTCTTCACCTCGAACCCCGCGATCGCCGTTTCCGCCGATGGTCAAATCATCCACGTGTTCGGACGTGGCACCGACTATCGCATTTGGTACAACAAGTCGACGAACGGCGGAAACGATTTCCAACCGCATTGGACGCCGATCGGTGAAGGCATCTTCACAACTGGACCAGCAGCGGGATGTTCCTCAAACGGCGCCCGTGTGCACGTCGCGGCGCGAGGTTTTTGGCAAGATGGAATTGGCTATTCTTTGTGGACAAATACCTCGGCGAACGTGGGTAACAACTTCAACAAACATTGGCAGCGAACGAACCTCGGGCAATTTCTCTATGCGCCCGCCTTTGCGTGCGACAGCGGGGGGACCGATCTCTATGTCGCGGCGCTGTTTGGCGATTTCAACCTGTACACCACGCACTCGAACAAAATCGACACGACCGGACAAGTCTGGGAACAAGCGGTGGAAGTTGGACCAAATCCGGAGTATTTCATGTAATGCGTTTGCTGAGAAAGTTTCAACAAGCGTAAAGTGCCTTCTCCCAGCGATATTGGCTGTCACACCACCGCACGGCTAGTCCCGCCGCACCAAGAATTCCTCCAAGGCGTCCGGCTCGAACATGGAGGAAGCGTTCGGGGCTTGCACAGCCCGCGGCGCGACTGTACCGTCGTGACGCCATTTTCCGATTTGGAGGTTATTCCAGTGCCTTAGCACCTCAGACACACCTGGCAACCACGTCTCGCGGGAGACGTGTGTCCAAAGCCAGGAGGAGTCTGAGATGGAAATTGGCAGGTTAAGTTTCGCGCTGGCCCTCGTCGAGGGTCGGCTTCACAAAGCCGTCGGCGACAAGCGCTGCGGGTGCGGTCAATGCGCCCACTGGGTGACGGTCGCCGCGCGGCGCGCGGGTATCGCCCGCGCAGAGCTGGAGGCGGCGCTGGCTCCGGTGGCAAAGCCGGAGCCGCGCGCGAAGAGCAGGCGGCGCACGCCAAGCCCGACGCGCGTGCGGGTCTGCGACTCGGCCACGATCCGGTTGCGCGGGCGCGACGTGGACCCGGCTGAGGGTCTGGCGATTTTGCTTGCCCGGCTGCACGATCCGGACTGAACCGGACCGCCCGGGCTGCCCGCCCATTCGGGCGGCGGCCCGTGCGGGGGGCCTCACCCTACGCCGGGCGATATCACCAGGTAAGACCTGGTTTTTAGCTCACAGCTTCTACTTAAGTAGTGCATAGCCGTAACTTGTGTTTACCCGGGCATCATGCGTCTCATGAGTGAAACATCCGAAACCCCAACCGTGCGGAGTTCAACCGCCACAGCAACGCCTACCGCCGTCGAAGAGGTCCGCAGAACCCCCAGAGTCTTTCTGGGCGCAGCATGGGTCGCCATCGTCGCCGGCATCGTCTTCATCGTCGCCGTCATCTTCTTCACCGGCTATTCGCTCGGCAGCCACGGTGGTCACCACGGCGCACCACGGTCACCACAAGCAGCACGCGATGATGTGGCACCACCGCGCCCCGCAGGGCGGCCCTGGTGCCACCCAACCGGGTGGACCCGCCGCGTCCGTGACACCCGCTCCAGGACCCGGTCAGATCCCGTCGTCGGTCGCTCCAAGCCGGACGCCGTAGCGGAGTTCCCCCAATCCAACGTGCCCCCGGGGTAATGGGAGGTCCTCGGGGACCCCACGACCAGTAGCCCGGTGCTCACTTGAGCACCGGGCTACTGGTTATTCGCCGACCCGCCAGCCAACTGCCCCGCCGCAATTCACAGCAAGTTTTGTCCGCAGAATCTGGTACGGCCCGGGTGGGCCCGGGCAGTATTCAAGACATGACCGAAACACCCGAACCGTCAACACGGCCGACTTCGGCCGCCGTAGCTCCGCCACCTCCACCCCCGCCGCCGCAGCGGATGAAGCCGCCGCGGGTTTACGCGGCCGCGGCGTGGGTGGTGATCGTCGCCGGGATCCTTTTCATCCTGGCGGTCGTATTCTTCTCGGGCGCCGTGATCCTCGGGCCTTACCATCACTGCCACTACCGGCACCACCACGGCATGTTCAGGCCTTGGGGACCGCCGCCAGGGCCGGGCGGCGGTGGGCCAGGGCAGTACGGCCCCGGCGGACCTGGCATGCCCGGCATGGGCCCGGGCGGTCCGTACGGTGGTTGCCCGGTGGTCCTCCCGGCGGTCCGGGGGGCCCCGCACAGGTGCCGTCGACCGTTGCTCCGCCCGCGGCGCCGCCTCCTGCCACGCCGCCGCCTGCCACGCCGGCGCCGCGTCCCTAGGCGGGTAGCGCTGCCACTTTTCTTCGACGTCGATTAACAATCGACAGGCGGGGTAAGCCTCCTATGCGAAAATGCCTACTACGCAGCGATTTCAGTGAGATCAGCTCACTACTGAGGAGATAGCGAAATGACGGAACGCTACACCACCACCGACGCCGGCAATCCCGCGCCGAGTGACGACCAGTCGTTGACGATTGGCCCCGACGGTCCGATCCTGCTGCAGGACCACTACCTGATCGAGCAGATGGCCATGTTCAACCGGGAACGGATCCCGGAGCGTCAGCCGCACGCCAAGGGTGGCGGCGCATTCGGCCATTTCGAGGTCACCAACGACGTCAGCAAATACACCAAGGCTGCGGTGTTCCAGCCGGGCACCAAGACCGAGATGCTGGCAAGATTCTCCACCGTCGCCGGCGAGCGCGGCAGCCCAGACACGTGGCGGGATCCGCGTGGCTTCGCGCTGAAGTTCTATACGTCCGACGGCAACTTCGACATGGTCGGCAACAACACGCCGGTCTTCTTCATGCGCGATCCGCTGAAGTTCCAGCATTTCATCCGCTCCCAGAAGCGCATGCAGGCAACGTAACCTGCGCGACCACAACATGCAGTGGGACTTCTGGAGTCTGTCGCCGGAGTCCGCGCATCAGGTGACGTGGCTGATGGGTGACCGGGGGATCCCCAAGAACTGGCGGCACATGAATGGCTACAGCAGCCACACCTACAGCTGGATCAACGCCGCCGACGAAATCTTCTGGGTGAAGTACCACTTCGTCACCGATCAGGGCAATGATTTCCTGACCCAGGAGGACGCGGACCGGCTGGCCGGCGAGGACGGTGACTACCACCAGCGGGATCTCTACGAAGCGATCGAGCGCGGCGACTTCCCGAGCTGGACGCTCAAGATGCAGATCATGCCGTTCGAGGAGGCCAAGACCTACCGGTTCAATCCGTTCGATCTGACCAAGGTGTGGCCGCACGGCGACTATCCGTTCGTCGATGTCGGCAAGATGACGCTGAACCGCAACGTCACCGACTACCACACCGAAATCGAGCAGGCCGCCTTCGAGCCGAACAACATCGTGCCGGGCACCGGTTTGAGCCCGGACAAGATGTTGCTCGCGCGTGGGTTCTCCTACTCCGACGCGCACCGGGCCCGGCTGGGCACCAACTACAGGCAGATCCCAGTCAATTCGCCGAAGGTGGAGGTGAACAGCTACTCCAAAGACGGCGCGATGCGGTTCAACAACGCATCGGACCCGGTGTATGCGCCCAACTCCTACGGCGGCCCGCAGGCCGACCCGGCGCGCGCGGCCGAGGTGCGTTGGCACGCCGACGGCCAGATGATCCGCGCCGCGTACACGCTGCACGCCGAAGACGATGACTGGGGCCAGGCCGGCACCATGGTCCGCGAAGTTCTCGACGACGACGCCCGGGATCGGTTGGCACACAATATCGTTGGGCACGTTTCCAAGGGTGTGAAAGAGCCGGTGCTGTCGCGGGTGTTCGAGTACTGGCGCAATGTCGACCCCGATCTGGGGAAGAAGGTCGAGGAAGGAGTCCGGGCCAACCTGGGTTGACGCGATGGGTTGACGACAGACTGGCATGATCAAGAGTCATGACCATTGAAGTCGTTTACAACACCGAATCCACCGCTACCGGCGGCGGCCGCGACGGCCACGTGAAGTCGGACGACGGCCGCATCGACATGGACACCCGGCCGCCGAAGGTGATGGGCGGAAGCGGCGAGGGCACCAACCCCGAGCAGCTGTTCTCCGCCGGGTACGCCGCTTGTTTCCTGGGTGCGCTGCGCCTGGTTGCGGGTAGGGCGAAGGTCAAGCTCGATGACGCCGCCAATGTCAGCGTCGAGGTCGGCTTCGGCAAGGACTCCGAAGGCGGGTTCGGGATCACCGGCAAGGTGGTGGGCTATTTGCCGGGCCTGGAGCAGAGCGCCGCGACCGACCTGGTCGAGCAGGCTCATCAGGTGTGCCCGTACTCCAAGGCCACCCGTGGCAACATCGACGTCGAAATCTCGGCCCGCGTCTAGGGGGTCTAGTCGCATGCGGATCGCCGCCGCGGCGGTGACAGTCGGTCTGGCCGTCGCGGCCGGACCGGCTTGTGTTGCTGATGCCCATCCTTCCGAGCCGGGCGTGGTGTCTTACGCGGTCTTGGGGAAGGGGTCGGTCGGCAATATCGTCGGCGGACCGATGGGCTGGGAATCGGTGTTCACGCAACCATTCCAGGGTTTCTTTGTCGACCTCCCGGTGTGCAACAACTGGGCGGACATCGGATTGCCGGACGTGTACGACGATCCGGACCTGGCGGCATTCAACGGTGCCACCACACAGACGTCAGCGTCCGATCAAACCCACTACGTCAAGCAGGCCGTCGGGGTGTTTGCCACCAACGACGCCGCGGCCCGCGCCTTCCACCGGGTCGCGGACCGAACCGTTGGCTGTTCGGGACAGACCACCGCGATGCACCTGGATAACGGAACCACCCAGATGTGGTCGTTCGACGGGGGGCCGGCGGCCGGTGCCGACGCGAATTGGACGAAGCAAGAAGCGGGCACCGATCGGCGCTGCTTCGTTCAAACCCGGCTGCGTGAAAACGTGGTGCTGCAGGCGAAGGTTTGCCAATCTGGCAACGGCGGTCCGGCGGTCAATGTGCTGGCCGGGGCAATGCAGAACGCGTTGGGTCAGTAATTCTGCTGGATTTGGGTAACTATCTAAGCCGATGCAGTCACCAAGTGCGGAAACGGGAATATGTCGGGGCGATCTGGAAGATGAAGTGATGGCGGTTATCGTTCCGGTAGCTGCGCAACCAACGGTCAGCAGGACATGCTGGGATCTGCCCGGAGGGATCGTGATATGACGCTCGCCGCCATCACCGCCGCGGCCTCGCAGCTGGATACCGCCCAACCGGGCCAAGACGAGATGGCCAGTTCCTCGGCCGTCGCGCAATACATCTCCGACATCTGCCTGCTCGATGCCCCACTGGGCCGTGTCGGTCTGGAGCTGGAGGCGCATTGCTTCGACCCGACCGACCCGCACCGCCGGCCGAGCTGGGACGAAATCACCGGGGTCCTCGAGTGGCTCAGCCCGCTGCCGGCCGGCAGCGTGGTCACCGTGGAACCCGGTGGCGCCATCGAACTTTCCGGCCCGCCCGCCGAGGGTGCGGTTGCTGCCATCGATGCCATGACCCGCGATCAGGCCGTGCTGCGGTCGGCTTTCGCCAACGCCGGGCTGGGACTGGTTTTCCTGGGCGCGGACCCGCTGCGCACGCCCAAGCGTGTCAACCCGGGCGCGCGTTACCGCGCCATGGAGGAGTTCTTCGCGGCCAGCCGCTCAGGGGCGGCGGGCGCGGCGATGATGACGTCGACCGCCTCGATCCAGGTCAATCTGGACGCGGGGCCGCGGGCTGGATGGGCGGCGCGAGTGCGCCTGGCGCATGCCTTGGGGCCCACGATGATCGCGGTCGCCGCCAACTCCCCGATGCTGGCCGGCGAGTTCGCCGGTTGGGTGTCTGCTCGTCAGCGGGTGTGGGGTCAGATGGACTCCGCGCGCTGCGGGCCCATCCTGGGCGCCAGCGGCGACGACCCCGGCACCGATTGGGCGCGTTACGCCCTCAAAGCACCGGTGATGTTGGTGCATGACCCGGAAGCTGTGAAGCGGTCACGCACTACGTGCCCTTCGCCGACTGGGCGGACGGCCGGGTCATGCTCGGCGATCGCCGTCCGACCGTCGCCGACCTGAACTATCACCTGACCACCCTGTTCCCGCCGGTGCGCCCACGACAGTGGCTGGAAATCCGCTACCTGGACAGCGTGCCGGACACCTTCTGGCCCGCGGTGATCTTCACGCTGGTGACCCTGCTGGATGACCCGGACGCTGCCGACAGCGCCGCCGAGGCCGTCGAACCGGTGGCCACCGCCTGGGACACCGCGGCCCGCGTCGGGCTGCGCGACCGGCGGCTGCACGAGGCGGCCAACCGGTGTGTGGCCCTCGCTGCCGCCAAGGCGCCGCCGGAGCTCACCGGCGCAATGGAGCGGCTGGTCCGCACCGTCGAGCAGGGCCGCTGCCCGGGGGACGACTTTTCCGACCTGGTGGTTGCCAACGGCATCGCGGCTTCGGTTTCCAGGGTCGCAGGCCTCCGGGGCGATTGGCTGACCCGAGGGGAGTTGTGACTTCCCAACAAAGGCTGGCCGACGACCTGACGCGGGCGCGGGCGCGGACCTTGCGACTCGTGGAGTTCGACGATGACGAACTCTGTCGCCAATACGACCCGTTGATGAGCCCGCTGGTCTGGGACCTGGCCCACATCGGTCAGCAGGAAGAGCTGTGGTTGCTGCGCGGCGGCGACCCGCGTCGGCCGGGCATCTTGCCGCCGGCCGTCGAGGGCTTCTATGACGCCTTCGAGCACTCCCGCGCCAGTCGTGTCGACTTGCCGCTGCTTACCCCGGACCGGGCGCGGTCGTATTGCCGCACCGTGCGATCCGCCGCACTGGATGCCCTCGACGCCTTGCCGGACGACGCCGCCGGCGAGCGGGCCAGCTTCGTGTTCGGCATGGTGGTCAGTCACGAAAACCAGCACGCCGAGACCATGCTGCAGGCATTGAACCTGCGCACCGGCGCGCCGCTGCTGTCCGATCACTCCGCCTTGCCCGCCGGAAAGCCCGGACTGGCTGGAACATCGGTGCTGGTGCCCGGCGGTCCGTTCGTGCTGGGCGTGGACGCCGCGACCGAACCGTACTCACTGGACAACGAACGTCCCGCCCACATTGTCGACGTGCCGGCGTTCCGGATTGGCCGGGTTCCGGTCACCAACGGCGAATGGCGGCACTTCATCGATGACGGCGGCTACACCCAGCCGCGGTGGTGGTCCACCCGCGGTTGGCAGCACCGCCAGCTCGCGGGTCTTACCGCCCCGCAATTCTGGAGTTCCGACGGGCGAACGCGCACCCGGTTCGGCTACGTCGAAGACATTCCCGCCGACGAGCCGGTACAGCACGTCAGCTACTTCGAGGCCGAGGCTTATGCGACCTGGGCGGGCGCTCGACTGCCCACCGAGACGGAATGGGAAAAAGCGTGCTCGTGGGATCCGACGAGCAGCACCCGGCGTCGCTACCCATGGGGAGCCGAGTCGCCGTCGCAGGCTTACGCCAACCTGGGTGGCACCGCGCTGCGTCCGGCTCCGGTCGGCGCCTACCCGGCGGGCGCGTCGGCGTACGGGGTCGAGCAGCTGCTCGGCGACGTCTGGGAGTGGACGACCTCACCGCTGCGGCCGTGGCCCGGCTTCGTTCCGATGATCTACGAGCGCTATTCGCAGCCGTTCTTCGACGGCGACTATCGGGTGCTGCGCGGCGGATCGTGGGCCGTGGAGTCGGCCATCCTGCGGCCCAGTTTCCGCAACTGGGATCACCCCTACCGGCGTCAGATCTTCTCGGGTGTCCGCTTGGCGTGGGACGCGTGATGTGTCGTCATCTCGGATGGCTCGGTGAAACGGTAACGCTTTCTTCACTGGTGCTGGACCCGCCGTACGGTCTGCGGGTGCAGTCGTATGCGCCGCGCCGGCAAAAGTACTGCCTGTTGAACGCCGACGGCTGGGGTGCCGGGTTTTTCGATGAAGGAATACCCCGGCGCTGGCGTAGCTCGGCGCCGCTGTGGGGCGACGTCTCGTTCGACTCGGTGGCGCCCGCGCTGCGCAGCCACTGCGTGGTGGCCGCGGTCCGCTCGGCCACTGTCGGCATGCCGATCGAAGCCAGCGCGACCGCGCCGTTCACCGACGGCGATTGGCTGTTGTCGCACAACGGTATCGTCGACCGCGCCGTACTGCCGGCGACTTCATCTGCCGAATCCGTCTGCGACAGTGCGATACTCGCGGCGACCATCTTCGCGCGGGGGCTGGACGCGCTGGGCGACACCATCGCGCGGATCGGGGCCGAGGACCCGTTCGCCAGGCTGAATGTGCTGGCCGCCAACGGTTCTCGCATGCTGGCCACCGCCTGGGGAGACACGTTGTCCATCCTGCGCCGCGACGACGGCGTGGTGCTGGCCAGCGAGCCCTACGACGACGACCCGGACTGGGCGGACGTGCCGGATCGTCACCTCGTCGAAGTCACCGCCAAGGGTGTCACCCTTACTTCCCTGGATTACCCGAAGGAATCTTGATGACGCTGTCGCTGTCCAACCACCTCGCCGCCGACTCGGCGTATCACGCGTTGCGCCGCGACGTGTTCGACGGCCTGCAACAGACACCGAAATCGTTGCCGCCCAAGTGGTTCTACGATTCGGTGGGCAGCGACCTGTTCGACCAGATCACTCGGTTGCCGGAGTATTACCCGACCCGTGCCGAGGCCGAGATCCTGCGCACCCGGTCGGTCGAAGTCGCATCCGCCAGCGAGGCCGACACCCTGGTCGAATTGGGCGCCGGAACGTCGGAGAAGACGCGACGGTTGCTGGACGCGCTGCGTGACCGCGGCTCGCTGCGCGGGTTCGTGCCGTTCGACGTCGACGCCAGCATGTTGTCGGCGACCGCGACCGCCATCCAGCATGAATATCCGGGTGTCGAGATCAAAGCTGTCTGTGGCGATTTCGAGGAACACCTGACCGAGATTCCCGAGCGGCGGGCGACGGTTGTTCGTGTTCTTGGGCTCGACGATCGGCAACCTCACGCCGCAGCCGCGCGCGGAATTCCTGGCGACCTTGGCCTCGGTGATGCGGCCCGGGGACAGCCTGCTGCTGGGTACCGACCTGGTCAAGGACACCGGCCGGCTGGTGCGCGCCTACGACGACGCCGCCGGGGTGACGGCCCGGTTCAACCGCAACGTGCTCGCGGTGATCAACCGGGACCTCGACGCCGATTTCGACATCGACGCCTACCGGCACGTCGCCCGCTGGAACACCGAAGAGGAGCGCATCGAGATGTGGTTGCGCTCCGAACGCCGCCAGCAGGTGCACGTCGGTGCGCTCGACCTGACCGTCGAATTCGCGGCCGACGAAGAAATGCTCACCGAGGTGTCGTGCAAGTTCCGCCCGGACGGGGTGGCTGCCGAACTGGCCGAGGCGGGACTGCGTCGCATCCGGTGGTGGACCGATAGCGCCGGCGACTTTGGTCTGTCTCTGGCCGTCAAGTGAGCGAATCGCTGGCGGACCGCTGGCGAGCGGCCCGGCCGCCGGTCGCCGGGCTGCACCTGGACAGTGCGGCCTGCTCGCGCCAGAGCCATGCGGTGATCGACGCGGCTACCCAGCACGCGCGCTACGAAGCCGAGGTCGGCGGCTACGTCGCGGCCGAAGCCGCGACACCGGTGCTCGACGCCGGACGCGCCGCGTTCGCCGCATTGGCAGGCATGCCCGACGCCGAGGTGGTGTTCACCACCGGCTCCCTGAACGCGCTGGACCTGCTGCTGGGCGCCTGGCCCGCCGACCGTCGTAAGGTGACCTGCCTGCCCGGCGAATACGGCCCCAACCTAGCGCTTTTCGGCATCCACGGGTTCGAGCGTCAGCTGCTGCCGACGCTGGATGACGGCCGGCTGGCTTTGGACGACGCGGCGCTCGCGCTGGACGAGGACCCGCCCGATCTGGTCCATCTCACGCCGGTGGCCAGCCATAGCGGTGTCGTGCAGCCGCTGCCGATGGTGGCGCAGCTTTGTCGCGAGTTGGGGCTGCCGCTGGTCGTGGATGCCGCCCAGGCGCTGGGCCAGGTCGACTGCGCGGTGGGTGCCGACGTCACCTACTCGTCGTCGCGCAAGTGGATTGCCGGCCCGCGCGGCGTCGGCGTCCTTGCGGTTACGACCCGACCTGATGGAACGGCTACGCCCGCGGCTGACGCCACCCGAGTGGGCGTCGAACTTCGGCGTCGCCCAGCAACTCGAATTCGGTGAAGCCAATGTCGCTGCGCGAGTCGGGTTCTCGGTGGCATTGGGGGAGCACCTGGCGTACGGTCCGGAGTCGGTGCGCGCACGCATCGCCCAGCTGGGGGCCATCGCTCGCGGCCTGCTGGCCGATGTGCCCGACTGGACATTGGTCGAGGAGATCGAGGAGCCGAGCGCCATCACCACGCTAGCCCCGGGCGATGGTGTCGATCCCGCTGCCGTGCGGGAGTGGTTGCTTAACGAGCGACGGATCCTGACCACCTTCGTCGGGGTCGTGCGGGCGCCGCTGGAGCTGACCGGCCCGCGGCTGCGGATCTCCCCGCATGTGGACAGCAATGGCGAGGACCTGGAGGTCTTCGCCGAGGCGCTGATCGCCGCGACGCGCGACGACCGCGTAGCAGCATGGGCACGGTCAGGGGCTGACGAGGGCGATCTCCTGCAAGAACCCTTCGTCGGGGGTGACGCGACTTCCTGTGACGTGGCTCCCTGAAGTGGGTGTTGGCGCAGTCAGACACGTCTGATGCATACGCATGATGTGGTCCTCTGACGGGTACGTGGTGCACATGTGTCTAACGGAGTGCCGGTCGATGTGACGTCCCCTGTGGCAGCTCGATTCAGTACCGCCGAATGTTGGTGTCCGAGACCAGCGCGGTCATTTCATTGGCGCGGGCCATGCGAGCCAGGGTGGTCGGGCTGCCAGACTGGGCCGGGTGAACTTCGCTAATCAGGTGCCGCGCTCGCTGTTGCTTCGTCGGGGTTTCGCATTGGAGTACGCGACGCTGGGCTGGAATGTCGTCGGGATCTTGGTGTTGGCCGTGGCGGCGGTGTCGGCGCGATCTGTTGCGTTGGTGGGTTTCGGATTGGACTCGCTGATTGAGATCGCTGCCTCGATCGTGGTGATCTGGGAGTTGTCGGGCAGCGGGGAGGCGCGTCAGCGCCGCGCATTGCGCATGATTGGCGTCGGCTTCGCGCTATTGGCCCTGTATCTGCTGGTGCAGTCCACCTGGGTGCTGGTGGTCGGTTTCCAGCCTCGCCATTCGGTTGTGGGGATCGGCTGGACAGCGCTGACCGCGGCGGTGATGTTCGCCTTGGCCGCCGGCAAGGCACGCACCGGCCGCCTCTGGGGAACCTAGCCTCGTTGGTGGGGAAGGCGCTCAGTTCATCGACGGCTCTCGCCGCAGCCGTGCTGCTGGGCTTTCGCTGAACGCCGCGCTAGGCGGTGGTGGGCCGATCCGCTGGCCGGTTACATGCTGGTGTTCCACGCCGTATCGGGAAATCCGTGAGATCTTCACCCACGACTAGCATCCGGTCTCGGACCTCCAATCGGGCGACTGCTGGCCGTTGCCCTTCAGGCTGCGGATCGGGCGCGGAGTTCGGTGATGCCGTGACTGATACGGTCACGAATGACTCCATCTCGCGCGTTGCCGATTTCAGCCGGCTTTGTGCGCGGTCAACAGGTAGGCGGGCAACATCATCCGTCCCTTATCGTCGCGGGGTGCGGCGGAAATTCGGCGTGCCCCGGGGCCCCCCGGGAAATATTGGCGTGGATCGCGGCGGGCCGGATCTCGTCGACCTCCCAATATTTGCTCACGGCGGCCCGCAACTCGTCCTCGTCGACTTCATTGGGCCCTTCGGTTCCATCTCGACCGGGAAGGCGCCCTTGGCGAACACCAGCACGAAGTAGCTGGCGCCCGGAGCCGCAGCGCGGTGCACCGAGCGCAGATAGTCGTCGCGCGCCCTCGACCGGCAGCGAGTGGAATAGCGTGCTGTCGACCACCGTGAGAACCGGCCGTCATAGCCCGTGAACGACGTGATGTCGGCCTGTACGAAGCTGGCCGTGGTCAAGCCGCGTTCCTGCGCCGCCTTGGTGGCGGCCGCGACGGCTGTAGGAGTGAGGTCGATGCCGACGACGGTGTAGCCGTCAGCGGCCAGCGCCAAAGACAGCTCGGCGAACCCGCATCCGGCGTCCAGCACGTCGCTGCGGAATTTTCCGGCGGCGATCAGTGCTGCCAGTTCCGGTTGCGGCTCACCAATATTCCATGGCGGCGGACCCTCGAATTGCCCCCTCTTCGCGGTAGGCGTTGTCCCAGTCCATTATCTCGTCGGCCATGGCTTCCAACTTACGCTTTCGTGTCCCAGGTATGCACCGGCTCGTTGGCGTGCATGTGCTCGCAGTACCGGCGCAGCATCTCGGCCAATGCCTGGGGCCGGGTCATGCCGCCGTCTTCCAAAGCCTGCACGGTCGACACTTGCCAGCGCGCGCCGTTGCGGCCCGTCTTGGCGCGGCGCTCGATGACGCCCAGAAACCGGTCGCGGACCTCGGCGTCCACGCCCCACAGCCGCAGTCCCTCGTGGGCCATTGGCAGCAGCGTGTCCAACACCAGCCGATCCGTCGTCACCTCGCACAGATCGCCGCCCAGACCAGGCCAGTGCAGCCGGGCGTCCATGCCGTGCTGCGCCGCGTGCAGGAAATTGGCATGGGCCGCACTGAAACTCATCCTTGTCCACAGCGGTTGCTCCGCCGCGGCCATGCTACGCAGCATCCCGTAGTAGAAGGCCGAATTCGCCAGCATGTCAACGACAGTCGGCCCGGCCGGCAGCACCCGATTCTCCAGCCGCAAATGCGGGCGCCCTACCCCCTGCACTTCCAAGGCGTCGTAAACCGGCCGGTTCCACCGGTACACCGTGCCGTTGTGCAACCGCAATTCGGAAAGCTGCGGGATACGTCCGGCCGCCAATTCCGCGACCGGATCCTCGTCGGATACCTCGGGCAGCAGGGACGGGAAGTAGCGGATATTTTCTTTGAACAGGTCGAGAACCGAGGTTATCCACCGTTCCCCGAACCACACTCGCGGTCGCACGCCCTGGGTCTTGAGCTCTTCAGGCCGGGTATCGGTGGACTGCGCGAACAGTTCGATACGGGTTTCCGCCCACAACTGGTGGCCGAAGAAGTAGGGCGAGTTCGCTGCCAGCGCCAACTGCGGACCGGCCAGCACCTGAGCCGCGTTCCAGTAGGCCGCGAACTCCTCCGGAGCCACCTGCAAATGCAATTGCATACTGGTGCAAGCGGATTCAGGCGCAATGGTCGCGGCCTGCCAGCTCAACGGCTCCGGGCCGGCGATGTTGATCGCGATGTCCTCGCCGCGGGCATTGAAGATCGAATCATTGAGAGCCCTATACCGTATGGACTCGCTCATCCAGCCCTCGGCCAGATGTTCGGGCATCAGAGTGGGCAGAATCCCGATCATCACGATATGCGCCCCGCCGGAATTGGCCTTGATCTCGGCATCGTTGAGGCTGGCGCGCACTTCGGCCTCCAGGTCCAGGCCGGTGTGTCCGCGCAAGGACCGGGGTGGCACGTTGAATTCAATGTTGTAGGCGCCCAATTCGTTCTGGTAGGCCGGGTCGGCTATGGCGTCCAGCACGTACCGATTCGACATCGCGGGCTGATAATCTGCGTCGACGAGGTTGCATTCGATCTCCATGCCGGTGAGCTCGCGGTCGGACTCGAAGCGGGCCTGGGCCAGCATCGTCTCAAAGACGTCCAGACACAGCTGCACCTTGCGCCGGTATTCACGCCGATGTGCCCGGCTATAGGTGGCGCGCTTGACTTCTTCGCCCACAACGCCGATGCAACCGGTTTACCGACCGCTACGCAACCGCGTGGCGATCACGATCTGCGGCCGAGGATTTAGTGGACTGTCTTGCCAGCCGCCACCGCGCAGCTCGACGTGGATTGCCGGGTCGGCATGCCGGGCCAGCTCCAGCAGCGCAGAGCGGCTGTAGGCCCGCAGCAAGCTGATGAGGCCGTCGTGCAGCAGCGGGAACATGACCCACGGCAGCATCTGCAACGCCTTGAAGAGGTGCACCACCGACGGCGCCCGCGCCAGGTCGATGATCACCAGCTTGTCCGCGACGCGGGTGCCTTCGGCGAACACCCGGGACGCCGCTACCGGCGGCAGGTGATGCATTGACTGCGCGAACACCGCGAGGTCGAAGCTGCCGTCGGGTGCGTCGATCGCGGTGGCATCCATCTCGCAGACCGTGGCGCGCGGGTGACTGCCCAGGTCACCGGCGGCCATGGCGGCCACCGACGACGGCTCGACGTCAGTGACGGTGATCTGGGCGGTCGGATGCATCTCCAGTAGCGTCCGCGCCAGCCCGCCGTGGCCCGAGCCCAGTTCAAGAATTCTCGGATTGGGAACGTGGTCGACCTCCGGCAACGCGATGCGGGCAAATAGCTCGTGGTGACCGATACGGCGTCCCAGGCGGTCCAGATTGCGGATCACCGAACGCTTCTTATCGTCGACGTCGTCACGGTCGAGGTATTCCAAGCGCTTGGTCTGCAAGCGCCGGTCCAGCCACGACGCATCGGGTCCGCCGCGCGGCATGTCCTCGATGTCCTCGATGCCCTGGATGTCAAAGCCGGATGCCACATGGAGCATCATGCACCATTACATGCAGTGTCCGATGTGACTTCAGAGGAGAGCTGAGTTGGCTGGGTTTTCGGAGTTCATAGCCGCCATCGACCAGGGCACCACCAGCACCCGCTGCATGATCTTCGATCACGACGGCGCCGAAGTGGCCCGCCACCAGCTTGAGCATGAGCAGATCCTGCCCCGCGCCGGCTGGGTCGAGCACAACCCGGTCGAGATCTGGGAGCGCACCGCCTCAGTGCTGATGTCGGTGTTGAACGCGGCCAGTTTCTCGCCGAAAGACATTGCTGCGCTGGGAATTACGAATCAGCGCGAGACGACGCTGGTATGGAACAAGCGCACCGGCAGGCCTTACTATAACGCGATCGTCTGGCAGGACACCCGCACCGACCGCATCGCGTCCGCGCTGGACCGGGACGGCCGCGGAGACGTCATTCGCCGCAAGGCGGGACTGCCGCCGGCGACGTATTTCTCCGGCGGCAAATTGCAATGGATTCTGGAGAACGTCGATGGGGTGCGCGCGGACGCCGAACGCGGTGACGCGCTCTTCGGCACCCCCGATACCTGGGTGCTGTGGAATTTGACCGGCGGCACGCGGGGCGGCCTGCACGTCACGGACGTGACCAACGCCAGCCGGACCATGCTGATGGACCTCGAGACGCTGGACTGGGACGACGAGCTGTTGTCCTTCTTCTCCATCCCGCGGGCGATGCTGCCGGCGATCGCGCCGTCTTCGGCACCGCAGTCCTACGGTGTCACCCTGGATACCGGCCCTGTCGGCGCCGAGGTGCCGATTACCGGAGTCCTCGGCGACCAGCATGCGGCGATGGTCGGTCAGGTGTGCCTGGATGCCGGGGAGGCCAAAAACACTTATGGCACCGGCAATTTCCTGCTGCTGAACACCGGCGAGACGATCGTTCGATCGGACAATGGCCTGCTGACCACCGTCTGCTACCAGTTCGGCGACGCCAAGCCGGTCTACGCGCTGGAGGGCTCGATCGCGGTGACGGGTTCGGCGGTGCAATGGCTGCGCGACCAGCTGGGCATCATCAGCGGCGCCGCGCAGAGCGAGGCGCTGGCCCGTCAGGTCGAGGACAACGGCGGGGTGTATTTCGTGCCGGCGTTTTCCGGGTTGTTCGCACCCTATTGGCGATCCGATGCCCGCGGCGCGATCGTCGGGCTATCGCGATTCAACACCAACGCCCACCTGGCCCGCGCGACGCTGGAAGCGATCTGTTACCAGAGCCGCGATGTGGTGGACGCGATGAAAGCGGATTCCGGTGTGCGCCTTGAGGTGCTGAAAGTCGACGGCGGGATCACCGGAAACGACTTGTGCATGCAGATTCAGGCCGACGTGCTGGGTGTCGACGTCATACGGCCGGTGGTCGCCGAGACCACCGCACTGGGCGCCGCCTACGCGGCGGGTTTGGCGGTCGGATTCTGGGCCGACCCGTCTGACCTGCGAGCCAATTGGCAAGAGGACAAACGATGGACGCCGACGTGGGACGACGACAAACGCGCAGCCGGATATGCGGGCTGGCGTAAGGCCGTGCAGCGGACCCTCGATTGGGTCGACGTGTCTTGATCCCGCGTTGCCGCGAGCGCGCTTGTCTGTACACCGACACGCCGGTTCGGCCGTACATTTGCGCGCGCTCGCGGCAACGGAAACCAGCGTCAGTCCTCGCCGAGGATGCCGTAGATCTCGCGCCGCGCGGTGTTGAGGATCTCAACGATGCGCTGCTGCTGCTCGGCGGAGGCGGTGTGCGCGGACTGCGCTACCGCGCCGAACAACTGGCCCATGGCGGCCCGTAGGTTCATGTGGCCGGGGTCGGCGCCTTGGGCGATCTCGTCCCACGGTGGGGTCTCGACCTTCTCGG
Organism: uncultured Actinomycetota bacterium; assembly: GCA_963840045.1. Lineage (GTDB taxonomy): Bacteria > Actinomycetota > Actinomycetes > Mycobacteriales > Mycobacteriaceae > Mycobacterium. The sequence continues at coordinate 436,665 of CAWIXL010000008.1, read as the reverse complement.
CTGCCGCACGGCCCTCGTCGGTCAGCACGAAAAGCTTCTTGCTGCCGTCGGTTTCGCTGGCCGTGATCAAGCCTTCGTCGTCCAGCAGTTGCAGCGTCGGGTAAACCGAACCGGGACTGGGCTTCCAGATTCCGTTACTGCGTTCGGCGATCTGCTGGATCATCTCGTAGCCGTGCATCGGCCGCTCGGCCAGCAGCACCAGAATGGCCGCGCGCACGTCACCGCGACGTCCGCGGCCGGGCCCGCCGCGACGCCAGCCGCCACGGCGGCCACCGAAACCGGGGCCACCGAAACCGAAACCGGGGCCGAAACCGGGGCCGAAACCTGGGCCAAAACCTGGCCCGAATCCCTCGTGGTCACCGGCGTTTTCGCGAAGCTGCTCGAAGAATTCCCGTCGAGCCTGGCGCCGGACACCGTGCAGGGCCCGCCGTTGGGCGGGGCCGCCGGGCCCGAAGCCGAATCCGAGGCCTGGTCCGGCGGCGAATGGAGCGCCGGGCGGAGTGAATGGAGTGTTCATGTCTTGTAGTCCTTTGTCTTGTCTGTTGTGGAAGGGGCGCCAGCGGGGCGCCCTCGCTATATCACGATATATCGTGAACTAACGCGATGCAACGTCAGAAGCCGGCTGAATCTTCCCTGGCGGTCCGTTTGCAACCGCCTGACGCCGGGTAGGACCTCAACGATGAACGGCAAGAATCCGACGGTTGGTAGCCCCGCAACCGAATCAGCCCGGGGCGACGACCACCGTGACGAGCGCTTTTGGCCGCGGGTGAACTGGGGGCTGGCAATATGTACGGTCCCGGCCGCCGCAATGGTGATGCTCTTCGCCCTCGGTGCCGCGATGAGTACTGATGCGTGCAGCGATAAGGCATGTCCCAATCTGGGCCGCGGGGGCATCGACTTCAACGTCGCGTTCTATGGCGCGCCGGTGGTGGCCTTCGTGGTCATCGTGCTGTCGTTTTTCACCGCGAAGCACCGAGGCGGCATCGTCGTTCCGCTGTGCGGGTGGGCGTTGCTGGTCGCCGACGTCGCCGTCATGGCGGTGACGGTCGCCCGGTAACGCGACTCAGCGGCGATAGGCAGGCATATTGTCGGCGAGCTCGTCGAACAACGCCTGGTTCAGGGCGAAGGCGACCTTGACCTCGTCGACCGCCCGATCGACCTCTTCGGCGTCGAGGCTGAGCCCGTCGAGCCGGGCTCGGTAGGAGTCTTTGTACGGCTTGGGCCGCACTGGGAATTCGTAAAAGGCCAGTCCGGCACCGCCGAGATCAAAAGTGCGGTCGAGGATCTTGCCGATGGCCTGGCCGCCGGACAGGTCGCCGAGGTAGCGGGTGTAGTGGTGAGCTACTAAGGCGCCACCCCAAGAGGCGGTGGCGACCCGGTCGCGGTAGGCGCGGGCGGCGGGGGATTCGACCTGGTAAGTGGTGCCGGGCGCCCAATGCTCCAAATCGGCATCGATCGCCGGCACCCGCTCCAGCGCGGGGTCGTACACGGCGGAGACGAACGGGTCGTCACGGCGGGCGCGCATGGCGTCCTCCAGCGCGCCATAGACAACACGCAGCCGCCGCAGGTAGTCGGCGTAGCCGTGTCCGTTGACGCGGCCGGCGAGCAGTTCCGACACAAACGGCGACGCCTCGGCGGCGTCGTGTTCTGCCGTCGAACCCTCTTTCATTGCCACGGAAAGGGGTCGCACGTGCGTGTCGGCTCGCAACGGCATCCTCGGCTCCAAATAGGCGACAACGTGTCCAAATGATACTGACAGACTGTCAAAAACCTAACACAATCCCGCGTGGTTGTCTTTACGAGGGTGTTGCCCCTAGCGCACGCAGGACAAACCGCTCGATCCCCGCGCTCGCCAGGTTGCGCGGAGCAAGGCAGGCATGGATCAACGACATCGTGGCGGCCTCGTCGTCGAAGGTGAATCGTCCCGCGGCGGCGCCGTCGGTCAGGATCTCCCGCAACACGTCCTCGATGGCCACCACGTGCTCGCGGATGGCGCTCATCGTGTCCGGCGACAGCGCGCCGTAAAGCTGCGGCCCCAGCCCCATGTGGAACTGCTGGCCCGCGTCGAGCTGATGTCTGATGTAGATCGCCAGCCGCTCAACCGGGTCGTCGACGCCGGCGAGGTTGGCCCGCAGTCCGTCGATATAACGACTGGTCTCGTGCGATGCGAAGGCGATGATTACCGCTTCCTTGTCGGCGAAGTGGTGGTAGATCGCCGTGCGCCCGATGCCGGCCTCGGTCGCGAGTTTGGCCATCGTGATCGCGTCGAAGCTGTGCTCGGCCATCAGCGTCGCGAACGCTTCGAAGACACGTCGCTGGACCTGCTCGCGGTGCTCCTCGACGGATGGCGCGCTGATCTTGGGCACGTCGCGACTCTAACTCCGTGGACGGTCATAGTTTGGCCAGCGTCACGGGCCGTCCGGTTTTGACGGTCACCGAGAAGGTGAACCGGGGTTCGGGCCGCCAGTCTCGCGGAACGGCCGGCTGGTAGCGCTGAAACAGGCTCGTCAAGAAGAACCGGGCGGTCATGCACGCCATGTTGGTGCCCATGCAAAAGTGCTGCCCCGAGCTAAAGGGTTCGAAGGGGAAGTGATTCAGCCTTGCGATGTCACTCTGGTCGGCGGTGACGTTCCATCGGCTCAACCGCCATACCCCGTCATGCTTGCGCGCCGTGAAGTCGTAGCAACCGGTCAGATCTGGTTGCGGGGGCCCACCGTCTCGGATGGCGAATCCCTGCACGTAGCAGTATCCCGTTGCCTCCGTGGCGGTTGGACTGGTTGAGGAGACTCATCACGGTGTCGATGTCGGTCGACACCAACCGCATTGGCGACTGCGGGTTGCTCACCCAGCACCGCTCGATCTGCTCAAATCCTGACTAGTGCGGCGCCGCGAATCCGCCGCTATCCGGTCCCTGCCGCGGACCGGGTTGCGGCCATGGGACCGGCTGCTGCTGTGCCTGCTCCTGGGGCCAGGCCATGGGGGCAGCCGGCCCGGGCGGTGCAGCCTGCCCGGGCGGCCATCCGGGGAACGCCGGTGCGGGCGGGCCCATCGGGGGCCATGCCGGCGGCCCGGCCTGCGGTGGGGTCGGGCCAACCATCGGGCGCAGCCGCGCCAGTTCGCGGCGGTGTCGTTCGGCGAGCACGGCGGCGAGCACCAGCTGCGGTGGTGTCCCCGGAGGAGGGGGCGGCGCGATGCGGGAGACCACGTCGCCGGCGATCCGGTAGGCCATCTGGTCGCGTAGTCGGGGATCGAGTTGCGCTGCCCGGGATAGGAATTGGCGTGCCACCTCGGCTTGGCCGGCGCTGAGGCCGGACAGCTGCAGCGACGCGGCCCACCAGGCCAACGAGGGTGGCATCGCCGGCGGCGGCCCCAACCGGGGACCGCGTTCGCTGATTACCACGGTGCCGGCGAAGATGTCGCCAAGGCGTTTGGCCTTTGGCGACAACAAGCTGCAGATTATGGCGGGGCTGCCGAACAGCATCCAGATCTCCACCACCGACGCCAACGCTCGGAACAACGCCTGCCGGAAGCGTTCCGGGCCACCGTCGTCGGACACCACCCGCAGTCCCATCGCGATCTTGCCCACCGAGCGGCCACGGGTCGCGGTTTCGAACGCCAACGGATACCCGACCATCACCAGCACGGTGAAGATGATCAGGATGGCCGCGGTCAGCGCATCGTCGAACTCGGTGAGGGTGGCGGCCCACAGCATGAGTCCGAGCAGGTAGCCGGTGAACATCAGCGTTAGATCGATGAGCGCACTGAGCACCCGCACCGGCAGCTGGGCAATCTGCACGTCGAGCACCACAGCGTCGCCCGTCACCACCTCCGACATAAGAAAAAGGTACAGGGTTTGCCGGGCGAGGCCGTCGTACTAGTGAAGCCCCTAATTCCATTAAGCTGCGCAGGTGGATGTCGACGCCTTCGTGCTGACCCATCGCGGCACCTGGGACCGGCTTGAGCAGTTGATCAAGAGACGCCGATCGCTGACCGGCGCCGAAGTCGACGAACTGGTCGAGCTCTACCAGCGGGTGTCCACGCATCTGTCGATGCTGCGATCGGCGTCCTCGGATTCATTGCTGGTCGGCCGGCTGTCGAGTCTGGTCGCGCGCGCCCGCGCCGCGGTGACCGGTGCGCACGCCCCGCTGACCAGTACGTTCACCCGCTTTTGGACCGTGTCCTTCCCGGTGGTCGCCTACCGTGCGTGGCGCTGGTGGTTGGCGACGGCGGTCGCGTTCATCCTCGTCGCGGTGGTGATCGGCTTCTGGGTGGCCGGCAGTCCCGAAGTGCAGGCCGCCGTCGGGACGCCGAGCGAAATCGACGAACTGGTCAACCACAAGGTGGAGTCGTATTACAGCGACCACCCCGCCGCGGCGTTCGCGCTGCAGGTCTGGGTGAACAACTCCTGGGTGGCCGCCAAGTGCATCGCATTCTCGATCCTGCTGGGACTGCCAATTCCTATCGTGCTGTTCGAAAACGCCGCCAACACGGGAGTGATCGGCGGGCTGATGTTCCAGGCCGGCAAGGGCGGCACCCTGCTGGGCCTGCTCGCTCCGCACGGGCTGCTGGAGCTGACGGCGGTGTTTTTGGCCGGCGCGGCGGCGATGCGGCTGGGGTGGTCGGTGATCTCACCGGGTGACCGGCCGCGCGGACAGGTACTTGCCGAGCAAGGTCGCGGCATCATGTCGGTCGCGGTCGGGCTGGTGGTGGTGTTGCTGATCTCCGGCCTGATCGAAGCATTGGTGACGCCGTCGCCGCTGCCGACGTTCGTGCGCGTCGGCATCGGAGTCATCGCCGAGGCGGCGTTCTTGTCGTATGTCTGGTACTTCGGCCGTCGCGCGGTGAAGGCCGGGGAGACCGGCGATATCGATGACGCGCCCGACATCGTCCCCACCCGCTGAGCCGTCGGCGACTGTGCACCTCGCGACGGGACACGCCGGACGAGCGTCGCGCTGTTCACGCTCGCGACCAAAACTAGAGTCGCCCCGAGGCTTTCATCGCCAGATAGTGGTCGGCAAGTGCGGGCGCGATGCCGTCGGGGGGCGCGTCGACGACTTCCACCCCGCTGCGGCGCAGTCGCGACGCGATCGCGCGCCGGTCGTTGCGGGATCGCTCGGCGGCGGCCGCGTCGTACACTGCGGCGGGATCCGAACGCCCGGCGGCCATTTGGTCGACGCGCGGGTCGGCGACCGCGGCAACCATCACGTGGTGTTTGGTCGACAGCTGCGGTAGCACCGGCAGCAGGCCCTCGTCGAGAGCGGTTGCGTTGAGGTCGGTCAGCAACACCACCAGCGACCGTCGCCGGGTGCGCCGTGCAATGGCGGCGACCATTGCGCGCCAATCAGACTCGACGAGGGTCGGTTGCAGCGGGGCCATCGCGTTGACCAGTTGGGCGAGCAGCTCGGTGCGTGACGCACCAAACACGCCGGCCCGGCTCACCCGGTCGTGGGCGAGGAAATCGACGTTGTCGCCGGCCCGCGACGCGAGCGCGGCCAGCAGCAGTGCGGCGTCCATCAACCAGTCCAGCCGCGGCCACCCCGCCGGATCGGCGGCGGTCGGATCGACACCCACGCGACCCGCCGCCATGCGGCCGGTGTCGAGCACAATCACGACTCGACGATCGCGTTCGGGCCGCCAGGTGCGGACCATCACGTCGGCGCGACGCGCGGTTGCGCGCCAGTCGATCGAGCGGACGTCGTCGCCGACGACATACTCGCGCAGCGAATCGAATTCGGTGCCCTGTCCGCGTATCAGCGTCGGCAGCAGCCCGTCGATCTCCTGCAGCTTGGCCAGCCGCGACGGCAGGTGCTTGCGCGACAGGAACGGCGGCAGCACTCGAACCTGACCGGGCACCGGCTGCGAACTCTGCCGTCCCGCGAACCCCAGCGGCCCGATCGATCGTGCGGTGACCATCGCCGCGCGCTGGTCGCCGCGACGAACCGGCCGCAGGACGGTGTCGACATGCAGCTGCTGTCCGGCGGCGATGACGACGGCGTGGGTGCGCGGCTCGGCGCAGGTACTCGGCGGCCAGGCATCGCGGATCTGGCCGCGGAACCGGCGGCGGCCGTCGTTGTGGATCAGCAGGCCCGCGTTCAGCTGCTGGCCCAGCCGGACCGAGCTGTCGGGTGAACGGGTATAGCGCAATCTGCGGGTGCTGGCCGCCAACCCGATGTCCACGGCCACCGCCGTCGCCAGCAGCACCAGCCACACCAAGAAAGCCTTTGCCGGCCAAGGCGACAGCAAGATCGGCAGGATGCCGATCAGTGCCACCAACCCGGTGCGCCCGGTCAGGATCACTAGCGGGGCACCGGAACCGACGCCAAAATTCCGTCGAGCACGCCGTCGGGTGTGGCGCCTTCCAGCTCGGCTTCCGGCCGCAGCATCACCCGGTGCCGCAGCGTCGGGCGGGCCATGGCCTTGACGTCGTCGGGAGTGACGTAGTTACGGCCGGACAGCCACGCCCAGGACCGGGCGGTGCCAAGTAGCGCGGTTGCCCCGCGTGGTGACGCGCCCAGCTGCAATGCGGGGGACGTGCGGGTGGCCCCGGCGATGTCGACGATGTAGCCCAGCACCTCGTCGGCGACCAGCACCTGGCGCACCGCCTCACGGGCGGTGGCCAACTCGGCCGGCCCGGCCACCGGTTTGATCGCGGACAGATCGCGCGGATCGAAGCCGTGCGCGTGCCGGCCGAGAATGGCGATCTCGGAGTCGCGCGGCGGCAACGTCACATTCAGTTTGAGCAGAAACCGGTCGAGCTGGGCTTCGGGCAATTGGTAGGTGCCCTCGTATTCGATCGGGTTCTGTGTCGCGGCGACGATGAACGGGTCGGGCAGCGGCTTGGGTTCGCCGTCGACGCTGACCTGACGCTCTTCCATGGCCTCGAGTAGCGAAGCCTGTGTTTTCGGCGGGGTGCGGTTGATCTCGTCGGCCAGCAGCAGATTGGTGAACACCGGCCCCGGCCGGAATGTGAAAGCGGCAGTGCGTGTGTCGTAGACCAGTGAGCCGGTGACATCCCCGGGCATCAGGTCGGGGGTGAACTGCACCCGCTTGAATTCCAGCTGCAAAGCAGCCGACAGCGACCGGACCAGCAGCGTCTTCGCCACTCCCGGAACGCCTTCCAGCAGCACATGACCGCGACACAGCAGCGCGATCACCAAGCCGCTGACGACCCCCTCCTGTCCGACGACGGCCTTGCCTATCTCGGTGCGCAGCGCCAGCAGAGCATTGCGTGCCGATTCTGGGGTCGGTTCTGTCACGAGTGGGTGACCTGCCTTTCGATGTCGTCGAGCGCACGGGCGAGTTGTAACAGGTCTTGGTCGGTGGCCGGGGCCGGGCCGAACAGTTGGTAGGCAACGAATTCCGGACCGGCCCCGCTGCGTTGGGCGACCGCCGTAACCACCGCCGACGGCGGCGCCCCCGCACCCAGGCCGAGTCGCGGCAGCAGCCGCTGCATCGTCGCGGTGCGCAGTGCGTCGGCGGCGCGATCGCGCGCCCGGCGCGACCGGTAGAGCCGGCCGCGGCCCTCGACGGTCTCCGATGCGCGCACCACGACGGGCAACTCCTCGCTCACCAGCGGACCGATCCGGCGGCCCTTCCACAGCGCCACCAGTAGCACGACCACCCACAATTGCCAGATCATCCAGCTCACGTTGTCCGGAATCAAGTCTGAAAGTGATGTGGCAGTGGGCTTTTCGCCCTCAACGCGGCTTGGCGCGTACCAGATGAGGCGCGGCCGGTCACCGGCGAGGTTCATCGCCAGCGCGGCGTTGCCCTCCTGCAACAGGTTTTCGTTGGTCATGAAGTCGCTGTCGCCCAACACTGTGATGATTCGGCCGTCGTCGCGATAGCGGACCAGCACCCCGTCGTAACAGCTGGTCACCTTGCGGTGATCTTTGAATTCGTAGGTTTCGCTTGGCCCGAATTGAACTGATCCGGCTCGATCCGCCTCCCGCAGTGTGCAATTCGGATCGCTGTGGAATGCGCTGCCGGCGCCGATGCTCAGACCCGGGGCCAGCGCCTCGCGGGTTCGTGAGGTCGGTTCCACCAGGAGGCGATCACCGGGGGCTTTCGCCAGCCGGTCCAGCAGCGTTTCGTCGGTCAAGAACTGGCTCTGCGTGACCAGTATCAGCGTGTCGCGGCGTGCCGCCCGTTCGACGTCTTCGACGCTGTCGGCCACGATGACTTCGACGCCGCCGTTACGCAGCAGCGTCACCAGCGCGTGGGTACCGTCGGGGTTGGTCGAGTTGGGATCCATCCGGCCGCCGGGACGCGGTGCGGTCAGGTAGGCGCCGACCGCGGCCACCACCGCAATCACCACCAGCATGAGCACCGGGCCACGCCATGACCGCCACCGCCGCTTCACCACAGCGGTCGTGGGAGAGGCCTGCCTCCCCGAAGCGGTAGTTGTCATCGGACGTGAGCCCATGAATCGACCGCGGCGGGGTGCCCGACCGTCGACCGGGCGGCAGACGAGCGCGACCGCAGGTGGTCGTCGAGATCGGCGATCAGCTGGTAGGCGGCCTGGGTTCCGGGTTGCTCGCCGTACGTGACGTCGTTGAATGCCGTTGCCGCCTGCGATAATTCGTCGGACAGATGTGGCAACGCCACGCCGGCGTCGCGGGCCAGCTCATTGGCGGTGCGGCCAGGGTTCGGGTTGAGCACCCCGGTTTCCTCGAGCTCGCGGGCTACCGCCCGCAGCCGGTGGCGGATCGCCGCGGCCCAATTTCCCTCCGCCGCAAAGCCTTCAGCGGTGGCACGATGCTGCGCCGCGGTCAGCTGGGTTGACTCGAACAACATGGAGTCGCCACGGCGGTTGCTGCGCAGGGTGCGCCGCGCGATGCTGATGGCGACTCCTATCGCGATCAACAACAGGATGCCCAGGACCGTGGTGGTGAACCACCCTCCCGGTACGTGCGAAGTCGCCTCCAACAGCCGGTAAAAGATCTCGCTGAGCCATTTGTCCAATCGCTGGCTCAGCGACGCCTGGGAATAGATCGGTTTACTGAGCTCGTCCTGCGCGAGCTGATGTGCGCCATCACGGTCGATGTCGATGGAAGGCACGGTCAATAAGTCCTCACGCGGCGCGCGTCAGCCACAGGTTGTCGGTGGACTCCCCGGCAGACGGCCCGCCGGTGGCGCCGGTTTGCAGCACCAGGTCGAATGCCTCGGCACGCATCCGGCGGTCGGTGTAGAGCAGCACCACAACTCCGGCGTTGAACGGCGCGGTGATGATCTGGCCTACCGCCGAGCCGATGGACGAGACGGTGGTGCCGATGATCAGCAGGCCGAGGGACGCTGCTCCGGCCGTCACCAACTGGCCGGCGATGGTGAAGGGGGCCGAAACCGCACTGGCGACGATGCTCGCCACGATATATGTCAGCAGCCGGATGCCGAACACTCGCCAGAAGCTGTTCCGGACCAAGGCAAAGGACCTGCTGATGGCTTCGAAGACGGGCAGCCTTTCCAGCACGATCAACACGGGCGCGAACAACAGCTCGGTGTACAGGTAGACAAGCAGCGCGATCACGAGCAGCACCAACCCGATGCTCACCAGGACCACCAACGCCGCGTTGCCGATTGCGGCGACGCCGGCGATGATCACCGCCACCAGCCCGATCAGAGCCACCACACCGGCGGCTTCCAGCAGTGACAGGCCGATCAAGGCGAGCAGCCGCCCGCGAATCTTGGCCCAGGCTTCGCCGATGGTGATCGGTGACCCGAACACCGCCCGCCCCACGACGACGGTGAGCATTCCGGACAGCAGCACGCTGCCCAGCCAGGTGACCAGGACACCGGCACCGAGGCCGACCATCCAGCCGCCCACCTCGGCTCCTGAGACCTGAGTAGCCGGGTCGGATTTCAGCCGGGTCGTGGCGGCCAATGGTCCCAGCGTGGCGGCGTACGTGACGATCTGCATGATCACCACCACCGCGGCCGTCAGTCCGAGCGTCGTCTTCAGATTGGCGCGAATGAAGCTGACCGCTCCGTTGAAGATGTCGCTGAGGCCCAGGGGCCGTAGCGGGATGATCCCGGGTTTGACTGCTCCCGGGGCCAGCGCTGGCGTGCCGTAGAAGGGGTTATAGCCCGGCGGCGCGCCATAGCCCGGCGGCGGTCCATAGCCCGGTGGCGGTCCATAGCCCGGCGGGGCTCCATAACCAGGTGGCGGTCCGTAGCCCGGTGGCGGTCCGTAGCCCCGCTGGGGTTCGTAGCCGGGTGGCGGGTGTCCGTAGCCCGGCGGGGGTCCGTAGCCCGGCGGGGGTCCGTAGCCCGGCGGGGGTCCGTAGCCGGGTGGCGGTCCGTAGCCCCGCTGGGGTTCGTAGCCGGGTGGCGGGTAGCTGGGCGGCACATGGCCTGCGGATCCGTGCGCCGGATCAACGGGATATTCAGGCGGCAGCGTGCTCACCGGGCGCAGCGGCCGTCGTCGTTGGTCATGGCTTACATCCTGTCGACGGTCGGGGCATTTCTCAATCTCGATCCGCATTGTCCTGCACAGTGTGCGGCGCGCTACGGCGGGTAGCGTCTGGGGTCATGGCGGAACTCAAATCGCGTATCCGGGCCGATCTGACCCAGTCGATGAAAAACCAGGACAAGTTGCGGACCGCGACCCTGCGCATGTTGCTGGCCGCGATCCAGACCGCGGAAGTCTCCGGCAAGCAGGCACGAGAGCTCTCCGACGACGAGGTGATCCAGGTGCTGGCCAAGGAATCCCGTAAACGCGGTGAGTCGGCCGAGATCTACACCCAAAATGGCCGCGGTGAGCTCGCCGCCACCGAGCACGCCGAGGCGCGGATCATCGACGAGTACTTGCCCACGCCGCTCAACGAGGCGGAGGTGGCCGACGTCGTCGATACCGCCATAGCCGAGGTTGCCGAGACGCTCGGAGAGCGCCCGAGCATGAAGCAGATGGGCATGGTGATGAAAGCGGCCACCGCCATCGCGGCCGGCAAAGCCGACGGCGCGCGCTTGTCCGCGGCGGTCAAAGAGCGGCTGTAGGGCGTTTGCCCGCCGGGCCGGGGCCCCGCCGCTCGCCGTTTGTGCCCGGTGCGCCCGGGTACTCGTGTCGGTATGACGAAGTTCGGCTATACCTTGATGACCGAGCAGAGCGGGCCCAAAGATCTTGTACGGTATGCGGTTTCAGCCGAGGATCGGGGTTTCGACTTCGAGGTGTGCAGTGACCACTTCTCACCTTGGCTGGTGTCCCAGGGGCATGCACCTAATGCCTGGGCGGTTTTGGGTGCGGTGGCACAGGCCACCGAGCAGGTGAACCTGTACACCTATGTGACCTGTCCCACGATGAGATATCACCCGGCGATCGTCGCGCAGCAAGCCGCAACCGTTCAGATCCTGGCCGACGGACGGTTCACCCTCGGACTGGGCAGCGGCGAGAACCTCAACGAACACGTCGTCGGCAAGGGTTGGCCGACCATCGAGCGTCGGCAGGACATGCTGCGCGAAGCCCTCAAGATCATCCGCGAGCTGTTCGGCGGGCATCTGGTGAACTGGCGCGGCGACTACTTCCAGGTGGACTCGGCACGACTGTGGGATGTGCCCGATGTGCCCGTAGGCATCGCCGTGGCGATGTCCGGGGCCAAGGGCGTCGAGAAGCTCGTCAAGCTGGCCGACTACCTGATCGCGGTACAGCCCGACGAAGAACTGGTCAACACCTGGCACGCCGCTCGCCAGGCGGCCAATGTGGCCGGCGGCGAACGGGTGATTGGGCAGATACCGGTGTGCTGGGATCCTGACCGCGACGCCGCCATCGAACGCGCCCACGACCAGTTCCGCTGGTTCGCCGGCGGCTGGGCGGTCAACGCCGACTTGCCGACGCCGGCCGGCTTCGACGGTGCCACCCAGTTTGTGCGTCGCGAAGACGTCGCCCAGAGCATTCCGTGCGGGCCGGATCTGGATGCGATCGTCAACGCAGTCCGGCCGTACTGGAAAGCCGGCTTCACCGATGTGGCCCTCGTCCAGATCGGCGGCGAGGCACAGGAACCGTTCCTCAAGGAAGCCGCCGAACCATTGCTCGAGGCGCTGCGCGCCGCATCGCCGTGACGACACGTTTGACCTGCCGCTTCGCGGGTATCCGGTGGAGATTGCCGGGGCGGATCTGGACCAGCGAAATGCCAGGGGAGGGCACGCTGGCGGACTCTTAAGCAGTTATGAGGCCGGTGCAACTCCAGCTTGTCCTCGGTCCATGAAGGAGCACAGCGATGTCAAACGAGTTGCAGGGCAAAAAGGTCGCCATCCTGGCCGCCGACGGGGTGGAGAGGGTGGAACTAGAGCAGCCAGTGGAGGCGCTACAACAGGCCGGGGCCCAGATCGAGGTGCTGTCCCTGAAGGCCGGTGAAATCCAGGCGCGCGACCACGATCTCGAGCCGGCCGGGCAGGTCAGCGTCGACCGCGCGGTATCGGACGCGTCGGTCGACGAATTCGACGGCCTGGTGCTGCCGGGCGGCACGGTGAATCCCGACAAGTTACGTGCCAACGGTTGCGCTGTCTCGTTCGTGCGTGACTTCGTTGACTCCGGAAAGCCGGTCGCCGCGATCTGCCATGGACCGTGGACGCTGGTGGAAGCCGGTGTGACGCCGGCCCGAACGCTGACCTCATATCCCAGTATCCGCACCGACCTTCGCAATGCCGGCGCCCATGTTGTCGACGAGGAAGTCGTCGTCGATGGCAATTTGATCACCAGCCGGTCACCTTCGGATCTCCCGGCATTCTGCGCGGCGTTGATTGACGTACTCGCGCACCCCCCTGAGGTTTTGCCGCGGTGGCGCCCCTAACGCCAATTCGGTTTAACTGGCCGGTTTGCGGGCATTAACAGACCATGCCGCGATCGTTGGCGGCGACGTCTGGAAGGGCCCACTTTGACGATCACGTACCCGGTCTCGGATAGCACCGCGGCTGCCACCAAGGTATACCAGCCACAACAAGATTCGCGATTGCTGGTGGACACGATGCGACAGACCGCTCTTATCCCGCAGACGCCGGGTTCTCGACTTGTGTACCGGCAGCGGCTTTGTCGCGATCGCTGCCGCCGAAATGGGCTGCGCCAGCGTCACTGCCTTCGACATCTGCCCGCATGCCGTGCGGTGCTCGCATGACAATGCCTTAGACGCGGGGGTAGAAGTCGATGTCCGCCAGGGTTCTTGGACAAAGGCTTTCGACTGCGCTCCGTTTGATGTCGTCGTGTCCAATCCGCCGTATGTGCCCACACCGCCCCCAGCCGAGACCGATGACAACGACGTGATCTCGCCCGGCTCGCTGGTCCATCCTGGGCGTGGAATGCCGGTCCTGATGGGCGGCTGGTGTTGGACCCACTGTGCGAATCGGCGACAAACCTGTTGTGTCGCGGTGGATCCCTGTTATTGGTGCAGTCGGCGTTCGCCGGTGTGCAACGATCGCTGGAATCCTTGCGATCGACGGGTCTGGATGCCAAGGTCGTGGCCTCCCAGTGGATTCCGTTCGGCCCGGTATTATCGGCGCGGGCGAGATGGCTGGAGAAGACCGGCCGGTTGCAGAGCGGATGCCGGAAAGAGGAACTGGTTGTGATCCGGGCCGAAAAGCCATGACCACCACCCGGGTACGCGTGGTGCCCAAAGGCCCTGTCCTGGTATCCGGTCCGGTGCGAATCGAGATGCCCGACGGCGGTGTTGTCGAATCCGATCGATTCATGGTGGCCATCTGCACCTGCGGACGCAGCAATGAATATCCGCTGTGCGACACCAGCCACCGGAGGTGCCGGCCCGCCAAAGAAGTCAGCCAAAGAAGTCAGTGACTAGTCAGGGGCTAGCTGACGGACTGCCGCAACGACGACTGCCCCAGCTTCCACGAGACCATGATGTTGTCCGCCAGGCGATTTTCGACGGCAGCGTACGCGCGTATCCCGAAGACGATATCGAGCTCGAGCTTCGGTTCGCGACCGACCAGATCGCCGACCACGTCGTGACGCACCACCTGCTCGTGCACCGCGTCTGCTTCGACATGCTCCTGGTAGAACGCGACGCAGGCCGGCGGTGCCTCCATCCGCTGCAGAGCTTGTACCATCCGTCGGGAGCCCGGCGGCGAGGTGATCTCGGTCGCCGCGAAGTGCCCGATTGCGGCGCCGCGCAACCACCGGTGCAGGCCGAACAACGACATCAGGTTCACCACCGCCAGCGATTCGGCGGGGACCGAGTCGAGATAACCCAGATAGTTCGGATTCAGATCGGCGGCGGCGAGTAGATCGGCGAAGAGCTGCTGATGCAGCCGCGTGCCCTGCCCGGCGCCGTACTCGTCGAATTCGATCGCCACGAATGCCGCCTTGGCGCCACCGGTCAGCCGCGGAATCACCCAGGCGTGCGGGTCGCCCTCCTTGAGGTGATAGAGCGATCGGTGCACGAAGTATTCGCGCATCTGTTGCCAGCTTCCGGTGTCGCGCAAATAGTACGAAGGGCCGATGCCGTCCACGGGTTCGATTGAGAGCGCATCCATTTCGGCTGCCGCGGTGGCGTTGGGCTCGATGGGCCCGACGTCCCGGTGCACGCCCGCCAAAAAGGCACGTTCGAGTTCGCCGCGTAAGTTCAGCAGCGCCGGATTCCACTCCCAGGTGGGATCGACGCCCGAGAAACCGCGGTAATGCAGCTCGTAACACATGTACAAGGCAAGCTGCAGATCAAGACCGTAGGGATCAGAATCCCGCACGGATGCGCCGATGCGGGCGAGATGGTCGCGTGACGATGGTCCGGTCAAGGCGTTACGGACGGCCATCGACAACGGTCCGTGTGCGATCGGCAGGGCCGGCTCGACGGAGATCGATGTGCCAGTCACCCCGGGAACGTACCCGCTACAGGTGCAGGCAAACGGTAGTTACACCAATCTGGTCCCGGCCGCAACCATAAGGTGTCGGCGCCGAGCGTGCGGCCAGTCACACGCTCGCGCCCGAGCGTGCGGCCAGCCGCACGCTCGGCGCAGTTCATCTCAGGTTGGCGCCGAAGCACGCTCTGCCGCCAGTTGGAAGCTGATGTCGACAGTGGTCCCGGAAGGTGTGCTGTCCAGTTCAACGGAGTCACTTATGGCTCTGATCAGCAGCAGGCCCCGTCCGCTGTTGCCGGGATTGGCGGCCGGCGTTTTCCACGAACCGGAATCGGCGACCCGCACGCGGACTTCGCTGTCCACGGCTTCGACCTCGAGCAGCATGGTTCCGGCGTTGCCTGCGCCGTACGCGTGCTCGATGCAGTTGGTGCATGCCTCGTTGACGACGAGGACAATGTCGGCGGACAGCTCGTCGGGTACTTGGGCGCCGCGCAGCCACCCGCCCAGCCGATGCCGGATGCCGGCCAATTGATCAGCCGTAGCAGGGCTTTCGATTCGAAGTGGCGCGGATTGGTGCCGGTATATCACCATCGCGACGTCGTCGTCGTAGCCTGCCGGGGGAGCCAGCTCGCGAAGCAGCGCCTCCGTGACGTCGTCGAGGGGCAACGTGGTCGCTTTCGCCAAAACATCTGCCGCACGCTCGATCCCATCGTCGATCGACTCGCGCTTCCGCTCGACCAAGCCGTCGGTGAACACCATCAGCGTCGATCCCGACGGCAGTACCTGGGAGGCTTGCGGGCGCGGGCCGTTTCGGCGCACCGCGAGTGGCACTGACCGGGCATCGGTCAACAAGATCGTCCCCGAATCGCCAGCGGACGCGGCATCGGATCCGGGCCCGGCGAGCACCGCGGGCATGTGCCCGGCGTTGCTGTAGTCCAGGATCCCGGATTCGGTGTCCAGGATCGCCAGGAAAACCGTTGTGCAGTAAGCATCAGGAATCAGCGAGGCCGCTGAGTCGAGTTGTTCGAGCAACAGCGCGGGTTGGGAGCCGGTGAGCAACAGTGCACGCGCCGAGCTGCGCAGCTGACCCATGATCGTCGCGGCGGGCAGTCCACGACCCACGCAGTCGCCGACGACGATGCCGATGCGGTGATCGCCCACCTGCAGCACGTCATACCAGTCGCCGCCGATCTCCCAGGGCGGGACAGCGGGTTCGTAGCACACGGCAAAACCGGGCGGTGGCTGCACAGGAGGGAGCATGGCGCGCTGCAGCGTCAGCGATGTCTCGCGGGCAATCTCAAACTGGCGGACATGCTGGACCGCCAGACTGAGATGGCCGACCAGCACCGTGACCAGGAGCCGGTCCTCGGCGATCACCCAGCGGGGAACCCGAAGTTCCAGCCAGAGCGCGACGTCACCGGCGCCGGACAGTACCGCGACCATTCCGCGTGCCTTACCCGGAGAGTCCGGCCACTCGACCGTCGAGGCGGTCAGCGGCAGCTGTTGGCGCGCGTCCTGAAATGTCTGGCGCAGAAACGGATCCAGTTCGTGCCACCGGAATACCGGCGGCATGCCGGCGGTCTGGACCGTTGGCTCGCCTTGGGAATGCGGGTCCGGCGGCCAGATGACCGCAACGACACGCTGCACGTCAACCGCTGTCCGGCATTCCTCGAGGGTGATCGACAGCACCTCTGCCAAACTCTTGGCCACACCCACCGCCGTCGCCAGGCGCAGCACCGCGCTTTCTCGTGCCGCGAACGCTCGTTGGGCGGTGATGTCGCGAACCGTGCCGACGAATGCGGCCTGCTCGTCGCCGGATCCGCGTACCGCATTGATGCTCACCGCGACCCACGCGAGATGGCCGTCTTGGTGCCGAATCGGCGTCTCGTATTCCGCACCGCCCTCGCGTAGTACTCGGGCTATTTGCTCAGCGGCAGTCTTCTTGTCCATCAGCCAGGGGTGGGGCCACCCGTACGGCATACCTTCCGGGGGGTAGCCGATGATCTGGGCGAAGGCGTCGTTCATCTCGACGACTGCGCCTTGCGGATCGGCAACGAAAAACCCTTCCTGCAAGGAATTCACCAGGGCGGTGCGGAATTTGTCGCGGTCGGCGAGCCCGTCGGCGCGGGCCCGTTGTTCCTCGTAACGCCTGGTGCCGTCGAGATAGCCCCGAGTTACCACGTCGAGCGTGGCCAGCGTCTGCAACAGGAATTCCACCGCGGCCGGCCGGTCGAAGCCGGGCTTCTTCCCGAGTTCGTCGATTTCCCGGAAGTGGTTTTCGATGATGTCGAGCATGCTGATTTGTTCTCGGAGCGCTCGGCGCCCGAGATCGTGACCGACAGCCAAGCTGTCCTCGTCGTGCCGGTCCAGGTAGGTCTTCAGCGCGGCAAGGTACTGGGCGTGGAAGTCGGCGGTGTTGGTCATTTCGAAGTGCCCCGATGTCGAGCGGTGAGCACCATAGCGTCGTCTGAATCCTTGGCGTGTTTATCCAGGATGTGCCCGGCTATCACGGAGGCCGAGGCGGCGAAGTCGATATGGTCCAGGTGATCTTCGGTGATGCCGTCGCTGGCGATGACGAGCAGGTCGCCGGTGCGTATTGGAACCGTCTGTGCGGGCGTAATATCCGGGATCCGATAGCCGACGATGCCGGCCGCCAGTCTTGCCGAGGCACGGACCTGCACACCGCTGGCGCTCTTGGCGACCAGGTTTGCGCTGACATTTCCAATCCCGGTCCACGACAGATTGCCGGCCTCGAAGTCGATGCGCGCCAGGGTCATCGCGGCCCCGCGGGTGCCACCCAGCACGCGGTGACACAGCTGGACCAGGACTTCAAGCCGCTGCTCCTTGGCATTCTTGAGCACCTCCACCCCGCTCATAGCCGCGGTCGCGGCATCCGGGCCGTGACCCAGTCCGTCCAGCACGCCGAATAAGGCAGCGTCAGTGCCGATCCCGACCGCAAAGGACTGATCGCCGCAGCTATGCTCGCCCGGTCTGGGGCGCCCGGCCGTGGCCCACTCGATCGGGCCCAGTCGGCCTTGATCATGCACGAGCCGGCACCCATTTCCACATCTCGACTGCGGTTCCCCGCCCGAGTGCGGATTCCACAATCAAACGGTCCATCAACCGGCGGGAACCGGGCAAGCCCAGGCCGAGCCCGCGTCCGGTGGAGTATCCGTCATCCATCGCGCGCTCGATGTCGGCGATGCCGGGACCGTCGTCCTCGGCGCGGACCACCAGCGCCTTGCGGCCCTCCCGGTCGGCCACCGCAACCCGAATCACCCCGCGACCGGCGTAGCTGGTGATGTTGCGTGCGACTTCCGAGATCGCGGTGGCGATCATGGTGACGTCGGTCAGCGAGAATCCCAGTTCCAGGGCGAGGTGGTGTCCGGCTTTGCGCGCATTGACGATGTCGTCGGGTTTATTTATTGCGACGACAATCTCATCCGCCACCGTCGCGCCCGATCGTCGATTGTCCCGATCTTGGACCCAACTGGCGATTGAGCAGCGCCAGACCCTCCTCCAGGTCCAGTGCCGTGCTCATGTCGTCGAACGCCAGCCCCAACTGAACCATCGCGAAGGCCACCTCTGGCTGCAGACCCACGATCACGGTGTCGGCGCCGCGTAGCCGGGTCATGTGCGCAATCGTCCGCAACGACCGGGCCGCGAAGGAATCCATCACGTCGATGGCGGTGACGTCGACAATGATCCCCTGCGCGCGGAATCGGCTGACCCGCTCCATCAGGTCGAGGCGGAGCCGTTCGGTCTCCGAGTCGGTGAGGGCGGCCTGCACGGTTGCGATCAGGATCGAGCCCTGCTTCAGGATTGGTACTGGCATGGGGTGCTCTCGCGGTGGTTGTGCTTAGCCGCTTTGTTCGCCGGTGCGGGTGACCTCGTACCCGAGCAGGCGCTCGGCTTCTTCGATACCGCCCTGCAGGTCGCCGACGGCATTCATCTTGGACAGGTCCAGCCCGATGGTCACCAGCGTAAGCGCAATTTCCGAGGACAGGCCGGTGATGATGACGCTCGCGCCCATCAACCCCGAGGCGTCGACCGTCTGCACCAAGTGGTTCGCCACCGTGGAGTCGATGGTCGGCACACCGGTGATGTCGATAACCACGACTTTCGCGCGGTTGGCCCGGATGGCCCGCAACAGCTGTTCGGTGACCTGCCGGGCGCGCTGACTGTCCAGGACACCGATGATCGGCAGAATCAGCAGCTGCTCGCGGACCTGTAGCACTGGCGTCGAGAGCTCGCGGATCGCCTCCTGCTGCTGGCGGATGATGCGCTCGCGCTCCTGAACGAAGCTGACGCCCACGGTATTGGCGATGCGGTTGGCGGCCGGCTCGTAGGCGTCGAGAACGCGGTTGAGCATTTCGAACTCGGTCTGGTACTTCTCGAACAGCGATCGTGCCAGCACGTCGCGCAGCAGCAGCACGATGCCGAGCACCTCGTCGGTCTCCACGCCTCGCGGGATGATGCGTTCCGAGAGGTCGCGCGCGTAGGCCTGCAACGCTTCGACGCTACCGGTCTCGAGCACCTCGACGTAGTTGTCGTACACGGCGGTCGCCTCGGAGAAGAGTTCCTCGGGCGTCATCGCGGTGAGCAACTGGGCTTCGGTGATTCGGCGGGCCCATTCCTCACGCAGCACGGTTCGATTGCGCCGCAAATGCTGGACCAGCTGTGGCAACAGACCCTCAGTGGAGATGCTGGCTGTCTGCACGCTTGCGCCGATGCTGTTGCTTTCATTCGGCAAATCTGACATTTTGGCCTCCCAAGGCCTCTAAAGTGCCCTTAGTGCGCCAGCGGGCGCAGGTCCTATGGGGGAGACTAGCGTGGGCGCTGGCGCACTAGGTGTTGAGGTCAACTTCTTCTCGCAGTTTGCACGGCAGGTTAGGCTTGCACCACATTTAAGGCACTAAAGGGCCACGGACAAAGGATCGCCATTGTCAGCTCCAGATTCGATTACCACGGCGGTTGCGGACCACGATGGGGTGTCCGTGGTCAGTGTCAGCGGCGAAATCGATTTGGTCACCGCTCCTGCTCTGGAACAGGCCATCGGCGCGGTGGTTGCTGACGGTCCGACGGCGCTGGTGATCGACCTTTCCGCGGTGGAGTTTCTCGGCTCGGTAGGGCTGAAGATCCTGGCCGCGACCTACGAGAAACTCGGCCAGACGACAGAGTTCGGCGTGGTGGCGCGCGGCCCGGCGACCAGACGGCCGATTCACCTGACTGGGCTGGACAAGACCTTCCCGCTGTACCAGACGCTGGATGACGCGCTGACCGGCGTGCGGGACGACAAGCTCAACCGCTAGCGCGGCCGGCGTCGGCGCGGTCAAGGCCATGGATGTCGACAGTCCGGAAGACGACCAGCAGTGGGACACCCGTGAGCGCGGTGAAACCGAAAGCCAACGGCTAGACCGTAACTGGAGCAGCCTGTTGCAGGAGCTACGGGTGGTGCAGACGGGCGTCCAACTGTTGACCGGATTCCTGTTGACGCTGCCGTTCCAGCAGCGCTTCGACGTGCTCAGCGCACACATGCGGCTGCTGTATCTGGCGACGGTGGCCTGTTCGGTGGGCGCAACGGTGCTGTTGATCGCGCCGGTGGCGACGCACCGGCTGCTGTTCCGGCAGCATCGGCTGCGAGTGCTGGTGTCGGCGGCGCACAGGTGTGCCTACGCCGGGCTCGGGCTGCTCGGGGCAGCCCTGACCGGGATGACGACCATCGTTTTCGACGCGGTCTCCGGGCCTAACGCGGGTTTTGTGGCCGGGGCGTGCGCGCTGGCATTGTTCGCGCTGTTTTGGCTGGTGTTGCCGCTGTTACTGCGCACCCGCCGGGAGTAGCCGGCTTGGTTGGCGCCGGATCATTACGCCATGTTTGATTTTTGCGGCGATCGGGTAGATCCGCACCCGTGTTTGCTGCAGCGACTCCACCGGTACCTGGAAGCGGCTTCGTCGATGACGGACGGGCTACGGAGCGGAGCCCCGGCGAATTCGGCGCACACGGCGAGGCGAGTGTCATCGGTCGGCTGGCCGCCGCGGTCTGGTTGGTGGGCTTGGTGGTGGGCCTGACGGCGTTGGTCATCGGTGACGCAATGGTGGCCACCGTGGCCTTGGTCGTGGCCGTGACGGTGCCCTGGTTCGGGCTGGCCTGGATGCTGCACAACCAACGTCGGGTGTTCGTCGCTGAACCGAATGGCGAAACGAAACGTCCCCATAAGCGTGTGCACTTGCCGAGCAGCGGATACCGGATCCGGTTTCCGGTGCGCTGACCCGCGCAAAGCCCGCCCCACAACTCGCTCTTGCCAGCGGGTTGGTCAGTTTCGTCGTCGATGCGCGGCATCGGTAGTCATGTGTGCAATTTCTTCCGATTTTTAGGTGTGGACAGCCTCTGAACTGGGTATCGCCTGAGCCACGGCAGGTGTGTTTGCCCCGTCCCTCAGCCAGAAAGGAACAACCATGTCGACCGTAAGCGATTACGACGCACGCCGCGTGTCCGACCTCGATGGAGCGGATCGATCCGCACTTCGCGATCTGGGACCCGCTGCAGTCAGGTCGTCCACGACAATCGTTGACGATGACCCGAACGATGTGCCGTTTTTCGAGCTGCCCGGCGCGGATCTGTCCGGCGAAGAACTGACGATGGCCGTGGTTCCGGTGCGGTCCGACGAATTCACCTGCTCGTGCTGCTTCCTGGTGCAGCATCGCAGCCGGCAGCGGGGCACCAGTGGAGGGCGTCCGATCTGCGCTGACTGTGCGTGATGCGGCTGAGGCGTCAGATGCCATGGAGCAGACTGGGCTGATGAACGGCATCTTGGTTTTCGACGGCCGGTGCGGGATGTGCACCCGGGCGTGCAACCGGTTGGCTCGGCTGGATCGGGCGGGCCGCCTGCGAATCGAACCGTTCCAGACGCCGGGGATGGCCGAACGGCTCGGGGTTGCCGCTGACCGGCTGTCGGAATCCGCGTGGTGGCTGGACTCCTCGGGTGCTGTCTTCGCCGGGGCACAGGCAATGAACGCGGCCCTTTCCGCCGCGCTCGGAACGCGGCTGCCGCTGCGGATCTACCGGCTTCCCGGAGTCGGCGCCGTCCAGAATGCTATCTATCGCTGGGTGGCGGCCCATCGGTATCGGTTTCGCGGCGTGACGCCGCTGTGTGAGGCCGAGCCGCAGCGCTGCGCTTAGGCGAGCAGACATCAAAGCCCCCATTTTTTAGTGGAAATGGGGGCTTTTCCGTCTTCTCGCCGCCCCTTATCCTTCCCGAAATGTGGTTCCGCCGAATCTCTTTGCGCGCGACGCTGGCTGTGATCACCGCCGCGGTGTTGGCCGCCGGCGGGTGCCAGGCCGGTGGGTCGGCGAGGGTGTCTACCTCGACTTCGCCGAGTGTGGCTGCGTCGCAACAGGTACCGCCCCCATGCCCGAACGTCTCGATCGACTCCCAGCCGAAGCTGCAAGACCAGCACGTGCGGTGTGTGCTGCAGATCGCCAGCCTGAGCGTGGAGGTTTCCAGCGATCCCGCGTGGTCGTTCACCTTGCGAAACCAGGGTGCGACGGTTCAGGAGTTCAGGGAGCCCACCGACGCGATAGGTGAGAGCGGCGTCGCGCCCCTGCTGCAAGACATCGACAACAGCGGCAGGCCCGTGTTGCTGGTGGTCATCGGCAGCGGCGGGACAGGAGGTGAACCGATGGCCGTGTGGCGCTTGATGAGCCGGCCGGACCAACCGCCGCGATTCGTCCGGGCCGGCCAGCTGTTCGGGTTTCGCCGCTTCTACCAAACCCCTGAGGGATTCTTCGGCAACTACGCCCACTCCAGCGCCGCGTCGGGAACCGTGCAGTTGTATCGCTGGGTCGACGACAGGCTGGTCGGCGTGGCCTTGCTCGACATGCGGGCCGCCGCCGCGCCGCCGGACCCCTATCCCGGGCACGAGTGGGTGCGCAACGGCAACGTGCTGTGCGGACTCAACACCGACGATGATCCGGCGGGCGCCCGTGCCGCCCAGACCGCGGCGTTGCAGGCGGCCGGGATCGACCCCGCTACCGCACAGCAACGGTTTTGTACGCAGCCGTGGGTCGCGTCGATCTACAAGTAGGGTCGGGCGGCCCAGATCCTTCTCGAACGCTGTCAAGGGCATGCCGTGATTCCTTGACCCGAGCGGAAGCGGCGTGTTGTGTCGATAGCGTGGCACCGCCCGCGCTTGGCCAGAGGAACGAACCGGATTCCTTACCCCCTCCACCCGGCTTACCCGCACCACGCAGGTTGCGCCCGGCCTTTGCGACGGCCTATGCGGTTGCCTACCTGGTGGGCGGCGAACGCCGGATGATGCGGTTGATCCGTCGATACGGACCGATAATGACGATGCCCATCCTCAGCCTGGGTGACGTCGCGATCGTGTCCGACCCGGCGCTGGCCAAGGAGGTCTTCACCGCGCCGACCGATGTCTTGCTCGGGGGAGAAGGGGTGGGACCCGCGGCGGCGATCTACGGGTCGGGATCGATGTTCGTGCAGGAGGAGCCGGAGCATCTGCGCCGACGCAAGCTTCTGACGCCGCCTTTGCACGGAACCGCGCTGAGTAGCTACGTACCGATCATGGAGGACTCCACCCGGGCGGCAATGCGTGGCTGGCCGGTTGACCGTCCGTTCGAAATGCTGGAGGCAGCGCGGGCGCTGATGCTGGACGTGATCGTCAAGGTCATCTTCGGGGTCGATGATCCGGACGAGGTGCGCCGATTGGGCCGGCCGTTCGAGCGGCTGTTAAACCTTGGTGTCTCAGAGCAATTGACGGTTCGTTACGCATTGCGTCGCTTCGGCACCTTGCGAGTATGGCCGCAGCGGGCCCGGGCCAACAAAGAGATCGACGACGTCGTCATGCCGCTCATCGCGCAGCGGCGAAACGATCCACGCTTGAACGAGCAAACCGACATCTTGGCGCTGCTGATGTGTGCGCGCGGCGAAGACGGTGAGCAGTTATCCGACAGCGAGATTCGCGATGACTTGATCACCCTGATGCTGGCGGGCCACGAAACCACCGCGACGACGCTGGCGTGGGCCTTGGACCTGCTGCTGCACCATCCCGACGCACTGCGACGCGTGCGGGACGAAGCCGCCAGCGGTGCGGAGGATTTCACGACGGCGGTGATCAACGAGACGTTGCGGGTACGTCCCCCCGCACCGCTGACGGCACGAGTCGCCGCGAAACCGTTCCCCATCGGCGGCTACCGCGTGGCGGCCGGCACGCGAATCGTGGTCCATATCATCGCCATTAACCGCAACGCCACCACCTACGAGCATCCGCACGAGTTCCGACCCGAGCGGTTCTTGGGTATCCGGCCGCAGACGTACGCGTGGGTTCCGTTCGGCGGCGGTGTCAAACGCTGTCTGGGCGCCAGCTTCTCGATGCGAGAGTTGGTCACCGTGCTGCAGGTGCTGCTGCGCGAGGGCGAGTTCACCGCTGTCGACGAAAGGCCCGAGAGGATCGTGCGGCGCTCCATCATGCTGGCACCGCGCCACGGCACCAGAGTGCTGTTCCGGCCTACGGCGAGCAG
Organism: uncultured Actinomycetota bacterium; assembly: GCA_963840045.1. Classification (GTDB taxonomy): domain Bacteria; phylum Actinomycetota; class Actinomycetes; order Mycobacteriales; family Mycobacteriaceae; genus Mycobacterium. The sequence continues at coordinate 412,334 of CAWIXL010000008.1, read as the reverse complement.
ACGCAAAAGCCCCCATTTCGTGCCGAAATGAGGTGCTTTTGCGTCTTTTCGCCGCGGCTAGCCGGGACTAGGGCAGCACGGCGTGCATCAACATCACGTCGTATGCGGACCACAGCGACAGGTTGAAGTACAGGTCTTTGCCTGACGACCAGGGATGGATCATCGGCGCGTAGAGTCCACCCGGCATCTGGAACGACGACACAAGCATCTGCTCTGGACTCCACGGTCCTTGCGGAGCCGGTGCGGTCCTTGCCACCACGTCGTTCCCGCCGTTGGTGTAGAGCACCAGGTATTGCTTGAGATAACTGTTGTACTGCCCAGACATCTCAGCGACCGGGCCCGGAATAACCGGCGTGGCCGCCCCCGGATCGCCGGTGACCCAATGGCCGTTCGCGTCGCCATTCCAGTATTGGTACTTGCTGAGGTCGGGCATGGAGTTCGGCTGAACTCGGGCGATATACGCCGAACCGCCGCGCCCAGCGGGTGTTCCGAACGTGTAGATGTACCCGTCGTTACCCTTCATGTACGCGCCCATTTGGAAATTCTCATCTCCGGGAGCGTATTTCGTTCCGGGGACGGCGTCCGGCCCGGCCGGACGGATGCTTCCGGGGTAGACGCCCCAATTCTGGCCGTTGTCGCCAGACATCGCGATGGCCGAGAAATTCGTCGCCCAATCGCCGTCCCGGACCCATTCCTTGATGGACATGAAGCTCATGAGTTGCGTTCCGCCGATGGCGATCCCGGCGGTCGGAATGATGCCGGTCTCGTGTGGCGCCTTCTTCATGGTGTGGACGAGCTGCCTGGAAAGGCCCGATGGGTAGGACGGCGAGCCGGCATATTTGTCGGTAGCCGAGCCGGGCGCCACGTGGATCCCTTGCGAGAGATCGCGGTCTGCGCTGCGGAACATGGTGTTGTATCGCCATTGCTGGCCGTGGACGGCGCAATAGCCGAACGTGTCGCCAAAGGCCATCAGGACCTGACGGTTTCCGGGATCGCCGTTGTCCCAAACGATGCCGAGGTCGGTGCCGGAGATACCGAAGCGCTCCAGGGTCTTGTTTGGGCCGTGGGGTCCGGTCACCCAGTCGACCATCGATGTCGGAGCCCCAGCTATCGAGGCCGGAGGTCCCGGCGGCGGTGCGGGCTGCGCGTCTGGCTGCGGTGCGGGTTGCGCATCCGGCGGCGCCGGCTGCGGCCGAGGGGCTGCGTTGGGGCGCAACTGTGTGGCATTCGGCGGCGGTTGGGTGCCCGGCCGGGGGGGATTGGGTCCCGGATTGGCCCTGGGCACTGTCGGCACTGTCGCCGCCTGATTTTGCAGCGGCGCGGAGTTTCGACCACCACCGGGCCTGAGCAAGGCGGATAGCGGGCCCGATTTCGGCAGTGGCGCACGGTCATTCGTATTGGCAGGCCTGCGCCCGGTCGGTTGTCGGACGACCGGTTGGGGCGCGGGTATCGGCGCGGGCGTGCTGGGCGGCTCGATGTTTGCCTCGGGCGCTTCGCAAGGCGTGGCGTACGCGGGCGGCGCGACGCCGATCGCAACGGTGAGCCCGACAGCAGCCGCCGACGCCACCGTTATCGATATGAGTCGCGAAAACGCCGACAATGTCACACCTTTCAGTGGCAAGACGCCGCATTGACGTCCGCGATTGCACATGTGACGATAGAGACTTGCGGGGCTGTTGTGACCAGTGATCCGACAATAGGTATGCATCTGAGACCGTGTCGCGACCCGTTTGGTCACCTCGGATTTGAGCTCGAGCTCGCGAGCTGGCCGCCAGCCAGCGGTGCTGTGAGCGGTTTGCCGGGACCGTCGACCAACCAGCCCGTGCCGGACAATCGCTGATCGCGTCGTTACTTCTTGGTGACCTGTTTCAGATGCGCAATCTCATTGCCCCACACCGACTGGGCACCCGCGTCACCGACGCGATACAGCTGAACCATCGACGAAATTCCCACGGCGAGCGCCAGTAACGCAACGACAATGCTGGCGGGCAGCCGACGCTTCTCGGATCGGCGTTCGGCGACGTGCAGAGCTGCCAGCGCGATGGCCACCACGAGCAGGGCGACGGAGAAGTAGATCATCCAGCCGCCGCGCTCGGCGTGCTCTTGCAAGATGGGGTCGGGATGAGCGCGCAGGTCGTAGAGCCACTGTCCGGCCTTGGTAGTCATCGGTGTCAGCACCAGCGTCACGACGGCCAAGACCAGCGTGAGCCACACGATGTGCCCCCGCCGCACGGCCGGCCACAGGGCACACACGATTTCCAGCACCGCAGTCATTGGCACTAGGACCACGACGAAATGGACCAGCAGTACGTGGGTTGGCAACCCATGGAAAACGGTCAGCAATGTCATCGCATCCATGATGCCCTGATGCGTCGCCGAACGTGGGTCGCAAAGTCTGTGGTCTCGCTCCAAGCGTTGGTGAGCCTTGGCCTGGTGACGGCGTCCACCCGCACGGCTGACGCCCCAGTTAAGTTGCTCACGCCGCAGCAGCCAGCGATCGCGCGTAGTTCACCATCTGGTGAACGCCCATCACCGAGTGAGGGCTCGTTGCTGGAATCATCGTCGAGTGGTGAAAGCCGCTGCCCTGCACCGTGACCTGGATGTAACCCACCATCCTGCGGTCCTTCATCAGCAGGAAAAGCAAGCCCAGCAGGCAAAACCAGACGAACAGTATCGCGAGAACGATACCCACGGTGGAGATGCTTTCCTGGTACTGCGACATGTCGGTCACGGTCCACACCGACCCCCGGATCGGGTGTGGACCGGTTGGCGTCATCACCCAATGCTCAGAGATAGAGATGTCGCCGATCGTCGCCAGCCAGTGCTCAGGATCGCCGCCCCGGTAATCAACCATTTCCCCCACGGGCCGATTAAAGCACGGACTCACCGCCGCCAGAAGTCGCCAGTGTTGCCTGGGCTTTCACCCGGGACGGCCCTAGCTCCACGCAAACAGCTGGAGTCGCGGGTCGGGCCCCGCGGAGTGCCATGGTGACGTACGCGCACGACCAAATCGACCAGGCCCGAAGCGAATCTCGAAAACCGGCTGATTCCGGGGTACGAAGGATCGACGCTAATGCGTTGTCCACCACGGTTTCGCCCAGGTTTTGCTTTCCCTGGTGTGGCTGTGACGTCCTGCATGGAAAGATCGTTGTCAGGATTCACCGGATTTCCCGTTAGGTTCGATCCCCCATGAAGGCACCGATATCCATCGCTGTGGCCCTGGCGAGCGCTATAGCCCTCGCGGCAACCGCGCACGCAGACCCCAACGACGCGCAGTTCCTCCAAAACGTCCGCAATGGCATGGGCGGGCAGGTCACCGACGAGCAGGCCGCCATCGGGTGGGCACACGACCTTTGCAGTGAGATGCAGCACGGCAAGTCCTATGACCAAGTCGTAATGGAAGTCCGAAAGTCCAGTCCGTACTGGGACGCCAACCAGGCGGCCTTCCTCGTCAGCGTGAGCGCTCAGGCCTACTGCCCGGAACTTGTCGTCGGCTGATTCGGCGGCGGGCTGACATTCCCCGGCAACTACCCACGGTCATTAGCGGTGGCCGTCGGATAGGGATCGGATAGGGATCGGTACCCGCCTGCGTACCCGGACCGGTTAAAGGGCGGAGAGAATTTACCGCTCGAACATTTACCTCGCCGTGTTCTAGATGTGACGAAGGTAAATCAGTGTTGTTGACGTGACTCGAGTGCCGTAGGCGCACTCCAAACAGATGACGGAGTGGGATGCCGGGATGCCGGCACTGGAAGATCATGTTGGCTTGATTTCGCGGGCGCCGAGGTGGCGGTGGCGGCGCGTGCTTGTCGCCGGGAGCGTGTGCGTGCTGGTCGGTGGGAGCGTGTGCGTGGCGCATGCTGACCCGCTCGCCCCGGCCGCGGTCCTGCGCGTCGGCAGCTATCAAGGGGTCCCGGGGCAGTACTCGAGCGTCCAGGCAGCGGTCGACGCCGCCCGGCCCGGGGACTGGGTGCTAGTCGGGCCGGGCGACTATCACGAGACCGGCAATCGGGTTCCTCCCGGGGCCGTCGGCGACGACACGGCGGGGGCCGCCGTGCTCGTGACCACGCCCGGCATCCACATCCGCGGCATGGACCGCAACGGGGTGGTGCTCGACGGCACCAAGCCGGGCGCGGCTCAGTGCAGCTCCGCGACGGTCGACCAGGATCTTGGCCCGCTCGGTCCCGACGGCTCCCCGACGGGGCGAAACGGCCTGATTGTGTTCAAGGCGTCCGGTGTCAGCGTCGAGAACCTCACTGCCTGCAACTTCCTCTCGGGCGCCGACACCCCCGGCGATGAGATCTGGTTCGACGGCGGCGGCTCGAGCGGCACCCAGCAGATCGGAAGCTGGCGCGGCGCCTTCCTGTCGGCGACCTCGAGCTACTTCGCCGGCGACAATCAGCCGTTCGCCCAGTACGGGATCTACGCCTCCAACACCTTCGGGCCGGGGCTGTTTACGCAGGTGTACGCGAACAACATGGGCGACGCGGCGTTCTATATCGGCGGCTGCCCGGACTGCAACACGATCCTTGACCACGGCCACGGCCAGAACTCGGCCGAGGGATACTCGGGAACCAATTCCGGCGGCCACCTGATCATCGAGAACTCCGAGTTCGACCACAACTACCTTGGGATCGTCACCAACAGCCAGAACAACGACGACCAACCGTCGCCCCAGTCCGGCCGCTGCCCCGGTAACGAGACCGGCCCGACCGGGACCCATTCGTGCTGGCTGGTCACGCACAACTCGGTGCACGACAACAACAACGCAAACACACCCACCAGCTCCGACGTCGTCGGCGCTCCGGGCGGAACCGGCGTGCTGATCTCCGGAGGCCGGTTCGACACCGTCGACGCCAACGACATCCGCGACAACGGCGCGTGGGGCGTGCTGCTGGTCCCCGAGGTCGACACCGCGAAACCGCCGCCGAGTACCCGCTGCAAGGGCGGCATCGGCCTGAACGCGTTGTCGTTCTGCTACTTCAACGACTTCGGTAATGAGATCGAAAACAACACGCTGAGCCACAACGGCTTCTTCGGCAACCCGACCAACGTCGACCTCGCGGAGATCTCAAACCTCGCGTTATCCTGGCAACTGCTTTCACGGCAACGTCGCCGGCTCGGGCACGGCCATCCACCCCACGCTCTTTGAGGGCCGCCCGCGGGTCACCAGCGACCCGCGCTTTATCCAGTTCTTCCCCCACGGCATCTGCGGAATTCCGGGCAAGGGCAAAGGGATCATTAGCATCCTCAGTCTGCAGGTCGCCTGCGACTCGGAGGTCCTGGGCAATTGCCCGAGCACTCGGTTCACGAATTACCCGCGCCGGACGGCGGTCCAGTTGATGGCGCTGCCCCCGCAGCCGAGCATGCCCGATCCGTGCCTGGGCGTGCCGGGCAACCCGTGGTGCCCCAGCAACCCGATAGCCCACCCCGGTATCCCGTGCCGGGGTACCCCGTTCACTAGCCTGACGTCGAATTGCGCGTGCTAACTTGCATGCACGCGTCGAACACTCGACTGCCGTCGCCGAGTGGCATCACAACTTCCACCTGATCACCGGCAGTCTGTTCCGCTTTGAGCTAGCCAACGCCGGAGTCGCCACGCCGACCGTGGAAGCCGAAGTGATGATCGGCATCTTCACCATCGAAGGGCTACTCATGCACCCCATGAGCGAGGACGAACAGCGCACCGTCTGTGACGTCCTCGCCGAACGGTGGAACCCCACACAGGTGCACTAGCCGGGCTCGACACGCAGCCATCGGCATACACGCAACGGGGCGAGAGTGGGCGCTGGGGCACCCCTTCGGTGTCTCTGATCGAACTCCGGGCGTCCGGTTAGCGGATGTTCAGTTGTAGTCGTTCGAGTCGGCGGACAAGGATGCTGGGCAGCCATTGGCCGACGTGGGCGGCGTGAATCCACTCGGTCTGCTGAAGCAGCATCCGCAAGACGATCTGGGCTTCCAAGCGTGCCAGTGCGGCCCCGACGCAGAAGTGTGCGCCCTTGCCGAAGGTGACGTGGCCTTTAGCGCCGCTGCGGTCGAGCCGGAACTCATTGGGTGTGTCGAACTGCTGGGGATCGCGGTTGGCGGCTCCCCACATCAATAAGAGGCGGGAATCGGCAGGCACCTCGACGCCGGCCAGGGTGGTGTCTCTCACGACGTGACGGTAGTGGCCGCGAAACGGCGACTCGTAGCGCAGCGTCTCCTCGATGAACGCACCCAGCAGTTCGGGATGGGCGCGGACCTGTTTTTGGATGTCGTTGTGACTCACAAGGATCCATGCGGCGCTGCCAAGTAATGACGCGGTCGATTCGCCCGCTGCGCTGAACAACGTGAGCATGATCGCGAGCGCCGGAAGCTGCTCCAACTCGCCGGACTTGTAGCGGGCGGCAAGATCGCCGATGAGCCCCGGCGCGGGGCTTTCACTGGCCTTCTCGAAGTGCTCCATGACATACCCAGATAGCTCCATCGCAGCCAAGCCAGCGGCTTGGAGTTGGGCCGGACTGACGACGCCGTCAAGCAGGGTCGTGGTGGCGTAGCCCAGTCGGATCAGGCTGTCGACATCTTCCTCGGGTAGCCCGAGCAAGCGGGCGACCACCATCATTGGGAGCCGGTTGGCGATGGCGCTCATCCACTCGATCTGACCGTCGACGAACCCTTCTGACCAGAGCCGCCGAGCAGTTTCTTCAGCGAACTCCTCGATGACACGCACACGCTTGGCGGAGAGGTGGGGCACCAGCAACTTGCGGTGCACGTCGTGCAGCGGATCGTCTGCGGTGGCCAGCGCGTTCTGCGGCCCACCAAGAGGCCCCATGTCGAACGGGGTGACGGTCCCATCGTCGCGGTACACCATCGTCGCGGTGAGGTTGGACGAGAAGTCCTCGACTCGGGTGACGGCCTCCATGACGGCGTCCCAGCCGCACACCGCGTAGAAGACGGAGTCACCGATGCGGTGCACCGATGCTCGTTCGCGCATCCGGTCATAGAGCGGGTACGGGTCCTGCAAGGCTTCAGTTCCGAAGAAGTCAGTCGCGTCCTCCAAGAGGGTCATGCGTTCAGGCTGAACGCGGCCTACACCTGGGTCAACGGTGCACGACGAACGTGAAAACCGGGTCAACGCAGCCAGGGTCGCCTGCCCTCTCAGTCCAATCAGCCGACCAGCGCCTTTCCTGAGAAATCGGCCGCCATCACTCTCACGATGATAAAACGACTTCATGCGTTCGCGGCGACGGGACAACTGACCGATGGCGACCGATGACTGGCTGGTGGGGCGGGATCGCCATAGCGAGGCCGCCGAACGGATCTACGCCGCAGCCGCCGACCTCATGTCGCGTCAGGGCTGGGACGCGTTCAGCATCGACGCCTTGGCTGCCACAGTTCACTGTTCACCGGCGACCATCTACCGCCACACCGGAGGCAAGACAGCGATCCGCGACGCAGTGATGGGCCTGCAAGCCGACGCGCATCCTCGACTCGGTTCGCCAAGCTATCACTGGGCTGACCGGCTCGGAGCGCATCGTCACTGCCACAACGGTCGCCTTACAGCGCATGCGAGCCGATCCACTTGCACAGATCATGCGCTCGATGACCGCACCCCCCGGCAACGAGTGGCTTACCGACTCACCTGTCGTCACCCGCTTTGCAACCGAGATGGTCGGGCTGAGTACGCCCGATCCCCTTGGGGCACAATGGCTGATCCGCGTATTCCTGGCGCTGTGGTACTGGCCCCTCAAAGATGCCGATGCAGAGAACCAGATGGTGCGCCGATTCCTTGGGCCGCCCTACACGACCGACCCCGACTGGGTCGCCCAGGCCCCCCCGTTCAGCTAGTCGTCGGCGTCCTCGGTCCCATTCCCGCGATTCCTGACTGATGACCTCGCCCGGCGGATGGCCGGCAAAGGGCGCGACGAGCTGGTATTCGCCGCGCCGGGCGGTGGCGTCCTGCGGATCGCCACCTTCCGAACCCGAGTGTTCAACCCGGCCGTCGCCAAGCTGCGCGGCATCGACCACGAAGGCAAGCCCACGACCGCTGGCCGCGCCCCACGATGCACGATCTCCGTCACACCGCTGCCTCCTTGTCAGCGCGGGGGCCAACGTAAAGGCCGTCCAGACGATGCTGGGACACAAGTCGGCGGCGCTAACTTTGGACACCTACGTCGATCTGTTCCCGGACGACCTCGAGGCGGTTGCGGACGCTCTTGACGCCGCTGTGCAGGCGTTGCGCAATATTGCTGCGGACGCTCTGCGGACGGAGGCCGCCGGGTCGCAGTAAGCAATCAAAGCCCTGACCGCGTATGCGGTGGTCAGACCCCTGATTGTGCAGTCGGGGTGGCGGGATTCGAACCCACGGCCTCTTCGTCCCAAACTCAAGGCATGACCGCCGCTACCGCTCCCACGGGTGTTCAGATCGGATACGCCCGCGTCTCCACCGGCCATCAGTCCCTCGACCAACAACTCGACGCCCTCAGCGCAGCCGGGGTAGATCCTGACCGGATCTACCGGGACAAACTGTCGGGCACGTCGAGCCGCGAGCAGCGTCCCGGTTTGGCCGCGCTGCTCGACTACGCCCGGCCTGGCGACGCGATTGTGGTTGTTGGCATTGATCGTTTGGGCCGCAACGCTGCCGAAGTCATGGCGACGATCCGCGAGCTGCGCGACCGTGACATCGTGTTGCGGTCGCTGCGTGAAGGCATCGACAGCTCGAACGCAACGGGGCGCATGGTGGCCGGAGTCTTGGCCAGCCTGGCTCAGCTTGAGCTTGAGTTAGGCCGTGAGCGTCGGACGGCCGCACGCGAGGGCGCGTCGGGCACGGGGCAGTCCATCGGACCACCCAAGGCGCTTGACGCGAAGAAAGCCGCTTTGGCCCAGAGGATGCACGCTAGCGCGAAGTTACTGCTGCCGAAATAGGCGAATCCCGGGTTGAGCTGGGGGTTTGCTGGTTTCGGGTGGTGGTTGTTCTGGCTACGCGGCGATGGTGAGGGGGATGGCGGTGCCGAGGAGTTCGAAGGCGCGGCGCTGGTCGGGGGTGGCCTCGGTGAGTATGTCGATCTCGGTGTCGGTGCCGTGGTAGCGGATCTGGTTGCGGGTGAGGGTGGCCAGGTGGTCGAGCAGGCCGTGGAAGCTGCGTAGCGGGTTGCCGTGGGTGGTCGTGTTGGCGTGGAGGCCTTGGCTGGCGGCGTCGGTGGAGCGTTGGGCGGGTGCGACGGGGTTGTCGCGGCTGGGGTGGGTTTTCGTCGGTGAATGTCATGGGCGCCCAGGCTTTGCGCAGGTGCCAGGTCAGGTAGCAGGCGAGCATGCAGATCAGCACGTGGGCGCGGACGCGGTCGTCGAGGCGGTGGTGGATGGGGCGCAGGTCCAGGTCGTCGGTTTTGATGATGCGGAAGTCGCGTTCGACGTTGGCGAGGTTCTTGTAGCCGTGCCACCACGGCGGCGGTGTCGAGGTCGGTGGCGGGCACGCGTGGTGCGCAGCACGTAGATGCCGTCGAGGGCGGCTTCGGCGTCGATGCCGGTCGTGGTCGCGGTGGTAGGTGAAGGTGGTGTCGGTGATGGTGAGGTGAAAGTGCTTGCCCATCTTGTATTTGCCGATGACTTTGCCGACCGCGCTCGCCGATCTTGTCGGCGCCGGCCAGGCGGCCGGCGGCGACCCGGGCGGCGATGGCGGCCGAGCAGCTTTTCGGTGGCGGCCAGCAGTTCGTCGCGTTTGCGGGCGCGTTCGGCGGCCAGGGCGGGGTTGCGGCAGGCGATCAGCCGTTCGCCGGGGTAGTCGGGGTGGGTGATCTCGGCGAAATCGTGGCTGATCGAACAGGCTCATCTGCAGCGGCCCGTCGTCGGCGGCCAGTTTGGCGATCTGCGGGGCGCGCAGCGCGGTGATCCAGCCGAACGCGCCGGTGTCGGGTCGTCGTTGAGTTCGCGCAGCGCGTCGATGCGGGCGGAGGTGATCATGCCGCGATCACCGACCATCACCAGTCGGCTCAGCGCCGAAGCTTGTCCTTGATCACCGTCGACGATCTCGGTGAACGCGGTCGGGTCGGCGGTGTTGCCGGGGAACACCCGCACCGCGACCGGGCGGCCCGCCGGGTCGGTGAGCAGCCCGTACTCGATCTGCTCGCAGCCCTTCTTGCCGTCGCGGGAGTAGCCGCGGGCGGCCAGCTCGCAGCACCGCCCGGTCACCCACGAGCTGAGGTCAGGTCGAACATCGCCATCCGCGACCGGTTCACCGCTCGGTCAAGATGCTTTGCCGCCAGCTTCTTTTCGATCGCGTCCTGGCGGTCGGCCAGCCAGTCCATCGCCGCGTAGACCTCGTCGGTGGACGCGCCGGCCACCCCCAGATCGGCCCCCAGGGTGGTGTCGGCCCACCAGGCCAGCGTGGACAGCTTCGAGGCCGGGCCGGATCACCCGCGACACGATCAGCGCGAGCGCCAGATCCCGGGACCGGCACGGCCGGCCCAGCAGCGCGGGCAAGCCCAAGCGTGTGCGCCATCGCCGCGACCGCGGCGACGTGCCCGTGCGGCAGCGACCGGGTGATCGTGAACCCCGCCCGGCCGGCACCAGCGCCTGCCCCTTCAGCATCGCCTCGATCGCGTCGATCGCCTCCGCCGGCAGCACCGACAGGTTCGCCAGCGTCTCGTGGCGGACCTTTCCCGTCACGGTAGGTGCGGCGCAGATACACCGACTCGTAGTCCCGCTGCTCCCCGGACTTGTCCACATGCCTGCTTTTGTTCCTGGCCACATGCATCGCACCGCTGTATGCGTCACATGTTGATCTTTACCGCGATAACCCTCGGAATTATCGCATGACACGCTACTTCAGTGGCTACATTTTCAAGCCGGTACACCACCGCCGACTCAGGTCAGACCCACAATCCCGACCGAAAACCGCCTTAACTTCGGGCTAGCGGGGAATCGGCTAGCACCATTGCGGCGGCATTGGGCTGCAGTCGGGCGACGGTCTACCGCGTCTTGGCCGAACAGACCGCTGCAGGCGATTGAGAACTTGCTGCGCCGCTCTCGCGTTGGACACGCGACTCGCGCAACTCAACTAGGGTGTTCGAGTTCTACTCGGGCCTGGTCGATTTGGTCGTAGGCGTACGTCACCATCGCGGCGGTGGTCATCGTCTCACCCTTGCGGGCGAGCGATTCGTAGGTCGCCTCGCCGAGGACATCGCGCAGGTGGGCGATAGCGGTATTGAACTCAGCAACTGCGGTGAGGGGACTGACGGCGAAGCCGGCGATGGTGGCCGCCGGTTCGTGGCGTCCGAGCCGGTCGAAAAGGGCGGCGAGGATCGAGGTGCCGGTGCGGACCCCGGTGGTGTTGCCCGCGTCGTGGAAGTTGCCGATCGCCAGCGTGACGTAATCCAGCGCGGCCAGCGGGTCGCCATGCTCGGCCTCAAGGTAGGACAGGACGCCCTCCAGGAGTGTCTCAGCGTAGCGGTTGCCGCTGTCTCGGGCGATCACCAGGCCCCGACGCGCGGCGTCCAGCGCGCCGTCGGGATCGGCGTCGCGGAAGGCGAAGCCGTGAACGTAAAGCGCGAGCGAGAGCACAAACGGGTTGCGGGTGGCTTCAGCGGTGTCGATCAGGCCGGTCGCGGCGGCCTGCGCCTCCTCACCGCAACCGGCGAGCGTCAGTGCGAAGACCAGGTATGTCCTGATGATTCCGTGGGTGTCGCGGCCACGTGCGAGCTGGGTGCGGCACCACTCGACCCACCGTTCGGGCTGGCCGATGAACGCGTACGCAGTGCCGAGCGCGGCCTCGCCGCCGAACGGCACCTCGTCGTGGCGGCCACTGCCGATCACCAGCTGGGCGGCGTCGGCGTAGCCGACATCCTCCTCGATCCGCCCGGCCATCCAGCACGCCGAGGCCATCACGTACAGGAACGCCAGCCGGGGATGGTCGACGGCGCAGGCGGGCTGGATGAGCTCCTCGGCCCAGGTTATCGGCTCATAATTGTGGACCAGCACGCCGAGGAACGCCGCATACGTGGCGATGATGGCGGCGGTGTCCAGGTCGCCCTGGTCGGCGGCCCACCGAAACGCGGTGCGCAGATTGGCCAGCTCGATAGTGAACCAGTCGTAGGCCTCACGCTGGCGGGGGCTGTCCCACAGGGCCATGATGTCGGCTTCCCGCCCGGCGAAGTAGCGGGCATGTGCTGTCCGGGCCTCGGTCGCCGCCCCGCTGGCGGCGAGTTGTTCCTCGGCGAACTGGCGAATCGTCTCCAGCATCGAGAATCGGGTGCGCCCCGCCGACCGGTCGGCCACCAGTAGCGACTTGCGCACCAAGGCATCCAGCAGATCAATGATGGCGTAATCGTCGAGATCCTCGAATCCCCCAACCGCGCAGGCGCTTTGGAGATCAAATCCACCGGCGAACACCGAACACCGCTCCAACAGCGCCTTCTCCGCGTCGCCGAGCAGGTCATAAGACCACCGCACCGCGTGGCGCAGCGTGTGGTGGCGTTCCAGCCCGCGCCGCGACCCGACCAGCAGCCGAAACCGGTGATCGAGACGGTCACGCATTTCACTGGCGGTCATTGACGCCATCCGCGAGGCAGCCAGTTCGATGGCCAATGGGATGCCGTCGAGTCTGCGGCAGATCTCCGCCACCGCGCTCGCATCGTCGGGCTGGCTCATCGAGAAGCGCGGCACAACACTCCGAGCCCGTTCGGCGAACAGATTCACCGCAGCAGAGTCGATTCCCGCACCCACGTCCAGCGAGGGCACCGGCCACAACTGCTCATCGGCAAGCCCCAGCCCCTCGCGGCTGGTGGCCAAAACCGTCACCGTCGCCGAGTGCGCCAGGATGGCCTCGGCCAGATCGGCAGCAGCGTCAAGGACGTGCTCGCAGTTGTCGAACACCAACAGCCGAACCCTGCCCTCCAACGCGGTGGCCACACTCTCAGCCACGCTCTTGCCCGGTTGCTGAGTGATGCCCAGCACCGCCGCCACTGCATCGGGCACCGCCGCCGGATCAGCGACAGCCGCTAGTTCGAAAAGCCAGACACCGTCCGGGAACTCATCCGCCACGCTCGCAGCGACCTCCAATGCCAGACGGGTCTTGCCGACCCCGCCCACCCCGGTCAACGTCACCAACCTGTGTGCTTTCAGCGTTGTCTGCAGCTCGGCGACCTGGGACGCGCGCCCGATGAAGCTGGTGGTGGGAAGCCGCAGGTTCCCAGGACTGGCATCGAGTGCACGTAGCGCGGGAAAATCCATGCGTAGCCCCGGCGCTCGGACCTGGAACACCTCCACGGCGGTCGGCAGGTCCCGCAACCGTCGCGGCCCCAGATCCAGCAGATCAACTCCGCTGAGCAGACCCGCCGTCGACTCGGCCAACAGGACCTGACCGCCATGGCCCGCAGCCATCACCCGCGCCGCACGGTTGAGCACCACACCGAAATAATCGCCTCCGCGTAGTTCTGCTTCGCCGGTCGCGATGCCCATCCGCACCGGCAACTCCAACCCCCGCTGCGCAGCCACCGCCGCATCCACCGCCGAGCGGGGTGAGGCGAACGCGGCACACACCCCATCCCCGGTGTGCTTGAACAACCAACCGCCGTGCACCTCGATCACGCGGCGCAACACCTCGTCATGGGCGGCCAGCGCGGCCCGCATCGCCTCCGCGTCGGTCTCCCACCGACGGGTCGAACCCTCGACATCGGTGAATAGGAACGTCACCACCCCCGAAGGAGCAGCCCCCGCAGCGGCGGACACCCCCGCAGAATCTCACACCAGACACACTCCCGCCTCACACATCGGCGGAATCCGACCCCGACACCCACACCTCGAGGCGTGGCCTAGCGCCCTACTCGTTGGCCGGATCGCAGCGGCGATATGGCACATGTTGGCTGGCCAGCGGTGACACGATAGTGACGTGAACGACAGTGGGCTGGCCGCGTGACATGACGGCGGCAGCCTTGGTGTGCGGGTCGTGCGGTACTGAGCTGCCGCCGACTTCGAAGTTCTGTAACGAGTGCGGTGCGGCGGTTGCGGCTGCCACGACACCGGCCGAGTACAAGCAGGTAACCGTCCTGTTCGCAGATGTGGTGCATTCCATGGACATCGCGGCTTCCGTCGGGCCGGAGCGGCTGCGCGAGATCATGGCCGACCTGGCCAACCGCTGCGCGGCGCTGGTGCAGCGGTACGGCGGCACGGTGGACAAGTTCACCGGTGACGGCATCATGGCGGTGTTCGGTGCGCCGGTGGCCTTGGAGGATCACGCAGTGCGCGCTTGCCTTGCGGCGCAGGGCATCCAGGAGGAGGCCGCACGGCTGGCCGTCGAGGTCAAAGACCGGGACAGACTCAACCTGCAATTGCGCGTGGGGCTGAACTCAGGCCAAGTTATCGCCGGTGAGATCGGTTCGGGCGCTTTCGGTTACACCGCCGTTGGTGAGCAGGTGGGGATGGCTCAGCGGATGGAGTCGGTGGCACCGCCGGGTGGCGTGATGCTCAGCGCGTCCACGGCGCGGCTGGTCGAGGGCGCGGCGACGCTCGGTGAAGTTGAGCGTGTCCGCATCAAAGGCACCGATCAACCAGTCTGCGCACAACGGCTGCTGGGCGTGCCGGAGGGGCGTCACGCTGTCGGGCGTGCTGAGTCGAATCTTGTTGGTCGGCGCTGGGAGTTGGCCGCCGTCGAAGGTCTGCTGGAACGTGTGATCGACGGCCACGGCGCAGTGGTCACCGTGGTGGGGTCACCCGGTATCGGCAAGAGCCGTCTGGTGCGTGAGGTCGCGGCAATCGCCGCCGGTCGCTCCGTAGAGGTGTTCAGCGCCCACTGCGAATCGCACGCCACCGACATTGCCTTCCACGTGCTGGCGCGGTTGCTGCGGGCAGCCATCGGTGTGCGCGGCCTGGATGGCCCAGCCGCTCGTGAGCGAGTGCGCTCGCGGGTGCCGGATGCAGACCCCGAGGACGTGCTGTTATTTGATGACTTGTTGGGCATCGCCGATCCCGAGGTCGCGCTGCCCAAGATCGACCCGGATGCCCGGCGGCGGCGGTTGACCGCGCTGGTCAATGCCGCCTCGTTGGCCCGCCACGCCCCGACGGTCTATGTCGTCGAGGACGCGCACTGGATCGACGAGGTCAGCGAGTCGATGCTCGCCGATTTCTTCACGGTGATCCCGCAAACGCCCTCGCTGGTGGTGGTCACCTACCGGCCCGAATACCAAGGCACGTTGAGCCGAGTGGCCGGTGCACAGACCATTGCCCTTGCACCGCTGAATAACTCGGAGACGACCGCACTGGTCACCGGGCTGCTCGGATCAGACCCCTCGCTGGGCGGATTGATCAGCATGATCACCGACAAGGCCGCCGGAAACCCGTTTTTCGCCGAGGAGATCGTGCGCGACCTGGCCGAGCGCGGCGTGTTACGCGGCAACCGCAGCGCCTACGAATCGACCGCCGATGCTGCCGAGGTCAGTGTGCCCGCCACCTTGCAAGCGACTATCGCCGCGCGCATCGACCGGCTCGACCCGGCGGCCAAGCGCACCTTGAGCGCAGCCGCTGTCATCGGCTCACGATTCAGCCGGGCGCTACTGGAAACGCTGGGGATCGATCCCGTCCTCGATACCCTGCTGGGCGGCGAGTTCGTCGATCAGATCAGCTTCACCCGGCAACCCGAGTATGTGTTCCACCATCCGCTGATCCGCACCGTGGCCTACGAATCACAGCTCAAATCGGATCGTGCCGAGCTGCACCGGCGCGTCGCGGCCGCCATCGAAACACGTGACACGGCAACGGTCGAGGAGAATGCGGCGCTGATCGCCGAACATCTGGAGGCCGCCGGTGATGGGCATGCCGCCTACGGCTGGCACATGCGCGCCGCGACGTGGGCCACCAACCGTGACATCGGCGCGGCGCGCCTGAGTTGGGAACGCGCCCAAAAGATCGCCGACGCCTTACCCGCCGATGACCCGCACCGCGTAGCCATGCGCATCCCCCCGCGCACCATGTTGTGCGGGACCTCCTCGCGAGTCGATGTGAATGTTGCCAGCGAGGGCTTTGATGAATTGCGGGACTTATGC
Source organism: uncultured Actinomycetota bacterium (assembly GCA_963840045.1). Lineage (GTDB taxonomy): Bacteria > Actinomycetota > Actinomycetes > Mycobacteriales > Mycobacteriaceae > Mycobacterium. Next base: position 396,321 of record CAWIXL010000008.1, on the reverse strand, counting down.
ACCGCCGCCGGGGACAAGGCGTCACTTGCTATCGCCATGGCGGGGCTGGTGATGGATCAGGCATATCAGGACCGGATATGTGAGGCGTCGCGGCTGGCATCGGAAGCCTGGGCTCTCATCGAGTCACTCGGCGATCCGACCTTGACTGTGGGGCTGTCCGTGCCGCTGGTTTACCCCAAGACCCAGAGCGCCGAGTGGTCTGACGTACTGCGGTGGTCACAAAGGGCCATCGACCTGGCCGACGGTGATCCATCGAAAGGCAACTTCATTTTCGGGTCTCCGTTGGCGCTCGCCTTCACGTCGCGGGCTATTGCCCGTTGGTGCCTGGGTCGTCCCGGATGGCGCGACGACCAGCGGCATGGACTGGCCATGGCCCGCAGCGCCGACCCCATGTCACACGCCGCGAGCGTCACCTACGTCTACTGCGGCGCGATACCGAGCGGCGTGCTAAGACCCGACGATTCCGCGATCCGCGACATCGAGGTTGCACAAGAGGTTGCCGAACGATCCAGTGATGACCACGCGGTGACCCTCACCCGGATGACGTTGGGCCTGGCGCTGGTGCACCGCCCAACAGATGCCGAGCGTGACCACGGACACAAGTTCCTGGCCGAGGTCAGCGAAGAGTTCGTCCGTAGGGAATCCTTGCTGTGCCATTTACCGCTGATCAATGTCTACTTGGCGCGTGAGACGGCTCGTCGTGGAGATCCCGACGACGCCATACCGCTCATGCGGGCCGCCGTCAACCATCTAGCCCGCCAGGGCCAACTGCTGGGGTGGGGCGTTCCAGCGACCGGCGTTTTGGTGGAGACACTGCTGGATCGCGAGGCCGAGAATGACGTGGTCGAAGCCGAGGCCGCAATCGAACGGTTAGCGGACGCGCCAGCCGATGAGGGTCTGGTGATGCGCGACATCTGGCTGCTGCGGCTGCGGGCTCTCCTGGCGCGGGCTCACGGCGATGCCGCGACTTACGCGCACTTGCGGGATCGCTACCGCGACATGGCGAGAACGCTTGGCTACGAAGGGCACATCGCCTGGGGCGAGGAGATGCCATGACAGCGGGATGGCCATTGCGGGCCGCTGGGAGCCACGCTGAGCCACTAAGCCCGCTCCGCTGGTGCCCATGGGATGCTCAACACGACACCGAACCGCTGAGACGCGATATGCCCTCGGCCGCAAGGAGTCTCGGCGCATGCCGCTGTGCCAACCGTGCCAGTTATGCCACCCGTGCCAGGGCAGGCACGTTAGGGCCTCCTTGGATGCCTTCGAGTGGTTTGCCTGGGGGGGAACCCCTTTCGCGCTAGGGCCGGACACCCCGGGCAAATGAGCGCCTTTCTCCCCGGCGGGAATGCGGTCGAGACTTACCCGTGCGACGGGATCAACGCGCCCAGGCGTCAGCACAAGTCGCGGGCCTACCTGACTCGCCAGCAGGTGGAGCAACTGGCGCTCGCCGCCGGAGAGGATCAGGGGCTGGTGATCCGCCTCCTGGCCTACACGGGCCTGCGCTGGGGTGAACTCGCGGCGCTCTCGGTTGGGTCGGTGGACGTGCTTCGTCGTCGCCTGCAGATCACGCAACCGGTAGCCGAGGCGGATGGTCGTCTGGAGTGGAAGTCACCCAAGGATCACGAGCGCCGATCAGTGCCCTTCCGTGCGTTCCTCGCGGACGAGCTTGGGAAGCAGATGGTCGGCAAGGCCGAGAGGTTCTGCTGTTCTCAGCTTCGAAAGGTGGGCCGCTCCGCGTCTCCCACTGGCGACCACGTGTGTTCAAGGTTGCCCGCGACTCGCTGAAGGACTTCCCGAAGGTGACGCCGAACGACCTGACACACGGCCGCCAGCTTGGCGGTGTCTGCGGGCGGCAACGTCTTGGCGCCGGCGAGGATGCTGGGTCACGAAGACCCAAGCCTCACCCTTCGGACCTACGCCGACCTGTTCGACTCAGACCTGGATGCTCTGGCCGACGTGCTCGACCAGCACCGCACTGCGGCCCTGCGGCCATCAAATGCCATCGTTAGCAATGAATCTGAGGGAGAAAGCGTACGCGGTACGCTACAGCAAACTGCCTAGCTGTGCTTTGTAAGGCTGTTGCCAGCCATTTCCGGGTCGGGGTGGCGGGATTCGAACCCACGGCCTCTTCGTCCCGAACGAAGCGCGCTACCAAGCTGCGCCACACCCCGCGTTAAGCCTCGACAGCCTATCGCACCTGCCCGCTGACTCACCAAACCGCAGGCCGGACGTCACTTCCACAGACAGGAGCGCTCAAATTCGACCAGCGCCTCGGCGGGGCCGGTCGGATCGAGTCCCTGCGCACTGACCCACTCGTCGGAAAAGTAGGTGTCCGTGTAACGGTCGCCGCTGTCAGCGAGCAATGTGACCACCGAACCGCTGCGGCCATCGGCCACCATCTCGGCCAGCAGACCGAAGGCCCCCCACAGGTTGGTCCCCGTCGACGGACCCACGCGGCGGCCCAGGACGGCACTGACGTGGCGGGCGGCGGCGATCGACGCCGCGTCGGGTACCGCGACCATGCGGTCGACCACGCCGGGCAGAAACGACGGCTCAACCCGCGGCCGGCCGATGCCCTCGATCCGGGACGACGTGGCCATCACGATGTCGTAGCGGTCTTCGGCGTAGGCGGGAAAGAACGCGGAGTTCTCCGGGTCGACGACGCACAGCCGGGTGGCGTGGCGGCGGTAGCGGATGTAGCGGCCGATCGTCGCGCTGGTTCCACCGGTGCCGGCGCCCACCACGATCCATTCCGGAATCGGATGCGTCTCGTCGCCCAGCTGCATGTAGATCGACTCGGCGATGTTGTTGTTACCCCGCCAGTCGGTGGCGCGCTCGGCGTTGGTGAACTGATCCAGGTAATGCCCGCCGGTGTCCTTCGCAACCCGGACCGCCTCGGCGTAGACCTGACTCGAGTTCTGCACGAAATGGCAACGGCCACCTTGTGATTCGATCAGCGCCACCTTGGCGGCGCTGGTACTCGACGGCACCACGGCGACGAACGGCAGACCCAGCAGGGACGCGAAATAGGCTTCGGATATCGCCGTGGAACCCGACGACGCCTCGACCACCGTGGTGCCCTCGCCGATCCACCCATTGCACAGTGCGTATAGGAATAAGGAGCGCGCCAGCCGGTGCTTGAGGCTGCCGGTGATATGCGTCGTCTCATCTTTGAGGTAGAGCGCGACGTCGACGCCGGTGCCCCAGGCCGACGGCAGCGGGTACCGCAACAGGTGGGTGTCGGCGCTGCGCCGGGCGTCGGCCTCGATCAGTCGGATCGCGTTGTCGGTCCAGCTTCGCGGCAAGCTGCGGTCCGCGATTTCGGTGGGCTCGGTCAACGCACCGAAGCTGTTGGCTGCGAGCGGCTCAGGTTGCGGTCGGACTCGCGGTCGCCCATCGGGGTGGCGATCAACGTCAGCAAGGTCGCTTCCGGCCGGCAGCAGAACCGCACCGGCGCGAATGGCGAGGTGCCGATTCCGGCCGAGACATGTAACAGCATGTTCTCGCCCCAGCGTGATGGCCCCTTGGCCCGCGAACGGTCCAGGCCGCAGTTGGTCACCAGCGCGCCGTAGAAGGGCAGGCAGAGCTGGCCGCCGTGGGTGTGGCCGGCCATCACCAGCTGGTAGCCGTCGGCGGCGAAGCGATCCAGCACCCGCGGTTCCGGCGAATGCGTCAGCCCCAGCCGCAGGTTCGCGGCCGGGCTCGCCGGTCCCGCGATCGTGTCGTAACGGTCCCTCTCGATGTGCGGATCGTCCACGCCCGCGGCGGCGATGTGCAGGCCGGCCACCTCAAATTCGCGCCGGGTGTGGGTCAGGTCCAGCCAGCCGCGCTCGGTGAACGCCGCCCGCAGGTCTTGCCAGGGCAGCGGCTCACCGCGGACCCGGTGACCCGGGTTGGTCAGGTAGTTCATCGGGTTCTTCAGGCGCGGCCCGAAGTAGTCATTGCTGCCGAAGACGAACACACCCGGCCGCGACAGCAGGTCCCCCAGCGTCTGGACCACAGCGGGCACCGCCTTGGGGTGCGCCAGGTTGTCGCCGGTGTTGACCACCAGATCGGGCTCCCAGCTGGTCAGCTCGCGCAGCCAGGCCTGCTTACGGCGCTGGTTGGGCAGCATATGGAGATCGCTGATATGCAGCACCCGAAGCGGTGTCGAGCCCGGCGTCAATACGGGCATGGTCAGCTCCCGCAGAACGAACGCGTTGCGTTCGACAACCGAGGCGTAGCCGATCCCGGCGATGGTCGAGCCGAGCGCGACGGCGCCGGTGCGTAACAGGGCGGGCAAAACGTCAGCCATGCAGGCAGCCTACTGCCGGTTGCCGACTGGCAACGCATGTCTTAAGCCACACGCCTTTTCCCGGGCCGGGTACCGGACCTTTTCAGGTCTACGGGGGCCCAGCGGGGGGAGGGGGTGCCAGGAGCGGGATGGTGATCGGCGGCAGGCCGGGAATCTCCACCACCTGCGACCCGATCGGAGGCGGCAGGCCGGGAATACCTTCCGGCAGCGGGGGCGGCGCCGGCGGGATGCCATTACTGACTTGAATCGTGATGATTGACCCCGGGATCGTTTGGCCGCTGGGTGACGTTCCGACCACCTCGCCAAACTTGGCGCTGCTGTTGACCGAATTGGTTTGGTCGGCAACCTGGAAGCCCGCTTCCTTCAGGCGCTGGCGCGCCGCGTCCACTTCCAGTCCCGCGACGGCGGGCACCCGTGAAGCCGCTGAGCCCTCGACATAGCGGGGATCGGTCGGCGGCAATTTCACTTCGCCGAAGTTGTTGGCGATCGGTTTCATCGCGGTGAACCAGGTACGCGCCGGCTCGTTGCCGCCGTACAAGTCGCCGTCGGAGCAGTGGCGCAGCGGTGATGAACACAGATCCGTCGGCGAGGTCGAGTCGTCGTAGATGTAGTTGGCTGCCGCGTAGTGGCTGGTGAAGCCCACAAACCCGGAGGACCGGTGCGCCTCGGTGGTGCCGGTCTTACCCGACACCGGCAGGTCCCAACCGGCTGCACCGGCCGAACCCGCGGCCGTGCCGGCGCCCAACGCGTCCTTGCTCATCGCGTTGGCCAGTGTGTTGGCCAATCCCTCGGGCACCACCTGTTCGCACGTTTCGGTGGTCACGGCGACTTCATTGCCGTTGCGGTCGATCAACTTGTCGATCGGGTTCGGCGGGCACCACATACCCCCGGATGCCAGCGTCGCCGCGACATTCGACAGCTCCAGCGCGTTCAACTCGATCGGGCCGAGGGTGAACGAACCGATGTTCTGCCGCTTGACGAAATCGGCGAGGCTCTCATTGCTGTCCGGGTTGTAGTCGCGGGCGGTGCCGGGATTGGCGTAGGACCTCAGCCCGAGTTTGATCGCCATGTCCACTGTGCGGGTTACCCCGACCTGCTGGATCAGCTTGGCGAACGCGGTGTTGGGCGAGGTGGCCAGCGCGTCGGTCACATTCATCGAACCGCGGTAGTTACCGGCGTTGATGACGCACCAGGTGTCCTTGGGGCAGCCCTTGGCCCCGCCGCTGCCCATGCCTTTGGCCTGGAACCGGCCCGGCACTTCGAGCGTGGCGTTGATGCCCATACCCATGTCCATCGCGGCGGCCGTGGTGAAGATCTTGAAGATTGACCCGGCGCCGTCGCCAACCAGGGAGAACGGTTGCGGTCGCATCGTTTGGCCGGCGTCGAGGTCCAGCCCGTATGTGCGGTTGCTGGCCATGGCCATCACGTGGTGGGAATCCTTGCCCGGTGCAATCACGCTCATCACGCTGGAGATGCCCGGCAGAGTCGGACTGGCGAACCTATCGATTGCCGCTTTCACCGGGATCTGCACCTCCGGGTCGAGCGTGGTGCGGATCAGGTAGCCGCCCCTGGCCACCTGCTCCTTGCTGATCCCGGCGCGGGACAGGTACTCCTGGACGTAGTCGCAGAAGAAGGCGCGGTCGCCCGCCGCGATGCAGCCCCGGGGCAGCTCGTTGGGCTGCGGCAAGATCCCCAGTGGCTGGGCCTTGGCGGCGCGCAGTGCTTCGGCCTCCGCGGGCAGGTTCTCGATCATGGTGTCCAGGACCAAGTTCCGCCGGGCCAATGCGCCTTCGGGGTTGGTGTACGGGTTGAGCGTGCTGGTCGACTGCACCATGCCGGCCAGCAGGGCTGCCTGCTGCCAGTTCAGGTCGATTGCGTTGATACCGAAATAGGTCTGCGCCGCGTCCTGCACGCCGAACGAGTTGTTGCCGAACGACACCAGGTTTAGATATTTAGTCAGAATCTCCGGCTTGGTGAAGGTCTTGTCGAGCGTGAGTGCCATCCGGATCTCGCGCAGCTTGCGTGCCGGGGTGGTCTCGATGGCTGCCCGCTTCTCCGCGTCGGTCTGGGCGGTCACCAGCAGTTGGTAGTTCTTGATGTACTGCTGCTCGATCGTCGACCCACCGCGAGTCTCCACGTCGCCGGACGCGTAGCCGGCCAGGCCCGTCAGGGTGCCTTTCCAGTCCACGCCGTTGTGTTCGGCGAACCGTTTGTCCTCGATCGAGACGATTGCCAACTTCATCGTGTTGGCGATCTTGTCGCTGGGCACCTCGAATCGGCGCTGTGAGTACAACCACGCAATCGTGTTGCCCTTCGCGTCGACCATCGTCGACACCGCGGGCACCGCTCCCTCGAGAAGCTGGGCCGAGCCGTTGGCGACCACCTCGGAGGCGCGATTCGACATCAGCCCGAGTCCGCCTGCCATCGGGAACATCAGTGCGGTGGCCACGACGCCGGCCAACAGACAGCAACCAGCAAGTTTCAGAAGCGTCAGCGCGGCCGGAGGACGCTCAGGCGCGGCCGGGGGACCTTCGGACATGCGTCTACAGTAGCCACCCGCAGCGTCGGCGCCACGCCGTCGGCCCTGCAAATACGTCAAGTAGTACTTCAGGGTGGTACTCGACGGGACCGCCAGGGTGCGAAGAAGCAATTCACAGAAGTGTTACTGGTCAGCCCACTAAACGGGGCTTCATCACTCTTCTACGGACCGTTCCGGGATGTCGAGGCGGCACGCCCGTCCCAAAAAAACCGTTATCAGACTGTTGCGCAATTGCCACCTGACCACCTAACTTAGACAGACAGTGAGATTCAGGTAACACCGCTGTGCATGGTGTGGCGTAGATCGCAGGGCAGGGATCTGCACCCGAGGAGGGCGGTCGCGAACTGCGGCCGGGAGGAAGGGAACAGCTCGTGTCAGTATCACGCCCGGCAGCGCGTCGAATCAATCTAGTGGCTGCCACTACTAACCTGCGCGCCGTTGAAGCTGAGGAACGGATTACCTGGGTCTCGAAGGCGTTGTGCAGGACCACCGATCCCGACGAACTGTTTGTGCGGGGGGCCGCCCAACGCAAGGCCGCGGTGATTTGCCGCCACTGCCCGGTAATGGAGGAGTGCGGGGCAGACGCGCTGGACAACAAGGTCGAGTTCGGCGTGTGGGGTGGCATGACCGAGCGTCAGCGCAGGGCTCTGCTCAAGCAACACCCAGAGGTGGTGTCGTGGGCGGACTTCTTCGACAGGCGCAAGTCACGCGGCGTCTGCTAGTTCTGTCGCCTGCCTGATAACCCGGGGCCAGGGTTTTCGCTGAGCTTCTCATTACATTTTTGTTACAGCCGCTAGCGCCGTGACGCTAATTGTCTTGTGCCCAATAGGAACTGGCGTGTGCGCAATAGGCCGCGGCAGCGTGTCCCGAACAGCGGGTGGGGGCCACTAATGAGAAGGGCGCACCACGCTGCCATCATCGCAAGGACAGGCCAGTGGTCATGGATGCCCGGTCGGGCCTCGTCGCGGCGATGGTTCGATCAGGACTGACACCGCTCCTTTCGCTTCATAAATCGCAAGGCGCACCGAGCTGGCATCGCACAGCCCATGTTGTCGCAACGCCGCGGCCAGGTCGGCGTCGGTCAGCCCGCACCGTTTGAGGTTGGCGTCGTTGACCCGGCCGTCGCGGATCAGGACCCGCAGCGGCGGATCGATGAGTCGTGCCAGCTTGGGGTGAAACCGTAAACGGCTCAGCGCCGTGTGGGCAATCAACAACATCAGCAGCGCGGTCGCCCCAGTGGCCCACGAGGTATCGGCGGCGGTGGCGGTACGGCCGATGATTGCGCCCACCGCGACGGCGGTGACCCAGTCGAACGGTGTGAACTCGGCCAGGGTGCGGCGCTGACTGAAGCGAAAGGCGACGGCGGCGGCCGAAAACATGAGCAACGTCTTGACCGCGGTAGCGGCCAAGGCCGGCCAGCCGTCAAACAGAGTGTTGCTGAGGAAAACGATGATCGCCTTTCGAATTCGTAAGCGCGCCTGCCGGATTGCGCATACAGCTGCTAGCCACTCCCGGCGGCCGCCGTGTCGTGTGCGGCCAGGCGGTGGTATGCGGAGGTGAACGCCGCGGCGCCGCGCAGCAGCGCGTCGCGTTCGGGTGCGCTCATCTGGTCGGCGACCGCACTCAGCAGCGCCACGCGATTTCTGACCAGGTCCTCGAGGACGGCCCGTCCCGCCTCGGTGAGCTCTAGCATGGTCGCGCGCCGGTTGTGCGGGGCGATGGTACGGGTGATGAACCCGGCCTCGGCGAGACGGTCGCTGAGTCGGCTGGCCGTGGACGGCACGAGGTCGAGATCCTTACCCAACTCGGTGACCAGGCTCGGCCCGAGGCGCTCCAACGATTGCAGCGCGCGTAACGGCGCGAGCCCGATGCGCTTCTCCATCTCTTCCAGGGCCACGACGTTCAGGGCGAGCAGGCCGCGCGTCGCGCGTTCCAAGTCGGCGGCGAACCCCTCGCGGGACGCAGCTTCCCTGGTGGGGTCTGTTGCCTCGATCGGCTCGGTCATCATGAGTCCGCCAGTCTACATCCACAACGCAGGTTATGCGCTTAGGTAATTATCAGGTTTGGATGTCATCCAACCTGGATACATCGCAGTTAGCGAGTAACCAGGTAGACGATAGACAGATCGAGGATGAGTCATGGCGCGAGACACCAAGGGGCCGGTACCGGGTGCGACATCCGATCTACGCCGGGTCAGCCTCGATCCACCTCATTGGCGTAACGTCCAGTGGCTGCTGGGCGCAGAAGCCGTCGTCACGGGAATGCTCGGCCTGGCCGGGCTGATCGGCGTCTATTTGGTGGCACCCCACGATGTCGGGTTCACGGTCGCCGGGATCATCCTGACACCCACCCTGAGTTGGGTGATGCTTGGCATCGCCGCAACCGCCACCGCGTCGCTGTTCTACCGCCGGCTGGCGTTGCTGTTCACCGCGGTCCTGGCTACCTGCGCGATCGCAATGGTGGTGATTTCCGCGGTATCCGCAGCCCATCACGTTCCGGGGCCGCTGGGGTTCACCCCTGCTGACATCGTGTTGTGGGCGGTGGTGTTCTGCTACAGCCTCGCCGTCGGGATGTGGGCGGCGCCCGATCACATCGAAGGTCCCGCCTGGGTGCCGCGGCGACGGAAGACCCCTCCCGCCGAAGGTCGCGACGCAGATCGCCTCCGATGACCGCCGGTGTCGGCGACCCGCATGTGTTGCGCGAATATGCGCTGCTGGCCGACGGAGAGCGCGGCGCGCTAATCGGGCCGCGCGGCGACATCAGCTGGATGTGCGCCCCGCGCTGGGATGACGATGCGGTGTTCTCCGCGCTCATCGGCGGGCGTGGCGTGTTCGCCCTCACCCCGTTGGATCGGTTCGTGTGGGGCGGCCACTACGAGGACGGCAGCCTGATCTGGCGGTCACGCTGGGTGACCGTCGACGGCATCATCGAATGCCGCGAGGCGCTGGCCTTTCCCGGCGACGGCCATCGGGTCGTGTTGATGCGGCGCTTGATGGCCGTGCGCGGCGACGCCCGCGTGGAGCTGGAGTTCGCACCGGCCGCCGGGTTCGGCCGCCACGGCATGACACATCTCGCCCGGGACGACCACGGCTGCTGGCACGCCCGGACCGGCGATCTGCGGGTGCGCTTTCAGGGCGCCGAGCACGCCACCGCGACCAGCCACCCTAGCGGCATCGCCTCGCTGCACGCCGAACTCAAAGTGCTCGAGGGAGCCGTCCATGACATCGTTGTAGAACTGTCCCACGCCTCGTCTTCAACGCCACTACCGGACGCGGAATCGCTGTGGGCCAGCACCGAGAACAGCTGGCGGACAGCCATTCCCGCGATGAGCGACAGCATCGCGGTGCGTGATGCCCGGCATTCCTACGCGGTGCTGCGCGGATTGACCAGCGCCGGCGGCGGGATGGTCGCAGCCGCGACCATGAGCCTGCCGGAGCGGGCGGAACAAGGGCGAAACTACGACTACCGCTACGTCTGGATTCGTGATCAGTGCTACGCCGGTCAGGCCGTTGCCGTCGACGGTCCGCACGAGCTGCTCGACGACGCCGTCGGTTTCGTGGCGCAACGCATCCTCGCCGACGGGCCCGACCTCAAGCCCGTCTACACCGTTGACGGCGGCGCGGTGCCCGACGAACGGTCGCTGCAACTGCCCGGATACCCCGGCGGCACGGACATCCTCGGCAATCACGCCAACGCGCAGTTCCAGCTCGACGCGCTTGGCGAGGCCCTGCTGCTGTTCGCCGCCGCCGCCCGGCATGACCACCTCGACGCCCAGGCGCACCGCGCCGTGACCGCCACTGTCGCCGCCATCGGCCGGCGCTGGCAGCAACCCGACGCCGGCATTTGGGAGCTCGAGACGCGGCGCTGGGCGCATTCGCGGCTGACCTGTGTGGCCGGGCTGCGCGCAATCGCCGCCCACGCCGCACCCCACGATGCGGCCGGGTACAACGCGCTGGCCGACACCATCCTGGCCGACGCCACCGATTGCCAACACCCGAGCGGCCGCTGGCAGCGCGCACCCGACGACCCGCGCGTGGACGCCGCGCTGCTCGTCCCCGCCATCCGCGGCGCGATGGCGCCCGATGACTCACGCAGCATCGCCACGCTGCACGCGGTGCGCACCGAACTGGAGCAAGACGGGTTCATCTACCGCTTCCGCCACGACAACCGCCCCCTCGAGCAGGCCGAAGGCGCGTTCCTGCTGTGCGGATTCTGGACGGCACTGGCGCACCACCGGCAAGGTGACGCCGTCGCGGCGGCGCGACATTTCGAACGCAACCGCACCGCATGCGGGCCGCCCGGCCTGCTGTGCGAGGAATACGACGTAGTGCAACGCCAGCTGCGCGGCAATATCCCCCAGGCATTCGCGCACGCCCAACTCATTGAAACCTCACTGCGGCTGGCGCAGCCACCCACCGGGTGACGCCGACACGATCTCGGCCAGCCCTGTCGATCACCAACGGAAGGAGAATCTCCATGACCGCCGACGCACCACGCACCGTGGTGATCACCGGAGCCAGCGCCGGAATCGGGCGCGCCGCCGCGCAGGCATTCGCCGCGCACGGGGACCGGGTCGCACTGCTCGCCCGCGGCGAGGCCGGCCTGAGGGGCGCCGCGGATGACGTCAAGGCCGCCGGCGGCCAGCCGGTATGCATCCCTACCGACGTCGCCGACTACGCCCAGGTCGACGCCGCCGCCGACGAGGTCGAACAGACCTGGGGTCCCATCGACGTGTGGGTCAACGACGCGTTCACCTCGGTGTTCGCCCCGTTCACCGAGATCACGCCCGAGGAGTTCCGCCGGGTCACCGAGGTCAGCTACCTGGGTTTCGTGCACGGCACCATGGCCGCGCTGGCCCGCATGCGTCCCCGCGACGCGGGCACGATCGTGCAGGTCGGATCCGCGCTGGGAAGCCGCGCCATCCCGCTGCAATCGGCCTACTGCGGCGCCAAACACGCCATCAACGGGTTCACCGAGTCGGTGCGCACCGAGCTCATGCACGACCACAGCAACGTCCATATCACGGTGGTGCAGATGCCGGCGCTGAACACCCCGCAGTTCTCCTGGGTGCTCTCGCGGCTGCCGCGCCATCCCCAGCCGGTGCCGCCGATCTATCAGCCCGAGGTCGCCGCCCGCGCCATCGTGTTCGCCGCCGATCATCCGCGCCGCAAACAGTACTGGGCGGGCGCGAGCACCGCGGCCACCATCCTCGGGCAACGGCTGATGCCCGCGTTGCTGGATCGCTACCTGGCCAAGACGGGCTACGACTCGCAGCAAACCGGCCAGAGCGCAGGTACCGACCGCCCCGGCAACATATGGAAACCGCGCGACGACGCCGCCGGCACCGATCACGGCGCCCACGGCGACTTCGACGACCGGGCGGTGAGCACCTCCCCGCAGCTATGGCTTGCCCAGCACGCGCGACCCCTGTCGATCGCCGCAGCCGCCAGCGCAGCGCTGACCGCCGGCGGGGCCGCCTGGACTCGCCACCGTCACTGAATTTCCTGGCGGCCGGCTCATCCGCCGCGCCGCTTGTCCGAGCCGAAAACCATTGGAGGAGAAGAAATGTCAGACACCGTCGGTGATGTGTTGTTGGCCCGGCTGCGCGACTGGGGGGTGCGCCAGGTCTTCGGCTATCCCGGAGACGGCATCAACGGACTGCTGGCGGCGTGGCAACGCGCCGAGGATAACCCGCAATTCGTGCAGGCCCGCCACGAGGAGATGGCCGCATTCGAGGCCGTGGGCTTCGCCAAGTTCTCCGGCCAGGTCGGGGTGTGCGTGGCCACCAGCGGGCCGGGCGCGGTGCACCTGCTCAACGGCCTGTATGACGCCAAACTCGACCACGTCCCGGTGGTGGCCATCGTCGGGCAGACCGAACGCTCGGCGATGGGCGGCTCTTATCAGCAGGAGATCGACCTGCTCAGCCTGTACAAGGACGTCTGCAGCGACTACGTGCAGATGTGCACGGTTCCCCAACAGCTGCCCAACCTGATCGACCGCGCGATTCGCGTCGCGCTCAGCGAGTCCGTGCCCACGGCCATCATCGTGCCCTCCGATGTGTTCGAGCTGAAGTACGAGCCGCCCGGACACGCCTTCAAACAAGTGCCCTCCAGCCTCGGGCTCTCGCCGGCGCGTGTCGTACCCGACGACGCCGCGGTGCGCGAGTGTGCCGACCTGCTCAACGCCGGCACCAAGGTCGCCATGCTCGTCGGCCAGGGCGCCCGCGGCTGTGCCGCCGAACTGAGAGAGGTCGCAGACCTGTTGGGCGCCGGCGCGGCCAAAGCTCTCCTCGGCAAGGATGTGCTGCCCGACGACCTGCCCTGGGTGACCGGGTCGATCGGGTTGCTGGGCACCACCGCCAGCTGGCACCTGATGCGCGGCTGCGACACCCTGCTGACTGTCGGCTCCAACTTCCCCTACACCCAGTTCCTGCCCGACCTCGACCAAGCACGCGCCGTGCAAATCGATCGCTCCGGCAAGTGGATCGGCATGCGCTACCCCTACGAGATCAACCTCGTCGGCGACGCGAAAGCCACGCTGCAGGCACTCATTCCGCTGCTTAAGCACAAGCCGGACCGGTCCTGGCGCGAACACATCGAAAAGCTTGTGGACAGCTGGTGGACCACCGTGCAGCGCACCGCGATGACCGACGCCGACCCGGTCAACCCGATGCGGATCTTCTGGGAGCTCAGCCAGCGGATGCCGGACAACGCCATCATCGCCGCCGATTCCGGCTCGGCCGCCAACTGGTACGCCCGTCACCTGAAATTCAGTGCGGGAGTGCGCGGTTCGCTGTCGGGCACGCTGGCCACGATGGGCCCCGGGGTCCCCTACGTCATCGGCGCCAAATGGGCCCACCCGGACCGACCGGCGATCGCGTTCGTCGGCGACGGTGCAATGCAAATGAACGGTATCAACGAACTGATCACCATCTCCAAGTACTGGCGGCAATGGTCCGACCCGCGGTTGATCATCGCCGTCCTGCACAACAACGACCTCAACCAGGTGACCTGGGAGATGCGGGCGATGGAGAATTCGCCGAAATTCGAAGCGTCCCAATCACTCCCGGATGTCGACTTCGCGGGTTTCGCCCGCAGCCTGGGTCTGCACGGCGTGGGCATCGACGATCCCGGCGCGCTCGGCGGCGCGTGGGAGCGCGCCCTGGCCGCCGACCGGCCCACCGTGCTGGACGTCCGCTGCGACCCCGACGTGCCCCCGATCCCCCCGCACGCCACGTTCGAGCAGGCGAAATCACTCGTCGGGGCCGTGCTGGGTGGCGACGAGAACGCCCGCGGCTTCATCAAGCAGGGCGTCAAACAGAAAGCCCAGCAATATTTTCCCAACGAAAAGAAGGCCCGCTCATGAATCCCGTGGGCGCCGCGCTACACGCGATCCGCACCGGCCGGTTCGAACGCACCCTCTCCGCGCTGACCGCGGCCGGTGCCGCGGTCACCACCGCCGAGATCTACTTTTCCCATGACGGCGCCAGCTTCGGCAACACGATGATGTACTGGCCGATCGTCATCGTGCCCACCGCGGTGCCGGCCGGGCTGGCGGGGTTCTTCTCTCGCCGCGCGGCGCGCACCGTGCTGCCGGCGGCCAGCGCGCTGATCGTCGCCAATGGTCTGCAGGGCGCCTATCTGCACCTGCGCGGGATCCGTCAGCGGCCCGGCGGGCTGACGAAATACAACCTGGAATCCGGGCCGCCGGCGTTCGCGCCGCTGCTCGCGTCGCTGGTCGGCGGAATGGGACTGCTGGCCGCGCTGCTGCGCCGCGAAGACCTGCCCATGCCCGGGGACGGGGCGAGCTGATGCCGTTTGTCGCACCGCAGCGCCACGGCGTCACCCCGCAACACCGTGGCCGGTTCCCCGGATTCGACGTGCTGGCTCAGGCCGGGCAGTGGGATCAGGTGACCGCCGGTGTCGTACTGGGCCGGTTGGCGCTGCCGAAGATGCTGTCGTTTCTTCACCCCCGCTCAGGTGGCGGTGGCCGCGCCGCTGCTCGATCTGCTGCTGGCCCAGGACGGCGACCCCAGGGTGCCGGTGCTGGCGCTGATCGACGCCCGGCTGGCCACCGGCGAGACCGATGGATGGCACTACGACGACATGCCCGACGACGCGACAGCGTGGCGCGACACCCTGGCCGGGCTGGACAGCGACGCCCAAAAACGCCACGGCGCCGGCTACGCCGAGCTCACCGTGCAGCGGCAGGCCAGGCTGCTCCAAGATGTCCAAGACCTCGCCGAGCGCGGCGAGCACTGGCGCGACTGGCCGGCCTCCCACGTGTGGAGTCTGTGGACCAGGTATGCCTGCACCGCGTTTTACTCGCATCCGTGGGCGTGGAACGAGATGGGCTTCTCGGGGCCGGCCTACCCGCGCGGGTATCTCAACCCGGGGATCAACGCCCGGGAAGGCTTCGAGGTCCCCGACCGCCACGATGTCGACCCGGTGCCGTTCGCGACCCGCGTGGAGCGTGCCCGCCGCGCCGATGACGATCTGCCCGAACGGGACACCGATGCGTGACATGCGTGCGGTGCGGGCGCGCAACGCGTCGGCCTGGCTGCTGCCCAACAATGGGGCCCGCACCAACCACCGGCTGCGCGCCGACATGCGCCGCTACCGCCCCGACGACCCGGTCGACATGGTGATCGTCGGCGCCGGCGCCGGGGGCGCCACGCTGGGCCAGCGCCTGGCTCGCGCCGGCTGGAGCGTGGTACTGCTGGACGCGGGGCCGTTCTGGGATCCGGACGCCGACTGGGTCAGCGACGAACGCGGCTCCCACCACCTGTACTGGACCGAGCCCCGCCAAATCGGCGGCGCAGATCCGGTGCCGCTGGGATCCAACAATTCCGGCCGCGGTGTCGGTGGGTCGATGGTGCACTACGCCGGCTACACGCCGCGGTTCCACCCCTCCGACTTTCATACCCACAGCGCCGATGGGGTGGGCGCCGACTGGCCGATCGCCTACTCCGACCTGCGGCCCTACTACGAGCAGATCGAAGCCGAACTGCCCGTGGCAGGCCAGGATTGGCCGTGGGGCGATCCCCACCGCTACCCGCACAGCGCCCACCCGGTCAGCGGCAACGGCCTGGTCGCCCTGCGCGGCGGCCGCGCCATGGGCGTCGACATGCGCGTCGGGCCGGTCGCCATCCCCAACGGCCGCTTCGGCAACCGGCCCCACTGCATCTACCGGGGATTCTGCCTTCAGGGCTGCAAAGTCAACGCGAAAGCCAGCCCGCTGATCACCCACATCCCCGACGCCCTGGCCCACGGGGCCGAAGTCCGCTCCGACTGCCACGTCAGCCGCATCCTCGTCGACGACGACACCGGGCGGGCCACGGGAGTCGAATACCTAAACGCCGGCGCGCTGCACCGGCAACGCGCCGACGCCGTCGTCGTCGCCGGCTACTCGATCGAAACGCCGCGGCTGCTGCTGCTTTCCGCCAGCCGCCGCTACCCCCACGGGCTGGGCAACGACCACGACCGCGTCGGGCGTCACCTGATGGTCCAAGGCGCCCCGCAAGTCGCCGGACGGTTCGACGACGAGATCCGCATGTACAAGGCGCCGCCACCGGAAGTCAGCAGCGAACAGTTCTACGAAACCGACCCCACCAAACCCTACCGGCGCGGCTTTTCCATTCAGACCGTGAGTCCGCTGCCCATCACCTGGGCTGAACACGTTGGCGCACAAGGACACTGGGGTGAAACACTGCGTGAATACATGCGTGACTACATTCACTGGGCCACCCTGGGGGCCCTGTGCGAACTGCTGCCCCAACCCGACAACCGCGTCACCCTGGCCGACGAAACCGACCGCCACGGCCTGCCCGTCGCCCACTTCGCCTACACCCAATGCACGAACGACCAACGCCTCATCGCCGCCGCCAGCGATGTCATGTCTGATCTGCTGCGCGCCGCCGGTGCCAGCGAGGTCATCACCATCCAGCGCTACGCCCACCTCGTCGGCGGCGCCCGCATGGCGAGACGCCCCCAGGACGGCGTCATCGACGCCGAGCACCGCGTCTTCGGCGTGGATCGGCTCTATGTCGTGGACGGCAGCGTGATGCCCACCCAGGGCGCCGCCAATCCCGCCCTGACCATCATGGCGCTGGCCGCGCGCGCCGCAGATCTGATGACCCGCCACGCCACCCAATCATGATGTCCACCAACGAGGTTGTCCCGCAATGAGTTCGCCGCACATCGACCGTCTCGACGTCGACACCTACACCGTGCCCACTCCGCACCCCGAAGCCGACGGCACCCTGCAGTGGGACTCCACCACCGTCGTGGTCGTCCATGCCCACGCCGGGGACGCGACCGGGCTGGGCTGGACCTTCAGCTCCACCGCCGCCGCGGCGGTCGTCGCCCACGACCTGCGTAAGGTGGTGCTCGGTCGCGACCCCGCCGACATCACCGGCGCGTTCGAAGCCATGCACCGCACCTGCCGCAATTACGGCACCCGCGGGCTGGTCACCCAGGCCCTCAGCGCGGTCGACGTCGCGCTGTGGGATCTGCACGCCCACCTGCGCGGCCTACCGCTGACCACCCTGCTGGGCCGCTGCCGCACCGCGGTCCCCATCTACGGCTCCGGCGGCTTCACCAACCTCGACGACCACCAACTCGCCGAGCAGGTTGACCAATGGCGCGCCGCCGGATGCACCGCGATGAAGATCAAAATCGGTCAGGACTGGGGCACCGACATCGACCGAGACCTCACACGCGTCAACAACTTACGCGAACTGGCAGGCGAAGATGTTGAACTCATGGTCGACGCCAACGGCGCCTACAGCAGCGCCCAGGCCCGACGCGTCGGCGCCGCCCTCGACCACCTCGGGGTCACCTGGTTCGAAGAGCCGGTCAGCAGCGACGACACCGACGGCCTGGCCGCGCTGCGCCACACGGTGCGCTGCGATGTCGCCGCGGGCGAATACATCTCGAACCGCTACGACGCCCGCCGGCTGGCCCCGGTGGTGGACTGCCTGCAGCTCGACGCCACCCGATGCGGCGGATACAGCGGCTGGGTGGGCGCCGCCTCCATCGCCGCCGCGCACAACCTCGACGTGTCCGCCCACTGCGCGCCCGCACTGCACGCCCCCGTCGCCGCTGCCATCCCGCATCTTCGTCACATCGAATATTTCATCGACCACACCCGCCTGGAGGCGCAACTCTTCGACGGCATACCACCACCGGCCCGGGGCCACCTGCACCCCGACATGTCGCGACCGGGCCACGGCATCACCGTGTCTCCGCGCGCCGAGCAATACCGCCACCGACCCGACTGACGAAAGCGACTACGCCCATGACTGCTTACCAATCAGCCCCTGCCGACACCAAGCAGTACCGCAGCATCGAAATCCTGCGCGGTGCATGGGGTGTCGCCCTGCTCGCCGTCCCCGACCGGATCCTCGGCGCCGTCCACGGTCTGCGAATCGACACCAGAAGCCGCACCGTCGCGCGCATCCTTGGCGCCCGCCACCTCACCCAGGCAGCCTTATCCGGATACCGGCCCAGCCCCGAAGTCCTCGCGATGGGCGTGTGGGTTGACGCCGTGCACGCACTGACCGCTCTCGGCCTCGCCGCCGGCGACCACAGACGCATCCGCGCCGGCCTCGTCGACACCGCCATCGCCGCGACATGGGCCGCGGCAGGCTACCAAGACCTGGATAGCGCCCGCGCCACACCGGCGCGACGCCAGCGCGTCCGCGACCAACTCGCCGTCACCGTCCTCGCTCGGATGCCCGGAGGACGCTTACTGCAACGAGAAATCGACAAGGCCCGACGACGCTGAAGCCAACCGCCGACGGGCGGCGGCTGTTCCCAACGGGAGGTTCGATGTCAGGATCTGGTGGAAAGACTGTGCTGGTCACTTTCGGTCGGTCGTTCCTGTCACTGCAACTGGCCCGCTTGATGGGCGCTGCCGGACACGATGTGCTGATCTCGGACTCGGTGCCCTTCCCCATCACCAAGTTCTCCTCGTCGGTCAAGAAAACGTTCCGCACGCCGCGGCCGAGGTTTGAACCGGTCGAGTGGACACAGGCCATCGCGCACATCGCTCGCGAGGAGGGCGTGGATCTGGTCGTGACGGTCCATGAGGGGACCGACATCCTGGCAAACACGATCAGGAGATACCCCGATCTGTTTCCGGACGGCTGCAAGTTGTTCTTCTCCGATTTCGACCTCGAGGTCCGGCTGGAGAACAAATACGAGTTCCAGGCCGCGCTTCAGACGCTGGGCATGCCTACCCTCGACTTTGCGCTGGTCCGCAGCCAAGAGGAGCTCGAGGCGTTGGATTTCGACCAGCCCTTCGCGCTCAAGCGTGTCTACTCACGTGGCTCGCAGGAGATCTACAAGGTGCGCCCGGGGGAACTGCCGCGCGACCTGAGTTACGAAGCGGCAAATCCGTGGATCGCACAGGAGTGGGCCGGCGGCACGAACTATTGCTCGTATTCCGTCTGCCATAACGGCCAGGTGAAAGCGCACGCCCAATACCCGGTGCGCTACGCGATCGACGGCACGTCGTGCCTGACGTTCGAGTCGGTTCAGCACGAGGGCATCGCGGCATGGGTACATGAATGCGTCAAGGCCTTCAATTTCACCGGACAGATCGGGTTGGATTTCATCGAGGTGCCGGGCCGGGGGCTTTTCAGTGTCGAATGCAATCCGCGGACAACCAGCGGAATTCTGCTGTTCGATCCGGAAACGAGGGTCGACAGGGCATTTTTCGGCGTGAACGACGAGGTCATCGTGCCCGAGCCCGGCGCAAGCAAGATGCTGGGCCCGGGGATGCTGATGTACGGGTGGCGCAAATCGTCGCTGAAGGGCAACACCTTCCGCGGATTCCTGCGCGATTACCTGCGTACCGACGGGGTCATTTTCAAACGCCGCGACCCCGGGCCGGGTGTGGCGCTGCCGCTCGCCATGGCAAACATTCTCACCGAGGCCGCCCGCTACGGGGTGAACATCCCGGAGGCGTTCCTACACGACCACGGGTGGGACGGCGAAGACATTGGGCCTTCGTGATTCGCGGGCGCCGCGTGCAGATCAACGACCGCGGTGCGCGCAGCAGAACTTGGTGATTCGGGCGACGCTGTCGCCAGGTCCGGTGAAAATACCGCCGTGGCCTGCGCCGTCGATCTGTGCGAACTCGGCAGCGGGGATCAGTCGCGCCGTCGCCTCGCAGAGGGCCGGCGGAAAGAACAGGTCATATTCGAACGCCAGGACCAGCGTCGGCACGTCGATCGCGCCGAGATGCTCCGGGGTTGGTTCGCCGGCCGTGATCCACTGCTGCGACGCCGTCAGCTGTCCCTTGAATCCCTCCGGTCCGGCCCACCCGCTTTCATAGCCGGCCGAGAGCGCCTGGCGCCAGCCCTGCACCGTCGCCGGATCTTGCAGCATCGGCAGGTGGAGAGTGGTCAGCAATTGCTCGAAGACCAGTACCTCGCGCGGCACCTCGCCGTAGCGCTCAATCAGGCCGAGTTCCATCTCCCCCACCATCGCACCCACCGGCGAGGGCTGCAGCCCGGCGAACAAGACGAGCGCCCCCACCAGCTCGGGCCGGCTGCGCAGCAGCGTCTGCGCGGTGTAACAGCCCATCGAGTAGCCGACGACCGTGGCCGGCCCAACCTGGAAATGGTCGAGTATGGCAGCGGCATCCCCGGCCAGGTCGGCCACCGAGTACGGCGCGGCCGGTGCGGAGGATGGCGACATTCCGCGCGCGTTATACGCGATGACCTGGAATCCCGCGTCGACGAGGGACCGGGGAAGACCGCAGATGTCCCACGTGATGCTCGGCATGCCCAGGCCGCCGACCAGCAGAACGGTCGCGCCATCGCCGCATCGTCGCACCGCCAGTTCCACGCCCGGTTCCGCGGTGACGAACTCGAAGCCGTCGTTCGCCGTTCTGCCCGTGGTATCGCTCATCTATCTGCTGCCAGCGGTAGCTGACCTTGGGGCGACTTCGCAATCAACGACGCCGGACACTGGGACAGTTCTGGCTGTATAGGGCTGAACTCGGTTACCCCATCTCCGCTTCATTCAGCCGGTTCCTCAGCGGGCCCTTGCCCGGCCCTCATCGTCGCCGACGGAAGTCAACTGGTCAGCAAGCGCGCGCAGCGCCTCCAGATCAGAGACGTCAAATGGCAGCGACGGAACCCCGATGACCGGCACGTTTGGATTGGCTCCGGTGAATCGGCTCAGCAACCGGATCTCCCGCTTGGCGGTTTGGGCGCGGTCGGCATGGATCCGCAGCACAGCCGTCCCCAGCGACGCGGCCGCCGACCCGTCGGTATCGGTCTCCAAGGTTTCGGCACCGTCGATCGCCCGCTCCACCGGCAACGCACACAGCGTCGGGTGCGTGCGGTTCAGGACTAGCCCCGCCAGCGGCATGCTTTCCTGTGACAGCCGGTCGACGAAGAAGGCCGCCTCACGCAGGGCATCGGGTTCGGCCGCCGACACCACGACGAACTGGGTACCGCGCCGTTTCAACAGCGCGTAGGTGCGATCCGCCTTCTCGCGGAAGCCGCCGAATGTGGCATCCAGCGACTGCACAAACGCTGCGGCGTCGCCCAGCATCTGCGAACCGAGCACAGTCGACAACGCCTTCATTGCCAATCCCATTGCGCCGGTCACCAATCGACCGATGCCCCGGCCAGGTGCGAGCAGCAGCCGCCACAGCCGGCTATCCATAAAGCTGCCCAAACGTTTTGGCGCATCCAGGAAGTCCAGCGCGTTGCGCGACGGAGGGGTGTCCACCACCACCAGGTCCCAACGGTCCTGGCTCAACAGCTGACCGAGCTTCTCCATGGCCATGTACTCCTGCGTGCCGGCAAGTGAAGTGGCGACGGTCTGGTAAAACTGATTGTCCAGAATCGATTGTGCCCGTTCGGATCCGGAGTACTGGACCACCATTTCGTCGAAAGTGCGGCGCATATCGAGCATCATCGCGTGCAGCTCGCCGGAGACTTCGGGCGCCAATGGCACGCGCTGCGGCGTATTGCCAAGGTCGTTGACTCCCAACGCTTGTGCTAGCCGCCTCGCAGGGTCGATCGTCAAAACGACCACTGTGCGGCCATATTCGGCAGCACGCAATGCCATGGCAGCCGCCATCGTGGTCTTGCCGACACCGCCGGCACCGCAGCACACCACGACCCGGTTGGAGGTGTCGGCCAGGATCGCGGCCATATCAAGGGTTTTCGGTGTAACGCTCATCGTACCCCCTGTTGCGCAAGCGATTCGGACAGCTCGTACAGGCTGCCCAGGTCGACGCCGTCGGAGATCGTCGGTAGTTCCAGCCGAGGTACTTGCAGCGCGTCGAGTTGTTGAGCGGACTCGGAACGCGCGCTGATTCGGGTGGCATGCTCGATGGTCTCGGTCAGCAGACCGGCGAAGTCGGCGTCGGCGAGCTTGATCCCGGCCTTGGCCAGACCGGCCCGCACCGAGTCCGCGTCGACGTCTCCCTCGGCGGCCTTCGCCAAATCGTCGGGCTCCAGATAGGCCGGAATGTTGCGGTTGACGATCACACTGCCGATCGGCAGTTTCATTCCCGCGAGCTCCTCGATTGCTTCCAGTGTTTCCTGCACCGGCAGCGCTTCCAGCAGAGTCACCAGGTGGATGGCGGTCTGGTCAGAGTGCAGCAGCTTCACCACGCCCTCGCTCTGCGAGTGCACCGGACCGCCCTTGGCCAGATCGGACACCGCCGTGGTGACGTCCAGGAAGCGCGCGATGCGCCCGGTCGGGGGTGCGTCGACGACGATCGCGTCGTAGACCGGGTTCTTGGCCCCTTTGTTGACGCGGACCACGGTCTCCTTGATCTTGCCGGTGAGCAACACGTCGCGCAGGCCGGGCGCGATAGTCGTCGCAAACTCGATCGCACCGATGCGGCGCATCGCCCGGCCCGCGATGCCGAGGTTGTAGAACATGTCGAGGTATTCCAGAAACGCGGCCTCGATGTCGATCGCCAGCGCGTTGACCTGGCCGCCGCGCTCGGCGGTCGCGATCTTGAGCTCCTGGTACGGCAGGGGCGGGACATCGAAGAGCTGCGCGATCCCCTGCCGTCCCTCGACTTCGACGAGCAGGACCTTGCGGCCGCCCGCCGCCAGGGTCAGCGCCAGGGCCGCCGCGATCGTCGACTTCCCGGTACCGCCCTTGCCGGTCACAAAATGTAAGCGGGCCTTCGACAAGCGCGATGGCCAGCCGACGGAATGACCGCTAGAAGTGGTTGCCACCATCGCATGCTAGCCCGATGGCTCCGCCCGGCCTCCGGGTTGCCCGTAGCTGGTCACGTCAGACCGATAAGCTCGCGTCATGACCCAACCGACCGCGTGGGAGTACGCCACGGTCCCGCTGCTCACGCACGCCACCAAACAGATCCTCGACCAATGGGGCGCCGACGGCTGGGAGCTGGTGGCGGTGCTGCCCGGGCCCACCGGTGAGCAGCACGTCGCATACCTGAAGCGTCCGAAATAGCAGGGCGTCATGAGTTCTGGATCTTCCTGGCTGGCCCGGCTCGGGCAACTCGGTGTCGCGCTGCCGCAAGTAGCCGCACCGCTGGCCGCTTATGTGCCGGCGGTGCGCACCGGCAATCTGGTCTACACCTCCGGCCAGCTGCCGTTCGACTCCGGAAAGCTGGCCGGCACCGGCAAGGTGGGTGCCGGCGTGACGCCTGAAGAGGGCAAAGCGATGGCGCGGATCTGTGCGCTCAACGCGCTGGCGGCTGTCGATTCGTTGGTGGGTCTCGACGCGGTCACCCAAGTGGTCAAGGTGGTGGGCTTCGTCGCATCGGCCCCGGGTTTCAATGGCCAGCCCAGCGTTATCAACGGGGCTTCCGATCTGCTTGCCGAGGTGTTCGGCGACAAAGGCGCGCACGCGCGTTCGGCGGTCGGTGTCGCCGAGTTACCGATGGATGCACCCGTGGAGGTCGAGTTGATTGTGGAGGTCAGCTGACGTCCCATGTCCGACACAGCCGTCCCTGCTGAGTCGCTCACCCATCCCGCATACGGCAGGCTGCGGGCCGTCACCGACACTGCGTCGGTGCTACTGGCCGACAATCCCGGGCTGTTGACGCTGGAGGGCACCAATACCTGGGTGTTGCGCGACCCACGCAGTGACGAGGTGGTGATCGTCGATCCCGGTCCGGACGACGACGAACACATCGCCCGAGTGGCCGGCGTCGGTCGCATTGCCCTGGTGCTGATCAGCCACCGGCACGGCGACCACACCGACGGCATCGACAAGCTGGTCGAACGGACCGGGGCTCCGGTGCGTTCGACCGGCAGCGGGTTCCTGCGTGGTTTCAGCGCTGAGCTGACCGACGGCGAGGTGATCGACGCCGCCGGCCTGAAGATCACCGTTCTCTCGACGCCGGGTCACACCGCTGACTCGCTGTCGTTCGTGCTCGACGACGCCGTGTTGACCGCCGACACGGTGTTGGGCCGCGGCACCACCGTGATCGACAAAGAAGACGGGAGCCTGGCCGACTACCTGGAATCACTGCGCCGGTTGCGCGGGTTGGGCCGTCGTGTGGTGCTGCCCGGGCACGGGCCGGACTTGGGCGATCTGGAAGCTGTTGCCAACGAATACCTGGAGCACCGCCGGCAGCGTCTGGACCAGGTGACCGCGGCGCTACGCGATCTCGGCGACGATGCCAGCGTCCGCCAGATCGTCGAGCACGTCTATGTCGACGTCGACGAGAAGCTCTGGGACGTCGCCGAATGGTCTGTGCAAGCGCAACTGGACTACCTACGGCGGTGAGCTGGCGCATCGAGTCTGCGCTCGGTGCTTCGAGCCCGCGCTAGGCGCGCGCTTACCTGGCTCGGCGGGCCAGACGCTCGGAGTCCGAGATCAGTACGCTCTTGCCCTCCAGGCGGATCCAGCCGCGGTGGGCGAAATCGGCCAACGCCTTGTTCACCGTCTCCCGGGATGCGCCCACCAGTTGCGCGATCTCTTCCTGGGTCAGGTCGTGGGTGACGCGCATCGCGCCACCCTCCTGGGTGCCGAACCGCTGCGCCAGCTGTAGCAGCTGTTTGGCCACGCGGCCAGGCACGTCGGTGAAGATGAGGTCCGCCAGATTGTTGTTGGTGCGCCGCAGCCGGCGGGCCAGCACCCGCAGCAGCTGTTCAGCGATTTCGGGGCGGTCGGCGATCCATGCCCGCAGCGCGTCGCGGTCCATCGACACCGCACGCACCTCGGTGATCGTGGTCGCGCTGGAAGTTCGCGGCCCCGGATCGAAGATCGACAACTCGCCGAACATGTCCGACGGGCCCATGATGGTCAGCAGATTCTCCCGGCCGTCTGGCGATCGGCGACCGATCTTGACCTTCCCCGCAACGATGATGTACAGCCGGTCGCCGGGTTCCCCCTCGGCGAAAACCGTATGTCCACGGGGGAAGTCGACGGGTTGCAGTTGCTTGGTCAGTGCTGCAACTGCGCCGGGCTCAACCCCTTGGAAGATTCCTGCCCTTGCCAGGACCTCGTCCACGATGCCTCTTCAGCTTTCCAACGACGTGATACGGGCAGGCCAACCTCTTACAAATGACACGCGTCTAAAGGTAGGCCAAACGTTTCGACGTGCCAACGCTACACACGATTAACGTTCCGAGTCCCGTTAAATTGCGGATTAATCGGGGAATGAGTCTGTACTCGTGTAGGCAAGCCTGCCTCACCGGCGTGGCTGAGGTCGCCGGCAAAGAACAGTGCGTCGTGGTTCGACCCGGGGTGGGAACCGGGCGGCGGCAATTCCGCGATTCGCTGGGCCTGGCGACGATGCAAGTAATCCAGCGCCTCCGGCATGCCCTCGCGGGCCAGCGTGTGCACGTCCACGGGCTCGGCGTGTTCGAGAAAGTCGGCGACGTCGGTCACCGTGACGGTGTCATTGGACAGTTCTCGTTCCAGCCGTCCCAGCCCGAGCGTCGCCAACATCAGTAGCCCTGGAACGCAGGCGACCAGCAACCACGACACAAGGAGAGTAAACATGGCTTTCGATCAAGGCGGGGTCTCAGTGAGATTACGATATAAGTACTCTGTCGTAGGTGACAGTGGCAAAGTCGTCCCGCCGCTCCAAGTCAAGCCCCGCGGCGCCCGGCGCCGACTTAGCCCGGCGTTGGTCGACGGAAACCCGCACCGGTCTGGTGCGACGGGCGAGGCGGATGAATCGCACACTGGCGCAAGCGTTTCCGCACGTGTACTGCGAGCTGGACTTCACGTCGCCGCTGGAATTGGCGGTGGCCACCATTCTCTCGGCGCAGAGCACCGACAAAGGCGTGAACCTGACGACGCCGGCTTTGTTCGCGAAATACCGCACGGCGCTGGACTACGCGCAGGCGGACCGAACCGAACTGGAAAACCTCATCCGTCCCACTGGTTTCTACCGTAACAAGGCGAACTCGCTCATCGGTCTCGGGCAAGCCTTGGTCGAGCGGTTCGACGGCGAGGTGCCGGCCTCGATGGCCGAGCTGGTGACGCTGCCCGGCGTGGGACGCAAGACCGCCAACGTCATCCTGGGGAATGCGTTCGACATCCCGGGAATCACCGTCGACACACACTTCGGACGCTTGGTGCGGCGCTGGCGCTGGACCGCCGAAGAAGACCCGGTCAAGGTGGAACACGCGGTTGGCGAACTGATCGAACGCAAGGAGTGGACGCTGCTCAGCCACCGAGTGATCTTCCATGGTCGGCGGGTGTGCCACGCACGCAAACCGGCGTGCGGGGTCTGCGTGCTGGCCAAAGATTGCCCCTCCTTCGGCCTCGGTCCCACCGAACCGCTGCTCGCTGCCCCCCTCGTCCAGGGCCCCGAAACCGAGCACCTGCTGGCCCTGGCCGGGTTGTAATTGCGCGGCGGGAAAGCGTGACCGTCAAAACCCGCTGGACAATTGCGATCCTGACGATAGTGGTGGCGCTGACGGCGGCGCTGGTGGCCCAGCTGCGCGATAACCCTTCAACCACCCACACGACTCAGGCCCGCCCGGACCGTGAACACCGGGACGCCGACACCGCGGCCGCGCTGGCCGAGCCGCGGGAGCGTGCGGGTCTGCCGCCTTGCCCCGCGGCCGGTAGCGGTCCCGGGCCCGCGGCATTGCGCGCCGTGGTGGTGGAGTGTGCGGCGGACGGCTCAGCCGTCGACGTCGCCCGCGCACTGGCCGGACGCCGGGTGGTCCTGAATTTGTGGGCGTATTGGTGCGTGCCGTGCACGGCCGAATTGCCCGCCATGGCCGAGTATCAACGCCGGGTCGGGTCCGACGTGACGGTGGTGACGGTGCATCAAGACGAAAACGAGACCGCCGCCTTGCTGCGGTTGGCACAGCTCGGTGTTCGGCTGCCGACCCTGCAAGATGGTCGCCGGCTGGTCGCGGCGGCGCTGGGTGTGGCAAATGTGATGCCCGCGACGGTGGTCGTGCGGTCAGACGGTAGCGTTGCGCAGACGCTGCCGCGGGCTTTCGCCAATGCCGATGAGATCGTGGACGCGCTGAAAAATGACGCGGGATGAGTGGAGGCGCGGGTGACTGCTGCGGTTCCCCTGACGCCTCATCTGGGGCCGCCCTGGCTGCGTCCGCTGGTCGACAACGTCGGTCAGATACCTGACGCGTACCGGCGCAGGCTGCTGCCGGCCGATGTGATGGCGATGGTGACCGCGGCCCGGGCCCTGTCATTCGCGGCGTCTCGCCGCGACAGTCGCGAGGCCGCAGTTCTGGTGTTGTTCTCGGGCCCGGAGTCCGGGCCGGCCGACGGCAGTCTTCCCGACGACGCCGACCTGTTGCTGACGGTGCGGGCCTCGACCTTGCGCCACCACGCAGGCCAGGCCGCGTTCCCCGGGGGTGCAGCCGATCCCGGCGACGACGGGCCGGTAGCGACTGCCATGCGCGAAGCGCACGAAGAAACCGGGATCGACGCGTCCAGGCTGTATCCGTTGGCCACGATGGAGCGGACGTTCATTGCGCCGTCGCGGTTCCACGTCGTCCCGGTATTGGCCTATTCGCCGGACCCCGGTCCGGTGACCGTCGTCAATCCAGCCGAAACGGCGGTCGTGGCGCGGGTTCCGGTGCGCGCCTTCGTCAATCCGGCCAACCGGCTAACGGTCTACCGCCGCACCCTCAGCCGCCGCTGGGCCGGACCGGCGTTTCTGCTGAACGAGATGCTGGTGTGGGGGTTCACCGGCCAAGTGATCTCTGCGGTGCTTGACGTCGCCGGCTGGGCCAAGCCCTGGGACACCAGCGACATCCGCGAGCTGGATGAGGCGATGGTACTGGTCGGCGACGAGGATGGCGCGCAATGAATTCGATGACCCCATCGGAGTGGTTGGATATCGCCGTCCTGGCGGTCGCCTTCATCGCGGCCATCTCGGGCTGGCGCTCGGGCGCCCTGGGCTCACTGCTCTCGTTCGTCGGTGTGCTGCTCGGCGCGATAGCCGGCGTGCTGCTGGCACCGCACATCGTCAGCCACATCGCCGCTCCCCGCGCCAAGCTGTTCGCCGCGCTCTTCCTGATCCTCGCGCTGGTCGTCGTCGGTGAGGTAGCCGGTGTGGTGCTGGGGCGTGCGGTCCGCAGCGCGATCCGCAACAGCGGAATCCGGTTGGCGGACTCCATCATCGGGGTCGGGGTCCAGGTTATCGTGGTGCTGACCGCGGCATGGCTGTTGGCGACGCCGCTGACCCAGTCGAAGGATCAGCCGGAACTCGCTGCCGCGGTGCGTGGTTCGCGGGTGCTCGCCGGAGTCAACGAGGTCGCGCCCACGTGGCTGGCGACGGTGCCCAAGCGGTTGTCGGCGCTGCTGAACACTTCGGGGCTACCTGCGGTCCTGGAGCCGTTCAGCCGCACCCCGATTCTTAAGGTCGCCCCACCGGATTCGGCACTGTCCAGTAATCCGGTGGTGGCCGCCGTCCAACCAAGCGTGGTGAAGATCCGTAGCGTGGCACCCAGCTGCCAGAAAGTGCTCGAGGGCAGTGGATTTGTGATTTCGCCCAACCGGGTGATGACGAACGCGCACGTGGTGGCCGGGTCCAACAGCGTCCAGGTGTATGCCAGCGGCAATCCCTTCGATGCCACCGTGGTGTCCTACGACCCGGCGGTCGACATCGCCATTCTCGCCGTCGGGAACTTGCCGCCGCCACCGCTGGCCTTTGCCAAGGAGCAAGCGAATAGCGGGGACAACGTCGTGGTGCTGGGTTATCCGGGCGGCGGTAATTTCACGGCCACGCCGGCCCGGATTCGCGAGCTCATCAAACTCAGCGGACCCGACATCTACCGGGATCCGCAACCGGTCACCCGCTATGTGTACACCATTTATGCCAATGTGGAGCAAGGCAATTCGGGTGGGCCGTTGATCGACCTCAACGGCAAGGTGGTCGGTGTGGTGTTCGGCGCGGCGGTCGACGACCCCAACACGGGCTTCGTGCTGACCAAGGACGAGGTGGAAAGTCAGCTCGCCAAGATCGGTAACACCCAAGCGGTAGGTACCGGGGCCTGCGTCAGCTGAGCCGGTGCACCTGATCGAGAAACTTGATCAGCTGCCTGTTGATTTCCTGCGGCGCCTCTTCGTGGCTGAAATGTCCTGCGCCGGCGACGGATACGTAGCGTCCATGCGGCGCGTAGCGCTGCGTGCGCTCGACCGGGTCGGCCAGCACGTACGGATCGGCGTCACCGCGTAGGTGCAGCAACGGAATACCGAGCTGTTGGGACATCGACTTGATGAATCGCCGGCCTTCGTCACGGAGCTGACTGCGTACCGCCCAGCGCTGGTACTCGAGGGCGCAGTGCGCCGCCGCCGGAATCTGAATCGCCTGCCGCAGATGGCCAATTGTTTGTGAAAAGTCTTCGGAAGTTACCCATTTGGCTGAGCTGCGACTACGTACCAAGCGGTCGATCTCTGCCGCGTCATGCCGGGTGAGCAGGCGTTCCGGCCAGATCGGCAGTTGGTAGCGCAGCAACGTCGGCAGCAGTGCACGGCTCTGATCGCGTCGGGTCAGCGCGGACCGCCGCAGCGCGGCCGGGTGCGGTGAGCTGATCAGCGCGATGGCGCTCACCAGCCGGGAATGCAGCAGCGCGGTGGCCCAGCAGGCCAGCCCGCCGTCGGCGTGGCCGACCAGCGTCGCCGACGCGTGCCCCAGCGCACGGATCAGCCCGGCGGTGTCGCCGGCGAGTGTCCAGCCGTCATAGCCCCGGGGCGGCTTGTCGGTACCGCCGTAGCCGCGCAGATCGACGGCCACTACCCGGGCCCCGGTCAATTCGCGCAGCTGGTGACGCCAGGACCACCAGAACGAACCGAAACCATGCAGCAGCATCACCAGGGGCCGCGCGCTGGCCGGCTCCGACTGGCCGGTGGGCATGGCCTCGACGACGTGGAACCGGATGCCATTGGCGTGTATGTCCAAATGCCGCCATGGCCCGTCGATGCGGACCACCGACGGATTCGGTGCCGGCATTTACCAACCCGAGGGGTCGCCGGGCGGCTTGCCCTCGGACGTGATCGCCTTCGGGGTCGCGGCCTTGTCGTGACCCGGCGTGAGGGCGTCGCGTGTCTCCTTGACCGATTCGATGGTCTGTCGCGGGCCCCGGATCCGGCGGACCTTCAGGAATCCGAACAGGGCCAGCAGAGCGCCGAAGACGACCATGATGGCGAACACGATCAGGAACGCCACCCAGCGCCACAGCCAGGTGTCGAGGAGCTCGGCGAGGAAGAAGAAGAAAAAGAAGGTGGAGTAGAACAGCACCACCAGCGCGGCGATGAAAAACACGCTGCCGGTCAAACCCTTTTTGACGTCACGGGTGATTTCGGCGCGGGCCAGTTCGACCTCGGCGCGCACCAGGGTGGACACCTGAGTTGTCGCGTCTTTGATCAGATCACCGATTGACGGCTCACCGGACCGGGCGTGTGGGTCGGCCAACGGGATAGTGGTCAGCGTGCTGGGCACACCGCTCTTGCCGTTCTTGCGATCGACTTTGCTCACAGACGGTCCTCTCGGTTTGGTTGCCCGACGCGCTGTCGTCGCGGTTCATGTTGCCATGTGGCCTGGTGCCAGACGAGTGCCAGACGAGGCCAGCCAAACACAGTCGAGACGCACCTAGAGCATGTTAAATGTGACCCGCCGCGAAGTCCGCCCCCTGGTCGGTCAGGCCATCCTCATACGCAGATACGGTGTGCGCGGCGAATTCCAGCCCGTCCGAGCAGACCGGGTCATTGGGAGCGCACAACTTCAGGGTCTTGCCCGCATACAGCGGGCCGATCGCGACCGGCGGCTCGCCGAGAAAGTTCATGGCCCGGACGTTCGGTGTTCCGAAGAGGACGACCGCGGCGACGTGCTGAGCCACCTCGGGCTGTAGCGGCTTGGGTACGGTCGCAGGATCGACCCCGTCGGGTACCGCAGCCGAAGTGACGAAGCCCATCACCGCCGCGCCTTGGGAATAGCCACCGAGCACCATCTTGGTGTTGGGACAGTCTCCCGCCATGGAAATGACATGAGCGCCCGCGTCTCTGACTCCGTCGGCGCCGGTGGGCCAATCGTCGGTTGCGGGGTAGTTGACGGCGTAAACGTCGACCGACTTCCCGCCCTCGCGGGCGCGCAGTTGGTCGACGAAGGCCTGCCCGATGCCGCCAACCCCGGGTGGCTCGCCGGTTCCGCGGGCAAACACCACCTGCGAAGCAGGGCATGAGGCGGCAGATGCCGACGGGGTGGGTGCGGTGGCCAGTGCCCAGGGGGCGATGGTTGCAGCCGTCAGGAATCGAATGATGCGCCACGTAGTCACGTCAGATAGGTGCCCGCTCGGCACGCTCTAAAATCTGAAAAAATCCTGTGGATTATTGCGCCCGGGCAAAGACCATGCTGCCGCGCGTCGCGTGGGTCGGGCGCTGTGGCGATGGCGGCGACCTCGGCCGACGGAGCCCCCCGCCGACTACACTGGCGAAGCTGCTCAGGATGTCCGAGCAGCCGATGGGAGTTTGGCTTTGCGGAGGGCACACCGGTGCTGCGCGGCGGCGATCGTGGCCATGCTCTTGGCCCTGGCCGGTTTGTCTATTGGTACCGCGGCTGCTGACGACCGGCTCCCGCTGGGCGGTGGGGTGGGTCTCGTCATCAACGGGGACACGCTGTGCACCCTGACGACCATCGGCTCGGATGCCGCCGGGGAGCTGATCGGGTTCACCTCCGCGCACTGCGGGGGCCCCGGTGCGCAGGTCGCCGCGGAAGGTGCGGAAAACAGGGGCACGGTCGGCGCCATGGTGGCCGGCAACGACACCCTCGACTACGCGGTGATCAAGTTCGATCCGGCCAAGGTCGCTCCGGTGGCCAGCTTCAACGGCTTCGCGATCGATGGGATCGGCCCAAATCCGGCGTTCGGCCAGGTCGCCTGCAAGCAGGGCCGGACGACGGGCAACTCGTGCGGCGTCACCTGGGGGGTGGGCCAGACTCCGGGCACCATCGTCATGCAGGTCTGTGGTGGGCCGGGTGACTCCGGGGCACCGGTAACCGTCGACAATCTGCTGGTCGGGATGATTCACGGTGCCTTCAGCGACAAGCTGCCGTCCTGCGTCGTCAAATACATCCCGCTGCACACACCGGCGGTGGTGATGTCGTTCAACTCGATCCTGGCCGACATCAACAGCAAGAAGCGGCCCGGCGCGGGATTCGTTCCCCAGCCGGCTTGAGCTACTTGGCCGCCTGGATCGCGTCGAACACGCCGGGGTCGAGCAGCGTCGACGTGTCGCCCAACTCGCGTTTTTCGGCGACGTCACGCAGCAGCCTGCGCATGATTTTGCCGCTGCGGGTCTTGGGCAGTTCCGGCACCACGTGGACCTCGCGCGGCTTGGCGATCGGCGAGATCTCCCGGGCCACTTCGCCGCGTAGCTCGTCGGTGGTCCCGTCATGGGGCTCGTAGTTGGCGCGCAAGACGACGAACGCACAGATGGCCTGGGTGGTGGTCTCGTCGGTAACTCCGACCACCGCCGCTTCGGCCACCCCAGGGTGACCGACGAGCGCCGATTCGATCTCGGCGGTGGAGATCCGGTGCCCGGACACGTTCATCACATCGTCGATGCGGCCCAGCACCCAGATCGCGCCGTCGGAGTCGATGCGAGCGCCGTCCCCGGCGAAGTAGAAGCCTTTGTCGGCGAATTTGGACCAGTAGGCGTGCCAATACCGCGCGGGGTCACCCCAGATGCCGCGCAGCATCGACGGCCACGGCTGGTCCAAGACCAGGTACCCGCTGACATGCTTGTCATCGTCGGACGGCTGCAGCGGATCGCCGTGGTCGTCGACGACCTTGGCCGAAATCCCGGGCAGCGGCGTCATCGCCGAACCGGGTTTGGCCGCAGCGACTCCCGGCAGTGGCGAGATCATCGCCGAACCGGTCTCGGTCTGCCACCAGGTGTCCACTACCGGGATGCTGCCGGCGCCGATGACATCGCGGTACCAGCGCCAGGCCTCGGGGTTGATCGGTTCGCCGACCGACCCCAGCAGCCGCAGGCTGGACAGGTCGTGCGCGTCGGGGATCTCACGACCCCACTTCATGAACGTGCGGATTAGCGTAGGGGCCGTGTAATAGATCGTGACGCCGTACTTTTCGATGATCTGAAAGTGCCGGTGCTCGTCGGGTGAATTGGGCGTGCCCTCGTAGAGCACCTCGGTGATGCCATTGGACAGTGGGCCGTACACGCCGTAGGTGTGCCCGGTGACCCAGCCGATATCCGCGGTGCACCAGAAGACGTCGCTTTCCGGCTTGACGTCGAAAATGGTGTGCACCGTGTAACAACACTGGGTGAGGTAGCCGCCGCTGGTGTGCACGATGCCCTTGGGCTTGCCAGTGGTGCCCGACGTATACAGCAGGAACAACGGTTGCTCGGCGTCGAACGCCTCCGGAGTGTGCTCGGGTGCCGCCGAGTCGACGACGTCGTGCCACCACACGTCACGCTCGTCGTTCCAGGACACCTCAATTCCGGTGCGCCGCACCACCAGAACGTGCTCGACGGGACTGTCCGGTTCTCCGACCGCCTCGTCGGCGGCGTCCTTCAGCGGTGCCGGCTTGCCGCGCCGGAACTGCCCGTCGCAGGTGATCAGCAGCTTGGCTTGGGCGTCGGCGATCCGGGCTCGCAGCGCATGGGCGGTGAATCCGCCGAACACGACGCTGTGCATGATGCCCAGCCGCGCGCAGGCCAGCATGGCGATCACGGCCTCGGGGATCAACGGCAAGTAGATGGCGACACGGTCGCCGGCAACCAGGCCGAGGCTGGTCAGCGCGTTGGCCGCCCTGCATACCTCGGCCTGCAACTCGGAGTAGGTAAGGTCGCGGCTGTCGCCGACGGGTTCGCCCTCCCAGTGGATGGCAACCCGATCGCCGTGACCGGCCTCGACGTGGCGGTCCACGCAGTTGTAGGCGACATTGAGCTTGCCGCCGACGAACCACTTGGCGAACGGTGCGTCCGACCAGTCCAGCACCTCGGTGAATGGCGTCGCCCACGACAGGCGGTCGGCCTGCTTGGCCCAAAATGCCAGCCGGTCTTCCTCGGCCTCGTGATACAGCTCGGCGCGCGCGTTGGCCTGCTCGGCAAAGTGTGCGGGCGGCGGATACGACGACGGCCCTTCGGGATTGGTGGTCACTGACTACTCATTTCGGGTCTCCTGTGTCGAGCTCTGCCGTGGGGTGGGCCGATAGTAGCTCCGGCGGGTGAATTGTCTGCGAGCCTAACCCCGCGACGATGCGGCGAAGCCGGGCGCGGCGGGTCGCCCGCACTCGGCACCATGCGTATCTTGCCCAATCGGCACGCGGCGCGCGCACACCTGCCCGATAATCACCTTTGTGGGGAAACCGCGTGGTCGTCGAGTCCGTCGACTGGTCGCCAGCTTTGCCGTGGCGGTAGCGAGCTACGCGGCGAGCACTATGTCGGGGGCAGCGGCAGGGGCCGAGCCGGCTGACGTCGGCGACCAGCCAACGCCATGCTGGGCGGAACAGATCGCGGTCAGTGCCTCCCCGACACAGGGGGCCGTGGGCCACCGCGCGCTGACCCTGGTGTTCACCCTCGCGGGCGGGGCGACACCGTGCAC
This sequence comes from uncultured Actinomycetota bacterium, assembly GCA_963840045.1. Classification (GTDB taxonomy): domain Bacteria; phylum Actinomycetota; class Actinomycetes; order Mycobacteriales; family Mycobacteriaceae; genus Mycobacterium. The sequence continues at coordinate 361,465 of CAWIXL010000008.1, read as the reverse complement.
GCTCACCGGTTACCCCGGGGTCGACTCCGGCGAGGGCGGGCCGCTCATTCATGCCGAGCCCACGCTGCACGGCTATATGGGCGGCTTGCCGGCCGACGTCGATGCGCCACCCACTGTCACCCTGTCGCTATCGCAACAGGCACAGGCCGTGGTGGAGGGCATGGCCGTCGATGGCAGCGGCAACCAGTGCGCGACCTACACGGACCTTAAGGTGAACCCTCCTGACACCGTCCATTACTTCACCGTGCCGGCCAACATCGACGCTTGCCGTTTGCAGGTGCACCCCATCACTGTCGGCTGAGGAGCCGGACCCGGCAGGTTTGACGCAACCGAATGCTCTTAGGGTCGCTGTCATGCCTCGGATGCGGGTCGTGCTGGCCTCGCTGGCCGCCCTGGCTGCCGGATTGCTGGTGGTCGCGTCGGTGGCCGGCTGTGGCGGCGGCGTCCTGAGCCCCGATGTGGTGGTGGTCAACAGCGGGGAACCGCCCAACCCGCTGATCCCGACCGGCACCAACGACAGCCTCGGTGGACGGATTCTGGACCGGCTGTTCGCCGGCTTGATGTCCTATGACGCCACCGGCCGGCCCGCACCGGAGGTGGCCCAATCGGTCGAAACCACCGACAACGTCAACTACCGAATCACCCTCAAACCTGGCTGGAAATTCACGAACGGCTCACCGGTGACGGCCCATTCGTTCGTCGACGCGTGGAACTACGGAGCCCTGAGCACCAATGCTCAGCTGCAACAGGACTTTTTCAGCCCGATCGCCGGATTCGACGAGGTTTCCGGCGTTGCCGGCGCAGCAGGCGACGGTAAGCCGACCACCATGTCCGGGTTGCGGGTGGTCAACGATCTCGAATTCACCGTGCGGCTAAAGGCGCCGACCGTCGACTTCACGCTGCGGCTGGGCCACAGTGCGTTCTATCCGTTGCCGGACATGGCATTTCGCGACATGGCGGCGTTCGGCCGGAATCCAGTTGGCAACGGCCCCTACCAGCTCGCTGACAGTCCCGACGGGCCGGCCTGGGAGCACAACGTCAAGATCGACTTGAAACCCAACCCCGACTATCACGGCAATCGGACGCCGCACAACAAAGGCCTGAGGTTCGAGTTCTACGGCAACCTGGACACCGCCTACGCCGACCTGTTGTCCGGCAACCTCGATGTCCTTGACACGATTCCGTCGAGCGCGTTGACGATCTACAAGCGAGACCTGGGCGGCAATGCCGCCAGCGGGCCAGTCGCGGTCAGCCAATCGCTCGACACGCCATTGCGGCTGCCGCATTTCGGCGGCGAGGAGGGCCGGCTGCGCCGGCTGGCGTTGTCGGCGGCGGTCAACCGTCCGCAGATCTGTCAGCAGATCTTCAACGCGACCCGCAGCCCCGCCAGAGATTTCACCGCCCGATCCCTGCCGGGGTTCGACCCGAACATCCCGGGCAACGACGCGTTGGACTTCAACCCCGAACGGGCACGGCAACTCTGGGCGCAGGCTAACGCGATCTCGCCGTGGAGCGGCCGCTACGCGATCGCCTACAACGCCGACAGCGGCCATCAGGAGTGGGTGGACGCGGTGGCCAACAGCATCAAGAACGTGCTGGGCATCGATGCCGTCGGCGCGCCACAACCAACCTTCGCGGGGTTTCGCACCCAGATCAGCAACCGCACCATCGGCACCGCGTTCCGGGCCGGCTGGATCGGTGACTATCCGTCGATGATCGAATTCCTCGGCCCGTTGTATTCCACGGGTGCGGGATCCAATGACGTCGGATACTCCAGCCGGCAGTTCGACGCCGCGCTGGCGACCGCTGAGGCCGCTCCCAACCTGCAGCAGGCCGACGCGCTGGTCAACATCGCGCAGCGAATCCTGTTGCACGACATGCCCGCTGTGCCCTTGTGGTACTACATCGCCGTGATCGGATGGTCGCCGCACGTCAGCGGTGTCACGGTCACCTGGAACGGGCTGCCCGACTACGAGAACATCGTCAAGGCCTGAGATGGGTTGGTACATAGCGCGCCGGATCGCGGTGATGGTGCCGGTCTTCCTCGGTGCCACGCTGCTGATCTATGCCATGGTCTTTCTGTTGCCCGGCGATCCGCTGGCCGCGTTGGCCGGAGACCGACCGATGACGCCCGCGGTGGCCGCACAACTGCGCGCCCGTTACCACCTCGACGATCCGTTCCTGGTGCAGTACCTGCGCTATCTGGGCGGCATCTTCCATGGTGACTTGGGTCGTGCCTATTCCGGGCTGCCGGTCAGTGCCGTTCTGGCACACGCGTTTCCGGTCACCATCAGGCTGGCGCTGATCGCGCTGGCGGTGGAAGCGGTGCTGGGGATCGGATTCGGCGTGATCGCCGGGCTGCGTCAGGGTGGCATCTTCGACGCCACGGTGCTGGTCGCCGGACTCATCATCATCGCGATCCCCATATTCGTGCTTGGCTTTCTGGCGCAATTCCTGTTCGGCGTCCGGCTCGGCATCGCACCGGTCACCGTCGGGGATCGGGCAACCTTCGGCCGGCTGTTGCTGCCCGGGATAGTTTTGGGCTCGGTGTCATTCGCCTACGTGGTGCGGTTGACCCGGTCCGCGGTGGCCGCCAATGCCTACGCCGACTACGTCCGCACCGCCACCGCCAAAGGTTTGTCGCGGCCCCGGGTGGTGACGGTGCACATCCTGCGCAACTCGCTGATTCCGGTGGTGACCTTCCTCGGCGCGGATCTGGGGGCGCTGATGGGTGGAGCGATCGTGACCGAGGGCATCTTCAATATCCACGGCGTCGGCGGCGTGCTGTATCAGGCCGTCACCAGGCAGGAGGCGCCGACCGTGGTGTCGATAGTGACGGTGCTGGTGCTGATCTATCTGGTCACCAACTTGTTGGTGGACCTGCTGTACGCGGCCCTCGACCCGCGGATCCGGTATGGCTGAGCACGTCGGAACCCGGCACAGCTTCTGGCGCGACACTTGGCGCACCCTGCGCCGGCGCCCGAAGTTCGTCGTTGCCGCCGCTCTGATCCTGTTCATCTTGGTCGTCGCAGGGTTTCCGGCGCTGTTCACCGCAGCCGACCCGAGCTACGCCGATCCCAGCCAGAGCCTGCAGGATCCCTCGGCGGCGCATTGGTTTGGCACCGACCTGCAGGGCCACGACATTTACGCGCGCACCGTCTACGGCGCGCGGGCCTCGGTGACCGTCGGGCTGGGGGCGACCCTGGTCGTGTTCGTCGTGGGCGGGGCGCTGGGCGCGCTGGCCGGCTTTTACGGAGGCTGGATCGACGCGGTGGTTTCCCGTGTCACCGATGTGTTCTTCGGATTGCCGCTGCTGTTGGCCGCCATCGTGCTCATGCAGGTGTTGCACCATCGCACGGTGTGGACGGTGATCGCCATCCTGGCCTTGTTCGGCTGGCCGCAGGTGGCCAGGATCGCCCGTGGCGCGGTGCTCGAAGTACGGGCAAGCGACTACGTCCTCGCGGCTAAGGCCCTGGGGTTGAGCAGGTTTCAAATACTGCTGCGTCATGCGGTGCCCAACGCCGTCGGGCCGGTGATCGCGGTGGCGACCATTGTCCTGGGTGCTTTCGTCGTCACCGAGGCGACGCTGTCGTATCTCGGGGTGGGCCTGCCGACGTCGGTGGTGTCCTGGGGTGGCGACATCAATGTCGGCCAGACCCGGCTGCGGGCGGGCTCGCCCATCCTGTTCTATCCCGCTGGCGCACTGGCGATTACGGTGCTGGCCTTCATGATGATGGGTGATGTCCTGCGCGACGCATTGGATCCGGCATCACGGGCGTGGCGAGCATGACCGCCCCAGCATCGCCGTTGCTGTCCGTCGAGGGCCTCGAGGTGCGGTTCGGCGCCGACCCCCCCGCGGTTTGCGGAATGGATCTGACCGTGCTTCGCGGTCAGACCGTCGCCGTCGTGGGCGAATCAGGGTCGGGAAAATCCACGGCGGCTGCGGCGATCCTCGGGCTGCTGCCGCCCGGTGGCCGAATCACCGGCGGTCGCATTGTTTTCGACGGGCGCGACATCGGTTTGTCCGATCGGAAGGCCGACCGGCGGCTACTGCGGTCGATCAGAGGCCGCGAGATCGGCTACGTACCGCAGGACCCGATGACCAACCTCAACCCGGTCTGGAAGGTCGGCTTCCAGATCCGGGAAGCGTTGCGGGCCAATACCGATGGACGCGATGCGCGACGACGCGCGGTCGAGTTGCTCGCGCAGGCGGGTATGCCGGACCCGGTGAAACAAGCGGGCCGCTACCCGCATCAGCTGTCCGGCGGCATGTGTCAGCGCGCGCTGATCGCCATCGGGCTGGCGGGCCGGCCGCGGCTGCTGATCGCCGACGAGCCGACTTCAGCCCTGGACGTCACCGTGCAGCGGCAGGTACTCGACCATCTGCAACACCTCACCGACGAGCTGGGCACCGCGTTGCTGCTGATCACCCACGATTTGGCGCTGGCCGCCGAGCGGGCCGAGTCGGTCTTTGTCGTTCATCGCGGCGTGGTGGTGGAATCCGGTGCGGCGCAGTCAATCCTGCAGAACCCGCAACACGAATACACCCAGCGGCTGGTGGCTGCGGCGCCGTCGCTGACCCTCAGCAGCCCGGCCCGAATCCGGCGACCGGAGGTGACAGAACCCGACGACATTCTGGTCGCCTCGGAGCTGACCAAGGTGTACCGGGAGTCTCGGGGTGCGCCGTGGCGCCGGGGGGAATTTCGTGCCGTCGATGCCGTGTCGTTTCGGCTACCACGGGCGAGCACTCTCGCGATCGTCGGAGAATCGGGGTCGGGCAAGTCGACGCTGGCGCGGATGGTGCTTGGTTTGCTGCAACCGACATCGGGCAGCGTGATTTTCGACGGCACCAAGATCGACACCCTGCTGGACCGGGAACAGGCGCTCGCCTTCCGCCGCCGGATACAGCCGGTGTTCCAGAACCCCTACAGCAGTCTGGATCCCAGGTACTCGGTGTTCCGCGCCATCGAGGAACCGCTCCGGATCCACCGGGTCGGTGACCGCGGGCAGCGCGAGCAGGCGGTGCGTGAGCTGGTCGACCAGGTAGCGCTGCCGTCGTCGGCGTTGGGCCGGCTGCCCCGTGAGCTGTCGGGTGGTCAGCGGCAACGGGTAGCCATCGCTCGGGCGCTGGCGTTGCGGCCCGAGGTGCTGGTGTGCGACGAGGCCGTCTCGGCGCTCGACGTTTTGGTGCAGGCGCAGATCCTGGACTTGTTGGCCGACCTGCAGGCACAACTCGGCCTGACCTATCTGTTCATCAGCCATGATCTGGCGGTGATTCGGCAGATCGCCGACGACGTGCTGGTGATGCGCTCGGGCCGGGTGGTGGAACACGCACCCACCGAGGACGTGTTCACCCGGCCTGGCCACGAGTACACCCGGGAGCTGTTGCAGGCCATTCCGGGCGCGCCGATACCTCCCCGATGAAGATGCCGGCGACCCCGCTGCACCCGGCTTCGCCGCATTTGCGATCGCCGATAGGGTTGGCAACCTGTGACGCCTGACCCGCTGGCTCCGCTGATGGAGCTGCCCGGCGTCGTCGAAGCCAGCGACCGGGCCCGCGACGCGCTGGGCCGGGCCCACCGACACCGCGCCAACCTGCGGGGGTGGCCGCTGACTGCCGCCGAAGCCGCGCTGCGGGCGGCACGGGCCTCCTCGGTGCTCGACGGCGGTCCCGTGCGACTGGAAGACCTGGCGGACGCTGCCGCGCCGGAGTCTGGGGTCAGCGACCCCGTGTTCGCCGGGGCATTGCGGGTGGCCCAGGAACTGGAAGGTGGCGGGGGCGCCTTGGTCGGAGTCTGGCAACGGGCGCCGTTGCAAGCACTGGCGCGGCTGCACATGCTGGCTGCCGCCGGCCAGGTCGACGACGATCAGCTGGGACGCCCTCGTGCGGAGCCCGAGATCGGGCCGCGGCTGGAGTTGCTGGCCGACTTGGTGACCGGTCGCACGCGCGCGTCGGCGCCGGTGCTTGCCGCGGTCGCCCACGGCGAGCTGCTGACGCTGAAGCCGTTCGGCAGTGCCGACGGTGTGGTGGCCCGGGCGGTGTCTCGGCTGGTGACCATTGCCAGCGGCTTGGACCCGCACGGACTGGGCGTGCCCGAGGTGAGGTGGATGCGCCAACCCGCCGACTATCGTGACGCCGCGCGCGGCTTCGCCGATGGGCACGCCGGAGGGTGTGGGAGCGTGGCTGGTGCTGTGTTGCCGGGCGCTACAGGCCGGTGCGCAGGAGGCTTTGGCGATTGCCGAATCCGTGCCAAATCGGTAGCCGGCAGGTCGGTGAAAAGGCTCAAAGTTGGGTTCGGCGAGAAATGTAAAGCGGGCGGCGACCCGAAGGATTCGGACCGCCGCCCGCTAGCACGGAACTCGGTTACCAGGCGTGCATCTCATGGGTTGCGTGGGATGGCCTCGGCGATCTTACGACGCTTCCGGTTGCAACCCCACCCAAAGGGCCGTCGACGCCTTCCGCTCTTCGCAATTCCGCAGGCCCGCAACACTTCTGCCATTATCGCGGCTATGACTCAGCGTGGGTGCCGGGAACCGTGCTAGGTGCCCGGGTCGGGAGATCGAACCTTCTCTTCCGGATCGATCTAGGCCTCACCAGGCTTCCGTGTTTTCCTTTGTACTCCTAGACCCTTAGCACAGCAAGGCCCAATTCTGTGAATGTTGCGAAGGCGCAACGGATTGTCGCGTTAGCAAGTTTGCTGCGCGGCGCGCTCAGGCCGGCGCGCGGCCTGCGTGGATTGCTGGGGTCGCCGGGTTAAAACGCGAAGCGGCGCAGCAGCGTGTAGGTAACCGCTCCCGCGGCCAGCGCACTGATGCCCACCGCGGCGGTCGTTGCGAGCGCGGCACCCGACGGTGCGGGGATGCGGTCGCGCAGAGACACCGGCCGGGAGAACGACAGCACTGGCCAACCGCGCTCGACGGCTTCCCTGCGCAAGCTGCGGTCAGGGTTGACCACGCTGGGGTGGCCGACGGCCTCCAGCATTGGCAGGTCGGTGATCGAGTCGGAGTAGGCGTAGCAGTGTTCCAGCGGATAGCCCTCCCGCGAGGCCAACTCGAGGATCGCCTGCACCTTGCCTTCGCCGTAGCAGTAGAACGCCACTTCGCCGGTGTACCTGCCGTCCTCGACGACCATTCGGGTCGCCATCGCGTGGGTGGCTCCCAGCGCTCGGGCGATCGGCGCCACGATCTCCTCACCCGATGCCGAGACCAGGACCACGTCGCGGCCGCAGAGCTTGTGGGCGGCGATCAGGTCCGCGGCTTCGGCGAACACCAGTGGAGTCACGATTTCGTGCAATGTCTCGTTGACGATCGACTTGACCTGTGCGGCGTCCCAGCCGGTGCACATATTGGCCAGGTGGGTGCGCATCCGGTCCATCTGGTCATGATCGGCACCGGACAGCAGGTAGATGAATTGCGCGTAGCTGGACTTGAGCACGGCGCGGCGGTTGAGCAGTCCCTGATCGAAGAAGGGTTTGCTGAATGCCAGCGTGCTGGACTTGGCAATGATGGTCTTGTCCAGGTCGAAAAAGGCCGCAGTGCGGGCGCTGGAAGCGGGAGATTCCATTGCTTGCGGTGAGGTTTGCTGCTGCGCGGCCGAGTCGGAAGCGGTCACCGGTCCAGCATAGGTCGCGGGCCCGACCGGGGCCGCCACTCACGGCCGAAACGGCGGCTCAGTGCGGGTGAGGCGGACGGGACAGCCGGTGTTTTTGCGGCTCAAGCTGTTTTTCGGGAATTTTCGAGTATTGCGAAAATCCCGTCTGTCATGTGTATAGTAAGCATTACTCGGCCTGGTCCGAGGGTGTATCAGCCCGACCCCCCGGGGCTGATGCACGACGACCCTCGCCTCCTCCCCCCCTGGCGGGGGTCGTCCCTTTTCTAGGGTAAGTTTCAGGTCCAATTTCCCTCCTGTGAAGCGTGCGCGGGCCATCCGCGTTGTTCGTTGCGGGGATTGTGCTGTCATGCACGGTCGGAGCGGCCCCGCTGACGGGTTCATGCACAGCTGGCTCTGCGTCCACAAATCCGCGTTTGGGACTGGTGTGCCATCCGTGGCGCCCGCCACGCTGGGTGCGTGACTGGCGCGGCGAACACTAAAACTGCTTCCGCCTCGGGGTCCTCCTTGGGGTCCTCGGGGTCCTCCTCAGGCGTGTTGGCGGTGCTGACCGATTCGGAGTTGCGCGACAACTTGGACCGGGTGGCGGCCGCAGTGGGTGTTCGGGTGGTTCATTCCAGCGGCGGGACTCCAGTGAGCAGGCGAGCCTGGTCGGCGGCCGCGGCCGTCGTGCTGGACCAGGAAGCGGCTGGTCGTTGTGGGCGGGCGGCGCTGCCGCGGCGCGTCCACGTGAGCGTGCTGACCACCGCGGAACCCGCGACAGGGACGTGGGAATCGGCCATCACGGTCGGTGCGCAGCGCGTGCTCAGGCTGCCCGAGCAAGAGGGCGAGTTGATCCGCGAGCTTGCCGAAGCCGCCGAATCGGCGCGTGATGACGGGTCCCGCGGGGAGGTCGTTGCGGTGATCGGGGGCCGCGGCGGCGCCGGTGCGTCATTGTTCGCGGTCGCCCTGGCCCTTGCTGCCACTGACGCATTTCTGCTCGACCTCGATCCGTGGGGTGGCGGCCTCGATTTACTGGTGGGCGGCGAAAACGTACCCGGTCTACGTTGGCCTGACCTCGCGCTACAGGGCGGGCGGCTGACGTGGTCGGCCGTCCGTGAGGCGCTGCCGCGACACCGGGGGATGAGCGTGCTCTCCGGCATCAGGCGCGGCTATGAACTCGATGCCGGGCCGGTAGACGCCGTCGTCGACGCCGGCCGGCGCGGGGGAGTCACCGTAATCTGCGACCTTCCGCGCCGTCTGACCGATGCCACGCAGACCGCGCTGGACGCCGCCGATCTCGTCGTCCTTCTCAGCCCGTGCGAGGTGCGGGCGTGCGCGGCCACCGCGACGATCGCTCCGGTGCTGGCCACGATCAATCCCAACCTCGGGCTGGTGGTCCGGGGGCCGTCGCCGGGGGGGTTGCGGGCCACCGAGGTCGCGGACATCGTCGGCCTCCCGCTGCTAGCTTCAATGCGAGCCCAGCCGAGGCTCGCCGAGCAACTGGAACATGGTGGGCTGCGCCTGCGACGGGGGTCTGCGCTGGCGGTCGCAGCTCGTCGGGTGCTCGCTGTGCTACCGACGCGCCCGGGCACCGGCCAGAGCGGCAGGGCGGCATGAGCGAACCCCTGATCGAACGGGTCCGGGAGCGGCTGGCAGCCGAATCCGCCCCGCTGGGGTCCCGTCTGGGCCCCGCGGTGGTGGCAGCCGCAATCCGGGCCGAGTCCGGCGGGATGCTCGGCGATACCGAGGTCCTCGCCAATCTTCGGGTGCTTCAGACCGAACTGACCGGGGCGGGCATCCTCGAACCCTTGCTACGCGCGGTCGGCACCACCGACGTACTGGTCACCGCGCCCGACGCGGTGTGGGTTGACGACGGAAACGGCCTGCGACGCGCCAACGTTCGGTTTCCGGACGAGGCGGCGGTGCGACGTCTGGCGCAGCGGTTGGCGTTGGCCGCCGGTCGGCGCCTTGACGACGCGCAACCCTGGGTGGACGGCCAGCTGACCGGCATCGGCGCCGGAGAGTTCGCGGTGCGGCTACACGCGGTGTTGCCGCCGGTTGCGGCAGCGGGCACCTGCTTGTCGTTGCGGGTGTTGCGGCCCGCGACCCAGGATTTGGCCGCCCTGACCGCGGCGGGTGCGATCACGCCGCAGGCCGCTGCACTGGTCGCCGACATCATCGTCGCCCGGCTGGCGTTTCTGGTGTGTGGCGGCACCGGGGCCGGTAAAACGACCTTGCTGGCGGCAATGCTGGGCGCGGTACCGCCTACCGAGCGGATCGTCTGCGTCGAAGATGCCGCCGAGCTGGCGCCTCGGCATCCGCATTTGGTCAAGCTGGTTGCGCGCTGCGCCAACATCGAGGGCGTCGGCGAGGTGCCGGTGCGCGAGCTGGTTCGGCAGGCGCTGCGGATGCGGCCCGACCGCATCGTGGTCGGCGAAGTCAGGGGCGCCGAAGTCGCCGATCTGCTGGCGGCGCTTAACACCGGCCACGATGGCGGAGCGGGCACAGTGCACGCCAACAACCCCGGCGAGGTTCCCGCTCGGCTGGAGGCGCTGGGCGCGCTCGGGGGTCTTGATCGCGCCGCGTTGCACAGCCAGCTCGCCGCCGCGGTCCAAGTGCTCCTACATGTCGCGCGGGACCGGGCCGGCCGGCGCCGGCTCGGTGAGATCGCCGTACTGCGACAAACCGGCGGACGGGTTCACGCGGTCACCGTGTGGCATGTCGACCGCGGAATGACCGACGATGCCACCGATTTGCACCGCCTGCTTCGAAGTCGGATGCCGGCATGAACGGCCAGATCGCTGCCGCGCTGTTTTTGTCGCTGGCGCTCGTGTCGCTGTCGTCGTCGCCGCGGCGCCGGCTGACACCGTCGACGCCTGACCGTCGATGGGTCCGGCTCGCCGGCGCGGGGCGCGCTGGCCGCATTGCCGCCGGGTGCGCCGCCGTTGCCGCCGCCGTGTTACTGCCGTTGACGACGGTCCTGGCGGCCGCGGTGGTGGGCGCAACCACCACGTTGCGTCGTCGTAAGCGCCGCCGGAGCCGCCAGGCTACGGGGGAGGGTCGAACCCTGGAAACCGCGCTGGATGTGCTCGTCGGCGAATTGCGGGTGGGCGCTCATCCGGTGCACGCGTTCAGCGTCGCCGCCGACGAAACCGGCGGCACCGTTGCCGCCTCGCTGCGCGCCGTCGGTGCGCGCGCCAGATTGGGTGCCGACGTTGCGGCCGGGCTGCGTACCGCGGCCCGCTCGTCAGCTCTGCCCGCGCATTGGGATCGGCTTGCGGTGTGCTGGCAGCTCGCCAGTGACCATGGGTTGGCGATAGCCACCCTGATGCGCGCAGCGCAACGCGATATCGCCGAGCGGCAACGGTTTGCCACGCGGGCGGCATCGGGGATGGCGGGCGCACGCGCCACCGCCGCGATCCTGGCGGGGCTACCGCTGCTCGGGGTGCTGCTCGGTCAACTGATCGGGGCCCGGCCGCTGGGTTTTCTGTTGAGCGGGCACATGGGCGGGTGGCTGCTGGTGGTGGGGTCGACGCTGGCCTGCGGGGGACTGCTGTGGTCGGACCGGATTACCGATCGGCTGGCGGCATGAACCTGGCCACGATATTGCTGGCGATGGCGGTGTGGACCGGCACCGGGCCTTCGGCGGTGCGGGCGCGTGCCAAGATGCCGGTCCGCGCACTACCTTCCCGGCAGGGCCTGCTGGACCAGCCGCGCAGCGGTGCCGACCCGTTGGCGATCGCATCCAGCCTGGACGTGCTCGCTGTCTGTTTGACGGCGGGCATGGCGGTGTCGGGCGCCGCGGCCGCGACCGTGCCGTCCGCGCCACCGAAGCTGGCCCTGGTCTTGCGCCGGGCCGCCGATCTGTTGGCCCTGGGTGCCGACCCGGCAGTCGCCTGGTCGACGCCGCCGGAGCTGCCGGCCAACTCGGTCGACCCGCAAACCGATGCGCTGCTGCGACTGGCGCGGCGTTCGTCGTCCTCAGGCGCGGCGCTGGCCGACGGCGTCGCGGAGCTGGCAGAACAGTGCCGTCACGACGCCGCGCACGCCGCCGCGGCGGCCGCCGAGCGGGCCGCGGTACTGATAGCCGGACCGCTTGGCCTGTGCTTCCTGCCGGCGTTTGTGTGTCTGGGCATCGTTCCGGTGGTAGCCGGGCTGGCCGGTCACCTTCTTCAGTCGGGCCTGTTGTGAAAGGCGAGCCGAGACCCAAAGAAAGACCCCAAACGAGAGGATACATTGGTGCTCAAGACATTTCGTATACTCGCGGCGCGGATGACGCTGTTGGCGACCGACGAGTCGGGCATGTCCACCGTCGAATACGCCATCGGGACGATCGCGGCCGCGGCGTTCGGCGCGATCCTCTACTCCGTCGTCACCGGCCATTCCATCGTGTCGGCGCTGACCAACATCATCGGTCGCGCGCTCAACACCAAGGTCTAGCCTCCAGTGCCGGTGCGAGCACCGTTGAGGCCGCACTGGGGGTCGCCACGCTGGTGGTGGTGCTGGTGCTGTGCCTGGCGGGTGTCACCGCGGTGTCGATGCAGGTGCGTTGTGTCGACGCCGCCCGCGAGGCGGCGCGACTGGCCGCGCGAGGTGACGACCGAGCGGTCGATGTCGCCCGCCGCGTCGCGCCCGCCGGCGCGGCGATCCGGGTGCGCCGAGACGGTGACTTTCTTATCGCCACGGTCGTTGCACACTCAAAGCTGTTGCCCAGGTTGGACATCGCGGCCAAGGCGGTCGCGGCTGCGGAGCCGCGAGGATGATCGTGGCTCGGCCACGGTGGTCGCCGCGGCAATGGTCGCGGTGCTGCTGTGCGTCACGGGTGCCGGCGCATATCTCGGTTCGGTTGTGGTGGCGCGCCACCGTGCGCAGGCGGCCGCCGATCTGGCCGCGTTGGCCGCCGCCGCATGGCTACCGTCGGGAGTCGGCGCGGCCTGCGCGCGCGCTTCCGCGGTCGCCCACGGCATGCGGGTCGACGGCGCTGAATGCAAAGTGGACGGCCTCGACGTGGTGGTCACGGTCCGGGTGGCCGTCGTCTTTGCCGGCTCGGCGCGGGCGGTCGCACGGGCGGGCCCGGTCGCCACGCCGTAGCCGGCTGTTCAACGAGATTTGTCGTTCCCGTCTCGGGTCAGTCCGGCATCAGCGAGTTCGTCGTCGGTGGGCAGTCGCAGTGAGATCAGCCCGGCGAACGTATCGGGTTCGAGTTCCACCCGGTTGGCCGTGACATGCACCGGCACCCAAGTGTCACTATCCCCTGGCAGCCGCAGCACCCGGGAGGTCGCTCCATCCGCGAATTCCGTTGTCATGGAGGGCATCAGGTGTTCATCGTCTGGATGCACCCGTGGCCTGGAGGCGTCGCTGTGGCGCCAGTCGTAGAACGGACAGGGTTCGTCAAGCCATTTCAGCAGCGTCCAGTTGTTCATGTCGACCAGGGCCCGGTGCACTCCCGGCTGAGCCAAGCCGTTCAGGATCTGTTGTGCCAGACGGTCGGCCGGCACCGCCGCCTCGTCGAGTTCGCCGCGCCAGTTCATGCCGCGCGAGATCAGGTGGTCGCGGCCGGCGGGACCCGGTTCCACGGCAGTGCGCGCGACGAAGCCCACCCTGATGGCGTTGCCGTGCCAATCGGTGACATCCCAAGTGCTGCACAGGGTCTGACCCGGCTCGGCCCTGATCGCCAGGGCCAGAACCTTGCTCTCGTTGGGGCTGAGGTCACGCGACGGCAGGTCCTCCGCGAACGCCCGGCCATGCGTAGCTTCGACCGCGGGGTTCTTGCCGCTGTTGGCCAGGGACTCCGGGGTGTCGGTGGCCATGCCGAGGGTCAGGTCCCATTTCAGCGGACCCGGCACGGGCCGTTCCGGCGGCTCCGCTTTGGCAGGCCCGGTCCAGACATGCACACCGTGCATGCGGCCGTCGGACATCAGCACCGGCTCGGTGCGGATGACGCGGCCGCTCTTGGGGGTGATGCTGGTCAGGCTCTGGCCGGTCTGCAGTGATTCGGCGATCGCCATTCGGACAGCGGAGAGGTAGGGACTACGGCGCAGGAACGTGGTGATCGGGACGAGGTTCTTTGGTTGACGCCCCTGCGCCACCACGGCGGGCTCTTCCCCCAGTGTCTCCACGAGCAACCAGTCGTGGGCCATGCGGTCCACCTTACTGGCCGCGAATCGCCTCGCTTCATCAGCCGGGGGATGGCCGGTGCCGGATATGGGCAGCGCCGGGTCGACTGTCGCGGATGCTTAGCCCAAGCAACACAACATAATTGGCGCTAGCTCTTCCCGTCGGATCCGTCCTCGCCGATCCGAAGTTTGTCTAGAGTCCCGGCCCCGCCGGCCCGTTGACCTCGTGACCCAACTCCGCAAGCACCAGCCGCAGCACCTGCACAGCTCCTGCCTTGTCCAGGGGGTCGTTGCCGTTGCCGCATTTGGGGGACTGCACGCACGACGGGCATCCGCTGGGGCATTCGCATGCCTCGATGGCCGCGGCAGTGGCGCCCAACCAGGTGCCGGCCTGACGAAAGCCGCGTTCGGCGAACCCTGCCCCGCCCGGATAGCCGTCGTAGACGAAGACGCTGGGTAGGCCGTCGGGCCCGATAGCGGTGGACAGGCCGCCGATGTCGCCGCGGTCGCAGCTGGCCACCAACGGCAGCAGTCCAATGGCGGCATGCTCTGCGGCGTGTAGCGATCCGGGGATCCGAGGTGCCTCAATACCGTTATGCAGCAATGCATCCGCAGCAATGGTGTACATCACTGCGGTGGTCGGCAGGGTGTGTTGGGGCATGTTGAGTTCGACGAAGTCGATCACCTCTCCGGTGAGCCGGCGGCGCAGGTAGCCGACGACCTGGTGGGTGACGGTCACCGGCACCAGACCCAGGGTGACGGCGCCGAATTGAGCGCGCTCGCCGGCGCCGGTGACCGCGATGTCGGTGAGTTCCCGCGCGAACGTGGCATAGCCGGGGTCCTCGGCGTGCACGAACGCGATGCCGTCCTCGAAATCCAACGAATCGACGACGTAGCTCTCGCCCTGATGCAGGTACACCGCACCCGGATGAACTGCCGCCGGCGCCTGACCGACCCCGGCGCTGCCCAGCAGCCGCCCGGTGCCGGACTCCACGATCAGGATCTGGCCGCCCGTCGACCCCCGGATGTCCACCGAGGCGTGCGGTTCCACCCCGGGCGCCGGAAAATACTTGCCGTTTCGCCGTCGCAACAGGCCGTCGTCGACCAGACCGTCGGCAACCTGCTCCGCGGACAACGCCCGGACCTCAGCGTCGTCAAGGGGTAATTCGGTTGCGGCGCAAAGTAACTGGGGTCCAAGGATATAGGGATTGGCCGGATCGATCACGGCCCGCTCGACCGGCTTGTCCAATAGCGCCGCGGGGTGATGGACCAGATAGGTATCCAGCGGATCGTCGCGGGCGATCAACATCACCAGCGCACCCTGGCCGCGACGCCCGGACCGGCCGGCCTGTTGCCAGAACGAGGCGACCGTCCCGGGGAAACCGGCGAGAACCACCGCGTCCAGGCCGGCGATGTCGACGCCCAACTCCAACGCGTTGGTGGTCGCCAGGCCGCGCAGCCGGCCCTGCGCCAGAGCGTGCTCGAGTGCGGTGCGGTCCTCGGCAAGATAACCGGCCCGATACGACGCCACCTTGCCGGACAGCTCCGGAGCAATGTCGGCCAACCGCGCCTGGGCGCCCAGTGCGGTCAGTTCCGCGGCACGCCGCGACCGAACGAACGTCAGGGTCTGGGCTCCCTCCGCGATCAGGTCGGCCATCACCCGTGCCGCCTCGGCGCCCGCGGACCGTCGCACCGGGGCGCCGTTCTCGCCGGTCAGGTCGTCCCGCAGGGCCGGCTCCCATAAAGCCACGGTGCGTGCGCCCTGGGGAGAGCCGTCCTCGGTGACCTCCGCCACCGGCCGGCCGATGAGTTCGGCGGCCGTCGCGCCCGGTGACGCCGTCGTCGCGCTGGCGAAGATCACCGTCGGTTCGGCCGAGTACCGGGCGCACAAGCGCAGCAGCCGACGCAGCACCATCGCCACGTTCGAGCCGAAAACACCACGGTAGTAATGGCTTTCGTCGACAACCAGGAAGCGAAGGCCGCGCAACAGCACAGCCCAGCGGGCGTGGTTGCGCAATATCGATAAGTGGATCATGTCGGGATTGGAAAACAGCCAGCGGGAGCGTTCACGGGCAAAGCGGCGCACCTCGGGGGGACTGTCGCCGTCGTAGGCCGTGGGCGCCACCGAGAATTCTCCGGAGGCCAACCGCGGAACGGCGGCGGTCAGCGCGTGCGCGGCGCGTAGCTGGTCGTGACCGAGCGCTTTCGTCGGAGACAGGTACAACACCCGGGCCCGGGGGTCGGTCGCCAGCGCATTGAGCACCGGCAGTTGATAGGCCAGCGACTTTCCCGACGCGGTGCCGGTGCTCACCACCACATGACGGCCGGCGTGCGCCAGGTCCGCGGCCTCGGACTGATGAGACCACGGTGCGACGATGCCGCGGTCGGCAAACGCCCGGATCACGTCTGGCTCGGTCCAGGCCGGCCAATCATGGGGCCGGCCACCGCGGGGTGGCAGCTCGGCGACATGGCGCAGCGGACGCTCGCCGGGCGGGGTCCCGGCGAGCGCGACGGTCAGCAGTTCGCTGCCGAAACTCGCCATCGCGACCCTTTCTGCGCACCGCTTGCCCGGCGTCTGCATGACGCTGACGTAAATTCACCTTCCCTTCGGTCGCCAACAGGCTGTCGCCGACACGTTGAACATGGTTGACTGTTGCCGGTCGCAGCTTCTGTGTTCGTGTCAAACTTTCGCAGGATCGACGTTGCGGCCGCGGTTCCTGCGAGGTTATCGGTCGGGTGCAGTTCCGGCGACTCTGCGAGGTATGGCGGTCGCAGCGGGCCCGGGGCACCGAAAGGCGGTGCCCCGCACCCAGAAAGTAAAGGAAAGATCGAGAAATGCCACAGGGAACTGTGAAGTGGTTCAACGCGGAGAAGGGGTTCGGCTTCATCGCCCCAGAGGACGGTTCCGCTGATGTTTTTGTCCACTACACGGAGATCCAGGGTTCGGGCTTCCGCACCCTTGAAGAAAATCAGAAGGTCGAGTTCGAGATCGGCCACAGCCCTAAGGGCCCCCAGGCCACCGGCGTCCGCTCCCTCTGACCGAGCGAGACGCTAACGAGACCCCCCGGCGCAGGCCAGGGGGTTTTCGTTTTGGCGCGAGCTCGGGGTACTCCCCCAGCGGGGGCCACCCGCTTGCGGGGGAACGCAAGCCCGCCTAAATCGGCCCCGATTGGGAGCTTTTGCGTTCCCCCGCAAGCGGGAGGTGCCCCCTGCTCGCGCATGGGGGCGGGCGCCGCGCCGAATGCCTTAAGCGGCGGATCGACCCGCTGGCCTACTGTCGGGGGCGTGAGCCAGCTTTCCTTCTTCGCCGCAGAGTCGGTGCCGCCCGCGGTCACCGACCTCTGCGGGGTGCTGGCGGCCACCGGCCAGATCGTGATAGTTGGCGGGGGCGATGTGCAAGGCGCGCGGCTCTCGGTGGTCGTGGATCGGCTGTGGCGCGCCGAGTCGCTGGCCGAAATGATCCGCGAGGCGGGTTTGGTCCCCGAGATTGGTCGCACCGAGGAAGACAGCCCACTGGTCAGGACGGCAGTCAGCCCGCTGTTGTGCACAATCGCGGCTCAGTGGACGCGTGGCGCGGTCAAAACGGTGCCCCCACGCTGGCTGCCCGGGCCGCGGGAACTGCGGGCCTGGACCTTGGCGGCCGGCAGTCGGGAGCCCGACCGATATCTGCTGGGTTTGGATCCGCACGCGCCGGACACCCATTCGCCGTTGGCGTCGGCTCTGATGCGGGTGGGGATTGCACCCACGTTGATCGGCACCCGCGGCGCTCGGCCGGCGCTTCGGATCAGCGGCCGGCGCAGGCTATCGCGCCTGGTAGAGAACGTGGGGGAACCGCCTGACCAGGCCGATGCGTTGTCGCAATGGCCGCGGGTTTGACCCCGCGACGACGCCGTCCGTACCGAGACTGGGTGTGCTGCCAGTTTGCGCAGGCCCACCTAAGGGTGCGAAATTGTCAGGTGCCCACAGGCGTAAGGTACGCCGGCGTACCTGAAATCACCGGAATTTTAGGTGCCGACCTGTCATCCTTCCTGCGGGGTGGTCTCGCCAGGGGGGCCGGGATAAGAGATGGAGCGTAAGCGCAGTTGGCTGACCCGAACAGTATGGACCCCCGAAGCCCTAGCGGCGGCGGTCGAAATGGGAGCCTCCGGCGACTTGTCATTGTCGAGTCGCCGACGAAGGCGCGCAAACTCGCCGGTTACCTCGGCTCCGCTTATATCGTCGAGTCCTCGCGGGGGCATATCCGCGACCTGCCACGAGCCGCGGCCGACGTGCCCGCGAAGTTCAAATCCGAGCCCTGGGCCAGGCTCGGAGTCAACGTCGATGCGGACTTCGAACCGCTGTACATCATCAGCCCGGAAAAGAAGAGCACCGTCAGCGAGCTGAAGGGCCTGCTCAAAAGCGTCGACGAACTCTATCTGGCCACCGATGGTGACCGTGAGGGCGAAGCCATCGCCTGGCATCTGCTGGAGACCCTGAAGCCGCGGATACCGGTCAAGCGGATGGTGTTCCACGAGATCACCAAGCCGGCGATCCTCGAGGCCGCCGAGAACCCCCGCGACCTGGACATCGACCTGGTCGATGCGCAGGAGACCCGCCGCATCCTGGACCGGCTGTACGGCTACGAGGTCAGCCCGGTGCTGTGGAAGAAGGTCGCGCCCAAGTTGTCGGCCGGCCGGGTGCAGTCCGTGGCCACCCGCATCATCGTGCAGCGTGAACGCGACCGCATGGCCTTCCGCAGCGCGTCGTATTGGGACATTCTGGCCAAGCTGGACGCCAGCGTGTCCGACCCGCAGGCGCAGCCGCCGACCTTCAACGCCCGGCTGACGGGTGTGGACGGCCTGCGCGTGGCCACCGGACGCGATTTCGACTCGCTGGGTCAGCTGCGCAAAGCCAACGAAGTGACCGTGCTCGACGAAGCGACCGCGACGGAGCTGGCCGCCGGACTGCGGGGAGCGCAGCTCTCGGTGGCGTCGGTGGAGGAGAAGCCCTACACCCGGCGCCCGTACGCGCCGTTCATGACTTCGACGCTGCAGCAGGAAGCCGGCCGTAAGCTGCGGTTCTCCTCCGAGCGGACGATGAGCATCGCTCAGCGGCTCTACGAGAACGGCTACATCACTTATATGCGTACCGACTCGACGACCCTGTCGGAGTCGGCTATCAATGCCGCACGCACGCAGGCCCGGCAGCTCTACGGCGCCGAATACGTGTCTCCGTCGCCCCGGCAATACACCCGCAAGGTCAAGAACGCCCAGGAGGCGCACGAGGGCATCCGGCCCGCCGGCGAGACGTTCGCCACCCCGGACGCGGTGCGTCGCGAACTGGACGGCGACGAATTCCGGCTCTACGAGCTGATCTGGCAGCGCACGGTGGCCTCGCAGATGGCCGACGCGCGCGGCACCACGCTGAGCCTGCGCATCGCCGGCCAATCCGGCGGCCGCGAAGTGGTGTTCTCTGCCAGCGGGCGCACGATCACCTTCGCGGGGTTCCTCAAGGCCTACGTGGAAACCGTGGACGAGCTGGCCGGCGGCGAGGCCGACGACGCCGAGAGCCGACTGCCTAACCTCACCGAGGGTCAGCGGCTGGCCGCCATCGAATTGACCCCGGACGGCCACGCCACCAACCCGCCGGCGCGGTACACCGAGGCTTCACTGGTCAAGGCGCTCGAGGAGCTGGGCATCGGCCGCCCGTCGACCTATTCGTCGATCATCAAGACCATCCAGGACCGCGGCTACGTGCATAAGAAGGGCAGCGCGCTGGTGCCGTCGTGGGTGGCGTTCGCCGTCACCGGCCTTTTGGAGCAGCACTTCGGCCGGCTCGTCGACTACGATTTCACGGCGGCCATGGAAGACGAGCTCGACGAGATCGCCAACGGGCACGAGCAACGCACCAACTGGCTCAACAACTTCTACTTCGGCGGCGACCACGGAGTGCCCGATTCGGTTGCCCGTTCTGGGGGCCTGAAGAAGCTCGTCGGTGTCAATCTCGAAGGCATTGACGCCCGAGAAGTCAACTCCATCAAGCTTTTTGACGACGCCGAGGGTCGCACGATCTATGTTCGGGTGGGCAAGAACGGACCGTACCTGGAACGTCTGGTGGCCGGCGACAATGGCGAGCCCACGCCGCAGCGGGCCAACCTCGACAACACCCTCACCCCCGACGAGCTGACCCTCGAGGTGGCCGAAGAGCTTTTCGCCACACCGCAAGAGGGTCGGGTGCTGGGAGTGGATCCGGAAACCGGCCACGAGATCGTCGCCAAAGACGGGCGGTACGGGCCTTACGTGACCGAGGTCCTGCCCAAACCCGACGACGGCGATGACGGCACCGATCAGGGCGCCAAGAAGGGCAAAAAGCCCACCGGCCCCAAACCCCGGACCGGTTCGCTGCTGCGCAGCATGGACCTGCAGACCGTTACGCTCGCCGACGCGTTGAAGCTGCTGACGCTGCCCCGGGTTGTCGGTGTGGATCCCGCTTCGGGTGAGGAGATCACCGCGCAGAACGGGCGCTATGGCCCATATCTCAAGCGAGGCAAAGATTCTCGGTCGCTGGCAACCGAAGACCAGATGTTCACCATCACGCTCGACGAGGCGTTGAAGATTTACGCCGAGCCGAAACGTTCCGCCCGGACAAGTGCTTCGGCCCCGCCGCTGCGTGAGCTGGGGAACGACTCGGCTTCGGGCAAGCCGATGGTGATCAAGGACGGCCGGTTCGGGCCGTATGTCACCGACGGTGAAACAAACGCCAGCCTGCGCAAGGGCGACGAGGTGGCATCGATCACCGATGAGCGCGCCGCCGAGCTGCTGGCCGACCGGCGGGCCCGTGGTCCGGCGAAGCGACCGGCCAAGAAGACCACCCGCAAGGCGCCGGCCAAGAAGGCCACCAAGGCTTAGGCAGGAACGGCGTTGAGTCGGACGCTTTGCCCACAGGCGCAACAGCCGGGTTAGCCGGTCACCTCGCTGGAGACCTCCGCGCTCAAGACGTCCTCGGGTGCAGCCAGATTCAGTGGTCGGGCCAGCTGGGTAGGTGCGGTGCGGCCGCGCAACTCGACGACTTCGCCGACGTCCCAGCACAGGGCTTCGGCATCGAGCGCGCCGCTCACCGCGATCGCGGATGCCAGCACATGCCCCCCTTCGAGCTTGGCCAGCTCGGTGAGCCGGGCGGCCTCGTTGACCGGATCACCGATGACGGTGTACTCGAAGCGGGCTTGGGCGCCGATATGACCGGCGATCGCCCGCCCGGCCGACACACCGATGCCGAATTCCGCGGCACCCAGCACCGACAACAGTTCGTCGTGCAGCTCACGGGCGGCGGCCAGCGCGCCACCAGACGCGTCAGGATGTTCGATCGGTGCGCCGAAGATCGCCAGCGCGGCATCGCCCTGGAACTTGTTGACGAATCCGCCGTGCCGGCCGACGCTGTCGACCACGACCCGGAAGAACTCGTTGAGCAGGTGGACCACCTCGGCGGGCGGCTTCGTCGCGGCCAGCTGGGTGGAGCCGACCAGGTCCACGAAAAGCACGGCGACGTCGCGCTCCCGTCCGCCCAACTCGGCGCCGCGCTCTAGGGCCCGGCGGGCCACGTCCTCGCCGACGTAGCGGCCGAACAGGTCGCGCAGCCGCTGCCGCTCGGACAGGTCGCGCACCATGTCGTTGAAGCCGGCCTGCAGCAGGCCCAGTTCGCTGGCGTCGTAGATCTGCATGTGCGCGTTGTAGTTACCCCGTTGCACCTCGGACAGCGCCCAGCGCAACTGACGCAGCGGGTCGGCGATCGACATCGCCACCAGCAGGGTGCTGATGAACCCGATGACCAGCGCCGCCAACGCCAGCAACAGGATGGGGATGAACAGCTTTTCCGCTGAGGCGTGCAGCAGGGAAACCTTGTCCGCCAACACCGCGAGCACGATCGCCAGCACCGGCACGGCAGTGGACAATATCCAGGTCAGCATCTGGCGCAAGATGACGCCCGGCGCTTTGACGTTCTCCGGTACCCCACTGCGCAGGGCGGCGACTGCGACCGGCCGCAGCACCCGCTCAGACTGCAGGTAGCCGATGATCGCGGTCGCCGTGGCACCCAGCGCGGTGGCGACCGCCACCACGGGCGCCGCGTATTTGGCCACCGACCAGCTGGCGATGATGAACACCGCGCCGCCGATGCACCACGACACCATGCTGATCAGCGTGCGGTAAAAGGGCATCCGCAACGCTCGGGTACGCGCCAGTTGGGTGGTGGCGGGGTCGGATTCGGCGAGCAGATTGTCGCGGCGCTGCCACCGGAAAACCGGCATCAGCAGTTTCACGCTCACTACCAGCCCGGCCAGGAATATGGCGACCAGCGAGGTCAAGACGATCAGCAGGTTTATCGCTGGCAGGTCCTGCACCTGAACCCGGTCCTGCGGCGGTAGGCCGTAGCGCAGGAAACCGAGCACGACGAGGGCGCCGATGATGTCGGCCTGCAGCATGCTGAGCGAGAACACCGGCCACGGGGTGCGCACCACCCACCGGACGAACGCGCTGATCCGCCCGGGCAGTGCCGCCTGGGTTGCCACCAACCCACCGTATCGGTCGGCGGCGACTTGTCGGAAACTTCAACGCGACTCGGCAAGTCCGCCGAAGTTAGCGAAAGATGCCGAAAGATCACGGAATTGTCGCGAAACGGATGCTGATCGGTATCTGTCTGCCGGTGTCACTACTGTTGCCGATGATGTCGGGAGTGTTTACGCGGCTGGTAGGCCAGGAAGCGGTGGAGGCCGAGCTGCTCTCCGCCGCGCGCGCCGCCCGCGGTGACGCGACTCACAGCCCTCCGGGCGACGGGAATATGACACATGCCTGGCTTATCACCGGCCCGCCGGGATCGGGCCGCTCGATTGCCGCGCTGTGTTTCGCGGCCGCGCTGCAATGCACCGCGGAATCCGAAGACTCCGGCCCTGGGTGCGGGCGCTGCCGGGCGTGCACCACCACGATGGCCGGCACCCACGCCGATGTGCGACGAGTCATTCCCGAAGGGCTGTCCATCGGGGTCGACGAGATGCGCGCCATCGTGCAGATCGCCTCGCGCCGCCCCACCACCGGGCGCCGGCAGATCGTGGTGATCGAGGACGCCGATCGGTTGACCGAAGGCGCCGCCAACGCTCTGCTCAAGGTTGTCGAGGAGCCGCCGCCGTCGACGGTGTTCCTGTTGTGCGCGCCGTCGGTCGATCCCGAGGACATCGCGGTCACGCTGCGGTCCCGGTGCCGGCACGTCGCGCTGGTGACGCCCTCAACCGAGGCGATCGCGCGGGTACTGGTCGACAGCGACGGCCTGGACGCCGATACGGCGAACTGGGCTGCGTCGGTCAGCGGTGGCCATGTGGGGCGGGCGCGCCGGCTGGCGACCGACCCCGAGGCCCGCCAGCGACGGGAGCGGGCGCTGGGGCTGGTGCGCGACGCGGTGACGCCGGCGCGGGCCTACGCCGCCGCCGAAGAGCTGGTGGCCGCTGCCGAAGTCGAGGCGTTGGCGTTGACCGCGGGCCGCGCCGAGGCCGAGACCGAGGAATTGCGAACGGCTCTCGGGGCCGGCGGCACCGGTAAGGGCACCGCCGGGACCATGCGCGGCGCCACGGGAGCCATCAAGGACCTGGAGCGACGGCAGAAGTCCCGTCATACCCGGGCCTCACGCGATGCGCTGGACCGGGCA
This sequence comes from uncultured Actinomycetota bacterium, assembly GCA_963840045.1. GTDB lineage: Bacteria > Actinomycetota > Actinomycetes > Mycobacteriales > Mycobacteriaceae > Mycobacterium. The sequence continues at coordinate 338,089 of CAWIXL010000008.1, read as the reverse complement.
CTGATCGACCTGGCGACCTACTTCCGCGACGCGCTGCTGGTCTCGGCGGGCGCCGCTGGGGTGCGGTCCAACCACCCGGATATGGCCGACCGGGTGGCGGCGCTGGCCGCCCATGCCCCGTCGGAGCGGCTGCTGCGCTGCATCGAGGCCGTTCTGGAGTGTCGGGAAGCGCTGGCGATCAATGTCAAACCCAAGTTCGCCGTCGACGCCATGGTCGCGACCATCGGCCAGGAACTTGGGTGAGTCAGCCCGCCTGCCGTAGACTCGTCCCGCCGCGGCGCGAGGGTGTCGACGGCATAGCCGCCTTAGCTCAGTCGGTAGAGCGATTCACTCGTAATGAATAGGTCGGGAGTTCGATTCTCCCAGGCGGCTCCACTTTTGAGTAGGACGACGCGGGACGCAGGTCGCCTACCGATGCGTTGGTCAGACGTCGAAGTAATACGTTCCGATGCCGCCGTACTGGAGGTAGATCGGCATCAACTGGAAAGCCAGATTCCCGGTATTCAAGAATGCCCCGCTTATTACAGTTGGCGCTTCGGGTGACGCACCGACCGTCTCCGTGTACAACAAGACATTGCTGGCGGTGTAGAACTCAAGCGTTGTTCCCGGTGGCGCATAGCCATCCACCGTGGAGCCTGTCCCAAGCGAGGAGGGTAGAACTCCCCAAAGGCCGCCGGAATCAACTAGCGCGCCATTGACAGTCTGGATTGGCCCATTATTGACGGACACATGAAGGGTGGTAACCGGCGCCCCGCTGGTGGTGGCGAAATAATTGAACGGGTTGGCACCGAACTGCACCGCATCGAGCTGCTCGTCGATGAGCACACCCTGGCTGAGCGTGCCCGGTAGCGATTGCACCGGGCCCGTGCTGGGAGTCAGGCCTCCGTAAGGATTCGCCCCAATGCCGCACACGGCCAGTTCTTGTGAGGTCGATAAATTGGTGGTTACGCCATTTATCGTCTGCGTTGCGGAGGTGATGACGGCAACCGTGACCGGTGTGGTGGTAACGATTCCGTTCCCGAAATTCACCGTTGTCGAATACGTGTTGTAATTTTCGATCGTATAATTCGACGAGTCGCCGTACTTGACGAAATTCGATCCGGTGATCGCGCCGAGGGACGTGAAATTGACGTCTTGGGGTGGGACGACGAGACCTTCGGAACCGGTATCAAGAATGACTTGGGAACTCGGTCCGCCGCCGATGGAGACGTTTACATAGGGTCTGTTTATTTGCTGATCCACCGAAATCGAGATGGCGGGGATAGAACCATTCGCGCCCGCAGCCCCGTTCACGCCCACCAAGGGGGCAGCGCCGCCGGCGCCGCCATGACCAGCGGCAACGCCGCCAGGGCCGCCCGAAACTCCGCCGGTCCCGCCGGCCCCGCCGTTGCCGTACAGCTCCCCGCCGCGGCCGCCGGTACCCCCGGTGCCGCCGAGTTCCCCGCCCAATCCGCCGGCCCCGCCATTGCCGATAAACTGCGCGCTGCCGCCGAGTCCGCCGGTGCTGACTGGTCCGCCGATACCGCCGGCCCCCCCGTTGCCGTATAGCAACCCTCCAGTGCCCCCCGCCCCGCCCGTCGCGCCTATCCCGCCCAGACCGCCGGCGCCGCCGGCGCCGAGCAAACCGGCCGAACCGCCGGCACCGCCGGGCATTCCGGGCGCGATGCTGTCCCCACCGCTGCCACCGCTGCCGAGCAGGAACCCACCCGCCCCGCCGCGTGTGCCCACCCCTTGCGCGTTGGTCGTGCCGTTGGCGCCATTGCCGATCAGCGGTCGCCCCACCAGTACGTTGGTGGGCAGATTGATGATCGCCAGTGCGTCGTCGAAGAGGAGCACCAACGGCGACTCGTTGGCCGCCTCGGTGGCCGCATACGCCCCTGCACCCGCGCTTAACGCCTGGACAAACTGCGTATGAAACGCCGCCGCCTCCGCACTAATCGCTTGAAAGTCCTTGGCGTGGCTGGAAAACAGGGACGCGATCGCCGCCGACACCTCATCGGCAGCTGCGGCCGCCAACCCGGTGGTCGAGACTGCCGACGCCTTATTGGCCGCGCTCAGCGACGAACCGATATCCGCCACATCGGCGGCCGCCGCTGTCACTATTTCCGGCGATATCAATACAAACGACATCCGACACCTCCCGTGGCCAATGTCGTCGACCTGTCTCCATTCGGTCAGCGATAACCGGGATCGTAGCCGCTCCCGGTAGCGAATGCGCGCGTTATTTCAAGCGCCACCACCGGGATGCCGTCACTTCGTCTTGACTGCTTTGGTCGCGATCTGATGCGCGACGCTGACTGCAACGGCGTCCGACGGGCTCGCGTTGCACGTTTGGACGTCGATGGCGACGTTGTTGGCCACGGTCAGTGCCCGCTGACAATTGATCCCGGTGTTCACCGGGCTGGTTATCGTCGCGCTCACGGTGCCGTTGGTGTTGGAGACCGGCCCCACGTTCTCCACCGTGTCGGGTAGGCCGCTGCCGGGCGAGCTGACTGTGAACTGCCGGTTGGAGCAACCCAGCCACCGTTGGGCGGAGCCGGCGAAGAACGCGGCGGCATCCTGCGCGGAGGAAAACAGCACCACGAACTGACCAACGTCATGCAGCGGTGTGCCGCTGGCGGGAAACTTGAGCTCTTGTCCGCGCACGGCGGTCCACCCGCTATTGGCATAGACCGCGCTAGACCCCGCCGCCGCCAAGGGAATGCACGCATCGTCCGACACTCTGGCGGAGCCGTTTCCGGGCAACGTGGTAACCGTGCTTGTCACCGTCATCCCGGAAACGCCCATCGCGGTGTTGATTTGGTCGGGAGTGAGCAGCAGCTCCTCCAGCGCGCTTTCCGCGATCGGCGCGGCCTGCGTCACCGAAGGCGCCGAGGATTTCGCGGCTGGACCTTGGGAGGCGGGCGGCTGTGATCGTGTGAAGAAGACGGTGACGGTGATGATGCCGGCGGCCAAAATCACGACGGTCACCACGATCGGGGCGATCAATCCCGTCCAGCGTCGAGGCCGCGGTGTCGTCGCGACCGGAGCAGACGGCGACCAATCAGCAGGCCGGGGTTGACCAACAGGCGCCCAGCCGGGTGAGTGTTGTTGGGGTGAAGGGAAATTGGGCGGGGTGACTCGTGGCCACGATTCGGGCGGGGCAGGGATCCGATCGGCGGGCAGGATGGGCACCGTCGCGGATCGGATCGGGTCGGTAACCCTGGTGGGCGCGGCGGGCGGGGTGGGCGATGGCGCGGTGGTCAGCGCGCGCTGGGCAGCGGTAGCCAGCTCGTGTGCGCTTTGGTAGCGCTTGTCGGGGTCCTTGGCCATGCCGCGCGCGATGACCTCATCGAATCCGACGGGGACGTCCGGTCGCTGCGCACTGAGCCGGGGCGGGTCCAGGGTTAGATGCCCGGCGATTTGTTGCTCCACGCTGTCACCCGGATAAGGGGATTCGCCGGAAACGCATTCATGCAACAGACATGCCAATGCATAGACATCGGAGCGCGCATCAGCAACCCCGGCGGTGAAGCGTTCCGGCGCCATATAGGCCCAGGTGCCCACGATCATGCCCGTGCCGGTCAACTTGGTCGCCGCGGCATCGTGGGCGATGCCGAAGTCGATCAGATAGACAAAGTCGCGCCCGGTCACCAGCGCGTTGGAGGGTTTGATGTCGCGGTGCACCAGCCCGACTTCGTGCGCGGCATCCAGGGCGGCGGCCAACTGCTCAACGATATGCACGGCCCGCGCGGGGGTCATGGGCCCGTCGCGCTGCAGCAGCCCATGCAGATCGATGCCCTTGATGATCGGCATCACCAAATACAGCCGGCCGTCGATCTCGCCCGATTCATAGACGGGGATGATGTGCGGCTCGGTCAACCGGGCTGCGATGTGGGCCTCACGGCGGAACCGACCCTCATACCCTGGTTCGGTGGCCAGCTCGTAAGGCAATACCTTGATCGCCACATCGCGATCCATCATGTTGTCGTGGGCCTCATACACCTTGCCCATGCCGCCTTCGCCGATCAGCGAAAGCAGCCGATACCGCCCAAACTCGACCTCATCCACCTGCAGGCCTTCCCGCACCGACTCCGGTCAGAGATGTTACCCACCCACAACGCTGCTTTGCGCCCGGTGGAGATGGCCGGCCCAACGTGCTGCCAGTGTCACGCGGACCGGCACGTTCACACCAACTCGGCGAGCATTGCGGCGGCCCGCGCCGCGCCGCCGGTCTCGACCGGACGGAAGTGGGTCTGGGTTGCCAGTTCCTCGACGATCGCGGTGGCCAGCCGGTCCGGGTCCGACGCGTCCGCATAGCGCATCGCCCGTCCGGCGCCATAGCGGTCAAGCCGATGCCGCACGTGGATGTTCTGCTCGAAGTGGTGTTCCAGCGGCACGTAGATGAACGGTGTGTTGGACGCGGTCAACTCCATACAGGTGCTCAACCCGCCTTGGACGACGGCAAGATCGCAGACCGCGAGGTAGTCGGTGAGGTCCGGCACGAACCCGCAAACGCGCACGCCGTCGAGCCGCGGCATGCAACTGGGGTCGATGCGCGGTCCGGTCACCACAAGAAAGTGCAGCGCAGGTTCCCGCCGGCGCGCGATTGCAGCCGCGTCCAGCACCCGGCGCAGCAGAGACTCGCCAACCGCGGTCCCGCCCACCGTGACGACGCAGACCCTTTCGTCCGGGCCCAGCCCCAACTTGCGGCGTAGCGCCACACGTTCCGGCGCCGACGCGGGCCTGCTATCGGTCACGTAGCCACAGAACTGGAAGTTTTGTTCGGTCCATTCGCGGATGTCGGGCAGGCCGGGGCCGAACTTTTCCCGACACCACGTCCTCGGGGTCGCCGACGAATACCGACAAGTCACGCAGCCCGGGAAAGCGCGCCCGATGCTCGATCATCTCGGCGTTGTAGTCGGCAGTAAGTGCAGCCTCGCGCGCGCCACCGTCGGGCATCGGCAGCCACCCGACAAAGTCGGTGAGCCACGCGAACGGGAATCGTTTGATCTCAGGGTTCTCGTGCAGGAAGTAGTCGACCTCCCAGGCTTCGTCTGCGATGACCAGATCCGGTGTCTCGTCGCGAACAATCTCGCCGAACAACATGAAGTTGGCGACCAGGATCTCGTCCATCCGCCGGATTGCCTCGAACGCGTGCAGATCGTGTTCACCCGCCTCGGCCTCGATGTGCTGCGATTCGCCGAGCAAATACCGTGCGCCGGGGTGGACCCGCTCCCCGGCCGCGTCGAGGATTCTGGTCACCGGGTCCTGTGCCAGCCAGCTGATATCGAGATCTGAACGGGCACTTCGCAACTCGTTTGCTATCGCCAGGTCGCGACGGGCATGGCCAAGCCCGATCGGCGAGCACAGGTACAGCACCCGGCGGCGGCGGTGCGTCGCGCGGGCCGGCTGTTGGCGCGGTGGCTTCGACGTGGTTACCGACTCCACGAACTCGCGAATCATTGTGTTGATCTGGACCGGCTTGCGTCCCAGCAGGCCGTGGCCGCTGCCTTCGACCAGCGTCAGCGACCCACCGGTAAGCCGTGCCAGCTCTTCGCCCACATTCCAGCGGCGTACCCGGTCGTCGGTGCCGTGCACGACGTGTACCGGGCAGCGCACCCGGGCCGCAAGCTCGTCCAGCGATTCCGCCGGCGGCCCGTCCAGGTGGAGCCGGGCGGCGGTGCTGTCGATCAGGGTTTGAGCATCGGTTGCGACCGACCACCGCAGGTTGTCTTCGATCTGCTTGGTGGAGTGCGGATCGGAATTCAGTTCACGGAAAAAGAATTCGCGGAAATCATCAACATCGCCGTGTTGCCAGTTGTGTCGGGTGTACTTCTCCCAGCCGCGTGGGCCGCGTGGGCGTTCCGGCTGCGATAGCCAGTGCTGCAGCTCGCGTTCCGGTTCGGCGACCGCGAGCCCACACGCCGCGCCGATGGCAAAGATGCCCTGCACCCGATCCGGGTGAGTGGCCGCGACGTGCACGGCCCACGTTGCGCCGCAAGAGAATCCAATCAGGACGCAGCGATCGGTAGAGGTCGCGTCCAGCACGGCGAGCGCGTCGGCGGCGTATTGCTCATCGGTGAAGGCCGCGCTGCCGCGCGGTCGTCCGGACTGCCCGGAACCGCGGCCGTCGAACGTGACCACCCGGAAATGCCGAGACAGAAATGGGACCTGCGCTTTCCAAAACCGGGAGTCCACGATCGACCACGTCGGCAACAGCAGAACGGTGACCGGCCCGTCGCCGTACACGTCGTAGTGCAACGAAACACCTCCGCGAACCGCGGTACCTGACGTGTCGGGTGGACGGGCCCGCCGCTGCTCGGCCCTCATCCACCCATCTTCGCGCGTTCGCCGAACGTCACGCCAGGGTGACGTTCGGCGAACGCGTGCAGCTCTCAGGGCCGGACCTCGAAAATATTGTTGAACGGGGTTTGCGCGGCCAGCCGGAATCTGGTGAAGCCGGCTGCCGTGACCACGTCGCGGATCCGGGCGGGGCCGGCCTGCGTGCCTAACGCCAGCCCCACCGGCTGCGCCAATGACGACGGCGTGCACAACAAGGTCGAAAAGCCGTAGAAAGCGCGGCCGATCGGGTTCAGGTTGTCTTCGACATGGTCGCCGGCTGCGGGCTCGACGATCATCCAGGTGCCGTCGTCCGCGATGACGTCGCGCACATGGCACGCGGCCCCAACCGGATCACCCATGTCGTGCAGGCAGTCGAACATGGTCACCAGGTCATACGGGCCGCCCGGGAAGGCCTGTGCGGAGACCGCTTCGAAACTGACTCGTGGCTGCACCCCCAACTCGGCAGCCCGTTCACCTGCCGTCGTGATCGATCCGGCGTGACCGTCGACCCCGTGGAAGGTTGCCGCCGGGAACGCCTGTGCCATCAGGATTGTCGACGCGCCATGCCCACAGCCGACATCGGCGACCCTGGCACCGGAATTCAGTTTGTCCACCACACCGTCGAGCGCGGGCAGCCAAGCGTTGACCAGATATGCGGCATAGGTGGGCCGGAAAAACCGCTCGCAGCCCACGTGCACATCGGAGTTGTGGTCGCCCCATCCGACGCCGTCGCCCGTCCGGGCGACGTCGATGATCCTGCCCGCGTCGGTGGCCGTGCCATGTGCGATCTGGAACAGACCGCCCACAAACGCGGGGCTGCTTTCGTCGGTCAGCGCCACTGCGTGCTCGGGCGGCAGCTGGTAGCGCCCGGTGGTGGGGTCGTACGCGACGAACGATCCGGCCGCCTGGGCGTTGAGCCATTCACGGGCATAGTGCTCGTCTGTGTTGGTGCGCTCGGCCAGTTCGGCTGGGGTGCTGGCACCGTTGTCGGCCAGGCTCCGGTAATAGCCGAGGCGATCGCCCATTACCACCAAGGCACAATTCAGCGCGGCGCCGGCTTCTTCCACCGCGCGGAACACGAAGGCCATCAGCTTCTCCGGGTCAACCGCGGGTGCTTGGGATTCATTGAGTGCAGTCATGAACCCACCGTGGCACCGCGGGGGGCCCCTCCGAATCCGGTACCCCACCTAGTCTTCTGCGCGGTCGCCGCGGGTCTTCGGCGGGAGGCGGTGAGTCGACGGCCAACAGCGAGCCACGCCATCTGTCGGCCATCAAGCGATCTACGAAATTGATATCGCCGGTGCTAGCGCATTGGAAAATCGCCGAGTGGTCGGTCACGCAGCGTGCGGATTTGAGCCAGCCCGGTTGCCTGTGCGGCGACCCGCCGCGCCCGGCTGCGCCGCGCTCGCGATCGCCGCGGCCGTACGATTTCAGCCATGCTGGTCGGTCGCGAGCCTGAACAGCAGCAGCTCGCCGCGTTGCTGACCGCGGCACGAGTGCACCAGAGCGGTGTCTTGGTGCTCAGCGGCGAAGCGGGGATCGGCAAGACCGCGTTGCTCGATGACACCGCTGCGCGCGCCGGTGAAATGCGCGTGCTGCGCTTTTCGGGCAGCGAGCAGGAATCCGGGATGGGCTTCGCGGGCCTGCAGCAATTGTTGTCGCCGGCCTTGTCGCTATTGGGGCGCATTCCCGAACCGCAGCGCGATGCGCTGGCGGTTGCACTGATGCTGCGCGACGGCCCGGCGCCGGAGCGGTTCGCCGTCTGCGTGGGCGCGCTCAGTCTGCTGAGCCGATTCGCCGAGGAGGGTCCGCTGCTGGTGTTGGTGGACGACGCTCACCTACTTGACTTGCCGTCGGCCGAAGCCATCCTGTTCGTCGCGCGCCGGCTACTGGCGGACCCGATCGCATTGTTGATGTCGTTGCGTCCGGAACCTGATGCACTGCTTTACGACTCCGGTTTACCGACCTTGGAGCTGTCCGGCCTCGACCAGGACGCGGCGGGTGCGCTCCTTGCGACGGCTGTCGGTGGCCCGCCGAGCGCTGAGACGGCAGCAAGGCTGCATCAGGTAACCGCAGGCAACCCGCTGGCCCTCATCGAGCTGGCGCGCGATGGTGGTCGCCTCGGCGAAGTAGCCCCCGAGCTGCCCATGCCAGTGACCGAGACGATCGCGCGTGCCTTCGCTCGCCGGCTGTCGGCCTTGCCGGCGGAGGCACAACGCCTGTTGCTGCTGACCGCCGTTGCGGACGGCGACCTGTCGGTCACTGCGCAGGCCGCGACCAAGCTGGACAGCGCGCTGGAATCGCTAGAATCGCTTGCGGACGCGGAAGGGGTTGGACTGCTGCGGCTTCGGGCCGGGCGCGCGGAATTTCGACATCCGCTGGTGCGATCGGCGGTTTACGCGGCGGCGGCACCGGAAGAACGCCGAGCCGCCCACCGTGCGGTAGCGGCGGCGCTACCGGAGTCGTCGACGGATCGGCGCGCATGGCATTTGAGCGAAGCGTGTGTCGGGCCCGACGACGCGGTTGCCGACATGGTGGCCGAGTCGGCCGAACATGCCCGCGCACGAGGGGCTTACGGTACCGCGGCAATCAGGTTGGCGCGCAGCGCTGAGCTCAGCTCGAAGTTTGAACTCAGGAGCCTACGGTTGTTCGGCGCCGGCGAATCCGCATGGCTTGCAGGTCGTGTCGGCCCGGCTGACGAGTTCCTGCGGGCCGCACAGGAACTCGTAACCGAACCCGCCCGGCTAGCCGAAATCGACGGCATACGAGGCAATCTCGCATTGCGTACGGGCTCGCTACGCAACGCGCACGAATTGCTGTCACGCTCGGCGGAACGCGTTGCGGCTGCTGATCCGGACGCCGCGGTGCGGCTATTGGCCGACGCTGTCAGCACCTGCTTCTATCTGTGTGACGCCCCGGCGGGGACATCGGCCGCCGACCGCATCGAGGGGCTGCTTGACGACTGCCGCACTGATGTCGCGCGAACGCGCGGACAGATTGCGATCGGCATGGCGCGGGTCTTGGCGGGCAATCCAGGCATGCACTGGATCCGTCTCGCGGTCGACTCCATGGCCGAGGATCCACAGCGGTTTGACGACCCTCGTCGACCGGACCTGACGGTGATCGGTCCGTTGTTCCTGCGTGAATCCCGGGCCGGGCGAGACCTCGTCGGGCGTGTCGTTCAAGAGCAGCGGGCGCGGACGGCGCTGGGCGCGCTGCCGAACCTGCTCTTCCACACCGCCCGCGACGACGCCACCACCGATCGCTGGTCGTCGGCGCTGAGCCAATTCGACGAGGGCATCACCCTGGCCAGGGAGACCGGACAGACCACTGATCTCGTCGCGTCACTGGCCGGTCTGGCCTGGCTGCAGGCCCGGATGGGCCGCGCCGAGGAATGCCGCAGCAACTGCGACGAAGCGCTGGCCCTCGCCGAGAGCCATCAGATTGTGCTGGCGGAGCTTTGGTGCCGGTTCGCGCTCGGTGACCTCAGTCTCGCCACCGGCGATGCCGCCGCCGCGGTGCGCGGCTTCAGTGAACTGCAAGCCACCATGAGCCGCATCGGGTTTCACGATGTCGACCTCGCGCCCGGCCCGGAACTTGCCGAAGCCCAGGTGCGGCAGGGCGACCTGGCTGCCGCCGCCACAACGGCCAGCGATTATCAGCATCGGGCACAACAGAAGGGACAGCCCTGGGCGATCGCGCGTGCCCAGCGCGCGATGGCCCTGGTCACTACGGACGTTGATGAACGAAACACATTATTTGAGAAGGCAATTGAACTGCACCGGGACAGCCTTGGACCTTTACGAGGAAGCGCGGACTCGGCTGGCCTTCGGCGCCGCGTTGCGCCGTGACAAGAGCCGGGTGGCGGCACGTCCGCAGCTACGTCAGGCGCTCAAGCAGTTCGAGCGTCTCGGGGCTCGCCCCTGGGCGGATCTGGCCGCCACCGAATTGGACGCGACCGGTGAACGGGCGCGTCGCAGTGGAGAAGACCACCTGGCCGCCCTCACCTCGCAAGAGGGCCGGATCGCGTCCCTGATCGGCGCTGGCCGGACGACGAAAGAGACTGCGGCGGCGTTGTTTCTGAGTCCCAAGACCGTCGAATACCATCTGCGGCATATCTATCAGAAGCTCGGCATCCGGTCGCGGAGCGAACTGGCCGACGTGGTGGCGGCCGAGTCGCGTTAGGCCGGCGCGAGAAATCCCAGCGGTCCCGACGCGATACACAACGACAGCCCGGTGGTGTTGGCTTGCACAGTGATCGCGTCTCCGGCGCCCGGCAGCCGCACGAAGACCCGGTTGAGTCCCGGACGCACTGGAACTTTCACTTCGGGCCCGTCGGTGAGCGACAGCGTCATCGAGCCGTCGCTGTTGGCCAGGTAGTTGATTTCAACCGTCCAGTCGGCGGGTAGCAGCGGCCCGTCCAGAATCAGCCGCGCCGGTGTGTCCGGCTGGGCGAAGTAGCCGCATTGCGGTTTCGGCCCCGCCACGATGGTCCGGACCCACGTCACGTTCGCGTCGACCAGCCGGCCTGAGCTGTTCAGCATTCGCAATTGCGTTGTCGTCGAGTCGAATTCCGGCCGATCCCGGAGCAGTGCGAACATGTGGCTGGCCAGGTTCTCCGGCCAGGCCACCCGCTGCAGCACCAGCGGATCGACTTCCTGATCCAGTAGCGGAGCATTCGAATTAGCATGTGCAGCAGCTAAACTCGCGCGAACATTCTGCAGATAGGGCTGAGCGGGGTTGTCGCGCCAGCTGGTCAGAAAGGTCGCCGTCGAGTACAGACTGCTCGCAATGAACAACACGGCCAACGCGGTCGTCGCCGCCGTGCGCATCGGTGAAGCGTCCAGCCAGCGCGCTGACGTCCGGTTGGGTGCGGTGAACGCCACGGCGGCCAAGAGCGCCAGCACCACCACCAGATCCGGGAAATAGCGCAGGGTCTGGGCCAATTCGAGAGCGGTGAACCGAGACGAGCGCATCAAGTAGATCGGCACTTGGCAGGCGACGACGTACCCCACGGCGGTCAGCCACACCAAGCCGATGCGTTGTTTGCGGATCAGCGAAACCGCCAGCACCCCAACCAACACCAGCCAGCCGAGCGCCATGACCAGCGGCGGTGGCGTAGCCCACGGCGAGGCCGGAGCCCAGCGGTCCCAGTGCCACGGCCCACCTGCCAGACCCGGGACGATCCCGTGCGTGATCGAGCGCCACAGCAGGTCGAACGTCATCCCCAGGTCGAAACTCCAGCGCCGCTGATTCACCACCGCCAGGTACAGCGCTATCCAGCAGGCGGTCAGGGCCAGCGAGTACACCCAGAGCCGGACGCCCGCCCGCCATACCGTGCGCACAACGTCGGGATCACCGCGCACGTGGCACAGCAGTGCGGCCACCGCGAAGGCGACGAACGGGATCACCGCGGCCTTCTCGAAGAACAGCAGGCCGCCGAGGTAGACCAGCACGCCGGTGCCGGCGTAGCGCTGGTTGCCGGTCCGGACCAGCAGGACCGCGTCGGCGCACACCCAGGCCAGCGCCGCCAGCATCGGCAGCGAGTTCAGCGCCGCCGCCCACCACGCGTACCCCGGCACGGCCAGCGGTGTGAACAGCGCGAACGTCAACGGGATCAGAAGTACCCGACGCCAGCCCAGGATCACGTACAGCGCGCGCAACAGCGCCAGCGAGGCCAGCAGCTGCAGCACCACCAGGCTGATCGCCGGCCCGACCCAGTCCAGCGGCGCCAGCCGGGTGATCATGCCCGCGACCAGAAACGCGCCCGGCATCACGTGGCCGTCGTGATCGTCGAACAGATACGACGGCGACAGCACGCCCTGGGTGCCGGCCTTGCCGATGAGAATCAGGTCGTCCCAATAGAAATAGCCCCTGAACGCCAGCACGGCGCGGACCACCAGCTGCACCGCGATCAGCACGGCGGCGGCCAGGGCGACCGGGGGCACATGCGGCATCCGGAAGGCATCCGGAGAGGCCGCCGGTATGGTGGGCCGGTGCGCGCACTGGTCACCGGGGCAGCCGGTTTCATCGGGTCGACGCTAGTCGACCGTCTTCTGGCCGACGGCCACACGGTGGTGGGGCTGGACAATTTCGCGACGGGTCGCGCGACCAACCTCGAGCATCTGGCCGACAATCCCGCCCACGTCTTCGTCGAGGCGGACATCGTCACCGCGGATCTGGACGCGATCTTCGCCGAGCACCGCCCGGAGGTGGTTTTCCACTTGGCGGCGCAAATCGACGTGCGGCGCTCGGTGGCCAACCCGGTGTTCGACGCGTCGGTCAACGTCGTCGGCACCGTGCGCCTGGCCGAAGCGGCACGCAGCACCGGCGTGCGCAAGGTCGTGCACACCTCGTCGGGGGGATCCATCTACGGCACCCCGACGGATTTTCCGACCGCCGAGACGGTGCCCACCGACCCGGCCTCGCCCTATGCCGCGGGCAAGGTGGCGGGGGAGATCTACCTGAATACCTTTCGCCACCTGTATGGCCTGGACTGCTCGCACATCGCACCGGCCAACGTCTACGGCCCGCGCCAGGACCCGCATGGTGAGGCTGGGGTGGTGGCGATCTTCTGCCAGGCGCTGCTGTCGGGTAAGGCCACCAAGGTGTTCGGCGACGGCAGCAACACCCGCGACTACGTGTTCGTCGACGACGTGGTGGATGCCTTCGTCAAGGCCTCCGGCGACGCGGGCGGCGGGCAGCGATTCAACATCGGCACCGGCATCGAGACGTCAGACCGCGAGCTGCACACCGTGGTGGCCAAGGCCGTCGGCGGCCCCGACGACCCGGAGTTTTATCCGCCGCGCCTAGGCGACCTGAAGCGGTCCTGCCTCGACAACGGCCTGGCGAAGGGGGTTCTGGGCTGGCGTCCCCAGGTTGAGCTGGACGAGGGGGTCCGTCGCACGGTGGAGTACTTCCGCCGGCTGCACGTTGGCTGACCCCTACGCCGAGCTGGGGGCACCTCCCGCTTGCGGGAACACAAAAGCACCCTTTTCGAGGCGAAAAAGGGTGCTTTTGCGTCTGCTCGCGCTACTCGGGGACGAGCGCGCCTTCGATCGCGACGGCGCGGGCCAGTCGCGCGTAACGCAACTCGAGGTCCTTGAACCGCATATAGGTGCTGATCGTGGTGAAGCTGAACGCCATGATCAGCGCGTAGAGCATCAGGTCGGTGCCGCGGCGCACCCCGAACCAGTGCGCCACCACGGTGGTGTCGTCCGGCCGCAGCACGGCATAGATACCGGCCAGCACGAAAAGCACATAACCGACCTTGACCCAGGCCCGCGACCGCGCATTCCTGCGGGACCGCAGCAGATAGACCAGCAGCGCGATGATCGAGCCGATCAGCAGCACCTGGATCCAGTTCATCTCGGCATCCTCCCTCGTAGGAACCCGTCGAAAATGATGTTGACGCCGTTGAGGAGAGGCTGCCCCTTCGACTTCGAGTATTCGGTGTACAACACCTCGACCGGTTCTTCAACTACGCGCCATTTGTTTTCCGCGATCAGCATGACGAACTCGTTGGCGTGGCTCATCCCGCTCATGGTGATGTCCAGCCCGTCGGCCACCGTCTTGTTGAACACGCGCAGGCCGTTATTGGTGTCGGTCAAACCAAGCCGGCGACCGCGGCGGCTCAACCGGGCGGCGGTCCGCAGCACGATCCGCTTCAAAAACGGCGGCTGGTTGCCGTCGGGCCGGGCGAACCGCGTTCCGATGACGACGTCGACGTCATTGGAATAGAGCCGGTCGACCATCGCGGCGACGTCTTTGACCCGGTGCTGGCCGTCGGCGTCGAAGGTGGCAAAAACGCGCGCACCGGGCTGGATGCGGGCATACTCCACGCCGGTCTGGATCGCGGCGCCCTGGCCCACATTCATCGGATGACGCAACAGGTGCGCCCCGGCCCGCAGGGCGATGTCACCGGTTTCGTCGGTGCTGCCGTCGTCCACACAGACGACGTGGTCGAAGACCGAGCGCAGGTCGGCGATGACCTCGCCGATGACGGCGGCTTCGTTGAAGGCGGGAACGACGATCCAGACGTCGGGGTAATGAGTTTCAGAGTCCATTTATGCCCACAAGGTACACGCCGGGTCAGGTGCTATCAGCCGGTTGAGGTCCGACTCGCGCGAGCGCCACCAGATGGACGCCGATCCCGACTAACGGGCCGCAAAACAAACCGATCACCGTGCGGGTTTCCAGCGGCAGCGGCAACAGCAGCAGCATGCCCGACGCCACCGTCGCACCCACCCAGCCCAGTGCATAGGACCGATGCAGGGCTGCCGCCACCGCAGCGGCGCCGGTGAGCGTCAGCATCGCGATGGCCACCGCAGCCGCGGTCAACCACGCCAACAGCCCGCTGCTGGCCTGGTACTGCGGCCCGAAAAGGACCCGCAGGATCCACGGGCCCACGACTCCGGCGGCCACCACCCCGATCGCGCCGATGCCACCGACGATCGCCGCCGGCGCGATCAGCGCCCGAAGCCGGTTGCTGCGCTCGTCGACGAAATGCGCGATCAGGTTGCCCTGCATGGCCGTCAGCGGAACTAACAGCGGCGCGCGGGTGAGCGTCACGGCGAGGATGACGACGCCGCCTTGCGCCCCCAGCTCGCTGCTGGTCAGCTTCAGCAGCACCGGAAATCCCATCACCAGAATCGCGCTGGCGCCCGCGGCGGTGATCGAATGGGCGGCGCCCCGCAGGAATGTCGCGGTGGTGCCCGGCGTCAGCAGTCGCGCGGCCGCGCGTGCGGTCGGCGAGGCCGCCAGCATGATCAGCCACGCCACCGCGCCGGCGACGGTGGCCCACAAGAACCCGGTCAGGCCCCATCCGATCACGAACGTCGCGGCGGCGACGGCCACCCGGATGACCGCGTCGGTCACCATCAGCGCACCGTACTGGGTCCACCGATTGGTGCCGGCCAGCATGCCCAGCAGGGTTGCGTGCAGGCAGAAGCCGGCGAGCCCGACGCTCAGCAACCCCACCGACAACCAGCGCGCTTCGACGAACACCCGCCCGCCCCACAACGGCGCACTGCCGGCGATGACGGCGGCCGCGGCGGCCCCGACCATGCCCGCGACCCGCATTGGATGAGTGCGGGGCCGTCGGGGATCGGGCAGGACGTCGATGTACGGCGCCGAGCGCACCTCCCGGGTGGTTTCCTGCAGCAGACCGTTGGCGGCACCGGTGACGAGCCCGAATGCACCCCAGAACACGCCGAACACCGAGAAGCCACGCGGCGCCAGGTCGCGGGCGGCCAGATAGATCACCGCGTAGCCGCACAGCGCGGTGAGCACCGTTGCCGCGCCGACTCGAGCCATGCTGGCACGCGCGATCGGTCCGGCAGCTCCCGCGGAAGCTTGGGTACCGCCGACTTCGGGCATAGCCACGTTTGAAAATTCTAAGTGCCTGCGGCGAAGGGCCCGTGGAGCGAATCGGCGTCGATAGTGTGGGGGCTTGTCCGGAAGGATCCATGACTCGGAAAAATGCATGACAGCGTGCCGCACCTTCGCCGTTTCTCTCGCGGCGACCGCGCTGGCCCTCGGCAGCCGGATATTGGCACGGTGGGCTCAACGCCCTCTTCTTGCTGGTGGCGCTGGCCGTTCTCGAAGTGTCGCTGTCGTTCGACAACGCCATCATCAACGCCGCGGTGCTGCGCCGGATGAGCCCGTTCTGGCAGCGGATGTTCCTGACGGTCGGAATTCTTACCGCGGTGTTCGGAATGCGGCTGGTTTTTCCGCTGGTGATTGTCTGGGCGACCGCCGGCCTCGACCCGGTTCGCGCGATGGAGTTGGCACTCGATCCGCCGCCGCACGGCGCGCTCGAATTCCCCGACGGCTCACCCAGTTATGAAAAGCTGCTCATCTCGGCCCACCCGCAGATCGCGGCATTTGGCGGCACGTTCCTGCTGATGCTGTTCCTGAATTTCGTCTTTCACGAACGAGACATCAAGTGGCTCAAGTGGATTGAGATCCCGTTCGCACGCATCGGGCGGCTTGGTCAGGTTTCGGTGGCGGTGGCCGGCGTGGTGCTGGTCCTGGTCGGCGCGCGGTTGACGCAGTCCGCCGCCGAACGAGCGACGGTGTTGACGGCCGGGCTGCTGGGCCTGGTCACGTATCTGGTCGTGAACGGATTGAGCCGGGCGTTCAGGCCATCCGACGACGAGATCGCCGCGGCGGAAGGTTCCGGCATGGTCGGCAGCGCCGTCGGCAAGGCAGGTCTGGCGTTGTTCGTCTACCTCGAGGTTCTCGACGCGGCCTTCTCGTTCGACGGGGTCACCGGCGCCTTCGCCATCACCTCGGACCCCATTGTCATCGCGTTGGGCCTGGGACTGGTGGGCTCGATCTTCGTCCGGTCAATCACCATCTACCTGGTCCGCCAGGAGACGCTGGATCGTTACGTCTACCTGGAACACGGTGCGCACTGGGCGATCGGCGCCCTGGCCGTGATCATGCTGCTCTCCGTCGATCCACGCTTGCACGTCCCCGAAGCGATCACCGCCTCGGTCGGCGTGGTCTTCGTCGGGGCGGCGTTGACCTGGAGCGTGCTGCGCAATCGACGTCGCGCCGAGTCAGTTGCCCAGCCCACGAATATCGAGCCGTCAACCGTCAGTAGCGACCGTTGACAGGCCCGCTGCGTCAGTGCCCCTCGGCCTTGAACCGCTCCACCGAGCGCAGCACCTCTGCCTCGGCCTCTTCGCGGCCAACCCAGTCGGCCGCTTTGACGAATTTGCCCGGTTCCAGGTCCTTGTAATGCACAAAGAAATGCTTGATCACGTCCAGCTCGAAGGCCGGAACGTGCTCGATGTCCTGAATGTGGTCCCAGCGGTGGTCACCGGCCGGAACGCAGAGCACCTTGTCGTCGCCGCCCTTCTCGTCGACCATCCGGAACATTCCCACTGGACGCGCTTCCACCAGCACCCCCGGGAACAGCGGCTGCGGAAGCAACACCAGCGCGTCCAGCGGATCTCCGTCCTCACCGAGCGTGTCCTCGATGAAGCCGTAGTCGGTCGGGTACGCCATCGAGGTGTAGAGGTAGCGGTCCAGACGTACCCGTCCCGTCTCGTGATCGATCTCGTACTTGTTGCGTTCGCCTTTCGGAATTTCGATGGTCACGTCGAATTGCACCGTCGGCTCCTTGGGGTCTGGATCGGGTAATGGGTCGGGGATCGTTGCAATTAGGTTGGCGAAGTTGCATCGCGCGGATCCACCCTAGTCGAGCACTTCGCCGCCGGTTCGGCAGAATGGGACGAGACAGTCAGGAGAGTGATGGGTCCTACTCGCCGGCGAAAATCCACCTACGCGCTGATCACGGTGGCCGTGCTGGCGTTTGTTGCCGCGGTGGTAGCGGCAGCAGCGTTTTTCACCACCGGCCACGGCGCCAATAGCGCACACCCGCCCGTACCGCCGCCGCGGCCGCCGACGGTCAAGCCGGGATTGGTCCCGGCGACCGACACCGCCGCGGTACCCAGCAACGGCGGGCTGGCGGCCACGCTGGCGGCCATCGCGGCCGATCCCAACCTGGGCAGGCTGGGGGGCCGGATCACCGACGCCATGACCGCGAAAGAGCTTTGGCAGATGGCCGACGACGTGCCGTTGGTGCCGGCGTCGACCAACAAGGTTCTGACCGCGGCCGCGGCGCTGCTCACCCTGGACCGTGAGGCCAGGATCAGCACGCGCGTGGTGGCCGGCACCCAGAACGCTCAGGGCCCGGTCGTGCTGGTCGGCAGCGGCGATCCGACGTTGTCGGCCGCCCCGCCCGGCGTGGACACCTGGTATCGGGGCGCGCCGCGGATCAGCGACCTGGTCGAACAGGTTCGCCGCAGCGGCGTGACGCCGACGGCCGTGCAGGTGGACACCCACGCATACAGCGGTCCGACCATGGCGCCCGGCTGGGATCCGGCCGATGTCGGCAACGGCGATATCGCCCCGATCGAGGCGGCGATGATCGACGCCGGGCGGATCCAGCCGACGACCGTCAACTCGCGACGGTCCATGGCCCCGGCCCTGGATGCGGGGCGTGAGCTGGCCAAGGCCCTCGGACTCGATCCGGCCACGGTCACGATCGCGACGGCACCGTCCGGGGCGCGGCAGCTGGCCGTGGTGCAGTCGGCGCCGTTGGTTCAGCGGCTCTCCGAGATGATGGACCACTCCGACAACGTGATGGCCGAATGCATCGGCCGCGAGGTGGCCGCCGCCATCAACCGACCGCAGAGCTTCGCCGGCGCGGTAGACGCGGTGACCAACCGGTTGAGCACGGTTGCGCACGTCGACATCACCGGCGCCGCGCTCGCGGATTCCAGCGGGTTGTCGGTGAACGACCGGTTGACGGCCAAGACACTCGACGGCGTGGTACAGGCGGCGGCGGGGCCGGACCAGCCGTCGTTGCGGCCGCTGCTGGATCTGCTGCCGATCGCCGGGGGCAGCGGCACGCTGTCCGACCGCTTTCTCGATCAGGCCACCAACCTGGGGCCGGCCGGCTGGTTGCGCGCCAAAACCGGCTCATTGACCGCCATCAACGCGTTGGTCGGGGTGCTCACCGACAGCAGCGGACGGGTGCTGACCTTTGCGTTCATCTCCAACGGCGCAGGCCCCAATGGCCGCAACGTAATGGACGCGCTGGCCACCAAGCTCTGGACATGTGGGTGCGCATGAGTCCCCCCTCTGACCTGACCCTCGGTACCGCCGTCGACTGGCGCTTCGCCGCCACCGTCGGCCAGCGGCTGGCGCGGCCGGGTCCGCCGTCCACGGAGTACACCCGCCGTCAGGTGATCGACGAGCTGACGAGTGCGGCCGAGAGAGCCGAACCGCCGGTGCGCGACGTCACCGGCCTGGTCACCAAGGGTGAAGTGCCGGCGGCCCGCATCGTCGACCGGTCGGAGTGGGTCGGGGCCGCGGCCGAGTCGATGCGGCTGATGATGAACGGCACCGAGACGCCACGGGGCTTTCTCACCGGCCGGATCACCGGTGCGCAGACGGGCGCCGTGCTGGCGTTCGTGTCCTCGGGGATCCTCGGCCAGTACGACCCGTTCGCCGCCGAACAGGGCTGTCTGCTGCTGGTGTATCCCAACGTCATCGCCGTCGAGCGGCAGCTGCGGGTCGCGCCGTCCGATTTCCGGCTCTGGGTGTGCCTGCACGAGGTGACCCACCGGGTGCAGTTCACCGCCAACCCGTGGTTGCCGGGTTACATGTCGGATGCGCTGGGCCTATTGACCAAGGACGCCGGCGAAGACATCGGGCAGGTGATGAGCCGGCTGGCCGAGTTCATCCGCAACCGCGGTGCCGACGCCGGCCCGGCGGGGATTGTCGGGCTGGTGCGCGCCATTCAGTCCGAGCCGCAGCGCGAAGCCCTCGATCAGCTGCTGGTGCTCGGGACGCTGCTGGAAGGCCACGCCGAGCACGTGATGGATGCCGTCGGGCCGATGGTGGTGCCGTCGGTGACCACCATCCGCCGCCGGTTCGACGAGCGTCGCCAACGCAAGCAACCGCCCCTGCAGCGACTGCTGCGCGCGCTGCTGGGCATCGACGCCAAGCTCAGCCAATACACCCGCGGCAAGGCGTTCGTCGACCATGTGGTGGGCCGGGTCGGCATGGAACGGTTCAACACCGTCTGGTCGGGCCCGGAGACGTTGCCGCTGCCCGCCGAGATCGAAGACCCGCAGGGATGGATCGACAGAGTGCTGTAGGGCAGCTGCGCACGGCTGTCGAGGCGTTCACCCGGACCCATCTCGGGGCTTATCTGGCTACCGACGACCCCTGGTGCGTGGCGCTGTCCGGCGGACCCGACTCGTTGGCTCTCACGGCCGTCGCCGCCCGGCTGCGACCCACTACCGCGCTGATCGTCGACCACGGCCTGCAGTCCGATTCGGCCGCCGTCGCCGAAACCGCTCGCACCCAAGCCCTCGCATTGGGATGTGTGGAGGCACAAGTAATTTGCGTGCAGGTGGGTAATGACGGAGGTCCCGAGGCGGCCGCCCGCGCAGCCCGCTATGCCGCGCTGAACAGGTGGCGGGGCGGACCGGTGTTGTTGGCCCACACGCTCGACGATCAGGCCGAGACGGTGCTGCTGGGCCTGGGCCGCGGTTCGGGGGCACGGTCCATCGCCGGGATGCGGCCACATGATCCGCCGTGGTGCCGGCCGCTATTGGGGGTGCGGCGCAGCGTCACGCACGCCGCGTGCCAGGAGCTGGGCCTGACCGTGTGGATGGACCCGCACAACGCCGACCGCCGGTTCACCCGCAGCCGGCTGCGCCAGGAAGTGCTGCCGTTGCTGGAGGACGTGCTGGGCGGCGGGGTCGCCGAGGCGCTGGCCCGCACCGCGACGGCGTTGCGCGAGGACACCGAACTGATCGACAAGCTCGCCGCGCAGGCGCTGCCGGGCATCAAGGCCGGATCCGGGTTGCATACCGGGGGCCTGGCCGCGCTTCCTGACCCGGTGCGGCGCAGGGTGATCCGCGGCTGGCTGCTGGCCGGCGGCGCGACCGGGCTGACCGATAAGCAGATTCGCGGCGTGGACACGCTGGTCACGGCGTGGCGCGGGCAGGGTGGCGTGGCGGTCGGCTCCACGTTGTCCGGTCAGCGCTTGGTGGCGGGCCGGCACGACGGCGTGCTGACACTGCGAGTCGAAGCGATATAGCGAGTCGAAGCGATATAGGCGCTTGCGTTGGTTGTTCGCCCGATTGCGTGGCACGCTGTGGGCGTGCCCCAGCGCTCCTCGGCGAGCACTCCCGGAACTGCCGGCAGCCAACGGAGCTGTATCCGGGGGATATCAAGTCGGTATTGCTCACCGAGGAGCAGATTCAGGCCCGCGTAGCCGAGCTGGGCGCCCAAATCGGCGAGGACTATCGCGACCCCACCGTCGAAAGTGGTCAGGATTTGCTGCTGGTCACCGTGCTCAAGGGTGCGGTGCTCTTCGTCACCGACCTGGCGCGCACGATCCCGCTGCCGACCCAGTTCGAATTCATGGCGGTCAGCTCCTACGGGTCCTCGACGTCCTCGTCGGGTGTGGTGCGGATCCTCAAGGACCTCGACCGCGACATCCACGGTCGCGATGTGCTGATCGTCGAGGACGTCGTCGACTCGGGACTGACCTTGTCCTGGTTGATGCGTAACCTGACCACGCCGGCATCCGCGTTCGCTGCGGGTGTGCACGCTGCTGCGCAAGCCCGATGCGCTGGGCGCCAACGCCGAAATCGCCTATGTGGGCTTCGATATCCCGAACGACTTCGTCGTGGGTTACGGCCTGGATTACGACGAGCGCTACCGCGACCTGTCCTATATCGGCACCCTGGATCCCAGGGTTTACCAGCTGTAGTTCGGGCGCGCTCAGTCCAGCTCCCACACCGCGGTCACCGAGAAGCTCACCGTCTGCTGGCCGGGTTCCAGCGGCGTCGCGGCCATGCCGCGTGGCGGGGCCGGCGGTCCTCCGGTGACGGGTGCGCCGCCAGTTCCCTCGGAAATGGAGATCACCTTGCCCAGCCGCAGGCCCGACAGCTGCGCGTACTGCTCGGCCCGGTTCTTGGCGTCCTGGAAGGCGCGCGCACGCGCGTCCTTCACCAGCTGCGAGTCGTCGGCGATCGAGTAGCTGACCGAGCTGATCCGGGTGGCGTCGCCGCCGGTGCTGACGATCACGTCCAACATCCGGGAGGCGGCGTCGGTCGGGTGGATCTTGACCGCGATCCCATTGGTGGCGCGGTAGCCGGTAATGACGGAGGTCCCGGACGGCCCCGGATTGCTGTACTGCGGCTGCAGGGTGACCTGGTCGGTGCGAATGTCCTTGCGGTCCAACCCGGCTCCCACCAGCGCGTTGATCACGGCTTGCTGGCGGTTGTTGGTCTGGCTCATCGCGCCGGTGACGTCCGGCGCGGTGAACTCGATACTGACGTCGGCGGTCAAGGTGTCGGGAACACCTTGCACTTGCCCTGTTCCGAATACGGTGACCTGACGCGCATTTGGCCCCGGCGGCGCCGCATTGTGCTTATCGCAGGCCGACAACGTGACGATGACTACGCAGGCGGCGGCCGCCAGTGCAATCGACCTGACGGCAAGGCCCGGCGAGCTCCCTGGGTTGGGCATGCCTGGGACACTAGCGGCTCGGGCGACCCTGGCGGAGTTCCGACATCATGACGAATTTGCTCTGCGGAAACAGACTGTCCTGCAAGCGAAATCCAGCAAACAGCACCTCATCTAGACCTGTCGCCGATTTTGCGGTGTGGCTTCGACGGAACCGATGCCAATTAGAGGCTCCGCCAGTATGTTTCATCGAAGCCTTACCCAGCCCGCAACAGCCTTGTATCGATGTTGTTAACAAGTGCGCACAGTGAAGAACCAAAGTCGCGATTTCGGCTAACGTTCATCAAGTCGCCATTTGACTCAGCCGATCGGCCGCGCAGAGGGGAGGCCATGACCCAAATGGACGTCGGTCCCGGGAAGTGGTCGACAGTCTGCGCGGTCGCGCTGTCCGCCGCCACGCTGCTTTCCGCAGCCCCGGCATCGGCAGATCCATCCGACGATGCGTTCGTTGCGGCTCTTGCGAACGAAGGGATCGCCCTCGACCGCAACAGCGCGGTTGCCATGGCCCATACGGTGTGTGCCGGATTCGATAGAAACGAAAACTCAACCGTTCTGGCGATGAGGTTGAAGAAGACCACCGATCTTTCGCTGAGACAATCCAGCTACTTCGTCGGTGTTTCCATGTCTGTCTACTGCCCGCAGCACAGAGGGCTTACCGACAATTCGATGGAGTGGCTCAACCCGTTTCCCCCGCTTATGTGAGCCCGCCGGGCGTCCGTTCACGGAACAACATCCCTTGTTGGTCGGGTGCGTCAGCGCTAACTTCACCTGCGGCCGCTGGTGAGGCGACCGCGGTGGCGGTGTCGCGATCTCATCCACACGTCGGCCTCTCTCACCGCGCCCGGTGGGACATGTTGTCGATCGACCTCTATGGCTATCGGGCATGTCACCCGGCGGTCGGTGGTCAGGCCGCACTGCTATCGGGGCGGGCCCGGCGGCGGGGACTGACGCTGGGCAGTTTTGGGGCCGGTGCATGGCCGAGTTCTTGGGCGCGGCGGGCTTCAAATTGGGCCAGCAGGCGAGCGTAGATGGGTTCGAGGTCGACGGGTTTGTCGCCCGGAAGGATCTCGCCGCCCCAGACGCCGTGGGTGGCGCGGCTGATGACGGCGTTGTAGCCGCAGCGGCCCAAAAAGGGGCAGTCCTGGCACATGCGGGCGGCTTGTTCACGGTCGCGGAAAGGGGAGAACCACAGGTCGCGGCCGTCAGCCCGAGCGCTCTCGCGCCGGCATGGGGTAACGGCGTCGGTTTCGAAGAGCCGCCCGCCGACGGTCAGGAGGTGGTGCAGGTCGCTGGGGCCGAGGCGGGGGCTCTGTTCGGCGTTGTTCATGGTCTTGGTGTCCTTTCGAGGTGATGAAGCTGATCTCATCGGACCGCGACGCAGATACGGGATAAACCACCTATATACGGTAGAAAGCGCCATAAATACCGGAGCAGCTGCACGGCAACGGACTCGAACTGGTCTGACTTGGGCATAGCGGTGCCGGTTTTTCCCGGCTAGCCCGGCAAATTGAGCCTTCCCGGGGACCGATGGCACCGCGCAGATCCGTCCTGAATGGCCGCTGCTTAAGCCGACGGGCGTCGTTAATGTCACCGCGTGACAGCAAACTACGAGCAGTTGACCAACGGCGGTCGGGGTTTGCTGACGGCTAGTCCGCGCCCGCACCGGGCCGACGGAAACGGGAGGTTGTAATGACCAATTACGGGGTCCGCAACGGGATCGATCCTTGGGCGCAAACGTGGGTGGGGCCGGCTCCGACGCCGACGTTGGCCGCGCCACGCCCACTGGAGCACCAGCAGCCGTCGGGCGGATGGCCCCCGCCGCAGCCTCCCGCCGCCGGCGGGTGGCAACCGGCGCCGCTTCCCGGCCCGCAGCCCGGGTTCGGGCAGCCGGCCGGGTGGCCGCCGCCGTCTGGCGCACCCAAGAATCGCAACTCGCTGTACATCACGTTCGCGGCCGGTTGCGCCGTAATCGTCGCCGTGGCGATTGTTTTGGTGATCACGATGGCCGGCGGGGGCGGCCGCGGGCACGCCGGCGGGCAGGCCGGCGGGACCGCCGGTGATGCGGTCAAAGGCTACTTGGAGGCGCTGGCGCGCGGGGATGCGGAGGCCGCGTTGTCCTACAGCGGCGACCAGCCCGCCTCCAAAGAGTTCCTCACCAACGAAATCCTGAAAAGGCAACTCGCTCAATGGCCTATCACCAACATCAGGATCCTCAACGACGATTCGACCACCGCCGGTGAGATGGGCTTTGGCACGGTGCACGTGGTCGCCAACTTCGGCGACAAGATTTCCGATGCCAACATTCACGTGAAGAAGGAGCACGGCAGCTGGAAGATCACGGCGGCGGCGATCAAAGTTTCGCCCGACCCCGGTGCATCGTCGGGTACCAATGCCGCCGCCAAGACGATGACGCTGTTCGGCAAGCCCATCGGTGACTCCACGGTGTATGTGTTTCCGGGGTTCACCGATGTCGGCAGCACCAACCCGTATCTGACGGTGACGACCAAACCCCTTCTGCTCGATCAGCTCTCGATGTCCGGACTGGGGTGGCTGCAGCCCACCTTCGCGCTCTCGGATGCGGGGCGCGATGCGGCCAACGCACAGCTGGTCGCGGCGATGGCCAACTGCCAAAGGTCCAATCTGCTGGCACCCCCGGGCTGCCCGATACGCCTGAATCCCGCCGGGCTGGTCGATGGCACCGTCGAGTGGGGAACCGCCGACCTCAGCGAGGTCAAGATGGATAGCTTCGACCCATACCGTCTGGTGCTGCGGTTCTTTGGCGAGGTCAAAGTACCGGTATCGGTGAGAACCATCAATGGGACGACCAAGCAGGGCACCGTCTCGAAGTTCTTGTCGGGGGACGCCGACATGACCCAGACGCCGCCCGGACTGACATTCCGGTAGGAGGCTATGTCCCGACCGACTGACAAGCGTCGGCAAGCATGAAGCGTGTGTAGCGGGCAACCCCGTCGATCTCACCATCACGTCCGGCATACGTCGGCAGCGCTTTGACAAACGCGCGCTGGTATTGCGCGGAAAGAGTGCCGAAATCCGTCATGACGGGATTGCCACTGGGCGCAATGATCCGCTCGATATCGTCGGCCAGATTGGTCATCAGCGGCGCCACGGCGTCATTGAGCGCCTTTTGTTGGGGATTCCACAGGCCGGCTGGGACGGCATGGTTGCTTTTGTCCCAGGCCTGCACGGCCGGGTCGTGCTTGAACCTCTGTAGTACCGACACCAACTGCCCGCAGGCGGGGATGTCGGAGGTGGTCAAGAAACGCTCCGGCTTCGTCGGGTCCTGGGGCGGTGCCACACGTTGCGGTGCACTCGGGGCGGTCACCAAGGCCGATCGCGCCGCCGCCGCCCCGGACTCGACGGTCACGCAGATCGACTGCAACACGTTCAACGCGCTTTCGGCGGTGGCCCCCAAGGCATTACGCGGGACGTAGCTGTCGCCGATGCTGTCGGCGAAGGCGCGCCCGTAGGCGATGAACTGTTCGTAGATTTCCCGCACCACCCGGTGCGGTGTGGTCCTGGCCAACGCCGCGGTTTTTACCGCGGCGATCCGGGTCGCGCTTGCCGTGGCTTGCATGGCCTTTCGCTGCTCGGGCGTCCAGGTGTTGCCCGGGACCATCAAGGGGTTTTGCTGGCCCGGATGGCCGCCGTCCCAGTTCTCGACGGGCGCGGTCATCAGCCACATGGTCCCGATCGCTACCCATGCGGGACAGGTGGGGTCCTCGGTGACCAAGCCGACCGGGCCGGTGTCGTTGGCGCTGGCCGCCGATGTACCGCCGCCGGTCGGGCTCGGTGCGGCGACGGGGTGGCCGGCGATGGAGCGCGTGCCGCCGAGCACGAGGGCCACTACCAGGGCCACCGCCACCACTACCAGGGCAGCGCCGCCGAGGGCCCACCGGCGCCCGGTGCGACGCCGGAGCGGTGGTCCCCATCCCGGAGTCGGTGGGCCGGGCGGAGGCCAGGGCGGACCGTAAGGGGCAAGCGTTGACCCCGGTGCAATCGGCGGGGCCTGCGGAGACGGTGCCGCCAGCGCCGGTCTCTGCTCGGGCCGGGTCTGCTCGTTGCCGCCCAACGCGACGGAGAAGTCCTGGCACCGGGTGAAACGCTCGGCCGGGTCTTTGGCCAATGCGCGGGACAGCGCCGCGTCGAGGTCGCCCAGCTCTGGGCGCGCGTCACCGATCTTCGGGGGTGGGGATTCGAGGTGGCGGCTGATGATCACAGCGGCACTGGAATCCGCAAACGGAGCGGCGCCGGTCAACAGGTGATACGCGGTGGCCGCCAGCGAGTACTGGTCGGCGCGCCCATCAACGGGAATGTCCGGGCGGTCCAGCAACTGCTCGGGTGCGGTGTAGCCGACGTTGGTCGCCGTCAATCCGCTGATGTCGTTGATCCGTCGAGCTATTCCCAAGTCCGCCAGCAAGATTCGACGGTGCGCGGTGTCCTGGTTGGACAGCAGGATGTTGGCCGGTTTGACATTGCGGTGCAGCAGACCATGGTCGGCCGCATGATCAAGCGCCTTGGCGATGGCCGCGACGATCTGCACGGCCTCAGCGCGCGGCATTCCCTGCGGATAGTGCTCGCGCAGCAGCTGTGCGGCGTCGATGCCCTCGACATAGCCCATCGAGATCCACAGCCGCCCATCGCATTCGCCCCGATCGTGCACCCCAACGATGTGTGGGTGCGAAAGTGCGGCGGCCAGATCGGCCTCACGGTTGAAACGGGCCCGGAATTCGTCGTCGGCCGATAGTGCGCCCGGCAGTATTCGTAACGCCTGTAAGCGCGGCAGCCGGGGATGCTGGACCAGGTAAACCTCACCCATTCCACCCGACCCCAGCAGCCGAACAACGCCAAACCCGGCAAATGTCGCACCGTCCCCTAGCGGCATGACTCGGATCGTACAAGTCGCCGGACCCCGATCACCTGGTCCATATTCGGCGCTAAGCGCCCACGGCGCTGCACGCGTCCTTGACCAGGCCGCGGGCGGACCTGGCGGCCAGGCCCAGTTGCTCGTCATGGATTCCGTAGGTGGGTAGCGCCTTGACGTAGGCGCGTTGGTACTGCGCGGCGAATGCGGCGAAGTCTTGAATGGTCGGATTGCCGCTGTGCCCGCCGATGCGCTCGAGATCGTCGGCAAGGCTGAGCATCAGCGGGGTTACGGCGTCACCTTGCGCCTTCTGCTGAGGGCTCCACTGATCGACGGGAATCTTGCCGTCGTTTTTGTTCCAATCCTGGATGGCGGGTTCGGCGTCGAACTTGTCGATTGCCGACGCCCACTCACCGCAGCTGGCCCTATCGGCGGTGCCGATGAAACGCTTCGGCTGATCGGCGTTCTGCGGCGGCGCCACGTGCGGTGGCGGGCTACCGGGCGTGACCAGGACCGAGCGGGCCATCGCTGCGCCGTCGGCGACGGCGTTACACGCGGCGATCAGCGAATTCATTGCGCTTTGGGACGCCCTGCCGAGTTTCACATCGAACTGGGGGAAGTAATTGCTGAGGCTGTCGGAGTACGCACGCGAGTAGGCGATGAACTGCTCGTAGAGTTCCCGCACCACCCGATGCGGGGTGGCGTTGACCAGCGGCACGGTTTTGTCGGCGGTGTCGCGCAGGAGTTGCCCCACCTGTTGCATAGCTGCCTGTTGTTCGGGGGTCCAGGTGCGGGCTGGGGTGTTGATCGGACTGTCGGGGCTGCTGGCAGGCCATTTGCCCAAGGGGTCATGAGCGGTCCATCCTTGGGCGATCGTTTCCCACGCGATGCAGGTGGGGTCGTCGATGATGACGCTGACCGGCCCGGTGTCGTTGGCGCTCAGGGCCGCGGGCGCCGAGGGGGGCGCGCTGGTGCCGGGTTTCGCGGAGGTGACCGGGTGGTCGTCGGCGTGGGTGACGGTAAGCGCGACGGCGATCGCGGCCGCCACCGCGACGGCGGCGCCGCCGAGCGCCCACCAGCGCCGCCCGCGGCGCTTGGGTGGCGGTATCGCCCATCCCGGCGGGGGCCCGGGCGCAGGAGGCCCCGGTCCGACCGGCATGGCGGGCGCCGGTGGGAATTGGCCCGACGGCACCGGCGTTTGCCAGCTCCGGGTTTGTGCCGCTTCGGCCGGCGGCAACGCGGGGGGTTGACCGCGTAACGCGACGGCAGCCGCGGCGGCCAGTTCGCCCGCGCTCTGGAAACGCTGCTCGGGGGATTTGGCCAGTGCGCCCATGATCACGTCATCAATGGCCGGCGGCAGCCACGGCGCGAACTGGGTCGCCCGGGGGATCGGCTGGAAGAGATGAGCCATCAATGTCGCCGACACCCCGCCGAAGTCCGCATACGGTGTGCGGCCGGTGAGCAGCCGAAACAGCGAGCAGCCCAGCGAGTACACGTCGGCGCGGTGATCCACTCGCCCGCCTTCGAGGGTCTCCGGAGCGGCGTAGGACGCGGTGGCGACTATCGCGCCGGTCGCGGTCAACCCGGTGGCGTCGTCGAGGGCGCGGGCAATCCCGAAATCGGCCAGCAACACTCGCTCCTGGGGTCCCGGCGGCCCGGACAGCAAGAAGTTGGCCGGTTTGACGTCGCGGTGCAACAGCTTTCGGGAATGGGCGTAGTCGAGCGCGGCGGCGACCTCGACGACGATGTGCAGGGCGCGCGGGACGGTCATTTTCGTCTCCGCCAGTTCAGCGCTGGCGTCGGTGCCATCGACGAACTCCATAGCGATCCACAGCTGTCCGGTGGGGGTCTCGCCGCGGTCGTAGACGGTGACGATGTTGGGGTGGTCCAGGGTGGCGGCCAGTTCGGCTTCCCGGAGGAACCGGGTCCGGAACTGCGGATCGTGCGACAGCTCCGCGGACAGCACCTTCAACGCGTCACGCCGTTGCAGCGACGGGTGCTGCGCCAAGTAGACGGTGCCCATGCCGCCGGCGCCGAGCTTTCGCTCAATTCGGTAGCCGGCTACCAATGCTCCTGGCGTTCCCGGTTCGAACGACATCGCTTACTTTCCGGCCGGGATCAGGTATCCGGGCCGTGCGGTCGGCGAGGGCATGCCGACAACACTAATTGGGTCCGCCGCACCGCCGCGGGCATAGCCTGTTCGGATGTGGCTTCGTATGCTCGGTGCCGCGTGGTGGCTGCGCTGGCTGGCGTGGAGCCTGTTCACGGCGCTGCTACTGGGCTTGACCTGGGGCCTCAGCTTCCCTGACTTCCACAGCGCCTGGGGCGTGGGCTATTTGGCTGGTGGCGGCCTTGGCGTCGGCGCGGTGATAGCCGCGTTGCAAGAACCGAAGCATCGTGCTTACACCGCGGCGCTGGCGGGCCTTAGCGGTCGGCAACGAACGTTGGCCGTTCGATCGCTGGAGGGCGGTGATGTCCCCACCGATCCGGCTATTGTGCTCGCGGCCATGCAACTCGCCGGCGTGGCGGCCGCCGGCCGCAGCATCGGCCGGGGCATGTGGGCGTTGCGGCTGGTGGTCTTGGCGTTGTTGGCCGTTTTCGTCGTCTTCCAAGTCGGCGGTGGCGACGTCAGCCGCGGAGTCGTGTGGGCCGGATTGGGGTTGGTGTTGGCCGCGGTTTGGGCATGGGACTGGTATGACTTGCGCCGATTGCGGATTCGGTTCGGTCTGCTTCGCGAGGCCTCGAAAGGGCACTGATCACTCTGCCTAGTGGACCGGCGAAAACCGTTGCCGCTTTAAGGTGTAACGAGAATTTTGCAGTGCCGCTCCGGGTCGGCCAGGTCGTCGAATGCCGCGCCAACCCCTTCGAGGCCGACCTCACCGGTGATCAGCGGGCTGACGTCTATCTTGCCTTCGGCCAGCGCGCGCAGCGAGTCGGCGAACTCCTCCGGGCCGTAGGCGAGCACGAACTGCAGGCTGATCTCTTTGGCGATCGCGAAGAACGGGACCACGGTGTCGGGCTGCATGCACACCCCGGCGACCACCAAGCGCGCGCCCGGCCGGGCTCGCCGGATGATGTCATCGATCATTCCGGGTACGCCGACCGCTTCGAACACCACGGCGGCCTTGACCGTGTCGAACGGCGAGCCCTGCGCCGGATCCACCGTCTGGTGTGCACCCATGGCTGCGGCCAGTTCGCGTCTCTTCGGCGAAAAATCAGCCGCCACAATGGTTTCAACGCCACGCACGTGAAGGGCCGCGATGATGGCACATCCGATCGGGCCGCAGCCCACTACCAAGGCCTTCTCGCCGGGCTGGATGTTCGACTTGTTGACGGCGTGCAACCCGACCGCCATCGGTTCGGTCAGCGCCGCGTGTTTGAGGTCCAGGCCGTTGGGGATAGGCAACAGCAGCGGCGCCGACAGCAACATCCGCTCGGAGTAGCCGCCGATCGTGGTGTTGCTGTAGACGATCGGCTCTACGCCCTTGGCGGACAGCACCACCGGAATCGACGTGACCAGGGTTCCCGGGGGATGGGTTTCGGTGTCGGGTCCGGTTTCGAGTACCTCGGCGGTGAATTCGTGACCCATGAAGACATCGCGGTTCAGATCGACGTCCATGCCGCCTCTGTCGCGCGCCATCTGGTTGCTGAGTTCTAGCATCTGGGATCCGTGAGCGGCGAAATGCAGGTCCGAGCCGCAGATTCCGCACGCCTTCACTTCAACCAGCACCTGGCCCGGTCCGGGTACCGGGTCGGGCACGTCATCCCGGTAGACCATGCGGCCGTCGCGTAACACCGAGGCGCGCACTACTTCTCCACTCGTTCGTGTTCGGCGACGTGCTCGGTGATGGCGTTCACCACGGCCTGGCCGGCGCGGCCGATCAACTGGTCGCGTTTGCCCTTGGCCCAGTCGTGTGATGACCGCGCTGCTTCCAGTTGGCCCTTGAAATAGGGAATCACCTTGCGGGCGAACAAGTCATAGCAGTGGTAGGTGGCTTGCGGAGAGGCCCAGTCATGGCCAAGCAGCAACAGCGTCCCGAAACCGCCGGACCGTTCCAGCAGGTCTTCGATGTGGGCGATCGCCTCGTCGGGTGTGCCGATGCAGCAGTTTCCTTTGGCCGCATATTCCGCGACGAACTCGTGCGGTGACTGCGCGCCCTTGACCTCGTTGGAGAGCGGGACGAACCCGGCCGCACCGAAGTAGTTCGCGAAATCCTGTAGCCCATAAGTGCAGTCGTCGATCGCCTGCTCGCGGCTGTCGGCGATGTGCATGATGGACAGCACCCGCCAGTCGGCGCGGTCCGGCTCGTCGCGGCCGACCTTGGCGGCCTGCTCGCGCACCACCTCCCAAGTGTTTTCCAGCGCGGCGTACCCGCCGGGCACCGACATCGACAGTGACAGCAGCGACGTGCCCAGCGAACCGGCCAGCCGTGGACCGGACGGAGAAATCATTGCGGCCGTGGATATTTCCGGATAGGGCCAGGTGTAGGGGCGGATGTGCAACTGCGCGTCGCGCAGGGTGAACCAGTCGGTGTGACGGTCGATCCGCTCGGTGGGCCCGGCGCGGA
Organism: uncultured Actinomycetota bacterium; assembly: GCA_963840045.1. Lineage (GTDB taxonomy): Bacteria > Actinomycetota > Actinomycetes > Mycobacteriales > Mycobacteriaceae > Mycobacterium. The sequence goes on along the minus strand of CAWIXL010000008.1, from coordinate 306,250 downwards.
ACAACGCGAGGATGGCCTCGAGGGACTCCTGCATCATGTGCCGCTGGTCGACCGGGTCGATGCCCATCATGTGGGCGTCCGACGGCAGCGCGCCGGGGCCGGTGCCGAACATGACCCGCCCGCGGGTCAGGTGGTCCAGCAACACCCAGCGGTCGGCCACCATCAACGGATGGTGGTAGGGCAGCGAGACCACACCGGTGCCCAGCCGGATGTGCTTGGTTCGCTCCGCGGCGGCCGCAATGAACACCTCGGGGCAGGCGATCAGCTCATAGCCACCGGAGTGATGTTCGCCGAACCACGCTTCGTCGTATCCCAGGCGGTCCAGCGCGACGACCCGCTCCATGTCGTATTCCAGTGCCACCGTGGGGGATTGGCCGGTCGGATGAAAAGGCGTGATAAAGACGCCGAAACCCAGCGGGGCACTCGTCACCATTCCACTCCTTTGAGGAATTCGAGCAGCGTCGCATTCACCTCTTCGGGCCGCTCCTGCTGCAGCCAGTGTCCGGCGCCGTCGAGCATCACGTGCTGGTAGGGGCCGGAGATCACCTGCGGGGCGCGGTCGGTGCGGGTGAAAGCCAACACCATGTCCGCCGTTCCGCCCATGAACAAGCACGGCACGGTGATCATGGCGCCGGCGAGTTCCGGGGTGGTCTCCCAGTTGCGGTCCAAGTTTCGATACCAGTTCAGCCCGCCGGTGAACCCGGTCCGGGAAAACTCGCTGATGTAATGGTCGAGCTCGTCCTCGCTAATCCAGTCCGGCAGGCCGTTGGGTTCGGGCAGCCGCGCGGCGAAGCCTTCGGGGCCGGGGGCCAGCATTCGCAATGCCGCGCTCTGGTCGCTGGGTGATGGCGCACCGCCCATCATCTTCCGCATGAAACGGGCCGGGTCTTCGTCGAGTTCGGCGTCGGCGACGCCTGGTTCCTGGAAATGGAGGATGTAGAAGAAGTTGTCGCCAAACGTTTGACGAAACGCCTGCGTTGGCGACGTCTTTGGGCGGGGCAGCGGGGGGACGCTCAACGCCGCGACCGCCGCGACCCGGTCGGGGTGCAGCAGTGCGGCGTTCCACACCATGATGGCGCCCCAGTCGTGGCCGATCCAGGCGGCGCGCTCGGCGCCGACATCATCGAGCAGGCCGACAATGTCGGCGGTCAGGTCGTGGATGTTGTAGGCCTCGATCGCCTCCGGACGAGACGAGCCGCCATAGCCGCGCTGATCGGGCGCCAGTACGTGGTAGCCGGCCTCGGCCAGGACCGGAATCTGGTGTCGCCATGAGTAGGCCAGTTCCGGGAAGCCGTGGGCCAGGACCACCACAGGTGCGCCGCGCTCGCCAGCCTCGATCACCCGAAGTCGCACACCGTTGGTATCGACCAACCGTTCGGTACCCGACAGACTTGATTCCATCGTCACACCAAATCACACCGGCATCGGGCTGAGAAGGGCTCGACCTGATCGCAATTACCGCGCATCATCAGCTGATGCGCTTGGACCACATAGTTCTGTGGACGAAGGATCCCCGGGCATCGATGGACTTCTATACGAAGGTGGTCGGGCTTGCGCCCGTACGGTTTACCGAGTACGAGGCCGGAGACGCACCGTTCCCGAGTGTGCGTGTGTCGGACGACTCGATCATCGACCTGTTGCCAATGGCCAACGTTGGCAGAACCGAGGCGCAGACCAGGGTCGAGGGCAGTGCCGGCCATCCGGTAAATCACGTCTGCCTGGCACTGTCGAAGTCTGAGTACGACGCATTGGACCAGCGTCTGCAGGCACTAGGGGTGGACACCAGCGCGCGGCTGAGCCCTACCTACGGGGCCCGCGGATGGGCCCCGCAGGGCTATTACTTCCCTGATCCGGACGGCAATGTGGTCGAGGCCCGCTATTACGACTGAATCGAGGCGCCGAGCGTGCAGCCAGCAGCACTCTGGGCGTCGACCGTGAAGCCAGCCGCACGCTCGCTGACCCGCCGGGAACTGCCGGTCGTTCCTTAGCAAGATGTCTTTAGCAAGATGCTGGCGACCCGCTGCGCCCCGGCTCTGCCGGAGCTGGCAATCACCAGTAGCGGTAGCCTGGACTTTTCCAGCTGCGTGTTTTCGGGGAAGGACCTGGCCGGTACGGCCGATGATTGATGAACCGTAAGAACGTGATGCGCACCGTCACGGCGATTGCTGTGTTGGTGGTACTCGGCTGGTCGTTTTTCTACTTCAGTGACGACACCCGCGGTTACAAGCCCGTCGACACCTCGGTGGCGATGTCCCAGATCAACAGCGGCAACGTCAAGAGCGCGCAGATCGACGATCGCGAGCAACAGCTGCGGTTGACCCTGAATAAGGGCAATGGCGACACCGACAATTCCGACAAGGTCATTACCAAATACCCGACCGGATACGCCGTCGATTTGTTCAACGCGCTGACAACGAAGAACGCAAACGCAAAGGTCAGCACCGTCGTCAACGAAGGCAGCATCCTGGGCGAGCTGCTGGTCTACGTGCTGCCGCTACTGCTGCTGGTTGGCCTGTTCGTCATGTTCTCCCGCATGCAGGGCGGCGCCCGGATGGGCTTCGGCTTCGGCAAATCGCGCGCCAAACAGCTCTCCAAAGACATGCCCAAGACCACATTCGCCGACGTAGCCGGGGTCGACGAGGCGGTCGAGGAGCTCTACGAAATCAAGGACTTCCTGCAGAACCCCAGCAGGTACCAGGCGCTCGGCGCCAAGATCCCCAAGGGCGTGCTGCTCTACGGGCCACCGGGAACCGGCAAGACGCTGCTGGCCCGCGCCGTGGCCGGCGAGGCCGGTGTGCCGTTCTTCACCATCTCCGGCTCCGACTTCGTCGAGATGTTCGTCGGTGTCGGCGCGTCACGCGTGCGCGATCTCTTCGAGCAGGCCAAGCAGAACAGCCCATGCATCATCTTCGTCGACGAGATCGACGCGGTGGGCCGCCAGCGCGGCGCCGGCCTGGGCGGCGGCCACGACGAGCGCGAGCAGACACTGAACCAGTTGCTGGTCGAGATGGACGGTTTCGGTGAACGGGCCGGTGTCATCCTGATCGCGGCCACCAACCGGCCCGACATCCTCGACCCGGCGCTGCTGCGGCCCGGCCGCTTCGACCGCCAGATCCCGGTCTCCAACCCGGACATGGCCGGCCGACGGGCTGTGCTGCGGGTGCATTCCAAGGGCAAGCCGATCGGCCCGGACGCCGACCTGGACGGGCTTGCCAAGCGCACCGTCGGCATGACCGGCGCCGACCTGGCCAACGTCATCAACGAGGCGGCGCTGCTGACCGCCCGCGAGAACGGCACCGTGATCACCGGGGCCGCCCTGGAGGAGGCGGTGGACCGGGTGATCGGCGGCCCGCGTCGCAAGGGCCGGATCATCAGCGAGCAGGAGAAGAAGATCACCGCCTACCACGAGGGTGGCCACACCCTGGCGGCGTGGGCGATGCCCGACATCGACCCGGTCTACAAGGTGACGATCCTGGCCCGAGGGCGTACCGGCGGGCACGCCGTGGCGGTCCCGGAGGAAGACAAGGGTCTGCGGACCCGCTCGGAGATGATCGCCCAGCTGGTCTTCGCGATGGGTGGACGAGCCGCCGAGGAGCTGGTGTTCCGTGAGCCGACGACCGGCGCGGTGTCGGACATCGAGCAGGCGACCAAGGTGGCCCGCGCGATGGTCACCGAGTACGGCATGAGTTCCAAGCTCGGCGCCGTCAAATACGGCACCGAACACGGCGACCCTTTCCTGGGCCGCACCATGGGTAATCAGGCCGACTACTCGCACGAGGTTGCCCGCGACATCGACGACGAGGTTCGCAAGCTCATCGAAGCCGCGCACACCGAAGCGTGGGAGATCCTCACCGAATACCGCGACGTGCTCGACACCCTGGCGGGCGAGCTGCTGGAAAAGGAAACGCTGCACCGGTCCGAGCTGAAAGCGATCTTCGGCGACGTCGAGAAGCGGCCCCGGCTGACCATGTTCGACGATTTCGGTGGCCGGGTTCCGTCGGACAAGCCGCCGATCAAGACGCCGGGCGAGCTGGCGATCGAACGCGGCGAGCCGTGGCCCCCGCCGGTACCCGAGCCGGCATTCAAGGCAGCTATCGCACGCGCCAGCGAGGCCGCCGAGGCACAGGTGACTCAGTCGGGTGCCTCGGATGGCGGCGCAGCCGGCCGTGGCGCCAATGGCAACCACGGCGGAAGCTATGGCGACCGTCAGCCCACGTCGCCCAACGGCCCCACCCAGCCTGACTACGGCGCCCCGGCAGGATGGCACGCGCCGGGATGGCCGCCACAGCCGCAGCGGGGTAGCTGGCATCCGACGCAGCCCGCACGAAGTTATCCGGGCCAGCCGGGCCAACCGGGTCCGCAGGGCCAGCAGGGTCAGGCCCACCCGTCCTACTTGCCTTATCCGCCCTCCCCGCCGCCGGATCAGCCCACTGGATTAGATGCCGAAAAGTCCCCTGACGAAGACGAGGACGTGAGCCGGTCGAACCCGCCGGCCCACGGCTGACGAACGGAGGATTCGATGGCTCTGCCGGATTCTCGCACCGTGACTCCGCTCATCCGGGTCTTCGACCAGCCGCGTGCCGAGGCCGCGATCCTCGAGCTGCTGTACGCGATCGGTGAAGACCCGAGTCGAGATGGCTTGCAGGACACCCCGGCCCGGGTCGCCCGCGCCTACCGTGAGATGTTCGCTGGGCTCTACACCGACCCCGACTCGGTGCTTAACACCACGTTCGACGAAGACCATGACGAGCTGGTGATAGTCAAGGAAATCCCGCTGTACTCGACCTGCGAACACCACCTGGTGTCCTTCCACGGCGTGGCCCATGTCGGCTACATCCCCGGCGAGGAGGGCAGGGTGACGGGGCTGTCGAAAATCGCCCGCCTCGTCGACCTCTACGCAAAGCGGCCGCAGGTGCAGGAGCGGCTGACCAGCCAGATCGCCGATGCCCTGGTGAAGAAACTCGATCCGCGCGGGGTAATCGTCGTCGTCGAGGCCGAGCATCTGTGCATGGCGATGCGTGGTGTGCGCAAGCCGGGTGCCGTCACGACGACGTCGGCGGTGCGAGGTCTGTTCAAGACCAGCGCCGCTTCTCGAGCCGAAGCGCTCGACCTCATCCTGCGGAAGTGAGTCGGCGCACCCGTGCAGGTTATGGGGGTTCTGAACGTCACTGACGACTCGTTCTCCGACGGCGGGCGTTACCTCGATACGGACGGCGCCGTTGAGCACGGCCTGGCAATGGCCGCGGCTGGCGCTGGGATCGTCGACGTCGGAGGCGAATCGACCCGGCCCGGCGCGCAGCGGATCGATGAGCGGATTGAGGCGTCGCGTGTGCTGCCGGTAGTCAAAGAGCTTGCCGCACAGGGTGTTACGGTCAGCATCGACACCATGCACGCAGACGTGGCGCGGGCGGCGCTGCAGAGCGGCGCGCGGATCGTCAACGACGTATCGGGTGGGCGAGCCGATCCCGCGATGGCTCCACTGGTGGCTGAAGCCGGCGTGCCGTGGGTGTTGATGCACTGGCGATCGGTGTCGGCCGATCGCCCCCATGAGGCTCCGCAGTACCGCGACGTGGTCGCCGAAGTGCGCGCCGAACTGCTCGCCAGCGTCGATGACGCGGTGGCCGCAGGCGTCGATCCGGCGCGGTTGATCATCGACCCCGGGCTCGGATTCGCCAAAACGGGACAACACAATTGGGCGTTGCTGCGGGCACTGCCAGAGTTGGTGGCCACCGGCATTCCCGTGCTGTTGGGCGCTTCGCGTAAACGGTTCCTCGGTAGGTTGCTGGCCGGTCCGGATGGATCGGAGCGACCGCCGGATGGGCGCGAGACGGCGACCGCGGTGATCTCCGCACTGGCCGCTCTGCAAGGGGCGTGGGGTGTTCGGGTGCACGACGTGCAGGCCACGGTCGACGCGCTGAAGGTGGTCGATGCGTGCACGCGGCCGCAGACTGAGCTGGCTGGACGCGATGGCTGACCGAATCGAATTGCGTGGCTTGAAAGTTCACGGCCGCCACGGTGTTTTCGACCACGAGCGCGCCGGCGGCCAGGACTTCGTCGTCGATATCACCGTATGGATCGACCTGGCCGACGCCGCCGCCAGCGATGACCTGGCCGACACGTATGACTACGCGGCGCTGGCCGGGCTGGCGGCCGCTGTCGTCGCCGGCCCGCCGCGGAACCTGATCGAAACGGTCGGGGCCGAGATCGCCGATCAGGTGATGGGCGACCAACGCGTGCATGCCGTCGAAGTGGTGGTGCACAAGCCGCAGGCCCCCATCCCGCAGCAGTTCGCCGATGTGGCCGTGGTGGTCCGGCGGTCGCGGCGGGGTGGTCGCGGTTCGGTGATCCCGGCGGGTGGCACGGTATGACGCGTGCACGTGCAAGCGATGTGGCACCCCCTTGGGGGAGAGCGCGCACATGACCTCCTCGTGCTGTCCATCGGCTCCAACCTGGGCGACCGGCTGGCACGGCTGCAATCGGTTGTGGACGGGCTTGGGGAAGCGGTGCGCGCAGTCTCTGGGGTCTACGAGACCGCCCCCTGGGGTCGCCTGGATCAGGGACCCTTCCTCAATGCGGTGCTGATCGCCGACGACCCGGCTTACGACGGGCGGGCCTGGCTACGCCGGGCCCAGGGGTTCGAGCAGGCGGCGGGCCGGGTGCGCGGTGAGCGCTGGGGTCCCCGCACCCTCGACGTGGACCTGATCGCCTGCTACGAGATCGGTCCCGCTGGTCCGGTAGAGGTGATATGCCGCGAAAGCGACCTGACGCTGCCGCACCCGCTGGCCCACTGGCGGGCTTTTGTGATGATCCCGTGGCTGGACGTCGACCCGGATGCGCGGCTGACGGTCGCCGAGGGACAGCGACCGGTCGCCCGGCTGCTGGCCGAGGTGCTGCCGGCCGACCGGGCGGGCGTGCGGTTGACCACGCAGACGCTCAACGCGAAGTCGGACTGATGGGACCGACTCGGAGACGTGACCTGACGGCCGCGGTGATCGGCGCTGCGGTGTTGGGCTATCTGTTGGTGCTGCTGCTATATCGCTGGTTTCCGCCGATCACGGTGTGGACCGGGCTGTCGCTGCTCGCGGTTGCGGTCGCCGAGGCGCTGTGGGCGCGCTACGTGCGGACCAAGATCGCCGACGGCGAGATCGGCGACGCGCGCGGTTGGTTACACCCGCTCGCCGTGGCGCGCAGCGTAATGATCGCCAAGGCGTCGGCCTGGGTGGGTGCGCTGGTGCTGGGTTGGTGGGTCGGCATACTCGTGTACCTGTTGCCGAGGCGGTCATGGCTGCGGGCCGCCGCCGAGGACACCTCTGGCGCGGTGGTCGCGGCCGTCAGCGCACTGGCTCTGGTGATTGCCGCCCTGTGGCTGCAGCACTGCTGCAAATCTCCACCGGATCCACCCGAGCACGGCGAGGGCGCCGAAGGCTAGCCGGGCAATCACTGCGGTCCGCCGATCCGGGTAAATTTGCTCCCAATATCAGCCCGCGAAACTAGCCCGGGAGAATCGCCGGACAAGCGCGACACGCTGTTTGACCTCGCCCGGGTACAGTTTGGCCATGACCGTTCTGTCCCGCGGCGCCCGGGCTCGGCGCGGCGGCCGCAGGCCGGGGTGGGTGCTCTTGACGATGTTGCTGGTGCTCGCGATTGCTGCCAGCTCCGCACTGGTCTTCACCAATCGCGTGGAACTGCTCAAGCTCGCTGTGATCCTGGCGCTGTGGGCCGCAGTCGCCGGTGCGTTCGTGTCGGTGCTCTACCGGCGGCAGAGCGACGCTGACCAATCCCGGGTGCGCGACCTAAAACTGGTCTACGACCTGCAGCTGGACCGGGAAATCTCGGCGCGCCGCGAGTACGAGCTGACCGTGGAATCCCAGCTTCGTCGCGAGCTGGCCACCGAGCTGCGCGCGCAGTCCTCCGACGATGTGGCGTCGCTGCGGGCGGAGCTGACCGCGTTGCGAACCAGCCTGGAGATCCTCTTCGACACTGACCTTGAGCACCGCCGTGCGCTGGAGAAACCGCACGTGCGTGAGCCGGACCCCACACCCAAACGGGCTTATAGCGACTGGAGCCGCGGTGCCGAGAGCCCGTCCATGGACTGGGTGTCCAGCGATCGAGTCACCGCCGTCCGCCAGGAAAACTTCAACGGACGCGCCAACGAAGCGTCGATCATCGACGTGCCCGAGGTCGGGGTACCCCCCACTAGCGCCATGCCGCCTCGACAGCCGCCCCACCACCACCGCCACCGCCGCCACCACCACCACGAGAGCGCCCTCGGCCGCATTATGAAAGCCCGCCGCCGGCTCCCGAGCCGCCGCGGTTTGAGCCCCGTCACACACCGCCGCCACCACCACCACCACCACCACCGGTAACGGCAGCGGAGGCGCTACTGCAGGGCTGGCAGCCGTTCGGGCCCGACCCAAATTGGCCGGGGATGCAGTCCACCACCTGGGTGACCGTCGACACTTCCAGCACACCGCCCCCCCCGCCGCCGCCGTCGGGGCGCCGCCGGCGCGCCCGCCATTCCAACTCGGACGAAATCATCGTTAATCCGCCCAGGGAATCCGAAGCATCCGAGCCAGTGCGGCAATATGGCGAATCCGGTCGCCGTTCGCGGTCGCGGCATTCCACGGACTACCGCGACTTTGGCGTAGCGGGCCTCGGCAATAACGACGCCCCTGAGTCGCCAAACGCCGCTCCACCGGCACAACCAGCCGCGCCACCACCGCCAAGAGCAACCCCCCCTGCACCGCCACCTCCCCCGCAGTTTGTGGCGCCGACACCGCCGCCGCAGTTTGTGGCGCCGACACCGCCGCCGGCTGCCGCCGCGCCGCCGCCACCACGGCTGGCGCCTCCGCCGCCGCCCGAGCCGGCACCCCGGCACCGCGGCGCGGACCATTCGGCGGACGAGTTGGACGGGGTAGGCCCGCACAGCGCCGGTCAGTCGGTCGCCGACCTGATGGCGCGGCTGCAGGGCGAGTCGACCGGTGGCGGCCGACGCCGTCGCCGCACTAACTGAGCTGGGTGCTGCGCCAGTTATCGACTACAGTCTTAGTGACCGTCCGGTACCCCTGAGTGGGACCGGAACGTACCAAGAAACCATGTGAGGTCGCCTGCGATGGTGCAGTTCGACGGTTTGCGCCCGGCCAGGCTCAAGGTCGGGATTATCTCGGCCGGCCGGGTGGGCACCGCGCTCGGTGTCGCACTGGAGCGCGCCGATCACGTTGTCGTGGCGTGCAGCGCGATCTCGCAGGCGTCCCGACTGCGGGCGCAGCGTCGCCTGCCCGATACCCCGGTGCTGCCACCGCCGGACGTGGCCGCCAGCGCTGAACTGCTGCTATTGGCGGTTACCGACAGTGAACTCGCCGGCCTGGTCAGCGGCCTGGCCGCCACTTCGGCGGTGCGGCCCGGCACGATTGTGGCGCACACCTCCGGTGCCAACGGGATAGACGTCCTTGCGCCGCTGACCCAGAACGGCTGCATACCCCTGGCCATTCACCCGGCGATGACGTTCACCGGTTCCGACGAGGACATCAGCCGGGTGCCCGACACGTGCTTCGGGATCACCGCGGCCGACGATGTGGGATACGCGATCGCGCAGTCGCTGGTCCTGGAGATGGGCGGCGAGCCGTTCTGCGTCCGGGAGGACGCCCGGATCCTCTACCACGCCGCTTTGGCCCACGCGAGCAACCACATCGTGACGGTCCTCGCCGATGCGCTCGAGGCGTTGCGCACCGCCCTGCGCGGAACAGAACTGCTCGGCCAACAAAGCGTCGACGACCAGCCGGGCGGCATCGTGGAACGCATCGTCGGGCCGCTGGCCCGGGCGGCGCTGGAGAACACCCTGCAACGCGGCCAGGCCGCGCTGACCGGCCCGATCGCCCGCGGTGACGCCGCCGCGGTGGCCGAACATTTGGCCGCACTGACACGGGTCGACCCGCAGCTGGCCCAGGCATATCGGGTGAACGCCCTGCGGACGGCCCGGCGCGCGCATGCCCCGGTGGATGTCGTCGAGGTGCTCACGCCATGACCGTGCGACGGCCTGCGGTATTCAACCCGGGCGAGATCAACGTCTACCCGAAGCCGCGCGATGTGGCAGACGTCACCCGTGCGCTCCGCCACACCGGTCGGCGGGTGATGTTGGTGCCCACCATGGGCGCGCTGCACGACGGACATCTGTCCCTGGTGCGCGCCGCCAAGCGGGTGCCAGGCTCGGTGGTGGTGGTGTCGATTTTCGTCAACCCGCTGCAATTCGGTGCCGGCGAGGACCTCGATGCTTATCCCCGCACCCTCGATAGCGACGTGGCGTTGCTGCGCGGCGAAGGCGTTGAAATCGTGTTCACCCCGACCGCGGCGGACATGTACCCCAATGGTCTGCGTACCACCGTGCAACCCGGTCCGCTGGCCGCCGAGCTCGAGGGCGGCCCTCGGCCAACCCATTTCACCGGCGTGCTGACCGTGGTACTCAAGCTGCTGCAGATCGTGCGGCCGGACCGGGTGTTCTTCGGCGAGAAGGATTATCAGCAGCTGGTGATGATCCGGCAAATGGTCGCCGACTTGAATCTCGACGCCGCGGTGATCGGCGTTCCGACCATGCGGGAAGCCGACGGGCTGGCGATGTCGTCGCGCAACCGTTACCTCGACCCGACGCAGCGCGAACTGGCCGGCACGCTCGCAGCGGCGCTGACGGCCGGGGCCCATGCGGCGCCGGCGGGTACGCAGGCCGCGCTGGACGCGGCTCGTGCGGTGCTCGACGCCGTGCCCGCGCTGGTGGTCGACTACCTGGAGTTGCGCAATGCCGACCTCGGTCCGGTGCCCGCCAACGGATCTGGCCGGCTGCTGGTAGCCGCCAGGCTGGGCACCACCAGACTGCTGGACAACATCGCTCTCGAGATCGGAACTGGGACGACCAACGGGAATTCCACGAATTTTCCCGATTTCGCCGGCACCCTTGGGCCGGACGAACACGGGGCCACCCCTATATCACCTGGGAGGAACTGATGTTACGAACGATGCTGAAGTCGAAGATCCACCGCGCCACCGTCACCCAGGCCGACCTGCACTACGTCGGTTCGGTGACCATCGACGCCGACCTGATGGAAGCCGCGGACCTGCTCGAGGGCGAACAGGTCACCGTCGTCGATATCGACAACGGTGCCCGGCTCGTCACCTACGCGATCACCGGCGAGCGCGGCACCGGTGTGATCGGAATCAATGGCGCCGCAGCGCATCTCGTCCATCCCGGCGATCTGGTCATCCTGATCGGCTACGGGACCATGGAGGATTCCGAGGCGCGCGCCTACCAGCCGCGGATCGTGTTCGTCGACGGCATGAACAAGCAGATTGACCTTGGCCACGACCCGGCGTTCGTGCCCTTGGACGTGTCCTCGCGGCCGAGCTACTCGACCCGCGGATCGGTGTGCGGTAGTCGTGCTGTTGGCGATCGATGTCCGCAACACGCACACCGTCGTTGGCCTGATTTCTGGAACCAAAGAGCACGCAAAGGTCCTGCAGCAATGGCGGATACGCACCGAATCGGAGGTCACGGCTGACGAATTGGCGCTAACCATCGACGGGCTGATCGGCGACGATTCCGAACGGCTCACCGGCGCCGCCGCATTGTCCACCGTGCCGTCGGTGCTGCACGAGGTGCGGGTCATGCTCGACCAGTACTGGCCGTCGGTGCCACACGTGCTGATCGAGCCGGGAGTACGAACCGGCATCCCGCTGCTGGTCGACAATCCCAAAGAAGTGGGTGCCGACCGGATCGTGAACTGCCTGGCCGCATTCAACCGGTTCAATAAGGCCGCCATCGTCGTCGATTTCGGATCCTCGATCTGCGTGGACGTGGTGTCGGCCAAGGGCGAATTTCTTGGGGGCGCCATCGCGCCGGGGGTGCAGGTGTCTTCGGATGCCGCGGCGGCCCGCTCTGCCGCGCTGCGCCGTGTCGAATTGGCCCGGCCCCGTTCGGTGGTCGGCAAGAACACCGTCGAATGCATGCAGGCCGGTGCGGTATTCGGGTTCGCCGGGCTGGTCGACGGCCTGGTCGGCCGCATTCGCGAAACTGTGGACGGCTTTTCCGCCGATTTGGGCGATCAGGTCGCGGTCGTGGCGACCGGACATACCGCGCCGCTGCTGCTGCCCGAACTGCATACCGTCGACCACTACGACCGGCACCTGACTCTGCACGGCCTGCGCCTCGTCTTCGAACGGAACAGAGACGCCCAGCGCGGCCGGTTGAAGACGGCGCGCTAGGCAACCTGCTCCGCGCATCGAGTCTGCGCCCACGGTCGGAGGCAGCGCCGATTTCGCGCCGCCAGTGCAGGCTCGATGCCATCAGCGCAGGCTCGATCCCATTCATTAAGCTGGCACGTCGTGACATCCGAGCCGCCGGTAGCCGACCCCGACATCCCCGAGCAGCTCCGGATCCGCCGGGAAAAGCGCGCTCGACTGCTGGCCGAAGGGCGTGAGCCTTACCCGGTTGACGTCGCACGCACCCATACCCTGGCCGAGATTCGCGCCGCCTACGCCGACCTGCCGACCGACACGGCGACCGATGACATCGTGGGCGTCGCGGGCCGGGTGATATTCGCCCGCAACTCCGGGAAACTCTGCTTCGCCACACTGCAGGATGGCGACGGCACCCAGCTGCAGGTGATGCTCAGCCTGGACAAGGTCGGTAGGGAAGCGCTGGACGCGTGGAAGGCCGATGTCGACCTCGGCGACATCGTCTACGTGCATGGCAACGTGATCAGCTCGCGACGTGGCGAGTTGTCAGTTCTCGCCGATTCCTGGCAGATGGCGGCCAAGTCATTGCGACCGCTTCCCGTCGCGCACAAAGAATTGAGCGAAGAGTCGCGGGTTAGGCAGCGCTATGTCGACCTGATCGTTCGTCCGCAAGCGCGCACCGTGGCCCGGCAACGGATCGCTGTTGTCCGCGCCATACGGAGTGCGCTGGAAAGGCGCGGGTTTCTCGAAGTCGAGACGCCTATGTTGCAAACGTTGGCCGGCGGCGCTGCTGCACGCCCGTTCGTCACACATTCCAATGCTCTTGACATCGATCTCTACCTGCGGATCGCACCGGAACTGTTCCTGAAGCGCTGCGTCGTCGGTGGTTTCGACAAGGTCTTCGAACTTAATCGAGTGTTCCGAAACGAAGGAGCTGATTCCACGCATTCACCGGAATTCTCCATGCTCGAGACCTACCAGAGCTACGGAACCTATGACGATTCGGCAGTCGTCACGCGCGAGCTTATTCAAGAGGTCGCCGACGAAGCGATCGGCACCAGACAACTGCCGCTGCCCGACGGCAGTGTCTACGACATAGACGGAGAATGGGCGTCGATACAAATGTATCCGTCCCTGTCAGCGGCGCTCGGCGAAGAGATCACACCGCAGACCTCTGTCGATCGGCTACGTGCCATCGCAGATCGGCTCGAGGCCGAAACGGGCGCAGAGATTCCGGACAACCGCGGCTATGGGCATGGCAAGCTCGTCGAGGAACTGTGGGAGCACACCGTGGGCAAGACCCTGACGGTACCCACATTCGTCAAGGATTTTCCCGTCGAGACAACGCCTTTGACTCGACAGCACCGCAGTATCGCCGGAGTAACCGAGAAGTGGGATCTGTACTTGCGCGGAGTCGAACTGGCCACCGGCTACTCCGAATTGATCGATCCGGTTGTGCAGCGAGAGAGATTCGCGGAGCAAGCCCGCGCCGCAGCTGCCGGCGACGACGAGGCGATGGCACTTGACGAAGATTTTCTGGCCGCCCTGGAGTACGCGATGCCACCGTGCACGGGAACCGGAATGGGTATCGATCGGTTGTTGATGTCTTTGACAGGCCTGCCAATTCGGGACACAGTTTTGTTCCCGATTGTTCGGCCACACTCCGACTGAACTATGTGCATGTTGTGTCTGGATTGAGTATTTCGCACTCTTATGGCAGATTAGTTGACGGGGAGTCTATCCAAACAGCACAGTAACTGCACAGGAAGAAACGCGAGGGTAAGTCAATGGCGAAAAAAGTGACCGTCACCTTGGTCGATGATTTCGACGGTGCGGGCGCCGCCGACGAAACGGTCGAATTCGGGCTTGACGGGGTGACCTATGAGATTGATCTTACGACCAAGAATGCTGCGAAACTTCGGAACGACCTGAAGCAATGGGTGGCGGCCGGTCGTCGGGTCGGCGGACGCCGGCGCGGGCGTTCCGGCTCTGGCCGGGGCCGCGGCGCGATAGACCGCGAGCAGAGTGCCGCCATCCGGGAATGGGCCCGTCGCAATGGGCACAACGTGTCGACCCGTGGCCGTATCCCGGCCGACGTGATCGACGCATTCCACGCGGCGACTTAACAAGCTGCTCATCGGCGCCCGGGTCCTAAGGCCCGGGCGCCGGTGCTTTGCCATTTCGCTGGCGGCGAACTACTTGTCGGCGACTACCTGAAACGATCCTGCGGTTTTTCTCGTTTCTTAGTCACGGCCTCTGGAAACCAAGTGGGTAACTAGGGGTTATTGCCCAGAGTGGCCCACGGGTTCGGTTCAGGTTGGTGCTGGATCGGTTCTAAGGGCTCCGAAGGGCACGCAACAAGGTTAGGAACCCCGGCAGGCCGACCATTACAGTGGACGGCAGGTACGCACCCGTCGGCCCCTGTGTCGACAATGACGGGGTACCGATGGTGAGGGAGAGCAGGTAACCACCGATGTTCGAAAGATTTACCGACCGTGCCCGCAGGGTCGTCGTCCTGGCGCAAGAAGAGGCCCGGATGCTCAACCACAACTACATCGGCACCGAGCACATCCTGTTGGGTCTTATTCACGAAGGCGAAGGTGTAGCGGCGAAGTCCCTGGAGTCGCTGGGGATCTCGCTCGAGGGTGTCCGCAGCCAGGTCGAGGAGATCATCGGCCAGGGCCAGCAGGCCCCGTCCGGGCACATCCCGTTCACTCCGCGCGCCAAAAAGGTTCTCGAGCTGAGCTTGCGCGAGGCGCTGCAGCTCGGCCACAACTACATCGGCACCGAGCACATATTGCTGGGTCTCATCCGGGAGGGTGAGGGCGTGGCCGCCCAGGTGCTGGTCAAGCTGGGCGCCGAGCTGACCCGGGTGCGCCAGCAGGTGATCCAGCTGCTGAGTGGCTACCAGGGCAAGGAGGCCGCCGAGGCAGGTACCGGTGGTCGTGGCGGCGAGTCCGGCTCCCCGTCCACCTCGCTGGTGCTCGACCAGTTCGGGCGCAACCTGACGGCCGCCGCGATGGAAGGCAAGCTGGACCCGGTCATCGGCCGCGAGAAGGAAATCGAGCGGGTCATGCAGGTGCTTTCCCGGCGCACCAAGAACAACCCGGTGCTGATCGGCGAGCCCGGCGTCGGCAAGACCGCCGTCGTGGAGGGCCTGGCGCAGGCCATCGTGCACGGCGAGGTCCCCGAGACGCTGAAAGACAAGCAGCTCTACACCCTGGACCTGGGCTCCCTGGTGGCGGGCTCGCGGTACCGCGGTGACTTCGAGGAACGCCTGAAGAAGGTGCTCAAGGAGATCAACACCCGCGGCGACATCATCCTGTTCATCGACGAGCTGCACACCCTGGTGGGTGCCGGCGCGGCCGAGGGCGCGATCGACGCCGCGTCGATCCTCAAGCCGAAGCTGGCCCGCGGCGAGCTGCAGACGATCGGTGCCACCACGCTGGACGAGTACCGCAAGTACATCGAGAAGGACGCCGCGCTGGAGCGCCGCTTCCAGCCGGTGCAAGTGGGGGAGCCGACGGTGGAGCACACCATCGAGATCCTCAAGGGTCTGCGCGACCGCTATGAGGCACACCACCGGGTCTCCATCAGCGATAGCGCGATCGTGGCCGCAGCCACCCTGGCCGACCGGTACATCAACGACCGGTTCCTGCCGGACAAGGCAATCGACCTGATCGACGAGGCGGGCGCTCGGATGCGGATCCGCCGGATGACCGCACCGCCAGACCTGCGCGAGTTCGACGAGAAGATCGCCGAGGCGCGCCGGGAGAAGGAATCGGCGATCGACGCCCAGGACTTCGAGAAGGCCGCCAGCCTGCGCGATCGGGAAAAGCAACTGGTAGCCCAACGCGCGGAACGCGAAAAGCAGTGGCGTTCGGGCGATCTCGATGTGGTCGCCGAGGTCGACGACAACGAGATCGCCGAGGTGCTCGGTAACTGGACCGGTATCCCGGTGTTCAAGCTCACCGAGGCCGAGACCACCCGGCTGCTGCGCATGGAGGATGAGATCCACAAGCGGATCATCGGGCAAGAGGATGCCGTCCGCGCCGTTTCTAAGGCCATCCGCCGCACCCGTGCCGGGCTGAAAGATCCCAAGCGTCCGTCGGGCTCGTTCATCTTCGCCGGCCCGTCCGGTGTCGGTAAGACCGAGCTGTCCAAGGCGCTGGCCAACTTCCTGTTCGGCGACGACGACGCGCTCATCCAGATCGACATGGGCGAGTTTCACGACCGGTTTACCGCGTCGCGGCTGTTCGGCGCCCCGCCGGGATACGTCGGCTACGAAGAGGGCGGCCAGCTCACCGAGAAGGTGCGGCGCAAGCCGTTCAGCGTGGTGCTGTTCGACGAGATCGAGAAGGCGCACCAGGAGATCTACAACAGCCTGTTGCAGGTGCTTGAGGATGGCCGGCTCACCGACGGGCAGGGCCGGACGGTGGACTTCAAGAACACGGTGCTGATCTTCACCTCCAACCTCGGCACCTCCGACATCTCCAAGCCGGTCGGACTGGGCTTCACCCAGGGTGGCGGTGACAACGACTACGAGCGGATGAAGCAGAAGGTCAACGACGAGCTGAAGAAGCACTTCCGCCCGGAGTTCCTGAACCGCATCGACGAGGTCATCGTCTTCCACCAGTTGACCCGCGACGAGATCATCCAGATGGTCGACTTGATGATCGGCCGGGTGGCCGCCCAGCTCAAGAGCAAGGACATGGCGCTGGATCTGACCGACAAGGCCAAGTCACTGCTGGCCAAGCGCGGCTTCGACCCGGTGCTGGGTGCTCGTCCGCTGCGGCGCACCATCCAGCGCGAGATCGAGGACCAGCTCTCCGAGAAGATCCTCTTCGAGGAGATCGGGGCGGGACAGGTCGTCACCGTCGACGTGGACAACTGGGACGGCGAAGGCGCCGGTGAGGACGCGGTGTTCACGTTCACCGGTACCCGCAAGCCGCCGGCCGAGCCGGATCTGGCCAAGGCCGGAGCGCACAGCAAGTAGCCCGAGAAGACGCAAAAGCCCCTCATTTCGTGCCGAAATGAGGGGCTTTTGCGTTCCCCCGCAAGCGGGTGGTGGCGCCCAGCTCGCCTACCTTTGCATCGCCTTGGCTTCCTGGCGGAGTTGACCGGTCTGCTGCGGGTTTACAATTGCGAACGCTGTTAGTTGTTGTTTGACGAGTATCGGAATCTGGTGAGACTCCAGAACGGTCGCGCCACTGTCTACAGTCAGACCCGAAGCCCGTCACCAACACCCGAGCGGGACGCGACATCCCCAGAAGGAGTGAAACCGTGGCCAGTACTGCGGGTAATGCAGGGACAGATTTCAAGACAACCGGTACCAGGGTCGGATCGGTCGATCTGTCGGCGGCGAGCGCGGCGCTCTGGTTGGCCGCAACCGTCTTCCTGGCGCTTTTGGCGCTCTACTTCGTCGGCATTGACCAGGGCGCGGTGTCGCTGTTCGGCAGCGATTCACATGTGCACGAGTTCGTGCACGACGCACGCCATCTACTCGGATTTCCCTGCCACTGAGCGGCCTCTGACGACAAGGCCGCTGCCGTGGAGAAGCGTCTGATCGCACGTGGCCTCCTGGCGGGCACGGTTGGCGCGGTGCTGGCGTTTGTATTCGCCCGCCTTTTCGCCGAGCCCGTCATCGGCCGCGCAATCGCGTTCGAAGATGGGCGGACCGAAGCCGAGCACGCTCAGGGTGTGCACGAGCACGGCGCCGAGTTGTTCACCCGTGGCGTGCAATCCAATGCCGGATTGGGCTTCGGAGTACTGGTTTTCGGTATCGCCATGGGCGCACTGTTTGCGGTGGCGTTCTGTGTCGTATACGGGCGCGCGGGACACACTGCGCCGCAATCACTTTCGGTGCGGCTGGCGGCTGCGGCGTTCGTCACGGTCTACCTGGTTCCGTTTGTGAAGTACCCGCCGAATCCGCCGGCGGTCGGCCAGTCGGACACCATCGGAATGCGCACCGGTTGGTATCTGGTGGCCGTATTGAGCCTCGGTTGTGTTGGCGGTCGTCGCGGTGTGGCTGGCCCGGCGGCTCGCGGCTCGAGTGGGCGCTTGGAATGCGGGTGTGCTCGCGGTCGAGGCCTACGTCGTCGCGACCGCCGTCGGATACGTGTTGCTGCCAACCGTGGACGAGACGCCCGGACCGCTGCGCAACTCCTCGGGTGCGATCATGTATCCGGGTTTCCCCGCCGACGATCTCTACGAATTCAGGTTGGTGTCGCTGGCTACCCAGCTGCTGCTGTGGGCGGCCATTGGCCTGGTCTTCGCGCGGCTCGCGGGGCGGCTGCTGGGTGAGCCGGCCGAGAGCGGACGGGCATCGAGTACCGCAGCGTGACCGACCCATGGCCAACCTAGTCCGGCTGACCTTGGTGTCGCACGCGATGACTGACGCGATGGCCGTCGGGCGCTTTCCCGCCGACGAACCGCTCAACGACGCCGGGCTGCCGGCAAGTCGCGGGCGTTGCGGGTCCGACTATCCGGGACGTCGCGGAGGGCGCTCCGTTGTCGCCGGCCCCGAGCAGCGGGCCCGGCAAACCGCAGAGCTGTTGGGTCTGCAGCCACCACGGAGTCCGCGATTGGCCGACCTGGATTGCGGGCGTTGGCGTGGCAAGACACTCGACTGCGTGCCACCCGCGGACCTGGAGGTGTGGCTGACCGAACCGGCTCAGGCGCCACATGGCGGCGAGTCGATCGTCAACCTGATCGACCGGGTGGCCGGCTGGTTGCAGATCGCTAAAGCCTCAGACCGGCAACACCTCACGGACCCTGGCCGTCACTCATCCGGCGGTGATCCGCGCGGCGATCCTGCTGGCCCTGGACATTCCGGCCGTTGCGCCGAAGTCGTTCTGGCGCATCGACATTACACCGGTCAGCCGCACCGTTCATGCATTTCCGCGGCGAGTGCCTGGACGCTTCGGTTGTAGAGCGCGTATTGAAAATTTCTCCTGCCACACAAGAATTGTCCGCAGCCTGGTCAGCCTGCCGGTACTTGTCATTACCTACGCTCAGCCTCGGAGGCGCGCTGCGGTGAGTGAGCTTACGGTTGTGCCCGACCTGTTGAAGCCGGTGTCACAGCACCTTGGCCGCATCGAAACGATGCTGGCCTACGCGCACCACGCGGCAGCGCTGTCCATCGGCGGCGTGCTGCCAGCTGGAGCCGACAGGTATCAGCGACTGTTACGGCGACGTTCAACGATTTCGCGCAGACGTATCTAAAGCTTGGTACCCGCGCAACCAATCGTCTGCAGAAGTTCGCCCAGATGTTGGTCGGTGCCGGGGACGCCTACTTGCAGGCCGAGCAGCAAGCACTTCAGGCGCTGCGCGACGATATAACAAAACTGGAAGCACCGCTGATCCCGTACCTCGAGCAGACGTTTGGCAAGCCTCCGACCAATATCACGCCGATCACAGTCCCTACTAACTCGTTTGTTGGCCTGATCGTGGGTGGCACGAACAACCCATTCTCGACGTGGACGTTGAAGCCGATCACGGATTTGTACTTGCCGAACACGGCTGTCAACTCTTTGCTCTACACGCCCGAGCAGTTCTGGCCCCTGACACCAGAGTTCGGTGGCCTGACCTTGGGGCAGTCGATCGCGCAAGGCACCACACTGCTGAGGCAGGCGATCGACACCGAGCTGGCGGCGGGAAATCACGTCACGGTGTGGGGCACGTCGCAAAGCGCCGTGATCCTCACCAACGAGATACGCAACCTGATGGCCGCCGGATCGCCGGATGCGGACAAGTTGTCTTTCGTCGTGACCGGCGACCCCAACAACCCCAACGGTGTCTCCTGCATCGGCTTTCCGGTGGGTACATCCCGGTGCTGGACATTCTTGCCAACGGAGCAACACCTCCGGACAGCCCCTATGTGACTGCCATTTACAGACCACTCCGCGCCATAAGCGACTATCACTTGCTACCGCTCAATGGTGTCGGGCCTCAACGCCATGAGTGCGCTCCGGTCAGCATGCATACCCGTCGCCGGAACCTCCTCTCAGTTGCCCACCTCACATGGTACACCGGGAATACGATACTACATGTCGCTGGTTACAGCTGCGCTGTCCACCGCTAGTATCGCAATCTTCGCAAGACGGGCTCGCCACTTACTCGCAGGGCGCACCTGACTGATTGTGACAGATGCGTCCATGGCCAGCGCTACCAAGCGCAATATTCCGTACTGCAGCTTTATTCACATGCCGACCTGCCGGTCATCAGGCATGATCTGATTACCGGCGGCCATGAAAGTCGACGCGTTCGGTGCGGACGCCGGCAGTGTCGCACTCTGAGTTTCCAACGACTACCCGGCAGTCCGCCCGTCATTGCATTTCACGTCGGCCAGTCCGCTGACCGGATTCTCGCTGCGCACCGCTACAGAGGGAACAGTATCCGCTGTCCTTCGACAGATACCGTCATGGGACTACTACTTGTAGACCTGTGGTGCCCGGCAAGGCCGGCCGTGCCAATTTAGTCCGGGTTCAACAGCGCGAAGACCTGTTTGGCGACCTTCAGCATCCAGCCGGTGACGGCCGGTCCGTGATCGCGGGGCCAGTTCAGCTGAAAGCTGACCACCCAGGGCTGACCTGCCTTATCGACGGCGTACCAGCTAAACGTCAGATCACCCGGTAGGCCACCGGCTTTCGCGCCGACGTACGGCCATATGTTGCGGTCCAGTTGGATACCCGCCACGGCGGCAAGGATCTTTCGCACCGGCGCGGCCGGGCCTACCGCGTCGGCTTGCAATGCCGCATGGACTCGGCAAATGTCCTCCGCGCTGCCATACCACTCCGCGCCGTAGCTGGATGCCGGGATGTGGGCGCGCATTGGATCGGGTTGGTAGGGATTGGAATTCGCCTCTTGCAGCAACTGGCCACGCACTTGCGGTGAAGACGCCTGCTTCCATTGGCTGCGGAGATCCGGTTTGCCCCAGCCGACGGCGAACAGCTCATACATCGTTGGGAAGGGCGTCATGCTGGCCGGGTCATGATGGCCGGCGGTGGCCAGCGCCTGCTCGATCGCGTGAGTGCCCAACCTGCCGATCAGCAAGTCGGTGGCCATGTTGTCGCTGGTGGCGATCATCTTCTCGGCAGCTTTTCGAACCGAAACATGGTCCCCGACAGCCAATTCCAGTCCTGAGGAGCCCACAGCCTTGCCCTTGTCGGTGACGGTCAGCTGGTCGTCCCAGGACACCGTCCCGTTCTTGACCGCAACGGCCACGGCATGCAGCACGTACAGCTTGAAAATTGATGCCAGCGGCAGAGATTCGCCGGTGTTGGTGCCCGCCACCGGGTCGCAGCGGCCATTGTTGACCTTGGAAGCCTGGTAGGAGTAGCGCGCGCCGGTCTTGCTCAACACCGCGTCGACGTCATGCCACGAGGTGATCGGCGGTGCCCATGTTTCGACGTCGAACGCGTCGACCGACCTCTCGTTGTCGGTGTGAATCCGAATGTCTTGTCGCGCGCCGTACGAGGAGATCAGGTGCAGGGTACCGACGCTGGCGCTGATGTCAACGCTGTCGAGGGTGAAGGGGCGATCCCACCAAAGCCGCTCCATGGTGGTCTGGATCGATTCAACCTTGTCTTTCGCGGCAAGAGTGCCAACCCCGACCGGGCCGATGGGCCAGTCCGAGTTGAGCATGTCCAGCGTCTGCTGGGCTCGCAGGCCGACAGGGGTCCCGGTGTCGATCTGCCTGCCAAAGTCCGCCGCATTGGCCTGTGGCTCAGGGGAGTGCGCACAACTTGGCGTCAGGGTCACGACCAATGTCGCGGCGGCGCTCAACGCCACCAGACGGCGACGTACCAGGCGCCGGCTACCCCGCCTGGCCGGATCCGGCAACGTCCAACACAACCTCGAATTCCAGTAACGACGCACCAGTCGCCACCGGGTTGGCCCGGTGACCAGCATGGGCTTCGATAGCGGGCCCGGTCGCCCACGCCTGGAATGCTTCATCGGACTCCCAGTGTGTCACCACGAAGTAGCGGTCTTCCCCCTTAACCGGGCGCAGCAGCTGAAACCCAAGGAAGCCGGGAGAGTTCTCGACCGCATGCGCGCGGTGGGCGAACCGCTTCTCCAGTTCGGGGCCAGCGTCGGCAGGTACCTCGATTGCGTTGATCTTCACCACTGGCATGTCGCTAGGTTACCGCGCCGGCCGGAGAACACGCGGGCCGCCTTGGGCGGGGCCGCCGCCTGTCCGGCTTCCGGGCAGGTCACGCAAGATGGTGGTATGCCCAGCGACCTGTTGACCCGTCACGGCGGACAGGGCGAGCCCTTGGTGCTGGTGCACGGCTTGATGGGCCGGGGCGCTACCTGGTCGCGTCAGCTGCCGTGGCTGATCCGGCTGGGCACCGTGTACACCTATGACGCGCTGTGGCACCGGGGTCGTAACGCCTTCGATCCGCACCCGATCAGCACCGAACGCTTCGTGGCCGATCTGGGTGACGCGGTGGCTTCGCTCGGGGAGCCGGCCAGGCTGATCGGACATTCGATGGGCGCGCTGCACTCGTGGTGTCTGGCCGCGGAGCGTCCGGATCTGGTTTCGGCGCTGGTGCTCGAGGATATGGCGCCGGACTTCCGTGGCCGCACCACCGGTCCATGGGAGCCCTGGCTGCATGCGCTTCCGGTCGAATTCGATTCTGCTCAACGGGTATTCGACGAATTCGGACCTGTTGCCGGCCAGTACTTCCTGGAAGCCTTCGACCGCACCGCCACCGGCTGGCGGCTGCACGGGCACACCTCGCGATGGATCGACATCGCCGCCGAATGGGGCACTCGTGACTACTGGGCGCAGTGGCTGGCGGTGCGGTCGCCGGCGCTGCTCCTCGAGGCCGGTACCTCGGTCACGCCGCCAGGACAGATGGCCGAGATGGCCAAAATCGGCCATGCGACAACGTATTTGATGGTTCCCGAAGCCGGTCACCTGCTGCACGACGAAGCGCCGCAAGTGTTCCGCCAATCGGTTGAATCCTTCCTGGAATAGCGGCAAAACTCTGGCACAGCCAGCTAATTCTCCTCGCCGGCCAGCGCGAACCGGCCGTCCAGCGTCTGCGTCACCAGACCGTCGACAAGCAGCGAATCCAAAGCGCGGTCCCGCTGCTGGGTATCGGTCAGCCAAGCCACATCCAGCTGAGCCCGCGTGACCGGAGAGTCGTTGGCGCGCAACACGTCCAGCAGCCGACCACGGACCTGACGGTCGGTTCCCGCGTAGCTCTGAACGCGGCGGGCCGGTCCCTGCGCGGGCGGATAACCGGCGTGACGCCATGCGCACTGGCCGAGCGGACACAACCCGCACCGCGGCGTCCGCGCGGTGCACACCGTCGCGCCCAGCTCCATCAGCGCCGCGGAAAACTGCGGCGCCGTCTCGTCATCCGGTAGTAGTGCCGACACGTCGGCGTGGTCGCGCGCGGCCGACGGCGCAGCGGCGTCGGCGCGGCCGTGCACGGCGCGCGCCACCACCCGTCGCACATTGGTGTCCACCACCGGCACCGGCTGGCGATAGGCAAAACACGCCACGGCTCGTGCGGTGTAGCTCCCGACACCGGGCAGGGTCAGCAACGTGTCGACGTCATCGGGAACCACGTCACCGTGGTCACGGGCAATGACTGTGGCGCACTCGTGCAGACGCTTCGCCCGCCTCGGGTAGCCGAGTTTCCCCCAGGCGCGCAGCACATCGGCCGCACTGGCCGCGGCGGTAGCCGATGGTGTGGGCCAGCGTTGCATCCAGTCCGTCCAGAGCGGCACCACCCGGGCGACCGGGGTCTGCTGCAGCATGAACTCGCTGACCAGGATCGGCCATGCGCCCACCCCCGGCTGTCGCCAGGGCAGATCACGGCGCGACCGGTCGTACCAATCCAGAAGATTGGCGACCGATATGCGTCCCGGGCGGGTCACCCCCGTGTGCGGCACAATGTGGGCCATGCCCAACGCCAATCCGGTAACCGCATGGAAATCACTCAGAGAGGGTAACGAGCGATTCGTTGCCGGCGAGCCAGCCCATCCCAGTCAGAGCGTCGAGCACCGGGCCAGCCTCGCCGCCGGCCAGACGCCGACCGCGGTCATATTCGGTTGCGCGGACAGCCGAGTGGCGGCCGAACTCATCTTCGACCAGGGCTTGGGCGACACATTCGTGGTGCGCACCGCCGGCCAGGCCATCGACTCGGCGGTGCTGGGCTCCATCGAGTACGCCGTGACGGTGCTCAACGTCCCGCTCATCGTCGTCCTCGGCCATAACAGCTGCGGCGCTGTGCAGGCTGCCATCGGCGCTATCGACGACGGCGCAATACCGGGCGGTTTCGTGCGGGACGTGGTGGAACGTGTCGCACCGTCGATCCTGCTGGCCCGGCGCGACGGCCTGAGCCGGGTCGACGAGTTCGAGGAACGGCATGTGCGCGAAACGGTGGCGCAACTGGTGGCGCGTTCTTCGGCCATTGCCGAGCGGGTGAATGCGGGCACGCTGGCCCTCGCGGGCGTCACCTATCACCTCGCCGATGGGCGGGCGTCGTTGGTCGTCCAAGTCGGCGACATTGGCGAATAGCGGCGAATAGCGGCGAATAGGGGCGAATACCCGCTACTAACACGGCGGTCGACCAGCTAACCTCGCGACACGCCGAGGCGGGTCGAACGCGTCGGCGTGACCTGGGCCTACGGTGTGAATGTGCTGGATCTGGAACCGCGTGGCCCGCTACCGACCGAGATTTACTGGCGGCGCAGAGGGCTGGCGCTGGGCATTGCGGTGGTCGTGATCGGGATCGCGGTAGCGACGGTCATTGCCTTCGTAAGCGGCAGCGCCGGCGCCAAGCCCGTCAAGGCCGAGAAACCGGGTTCCGCCCAAAGTCACCCGGACGCGCCCCCGCCCGAGGCACCTCCGGGTGGACCGCAAGCCGGCCCATCGGTAGCGCCCCCTCAGGGACAATCCCCGCAAGGACAAAACCCGGAGACGCCCACGGCCACCGCCGCGGTGCAGCCGCCGCCGGTGCTCAAGGAGGGCGATGACTGCCCCGATTCGACGCTGGCCGCCAAGGGCCTGACCAACGCGCCGCAATACTTCATCGGCGACCAGCCGAAATTCACCATGGTCGTCACCAACATCGGGCTGGTGT
The DNA here is from genome assembly GCA_963840045.1 of uncultured Actinomycetota bacterium. Lineage (GTDB taxonomy): Bacteria > Actinomycetota > Actinomycetes > Mycobacteriales > Mycobacteriaceae > Mycobacterium. Next base: position 280,925 of record CAWIXL010000008.1, on the reverse strand, counting down.
CCTGCAAGCGCGACGTCGGCGCCGCTGTGCTTGCGGCCTACGTCTACTCGCTGGACAACAAGCGGCTCTGGTCCAACCTGGACTGCGCACCGTCGAATGAGACGTTGGTCAAGACCTTCACTCCGGGCGAGCAGGTCACGACCGCGGTGACCTGGACCGGGATGGGTTCGGCGCCACACTGTCCGTTGCCGCGTCCGGCGATCGGGCCGGGCACCTACAACCTGGTCGTGCAGCTGGGCAACCTGCGCTCACAACCGGTTCCGTTCGTACTGAACCAGCCGCCCCCGCCACCCGGGCCACCGCCGGGTGGACCAGCAGCGCCGCCGCCGCCTGAGGCGCCGCCGGGCGTTGGTCCCGTACCCGCGGGCTAACCGAATTTCAGTTCAGCGGATCGGCTTCCAGTTCAGTGATCGGCTTTCAGTTCAGTGATCCGCTTCCAGTTCAGTGATCCGCAATTGTCGACTCCGCCAGCTGGGACAGACCCTCGCGCACGTGGCGCGCCCACATCGCGCCGATACCCTCCACCGATTGCAGGTCGTTAGCGCTGGCCGCGAGCAAGCCCTGCAGCGTTCCGAAGGCCCGCACCAGTAGATCGACATGGGCGAACTGCAACCGGGGAATGCCGTCCATGGCGCGGTAGCCGCGCGGGCTCAGCGCTGAGTCCTGCGCCTCCGTTGTCGTCGGATATCCGAAGACCTTTGCCAGCGCGGTCAATTCGAGCAGTTCGGCGTCCGACAGGGTGTCCAGCTCCGCTAGCGTGGCGGCGACCTGCGATTCGGCTGGCGGCTCGGGGTTGGCGTGGTAGTCGCGCACAATCAGTTCCCTGGCTGTGTCGTTGCCGCCCAGCAGTTCCTCCAGCTGCAGCCGCAGTTGACGCCCGTCAGTGCCGAGCTCGACGGTTTCGTAGTCAATGACCAGACCGATGCGCCGGACCAACTCGAGGCGTTGCACCACCGTCATCACGTCGCGCAGCGTGACGAAGTCTTCGATCTCGGCCCGGGACAGTTGCCGGCTGACCTCGTCGAGCCGGGTCTTGTAGCGTTCCAGGGTCGCGATGGCCTGGTTGGCTCGCGACAGGATGGTCGCGGAGTCGGTCAGCACGTGACGGTCCCCGCCCACGTAGACGGTCACGATGTTCATCGAGTGGCTGACTGAGATCACCGGATGGCCGGTCTGGATCGCGGCTCGTTCCGCCGAGCGGTGCCGCGTTCCCGATTCGTCGGTGGGTATCGACGGATCCGGGACCAGCTGCACGTTTGCGCGCACGATGCGACTGCCGTCGGTGGACAGCACCACGGCGCCATCCATCTTCGACAGCTCGCGCAGGCGCGTCGGCGCATAACGGACGTCGAGGGAGAAGCCGCCGTCGCAGATCGCCTCGACGTTCTCGTCGTGCCCGAGCACGATCAGGGCCCCGGTGCGGCCGCGCAGGATGCGTTCCAGGCCGTCCCGTAGCCCGGTGCCCGGTGCCAGGCGGGCGACAACCTCACGCAGCGTCGGTCGAGTCACAGCGTGTCATTCTGCGGCCCCGTCGGCCTGCGCGTCCAGCCGTTGCAGCCGTGCGGGGCCGGCGCTGCGGTGGTCGGCGATGTCGATCATGTGCTCGAGCGCTGCGACGATCGTGGGTGCACACAGCGTGTGCATCCCAAGGGGAACAGTGTCGGATCGGGGGTCGGATCGGGGGCCGGAACCCGGCGGGATCAGCGCGATGTTGAACCCCTGCCGGGCGGCTTCGGCCAGTCGCCGTTCCATGCCGTTGACCCGACGCAGGTCGCCGGCCAGCCCGACTTCGCCGATCACCACAGCCGTGGTGGGCAGCGGCAGGTTCGCGTACGCGGAGGCCAGGGCGATGGCGACGGCGAGATCTGAGGACGGGTCGGTCAACCGCATGCCGCCCGCGGTGGATAGGTAGATGTCGTTGACGGCGAGGTTCAGCCGGGCGTGCTTTTCCAGCACCGCGGTGATCATCGCGGCCCGGGCATGGTCGATCCCGCTGACGGCACGGCGCGGCGAACCGCCGCCGGGCGTCGCCAGCAGTGCCTGGACTTCACCGATCATCGGGCGCTTTCCGTCCAGCGCCACCGTGATCGCGGTCCCGGCCACGGGAGCCGGCCGCTGCTCCAGGAAAAGGCTGGACGGGTCGGCGACATCTTCGATTCCGTTGTCGTGCAATACGAAACAGCCCACTTCGTCGGCTGCGCCGAAACGATTCTTGACCCCGCGGACCATCCGCACCATGCCGTTGCGGTCGCCTTCGAAATGCAGCACCACGTCGACGAGGTGTTCGAGCGAGCGCGGCCCGGCGATGGCCCCGTCCTTGGTTACGTGGCCGACCAGGATGAGTGCCACGTCATCGACTTTGGCGGCCGCCGTCAACGCGGCGGTCACCGCGCGCACCTGGGTGACGCCACCGGCGACGCCGTCGGCCTCGGTGGTGGACATGGTTTGCACCGAGTCCACGATGACCAGGGCTGGCCGCACCGCCGCGATGTGTTCCAGCACCGTGTATAGGTCGGTTTCGGCCGCCAGGTAAACCTCGTCCCCGCTACAGCCGATCCGGTCCGCGCGCAGCCGGATCTGGCCGGCGGATTCCTCGCCGGAGATATAGAGCGCGCGCTTGCCCGACTGCGCCCAACGGTGCGCGACCTTGAGCAGCAGCGTCGACTTCCCCACGCCGGGATCACCTGCCAGCAGCGTGACCGAACCGGGCACCACGCCGCCCCCGAGCACGCGGTCCAATTCTTCGACGCCGGTAGGGCAGTGTCGCGCACGCTTGGCATCAACGGAACTGATCGGAACGGCTCGCGAGGCCGGCCCCGCAGCCAGGCCCGCCCGGCGGCCGCTGCCGCCGACCGCGTTGAGGACGGCGGTCTCGTCGACGGTGCCCCAGGTTCCGCACTCCAGGCAGCGCCCCACCCACTTGGCGGTGATATGACGGCATTCCGAGCAACGGTACTGCGTACGGGTGTTCGCCACGCCCTGACGTTATCGGGCTGGTCTGACAGCCCGTCGGATTCAGCTACTCAGGCGTGTTAGGCGCTCGGGGACGAAAGCCCGGCCGAAATAGGCACCGCCACGCTGCCCTGCCCGGCCTTTTCGAAGTCGAAGGTGAAGTTGTAGGTGAGGCCGTTGGTGATCGGCTTGGTCAATATGATGACCGCCCTGGCGGCGTTGCTGTTCCCCACCGGGCCCGGCGCGACTTTCTGGCCTTCGGGCGTTCCGATGAACAGCATCCCGCCGGCCTGCAGCCGGGTATCGCCGTTTAGCACCACTGCGCCGATGTCGGTGTTGATGCCCCGCAGCCGGTCCGCGACATCGGGTGACTGGTTGACCGCCACCAGTACGAGTTCCACCGTGCGGCCCGGCTGGATGAAGTCACTGGTCTGCGCCGCTTGGATGCGAATGTCGCGCAGCTCCACTTTGTTGATCGTGACCCTGTTGCCGTTGACGGCGGGCTCCTGGACCGCGGTCTGCGCGATCTGGCCGGCTGAGCAGCCGCTGAGCACGGGAGCGATCAACGCCATCAGCCCGATGACGGCGACCAGCGCGGGAAGGCGGTGCGGCAGGCGGATCTGCAAGCGGTTCACTCAATGCCTCCTGCTGGCCATCATGAAGTTCACGGTGCTTTTTCAACTATGCACAGTAGTAGCAACGTGCCGTCGGCGGTAGCCAACGTCACCGAAGTAGCCGCCCGAGGAGGAACACGCCGTCGGCCGGTAGCCTCGGACGCGCCCAGGCCCCCAAGACCAGCGCGCCAGCAACCCGCGATCGGTTCTCATGGCCTCCTCCCCGGGTCCGCGCAAGCGGCCCGACGAGGCGGTCCACTGCACGTATTGGTCCTGGTGTCAACCCCTAATCTGCACGTGTTGTGCCCCTGACCTGCACCGTTGTTCCGCACGTGTTGGCGGCCCGTGTTAACATGGGTTTAGCGAAAGGGGCTCGAATCAGATGATCTTCAAGGTCGGAGACACCGTTGTCTATCCACACCACGGTGCTGCGTTAGTCGAGGCGATCGAAACCCGAACCATCAAAGGGGAGCAAAAAGAGTATCTCGTCTTGAAAGTGGCGCAGGGAGACCTGACCGTTCGCGTGCCCGCCGATAACGCTGAGTACGTCGGCGTCCGCGACGTTGTCGGGCAGGAAGGCCTCGACAAGGTTTTCCAGGTACTGCGCGCGCCGCACACCGAAGAGCCGACCAACTGGTCTCGCCGCTACAAGGCCAACCTCGAGAAGCTGGCCTCCGGCGATGTGAACAAGGTGGCCGAGGTGGTGCGCGATCTGTGGCGTCGCGACCAGGAACGCGGTTTGTCCGCCGGCGAGAAGCGCATGCTGGCCAAGGCCCGGCAGATTCTGGTTGGTGAATTGGCGCTAGCCGAGAGCACCGACGACGCCAAGGCCGAGACCATCCTGGACGAGGTTCTGGCCGCCGCCTCCTGAATACCCCGAGGCTCTAGGTGGTCTCAGGAAGCCGGGAAAGCCGGGGAAGTGTAGTTGCAATCGTGCCGGCCGCAGGGTCGGGAGAGCGGTTGGCTGCCGGAATCCCCAAAGCGTTCTGTGAACTCGACGGACGCACCCTGTTGGAGCGTGCGGTCACCGGCCTGTTGGAATCCGGGGTCGTTGACCATGTCGTGGTGGCGGTCCCCGCCGACCGCATCGATCAGGCCAAGGTTGTGCTCGGTGCACAAGCCACCGTGGTGGCCGGCGGCGCCGACCGTACCGAATCCGTGCGCTTGGCGCTGTCCGCGATACCGGCGACGGCTGAGTTTGTGTTGGTGCACGACGCCGCGCGGGCGCTGACACCACCAGCGTTGGTGCTGCGCGTGGTCGACGCATTGCGGGCCGGTAGCGGCGCCGTGGTGCCCGCGCTGCCGGTGTCTGACACCATCAAGGCCGTGGATGCCAACGGGGTGGTCCTGGGCACGCCGGAGCGGGCCCGTTTGCGCGCGGTGCAGACCCCGCAAGGGTTCGCTACCGAGTTGCTGTTGCGTGCTTACCGCGGTTATCAGGGTGCCAAAAAAAGTGGCGCTGCCGGCTTCACCGACGACGCGTCCTTGGTCGAGCATGTCGGCGGCCAGGTTCAGGTGGTCGATGGCGACCCACTGGCGTTCAAGATCACTTCCCAGCTCGATCTGTTGCTGGCCCAAGCGGTCGTGCGTCGGTGAACGAGCTGCCTCGGGTCGGCCAGGGTGTCGACGTGCACCCGATCGAGCCCGGACGGCCGTGCTGGCTGGTGGGGCTGCTGTTCCCCAGCGCCGACGGTTGCGCCGGACATTCCGACGGTGACGTCGCCGCACATGCGCTGTGCGATGCCGTGCTGTCGGCCGTGGGGCTCGGCGATATCGGCGGCGTGTTCGGAGTCGGCGACCCGCGTTGGCAGGGCGTCAGCGGTGCCGTCATGCTGCGCCATGTCGTCGAACTGATCAACGGGGAAGGCTATCGAGTCGGTAATGCTGCCGTGCAGGTGATCTGCAACGAACCCAAGATCGGTTGGCGCCGTCTAGAGGCGCAGGCGGTGCTCTCACGCCTGCTGAATGCGCCGGTTTCGGTGTCGGCCACCACCACCGACGGGCTTGGCCTCACCGGGCGTGGCGAGGGCCGGGCCGCCATCGCGACTGCGTTGGTCGTTTCGCTGCGGTCACCCCCCACCTGATAACGCCCGAGCGTCGCCGTCACAGGTTGTGGCAATTGTCCAGGTAAGCTGGCACGTCGTGACCGATAGCGCCCGCCTGCGGCTACACGACACGGCCTCTGGGGCCGTTCGTGATTTCGTTCCGCTGCGCGACGGGCACGTCTCCATTTACCAGTGCGGCGCCACCCCGCAGGGCCTGCCGCATATCGGGCACATCCGCAGCGGGGTGGCCTTCGACATCCTGCGCCGCTGGTTGCTGGCCCGCGGCTACGACGTCGCGTTTATCCGCAACGTAACCGACATCGAAGACAAGATCCTGAATAAGGCCGCCGCGGCGGGCCGACCCTGGTGGGAGTGGGCCGCCACCCATGAGCGGGCGTTCACCGCGGCCTACGACGCGCTGGACGTCCTGCCGCCGTCGGCGGAGCCGCTCGCCACTGGCCACATCACCCAGATGGTCGAATTAATGGAACGCCTGATCGAAACTGGCCATGCGTATGCCGCCGCCGGTGACGTCTACTTCGACGTGCTCAGCTACCCCGAGTACGGCCAGTTGTCCGGGCACCGGATCGACGACGTCCACCAGGGCGAGGGGGTGGCCACCGGCAAGCGTGACCAGCGTGACTTCACCCTGTGGAAGGGCGAAAAGCCCGGCGAACCGTCGTGGCCGTCGCCGTGGGGGCGCGGACGTCCGGGCTGGCACATCGAATGCTCGGCGATGGCCCGCACCTACCTGGGGCCGGAATTCGACATCCATTGCGGTGGAATGGATTTGATCTTCCCGCATCATGAGAACGAAATCGCGCAGAGCCGTGCCGCCGGTGACGGGTTCGCCCGCTACTGGCTGCACAACGGCTGGGTGACGATGGGCGGGGAGAAGATGAGCAAGTCGCTGGGCAACGTGGTGTCCATCCCGGCGATGCTGCAACGGGTACGGCCGGCCGAACTGCGTTACTACCTGGGCAGTGCCCATTACCGCTCGATGCTGGAATTCTCCGAGACCGCCCTGCTCGACGCGGTCAACGCCTACGTCGGGGTCGAGGACTTCCTGCATCGCGTGCGCAACCGGGTTGGCGCCGTCGTGCCCGGCGACTGGACCCCGCGGTTTGCCGAGGCGCTCGACGACGACCTGGCGGTTCCGATCGCGCTGGCCGAGGTGCACCACACGCGGGCGGAGGGCAACCGCGCGCTCGACGCCGGCGACCACGAAGGCGCGCTGCAGAGTGCCGGTGCGATCCGGGCGATGATGGGCATCCTGGGCTGCGACCCGCTCGACGAACGCTGGGAATCGCGCGACGAGACGTCGGCGGCGCTGACGGCCGTCGACGTGCTGGTGCATGCCGAACTGAAAAACCGCGAGAAGGCCCGCGAGCAGCGGAACTGGGCGCTCGCCGACGAGATCCGGGACCGGCTCAAGGAGGCCGGTATCGAGGTCACCGACACCGCCGACGGGCCGCAGTGGTCGCTGCGGTCTGACCAAGACAAGTAAGGCAAATAGCCCAAGTTGATGGCAGGTAACTCGCGACGTCGGGGAGCGATACGCAAAGCCGGCACGAAAAAAGGGCCCACCGTCGGCTCGGGAGGGCGGCGCCGCCGCGCCCTGGAAGGGCGTGGTCCCACCCCGCCGGCGCACCTGCGGCCCAACCATCCCGCCGCCAAGCGCGGGCAATCGCAGCCACGCCGGCCGGCGCGCAAACCCGTTGACGAATCCGAGACCGTGCTCGGACGCAACCCGGTACTGGAATGCCTGCGCGCGGGTGTTCCGGCGACCGCGCTGTATGTCGCGCTGGGCACCGAGGCCGACGAGAGACTCACCGAATCTGTTTCCCGGGCAGCCGATTCGGGCATCGCGATCCTGGAGGTACCGCGCACCGATCTGGATCGGATGACCGCCAATCACCTGCATCAGGGCATCGCGTTGCAGGTACCGCCTTACAACTACGTCCACCCCGACGATCTGATCGCTGCCGCCATCGATGCGCCGCCGGCGCTGTTGGTCGCGTTGGACAATATCTCCGACCCGCGCAACCTGGGTGCGATTGTGCGTTCGGTGGCGGCCTTCGGCGGCCACGGCGTGCTGATTCCGCAGCGCCGTTCAGCGTCGGTGACGGCGGTGGCCTGGCGCACCAGTGCCGGTGCGGCGGCCCGGATACCGGTGGCGCGGGCCACCAATCTCACCAGGGCGCTCAAGGATTGGGCCGATCGCGGAGTGCGCGTGGTCGGCTTGGATGCCGGTGGCGACACCGTAGTCGACGATTTGGACGGCACCGACCCGCTGGTGCTGGTGGTCGGCTCGGAGGGCAAGGGTCTGTCCCGGTTGGTGCGGCAGAATTGCGACGAGGTGGTGTCCATCCCGATGGCCGGTGCGACCGAGTCGCTGAATGCTTCGGTGGCTGCCGGCGTGGTGCTGGCCGAAATCGCCCGCCAGCGTAGGCGTTGACATTCCCGCCGAGCAGACGCAAAAGCTCCCGACACGCCGGGCGTGCGGGAGCTTTTGCGTCTGCTCGCCGTCAATAGGGCCCGGCAAACGATATAGTCGCCGAGTGATCGGCGCGGAGCCGCTGACCGGGCGTGATAGTGAATTAGCGGTTATTCGCCGCGCCCTGAGCGGGGCTGGCGGGCAGTCCGGCGTGCTGATCGCCGGAGCGCCCGGTGTGGGCAAGACGTGGCTGGCCCGCGAAGTGCTGCACCGCGCGGAAGCGTCGGGTGAGCATACAAAGTGGATCGTCGGCACCGAATCGGCGCATGCGCTGCCCCTGGGGGCTTTCATCGGCTCGCTGGGCGAGGCGATCTCGGATCCACTGACAAACGTTCGGCGCGTGATCAATTCGTTTGTCGCCCAACAGCGTCGGGGTCGGGTGGTGGTGGGAGTCGATGACGCGCATTTGCTGGACGGACTTTCCGCCTTCGTCGTGAATCAGCTGGCTCAGTCAGGCGGGGCTCGGCTGGTGGTAACAGTGCGCACCGGTGCCGAGGAATCCGATGCGGTGACGGCGTTGTGGAAAGAAGGGCTGCTGGCTCGCCTTGATCTCGAACCGCTTTCGGCCGCGGCGACTCGCGAGGTCATCGAGAGCACGCTGGGCGACCCGGTCGATGCGCTTAGCGCGGCGCGGTTCTGGCAACTCACCGAGGGCAACATGCTGTTCCTGCGTCAGCTGCTGACCGATCAGATAGCGGCCGGGCGGATGCGGAAATTGGCCGGGGTGTGGATGTGGGACGGCGACGTCGCGGTCTCGGCCAGCTTGTCCGACACGGTAGGGCGCCGGCTGGGTCGGTTGGGCGCGCGGCTGGCGATGGTGGTCGACATCCTGTCGCAATGTGAGCCGCTGGCCGTTGACGTGCTGTGCGATTTGGTGCGCCGCCGCGATCTGGCAGCCGCCGAGAGGATGGGCCTGGTAAGCGTCGAACGCAGCGGTGGTGAGCTGGTAGCCAGGCTGGCGCATCCGCTGTTCGGTGAGCTTCGCCGCGCCGGCGCCGGCGAGATGTATTTGTCGGCGATCCGCGGCAAGCTGGCGGCGCGGTTGGCAAGAAATGGTGACGTCGGCATGCAGGCCACCGTGCGCCGGGCGCTGCTGAGCCTCGAGTCGGATGTCGACCCCGAGCCCGAGCTGTATCTGGAATCGGCGCGGCATGCCATGACGCTGCTGGATCTGGATCTGGCCGACCGGTTCGCCACGGCTGCCGCGCAAGCCGGGGTACCCGGGGCAGCCGCGGTACAGGCGATGAACCTGGTCTTGCTTGGACGCGGCGAGCAGGCCGAGGCGACGCTGCGCGACATGGCCGAAGGCGACCTGCCTGACGGTCATCACTGGGCGACCGTGCGGGCGGCCAACCTGTTGTGGATGCTCGGCAAACCCCAAGACGCCGCGGCGATCCTCGACGGCCTTGCCGGGACACCGGAATCTCCGGCGCAGCTCGCGGAACGCCGGGCGGTGCAGGCCTGCCTGGATGCGGTGTCGGCGCGCTGTGAACTCGCAGCCGAAAATGCGCGGGCGGCACTGGATTTCGGTGCGCTTCCGGATTTTCACGCAATGATGGCCTCGCTCGCGTTGATCATGGCGCTGGGGGCGCTGGGGGAGGTCGATGACCTCGCAGACGTGGCAGAGCAGGCGCTGCGGCGCGCGATGACGTCGTTTCAGGCGTCACATATGCGGTTTTGGTTCGGTGCCGTGTACGGCCGTGCCTGCCGCCTGACTGGCCGCATCGACGAATTCGTCGGCACGGCGAACCAATTGGCCGACTCCTCCCGAGACATTCCAGGCCTGGCTTATGCGAATCTGGCTCTCCTGTTGGGCAACGCCGACTTGGTTCGCGGGGCTGTCGCCAACGCGGTCCGGCTGGTGCACGAAGCGCTTGCCGGGGTGCAAAGACATGCCGTCACAACGGGTTTGCGACCGGCAAGCTACTTCGCATTGGCCGAGGCGCATGCCAAGCTCGGACAGCCGGCCGAAGCGAATGATGCGGTGGCCGAGGCGCGCTCGTGTGTGCCGGTCGGCTTTCTGTTCATGCAGACCGCCTTGTCGCTGGCCGACGGGTGGGCGATGGCTGCAGGCGGCCGGTTGAGTGAGGCGGTGGTGGCCGCACAGCAGGCGGCGCGGGTTGCCCGCGACCGGGGGCAGCCCACCCACGAGCTGGCCTGCATTCAGGCCGCGGCTCAATGGGGCGACGCCTCGCTGGCGGCGCGGGCACGGGAGCTGGCCGAGGTGTTGTCGCTGCCGTTGGCCGACGCCGTTGCGTCGCATGCCGAGGCTCTGCGGGCCGGGGACGGCGAGGGCCTGCTGGCGGCCTCGACCGCATATCGGCGAGTCGGTGATCGGGCCGCGGCCGCCGACGCGGCTGCGCAGGCCTCAGTTGCATTCGGCGAGAGCCACCAGCATCGGCGTGCGCTGTATGGCGCGGCGTTAGCCAGGGAACTGGCCGATGAATGCGGGGGTCTGCACACGCCCGCGCTACGGACTCCAACGGGTCTTAAATTAGCGGGCCGCCAGCGCGATGTCGTCGAACTCGTCGTGGCCGGTCTGTCCAATCGCGAGATCGCCGAGAAGCTGGTGATGTCGGTGCGCACCGTGGAGGGCCATGTGTACCGGGCCTGTCAGCGGGTGGGAGCCCAGTCCCGTGAGGAGCTGGCGTCGATCATCCGATCCGGACCGGGCGGCGGGCCCGAGCTGACGCGTTTGCGTGGTTCGAGCGGACAAATGGAGTAGTCGGCTACGCGTGCGCGCAATCGAAAGTCGGCCATACCGTGCCTGCATCGGCAAAAGGAGTTGACATGGTCGAGTTGCTGGAAAAACCCGAAGTTGACACGCCCGCGCTGGCGCCGAAGAATCCGATGCCCTATTGGCAGCAACTCAAAGCGGTGCGCTCGTACATCGATGGTCTTCAGGCGTTGGTGGACGCCGGGGGCCCGGTCACGAGGCTGGTACTCGGACCGAAGTGGCTGTTGCCCAATGTGGTGCTGATCGCCAGCCCGCAGGGCGCACGAGATCTCTTGGGCCGCACCGATGAAGTCTGCGATCGCGGCCGTGACCGAACGATGTGCGAGATGGGCGCGCTGATGGGCGGGAGCCTGCTCACCCTCCCGCACGAGCGGTGGCTCCCGCGGCGTCGCGCGCTGCAGCCGATGTTCACCAAGCGCCGTGTGGGCCGCTACGCCGGACACATGGCCGGGGCCGCGCAAGCGGTCGCCGGCGGCTGGCGGGACGGCGCCGTCGTGGACCTGGACACCGAATGCCGCAAGCTGACGCTGCGGGCGCTAGGGCGTTCGGTGCTGGGTGTGGACCTCGACGAGCACGCCGACGAGGTCGGCCATGCGCTGCGTACCTCGCTGACATGGGTGGGCGACCGCGCGGCGCGTCCGCTGAACCCGCCGCGCTGGCTGCCCACCAGAGGCCAACGGGTCGCGCGCCGGGGAAGAAACACCCTGCACCGGCTGGCCGCCGAAATCCTGCACGCGGTCCGCGCTGACCCGGGCCATGACGCTCCGCTCGTTCGCGGCCTGATCGAGGCGATCGATCCGGATACCGGCCGGCGGCTGACCGACGACGAGATCTGTCACGAGTTGGTGCTGTTCATGCTCGCCGGCCATGACACCACGTCGACCACACTGGCCTACTCGTTGTGGTCACTGGGCCTCTACCGCGACATCCAGGACCGGGTGCGAGCAGAGGTCGCTGCGCTGGGCGACCGGGCGCTGACCCCTGACGACGTGCCCAAATTGAGCCTTACCGTGCGGGTGCTGCACGAGGCGCTGCGGCTGTGTCCACCCGCGTCGGGAACCATGCGGACGCCCACCCGCGACATCGTGGTGGACGGCTACCGGGTCGAGGCCAAAACCATCGCCCTCGTCAGCTTCTATGCGATGCATCGTGACCCGACGTTGTGGGAAAACCCGCTGCTTTTCGATCCGGACCGATTCCTGCCGGAACGGTCGCAGGGTCGCAGCCGCTGGCAGTACCTGCCGTTCGGCGGCGGGCCTCGCTCCTGCATCGGCGACCACTTCGCGATGCTGGAGGCCACACTCGCGCTGGCCACCATCATCCGCGCGGCCGAGATCGAATCAGTCGACGCGGACTTCCCGCTGGCAACACCGTTCACGGTGGTCGCCGCTGCACCCGTCCGCGCCCGGATCCGTGCGCGTTAAGGACGGCGAGCAGACGCAAAAGCACCCGCACGCACGGCGTGTCGGGTGCTTTTGCGTCTGCTCGGCCTTACTTGGCCGGCAGCTTGAGCACGCGGAAGTTCATCGAGTCCAGCAGGTAGACGTTGCCGGTGGTGTCTACCGCCACGTCGTCCGGGTCGTGCAGCCCGGTGAACGGCAACACGGACGGACTGCTCGCGCCTGCCGGCAGTTTCAGCACCTGGTTGTTGTTGAAGTCGGACACGTAGAGGGCCCCCGCGGCGTCTGTGGCCAGGCCGGCGGGCTGCTTGAGGTCGGTGAACGGCAGTACGGATGCGGCGCTGGCGCCCGGCGGAAATTTCAGCACCCGGCTGTCGGCAAGCTGAGTGACATACACGTTGCCTGCGCCGTCCACGGCAACGTCGGCGGGCTTTTTGAGGTCGGTGAACGGCAGTGGGGATGGACTAGTCGCGCCTGGCGGCAATTTCAGCACCTGGTTCGCGTCGAAGTCGGCGACATAGAGGTTGCCGCCGGAGTCCACCGCCACGCCGGCGGGCGTTTTGAGGCCGCCAAGCGGCAGTATGGTCGGAGCGGTCACGCCGGCCTGCAGTTTCAACACCCGGTTGTGGAGGCCGTCGACCACATAAATGTCACCGCCGATGTCGACCGCCACGTGAATGGGTCGGCCCAGGTTGGTGAACGGCAGCGTATTGGGGTTGCTTCCCGGCGTCTGCTTCCACACCTGGCCGTAGTAGGAGTCCAAGACATAGACGTTGCCGCCGGCGTCCACCGCTACCCCGGCGAGGTGATTGATGGTAGCGCCGAACGGCAGCACGACCTGCGCCGCATACGACCTCGGGTTGCGGGTGCCGGTTGTGGTGGCCGCCGCGCTGGTACTCGGCGTGGCGGTTGGCTTGGAAGGCGAACATCCCAGCGCCGAAAAGGCCAGGGCGAGTACCCCTGCCAGGGCGAAGTAACGGATTGGTCGCATCGCTGATCTCCGGTTGGTCGAGTGCGGCGGGCTAGGTGCGCGCTAACAGGTTAGGTGCCAATCAGGCGCACACCTGCCCATAACGCCAACACCGCCACCACCAAGGCCGGGGGCACGGTGCACAGCCCGAGCCGGGTGTACTCGCCGACGCTGGCCTCGACGTCGTGCTCGCGCAGCACGCTTCGCCACAGCAGGTTGGACAGCGAGCCGACGTAGGTCAGATTGGGGCCGATGTTGACGCCAATGAGAACGGCCAGGACGGCAGCCGGCCCGCTGGCCGCGACCAGCGGCATCAACACCAGCGTCGCGGGCAGGTTGTTGACGACGTTGGCCAAAACCGCGGCCACCGCAGCGATACCGAACAGCGCGGCCAGTCCCGAGCCGGACGGCAGAAGTGCCGACATGCGGGCCGCCATGCCGTTCAGCATGACCGCCTGTACCACGACACCCAATGCCAGGACGAACACCAGGAACGACACGTTCAGCGAGCGCACGATCCCCATCAGCGTGGTGCGCCGATGCCGCAGGCTGCGCACCGCCAACACCGAAGCGCCGGCCAACGCGGCCCACGCCGGCGCCACCCCCACCGATTCGGCGATCGCGAACCCGGCAAGCGTCAACGCCACGACCACCAGGACGAACACCGGCGGACGTGGCGGCTCACCAAGTTCCTCGGGATCCGGCTGCTCGCGCAGATCCCGCGCGAAAAACAACCGGAAGGCCACATATAGCGTGGCCACCACGCACAGCCACGGCAGCGCCATCACGAGCGTGAACTTGGTAAACGAAATGTTGGCCGCGCGGAAGGCCAACAGGTTGGTCAGATTCGACACCGGCAGTAGCAGCGAAGCGCCGTTGGCCAGGTGGGCGGTCGCGTAGGCGTAAGGCCGCAGCGGGGTTCGCAGCCGCCGCACCGTGGCCAGCACCACCGGGGTCAGCAGCACCACGGTGGCGTCCAGGCTCAGCGCCGCGGTGATGGTGGCGGCAATGACGAACACCTGGCGTAGCAGGCCTTGCGAACTCAAGCCGGCCCGCGCCATCGCCGCGCCTGCGGCCTCGAACAGGCCTTCGTCGTCGCACAGCTTGGCCAGCACCAGCACCGCGCCCAGAAAGATGACCACGTGGGCCAGCCCGGCCACCTGCACCGCCGCCTGGTGTGGCGAGATCGCGCCGATCGCGATCAGGATGGCGGCGGCCGGAACCGCTGCCACCGCTTCGGGCCATCCTCGGGGCCGAGCGACGGCGAAGCCGAGGACGACGGCCAGCAGCAGCAGGCCGATTATCAGGGCCAATGCTCAGTTCGCTTCGGGTCCAAGGGTTCTCGCGCTGCCACAACTTCGGCAATCTGGCGCGATACCGTACTCTTCAGGCCCTGCCGCCGATGATGCGCATCGACACGTCGAAATCATCGGCAGCATAGCTCCAATCGCTGGAAGTCGTGACAAGCAAGATCGTGGATCAGGCGGGGAACTGCGTGACCCGTTCGGGAGCCACTTGCCAGGAAGCCATCTCAGCGAATATTACCTGGCGCTAACGTAATGCCATGCGCCAGCGTCGACCTCGACCGCCCCAGGGCCCGCCAAACCGCCGGCTGATCGTCGCCTGCGTTTAACCCCTGCGCCCGCGGGAAAGGTATAGGCCGTGATGGAACCGGGCGGCATTGACGTGCTTCCGCGGCGAACGGCGTACGCGCTGGACCTAATGGCCTTCTCGTTGGCCGATGTTCGTGACGGCTTGGGCCCTTACCTGTCGATATACCTTCTGCTGACGCATCATTGGGACCAGGCCTCAATAGGATTCGTCATGGCCGTCGGCGGTATCGCCGGGGTCGTCGCGCAGACGCCGGTCGGCGCATTAGTCGACAGGACGACGGCGAAGCGAGCGCTGGTCATCGTTGGTGCCGTGGCGGTAGCTGCCGCCGCATTGGCAATGCCGCTGCTGCCCGGCTTCTATACAATCTCGTTGCTGCAAGCCGTTAGCGGTATCGCGGGCTCCATATTCAATCCCGCGCTGGCCGCGATCACGCTGGGCATCGTCGGGCCGCGAATGTTCTCCAGACGCGTGGGACGCAACGAATCCTTCAGACATGCCGGTACTGCGTCGGCTGCTGCCGCTGCCGGGGGCCTCGCCTACTTTTTGGGGCCGGTGGTGGTGTTCTGGCTGTTGGCCGCCATGGCAGTGATCAGCGTGCTGGCAACGCTGCGGGTCCCGAACGACGCGATTGACAACGACGTGGCGCGCGGCCTGGACAAGGCCACCGGACAGCAGCACCGGCAGCTTTCCGGGTTCGCGGTGCTGCTCCACAACCGGACATTGATGATTTTCGCCGTCCTCGTCTTTATCTTCCACTTTGCCAACGCGGCCATGCTGCCACTGGTCGGCCAGCAGTTGGCCCTGCACAACAAAGAGGTTGGGACGGCGCTGATGTCGGCGTGCATTGTCGCGGCGCAAGTCGTCATGGTGCCCGTGGCCTACATCGTCGGCACCAAAGCGGACACCTGGGGACGAAAGCCGATCTTCCTGGTTGGATTCGCCGTGTTGACCGTTCGCGCGTTTCTGTACCCGCTCTGGGATAACTCGTACTGGCTCGTCGGTGTGCAACTGCTTGATGGTGTAGGCGCCGGCATCTTCGGGGCGTTGTTCCCGCTCGTCGTGCAGGACGTCACGCACGGAACCGGCCGGTTCAACGTCAGCCTGGGAGCGATAACCACCGCGTGGGGGATCGGTGCCTCATTGTCGAATTTCGTCGCGGGCGGCATTGTGGTCGCCGCCGGTTACGGTGTGGCGTTCATGTCACTCGGCGCTATCGCTGCCGTGGGCTTTGTCCTTTATCTGAACGCGATGCCGGAAACGGTCCGCACAGCGGGCGGCGTCGCCGAATCGGTGTGAGAGGCCCTCACATCCAGGGGTCCTCGCGCCGCCACACCGTCGGCATGTGCAGCGCGACGCCGTCCTCGGCCGCCAGCTCGTCGAGGACGCGGATGGACACGTCCAAGTCGTCGGCGGCATAGGGGAAGGCGCGCAGCGGTTCTGACAGCGGGCGGAAGAAGTCGTCCCAGTGGATCAGAACCACCCGGCGCGCACCCACCGCACGCACCACCTCGGTCCAGTAGTCGACCAGGTACGACCGCGGCTGCACGCCCAGTTGCCCGACGCCGAGGTAGACGACCTCGGCGCGCTGGCCGTCCAGCGCGCCCGACACGAAGCCGGCGCTGCCCTGGATCAGCAGCCGGTGACCCGACGGCCGGTGGTGAATCAGCGTCGACCATGCCTCACCGCAGCGGTATGCCGAGACCTTGACCGGCGGTACCACCGGTTGGCTGATCACCCCGGGAAACCGGTCGGGTGGGCAGTGGTGCGACTCGACCAGAGTTACGTCGTAGGCGCCCAACGCAATTGGCTGACCCGACACCGCAACCATCAGGCGGTCCTCCGCCAGCCCGTGGCCGCGCCCGACATTGGCCGCCGACTCGCCGCCGACCAGCTGCGCCCCGGTGCGGTCGGCGACCAGAGCGGAGTCCAGCGCGTGGTCGAAGTGCGTATGGACCGGGATGACACCCGCAAGCCGCGACACCTTGGCCCTGGCCAGGCAGCCGTCGACGCGCGCGGCTGACGGAGCCAGCTTCCCGGCCGCCACCTGCGTCAGACCGGGCCGGGAGAAGAAGCCGTCGGTCATCAACGCCGACGACCCGTCGTCCAGCAACAGCGTCGCCACACCCAGCCACGTCACCGACAGCGGCGCATCAGGTTCGGCGACGGGCGCGTCGAACCGGTCCGCATACCGGGCCAGATCGGGGCGGCCGAATTTGAGTCGCATCTAGCAGAACGCCTTGATCTCGGTGCCGGCCGCTTTCAGCTGATCGCGCACCGCGCCCGCGATCTGCACCGCACCCGGCGAATCACCATGAACGCAAACCGATTCCACGGCGATCGCGAGCTGTGTGCCGTCGACGGCGGTGACCTGGCCGGAGGTCACCATGGTCACCACGCGGTGCGCGATTTCCGCCGGATCGTGCAGTACCGCGCCCGGTTCGCGGCGGGAAACCAGCTGGCCGTCGGGCCGATAGGCGCGATCGGCGAATGCCTCGGACACCATTCGCAGGCCAAGGCCGGCGGCCTCGTCGAAAAACACCGAACCCGCCATGCCCAGCACCGGCAGCCCGGGGTCCACCAGGTGCACCGCCGCGGCGACGGCGGCGGCCTGCTCGCGGTTGGTCACGATCGTGTTGTACAGCGCCCCATGGGGTTTGACGTAGCACACCGCCGAGCCGGCGGCCCGAGCGATCGCCTGCAACGCGCCGATCTGATACACGACGTCGGCGAGCAGATCCTCGGCGGCGACGTCGATGAAGCGCCTGCCGAACCCGGCCAGGTCGCGATAGCTCACCTGCGCTCCGATGCGCACGCCGCGCTCGGCTGCCGAGCGGCATACCCGTAACAGGGCGGCCGGATCTCCGGCATGGAAGCCGCACGCCACGTTGGCGCTGCTGACGATGCCGAGCATGGCGTCGTCGTCGCCGAGCTGCCAGACGCCGAATCCCTCGCCCAGGTCGGCATTGAGGTCGATGTAGGCCACTTACCCAGCTTATGAGTTAGTTCATTGCGGGATCTTGGCGACCAGTCTGTCGAGGAGTTTGTTGACCACCGGGGCGGTCTCTTTGTTGAGCAGGCAAACCCTCGCCTCGGTGACGACGTTGCTCTGCACGGTCATCGCGTGCGAACACTCCCACCGTGGGTCTTCTTCCTGACTCATCGACACTTCGATGCGAGAGGCGGTGTCGCGCAGGTCTTGGGTGTCGAAGTGACTGTGATTGCCGTTCGAAGAGTGAAGGCCGTATCGCCGGTTCACGCAACCTTGCCAATCCTGTCGCGCGCGCTGCAATAGGGCCTGAGCATCGGCGGCCGTGCCAAACGACGTCACCAGCTGGGTGATGTCGGCCTGGACGGCGTTGGGGGCGCTGAACTGGTTGCCGCGCATGACGACATATCCGCTGTCGGAGTAGATCGCCACATCGCCCACCGAGCCGACCCCGATGCAGCTGCGGTCGTCGATGGCGGTCGAGGCGTCCGCCGTGCTGGTCGCCGTGACGACCAGGGCCATGTTGGTCCCGCCCGCCAGGGCGACGAGTTGGTCGACCGGCAGCAGCAGACTTTCGAGCACCGGCGCGTGGATCCGGGCCGGGGTTTCGGCGGCTACCGCCGCTCCGTCGACCATCCTCGTGCACCCCGAGATGGCCGATGCGACCAGCGCGCCCGCGCAGATCAAGGAGGTAACGGCCCGCGACCTGGTCATGAGTCCACGCATCGCCTACTGGTCATTGACCTTGGCCGCGATCTGGATAGCGATGTCTTTGGCCGGCGAACCGGATTGGCTGTAGCCGCACGTCGCGATATCGATGGCGACATTGTTGCGCACGGTCAGGGCACGTTGGCAGGTCCATCCGTTGCCGCCTTCCTGGACTTCGGACGTGCTGAGTGTGCCACTTTCGTTGGTGACTTCGGCCACCGTCCACACCGTGTCGGGCTGACCCGCGTTGAGGTCGGAGAACCGCCGGTTGGAGCAGGCCTGCCAGCTTTGCGTCGAGGACTTGTAAAACGCGGCGGCGTCGCGCGCGGACGGGAACGCGACCACGGCCTGCAGGGCGTAATTATTCCGGTTGCTCCGTTTCTGCGAGCCGTCGACGCTGTCGTCGAGCCGTTGGCCGGGCATTGCGGTCCAGCCGGTGTTGGCATGGCAATTCTTGTCCCCCATGCCGCCCGTGACGTTCGACAAAGCTCAAGCGCTGGCGTATCCCCAGCGCCCCTGCCGCCCCATCAGCCAGCAAAACAGATAGATCAGGAACGAGATGGTTGCCACGAACACCGACACCGGGACGCCCGGCGCCAATGACAGCACGATGCCCCCCACCGCCGAGACCTCGGCGAACACGACGGAAGCCACGATCGCCGCCAGCGGTGACGTGACCACCCGGGCTGCCGCGGCCGCAGGGGTGATCAGCAGCGACATCACCAGCAGGGCCCCGACGATCTGCACGGCCTGCGCCGCCACCACGCCGACCAGCGCGGCGAACACGATGCCCAGCGCCCGAACCGGCACGCCGCGCGCGGCCGCGACCTCCGGATCGACGGTGGCGAACAGCAGCGGCCGGTAGCAGACCGCCAGCACCACGATGACAAGCAAGCAAACCAGTGCCAGCATGGCCAGCCCGGCATAGCCGACCCCGACGATCTGTCCGGTCAGCAACGCGAAACTGGTCCCGGTCCGACCCGGGTAGAGATGGATGAAAAGCACCGCCAGCCCAAGCCCGAACGCCAGCACCACTCCGATCACCGAATCCCGCTCCCGGGCTCGTTGACCGAGAATGCCGAACAGCGCCGCAGCCAGCGCGCTGCCGATCAGCGCGCCCACCCCCACCTCGAACCCGACCAGCAACGCGAATGCCGCACCGGTCAGTGACAGTTCGCTGGAACCGTGCACGGCGAACGACATCTGGCGCATCACGATGAACGGCCCGATCAGCCCGGCGACCAGCCCCAGCAGTGCCGCGGCCAGCAGCGCCTGCTGGACGAAGTCATGGCGCAACAGGTTGGCGGTGATGTCGAAGGAGAACAGGTGGTCCAGCATCTCGGCGAGCCGGTAGTTCATCGCGCACGCCCGTCGACTATGCCGGTGGGACCGGTGGGAAGAGCGGGAAAAGCTTCGCCCACCACGACATAGCGGTCTCTGACCTGCACCACCTGGATGTCCGCCCGGTACAGCGCCGACAGCGTCTCCGTGGTCATCACCTGCTCGACGCTGCCGATCCTGAATCGGCCGTCAACCAGATAGAGCACCCGGTCCACATACGGCAGGATCGGGTTGACCTCGTGGGTGACGACGATGACAGTGGTCGCGGCCTCCCTGCGCCTGCGGTCGATCAGCTCCGCGACCAGCTTCGCGTTGGCCGGGTCCAAGGTCAGTAACGGCTCGTCGCATAGCAGCAGCATCGGATCGCTGGCCAGCGCCTGAGCGATGCGCACCCGCTGCAGCTCGCCGCCCGACATCACGCCGACCCGGACATCGGCCAGGTGTTCGCCGTTGACCCGTCGCAGCGCTTCGCGGACGGCCTCGCGCCGGCGGGCCCGATCAAGGCGGCGCAGCGGCGCGGCGCCCCAGCGGCGTCCGTCGATGCCCAGCCGAACCAGGTCGCGCCCGCGCAGCATCACCTCTCGGATCCATTGGGTGGTGCTGCGGCACATAGCCGATGTGCCCGCTGCCCGAAGTGATCGGCTTGCCGTCGACCAACGCGGCGCCGGCAGTCAGCGGCAGCAGACCGAGCAGCACCTTGAGCAACGACGTCTTCCCGCTGCCGTTGGGGCCCAGCACCGCGATGAACTCGCCGGGCGACACCGCCAGGTCGAGATGGTCCCACAGCACGCGGTCACCGAACGCCAATTGGGCGCCGGCGAGCGAGACAGTGTGCGCGTGGCGGTCGACGGCTTTCGAGGCCGCTTGGATACTCACCGCGGTGCTTTACCGGCTCGACCGCAGCGCTGCGAGCAGCTGGTTGACCGTGTCGCGTTGCCAGGTCAGGTAGTCGGTGCCACTGGGTAGGGTCTCGGTCACTTCGGTCACCGGTACGCCGGCCCGATGGGCGGCGGCCTTCAGGCCGTTGGTCGAGGTGCTGGGGGTCTGGGGGTTGACCAGCAGCGCCGAGACCTGCCTGTGCTTGATCATGTCGAGGACGGATGCCAGGTCGGCTGGTGACGGATCGCTCTCGTTCTCGTTAGCCGCGGCGAAGGCGTCAGGGGTGCGATTGACCAGGCCGGATGCCGCAAGCAGGTAGTGCACGACGGGTTCGGTCGCGACGACTCCGGTGGCGGGGTACGCGCTGGCGATGGCGTGTTCGGAGATGGCGATCGCGTCGGCGCCGCGGCAGAATTCGGCGGCGTTGGCCCGGTAGTCCGCGGCGTTGCCGGGGTCGATAGCCGCCAGCCGGTCGGCGATCAGGGCGGCGACCGACTTGGCCACGCTCAGGTCGTAGAAGACGTGCTCATCGGGCACGGTTGCGCCGCCTGTGCTGCCGAGCAGCGAGTAGGCATCGACCGATTTGATCCCCGGATGGGTGGCCAGCACCTGATCGACCCAAAGGTCGTACCCGCCACCGTTGTAGACCACCAGGGCCGCGTCGGCGATCGCGGCGGCGTCCGAGGGACTGGCCTGGTATCCGTGCGGATCGATGTCTGTGCCGGAAAGGATCGACGTGACCGCAAGGTGGCCTCCGGCTACGGCACGTGCCACGCTGCCCCACACGTCGGTGGACGCCACCACGGCGGCCGCGGGCGGGTGCGCCGCAGCACCGATGCCGCAGCCGGTCAGCAGTGCCGAGCCGACGAGGCACACGGTGATGGCCGACAACCAACGTGTCGAACTCACTAGCGCCATTCCCGTTTCACTACAGAGCCATCCGCACGATTGATTTCCTCTCGACGGCCCGAGCCGACAGATAATCATAATGAAAATCGTTTCCATTAGTAAAGTGCGCAGGCTGAGCCGCGTAGGCGCAGCCGACGATCCGCTGTAGCCTGACCGAACGTGAGTCCCACACCGCGCCGACGTGCGACTCTGGCGTCGTTGGCGGTCGAGCTCAAGGTCTCGCGCACCACCATCTCGAACGCCTTCAACCGCCCGGATCAGCTCTCTCCCGAACTCCGTGAACGGGTGCTCGCCACGGCGAAACGGCTGGGCTATGCGGGACCGGACCCGGTGGCGCGATCGTTGCGCACCCGCAAAGCCGGTGCGGTTGGTTTGGTGATGGCCGAGCCACTCACCTATTTCTTCAGCGACCCGGCGGCGCGGGATTTCGTTGCGGGAGTGGCGCAATCGTGCGAAGAACTCGGGCAGGGGCTGTTGCTGGTCGCGGTCGGACCCAGCAAGAGCCTGCAGGAGGGAACGGCTGCGGTGCTGGCCGCCGGGGTCGACGGCTTCGTGGTGTATTCGGTCTGCGACGACGATCCCTACCTGCAGGTCGTGCTGCAGCGGCGGCTGCCCGTTGTGGTGGTTGACCAGCCCAAGGGCCTCCAAGGAGTGTCCCGGGTGGGCATCGACGACCGCGCGGCGATGCGCGAAATCGCCGACTACGTGCTGGGTTTGGGGCATCGCGAGATCGGGTTGCTGACCATGCGGCTGGGCCGGGACCGCCGACAGGACGTGGTCGACGCAGAGCGGCTGAAGTCGCTGACCTTCGACGTGCAGCGCGAACGCGTCATCGGTGTCTGGGAGGCGATGACGGCCGCCGGTGTCGACCCGGATTCGCTGACCGTGGTGGAAAGCTACGAGCACCTGCCGACGTCGGGTGGCGATGCCGCCAAGGTGGCCCTGGAGGCCAATCCGCGGATCACGGCGCTGATGTGCACCGCGGATATCCTGGCCCTCTCCGCCATGGATTACTTACGGGCGCACGGGATTTACGTGCCGGGTCAGATGAGTGTCACCGGGT
The DNA here is from genome assembly GCA_963840045.1 of uncultured Actinomycetota bacterium. Taxonomy (GTDB): domain Bacteria; phylum Actinomycetota; class Actinomycetes; order Mycobacteriales; family Mycobacteriaceae; genus Mycobacterium. The sequence goes on along the minus strand of CAWIXL010000008.1, from coordinate 258,210 downwards.
TCGACGGCGTTCCAGAGGCGATCAGCCGGGGGCTGACCACGGTGGCTCAGCCGAGCCTGCACAAGGGCCATCGGGCGGGCGAACTTCTGCTCAAACCGCCACGGTCGGGTCTGCCCGTCGTCGAGTTGTTGGACACCGAGCTGATTCGGGGCCGCACCACCGGGCCCCCCGCCTAACCGCAGGTCTAGCCAGACTCCTGGTCGCCGATCAGCAGCCGCACCGCCAGGTCCAGCCGCTTGCTGACGTCGGTGGCCGAGGCGCGTCGGGTCAGCCAGGCGAGCAGGTTCGACAACCAGACGTCGGAGATCACCCGGGCGATGTGGTACTGGTCCTCGCTCGGTTCGCCCTCAGCCATGGCGCGCGCGAACATGCTGTCGATGAGCTTTTCGACGTGATCGACCTCGCTGGCCGCCGAGGCGTCTGCGAACACGTAGGCACGCGTCATTGCCTCGGTGAGCAGCGGATTGCGTTGCATGGCCCGGTTCAGTTTGCCGACCATGAAGTTCAGCCGCTGAAACGGAGTGCCGCCGGTGAGCGACGAGCGGTCGGTCTTGGCGTCGATGCGGCTGAACTCCCGCCCCAGCGCCGATACCAGCAGATGGACCTTCGACGGGAAGTAGCGGTAGAGCGTCCCAACCGCCACGTCGGCCCGGTCCGCAACGGCACGCATCTGGACTGCCTCGTAGCCGCCTTTCGACGCGATGGCCATGGTGGCGTCCAGGATGCGCTTGCGGCGTTCCCGCTGTGCCTCCGAACCGAGCTCAGACTCAGCCAGTACCGCCACGTTCATCACCTCGCGAGGCTGCGCGTCGGCAGCGCGGGTTGGGTTCGTGTTCGTCGGCGGCATCTGATGGCTAGCTCCTGTTCCTGGCGGTCCGTTCGCAAACGATACGCATGTTCAGTGTGAATTTCTCACCTCCGCATCGCCGCGGCAACGACGTGTCCTGCTGTAATGGCGTTCGACTTGACGTCCGAGCGCTGGCACTATTAGAACACGTTCTAGTGTGGGGGAGCGCCCCTTAACACGTCGAATTCAGGACCCGGAGGACTTACACGTGGTAGCGACCGTCACCGACGAACAGGCCGCGGCGCGTGAGTTGGTGCGCGACTGGGCTCGCAGGAGCGGAGCGGGAGCGATTGCGGGGATCCGGGAAGTTGAACAGGGCAAGCCCGATGCCTGGCGGCCGGTGTTCGCAAGCTTGGCCGATCTGGGACTGTTCGGTGTCGCCGTACCCGAGGACTGCGGCGGGGCGGGGGGCAGCATCGAGGACCTGTGCGCGATGGTCGAGGAGGCAGCCAAGGCGCTGGTGCCCGGGCCGGTCGCGACCACCGCACTGGCCACATTGGTGGTCACCGATCCCTCCAATGCCTCAGTGTGCGGCGCGCTGGCGTCCGGCGAACGCTTCGCCGGGTTCGCACTCGACGGCGACGTGCAGTTCGACCGGGAGACTTCGCGCGCGTCGGGCACCGTGCCGTGGGTGCTGGGCGCCGCGCCCGGCGGCGTGCTGCTGCTGCCGGCCGACGGGAACTGGCTGCTGGTCGACACCAGCAGCGATGGCGTATCGGTCGAACCGTTGCGGGCGGCCGACTTCTCCCGGCCGCTGGCCCGGGTGGTGCTGACGTCTGCTGAGGCGTCGTTGGTGTCGGGACAGCCGGTCGAGGAGCTGGCCGCGACGGTGCTGGCGGCTGAGGCGGCCGGGGTGACCCGGTGGGCCCTGGACACCGCGGTCGCCTACGCCAAGGTGCGTGAGCAGTTCGGCAAGCCGATCGGCAGCTTCCAGGCCATCAAGCACCTGTGCGCGGAGATGCTGTGCCGGGCCGAACAGGCCGAGGTGGCCGCGTCGGACGCGGCACGTGCCGCCCGGGCCGCCGGCGACGGCGGGGAGGACCGCCAGTTCGCTATCGCCGCGGCGTTGGCCGCCAGCATCGGTATCGCCACGGCCAAGGCCAACGTCAAAGACTGCATCCAGGTACTCGGGGGCATCGGCTGCACCTGGGAACACGACGCGCACTTGTATCTGCGCCGCGCCCACAGCATCGGTGCGTTTCTTGGCGGCGCCGAACGCTGGCTGCGCCGCGTGTCCGCGCTGACCCAGGACGGTGTGCGTCGTCGCCTCGGTATCGATCTGTCCGATGTCGACAGCCTGCGGCCGCAGATCGCCGCTGCCGTCGCGGAGGTCGCGGCGTTGCCCGAGGAGCAGCGTCAGGTGGCCCTGGCCGAGGCCGGACTGCTGGCGCCGCACTGGTCGGCACCGTACGGGCGCGACGCGTCGCCGGCCGAGCAACTACTGATCGATCAGGAGATGGCCGCGGCCGGTGTGGTGCGGCCGGACCTGGTGATCGGCTGGTGGGCGGCGCCGACCATCCTCGAACACGGCACACCCGAACAGATAGACCAATTCGTGCCGGCCACCCTGCGCGGCGAATTCCTTTGGTGCCAACTCTTTTCCGAGCCGGGAGCCGGTTCGGATCTGGCGTCGCTGCGGACAAAAGCAGTGCGCTCGCAAGATTCGGGCGGCGGCTGGCTGCTCACCGGGCAGAAGGTGTGGACGTCGGCGGCGCACAAGGCGCGGTGGGGTGTGTGCCTGGCGCGCACCGATCCGGACGCGCCGAAACATAAGGGCATCACCTACTTCCTGATCGACATGAAATCACCCGGCATCGAGATCCGGCCGCTGCGCGAGATCACCGGTGACTCGCTGTTCAACGAGGTCTTCCTGGACAACGTGTTCGTTCCCGACGAGATGGTGGTCGGCACGGTCAACGACGGCTGGCGGTTGGCCCGCACCACCCTGGCCAACGAGCGGATCGCGATGGCCACCGGAACCGCGCTCGGCAACCCGATGGAAGAGCTGCTCAAGGTGCTGGCCGAGATCGAACTCGACGCCGCCGGCCAAGACCGGTTGGCGCGGTTGATCGTCACCGCCGCGACCGGCGCACTGCTGGACCAGCGCATCGCCGTCCTGGCCCTCGGCGGGCAGGATCCGGGCGCGCAGTCGAGCGTGCGCAAGCTGATCGGTGTCCGCTACCGGCAAGCGCTGGCCGAATACATGATGGACGTGTCCGAGGGCGGCGGACTGGTCGAAAACCGGGCGGTGCACGACTTCCTCAACACCCGCTGCCTCACGATCGCCGGTGGCACCGAGCAGATTCTGCTCACCGTGGCCGCCGAGCGGCTGCTCGGTCTGCCCCGCTAGCAACTCAGTAGAGTTTGAGACGGCGCCGTGGCGCCAGCGTACGAATTGCCGATTAACTCACTTATAGTTCGGAAGGTCCCGTGCACCGAGTAAAAATCGAAGATCTCTCATCGCGAATTGGCGAGACGGTCCGCGTATGTGCTTATGTGACCGCCTTGCGACTGCAGCGAAAGATGCAATTTGTAATCCTCACCGACTCCTCCGGGTCCCTTCAGGTGACGCACCGCAGGGGTGGGGACGCCGACGAAATCGAGCAGCAACTGGAGAATCTGACGCCGACGTCGGCGGTCGCCATCACCGGCGAGGTGATTGAGAATGAGATCGTGAATCTCGGCGGAATCGAACTCATTCCAAGCAAGGTCGAGGTCTTGGCGAAGTCGGAGGCCGCGCTACCGATCGGTCCGGATTCAGGTCCCGACGTACGCCAGGATTGGCGTTTCCTCGACATTCGGCTGCATCCCGAGAAACGGCTGACGTTCGAAATCTGCACCGCGGTGGAAATGGGCCTGCGCGAATTTGTGCTAGACAATGGTTTCACCGAAATGCACACGCCCAAGCTGATGGGAACCGCATCCGAGTCCGGCGCGGAGGTGTTCAAGCTGGACTACTTTGGCCGCCCCGCCTACCTTGCCCAATCGCCGCAGTTCTACAAGCAGATGGCCATCGGCTCAGGTATCGACCGGGTTTTCGAAGTGGGTCCGGTGTTCCGCGCGGAACCCTCGTTTACCTCCAGGCATGCGACCGAATTCACCGGCGTTGACGTGGAGATGGCCTGGATTGACGACGTCGAAGATGTGATGCAGTTCAAGGAATCCATGTTGCGGCACATGCTGGAGCGGGTGCGGGAACGCTACGGGCCGCAGATCCACGACGCATTCGGCGTGGATGTTGTGATACCCACATTGCCATTCCCGCGAATTCCTCTGGAAGAGGCCCGCCGGGTTCTGGTGGAGCGTGGATGGGAACCGATTGAGAAGGCCGACCTCGATCCCGCCGGCGAACGCATGCTATCGGAGTACGTGCAGGAAGAATTTGGCTGCGAATTCGTGTATGTCACCGAATATCCGATATCGGTGCGACCGTTCTATCATATGCGTCCCAAACCGGGCATCACCGCGAGTTTCGACCTGCTGTGGAAAGGGTTGGAAATCACCACCGGAGCACAGCGTGAGCACCGTTACGACATATTGGTGAGCCAGGCGAAGGAAAAGGGCCTGAACCCGGAGACCATGCAAAGCTACCTGGACATTTTCCGATTCGGGACGCCGCCGCACGGTGGTTTCGGCATGGGATTGAACCGGGTGCTGATGTTGTTGCTGGGGCTGCCGTCGATTCGGGACGCGACTTTCCTGTTCCGCGGACCCAACCGGTTGGAGCCCTAAGAGAAATTTGTCTGCGCGCAGGTGCTGGGCGAGGTGATGTTGACCCCCGAATAGACCACCTGCATATGGGTGCACACGATGACGTTCGCGTTGGTCATCGGTTGCCCGGTGTTCCAACTGGTTGCGTTGATGACGCCGGTTGTCTGGTACTTGTCCGGCGGGCCTTCACCGAAGTAGACGGTGGTGATCACGTCGGACCCCATCTCCTTCATGACCCGCTCGTACTGGCTGGTGGCGTGGGCGTCGAGGTACATCAACCGGTTCGTCGACCGGATCTCGGTGGTCTGGCGGGCCCACAGGTCGTTCGGGAAGCCGGTCACGCCGTCGGGTGTGCGCATGTCGGCGCCGGCGACGAAGTCGCAGTGCCCATCCCCTTTGAAGCAGTTGAGGAACATATGCGTCTCGAGCTGGTTGGGGCCATCCAGCGGAATTAGCGTCGTGGCGGTGTTACTGGCCGCCGGGCAAACCGCAGGGGGCACGAACGCAAGCATCAGGCCGACGCCCGCGAGGCCGATCACCAGCCGCTTCATCTGCGTGCCTTTCGTCGTGCTGACCCCAAGGGTGAACTTAACTCCGCGACCACTCGTCGTGCATCTGTTCTACCGAATCCCGTTCGAGATTGACAGGCCCGAAATGAGCGAACGTCAGGTCCTGCGGCACGGGGGCGGCCAAGACCGGAACGCTCTAATTTCTCACAGAAACCGCAGAACTAGAACACGTTCATATGGTGATTGGAATCACGAGCAGGCATATCGCCTGCCCTCTAGACGAAAAACTAGAACGTGTTCTAGTTTTATTCGCATCGATCCGCCCCGAGGAGGCAGACATTGATGACGTCGGTTCAAGAGCGGGATGCGCAGCAGATGTTGGCTGATGTCGACGGTCTGGCGCCCCCGAAGCAAGATTTTGAGCCGGCGCCGTCACCGCTAGGCCCGACCGGCCCCGTGGTCCGGCGCATCGTCCGCAGCGAACACATCGGGGTCGCCCCGTCCGGCGGCGCGCAGCGCTCGGCGCTGGTCGACCGGCTCTACGGTGTCTACAGCGAGACCGTGCAGGGCGACACACGCGAGGAGTTCGAGGCACAGATCTTCAGCACCGACGAGCTGCGCCTGGTGCTCTTCTACGGTGAGTGCGACGAACTCGCGGGCTTCACCTACGCAGGCATCGAGCGCGTTGCGCACGCGGGCCGCAGACTCGCGGTGTTCGGCGCCGGCGGCTTTTTCCGGCTCGGCTATCGGGGCGGATCATCGGCCATGTTTTGGGGACTGCGCCAGGCGTTGTACCTCAAGCTGCGTGAGCCACGCACCCCGGTGGCGTACTGCACCCGTAGCTCCTCGCCGGCGGTCTACCGCTTGCTCGCGTCGCTCATGCCGGAGATCTACCCGAGCCGCAGGTACGTGACGCCGGCCGATATCGAGGCCTTGGCGCGCATGGTGAGCGCCCGCCGGAAGTACGTCCCGGTCGCCGAGGGCTCCTGGGTGGTGCGCTCGCGCGCCGTCCCGCGCGACCCCTCGCGACTGCGCCGCCTCAATCGCGATGCCGACGTGCGGTTCTACACCGAGCTCAATCCCCGCTTCGCCGACGGCGAGTCGCTGCTGGTCTGGATACCTCTGGACGTGGTCAATACCGTCCGCGGACTGAGTCGCGTGCTGCGCGTGCGGTTAGCCCGATGACCGCGCTCAGCGGCCCGCTCAGAGGCAGCGGACGGCTGCCCCAGTTGGTCCGGCCGATATTGGTCGCGCTCCTTGCGGCCACTTTCTACGGGAGCTGGGCCGCCCTCGTGCATCTCGGCGTCGGCCACCGTGCGGCGCTGCACGCCGGTTTGACTCAGGCAGCGCTGAGCGTGACCGCGACACTGCCCCTGGGGCTGCTGCTCGAACAGCTATTCCGCTGGCAGCCGAATCCGCTGCGCGGCTTCTGGTTTGCCTGGATCGGGACGTCGACGGTGGCGGCGGCATGGCTCGTGGTGGGCCACACGCTGGCGGGCACCCCGCACATCGCGGTGACGATCGCGCCCTCGGTGGTCGTTGGGACCGTCTTCTTCTTCGGTTACGCCCGGGCCTTGCTCAAGCAGGCCACGCGCGATGCGGTCCCGGCTGGATTACTTGAAGCCTGAACCGCTGCGCAGAGTGTAGGCAGTCAAACAACCTATTTGGTGCCGCCGTTTCCGCCGTTGCCGCCGGCGCCACCGCCACCACCGGTTCCGCCGACGGAGCCGACGGGTGCCTTCCCGGGGTCGCCGGGACCGCCGGCCACGCCGGTACTGCCGTTGCCGCCGCCCGCGCCGGTACCGCCAGTGCCGCCGGTGCCGCCGGAGCCGCCCGAACCGCCGGAGCCGCCCGCACCGGTGATGCCGTTGCCGCCGACACCGCCTACGCCGCCGACCCCGCCGTTCCCGCCGGTGCCACCGGGGAAAAACGATCCGAGGGCGGCGTTGCCGCCGGTGCCGCCGGCGCCGCCGGTGCCGGCGTTGCCGCCGTTGCCGCCGGTGGCGCCCGTGCTGCCGGCTCCACCCAGACCGCCGGATCCCCCGCCGCCGCCGTTACCTGCTGCGGTGGTGGGATCGCCTGGAGCGCCGGCGGCGCCGTTGCCGCCGTCCCCGCCCTGCCCGCCGTTGCCGCCGGCGCCCACGGTGGCGCCGGTGCCGGCCTTGCCGGCGTTGCCGCCGTTGCCGGCGTTGCCGCCGGCGGCGCCGTTCCCGGAGCCGTCGCCGCCGTCGCCGCCGTCTCCGCCACTGCCGGCGTTACCGCCGACGCCGGTAGCGCCGCCGCTGCCGCCGTTGCCGCCGTTGCCGCCCTTGCCGCCGTTGTCGCCGGGGCGGGTTTGGCCCTGGAACCCGTTGTCGCCGGTAGTGCCATTGCCGCCATCCCCGCCGCTGCCGCCGGTGGCGCCGGCGCCCGTGGTGGCACCGGTCCCGGCCCTGCCGGCGTCACCGCCATTGCCGCCGTTGCCGCCGCTTGCCGCGGTCAGGCCGCTTCCACCGCCTCCCGGGGGCCCGCCGTTGCCGCCGTGGCCGCCGTTACCGCCGTTGCCCGCGTTACCGCCGACACTGCCGGTGCCGGTGGCGGAGCCGCCGTCGCCGCCGACTCCGCCGTCGCCGCCGTTGCCGCCGCTCCCGTGGCTGTTGGCATACATGCCGCCGACTCCGCCGTCGCCGCCGTCGCCGCCGCCGCCGGCGTTGCCGCCGCGACTGTTGACGCCGCTGGCGTTGCCGCCGTCGCCGCCGGCCCCACCGTCGCCACCGATGCCGCCATTGCCGAATAGGCCACTGTGCTGGCCCGTCCCACCGGTACCGCCGTTGCCGCCGTTTCCGCCGTTACCGCCGACACTGCCGGTGCCGGTGGCGGAGCCGCCGTCGCCGCCCACCCCGCCGGTGCCGCCGATACCGCCGCTGGGATCCGGGTTCACATAGCCCTGGCCGTTGCCACCGCCATTGCCGGCGTTGCCGCCGTTTCCGCCGTTGCCGCCGACACTGCCGTCGCCGGAGGCGGAGCCGCCGTTGCCGCCGGCGCCGCCGGTGCCGCCGGCCCCGCCGGGCGGAACGTTGACACCGATGAAGCTGTCGCCTGTGTTGCCACCGGTGCCACCGGTCGCGCCATCGCCGCCGTCTCCGCCGTTGCCGCCGATACTGCCGGTGCCGGTGGCGTCTGCCGCCGTTGCCGCCGGCGCCGCCGTTGCCGCCGGTGCCGCCGGGGTAGGTGGGAGGTCCGGTGCCGGTGGCCAAGCCGCCCATGCCACCGCTGCTGCCGTCGCCGCCGTTGCCGCCGTTACCGCCGACACTGTTGATGCCGGTGGCGTCGCCGCCCTTGCCGCCGGTACCGCCGTTTCCGCCGTTGTCGCCGATGACGTCGGCCGCGCCGGTGTTGCCGACGGCGCCGTTGCCGCCGTCACCGCCGTTTCCGCCTTTGCCGCCGTTGCCCGCGGTGGCTCCGCTGCCGACCTGGCCGGCATTGCCGCCGTTGCCGCCGTTGCCGCCGGCCGGGGCGGTGGTACCGCCGGTGCCGTTGTCGGCCCCGGCGTTGCCGCCGTTGCCGCCGGACCCGCCGCTGCCGGCCATGCCGCCGATGCTGCCGGTGCCGGTCGCGGTGCCGCCGTTGCCGCCGACCCCGCCGCTGCCGCCGTTGTCACCGGCGGTGCCGGTGTTGCCGTTGTTGCCGGTGGCGCCGGTGCCGCCGTTACCGCCAGTGCCGCCAATGCCGCCTTTGCCCGCGGTCGCGCCGGCGCCGACCTGGCCGGCGTTACCGCCGTTGCCGCCGTTACCGCCGGCCGGGGCCGTGGCGTTGCCGGATCCGGTGTCGGCCCCGGCGTTGCCCCCATTGCCGCCGGCCCCGCCGTTGCCCGCCGTACCGCCGACGCTGCCGGTGCCGCTGGCGGTGCCGCCGTCCCCGCCGGCTCCGCCGTTGCCCCCGGCGAAGCCGGCCTGGCCGGTGTTAGCGGCAGTGCTGTTACCGCCGGCCCCGCCGTTGCCGCCGATGCCGCCGACACTGCCGGTGCCGGTGGCATCGCCACCGTTACCGCCGGTCCCGCCGTCGCCGCCGGCAAACCCGACCCTGCTGAAGCTGTTGGTCCCGCCCTTGCCGCCGTCGCCGCCGTCACCGCCGGTGCCGCCCTTGCCCGCGGTGGCCCCGGTACCGACCTTGCCGGCGTCGCCGCCGTCGCCGCCGGTGCCCCCGATCCCACCGCCGGCCCCGGACGTGCCGGCATTGCCGGCATTGCCGCCGTCGCCGCCGTTACCGGCGTTGCCGCCGGTGCCGGTGGGACCGGCGTTGCCGCCGCCGCCGCCCGCGCCACCGGCGCCGCCGTTACCACCGGCCGCACCGGTGAAGGCCGACCCGTCGGCGGCGTTAAAGCCCTGGCCGCCGCTGCCGCCCGCGCCGCCGGTGCCCCCGGTTCCGCCGGTGGCCCCGGCCGAGCCGGCGGTGCCACCGGCCCCACCCAGCCCGCCGACCCCACCCGCGCCACCGCTACCCGGCGCCAGCGTGGAAGTGCCGGGACTACCCAGGCCGCCGCCACCGCCCGCGCCGCCCGTGCCGCCGGTGCCACCAATATTCGTGGTGACCCCACCGGTGGCCACACCGCCGGCGCCGCCGTTACCGCCGTCCCCGCCGGTGCCGCCGTTGATCGTGCTTTGCGGCGTCGACAAACTGACCCAGGTGCTGCCCCTGCCGCCGTTGCCGGCGTCACCGCCGGCCCCGGCGGTCTCGGCCGCATCGCCGGTCCCGCCGGCCCCGCCGGCCCCGCCGTTACCGCCGCTCCCAGCAGCACCCCCGGCGCTGGTCGTCGTGGCGAAGCCCGCGTTGCCCCCGGTGCCGCCGGTGCCCCCGGCCCCGCCGGCGCCACCGACCGGGCTCACCGTCCCGCCCGTGCCCGACACACCGGCCGCGCCGCCGGTGCCGCCCAGCCCGCCGTCGCCGGCGTCACGAGCGCGCGAGCCGGTGCCGCCGTCGCCGCCGTCGCCGCCGGCCCCGCCGCCCCCGCTGGCCCCGTCGATACCCCCGCTGCCGGCATTGCCGCCGTGCCCGCCCGCCCCGCCGACCCCGCCGCCGCCGCCGTTGTCGCCGGCCGCGGTGGCGGTGGCGGCATTGCCGCTGCTGCCGTTGCCACCATCGCCGCCCGCTCCGCCGGCCCCGCCGTTGCCCCGGGCGCCGCCGGTCCCGGCCGCGCCACCGGCACCCCCGTGGCCACCGGCGCCACCAGCCGGGGCGTTGGCACCGCCGGACCCGGTGTCGGTCCCGCCCTGGCCGCCGTCACCGCCGCCACCGCCGATCCCGCCGCCGCCGTTGGTCCCGCCCAACGCCGCGTTTCCCCCACTGCCGCCGGCCCCGCCGGCCCCGCCCGCCCCGCCGACGCCGCCCGCCCCACCCGTGCCGCCGTTGCCGCCCTCACCCCCGGCCCCGCCGGCCCCGGCAGGACTCAATACCCCAGCACCAGCCCCGCCATCGCCGCCGGCTCCACCGGCTCCACCGGCCCCACCGGCCTGCCCGGCCGCACCGGGCGCCCCCGTGCCACCGGCCCCACCAGCACCGCCCGCGCTGCCGCGCCCACTATTTCCCCCGGCCCCGCCGTCCCCGCCGTTACCGCCCTGGGTCGTCGCAGCCCCGCCCGCCCCGCCGTTACCGCCGCGGCCGCTCAGCCCGGCCGCCCCACCGGCCCCACCGGCCTGCCCGGCCCCACCGGAGCCGCCGTTGCCGCCGTTGCCCTCCAAGATCCCGCCGGCCCCACCGGCCTGCCCGGTGCCTTGCGCGCCATCGGCGCCGTTGCCGAACAGCGGGCGGTTGGCCGCCAGCTCGGTGGGCGTATTGATCAGCCCCATCACGTCGTTCTTCAGCGCCTGCAGCGGCGAGGTACTGGCGGCCTCGGTGCGCGCATACGCCTCGGTGCCGGCGTTGAACGCCTGCACAAACCGGTTATGAAACTGCGTGGCCTGCGCGCTGAGCGCCTGAAAATCCTGGCCGAAGTTGCCAAACAGCTTCGCGATGGCCGCCGAGATCTCGTCGCCGGCGGCCGCAACAACGCCGGTCGTGGAGGGCGCCGCCGCCGCGCTGGCCGATCTGATCGATTCCCCGATCCCGGACAAGTCGCCCGACGCGCTGGCCAACGCCTCCGGAACTGCGATCACAAAAGACGACATCGCCTACCCCAACGATCTTCATTGATTGCCCAAACAATGAGCACACGGCGCGCGAAAGAGTACTCGCGTCAGATCGGATTCGGAGCAGTTTCTGACGCTGCGCATTGACTGTCTTTCATGACGTCACACCAGAAACAGCAGTCACTGCGCCTCAGCGACCGGGACGCACTTCCGGCGCACGCTGGGGTTGCTGCCGGGATATTCAGATTGAGCGCGAACCATCTTCAGGCCGGGCCCGGCCGGTCCTCAGATGACGCGGCCAACACGCTACTCGATGGCGGACCGGAACCGCGCAGCAAATTTACGGCACTGTCATAAACTGTCGAATAGTCAACGCCGCAATGCCATTGACATCCGGCGGGTCTTGCGGGCAAGGGTGCGGCCCGATGTTCGACTACTCGTCGTAGGTCACTTCCACCGAGTCAGTTTCGGGATGAGCCTGACAGGCCAGGATCAGCCGCATCGTCCAGGTCCTGCTGTTCCAGCACATCGTTGACTTCCATGCTCACCTTGCCGTTGCGCAGCGTGCAGGCGCATGCGCCGCAGTGGCCTTCCCGGCACGAGAACGGCGCGTCGAGACCCTTGGCCAGCAGCACGTCGAGCAGCTTGGCGTTGCGGGGCCACGACACGGTGTGGGTTTCGCCGTCCAGCTCGACCACCGCGGTGGCCGGCGGCTCGTCACCACTGTCTTCGATTGTCACCGCCGCGAACGGATCGGACTCCAGCGACTTGAACACCTCGATGTGAACTTGCGGGGCAGGCACCTGCAGCGTTTCCAGGGCCTCGCGGGACGCCTGCATGAACGGGCCGGGCCCACAGATGAACGCCGGCCGGTCGGTGTAGGGGGCGGCCAGCTTCGCCAGCGCGGTCGTGCTCGGCAGCCCCTGCAGCGACTCCAGCCAGTGCACCACCGTGAGCCGGTCGGGATATTTGGCGGCCAGCTCGCGCAGCGCATCGCGGAAGATCACCGAACGGTCGTCGCGGTTGGCGTAGAGCAGCGCCACCTGGCCGCCGCCCTCGGAGAGCGCCGACTTGCAGATCGACATGATCGGGGTGATCCCGCTGCCCGCGGCCAGCAGCAAGAAGTCGTCGTCGAGCGTCTTGGGCACGAAATTGCCCGACGGCGCCAACACGTGGATCCGCATGCCCTGATGGGCGTGGTCGCACAGCCAGTTGGACGCGTATCCGTCCGCGGTTCGCTTGACCGTGACGGTCAGTGCGTCGTCGGTGTAGGGCGAGCTGCACAAGGAGTAGCAGCGGGCCACCGAGCCGGTACGGTCGCTGGGGACACGCAGCGTCAGGAACTGACCGGGTGCGTAGCGCAACCGCTCCGGCGGGATCCCTGGGTCCTTCGGCCCATCCGGCACCGCGAACACCAGCGACCGCGCATCGTCGGTTTCCGCGACGACCGTCGGCGATCTGCAGTTCAAGGACGTGGTCGCCAAGGGGCTCGTCGGGTGCTAGGCCCGGATCTGCGTCGGTCAACACCCGTCCTCTCTTCCGTCACAACTAGAACATGTTACAGAAAACCCGATTCGTACCGCTACCAGCCGCAGGAACAGCCTGCTCGACACAAATCGGAACGTGTTCTAGTCTTCTTTGTAAATCCGCACGCCCAGGAGGCAAACGTAAGTGACGTCCATTCAACAGCGTGATGCGCAGTCGGTTTTGGCTGGCATCGATGATCTGCTTCCGCAGATCCGGGAGCGCGCTCAGGCGACCGAGGATCTGCGACGGCTGCCCGACGAGACGGTCCAGGCGCTCGACGACGTCGGCTTCTTCACACTCCTGCAGCCCGAGCAATGGGGCGGCCTGCAGTGCGACCCGACGCTGTTCTACGAGGCGGCGCGGCGACTGGCCAGCGCGTGCGGTTCCACCGGCTGGGTGAGCTCGATCATCGGCGTGCACAACTGGCACCTGGCGCTGTTCGACCAGCAGGCCCAGGAAGAAGTCTGGGGCGACGATCCGAAGACCCGGATCTCGTCTTCCTACGCGCCGATGGGCGCCGGCGTCGTGGTCGACGGCGGCTACCTGGTGAGCGGCTCGTGGAACTGGTCCTCGGGATGTGACCACGCCACCTGGGCCTTCCTCGGCGGCCCGGTCATCAAGGACGGCCGGCCGGTCGACTTCGGCAGCTTCTTGATCCCGCGCAGCGAGTACCGCATCGACGACGTCTGGCACGTGGTCGGCCTGCGTGGCACCGGCAGCAACACCGTCGTGGTCAAGGACGTCTTCGTGCCCCGCCACCGGTTCCTGTCCTACAAGGCGATGAACGACGGCACCGCCGGCGGATACCAGACCAACACCGCTCCGGTCTACAAAATGCCTTGGGGCACAATGCATCCCACGACCATTTCGGCGCCGATCGTCGGGATGGCATACGGCGCGTACGAGGCGCATGTGGAGCACCAGGGCAAGCGGGTGCGCGCGGCGTTCGCCGGGGAGAAGGCCAAGGACGACCCGTTCGCCAAGGTCCGCATCGCCGAAGCGGCCAGCGACATCGACGCCGCGTGGCGTCAGCTGATCGGCAACGTCGGTGACGAGTACGCGTTGCTGGCGGCCGGCAAGGAGATCCCGTTCGAGCTGCGCGCCCGCGCCCGCCGCGACCAGGTGCGCGCCACCGGCCGGTCGATCGCCTCGATCGACCGGTTGTTCGAGGCCTCCGGAGCCACCGCGCTGTGGAACGACGCTCCGGTGCAACGTTTCTGGCGTGACGCGCACGCCGGGCGGGTGCACGCCGCCAACGACCCCGAGCGGGCCTATGTGATCTTCGGGAACCACGAGTTCGGGTTGCCGCCCGGCGACACCATGGTCTGATGACGACTAGCCAGTCCAAGACGGAAGATCTGACGTTCGAATCCACTTCGCGCTTCGCGGAAGTGGATGTCGACGGACCGCTGAAGCTGCACTACCACGAAGCCGGCGTCGGCAACGACCAGACGGTGGTGCTGCTGCACGGCGGTGGACCCGGTGCGGCGAGCTGGACCAACTTCTCCCGCAATATCCCGGTGCTGGCACAGCAGTTCCACGTGCTGGCGGTCGACCAGCCGGGGTACGGCCACTCCGACAAGCGCGCGGAACACGGCCAGTTCAACCACTACGCCGCGCGGGCGCTCAAGGGTCTCTTCGACCAGCTGGGCCTGGGACGCGTTCCGCTGGTGGGCAATTCGCTGGGCGGGGGCACCGCGGTGCGGTTCGCGCTGGACTACCCGGACCGGGCCGGCCGCCTGGTGCTGATGGGCCCGGGTGGGCTGAGTGTCAACCTGTTCGCACCCGACCCGACCGAGGGCGTGAAGCGGTTGGGGAAGTTCTCCATGGCGCCCACCCGGGAGAATCTCGAGGCGTTCCTGCGGGTCATGGTCTACGACCAGAAGCTGATCACCCCCGAACTGATCGACCAGCGTTTCGAACTGGCCAGCACACCGGAATCGCTGACCGCGACCCGGGCGATGGGAATGTCGTTCTCCGGGGCCGATTTCGAACTCGGCATGATGTGGCGCGAGGTGTACAAGCTGCGCCAGCCGGTGCTGCTCATGTGGGGTCGCGAGGACCGGGTCAATCCCCTGGACGGCGCGTTGGTGGCGCTCAAGACCATTCCGCGTGCGCAGCTGCACGTCTTCGGGCAATGTGGGCACTGGGCGCAGGTGGAGAAGTTCGACGAATTCAACAAGCTCACCATTGATTTCCTGGGAGGCGGCAGATGAGCATCCGGTCGCTGGGCTATCTGCGCGTCGAGGCCACCGATATGGCGGCTTGGCGTGAGTATGGCCTGAAAGTGCTCGGCATGGTCGAGGGCAAGGGCAACACCGAGGGCGCCCTGTATCTGCGGATGGACGACTTCCCGGCTCGCCTGGTGATCGTGCCCGGTGACCACGACCGGCTAGTCGGAGGCCGGCTGGGAATGCGCGAATGCCGCCGGCCTGCAAGAGATCCGGAATCGGCTCGACGTGGAGGGCACGCCGTACAAGGAAGCCACCGCCGCCGAACTGGCGGATCGGCGAGTCGACGAGATGATCCTGTTCTCCGACCCGTCGGGCAACCCGCTGGCGGTCTTCCATGGCGCCGCTTTGGAACACCGTCGCGTGGTCAGCCCGTATGGGCACAAGTTCGTCACCGCCGAGCAGGGCCTGGGGCACGTGGTGCTCACCACCCGCGACGACGCCGAGGCGCTACATTTCTACCGAGATGTGCTGGGCTTCAAGCTTCGTGACTCGATGCGGCTGCCGCCGCAGGTGGTGGGCCGGCCGGCCGACGGGGCGCCGGCGTGGCTGCGCTTCTTCGGCTGCAATCCGCGTCACCACAGCCTGGCCTTTCTGCCGCTGCCGACGCCCAGCGGGATCGTGCACCTGATGGTCGAAGTCGAACATAACGACGACGTCGGCCTGTGCCTGGACCGGGCGTTGCGGCGCAAGGTGCCGATGTCGGCCACCCTGGGCCGCCATGTCAACGACCTGATGCTGTCCTTCTACATGAAGACGCCCGGCGGTTTCGACGTCGAATTCGGTTGCGAAGGAAGAAAAGTCGACGACGACGGCTGGATCGCCCGAGAGAGCACCGCGGTGAGTCTGTGGGGTCACGACTTTACGGTCGGCATGCGCGGTTAATCATGTCTGCCGCACCGCTTGATCCGCGCACGTTCCGCAGCGTGCTGGGTCAGTTCTGCACGGGGATAACGATCATCACCACCATGCACGACGACGCGCCGATCGGCTTTGCCTGCCAGTCCTTCGCGGCGCTGTCGCTGGATCCGCCGCTGGTGTTGTTCTGCCCGACCAAGGTGTCGCGGTCCTGGAAGGCCATCGAGGCCAGCGGGCGGTTCTGCGTCAACGTGCTGACCGAGAAGCAGAAGGACGTCTCGGCCCGATTCGGCTCGAAGGAACCCGACAAGTTCGCCGGGATCGATTGGCACCCTTCGCCCCTCGGTTCGCCGGTCATTGACGGGTCGCTGGCGTACATCGACTGCACGGTGGCGTCGGTGCACGACGGTGGCGATCATTTCGTGGTGTTCGGCTCGGTCGAATTCGCTGTCGGAAGTCCCGAAGATCAAACCGCGGCCGTTGCTGTTCTATCGCGGCGACTACACCGGCATCGAACCGGACAAGACCACGCCGGCTCAGTGGCGCGACGACCTGGAAGCGTTTCTCACCACCACCACCCAGGACACCTGGCTTTAGGGATGCTCGGGGTCTTTTGGGCCGAGCGTGACGCCACTGCGAAATATCAAGGGGGGAAAATTTCGTAGTGGCGTCACGTACTCGGCGGCCTAAGGCTCTTTCGCGTTCAGGTGCGGATCAGTGCTTTCGGTGCGGCTCCACCGTTGATGTAGTGGTTCGCGCGATATCGCCGCGTCGCTGTGGTGTCGAACAACTTCGGCATCGACCCATGCCGCGCATGCCTTGGTGGCTCGCTGGCGAATTTTCTCGGCCGTCCATTGCCGGCGACTGCTCCTTGCCCTGCTGATCGCGAGAACAAAGGCAGTACCAACACCACCACTGCGGCGGCGATGAGGGGCCAGACGATATTGCTGTTGGTCACTAAGAGCTCCGTCGATTAGGTCCGCTGGGGTAGTGCCGGGAAGTACGTCGAGAGAGTCCCCATATTCAACGGAAGTCAAACAGGCAATGAGCGTTGTCTTCCCCGAATTTTTTTGCCGACGGGTTAGTGGGCTTCTTAGGAGGCGTACGTGGTTTCGGTGTTGGCGTCCTGGAACATCTCCGAGACGATCAGCCAGGATCCGTCGCTCTGACGCTGCAGGGCGCGCAACGAGAAGTTGTCCCGGTTCAGCGTCCCGCCGTCGACCAGGCCCTGGCCGATGACCCGCAGATGGGCCGAGACCAGGACCACTTCGGGGGTCAGCACCTTGAAGCTGGTCTCCGGCGCGCCGACGAGCTCGCCGCGGTTGAAGTTGTCGTCCTGGAACAGGCCTCGCAGGTATGCCACGATTTCGTCGCGTCCGCTCTTGACGGTGCCGAAGGCGTTGACCCAGTCGGCGTCATCGGAGTACACCCCGAGCAGGGGCTCCGCATTGCGGTCGTCGAACGCCTTCAACAGCGTCAACAGCGTCCTGCCGATCGCCTGCTGATCGGCGGAGGGCAGTGCCGAGAACTCAGTCATAGCCAGGAAGCTACATGAAATCCAGCGCTTCGACCGTCGCGATGGCGCCTTCATGTGTCGGCCTGTTTGCCCCACCGATGACGTACACGGTGTTGCCCACCGTCGCGACCACCTCGGCGTGGCGCGGAGTCGGCATCGGGGGCAGAGTGCTCCACTTCCCGTCGGCGATGTCGTACATCTCGACCACGTTCAGCACCTGCGTCGGCGCTTCGCCACCGACTGCGACGATCCGGCCGGCGATGTACGCGGCGCCGTAGCTTCCGCGGGGGGTCGGCATGCCCACCAGCTTGGTCCATTTCCCCGACGCCGGGTCGAACCGTTCCAACGCCGCGGAGTTCTTGTCCGAGGACAGGAACCTCCCGCCGATCGCGTAGGCGTAGGTGCCATCCGACACCGCTGCCAGGTGTTCACGCGGGGTGGGCATATCGGCGGCGTCTGTCCACGAGCTGCCGTCGAAAACCTCGGTCTGCGGGACGAGCTTCTTGTCGTTCTGCCCACCGAAGGCTACGAGTTTGTCACCAACCACGGCTGCGCCCAGCGCCGCCCGGGCGTGGGTGAGGCTCGGTAACTCCACCCAGTTGCCGCCACGCAGCGCGAACACCCTGTTGGAGCCCTCGGCGAGGCTGCCGGTGGCACCCCCGAGCACTACCACCTCGCCGCGGTAGGTTGCCGCGGCTGCGTGATGCAGCGGTATGGGCAATGGCGGCCCCGTTTCCCAGGCTCCAGTCTTGGGGTCGTAGCTCTCGACCGTCTGCAGGGGCTCGGCTCCGCTCCGCAGCCCACCAAGGATCCAGATCTTGTCGTTGAGCACGGCCCACGCCATCATCAACCGCGCGGTCGGGGCGTCCGGCAGGGAACGCCACTGTGACGCCGGCTGGATCTTGCGGGCGGGCAGCTGCAGCGCTTCTGCCGTCGACACCACCTGACCGTCGCCAGTGGCAGTCGACCCGCCGACCGCGTACACGGACTTTCCTACCGCGGCGACTGCCATACCGTGCCGGGCGGTCCCCATGTCGGGCAAGGAGTCCCAGGTCTTCGTCATCAGATCGAATATCGAAACGCTCTTGAGAACTTGCCCGGCTGACACGCCGCCGACCGCCACCAGACGTCCATCGGCGATTGCCACGCCGAGGTCGCTGCGTGGTTGCGGTAGTCCAGCCAAGGACGTCCAGGTCTTGGCGGCCGGGTCGTACGCCTCGACCGTGGGCAGGTCCGCGTTCCCGTTGCTCCCGCCAACCACGTACATCAGCTTTCCGTCCGAGGCCGCGGACAGCATCTGCCGTGGAGTCGGAATCGGCGCGCCGAGGGTCCAGGAGTTGCCGTCGAAGACTTCCGTCGTGTTCAGCAGCGCGCCGTTGGAGTCCACCCCGCCGGTGACGATGATGCGGTCTCCCACCGTTGCCGCTGCCGCTGCCGCCCTGGGCTGCAACAGCGGCGGCAACTGCACCCAAGCAGCGTTGACTACTCGCCAAACTTGGTCAGTCGCAACGCTTTTAGCGTTCTGTGTCTTCCAGCCGCCCAGCACGATCGGGTTATCCTGCCACGTCACCGCCGTGGCATGCTGAACCCCGGCCGGTAGATCGGGGCCGGTCTTCCACCCGTCGGTGACCGGGTCGTAGCCCTCATGCAAAGTGGTGACGGCGCCGTCGTTCCGGATCCCGCCGAAGATCCAGATGGTGCCGTCGGTCTGCGTGGTCGCCATCGCGTCGCGCGCGACGGGCGCATTCGTAATCGGCTTCCACTGAGCCTGCGGTTGGCTGCTGGGATGACTTTCGGCGTTTCGCTTCTTTTCGGGCAAAAGCACCAGGTAAATCCCGCCGACTACCAATAACAACACCACGACGGCCGCCGTGCCGGCCAGCGCGAGGCGATTGCGTTTCTTCCCGGGCCCGGCGAACCAACCCGATGCTCGAGCCCTGAGCGATTTCCCGCCGCCGGGCGGAACCGGGCCCGGTGGCCCCGCTGGCCCCGGTGGCCAAGGTGGCCCCGGTGGGCTCGGTGGTGTGATCCCGGAGGAATCACCCGTCGGTACGCCCGACGGCCGAATCGGCTCAGTGATGCCTGTCGGTGGCGGCATAGCGGGCGGCAACTCCGCATGATGTCTGCCACTCAAGACGCTGGCCGCCTCAGCGAACTCATCCTGGCCAGCAGGTTCTGCTTTCGGAGCGCTCGGCGGTTTGACGGCGGAGGTGGCGCTGAACGGCTCCGCGGCTGGTGGCTGTAGTCCTGCGGTCTGTCCGCCGGGCGGGGCGGAAGGCGGCTGGGCGATATCTGCCGACCTGATTACGGTGCGGCCAGAATCAGTGGCGGTGCTGGTGATCGCCATCGAATCGGGTTTCAGGCCGCTGCTGCGCTGCGCGTTCTGCAAGTCACGGCCGAACAACTCCGCAGAGGCGGGCCGTTCCGCCGGATCGATCGCCATCGCTGTCTCGATTGCCGAGCACACCGCATCCGGGATTCCCTCAGGACGCATATCGGGGACCCGAGTGGTGCTGATCCGCAGGTACTGTGCGATCAGATCTTCGTCAGCCTTGCGCGCGTGCGCGGCGCCGCCCGCGATCAGCGCGTAAAGCGTGGCGCCGAGTCCGTAGATGTCCGACGCGACCGATGCCGACTTGCCGGCCATCACCTCTGGCGCGGTGTAGTCGATTGTGCCGGAGAAGAATCCGGTCGCGGTTTCGTATCCGCCTTCGATGTGGGCGATCCCGAAGTCGCTCAATAGCGGTTCGCCGTAGTCGTTGACCAGCACGTTCGCGGGCTTGATATCGCGGTGCAAAGTACCGGTCTTGTGCGCGGTTTCCAACGCCCCGCACAGCTTCACGCCAATCCGCAACGCTTCGGGCCAGGGGACCTGCCCTTCGCGGCGCAGCCGTACCGCAAGGGAATCCGCGGCGTGATAAGGCATCACGATGAAGGGCCGACCACTTTCGGTCACGCCCACCCGCAAAATGTTGACGATGTTCGGATGCCCCGAGAGGCTGCCCATCGCATAGCCCTCACGCAGAAAACGTTCCCGGCCCTCGTCGTCGAAATGCGATGGCAGCACCTTGATCGCCACGTTGCGCCCGAGCGCCGTCTCGTAGCCCATATAGATGACCCCGCCACCGCCTCGAGCGACCTGGCGCGCATCCTCGAATCCGGCGGCGGCCAACTCCGCAACGAGCCCGCTTGGCGCGGGTGCCGGGCCGCCGGTCGTGGGTCCTTCAGTCATTGCTCGGCGCTCAACCTCCCCTGCGATAGATGATTCGCGTGGTTAAGAGTAGCGAACGTCAACCTACCGGTGAACCGTTCGCGTGCGTTTCTCAGACACGATCGCCTTGCGCAGGTCAGATGGCCCTGGGGCCAGAATGGCCTTATGGCATTGGATCTGACCGGATACTTCGACCGCATCAACTACCGCGGCAACGCTGAGCCGAACCTAAACGTGCTGCAGGATCTGGTAACCGCTCACACTCGAAGCATTCCGTTCGAAAATCTGGATCCGCTGCTCGGAGTGCCGGTCGACGACCTGAGTCCAGCGGCCCTGATCGACAAGCTGGTCTACCGGCGCCGGGGTGGCTACTGCTACGAACACAACGGTCTGATGGGTTACGCGTTGGCAGAAGTCGGCTTCGGTGTGCGGCGGTTGGCAGCCCGAGTCGTCTGGATGCGCCCGCCGGAGTTACCGCCGCCAACACAGTCGCACACCTTGCTGGCGGTGACCTTCCCCGGTTCACAAGGGTCGTACCTCGTCGACGTCGGTTTCGGTGGCCAGACACCGACGTCTCCCATTCGCTTCGAGACCGGCGGCATCCAGCAGACAACCCATGAACCGTATCGGCTCGAGGACCGCCGCGACGGGATGGTCGTGCAGGCCCAGGTGCGCGACCAGTGGCAGACGCTGTACGAATTCACCACCACGACCCGGCCGATGATCGATCTGCAGGTGGGGAGCTGGTTCGTCTCGACCCATCCGTCCTCGCATTTCGTGACCAACCTGATGGCGGCGTTGGTTACCGACGACGGCCGGTGGAACCTGGCCGACCGAAAGCTCGCCATCCACGGCGATAGCGGGACTGAAAAGATCCTTCTTGCCGATGCGGACGCGGTTGTCGAGACGCTGCGCGACCGGTTCGGGATCAACGTCGTGGATGTCGGCGGGCCCGGCGTGCTCGCAGCCCGCCTCGACCGGCTATTCGACCGGCAGCCAGGGCCCGATTCGGCGTAGGGCTTCTTCGATGTCGCTCGTCGGTCCGGCGAAGGACAGCCGGACGAAAGAATTGCCGCGCGCAGTATCGAAGTCGATACCCGGCGCGATGGCGACGCCGGTCTCGGCTAGCAGCTTTGAGCAGAACGCCATTGAGTCGGCGGTGAAGTCCGAGACGTCGGCGTAGACATAGAACGCGCCGTCGGTGGGTGCCACCCGGTCGATGCCAATCTGGCGCAGCCCGTCGAGCAGCAGCGCGCGGTTGATCGTGTAGTGGTGCAGGTTGCCGTCGGCTTCGGCGGCGGCCTCGGGGGTGAATGCCGCCACCGCGGCGATCTGAGACAGCACCGGTGGGCAGATGGTGAAGTTGCCCGTCAGGCAGTCCACCGCGCGGCGCAACTCGGACGGCACCAGCAGCCAACCCAGCCGCCAGCCCGTCATCGCGTAATACTTGGAAAAGCTGTTGACCACCACCGCGTTTCGCGATGTCTGCCAAGCGCAGCTGGTCTGGGGCGCCCCCTGGTAAACCAGGCCGTGGTAAACCTCATCACTGATCAGGCGCACGCCGGAGGCGTCGCACCAGGACGCGATCGCCGCCAATTCGTCAGGTGGTATGACCGTCCCGGTCGGATTGGCCGGGCTGGCGACGATGACGCCCCGAACCGGGGGGTCGAGTTCGGCGAGCATCTGCGCGGTGGGCTGAAACCGGGTTTGCGGGCCGCATGGGATCTCCACCACCTCACATCCGAGCGCCGACAGAATGTTTCGATAGCACGGGTAGCCGGGGCTGGCCAGCGCGACCCGATCGCCGACGTCGAAGCAGGCCAGAAAGGCCAGCAGAAAACCGCCCGAGGATCCCGTGGTGACGATCACCGCTTCGGACTCGACCGCGATGCCGTGCAGGCGCTGGTAATCCGCGGCGATCGCGACCCGCAGTTCTGGAATGCCCAGTGCCACCGTGTAACCCAGCTGGTTCAGATGTAGGGCGGCGGCCGCCGCTGCCCGCACCGGTTCAGGCGCACCCACGCTGGGCTGGCCCGCCGACAGGTTCACCAGATCGCCGTGCGTGCCCTGACGCTCGGCGGCCGCCAGCCAGACATCCATCACATGGAAGGGCGGGATGCCGGCGCGCAGGGCGACACGATCGTTCACGGGGTGCGTATCACTTCGGATTCCAATCGGCGCAGCAGCTCTCGCGGTGCGCCGAGCAGCTGCGAACTGCCATGTGCGCGTTTGAAGTACAGGTGCATGTCATGTTCCCAGGTGATCGCGATGCCGCCGTGTAGCTGGATGCCCTCGGCCGCCACGGCGTTCAGCGCGTCGCAGGCGGCCAGCCGCGCGGTGGCGGCGGAGGTGGCCGTCGGCTCGTTGCACGCGTCGTTGACGACGGCGCGGGCCGCGGCGACCGCGACGTAGAGGTCGGCCATCCGATGCTTGAGGGCCTGGAAGCTGCCGATCGGGCGGCCGAACTGGACTCGGCTCTTGGTGTATTCGACGGTCAGGTCCAGACAGCGTTCGGCGGCACCGATCTGTTCGGCGGCCAGCAGGATGGCCGCGGTGTCGGCGAGGCCCGGGTCGGGGCCAAGGGCTGCGATTTCTTCGGGCTGCAACCGGGCCAGCCTCCGGGTGGGGTCCATGGTGGCGACGGGCTCCGCGCTGAATCGCGTCCACCTGCTCAGTTGGCCGCCTGGACCGTCTAAGGCGGCGACGACGACGTCGGCGATGTCCCCGTTGACCACATAGTCGCCGTCGAGCACCAGGGCTCCGATCGAGCTTCCGCCGGCCAGCGCTTCCAGCGTCTCAGCGTCCGGCTCGGGCGCGGCCAGCAGTGCCAGCTCCGCCAGCGTGGTGCCCAGCAGGGGAGAGGGCACCAGCGCGCGGCCCAGCTCCTGCAAAACGGTTGCGGCATCGGCCAGTTCACCGCCCGCGCCGCCCAACTCCTCCGGTATCACCAGCGCTGCGGCGCCTACCTGCTCGCACAGCAGCCGCCACAGCGACTCGTCGTAGCCGCGGTCGGACTCCATTGCCGTACGCACCGCCGCCGGGGTCGCGTGTTTGGTTACCAGCGCGGCCACGGTCTCCCGCAGCATCTCCCGTTCTTCGGTTTGTGTCATAACGCCTCCAGTACCCTGCGTCGATGCGCCTCGGGCGTACCCCACGCGGAGCGCAATGCCTGCACCCGCAGCAGCCATAGTGACAGGTCGTGTTCCTGGGTGAAGCCGATCGCGCCGTGCGTCTGCAACGCGGAACGCGCCGCCAGCAGACCCGCCTCAGCCGCCGCGGCCTTGGCGGCGCTCACGTCGCGCGGCTGCAACGACAACGCTGCGCCATACACCAAAGGGCGGGCCAGCTCGACGGCGATGTGCACATCGGCCAGCTTGTGCTTGATCGCCTGGTACGAGCCGATCACCCGGCCGAACTGGCTGCGCTGCTTGGCGTACTCGACGGCGCCATTCAGCAACGCTTCGGCGGCGCCGACCAGCTGCGCCGCGGTGGCCAAAGCCCCGAATTGGTACGCGCGGGCGATGTCTGCCTGCCACGGATCGCCGGTTGCCGTCACGTCGTAGAGGCGGCGGCTGGGGTCGACGGACTCGTGTCGTTCACCCGGGGCACCCTGGGTCACGCCCCCTTGGCTTCCCGGGGTGGCCAGCAGCACCAGCCCGGCGGTGTCGGCGTCCACGGCGCGCGGCGTGTGTGGCGGCAATGCCACCGTGGCGATGAGCTCACCGGAAGCCAGGCCGGCGCTGCGTTGACCTATCGTCGGCCAGCAAAACCGGTGCCACGGCGATGGATTCGGTCACCGGGCCGGGCACGCACCAGCGCCCGAGACGTTCCAGGGCCACCACCAGGTCGACCGGATGGGCGTCCAGGCCGTCGAACTTCTCCGGCACCATCAGCGCGGTGACACCGAGGTTGGCCAACTGCTCCCACACCTTGCGGCCGGGTGCGACATCGCCGGCGACCCACGCCCGCACCGCGCCGGGTAAGTCAGCGGCACCCAGAGCCGCGTCGATGCTGGCCGCGAAGTCGCGCTGCTGCTCGTCCAGGGCGAAATACATTGTCGCTTCTACCCCTTTTTTTCTCGGGGCAGACCCAGCAGCCGTTCCGAAATGATATTGCGCTGGATTTCGTTGGTACCGGCATAGATTGGGCCGCCCAGGGCGAACAGTAGACCTTCGGTCCAGGGCCCGGCGAGCTCGCCGTCGGCGCCGCGGATGTCGAGGGCGGTTTGATGTAACTGCACGTCGAGGTCGGACCAGAACACCTTGGTGACCGACGATTCGGCACCCAGTTCACCGCCGGCGGCCAGCCTGGTCACGGTGCCGAAGGTCTGCAGCCGGTAGGCCTGCGCCTTGATCCAGCCGTCGGCCACCCGGTCGGCGAACTCTGGGGGCGAGCCGTTTTCGCGCCACAGCTGCACCAATCGCTGCGCTGCGGCCTCGAATCGTGCCGGGCTGCGCAGCGACATGCCGCGCTCGTTGCTCGAGGTGCTCATCGCGGCGCGCCAACCGTCGTTCGGGGTGCCGATGACGTCCTCGTCCGGCACGAAAACGTCGTCCAGGAAAATCTCGCCGAAGCCGGTATCGCCGCCCAGCTGGACGATCGGTCGCACGGTGATGCCGTTGGCCTTTAGATCGAACATGAAATAGGTCAGCCCGTGGTGCCTTTCGGCGGCCGGGTCGGACCGGAACAGCCCGAATCCCATCTCGGCGAACGGAGCCCGCGAGCTCCAGATCTTCTGCCCGTTGAGCAGCCAGCCGCCCTCGGTCTTGGTCGCCGTGGACCGCAGCGACGCCAGATCACTCCCGGATTCCGGCTCTGACCAGGCCTGCGCCCAGATCTGTTCGCCACTTGCCATTTTGGGCAGAACCCGGTCCAGCTGCTCCGCGGTGCCGTGCGCGAACAGTGTGGGCGCCAGCATCGAGGTGCCGTTGGCGCTGGCCCGGCCCGGCGCCCCGGCGCCGAAGTACTCCTCCTCGTATACCACCCAGTGCAACAGCGGGGCATCGCGACCGCCGTACTTCTCCGGCCAGGTGATCACCGACAGCCCCGCGTCGAACAGCACCCGATCCCAATGACGATGCTGCGCAAAGCCTTCCGCGTTGTCGTAGGACTTCGTCGGTATTGCCTCGACGTTGGCCGAGAGGAAGTCACGCACCTCGGTCTGGAAGGCCAGAGTCTCGTCGTCTAGTGCTAAGTCCATTTCAAGTCCATCTCACGTCCGTTCGGCCCAGTTCTCGCAGTTGTGGTTTGACCACCTTGCCGCCCGCATTCCGCGGCAACGCGTCGACGAACCGGACCGACCTCGGTGCCTTGAAGTTCGCCAAATGTTCGCGGGTGTAAGCGATCACCGACGCTTCATCGAGACTGGCATCCGGCCGGGCAACCACGAACGCCCGGCCGACCTCGCCCAGCCGCTCGTCGGGAACACCGATCACCGCGGCGTCGGCCACTCCGTCCATCCGGGCCAGCACCTGCTCGACCTCGGCGGGATAGACGTTGAACCCGCCACAGATGTACATGTCCTTGAGCCGGTCGGTGATTCGCAGGTTGCCCGCCGCGTCGACGGTCCCGATGTCGCCGGTGTACAGCCATCCCTCCGAGTCGATCGCGGCGGCGGTCGCCTCCGGGTCGTCGAGGTAGCCCAGCATTACGTTGGGCCCGTGCAGCAGCACCTCACCGGTGTCATCGATGCGCAATTCGAAATCGGCGAACGGGCGCACGCACGTGGTGGCGACGGTCACCGCGTCGTCATCGGCGCGACACATCGTGCCCATGCCGTTTGCTTCGGTCAGCCCGTACGCGGTCAAAACGATGTCGATGTCGAGTTCGGACTGCATGCGTTCCACCAGCACCACCGGCACGGTGGCCGCGCCGGTCACCGCGAATCGCAACGAGCTCAGGTCGTAGTCGTGGCGTGCCGGGTGGTCGAGCAGCGTCTGGTAGATGGTGGGCGGTCCGGGCAACACGGTGATGCGGTGTTGCTCGATGGCCTGCAGCGTGCGCAATGGATCGAACGTCAGGTGCGGGATCAGCGTCGCACCGGTCTGCAGGCAGGCCAGGATGCCGGCCTTGTAGCCGAAGTTGTGGAAGAACGGGTTGATGCACAGGTAGCGGTCGTCGCTGGTGATCTTGCCGTTGGCGGCCCACGAGGCCGAGGCTGACAGCGACTGCCGGTGCGCGCACAGCACGCCTTTGCTGCGCCCGGTGGTGCCGGAGGTGAACAGAATGTCGCTCACGTCGTCGGGCTCGACGGCGCCGGCACGGGCGCGCACCGCGTCGGCGGCATCGGGACCAGAACCGCCGTCGACGAACTCGTCCCAGGTGCCCTGGACAGGATCGTCGGCCTCGATCGGGATTCGCACGATGCGTCGCAGCGCGGGCAGCGCGTCGCGGTCCAGCTCGGCAGACCGGTCATTGCCCAGAAACTTGCCCATCGCGAACAACACCGGCGCCTCGGTGCGGGCGAGGATGTCCGCGGCCTCGGCGGCGGTATAGGGGGTGTTCACCGGCACCATGGCGGCGCCGGCGTGATGGATCGCCAGGCACGCCACCACCCAGTGCCAGGTGTTCGGTGACCAGATGGCCACCCGGTCTCCGCGCGCGACGCCCAGCCTGATCAGCGCCGACGCGGCCCGGTATACCTCCTCGCGCAGAGCTGCCGCGGTGACGGAGCGGTCGTCGGTGATCAGCGCGTCATGGTCGGGGAGCCGGCGGGCGAAACGATCCAGCACCGCGGGCACGGTGCGGGGGTCGTCTCCCGCAAGCGGGTGGTGCCCCCAGGTCATCGGTTCTCCTAATAAGCGCTGCGCACCATCGGCGCTACAAAGCAAGTGCTTGGTAGGTTAGCCTACAGGGCATGCAGGATGTCGAGGAGTTCCGGGCAGAGGTCCGCGATTGGCTCGCCGACAATCTGGTCGGCGAATTCGCAGCACTCAAGGGTCGCGGCGGACCGGGGCGTGAGCACGAGGCGTTTGAAGAACGCCGGGCGTGGAACCAGCATCTGGCCGCGGCGGGACTGACCTGCCTGGGCTGGCCGGTCGAGCATGGCGGTCGCGGGCTTTCGACCGCCCACCGCGTGGCGTTCTACGAGGAATACGCCCGCGCCGACGCTCCGGACAAGGTCAACCACTTCGGCGAGGAGCTGCTCGGGCCGACGCTGATCGCGTTCGGGACCGCAGCGCAACAGCAACGTTTTCTGCCGCGGATCCTCGATGTCACCGAGCTGTGGTGCCAGGGCTATTCGGAGCCCGGTGCGGGCAGCGACCTGGCCAACGTCTCGACCGCCGCCGAACTCGACGGCGACCAATGGGTGATCAACGGCCAGAAGGTGTGGACGTCGCTGGCGCACCTGTCGCAGTGGTGCTTTGTGGTCGCGCGCACTCAGAAGGGCTCCAAGCGGCACGCCGGGTTGTCGTACCTGCTGGTGCCGCTGGACCAGCCCGGCGTTGAAGTCCGCCCGATCGTCCAGATCACCGGGACCGCGGAGTTCAACGAGGTGTTCTTCGACGACGCCCGCACCGACGCCGATCTGGTGGTCGGCCAGCCCGGCGACGGCTGGCGGGTCGCCATGGGCACGCTGACCTTCGAGCGCGGCGTCTCGACGCTGGGCCAACAAATCCTCTTTGCCCGTGAGCTTTCCAATCTGGCCAAGCTCGCGCAGCGCACCGGCGCCGCCGACGACCCGTTGATCCGGGCGCGGCTGACCCGCGCGTGGACCGGGCTGCGGGCGATGCGCAGCTACGCGCTGGCCACCATGGACGTCGAGCAGCCCGGTCAGGACAACGTGTCGAAGCTGTTGTGGGCCAACTGGCATCGTGGTCTGGGCGAGCTGGCGATGGATGTGATCGGCAAGCCCGGGCTCACCATGACCGACGGCGATTTCGACGAATGGCAGCGGCTTTATCTGTTCACCCGCGCCGACACCATCTACGGCGGTTCCAACGAGATACAGCGCAACATCATCGCCGAGCGGGTGCTCGGCCTGCCCAGGGAGGTTAAGGGGTGAGCTTGTCGGACGCGCCGAAGGAGGTCGCCGGACACGGACTTCTGGACGGCAAGGTGGTTGTGGTGACGGCGGCCGCGGGCACCGGCATCGGTTCGGCCACCGCGCGGCGGGCGCTGACCGAGGGTGCCGACGTGGTGGTCTCCGACCATCACGAGCGACGGTTGGGGGAGACGGCCGACGAACTCTCCGCGCTGGGGTTGGGCCGGGTCGAGAGCGTGCTGTGCGACGTGACGTCGACCGCCCAGGTCGATGCCCTCATCGACTCGACCACCGCGCGCATGGGCCGCCTCGACGTGCTGGTCAACAACGCCGGACTCGGTGGGCAGACGCCGGTGGCCGACATGACCGACGACGAATGGGACCGCGTCCTGAATGTGTCCCTGACGTCGGTATTCCGCGCGACCCGCGCCGCACTGCGGTACTTCCGCGACGCGTCGCACGGCGGGGTGATCGTCAACAACGCCAGTGTGCTCGGCTGGCGCGCTCAGCACTCGCAGTCGCACTACGCGGCCGCCAAGGCCGGAGTGATGGCGTTGACCCGGTGCAGCGCGATAGAAGCCGCCGAGTACGGAGTCCGGATCAACGCGGTGTCGCCGAGCATCGCCCGGCACAAGTTTCTGGACAAGACGACGTCGTCGGACCTGCTCGATCGGCTATCGGCCCAGGAAGCGTTCGGTCGCGCCGCCGAGCCCTGGGAGGTAGCGGCCACCATCGCCTTCCTGGCCAGCGACTACTCCAGTTACCTCACCGGCGAAGTGATCTCGGTATCCAATCAGCACGCCTGAGGCGGGCGGGCCGTTCGTCGGGTAGGCCGGCGAACGAGCGAGTCACCGTATTTTGCGTTCCCCAGGGGCGCTATACATCTACATTGCTGTAGTGACTGCTGCCCCGACAGTCGAGAGCCCTCCGGCTCGCCCGTTTAAGCGGCTACTCGCGCAGGGCAGCTTCTACTCCACCGCGCTGCAGCTTTCCAACGTGTCGGCGGTGCTGCCGTTCCTTTGCGCTCAGTTGGGCAGCGTATGGATAGCGGCGCTGTTGTACCCGTTGTTCAGCGTCGGCATCATCGCCGGGTATTGCTCGGCGCCATTTCTGCTCGGACGCGCCCGGCACCTCAAGAATCTGGTCTTCGCCGGTGGAGCGGTCGCGATGGCGATCTTCATCAGTTGCGCCGCGTTGGCTGTCCAGCGCGGAGCCTGGATCAATGCGATCTTCCTGATCACCTCGGCCGCGCTGGGTGTCACCAAGGGAATAGTCGATGGTGCCCACACCGAGGTGGTCACGGCCCGGCTGACGATCACCGGTCGCACCAAACTCATCCTCAGCGAATACTCGCTGAGCACAGTCGTGGTCGCCGCTGCAACGCTTTTCCTGCTGCCCGCAATCGTCCCGCGCGGAGGTCACGGCTTGCAGGTGACCCTCTTGTGGTGCGCGACCGGTTGCATGCTCGCGGCCGCGATCGCTGCCCTCCTGGTCGGGCCCACAGAGGCACACTCGAGGTTTCCGGTCAGTCGAATCCGGGTGATGTTCGCCCAGGGGGTGCAAGCCATTCGATCGGAGCAGTGGTTCCGTAGGTATGTCGGCACCCAGTTGCTGCTGGTACCGGTCACCCTGGGAATTACGTTTTACAGCCTCCATGCTGCGGCTCAAGCTGGGCATGGGAGCGGCCGAATCAGTGTGCTTGTCGTCGGCTCGAGTCTGGGGTTGCTGATTGGTTCATGGCTCTGGCGAGTTGTCGACCGCGCAGCCGGTGTGCGCGGCATGCTGCTGGGCAGCTCCATGTTGGCGCTGCTGGCGGCGATGGTGTGCCTGGTCGCCGTCGCTTTGCATACCGGGTCCAACGTCGTCGTCAACGGGCTCGTTTTTCTGATGGCCGCCGCGGCGGACCAGGCTGTGTACACGTCGAGCGTCGCGTGGGTCGGCATGTTCGCGCCTGAGCAAGACCGGCCGATGCTCATGGGTTTCGGACGGGCGCTGGTGGCCGCCGCAGCGTCGGTGGCTGGAGTTGTTCTGGGGGGCATGGCCCGCCGGCCGGACGCTATCTGGCCAATAATCGTGGTGCTCGGGCTCTCGGTCATCGCCCTCGCTGCGGCACTGCGAGCCCCCAGCCGCCCGTAATTGGATCTATGTGTGGTGCAAGCGTTGATCGTCAGAGTTACGCAGGTCGTCTGATCCGATTACAGAAAGTTATTGCGGCGCTGCCACCGTGCACTAATCTTCGACCATGACCGCAGACCCGATCGGGGTGCAAGCACCCAACGCGACCGGGCGCCCAGCTGCTGTCAACCATCTGCACCGGCTTTCGTCCGACGCCCAAGACCGCGCGTTCGTCGACTTCGAATCCGAGATAGCTCATGAAATGGCCTACGGTTTCGCCGATCGGGACCCGGATCTCGCAGCGCTGGGAGGGTTCGCGGGGTGGCAGAAGATCGGGGGCGCCGCGGCTGCCGCGGCAATCGTTGTGACAGCGGTCTGCTGGCCGGCGGTGGCACTCCTGGTGCTGGTGGCGATCACATTGATGGTTGCGGCGATGTCGTTCGTGGCCGCGATGGCAGGGCGATTCCACTATCTGACCGGACGCCGGCAGACCAGCACCGCGGTGCTGGCCGACGACGAGCTGCCCCGCTATACGGTGCTCGTGCCGGCTTACCAGGAGCACGAGGTGATCGGCGATCTGGTCCGCTGCCTGGCGGTTCTGGACTATCCGACCACTCGGTTGGAAGTGTTGCTGCTGGTGGAGCGTCGCGATGTTGCAACACAGCAGGCGATCTCGGCGGCCGACCCGCCGCCGCATATGCGGATCGTGCAGTTGCCGCCGGGGCGGCCGCAGACCAAGCCCCGGGCCTGCAATGCCGGCCTGATGCTGGCCAGTGGCGAGTTGTTGGTGATCTTCGACGCCGAAGATCGGCCAGAGCCCGATCAGTTGCGCCGCGCTGCAGAAGTATTCGCTGCCCAGGGCCCCGATTTGGCGTGTGTACAGGCAACGCTTCTGCAAGGCAACGGCGACGCCAGTACCTTCGCCCGCTGCAACGAGTTGGAATACGCCCTGCGCTATCGGTTGACTATTCCGGGGCTGGTTGCCATGCGGGCGGCATTCCCGCTGGGGGGTACGAGCAACCACTTCCGGACCCGGATTCTGCGGGAGCTCGGCGGGTGGGATGCCTGGAACGTGTCCGAAGACGCCGACCTCGGAATGCGCTGCGCGGCCCTCGGCTACCGCACGGACGTCGTCGACACGGTGACATGGGGCGAGGCGCCGACGACATTCAACGCCTGGCTGAAACAACATACCCGCTGGCACAAGGGTTATCTGCTCACCGCGCTGGTGCACACCCGTCGGCCACTGAAGACGTTGAGGCGGTTCGGATTCCGGAGCCTGCTGGCGCTGTTGATCATGGTTCTCGGAACGCCGCTGGTCTTGCTCCTACAGCCGATTGTTCTGGTTCTCGCCGGTTCGATGTTGCTTGGGTACCACGGCTTCGGCCAAGGGTTTGCGGCTGACCCGGTGATTGTGGTCCTGCTGCAGTGCGCGGCGGTGTCCGTGTTGCTCACCGTCGCACAACTTGCGCTGCCCGCAGGAAAGCGTGACCGCCGATTCAGAGCGCTGCTGCTCTACCCGGTCTTGCATTGGATCGCAGGATGGCGAGCGCTGATTCAATTGATCCGCGCACCCTTCCTGTGGGAAAAGACTGCCCACCGCGGTGCGGCTCGCGCTAGCGCCGACGTCCGCAAGTAGCTCGCTCTCGCTCTCGGCTTGCCAGCCAGCCGGCAGCCCAGTAGCCGAGCAAGCGCTTGGTTGATAGTCTGGTCGGATGGACCGTGTGGCCGGTCAGGCAAACAGCCGACGAGACGAGTTACTGGAGCTCGCCTCGGCCATGTTCGCCGAACGCGGATTGCGCGCCACCACGGTGCGCGATATCGCCGACGGTGCCGGCATCCTGTCCGGCAGCCTGTATCACCATTTCTCCTCCAAGGAGGAGATGGTCGACGAGCTGCTGCGCAGTTTCCTGGACTGGCTGTTCACCCGCTACGGCGAAATCATGGACACCGAGACCAATGCGCTGGGGCGGCTCAAAGGCCTGTTCATGGCCTCTTTCGAGGCGATCGAGCACCGGCATGCGCAGGTCGTCATCTACCAGGACGAAGCTCAGCGACTCTCGTCGCAACCCCGGTTTTCCTACATCGAGGACAAGAATCGGCAGCAACGCAAGATGTGGGTCGAACTGCTCAATCAGGGTATCGACGAGGGCTACTTCCGGCCCGACCTCGAGGTCGACCTGGTTTACCGCTTCATCCGTGACACCACCTGGGTGTCGGTGCGTTGGTATCAACCCGGCGGACCGCTCACCGCAGAGCAGGTGGGTCAGCAGTACTTAGCCATTGTCCTTGGCGGAATCACCAAAGAAGGAGTCTGAATATGGCCGCCTTTTCCCAGGCATACGTCATCGACGCTGTGCGTACCGCGATTGGCAAGCGCAACGGCGCACTGGCGGGTGTGCATCCCGTCGACCTGGGTGCCCTGGCGTGGCGTGGGCTGCTCGACCGAGTCGACGTCGACCCCGCCGCTGTTGAGGATGTGATCGCCGGCTGCGTCGACGCTATCGGGGGACAGGCGGGCAACATCGCTAGACTGTCGTGGCTGGCCGCCGGCTATCCCGAAGAGGTTCCCGGTGTCACCGTGGATCGGCAGTGCGGCTCCAGCCAGCAGGCGATTTCCTTTGGCGCACAAGCGATCTTAGCCGGTACGGCGGATATCATCGTGGCCGGCGGCATGCAGAACATGAGCCAGATCCCGATCTCGTCGGCAATGACCGTCGGCGAGCAGTTCGGGTTCACCTCGCCGACCAGTGAGTCCAAGCAGTGGCTGCACCGTTACGGCGATCAGGAGATCTCGCAGTTCCGCGGTTCCGAGCTGATTGCCGAGAAGTGGAACCTGTCCCGCGAGGAGATGGAACGGTACTCGCTGACCAGCCACGAGCGGGCGTTCGCGGCAATCCGCGGCGGTCACTTCGACAACGAAATCCTCACTGTCGAAACCGAATCCGGCCCGTTCCGGGTCGACGAGGGCCCGCGCGAGTCGTCGCTGGAGAAGATGGCCGGCCTCAAGACGCTGGTCGAGGGCGGCAAGCTCACGGCGGCGATGGCCAGTCAGATTTCCGACGGCGCCAGTGCGGTGCTGCTGGCTTCCGAGCAGGCAGTCAAAGACCACGGGCTGACGCCCCGCGCCCGCATCCACCACATCAGCGCCCGCGCCGCCGACCCGGTGTTCATGCTGACCGGGCCCATTCCCGCCACCCGCTACGCGCTGGAAAAGACCGGTCTCTCCATCGACGACATCGACACCGTCGAGATCAACGAGGCGTTCGCGCCCGTTGTGTTGGCCTGGCTCAAGGAGATCAAGGCCGACCCGGAGAAGGTCAACCCCAACGGCGGCGCCATCGCACTTGGTCATCCATTGGGCGCCACCGGGGCCAAACTGTTCACCACCATGCTCAACGAGCTGGAGCGCATCGGTGGCCGCTACGGGCTGCAGACGATGTGCGAGGGCGGCGGCACCGCCAACGTCACGATCATCGAGCGACTCTAGCCACGTCTCTTTGCGCCGACTGTGAGCCAGATGGCGGACCGCCGGCGTGTCGCGTCGTGAGTTTCACCCTCGGCGCAATGAAACGTCAGGCGTCGTAGTCGACGGCGACGAACGGTGTCGTCGGGTGCGACTGGCAGGTCAGGATGTAGCCGGCGTCCAGTTCGGCCCGCCCCAGCGCGAAGTTGTGGTCCATCTCCACCTGGCCCTCGAGCAGTTTGGCCCGGCAGGTGCCGCATGCACCGCCCATGCAGGCATACGGCGCATCGCTGCGACGCTGTAGCGCGCCTTCCAGAATCGAGTCGCCGGGCAACAGATCGAACGTGTCCTGCTGCCCGGACAGCGTGAAGGTCACCGTCGCGGCCTCGTAACTGCGCTCGGTCGCCGGAGCACTGTCATATCCGTAGAACAGCTCCAGGTGCATGCGTTCGGAATCCACACAATGCTCGGTCAGCATCTCGCGCACGGCGGTGGTCATCTCCATCGGGCCGCAGATGAACCACTCGTCGACATTGCTTGGCTGCAGCCTGCCGGTCAGCCAGAGATTGAGTTTTTCTCGGTCGATCCGGCCGCGCAGCTCGGGAGCGTGAAACGGCTCGCCGGATAGCACGTGCAGGATCTCCAGTCGGTCGGCGTAACGCGACTCGAGACGATCGAGCTCGTCGCGAAACATCGTCGACTCCCTGGTGCGGTTGCCGTAGATCAGCGTGAACCGGCTTTCGGTTTCGATCTCCAGCGTCGTCGCCAGGATCGACAGCACCGGCGTGATCCCGCTGCCGGCCACCAAGCCCACGTAGTGCTTTCGGTTCAGCGGATGCAGCGGGGTCCCGAAGCGGCCGGTCGGCGTCATCAGCTCCAGCACGTCACCGGCCTTGAGGTCGTTGGCTACGAATGTCGAAAACGCCCCGCCCGGAATGTGTTTGACCGCGATCCGCAACTGGGCACGCGTCGCCGCCGCGCAGATCGAGTAGTTGCGCCGAATGCCTTGGCCGCCAAGGTCGGTGCGCACCGTCACGTGCTGGCCCGGCTCGAAACGGAACGCGTCCTGCAACGCCTCCGGTACCGCGAAGGTGACCAGCGTGCTGTCCGCGGTGATGGGATCCACCGCCGCGACCGGGATGCGGTGCAGCACCGCGTGCGGCGAACTCGACCGGGCCGGCATCCGCACCGGCAACAGTCGCGCGAGCCTGCCGTTGAGCTCCTTCCACTCCCGGAACTCGTCCGGATTCAGTTGCTGGCCAAAGACAGTGGAGATCGCGGCGTTGCGCTCCAGGTATGCCTCTTCGTTGCGATTCCAGGTCCGCAGGTAGCGGTAGAACGGCACCGACGGATGCAGGTGGTGCACCAGGTGGTAGTTCTGCGAGAGCAGCATCGGGGTGAACAGCCACTCGGCGCCGACGCGGTTGCGGGTCGCCCGGTAGCGGTTGCTGCGCTGGGTGTCCTTCAGGCCGTGGTGGGGCAGCCAGTCGAACCACCAGGCCAGCACGGTGAGTCCGATGCGTTGCGGGATCAGGAAAACAACCGCGAGTGTCCAGAAGTTACCGGTGACGATGGCAATGATCAGACCGGTGAGGCTCAACGTGAGCAGCGTCAGGGTCTCGGCAACCTCGCCGACAGGTCGGCTGCGGGCGCGGGGCAAGTAGTAGCGGAGGTAGAAGTACTCGACCATCGACCAGCGAAACGGCAACTGCCACCACTTGCCATGCGAGGCGAACGTGTCGGGATCTTCGGCGTCGTCGTTGGAATTGCGGTGGTGCTGGATGTGGATGTACCCGAACGACGGGAAGGCCACCACTGGCCCGACGAAAAGCCAGGCCAGCCTGCCGAACAGTCCGTTGACCCAGCGCGTGGAGCTGATCGAGTAATGCGATGCGTCGTGCACGACGGTGAACATCACAAAGGTCACCGCGGCATTGACCGGGATCGTCACCCAGAACGGTGCCCATCCGTTGATATAGCCGACGGTCGACACCACGAACGCGGTCAACGCGCCGAGGAAGATTCCGACGGTAGGCAGGGCCAGCTTCGGTACCGATTCGCCGGGGTCCGGCAAGGCGTGGTGCGCGGACGAATCCGGCGCCACTTGGTCTACTGCGTCGATGGTCGACATAGCTGGAAAAGCCTAGTCGACAGCCGTCAACTACTCCACCAGCGCCGAAGCGGCTTGCAGGTGGCTGATGGCCTCCTGCACGATCGACTCGATCAGTTCGGCGCACGACGGCAGGTCTTCGATGATGCCGGCCACCTGGCCGGAGGCGAGCACGCCCGCATCGGTGTTGCCCTCGACCAGCCCGGCTTTGAGCAGCATCGGAGTGTTCGCCGCCATCACCACTTGCGACCAGGTCAATTCCTTGCCGTGGCGCATCGCCAGTCCGTCTTGGATCATCGACCGCCAAGTCATCTGCGACATCTGCTTGAACTTTGCCGCGTTGCGCACGGCCGCGGTGAAACCCCTTGCCCGCGAACCGCCTTCCAGCTTCTCGACCAGCCCGGTCCGCAGCACGCGGTGCGGCATGCCGTCGACGCGGGTGGTGACCACTGTGCCGTCCAACGCCGCTTCCAGGTAACGCCGTTTGACGGTGTCGGGCACGGTGGAATCCGAGGTGAGCAGAAACCGGGTGCCCATCGCCACCCCGGCAGCGCCGTAGGACAACGCCGCCGCCAGCCCTCGGCCGTCGAAGAAGCCGCCGGCCGCCACCACGGGAATGTCGGTGCCGCGCACGGCATCCAGGACAGACGGCAGCAGCAGCGTGGTCGCGACGGGTCCGGTGTGCCCGCCGCCTTCACCGCCCTGCACGATCATCGCGTCGGCGCCCCAGGCCGCGACCTTACGCGCGTGTTTAGCCGCGCCGATCGACGGAATGACAACCGAACCAGCTTCTTTCAATCGAGCGATCAACTCTTGCTTCGGTGCCAGCGCGAACGATGCCACCTTCACGCCCTCGCGGATCATCAACTCCACGCGGTCGCCTGCGTCCGCGGCGTCGGCGCGGATGTTCACCCCGAACGGCTTGTCGGTGGCGGCCTTGACTTTGCCGATGGCCGTTGCCAGCTCGTCCAGCGTCATGGTGGCAGACGCCAAAATTCCCAATCCACCCGCGTTGGCCGTGGCGGAAACCAGTCGCGCGCCGGCCACCCAGCCCATTCCGGTTTGCACCACGGGATGTTCGACGCCGACCAGCTCGGTCAGCGGCGTACGCAATTTCACGACCGTATCTCTCTGTCGCGCAGCGCTTTCGGGTCGATGACCTCGCGGATCAGGCGCAGTTCGTCCTCGGTCGGCAGCCGGGACTCTCCCGGCCTCGTCCAAGCCATGGACGTCGAACGAGGTGGCTTCGCGGACCTCGTCAGGTGACACTCCGGGGTGCAGGGTCAGCGCCCGCATCGTGTGGTCCGGGCCGCCGAAGTCGAACACCCCAAGGTTGGACACCACCCGGTAGGTGTTGGCGAACCGGAACGCCGGGTTGTCGGCATCCACCTTGTCCCAGCCGATGCCGCAGACCACGTCGACCGCGTCGCAAAACACCCGCTTGGAGTGGCTACCGACCCAATAGCTGGTCGCGTGGTTGATGGCGTTACCCGGCGCGCCCCGAAGGCCGAACATCTGCCGGGTCGGCTGCTGCAGTGGCCCGAACGCCGAGATGTTCTGATTGCCAAAGCGATCAACCTGATTGGCACCCATCACCACGTGCCGCCGCCCCCAGGCCAGCGTCTCGAAGACCCGGCCGAACGGCATCCAGCCCTCCAGGCCGCCGACCTTGCCCAATGCCGGTGTGTCCGCGAGCAGCTGCGCCTCGCCGTCGGTCAGTAGGATGTCGGGGGAGAAGGTCAGTCTGGCCAACCGGGCTCCGACTGACGCCATGTTCGTCATTGGGCTGACCATGATTTCGCCTGCGTCCCGGAACAATTCGGCGCAGGCGACCGCGCATACCTCGGCTCGGGTGCTCGTCATTTCGCGGCCTCCTCACCGAACGCGCGTACCGCCGCTTGATAATCGTCTTCGGTGCCGGACAGGTAGGTCTGCGTGAACTGTTGCCAGCCCTCTTCCGTCGACGCCGCCTCGGCGTAGTGCCGCTGGAACTTCTCATCGCGACCGTAATCCGGTGCGGCGGTGGTGAAGTGGGCGCCATTGGGGGCCTCTACCACCGCGTCGACCATCATCCGGTTCACCAGCAACGCCTGCGGCGGTACCGCCTTGATCAGTTCCTGGGTGGATACGACGCGTTCCACCGACAGGTAGCGTTTCTCGGCGGCCATCAGGAAGAGGTCGTCGAAGTAGGGGTCGATCCCGGTGTAGGCGGCATTGCCGCCGCTGTCACCCAGATTGAGGTGAACGAAAGCGGCGTCCAGACGCAGTGGCGGCATGGCGAGCAGCTTCTCGTGTCCGCCGCCCGGCGCCGGGTACGGGCTGGTTACCGTCTTAAGTTCACCCTCCCAGAAGTCGGGCACCGAACTGCCCAGTCCGGCGCGAATCGGCAAGAACGGCAACCGCTGTGCCGCGGCTTGCAGCCCGCAACGCAACATGCCCTCGTCCATTTCGCGGGCTTCGATCGCCCCGCTGGTACGCGCTTTGGCGAACCACGGGTCATAGAACGGCGGCGAGTCCAACGAGACGAACCCGTAGTAGACCCTTCGCACCTTGCCGGCCGAGCAGAGCAGCCCCAGGTCGGGTCCCCCGTAGGTGACGACGGTGAGGTCGGTGATGTCGGTGCGCAGCATGGCACGCACGAATGCCATCGGTTTGCGTCGCGAGCCCCACCCGCCTATGCCGATGGTCATGCCGCTGCGCAGTTGCGCGACGGCATCGTCGAGGGTGGTCCTCTTGTCGCTCACTCCTTCTTGCCTTTCGCAGTGCCGGCAAACGCGTCGCGGTGCTCGTCGGAGACACCGGCGAGGTTGAGTTCGAAGGTAAAGCCTTGCTCCATGCGGTAACTCGAGTTAACGCGTTGCACGTCGATGAGATTCAGCGCTTCCTTGGCAGCCCGGATGACCCGGGTGTCTTTGGCGGCGATGTCGCGGGCCACCCGTAACGCGGCTTCGTCCAGTTGGTCGCGGGGCACCACCTCGTGTACCGATCCGAAGTGGTGCAGGGTGGCGGCGTCCACGGTGGCCGCGGTGAAGAACAACCGCCGCATCATGTGTTGCGGGACCAGTCGCGACAGATGGGTAGCCGCGCCGAGCGCGCCGCGCTCCACCTCCGGCAGGCCGAAGGTGGCGTCGTCGGAGGCCACGATGACGTCGGAGTTGCCGACCAGTCCGATGCCGCCGCCCACGCAGAATCCGTTCACCGCGGCGATCACCGGCACCGCGCATTCGTAGACCGCGCGGAACGCGGCGTAGCAGCCGCGATTGGCGTCGATCAGCGCGGTGAATCCTTCGGTGCGCTGCATCTCCTTGATGTCCACGCCGGCGTTGAAGCCGCGGCCCTCGGCCCGCAGGATCACCGCGTGGGTTTCGGGGTCATTGCCGGCGGCCGTGATGGCGTCGCCGAGTTCGAACCATCCCGTCGACGGGATGGCGTTGACCGGCGGATAGTCGACGGTGACCGCGACTATTCCGGGTTCGGCGGTGGTGGATGTGATTGGCAATTGGCACTTCCTCTGGAAAACGGGCCCGACTACCTAAGCAAGCACTTGCTTGGTACGCTAGCACAGTGACTCGCCCCCAAGGAGGCCCCCTATCTGGCCCCCTATCTGGCCAAGCCATCAATTTGGGACTGGCCGGGCGGGTGGTTCTGGTCACCGGCGGTGTCCGCGGGGTGGGTGCCGGTATCAGTTCAGTTTTCGCCGACCAGGGTGCAACCGTGGCGACCTGCGCCAGGCGCGCGGTCGAGGGCCTGCCCTATGAATTCCACTCCTGCGACGTGCGCGACGAGGAAGCCGTTAGGGCGTTGATCGACACGATCGTGCAGCGACATGGCCGGCTCGACGTTGTTGTCAACAACGCCGGGGGCTCACCGTACGTGCTGACCGCGGAGTCCAGCCCGAAGTTCAACCGCAAGATTATCGAGCTCAATCTGATTGGCGCGCTGTTAGTTTCGCAGTCTGCGAACGAGAAGATGCAAGATCAGCCGGGTGGTGGGTCGATCGTCAACATTTGCAGTCTCAGCGGCCGGCGGCCGTCCCCGGGCACCGGTGCATACGGGGCGGCCAAGGCCGGCTTGGAAAGCTTGACCCAGACGCTCGCGGTGGAGTGGGCGCCCAAGGTCCGGGTGAACGCCTGCGTGGTCGGCATGGTCGAAACCGAACAGGCCGACCTGTTCTACGGCGACGCCGAGTCGATCGCCGCGATTTCCAAAAACGTGCCGCTGGGCCGGATGGCCACGCCCGAGGACGTCGGTTGGGCCACAGCCTTTTTGGCGTCCGATGCGGCGTCCTACATCAGCGGTGCCTCGCTAGAGGTGCACGGGGGTGGCGAGCCGCCACACTATCTGGCCACAACGAACGCCAGCGCGATCAAGTAGAGGAGACGAGGAAGATGGGCAGAAAATGGGGCTAGTTGACGGCCGTGTCGTCATCGTCACCGGAGCGGGCGGCGGTATTGGTCGCGCGCATGCGCTGGCCTTCGCGGCGGAAGGTGCGCGCGTCGTCGTCAACGACATCGGTGTGGGGCTGGACGGATCGCCCGCGAGCGGGGGCAGCGCGGCGCAAAGTGTGGTCGACGAGATCACCGCGGCCGGTGGCGAAGCCGTCGCCAACGGATCCAACATCGCGGACTGGAACCAGGCGGCCGGCCTCGTTCAGGCCGCGATCGACACGTTCGGTGGCCTGGACGTCCTGGTCAACAACGCCGGCATCGTTCGCGACCGGATGATGGCCAACACCAGCGAAGAGGAGTTCGACGCCGTCATCGCCGTGCACCTCAAGGGCCACTTCGCCACTATGCGGCACGCCGCGTCGTACTGGCGGGGGCTGTCCAAAGAGGGCAAAACCCCGAAAGACATTGACGCGCGGATCATTAACACCAGTTCCGGTGCGGGCCTGCAGGGCAGTGTCGGGCAGGGCAACTACAGCGCCGCGAAGGCCGGCATCGCGGCGATGACGCTGGTCGCCGCCGCCGAAATGGGTCGTTACGGTGTGACCGTCAACGCCATCGCGCCGTCGGCCCGCACCCGCATGACCGAAACCGTCTTCGCGGAGATGATGGCAACGCAGGACCAGGATTTCGACGCGATGGCGCCGGAGAACGTGTCACCGCTGGTGGTCTGGTTGGGCAGCGCCGAATCTCGCGACGTCACCGGGAAGGTGTTCGAGGTCGAGGGCGGCAAGATCCGCGTCGCCGAAGGCTGGGCGCACGGCCCGCAGGTGGACAAGGGCGCGAGGTGGGATCCCGCCGAGCTGGGGCCCGTCGTCACCGACCTGCTGGCCCAGGCGCGCGTGCCGGTTCCCGTCTACGGCGCTTAAGTTTGGCCACTGGCGTTGAGTGTGTAGCCACGGCTTTGCGGGTGAACGCAGGGCGTGGTTTCGTCCGTTTCACCGCCCAGGTTTCACACATGCCGAGTGTGCTGCTAGCCGCACACTCCGCGGCGAACATGCGGCTGGCAGCACTCGGCGGAGCGAACGCACCCAGGCTTCACCAAAGCCGAGGCTTCACCCTCGGCGCCTAAGTCGAGGGTTCGCAGATGACGACTGGGATGGTCCGGTCGGTCCAGGACTGGTAATCGTCGTACGTCGGGTACATGTCCACCAATTGCGGCCAGTACTTGGCGCGTTCGTCGTCGGTGGCGTCCCGGGCGGTCAGGTCGAGCACGTCTTTCTTGATCTGCACCCGAACCTTTGGATTGGCCTTGAGATTGAGGTACCACATCGGGTTCTTCGGGGTGCCGCCTTTTGAGGCGGCA
Organism: uncultured Actinomycetota bacterium; assembly: GCA_963840045.1. Taxonomy (GTDB): domain Bacteria; phylum Actinomycetota; class Actinomycetes; order Mycobacteriales; family Mycobacteriaceae; genus Mycobacterium. The sequence continues at coordinate 216,270 of CAWIXL010000008.1, read as the reverse complement.
ACGATCACCCGGTCACCGTCACGCAGGAAGTACAGCGGACTCACTCGAGGCTCGCCGGACTTGCGGCCGGTGGTGGTCAGCAGAGCCACCGGAATGTTTTGGACAGTGCCGCCCATGCCCTCTCCGCCGCTGCGGCGGTACAGGAATGTGTTGATGCGCGACATCCATTTGAGCGCGAAATCGCTTTTCATGAACCACGCCGGTGAATTCGACATGCGCTGATCCTAGTCAGCGCTGAATGAACGGATTGCAGCGAACCTTGATGTGCTGGATCTCAGTTGGGACTACGGCGCCGAAACCTCTTTAGGGATCGCAGATAACGAGCGGGATCACCCGCTCCGTCCATGTTTTGTAGTCATCGAGTGTCGGATACACGGCAGCCAATTTGGGCCAGTACTGCGCGCGCTCTTCCTCCGTGGCGTCCCGCGCCTGTAACTGCAGCACCTCTTTCTTGATCTGCACCGAGACTTTCGGGTCGGCTTTCAGGTTGAGGTACCACAGCGGGTGTTTGTCGGACCCGCCCCGCGACGCCACCAGAACGATGCGATCGCCTTCGCGCACATAGATCAGCGGACTAACCCGCGGTTCACCGGTCTTGCGGCCGGTGGTGGTGACCAGCGCGACCGGCGCCTTCTGGGCCGTGCCGCCGAGTCTTCCGTCGCTACGCCGATAGATCCAGGTGTTGGCCCGCGACATATATTTGATGAAGACGCTCGCCCACGCCGTATTCAGTCCCCGTGGCTTTTTCATGTCATGCCTATCTCGGATTGTCCGGCGCTAGCGCTGAATGAAGGGCTTGAAACGAACCTTGATGTGCTGGATCTCGGCTTTGCCGGTTGAACTCTCGGCCGGGATCACAAACGTCTCATCCACTCGGCCGCCGATCCGCCGGCCGCCGAACGCCGCCTTCGTCAGCACGTCGTACACCGCATGCACCTGGTCGCCGACGATGCGGTAATCCGGTGGCGTCGCGTCGGCGATCACCCGGTACTGGGGTCCGCGATTGAGACTGCGGCGCAGGTGATTTCCGGAGAACCCGTTCTTGATACCTTGCTCGGTCCGGGTGCAGCCGGCCGCGAACGGAACCGCGTTGCCGTCGTGGCTGACCAGCGCGTCGATGTAGGCCTGGGCCGCCGCGATGCGGCTCTCCTCGGAAACGAGCAAAGGGTTAGATCCGCTCGATGATGGTGCCGGTGGACAGGGCGCCGCCCGCGCACATGGTGATCAGCGCGGTGTTTTGATCGGTGCGCTCCAGCTCGTGCAGCGCGGTGGTGATCAGCCGGCTGCCGGTCGAGCCGACGGGGTGGCCCAACGCGATGGCGCCACCGTTGACGTTGACCCGTTCCATGTCGGGCTCGTGGACCCGCGCCCAGGACAACACCACCGAGGCGAACGCCTCGTTGATTTCGACGATGTCGATGTCGCCCATCTTCATCCCGGCCTTCTCCAGCACCTTCGCCGTCGACTGCACCGGGCCGTCGAGGTGGTAGTAAGGCTCCGCGCCGACCAGCGCCTGGCTGACGATCCGCGCCCGCGGGCGTAACCCTAGCGCCTTGGCCTTGTACTCGTCCATCCACAGCACGGCCGCCGCGCCGTCGGAGATCTGCGACGACGTGCCCGCGGTGTGGATCCCGCCCTCGAGCACCGGCTTCAGCCCGCTCAAACCCTCCAGGGTGGTGTCGCGCAAACCCTGATCGCGGGAGACCATGTGGCGCTCGGCGGTGGGTTGTTTCTGCTCGTCGAGCACCGGCGCCTCGATCGGCGAGATTTCGCGGTCAAAGCGCCGCTCGTCCCAGGCGCGCTTGGCGCGTAGCTGGGACTGGAATCCGAAGGCGTCGATGTCCTCGCGGGTGATGCCCCGTCGCTTGGCGATCCGCTCGGCAGCGGTGAACTGGTCGGGCAGATCGATGTCCCACGACGCGGGCCGCAGGATGCTGCGGTCCGGACCCGCATTGGCGCCGAGTCCGACGCGGCTCATCGCCTCAATTCCGCACGCGATGCCGATGTCGATAGCACCTGCGGCGATCAGGCCGGCGACGAGGCCGTTGGCCTGCTGGCCGCTGCCGCACTGGCAGTCCACGGTCATGGCGCCAACGTGTTCCGGCAACCCGGCGACGAGCCAGCTCACCCGGGTGATGTTGTTGGACTGCTCGCCATACTGCGTGACGCAGCCACCGATGATCTGTTCGACATCTCCAGCTTGAAAGCCGGCGTCTATGCCAGCCTTGTCGACCAGCGCCTTTTGCGTCGCCCCAAGTAGCTCGGTGGCGTGCAGTCCTGACAGCCATCCCATGCGTTTGCCGATCGGGCTGCGGGTGGCTTCAACGATTACCGGGTTCCCCATGGGGCCAGGCTAGAACACGTTTCATTACTATGACAAGCGAGCATGCTTCAGCGGCTCGATAGCTCTTTTGTCCTGCGGTTACGGCGTGTTTTACTGGCATCTGTGCGCCACTAGGAGAACTAGTGTCCTGCAATCGCCCGTCAATAGGGACTTAGTAAAGGAGAAGTAGCGTGCCTAGCCCCAATCTTCCGCCCGGATTCGACTTCACCGACCCCGAAATCTACGCGGAGCGGATTCCAGTCGAAGAGTTTGCCGAGGTGCGCGCGTCCGCGCCGATCTGGTGGAACGAGCAGGCTCCGGGCAAGGGTGGCGGCTTCCATGACGGCGGCTTCTGGGCGATCACCAAGCTCAGTGACGTCAAGGAGGTGTCGCGGCGTAGCGACGTTTTCTCCAGCTTCGAAAACGGGGTGATCCCGCGGTTCCATGACGACATGGAGCGCGAGAATATCGACGTTCAGCGGTTCGTCATGCTCAACATGGACGCACCGCATCACACCCGGCTGCGCAAGATCATCTCCCGTGGTTTCACCCCGCGCGCCGTCGGGCGCCTGCAGGACGAACTCAACGCGCGCGCCCAAAAGATCGCCGAAACGGCGGCGGCGTCGGGCTCCGGCGACTTTGTCGAGCAGGTGTCGTGCGAGCTGCCGCTGCAGGCGATCGCGGGTTTGATGGGAGTGCCGCAGGAGGACCGCGGCAAGCTGTTCGATTGGTCGAACCAGATGACCGGCACCGACGACCCGGAATTCGCCGATATCGACCCGAAGCTGGCATCGCTGGAGTTGATCAGCTATGCGATGAAGATGGCGGAGGACAGGCACAAGAATCCCGGCGACGACATCGTGACTCAGCTGATTCAGGCCGACATCGAGGGCGAAAAGCTCTCCGACGACGAGTTCGGTTTCTTCGTGATCATGCTGGCGGTGGCCGGTAACGAGACCAGCCGCAACTCCATTACCCAGGGGATGATGGCGTTCACCGAATATCCCGACCAGTGGGAGCTGTACAAGAAGGAGCGTCCGGAGACCGCCGCCGACGAAATCGTCCGCTGGGCCACCCCGGTCACCAGTTTCCAGCGCACCGCGCTGCAGGACTATGAGTTGGGTGGTGTGCAGATCAAGAAGGGCCAGCGGGTGGTGATGTTCTACCGGTCGGCCAACTTCGACGAAGAGGCGTTCGAGGATCCGTTCACCTTCAACATCCTGCGGAACCCCAACCCGCACGTCGGCTTTGGCGGTACCGGGGCGCATTACTGCATCGGCGCCAATCTGGCCCGGATGACGATCAACCTGATCTTCAACGCCGTGGCCGACCACATGCCGGACCTCAAGCCCATCTCGGCTCCCGAGCGGCTGCGGTCGGGCTGGCTCAACGGCATCAAGCACTGGCAGGTCGACTACACCGGCAAGTGCCCGGTAGAGCACTGATGGATTTCGACCTCACCCCGGAACAGCAGGCCGTCGCCGACGTAGCCACCTCGGTTTTGGATCGGGACCTGAACTGGAGCGCGCTCGTCAATGGCGGAGTGACGGCGCTGCCGGTGCCGGAACGCCTCGGCGGCGACGGCGTGGGCCTGTCCGAGGTCGGAACGGTACTGACCGAGGTGGGTCGGCACGGCGCAATCACGCCGGCGCTGTCAACGCTGGGCCTGGGCGTGGTGCCGCTGCTGGACCTGGCATCGGACGAGCAACAGGACCGGTTCCTGGCCGGAGTCGCCAAAGGCGGCTTGCTGACCGCGGCGCTCAACGAACCCGGCACGGCGTTGCCCGACCGGCCCGCCACGAGTTTTCTGGCGGGGCAGTTGTCGGGCACCAAAGTCGGTGTCGCGTATGCCGAAGGGGCGGACTGGATGATCGTGACGGCCGACAGCGCCGTCGTGGTGGTATCGCCGAAGGCCGAGGGCGTGCAGCTGACGCGCACACCGACGTCGAATGGTTCCGACGAATACACGGTGACGTTTGTTGGCGTGACGGTTCCGGAGTCCGACATCTTGGCCGACGCGACACCGCACCGGGTCAACCAATTGGCGCTGGCCATGATCGGCACCTACGTCGACGGGCTGGTGGCGGGGGCGCTGCGGTTGACGGCCGACTACGTGGCCAACCGCAAGCAGTTCGGCAAGCCATTGTCGACCTTCCAGACCGTCGCCGCGCAGCTCTCGGAGATCTATATCGCTTCGCGCACTATCGATTTGGCGTCGAAGTCGGTGATCTGGCGACTCACCGAGGGCCGGGACGCCGACGCCGACCTGGACGTCCTGGGCTACTGGGTGACATCTCAGGCACCGCCGGTGATGCAGACATGTCACCACCTGCACGGCGGCATGGGCATGGACGTCACCTATCCGATGCACCGGTACTACTCCACGATCAAGGACCTTGCCCGGCTGCTGGGCGGGCCTTCGCATCGTCTCGACCTAGTGGGGGCGCAATGTTCATCGACTTGACTCCGGAGCAGCGGCAGCTGCAAGCGGAGCTACGGCAATACTTTTCGAACCTGATCTCGACCGACGAGATGAAGGCGATGGAGCAGGACCGCCATAACGCCGCGTACCGCGCGGTGATCCGGCGGATGGGCCAGGACGGCAAGCTCGGGGTGGGTTGGCCAAAGGAATTCGGCGGCTTGGGCTTTGGGCCGGTCGAGCAATCGATCTTCGTCAACGAGGCGCATCGGGCCGATGTGCCATTGCCCGCCGTGACGCTGCAGACGGTGGGGCCGACGCTGCAGGTGTTCGGCAGCGAGATGCAGAAGAAGAAATTCCTGCCCGCGATCCTGGCCGGCGAGGTGCACTTCGCGATCGGCTACACCGAACCGGAGGCCGGCACCGACCTGGCGTCGTTGCGCACCACCGCGGTCCGTGACGGCGACCACTACATCGTCAACGGCCAGAAGATCTTCACCACCGGCGCCCACGATGCCGACTACATCTGGCTGGCCTGCCGCACCGACCCGGAAGCCGTTAAGCACAAGGGCATTTCGATTCTGATCGTCGACACGAAGGATCCTGGCTATTCCTGGACGCCGATCATTCTGAGCGATGGGGCCCATCACACCAACGCCACGTACTTCAACGACGTGCGAGTGCCCGCCGACATGCTGGTCGGCGAGGAGAACGGCGGATGGCGGCTGATCACCACCCAGCTCAACAACGAACGGGTCATGCTCGGTCCGGCGGGCCGGGTAGCCGGTATCTACGACCGGTTGCATACCTGGGCAGCCAAGCCGGGCGGAGACGGTGTCACGCCGATCGATCACCAAGACGTCAAACGCGCACTTGGTGAGATCTATGCGATGTGGCGGATCAACGAGTTGCTCAATTGGCAGGTGGCGGCCGCGGGTGAGGAGATCAACGTGGCCGACGCCGCGTCGACGAAAGTCTTTGGCACGGAGCGTATTCAGTACATCGGTCGGCTCGCCGAGGAGATCGTCGGCAAGTACGGTAACCCGGCCGAATCGGACACCGCCGAGCTGCTCAACTGGCTTGACCTCGCAGACCAAACGCAATCTGGTGATTACCTTCGGCGGGGGCGTCAACGAAGTCATGCGTGAGATGATCGCCGCCTCCGGCCTCAAAGTGCCGAGGGTGCCTCGATGACAGATATCAACGAAGCCGTCGCGCAGATCAAAGCGGCCGGCAGCAGTAAGCCGCGCGCAGCCCGGGATCCGGTGAACCAGCCGACTATCAACAACTGGGTAGAGGCCATCGGCGACCGTAACCCCATCTATGTAGATGAAGCCGCGGCCCGCGCCGTCGGTCATCCGGGAATTGTCGCGCCCCCGGCGATGATTCAAGTGTGGACCATGTTTGGGTTGGCCGGCGAACGTCCGAAGGACGATCCGCTGGGGCCGATCATGCAGTTGTTCGACGATTCCGGCTATATCGGTGTGGTCGCCACCAACTGCGAGCAGACCTACCACCGGTATCTGCAGCCCGGCGAGCAGGTCACCATCACCTCCGAGATGGGTGACGTCGTCGGACCCAAGCAGACCGGCCTCGGGGAGGGCTTTTTCGTCAACCAGCACATCGTGTGGCGGGTTGGCGACGAGGATGTGGCCGAGATGAATTGGCGCATACTCAAATTCCGGCCGGCCGAGCCTGCGGCAGGGTCTGCGCCGGCCGTCCCCGACGACCTGGACCCCGATACCATGATGCGTCCGTCGTCGTCGCGCGACACCGCCTTCTTCTGGGACGGGGTTGCGGCGCACGAGTTGCGGATCCAGCGGCTTGCCGACGGCAGCCTGCAGCACCCGCCGGTGCCGGCGGTGTGGCAGGACAAATCCGAGCCGATCGACTACGCGGTGTCAACCGGCAAGGGCACGGTGTTCAGCTTCGTCGTCCATCACGCTCCGAAGGTGCCCGGCCGCACCTTGCCTTTCGTCATCGCGCTCGTTGAGCTGGAGGAGGGCGTGCGGATGCTGGGCGAGCTGCGCGATGTCGACCCGGCGCGGGTGGAGATCGGAATGCGGGTTCGCACCATCTATATCGACTTTCCGGCCGGCAACAGCGGCCCGGAGTGGAGCCTCTACGCCTGGGAGCCCGACGCATGAGCGCACCTGCTGTAGCAGTGGGCACCACGCTGCCCGAGCTCAAGCTCTATGGTGACCCCACGTTCATCATCTCAACGGCCTTGGCCACCAGAGACTTTCAGGATGTGCACCACGACCGGGACAAGGCGCAGGCCAAGGGGTCGAAAGATATTTTCGTCAACATCCTGACCGACACCGGGCTGGTGCAACGCTACGTCACCGACTGGGCGGGGCCGTCGGCGCTGATCAAGTCGATTGGGCTCCGACTCGGGGTGCCGTGGTACGCCTACGACACGGTGACCTTCTCCGGTGAAGTGACGGCCATCGAGGACGGCCTGATCACCGTAAAGGTGGTGGGCCGCAACAGCCTCGGTGACCACGTCATCGCGACGGCCACTCTGACGATTGGGGACGCCTAGTGTTGTCCGGCAAGGCCGCTATCGTCGGCATTGGTGCCACCGACTTCTCCAAGAACTCCGGCCGCAGCGAGCTGCGACTGGCGGCCGAGGCGGTGCGTGACGCCCTCGACGATGCCGGGTTGAGCCCCGCCGACGTCGACGGGCTGACGACGTTCACGATGGACACCAACACCGAGATCGCCGTCGCGCGTGCGGCCGGCATCGGCGAGCTGAAGTTCTTCTCCAAGATCCACTATGGCGGCGGCGCGGCCTGCGCGACCATCCAGCACGCGGCGATGGCCGTCGCCACCGGGGTGGCCGATGTTGTTGTCGCGTACCGGGCTTTCAACGAGCGCTCCGGCATGCGATTCGGTCAGGTGCAGACCCGGTTGACGGAGAACGCCGATTCGACGGGTGTGGACAATTCGTTCTCGTATCCACACGGGCTTTCGACGCCGGCCGCGCAGGTGGCCATGATCGCCCAGCGGTACATGCACCTATCCGGCGCGACCAGCCGGGATTTCGGCGTCATCTCGGTGGCCGACCGCAAACATGCCGCCAAAAATCCAAAGGCATACTTCTACGAGAAGCCGATAACCATTGAGGACCACCAGAATTCGCGGTGGATTGCCGAGCCGCTGCGGCTGCTGGACTGCTGCCAGGAGACCGACGGCGCGGTCGCGATCGTGGTGACGTCGGTGGAACGCGCGCGGAACCTCAAGCAGCGGCCGGCGATCATCGAGGCGGCGTCGCAGGGCTCCAGCCCCGACCAGTACACGATGGTCAGCTACTACCGTCCCGAACTGGGTCTGCCCGAGATGGGTCTGGTGGGTCAGCAGCTGTGGGCCCAGTCGGGTCTTTCCCCGGCCGACATTCAGACCGCGGTACTCTACGACCATTTCACTCCGTTCACGCTGATCCAGTTGGAGGAGTTGGGATTCTGCGGGCGGGGCGAAGCCAAGGACTTCATCGCGGACGGTGCGGTCGAGGTGGGCGGGCGGCTGCCCATCAACACCCACGGCGGCCAGCTCGGCGAGGCGTACATCCACGGCATGAACGGCATCGCGGAAGGCGTGCGGCAGCTGCGCGGCACCTCGGTGAACCCCGTACCGAACGTCGAGCATGTGCTCGTCACCGCAGGAACGGGTGTGCCGACCTCCGGTTTGATCCTCGGCTAGCTTTGCCCATCGAATGTGCGGCCAGCCGCACGTTCGCCGCCCAAGGTGCGACCAGCCGCGCACTCGGCGACTGAAGTGACGCTGGTGGAGCAATATGCGACGCTGCGGTCGTGCGAGTGCCATTCATCGGCAGCGAGGCCATCGCCGCAGGCGCATTGACCAAGACCCAGCTGGCTACGCGGTGCCGTCGCTTGTTCCCAGATATCTACGTGGAGCGTGATGTCGACGTCACCGCCGAGTTACGTGCCAAAGCAGGGTGGCTCTGGACCGGACGCCGAGGTGTGGTCGCAGGGTTCGCCGCAGCCGCGCTGCACGGTAGCAAATGGGTCGATGATGCACAGGTCGTGGAGTTGGTTCATGACAATCGGCGTCGCCCGCCGGGAATCCAGACGCACCGAGACCGCATCGAGGAGGATGAGATCGAGCTGGTCGGCGGCATGGCAGTCACTTCGCCGGTCAGGACGGCACTGGACTTCGGCTGTTGGTACCCAACCATGACGGCGATAGCGGCCATCGATGCCTTGGCTCGTGCCACCGACATCAAAGCGGCCGACGTGAAGATGCTGTCACTCAGATACGGCGGACGGCGTGGGATTACGCGAGCACGTGGGGCGCTGGATCTCTTCGATGCCGGTGCGCAGTCACCGAAGGAGTCCTGGCTGCGAATAGTGCTGATGCGAGCGGGCCTGCCGCGACCACAGACGCAGATTCCCGTTGAAGACGGGGTTGGCAACGTCATCGCTTATCTCGATATGGGTTGGGAGGACGTCAAAGTCGCGGTCGAGTATGACGGCGAGCAGCACCGCAACGATCGACGGCAATTCACTTGGGATATTCGGCGTCTGGAAAGGCTCGAGCGAATCGGCTGGATCGTCATCCGGGTGGTCGCGGAGAACCGGCCCGCCGAGATCGTTAGCCGTGTCCGTGCTGCATTGGCGCAGCGAGCGTGCGGCTAGCCGCACAGCTCGAGACCGAGTGGGCGGCTAGCCGCACACTCGGCGCAAAGGGGGCTCGAAATCAGGCCGGGACCAGCTCGACACCGCTGAGGACAACGGCGTTGTCGCGCGAAGGCGCGATAACGCCGGCCAGCAGCCGGTTGTCTTCTTTCCAAATGTTGACCTGAAGCGTCTCGCCTGGGTATGCGACACCCGCAAACCGTGCGCCGTAGGCCGCCACCGCCCCGACGTCGCCCTCTAACACAGCGTCGACGATGGCTTTGCAGGTCATGCCGTAGGTGCACAAGCCATGCAGGATGGGTGCGGGAAAGCCTGCGGCAGCAGCGAATTCCGGGTCGGAGTGCAGCGGGTTGCGGTCGCCGCAGAGCCGGTACAGCAGCGCCTGCTGCGGCAGAATCGGCATCGCGACCTCAAGATCGGGCGACCGGTCGGGTGCCGCATCCGAACCTGACGGCCCGCGTTCGCCGCCGAATCCGCCTTCGCCGCGGGCGAAGATCGACCGCCGCTGAGTCCACAGCAGTGTGCCGTCTGGTGCGGTCACAGTCGTCTCGCTCCAGATCACCGCGGCCTTGCCCTTGTCCCAGATATCCGTGAACCTGGTGACGGCCCGCGCCGACCCCGATGGTGGCAGCGGCGCCGGCACTTCCACCCGCTCGCTGGCATGCAGCACCTTGCTGAGCTCGATGTCGATGCCGGGAAACTGTACGGTCGGCGGCTTGGTGGCGTGGAAGGTGGCGGCTACGTTTCCGAAGGTCGGTAGCACCTGGGGCGTGTCGTCCACCAGGTAGCGCAGCTCGCGGGGGTCGAGCGGATCTGCGCCGGCACCCAGGCCCAGGTGGTACAGCTGTATATCGCTGCTAACCCAAGAGAATTCGATAGGGTCCAGCTCGGCGGCCAGCGCGACGTCTACATCGATAGGCATGGCGGTTACTTCCCGGCTTGGCCCGCGATATGCAGCGCCGCCAGGTATCCGAACGTCATCGCCGGCCCAATGGTGCCGCCGGGTCCGGGATATGTGTGTCCCATCACCGGGGCGCTGACATTGCCTGCGGCGTAGAGGCCTTCGATGATGCTGCCGTCGTCGCGTTGCGCACGCCCGTGTACATCGGTGCGGATACCGCCCTTGGTGCCCAGATCCCCGGGCACCATCTTGGCGGCGTAGTAAGGCGGATGACTGATTTCGCCGAGGTTCGGATTGGGCTTGTTGGTCGGGTCGCCGTAATACCTGTCGTACGCGCTTTCGCCGCGCTGATAGTCGTCGTCGACACCCGAGCGCGCAAAGTCGTTGAAACGTGCGACGGTCGCGGCGAATTCGTCGACCGGAAGGCCGGCCTTACCGGCCAATTCCTCGAGAGTGTCGGCCTGAATGATCACACCGGACTCCATCCACTTGCGTGGAATTCGTTGCCCAGCCTGCAATCCCGCGAAGATGTAGCGATCCCGGTACTGCTGGTCGAACACCAGCCAGGCGGGAATATTCTCGCCGGGTCCGGGTCCCTGGCCATGTTCTCCGCCATACATGTGGTGGCAGGCTTCGACATAGGGCATCGATTCGTTCATAAACCGCTTGCCCGACATATTGACGATGATCGATCCCGGCGAGTTGCGCTCCGACAACGCGAACCACGGCGCGCCCACCAGCGGCACCGTCGGACCCCACCAGGCGTCCTCCATGACATCCAGTGCAGCGCCGAGCTTTTCGCCGGCGATGATGCCTTCGCCGGTATTGGCCTTGGCGCCGACGGTCCACTCTGTGGTGATGGGCGCGCGCTGGTATTTCACCCGCATCTGTTCGTTGTGCTCGAATCCGCCGCAGGCGAGGATCACGCCGCGGCGGGCGCGGATCAGCCGCGGCTCGGCTGCTTCCGCCCCGGCGCTGTCTCGTACGTAGACGCCCTTGACCACACCGTCTTCGACGAACAGGTCGGTGAGCGCGGTGTTGAGCTCGACCGGAACACCGGCCCGCTGTAGTCCAATCCGCAACGGCCCGATCAGGGCACGGCCCATGCCCACCAGGTTCTTGCCGGTCGCCTTTGCCCACATGGTGCGCGCGCCCACCTTCAGGCTGCGCAGCACGCCGCGCGGGTGGCGCTTCAGCATGTTCAGCCGCACGTAATCCTGTTGCATCACAACAACATTGAGCGGAATCTTGCCATAAGCAGGCTCCAGCCCGGACTCGTCGGCGCCCGAGCTTGCGGGCGTTGAAGGGCTTCGGCTCGATCGAACGGCCGTCGGGGCGGCCGCCAGGAGCCTCCGGGTAGTAGTCGGAGTAGCGCGGCACCCAGCACATTTTCAGCGGTGTCTGCTCGAGTACGAACGACAGCATCTCGGGCCCACGCTCGAGGTAGGTATCGATGCGTTCGGCCTCGACGCAGTCGCCGACGATGCCGTGCAGGTAGGCGCGGGCAGCTTCGGGAGTGTCTCGCACGCCGTCCCGCTTGAGGATTTCGTTGTTCGGAATCCAGACACCGCCGCCGGAACGTGCGGTCGAGCCGCCATAGTGCGCGGCCTTTTCGACGACTACTGTCGAGAGGCCGCCGTGTGCGGCAGTGAGGGCGGCCACCATGCCGGCGGCGCCGCTTCCGACCACGACAACGTCGTACTCCTGTGCTGTCATGTAGAACACGTTATAGAATTGCCCGGGTCGAGCGCTACTGACCCGGTCACACGGACGAAGGGACTTCGGTAAATGCTCAGTGTTGCGACCCGCGACGAGCTGGCCGCCGACCTGGCGCAGGCCGGGCGCAGCCGTGAGCCGATCGCCCCGCTGACGGCCGGCTACTCCGATATCGACGTCGTCGACGCCTACGAGATCCAGCTGATCAACATCCGCCAGCGGGTCGCCGAGGGCGCCCGGGTGGTAGGGCACAAGGTGGGGCTTTCGTCGAAGGTGATGCAACAGATGATGGGCGTCGACGAGCCCGACTACGGGCATCTGCTCGACGAGATGCAGGTATTCGAAGACGTGCCGGTGAAGACCGGGCAGTACCTGTTTCCGCGGGTGGAGGTGGAGGTCGGTTTCGTCCTGTCCGACGACCTGCCGGGCGCGGAGTGCACCGAGGAAGACGTGCTGGCCGCGACCGAGGCGTTAGTTCCGTCGATCGAGCTCATCGACACCAGGATCAAGGACTGGCAGATCAAGATATGCGACACCATCGCGGATAACGCCTCGTCGGCGGGCTTCGTGCTGGGTAAGGCGCGGGTGTCGCCGGCCGATATCGACGTCAAGGCGATCGACGCGAAACTCACCCGCAATGGCGAGGTGGTCGCCGAGGGCCGCAGCGACGCGGTGTTGGGTAATCCGGTCACCGCGGTGGCGTGGTTGTCCCGCAAGGTGGAAAGCTTTGGGGTAAGGCTGAAAAAGGGTGACATCGTGTTACCTGGATCCTGCACCTTTGCGATCGACGCGCGTCCCGGGGATGAGTTCGTCGCCGACTTCGCTGGACTGGGATCGGTTCGGTTGTCGTTCGAATAAACGGTTGTCGTTCGAATAAAAGAAGAGTTCTTCAATATCGGGAGTGTCGAGATGCCGTCGAAGGCGAGTGTGGCGATTGTCGGGTCCGGAAATATCAGCACGGACCTGCTGTACAAGCTGCTGCGGTCGGAATGGCTGGAACCCCGCTGGATGGTGGGGATCGACCCGCAAAGCGAAGGCCTGGCGCGGGCCCGCAAGCTGGGTTTGGAAACCACACACGAAGGCGTCGACTGGCTGCTGGCTCAGCCCGACAAACCCGACCTGGTGTTCGAGGCGACCAGCGCCTATGTGCATAAGGACGCGGCCCCGAAGTATGCCGCCGCCGGGATTCGGGCGATTGACCTGACGCCGGCCGCGGTGGGCCCGGCGGTGATCCCGCCGGCAAACCTGCGCGAGCATCTGGATGCGCCGAACGTCAACATGATCACCTGCGGAGGGCAGGCGACCATCCCAATCGTGTATGCCGTGAACCGTGCCGTCACTGAACTAGGTGGAGTTCCGTATGCCGAGATAGTCGCCTCCGTAGCTTCAGTCTCAGCGGGGCCGGGCACCAGAGCCAACATCGACGAATTCACCAAGACCACGTCGCGCGGGGTGGAAACCATCGGTGGGGCGGCGCGTGGCAAGGCGATCATCATCTTGAACCCGGCCGATCCGCCGATGATCATGCGCGACACCATTTTCTGCGCCATCCCCGAGGACGCCGACCGCGACGCGATCGCCGCCTCCATCCGCGATGTGGTGGCCGAGGTGCAGACCTATGTGCCGGGCTACCGGCTGCTCAACGAGCCGCAGTTCGACGAGCCGTCAATGAACTCGGGTGGCCAGGCGGTGGTCACCACGTTCGTCGAGGTCGAGGGCGCCGGAGACTACCTGCCGCCGTACGCGGGCAACCTGGACATCATGACCGCGGCGGCCACCAAGGTCGGCGAGGAGATCGCCAAAGAGACGCTCGCGGTCACAGGAGGTACACGATGACCGGTATATGGGACATCCGGATCACGGACACTTCGCTGCGGGACGGGTCGCACCACAAACGACACCAGTTCACCAAAGACGAGGTGCAGGCAATCGTGACGGCCCTCGATGCCGCCGGCGTGCCGGTGATCGAGGTGACGCACGGCGACGGCCTGGGCGGCTCGTCGTTCAACTACGGCTTCTCCAAGACCCCCGAGCAGGAACTGATCAAGCTGGCGGCCGAAACCGCGAAAGAAGCCAAGATTGCCTTTTTGATGCTGCCCGGCGTGGGCACCAAGGAGGACATCAAAGCAGCCCAAGACAATGGCGGGTCGATCTGCCGGATCGCCACCCATTGCACCGAGGCCGACGTCTCGATCCAGCACTTCGGGCTGGCGCGCGAGTTGGGTCTGGAAACCGTCGGGTTTTTGATGATGGCCCACACCATTCCGCCGGAGAAGCTGGCCGCCCAGGCCCGCATCATGGCGGACGCCGGTTGTCAGTGCGTTTATGTGGTCGACTCCGCCGGCGCGCTCGTGCTTGACGGGGTGGCCGACCGGGTGTCGGCATTGGTCGCCGAACTTGGCGAAGACGCGCAAGTGGGCTTCCACGGGCACGAAAACCTCGGACTCGGGGTCGCCAACTCGGTGGAGGCGGTGCGGGCGGGCGCCAAGCAGATCGACGGCAGCGTGCGCCGCTTCGGTGCGGGTGCGGGTAACGCGCCGGTCGAGGCACTGATCGGGGTATTCGACAAGATCGGCGTCAAGACCGGCATCGACTTTTTCGACATCGCCGATGCCGCCGAGGAGGTGGTGCGGCCGGCCATGCCCGCCGAATGCCTGCTCGACCGCAACGCACTGATTATGGGGTACTCCGGCGTCTACTCCAGCTTCCTCAAGCACGCCGTCCGCCAATCCGAGCGCTACGGAGTGCCGGCCCATCAACTTTTGCACCGGGCAGGTCAACGCAAACTCATTGGCGGGCAAGAAGATCAGCTCATCGACATCGCATTGGAAATCAAGCGCGAGCAGGAGAGCGGCACTGCGGTGACGCGTTGAATACATCTTTACAATTTGTGTAAATCCGTATCTTGCCCTAACTTCTTGTGAGGCGTGCGGGCCGGCGCGCCACCCGAGAGCGGACGGGACGCGATGAATTTTGTAGTGCTGCCACCCGAAATCAATTCCCTGCGGATGTTCACCGGTGCCGGCTCGGCGCCGTTGCTGGACGCCGCGGCCGCCTGGGATGGATTGGCTTCGGAATTGGCGTCGGCCGCGTCCTCGTTTTCCTCGCTGACATCGGGGTTAACCGGTCAGGCGTGGCAGGGTGCGGCGGCGGCGGCGATGGCGGCCGCAGCCGCGCCGTATACCGGGTTTCTGAGCGCGGCGGCGACCCAAGCCGCGACGGCGGCCGCGCAGGCCCAAACGGTGGTCGGTGAGTTCGAGTCCGCGCTGGCCGCAACGATTCATCCCTTGGCCGTGGCGGCCAACCGCAATACGTTCGTGCAGTTGGTGCGGTCGAATTTGTTGGGGCTCAACGCGCCGGCAATCGCGGCCGCTGAGGGTCAGTACGAGGCGATGTGGGCTGCGGACGTGTCCGCGATGTTCGGCTATCACGCCGGCGCGTCCGCGGTGGCGTCCGCGCTGGCGCCGCTGCAGAGCGGTCTGCGGGCCGCGGCGTCGAGCCTGCCCAACCTGGGGCAAGGCAACATCGGCGGCCTGAACCTCGGGAACGGAAACACCGGAGACGGCAACATCGGCAGCGGCAACATCGGCACCGGAAACCTGGGTAACGGCAATGGAACGCTGACCGGCAGCCGCCCGCCGAGCAACTACAACGTCGGTAGCGGCAACGTCGGCAGCTACAACCTGGGCAGCGGCAACATCGGCTCCTACAACTTTGGCAACGGGAACGGCAATATCTTTAACCACGGTTCTGGGAACTTCGGCAGCGGCAACGTAGGCGAGCTCAACTTCGGCAGCGGAAATACGGGAAATTACAACGTGGGCTACGGCAATACCGGCACCGGCAACTTCGGCCACGGCAACAGCGGCAGCGGCAATTTCGGCAGCGGAAACAGCGGCAGCAACAACTTCGGCAGCGGAAACACCGGCAACAACAACTTTGGTTTCGGCAACACCGGCAATAACGACATCGGGTTCGGGCTCACCGGTGACAACAAATTCGGCATCGGCTCACTGAACTCGGGCAGCGGAAACACCGGCCTGTTCAACTCGGGCAGCGGGAACTCCGGCTTCTTCAACTCGGGCAACAACAACATGGGGTTCGGTAACTCGAGCACCGGCAACGCGGGGATCGGGAATTCGGGCTCCTTTGTGGGCAACCAGCTACAGCCCAATCAGGTAGGGCACAACACCGGTTTCGGGAACTCGGGTGGCCTCAACACGGGCTGGGGCGACGCCGGCGCTAACAACACGGGCCACGGGAACGGCGGCATTGGAAACTTCGGCTCCGGGAACGCGGGCCGCGAGAATATGGGCAGCTTCAACGCCGGCGTGACCAACACGGGCGACTTCAACTCCGGTCGGGCCAACACGGGTTGGTTCAACGCGGGCATCTCCAACACCGGATGGTCGAATTCGGGCGACATTAACACCGGTGCATGGAATGCGGGAAGTATCAACACCGGGTTCGGGGCTGTCGGCACCGGATCGGGGACGAGTTCAGGCTTCGGCAACACCGGTGATAAGACGTCCGGCTTTGGAAACTCCGGCGACGAAAGCTCGGGCTTCCACGATGCGGGCGCGTTCAGTTCGGGCTTCCAAAATACGGCCACGTCGAGCGGGGTGGCGGGCATCGCAAATACCGGCGCAGTCTCTGCGGGTATCGGTAACTCGGGTTACGAGAATTCAGGCATCTTCAACTCGGGCTTCTTTGACTCGGGCATTTTCCACCAGGACGACTCCGACTCGGGCGTCGGGGGATAGGCACCGGCAGCAACCGTTCTGGGTGCGGCAAACGCGAGTACCCTCGATGCATGAGCGAGTCTTCCAGCCCTCTTCGCCGCGGACTCCGCGGCCTGCTTGCCGGTGGCCTGCTGAGCGTCATCGCGCCGTTGGTGATCGCGGTGCCGGCGGCCGATGCGTGCACTACCACCGTTGGCCAGACGGCGTCCCAGACCGTGCAGTCCTACCTGGACCAGCACCCCGACGTCAAAAGGGAGCTGAGCGCTAAGTCCCAGGCGGAAGGCGGGGGTCCCGATGTGATCGGCTACCTCAGCCGGCACCCGGACGTGCGCCAGGCACTGATCACACTGGCCAACCAGTGCACCCAGTAGCGATCGGGCTTCGTGTTCGATTGCCATGGGCGACGCGCGCGAATGTTCGCGGTTGACTCAAAACAGGAACACGTTCTAGCGTCAAGGCGTGTTCTCTGATGTGCTGACCGAGGCGATCGTGGAGGCCGAGGAATTGGTGGCCGCCGCACCCCATATCGAGACCGAAGCCGACCTGCTTGAAGGACTGCAGTATCTGGCCGGCTGCGTTGCGGCCTGTACGCATCTGGCGTTCGACTACGAGCGGGACCACCCGTTCCTGCAGTCGGGCACCGGGCCGTTCACCAAGATGGGTCTGGACAACCCGGACACCCTCTACTTCGGCACTCGGGTGCATGCCGATCGCGACTATGTGGTCACCGGCAGGCGTGGCACCACCACCGACCTGAGTTTCCAGCTGCTCGGCGGCGAGTACACCGACGACAATGTGCCCGCCAGCCAGGCCGCGTTCGACGACCGGGAACTCGACATCGCCGCGGACGGTAGCTTCGAGTGGCGGCTGCGGCCCACCAGCCCCGGTCAACTGGTGATGCGCGAAGTGTACGGCGACTGGTCCGCGCAACGCGGCACGCTGACGATTTCCAGGTTGGACACCGCGGGCACCGCACCGCCGCCGCTGACTCGCGAGACCATCGAAAAGCGTTACGCCACAGCGGGAAAGCAGCTTGTGAACCGGGTAAAGACGTGGTTGCAGTTTCCGCAATGGTTCTATCTCAAGATCCCGGTCAACACCATGGTGGCACCGCGCTTGACGCCGGGCGGGCTGGCGACGCAGTACTCGTCGGTCGGACATTTCGAGCTGCGGCCCGATCAGGCGCTGGTGATCACGGTGCCGGTGAGTGACGCCCCCTATCTGGGCTTCCAGCTGGGCAGCATGTGGTACATCTCGCTGGACTACATCAATCACCAGACCTCGCTGAACAACACTCAGGCCCAAGCGGATCCGGACGGCAAGGTCCGCATTGTCGTCGCCGACCAGAACCCGGGCGTGACCAACTGGGTCGAAACGCTCGGCCATCGACGCGGCTTTTTGCAGTTCCGTTGGCAGCGGGTGTCACGTCAGCTCACTGAGGCCGACGGGCCGACGGTCGAGCTGGTGGACTTCGACGCGATACCGGCCGCGCTGCCGTATTCGGCGCACAACAAGATTTCCGAAGGTGATTGGCGCGCGCGAATCGCATTGCGCCAGCAGCAAATTGCGGCCAGGATGCTCGGTTGAAAAGGAATCGGCGGTGACAGAGATGCTCAAGCGCAAAGTAGTCGTGATTAGTGGTGTCGGACCCGGACTTGGGACCACATTGGCGCAACGGTGCGCCCGCGACGGCGCCGACCTGGTGCTGGCAGCCCGCAACGCAGACCGCCTGGATGACGTCGCCAAGCAGATCACCGACATCGGCCATCGCGCCGTGGCGGTGCCCACCGACATCACCGACGACGATCAGGTGAGCAACCTCGTCGACGCCACGTTGGAGGCGTACGGCAAGGTCGATGTGCTGATCAACAACGCGTTCCGGGTGCCGTCGATGAAGCCCCTGGCCGGCACCACATTTCAGCACATCCGTGATGCGATCGAACTCAGCGCACTCGGTGCACTGCGCCTGATCCAGGGTTTTACGCCGGCGCTGGCCGAGTCGAACGGGTCGATCGTGAACGTCAACTCCATGGTGCTGCGACACTCGCAGGCGAAGTACGGCGCGTACAAGATGGCCAAGTCGGCGCTGCTGGCCATGTCGCAGTCGCTGGCCACCGAGCTCGGCGAGCAGGGGATCCGGGTTAATTCTGTTGCACCCGGCTATATCTGGGGTGAAACGCTGCAGAGCTACTTCAACCATCAGGCCGGCAAGTACGGAACCACAGCCGAGCAGATCTACCAGGCCACCGCGGCGAACTCCGACCTCAAGCGGCTGCCGACGGAAGACGAAGTGGCGTCGGCGATTCTGTTTTTTGCCAGCGACCTGTCCAGCGGGATCACCGGACAGACCCTGGACGTCAACTGCGGGGAGTACCACAACTGATGGATCGGCGCACTGACCGGAAAGATGTGGCCACCGTCGACGAACTGCACGCATCGGCCACCAAACTGACTGGGCTCGACGATTTCGGCACCGACGACGACAACTACCGCGAAGCGCTGGGCGTGCTGCTGGACTCCTACCGGCGTGAAGCCGGCCTCACCGCGCTGGGCAGCAAGATGAACCGGTTCTTCCTGCGCGGCGCGTTGGTGGCGAGGCTGCTCTCCGAATCGGCGTGGAAGCAGTACCCGCAGTACGCCGACGTCGCAATCGAACGGCCCATCTTCGTCACGGGTCTGGTGCGAACCGGCACCACGGCGCTGCATCGGCTGCTGGGCGCCGACCCCGCGCATCAGGGTCTGCACATGTGGTTGGCGGAGTTCCCGCAACCCCGTCCGCCCCGCGAGACCTGGGAGTCAAACCCGCTGTATCGCCAGCTCGACGCGCAATTCACCCAGCATCACCAGCAGAACCCCGGGTACACCGGCCTGCATTTCATGGCCGCCTACGAGCTGGAGGAGTGCTGGCAGTTGCTACGGCAGTCACTGCATTCGGTGTCCTACGAGACGCTGGCGCACCTGCCCAGCTATGCGGAGTGGCTGTCCGGCCAGGACTGGACGCCGTCATATCGCCGGCACCGCAAGAACCTTCAGCTGATCGGACTGAACGACGCCGAAAAGCGTTGGGTTCTCAAGAATCCCAGCCATCTCTTCGCGCTGGACGCGCTGATGGCGACCTATCCGGACGCGCTGGTGATACAGACCCACCGGCCGGTCGAGACGATCATGGCCTCGATGTGTTCGCTGGCACAGCACACCGCCGACGGCTGGTCGACGACGTTCGATCGGCGCCCAGATTGGCGCTGACGCAATGGAAACCTGGTCGCGTGGCTTGGAGCGGTTCAACAGCGCGCGCGCGAAATATGACGCGGCCCAGTTCTATGACGTGGATTATCGCGAGCTGATCTCCGACCCTATGGGTACGGTGGACGACATCTACCGGCACTTCGGTTTGACACTGACCGACGAAGCGCGACAGGCGATCGCGGCAAGCCACGCGGAGAGCCAGACCGGGGAGCGGGCCCCGAAGCACACGTATTCGTTGGCCGACTACGGGCTTACGGTCGAGACGGTCAAGGAACGCTTCGCCGGGCTGTAGGTCGATCGGCCGCCGCATAGGTCACAGGTGCCACATGCGTCCCTGCGTCGGCCGGCACAACATTTGTCCATCTCATAGCGACACGCGAAATTGTCGCGCGGAGGTGGACACACGCGTGCATCCCTCCGGGCAGAGGCCAGTGTGGCAGATGCGACAAGAAGTCGCCCTATCCGTCGCTCACCGTGTCCAAATAGCCTTCGGCCACCGCGTGCTCGATGCTATCGCCCAACCTCGGACACGCTCTGGTGCGCGCGGTATCCGCGCCGGACGCCCGCACCTCGGCAAAGTACGCGCAGCGTTGCGACGCCTCGCTGCTCCATTGCACCGCGGTGTGCCCCGGGCCCAATCTCTTGACCGTCACCGTGACGTGGCAGAACCGGCAATCCACCGGCTGCAAGCCGGCGCTCAGGTAGCGCTCACGGTCGGCGCGGCTGGCCTCGGCAACCGCGGCGGCGCGGTCTGGGTCGTCGGCGAAATCCCTTGACTTGGACCAGGAATCGCCGTTGCCTCCGGCACTGCTCGGTCGCTCGTCATGGTCCCCATGATGATCGCCATGCAGCAGCAGCATCGATCGGGCCAGCCGATCGACGTCAGGTATCGGCCGATCCTCGGACGGCGTCATATCCGTCAGTGTTGCTCCGCGGGAACATCGTCGGAAACGTCCCTGGTCTTCAGATTCTCTGCGACCTCGACATTCCAGAACTCGTTGGCGCGCTTGGTGTCCACCTCGATCTCGAAGCGCTCCACCATTTCCGGCTTGATCTCGGCGACGTCGACATAGAACTGCTCATACCAGCGACGCATCTGATAGACGGCGCCGTCCTCTTCGACCAGCAGTGGGTTGTCGATCCGGGTCTTGTACTTCCAGATCTCGACGTCTTGCAGGAAGCCCTTGCTGACGCCTTCGGTGAACACCCGGGACAGCTTGTCGGTCATCTTCTCGTCCATGCCATGGGGTTTTTCGACCACCACGCCCCACTGCAACATGAAGGAGTCCTGCGTCACCGGATAGTGGCAGTTGATCAGGATCGACTCTGACTTGTAGCCGCCGTAGCTGTTGTGCAGCCAGTTGATCATGAACGACGGCCCGAAGTAGGACGCCTCAGAATCCAGGTGCGCTTCGCCGTACGCGGTCCCCAGATCATCGACATCGGGCCGTCCCACGTTGTGCAGGTACTGCGAGGCGATGTGGCCCTCGAAGACATTCTTGAAGTACGTCGGCAACCCGAAGTGGATGTAGAAGAAGTGCGCCATGTCAGTGACGTTGTCCATGATGTCGCGGCAGTTGGACCCTTCGATGAGAATCCTGTTCCAGCGCCAGTCCGTCCATTCGTCGCTGGCGGCTTCCGGAATCTCGGGGATCCGGACTGCCGGGTCAGGCGGATTGCCTTCGTGGTCGTGCCAGACGAACAGCAGGCCGCCACGCACATCGGTCGTCCACGAGCGGGTCCGCGCCATTCGGGGTGTGCGCTTGGCGTATGGGACCAGCTTGCAGCGGCCGTCGCCGCCCCAGCGCCAGTCGTGGAACGGGCAGGCGATCTCGTCGCCCTTGATGGTGCCCTTTGACAGGTCGCCGCCCATGTGCCGGCAGTAGCCGTCGAGGATTTTGACGTCGCCGTGTGAGTCGGCAAACACCACCAGCTTGGTGCCGAACGCCTCGACCGAGTGTGGCTCCCCGTCCAGGAAGTCCTTCGCGACACCCAGGCAGTGCCAGCCTCGGGCGTACCTGGTCGGCAAGGCACCGGCATCGATCTCCCGGATGCCGACGCCAGTTGTCTCGGTACTCACCTGGTTACCTCCAACTCACTCGCCCTCCAACTAGAACACGTTACAGTTTTTCGACTGACCTTGGCAACGACGGCGAATCTGGCCGTTGTAGCTAGGGGCGTATGCACGCCTGCGGTATACCTAGACGATGCCGCTGTTTGCTTTCGAGGGTCGCGCGCCAAAGATCGATCCCACCGCCTTTGTCGCCCCGACCGCCACGCTAATCGGCGACGTCACCATCGAGGCGGGGGCCTCGGTGTGGTTCAACGCCGTGCTGCGGGCCGACTATGGGCCGATCGTGGTGCGGGAAGGCGCAAATGTTCAGGACGGGTCGGTGTTGCACTCGCCGCCGGGTATCCCGGTCGACATCGGTCCCGGCGCGACGGTGGCGCACACGTGTGTCATCCACGGGGTCCACGTCGGGCAGGAAGCGCTGATCGCCAATCACGCCACAGTCCTCGACGGCGCAGTGATCGGCGCGCGCAGCATGGTGGCCGCGGGTGCATTGGTGGTGGCCGGCACCCAGATTCCGGCCGGCGTATTGGTTGTCGGAGCGCCGGCCAAGGTGAAGGGCCCGATCGCCGGGACGGGCGCCGAGATGTGGGTCAAGCTCAACCCGCAGGCCTACCGCGACCTGGCGCAGCGGCATCTGGCCGGACTCGAGCCGATTTAGGCCAGGCTCAAACGTATCCGCAGCCAGGGTCGGGGGCGTCTTCGGACAGCGGGCTACCGGCCGGGTCGACGTAGACCACCTGCATCACTACCGGAATGGGTCCGAGGTTGCGACCGATATGGACGTGGTTGGAGCCGTTGGGTTCGCTGATCGCATCGCCGGGGTTGTAGACGCCGTCGGTGCTGCAGTCGGCGAGATTGTGGGTGAGCGTGCCCTGCCTGATGACGCCGAACAGGGTGCCGTCGTGCCAATGCCAGCCGGTGCTGCCGCCCGGGTCGATTGTGATCTCGCGCAGGATGTAGTCCTGGCCATTGCGAGTGGTCTGTGAGAGCAGCACCGCGCTCACTCCGCGGCCGGATGTCGCGGCAGCCGTCGGTGGCAGCGCCACCGCAGCCAGCGGCACGGTCGCCGCAGTGACCAGTCGAAACAGGATGCCCACGGTCAGCCATGTTGTCACAGGCGCGACCGATTGGTGGGCTAGATCTTTCGGGCGCTCGCGGCCGCGCGATCCATCTCCCAGTACGCACGCAGGGCCACCAGCCGGCCGTCGTCGTCGGCCCGGTAGGTGAACACGCCTTCCGCGGTGATCTGGTAGTCGCCCGTCGTGATCAGGATGTGCCCGACGTTGGCTTCTTCGTTGCCGCATTGGTAGGTGTCCCGGAAGAAGAACTCGATCTTATCGGTGGGGGCGATGGCCAGGTCCCAGAAGGCCGAGATCGCGTCGCGTCCCCGGTGTCCCTTGCCTTCTGGGTCGAAAGCCGATGGCCCGATGGGGTCTTCGACGACGGCGTCGTCAGTGAACACCGCCAACCAGGCTTCTTTGTCCCTGGCTTGGACCGCCTCGCGGGAGCGGCGCCCGGCCTCGTGTGCGGGGTGCTCGACTGCGGTCTGCTGGCCGGTCATTCGGCTGCCCTCGCCGGCTTGTCACAGCTGACGACCCACATGGAGTAGTACTGCGAGCCGCCACCGTAGGCGTGCCCCAGAGCCTTTCGCGCACCTGGCACCTGGTGATCGCCGCCCTTGCCCATGACCTGGATTGCCGCCTCGGCGAAGCGGATCAGGCCCGAGGCGCCGATCGGGTTCGACGACAGCACACCGCCGGAAGGGTTCACCGGTAGCCGGCCGCCGATCGCGGTCTCGCCGGCCTCGGTGAGCTTCCAGCCTTCGCCCTCGGGCGCAAAACCCAAGCTCTCCAACCACATCGGCTCGAACCAGGAGAACGGGACGTATATCTCCGCGGCGTCGATCTCATCGATCGGACTGGTGATGCCGGCGGCCTTCCACAGCGCGGCGGCCGCGTCCCGGCTGGCCTGCGGGCTGACCTGGTCGCGCCCGGAGAACTGTAGCGGCTCGGTGCGCAGCGCGGTGGCGTGGATCCACGCCACCGGATTGCCTTGCGCCAGGCGGGCTTCGGCGATCTCCTCGTTGCCGATCACGACCGCGCAGGCGCCATCCGAGGACGGGCAGGTCTCGTCGTAGCGGATCGGGTCCCACAACATCGGGGACTGCATCACCTTCTCGAGGGTGATATCGGGCTGATGCAGGTGCGCCAGCGGGTTGCGGGCGCCATTGAGTCGGTCCTTGACCGCAACCATGGCGCCGATGTTCAACGGCGCCCCCGAGCGGCGGATGTAGGACCGCACGTGCGGCGCGAAATACCCGCCCGCGCCCGCGCCGACCGGCTTGATGAAGGGGATCGGAATCGACAACGCCCACATGGCATTCGATTCCGACTGCTTCTCCCACGCCATCGCCAGCACGCGCCGGTACTTGCCGGACTGAACCAGGCTGGCGGCCACCACACCGGTGGACCCGCCGACCGAACCGGCGGTGTGCACCCGGATCAGCGGCTTACCGGTGGCTCCCATGGCGTCGGCCATGAACAGCTCCGGCATCATGACGCCCTCGAAGAAGTCCGGCGCCTTGCCGACGACCACCGCGTCGATGTCGTCGAACGTGGAACCGGAGTCGGCCAGCGCGCGGTCGATGGCCTCGCGCACCAGGCCGTTCATCGAGACGTCCTTGCGCTTGGCGACGTACTTGGTCTGCCCGGTACCGAGTACCGCGGCAAGGTGTGCGCCTGCTCCGGCCATCAGTTCGTTCCCTTCCATGACCGCGACCAGATTCTGTTGCAGCGCAGGCCCGCTGGTGGCATGCGCCAGCACCCGCTCTGCCGAACCGTTCCAGATGTGTTGTGCGGCAAAGCCGATGCGCTCCAGACCGGCGACGAACATTGGGTTGGCCGACAGCGCGCCGCCGGACGGGTTGACTTTGGTCTTCTCCGGTATTCCGATGGCTTCGGCCAGGATCAGGTGCTGGTGGGTGAAGGGCGCATGAATCTCGGCGACATCGAGTGTGCCGGTGCTGCCTCCGGCCGCCTTGGCCGACGCTGCCGTCGACGGCGACTCGATGAGGTTGCGTGCACCGAGCACGGGGGTCTCGATGCGGTGCTCGATTCCGGTGATCCAGGCGGGGTTTTCGCGCAACTCACGGGCTCGGCCGCCGGCCGCGAGCACGATCGCTGCCGCACCGTCGGTGATCGGCGCGATGTCGTGACGCCTCAGCGGGTCGTTGAAGAATGGCCGGGCCAGCAGCTCGTCGATACTCTTGGCCGGCTTCTCGGAGTCGTTGCGCTCCGACTGTGCGAACGACTCGAGGGCGACCTGGGCCATCTGCTCGTGCGTCCACTTGCCGGAGTCCAGACCGATGCGGGCCTGCAGCCCGGCCATTGACACCGAATCCGGCCACAGCGGCGCAACGGTGTAGGGGTCGGTCTGGCGAGACAGGATCTGCCGCAGGATTCCGGCCGAGGACTTGCCGAACCCGTAGACCAGTGCAGTGTCCACCTCGCCCGTCAAGATCTTGATGTAGGCCTCGTACAGCGCCCAGGCGGCGTCCATTTCGACGTGCGACTCATTAATGGGTGGCACGGCGCCGATCGAGTCGATCGCCGAGATGAATGAGAATGCCCGTCCGGCAAGATAATCCGAAGAGCCGGAGCACCAGAAACCGATGTCGGTCCTGGCGATGCCCAGCTCCTCGTACAGCTGGGCGAAGCACGGTATCAACATCTCGACGCCGTTGGTGGTGCCGTCGGTACGACGGACATGCGGGGCGTGGGCAAAGCCGACTACCGCAACGTTGCGAGCGCTCATGTGTAAGTAAGCCCTTTACAGGTGGTGCTTGTAGGTGTCGTACTCGGCGTCGGGTTCACCGGTAGGCCGGAAGTACTCGATGTTGTCGATGCCAAAACCCCACTCCTCGCGGGGCCTCCACACCGCCTCGACGCGCATACCCATCCGCACCTCGTGCGCGTCGATGTCGGCGACCAGATGCAGGAACGGGATGTCGGAGCCGTCGAGCAGCACGTAGGCCGCGACGTACGGCGGCTTGATGCGCTGACCCTGGAACGGGATGTTGATGATCGCGAACGTCGTCACGATGCCCTTGTCGGGCAGCTCGACGAACTCGGTGGTCGGCAGGCCGGTGGCGGGGTCGGCGCCGTGCGGCGGGAAGTACACCTTTCCGTTCTCGCCGGTCTTTGCGCCCAGCAGTTTGCCCTCGGCGATGGCTCGCAGATAGGCGCTCTCCTCGTGGGAGGCGGTGTGCTGAATGGTCAGCGAGACCGGCGTGACGATCATGGTGACCGGGTCCTGGTCGCCGGCTTCGCCCTCGGGCGCTGTATTTGTTTCGGGTCCTCGCCCAGCTTGAAGTAGGCGATGTCGGTGATGGCGCCCACCGTCTCGTCGGCCCAGTGCACGTGCACCCGGGTACCGGTTTGGATCTTGCCCGGTTCGCCCGCGTCTACCGCGTGGATCAGTGGGATGTCGGCGCCGTCCAGCTTGATCAGAGCCCAGGCAAACGGTCGATCCAGCGGCTGGCCTTCGAGCGGTGCCGGCTGCCACGTCCACGAGGCGACTGTGCCGACACTGGACACCGGTACCATCTCGCCCAGCGGTTCGTAGGTAACCGGGTCGTATTCGGCGGGCGGCACATACACCCGCCCGTCCGATCCGCGTACCCCCAGGACGCGCCGGTCACGCAGTGCGGTGAAGAACTTGCTAAGCGTGGGACCCACCGAACGGGTGTAGTCGAAGGACAACGTCAGTGGCGCGGAGAGAGGCGGCTCAGGGTGATCGATCAGGGTCGGGCCGCTCGAACTGGCTGTCACGCCTTCGAGTAGAACAGGTTCTAAGAATCGTTTCAACTTGCTCTTTTACGGGGCGTTGAGGAGGCAGGGATGAAGCTCGGACTGCAGCTCGGGTATTGGGGCGCTCAGCCGCCGGAGAACACCCCGGAACTGGTCGCCGCGGCCGAGGACGCCGGATTCGACGCCGTCTTCACCGCCGAGGCATGGGGATCCGACGCCTACACCCCGCTGGCCTGGTGGGGCTCCTCGACGCAGCGGGTGCGGCTGGGCACGTCGGTGGTCCAGCTATCCGCGCGCACCCCGACGGCATGTGCGATGGCCGCGCTGACTTTGGATCATCTCAGCGGCGGCCGGCACATCCTCGGGCTCGGCGTGTCCGGCCCGCAGGTGGTCGAGGGTTGGTACGGACAGTCTTTTCCCAAGCCGTTGGCTCGCACCCGCGAGTACATCGACATCGTCCGCCAGGTGTGGGCCCGCGAGGCGCCGGTGACCAGTGACGGTCCGCACTATCCGCTGCCGTTCAAGGGGGCGGGCACGACGGGCCTGGGCAAGCCTTTGAAACCGATCACGCACCCGCTGCGCGCCGATATCCCGATCATGCTGGGCGCCGAGGGACCGAAGAACGTCGCGCTGGCCGCCGAGATCTGTGACGGCTGGCTGCCCATCTTCTATTCGCCGCGGATGGCCGACATGTACAACGAATGGCTCGACGAGGGGTTCGCGCGGCCCGGGGCGCGGCGCAGCCGCGAGGACTTCGAGATCTGTGCGACGGCGCAGATCGTCGTCACCGGGGACCGTTCGGCGGCATTCGAGGCGATCAAGCCGCACCTGGCCCTGTACATGGGCGGTATGGGTGCCGAGGACACCAACTTCCACGCCGACGTCTATCGCCGGATGGGCTACGCGGAGGTGGTCGACGAGGTCACCGCGCTGTTCCGCTCTCAGCAGAAGGACAAGGCCGCCGAGATCATCCCCGACGAGCTCGTCGACGACGCGATGATTGTCGGCGACCTGGACTACGTCCGTAAGCAGATCGCGGCCTGGGAAGCCTCCGGCGTCACCATGATGGTGGTGGCCGCTCGCAACGTTGAGCAGGTCCACGACTTGGCGGGGCTTGTCTAGCCATCCTTGCCAGGGGATTAGAACGCGTTCTAGATTGGCCGGATGACAGCCTCGCAGCACACCATCGCGGGCACGGTATTGACGATGCCGGTGCAGATCCGCAAGGCCCAGCAGCACATGGCGATGTTTTCGGTCGACGCCGACGCCGCCCAGCGATTGATCGACTACAGCGGCCTGCAGGTCTGCCGCTACCTGCCCCGGCGCGCGGTCGTGGTCCTGATGCTGATGCACTACCTCGACGGCGACCTGGGTCAGTATTACGAATTCGGTACCAGCGTGATGGTCAACCCGCCCGGGTCGAATACGAGCGGGCCCCGTGCCCTGGGCTCGGCCGGCGCCTTCATCCACCACTTGCCTGTCGACCAATCGTTCACCTTGGAAGCCGGAACGAAGATCTGGGGCTACCCGAAAGTGATGGCGGACTTCACCATTCGAGAGGGCCGTCAGTTCGGTTTCGACTGCAGCATCGATGGGCAACTGGCGGTCGGCATGGAGTTCCAGCGCGGCCTTCCGTTCCGGCTCGACCCCGCGACAACAGGCGCAGCGCAGCTACTCGCACCGCGATGGTGTCACACGCGAGACGGCCTTCGAGCACACGCTGGACGGTGTGCGCACTCGATTCGGTGGAGTTCGCATCTGGCTGGGCGATCACCCCTACGCGAAGGAATTGGCGTCGCTGGGTCTTCCGAAGCGCGCGATGCTGTCCGCCTCTGCTGACCACGTACGGATGACATTCGGCGACGCGCAGGAGATCTCATGACCTCGTTACAGACCAGACCCGACGTCGACCTGATGGACGGCACTTTCTACGCGGGCCGCTCCCGGGCCACCGTCTATCGCTGGATGCGGGAGAACGAGCCGGTCTTCCGGGACCGTAACGGGTTGGCCGCCGCGTCGACCTATCAGGCCGTCATCGAGGCAGAGCGCAATCCCGAGTTGTTCTCCAACGCGGGCGGCATCCGACCCGACCAGGGGCCGCTGCCGATGATGATCGACATGGATGATCCCGCACATCTGTTGCGCCGCAAGCTGGTAAACGCCGGCTTCACGAGAAAGCGGTTGAAGGACAGCGAAGCCGCCATCGGCACGCTGTGCGACATGCTCATCGACGCCGTATGCGAGCTAGGCGAATGCGATCTCGTGCGAGACATCGCCGCACCGTTGCCGATGGCGGTAATCGGCGACATGCTCGGAGTGCGTCCGGACGAGCGAGAGCTGTTTCTGAAGTGGTCAGACGACTTGGTGAGTGGCCTGAGTTCCAGTATCTCCGAGACGGACCTGCAGGTCACGATGGATGCCTTTACGGCGTACAACGACTACACGCGCAGCAAGATCGAACAGCGCCGCGCCGAGCCGACGGACGACCTGATCAGCGTCCTGGTGCATTCGGAGGTCGATGGTCGAACGGCTGAGCGACGACGACATCCTTCAGGAGACCCTGCTGATCCTCGTCGGCGGCGACGAGACGTCGCGCCACACGATCTCCGGGGGAACCGAACAGCTGATACGCAACCGCGACCAGTGGGACCTCTTGCAAAACGATCTCGACCTGATCCCCGGTGCGATCGAGGAGATGTTGCGTTGGACGTCGCCGCTGAAGAACATGGCGCGAACGATCACCGCCGACACGGAGTTTCACGGCACCAGCCTCAAACAGGGCGAGAAGATGATCCTGCTGTTCGAGTCGGCGAACTTCGACGAGGCCGTTTTCGGCGACCCAGAGAACTTTCGTATTCAGCGAGATCCCAACAGCCACTTGGCATTCGGCTTCGGCACCCACTTCTGCCTCGGTAATCAGCTGGCTCGCATCGAGCTGCGCAACATGACGCGGCGGCTGCTGCAGCGGCTGCCGGACATGCAGCTTGTGTCCGATGACGCGCTTCCGTTGCGTCCGGCCAACTTCGTGAGCGGCCTCGAGCGGATGCCGGTGAAGTTCACCCCGACCGCACCTTTGCGGTAGGCGGTCGTTGTCCCGCGGCGAGCCCACGCCGCCGCCAGTCGTCGCAGGATGCCGCCCGGTACGTCGGCGGCCGTGACCCTGATGGCGATCCAGTCGAGATCGGTGGTCATCGTCTCGTGGCGCGCAATGTCGTTGTTGAACACCCTGCTATTGGTCCGGTGGTGCTCGCCCTCGTACTCGAGCGCGATTTTGATGTCCTCCCACCCCATGTCGACGATGCCGACGAGTTCGCCATACGGGCCATAGACCGGGATCTGGGTCTGTGGTGGCGGATAGCCGGCCTGGATCAGCAACAGTCTCAGCCACGTCTCGCGGGGTGATTCGGAGCCGGCGTCGACGAGCGTGAGTGCGTGGCGGGCGCGCCTGATGTTGCGGTGGCCCTTGATGGCGTTCAATGCATTGTTCGATGTCTACGGCCTTCAGCCTGGTGGCACGGGCCAGGGCGTCGATTGCCGCTACCGCCTTGACCAGCGGGTAGCGGCTGGCGAGATCGAAGGCGGTGCGTGCGGGCGTCGTTACTGGTATGCCGCGGATCAGCTGGGTCTCGTCAGGCGGTATGCGGTCCAACCAGGCGATGATGCCTTTCGGGGGGCGACGGTGTCCGTAGGCCAGTTGGGCGGGTTTTCTGGGGTCCACCCATTTCGCTGCGTGCAGTGCCGACGCGGATTGTCCCGCTACGACGCCGCGCCTTTTTGACCACAGCCACGCCGCGTAAGCGCGCTGTACGGCGGTCAGGTCCGCGCCGGTCGGGACATAGACGTCGGGATAGATCGCCTGGTGATGGCTTCGCAGCCGGTGGCGGGTCAATGCACCCGAAGCGAGCGCTTCACTGCCCCGGAATGGTCCCGATGGTCCCGATGGTCCCGTCACGACATAGCAGTCTGTCGTGGCGCACCGACAGCTGCGCCGAATGTGCTCTGAGGGTTGAAAAGTGGCTGGTAGACCGCCCTGTGAGCACGTTCGGCGAGCGGAAAGGGCTAAGCAGCTAGCGCATCTTGAACGCAGGCTTGCGCTTCTCGGCGAAGGCTCTCGGGCCTTCTTTGGCGTCGTCGGACAGGAACACCTGAATGCCGATCTGAGTGTCGATCTTGAACGCGTCGTTCTCAGCCATGCCCTCGGTCTCCCGGATCGCACGCAGGATCGCCTGTACGGCTAACGGCCCGTTAGCCGAGATCATCTCGGCGACCTCGAGCGCCTTGGTCAGTGCCTGGCCGTCTGGGACGAGGTACCCGATCAGGCCGATCTCCTTCGCCTCGGCGGCGGTGATGTGCCGCCCGGTCAGCAGCAGGTCGCAGGCCACCGTGTAGGGGATCTGGCGCACCAACCGGACGGCCGAGCCGCCCATCGGGTACAGGCTCCACCTGGCCTCGGAGATGCCGAACTTGGCGCTCTCACCGGCGATGCGGATGTCGGTGCCTTGCAGGATCTCGGTGCCGCCGGCGATCGCGGGGCCCTCGACCGCGGCGATCAACGGCTTGGTCAGGCGGCGGCCCTTGAGCAGAGCGTCGATGCGCGACGGGTCGTAGCTGCCGTCTTTGAACGAATCCCCCGGCGGTTTCTTGGTTGCCGTCTTGAGGTCCATGCCAGCACAAAAGTAGCCACCGGCCCCGGTCAGGATGCAGCACCGAATGTCGGGATCGTTGTCGACGCGATCCCAGGCCTCGACCATGATCTCCATCATTTCCGTGCTCAGAGCGTTGCGAGCGTGTGGTCGATTCAACGTGACGATGAGGGTGTGACCACGCTGCTCGACCAGCGCAGCTGCTTCCAGGGGTCCGGATTCGTTTGCTGGCGTGTCGGCCACGGGGTACCGCCTCTCCCTCGACATTGGGCACGAACTTGTCAAGAAATGTAACACGTTCTAATTTGGTGGCCGTGGCCCTGAATATTGCCGACCTCGCTGAGCACGCCATTGACGCTGTGCCCGACCGTGTAGCCCTCATCTGCGGCGATGAGAAGCTGACCTACGCCCAACTCGAAGAGAAGGCCAATCGCCTGGCGCATTACCTGATCGATCAGGGCGTGCGGAAGGACGACAAGGTCGGACTCTACTGCCGCAACCGCATCGAGATCGTCATCGCGATGCTCGGCATCATCAAGGCGGGCGCGATCCTGGTCAACGTCAACTTCCGCTACGTCGAGGGTGAACTTCGCTACCTGTTCGAGAACTCCGACATGGTTGCGCTGGTCCACGAGCGCCAGTACTCCGACAAGGTGGCCAACGTGCTACCCGACACCCCCAACGTCAAGACGGTCCTGGTGGTCGAGGACGGTAGCGACGGTGACTCCCAGACCATCAGCGCTACGGCGGCATCGAGTTTTACTCGGCGATCGCGCAGGGCTCACCGGAGCGCGACTTCGGCGAGCGCAGATGCCGATGCCATCTACCTGCTCTACACCGGCGGTACCACCGGCTTCCCGAAGGGCGTGATGTGGCGCCATGAGGACATCTATCGGGTGCTGTTCGGCGGAACCGATTTCGCGACAGGCGAATTCGTCAAGGACGAATACGACTTGGCCAAGGCCGCAGCGGCGAATCCGCCGATGATCCGCTACCCGATCCCACCGATGATCCACGGGGCCACCCAATCGGCCACCTGGATGTCGATCTTTTCCGGCCAAACCACTGTGCTGGCACCGGAATTCAACGCCGACGAGGTGTGGCGCAGGATTCACGATCACAAGGTGAACCTGTTGTTCTTCACCGGCGACGCCATGGCGCGGCCACTCCTGGATGCCCTGCTCGCGCATCAGGGTCAAGACAACGAGCCTTATGACCTGTCGTCGCTGTTCCTGCTCGCCAGCACCGCGGCGCTGTTCTCGCCGAGCATCAAGGAGAAACTGCTCGAGCTGCTGCCCAACCGGGTCATCACCGACTCGATTGGCGCGTCGGAGACCGGTTTTGGCGGCACCAGCATCGTCGTTGCGGGCCAGGCGCACGCCGGTGGTCCGCGAGTGAGCATCGACCACCGCACCGTGGTACTCGACGAGGACGGCAACGAGGTGGAGCCCGGCTCCGGCGTGCGCGGCTTCATAGCGAAGAAGGGCAACATCCCGGTCGGCTACTACAAGGATGAGAAGAAGACGGCCGAAACCTTCCGGACCATCAACGGCGTGCGTTACGCGATCCCCGGTGACTTCGCGCAGGTTGAATCCGACGGGAGCGTCACCATGCTGGGTCGCGGCTCGGTGTCGATCAACAGCGGCGGCGAGAAGATCTACCCCGAGGAGGTCGAGGCCGCGCTGAAGGGCCATCCCGACGTCTTCGACGCGCTGGTGGTCGGTGTGCCCGACCCCCGGTACGGCCAGCATGTGGCCGCCGTCGTGCACGCGCGACCCGGGCGCCACCCGTCGTTGGCCGAGCTGGACAGTTTCGTCCGCTCGGAGATCGCGGGATACAAAGTGCCGCGCAGTCTTTGGCTGGTCGACGAGGTAAAGCGTTCGCCGGCCGGCAAGCCCGACTACCGGTGGGCCAAGGAGCAGACCGAGGCTCGCCCCGCTGACGAAGTGCATGCCAGCCACGCGACAACCGGTGCGTGACCGACTTCGTCAAGCACCACTCGGGCGCGCCTGACGGTTTCTTCGCCTGGGAAGCCGCAGGGTTGCGGTGGCTTTCAAGTGTCGATGGTGGCGTGCCCTGCGTGCAGGTTGTTTCTGTTGAGGCGACGAGTTTGACCCTGCGGCGCCTTGAGTCGGTGACGCCGACTGAGGAGGCTGCGCACCAGTTCGGAAGCCGGCTCGCCGTGACGCATGACGCCGGAGCCCCGGCGTTCGGCGCGGGGCCCGACGGGTGGGACGGGCCCGGGTTCTTCGGCCCGTTATCGCAGCCGTTGCCGATGTCGCTGCGGCAGCACCGACGCTGGGGCGACTTTTACGCTGACGAGCGGCTGGCGCCGATGGCCGAGCTGGCGGCGGCGACCGCTCGATGCGTCGACCCGGGCCACCATCGACTCCGTCATGGCTCGGTGCCGTGCGGGTGACTTCGACTCTGATGACGACGGTGACCGCCCGGCCCGACTGCACGGCGACCTATGGGGCGGCAACGTGATGTGGACACCCGAAGGGGTGGTGATGATCGACCCCGCGGCACACGCCGGTCACCGCGAGTCCGATCTGGCGATGCTCGCGCTGTTCGGCTGCCCGCACTACGACGCCGTCCTCGCGGGTTATCAGCGGGTGCGATCGTTGCAACCCGGCTGGCGCAACCGCATGGGGCTGCACCAGCTCTTTCCGCTGCTGGCGCATGTCGTGCTGTTCGGCGGCGGGTACGTAGCGCGGACGCGCGCCGTCGCCCGCGCGGTGCTGGCCGCCTGATCTCTGCGTCGGTCGGCGCAGCGTCTACAGTCGATCGCGATGACGATCGATGTGTGGATGCAGCACCCGACTGTGCGGTTCCTGCGCAGCGACATGTTGGCGTCCCTGCGGCGCTGGACCGGTGGGGCCATGCCGGATACCGAAGTCCCGCTCGAGGCGTCCATCGCGTCCATGGACGCCGCTGCCGTGGGTCTCGGCCTGCTCAGCGCGTGGCGCGGTCCGGGCGGCCAGGACCTGATCTCCAACGACGAGGTCGCGGAATGGATTCAATTGCACCCGAACAGGTTTGCCGGCTTGGCGACGGTCGACCTCGATCGTCCGATGGCGGCCATCCGCGAGCTGCGGCGCCGGGTGCTCGATGACGGCTTCGTCGGCCTGCGGGTGGTGCCCTGGCTGTGGGACGCACCTCCCACCGATCGCCGCTACTATCCGTTGTTCGCCGAATGCGTGCAGTTAGGTGTCCCGTTCTGTACGCAGGTCGGTCACACCGGCCCGCTGCGGCCCTCGGAGACCGGGCGGCCGATTCCCTACATCGACCAGGTGGCCCTGGATTTTCCCGAGCTCGTCATCGTGTGCGGGCACGTCGGGTATCCGTGGACCGAGGAGATGGTCGCCGTGGCCCGCAAGCACGAGAATGTCCACATCGACACCTCGGCCTATACCATCAGGCGACTACCGGACGAGCTCATCAAGTTCATGAAAACCGGTACGGGACAACGCAAAGTCTTGTTCGGCACCAACTATCCGATGATCGCGCACGGACACGCTCTGGCGGGGCTCGATGAACTCGGGCTGGCCGACGAGGCGCGCCACGACTTTCTGCACGGCAACGCAGAGCGGGTCTTCGGGCTCGCAGAACAGGAGGTAGGTACGTGAACGGCGCCCAGGCTCTGATCAACACGTTGGTCGACGGCGGTGTCGACGTGTGCTTCGCCAACCCCGGAACGTCCGAGATGCAATTCGTCGCGGCACTGGACACGGTCCCGCGGATGCGCGCTGTGTTGGCCCTTTTCGAGGGTGTGGCCACCGGCGCGGCCGACGGTTACGCGCGGATGACGGACCGGCCAGCGGCGGTGCTGCTGCATTTGGGCCCCGGGCTGGGCAACGGCCTGGCCAACCTGCACAACGCGCGACGCGCTCACGTGCCGATCGTGGTTGTCGTCGGCGACCACGCCACCTATCACAAAAAGTACGACGCCCCACTGGAATCCGACATGGACGCACTCGCCGGCACCGTGTCGGGCTGGATGCGCCGCAGCAATGACGTTAGTGACGTCGCAACCGACGCGGCCGAGGCCATCGCGGCGAGTCGGGCGCGTTCCCAGATCTCAACGCTGATCCTGCCGGCAGACACGTCCTGGACAGATGGTGCCGAGACCGCCGCTGTGCCAGAGCCTTCCGCGCCCGCAGCAGTTGACGTGGGACCCATCGCCGAGGTGCTGCGCTCGGGCGAACCCACGCTGATTCTGGTCGGCGGTGACGCCACGCGTACCCCAGGGCTGGCCGCCGCGGCCCGAATTGCCGAGGCAACCGGTGCCCGCTGGTTGTGCGAGACATTCCCGAAGCGGCTGGAGCGCGGCGCCGGCGTTCCCGCCGTCGAACGGCTCGGGTACTTCGGCGAGGCCGCCACGGCCCAGCTGGATGGTCTCAAGCATCTGGTGCTGGCCGGCGCCAAATCGCCGGTGACCTTCTTTGCGTACCCGGACAAGCCCGGCGACTTGGTGCCCGCTGGCTGCGAAGTGCATGTGCTCGCTGAATACCTCGGTGCTGCCGACGCTTTGGGCGCACTGGCCGAAGAGTTGGCACCCGGGACGGTTGCCCCGGTGGCGACGCTGTCGCGTCCCCAGCTGCCAAGCGGGCCCCTGACCTCCGCGTCGGTGGCCGACGTGGTCGGCGCACTGATGCCCGAACGGGCGGTCGTCGTCGACGAGTCGAACCTCTCTGGTGTGTTCCTTCCGCCGGCCACCGCGGGAGCACCGGCGCATGACTGGCTGACGCTGACCGGCGGCGCCATCGGTTACGGCATTCCGGCCGCGACCGGTGCGGCGATCGGCGCGCCGGACCGCCCGGTGTTGTGCCTGCAATCCGACGGGTCGGCTATATACACCATTTCGGGGTTGTGGACCCAGGCCCGCGAGAACCTGGACGTCACCACGGTGATCTACAACAACAGTGCGTACGACATTCTGCGGATCGAGCTGCAACGCGTCGGCGCCGGCTCCGCCCCCGGCCCGAAGGCGGTGGACCTGCTTGACTTATCCCGTCCCAGAATGGATTTCGTCAAGATCGCGGAGGGCTTCGGGGTTCCGGCGCGCCGGGCCACCACCGCTGAGGAATTGGCCGACGCCCTGCGGGCCGCATTGGCCGAACCCGGACCACACCTGATCGACGCGGTGGTGCCGTCGATGGTGGGGTAGGTCTACACCCGGCGTCGGGATCACCCGAACACGAGCCGTCAACGGTTGGTTATTTCAGCAAGGTGGTGGACCAGCCAGTCGGCCATCCGGTTGAGCAATGCGACTCCGGTCTCGAACGCGCCGTCGTGCGCGTCGGCTGCCAACGCCACACCGACATGCCCAGCCGCCGTGGGCACGATGCCGAATTGTCGGACCAGATAATCGGCCCCGGTACTACCTGGACCCCAACCGCCTTTCGCGACAACGCCTTGAGCGGCAAGCCCCCAACGCTGGCCGGCAACAAGGTGGTGCATCAGGTCGACGACTTCGGCGGCGCCGGAAATGCCCGGCAGCTGCGCGGCGAATTGCGCCTGCTTGGCAAGAGACCAGTTAGTTTGACCAAATGCGGTGAAACCGGGGCGAACTCGTTTCGATTCGACCACCGTGGCGGTGTCACCGCATTCCGCGATGACGGCCTGCACCTGTCGTGCCGCGGCCGCCGGCTCGCCCAACTGGGACCACAACTTCTCCGACGCGGGATTGTCCGATTCGGTAATCGCCTTGACTACCAATTTTTTTGCGCGCGATCGATCGCTGCGCAGTGCTGCGACCGCCAACGGCACCTTGATCGTCGACCAGGCGACCCCGGCTGACCACGCGCCAAACGTACAGACCTGCGCCGAATCCGGGGCAGCGACGGCGATACCGACAGTCGCTGCGACTGTGGCGGAAAGCTGTTCGAAGCTCGCTTCGAGCGCGGCGGTCACCTGAGTAATCCAGGCTAGCGCCGGATCGGCCACACCGGTTCGCCGCAGTCGACGCCTTCGGCCGACAACTGCCGCTTGAGCACTTTGAAGGTCACAGTGCGCGGCAGTTCTGGGCTGACTCGCACGTGCGACGGCCACTGCTTGGGCCCGAGGTCGGGCTGATCGGCCAGGAATGCCCGGAATTTCTCGGGATCGAATTCCGCACCGGGCGCCATCACCAACGCGGCCATCACCTGGTCGCCGACGATCGGGTCGGGCACCGGATACACCGCAACCTCGGTCACGTCGGGGTACCTCAGCAGCACCCGCTCGATCGGCGCCGCACCCAGATTCTCGCCGTCCACCCGCATCCAATCGCCGAGTCGTCCAGCGAAATACGCATAGCGGGCCGCATCGCGATAGGCGAGGTCGCCACTGTGGTAGACGCCGCCGCGCATCCGCTCGGCGTTGGCGGCCTCGTCGTTGTAGTAACCCTCGAAACCGCCGGCGCCGGTGGTGTTCACCAGTTCGCCGGCAACCCCTGGCGGGCACGGCTCGCCGGTTTCCGGGTCGATGATCTCGACGCCTTCGGGTAGCGGCCCCAGTGCGCCCGCCGGAGTGTCCGGGGTACGTGCGATGGCCACCCCGAGTTCGGTCGAACCGAACCCGTCCTGAACCAGACAACCGAACCTGCGGCCGAAGCGCTCGACATCTCTGGGTACGCCCTCGTTTCCGTACACCGCCCGTAATGGGTTGTCCGCGTCATCGGACCGCTCTGGAGTTGCAAGCACATACGACAACGGCTTGCCCACATAGTTGGCGTAGGTGGCGCCGTAGCGGCGGACGTCCGGCAAGAACCCGGACGCGGAGAACTTACGCCGCAACGCCATTGAGCCCCGGCACGCCGCCGCCACCGCCCAGCCGACCAGCACCGCGTTGGAATGGAACAACGGCATCGACACATAGCAGATGTCGTCGGAGCCAAGATTGAAACGCTGCGTCATTCCCGCGCCGGCTACCGCGACCTTGCCGTGGCTGCACATCACCGCCTTGGGATCACCACTGGTGCCCGACGTGAAAAGCAGCATGAACAGGTCGGCAGGCGACGCCGATTGAAAGCCGCACCTCGGCACCCCCGCGCATGCGCCGCAACTTCGGCAGCCCATTCGGCGGAATCGACGTTCAAATGCTCGATATCGCCCAGTGTCGCCGCCGATTTCGAGTCGGCGAGCACCAGCTGGCAGTCGGCCTTGCTGATGTCGCGGGCCAGTGCCTCACCGCGGCGCACCGAGTTCAGGCCTACCGGCACGATCCCTGACAGCCCAGCCGCGACCAGCACTGCCGAAAAGAACGGTGTGTTCTCCAACAGCACGCCGACGTGCGGCGGCCGGGTCGGGTCGAAGCGCTCGCGCAGCGCGGCCGCAATCGCCGCTCCGTGGCGCAGATGGTCGCGCCAACTGGTAAACGAGTCCTCGAAATACACACCGCGGTCGTCGATTTCGGCCAGCGGCCGCAGCAGCTCGGTGACCGTCGGGTCAGTGTCCAACTCGTTCCCCGCTTTGTCTCGAACGTGAAGCTAGCGTCACGCTCGAACTCGAACGTGACGCTAGCTTCACGCTCGTCGCAGCCACGTCGGCTAGGCGGGCGTCTCCGCCAGTTCACGACCGATTCGGCGCAGCTGCCCGGTGGCGCCGCCCAGCGCAAACTCGGCTTCCTTGGCGGCCAGGAAATACCGGTGCACCGGGTGATCGGTGTCGACGCCAACGCCGCCGTGCACGTGCACGATGGTGTGCGCCACCCGGTGCCCGGCGTCGGCCGCCCAGAATGCCGCGGAGGCCACGTCGATCTCGGCGGGGATGTCCTCGGAGACCTTCCAGGCCGCCTGAGTCAGCGTCAGCCGCAACCCCTTGACGTCGATATACCCGTCGGCCAGCCGCTGTCCCACCGCTTGGAAGCTGCCGATCGGACGGTCGAATTGCTCACGCGTGCGGGCATATTCGGCCGTCATTTGCAATCCGCGGTCGAGCACCCCGAGCTGAAAGGCGCTGCGGCCCAGCGTGGATATCGTGCCGAGCCAGGTAACGACTTCACCCCCGCCAACCTTGCGGGCCGCGTCGACCTCGGTCCCCTCCAGCGTCAGGTGCCCGACGCTGCCCAGGCCGGTGGTGTCCAGTGCGGTCGCCGTGACCCCCGGATCGTCGGCAGCAACCAGGAAAACAGCCGTGCCGGAATCGGTTTCGGCGGGAACCAGGAATGCGTCCGCTACGGGACCGTAAAAGACCAGAGTCCGGCTGCCGGTGAGCCGGAAGCCAGCAACGGTACCCGCGGCGGCGGCCGCCTGAACGGGACCCTCACCCATCTCGCCGTCGGTGGCCACGGTCAGAATCTTCTCGCCTTTGACCGCGGGCACGCCCCAGCTTTGCTGCAGTTCCTCGGAGCCGAACCGGGCCAGCGCACCGGCGGCCAGCACCACCGACTCCAGGTACGGCACGGCCGCCAGCTGATGTCCGAGTGCCACCAGGATCGCAACCTGTTCGAGCGCTCCGAAACCGTCGCCGCCCAGGGACGACGGGGCCGCGCTGGTCAGGATGTCGCTGTCGACCAGCTTGCCCCACAGCTGACGGTCGAACCGCTGATCCAGCCCGTCCAGCTCACGCTGATGCTGCGGCGTGCACACCGAGTCGACGATGGTGTCGACCAAACCACCGAGGTCGGTAGCGGCTTCGGTTGTCGTGAAATCCATGGAGTCCCGTCCCTTTGGAAGAAGATTCAGCGGTTGGCTCGGGGCAGGCCGAGCGCCACCATGCCGATGATGTCGCGCTGGACCTCGTTGGTGCCGCCGCCGAAGGTCAGGATCAGGCATGCGCGGTGCATTCGCTCCACCCGGCCGCGCAGTAACGCGCCGGGGGAGTTCTGCCGCAAGGTCGCGGCTGTACCCAGCACCTCCATCAGCAGCCGGTAGGCCTCGGTGGCGAGTTCGGTCCCGTACACCTTGGCCGCCGAGGCGTCCGCCGGCCCCAAGGCATGACCTTCCGCTGACGCCAGCTCCCAGTTGATCAGTTTGAGGACCTCGGCCTTGGCGTGCACCCGGGCCAGGTTGAGCTGCACCCACTCCGAGTCGATCAGCCGGGCCCCGCTGGAAGTCCTTGGTGTTCTGCGCCCATTCGCGAACCTCGCGCAGGGCATTGAACATCGGCGCGGAGGACACCAAGGCGACGCGTTCGTGGTTCAGCTGGTTGGTCACCAGCTTCCAGCCGCCGTTCTCCTCGCCGATCAGGTTGGTCACCGGCACCCGCACGTCGGAGTAATAGGTCGCGCTGGTGTCTATACCGGCCATCGTGTGCACGGGCGTCCACGAGAAACCCTCGGCGGTCGTCGGCACCGCCAGCATCGAGATCCCGCGGTGCTTCTTGGCATCGGGGTTCGTGCGAACCGCCAGCCAGACCCAGTCCGCGTATGCGATCAGGCTGGTCCACATCTTCTGGCCGTTGATGACGTAGTCGTCGCCGTCGCGCACGGCCGTAGTGCGCAGGTTGGCCAGGTCGGTGCCGGCGCCGGGCTCGGAGTAGCCGATCGAAAAGTGCAGATCCCCCGCAGCAATGCGTGGCAGGAAGAACTTCTTCTGCTCGTCGGTGCCGAACGCCATGATCGTCGGCGCCACGCTGTTGATGGTCAGGAACGGCACCGGTGCTCCGGCGATGGCCGCTTCGTCGGCGAAGATCAGCGAGTCCATCGGGGAGCGGTCCTGGCCGCCGTACTCCTTGGGCCAGTTCAGGGTGAGCCACCCGTCCTTGCCCATCTGCGAGACGACGTCGCGGTACGCGTTGCCGGACCCCATCTCGCCCTGGCTCGAGCTCAGCGCCTCGCGGCGTTCGGGGGTCATGAGCGTGGTGAAGTACGACCGCAGCTCGCGACGCAGCTCCTCCTGTTCAGGGGTGTAACTGATGCGCATTCCAGCCGTCCTTCGCTAACCGTCTCAAGCCTGGACCGGGCGCCGCTGTCTGGCCGGCGGCGACCCATTCGTCTTCCCGGTTGTAACACGTTCTAGTCTGGGAATCCAGCGACCGTTTCGCCAGACGTACCGGGGCCTTAAGGTGGAGCTACTCAGAAGCTACTGGGTGGTGGGCTCCGCTCCGGAGCGTGTGGCCAGGTTCAAGGAGGGTGTCGTGCGGGTGATAGTGGACCGTGACCGGTGCGAAGGTAACGCGGTGTGCATGGGAATCGCACCGGATATCTTCGACCTGGACGACGAGGACTACGCCGTCATAAAGACCGACCCGATTCCACCGGACCAGGAGGATCTCGCGGAGCAGGCGATCGCCGAGTGCCCGCGCGCGGCGCTACTGCGCGGCGACTAGCAGGGCTCAACGCCGAGACTAGAGGTATTCATAAATTGACTAGCAGCACGAACGCGACCGATCTATCCGGAAAGGTCGCGGTGGTTACCGGCGCGGCCGCGGGACTGGGCCGCGCCGAGGCCGTCGGCTTAGCTCGGCTGGGCGCCACCGTCGTCGTCAACGACATTGCCGCCGGGCTGGATGCCTCCGACGTCATCGACGAGATCAACGCCGCGGGCACCGGTGCCAAGGCGGTCGCCGTTGCCGGCGACATCAGCCAACGCGCAACGGCCGACGAACTGATCGCCTGTGCCGACGGGCTGGGCGGACTGGACATCGTGGTCAACAACGCCGGGATCACCCGGGACCGGATGCTGTTCAACATGTCCGACGAGGAATGGGACCTCGTCATCGCCGTGCACCTGCGCGGCCATTTTCTGCTCACCCGAAACGCGGCCACCTACTGGCGCTCCAAAGCCAAAGAAGCCACAGACGGCAACATCTACGGCCGGCTCATCAATACCTCGTCCGAAGCAGGCCTGGTGGGTCCGGTCGGACAAGCCAACTACGGCGCCGCCAAGGCCGGTATCACCGCGCTCACCCTGACGGCCTCCCGAGCGCTGGGCCGCTACGGGGTGTGCGCCAACGCGATCTGCCCGCGGGCCCGCACCGCGATGACGGCCGACGTCTTCGGGCCCGGCCCCGATATATCGGAGATAGAGGAAGGCCAGATCGACCCGTTGTCACCCGAGCACGTGGTGAGCTCTGGTCCAGTTTTTGGCGTCGCCGGCGGCCGCAGAGGTCAACGGTCAGGTGTTCATCGTGTACGGCCCGCAGGTGACGTTGGTATCGGCGCCGAGCGTGGAGCATCAGTTCAGCGCCGACGGTCCCGCATGGGAGCCAAACCAGCTCAGCACCACGATGCGAGACTACTTTGCCGGCCGAGATCCGGACTTGAACTTTTCCGCAACTGGCCTGATGGGCCAATGACAGTACGCGAGACCTTCCGCGGAGTGCGTCATTACCTAGAACCTGTGTCAGACCGACCACACCACAATGCTTTTACCGGTCCTGACCTGCCCAAATTACGATGTGGCTTCCGAAGATACCGTTACCCGCAATTCGTTGACACGGCGAAGTCGTTCTGGGTTAATATGAGCCGGCTCACACAGAGCAACGGGCAAACCCTGGCCGTGCCCGAAGGACACGTCGACTTCGCCGCAGCAGCAGACGGGGGCTACCAAGTTGATCCAACAGCTTGCAGTTCCCGCCCGTGCCGTCGGCGGGTTCTTCGAGATGACGATGGAGACCGTTCGCGCATCTTTCCGTCGGCCG
This sequence comes from uncultured Actinomycetota bacterium, assembly GCA_963840045.1. Lineage (GTDB taxonomy): Bacteria > Actinomycetota > Actinomycetes > Mycobacteriales > Mycobacteriaceae > Mycobacterium. Next base: position 173,173 of record CAWIXL010000008.1, on the reverse strand, counting down.
TTTCAGTTCCGCGAGTTCTTGGATCAGACCTGGATGGTTGCCCGGGTTTCGTTGGTGCCGACGCTGCTGGTGTCCATCCCGTTCACGGTCCTGGTGGCGTTCACCCTGAACATCCTGCTGCGCGAAATCGGTGCCGCCGACCTGTCCGGCGCCGGAACGGCATTCGGCACCGTCACCCAGCTGGGGCCGATCGTCACCGTGCTCGTGGTTGCCGGCGCCGGTGCCACGGCGATCTGTGCCGACCTGGGTGCCCGCACCATCCGCGAGGAAATCGACGCGATGCGGGTGCTCGGCATCGACCCGATTCAACGGCTCGTCGTCCCTAGGGTTTTGGCGTCTACCTTGGTCGCGCTGTTGCTGAACGGCCTGGTGTGCGCCATCGGCCTGTCCGGGGGTTACGTATTCTCGGTCTTCCTGCAGGGCGTCAACCCGGGTGCGTTCATCAACGGGCTGACCGTGCTCACCGGACTTAAAGAGTTGATTCTGGCCGAGGTCAAAGCGCTGCTCTTCGGAGTGATGGCCGGGCTGGTCGGCTGCTACCGCGGCCTGACCGTCAAGGGTGGCCCCAAGGGGGTCGGTAATGCGGTCAACGAAACCGTCGTCTATGCGTTCATCTGCCTGTTCGTCATCAACGTGGTGATGACGGCCATCGGCGTCCGATTGTCGGCGAGGTGAGCCGGCGATGAGCTACGACCTCACTTACCGGATGCGCAGTTTGTTCAACAGGCTGGGCGGGCCGGTCGATGACCTTGGCGAGCAGGCGCTGTTCTACGGCCAAACCTTGCGCTACATCCCAAATGCGATCACCCGGTACCGCAAGGAGACGATCCGGCTGGTCGCCGAGATGACACTGGGCGCGGGAGCGCTCATCATGATCGGCGGCACGGTGGGGTGGCGGCGTTTTTGACCCTGGCTTCCGGTGGCGTCATCGCCGTGCAGGGCTACTCGTCGTTGGGCAACATCGGCATCGAGGCCCTGACCGGGTTCCTGTCGGCGTTCCTGAATGTCCGCGTGGTCGCGCCGGTGATCGCGGGTATCGCGTTGGCGGCCACCATCGGTGCCGGCGCCACCGCCCAGCTGGGTGCCATGCGGGTTTCCGAGGAGATCGACGCCGTCGAATGCATGGCGGTGCACTCGGTGTCGTATTTGGTGTCGACCCGGCTGGTCGCCGGCCTCATCGCGATCATTCCGCTGTATTCACTGTCGGTGCTCGCCGCGTTCTTCGCCGCCCGCTTCACGACGGTCTTCATCAACGGACAGTCCGCGGGCCTGTACGACCACTACTTCAACACCTTCCTGATACCGTCTGACCTGCTGTGGTCGTTCGCGCAAGCCATCGTGATGTCTATCGCGGTGATGCTCGTACACACCTACTACGGCTACAACGCCAGCGGCGGTTCGGTCGGCGTTGGCGTCGCAGTCGGCCAGGCCGTACGTACCTCGCTGATCGTCGTTGTGGTAATCACTCTGTTCATCTCGCTCGCCGCCTACGGCGCGACAGGTAATTTCAACCTCTCTGGATAAGGAGACCCCAAAAGACAACATGGCAGCCACAGAATCGCGACGTTCAACCGTTCGACTAGCAGCGGCGCTGCTAGTCAGCTTGATCGTGGCGTTCGTTGCCTGGACTTACCTTTCGTACACAGCGGCTTTCACCCCGACTGAGACCATCACCGTCGCCTCGCAGCGCGCCGGGCTGGTGATGGAGAAGGGCGCCAAGGTCAAGTACCGCGGCATCCAGGTCGGCACGGTCGAAGACATCACCTACAGCGGCGACCAGGCGCACCTGAAACTGGCCATCAACAGCAGCGAGCTGCACTTCATCCCGTCCAACGCGACGGTTCATATCGCGGGCAACACCATCTTCGGCGCCAAGTCGGTGGAATTCTTAGTGCCCGAGAAGTCTTCGGGGACGTCGCTGACTGCGAATTCGACGGTGGAAGCCAAGGCGGTGCAGCTGGAAGTCAATACCTTGTTCCAGTCGCTCATGGACCTCTTGCACAAGATCGACCCGGTCGAATTGAACGGGACGCTGAGCGCGCTGTCCGAGGGCCTGCGTGGTCACGGTGACGACGTCGGTCGCATTGCTGGCAGGGCTGAATACCCTTACCCAGCAAGTCAACCCGAAGCTGCCCGGCCTGAAAGACGACTTCCGCAAGCTGGCGTCCGTCACCGGCTACTACGCTGACGCCGCGCCCGACCTGAACACGGTGTTCGACAACCTGCCGACGATCAGCAGAACGCTCGTGGACCAGCAGGACAACCTCAACAACACCCTGTTGGCCACGATCGGTCTCGCCAACAACGCCTACGACACGTTGGCGCCGGCAGAGCAGAATTTCATCGACGCCGTCAATCGGCTTCGGGCCCCACTCAAGGTTGCCTCCGACTACTCGCCGGAATTCGGCTGCCTTTTCAAGGGGATTGGGCGCGGCATCAAGGAATTCGGGCCGTTGCTCGGTGTCCGCAAGGCGGGTCTGTTCACATCGTCGAGCTTCGTCCTTGGCGCGCCGGCGTACGTCTACCCGGAGAGCCTGCCGGTCGTCAACGCCACGGGCGGCCCGAACTGCCGCGGACTGCCCGACATCCCGACCAAGCAGAACGGCGGGTCTTTCTACAAAGCGCCGTTCCTGGTCACCGACAACGCCAACATCCCCTATCAGCCCTTCACCGAACTGCAGTTTGATGCGCCCTCCACGCTGCAGTTCTTGTTCCACGGCAGTTTCGCGGAACGGGACGATTTCTGATGGCGGCGGGTGGCGTGCCATCGCACCGGTCGATGGTGATCAAGGTCGGCATCTTCACGGTGGTCATGCTGCTGGTCAGCGCGGCCCTGGTCGTCGTCTTCGGTGACTTCCGGTTCGGTGCCGAATCCACCTACCACGCCACCTTCACCGACGCCTCGCGGTTGAAGACCGGTCAGAAGGTCCGCATCGCGGGAATACCGGTTGGATCGGTGGACGGCATCAAGCTCAACCCGGACAACACCATCGACGTGGCATTCGGAGTCGACGAACGCTACACGCTGTACTCGTCCACCCGTGCGTTGATCCGCTACGAGAATCTGGTCGGCGACCGGTATATGGAGATTGCGGCGGGCCCGGGGGAGCTGCGCAAGTTGCCGCCGGGCGGGACGATCAACTCCCAACACACCCAGCCCGCGCTGGACCTCGATGCGCTGCTGGGCGGACTACGCCCGGTGCTCAAGGGCTTGGACCCGGACAAGGTCAACACCGTCACCAGCGCCCTCATCGACTTGCTACAGGGCCAGGGTGGAGCGTTGCAGAACGTGCTGTCCGACACCAGCGCCTTCTCGTCGGCGCTGGGCGCACGCGACCAGCTCATCGGCGACGTGATCACCAACCTCAATTCGGTGCTCGCGACCATCGACGCGAAGAGTGCGCAATTCTCCACCAGCGTCGACCAGCTGCAGCAACTCATCACCGGGCTGGCCAAGAACAAGGATGCGATCGCGGGCGCTATCCCGCCGCTGGCGTCGACGGTGACGGATCTGACTGAGCTGCTGAAGAATTCGCGCCGTCCGCTGCAGGGCATCATCGAAAACGCCCGGCCGCTCGCCACCGAGCTCGACGACCGCAAGGCCGAGGTAAACAATGACGTCGAACAGCTCGGCGAAGACTACCTGCGACTGTCCGCGCTGGGCGCCTACGGGTCCTTCTTCAACATCTACTTCTGCTCGGTGACGATCAAGATCAACGGGCCGGCCGGCAGCGACATCCTGCTGCCGATCGGCGGGCAGCCGGATCCCAGCAAGGGGAGGTGCGCGTTTGTCAAGTAATCCAAAGCGTGATCGTGACCCGCTCCGCACCGGCATCTTCGGCCTGGTGCTGGTGATCTGCGTCGTGCTGATCGCATTCGGCTACTCGGGTTTGCCTTTCTTTCCCCAGGGCAAGGAGTACGAAGCCTACTTCAGCGATGCTGCCGGGATCACGCCCGGCAACTCCGTTTACGTGTCGGGCTTCAAGGTTGGCAAGGTTTCGGCCGTGGGTTTGGCCGGCGACAGCGCCAAGGTGACGTTCAACGTGGACCGTCACGTCACCGTCGGTGACCAGTCGCTGGCCGCGATCCGGACCGACACCATCCTTGGCGAACGCTCCATCTCCGTGAGTCCGGCCGGCAGCGGCAAGGCGACCACGATCCCGCTGAGCCGGACGACCACGCCCTACACGCTGGCCGGAGCGCTCGAGGATCTGGGCCACAGCGGCCGCGATGTGAACAAGCCGCAGCTCGAGCAGGCCCTTAATGCATTGACCGACACTCTGAAGGACGCCACCCCGCAGCTGCGCGGCGCCCTCGACGGGCTGACGTCGTTGTCGCGCACCCTGAACCGCCGCGATGAGGCCCTGCAAGGGCTGCTGTCGCACGCAAAGTCGGTGACATCGGTGTTGTCCGAACGCGCCCAGCAAGTCAACAAGCTGGTCGACGACGGTAACGAGTTGTTCGGCGCCCTCGCCGAGCGACGCGCCTCACTGAGCGCGCTGATCGGTGGGATAGATGGTGTCTCGGAACAAATCTCGGGCTTCGTCCGCGATAACCGCCGAGAGTTCGGCCCGGCGCTGAGCAAGCTCAACCTGGTGCTGGGAAACCTCAACGAACGCCGCGACTACATCACCGAGGCCCTCAAGCGGCTGCCGGCCTACGCGACCTCGCTGGGCGAGGTGGTTGGCTCCGGCCCCGGATTCAACGTCAACGTGTTCAGTGTGATACCGGCACCACTGGTGGCCACGGTGTTCGACCTCGTCTTCCAGCCGGGCAAGTTGCCGGCCAGCCTCGCTGACTACCTGCGTGGGTTCATTCAGGAACGCTGGGTCATTAGGCCGAAAGCACCATGATAAAGAGAATTTCAGGCAGCCGCGGGCTGCTCTACGGCACCGTGATCGCGCTCGTCGCGGTCTTGGTGGGCGGCATCTACGTGTTGACGTCCACGGCCAACAACCGGACGATCGTCGGCCACTTCAAGTCTGCTGTCGGGATTTACCCCGGAGATCAGGTGCGCATCCTCGGGGTTCCGGTGGGCGAGATCGACTCGATCGAACCGGGACCGTCCGATGTCACAATCAAGATGTCGGTGTCCAAGGACATCAAGGTGCCCAAGGACGTCGAGGCCGTCATGATCTCGCCGAACCTGGTCTCGGCGCGGTTTATTCAGCTCACTCCGGCTTACACCGGCGGTGCGGTGCTGCCCGACGGCGCGAGCATCGAGTTGGCCCACACCGCGATCCCGGTGGAATGGGACGAGGTCAAGTCGGCGCTGACCCAACTATCCGTGCAACTGAGTCCGGCGACGGGAGAGATGCAAGGACCACTGGGCAAGGCGATCAACCAGGCCGCGGACACACTCAACGGCAACGGCGAGTCGTTCCACAACGCTTTGCGCGAGCTCTCGGAAACCGCCGGACGTCTCGGGGATTCGCGCAGCGACCTCTTCGGCGCGGTCAAGAACCTGCAGGTACTGGTGAACGCGCTGTCGCAGAGTAACGAGCAGATCGTGCAATTCGCCGGGAACGTGGCTACGGTGTCGCAGGTGCTCGCGGACAGCTCGCGCAATCTGGACAACACCCTCGGCACGCTGAACACGGCGCTCTCGGACATCAGAGGGTTCCTGCGAGACAACAACTCGACGCTGATCGAAACGGTCAGCCAGCTCAACGACTTCGCCCGGACCTTGAGTGACCAGAGCGACAACATCGAACAGGTACTACACGTGGCGGGCCCGGGGATCGCCAACTTCTACAACATCTACGACCCCGCGCAGGGCACGCTGAACGGCCTGTTGTCGATACCCGAATTCGCCAATCCCGTCCAATTCATCTGCGGTGGTTCCTTCGACACCGCCGCCGGGGCAAACGCGCCCGACTACTTCAGGCGCGCCGAGCTATGTCGAGAGCGGCTGGGTCCAGTGCTGCGCAGGCTCAGCGTGGCCTTCCCGCCCCTGATGTTCCACCCGCTCAACACGATCACGGCGTACAAGGGTCAGATCATCTATGACACCCCCGCAACCGAAGCCAAGTCGGAGACACCGGTTCATGAGTTGACCTGGGTACCCGCGAAACCATTGGCGCCGGTACAAAACCCGGCGGATTTGCAGAGTTTGCTCGTCCCGACGATCCCAGGGGCCCCCCCTCTTTCGGGGCCTCCTCCGGGCGCCGTCCCCGGCGCACCGGAGTCCACCCCCACGGGGCGTGATCCCGCGCCGGGGCCCCGGGCGGGTCCGGCGCCGGCTGGACCGCTGCCGGGACCACTGCCGGGGCCGCTCCGGGGCCGGCGTCTGCCGGGCTGGGGGCCGGCGGATGAAGCATCGGCGGATGACGCGAAGGGTGTTGCGCGGCGGCATATTAGCGGCGAGCAGCGTGCTATTGGCTGGTTGCGAGTTCGGCGGCCTGAACTCGCTGCCCTTGCCCGGCACTGCCGGTCATGGCGGCGGCTCGTACGAGGTCACCGTGGAAATTCCTGATGTGGCGACGCTGCCGCAGAACTCGCCGGTGTTCGTCGACGACGTCACCGTCGGCAGTGTCTCCGGCATCAAAGCCGAGCAGCGGCCCGACGGATCCTTTTATGCCGCGGTGAAGTTGGCCCTGGACAAGAATGTGGTGCTGCCGGCCAACTCGACCGCGAAGGTCTCCCAGACGTCGCTGCTGGGTTCGCTACACATCGAGCTGGCGGCTCCCGATAAGAATCCCGACAGCAAGAAGCTGGTCGACGGATCCAGAATCCCGGAGTCCAGGACGAGCCGTGCTCCGACCACCGAGGAGGTGTTCTCGGCACTGGGCGTGGTGGTCAACAAGGGCAATGTCGCTTCCTTGGAAGAGATCACCGACGAGACCTACCAGGCCGTGGCGGGTCGTCAAGCTCAGTTCCATGATCTGGTCCCCAGGCTCGCGGTGCTGACGGCGGGACTCAACGACCAGGTCAACGAGATCATCGACGCGGTGGACGGGCTGAACCGGTTCTCATCGGTCTTGGCGCGCGACAAGGACAATCTCGGCCGGGCGCTGGACACGTTGCCCGACGCGATCAAGGTGCTCAACAAGCAAAGAGACCACATCGTCCAGGCATTCACCGCGCTCCATCAGCTGGCCAACGTTACTTCGCACATCTTGTCCAAGACCAAAGTGGACTTCGCGGAGGACCTCAGAGGGCTGTACTCGGTCGTCAAGGCCCTCAACGACAACCGCAAAGACTTCGTTACGTCGCTGCAGCTGTTGCTGACGTTCCCGTTCCCCAACTTCGGCATCAAACAGTCGGTGCGCGGTGACTACCTCAACGTGTTCACCACGTTCGACCTGACCCTGCGCCGGCTCGGTGAGACGTTCTTCACCACGTCGTACGCACTCGACCCGAACATGATGCACATGAGTGAGATCCTCAACCCGCCCGACTTCTTGACCGGAGAACTGGCCAACCTGTCCGGGCAGGCGGCCGATCCTTTCAAGATTCCGCCTGGTACGGCTTCGGGACAGTAGGGGCGGCGCAGATGTTAGACAGACTCACCAAAATCCAGCTCGCCATATTTGCGCTGGTCACGATCGTCACGCTGACCGTCATGTCCATTTTCTATCTGCGGTTGCCGGCCACGTTCGGCCTGAATACCTACGGCGTGAGCGCAGACTTCGCAGCGGGTGGCGGTCTTTACAAGAACGGCAACGTGACGTATCGCGGCGTTTCGGTCGGCCGGGTCGAGGACGTGAAGCTGAACCCCAGCGGCGTCACCGCCGACATGCGGCTAAACAGTGGCACCATCATTCCGTCGAACGTCACCGCCACGGTGAAGAGTGTGTCGGCCATCGGTGAGCAGTACATCGACCTCGTCCCGCCCGACAACGAGAGTCCGTCGGCGGCCAAGTTGCGCAACGGATCGCACATCGACCGGGCCAGGACCCAGATCGGCCAGGACGTCGCCGACCTGCTGAAAAAGGCCGAGACACTGGTCAACAGCCTCGGCGACACCAAGCTGCGCGAGGTGCTGCACGAGGCGTTCACCGCGCTCAACGGCTCCGGTCCGGAGCTTGCCCGGCTCATCGAATCAGCTCGTTTGCTGGTGGACGAGGCCAACGCCGACTATCCGCAAGTCTCGCAACTGATCGATCAGGCGGGCCCGTTCTTGCAGGCCCAGATTCGCGCCGGACGTGACATCAAGTCAGTCGCTGACGGGCTGGCGAGGTTCACCTCAGAGTTGCGTGCGGCGGATCCGCAACTGCGCAACACGTTGGCCACCGCCCCGGGCGCGATCGACGAGGCCAACACCGCGTTCTCCGGCATCCGCCCCTCCTTCCCGGCCTTGGCGGCCAGCCTGGCCAACCTGGGCCGGGTGGGCGTGATTTATCACAAGTCGATTGAGCAGCTCTTGGTGGTCTTGCCGGCGCTGTTCTCTTCCATCGCCACGGCGGCCGGCGGCGCACCTCAAGACGAGGGCGCCAAGCTGGATTTCAAGCTCGACCTGAATGACCCGCCGCCGTGCAGCACCGGCTTCCTGCCCCCGCCGTTGATCCGGTCGCCCGCCGACCTGACCGTGCGTGAGCTTCCGCGGGACATGTACTGCAAGGTCGCCCAGAACGATCCCAGCACCGTGCGCGGCGCCCGCAACTACCCCTGCCAGGAGTTCCCCGGCAAACGGGCACCGACGATTCAGCTGTGCCGTGACCCCAAGGGCTACGTGCCGACTGGCACCAACCCCTGGCGCGGCCCGCCAATCCCGTACGGCACACCGATTACGAATGGGCTGAACGTGTTGCCGCCCAACCATTTCCCATTTATCCCGCCGGGCGCTGATCCCGATCCGGGAACGCCCGTGGCCGGGCCGCTGCCACCGGGCGTGGTGCCCGGGCCCGGGCCGGTACCGCGCCAGCCGGTGTACGATCCGCCGCCGCCCAACGACAGCGGGCCGCCGCCGGGGAACCCGTCGTGGATGCCGCCGGGGGTGCCGCCGGTGCCGCCGCAGCTGCCGTACCCGAAGTGGCTCCCGCCGCCGCCACCGCCGGAAGGGATCAATCCTCCGCCCGTGGGGCCGGGACCGGAGAAGCCTTGGGGACCGCCGCCCGGACCGCAACCGCAGGCCAGCGGACCGGCCTACACCACCTATGACCCGAAGACCGGAGCCTTTGCGGACCCGTCAGGCGGGACTGGTATCTTCGCGCCCGGTATCAACGGCGCATCCAGCGCCGAGAATTGGGTGGACCTTATGCGTGATCCAAGGCCTCTTTAGTGGCGGAGGCAGAGACAAGTCCTGTTGGCGCTCCCGTGGGGGATCCTGCCGGGGCGAATCGGGACGCAACGCGTGCGTCGGAGGCGTCCCGTGCAGCGGGCCCCGCGAAGAGTGAGTCGAATGACACCGCCGCCGCTGACAAGGCTGCGCCCGCGGTCAAGGTCGACGCGCCTGCGAAGCCGACGCGACCGGCAAAGAAGCTGGGGTCCGTAAAGCCGCCGCCACGCCGGCAGTCGCACCGGGTCCTGGTCGGATCTATCTCGTTTGCCGCCGCGCTGTTAGCGGTGGGCGCGCTTGCCGCCGGACTGGTCGTCTTGGTCAATCAATCCCGTCATGCGGAGACCCAACAAGCGCGCGACCAGCGCTTTGTCGACACCGCCACGCAAACGGTCGTCAATATGTTCAGCTACAAGCCGGAGAACATCGACGACAGCGTGAACCGGTTCTATAACGGCACCAGCGGCCCGCTGCGCGGGATGCTCAGTGCCAACAACAACGTCGACAACCTCAAGGGACTGTTCCGCTCTACCAACTCGACATCGGAGGCCGTCGTCAACGGTGCTGCCCTAGAGGCCATCGACGCGGTCACCGACAATGCGTCAGTGCTGGTGTCCGTGCGCGTCACGGTCGCAAACATCGACGGAGTCAACAAGCCGTCCGTGCCTTATCGCCTGCGGGTCATCGTGCACGAGGACGACGGAGGACGGATGACGGGCTACGACCTGAAGTATCCCGACGGGGGCAACTGATGCGGCGTTGGCTGATCGCTATCGCCGGCACCATCCTGGTCGTGAGCTTCATCGGGCTGTCCGCCGCGGGCGGCGCTTTCTACTGGAACCGGGTGCAGACCCGCGGCGAGGAGGCCGCCCGGTCAGAGCTGCCCAAGCTGGCCAAAGACGAAATCCCGCAAGTCTTCGCGTATGACTACCAGACCGTCGAGCGCAGCCTGACCGCCGCATACCCGTTCCTGACTCCCGACTATCGCCGGGAATTCCAGAAGAGCGCCAACACTCAGATCATCCCGGAGGCCAAGAAGCGCGAGGTGGTGGTCCAGGCCAATGTGGTCGGCGTGGGAATCATGTCCGCCAAACGGGATTCGGGATCGGTGATGGTCTACATGAACCGCACTGTCACCGACAAGTCGCGACAGCCGCTCTATGACGGCAGCCGGCTGCGCGTGGACTTCAAAAAGGTCGGCAACAAGTGGCTGATCGCCTACATCACACCGATCTGAGAACGTTGTTTGCAGAAGCGCTTTCGGAGGGCCTTCAGAAACACATGGCAATGTCGTTGCAGCGCAACGGATAACGCTGGATCGGGCTGGGCGGCGGACCATTGAGTGCCAGCGAGAACGGTTGCTTGCGCATCTCCGGTTGCAGGCCACACACGGCGTCGTGCAAAGAGGTATGCGTGCCCGCCATAGTCTCGTTGTCGAACGCGTAGGTTTCACTGGATGACGCGGTACCGCCGCCCGGGCACGAAAGACCGTCGGCGATGTCAACCTTGAAGGTCCAAAGTCCGCTCACCAGACGGGCTCTGCCGCTGAAGTTCTCCAGCTTGTCCGCGCGGCTGATCTGTTCGGACGTCGTGCTCACCACATTCAAAGAACAAAAATCGGCCATGATGGTCGGATTGTCGTAGTCCTTGTAGAAGCGGCTTCCGTTTACTTGATCGCACAGTGCCGAGACCGTCCAGGTCACCCCGGACACGCCCGCCTGGTTGTAGGAGTAAGTGCCGTCAGCCGGTGGTGCGACCGCATGCGCCGTCCCGCCCGATTCCAGCGTAAATCCCAGTGCAACGGCCGAGACGATGCCGGCGCCAGCGGCCAGCCCACGACGGATGTTCATGTCGCCTCTCCTTTTACGACCTGTTACGTCCTTGAATGTTCCAAATCTGCATCTGAGTATCACAGCGATTGGGCGGCAACACCATGATTCGCCTCGGATTTACGGGAGCCAACTTGGGCTACTGGTCGGCGCGTTGGTGCGCCTCGGCGAGTGCGTCGAGGAACGACCGCGCCCAGCGGTCCACGTCATGGGCGAGCACCTGGCGTCGCAGCGACCGCATCCGGCGGCGACCTTCGTCCTCCGACTGGTTGAGCGCCGCCTCGATGGTGTCCTTGACACCTTCGAGGTCGTGCGGATTGACCAGATAGGCCTGCCGGAGTTCGGCAGCGGCGCCGGTGAATTCACTGAGGACGAGTGCACCGCCAAGATCGCTGCGGCAGGCGACGTATTCCTTGGCGACCAGGTTCATCCCGTCCCGCAGCGGCGTGACCAGCATGATGTCGCTGGCCACGAAGAAGGCGATGAGCTCGTCGCGGGGAACCGGACGGTGCAAGTAGTGCACCACCGGATGACCGACCTCGCCGTATTCGCCGTTGATGTGGCCGACCTCGCGCTCGATGTCGCTGCGCAGAATCTGGTAACTCTCCACCCGTTCGCGGCTTGGTGTCGCGAGCTGGACCAGAACCGTGTCGTCGCGCTTCGCACGGCCCTCGGCGAGCAGCTCAGAAAACGCCTTCAGCCGGACATTGATGCCCTTGGTGTAATCGAGCCGGTCGACTCCGAGCAGGACTTTGCGTGGGTTGCCCAGCTCTGCGCGGATCTCACGGGCACGGCGCCTGATATTGCGGTCGCGCGCCGCGTGGTCGAGCTCTCTGGAGTCGATGGAGATGGGGAAGGCACCCACCTGAACCTTGCGGGACTCGAGCTGTACCTCGCCCAACCGCGACCGGACGCCGACCGCTCCGCGCGATGTGTTTGCGCCCACCAGTTGTCGCGACAGGAACAGGAAATTCTGCGCACCCCCGGCCAGATGGAACCCCACCAGATCGGCACCGAGCAGGCCTTCGATGATTTCGGTGCGCCACGGCAGCTGCATGAACAGCTCCATCGGCGGAAACGGGATATGCAAGAAGAAACCGATGGTGAGGTCGGGCCGCATCGTGCGCAGCATTTTCGGTACCAGCTGTAACTGGTAGTCCTGAACCCACACGGTCCCGCCTTCGGCCGCGGCGCGTGCGGTGGCTTCGGCGAAGCGGTGGTTGATCTCGACGTAGCGTTCCCACCATTCGCGGTGGTAGATCGGCTTGACGATGACGTCGTGATACAGCGGCCACAGTGTGGCGTTGGAGAATCCCTCGTAGTAGTCGGCGATGTCCTGAGTGCTGAGCCGGACCGGACGAAGTTCCAGCTCGTCTTGGTCGATGGGCTCGTCCACGTCGACCTGGTCGTCAACTTGATCGGCGGCCAGGCCCGGCCAGCCGACCCACGCGCCGCGCCGACGGCGCAGCAGCGGCTCTAGCGCCGTGACCAATCCTCCGGGGCTGCGCTTCCAGGTCGTGGTGCCGTCGGGCAACCGCTCCAGATCGACCGGCAGACGATTGGCGACTACCACGAAATCGGAGTTCCCGGCGCGCATCACGTTGAAGTGTCCGAGCCTTGGTCTCCCCCGGGAGCCATTTATGTCTCTGGTTTCGCCGGCCCAATACCGAGCATGGACAGGAAGACTCGACACTCGTCGGCGTCGACCGCGTACGCGGCGACGACCCGCCTGGCCTGGCTCGCGGTGGTAGGGGCTACCGGCTCCACGTCGCCGATTTCGCCGTGATCAGATTTGGTAGGCATGCCATAACTCTAAGGGACGCTCGCATTCCGTAACTCTAAGGGACGTTCGCATTCCGTCACAGCCGTCCCACTTTTCCCGTGCGGACCGTCGCGCTAACCAGACACCTGGCATGTGGACCGGAGATCGTTAAGAAATCGTAATTATCGCCCATGATCATATTGCTCCAATGGGAAATTTAGGCATTCAACACATCGCGGAGCCGATGCAGTTTAGAATGCCCAGCGAACGTCTGCGGCCGCGCCATCACGGTCGGTTCGAAGCTCTAGTGTGCAACGGCAATTAACGGTAGCGTAAGACCGGCATGCCGGCGACGACAGCACCGGACCACTGAGGCCAAACGTCGGACGAAACGACGAGAAGTTGGGACATACCCATCGGGCCGAACCGGCGCACGGCGTGTTGTGTGCACGCCTTTTCCGGGCCGATGTCACTATATGACTGGCAAACTTTGCACGATTTCGGAACAAAGGCATTATCCTATGCCAGAACGCCCCACGGGTTGGGGTGGCCTGACGATGTCTAAGACCCGGGGATGAACTAATGACGCTCACTCCAGCTGATGTACATAATGTCGCGTTCTCGCGATCTCGCCTCGGCAAGCGCGGCTATTGCGAGCAGGAAGTCGACCTCTTCATCGACCTGGTCGAGCAAGAGCTGACGCGGCACATTGAGGAGGACGCCGAGCTCCGCAATCGCAACGCTGAGCTGCGCAATCGCGACGGCGGCCTGCACAAGCGGGAAGTCGAACTTGCCGAGCGGGAAACCGAGCTTGCCCAGCAGCAGATGGCTCTGCGTCAGTACGAAAGCCGCGTTCGTCAGCAGGACGGCCAGCTCCGCGCGCTAGAAGGTGAGTACGCCGAGCGCGACGCGATGTTCGCCCAGCGGGAAAACGAGCTCCGCCACCGGGAAGCCCAGCTTGCGCAGCACGCGGCAGAGCTCAACCGGCAGGAATCTGAGCTGATCCAGTGGGAAAATGAGCTTCGTCAGCAGGAAGCCGAGCTCTCTCAGCAGGAAAGCGCAGCTGAGCTTCGTCGGGGGCAAGAGCAGCAGGAACCGGTAGCCGTTGGCGTCGGCGCGGAGGCTGCCACCCCCCAGGTATCCCAGGTGTTGCGGCCCTATCGGCCGGCCACCACGTCGCAATTCCGGGCGTCGGTGACGCAGGCTTCCGCCGTCAACGGGGTTCCGCACCGTGAGGAGGTGCGGACAGTCGCCGCGGTGCACGGGCGCCACGACATGGAACGAATGGCGGTTCGGGCGGTGACCGACATCCTCGGCAACACGATCACCGAGACGGTGCACGAGCGGCTGCGCAGGAGCGATATCGAGGACACTGCGGCTTCGGATGGCGAGCCGTCTAACGATCTCGAGCAGCTGAAGGAAAAGAACGCGGAACTCAACCGCTCCAACGAGCTGCTCAAAGCCGCGGCGGCCCTGCTCGCGGCGGCGCTGGAAAAGCCGTAATTTGGCCTGACCTGGTTCTGACCGCCGATCAACCCACCGGCGAGTGCGATCGATGCTGGCCGTAATGTGCAAAAGGTGACAGTCTCCGACCAAGCCGGCACCGCGGCAGCCAGCACCAACGCTGACCAGCCGGTGGCCTACGAAACTCTCGACGACGGGCGCATCGCCAGGATTTGGCTCAACCGCCCCGAGGCGCAGAATGCGCAGAATCGCACCATGCTGGTTCAGCTCGACGAGGCGTTCGGCCGCGCCGAGGCCGACGACACGGTACGCGTGGTGATCCTCGCCGCGCGCGGGAAGAACTTTTCCGCCGGACACGATCTCGGCTCGGATGCGGCATTACTGGAGCGCAAGCCAGGGCCCGCTCAGCATCCGACCTATCGCTCGCACGGCGCCACGCTGAATCCGATCGTCGAGAAGCTGTATCACCAGGAGTGGCACTTCTTCTTCGAAAACACCTGTCGCTGGCGCGATCTGCGCAAGATCACCATCGCCCAGGTGCAGGGCAACGCGATTTCCGCAGGCTTGATGCTGATCTGGGCGTGCGACCTCATTGTCGCGGCCGACAATGCGAGGTTCAGCGACGTTGTCGCGGTACGACTGGGTATGCCGGGTGTCGAATATTATGCTCACCCTTGGGAATTCGGCCCGCGAAAGGCTAAAGAACTGCTGCTGACCGGTGATTCACTGGATGCCGATGAGGCGCACCGACTCGGCATGGTGTCCAAGGTGTTTCCGCTCGACGAGCTGGAAAACAAGACACTGGAATTCGCGCGGCGCATCGCCGAACGGCCCACCATGGCATCGCTGTTGATCAAGGACTCGGTCAACGCCGCCTCCGACGCAATGGGATTCACCGAGTCGCTGCGGCACGCGTTCCACATTCACGAGCTGGGGCATGCCCACTGGGCGGCCCACAACGAGAACAGGTTTCCGGTCGGTCTGCCGCCCGACGTCGAGGACTGGCGCACCGCCAGGCCGACGAAGGTCGCGCGCCGCGATACGCCGTAAGGCCTTCGTCCTTGAGTCGTCGAGCGTGCGGCCTATGGACGAAACCAAGGCCGGTCCCGTACTTAGGGCCCACACTCGACGCGTCACAGCTGTGACACGATGACTCTCGTGCAGCTTTCATTTGAAGACCGGACGTACCTGGTCACGGGCGGCGGTAGTGGAATCGGCAAGGGAGTCGCCGCGGGGCTGGTCGCGGCCGGCGCCTCGGTCATGATCGTCGGCCGCAATCCGGACCGCCTCGCCGGGGCCGTCGAAGAAATCGAAGCGCTCAACGCGGCCGGCTCCATCCGTTACGAGCCCGCCGACGTCACCAACGAGGACGAGGTCACCCGCGCGGTGGACGCGGTGACGGCGTGGCACGGAAGGCTGAACGGCGTGGTGCACTGCGCGGGCGGCTCTCTGACCGTTGGACCGATCACCCACATCGACTCCGAGGCGTGGCGTCGCACGGTCGACCTCAACGTCAACGGCACCATGTACGTGCTCAAGCACGCCGCACGCGAATTGGTGCGCGGCGGTGGCGGTTCGTTTGTCGGGATCTCGTCGATCGCGGCCAGCAACACCCACCGCTGGTTCGGCCCCTACGGGGTAACCAAGTCGGCTATCGACCACATGATGATGCTGGCCGCCGACGAACTCGGGGCGTCATGGGTTCGGGTCAACAGCATCCGCCCGGGACTAATCCGCACCGATCTCGTCGACGCGAGCGTTATCCAGTCGCCGGAGATCAGCGGCGATTACGCACTCTGCACGCCGCTGCCCCGCGTGGGCGAGGTCGAGGACGTGGCCAACCTGGCGATCTTCTTGCTCAGCGACGCGGCCACTTGGATCACCGGGCAGTGCATCAATGTCGACGGCGGACACATTTTGCGCCGCGGCCCGGATTACTCGGCGATGATGGAGCCGATGTTCGGCGCGGAAGCACTACGCGGAGTGGTCTGACGCCAAACCGGCGTCCCGTTCTGCGAGTGCCGCGACGGCCGACCAGTCCAGGTGCCCGCCACCGGTCGCCACCAATGTGAGCAAGCGGTCATGCAACAGGCTGCCCAACGGCAGCGGCACTTGCAGATCCTCGGCGGCGGCAAGCGCCAGCCGCACGTCCTTGAGGCCGAGCGTCGCCGCGAACCCGGCCGGCTCGTATTCCCGTCGCGCGATCAGGCCGCCATAGGTCTGATACGCCGGCGCGGTGAACAGCGTCGAGGTAAGGATGTCGACGTACCGCTGCCTGTCCACCCCGGCCTTGGCGACCAGCGCGACGGCCTCGCCGACAGACTCGATGGCCGACGCGATCAGGAAGTTGCCGCTCAGCTTCACCAGGTTGGCGGCCTGCGGCTGTTCGGACACCACGAAGGTGCGCTGGCCGATCGCCTCGAATAGCGGCATCAGCGGCTCCAGCACCTGCGGCGCGCCCGCCGCCACTACGAAAAGCTTTGCGGCAGAGGCTGCCTCGGGCCGACCGAACACCGGCGCCGCGGCATAGCGCTGGCCTGCCTCGTCGTGGGCCGCGGCCAAGCGCTCCGACAGAGCCACGCTGATGGTGCTCGACGAAATGTGCGTGGCGCCCGTTGCCAGCGACGCCACGATGCCGTCAGCGCCGAACGTCACGTTCTCGGCTGCGGCGTCATCGGCCAGCATCGTGAACACGACATCACCTGCGCAGGCCTCGGCGATGCTGCCCGCCGCGGTCGCGCCTTGCCGCACGAGGGCTTCCGACTTGGCGGGCGAGCGGTTATAGACGGTGACGCGATGTCCCGCCTTGATGAGGTTCGCAGCCATGCCGCGGCCCATGTTGCCCAATCCGACGAACCCGATCTCCATGGCCACCACTCTGCCTTTTTGGGGCCTGGTTCGCGGCCCGCCTTGCGATGATGAGCGCATGAAACGACTAGAGGGCAAGCGGATCCTGGTGACGGGCGCCGGGTCGGGGATCGGCCAGGCCACCGCGCTGCGGTTACTGGACGAGGGCGCCACCGTGGTGGCGGCCGACGTTGCGGTCGACGGCCTGGCCAAGACGCAGGCGGGCGCCGACGAGGCCGCGACCGGTGATCGGCTCACCACCATGCCGATGGATGTGGGCAGCGAGGATTCGGTCATCGACGGGGTGTGCCGGGCCGTCGAGAAGCTCGACGGCCTCGATTCGCTGGTCAATGCGGCGGGCATCTTGCGCGTCGCGCACACCCACGAGACCGGGCTTGACATGTGGAATCAGATCATCTCCGTGAACCTGACCGGTACCTTCCTGGTGGTCCGCGAAGCCCTGCCGTCGCTACTGGCGAATTCGCGCAGCACGATCGTGAACTTCAGCTCCACGTCGGCCTCGTTCGCCCATCCGTACATGGCGGCCTACGCGGCGAGCAAGGGCGGAGTCCAGGCGTTCACGCATTCGTTGGCGCTCGAATACGCGGCCGACGGCCTGCGCGCAGTGTGCGTGGCGCCGGGCAGCATCAAGTCCGGCATCACCGACGCGACCGGGGGACACATTCCAAAGGACGCCGACTGGAAGCTGTTCACCAGGCTGATGCCGATCCTGCCGACCACTGAGATATCCAGCGGCGCGGGGATGGCCGATCCGGCCGTCGTCGCCGGCGTCATCGCCATGCTGGTGTCCGAGGACGGCGCGTTTATCACCGGCACCGAGATTCGCATTGACGGCGGTACGCACGCTTAGGCAGTCGCGACCTAGTTGACGCAGGGGACTCCGCTGCCGTCGATGGGCTTTCCCCGATCGGGCGTGGCGTAGGTGCTGGCGCCATAGCCGTACGACCCGTAGGTGCTCGACTTGGTGGTTGTCGTCGTGGTTGTCGTGGTGGTTTCGTCGGCGGCAGGCATCGAGAAGTTGGTGTCCACGGTCACCAGGATGTGTCCGGGAGCGAGGCTGGGATCAGCCTGCTTGGGGGCGTCGAGGCCGAGCAGGGTGGCTACGTTGGCGGCGTCGGTTTCCGCGCCGCTGCCGTATCCGATCGTCGTGGCCGTCGGTTCACCACTATTACGATCGCGCACCTGACCCATGGTGTAGCCGTGCTTCTTGAGCGCGTGGGACACGTCGGTAGCGAGTCCGGTCAAGCTGCCGGCGTTGATCACATCGACGACGGTGGACGGATCGGGCTTGGCGAGCGTGGTGCTAGGGGCAGTCGTCGGTGCGGCACTGCCAATCGCCGCGGCCACTTCCGCCTTGATCGCGGCCGGGTCGACGATGTTGACGTCTTGGCCGTCGATGTTGTCGTACCGAACGACTGGCAGCGTCCGAAATTCCACATCGCCGCCCGCCAGATCACCCATTCGGCGGAACAAATTCTCATCCCAACCGGCGGACAGTACGACATCCTTGCGCGCCACGGCCATCAGGCTTTCGAGCCGGTCCAGGTTGGTGAAGGTGCCGGAATCTTGCAGTTCATGCATGACCGACGAAAGGAATGCCTGCTGTCGGTGGGTGCGGTCCAGGTCCCCGTTATCCAGGCCGTGGCGCTGCCGGACGAACGCCAGTGCCTGTGAAGCGTTCAACCGTTGGCGCCCGGCCGGGAAGTCGGCCCCGGAATACGAGTCGTCGACGGCGTGGTTCAGGCACACCTCGACGCCGCCCAAGGTTTGGGCCAAATCGTAAAAGCCGGCCAAATTGATCTCGGCGAAATAGTCGATCGGAACGCCGGTCAAGCTGCGCACTGCGCGCAGGGTCGCGGTCCGGCCGGCTTCGCGGCCGCGGGTCTCGAGCTCCTTTTGGCTGTGCCCACCCTGGTTGGCGAGCTTCTGCGCGACGTATTGCTTGGTGAGCCCGTAGGCCTCTTTGATCTTGATGTGGTTGTAGCCGGGGACGCCGTTGAACGCCACCCAGTCGTCGCGGGGAATCGAGAAAGCGACAACTTTGCCGTCGGCTCCGACGTGCACGAGTATCAGGGTGTTGGTGTTGTAGCCGCCGTCATCGGAATCGCCCGCATGCAGCTTCTTGAGGATCGATGACGGCAGGTCGTTGCCATCCTGGTCTTTGCGTGAGTCCAGCCCGATGAGCAAGATGTTCATGTTGTTGCCGCTGGATCGCGGATCTTCTGCGGTCAGCGCTTGCGAGATGGTGATACCGCCCAGCGCGCCGTGGGCCACCCAGTATCCGGCACCGGTAAGCAGCAACGCCACCAGCGACACCACCGTCATGAAGCCTCGTGCCAGCGCAGTGCGGACTCCGGACGGCTCGGGATCGGCGCGATGGCGATGGCGCTGGCGATCGCCAGAAGATGCCATCACAAACCTCGACCGATCACGCGCGCACCACCGACTACCGCCCCAGCGGTTTGCGGTGATGTCGCTTGTTGCATGACGTCAAGTATGCGATAGCTTGCTGTGAACACCCCAATCAGGAAGTTCAATGTGGGCAGGCTCACCTGGCGGGCCGAGGCGAAGTTCACGCCCGCATTCTTGCGTCTACCAGCACGTTTTACCTAGAAATCGCGATATTCGCGACGTCCGGGATATTCAGGCAAAAAGCGCTGGATATCGCGGTCGCGTGGGCACCGCGAGGCTCACGCCGGCAGCGCCCGCCCCGGGACCGGCGAGATCAGCGTCGACCTGGCGAAAGCCCTTCTGGTCAACCGATTGTCGGCTGCCGGCTCGAAATTGACCGTCACGTCGGCCTTCTCGCGCTCCTCGCCCGACTTGTAATAGAAGCGGATGTTCGTGCCGGTGATGCTTTCGACGAGATAGACGCCGAACGGTTCGACCTCGTAGTAATAGTGAACGTAGCCTTGCGCATCCAGACCCGTCGCACATGTGAAGCCCGGCGCGCCGCAGCGTTGTTTGACCGGCAGCGCAAGAAGCACTATCACCAGCAAGAAGGCAATCGCGACGGCAAGCCTGGCCCGTTTCAAAATGCGTACCTCGGTTCGGAAAGGATGCATCGCCGTTGCAGTGTATGCGACTCACGCGTCCGTCTTGACGCACGCGCCGCCGCACCCCACGATGTTGCGTGGACGGATCTGGAGGTAGCTCGACATGACCAGTGCCACATCGGGTTACGACGTCATCGTGGTCGGATTGGGCGGAATGGGAAGTGCCGCTGCGTATCACCTGGCCGCCCGGGGCTGCCGGGTGCTCGGCCTGGAGCGGCATGCGCCCGCTCACGACAAGGGATCGAGCCACGGCGGATCCCGAATCATCCGGCAGGCCTATTTCGAAGACCCGGGTTATGTTCCGCTCCTACTGCGGGCCTACGAGCTTTGGGAAAAGCTGGCCGCCGACGCCCAGCGCGACGTTTACCGGCTTACCGGCGGACTTTTCATCGGGCCACCGGGCTGCCCGACGGTATCCGGTAGCCTGCGTTCCAGCCGTCAATGGGGTCTGCCGCACGAGGTGCTCAACGCCGCCGAGATCAACGCCCGATTCCCGAACTTCACGCCCCAGCCCGGAGATGTCGCACTCTACGAAGCCAAATCCGGGTTCGCGCGCCCGGAGCTGACGGTGCGTGCACATCTTGAGCTAGCCGAAAGGCATGGGGCCACGCTGCAATTCGGTGAGGCGGTGCTGGACTGGAATCAGACGGGCGGCGCGATGCGGGTCACCACCGGCCGTGGGTCTTACTCCGCTGAGCAGTTGGTGATCTGCCCGGGCCCGTGGGCCCCGCAGCTGCTGGATCGGCTCGGAATCCCGATCACAGCCCAGCGCGCGGTGATGTACTGGCTGGACCCGATCGGTGGTGTCGCCGGGTTCGAAAATCACCCCATCTTCATTCACGAAAATGCTTCGGGCATACAGCTATACGGCATGCCCGCGATCGACGGGCCACGCGGCGGTGTCAAGGTCGCCTTCGCCCGCAAAGGAGTCGCCTGCACGCCGGAAACCATCGATCGGGTGGTGCACCCCGAGGAGATCAGCGAACTGACCGCGCGGGCCGGTGCGTTGTTGCCGGCGCTGGCGGGCAACTGCCTACGCACGGCAACCTGTATGTACTCCAACACACCCGACCTGCATTTCGTCATCGCGCGGCATCCGCAATGCGACGACGTCATCGTGGCGTGCGGATTCTCCGGGCATGGCTTCAAATTCGTTCCGGTGGTCGGTGAAATCCTGGCCGACCTCGCCATCGACCGGGGCACCGACCACCCCATCTCTTTGTTCGACCCGCGAAGGTTCGAGACCGGATGACCGCCCGGCGCCTGAGGTCAACCCAAACCCAACGTTCGGCGCCGCAAACGCCAGTAGGGTCTTTCAGCTATGGCCATTGCAAATCCGGGCGACGCTGAGTCGCCGCATACACGCGTCGAGGTACTGGGCAATATCGGGCCCAACTGGTTCGCCTCGGTAATGGGTACCGGCATTGTTGCCACCGCCGGTGCCACCCTGCCCATCCATGTGGTGGGGCTGCGCGGGTTTGCGGAGGTGGTCTGGGTGTTCGCCGCCGTGCTGCTCGCGGTGCTGCTGGTCATCGTCGGCGGCCACTGGCTAAGTCACCCCACGGTGGCGCGCACCCATGCCCGCAATCCGCAGATGGCGCACTTCTACGGCGCCGCGCCCATGGCACTGATGACGGTCGGTGCGGGAGCGGTGCTGGTCGGGCGTGATCTCATCGGTGACCGCATCGCCGTCGACCTGGACTGGGTGCTGTGGACCGCGGGCACGCTCGGCGGGCTTTTCACCGCCGTCAGCATTCCCTTCCTCATGTTCACCCAGCTCCACGTGGAGCCCGATGCGGCGTTCGGCGGATGGTTGATGCCGGTGGTCCCGCCGATGGTGACGGCGGCGTCGGGTGCGCTGCTGATCCCGCACATGGCGGCGGGCACGGGGCGTCAGACGATGCTGTACGGCTGCTACGCGCTGTTCGGATTGTCGTTGGTGGCGTCGCTGAACATCATCGCGATGATCTGGAGCCGGCTGACCCACCACGGCACGTCAGGCACGGCGCGGGTGCCGACGCTGTGGATCGTGCTGGGTCCACTCGGTCAATCCATTACGGCCGCTGGGCTTCTCGGAACTACCGCCGCGCTGGCCGTGGATCCGGACATGGCAGCGGAAATGAATGCGTTCGCCATCCTCTACGGAGTTCCGGTGTGGGGGTTCGCCGTGTTGTGGATCGCGCTGGCCACCGCGCTCACCGTGCGCACACTTCGGGGCGGCATGCCGTTCGCGCTGACGTGGTGGAGCCTGACGTTCCCGGTCGGAACCTTCGTCACCGGCACGGCGCAGCTCGCCGCGCACACGCACCTGCCGGCGTTCAAGGTGGCCGCGGCACTTGCGTACGCCGGGCTGCTGTCGACCTGGCTGCTGGTGGCGGTGCGGACGACGCGAGGTAGCTTGCGCGGCAACCTGCTCAAACAGACGCCGAGCGCCGCCCCGATCAAGTCCCGCAAGGATACGAAGGTCCACACCGGCGGGTGATCCGCTGGGTGGCTTCTAGACTGCCCTGACGGGAATGAGAAGAAAGCCTGATGCCGAGGCGCGGCGACGCGATCTGTGTGATGCCGCGATCGAGCTGTTGGCCGAAGACGGAGCGCGCGGCGTGACGCACCTGCGGGTAGATCGCCGTGCCGGCGTGGCAGACGGGACGACCTCGTTCTACTACCAGACCCGATCGGCTCTGTTGCGCGGCGCAACCGATCGGGTGGTGCAGCTTGACGTGGCCGATTTCACCGCGGCGATGTACCAAGCCAAGGCAACCGACGGCGACAAGGCCGAATCGCTGTTGTCCCAGTTGGCCGAGCAGGCCATGCGCACCGCCGTCGAACCGGAGCGGTCCCGCGCCCGGGCCCGGTTCGAGCTGCTGATGGTGGCCGCCCGCGATCCCGAACTGAGCGCGGTGTTCCAAAACCTGATGGACCAGTTTGTGGCGATCAGCGAAGAGGCCGTCGCCCAACTGCAGCCCGCGGGCGTTCCGCCCAATCGAGAGTTGATCAGAGAGCAGGCATTCGCGGTCGTCACCTTCCTCGGCGGATTCCTGTTCCGGTTGGCCAACGGCCTGGCCAGACTCGAAAACGCCAAGCAGCTAGAGGGTTACCTGCACGCCGTCATCGCCGGGGTGGCAACCGAGCACGATCGAATCCGCGGTGCGCGCTGAAGCCGCGTTATTCGGCGGCACCAGGCGCAACGAGGACCCGTCCGCGGACGCTGGCGTCGCGGACGAGATCGAACGCCTCGGCGATCCTGTTCAGCCCGAGCACGGGTCCCACCATCGGCGTCGGATCGACGGCACCGCTGCTGAAAGCGGCGATCACCTCACGAAATTCGTCCGGGGTGTAGCACACCGAAAACCGGATGGTGAGCTCCTTGAGCAACGCGGTCACGGGTTCGACGGGTATCGGTTCGGCGCAGGCACCGCTGATGACAATGCGTCCGCGCGGTCGTACGGCGGGCTGGCATGCGTGCAGAAGATCTTGCCGCCCAGCGCATTCCAGCGCGACGTCGTAGGCGTTGGCATCGGCTTCGGCGACCGAGGCCACGGCGTCGGTCGCGCCCATGGCCAGGGCCGAATCCCGCCGCTGCGGGTCCGGGTCGACGGCGGTGACGCGCTGGGCTCCCAGTGCCCGCGCCCAGGCGATTGTGGTCAGACCGACGCCACCCGCACCAACCACGAGTACCTCCTCGCCGGGCCCGACCTGTGCGCTGTGCACGCCGTGTAGCCCGACGGCGAACGGTTCGACCAGAGCCGCGTCGCTGCCGGTGATGTCGGTGGGCAGCGCGAAGGCGTGCCGGGCGGGCACGACGGCGAATTCGGCGAAGCCGCCCCGTCCGGACCCATGCCGATGTAGCGAGTCTGTGCGCAGTGCGATACCACGCCGGCGGCGCAGTACTGACAGCTGCCGCAGCAAAAGACCGGCAACACGGCCACTTTGGTACCCACTTGCCAACCGTCCGCACCGGGCCCGACCGCGACGACGTCACCGCCTAGCTCATGGCCCATGATCATGGCGGCCGGCATGAATGGCTGTGCCTTGATGTCAGAACCGCATACCCCGCATGCCGCGACGCGGATTACCAGCTCACCGGATCGTGGTGTCGGATCGGGCATTTCGACGACGGCAAAGCCATGCTGGTCCGTTGTGACGGCTGCCTTCATTGCCTAGACCCCTTCAAGTTCAATCTCGAAGGCCGACAAATATTCGGCGAACACGGGTTCCAGGTCGGCGCGGGTCACGCCGGTGCCATCCAGTGAGTACGGCTGGACGCCGAAGCGGTCCTGCGGATTTCGGTCGAGCCAATCGAGCATGGCACGCTCTGTCGGCTCCGTCAGGTCATCGCCGGCCCAGTCGTACAGCGCCCGCATGACGCCGATCGGGTCACGCGTCAGAGCCGAGTAGTGCAGGTCGAAGAATCGATCGTCGCCGATGCGTTCGCGAGCCGCCATCGGCCGCGTGACGTGTGCCCGCAACTGGCGCAACACATTCGACACAACATCGGCCGTGTTGACGGCACATCCGAGCACCGCTCGAGACAGGTAGTTCAGCCGTAGGAACGATGCGGTGGCCTTGAACGGGTCGCGGTGCGCCCACACGATGCGGACGTCGGGAAACGTCGCCAACAGCGCCTCGATGTGTACCGCATGCGACGGCATCTTGAGCGACCAGGTGCCCGGGGCGCGGCACTGCAACACCTGCAATACCGTCCGCTGGTAGGCGTATGCGCTTGTCATGTCGGTCTCCAGCAGCCAATCCGCGTAGGCGGAGTTGGGCATGAAGGCCTCCCAGAGGTAGGCCTTGAACTCCTGGTTCTGGACGAACACGCACTCCGTGGGCCCGTCGGCCTCGTCCCAGTGCACCAGCGGAATGTTGGCGGCCTTGAGCCCCTCGGCAAGGATCTCGAGCTCGGCCTTTTTCTTCAGGCAGCGCGCATCGGTGCGCAGCGTCTCGGGCGTCGAGGGGGGCACCGAGTCCTCGGCCTCCCATGTCAGCAGTGATCGCCGTCGCGCGTCCTGGTCGAGCAGGTAGCTCGCCAACGACGTGCCGGTGCGCGGGAGCCCGAGGATCACCAGCGGACGCTCCACCCGTTCGGTGCGGACCTCGGGATGTTGGCCGAGGTAGTCGACGACGCGCAGCCGGTTCCACAAGGCATCGACGAACTGCCCGTAGACGAAGTCGCGTCCGCCCGGATTGACTCCGGGAGTGGACTCGACGGTTTCGACGAGCATGCTCAGGCCCGGTCGCCACGAGTCGCCGCCGAAATCGTCGAGCCCGGCGCGTTCGCGGGCGCGGGTGATGAGTTCGTCGGGTGTCTCCATGTGGCATGAGACTATACGACCGTAGAGAACAAATGTTAGGTTTGTGAACGTACCGATTCCGCAGGAGGTCGCGCGCCATGGCGCAATCCCTAGATGCACTGGTCAAGCAGGGTGAAGGCGGTCAGGATGCCGTCGACCTCGGTGACGCGATCTTCATGTCCAAGAACATCGCCAACAGCTACCTGGTGACCACCGACGCTGGCGACGTGTTGATCAACACCGGCACTGACTTCGAGGCCGGCGCCATCAAGGAGCGGTTCGCCCGGGTGAGCAATGGACCACTCAAGGTCATCACGTTCACCCAGGGCCATCCCGACCATGTGGGCGGATGGGACCTGTTCAATGCGGCCGGGGTGGAGACGATCGTCCAGGTCAACCACCGCGACGTGCGCGAGTACTGGCGGCACCTGCACGAGTTCTACGCGCGTCGCATCATGACGCTCTGGGGTGCCTTCATGGACGTCGAGGCGATGTCGATGAAGCTGCCGCCCGAACCGGTACCGACCACCGGCTTCCTGGACAGCCACCCGTTCGAACTCGGCGGACGACGCTTCGAGCTCCACTCGACTCCTGGCGGCGAGACCACCGACGCCCTGGTGGTGTGGCTGCCCGAGCAGCGCACGGTCTTCATCGGCAATTTGATGGGGCCGTTCTTCGGGCACGTGCCGAATCTGTATACCTTGCGGGGCGACAAGATTCGCAGCGCCATGGCATTCATTCACTCGGTCGACAGGGTCATCGCGCTGAACCCGGAAACGTTGGTCAACGGGCACGACGTGTTCCGGGGCGCCGACGAGATCGGGCAGACCATGACCAAGGTGCGGGATGCAACGGAGTACCTACGCGACCGGACCATCGATGGGATGAACGCGGGCGCCGACCTGTGGACGCTGATGCGTCAGGTCACACTTCCGTCGGAGTTGGCACTGCCCCAGGTGCACGGCAAGGTTCCGTGGATCGTGCGGGCCATCTGGGAGGAGCACGCCGGCTGGTTCCGCTACGAGTCCACCACCGAGCTTTACCACACTCCGCCCTCGGCGGTGTGGCCCGACATCATCGAATTAGCCGGTGGCACAGTGGCACTCACCGAACGCGCGGGTACCCACGTCGAGCAGGGACGCGCCCTGGAAGCGCTGCATCTCACCGATATTGTGCTGGCGCACGCACCCGGGGATCCCGCTGCCCTGCAGGTGAAACATCGTGCACTGCAATGGCTTCTAGAGAAGAGTGGCCGGGAGAACTTCAGCGAGGTGCAGTGGCTTGAACAGGCAATCAAAAATGAAACCTGAGAATCTTTACCACAGCGGCATCGTCGTCGACGATCTGGACGCGACACTGAACTGGTTCACCTCAGTGGCCGGCTACCGGTGGACCGACATCGTGGAAGTCGAGCAGGTCGCCCAGACGCCCGACGGCGAGGTGACCATACCGATGCGCATGGTGTACTCGGGCAACGCCCCGCGGTTGGAGATCCTGCAAAGCGTCCCGGATACGATCTGGATTCCAGCGGATTCCGGCGTGCACCATATCGGCTACTGGTCTGAGGACGTCGAATCGGACCTGGCGACACTGGAAGCCAACGGAATGCGCTACGAGGTCAAGTCGTATAACCCCGATGGGTCCGGAACCTTGTTGTGGGCCTATTGCAAAGGCGCAACCGGACCGCGCATCGAACTCGTCAGCCGGGCAATGGAACCGTTCATCCAATACTGGTGGTCGACGGCTGACAGCGCCGGCAAATAGGCGATCGGAGCAAATCGGCAACTTCGCCAGGACGTCAGACTTACGATTTGGGCTATGCCGCTCGCGGTCGGCGAGGTGTTTGCGGGATACCACATCCTGCGGGTGCTTGGTGCGGGCGCGATGGGCACGGTGTATCTGGTCCAACATCCTCGGCTGCCGCGCCACGATGCCCTGAAGGTGCTCTCGGCCGACCTCACCGCCGATCCGCAATACCGGGCCCGGTTCCTGCGCGAAGCGGACATCGCGGCCAGCCTGTCGCACCCGAACATCCTGGGCGTCCACGACCGCGGCGAGTCCGACGAACAATTCTGGATCTCCATGGATTTCGTCGCTGGGACCGATGCGGCGAAGCTGCTGCGCGAGCACTATCCGAGGGGGATGCCGGTAGACCTGGCGATGCAGATCATTGACGCGGTGGGGTCCGCCCTGGACTACGCACACCAGCGCGGCCTGCTGCATCGCGACGTCAAACCGGCGAACATCTTGATCGCCGATCCGGGGTCGGAGACACAACGGGTGTTCTTGGCGGACTTCGGCATTGCCCGCAGGGTCGATGACACCGGGCTGACCGCCACGAACATTGCCATCGGCACTGTTGCCTATGCCGCGCCCGAGCAACTGATGGGTGAGACGATTGACGGGCGAGCCGATCAATATGCTTTGGCCTGCACCGCGTTTCACCTACTCACCGGTGCGCAGCCGTACGATTATTCCAGTGCCGCGGTCGTCATCACCAAACATGTGGTGGCCCCGCCGCCGCCTATCGGCGAACGCCGCCCCGAGCTGGCCGAGTTACACCCGGTGTTCGTCAGAGCGCTGGCCAAAAGGCCGGCCGAGCGGTTCACGCGCTGCCAGGACTTCACTCAGGAGCTACACCGTGCGCTGAATCCGGGTGCCACCCTGGTCGCGCCGAATCCAGGCCGCGCCGGTGACACGATGCTGGCGCCCACCCCAATCAATATGCAGAGCACTCAGTTTGCTTCGATACCACCCCCGTACCACCCCCGATACCACCCCCGGTGCCGCCGCCGCCCCAGTGGGTACCGAGTCCGATGGTCGGACCCGGGCCACCGGGTCCGGGAGGACAAGGCGCGCAGCCGAACCCGAAAGGCCGTCGCGTGGCCTTGGCGGCCATTGCCGCACTGGCCGCGGTAGTTGGCGTCGTCGTCGCTATTGCTCTGACCAACACCGGTAACTCCAGCCACCCGGCTGCTAGTCCGACGAGCACGCCACCGGCCAACTCCGGCCCGTTCACGGGGGCCTTCACCGCCGAGTTCGGCCCGATGCTCAACGTTTTGGGCCAGGAGCAGCCGAATACGCCGGCGCCCGGCAAGGAGACGTGGAACATGCGATCGGCGTGCGAGACCGGCGTGTGCATTGCCACGGCAAGTAAGGCTTCTGGGCCGTTCACCGCCCATCCGCCGAACTTGGTATTCGACGACGTCGCCGGGCGCTGGACAGCGGTAGCCGTCGCACCGGGGCCGTGCCATGGCCACGATACGGAAACCTGGAATTTCGTTTGGCTACAACCACGTCCGGACGGTGCCATGGCCGGCGAATGGGTATCGGACGCCATTGATTGTTACAGCAAGCGAGTTGTGACTTTCACCCGAACCGGCGACACTAACGTCACCAGTCTGGCCGACCCGTCCGGGCAGCCGGCTCGGGTGGTGTCCGGGGCGCAGGGGCTGCACGGCCAGTATCACTCGCACACCACGATGCCGGGTGCCCGCGCGGTCGAAGAGAACTTTCACGTGCAGACGGTCTGTTTACGGGCCGGCGACCGGTGCATAAGCCGTTTCGAGAACGTTGAGGGGACGGGCGCTCTGTTACTCGTGTACACAAGCGGAGTTTGGGCGCGAAACGACGTGGGCGACGTCCCTTGCCCGGATGGCCGCACATCGCACCGGACGATCGACGGCGTATTCCCCGCCCCGAACCCACCCCAAGACCCGATACCGGAGCTCACCGGACACGGTCACAAACAGGAAGCGGGTAGCTCCTGCATTAGCGGTGACTACACGCAGGTGTTGAACCGCACCGGAGATTAGTGGCGAGTTGCGGGAACCTCCCACTCGCGAGCAGACGCAAAAGCTTCCAAAAATGCCTATTTTAGGGAGCTTTTGCGTCTGCTCGCGGTGCTTGCGTCATGATGCTCGCGAAGAGTTCGCTCATCTCGTCGGCGGGTCCGCCGGGTACCGTGTAACCCGTTTCGTCGCGGATCTCTTGAAAGTGGTCGCGCACATCCTCGGCGGATAGCGCGGGACTGTAGAAACCCTTGGTCCTGCCGATGAAGAAGCGTGAGACATGTCCGGCGCCGACCGTGTAGATCTCCCCGGAGACCGGACAATCCCGGTGCGCCAGGAAGGCCACCACCGGAGCCACCAGCGCGGGATCGAGCTTCTGAATGTATTGATTCATAAGGTCATTGAGGACTTCTTGTGCTGCCGCGTCATCCGGCTGGCCGGCGCCCGCGATCGACTGTGCCATCATCCGGGTATAGGCGATCGGGGCAATGGCGTTGACCTTGATGTTGTGGCCGGCTCCCTCGGCGGCCAGCACGCGGGTGAACCCGATCAAGCCGGTCTTGGCGGCGCCGTAGTTGCTCATCCCTTCGGCACCCAGGATTCCGGCGGCCGAGCAGGTGTTGACTATCCGGCCATACCGCTGCTCGCGCATCACTGTCCAAGCCGGCCGCGTCACATAGAACGCACCCTTCAAATGCACGTCCAGCAGGGGTTCCAGCCGGTCGGCGGTGATGTCCTGGAACGGGGCGTCGCCGACGATTCCCGCGTTGTTGACCACAATGTCCACTCGTCCCCAGGTGCGAAGGGCGGTGTCGATGATCGCCTGTCCGCCTTCTGGGCTCGTGACGCTGTTGCTGTCGGCAACGGCCGCACCGCCGGATTGGCGGATCTCGTCGGCGGCGGCACTTGCCGCCCCGATGTTCGAACCATCCCCGGTCACCGAGCCGCCGGTGTCGTTGACCACCACGCGCGCGCCGCGTGCTGCGAGCAGCAGCGCGTACCGCTTACCCAGTCCACCGCCGGCGCCGGTGATCACGGCAACCTGATCGTCGAACCGCAGGTCGTCGGTCGATGTCACGGAATCTCCAAAGCTGCCCAAGTTCTTCGGGCGGTCGCGCGGGCCCGGCGGTCACCAGGTGACGGGCAGTTCTTTCATGCCGTAGATGTCTGCTTCCTTGAATCTCAGCGCATCCGGCGATACCGCCAACTTCAGCCCGGGTAGCCGGCGAGCCAGCGTGGCGAACGCGACTTGCATCTCGACTCGGGCCAGGTTCTGTCCGATGCACTGGTGCACGCCGTAGCCGAAACCCAAATGCCCGCGCGTGTTTCGGTCGGCGTCGAACGTCTCGGGATCGGCGACGAATTCGCTGTCCCAGTTTCCGGCGGGCAGGTTCATCAAGACCCAATCCCCGGCGCGGATCGACTGCCCGCCGATGGTGAGGTCCTCGGTCGCGACCCGATCCACCTGGCTGTGCACGATGGTGAGGTAGCGCATCATCTCTTCGACGATGTTAGCGATCACGGCGTGGTCATCGGTTTGGCCGAGCCGCTCGAAGATTTCCGGATGTTGCAGTAGCGCAACAGTTCCCAACGAAATCATGTTGGCGGTGGTCTCATGGCCGGCCTGCATCATGATCATAGCCGTCATGGCGGCGGTCTCATGGTCGAGTTGGCCGGTCGCGACGTACTCCGTGAGCAGGCGGCTGATCAGGTCGTCGCCGGGTTCGCGCTCTTTGCGGTACACCAACTCCTGGATGTAGGTATACATCGCCCCGAAGGCCTCCGCCTTCTGTTGTTCGGTCGACCTGATGTCCAATCCGACGGTGGTGTGGTGTTGGAAGGGACCGAGATCTTCGGGAGGCACGCCCAGCAACAGCGCGATCACCAGTGACGGCACCGGCAGGGCGAAGTCGCGTACGAGGTCGGCCGGTGGGCCGTTGTCGATCATGTTGCCGAGAAAGTGGTCGACCAATTCCTGGATCTGCGGCCGCATCGCTTCGCATCGCCGGAAGGTGAAGTTACCGGTCAGCATGCGCCGCAGCCGATGATGCTCGGGATCGTCCACCCGCGCGAAGATCACCGGTGCGGTGCCGCCAGAACCCGACGGCTTGAGGGCGGCCGGAATGGTGTCCGCGGACAGCCGCGGATCGAGCAGCGCCGTTCTGATGTCCTGGTAGCGGCTCACCATCCAAGTCGGCTGGCCATGGTACGACGCCCGTCGCAACCCGGGCTCTTCTCGCCAGTTCGCGAATTCAGCCGGTGGCCGCAGCGGGCACTGCGCGTCACGTGGCACGGGGATGACGGGAAGGTCTGTCTCGGAGCCGAAATCGGACGTCTCGGAAGTCTCGGAAGTCCCAGGCATAATCCGGGTTTCCCGATAAGTGTCAGGATGGCTGCCAATTGTCCGAGCCTAAAGCCCTCCTGACTGGCAGTCACTGCCAATTACGCCGAGCGCTGAAAGCCCACCGCTGACGGCTGGCAGTCAACTGTCAGTTACGCTGGCACGATGACAGCGGTGACCGACCGGCCACTGCGGGCGGACGCGGCGCGCAACGTGGAGCGCATCCTGCGCGCCGCCCGCGAGGTCTACGGCGAACTGGGTGCGGACGCACCCATCGAGGCCGTCGCCCGCCGCGCCGGAGTCGGGGAGCGCACGCTGTACCGCAGGTTTCCGGCCAAAGCCGACCTGGTCCGGGCTGCCCTGGACCAGAGCATCGCCGAGGATCTCACCCCGGCGATCGAGGAGGCCCGGCGCAACGACAACCCGCTGCTCGGGTTGGCCCAACTGATCGAAGCCGCGATATCGCTCGGCGCCCGTGAACACCACCTGCTGACGGCGGCCTACCGGTCCGGGTCGCTGACCCCCGATATCCAGATCTCTCTGAATGAGGCGCTCAACGAGCTTGCCCGCCGAGGCCAGCAAGCCGGCCTGGTCCGGGCCGATCTGGTCGCCGACGACTTACCGCGCCTCATCGCGATGCTGCACAACGTGCTGTGGACGATGGATTCCAACAGCGACGGGTGGCGACGCTACGTGGCCCTTATTCTCGACGCGATTTCGCTCAACGAACGACGGCCGCTTCCGCCGGCCCCTCCATTTCGCTATGTACCCGAGTCGAGTGGCTGGCCCGTGTGACGTGCGGCTTAGTCACTTTCGCCGTCGGTTGGCGGCTGCTATTCCGGTGACGGCCAGGGCGATCACACGACGAGGAGAACGATCAGCGGGTGCCACCACCGTGTACCGAGCCAGTAGACGTGATGGCCGATCATGCCGGAATTGTCCCTTGTCGGTGCCGAACAGTTTGGTGCGTACGCAATATGTCGTGAGCGCATACACCGCGAGGACAACGGTGAAAGCCACCGATGCGAAAGCGCTTCTACTCGAGCGCTGCCAGGTTGCCAGGATGATCAGATAACCACCGGTCAACGCCGCGAGCAGGCCTCCGGCCCCGGTCTCTGGTCGTGGGTAGGATCGCGGCCGCTATGCCCAAAACGAGAATCACGGCGCCGATGATGATGGTCTTTCTGGCAACGCCTTTGGTCCACGACACCACCCGATATCCACCCAGGGCCAGTGTCCGCGCGGTAACCAGCGGTGGCTTGAGGACACCGGGCATCTGTCGGACGGAGCCAACGGCGGCCGACGCAGTCGCGGCGGCTTTCGTGATGGTTTGCGCCATCAGCGGTGAGCCCTTGTCGGTCGCAAACGTTTCATCCGGGATGGGATTTTTCTTCCAGAGATCGTATTTGGGCTTGCCCTGTTCAGCTGCCGCAAGACATCCTTGGCCCATTCGCGGGAGTTCGCTGGGCTCCAGGCCGGCTTTGTTCTCCGGCTTCTGCGGCTCGATGATCGTCTTGGCCAGCCCGTCCAATTCCTCGTCGAGGACTAGCCGCTGCCACGCTTGCGCGAGCCACAGCGCCGTCTGCGGAATGCTGCGTGGTATCTCCGCTTTCGGGTTGTCCAGGAAGGCAAGCTCTTTGCACAGCATGTCCTCGGTCACGTGCCATCTGGATCTCGGAAGATCTAGTTTCCCAAGTTCTTTCAGCTCATTGAGGAGCCAGTCTCCACTCTGCTCCCTTCGGCGTCCTCGGGTTCACCGGCCGCCACGATCCACCGCACCCGTCGCGGGTCCAGCAATACGTGGACGAGCCATCCGGCTCCGTCGAGTCGCCCCCACACCCAGTCATTGGCTCGCCATGACCGCTTGTAGAAGGCGCCGAAGTGATGGAATTGCATGCCGGTGAGCTTCTCCTGAGCGTCGTTGCTTGTCAGATGCGAGCAGGCTGCGCGTATCGGCGCTTACTTGCACGAGCTCAAGGGCTGCTCGATGTCTGCCCCAGCCGGCAGCATCGCTCGCTGGGTCGCGGCAAGATCGAACAACTTCATCGCCACCTTTACGGATCATCAAGCTGCCCGAAGTAATTGAGGTACGTCTGCAGGTGACTGGCCGCAGGCGATCGGCGGCAAGGTCGACCAAGTCCGAGGCAATAGTCTCTTCACGGTATCGGGCCGTTACCAAGCCTCGCCGAGGGTGACCTCAGGCCTCCGCTACCACTGAGCGTTCATGCAGATAATCGCCTGCGAGCAAGTCGGCGACGTCCCCGAGCGACTTTTTCCGGTTCACATCCGTGGTGCACATCTGGTAAACGAGCTCACGGAGAATCGTCCGTTCGGGGATTCGCGGGCCCCGCCGATAGCCGCAGTGAAGTCCGCCAATGCGGTCATGTCGGCGCCGGGTTCCTGGCCAGCTGGTATGCGGCCCGGACGACAGCGATGGCACTGGCTTTCGCGAGGTCGTAGGCCGGTCGACCAAACACGCACAAGGTCGTCCAGAGTCTGCGGGAGCGGCTGGCGGCTGGTTGCGGCGACCAACTATGCGGATCGCCTCTCTGATCCGTCGACGACATACCCTCTCGGCGTCGCCACCGATTTTCAGTTCGAGTTCCCATTTCTCAGGGATGCTTTCCATCGACCAGCGCGTCGCCGGCGGCCAGGTGCCGAGCTGGCGTAGCAGCGCACCGGTGAGCGCTTGAGCGTGTTTGGTTGCCTCGCGCGTCTCGTAATCCGTTAGCAGGTGCTCGGTCAGCAGCCGAGACCCGCTTGGTCGCCGCGAGCTCTGCCAGGCGCAGTTTGGCGTCTGTTCGTGCTTCCATGCGGTCCTGATGGTCCCGGATGGTCCGCAGGTCCGCGGCAATGGACTGATTCGTGACCGCAGACAGGTCCTTGAGGAGCGCGTCGACGAGGCCCAGTGGGTCGTTGACGTCGTCCGGGGGAGGTTCTTCCGCGAGGCCGGGCGCCGGCCCGGAAGAGGGAACGACGAAAAGCAACACCCGGCGAACCGCGCTCTGGGCGGGACGGTCGAAGATGCGCCGGAGCAACACGTCGATCGGCTGATTGTCGAGCAGGCCACCATCGGCGACCCAGTGCGAGCGGGTGATATTGGCGTAGTCCGCCATCGGTGGTCGAGCCGGCACGTCCTTTTGCTCGGGCTGTCCCTCTGGTGAACGGGACGAATGACGGCTCGAACGCAACGGGAAACGAAGCGGAGCTGCGGGCGGCCAACGCCAATGCCAACGCCAACGCCTTGTCCGCCGCGTCGGAATCCTTCTTCTCGAGCTCCTTCTCGGTGAAAGTGAAGAGACCGCGATGGTCGACGTCCTGGACGAGCGTGTTGTACGAGTCGGTAAAGCTGCTGGTCTCTCCGTTGAGCAGCGTCGTCGTGACGTAGAGGGTGGTCGGCGGCGGGTCAGCACCCGCCGCGGGCGGAACGGCCCGGGCGGAAGCCCGGGAATCTCCTTCGCCAGTTCGGCCAACATGCGTTGATCGCCGTACAGCAGCGACGGTGTGGTCTTGTCCATGGGGTCTCGGAGGAGTTCGGTCAAAGCCCCGAGATCGAGCCAGATGTCACGCAGCCCGCCGAGGTCGGAGCCCCTGACCCGTGTCCAAGCCAGCAAACCCGCGTTGATGCCCCCCGCACTCGTCCCGGACAAGACGTCGACGTCCACGACGGTGTCGAGCAGGTCCAAGAGTTTGGTGTAAAGCATGAAGGACGCGGCCGACTCGTCGGAGAGTCGGTGCCCGTCCGGGAGTCCTTCACCCTTCCTGCGCCACTGCGATGCCTGGGCGAGCAGGTTGATCTCGCGCGCCACACCGGCCATCCAGATCGCCAGGCTGACACCGCCCGTCATGGTTGTGGCGAGTCGCAGTTCCTGCGTCAACTCCGTCACTGGTAAAGCCGGCTCGAATGGCATCCATTGCGCCCCCTCGATGTAACGGGGTCCGTCAAGTGGAGCTGGGCCCCTACTTAGATTGCCACGATCTCGACGCGCGAGAAAAAGCCGCAACGCGATCAGGTCCGTTGCCTGCGCGTGTCCTGGTCAATCCGCCGTGAGCATTTCGTTCTGGGCCGTCGCTGTCCCCTCGGGAGCTGATGTGGGCAAAAATCATACGCGACAGCAGCTGATGGCGAGCAGATCGAGCATGAGTTCTTGCTGAACACATATGATTTCGGCTGTCTGTGCGACGGTCAGCCCGACGACTTCACTGGCATGGCTCTAATGTGTTTGCTGAGCACTACCGCACGTTAAGGGGGCTAAGTGGAGGAGACGGCATTCGGCCGGTACCGGTTGATCGAGTTGCTGGGCCGTGGGGGCATGGGTGAAGTGTGGCGCGCCTTCGACACCGAAACACAACGGGTGGTTGCCGTGAAGGTGTTGCCGGCTAACCTGGCTGACGATCCGACGTTCGAGGAACGATTTCGCCGGGAGGCGTTGGCGGCGGCCGGCCTGACCGACCCGCATGTGGTGCCCATCCACAATTTCGGTGAAATCGAGGGTCGTCTTTATGTCGACATGCGACTCATCACCGGCCGCGACCTGCAAGCCATCATCGCTGAGGGGCCGTTGGCGCCGGAACGCGCGGTAAGGATCATCGAGCAGATCGCCTCGGCGTTGCGCGACGCTCATCGGATCGGTCTGGTGCACCGTGACATCAAGCCCTCCAACATCTTGGTCACCGAGAACGACTTCGCCTACCTGATCGATTTCGGGATCGCGCGGACGGCTGGCGAAACGCGGGTTACCAATACCGGCAACGTAATTGGGACTTGGGCCTACATGGCGCCGGAACGGCTGACCAGCGACCAAATCGACCCGCGCGCCGACACCTACGCCCTCGCTTGCGTCTTGCACGAGTGTCTGACCGGCAGCCGGCCCTTCCCGGGCGACAGCCTGGAACGACAAGTCGGAGGCCACCTGAGCATGCCGCCGCCTCGGCCCTCGACGCTTCGCAGCGGCTTGCCGGTGCAACTTGACGCGGTCATCGCCACCGGTATGGCCAAGAACCCCAACGAACGCTATACGCCGGTGACAGCGATGGCGGCCGCGGCGCGGGCGGCGATCAGCGCGCCCCCGACGGTGCCGGGTCCGATCCACCGAACCGAGCCGCCGCAGTTCGAGACCCGATGGGCGACTCCGCCACCGGTGCCGCAGAACTACTATCAGCCAGCCCAGGGTGGTGGCATATCGCCCACCGACGCCACCCAATACCGCGCGGCAAACGATTACCTGGTGCCTCCCGCCGGGCCGGTGCCCCCAGGCGCACCCGTTGGCTCCCAACCGAATCGGAAGGCTCGTCGTATCGCCCTGACCAGCATTGCGGCGCTGGTCGTAGTGATCACAGTGGTCGTCGCCATTGCGTTGACCCGTGGTGGCGGCGGCGACTCAGCCCACCCGCCGGTCAGCCAGACCACCACGGCGGTACCCAACACCGGGCCTTTCACCGGCACTTACAACGCGGACTTCGGTCCACGGCTCAGTTTGACTGGCCAGGAGTCGCCGGGCTCGAAGGCGCCCGGCGGGGAGAGCTGGGATTTGCGGTCGGTGTGCGGTGGCAGCGGGTGTGTGGCCACCGCATCGAGAGTCAGCGGGACGTTCGGCCACGCGACGACATTGGTATTCGACGACGTCGGCGGCCGCTGGATAGCCGTCGCCCTGGGAACCGCGAAATGCAATAACCGCGATACGGAAGAGTGGAATTTCGTCTGGCTCAAGCCGCGTCCGGACGGCACCATGGCCGGCGAATGGATATCGGATTCCATTGACTGCTATAGCAAGCGCGCGGTTACCTTCGCCCGAACGGGCGACACCGACGTTGCTCGATTGACCGACCCGGCAGGCCAGGCCGCGAGGGTGGCCACCCCGGCACTGGGGCTGCGGGGCGTGTACCACTCGAAGATCACCTTCACCGGCGGCGTCACCCGCTATAAGCCACAAGAGGACAACAGCAGTGTCGAAACGGTTTGTCTACGCGCGGGGGACCGCTGCTTGAGCCGGTTCGTGCGGACCGACGGCAGCGGCCGCTATGAACTACTGATTTTTGCGAACGGAGCCTGGACGCGAAACTCGGAGTTCGACACCGCTTGCCCGGCCGGCGGCACGTCTCACGTCAAGATCAGCGGCGTATTCCCACTGCCGAAACCGCCGCAAGACCCGATCCCACAGATCTCCGGGCACGGGCATAAGGAACAGTCCGGCAGTCCTTGCACGACAAGCGATTACGAGGAGGCCTACGACCGCACCGGAGATTGAACCGCGCTAGTGTCGCGCAGACCGGTTCGGCAGGAATAACGCGGGGATAGCGGTTGCCGCGACCAGGATCATGGCGATCACGAACACCCCGGGCGTAGGCCTTTGACAAGTCACTGCCATTGAACGTGCTGGTGAGCATCACTGACATCAGCGCGGCGCCGGCGGACGCGGCGGTATTGTGATTGACGTTGAATAGCGTTGAGCCGTGCGCGACTTCGCTTGCGTCAAGCGTGTGCACAGCGGCCCAGGAAACCGGAGTCATCAAGCAGCCGCTGCCGATGCCGAAGATGGCAAGCCCCACCAGCAGCATTGAGAAGTCCACGTGGTGCCCGCCTATCCCGTAGGTGAACACGGCCATGCCGACGACGATCAGCGTCGTGCCGGTCAGCACGATGCTGCGCGGTCCTCGTCTTTCCAAAAACCAACCCACGATCGGCATTGCCGCGGCGGCGCCCAAGGTTTGCGGAACCAGCAGCAGACCCGACTGAAACGGTGTCTTTGAAAGTACCTGTTGGAAGTACCCCGGAAGCAGCACAAGGCTGCCGAAAAAAGCTATGGCGAATAGGAATCGGACCGCGTTGGCCGCTGCGACCTCGCGATTCCTGAGCAGGCGCAAGTCAATCAGCGCACGTTCGCTTCCTCGCAGGGCATGGATTACGAACGCGCCGATAAGGATCGACCCAAGGGCTGCTGGCAGCCAGACGCACGGGGTTGCCATGGTGCCGTATTCCGGCAGCTGCGACACACCATAAAGAAACAACACCAGCCCCGGGGACAGCAGCAGCATGCCGATTATGTCCAACGACGTCGTTGGTAACGAAACATTCTGGGGCAGCGCATATCCTGCCAGCATCAGGGTGACGAGTCCGATCGGGAGGTTGACCAGGAAGATCCATTGCCAGCCGAAAGAGTCGATCAACCAGCCGCCAAGAATGGGTCCGCAGATCGGGGCGATTAGTACCGGAACCATGCTGATCGTCAGCACCCGACCCAACCGTTCAGGACCGGCCGCGCGAGACAGGATGATGAGCTGTAGCGGCATCAATTCCGCCACCAAACCCTGCTCTGCCCGAAATGCAACCAGCAGATAAATATTCGATGCCGACGCGCACAGCAATGACCCCAACGAGAACAGCAGCACCGAAACCAGAACGAGGCGCTTGGTCCCTAGCCGGTTGGCGGCCCAGCCGGTGAGCGGGATCACCGCCGCCAACGACAATGTGTAGCCGGTCAGGGTCCATGCGACGATGGGCTGGGTCGACGAGGATGTGTCGATGAACGTCCGCTGCGCCACGTTGACGACCGTGGTGTCCAGGGTGACCATCGTCAGGAGCAGCATGCACGTCGCGGTGGTCATCGCGAGTCTGGAATCCCGCTCCCAGCCTGACGGATTAAGCATTCATGCCCGCTCTCCGGCCACCACCCGGTTGATGTCGTTCGGCGACAGCCATGGCCCCTCAATGCTTTTCGCGACCTCCTGGATGAGGCGGGACACCGAAATGCTCGCCCGTCCCGCCGACGAACGCAGGTGTTCGAGTTGCGACGAATCGAGGCCGTGGAATCCGAAGGAGATCTCCCACGGATCGATGCCGTAGCTCTCCGGGACCCGTCCCAACATTCCCGAGCGTGCCGCATCGAAAACTCGATCCAGATCGACACCGGCCAGATGGCCGCGCCGCTGCAGTGCGGCGATGAGGCATTCGGTCTGGCAATTGCCGGCTCCGCGACCGAAGCCCATCAGGGTTCCGTCCAGGAAATCGGCGCCGGCCTCGAACGCTTCCAGCGTGTTCGCGACGGCCAAGCCGAGATTGTTGTGCCCGTGGTAACCGACCGTGACATCGCTGCTGTCGCGGATTGCCTCGACGTAGCGTCTCACGTCTTCCGGCAGGAAGGTTCCCGTCGTATCCACGACGTAGACGATGCGGACTCCGATGTCGCTGGCCTGCTTGGCGGCACGCGCCAGGAGACCCGGCTCGAAAAGATGAGACTTGACGAGCTGAACCGATACCTCGAGACCCTTTGACTGCGCGCGCTTGACGAAAGGGATCACCTTCTCGAATTCGGGGGCGATCACACACATACGGAGAAAGTCCAGATAATCCCCGGCCAGGTCTACGGTGTCGATGGGCGCCAGAGCCGGCACGATCACCGCGCCGAGTTTCGCTTTCCGTACCACGGAGCGCCCGACGCGGAAGTATTCCTCGTCCGTCTGAGCCGCCTGGCCCTGCGCCGGAGTGGCGCCGATGGTAACGCCGTGTCCGATTTCAATGTAGGGAATGCCCGCACCGTCGAGGTCCCCGATAATCTTCCGGAGATCATCATCGGTGTACTGGAAGTTCACGGCGTAACTGCCGTCGCGAATGGTCGTGTCGAGGATGACTGGATCTCGTCTCATTTTCCTACTCCAATTTCGGGTTTGTTGATTTCCGGATCGATCGCGATATCCAGCACGCAGGGGCCGGTCGCGGTCAACGCTTTTTCCAGACCGGCGCGAAGCTCGCAGCGGGTATCAACCCGAATCCCTTCCGCGCCAAGAGCGCAAGCCATCACCGCCAGATCGGACGCGCCAATCCTGGCGACTGACGACGGATCCATCCGACCCCGGATCGGAGCGGTGGTGGCACTCAGTTGTCCGTCGTTCAAAATGACCCACGTCACCGGGAGTCCCTGCGCGACCGCGGTGGAGGCCTCCGTGCCATGCATGAGAAAAGCCCCGTCTCCCGCGATGCAGACGACCCGCTCCCGGGGTCGGGCCAGGGCCACGCCAATGGCCCCGGCGATGCCGCATCCCATCGGCGAAAAGTCAATCGTGGCGAAAAACCCGCCGGACCGCCGCACCGGTATCCCTTGAAAAGCCCAATAAATGCAGGTGCCGACATCCGCGCAGATTGTGGCATTTTCCGGAAGCAAAGAGTCCATCTCGCGCATGACCTCCAGCGGATGGATGATGTACTCGGCGGTTTCTGGAATTTCGGACGATACCGGTTGCGGCAGAGCCACATTCCGAAGCTTTTGCGGCCGCCGCCCGGCGGCCATGGATTCCGCAAACTCACGGCTGGTCGCGGTGATCCCGAGCGACGTGGCGACGAAACGACCGATTGCCGTCGGGCTGGGATCGACGTGGACCACGTCAGCTTTCAGTCCGCTCCAACGTTGCGAAAACGAGCGAGTGACCAACCCGTCAAACGAGACGCCGACCGCGATCAACAGATCACCCGGTGTCTCGAAGAGATACTCTTCGGCTCTGCCGTCGCCGAACAAGCCGAGCACGCCGAGCGACAACGGATGCGTTTCGGGGACAATCCCGCGCCCATTAGGAGTCGTCGCAAAAGGAAGTTCGGCCTTCTCGCAAAACGCGACGAGATCCTCGCCGCTGCCGTCCAGCCGACATCCGTTGCCCAGCAGGAGCATCGGGGCGCGGGATCGATTCAGCCTGTCGATCACCTCGCCGGAGATGTCAGGGCGTTGCGGCTTAAGGAGTTTCGGGGCCGCCGGGCTGGCCGCCGAAGTCCCGAGCTGATGGTCCGGCAGCGCCTCATCCACCAGATCGCGCGGCAGAGCGATGTGGACGGGCCCGCTGGGGGTGCTCTGTAGGGCCCGGAATGCCCGATCGATCTTGCTTCGCGCGTTGGCGACCGATTCGATCGATACCGAAGCGCGGCAGAGGCGTCGGAAGGTCGCACCCAGACCGAGCCCGTCTTCGCTCGTATCCTGCTGCGAATGCAGGCCGAATTCGGGTACGGACACCTCGCCGGTCAGAACAAGCATCGGGACGTGGTTCACCGCCGCATTCGCCACTGCGGTAATGACGTTGGTCGCACCGGGCCCCGCGGCGATGACCGCCGCGGGGCTGCCGGATGCTCGGGCGAAGCCGTCGGCGAGGTAGCCGGCCCCAGCTTCGTGCCGTGTCAACACAATTCGAAAGCCAGGATCCCGGGATATGCGCACGAGCAACGAATCGAGCCTGGAAGTCGGGAGGCCGCAAACGACGGAGATTCCCGCCTCGCGCATCCTGCTGACCAGGTGGTCACCGACCGTACTCATGGCGAGCCTCGATCAAGGTGACACCGCGAGCCGGTCGATCGCATTCCGGTACGTAGGCCGGACCGCAGGCGCACAAGAACACCAACGGGGCTGAACTGAGATTCTGGATTCTTTGCGGGATACCGGCCGGTATCCAGACCGTATCGCCTGCTCCCACCTCGCGAGATTCGTCGCCCACCCAGATGAGCCCGCGCCCAAACAGAATGAAGTAGATCTCGTCGGTGCGTTCCAATCGATGCCACTCGGTCTCCGACCCGGCCGCGACAGTCGCATGGGCCAAGCTGACCGAAGCGATACCCACATTGGCGCGGTCCACCAAGAGCCGAATCTCGGACAAGTCAGCGGCTAGGAAAGGCGCGGCGTCCCTGACGTTGCGTACGAACATGATGGCGTTCCGGCTCCTTCCCGTGTTTGGTGCGGGTTGGGGAAAGGTTCTGCGCGCGTCCTTGGCGGATCCTTGATGGATCCTTGGAACGACGGCGGCTATCGCCGCAACGTCGGCGTTATTTTCTGGCCGTTCCAAGAATCCATCAAGGATTCGGGGAGTGCGGGCGCACACCCTCGACCCAGACAGCTGCGGGTCAGACGAAGGACACACATGCTTGCCACACCCATCCGCTCGGAATTGACATGAGCGCCAACGAAGTCCACCCGGCCACCAGGAGAATCCATGCCGGCGTGCGACCCCGGAACCTGTTCCTGCACGCAAGCAGTCATCCCTCGACTGGCATGGCCGACAGCGGGATGCGCACACTCGTCACCGGCAGCGCCGGTCATCTGGGGGAAGCGCTGGTGCGCACCCTGCGTGCCCGTGGCACCAACGTCGTCGGCCTGGACTTCCGACCTTCGGCATGTACGAATGTAGTTGGTTCCGTCAATGATCCAGATTTGATGCGCGAGGTGATGACCGGTGTCGAGGTGGTGTTCCACACTGCTGCCCTGCACAAGCCGCAATTGGCCTTCCTGCCGGGCCGGGCATTTGTGGACACCAACATCAGCGGTACGCACACCGTATTAGATGCCGCGGTCGCCGCGAAAGTCCGCGCAATGGTAATGACCTCCTCGACAACGGTTTTCGGAGATGCGCTGATACCGCCGGCGGACCGGCCCGCGGCGTGGATCGACGAGTCCATCTCGCCGGTTCCCAAGAACATTTACGGCGTAACCAAAGTCGGCGCCGAGGATCTATGTCAATTGGCACATCGCAACGACGGCCTGGCCTGCGTGGTCCTGCGAGCGTCCCGATTCTTCGCTGAGGGCGACGATATGCCCCACGAATACGACGGACGCAGCGACGACAACATCAAGGCCAATGAATATGCGTATCGCCGAATCGCGCTCGAAGACGTCGTCGACGCGCACCTGAAAGCGGCTGAGCGAGCACCCCATCTTGGATTCGGGCGCTATGTCGTATCTGCCACAACACCGTTCACCCGCGGGGACATGGCGCAGCTGCGAACGGGCGCGGCATCGGCCTTCGCGCGCCGCGCACCGCTGGCCGCGGCCGTGTGGAAGGAGCGCGGATGGCGGTTCCCCGTTCGCCTCGACCGCGTCTATGCCAACGCGCGGGCGCGACGGGACCTCGGATGGCGCCCGCGGTTCGACCTGAACGCAATTGCCGCTCGGGTCGCAAGCGGTGAACCGGTTCGGACGCCTTTGTCACAACTGGTGGGTGCCAAAGAATACGCCGGCAGTTCCTACCACATTGGCGTGTTTCATCCGGCGGCCCGTGAGGTTGGCATGCCGGCCGCTCTTGCCATCTAAGGCGATCTCGGTCCAGCATGTCCATCCCAGGCGCCGGCGCGTCGATCAGCACGATGCGCTGGATCTCGGGGTCGGAGTAGGCTTCCGACCGGGCCGGCACGCGTCCCAGGTCCGATGTGCACTGCTGGTGCTCGTCTATGCCGATGATGGTGTCGCGCCACCGACACCAGCCATCCGCGCAACGCGGAAGGCGGCCCAGGGTCAACTCGTCCTGCTACCGGGCGGACATTACGAAGCATTTCTCGACGGCGAGGAACAGGCCGGCCAAGTCCTCGCGTCCCTGACTGTCATCCGCGTCCGCCGCGCGACCCCGGTGTTTGCAAAACCCGGTACCGGGTACCCCGCGGAAGCAACTTTGTGAGCGCGGTCTTCGACGGCCGGTATATGCTCCGGCTGTGTTGCCGTTTGTCATGACCAGGGAAGTAGCGAGACCAGCGACACGAAGGAGAGCAGTGTGAAGCGCGGGATCGTCGTCGGAGTAAGCGTCGTGGCCATGGCGGCCACGGTTTGCGCTGGCTGCTCCAGCAACAAGTCCAATACCGGCGCGTCGAGCGCGGCACCGGCGGCGACTGGCCCGCAGGTCATCGTCGACGGTCAGAAACAGAACATCACCGGTGCGGTCACCTGCACCCCTGCCGGTGACAACATCAACATCGGCATCGGTGATGCGGCCAACGGAGTCGGTGCCGTGGTCAGCAATGCCAATCCGCCCATTGTCCATGCGGTCGGACTGGGCAGCGTCAACGGCATCACCCTCGGTTACTCCGACGCGGCGCCCGATCAAGGCGGTGACGCCGGAGCCGCGGTCGACGGCAAGACTTACGCGATCAAGGGCACGGCGGCCGGCTCCGACATGAGCAACCCGCAGCAGCCGCAGCCGGTGAGTAAATCATTCGAGATCGACGTGACCTGCCCGTAGCGCGGGCCAACCAGACATCGTCAGGGTCGAAGCCTCAAGAGGGGACAAAGCTATGTCAATAAAGCGTGTTGTTGGCGCGGCGGCGGTCGCGGCGGGTGTCGGCCTTTCCGCCATGACGCTCAACGCAGGGTTCGCCCACTCCGA
This sequence comes from uncultured Actinomycetota bacterium, assembly GCA_963840045.1. GTDB lineage: Bacteria > Actinomycetota > Actinomycetes > Mycobacteriales > Mycobacteriaceae > Mycobacterium. The sequence goes on along the minus strand of CAWIXL010000008.1, from coordinate 128,429 downwards.
ACCCACGCCGACGCCAGGTCCGGGTGGGGGCCATGGCGGCGGACAGGGCGGGCAGCCCCCACAACAGGGCGGGCAGCCCCCTCAACACCCGGCATCCACCCAGGCGCCTGAGCCGAGCCATACCGCGCCGGCCACCACGCAGGCCCCGGCCACGACGCAGGCGCCGTCTACGCACGCCACCACGCAGGCGCCGGCCACCACGCAGGCGCCGACGACCACGGAGGCGCCGACCACCCGGCACGCGCCGAGCACGACCGCTCCGGCGAGCACGCAAGCGACGACGCCGCAGACTACTCAAACCACGCCCGCGGGCACCCACACCCCGTCGCCGTCCCGCGAAGAAACGACGACGCCTGCGGGCTCGCAAACCACCGGGCCGTCGAGCGCGCGCAGCAGGCCGGCCCTTAATCCGCCGAGCACTCAGCCTCCCCACCCGCCCTACGTCCCGCACGGAGAGCTGAACCGCGAGCGCGGAAGTGGGCGGGCCCATCAACGTGACCGTGGGCTTCAGCGTTCCCGGTCGCGGGGCGCCACCTCCGCCACCGCAGCGGGGCTACGGCTGGAACGACGGCCCGGCGCCTGGTCACCCGCCGCCCAACTGGGAAGGCCCGCCGCCTCGTGGTGGGTGGAACGGTCCGCCGCCGGACGGCGGCTGGAACCGGCCATGGGTCGGGCCGCCGCGCGACGAGTTCCGCGCACGAGCCGATTTCGGCCCGTTCGCCTACAACACCTTCACCGTCATTCCGGTCTTCAACTGGCAGTTCGGCGGCTGGGGTTACTGGTTCTTCGGCGTCTGGGTGCCCCTGTACTGACGTCCCGGGTATTCACGCACTTGGGCCCGCGTGGGCACCCCGAGTGCCGAGATCGTCGAGCCGGTGTTGTAGGACATCTTGATATGTCCCTGTTTGAAATTTCCGAGCGTGCCCAGCAATACCAGTCGGATCTGCTTGAGTTCATGGATTCGCATGTCTACCCCGCCGAAGCCGTCTACGACGAGCAGATGCACGCTTCGGGAGACCCGCACTTCCATCCGCCGATCCTGGAGGAGCTCAAGGCGGAGGCGCGAAAGCGTGGGCTGTGGAACCTCTTTCACCCCCACCCCGAGTGGGGGCCGGGGCTGACCAACCTCGAATACGCGCCGTTGGCCGAAATCATGGGCCATAGCCACATCGCGTCCGAAGCGTGCAACTGTAGCGCCCCGGATACCGGCAATATGGAGGTGCTCACGCTGTTCGGCACCGACGAGCACAAAGAGCGCTACCTCAAGCCGTTGCTGGACGGCACGATCAGGTCCGCCTTTGCGATGACCGAGCCGCGGGTGGCGAGCTCGGATGCGACGAACATTGAAATGTCGATGGTCCGCGACGGTCCAAACGGTGGGGACTACGTCCTCAACGGGCGAAAGTGGTTCGCGTCCAACGGAATGCATCGCAACTGCAAGGTGCTGATCGTGATGGGCAAGACGGATCCGGCGGCGGCCCCGCATCGCCAGCAGTCGATGATGGTCGTGCCGATCGACGCGCCCGGCGTCACGCTGAGGCGTAACCTGCCGGTCTTCGGCTACCAGGACCGCGAAGGGCACGCCGAAATCGACTTCGACGATGTGCGGGTGCCTGCGAAGGACGTGCTCAAGGGCGAGGGTGAGGGCTTCGCGATCAGCCAGGCGCGCCTGGGGCCCGGTCGCATCCATCACTGCATGCGCACTATCGGTATGGCGGAGCGGGCATTGGAGCTGATGTGCAAGCGCGCCCAGTCCCGCGTCACGTTCGGGAAACCGATCAGCGAGAACGCCAACGTCCGCGACTGGATCGCCGAGGCTCGCATCGACATCGAGATGATCCGCCTGCTCACGCTCAAAGCGGCTCATCTGATGGATACGGTCGGCAACAAGGAAGCCCGCACCGAGATCGCGGCGATCAAGGTCGCCGCGCCGAACATCGCGCTCACGATCATCGACCGCGCCATCCAGGTGCACGGCGGTGGTGGGGTCACCGACGACTTCCCGCTCGCCTGGGCCTGGGCACACTTGCGCACGTTGCGGCTTGCGGATGGTCCCGACGAGGTACACAAACGCGCCATCGCCACACAGGAGTTGCGCAAGTACCGCCAAGGCGGGTCGACATGACTGAGACGCAGCAGGTTGTCGGCCTCGACTCTGACGCGGTGGGGCGGTGGCTGGCGACGCTGGGCATACAGTTCGAGGCGCCGTTGCGCTTTCAGCGGATCGGCCTCGGACAGTCGAACCTGACGTACCGGGTCAGCGATGCGGCCGGCCGCGCCTGGGTGCTGCGCCGCCCGCCATTGGGTCATCTGCTGGCCTCGGCCCACGATGTGATGCGCGAAGCGCGAATCATCGCGGCGCTGGCGGACACCGACGTGCCCGTCCCGCAAATCCTGGGCACCACAGTGGATTCGGAGTTTTCCGAGGTGCCGCTGGTATTGATGGAGTTCGTCGATGGCTTGGTCGTCGACACCATGGGTGTCGCCGAGGCTTTGACACCGCAGCAGCGTCGCCAGATCGCCCTGGACCTACCGCGCACGCTGGCGAAGATCCACGCCGTCGACCTGGAGCAGGTGGGGCTCGCGGATCTGGCCAGCCACAAGCCGTATGCGCAGCGCCAGCTGAAGCGGTGGGCGGGGCAATGGGAACTGTCCAAGACCCGGGAACTGCCCGAACTGGACGATCTCACCCGTCGGCTGGTGGCCGCCGCGCCCGAGCAACGCGAAATCAGCTTGGTGCATGGGGATTTTCACCTGCGCAACCTGATCACGTCGCGGGAGACCGGCGAGATCGTGGCGACGCTGGACTGGGAACTGTCCACGCTGGGCGATCCACTCGCGGACATGGGCTCCCTGCTCACCTACTGGGCCGAACCGGGCGAAGCCACGGCCGGCGACTACGCGCCGTCGACGCTGGAGGGTTTTCCCGATCGTGCCGAGATGACTCGGCTGTACCTGGAAGCGACCGGCCGCGATTCGGCCGCTTTGCGGTATTGGCACGTGCTGGGGCTGTGGAAGCTGGCGATCATCGCCGAAGGCGTCATGCGCCGGGCGATGGACGAGCCGCAAAACAAGGCTTCGGCAGGGACTCCCGACACCACATGGATCGACGCGCGGGTGCACAAGGCTCGCGAAATCGCCGACGCCGCGGGGATATAGCGCGTTCGCGGCTGGTAGCGCGCCTATTGGGCCGCGCCGCGCAGCACGAGATCCACGAGCCGCTCGGGCAGGTCGTCGCCGATCGGTTCGCCGGTCAGGAGTAGCCGGCCGTGGAGCGGCGCCACCAATGTCTCCAATAGCAGTCCCGGGTCGGTGTTGGCGAGCAACTCGCCGCGGTCTATGCCGCGTTGCACCACAACACGTAGTGCGTCGATCCGTCCGGACCAGAACGCGTGCCGGGCTTCGGTGTAGCCATCGTCGGTGGGCAGCAGCGCCGCGTGCAGCACCGCGTGGCCGACCGGGGACGTCATATAGGCGATCACAGCACGCGCGATAGCTAGCAGGTCCGCGCGGATCGTGCCGGTGTCGGGCACTGGGATCTCCTGGGCGCTGCGGTTCAGCATGGCGTCGACGAATAGGTTCTCCCGGGTGATCCACCGCCGGTAGATGGTCGTCTCGTGCACGCCGGAGCGCCGGGCCACACCCGCGATGCTCGCGCCGGCGACGCCGTTCTCGGCGAGTTCGTCGAACGCCGCGGCCAGGACGATCCGGCGCACGTGTTCGCCCCGTCGGTGCGACACCTCCGCAGTCATGTTCGCAGAATATCGCAAGTTCTCTTGCGTTACGCCCCTATCGAGTGGCAAGCTATTGCAAGTCTACTTGCGATAGGAGCTGCGTCATGGACACCGCCAACACAACTTCTTTTGGCCCCTTCGGCTACCACCAGTTCCACCACGATGTCGGCCTGAACTTCGAGTGCAATCGATGGGGCGAATCCATCGGCCCGGAAGCCATCGGCGAAATTGCGGAGTTGGCCGCCCGGGCGAACGCCTATCCGGAGTGGATCGACGGCTACCTCGCGCTCGCCGAACGAGCCCGTGCCGAGGGCCGTGGGTTCGCCGCGGCCATATACGACCGGGCCGCGGAATTCTTCATGACCTCTGACGACCCGCGCCGCCCGGCTGCTCGCAGCCGGTTCCTGCAGACCATGCGATCGACTTACGATGTTGTGCCCGAATACATTCCGTTCGGAGCCGGGGCGTTGCCCACCTACGACCTGCGCCCGGAGTGTCAAGTGGGCCCGACCATCGTCATGTTCGGCGGGTTCGATAGCTACATCGAGGAAATGTTGCCCATGATCGCCGCGCTGGTTGAGAGCGGGCGTCGTGTCGTGGCGTTCGAGGGCCCCGGCCAGGGCAGCGCGGTCGAGGACTACGGGTTGCCGCTGATCGCCGAGTGGGAACGCCCGGTGGCCGCGATTCTCGACCACTACGGCCTCGAGGATGTCACCGCGGTGGGCATCTCGATGGGTGGGGCGTTGGTGATACGGGCGGCGGCGTTCGAACCGCGGATCACTCGCGCGGTTGCCTACGACGTGCTCGACGACATGTTGGGAACCGTGGCTGCCCAACTCGGCCGTGGCCGGGCGCTGGCGCTGCGTGCGCTGCTGGCGGTTCGGGCTCGCCGCATCGTCAATGCCGTTGCCGGCCGGTCGATCTCGGGACGACCCACCGCAGAGTGGGGCATGCAGCAAGGCATGCGCATCACCGGCACGACAACGCCATTCGACTTTTTGCGATCGATCCAGGCGATCAACACCAGGGGTGTCTCGCAGCGGGTGACCGCCGACGTGCTGCTGCTCGCCGGGGCCGACGACCACTTCGTGCCGCTGAAGACACTGTGGCGCCAGGCCGCCGCCCTGACGAACGCCCGATCGCTGACTACCCGGGTCTTCACCGCCGACGAGCAGGCCAGCAATCATTGCCAGGTTGGCAATACCGCCGCGGCCGCCCGCTTCATCGGCGACTGGCTAGACGACCTGACGACCCCGCAGCGGAAAGCCGCTTGGGTGACGACGGGTTAGCGGGAGCCCGGCGCAGGCTTCGCGAGGCAAGCGCGGGCGCCTCGGCGCGAGACCTGGGCGCGATAACGGTCCGCCGACTCCCGATATCCGGCCGCCAGGCAGGCACGGAAAGCGTGATCTTCCAATGCTATTGGAGCGCCGAACACCGCCATGATGCCGTCACCGGTGAACTTGTCCACGGTGCCGTCGTAGCGCTGAACAATCGCCGCGCAGCGGTCGGCGAGGTCGGCCATGATCTCGCGGAGCCGCTCCGGGCCGACAGCCGCGGCGATGTCCATCGAGTGCACGACATCGGCGAACAACACCGTCACCTGTTTGTACTCGGCGTTCGTGGTGGCCGGCCCGATCGGAGAACCGCAGCCGTCGCAAAACCGCGCGCCCTCACGTGGCTCGGTGCCACACGTGCGGCACGTCGTCCCTGCGGTCATCTGAAGGTTCGCTGCCTACCTGCCCGGTCGGGCAGTCGTGACGTTATGCGCGATCTGATGGGCGATTTTGACCCCGGAATCCACCGGGTTGTAGCTGCACGCCGATACGTCGATGGCCACATTGTTGGCCACCGTCAGCGCCCGCTGACAGGCCCACCCGTCCGCATTCACTTGAGTTTTGGTGGCGCTCAGTGTCCCCGCAGTGTTAGAGACCGGACCTACGACCCACTGTCCGAAAATTTTGTTCACGGTGTTTGTGAAGGGGCGGTCCGAGCAGCCGGGCCAGCGTTGAGCGGACGTGGCGTAGAACCCGGCCGCGTCACTCGCGGACGGAAACAGCACGAGAATTTGGCGCACCATGTATTTGTCGCGTGCGATCGAACCTGCGTCTTCCAGCATCTGCCCGTGTATGGCACCCCACCCACTGCCGAAATAGGCCGTCTGTTCCCCGGGGTCACTGAGCGCTCGGCAGTCCGTGTCCGCCACGGAGGCGCGACCGTCAAACAACTCGGACAACGTCTTGGTGACCTTCAAGCCGTTGGTAACCATCGCGGTGCTGATCTGATCGGGACTGAGCAGCAGCCTGTCCAACGCGGGTGCCGCGATCGGGGGCGGTGGCGGCGGCGTGGTGCTCGGCGCCGATGACGTTGCCTTCGGCGCCGGGTTACCACTGCACCCGGCGACCAGGGTCCAGGCCGCGAGAGCGCCCGCCCACGTTGACTTGTTCATGTCATTCCCCAACTCTCCCTGGGCCCCCGGCAGCCGCTTGCCGGGAGGCTAGCAAGCCTCCTTGGCACCGGTTGGGCGCGGGCGTAGGCGCTTAGGTCACAAGTCGCAGTTGCCGCAATTCTCGCGCCACGGGCCGGTTGCACCCAGAAGGGGGCTAGCAGCGATGACGCGTACGGCATTCCTGCGCTTCAATCATGCACGCGCAACGGCGTGCCGATCGCAAGATTCGGCAGTGTCAGCGGCGGCATTTCCAGATGGCGATGCCGACGGCTGCTGCCGACGCGCTTCACGCAGGCAACGTTATGGAGATCTGCCGATCAGGGAAGAACGCGCAAACCCCATCGGTCAAGCAATGGCTGGACGAATACGAAGACCGTGGTGTTTTCGTCACCGTTGTATGAACCTGCCAAAATGCCGACCGCACTCGCGGTGCCGTCCGGGTTCTTCACATAACCCGCGCTACCGCTGTCACCGGGTTTGGCGTGCACGCTGGCTATCACCACGTCGCCGTCCAAGTCTTTGATGGGTCCGCACGTTTCGCCGGTAATCGCACCGAGCTTGCAGAACGGCGTACCCGCTTGTAACTGAGGGGCGCCCAACACATCCCGAACCGGCCTGCCGCCGACAGCACCGACCGGCACGCCGACGCCCGGGTCAAGGCGGATGATCGCGGCATCCTTTCGGTCACCTTCTTCCTCGCTGGCGGTGATTTTTCCGAGCGGGACGCCCTGTCGCGTAAGTCCATGGCGAGCCTTCCCCGGGATGGTCGCAATGTCCGCTGGTGAACAGGTAGTAGCTACCGTCGTTGCCTTGGGCTGCGAAACCCGCTGTACATTTCCAGCTTTCATCCTTGACCTGGATTCCCGGCGCGGGGGGCGCGGCTGCCAGCGCCGGGGCCGCGAATCCCATCGCGGCCAGCACCGTGGCACAGGCCAGCCCGACCGCTGGAAACCAATTTGCGGTCACACCGCTCCCGTCGAACATTCCTGACTGCGTCGAGCGTGCGGCTGGCCGCACGCTCAGGCGCGAACGTGCGGCTGGCCGCACGCTCGCCGCCAATAGATCCGCCAAAAGACAGAGCCTCCTGTCAGGATTGAACTGACGACCGCTCGCTTACAAGGCGAGTGCTCTACCACTGAGCTAAGGAGGCAAAAAACCGGGTGCAAGCCTAACCGGCTATGTCTCGCCTTCGATGATGCGCTGGGAGCGCACCGACCGCGACGACGATGATGAGCGGGGTCGGGGACGGCGCCCAGGAAACGGGATGCGCTCGGCGATGCTGCTCAGCGGGTTGACCACCAGGGTGAGCGCGGTGACGGCGTCTTGGAGAGTGGCGATGGCTGGTTCCAGCGCCTCCATCCCGGGCGCCAGCCGGCCGAGGGTATCGGCGAGGTCGGTGAGCTGTTCGAGCGGCCCGTCCTTCGACGTGATCTGGTCGATCAGTCCACCTTCGGCGAGCAGCCGCTCGGCCACTCCGTCCTCGGCCAGCAACCGGTCGATCATCCCGTCCTCCCCGAGCAGTCGATCGCCCACCCCACCCGGCTGCAGCGCGCGCTGCAGCGGGCCGCCCTCTGCGGTGAGACGGTCAAGCAAGCCGTCGGGCGCCGTCAACAGGTCGACCAATCCGCCCGGACGCAGCATGCGGTCCAGTGGCCCGTCCTGTGAGATGGCACGTCCCAGCGGCATGTCGTCGTCCAGCAGCTTGGCCAACCGGTTGGCGCGTGCGAGTGCATCGTCGATCCCCAGCATGTTGGCCATTGCGTTCGAGCCGCCGCCGGTATCGCCTAACGCCTGCTTCGCGAAGGCAAGGCCTGCGCCGGCGAGGTTCAAACTCGCCTCGGTGGCGGCAAGCCCGATTCGCGCCGGAGCGGTCGCCAGATTCACGATGCTCTTGCTGAGATTCATGCTGCGAGTGTATTCGCGACACACCCTGAATAACGCGGAAGAGCTCAAGCCGTCACAATGACTACTGGCAGAATACGTACAGGCCATTGGCACCGAGCTCGCAGGAATTACACAATGATCGTTAAGGTAACCTTCAATAAAGAAGCGCGAGGGAATTGACCTCATGACAGCGGGACCCCAAACCGAAGCCACACCGGAGGCTCGCGTCCTCGTCGTGGACGACGAGGCCAACATCGTCGAATTGCTCTCAGTTAGCTTGAAATTCCAGGGATTTGAGGTCTACACGGCGACCAACGGAGCTCAAGCGCTAGATAAGGCCCGCGAAGCCCGGCCGGATGCGGTGATCCTGGACGTGATGATGCCCGGAATGGACGGCTTCGGTGTGCTGCGCCGGCTGCGCGCCGACGGCATCGACGCCCCGGCGTTGTTCCTGACGGCCCGCGACTCGCTGCAGGACAAGATCGCCGGCCTGACGCTGGGCGGCGACGACTATGTGACAAAGCCGTTCAGCCTCGAGGAGGTCGTCGCACGGCTGCGAGTGATCCTGCGACGCGCCGGCAAGGGCGGCGCGGAACCACGCAACGCCCGCCTGACATTCGCCGACATCGAACTCGATGAAGAAACCCACGAGGTGTGGAAGGCCGGCGAACCTGTCTCGCTGTCACCCACCGAATTCACGTTGCTGCGCTACTTCGTGATCAATGCGGGCACGGTGCTGAGCAAACCCAAAATCCTCGACCACGTCTGGCGTTACGACTTCGGCGGTGACGTCAATGTCGTCGAGTCCTACGTCTCATATCTGCGCCGCAAAATCGACACCGGGGAGAAGCGGCTGCTGCACACGTTGCGCGGGGTGGGCTACGTCTTGCGCGAGCCGCGCTGAGCGTGCGCCCAGCGAGATAGCTGACGAAGAATAGGGGTATGGCCAAACAACGTCGACGCGGACTGCCGCTGCGGGTAGGCCTGGTCGCCGGCACTCTGGTGCTGGTGGCTTGCGGTCTGGCGGCCTCGGGGATCGCGGTCACCTCGATCCTGCGTCACAGCCTGATCAGCCGGATCGACGCCACGCTGCTCGACGCCTCTCGTAGCTGGGCGCAGGCCCAGCGACGGCCGTCCGCGGAGGGCCCGGACCCCGGCCGGCCGCCGTCGAAGTTCTACGTGCGGGGTCTCGGCGCCGACGGCACCACCTTTACCGCCATCAACGACCGCAACGCCGAGCCGGCACTGCCGGCCAACAATGACGTGGGCCCCAATCCGGTCACGCTGCCGTCGGTCAACGGCTCGGATATTCAGTGGCGAGCGGTGTCGGTGCGCGGGCCACACGGCCTGACCACTGTGGCGATCGATCTATCCGATGTCCAGCACACGGTCCGGTCTCTGGTCTGGCTGCAGTTCGGGATCGGGGTGGCCGTGCTGATCGTGATCGGGATCGTCGGCTACGCGGTGGTGCACCGCAGCCTGCAACCGCTGGCCGAAGTCGAACGAACCGCTGCGGCGATCGCCGCGGGCCAGCTGGATCGCCGGGTTCCGGAACGTGATCCGCGCACCGAGGTGGGCCGACTTTCCTTGGCGCTCAACGGAATGCTGGCTCAAATTCAGCAGGCGCTGGCATCCTCGGAGTCATCGGCCGACAAGGCCCGCGGTTCCGAGGAGCGGATGCGACGGTTTATCACCGACGCCAGCCACGAACTGCGCACCCCGCTGACCACCATCCGCGGCTTCGCGGAGTTGTACCGCCAGGGTGCCGCTCGTGACGTGGCCATGCTGCTATCGCGAATCGAAAGCGAAGCCAGTCGGATGGGCCTGCTGGTCGACGATTTGCTGCTGCTGGCCCGGCTGGATGTGCAGCGCCCGCTCGAACACAATCGAGTGGACTTGCTGGCGCTCGCCAGCGACGCCGTGCACGACGGGCAGGCGATTGACCCCAAACGCAGCATCGCCATGGAGATTCTGGACGGCCCCGGCACCCCGGAGGTGCTTGGCGACGAGCCCCGGCTGCGCCAGGTGCTGAGCAACCTCATCGCGAACGCTTTACAACACACCCCGGAAAACGCCGACGTCATTGTGCGGGTGGGCACCGACGGCGAGAACGCCGTGCTCGAGGTCGCCGACAAAGGCCCCGGCATGAGCCAGGAGGATGCGGCGCGGGTGTTCGAAAGGTTCTACCGCACCGACTCGTCACGCGCACGGTCCAGCGGGGGCACCGGACTCGGGCTGTCGATTGTCGATTCGTTGGTGCGTGCGCACGGTGGCATCGTCACCGTGACAACCGCGCCGGGGGAAGGTTGCTGCTTCCGGGTCAGTATGCCCCGGGTCAGCGATGTTCCCGTGCACGTTTAGGCGGTGCAGGCGTCAGGCAAGTTGGGCTAACGCCGCCTTGATCTTGGCCTGCGCCCCGTCCAGCGATTCCGCCGAGGGGTTGCGGTCGACGTTGGCAAAGCCGAAGTCGCTCAGGCTGCGGGTGGGGAACACGTGAACGTGCAGATGCGGCACCTCTAGCCCGGCGATGATCAGGCCGGCGCGGTCGGCTCCGAACGCCTGGCATACGGCCTTGCCGATCAGCTGGCTGACCGCCATCACCCGGTTGAACGCCGCGCTGTCGACGCCCTGCCACTGGTCGACCTCGGCGCGTGGCACCACCAGCGTGTGGCCTTGTGTCATCGGTTCAATCGTCAGGAACGCGACGACGTCGTCGTCCTCGTAGACGAAGCGGCCGGGCAGTTCACGATTGATGATCTTGGTGAAGATCGACGCCATTCGCCAAGCATATGTGCCTCGAAATTGCCCTCGAAAATGACATGCCGCCGCCGTCAGCAGCAACTGGAGGCCGAATCGTTAACGGGTTGTTGCCGAGTCGTACTGCCTGATCGTCAAGATCCCTGTTGACCCAATTCAGGGAAGGGGCCCGCGTGCGACTTCCTGCGGCACTGCTGGCCATTCCGGTAGCAGTCCTGACCGCGTGCGCCGCATCCCTTGTCCCCACCCTGGTCCCGGCGCCGGCCACCGCGGCCGCGGCATTCGGGCCGCTGGCGCCGCCCAATCCCTACATGGCGCCGAATGGCCTCGCGTCCATGCACAATGACGCCGGATCGGCGGACGCAACACCGCTGCCCGGGCCGGGCGCTCACCTGGCCGTGATCTCCGGGTATCCGCTGCTGGCGGCTTGTCCGACGATCATGCAGGGTACCGACGCCCTGGTGTTGGCGCTGTGCACCGCCGACCTCAACCAGATCCCGACCGTCTACCTGATCGATCCCAGCGGCATCATCCCGCATCGCATCCCCCTGGCCAGCCTGCAAGTTGCCAAGGGCGGCCTGCTCGGTGGTGTCTACGCCTACCTGGACAACAACAACCGAGTGGTCATGATCGACGGGACCAACCACCTGCTGCGCATCAACCACGCGAAGGACGGGACGCTGGGCCGGTGGAAGCTGACCGTCGTCGAGTCCACGGATCTGTCCGCTGCGATACCGGCCGGCGACAGCTCGGTCGGTCTGGTTCCTGACTATGACGGCAACGTCTGGTTCGCCACAGCCAACGGGGTGGTGGGGGTGTCCAAGGTGGGCGGCGGCGTCGCCACCGTGCACCTGCCGGCCGGTGAACAAGTGGCCAACAGCATCTCGGCGTCACCGAGCAATCGCGTCGCAGTTGCCACTACCTTTGCCCTCTACGAACTGGTCCTCGACGGCAGCGGCAATCCGCAGATTCTGTGGAGCAAGCCCTACGACCGTGGAACCGCCCGCAAGCCAGGACAACTGAGCTGGGGCACCGGGTCCACCCCGACCTATTTCGGCCCCACCGGCGCTGACTACCTGACCATCGTCGACAATGCCAGCCCTTACGTGCACGCACTGATCTACCAGTCCGGCACGGGCCAACTGGTCTGCGAGCAGCCGGTCCTGACCAAGGGTGGGCCGGGTAGCGAGAACTCACCGATCGGGGTGGGCAACTCGATGTTCATTGCGAGCACCTACGGCTACCCCTACCCCTCGGTTCCGGCGGGAGCGGGTCCGGCGGTGCCGCCGACGGCGCCGTTCGTTGGCGGGATGACGAGGGTGGACGTTGACAACCCGGGCTGCCATACCGTGTGGGAGAGCACGGTTCGCAGCGCGGCGTTGCCGCACTTGTCCGTCGCGGACGGCTTGATCTACACCATCACGCGCATCGGATTCGATCAAACCACACCGGCCGATATCTTCGCCTTCGCTGTCATCGACCCCAACAACGGGAAACTTCTTCTGCAGCAACCGAAATCGGCGACCATTCTCAGCGATCCGATCCAAACGTCCTGTCAGGTGCTGATGGATAAACGGATCATGCAGGGCAACATCACCGGGCTCGGACGTATCGGTTTGGGTTTCTAAGGTCGCTGGCTCGCGTTCACTCCTCCTTGCCGAATTTCATGACTTCGAGGTTCCAGTACCCGCGCATGTTGGCGATCAGCCCTTCGTCGTTGACGCGGTAGGTGAACACGCCACGGACTTCGCTGGTGAAGCCGCCTTCAAACTTGCTGTGCAGCACCAGGATATGGGCGATTTCGTCGGGCGAACTCGACGGGAAAGTCTCCTCGCAGGTGATCGTCAGCTGATTGGGCGCGATGTTGCTGTCGAAAAAGGCGCCGACGGCTTCCTTTCCGCGGACCCCGGTGCCGTCGGGGTTGGTGACGGACTTGCCGATCGGGTCCTCGATGACGACGTCGTCGGTCATCAACGCCAGCCAGCCTTCCCGGTCGTGGGCTTGGGCGCACCGCCACGACGATTGCGACGCGGTAAGCGCGGGGGATTGGGCGGTTTGGGTCATGCTTCTATCTCCTGTCTTCTCAAATGGCGCACGCGGCGCGCGCACCTTCCTCGGTGGCTTTGCGGATTAGGCCAAGGCCGCTGCAGTCGCCGGCGGCATGCAGAGCCGCGTCGGGCAGGGCGGTTTTCAGGGTGTCGAACAACGTGGTGTCGGGCTCGACCGTTCCGGCCAGCACCACGCTATCGGCGGCCAGTTGCCGGGTGGTCCCGCCGGCGGGCGTGAACACCACCCCGTCGGGGGTGATTCGTTCGACGGCCGCACGGACGTGGACGGTGACGCCCAGCCGGTCGAGCCGATCCATGTGTTCGGTCTTGCGCTTATTGCCCACTTCCGGCGCGATGTCCTTGCCGGCTTCGAGTATTGACACCAGACGGCCTCGGCTAGCCAGAAACTCGGCAAGTTCCAGCGCCACCAGGTCACCGCCGACGATGGCCACCCGACGTCCGACCGGCATCCAGGCGCGGGTGGCGAGTCGAACCACCTGGGGCCGCATCAGCCGCTGCCGCCAGCCGGCGAACAGCCGGCCGTCGAGCAGTTCGCGCAACCCTGGCCCGGTGTGCACGTGCGGGAGGTCGGCGCCGGGGATGGCCGGGACCGCGACATGTCCGCCGGTAGCCACCACCACCGCCTCCGGCCTCGTCGCGACCAATTCTGAGGCCGAAACTGCGTGGCCTAATTGCACTTTCACGGAGCTTAGCCGGATCTCGTCGCGCAGGTACCGCAGGAACGGCTGGTTCTCCGGATGCAGGACTGCCGCCCAGCGCAGCGCGCCGCCCAGTTGGCCGCCGCGTTCGAACAGCGTTACGTGGTGGCCCCGTTCGGCCGCCACGCGGGCCGCTTCCAGCCCCGCCGGGCCGCCGCCGATCACCACGACGCGCTTCGCGCGAACGGCGCGCGGAGCCGCCAGCTCGCGTTCCTTGCCGGTGCGGGGATTGACCGCGCAGTCCACCGAGAAGCGCTGTTCCATTGCGTCGATGCAGTTTTCGCACGAGATGCATTTGCGAACCCGGTGCTCCCGGCCAGACCGCAGTTTGCGCGGCAGCTCGGGGTCGGCCAGCAGTGGACGGCCCATGGCGATGAAGTCGGCCCGCCCATCGGCCAGGATCCGTTCGGCCGCAACCGGATCGTGGATGCGGCCGACGGCGATCACCGGCACGTCGACCACCTGCTTGACCGCGGCCGCGGCTCCGACATTGACCGCGTCGCCGTCGTCGGCGCCATTGACCATCCCGGTGACGAGTCGATCGATGACGCCGCCGCTGACATGGAATGCAGCTACGCCGGCGGCCACGAGTTCCGGTGCCACCCGCGCGGTTTCGAATATCGGCCGGCCTCCGGCGACGCGCTCGTACCCGGAGATGCGCAGCGTAATCGGCAAGGCGTCGCCGATCTCAGACCGGATCGCGGCCAGTGCTTCCAGCACCGCGCGAACCCGGCCGCGCGACGAGTAGCCCCGATAGTCGTCGGTCCGCCGATTGCGCTGTGGCGCAAGGAAGGAGCCGAGCAGCATGTAGCCGTGCGCGGCGTGCAGCTCTATTCCGTCGTATCCGGCCTCGGCCGCACGACGCACCGCGGCCTTGAACAGGTCGAACACCTCGGTCAGCTGCTGTCGACTGATCTCGGCTGACGGACGGCCGGTCAGATACGACGGAATCACCGACGGTCCCAGGGACGTCACACCGAAGATTTCCGGCCCCAGCCCGTCGGGCCCGGCGTGCACGATCTGGGGCTGGATCTTGGCGCCGTGTTCATGCACCACCTCCACCAGCGCCCGGTGTGCGTCGATCGCGTCGTCGGTGGCCAGATGCAAGCCGCCGGGAGTCTCGGGGTGCTGATTGTCGACTCCGGTGGCGCCCAACGTGATCAGGCCGACGCCACCCTTGGCGCGGGCGGCGAAGTAGTCACGGGTGCGTTCTGAGGGCAGCCCGTCCGGGGTACCGTACATCGTCTCCATGGGAGACATGACCACCCGATTGCGCACCGTCATGGCGCCGATTCGTCCCGGCGCCAACAGGTGCGCGAAGCTGGTCACTCGGGGACCACGCGCCTTGCTAAAAGGTGGGTGTCGGTCGGCTACCGGTCGGCGTCCGTGTATCGGATGACGCCGCGAATGTTCTTGCCGTCCAGCATGTCCTGGTAGCCGTCGTTGATCTGCTCGAGCCGGTACTGGGTGGTGACCATGTCGTCCAGGTTCAGCTTGCCGGCCTTGTACATCGTCAGCAGTTGCGGAATGTCGTACTGCGGGTTGCCGCCACCGAAGATGGTGCCCTGCAGGTTCTTCTGCATCAGAGTCAACAGCGCCATGTTCAGGGTCACCTGGGTATCCAGCATGCTGCCGATGGCGGTCAGCACGCAGGTGCCGCCCTTGGCGGTAATGGTCAGGTAGCTGTCGATGTCGGCGCCTTTGAGCTCGCCGACGGTGATGATCACCTTGTGGGCCATCAGACCGTAGGTGACCTCGGCGATGCCCATCATTGCGGCGTTGATGTCCGGGTAGACGTGCGTGGCGCCGAACTTGAGGGCCTGATCGCGCTTCCACTCCACCGGGTCGATGGCGAAGATGTAGCGGCCGCCGGCGGCGACCGCACCCTGCAGCGCCGCCATGCCGACCCCGCCGACACCGACGATGGCGACGTCGTTACCCGGCCGAATGTCAGCGGTGCGGACCGCCGATCCGTAGCCGGTGGTGACGCCGCAGCCGACCAGGCAGGCGACCTCGAACGGAATCGACGGGTCGATCTTCACCACGGAGCTCTTGTGCACCACCATGTACGGCGAGAAGGTCCCCAGCAGCGTCATCGGGTACACGTTCTGGCCGCGGGCCTGGATACGGAACGTCCCGTCGGATATCGCCACGCCGGCCAGCAGCCCGGCCCCCAGGTCACAAAGGTTGCGCATGCCCGCCTGACAGGTCGGACAAGCCCCGCAGGACGGGATGAAGGACAGCACGACGTGGTCACCCGGGGCGATGTTTTCTACGCCGGGGCCCACCTCGGTGACGATGCCCGCACCCTCGTGTCCGCCGAGTACCGGGAAGCCCGCCATCGGAATCCCACCGGTGACCAAGTGGTTGTCGGAGCGGCACATGCCCGCCGCTTCCATCTGAATCTTGACCTCGTCCTTGACGGGGTCGGCGATTTCGATTTCTTCGACCGACCACGGCTGGTTGAACTCCCAGATCAATGCGCCCTTGGTCTTCACCCGTGAACCTGCTTTCATCGTTGAACTTCGGCTACGTCGGGCCTCGAGCTCCGTCGAAGCAACCGCTTGGTTGAGTGTAGGTCGAGCTGCTGAATCAGTTCCCGTGGAGTCACCAGATGGGCACCGGAGCCTGGCCGAGCGGGTAGTAGCCGGGGAGGCGTTCGCCGGCCATGCCTCGCTCGATGCGCTTCTGCATACCGGCCGATAACTTCCCGTTCTTCATCAGCTGCATGTAGAGCGCCGAGACGTGGCCGAAGTCGAAGAAGTCTCGCTGCCACTCGATGAGCTTGTCGGCGTTCAGGCGAAACCAGCTGCCGCCGATGCCGTAGATCTCCTGCCGGCCGCCCTCGCCGTCGATGACGACCTGCTTCCAGAAACCGACGATCTCGCCTTGGCGGTCGTCGATGATGACCTTCTGGTACGGGTACTGCCAGTCCTCGAGACCCTCCATCTCCAAGCCGAGCGCGATGTCGCGGATCTCGTCGATCCCGACGCACATCACGTCTTCCTTGGGCCCGATGTTCCAGCCGTAGGTCGCGTCGGGGGCGTAGAAGTCCGCCAGCGGCGTCCAATCGCCCGATTTCTCGCAGTCCTTGTTGGCCTTGAGCCACGACTGCACCCACTCGTCGAGCTCTGCACGTTCGAAAGACGCCATTGTCGTCAGTCCTCTTTCGCTTTGATGAATAGTGCTTGGGTGGGACAGGCCAGGACGGCCCGCTGAATCTCCCCGCGGGCCTCTTCGGGTGGCTCGGAGTCGACGATCTCGACTTTGCCCCGCTTGGGTACGCGGAAGTAATCGGGTGCCTCGAGTTCACACATTGCGTGGCCCTGACACAAATCCAAGTCGGCTTCGATCCGGTAACTCATGATCAAGCCCGTTTCCTTTCGAAGCCGGTAACGAACGATCGCCGGCTTCGCCAATTGCACCACCATCTTGGAGTGGTCGTTTCGGTAGCTCTGCGCCGGTTGTGCCATCTCAAACTCATACTCGCGCAACAACACCGAGAAGATCGCCTTGATCTGCATGGTGGCAAACGCCGCGCCCACGCAGCGATGCCGGCCGGCGCCGAACGGAATCCATGTCCACCGGTTGAGCAGATCCTCCTGACGTGGCTCCTGGTAACGCTGCGGCACGAAGTCGTCCGGGTCGGGGAAGTCCTCGGCGATCCGGTTGGAGATCGCGGGGGAGGCCGCCACCATGTCGCCGTCGTGGATCGGATAGCCCTCGACCTCGAACTCGCCCTTGGCCACCCGCATCAGAATGATCAGCGGCGGGTGCAGCCGCAGCGACTCCTTCAATACGTTTTCCAGATGCGGAATCTGGCGCAGCGCATGGAAACTCACCGACTGCCCGTCGGCATACAGCTCGTCGAGCTCCTCGATCACCGAGGCGTAGACGTCGGGGTGGCGGATCAGTTCGATCAGCGTCCACGCGGACGTGCCCGAGCTGGTGTGGTGCCCGGCGAACATCAACGAGATGAACATGCCGGTGACCTCGTCCGCGGAGAACCGCGGGTTGCCCTCCTCGTCCTTGATCGACACCAGCACGTCGAGCATGTCGCGGTCACGCTTGTCCTCAGGCGGATTGGCGATCCGTTGGTGCATGATTTCCTGCACCAGCGCGACCAACTTGACGCGGGCTTCGTCTCGCTTGCGGAAGCTTTCGATGGGCAGGTACGGATCCACGTAGCACAACGGATCCGTGCCCCGCTCGAGCTCGTGGTAGAAGTGCGCGAACCGCGAGTCGAGCTGGTTGCGGAACTTGGTACCGATCAGGCAGGACGTCGAGGTGTAGATGGTCAACTCGGCGAAGAAGTCCAGCAGGTCGATCTCGCCTTCATCGCCCCAGTTCGTCGATCATCCGGCGTACTTCGTGCTCGATCGTCGCGGCGTGCCCCTTCATGTGCTCGCCGCGCAACGCGGAGTTGTGCAGCATCTCCTTGCGCCGCTCCGGGCTGGCGTCGAACACCACACCCTTGCCGAAGATCGGCGCCATGAAGGGATACGCGGCGGCCTGGTCGAGATCCTCGTCGGCGGAACGGAAAAAGAACTCGTTGGCTTTGGCGCCGGACAGCAGGATGACGTGCTTGTCGGCCAGCTGGAACCATCCCACGTCCCCGCACTCTTCACGGGTCCGCCGCATCAGGCCGATCGGATCGGTGCGGAATTCCTCGAGATGTCCGTGTTCTTGCTCGCCGCCGGAAACCCGCGGCACGGCAACAGTACTCATTGGTCTCGGCATCCCCTCTTCGCCGAGTGCAAGTTCTCGTCGATCAGCGGGCGCGTCCGTCAGCGGCGCCTCGGGCTGGACTTCCATGTTCACGATGTGCGAGCCGCGCGGCGTTTCGGCGACGAACGCGATCGCCCGGGCCAGGTCGCCGGGACGCAGGAAGTAGTTGTGCCGCGCCTGACCCCACTTCGCCCAGTCCTCGCAGCATGGGACCGACCTGTTCGGCGGACAGCTGCCAGCCCATGCCGGTCAGCGTCGGGCCGGGATGCACGATCGAGGCCCGGACTCCGGTGCCTTCCAACTCCATTTGCAGATTGGTCACCATGGCGACCAGACCGGCCTTGGCGGCGCCGTAGGCACCCATGTGCGGGCGTTGGCGCAGAGCGACATCGGAACCCACGAAGATGACGTCGCCGCGTCGGCGCGCCACCATGTCCGGCAGCACCGCGGTGGCCAGCCGGTTGGCGCCCACCAGATGGACCTGCACCTGCTCCAGGAAGGTGTCGGTGCTGGTCTCGTGGATCCGTCCCGGGGACATGTCGCCGGCCCCGGACACCAGCAGCTCCACCTCGCCATGTGCGTCGATCGCTTGCGCCACGAATGATTTCACCGACTCCGGATCGGTGATGTCGAGCGGAAAGGCCACCGCCTCGCCGCCGTCGGCGCGGATCTTGTCCACCAGCTCGGTCAGTTTGTCCACCCGGCGGGCACCCACGGCGACCGGAAAGCCACGGGCGGCGAGTTCGGTTGCGGTGGCCGCGCCGATGCCCGACGACGCACCGGCCACGATCGCGGGACGGCGGGTTGGATGCGGCTCGAAGCGGGGCATTTACCTGGCCTCCAAGGTGATTGGCAGGTGGGCGAACCCGCGGACGTTGCTGGAGTGGACGCGAACGGCATTGACCTCGTCGACCTGATATCCGCGGATTCGCTTGAACAGTTCGGTGAGCGCGACCCGCGCTTCCATCCGGGCCAGATGCGCGCCCAGGCAGAAATGCGCACCGCTACCGAAACTTAAAAGCTTAGGCCCGATTTCGCGTCCGATCAGGTAGTCGTCGGGATTCTCGAACGCCCGCTCGTCACGATGGGCCGAACCGGGCAGCAGCAGCAGCACGTCGCCCTCGGGGATCCTGGTGTCGTAGAGGGTGAGCTCTCCGGAGACGACGCGGGCCAGGATCTGGCTGGAGGTGTCATAGCGCAACGTTTCCTCGACCCACAGCGGAACCCGCGTCAGGTCGGCGTAGATCGGGGTCAGTTGATCGGGGTTCTTGTGGCCCCAGAACGCGGCATTGGCAAGAAGTTTGGTCGTCGTCTCGTTGCCGGCGATCACCATCAGGAACATGAACCCGAGGACTTCCTCGTCGGTGAGCCGGTCGCCGTCGATCTCGGCTTCCAGCAGGGCCGAGGTCAGGTCGTCGGTTGGCTTCTTGCGGCGCTCGGCGATCATCGCCTGGTAGTAGACGATCAAGTTGATCGACGCCTCGATCGCCGACGCCGGCACATCGTGTGACGCCGTCGTCGCGGTGCATCACGCCGTCGGCCATGGCGCGGATGCGGTCGCGTTCTGCCACCGGCACGCCCATCAGCTCCGAGATCACGTCCATCGGCAGCTTGCCGGCGAATTCCGCGACGTAGTCGACGGTCTCCGAGGTTCCCGAGCCTGCCTTCTCCAGCATGACGTCGAGGTGCTGCACGGCGAGTTCGGTCACGCGCGGCTCGAGTTCGCGAATCCGGCGCGGCGTGAAGCCCTTTGAGACCAGCGTGCGCAAGCGCAGATGCCCCGGGTCGTCCATCGCCAGGAACGACATCGTCTTCGACGCGTGTGGCCCGCGGGATATCGGATCCAGTGCGACGCCGTCGCGGTTGGAGAGCGTGGTGCTGTTGCGGAATCCCTGGTGCACATCGCGGTGCCGCGATAAGGCCCAGAAGCCGAGCTTCTCGTTGTGATAAAGCGGGGCCTCGTCCCGCAGCCGCCGATAGTACGGATACGGGTCTTCGTGGAAGTCGTAGTCGTACGGGTCGAGGACCAATTCGGGGCCGCCAACATCAACCGTCATGCGCCATCTGCCTTTTCGGTGTCGGCGGCGGCATCTGCGCCGGTGCCGGCCAGGATGAGGCCTACCGCGTCGGCCAGCCGGTCGGCGATCTTGTGGTAGGTGAGTTCGCCACTGCCGGCCTGAACCAGAGCGCCGAAGAACGCCATCTCGAGCGCCGACACAGTGCCTGGGTTCGCGCCGGGCCCGATGGCCGAAGTGATGCGGCGGTGGATCTCCGCGCCGATGCGGTCGCGTGCCGCGGTCACCGCAGGGTCGGCGCCGCCGCTCAGCAACGCCGTCGTACACGCCGCACCGACCTCGGGCTCGTCGGCGACGACCAGCGCCAGGTGGCGCAGCGCCCGGTGCACCCGAGTGGGCATGGGCTCGTTGACATCGGTGAAGTAGGGAACCTGGCGGACCAGGTCGAGATAGACCTCGGCGATCAGATGGTTCTTCGACGAGAAGTAGGTGTAGGCGGTGGCCGGGGCCACTTTGGCCCGGGCAGCTACGGCGCGCACGGTCAGGTCGGCGTACGACTTTTCTCGCATGGTTTCCATGCCGGCGGCGAGCACCTTGCGGAAGGTCTCCTCCTGGCGGCGGTTGCGCGGCGTCTGACCGGCCTGGGGCCCGGTCTGGCGCTCGGCGTGGGATGTGGTGGTAGCCAGTGCATCGCTGGACACCTGTCCAAGCTATCCGAAGGGGCCGATGCGAAGCAAGTGACTGGGCTAAAAGCCCAGCTAAATGATGCCATTACAGCCCTGCCTGGCGGTACGACGGGATCGGAACTTGCACCTCCGATGGCCCGGCGGCTATGGTTCGAAGGGGCAATATCGGACAACTGTCCACTTGATTTGGAGTGAGCGATGGCGTTGTTCGCCGACGGCGTTAGTGCGCTGTTCATCGACGGCAAGCTGTGCCCGGGCAGCGCGGGCACCTTCCCGACGATCAATCCGGCCACCGAGGAGGTGCTGGGCGTCGCCGCCGACGCCGACGCCAACGACATGGGCCGCGCGATCGAATCCGCGCGGCGCGCCTTCGACGAGACCGACTGGTCGCGCAACACCGAGTTGCGGGTTCGGTGTGTGCGCCAGTTGCGCGAGGCGCTGCAAGAAAATATCGAAGACCTGCGCGAGATCACCATCGCCGAGGTTGGTGCGCCGCGGATGCTCACCGCCAGCGCACAGCTGGAGGGCCCGGTCAATGACCTGGGGTTCGCGGCCGACACGGCCGAGTCCTATGTGTGGAGTCAGGATCTCGGCGAGGCGTCACCGATGGGAATCCCCACCCGACGCACCATCGCGCGGGAGGCCGTCGGCGTCGTCGGCGCCATCACGCCGTGGAACTTTCCGCACCAGATCAATCTCGCCAAGCTGGGTCCCGCGCTGGCCGCGGGCAACACCGTCGTCCTCAAGCCTGCGCCCGACACACCCTGGTGCGCGGCCGCGCTGGGGGAAATCATCGCCGAGCACACCGACTTTCCGCCCGGCGTGGTCAATATCATCACGTCCAGCGACCACAGCGTGGGTGCGCTGCTGGCCAAAGACCCTCGGGTCGACATGGTTTCGTTCACCGGCTCCACAGCCACCGGCCGCAGCGTGATGGCCGACGCCGCCCCCACCATCAAGAAGGTGTTCCTGGAGCTGGGCGGTAAGTCGGCGTTTGTGGTGCTCGATGACGCTGACTTGGCCGCTGCCAGTGGGGTATCGGCGTTCTCGGTGTGCATGCACGCCGGGCAGGGGTGCGCGATCACCACCCGGCTGCTGGTGCCGCGGGCCCGCTATGACGAGGCGGTCGCCATCGCGGCGGCCACCATGGGGTCGATCAAGCCGGGTGATCCGAACGAGGCCGGAACCGTGTGCGGACCGCTGATCTCGGCACGGCAGCGTGATCGGGTACAGAGCTATCTGGATCTGGCGATCGCCGAGGGCGGGTCGTTCGCCTGCGGCGGCGGCCGGCCCGCGAACAGGGAGGCCGGTTTCTTCGTCGAGCCCACGTTGATTGTCGGCCTGGGCAATGACGCGCGTCCCGCCCGCGAAGAGATCTTCGGGCCGGTGCTCACAGTGATACCCCACGACGGTGACGATGACGCGGTGCGCATCGCCAATGACTCGCCATACGGCCTGTCGGGCACCGTATTTGGCGGTGATTCCGACAGAGCCGCGGCGGTGGCTGCGCGGCTGCGGGTGGGCACCGTCAATGTCAACGGCGGCGTCTGGTACTCGGCTGACGCGCCGTTCGGCGGTTACAAGCAATCCGGCAACGGCCGGGAGATGGGGCTCCTCGGCTTCGAGGAGTACTTGGAAGCCAAACTTGTTGCGACAGCGGTCAAATAGGAGATAGCTAGATGGCGCAATTCGAAAACAAGGTGGCCATCGTCACCGCCGTGAGGGTGCCGCGGCGGTCGTCGCCGACATCAACGTCGCCGGTGCCGAGGGCGTAGCCAAGCAGATCGCCGTTGGCACCTCCGGCGACGATGCGGTGAAGTGATGAGAAGGAGTGGCACTGGTGACTGATCACCTGAAGCTCGGGTATATCGGGCTGGGAAACATGGGCACGCCGATGGCCAAGAAAATGGTCGAATGGCCCGGCGGGCTAACGGTTTACGACATCCGGACCGAGGCCATGACACCGTTGGCCGAACGTGGCGCCAGTATCGCCGACAGCCTCGCCGACGTCGCGGCCGCCGACATCATCAGCGTCACCGTACTCAACGACGAGCAGGTGCGTGATGTCGTCGGCGAGCTGGCGTCACATGCCAAGCCCGGCACCATCATTGCGATTCACTCGACGATCAGTGACACCACCGCCGAGGGGCTCGCGCGCGAGCTCGAACCGCAGGGCATTCACGTCATCGACGCGCCGATCAGCGGCGGCGGGCGGGCCGCGCGTTTCGGTCAACTGGCGACGATGGTGGGCGCCAGCGACGAAGTCTTCGCCCGCATCAAAGAGCCGTTCGCGCATTGGGCTGAGTTGGTGGTGCACGCCGGTCCGCCCGGCGCGGGCACCCGGATGAAGCTGGCCCGCAACATGCTCACCTTCATCGCATACGCGGCCGTCGGGGAGGCGTGGAAGCTGGCCGAGGCCGCCGGACTGAACCTGCAGGACCTCGGCAATGTGGTGCGTCACACCGACAAACTCACCGGTGGCACCGGGTCGATCATGTTCCGCGAGGACACGAAAGACCTTGAGCCGGGCCACTTCCTGTACGGACCGTTCCTTCATGCCCGGGGACTCGGAGAAAAGGACCTGGACCTGGCGCTGGCGTTGGGCGAGGCGCTGTCGGTCGACTTACCGCTCGCCGAGCTGGCCCGGGAACGGCTCGGGCCCGGTCTCGGGCTACCGCATAAAGACGCGGAAGCATAGGCACCTGTGGGATCCGGGGTGGGATCCAGGTTGAACTCTGCCCCGGAACGGGTAATCCGGAGCGTAAGAACGCGGCAGAGCACGTTGCGGGGGCCGACAAGAAGGCCAAGGTTGCCGAAGTTCTTGCGAAGGAATCTCCGAAAGTGCGGATAGTCGTGCGCCGGCGGGCCGAGAGGGGGCGGCCCGCCGGAGCGCTATGCCCATTTGGCGCGCCGGCCAGATCTGGTCCGCTCAACGACCGTTAGTTTGCCGCTGGCTAGGCTGGCGCGAGAGCGCGTGGGGCCCAATCTTGGGTAACGCACACACAGAAAGAGACGTAATGGACGAGCTGCGCCGCAAAGGCCTTGAGAAGATGAACGAGGTCTACGGGTGGGAGATGCCCAACATCGAGGGCGACGCGTACTTCGACCTGACCGTCGATCACCTGTTCGGCAACATCTGGAACCGACCAGGGTTGTCGATGCGCGACAAGCGCATCATGACGCTGACGGCGGTGACCGCAGTCGGAAACCGCGCCTTGGCCGAAATCCAGATCAACGCCGCGCTGCTCAATGGTGAACTCACCGAGACCGAGCTGAAGGAGATGGCCGTCTTCCTCACCCACTACCTCGGGTTTCCGCTGGGCTCTGCGCTCAATGGCGCGGTGGACACCGTCGTGGCAAAGCGCAAGAAGGCCGCGGCCGCGGGTGCCGGCGAGGACAAGCAGGGCAACGTCAACGACGCGGTGAAGATGCACTCGGGTCGCAAGCCCGACTAGTGCACCTAACCGAACGCAACTTCACCCGGCTAAGGTGACGTGTCGTGCGCGTCCTGGTGATCGGCTCCGGTGCCCGTGAACATGCCCTGCTGCTGGCTCTCGGCCGGGATCCGGAGGTCACGGGGCTCATCATCGCTCCCGGCAACGCCGGCACTGCGAGGGTGGCCGAGCAGCATGACGTCGACATCACCGCCGCCGAGGACGTGGTCGCCCTGGCGCGCGAGGTCGGGGCCCACCTGGTGGTCATCGGTCCAGAGGTACCGCTGGTACTTGGTGTGGCCGACGCCGTGCGCGCCGCGGGCATCGTCTGCTTCGGGCCCGGCAAGGACGCGGCCCGCATCGAAGGCTCCAAGGCGTTCGCCAAGGAGGTGATGGCGGCGGCCGGTGTGCGCACCGCCGCCAGCGAAATAGTCGACAGCCCGGCACATTTGGACGCCGCCCTGGACCGGTTCGGCCCGGCTGCCGGCGACCCGGCCTGGGTGGTGAAGGACGACCACCTGGCCGCGGGCAAGGGCGTAGTGGTGACCCCGGATCGCGAGGCCGCACGCGCCCACGCCGCCGGATTGCTCGAGGCCGGGCACCCGGTGCTTTTGGAGTCCTATCTCGACGGCCCCGAGGTATCGCTGTTCTGCGTCGTCGACGGGGAAACTGTCGTGCCGTTGTTGCCGGCCCAAGACTTCAAGCGGGTCGGCGAGAGGGACAGCGGGCCCAACACCGGAGGTATGGGCGCCTACGCGCCGCTGCCGTGGCTTCCCGACCACGTCTATCGGGAGATGGTTACCGAGATCGCCGAACCTGTTGCGGCCGAAATGGTGCGGCGCGGCAGCGCGTTCTGCGGATTGCTGTATGTGGGTCTGGCGATCACCGCGGACGGCCCGGCGGTGGTCGAGTTCAACTGCCGCTTCGGTGATCCGGAGACTCAGGCCGTGCTGGCGCTGCTGGAGTCACCGCTCGCGCAGCTACTGGGTGCGGCGGCCGCCGGCTCGCTGAGCACCTTCGAGGAGCTGCGGTGGCGCGACGGTGCCGCCGTGACGGTGGTGCTGGCGGCCGAAAACTATCCCGGACGACCCCGCGTCGGGGATGTCATCGTCGGCTCCGAGGCCGAGGGGGTGCTGCACGCGGGGACAGCCCGGCGCGAGGACGGCGCAATCGTCTCATCGGGCGGTCGGGTGCTGTCGGTGGTGGGCACCGGCGCCGACCTACCCGCGGCACGCGTGCACGCCTACCAGATCCTGAGCTCAATTCGGTTGCCTGGCAGCCATTTCCGAAAAGATATCGGCTTGAAGGCGGCCGAGGGGAAGATCAGCGTCTCGGCACGGCACTGAATCGATTGTCTTAAGAATGCGCCTGCGGCTACGCACTGATGTGCGCGGTGCGCGCGAAAACCTGAGCACCAGCACATGAAATTCATCCGCTTCGGTGCCGGTGAGCTCGTGAAACGCGTATTGCATCCGGCGCAGGGATGTGGCGAATGCCGCTGACACTGTACGCAGCTCATCGTCGTTGTGTGCGTACAGAAATAGCGGCGAAACCGGTTGAACCGCAAGTCCGGCTTCTTGTGCGGCTATCCAAACTGCCTCAGCGGCCGATCCGCCGCGAGCGTAGTCGGTCAATGTGTGGCCGCGCACCGACACTATGCCAAGCCCAGAGCTGCTGCAGACGCGGTCATTGGTGTCTTCACCCAGCGCGGCCCCTGCGCCCCACTGAGCTAGCTCGGCCATGACGTCGGGGCGCCTGATAATCTCTAATTCTGCCCATTTGCTTTGGTCCAGTCCGAGGCTGCGTATGTCGATACCCGACTCAGATGACGGGTCCGCTGGCCATCGAAGCTCCGACATCATTTCCGCGTGCAAGTGCGGGGTCAGGTATCGAATCCGATCTGCGGCGCCCAGAATCGCCGCGGCCCGCTCGATATCGCCGCGTCTGGTCAACAATTGCAGCCGAGCGCCATGCTCGGCGGTGGATAGCTCGAGCATTTGCACGATGTCGGAGGCAATGCGACCGGGAATACCATGCTGGCGGTTGGTTTCCCGCCGCAGCATGGGCTGATACAGCTCAGCCAGCCTGCGGTCAGTCGCGTTGCCCAACCGGACGGCTGCGGTCAGTGGCGACAGCCCGTCGGATTCGCCGACCTCGACCGGGCCTAGTACGCCAAGGGCCGCTGCGGCCACTCGCGCATTGAACACGGCTGCACCGAACGCGACGGCGCTGCCACGCAGGCCGATATCCAATGTCGATGTGTGCTCGGGCGCGAGGCGCATGACGACCGCGGTAGGGGTTTCCCTGATATGCCACGGCTGCATATTCCCGCCCGACGGAGCGCGAATCGCGGCTGCGGCAAGGATGGTCGAAGGGTCGAGCGACACGGCCTGGTCGAGGGACTCAGCACAGTCCTGAGTGGGTGAGTAATCGCTGTTCCCCAGCGTCGGGCTTTCGAGAGAATCAAGCGCTTGGGCGATGTCAATGCGAACGCGGCCTGACCGAAGTGACTCGCCCAGGCCGATTCTCCGGACGGCCTCGGCGACCGCCGCGGCACCGAGGGCGACGTCGCCCGCCAACTGTGGCCAAGTCGTGACAGTGTGGTCGATCTCGACCAGCGACGCGGCGAACCGAGCGGACAACCGCTCGGCATCGAGAATGCCCAGAACGTAAGGGACTTTGTCCCTGCTGGAAAGGCCGGAAAGGTTCCCGATATCTATGTCGCCCAGGAGACCGTGCAGAATACGTCGGGAGGGGTCCACGTCGAATCGCTCGACATCTATCAGACCGCGATCGCTGGTCGCCATCAGCACCGGTATGTGCCGTAAGCGCGCGGCCTCGCGGATGCGAACCTTCATGTCGAGCGAGTCGCATTCCTCCACAACGATGTCAAGTCCGTCGAGGAATTCGTCGATGTAGTCTTGGGTTATTCCCGACGTCATCACTTCGACTGGTAGGTAGGGATCGAGTTCCGCGATCCGCCTAGCGGCCACGACCGCTTTATTCACCCCGAGATCGATAATCGTCGCCGGAACGCGATTGAGATTCGACAACTCAAGGGTGTCAAAGTCGGCGAGCCGCAGCCGGTCGCAAAAACCTTCCGCTGCCAGCAGGTACGCAATGGCATGCCCCACACTGAGACCCACCACACCGATTTTCAGTTGGGCGAGTCGATCCTGCTCGTCGCCGGTGACCAGGTTTCTGTTGCGGCTCAGTCGCAATGCGCGAAACGCGCATGGGCCAAGGACACTCACCAACGTCCGGCGCCACGGGT
This sequence comes from uncultured Actinomycetota bacterium, assembly GCA_963840045.1. GTDB lineage: Bacteria > Actinomycetota > Actinomycetes > Mycobacteriales > Mycobacteriaceae > Mycobacterium. The sequence goes on along the minus strand of CAWIXL010000008.1, from coordinate 100,704 downwards.
AGTAAGCCCAATTCTTCAACCCGGCAATTAATTCAGGATCGAGTTGAGGCAGCAGCTCTCGGGCGCCAGCTGCTTGGTCTTCCCACCGGTCGATGACATCGACTCGCGGATCGGCTCGGAGTTCAGCCAATACGCGCCTATCGTCGGGGTTGCTGTCGTCGAGAATCTGCGCGCTGCATGCGTCGTGCTCGCTTTTCCCCATCGTCACACGACGCTGTGCAGACTGGCGTCAACGTCCACACCGCTGTACAACTGATGGATAAGGCTTGTTGTCTCGATATGAGCCTTTGAGACCTGTTCTGGTTCAGCGTGTTTCGCAAATTCGCGGCTATCCCACCAGATCATCTTCGTTTGATAGCGTTCGTCCGGGTAGGGTGTTGCGGCAATTGTCGCCACCACGCCTCCGGAGCTGCTCCAGCGGTCCAGCGCATGCGCTGCCGTCCCCATGCAGAACCTAATGCCGAGCAGGCCCATCATGTGAATCGGCGCGCGGGCAAGAGCTTTGACCACCGGACGATTTCGATCTCGATCGGCGCTGACCCAAGCCGTCTTCAATTCCAGAATTCCTGCCGGCAGCCTGTCGCTGATGACCTGCCAAACATCCTGCTGACCGGGCTGGCCGGCCCATTCACTGAATGCGTGCGACTCGCAGGCGGACCGGAGTGGGCCGACGGCCCGAAGGCCCCCGATCACCCTTCCGTCGTTGTCCAACGCGGCAATAAACATGAGAGTAAGCTTGCTGGAATGCATTTCGTCGGTGTCGACCGCGCACTCGATCCCGCTGCGGCGGTATCTCGCTAGCGCACCTTCGCAATATTTCGTCCATAGTTCTGGGTCTGTGGCTGGCTGGGACAGGACAAGCTGGCATTCGGTGTCGGGGTCCCGCCAGCTGAGGTTCCGGACGAGACGGAGGCTGGTACGGGGTATTGGCAATGCGAGACTCACAGTTGCTCCATCGTGTGTGGTGGTGAGGGGACGTGCAGACGTGGTTTGCGCTCGTCGATTGGTGCGTAACCGTACGATAAGTTTTTGTGTCTGACAATGGTCTTGGCAGAAGTTGCCGCGTGTAATGCCTTATTTGTCAAGGAGCTTGACGCGTTCATGCCTATCAAATGTCAAACTGGTTTACACGCGGGGATGCCCATCTTGTCGACTCCATTGACAGCGCCCACCCCTTGGGGGATGCAGATCTCGGCACTCAGCGGCAAGCCGAAGGCGTTGGCTCATCCTAGTGTTCAAGTTGTCCGCCGATTTTGGCGATCGCTTCGCGGAGGTCGTCGGGTAGCGGGTCGGCGGCGGTCAGGATTTGTCGGCCGGCTCTGATCTTGACGGTGCGGTAGCGGCGTGCGGTTCGGACGAATTTCTTGATGCTCCAACCGGTTTGGTGCTCGATGTGGTGGCTGACGGCCATCGCGGCGACCACGATGCTCAGGTGGGCCTCGATGGATTCACGCAGGTGGTGGTAGATCGGGCCGGGCTTGCAGGTCGTGCTTGGACATCCGGAAGGCCTTCTCGATGTGCCAGAGCTGGTGGTAAGCGTCGATGACGAACGTGGCGGGCTGGTCGACCAGGTTGGTGGTGTAGCCCTTCCAGCCCGGCCAAGGGCGCGGGTCTTGGCCTCCAGCGTGCGGTTGACGCTCTTGGTCGCCCCGGTCAGCTGGATGTAGCGGTTGCGTTTGACCGGCGCGTGCCCGTCGACGGCACGCTCGGCCTTGGCGACTTGCTCGTCGATGCCGCGCAGCGTGCGCCGGGCCCGATCGTGGCGGTATTGGTAGTGGATGACCCGGTCCGGGATCCCGCGGGCCTTCTCGCTGCTCGTCGAGGGCCAGGGCTGGGTGAGCACCAGCCCGTCGGGGATCGCCTCGTCGGGGTGTTTGTCGCGCCATTCGCGCACCACATCGGGCAGATACGGGATACGGGTGCCCAGGACGAACGACAGCCCGGCGGCTTGCAGAGCGATCTGGTTCGCCTCAGAGATCATGCCGGCATCGGCGACCACCGTGACATCGGTGAGCTGATGGGCGGCCTTGAAAGCGTTGATCACCGGCAGCATGGTCGCGGTCTCGGCGCTTGTTGCCCTCGAAAGCCTGCCACGGTCAGCGGGAACCCGGCCGCATCGGTGAGCAGCCCCAGGGTGATCTGCGGTTCCAGCCGGCGTTCTTTCGAAAATCCCGGTTCGCGGAAGCCGTCACCGGCGTCGGTCTCGAAGTACAGCGTCGAGACGTCGAACAACACCAGGCTGAGCCGGCCCCAGCCCGGCATGTGCCGCGCACGCCGCCGCCAGCGCCGAGCGCCAGCCCGGTTGGGCGTAGCCGCGCAGCCGGCGCTTGACCGTGGCATACGACGCCGGGGCCGCCCCGACCTCGCTCGAGCACCCGTTCGGCGTCGATCTTGCTGCTCGGTTCGATGATCCGCGCCAACACCAGATCACGAAACACGTTGTCGCCCTTGGTGGCTGACTCGAATCCCAAGAACCCGATACGCGGCGCACAGGGCTTCCCACAGATGCGGTCATCTGCGAGGACAGGATCGGCAACGTGCCCGGTTCCAGGTCGACCGGAGATCCCCAGAGTCCAGCTCGGTCTGCCCGGCGGCCAACCGCTCGGCCGCAGCGGCCTTCAAGGCCGCCAACTCGACCTCATCATGGGCCGAACCGAGGTGCTCGATCGAACGCGAGCCCTTGCGCCACGACCACACGATCTGCACCGCGGTGGCCCCCGACGAGGTCTTCACGGTGCGCACGTAGGCCACCCGGGCAGCTTACGGCCCGATCCTAGTGTTCAAATTCCGCCCAAAACGTTCGTATAAAACCCCAGGTCTACGGCGCCGCGCCTACGTCGAACACCCCGAAATGTGAGCCAAGGCGTCTAGAAAGCTGCGGCCTGGCCGTCCCGGCGCGGATCGCTCGCCGCGAAATACCCGTCATCGAGGCGCCAAATCGCCTGGCAGGAACCGAACTGGTTGTAGTCCTCCGTGGTGATCAGGTCGTGGCCGCGTCGGCGAAGTTCGTCGAGAGTCGTTTCAGGAAAACCGTTCTCGCAACTCACTTGCAGGCCGTGTACCCAACGAAACCGGGGACCGTCGCAGGCGGCCTGCGGGTTCTGACCGTAGTCGGCGATGCGCACCATCACCTGCACATGACCTTGCGGTTGCATCGGGCCACCCATCACCCCGAAGCTCATCACCGGTGCGCCGTCCTTGGTGACGAAGCCCGGGATGATGGTGTGGTACGGACGCTTGTTCGGCCCGACCTGGTTCGGATGTCCTTGAACCGCCACGAAATCCGCACCACGGTTCTGCAGCGCGATCCCGGTGCCCGGCACCACCACACCCGAGCCGAATCCCAGGTAGTTCGACTGGATCATCGACACCATCACGCCCGAGGCATCCGCGGCGGTCAGATACACGGTGCCCCCGCGCGGGGTGCCGGCGGCCGCGGGCTTTGCCTGCCCCCGATCGATCAGGCCGGCGCGCTGCTTGAGGTACTCCTCGTCGAGGAGATGCTCCGGGCGCAGCGTCATATGGTCGATGTCGGCGACATAGGCCGCAGCGTCGGCGAAAGCCAGCTTCAGCGCCTCGATCTGCAGATGCACACTGTCGGCGGAATCGACTGAAAACGATGACATGTCGAATTGCTTCAGGATGCCCAGCGCGATCAGGGCCACGATTCCCTGGCCGTTGGGCGGTATCTCGTGGACGGTGTAGCCGCGATAGTTTCCGCTGATGGTCCCGACCCAGTCGGCGCGATGAGCGGCCAGGTCACTGGCACGCATGACGCCGTCGTTAGCCAACCCGTGTGCTTCGAGTTTCGCCGCCAGTTCACCGCGGTAGAACGCCTCGCCATTGCTGGCGGCGATCTGCTCCAGGGTGGCCGCGTGGTCCGGAAACCTAAACAGCTCGCCGGGTTTCGGTGCCCGCCCGTCCGGCATGAACGCCTGGGCGAACCCGGGCTGTCTCTCGAACAGCGGCACCTGCGCCGCCCACTGCGCCGAGACGGTCGGTGAGACCAGAAAGCCGTTGCGGCCGTAAGCTATAGCGGGCCCGAAGAGCTTTTCGAAAGGTAGCTTGCCAAATTTGGCGTGGAGTTCGACCCATGCCGACACCGCGCCTGGCACAGTCACCGAGTTCCAGCCTAGTGCGGGAACACCTTGAATACCCTTGTCGCCGAAGTACTCTGGTGTCCAACCCGCGGGGGACCGGCCCGACGCATTCAATCCGTGCAGTTGCCGGCCGTCCCAGACGACGGCGAAGGCGTCCGAGCCGATGCCGTTGGACACCGGTTCCACCAGTGTCAGCGTGATAGCGGTGGCGACAGCCGCGTCGACGGCGTTGCCGCCATCGGCCAGCATCCGAAGGCCTGCCTGGGCGGCCAGGGGCTGTGAGGTGCACACAACGTTCCTCGCCAGCACCGGCTTTCGCGGCCAGGCGTAAGGCAGGCTCCAATCGAACGGCTCGGAATCCTTAGTCACGTTCGCGAGCGTAACGCTGCGGCCCAACGGCTAGGCCGTCAGCAGCGGGGCCATCCAGTTCAATTCGGCCGGCAGCTGAGAGCTCCAGAAGCCCGGGTCGTGCCCGCCGGGTGAAAAGCCGCCCGCGGGCGGATTGGGCAGCTGAGCAATGAACTGCTTTGTCGCCCCGTAGAACGGGTCGCTGTCGCCGCAGTCCACCCGGATCGGGATGGAGCCCAATGCGGCCAGCCCGAACACCGAGTTCGCCGAAAAATCGTCGGCCCCGTCGAACGCACCCGGTGCTGCCGCTCCGGACGACAGCCACAGCGCCGGGCTCACCGCGCAGATCGCTGCGGTGCGGCCCGCTCCCAGTCGGCTGCCGAGCAGCAACGCGCCGTAGCCGCCCATCGACCAGCCCAGGAACGCCACCCGTGAAGTGTCGAGATTCTGGCTGTCCAGCATCGGGATGAGTTCGTTGAGCACCATGGCCCCGGAGTCCTCGCCAGAAGCCCGCTTGTGCCAGTAGCCGCCGCCGCCGTCGACGGCGACCACCGCGAACGGCGGCAGCCCGGCGCTGACAGCCTGCGCCAGACCGTGCTCCACGCCGCCGGCCATCACGGTGGACGCGTCACTGCCCTTGCCGTGCAGCGCGATCACCGGTCTTAGCGCTTTCGTCTGGCCGGGCGGGCGGGCGATCGCCCAATTGGTCGATATCCCGCCCCGGGCAGCCGACACGAAGGAGCCCGTGACCATGGTTGGCGCGGCCTGAGCCGGTGGCGACGGCTCCAGCGGTGGCGGCGGCGCCAACGGAACCTGGGTGCTGGCCACCGACATCGGCGCGGCGTGTGATGGACGGGGTTTGACCAGCACATCTAGCGCATAGGCGCTGAACGCGCCGACGGCCGCGCCGGCACCAAGACCGAGCACCGCGCGGCGGCTCAAGTCAGGCATGCGGGCCATCATGCCATGGCCGTTTCTCCGAAATGGCAATGCGGTACCACTTTCACTGGCACCATGACTAGGCGTGACTGCAGCAGTTACTCCCAAGGGAGAACGTAGGCGATACGCGCTTGTGAGCGCTGCCGCCGAGCTGCTTGGCGAGGGCGGGTTCGAAGCGGTGCGACACCGGGCGGTTGCTCGGCGCGCCGGCCTGCCGTTGGCGTCTACCACGTACTACTTCTCGTCTCTCGACGATTTGATCGCCCGCGCGGTCGAACACGTCGGGATGCTTGAGGTGGCGCAGCTTCGGGCACGGGTCAATGCGCTTTCCCGACGGCGTCGGGGGCCCGAGACAACCGCTGATGTGCTGGTGGAACTGCTCGTGGGAGACGTATCGGGTCCTGGGCTTGCCGAGCAACTGATATCGCGATACGAACGCCACATCGCGTGTACGCGCCTGCCGGCGCTGCGCGAAAGCATGCGCCGCAGCCTGCGTCAGCGCGCCGAGGCGGTAGCCGAGGCCATCGAGCGATCGGGTCGTTCCGTTCGTATCGAACTCGTGTGCACGCTGATCTGCGCTGTGGACGGTTCGGTGGTTTCCGCCCTGGTGGAAGGGCGCGACCCGCGAACTGCGGCGCTGGCGACCGTGGTCGACCTCATCGACGTGCTCGCGCCGGTCGACCAGCGACCCGTGCGGATCTGACTGCGGGAGCCAGGTCTGGCGGCAGCGAAGGCGTCACGATGTACCCGGTGGCGAAGTCCCCGTAAGTGGTGACTCCGGCCGGGCAGCGGTCGGCGTAGAGCGCCACGTAGGCGCAGACGACGGCGTCGATCGGGTCCTCGGCCCGGCGCAGTTCGCTTTTGCGCTGCGCGGTCACCACCTGGCGGCGCAGTTCGGCCCAGCCATCGTGAACGCCGACGTGCAACGGCACGACGGCGTGTGCCAGCCCCTCGAGGCCGTCCATGAGCACTAGCAGCTCCGACTTGAGCTGGTCGAGGCCGCGGCCGGGTTTGGCCTTGTACTTCAGGGTGCGGGCCAGCCGGAACAGCGCCACCGTCGCGGCGTGTGGGTAGACCTCGATGGCGCGTCGTGCGGATCGCGAGAACGGATCGAGCTCCAGGCTCAGCGCGCCAGCCAGCCGGGCCGCGCGTGTCCCGTCGGCAAACTCGGGCTTGCCGGTGTTGCACGGATGAGTGCCGGCCTCGAACCTGCGGAAGTCACGGTTGAGCGCGGTCTCAGCCGGGCGCTGGCCGGTCGGGTTGGTCACCACCAGCGGAGCGTCAAAAGCGATCAGGGAGGCGCCCTGCACATATGGCCGCACCGCGGCGAGCACGTCGGCGTCGTCACGGGCGGCGCTGACGGATAGCAGAGCGCCGTCCGCGTCCACCACGGCGACACCTGTCGGATTGCGGAGGCCCCAGGCGAGGTCCACGCCGACGAAATGCATCCACTCAGCGTAGGTCGGTGGAGGAACGGGCCGCCGGTTTCAGAAAGCGATAGCGCATGCGCTAGCGCTCTATGGGATCGGATGTGCCAACTGCAGAGGTGCTCGCGGCGCCGACCGTAAGCTGTGTGCTTGTGGGAATGAGCATTCCGAACGTGCTGGCCGCTCGATACGCCAGCGCCGAGATGGTCGCGATCTGGTCGCCGGAGGCCAAGGTCGTCGCGGAGCGCCGGCTGTGGTTGGCCGTGCTGCGGGCGCAGGCGGAATTGGGTGTCCCCGTACCGGATGCCGCGATAGCCGACTACGAGCGGGTGCTTGAGGATGTCGACCTGGCCTCGATCGCGGCCCGGGAGCGGGCGCTGCGGCACGACGTCAAGGCCCGCATCGAGGAGTTCAACGCGCTGGCCGGCCACGAGCACGTGCACAAGGGGATGACCAGCCGCGACCTGACCGAGAACGTGGAGCAGCTGCAGATCCGGCGGTCGCTGGAATTGGTCTTCTCCCACTCGGTAGCGGTGGCAACGCGGCTGGCCGAGCGTGCGGTGGCGTATCGCGACCTGGTAATGGCCGGCCGCAGCCACAATGTTGCCGCGCAGGCAACCACTTTGGGTAAGCGGTTCGCTTCGGCCGCGCAGGAGACACTGATCGCGCTGACCAGGCTGCGCGAGTTGATCGACCGCTACCCGCTGCGCGGTATCAAAGGACCGATGGGCACCGCGCAGGACATGCTCGACCTGCTGGACGGCCAAAATGGCGGGGCCGCGAAGCTGACGCTCCTCGAGCGGCGCATCGCCGACTTCTTAGGCTTCGCAACAGTTTTGACCAGCGTTGGGCAGGTGTATCCGCGCTCGCTCGACCATGACGTGCTGTCGGCGCTGGTGCAGCTCGGCGCCGGCCCGTCGTCGTTGGCGCACACCATCCGGTTGATGGCCGGGCACGAGCTGGTGACCGAGGGTTTCGCGCCCGGCCAGGTCGGCTCGTCGGCGATGCCGCACAAGATGAACACCCGCAGCTGCGAACGGGTCAACGGGCTGCAGGTGGTGCTGCGCGGTTATGCGTCGATGGCGGCCGAGCTGGCCGGCGCACAGTGGAACGAAGGCGACGTTTTCTGCTCAGTGGTGCGCCGGGTTGCGTTGCCGGACAGCTTCTTTGCTATCGACGGGCAGATCGAGACATTCTTGACGGTGCTCGACGAGTTCGGCGCCTACCCGGCGGTGATTCAGCGCGAGTTGGACCGCTACCTGCCGTTCTTGGCCACCACCAAGGTGCTGATCGCGGCGGTGCGCGCCGGTATGGGTCGCGAGGCCGCCCACCACGTGATCCGCGAACATGCGGTGGCCACGGCGTTGGCCATGCGGGAACAAGGCGCCGAGCCCGACCTACTGGACCGGTTGGCCAACGATCCGCGGCTGCCGCTGGGCCGGGACGCGCTGGACGCCGCGCTGTCCGACAAGAATGCGTTCACCGGCGCCGCCGGCGACCAGGTCGACGAGGTGGCCGCGCTGGTGGACGCGTTGGCGGGCCGTTACCCGGACGCTGCCAGGTACACCCCGGGCGCGATCCTGTGACCCGCGCCGCCGCCCTGTCGGGGATCGACTTCACCGATCTGGACAACTTCGCCAACGGTTTTCCGCACGAGTTGTTCGCCGTCCATCGGCGAGAGGCGCCGGTGTATTGGCACGAGCCGACCGACAACACGCCCGACGGTGAGGGCTTCTGGTCCGTCGCGACCTACCCGGAAACGCTTGCGGTGCTGCGCGATCCGGTGACCTACTCGTCGGTGACGGGAGGCTCTCGGCCATTCGGGGGCACATTGTTGCAGGACCTGGCCATCGCGGGCCAGGTGCTCAACATGATGGACGACCCGCGGCATGCGCAGATTCGGCGGCTCGTCAGCTCCGGGCTGACGCCGCGGATGATCCGACGCGTAGAAGACGATCTGCGGGCCCGGGCGCGCCGGCTGCTGGATGCCGTGGTCGCCGGCGAACCCTTCGACTTCCTGGTTGACGTCGCCGCCGAACTGCCGATGCAGATGATCTGCATCCTGCTGGGAGTGCCCGAATCCGAACGACATTGGCTATTCGAAGCCATCGAGCCGCAGTTCGACTTCGGCGGCTCGCGCAAGGCTGCGTTTTCGCAGCTGTCGCTCGAGGAGGCCGGGTCGCGGATGTACGCCTACGGCCAGGAGTTGGTCGCGGCCAAGCGTGCCGAGCCGACCGACGACATGTTGTCGGTGGTCGCGAACGCACTGGTCGACGGTGCAGAGTCGCCGGGGCTGTCGGATCTCGAGCTGTACCTGTTCTTCAGCCTGCTGTTCAGCGCCGGTGCCGAGACGACGCGTAACGCGGTCGGGGGTGGGCTGCTGGCGCTGGCCGAGCATCCAGCGCAATTGCAAGCGCTACGCCAGGATTTCGACATACTGCCGACGGCGGTCGAGGAGATCATTCGCTGGACGTCACCATCGCCGTCCAAGCGGCGCACCGCAACATGCGACGTCACGCTCGGCGGACAGTCGATCGAGGCGGGACAGAAAGTGCAGATCTGGGAGGGCTCGGCCAACCGCGATGCCAGCGTCTTCGATCGTGCCGACGAGTTCGACATCGCGCGAAAGCCGAACCCACACTTGGGCTTTGGTCAAGGCGTGCACTATTGCCTGGGTGCTAATCTGGCCCGGCTGGAACTTCGGGTGCTGTTCGAGGAGCTATTCTCGCGCTTCGGCGCCGTGCAGGTTGTGGAGCCTGTCGAATGGACCCGCAGCAATCGGCATACCGGCATCCGGCACCTCGTCATCGAACTGCAGTGACAATCCGGCTCACCGACGTCGAGCCGGCACCCGATGTGTTTGCCGCGGTGATGGCGACCGGAATCCTGTCGATCGCCGCCAGTAAGCACCATTACGGCTGGATCAGCGGCGCATTGGGCGTGCTGGCCACGACCGCTCTGCTAGTCCTTGTCAGTTGGGTGGTCGTCCGCGCGATGATCCGCAAGGTCTCCTGGGATCTGACCGATCCCGATGTGACACTTCGACTGTTCACCTTCGTTGCCGCCTGCGCGGTGCTGGACAGCCGCCTGGCCTCCCATCGCGCGGTGGTGTGGACGCTGGGCGTAATCGCCTTGTCGTCATGGCTGGTCCTGATCGTGCTCACGGCGCGAAACATGACGGCGCTTTCGTGGACGGCGCTGCGCGACCGCGCACACGGCGCGTGGGAACTGGCCAGCGTGGGCACCTCCGGTCTGGCGATCGTGGCCGCGCAGGTGGCCCGGCACCCCCCGGATCGCTGGTGGCTGTGGGTGGCTGTGCCGGTCTGGGTGGCGGCGCTGTGCGTCTACGGCCTGATGACGTGGCTGATCCTGTGGCGCATGGTCGTCGAACGACACGACCTTGACGGATTCGAACCCGATACCTGGATCTTGATGGGCGGCCTGGCCATTGCGACGCTGGCCGGTGACCATATCCACAGCCTGATCCATTGCCTGGCTCCCGCCTGGCTGGCCGGAACGGTCGTTGTGGTTACCGTGGCGACCTGGGCGGGCGCCACGCTGTGGATACCTCCGCTGATCCACTTCGGCCTGCACCGGATCTCCCAGCGGCCCGAGACGCTGCACTTCGCCGGGGTGTGGTGGGCTTTCGTGTTCCCGCTGGGCATGTACTCGGTGGCCACTTTCACCATGGCGGGCGAGATCGGTCAGCGGTCGCTGATCACCGTTTCGCTGGTCTTTTTCTGGGATACGTTGGCGGCTTGGCTGATTGTGGTGGTCGGCGGGCTGCTGCGCAGCTTCCGCACGGTTTCTGCAAACCACACAATTTCTACATAACAAGCGGGTCTACCTAACAAGCGGGTCTACACAGCAAGCGGAGCTACCGTTGCGGCGTGACTGATAGGCAAGAACGCGCGATGTCCTTCGGGTCCATCGCCGAGGACTACGACGGGCTGCGGCCGCAGGCCCCGCAAGAGGCGGTGGACTGGCTGCTGCCGCACGGTTGCGAGGTGGCCGTCGACGTGGGCGCGGGCACTGGATTGTTCACCCGCACGCTGGTAGGTCGGGTGGCGCAGGTCATCGCGGTCGAGCCCGATGCGCGGATGCGGAACGTGCTGGCGGCGCGATCCCCGGGAGTTCGTGTGGTCGAGGGCCGCGGCGAGGCCATTCCGCTGCCCGACGCTGCCGCGGACGCGGTGTTCGTCTCGTCAGCGTGGCACTGGATGGATCACCAACTGGCGGTTCCGGAGATCGGTCGGGTGCTGCGCGACGGAGGTCGTCTCGGCCTGATCTGGACGAGCCGGGACCGCGAGGTGGACTGGGTGCGCGATCTGGAGTGGCTGCCGAGCCAGGACGCGTCCGAGGCGGCGGCGGCCGATCGATTCCGGCGCTTGGACTTCGAGCTCCCGGAGCCGACGATCTTCGATAACGTCGCACGTGAGACGTTCGGATTCGTGCGCACGATGGCGGTCCAGGACGTGGTCGCGATGCTGGGCACCTACAGCAGGGCCATCATCGCGTCTCCGGATGACCGCGCGCAGCGGCTGGCTCAGGCGGGTGCCGCCTTGGCGGCGCGGTTCCCGGGAGCCGGCACGATTGACGTCCCGATGCGGGCGAGGTGCTGGCGTGCCGACCGGATCACCCGCAACTAGCGTTTGACTTCACGCCACTCCCGCTCGAACGGCAACCGCCACGCATTGGGTGCGATCAATTGGTGAATCGCATTGGGCCCCCACGTACCGGGCTGGTACACCTTGGCCGGCGGCGGGTCGGTGAGCAGGTCCTCCGAACGCTCCCACAACGATTCGATGCCCTCGGCGGTGGTGAACAGCGTGTGATCGCCACGCATCGCATCGAGGATGAGCCGTTCGTATGCCTCCAGCACATCGACAACGGTGTCGATCTCCTGCGAGGAGAACTGCATGGACAACTTGTCGAGCTTCATCCCCGGGCCGGGTCGTTTGCCGTAGAAGGAAAGTGAAACCTTCGAGTTGTCAGCGAGGTCGAACGTGAGGTGATCCGGGCCTTGGGTCCCTACCCCCGATCCCGGCGGGAACATGCTTCGCGGAGCCTCTTTGAAGGCGATCGAAATGATGCGGATGCCCTCGGCCATCTTCTTGCCGGTGCGCAGATAAATCGGTACCCCCGCCCAGCGCCAGTTGTCGATGCCGACCTTGAGCGCGATGAACGTCTCGGTGTCGGAATCCTTTGCCACTCCCTTCTCTTCGCGGTACCTGCCGTACTGACCGCGCACCACATTCGACGGTTTGACCGGCAGCATCGACCGGAACACCTTGTTCTTCTCTTCGCTGATGGCATATGGCTCGAGCGCCGTCGGTGGTTCCATCACCACGAACGCCATCACCTGGAATAGGTGGGTCACGACCATGTCCTTGTAGGCGCCGGTGTTTTCGTAGAAGTTCGACCGCTGATCCAAACCCAGGGTTTCGGGAATGTCGATCTGGATGTGGTCGATGAAGTTGCGGTTCCAGATCGGCTCAAAGAGACCGTTGGCGAACCGGAACGCCAGGATGTTCTGAGCTGCCTCCTTGCCCAGGAAATGATCGATCCGGAAGATCTGGGATTCCTCGAATGTCTGGTGCAGGAAGTCGTTGAGCGCCACTGCGCTGGCCAAGTCGGTGCCGAAGGGTTTCTCCATGACCACCCGGGCCCGCTCGACGAGATTGGCGTCGCACAGCATGGTGATGACGTCGCGCGCCGCTTTCGGCGGAACCGACAGGTAGTGCAGTCGTCGCACCCTCGGTCCCAGGTTGGTTTCGGCTTCAGCGACCGCGGCGGCAAGCGCCTCCGGTCCGGCACCCTGCGGGACGTAGGTGATGATCTTTGCGAAGTTGTCCCACTGTTCGGGCGTGAGCTTGTGGTGGCCGAACGAGTCGATTGCGTCCTTGGCGAGATTCCGGAATTCGTCTTCGGTGAAGTCTTCCAGCGACGTAGCGACGATTTGGATATCGGGCGCGAGTTCCGACTGGTCCAAGTAGGCCAGGCCGGGGATCAGCTTGCGTTTCGCCAGGTCCCCCGTCGCGCCGAACAGGATGATGACGTGCGGGTCGAGTGGTTCAGCGTCGTAGCGGTGCGGACGTGAGCCTGGTGCCGGGTACGCGATCGTCTGCGGTTTTTTGGTAGCCACTCCCGCGATACTTCCACCCCCGCGCCGGGTGCGCAGCTGATGTGGCTTCGGTCGTGGCCCGCGCGGTTCTAGGGCCCGGTCAGGGTGTCGATGTGGTAGCGGCTGGCGGTCCAGGGCGGGGCGCCGGGAATGGGTGTGAGCGTCACCGTTATCAGGGCTTTGCCCGCGGTGAGAGACTCGGGTACCAGGTAGGTGTCGTCGAGCCAGCGGTGAAAGGTGTTGCTCCGCGGTTGTAACCAGATCCCGGCGGGGGCCCCGTCGATGGCAACGTCTGCTGATTGATAGCCGGTTGCCTGGTCCGACGTGCGGCGCAGCAGGACGCCGTGGTTGTCCGGGGGGATTTCGACGTGGAAGGTGATGGCGGCGTGGGTGGCGCTGACCAGCCCGGCGATGGCGCGGGTGTCGTCGTTCCCCTCGTACGTGCTGATCAGCACCTGGTCCGCGGCTTCGGGGTCGTTGTAGCCGTGCAGTATTCGACTCACCGGATCGGTGGGGTTGACGTCGTCGCCGGGCGTGGTGGTGTCGTTCGGCTGGGTGTAGAGGAATGCCGTTGAGCTGTAGTCGGGTTGGACCATGTTGCGCTTGCCGTGCTCGATGCCGAATCGGATCGCGGAGTGATAGCCGATCGCGTCGGCGAGCATGAGCCGATAGGTGGCGACACAGTAGTCCGCACATCCGCCGGCCGCCGTGCGTTGATCGGGCTGGCCCGTGAGCGGGTCGCTGAAGTGGGTGCCGCCGTTGAAGTACCAGCCGCCCTCGTAGAAGTCCTCGGTGCCGGTGCCGTACCACTGGGGCGACGCGGAACCGTCTGTGTACACCCGTTCGGCTCCTTCGAGAAAGTACGGGGCGTCGTCGCTGAACGACGTTTTGATCCGGGAACCTCTGATGGTGTGGCTCACGCCGACGAATTTGCCGTGGCCGCTCTCATCGGCGAACAACCAGTCCTGACCCAGTGTCGTGGGTCCGGCGTGCGAACGTGCGGTGAAGTAGCCGGCGTGGCCGCTGGCCAGCGCGGGCGCCCACTGAGGATCGGGTGTGGTCACCACCTCGGTTTCGATTCCCGGGACCGGATTGCCGGTCGTGTTGACCAGTGTGATGCGGGCGGTACGGGCGAAAGGCATTGGCCACCAGGCTGATAACGACAACGAACCCCCAGGCTGTGGGTTTGTGGCGAACATCAGCGATCGCACGTCGTTGCTGCCCAGTCCGGCGCCGAAGAATTCCCCGAGCGGAGAGTCGACCATGGTTCGGTCGTCGAAATCGATCAGGAGCCGCAACCCGGCGAGCAGTTGATCCGCCGGTTCGGTCAGGCGCAGGCGCAGCGCCGAGATGGTGCCCGAACCAGTCGATTCCGCGATCGTCAGCCCAGTGCCGGCGGGCAGCTCGATGGCCCGATTGTCATGGGTTGCGGTACGTGCCTGCGGTTTGGGGTCAGCGGTGCCCGCGGCGCGCAGGGTGGCGATCACGTCCAGCGCGGGATCGGCGGGCGAGAATGTGCTCACGCCCTCGGCGGAGGAAAACCGGCGGTAGTCGACGTGGTAGTACTGCAGATTCTTCGCGACGCTGATCCGCATCGACTGCCGGTACGGCATCGGCACTTTGATGTAGACCCCCCCGGGGGATTGCGCCGCGTTGGCCACCAGCGGCCACACGAACGGCGCACCCAGCGCGCCGTCGACCAACGATTGCAACGGTGCGTCTATCACCGTCCGCCCATCGAGATCGATGCGGATCTTCCCGATCCTGGTGACGTTGCCACCGTCGCGGGTGAACCAGATCGAATCAACCTCTCCAGCGCCGCGATCCTCCGCGACGACGCAGCCCGCACCACCGGTCGCCAGACATCCACCGCTGCCGTTGTCGTTGCCGGTGGAGATATCGAAATTGCCGCCACTACGATCGAAGCTCGACAGCTGTTCCGTTCGGGTCGCGGCGCTCAGATACGGCAACCGATCCAATCTTCGGTAGGTGTCCCAGCCGACCGCTCTTTCGTCAAGTCCTGTGTTAGCCGGCTCGGCCGGAGCAGTGCCTGCGGCCGCAACACCGACAATCCCCAACAACAGCAACGCGAACGCCGCGGACAACGCCCGAACCGCTCGGCGGCGGGTCGCAGGTGCCACCGACCAACCCGTCGGCGCCGTTCCTGACTGTTCAGTGCAGAAGTCCAAAGTTGTGTCCTTTGCTGGTGCCTGGCTAGGGCATGCGGATCCGAATCCCGGCCGAGCGCAGTTCCAGCGCGGCCAGGGCGTGCATCGTCAAGGGATCCTCCCGGCGCCAGGCTCCGACCGGGTCCTCGCTCACGGCGGCCAGCTTGGCCGGCGACCGGTTCGTCAATGCCCGCAGCGCCAGCAGCTGCTGACCGGCCGCGGTGCCGGCCAGCGCGGTGACGACCCACTTGCGCCGGAAGAACCGCAGCCGCAGGAAAAACCACGGCGCGGTCACCGCAAGGATCGGCGTCGCTGCGACCGCCAGCGCGAGCACCACGGCGAGCCAGCTGGCCGTGGTGTCCAGCTCGTGACCGGCGCCGGCGATGTCAAGGGCGGCATCGCTGGCCGCGGTGAGTGGCTTGCTGACCGCATCGCCGACCAGCGGAATGTGTTGCGCGCCATGACCCGCCGACGCCAGGTTGCCGGCTATCCCCTTCGACCCGCTTTCGACTTGACGGCCGGCGTCGGCGATTGTCGCGATGGCGCTGTGCACGGCGAGGCCGACGAACACCCACACCGTCGTCCACAGCGTCACGGTGATATCGCTCATCAGCTGGACGAGCAGTCGAAGGGGTCTGGTGGAGTAGGGCAAGAACCGCGGACTCATAGGGCTGATCCCAGCACACTGTCGCGGTTAGCTTGCCGGTTAGGCTGGCCCGATGCGCCCCGAATTGTCCGACTACCAGCATCTGGCCAGCGGAAAGGTCCGCGAGATGTACCGGGTCGACGACGAGCATCTGCTACTGGTCGCGTCCGACCGGATCTCGGCTTACGACTACATCCTGGACAGCACCATCCCGGACAAGGGCCGCATCCTGACCGCCATGAGCGTGTTCTTCTTCGGCCTGGTCTCGGAGAAGACCCGAGCTCCCAACCACCTGGCCGGGCCGCCGGATGACCCGCGTATTCCCGATGAAGTGCTGGGCCGCGCGCTGGTGGTCCGCCGGCTGGAGATGTTTCCGGTGGAATGTGTGGCTCGCGGCTATCTGACCGGCTCCGGATTGCTGGACTACCAGGCCACCGGGAAGGTCTGCGGGATCCCCCTGCCTCCTGGTCTGGTCGAGGCCAGCAAGTTTGTCACGCCGCTGTTTACACCCGCGACGAAAGCTGCTCTGGGGGACCACGATGAGAACATCCCATTTGCCCGGGTGATCGAAATGGTGGGCGGCGTGCACGCCAACCAGTTGCGGGACCGGACGCTGCAGATTTACGTGCAGGCCGCCGATCACGCACTGACGAAGGGAATCATCATCGCCGACACCAAGTTCGAATTCGGTGTCGACCGCGAAGGGAACCTGCTGCTGGCCGACGAGATCTTCACGCCGGATTCGTCCCGGTACTGGCCGGCCGACGACTACCGGCCCGGCGTGGTGCAGAGCAGCTTCGACAAGCAGTTCGTCCGCAACTGGCTCACCAGTCCCGAGTCCGGCTGGGACCGTCACGGCACGCAACCGCCGCCCCCGCTTCCGGATGACATCGTCGTTGCCACGCGCGATCGCTATATCAATGCCTACGAACGGATTTCCGGACTGCGTTTTGCCGAGTGGATCGGCCCGGGCGCGTGACGGGCGGGCCAGTTCCGCCGGTCGCCAAACGGGTGGACACCAGGCGTGAGTTCCACGGTGACGTCTTCATCGACCCGTACGAATGGATGCGCGACAAGGCCAATCCCGAGGTCATCGCGTATCTCGAGGCCGAGAACGACTATGTCGACCAAACGACCGCTCATCTTGAGCCGTTGCGGCAGAGCATCTTCGATGAGATCAAGGCGCGCACCAAGGAAACGGACCTGTCGGTGCCGGTTCGGCAAGGCGACTGGTGGTACTACGGGCGCACCTTCGAGGGAAAACAGTACCGTGTCCAGTGTCGTTGCCCGGTAGCCAATCCCGACGACTGGAGCCCGCCGGTACTGGACGAGAGCACCGAAATACCCGGCGAGCAGCTGTTGCTCGACTCGAACGTCGAGGCCGAAGGCCACGAATTCTTCGCGCTCGGTGCCTGCCTGGTCAGCCTGGACGGCAACCTGCTGGCGTACTCCGTCGACGTCCTCGGCGACGAGCAATACACGCTGCGGTTCAGGGATTTACGCACCGGCGAGGAATATCCCGACGAGATCGCTCCGATCGGGGCCGGAGTGACCTGGTGCACCGACAACCGCACCGTGTACTACACGACCCTGGATGAGGCCCGGCGCCCCGATAAGGTATGGCGGTACCGGCTCGGCTCCGGCGAGCCGGTCGGAGCAGGTCTATCACGAGGCCGATGAACGCTTCTGGCTGGGCGTGGGCCTCACCCGTAGCAAGGCCTATGTCGCGATTGCCGCGGGGTCGGCGATCACCTCCGAAGTCCGTTACGCGGACGCGTCGGATCCCAACGCGCAGTTCACCGTTGTGCTGCCACGGCGTGATGGCGTCGAGTACTCGGTGGACCACGCGGTCATCGGGGGAGAAGACCGGTTCTTGATTCTGCACAACGACGGTGCGGTGAACTTCGCGCTTGTCGAGGCCCCGGTCAGCGATCCGACGCGGCAGCGCACCCTGATCCCGCATCGCGACGACGTCCGACTCGACTACCTGGACGCCTTCGCCGGCCATTTGGTGGTCGGCTACCGGCGTGCGGCGCTGCCCCGCATCCAGCTGTGGCCCATCGACTCCGACGGCGACTACGGTGAGCCCGAAGAGATTTCGTTCGACTCCGAGCTGATGTCGTCTGGCCTGAGCGCCAACCCCAACTGGGATTCGCCCAAACTGCGTATCGCGGCAGGGTCTTTTGTCACCCCGTCGCGGGTCTACGACCTGGACTTGGCGACCGGTGAACGCACGTTGCTACGCGAGCAACCCGTACTCGGCGACTACCGGCGGGCGGACTACGTGGAGCGGCGCGACTGGGCGCGCGCCGACGACGGCACCCTGATCCCGGTATCGATCGTGCACCGCGCCGGTATTGAATTTCCCGCGCCGGCATTGCTTTACGGCTATGGCGCTTACGAGATCTGCACAGATCCAAGCTTTTCCATCGCGCGGTTGTCGCTACTAGACCGAGGCATGGTGTTCGTTATCGCCCATGTCCGCGGCGGCGGTGAGATGGGCCGACTGTGGTACGAGCACGGCAAGTTGCTGGAAAAGAAGAACACCTTCACCGACTTCGTTGCGGTGGCAAAGCATCTGGTTGACTCGGGACTGACCCGGCCACGGGAATTGGTGGCTTTGGGTGGCAGCGCGGGCGGTCTGCTGATGGGTGCGGTGGCTAACATGGCGCCGGATCTCTTCGCCGGAATCCTCGCGCAGGTGCCCTTCGTCGACCCGCTGACCACCATTCTGGACCCTTCGTTGCCGCTGACCGTCACCGAATGGGAAGAATGGGGAAACCCATTGCGCGACAGCGATGTCTACTCCTATATGAAGTCGTATTCGCCCTATGAAAATGTTGCGGCCAAGCACTACCCGGCGATCCTGGCCATGACGTCGCTGAACGACACCAGGGTGTACTACGTGGAACCGGCCAAGTGGGTTGCGGCGCTGCGCAGTACCAAGACCGATGGGAATCCGGTGCTGTTGAAGACTCAGATGAACGCCGGCCATGGTGGTGTCAGTGGTCGCTACAAGGCGTGGAGGGAAACCGCGTTCCAATACGCCTGGCTGCTAGCTGCCGCCGATGGCGACCGCTATGGCGGCGGCCAGGAAGACGACCTCGGTGGCTGAGCGCACGGATAGCCGGGTCGTCATCGATTTGGGCGGATTGGGCATCCGCGCGGCATAGATGTTGGCCGGGAACATGGCCAGCATGAGCGCCAGCAAGCACACGGCAGCCGCCACCCGGGTCACGGGAAGCAACAGGCCCGCAGCGCCGAGCAACTCCAGCACGCCGGTGACGGTGACCAGCAGAGCGGGCGCGGGCAATCGGGGCGGCACGATCGCGATGAGGTCGCGGCGCATGGGCGGCGCGAAGTGTGCAATCCCGGTCAGCACGAACATTGCTGCCAGCCCGACGGCGACCGCTGCCGTCCAGCCGTTGACGTAGGCGACGCCCAGGCGGCCGACCAACCTGGCGACGATGCTGCCCAGCAGCAGGGCGATTAACGGAGCCATCTCAGTTTCTCCAATCGAGGTAAATCTAGTCAGTGTCAAGATCTGTTATCGCCAAGGTAGACGCCTATCTAGTCACTGTCAAGATCGTGCGATAGGCTGGCCTCGTGGACCGTCGCACCTATCACCACGGCGACCTGCGAGCAGTCATACTGACCGAAGCCGCGCGGCTGGTGGCCGAGCGCGGCGCTGACCGGGTTTCGCTGCGTGAATTGGCCCGCGGCGCCGGCGTTTCGCATGCCGCGCCCGCGCACCATTTCACCGATCGGCGCGGCTTGTTCACCGCCCTGGCCACGCAGGGTTTCCAGCTGCTAGCCGAGGCGCTCGTCGGCGCCCGCCCGCAGTTCGCCGATGCCGCACTGGCCTATGTGCGGTTCGCTATCGAGCACCCCGGCCACTACCAGGTGATGTTCAACAAGTCGTTGCTCGACACCTCTGATGCCGAACTGGCCGCCGCTGAGGCCGCTGCCGGCGCCGAGTTGTCGCACGGGGTGGCGACGCTGCGGGATCCCAACGCACGTGCCGATCCGGACGGCGCCCAGCTGGCGGCTTGGTCTCTGGTACACGGGTTTTCGATGCTGTGGCTCGACGACGCGGTCAACGCCAAAGTGAGGGAATCCGATCCGATGGACACCGTCAGGCGGATCGCGACGATGCTGTTCGAAGGGTGAGGCGCGGGTCTGCTCGCGCTAATCGTCGGCTGTTTGGTCCGCCGGCGTCTTCGGCAGAAACGCGGCCGGGATGACGGTGGACACCACCAAGAGGACCGCGATCACGAATACCACTGTGTAGGCATGTGAGAGGTCGTGCAGCACATTGCCCGAGAAGTTGGGGGCCAGTGTCTGCCGGGGTATTGCCGACGGGTCGACCGGCGACCCATGCTTGGCGGCGTTCTGTTGAAGTTGAGCCATTTTGGCCGCCGCGGTGATGTTTTCGCTTCGGTTGAACTGGTTGGTCAGGATCATCGACATCAGCGCGGTTCCCATCGAGCCGCCCACCTGCTGGCTGACGCTGATCAGCGTGGTACCGCGGGCGATCTGGTGAGGGGCCAACGACTGCACCGAGGCAACGGAGAGCGGCATCATGGTGCAGCCCATGCCCAGGCCCATGATTGACAGCCCGATCAATAGCGTGGGTACGTAAGCATTTTGCCTGGCCACACCAAAGGCGAAGAGGCCCAGGCCGACGGTGATCAGTGCGATGCCGACCAGCACGATATGGCCCGGCCCACGCCTGTCGACGAGCGGCCCGGTCAGCCGCATGGTCAACATGGCACCG
This sequence comes from uncultured Actinomycetota bacterium, assembly GCA_963840045.1. GTDB lineage: Bacteria > Actinomycetota > Actinomycetes > Mycobacteriales > Mycobacteriaceae > Mycobacterium. Next base: position 80,175 of record CAWIXL010000008.1, on the reverse strand, counting down.
AGTCCCTGGGGGATCATGTGCACGCCGGCTTGCATCGGTGTCTGGTGCAGCACCTGCTGGAAGTAGCTGGGGAGCATCAGGCAGGAGCCGAAGAAGGCGACGGCGAACAGCACCATCGTCACATTGGCCTGGGTGAGCACCCGGTTGCGGAACAACCGCAGATCTATGAGCGGGTGATCCAGGCGGCGCCGCGCGTGCACGACGAATCCGGCGACCAGCGCCAGGCCGATGGCCGCCGGGATCAACACGCGACGATCGGCCACCGTCCCGCAGGCCGGGATGGACGACACCGCGAACAGGAACGTCGCCAGGCCCGGCGAGAGCAGCAGCACGCCGACGAGGTCGAAGGTTTCCGACCGCGCCGGGTGATCTCTGGGGAATATGACTCCCGCGAGGACGACGGTAAGAAGCCCGAGCGGCAGGTTGATCAGGAAGATCCACCTCCAGCTCGAGGTGCCGATGAGCCAGCCGCCCAGGATCGGCCCACAGATCGGGGCCAGCAGCATCGGGATGCTCAGGATCGACATCAGGCGACCGAGTCGCCGGGGACCCGCCTCGCGCGTCAAGATCATGAATCCCAGGGGGAACAACATCCCGCCACCGATGCCCTGAACCACCCGAAATATGATGAGCTGCAAGATATTCGTTGCTATTGCGCACAGCAGCGAGCCAAGCGTGAAGGCCAGCACCGAGCCGATGAAGAGGCGTTTGGTACCGAACCGGTCGGCCGCCCAGCCCGTTATCGGGATCACGGTCGCCAGTGCCAGCGTGTAGCCGGTCATCGTCCAGCCGACGACGGCCTGGGTAGAAGCGAACTGGTCGATGAACGTGCGTTGCGCGACGCTGACGACGGTGACATCGAGGATCGCCATCACCGTGGCCAGGATGCACACGCCGGAGATCCGCAAAAGCCCTGCGTCCAGCTTGTCCGGATAGTCAGGTTCGCCGGCCCCCAGCGCCGGGGCGGGGGCGGTGGGCAGCGGTGTGTCGGCCGCCGCGGAACGAGCCTTCTCCATAACGTTGCTTAGCATATCGAACCGATTTGGCCCACCGACTCTGGCGGGCGTTTGCTGGCCGGGCCGAGCAGTCGGTTGTTTGCTCGACCGATCGTCATGGCGGCGTAGGCCGGCACAGGGGCCTTGCGGACCGGCAACAGGTCCGGATATACGCCTGCTGTCTGCGTGTACTTCACCGTCCCGACATCTGGAATCGTCACACTTTGGGTGTGTCTGGAAAACTGATCGTCTCGGTCTCGGGGATAGGGGAGCGCACCCTGGCCGACGTCGAGGCGTTTTGCAAGCAGATGGATGCCCGCTCGGTGCCGGTGTCGTTGCTGGTGGCCCCTCGGCTGTCCGGTGACTACCGACTCGACCGCGACCCGCGGACCGTCGAGTGGCTGATCAACCGGCGGTCCTCCGGCGACGCTATCGTGCTGCACGGCTACGACGACGCGGCCACCAAGAAGCGACGCGCCGAATTCGCGATGCTGCGTACGCACGAGGCCAACCTGCGCCTGACGGCCGCCGACCGGGTGCTCGAGCACCTCGGACTGCGCACCCGGCTGTTCGCCGCGCCGGGCTGGGTGGTGTCACCGGGTGTCGTCAAAGCGCTGCCGCGGAATGGCTTTCGATTGCTGGCCGATCTGCACGGGATTACCGACCTGGAGCGGCACACCACCGTGCGCAGCCGGGTTCTCGGCATCGGAGAGGGCTTCCTGGCAGAGCCGTGGTGGTGCCGGATGGTGGTGCTGTCCGCCGAGCGGATCGCCCGCCGCGGTGGCGTGGTGCGGGTCGCGGTAGCCGCGCGCCATCTGCGCAAGCCCGGTCCGCTGCAGGCGATGGTGGATGCCGTCGACCTGGCGTCGATGCACGGTTGCCAGCCGACGGTGTACAAATGGCAGCGCGACAAGGCCATTCTCGACGCCGCGTAACTCGTCGGTGGCGACCCGCTGCGCCCGGCTCCGCCGCGCTTGCGATCGCCACGATTCCAGGGGTCATTACCCTGGACCGACATGAGCGATTCTTCCGGCAGGTCGGCAGGGTTCGCCGCTGACGTCATAGTCGTCGGAGCCGGACTTGCCGGCCTGGTCGCCGCGTGCGAATTGGTCGATCGCGGCTTACGGGTGTTGATCCTCGACCAGGAGAACAGCGCCAATCTGGGCGGGCAGGCATTCTGGTCATTCGGCGGTCTGTTCTTCGTCGACAGCCCCGAGCAACGTCGGCTGGGTATCCGTGATAGTCACGAACTCGCGTTGCAGGATTGGCTGGGGACGGCGGGCTTCGATCGGACCGAGGACTACTGGCCGCGACAATGGGCGCACGCCTACGTCGATTTCGCGGCCGGGGAAAAGCGGAGTTGGCTTAGCGCCCGGGGGCTGAAGATTTTTCCGCTGGTGGGCTGGGCCGAGCGCGGCGGCTATGACGCACAGGGGCACGGCAACTCGGTGCCGCGCTTTCACATCACGTGGGGTACCGGGCCCGCTTTGGTCGAGATCTTCGCGCGTCAACTGCGCGACCGCTCGACGGTGCGCTTCGCTCACCGCCATCAGGTCGACGAATTGATCGTCGAGGGTGAAGCGGTGACGGGCGTGCGCGGTACCGTACTGGAGCCCTCGGCTGCCCTGCGCGGTGTGGCGTCATCACGAAAAGCGTTGGGTCAATTCGAGTTCCGTGCTGCAGCGGTGATCGTGGCCAGCGGCGGGATCGGCGGCAACCACGATCTGGTGCGCCAGAACTGGCCGGAGCGCATGGGTCGCGTTCCCGCGCAAATGCTATGTGGGGTACCGGCTCACGTTGACGGCAGGATGATCGGTATTTCGCAAGACGCCGGCGCGCGGGTGATCAACCCGGACCGGATGTGGCATTACACCGAGGGCATCACCAACTACGACCCGATCTGGCCGAGCCATGGCATCCGGATCATTCCAGGCCCGTCGTCGCTGTGGTTGGATGCGGCGGGCAAGCGGTTGCCGGTGCCGCTGTATCCCGGCTTCGACACCCTCGGCACCTGCGAGTACATCATCAAGTCCGGGTATGACTACACCTGGTTTGTGTTGAACGCCAGGATAATCCAGAAGGAATTCGCGCTTTCCGGTCAGGAGCAGAACCCTGACCTGACCGGGCAGAGCATCGTCGAGTTGGTGCGCTCCCGGACCCGGTCCGGCCCGCCTGGACCCGTGCAGGCCTTCGTTGACCGGGGCGTGGACTTCGTCAGCGCAAACTCGTTGCGCGAGTTGGTGACCGGGATGAACAAGGTGCCCGATGTGGTGCCGCTGGACTATGCGACGGTGGAGGCCGAGGTCACCGCCCGGGATCGTGAGGTGGCCAACAGGTTCAGCAAGGATGGCCAGATCACCGCGATTCGCGCGGCCCGCGGCTACCTCGGCGACCGGTTTACCCGAGTGGTGGCGCCGCATCGGCTGACCGACCCGAAGGCTGGGCCGATGATCGCGGTCAAGCTGCATATCCTGACCCGAAAGACTTTGGGTGGCATCGAGACTGACCTGGATGCGCGGGTGCTCAAGGCCGACGGCACCCCGCTCACCGGGTTGTATGCGGCCGGCGAGGTCGCCGGGTTCGGCGGCGGCGGTGTGCACGGTTATCGCGCCCTGGAGGGGACGTTTTTGGGTGGTTGCATTTTCTCGGGTCGCGCGGCCGGCCGCGGCGCAGCCGACGACATCGAGTAGCGCGAGTAGCGCGAGCAGACGCAAAAGCCTCCGCACGCTCGGCGTGTCGGAGGCTTTTGCGTCTGCTCGGCCTAGAAGGTGACCCCGCTTTCCTCGGGTAACACTTGGAAGTCGACCGTGGTCATCTCGGTGAGCCGGCTGTAGTAGATGCCCCGCGCGTCAGGCGCGATGATCCCTTGGTGGATGGGCACCGCGCGGGCCGGCGCCACTGCCCGCAGATAGTCGACGGCCTCGGAAATCCTCATCCACGGGGCCGCCGCGGGAGCGGCGAGCACGTCCACCGGCTCGTCGGGAACGAACAGCGCGTCACCGGGATGCATGAACCTCGCCGGATGTTCGCCGTCGCCAACCAGATACGAGATGTTGTCTATCACAGGGATTTCCGGATGTATCACCGCGTGGCGGCCGCCGACGGCCCGGATCGTCAGCTCCCCGACCGGCAGTGAGTCGCCAACCCGCACCGCCTGGCAGGGCGCGCCCAGCTGCCCGGCGGTCTGCGGATCGGCATACAGCGCGGCGTTCGGGTTGCCGTCGAGCAGAGACGGCAGCCGATTGACGTCGACGTGGTCAGGGTGCTGGTGGGTTATCACGATCGCGGATAGGCCGGTGAGTCCCTCGAAACCGTGCGCGAACGTACCGGGGTCGAACAGCAACCTGGTGTTGCCGAACTCGGCGAGTAGGCAGGAATGGCCGAAATGCGTCAGTTGCATGTCTGCGATTGTCCCTCATCCGACGATGCGGCACCGGTCGCCGGTAGAGTTGGCGCGGACGCGCGGAACAATCGGATCATGAGGAGGAGCGCCGGTGGCCCGGGTGGTCGTGCATGTGATGCCCAAGGCGGAGATTCTCGACCCGCAGGGTCAGGCGATTGTCGGCGCACTGGGGCGGCTCGGCCACCCCGGTATCTCAGATGTTCGTCAGGGCAAAAGGTTTGAACTGGAAGTCGACGACACAATCGGCGACTCCGAGCTTGCCGAGATTGCCGAATCGCTATTGGCCAACACCGTGATCGAGGACTGGACCATCAGCCGGGAAGCGCAGTGACCGCGCGGATCGGCGTCATCACTTTTCCCGGCACGCTGGACGACGTGGACGCCGCGCGCGCGGCGCGCCGTGTCGGGGCCGAGGCGGTCAGCCTGTGGCATGCCGACGCCGACCTCAAGGATGTCGACGCCGTGGTGGTGCCCGGTGGGTTTTCCTACGGCGACTACCTACGGGCCGGCGCGATCGCCAGGTTCGCGCCGGTGATGTCCGAAGTGGTCGCCGCCGCGGGCCGCGGTATGCCGGTATTGGGAATTTGCAATGGTTTTCAGGTGCTGTGCGAGGCCGGCCTGCTGCCGGGCGCCCTGACCCGCAATGCGGGTTTGCACTTTATCTGCCGCGATGTATGGCTGCGGGTGGCATCGACCGGGACGGCATGGACATCCCGGTTCGAGCCCGACGCCGATCTGCTGGTGCCGCTGAAGTCCGGCGAAGGACGCTACGTCGCGCCCGAGCGGGTGCTCGAGGAGTTAGAGGGCGAGGGCCGCGTGGTGTTCCGCTATCACGACAACGTCAACGGCTCGCTACGCGATATCGCGGGCATCAGCTCGGCCAATGGCCGTGTCGTCGGGCTGATGCCGCATCCCGAGCATGCCATCGAAGCATTAACCGGGCCCTCCGACGACGGCCTGGGCCTGTTCTATTCCGCCCTGGACGCCGTTTTGGCGGCTTGAGTCAATCACCCGGTAAATCCCTGCGCTGCAGCGCAATTCCGCAAATGCAGATTTCAGTGCGTCGGTGGCTTCGTGCGGGTCGCTAAACGTTTGGTCGTCGGTGAGCACCGCGACGCCGAGCTGGTCGACATAGCTCCACACGGTGATGTTGACCGGGGCGCCCGGTGAGAGCACGCCGGTGGAGTAGATCTCGCTGACGGGTGCGGCCGCGAAGTGGCCACGCTCACGCGGCCCCATGACGCTGGACACGGCCACGTTCATCATCTTGTTCTGCGCGTCGCGCCGGCCGAGCCACCGAAACGCAGCCGGGGCGAGCGTGGGCGGCAGGTAGGCCAGCATCCGTCCGTAGAGGCGCGGGCCGAGGATTTCGTGGTCCTCCTTGGCGATCCGGGTCGCCAGCGCGACCAGGCGTGCCCGCTCGGTGGGGTCGGCGATGTGAACCGGCAGCGACACCATCAGACCACTGAGCTCGTTGCCGGTCACGCGGTCCGACTTGTCGGTGGCGGTGGGCACCGAGGCGATGATCGGTCGGTCGGCGCTGCCGTCGTAGTCCAACAACAGCTTGCGCAGTCCGCCGGCCGCGATCGTGAGTATCAGGTCGTTGAGCGTGATGCCCAACGCCTTGGCGGTGGCTTTGACGTCGGCCAGCGGCAGCGTCGTGCCGGCGAATCGGCGCTGAGGTGACACCACATGGTTGAGGAAGGTCGGCGGTGCGTCGAACGAGGCGGCCAGGTCCGGGTGCTGCCCGCGTTGTCGGGACCGGCGGCGCACCCGCGTCATTCCCACCACGGCATCTCGGATCAACCGGGGCAGTTCGGCGGCCTGCCGGACGTGGTCGCGTCCGGCGGCGCGCACCAAATCGGCCGCCGACGCAGCCTCGTCGGTGACACGCCCGTCGCTGAGCTCTTCTTTAAGGTCCGTCAGGTCCATCGCGCGGGCCAGCAGATTCACCGAGGCAACGCCATCGGCCAGCGCATGGTGCACCTTGCCGATCAATGCGAACCGATTCCCGGCCAGCCCGTCGGCGAAGTAAAACTCCCACAGCGGGCGGCTGCGATCCAACGGCGCGGAGGCCACTCGCCCGATGACCTCGTCCAGCTCGCGGCGGCCACCCGGTGCGGGCACCGTGATCCGCCGCAGGTGATAGTCCAGGTCGACAACGCAGTTTTGCCGCCAGACCGGGTGATGCAGCCGCCCCGGGACGTCCACGAGCTGGTAGCGCAAGGGTTCCAGCAGATGGAGCCGGCGGCGCAGATGGTCGCGGAACGCCTCGAAACCGAACTCGGGGGATTCGGCGGCGTCGATGACCGCCACCTTCAACGTGTGCGTGTGCAGGTTGGGCGTCTCGCTGTAGATCAGCATGGCGTCCATGCCGTTGAGTCTTTTCATGGTCAGCCCAGGACGGGGAGTCGGCGCTGACCGGCCAGCCGCTTTAGCGCGTCCTGCATCACCGATCGCACGTGCGCGTCGACTTCCTCGACGTCGGGGTCGTCGCCGAAACGTGCGGTGATATCGATCGGCTCGAGCACCTCGGTGACGATCTTGGCCGGCAGCGGCAGGTTCGGCGGGAAAATCATGCTCAGCCCGAACGGGAAGCCGAAGCTGAGCGGCAGGATGTCCATCCGGGCCTTGGTCAGCCCCAGTCGCCGGGCCATCCAGTTGCCGCGGGTGAGAAACAGCTGCGATTCCTGAGCGCCGATCGAGACGGTCGGCACGATCGGCACGCCGGCCTCGATGGCGGTCCTGACGTAGCCGGTGCGTCCGTTGAAGTCGACGGTGTTGGCGCCCAGCGTGGGCCGGTAGGAGTCGTAGTCGCCGCCCGGGAAGACCAGGACCAGCGCGTCTGAGTGCAGCGCGGCGGCGGCGTTTTCGCGACTCGCCTCAATGACGCCCAAGCGGCGCAGCCAGCCGTCCAGCGGGCCCATAAACAACCCGTAGTGACCCAGCGTGTAGACGGGCCGGCGGTAACCGAAGGCGTTGTAGAAAGCCGGCGCGAAGATCAACACGTCGGGTGTGAACATGCCTCCGGAGTGGTTAGACACCACCAACGCCCCGCCGACTGCCGGGATGTTGTCGAGGTTTCGCACCTCGGCGCGAAACCAGCGTTTGACCAATGGGCCGACCGCGTCCCCGACTTGCTTGGTAAAAGCCGGATCCCATTTGGCGATCTCGTGATTGTCGGCTGCCGTGCTCCTCATATCCCTCTCGCTCCCCGTATGGCCTGTGTGGGTGTCCGCGTGGCGACGACGTTGGCTCTCTACGCTTATAGAGACATATGCTACTCTCTATTTAGGAGAATGCCATATCCACTTTTGTGGACCAGCCCCGCGCCTTTTCTCGGGAGGTAAACGATGACCGAAAAGGTTCTTGTCACAGGCGGTTTCGGTCTGGTCGGATCGCAAACCGTCCGTCGGCTCGCCGCTGACGGCCATCGAGTGGTCGCCACCGACCTCGGTACCGAAGCCCAGCGCAAGGCGGCGTTGTCGCTACCTGCCCGAGTGGAGGCGCGGTGGGCGGACTTGACCGACTCGGGTGAGGTCGACCGCCTCGTCGCCGAGACGGCACCGACGGTCATCATTCACCTGGCAGCGGTAATACCCCCGGTGATCTATCGCCGAAACACGCTGGCGCGCCGCGTGAACGTCGACGCCACCATCGCGCTGCTGCGCGCCGCGGAATCTTGCCAGCGTCCGCCACGATTCATCCAGGCCTCGAGCAACGCCGTGCATGGTGCGCGCAACCCGCACCGGCACCCCGAGCTGCTGCGTGACGACAGCCCCGTGCAGCCGTCAGATCTCTACGGCGCGCACAAAGCCGAAGCCGAACAGCACGTCCGGTCCTCCGATCTGCAATGGGTGATTCTGCGCCTCGGCGGGGTGATGAGTGTCGACCCGGCCGCCATGCCCTTCAGCCTCGACGCACTCTTCTTCGAGAGTGCCCTGCCCACCGACGGTCGCATGCACAGCGTCGACGTGCGCGATGTCGCGACCGCGTTCGCCGCCGCGACCACCGCCGATGTCGTCGGTGAAATCCTGCTGATCGGCGGTGACGAGTCGCATCTGCTTCGGCAGGGAGACGTGGGCAAGGCGCTCGCGGCCACCCGGGGGCTGACCGACGTGTTACCCGAGGGCAGACCCGGTGACCCCGACAGCGACGAAGACTGGTTCATCACCGACTGGATGGACACCACCCGCGCGCAACAGGCGCTCTCATTCCAGCATCACTCTTGGCCGGACATGCTCGCGGAGATGCGCGCCGCCGCCGGTTGGCGCCGCTACCCGATGCGGCTGGTGGCACCCATCGCCCGGCTCGTGCTCAAACGTCGTGCCGCCTACCGAAACGCGCCCGGGCGCTACGCAGACCCGTGGGGTGCCATCCGGATGCGGCTGGGCGAGCCGCGCCCCGACATCAGGGAGCGCGTGTCGCCGGTGGCGTGAGATCGGCTCAGCTGGCGTCTCGCAGTAATGGCTCTGCCGACGAATGCATTTCGGCCGCCGGTGTCAACTCACTGAAGAGATCGATCGCGGCTGCCATGGTGCCGTCGACGAAGGAAGCGAATTCGTCGAAGAAGATTTGGTCCTGGATGCGCAGGGAGCCGCGGGCACAGACGCCGATGCGCTGCGGATCAGAGGACCCGTGCACGATCGCGGTGACTTCGCGGTTCTGCTGATTCCAGGTATCGGCCAGCCGCTCGAGCCGGGGATCGTCGGCTGCGGGGAAGAAGCACGCGGGCGCGACCTCGATGGTGAACACATCGCGATGCCAGCGCGAGATCCCGAGGTGGACATGCAGCCGCCGGGCATGGGCATTGGCCACAAAGAAGTATTCGCCGTCGTGCTGCCCGCGGAAGTACCGCCGCCCGCGGGTGCGCAGGTAGCGTTCGATGAGGTGAGTGCCCAGTGGCTCACCCTGTGACTCGGCCATGGGATTCATGGTGAGGCCTGCGCCTGGGTAAAACCTTGGCACCGATCAAGTAGCTACCGAAGAATCAGTTGAGAATTTGCTGAGTGACAACGCGCGGCGGGCGCGCTGTGCAGGAAGGCCGCATCATGAGTTTTCGCGAATTGCACTACGGCGACCAACCACTGCTGCTGCCGAATGCGTGGGATGTGTCGTCGGCGCTGGCCTTCTACGACGCGGGGTATCCCGCGATCGGCACTACCAGCTTTGGATTGGCCGCGACTGCGGGGCATCCCGACGGCGGACGAGCCAGCAGGGCATTGACCCGCGAGCTGGTGGAGAAGCTGCGAAAGTTGCCCGTCTACCTGTCCGCGGACATCGAGGACGGTTACGACGATGACCCCGACGTGGTGGCCGAATACGTATCCCGGCTAGGCGTGGCCGGAATCAACATCGAGGACAGCTCGGACGGCAAACTAGTCAGTCCGCAGTCCCTTGCCGCCAAAGTGCGTGCGATCAAGGGGCGCGCGCCGCAGGTCTTCGTCAACGCCAGAAGCGACACCTACTGGCTCGACCAGGACGCCACGGTCTCGGCCACGTTGGAACGAGCCGCCGCCTACGTCGACGCCGGTGCTGACGGAATCTTCATTCCGGGCGCATCGGAGCCTGCCGATCTGCGCCAGCTCACGGCGAACATCCCGGTGCCAGTCAACGTGCTGGCGATCCCGCAGCGAAGCCTTGCGGAGCTAGCCGAGATCGGAGTGCGTCGCGTCAGCACCGGGTCGCTGCCGTACCGCGCCGCCATCGCTGCCGCGGTACAGGTTGCTGCTGCCGTCCGCGACGGGGCCAGTCCGCCTGCGGCAGAAGCGTATCCGGCGATGCAGGCTCGACTGGTCGAATTCGACGCAGCACAGCCCAGCTAAACCAGGAGCGCAGGTGGGTCGACGCAGGTTCGCACTTGTCACGTTTAGCGCACTAATCATCCTCCTCGGCGGATGGGTGTGGGCGCGGACTCATTCATCCGCCCCGGGGCCGACGACAGCCAGTGCGCCGACGTGCCCGCTGTCCGCCTTGCCACCCGAGGTGGTCGACACCGTGCGGCTCATACACGCAGGCGGCCCATTCCCGTTTCCAGGCACCGACGGTGTGGTGTTCGTTAACCGCGAGGGTCATCTGCCTAAGCAGAGCAGGGGGTACTACCACGAGTACACAGTGATCACCCCGGGTGCCCGAGACCGGTCGCTGCGGCGAATCGTCACTGGCGGAGCACCATTGACCAATCCGATCCAATACTTCTACACCGGCGACCACTATGACACTTTTTGTCTGGTCACTGGTGCGGGAAGGCAATGATGAAGCGAGAGCCAGACCCAAACCCACCTGTGATCTTCCGGATCGACGGCCGAAAGATCAGATCAGCCAAGGACTTCTATCGCGAGATCGGATCCTCCGTCAACGGGCCCGGCGGATACTTCGGACGCAATCTCGACGCACTGGCCGATTGCCTGCGGGGCGGATTCGGCACTCCCGAGGATCGGGCGTACGAATTCGAATGGCAACACAGCGCTCTATCGGAGCACTACCTCAGCGGCGCGCGCCACGGGCAGCGCACGTTGTTCGATGCGATACAGGAAGTCTTCAACGATGCCGGAGTAACGCTGAAACTCAGGTGACATCGCGGCCCCTTCAGGCCGCCATTGTCAGGCATTTGACCACCGTCTACATGGGGGCCATGCCGTCCTCGCCATCCCCGCAACAGAAGAAGCACGGGTCGTCGTGCTCACTGCCGTAGGCGACGTAGCGTGCGACGGTTTGCACCACAGTCGCGGCCGTGTCGGCCTCAAGCGTCGGTTCCGTAGCCCCGGGGTCAGCCCACCGTAGTGTGGCGATGCCGCGGACCAGTGCGCTGGAATGGTCGGGGCTACCGGTGATGTCGACCGCAGGCCTGCCGTCGACAAACAATGTGTACATGTCGTGCTCGGGAAAACCATAGTTGAGCCGCAGCACCCACCACTGGCCGGATTCTTGTGCCGCGTAAGGGAAAAACTTGTATCCGGTGCGCAACCATTGCGGCTGTGCGGTCGCGATCGACATATGGGTATTTTAGGGCTTATCCGGACGCCGGAAACCAGCGTCCCGCGTACGTCTCATCGACGGCCGCGTCAGCGCGATCAGTCAGTTCCGCGAATGACCCGACGGCGGCGACCATCTCGCCGGTTGCCGCGACGGCGGTGGCGTCGGGAGAACTCGGCTCCATCGTGATCACCCGGCGAGCAGGAAACACCGTTGTGACGGCAGCAGTCATCGGCTGATTGTCTCGCTTACCGACGCGCGTGCCACCAATTCGAGCGGAGGACCCGCCCACAGTTCGTCATCGGCGGCTACCAGGGTGTGAACCTCGTTATCTTGCAACGCTTTTAGGACCGACCGCGCGACGCGCTCGTACCACTGCGCCACTTCGGCAGGGTAGTCGGCGTAGCTGCCGTTCTCGCGCATGATGGGGCCCTCCACGGTCGGGATATCGGTGACGCCGTCGAATTCCTGCCGGTAGGGCTTGCCGAGGCGGGCAGCCGTGGGCCCGTCGATCGTTGCGTCCAGCTTCACCCAGCGGCCGTCCAGATACGCCTCGCCCAGGGAGTGCCACGGCAACGGCCTGCCGTTCTTACCTCCCCACAGGGCGCGCACCTCCGGGGACAGAAACTCCATGTCCGGTGACTGCAGCGTCTGGAACGCGATGCGCGCGGGAACGCCGGCGGCCCGGCACAGGGCGACGAACGAACTTGCCTTACCCATGCAGAAGGCCACCCCGTGGTGGAGGACGTCGCTGGCGGCGTGCTGGCCCTGCGCGAGATAACGGAACGACGCGAGGATGTCGTACGGCAGGTCGCGAACGTAGATAGTAGATCCGCCCGACCCGTTCGATATCCGACGAGGCGCCGCGCACCAGGTTTTCCGCCGTCAGCCGAACGACCGGATGATCGGCGTCGAGGTATTCGGTAGGCGCCAGGAAGCTCTCGATGTCGGTGCTGGCTTTGACGTGTGTCATGAATTGGCTCCGGATTTGATCAGCGGAATAATGTCGCTCCCCGATAACGTCGAGATATTCGGAATCGACTACGTGTGGAATCGTGAACAGGAAATGATCGATGCCGCACTCTTGGTATTCGCGGATGCGCTCTACGCAACTGTCCGGTGACCCGGTGATGAGACCCGACTCGGGAATGGACGCGAATTCTGCCCGGATTCGGGCTTCCTCTTCGGCGGAGTGGGTGGGCGCCAGCAGCACCGTCACCGACTTGCGCAGGGTGTCGGGGTCGCGCCCAGCCGACTCGCACGCCTGGGTCAGAAAGTCCCTACGCTGGGTCACCTGCTCCGGTGAGCGCCACCGCATATTGAGGCCCTGCGCGGACTTGGCGGCGATGCGCTGAACGCGGTCGCCTTCCCCGCCGATCCACAGTGGCGGATGTGGCCGCTGCACTGGCGGTGGATCGCAGATCGCGCCATTGAGCGTGTAGTACTCCCCGGAATAGGTCGGGCTCGGCTCGGTCCACACAGCCTTGATGACCTGCAGTGACTCGCCCAACGCCGAGACCCGGTCACGCACCGGCGGGAACGGAATCCCATAGGCTTCGTACTCGCGCTGAAACCAGCCGGCGCCCAGTCCCAGATCCAGGCGTCCCTCCGAAATCACGTCCAGAGTGGCGGCCATCTTCGCCAGCACCGACGGATGGCGGTACGAATTGCACAGCACACTTGTGCCGAGACGCAGCCGGGTGGTGTCGCGGGCCAGGGCGGTCAACGCCGTCCAGCCCTCCAGCAGCGGCAGCGACCTCGGCGGTGCGTCTCGGTCTGACTCGGCGGCGCCGGCGGTGATCCCGGCGTCCTTCACGTAATCATCGGGGCTGACGGTGAGGAAGTGGTCGCATAACCACACGGAATCAAATCCGTATCCCTCCGCAGTTTGAGAAACGGTAACCATGTCGCGGTAATCGCTGACCGCCAGGCCATTAACCGTCAACGCCAATATGAGCCCAACATGGGTGCCAGTCGACGCCGGTGCATTCATGTTATTTCTCGCCTTTCGATAATTCCGGCACCCGGCCCGGGCATAGTCCGGGGCAGCGTGACGGAGAATGTGTAACGCTCGGGGCGGTAGTGGAAAACGACCACTTCCAATGGCTTGTCGTCATCGGTGTAGCTGGTGCGCTCGAGGACCAGTACGGGCGAGCCCACCGCCAGACCCAATGCCTCGGCTGTGTCGCCGGACGCGGCGGCCGCATGGATTTCGTGGGTCGCCCGGGCGATTTGAACGCCGAGTCGTTGCTCCCACATCGTGTACGTGGTTTCGGTGGTTGCGCCGCTTGACAGCAAGGGCTCGACGGCTTGGCCCAACCCCGCGGGAAGGTATGCGGTGACCAGGGCCAGCGGCTCGTCGCCAACGCGAAAAAGCCGTCGAACACACAGGACTTCCGACCGTCCCAGCGTTTCGGCGATGCGTTGTGGCGCCGAGCCGGTGCGCTGGGATAGCACGTCCACCTGCGGGGTAACACCCGAGCTCAACAGCACCTCGGTGATCGTGCGTACCCCGGAGGCCAGTTCCTGTTTCACCGGATCGGCGACGAATGTGCCCAGGCCTTGCCGGCGAACCAGCCAGCCCTGGCGCTCGAGCAAGCCCACGGCCGCGCGCACGGTCACCCGGCTCAAACCGGAGCGGTCGATCAACTCCCGCTCGCTGGGTAAGCGCCCGCCGCGCGGGAGGCGCTGTTGGACGATCTGTGCCTTCAGCAGTTCGGCAAGCTGGGTGCTCGCGGGCACACTGCCGCGGGATATCCGCAGATCAGCCACATCGAGGTCGAGCCGAACGTCGTCTCCTGCGGGACTCGGTTGACAGTACGTCATAAGATGTATTAAAACGTCTTATAACCACTTCGTCAAGTATCGCTGCGGACTCGCAGTAGGAAGGTTCACCATGTCGCCGTCGATCGCGGTCATCGCCAGGTTCACGCCCCAGCCCCAATCCCGGGACGCGTTGCGCACGCTCCTGCAAGGGATGACCACCCCAACGCGGGCCGAAGCCGGATGCCGCACCTACGACCTGTACGAGGGCGCCGACGGCGACTTCGTGCTGTTCGAGCGCTATCGCGACCGCACCGCGCTCGACGAGCACCGCCTCGCGACCCACTATGTGACTTACCGGGCGAAGCTCAACGGAATTCTGGCCAAGCCGGTCGAGGTGACCGTGCTCGACGCACTCGACGAGGCGTCGGACGCGGCGGTGTGCTGAGGAGGGCCGAAATGGGATTCGCGGTAGAACGGTTCGATCATGTCGTATTGAATTGCCGCGACGTCGATGCCACCGCGACCTGGTACGAGCGGGTCCTTGGCATGACCCGAGAAACGTTCGGACCGTCTAATAGGACGGCGCTGTCCTTCGGGAATCAGAAAATCAACCTGCGACCGGTCGGCGCGCAGACCGATGATCCCGACTGGGTCACCGGTGCCGTCGAAGCGGCGGGTTCTGAGGACTTGTGTTTCATCACCCGTTTCACCCCGGACGAGGTGCGGGCACACCTCGCCGGCTGCGGAGTCGAGATCATCTCGGGGCCGGTGACCAAGTTCGGCGCGTTGGGGCCGATGACGTCGCACTACTGCCGCGACATCGACGGGAACCTGATCGAAATCGCGGTGTACTAACGGGCGCGAGCAGACGCAAAAGCTCCCGCACGCTCGGCGTGTCGGGAGCTTTTGCGTCTGCTCGGGGAGGAGCCCGGCCCGCGTGCCGTCACCCGCGCGGCAGCTTTAGCACATGGCTTGCGACTGATTCGTCGAGGTTTCCTAATGCCACCAACCAAACGCTTTCCCAAGGTCGTTCGCCACGTTTGCGCCCGTACCAACGAACGCGGACACGGGCGAAAACTCTTCCAGTCCCGGAGTTGCCTCAAAGAACGCCGTAGCGCCCGAGGCCACGCCGTCTACTAAGTCAAGGCCTCCGCTTACCAGGTGCCCGCTTTGGATTTGACCGATGCCTGCAGCCGAATCGTTTAGGGCAAAGTAGGCATCCACAGCTGGGTCAAGGTGCTCGAAGTATGAGCCCGGCGCAGCTGCAATCAGGTTGTAGGCATCGGTACCTAATTGGACGCTCTGCGTGCCCAGGTCATAAGTCATATTGGCTACGTCGCTGCCTGCGGCAAGCACTTGCTGGTATGTCGGCCCGATATCACTCACGGCGTTGGTCACGCCGTTATGGAACGTGGTCTGTATCCCGGCCCGATCAGCTTGGATGGCGGCTGCCCAGGGTGCCAATGGGTCAGGCGTGCCCCCACCGGTGCCGCCGCCCCCAGTTCCGCCCCCCACAGAGTGGAAGGAAACCAGCGTTGGGTCGATCACCGACACGGTGTTGGGCTGCAGGTTGGAGACGTAGGCCAATCCGTTCGGGGCGACCACATGTAGGAGTTCGTATCTGTTCCGTTACCCAGCGTGATCGGATCGCTGATCGTGTTATTGGTCGTGTTGATCACCACCAACGCAGAGTTGACCTGCGATCCGGGCTGGACCGTCGCGGTGACGTAGGCGTAGTGGCCGTCGGGGCTGAACGCGACGTTAGACGGAACGGCGTAATTCTCGAAGGGGATCGAGGTGACAGCGTCGGTCTGGGTATCGACGACCTTGATGAAGCCGGGTGATGTCGACTCTGGTACGTAGAGGTAGCGGCCGTCCGGACTGATGGCCAGGTTCCCGTTATTGCCAGTGGTTGTGAACGATATGGGATCACCG
Source organism: uncultured Actinomycetota bacterium (assembly GCA_963840045.1). GTDB lineage: Bacteria > Actinomycetota > Actinomycetes > Mycobacteriales > Mycobacteriaceae > Mycobacterium. The sequence goes on along the minus strand of CAWIXL010000008.1, from coordinate 64,101 downwards.
ACGGCTGCGTTTGTCGTGGTGTCGATGACGGTGATGGAGGCTCCGTCGCCGTTTTGCACGTATAGCCGGCTGCCGTCGGGGCTGAGTGTGAGCAGCCCGGGGGACAGCGGGTCTGAAACGGTGGCGGTGACGGTATTAGTGGCCGTATCGATGACCGACACTGTGCCCCCACTGTCCGAGCCAGTCACGTAGACGCTCTTGCCATCCGGTGTGACCGCAAGGTGGCTTGCACCTGAAACCGAGATCGGGTTGCCCACGGTGGTATTGGTCGTTGTATTGATCACCGTGACGGTGCTGTCGGGTCCGTCAGCGACGTAGAGACGACTCCCGTCTGGGGTTATGCCCATGGCCGCCGCCCCGGATGTTCCGTAAGGAGTACTGACTTGGATTGGCTGGCTGGCGGTGTACGTTGCGGTGTTGATCCCGACCACTGCGTTAACTCCGTTGATTCCGTCCGTCAAGTTCGTGTTGCCAGAGACGTAGACATGGCTTCCGTCCGGGGCCACCACGATCTGGTCAGGATGGACGCCGACAGGGATGTCAGCGACCGTGGTGTTGGTGGAGATGTTGATCACCGAGACACTGCCACTGGTGAGGTTGCTTGCGTAGTTGGCAACATACAAATAGCGCCCGTCGGGACTGACGACCATCGCCCGTGGTTCTTGGCCAACAGGAATGGTCGCCACGGGGTTCTGCCCAGTGGTCGATGACGTGGCGGATGCGGCCGCGGTGCTGTTGCTCCCGTTTGCCCCGCCGGTGCGCAAAAGCAGGCCGTCGTCACCGACTAGCGGGCGCCCCGTCAAGTCCTTCACGGGCGAGAACACCAGGCTCTGTGCGCCGTGCGCCACGGCCTGCATCGGGGAGGCATTGGCCGTATCGGCGGCAGCATAGGCGCCCCCCGCGCTTTTCAAGGCCTGCACGAACTGGGCATGAAACTCCGCCGCCCGAGTGCCGATCCCGTGAAACGACTTGCCATGAGCCGAAAACAGCGACGCGATCGCCGTTGACACCTCATCAGCGGCAGCTGCCAGGATCCCCGTGGTTGGGCCTGCCGCAGCAGCATGGGCCGCTCCGATCGATGAACCGATTCGAGCCATATCCGCTGCCGCCGCTTCCAGCAGCTCCGGTAACGCGATCACATACGACACCTGGCACCCTCCCCACAGGCCACCCACAACCACCGCCACGTCGGATCACCCTCGACGCGGTCAACGAAATGCACCCAAGTGGGTGGCAATATCCCGGATTCTTCGAGCCCGGCCGAACCAAGGCGGGTCGAGCCGACCTACGGCATGTAGCGTGACCTCAACAGATTGCTGACACAGCGCGGATGGTGCCCCGATCACCATCGCGGCAATCTCACCACACTCTGCGGCTTGAATCACTGGTTTCTAAAAGACAAGTTTGACTTATGGCCAGTTGTGGCGTTCTCGTGCGCGCGCTAACGGGCGCGAGCAGACGCAAAAGCTCCCGCACGCTCGGCGTGTCGGGAGCTTTTGCGTCTGCTCGCCGTTAAAGCGGATACAGCGCGGGCAGATTGACCACGATCGCCTCCTGCGTGCTGCGCGCGATCACCACCTGCGCGGGTGTGTGGGGGTCGGGGTTTTCTTCGCGGTGCGGCAAGTACGGTGGGACGAAGATGTAATCCCCGGGCTCGGTGGCGATGCGCACCTCTTGCACACCATCGTGAAACACGAAATGCGGGTTGCCGCTTCGCACGTAGATGGCAGTCTCCGATTCGCCGTGATGATGGTTGGAAGACATCGTTTCGGGGGCGACGTGCGTCTCGCCCATCCATAGCTTTTCCGCACCGACGGATCGGCCACTGAGCGCCGAGAAGCGTTGCATACCCTCCGATTGCGCGGTGTCGGAACTGATCTCCGACGCTCTGATGTGGCGCACCCGATTGCGTGCGACGGCTCGATCCGAATCGTCGAAGTCGGGATGGAATCCGTCGGAGGTACTCATGCTGGCGAATCCCGGTAGGCTTCAAGCAGTCTCAGCCACAGCTCGCTGATCGTCGGGAAGCACGGTACCGCGTGCCACAGCCGATCGATCGGCACCTGGCCGGCGACCGCGATGGTCGCCGAGTGCAGCAACTCGGTGGCGCCCGGGCCGACCAACGTCACACCCAGCAGGTGGCCACGTTCCGCGTCGACCACCATCCGGGCGCGACCGGTGTATCCGTCGGCGTAAAGCTTGGCGCCCATGACGACGTCACCGATTTCGACGTCCACGGTGCGGACCTGGTGACCGGCCTGCTCGGCCTGCTCGGTGGTCAGTCCGACCGCGGCGGCCTCGGGATCGGTGAAGAAGGCCTGGGGCACCGCGTGATGGTCGGCGGTGGTCGAATGCACGCCCCACGGCGAGGTGTCCAGCGCCGTTCCTGCGGCCCGCGCCCCGATGGCCGCGCCGGCGATGCGAGCTTGGTATTTGCCCTGATGGGTCAGCAGCGCCCGGTGATTGACGTCGCCGGCGGCATAGAGCCAGCCGTCGTCGATGCCCTGCACTCGGCAGGTGTCGTCGATGTCGAGCCAACTGCCCGGCGTCAGTCCCACCGTTTCCAGGCCGATATGGTCGGTGAGGGGTTTTCGGCCGGTGGCGAAGAGTATTTCGTCGACCTCTAGCTCGGTGCCGTCGGACAAAGCAAGGGCCAAGGGGCAATACGGGTAGGCCCGGCGGAGTTCGCGCACTGACACATCCACGCGCACATCGACGCCCGCGTCGGCGAGTCCGCGGCCGATGAGTTCACCGACGAAAGGCTCCATCCGGGGCAGCAGGCGTGATCCTCGAGCCAGCAGGGTCACCTTTGAGCCCAATCCTTGCCAGGCCGTTGCCATTTCGACGCCCACGCCGCCGGCCCCGACGACGGCGAGCCGCTTCGGGACGTCGCTGCTGTCGGTGGCTTCGCGGTTGGTCCACGGTCGGGCTTCGGCGAGGCCGGGCAAGTCAGGGAGCGCGGGCCGGCTTCCGGTGCAGACGACCACCGCATGCCGGGCGGTCAGCACCACCTCCTCGCCGCTTGGCGCGGTGACGACAACTCGTCGTGGACCGTCCAACCGCCCGTGACCGCGTATCAGAGTCGCGCCGATGCCACCCACCCAGTCGGCCTGGCCGGTGTCGTCCCAGTCGCTTACGTAGCGATCGCGGCGGCCGAAGACTCCTGCAGCGCTGATGGGACCGCTGACCGCTTCGCGTGCCCCGTCCACCCGGCGGGCATCGGAGACGGCGATGACCGGACGCAGCAACGCCTTACTGGGCACACAGGCCCAATACGAACATTCGCCGCCGACCAGTTCACGCTCGACCATCACCACGCGCAGGCCCGCGGCCCGGGCGCGATCGGCGGCGTTCTGTCCAACCGGCCCCGCACCGAGCACGACGACGTCATAGTCCTGTTCATCGGCTGTCATAATCGAAATTCCTTTCGGTTCAGGGCTCCCCCCGTTGAGAAAGGCCGCGCAGCGGCTCCTTCAACGTGGCGGCGGGGAGCCGCGGCGCATGTCTAAGATCGCACGGCCGCACGGCAAGGGCAGTCACAAAGCACCAGCAGGAACGAAGAGGCGACGGCAAGGGGGCTCCGCACCCGACCAGGGTAATCGCTGCGGCCACTGCTCAGCGTCGCCAGTCGCCTAGTTGCTCGGCGAGCTGGCGCAGGTCTTTTGCCACCAGGGTGGGTTGTGGGAGGCCGTCAACCGGCAGCGGCGCATTGCCCGACCGGGTGATCAGCGCGGAGCTGAAGCCGACACCCTGCGCGCCGACGGTATCCCACACGTGCGCTGCCACCATCATGCAATCGGCGGGTGTCACCCCAAGGACCTGACAAACGTGCTGGTAGACCACCGGAGCGGGCTTGAAGGCGCGGCACGGATCCACGCTCAGCTGGTGCTCGAAAAAGCCGCCCAGCCCGGCGTTGTCCAGCGGCGTCCGCGCCCCGGGATGATGCGGCGAATTCGTCAGCGCAACCAAGCGAAAGCCGTTATCACGCAACGCCGTGAGCCCCTCGGCGACATCGGGGTGCGCCGGCATCGTGCGCATCCGCTCCCGCAGGCGAAGCACGTCGTCGTCGGTGATCTTCACCCGGTGGATGGTGCCCAACATGTGCAACACGCCCTGGCCCAGCGCGAAGAAGTCCACATAATATCCGGCCGATGTGGCGGTCATCGAGTACATGATGAGCTGACCGAACCATTCCCGCAGCACCCGCTCATCGCCGAACAACTCCGCGAAAAGCGGTGCTATCGACTCGATATCGATCAACGTTTCGTTGACGTCGAATACCAGTACGGACGGTTTAGGCGACACGGTCCCTCGCCTCCGGGAGGTCCGGCCGTAAGTACCCGACCAGGCACAGACAAATCAGGGCCATCCCTACCGCCGGCCACTTGAGTGCGACGAGCGCCGCCGCCACGAATCCGCCGATCGTGATGAACGATCTCATCCGCAACATTCCGCGCACCCGTTGCGAAATGCCCTCGCGCGAAGGCCGATCCACGGCTTCCCAACATAGTGCGAGATAGGTGATGTTCACCAGGACGAACACCGACGCATACAACGTCACGGGCGCGGCCGCCAGCCTGCTGTCGGCGATCCACTCGGTGGTGAACGGGATCAGCGACACCGAGAAGAGGTGCGCGAAATTTGACCACACCAGCCGAGGCGTGGCCTCCTCCGCGTAGTTGAGCAGGTGATGATGGTTGACCCAGACGATCGCGATGAACACGTAACTGACCACATAACTCAGACCGGTGGGCCACAGCGGTAGCAGGGCGCTGAATGTATCGGGGTGCGGTGGATTGAGTTTGAGCACCAGGATCGTGATGATCACGGCAAAGACAGCGTCGGAGAACATTCTCACCCGGTCCGGACTGGCTTTGCGCGCAGCCATCACTACTCCCATTCAGGCCGGCTGGTGGTTGCGTTCCTGCAGCACCCAGGCGTTACCGTCGGGATCGCGAAAATCAGCGAAGCTCGCGTAGTCGGCCCGATCCGGGTCGATACCCGGCAGCAGGCCCCCGCGCCAGCCGCCGTCGGTGTCCTTGTGGCGGACCTGGCTGACGCCCACCCCGCGGTCGATCAGTTCCACCCGGGACTCTTCGATGTCGGGAACCACCAGATACAAACCCTGTACCGAACCCGGAGGCGCATCGGTCAAGCCGACACCGAACTGGATCGAGATAGCCGATCCCTGCGGCGTCAGCTGAATGACCCGAAATTCAGGGTGCGGGTGCGCCCCACAAACGTAGTCGACGTCGAGGTCGAAGCCGACTTGGTCGCGGTAGAACCGCAGCGACCGGTCAGGATCGGAGACCGGCAGAATGACCACTTCGAACAGCGCTTTCATCGGGCGCTCCCGGAAGGCGGTGCGCCCCGCACCTCATCGATGTCGAGTCCACGGTCGACGCCGTGCGGGATGACGGTCTGGCCCGGCTCGAGCTGTAGCTGCTTGCCGTCGAGGTAGACGTCGATCTTGTCAGGTTCGAAGGACACCATGTTACTCACCCGCCCCACCTCGCTCCATGCGTTGACATAGGACCACGCCGCGCGTTTGTGGCTGCCGTTGTCGCCGATGTCATAGTAGGAGGCCACTCCCTTGTACGGGCAGAAGGTTTGCCCCTCAACGGGTTTGAGCGCAGACTCGTCGATGTCGTCGCGTGCGATGTACCAGCGCGGCGCGAAACCGGACTCGTACAGCGCCAGGGGGTGCCTGGTGTCGGCGATCACCCGCTCGCCGTCCCGGACGACGAGATGCCTTGACGTGGAACGGATATCGATGCGGTGATAGGCGTCCGCGGCGTGTCCGACGATACGCTCGTCCTCCTCGTAGAAGGCGTCCATCGAACGCCAGGCGAATGCCACGCGCCCGTCCAGGACGCTCGCATGACGCGGCAGTCCCGTGTGTTGCCAGGCGCTGTGGTTGGCTTCACGTTCCGGACTCTTGACGGTGAACCACCGCGTCTCGCCAAGGTCGCGGTGCTCAGTGACCCGGTCCTCGGCGATCAGAATTCCCGGTTCGATGTCGACGCGAGGGAAATAGGCCACCGGATAGCGGCCCGGCTCGTGCAAAAGGAGGACATCTTCGCTGTCGGCGATCCACCGATCAGCGAACCGGACCCGCATGCGGCGCCGCAACCGCTCGGTGTACAGCAGTCGCGGAGGCAGCGGCTGTTCTGTGAGGAAGTGCCCCACCGACCCGGTCGCCAGCGGGCCCTGCTGCCATGCCAAACCCATCGCCATATCCTTTCTCAGCCGAAATTTGTTGATTCAGTTCAGGACAACGACAATCTTCCCGCCGGCTTCTCCCGATTCCATCACTCGATGTGCTTCGTGAATCTGGTCGAAGGAGAAGACGTGCGACGGCTTTGCCTCGAGTTTGCCGTCGGCCACCTGCCGTGCGATGTCTTGTAGCGGCACGTCGGAAAGCGGAAAACCCGGTGTGCCAAACACAAAGCTGCCGAAGAAGTTCAGGTTGACCCCACTGGCCATGCGCAGTAGCGGGTTGAAATCACCGATCGGGTCCAGTCCGCCCAGCCATCCCGCCAGGCAGGCTGTACCACCGCGGCGCAACATGTCCAGGGAGTCGAGGATGGTGCTGTTGCCCACCAGATCGAGGACGGCGTCAATCTGCTTGGCTTCGGCCTTCGATTCGGGTAGATGTGTGGCCAGGTCGTGCCGCTCCAACTCGACACGCGAAGCACCCAGCTGTTCGAGCATGGAGATGCGCTTTGGACTGCGCGCGGTGGCAATGACACGCGCACCGCCGGCGACCGCCATCTTGAGTGCGGCCTGCCCGAATGACGATGTCGCGCCGCGCAGTACCAGTGTCTGTCCCGCTGAAAGGTTGAGGTTGCGGAACAGGCATGTCCACGCGACCGCGTAGGTTTCGGGCAATGCTGCCAATTGTGACCAGGGCAGGTCGGATTCGACGAGGGCGACGTTGGCCGCGCGCACGCGAGTGTATTCGGCGTAGCTGCCGTTGATTGTTCGCCCCAGGCCGCCCATCAGCGCCGCCACCTTGGCGCCAACCGGAAACTCGCTGCCCGGGCATGAGTCGACGATGCCGACGCATTCGATGCCGCTGACTTCCGCCGCCTCTGCCCATTCCCCTCGCCGCATGTGCATCTCGGCGTGGTTGATGCCGAACCCTTGCACTTTGATCACAACCTCGCCGACCCTGGGCAACGGCTTTGCGATCTCGGTGTATACCAGGCTGTCGAGTCCACCGAACTTTTCCAGGACGATGGCACGCATGGTTTCCCCGCCGGGCCGTTCCCGTACCACGGCCGGGGCGCTGCGCAGTGTTCCGGGCGGGCTATCGCTAGTGGTTTCCATAGGTGCTGCCTCGTTCCAAATGGTTAGTGGGCCTTCCGATGTCGATGTGCCCGACCGGACCAGCGATTATTGGGCCAACTAACCCAATATTATGGGCTAAAGAACCCAAATTTGTCCAGGGCGCAGGGGGATTTGGTTGCGCGGAAGGATCAGGGTTTCGGTCCGTGCCGAGTGCGGCTCTTGGCGACCTCGGGTTGAGCCGCGAAGGAACGCACGTAGTCGACGGCGCCAGTGACGGCCGCGCGCAGGGGTTCCGGGTCACCGGTGGCGTGCGTGATCATCGCGCCTCCCTGGTGGGCGGTGAGCAGGGACACCGCCAAGTGACGCGCGTCGGCGTCGGGGCGCAGCTCCCCGCGGCGTCGCATTGTGGCGAGTCCGTTGCGAAACAGGTCAAGCCACTCGTCGTACCCGGCGGCGATATCGTCGTGCACTTCGTCGTCGCCGTCGATCAGCTCGCCGGCCAGCGACCCGTATACGCATCCGCCCCGACGGTAGACGGTGTCGATGTCGGCTATGCACGCGGCGGCCCATGCTTGCAGGGCTTCGAGACTGTCGAGGGCACCGAGCCGCGGCTGAGTGTGAAACTGCACCACATCGTCGCGCCGTGTCGCGATGACCTGGCGGATCAACTCGCGTTTGTCCCGGAAGTAATGCGAGATCTGCGAGCCGCCCACCCCAGCGGTGTTACGCACCTCGTCGATGCTGGTGTTGGCGACGCCACGCTCGAACATCAGCCGGGCCGCGACGCCCACGATGCGTGCCCGAGTCGCCAGTCCCTTGCGGGTGAACCGCGATGTGCTGTCTGCAGACACGGCGTCGCTCTCAGGAAGCTCTCGTTGCCGCGCGCCGGCCGCGCGGACGCCGGGGTGGGCGCGCCACCCGCTCGGCGGGATCGGTGGCGAACATGCGCAGATAGTTGACGGCGAATCGAGTCGCGTCGGCGTGCGGCCATTCGGCTCGATAGACATAGGCCAGCGTGCCACCGCCTTGGTGCGCGCTGATGATCACCAACGCCAGCCGGCGCGAGTCCGCGTTCGCGACCAGAATCCCGCGTTGTTTCATCCGCTGGATCGCTTCTTCGAGCAACTCGACCCATTGCCAGTAGCCCGCCCCCAATGCGGCGCGCGTGACGGCGTCGGACTTCGCCAACTGCGCGGTCAACGCATGGTAGGTGGGTGTGCCGGAGTATCCGATGCGCCTGAGGTAGCGCAGGTTGACATCGAGCCACCGCTCGAAGTCGTCAAACGAATCAAGCGCCCCCAGCTGGGGTTGGCGGTGAAAGTCCAGCACCACCCCGATTTGGCGCGCGACCACCGCGCGCACCAGCGCGCTCTTGTCCGCGAAATAGTGCGCAAGTTGTGAGCCGCTGACCGCGGCGGCTTTGCGCACCCTGTCCATGTTGAACGCCCCGAGGCCCTCGGTGACGATCAACTGGGCGGCCGCCTCCACGATCCGCTCGCGGGTGGCGCGCCCCTTGGGGGTCAACCGCTTTTCGGTGAGGACGTCGGGATGGGCCATCGCGTCAGGCTAACCCGCGGAGGCTCCCGTTTATGGGATCTTCAGCCCACTTTGCGAACGGAGTGGTGGTGCCGCCCGCGGGCGGTGGTCAGGCGGCCACGCGATACTCGGCGAGAAAGCTGCGAATCAGCTCAGCCACATCTTCCAGCGCCGACTCCAGCAGGAAATGCCCACCATCGAGCAGATGGATTTGGGCATCGGGCAAGTCGTTGGCGAACGCTTCCGCGCCGGCCGGGGCGAATATTTCGTCACCGCGACCCCACACGGCCAGCAGCGGCACCCGGGTGGCGCGAAAGTATTCGTGCAGACGTGGGTACATTGGCGCGTTCGTCGCGTAGTCGCGGAACAGCTTCAACTGGATCGTGTCATTGCCCGGTCGAGAGATCAGCGCGTAGTCGTGATACCAGGATTCGGGGTCTACTAATGTCTCGTCGGCCACGCCGGTGAGGTATTGCCACCGGGTGGCGTCCAGGGTGAGGAACTGTCGCACGGGGGCCTCGGTGTCGGGGGTCTGCTCGTTTTGGTAGGCCCGTACTACCTTCCAGAAGCTGTCGACAAAGCCGGCGTCATAGCCATTGCCGCTTTGGCTGATGATCGCCGTAACCGCGGCCGGGTCGCGCAGTGCCAACCGCCATCCGATGGGGGCGCCGTAGTCCTGCACGTACATCGCGTACCTGTCGACGCCGAGCGCGTGCAGCAGGCCGGCGGTCAGGTCGGTCAGCGCATCGAAGGTGTAGTCGAATTCCTCGGCGGGCGGCGCATCAGAGAGGCCAAAGCCCAGGTGATCCGGTGCGATCACGTGGTAGCGGTCAGCGAGCGCGGGAATCAGATTTCGGAACATGTACGAGCTCGTCGGAAATCCGTGTAGCAGTACCAGTGCGGGCGCGTTGGGGTCGCCCGCTTCGCGGAAGAACAGCCGGTGGCCGTCGACGGTGGTATAGCGATGATGAACAGCCGGCATGAGGATCCTCCTGAGCGAGGCCGAGCCGTCGTACTGCAAAGTTCTCCGACGGACATTTCTGGGTTATACAACCCAGTATGCACCAAAACCATCTGCCCGCAATAGTGTCCGCGACAGATCTGCCACCCGACTGTGTTGACCCGCGGTCCGGGCTGGAATATTCTGGGTCAGTCATCCCAATCGTATGGACCGCGTCGTGCGCGAAACCAGAGGAACAAACGCCGGTGAGTAATACTCTGCGGGGCAAAACGGTCGTCGTGGTGGGGCGCGGCGCCGGCATCGCGCGCGCGGTCGCCCTGCTCTCGCAATCGGAGGGCGCGCGGGTTGTCGCGGCCGGACGTGACCAGGCCAAACTGGCCAGCGCCTACAGCGACACCGAGATCACCGCTGAAGTCGTCGATATCACCGACGACGAGTCGATCGCCGCCCTCGCGAACCGGGTGGGCTCCGTCGATCACGTGGTGTCGACTGCGTCGGCTCGCGCCCGTGGAAAGCTCGCCGATCTCGAGCGCGAGAACCTGCGAATGTCGTTTGACACCAAGGTCATCGGCCCCACGATGCTGGCCAAATACTTTGCGCCTCAAATTAACCGAGGGGGCTCGTTGGTGTTGTTCTCGGGAGTTCATGCATTCAAGCTCAACGTCGGCTATCTCGGGGTGGGAATCACGAATGGTGCCGTCGACTTCCTCACCCGCTGGCTGGCCGTCGAACTCGCCCCGATCAGGGTCAATGCGGTATCGCCCGGGGTTATCGATACCGGTGCCTGGGACGCGCTCGGCGAAGACGGAAAGCGCGACTACTTCAAGCACATCGCCGACGGCAACCCGGCGCGGCGAATCGGAACCGTCGATGATGTGGCCAACGGTGTGCTGTTTGCGATGACCAATACTTTTCTGACCGGCATGACGTTGAAGATTGACGGTGGCGAATCGCTGGTCTGATGAAAAGGAGGCGCTGTGGGCAGTCTTGTTTCGGTCAATGTCGGCATGCCCAAGAATGTGCAGTGGCGGGGCAAGACGGTGTACACGGGGATATGGAAGACCCCGGTCGACGGGCCGGTCATGGCGCGGCGCCTCAACCTCGACGGCGACGGGCAGGGCGACCTCGCCGGCCACGGCGGTGAACAGCGCGCGGTCATGGTGTACCAAACCGAGTCCTACGACTTCTGGAAGGCATTCCTGAAACGAGACGACTTGATGCCCGGTCACTTCGGGGAGAACTTCACCGTCACGGGGCTCAGCGACGAGGAAGTCTGCATCGGCGATCGCTACCGGATCGGCGACGCGGAATTCGAGGTCACCCAGCCGCGCGTCACGTGCTATCGGGTCGGACTTCGCCTCGACGAACCCGAAATGCCCAATCTTCTTGTCGCTCAGCACCGTCCGGGCTTCTACTTCCGCGTCATCTCCGAGGGCAAGGTGCAGGCCGGTGATGACATCGTGCGGACACGGCGTGGCCGTCACGAACTGAGCGTCACCGACGTCGACGCGCTACTCTACCTACCCGACCGCAACATCGAACAACTCCGCAAGATCGTCGACGTACCCGCGCTGAGCCCGGGATGGCAGCAGTCGTTCAACGACTTGCTGGCAGCGCACGATGGCGCCACCGCTCCCACGGCGCCGCCGATCGGAGTCGAACCGGGATGGAAGGGATTTCGGGCACTGCGGGTCAGCGCGGTATGCCGGGAAAGTGCGAACGTGCTGTCGATCCGCCTCGAGGCCGACGACCACGGCTCGCTGCCGCCGCCCCATCCGGGTCAGTACCTGCCTCTGCGAATTCCCGGGGCCGGTGACCCGGCGCCGTTACGCAGCTACTCGCTGTCCGACGACCCCGGCGCAGGTGCCTATCGCATCAGCGTCAAACGGGAGGAACACGGCCTGGTGAGCCGATGGCTGCATGCGCACATCGAACCGGGAGCGGTCATCGAAGCGGCCGCGCCGCGTGGCGACTTCTACCTCATCGACGACAATTCTGCGGTTGTGTTGATCTCGGCGGGCATCGGTATCACTCCAGTCCTGGCCATGCTGCACGCGCTGGCAGCTGCCGGCAGCGACCGCGAAATCCAATGGCTGCACACCACGCGAAATCGTGACACCCAGGCTTTCGCGGAGGAAGTCACGACGCTCATCGACTCGTTGCCGCGCGCTCACCAACGGGTGTTCTACACCGAGACGCAGGGACGCATGGACCGACGGTCGATCGACGCGCTGGGACTGCCCACTGATGCGGACGCGTATCTCTGCGGCCCAACGCAATTCATGACCGATATGCGTAACTTCCTTAATGCGGCCGGCTTCGATCCCGCCCGCATACACAGCGAGTTATTCGGAGCGCTGCCATCGATCAACCCCGGCATCGTCGACACGGGACAGCACAACCGGCCACACCCGCCCGCCGGCACGCCGGGCACCGGACCTTCGATCACCTTCGCGCGCAGCGGGCTTACCGTCGATTGGTCGCAGGATTACTTCAGCATTCTCGATCTGGCCGAAGCATGCGACGTGCCAACCCGTTTCGCCTGCCGTAGCGGTGTGTGCCACGTGTGTGTCACCGGTGTAGTGGCCGGAACCATCACGTACGTCCAGCAACCACTGGAACCGCCCGCCGAGAGCGAGGTGCTCATCTGTTCAGCCGCTCCGCAGAGCGACCTCGTTTTGGATCTTTGAGACCGCGCCGTTGACGTAGCTCCTTTCCCAGAAGCACGGACCCGCAGGCGTTTATTCCTGGGGTATTGCGGCTACGGGCTGAGCGCGACCGACGCCTCGGACGTGTAGCACAGGAACGTCAGCGTCTCCTGTAGGTAGAGCTGAACGGTGTCGGCGTCATGGCTGAGGTAACCGATCGATACATCGGTGCCCAACTGCAGATCGAAGTCCCCGCCACGGGTGGTCAGCACGAAAGCGCCGTCGATGGCGGGCGCCCAGATGATGTCTCCGTCGACCAACCGGTTCAGATGTTCGAGAATGGGATAACCGTGTTCGGTGGTTTCGCTGACCTTCGTGTAGACGTCAGCGGACAGCAGCACCGAGTAGGGGCCGTCGACGCCGGCCAGCCGAAGTTCGGACAGCGCCTGGGTAATGACGTCGGGGATCTCACGGGGATCGCCGGGCAACGTCAGGGGCGGGTTCGAGCTGCAGCTGCGGATGCCCTCGATGGTGGCTGCCTCGTAGCCCTCGAAAATGGTGCGGTCCTCGACGAACGCCAGCTTCTTGGCTGCCTTCTTGACCGGTTCCCAGTCGGAGTCGTTGGAACCACGTTCGACGTCATCGATCTCGCCGCGCGATAGAGTGAACGGAACACGCAGCCGGACAAGAGGTTTGCTTGCACGCAGGTGAGCCACCACGCCGTCGGTGGGCGCCTTCACGTCGATGAGCCGGCCGGTGCTGACCGCCGCGGTGACCGGTCCACCGGGATCGCTGACGTCGACCACCCGGCGCCCGGCGATATGGCGCTTGAAGGTCCGCGACGCCTCCAGTTCGATTTCCGCCCAGGCTGATTCGGTGACGGGTGCCAGATCACGGTAGAGGTTGTTCATCGGGAGGTTCCTTTCAGGCTGCCTATCGAGAGTGAGCCGTCTTGAGAATTGGGGGTGACTGCCGTTGTGGTCGCAGGAGATTGGGGCAACGACGGTGGATCATCGAGAAAGTCGACGGTAGGGGAGAAGAACAGTCCGCCGGTCAGCGCCGTGGAGAAATCCAGGATGCGGTCGGTGTTTCCCGGCGGATCACCCAAGAACATGTTGCGCAGCATCCGCTCGGTTACTTCTGGCGTGCGCGAGTAACCGATGTAATACGTGCCGAACTCGCCGGAGCCGAGCTCGCCGAACGGCATGTTGGCCCGCACGATCTTCAGCTCGGTGCCGGCGTCGTCTTCAATCACGTTGAGCGCTATGTGTGAATTGGCGGGTTTCACGTCGTCGTCCATCTCGATGTCTTCCAATTTGGTCCGGCCGATCACTCGTTCCTGCTCGGCGACCGACAGCGAATCCCAGGACGACATGTCGTGCACATACTTCTGCACGTGGACATAGCAGGAGCCGGCAAAGTCGGGATCCTCGTCACCAACCACTGTGGCGCTGGCCGCGATTGGGCCGTCGGGGTTCTCGGTGCCGTCGACGAACCCGAGCAGATCGCGGTTGTCGAAGTACCGGAAGCCATGCACCTCGTCGACAACGGTTACCGCACCGGCCATCGCCTTGAGAATGCGGGCGGCCAGCTCGAAGCATACGTCCATGGATTCCGCGCGGATGTGTACCAAGATGTCGCCGGGGGTGGCCGGGGCCGTGTGCCGTGGTCCGGTCAGCTCGGGAAACGGATGCAGCTCTGCGGGCCGCGGACCCGAAAACAACCGGTCCCAGGCGTCGGAACCAATCGAGACGATCGCCGACAGGTGCTTTGTCGGATCCCGGAAACCGATCGCGCGCACCAGCCCGGATACGTCGGTCAACGCGTCGTGGACGGCCGCTTCGCCGCCTTCGTCGATGGTGAGGACGAGAAAAATCGCGGCAGGGGTCAACGGCGCGAGAATAGGTTGCGGCTGAACCGGCGGCACTCTGTTGACCTTAGCGGCGTGGACAAGGAGCCGCGCAATCCAACCCAGGGTGAACCACGCGGTCGCCGACAGCCATGATGTGAACATGTCGGCCAGCGCCGCAGGCCTCTGCGAATTCATCGACGCGTCGCCGTCGCCGTTTCATGTCTGCGTCACGGTCGCGCAGCGACTGCTCGACGCCGGGTACACCGAATTGAGCGAAGCGGACCGGTGGCCGGACCAACCGGGGCGATACTTCACCGTCCGTGCCGGCTCACTGGTGGCCTGGAACGCCGCGGCGGACCATGGCGCATTCCGGATTGTCGGTGCGCACACCGACAGCCCTAACCTGCGGGTCAAACAACACCCCGACCGGCTGATCGCCGGCTGGCGGGTGGTGGCGCTGCAGCCCTACGGGGGAGTGTGGCTGAACTCCTGGCTGGACCGCGACCTGGGCATTAGCGGGCGGTTGTCGGTGCGCGACAGCGTCGGGGTGACCAATCAGCTGGTGCGGATAGACGATCCGATCCTGCGGGTCCCGCAACTGGCCATCCATCTGGCCGACGATCGCAAGTCGCTGACCCTGGATCCCCAGCGACACCTCAACGCGGTGTGGGGCGTCGGCGAAGGAGCGGGTTCGTTCCTGGCGTACGTCGCCGAGCGTGCCGGGGTGGCGATCGCCGACGTGCTCGCCGCTGACCTGATGACGCACGATTTGACGCCGTCGCGGGTGATCGGCGCCGATGCGAGTCTGCTGAGCGCTCCCCGCCTGGATAACCAGGCCAGTTGTTACGCGGGGATGCAGGCGTTGCTGGCCTTAGAACCGGCCTCAGCACCGGCCTCAGCACCGGCCTCGACGCCGCGCGGCGTCCTGCCCGTGCTGGCGCTCTTCGACCACGAAGAGGTCGGCTCGACCTCGGACCACGGCGCGCAGTCCAACCTGCTGACCACCGTGTTGGAACGCATCGTGCTCGCGGCCGGCGGCAGCCGGGAAGACTACCTGCGACGGCTGCCGGCTTCGCTGCTGGCCTCAGCGGACATGGCGCACGCCACCCACCCCAACTACCCGGAGCGGCATGAACCCGCGCACCTGATCGAGGTCAACGCCGGGCCGGTGCTCAAGGTGCACCCAAATCTGCGTTACGCCACCGATTCCCGCACGGCGGCGGCCTTCGCGCTGGCGTGCCGGCAGGCCGGGGTTGGACTGCAGCGTTACGAGCACCGCGCCGACCTGCCGTGCGGGTCGACGATCGGGCCGCTGGCCGCGGCTCGGACCGGCATTCCCACCGTCGACGTCGGCGCCGCGCAGCTGGCCATGCATTCCGCGCGTGAGGTGATGGGTGCCCACGACGTGGCCGCATATTCGGCTGCGCTGCAAGCGTTTTTGTCGCCCAAATAACGTGTGCCCGGTTGCCGGGTATGGTTCGGCTAAACGTTCGGCCCGTTTGACCCGTTGAAGCCGAGCAGCCCGGAGGCGCCGCCCTTGCCGCCGGAACCGAAGACGCCATTGCCGTCGCCGCCCGCGCCACCGTTTCCGCCGCTGCCGACCAATAAACCGCCGGGCCCGCCGTCGCCGCCCGTCGCCGGCCCCCTCCCCGCTGCCGCCCTTACCGCCGGTGCCGCCGTTGCCGAACAGCCTGCTGGTCCCGCCGCCGCCGCCGTCGCCGCCGTCGGAGCCCGCGGCGATGCTCGCGCCGCCTACTCCGCCGGCGCCGCCGCCGCCGATCACCCCCCCGAGACCGCCGACGCCGCCGTGGCCCCCAACAGTTCCGGCGGCCAGAGCGGCGCCGCCGGTGCCGCCGGTGCCGCCGTAACCGAAGAGCCCGGCGCTGCCGCCGTTGCCGCCGGTTGCCGCCCATTATGCGTTGTTGTCCGCGCCTGCTCCTCCGGTGCCGCCGATGCCCAACAGGAGCCCGCCGCGGCCGCCGTTGCCGCCGGGTTGGCCGAACAAGCCGCCGGGCCCGCCGGTCCCACCTGCCCCGCCTTGGCCGAACAGCACGGCGTTACCGCCGTTACCGCCGTGTCCGCCGGTGTTGGCCGTCCCCGCCCCTGCCGCCATTGCCGAACAAGATTCCGCCCTTACCGCCGGTACCGCCGGTTTGGCTGATCCCGCCCTTCCCGCCCTGTCCACCATTGCCGAGCAGCCCGGCGTTGCCCCCAGTGCCGGGGGCACATGCCAGGCCCGCCCGGCCCGCCATTACCACCGTTGCCGAACAAAATCCCGCCAGGCCCGCCGTTTTCCCCGACGCCGCCATTCGTCCCGTCACCGATGATCGGGCGCCCCAGCAGCGACTGGGCGGGTGCATTCACCGCGTTGAGCGCCGTTTGCTCCATGGCCTGCAGGGGCGACGCATTGGCGGCTTCAGCTGCGGCATAGGCCTCGGCGCCAGCCTTCAGTGCCTGGACGAACGCGCTCATGACACGCCTCCACCTGCGCGCTGAACGCCCGATATGCCTGGCTGTGCGCTCCAAACATCTGCGCGAGCGCCACCGAGACCTCATCAGCGGCCGCCGCCACCATCCCGGATGTCTGGGAAGCCGCCGTCGCATTGGCGGCGCTGATCGTCGAGCCGATACTCGCGAGATCTGTTGCCGCTGTCGCTACCAGCTGTGGTGTCGCGATTACAAATTGCATCTCGCACCTCCATCAGATCGCCCGGTTATCTCGGTCACCGACGACGCAATCTGCAACTGCAAATGTTATCGCTGACAATTTGAACTCATAACTTCTCTTGCCTAACTCATAGCTTTTCTGGCACATGGGCACTGGCGTTGATCCGGGCCTAGAGTTGGCGGGTATGGCGCTCAAGGTGGAGATGGTCACGTTCGACTGCGGTGATCCCGCGAAGTTGTCCGGATGGTGGGCCGAGCAGTTCGGCGGCACGACGCAGGAGTTGCTGCCCGGCGAATTCATTGCGGTGGCCGTGCCGGAAGGACCCAAGCTCGGATTCCAGAAGGTGCCCGACGCCACGCCCGGAAAGAACCGCGTACACCTCGATTTCAGCGCGGCGGATGTGGATGGCGAAGTGTCGCGGCTGACGGCCGCCGGCGCCTCCGAGGTCGAACGGCACCAGATCGGCGAGAACTTCCGCTGGGTGGTGCTGGCCGATCCCGAGGGCAACGTGTTCTGCGTGGCGGGTCAGTAGCCGAGCCCGAAGAATGGTCGGCAGCGGTCGAAGCCGTCCACCCGAACCTCGACGGCGCGATGCCGTTCCCAAGCCTCCCGGGTCAGCCGCAGCCGTAACTTCTCAGTCACGGATCCCTCGCGCGCCACTAGGTCCGCGCCGTGCCAACCGGGTCTGGCTTGACGATGCCGAACGCACGCGTGTCGAGGAAGCGCTCTGTCACCCCGTGCGCGAGATTCGCAAGCACCCGTGACGCAAACACGTGGTGTGCAACGCCCGACCGCCCACACAACTCATAGACTGACGGCGTGACGAGCGCGCGCACCCACGTGATCGACACCGTCGACCATGCCGCCACCACCCCCGATCAGCCCCAGCCGTTTCACGAACTGGGCCTCAAAGACGACGAGTACCAGCGAATTCGGCAGATCCTGGGCCGCCGGCCCACCGGTGCCGAGCTGGCGATGTACTCGGTGATGTGGAGCGAGCACTGCTCGTACAAGTCCTCCAAAGTTCATTTGCGCTACTTCGGCGAGACCACCACCGACGAGATGCGCGCCGGGATGCTGGCCGGCATCGGCGAGAACGCCGGTGTTGTCGACATCGGCGACGGCTGGGCGGTCACGTTCAAGGTGGAATCGCACAACCACCCGTCCTACGTCGAGCCCTACCAGGGGGCGGCCACCGGCGTCGGCGGCATCGTCCGCGACATCATGGCCATGGGTGCGCGACCCATCGCGGTGATGGACCAGCTTCGGTTCGGCGCCGCCGACGCGCCCGACACGCGCCGGGTGGTCGACGGCGTGGTCCGCGGTATCGGCGGCTACGGCAACTCCCTGGGCTTGCCCAACATCGGCGGCGAGACCGTCTTCGACGCGTGCTACGCCGGAAACCCGTTGGTCAACGCGATGTGCGTGGGTGTATTACGCAAGGAGGACCTGCATTTGGCGTTTGCCTCCGGCGCCGGAAACAAGATCATCCTGTTCGGTGCGCGCACCGGTCTGGACGGTATCGGCGGGGTGTCGGTACTCGCATCCGACACGTTCGACGCCGAGAATTCGCGCAAGAAGCTGCCCTCGGTTCAGGTTGGCGACCCGTTCATGGAGAAGGTGCTCATCGAGTGCTGCCTGGAGCTCTACGCGGGCGGATTGGTGATCGGCATCCAGGATCTGGGCGGAGCCGGGTTGTCGTGTGCCACATCGGAGTTGGCGTCGGCCGGCGACGGCGGCATGGCGATCGAACTCGACACCGTTCCGCTGCGGGCGAAGGAGATGACGCCCGCCGAGGTGCTGTGCAGCGAGTCGCAGGAGCGGATGTGCGCGGTGGTCGCGCCGGAGAATGTGGAGGCCTTCCTGGCGGTCTGCCGCAAATGGGAGGTGCTGGCCACCGTGATCGGCGAGGTCACCGACGGTGACCGGTTGCGGATCACCTGGCACGGTGAGACGGTCGTCGACGTGCCGCCGCGCACCGTGGCCCACGAAGGTCCGGTGTATCAGCGTCCGGTCGCGCGCCCCGAATCACAGGACGCGTTGAATGCCGACACGTCGGCCCGGCTGCCGCGGCCGGTCGGCGGTGCCGCGCTGCGGGCGACTTTGCTTGCGTTGCTGGGCAGTCCGCACCTGTGCAGCCGCGCGTTCATCACCGAGCAGTACGACCGGTACGTGCGCGGCAACACGGTGCTGGCCGAGAACGCCGACGGCGGCATGCTGCGCATCGACGAGTCCACGGGTCGGGGTATCGCGTTGTCGACGGACGCGTCCGGGCGCTACACCAAGCTGGATCCCTACGCCGGTGCCCAGCTTGCGCTGGCCGAGGCCTATCGCAACGTCGCCGTCACCGGCGCTACTCCGGTCGCGGTGACCAACTGCCTCAACTTCGGTTCGCCGGAAGATCCCGGGGTGATGTGGCAGTTCGCGCAGGCGGTGCGTGGCCTCGCCGATGGCTGTGCGGCCCTGGGGATTCCGGTGACCGGTGGCAACGTCAGCTTCTACAACCAGACCGGATCGGCGGCGATCTTGCCGACACCGGTGGTCGGCGTGCTCGGCGTCATTGACGATGTGAGCCGGCGCATCCACACGTCCTTGGGCGGTGAACCCGGCGAAACGCTGATGCTGCTGGGCGACACGCGTGACGAATTCGACGGCTCCGTGTGGGCGCAGGTGGCCGCCGAGCACCTCGGCGGGCTGCCGCCCGTGATCGATCTGGCGCGGGAGAAGTTGCTGGCCGATGTGCTGCGCTCGGCGTCGCACGACGGACTGGTGTCCGCAGCGCACGACCTGTCCGAAGGCGGCCTGGCCCAGACCATCGTGGAAGCGGCGCTGGCCGGTGAAACTGGTTGTCGGATAGTGCTTCCCGAGGATTGCGATCCGTTCGTGATGCTCTTTTCCGAATCGGCGGGCCGGGTGCTGGCGGCCGTGCCGCGCACCGAAGAGAGCCGGTTCCGGTCGATGTGCGAAGCGCGCGGACTGCCCGCCGTCCGCATCGGCGTCGTCGACCAGGCTTCGGACGAGCTAGAGGTTCAAGGTCTGTTCACGGTTTCACTGGCAGAACTGCGCGCGACGTCCGAGGCGGTGCTGCCGCGATTCTTCGGATAAGGCTTCGCGCACTGGCTTTGGCGGCCGCCCTGGTTGGCTGGAGCTTTGTCAGTCCGCGGTTTCCGGCCCCGTGGCGAGTGGCGTCGCAGGCCGGCGTGGGTGGGTTGCTGGTGCTGGTGACCCGCGCGCCGCTGGGCCTGCTTCCGCCGCGGTTATGGGCGGGGATACGGCTGGGCTGCGCGGCCGGCGCGGCGACCGCTGCCGCGATCGCGGCGACGACGTCGGTACCGATGGTGCGGTCGTCGATGTCTGCGCTCGAACTTCCGCCGTCGGCGCCGGCTTGGTTGGCGTTACGGATCCCGGTCGGAACGGTGTGGGCTGAGGAGGCCTCGTTCCGCGCGGCCCTTGCCACCGTGGCTTCTGCCGCTTTCGGTCCGCCGGCCGGAAGGCTACTGCAGGCCAGCGCTTTTGGCCTCTCCCACATCACCGACGCGCGTCAGACCGGCGAGCCGCTGGTGGCCACCATCCTGGCCACCGGCATCGTGGGCTGGCTGTTCGGTTGGCTGGCCGACCGCTGCGGCAGCCTCGCGGCACCGTTGCTGGTGCACTTGGCCATCAATGAGGCTGGTGCGGTGGCCACGCTGACGGTGCAGCGGCGGGGTCGTCAGTCGACGCCTGGCTGACCGTTCGTGGAACAGCTCACAACTACGCGGAATTCACCCGCTGCGCGGTTATGCTTGTTTCGTTTATGTTAACTGTCGATCAATAGAGAGGGTTGGCACCGCAGGTGCACAGACTTAGGGCCGCGGAGCATCCGCGGCCGGATTACGTTTTCTTGCACGTCAGCGATACCCATCTGATCTCGGATGGTTCTCTCTACGGGGCGGTAGATGCCGACGACCGGCTTGGCGAGCTGCTTGATCAGTTAAAGCACTCCGGGCTGCGTCCCGACGCCGTCATTTTCACCGGCGATTTAGCCGACACCGGCGACCCGGCGGCATATCGAAAGCTGCGCAACCTGGTCGAGCCATTCGCCGCCGAGTTGGATGCAGAACTGGTCTGGGTGATGGGCAACCACGACGACCGGGCGGAATTGCGCCGCTGCCTACTGGACGAAGCACCGTCGATGGCGCCGCTCGACCGCGTGCGCATGATCGACGGATTGCGCATCGTCACCTTGGATACGTCGGTCCCCGGACACCACTACGGCGAGATCACCAACGCCCAGTTGGATTGGCTTGCCGAAGAGTTGGCAGCGCCGGCGCCGGACGGCACCATCCTGGCGCTGCATCACCCGCCCATTCCGAGCGTCCTGGACCTGGCCGTCACGGTGGAGCTGCGGGATCAGGCGTCCCTTGGCCGGGTGCTCAAAGGCACCGACGTGCGTGCCATTTTGGCCGGCCATCTGCACTACTCGACCAATGCCACGTTTGTCGGAATTCCGGTTTCGGTCGCGTCGGCCACTTGCTACACCCAAGACCTAACGGTCGCCGTCGGTGGAACACGCGGCAGAGACGGCGCCCAGGGTTGCAATCTCGTGCACATCTACCAGGACACTGTGGTGCATTCGGTGATCCCACTTGGTACCGGAAAGACCGTGGGCACCTTTGTCTCTCCCTCGGAGTCGCGACGCAAGATCACCGAGAGCGGTTTGTTTATCGAGCCGTCTCAGCGGGATTCACTGTTTGCGCACCCTCCGCTGGTGCTAACGCCATCGGCTGCGCAAATTCCGGGCGACTGACGTCGGCCGCCACCTTCTCCCAGGGCGCCGGTATCGGGAAGTAGCGTTCCAGGAAACCGACGACCCGTTCGGCCCGCTCAGCCGCCGAGACTTCCGGGAAGCTGCCGTCGTTGAGGCAGAAGAAGTCGTATCCGCGTCGCTTCCGTAACTCGGGGAGCAGGTCGAGGCCTGCCTGCGTGGTGGTGTCCACGTAGCGAACCTTGGCCTTTTCCTGTTGGACGGCTCGTCCCGTCATGAGCGCGTAGTAGTGGTAGAACGAGTTGGTCACCGAGATGTCCGTGCCGGAACGGAAGGCGCTCGCCTGGGTGCGGGCGAATTCCTGGGGGAACTCCCGCTCCATCTCCAGCAGCACACTTTTGCGCAATGGGACCGCGGTGTGCTCGAGGTGTCGGGTGATGACCTGGCCGAACCGCTCGAACAGCAGCTGGCGGTTCACGCGCGCCGCGTTCTCAAATCCACTGCGCGTCGGATCGTTGGTGCCCAGCCCGATCCGGGTTTTGGCCTCGATGAACCGGGTGACCCCGCCGGGGGAGAAGAACATCGTGGCCTTGAGTGGTCGACCGAAAAACATGTCGTCGTTGGAGTACAGGAAATGCTCGCTGAGCTCCGGGATGTGGTGCAGCTGGCTCTCCACGGCATGTGAGTTATAGGTAGGCAGTGCTGCGGTATCTGAAAAGTGCTCCTCCGCAGGGACAATGGTGATCATTGGATGATCGGCCAGCCAGGGCGGCGGGACGGAATCCGTTGCGATGAAGATGCGCCGGATCCAGGGGGCAAACATGTTCACCGATCGCAGCGCGTACTTCAGCTCGTCGATCTGCCGGATACGAGCTTCGGCATCGTCGCCTTCGCCCACCACGACCTGTGACATTTGCGCCGCGCGCCGCGCCCGGAATTCGGGATCAGTGCCGTCGACCCAGGAGAACACCAGGTCGATATCGAACGTCACTTCGCTGGCGTGCGGAGTGAACATACCCTGAATTGTCGGCCACTTGTAACCGTAGAGCTTGACGGTTGCCGGTGTTATCTCGTTGCGCGGCAGCACTTTGCGGGTCAGAGAATTTTCCACCGGACAGCGGACCAGGTTCTCCTCGAACACCCAGAACTGCAGTTCGACGCCGAACCTTGGCCCGAAGCGCAGTCCGCCCGGTGCGATCCGTCGTCGATACAGCCGCACGATACGCGGGTCGACCAACCTAGAAAGGTGGCCGTTGGCCACCAGTACGGGAGAAATCCCGCTCTCATCAATGGTTTTGGCGTACATCGGCTCGCCGGCACATGCCGCCGCGAGTGCCTGCTCAACCCCGGTCCGCAATTCGATGTCCACCGCCAGAATGGGCCGGTTCTTGTGGTTGCGGACAAGTAAGAAGGGAATGTTAGCCCGGCTCAACACTTTCCGAAGAAAGACGAGATCTTCGATCTGCGCCTCGTGCGGGGTCAGGCTGGATTCCAGGCGGGCAATCTTGCCCCGCTTGGTGACCATGATGGGCTCAAAGGCGCGCCGGACGGGCCGACCGCCCCCGCGCGATACGAACTTGGCCATCGGAACACCGCCTTTCGGTCTCGCTCTGGAACCGAGAGAATCTCACACATTGGACGTTGGCGCAGGGTGACACACCCCCGACCGGCGAGGGCTACCTACACATCGTGCCGCTAAGCCGACACCTGTTGCAAGGCAGCAGATTTAGCGATGCTCTCGGAAATTTGATGGCAACCTTGCGGTTACAACCGCGTCACATCGCGTTCAGCCGCAGTCTCCGCTAGGGGTTGATGGTGTAGTCGCCCACTTGGCGGCCCCACACATAGTCGTTCACATACGGTGAACCAACGTCTAAGTGGTTGTACGGCGCAATGCTGTAGCCGGTGTCCATCACCAGCATCGGCGCCGGCCACAGCTCACGGGTGATGTTCTGCCAACAGCCCGGTTTCCCACCGGGGCCGCCCCGGGCGTTAGTTCGCGGCAGATTTTCCGGATAGAAATATGGGGAGGGCGCCCCCGCGATCGCGCCGGCCGAATGCCCGCCCAGGGAGTAGCCGTCGCTGCCGAGGTCTGCGTAGATCTTGGGCGCGACGTCATGGAAATTGCGGATCGTGCAGAAGATCTCCGGGCTGTACTCGTCAAGCAGCTGGCTGGTGGGGACCAAATCGGCGGATCCCCGCGCCAGGTAGGGCCCGGCCCGTCCGAAAACGTCCGCGGCATCGCCGCCGAACCCGGCCGCCGCCAGCAACGCCGCGTCCAGATCGTCTTGCTGCTGGTGGAGCGTGCGCGCCGTGGTCACGGAGTGGTCGAGAGCATCCCACAAGTCCGGTGCGGCGTCGGCGTAGATGTCGCCCAGCTGCGCCAACCGTTGAATGTCGCGGTGGGCCTGCGGCATTTGCGGGTTGACATCATCGAGGATCGCGTTGCCGTTGATGAGCGCGGCGCCGAACTTGTCGCCCAACCCGGTCAGTGCCTGCGCGGCCGCGCTCAGTGTCAGGTTCACCTTGACCGGATCGACCTGCTCGGTGATCGAAACCAGCGTCTCGAACAACGTGTTGAACTCGGTCGTCGTCGACGTCGCGTTGATCTCATGTCGCGGCGTGATCCGTTCCAGCGTGGGGTTTTCCGGGGATGTCAACGCGACGTACTTGTTCCCGAACACGGTGGTCGCCTTGATCGTGCCCGACACATTGGCCGGAATCTGCTCGATGTACTTCGGGGTCACATCCAGCACGATCTGGGCGGCCGGCTTGCCGTCGCGGGTGATCTCGGAAATGCGCGACACACGCCCGATCTCCACCCCGTTGTAGGTGACCTTCGAACCGGGATCCATCACCAAACCCGCGCGCGGTGCCACCATCGTCAACTTGGTCGTCGGTATGAAGACCCCGCGAAACTGCGAATACACGCCAACAGCGATGAGCGCCAAGACCATCAGGCTGACCAGGCCGACGGTCTTGTACGGTGGCCGCGACCCCGGAAGAAGAGGCCCCATGATTTTGAGACCCTAAGCTATGGCCGCCCGAGATAACGCTGATCCGGCGAAGACTCGCCAGGCGGTGCTGGCCATTGCGGACTGGTTGCGTGACGACAGCCGGCCGGCGCCCGACCGGGCCGAGCTGGCGACCGTCGTTCGACTCACGGCGCGCACCCTTGCGGCACTGGCCCCCGGAGCCAGCGTCGAGGTTCGAATCCCGCCGTTCGTCGCGGTGCAGTGCGTGTCAGGGCCCCGGCACACCCGGGGAACACCCCCCAATGTCGTCGAAACCGATCCGCGGACGTGGTTGTTGATAGCCACGGGGCTGTTGAGATTTTCCGAGGCGAAGGTCACCGGCGCATTGACTCTGTCGGGCTCGCGGGCCGGGGAAATCGAGCACTGGCTGCCCCTGTTCGATATCAGCTGAATATAACTCTGAACTGCAGGTTTAGGGTTGTCGGACGGTTTTTTCAGGGGGTCAACACGCTGGCTAGATTCGTCGGTAGGGCCGTCCTGCCCGTAGACTCCGTTACGTCACTAACCGCGCCCTAGGGAGACGCCAAGCCGTGACCGTCCAGCACTCCGAGCAAGACCTGAATTCCCCCCGTGAAGAGTGTGGCGTATTCGGGGTCTGGGCCCCCGGCGAGGAAGTCGCCAAACTCACCTACTACGGCTTGTACGCCCTGCAGCATCGCGGCCAGGAAGCCGCGGGGATCGCGGTAGCCGATGGATCCCAGGTGCTGGTTTTCAAGGACCTCGGCCTGGTCAGCCAGGTGTTCGACGAGCAGACGCTGGCGGCAATGCCGGGTCACGTCGCCATCGGGCATTGTCGTTACTCCACCACGGGCGACACGACGTGGGAAAACGCCCAGCCGGTCTTCCGGAACACGGCAGCCGGTACCGGGGTTGCGTTAGGCCACAACGGAAATCTCGTCAACACCGCTGAGCTCGCGACACGCGCCCGCGACGCGGGGTTGATCTCCAGGCGCTGCCCGGCCCCGGCGACGACGGACTCCGACATCCTGGGCGCGCTACTGGCCCACGGTTCGGCCGATTCCACCCTCGAGCAGGCGGCGCTGGAACTGCTGCCGACGGTGCGCGGCGCGTTCTGCCTGACCTTCATGGACGAAAACACGCTCTATGCGTGCCGCGACCCGCATGGGGTGCGGCCCTTGTCGCTCGGGCGTCTGGACCGCGGTTGGGTGGTGGCCTCTGAGACGGCCGCGCTCGACATCGTCGGCGCCTCCTTCGTGCGCGACATCGAACCCGGCGAACTGCTGGCGATCGACGCCGACGGCGTGCGGTCCACCCGCTTTGCCAACCCCACACCCAAGGGCTGCGTCTTCGAATACGTCTACCTGGCCCGGCCCGACAGCACGCTCGCCGGCCGGTCGGTGCACGGCACCCGGCTGGACATCGGCCGTCGACTCGCCCGCGAATGCCCAGTCGACGCCGACTTGGTGATCGGCGTGCCGGAATCGGGCACCCCCGCCGCGGTGGGATACGCGCAGGAATCCGGCATCCCCTACGGGCAGGGTCTGATGAAGAACGCCTACGTCGGGCGCACCTTCATCCAGCCGTCGCAGACCATCCGCCAGCTCGGCATCCGGCTGAAGCTCAACCCGCTTAAAGAGGTGATCCGCGGCAAGCGGCTCATCGTCGTCGACGACTCGATCGTGCGGGGCAACACCCAGCGCGCGCTGGTCCGGATGCTGCGCGAAGCCGGCGCGGTGGAGGTGCACGTGCGCATCGCCTCACCGCCGGTGAAGTGGCCGTGTTTCTACGGCATCGACTTTCCGTCGCCGGCTGAGCTGATCGCCAACGCCGTCCAAGACGAGGACGAGATGCTCGAAGCGGTGCGTCATGCCATCAACGCCGACACGCTGGGCTACATCTCGCTGCGCGGTCTCGTAGCCGCCACCGAGCAACCCGCCTCGCGGCTGTGCACCGCCTGCTTTAACGGCGTGTACCCGATCGAGCTGCCCAGCGAGAGTGCGCTCGGCAAGAACGTCGTCGAGCAGATGCTCGCCAACGCGGCGCGCGGAGCCGGGCTGGAGGAGCTCGGTTCCGATGAAGTCCCGATTAATCGTTGACCGCACGGATGAGCTGGGGTTGGCAAACTTTGTCCAGGTTGTGGAACTGACACCCGCGGTGCGCGCGCCCGGTAGCCTTTAACGCGATGACGCATCCCGCAAAGAGCTCCGCTAGAGGCACGGGCGGCCAGCGCATCACCTACGCATCCGCCGGGGTGGACATTGAAGCCGGTGACCGCGCCGTCGACCTGTTCAAGCCACTGGCAATCAAGGCCACCAGACCCGAGGTGCGCGGCGGGTTGGGAGGATTTGCCGGGCTGTTCGCGCTGCGCGGGGACTACCGCGAACCGGTACTGGCGGCTTCGACTGACGGAGTTGGTACCAAGCTCGCAGTCGCTCAGGCGATGGACAAGCACGACACCGTGGGCCTCGACCTGGTTGCAATGGTGGTCGATGACCTGGTGGTATGCGGCGCCGAGCCGCTGTTTCTGCAGGACTACATCGCGGTCGGCCGAACGGTGCCAGAACGACTGAGCGCGATCGTCGCCGGCATCGCCGAGGGGTGCGTGCGCGCGGGCTGTGCACTGCTGGGCGGCGAGACCGCGGAACACCCCGGCCTGATGGAACCCGACCATTACGACATCTCGGCCACCGGTGTGGGTGTGGTGGAGGCCGACGATATCTTGGGGCCCGATCGCGTCAAACCCGGTGACGTCATCATCGGGCTGGGCTCCTCGGGCTTGCATTCCAACGGATATTCGCTGGCTCGCGCGGTCCTGCTGGACATCGACCGGATGAACCTGGCGGGGTATGTGGAGGAGTTCGGACGCACCCTGGGCGAAGAATTGTTGGAGCCCACCCGCATCTATGCCAAAGACTGCCTGGCGCTGACCGCCGAGACCCACGTCCGCACCTTCTGCCACGTCACCGGCGGCGGGCTGGCCGGCAACCTGCAGCGCGTCATCCCGCACGGGCTGGTCGCCGAGGTCGACCGCGGCACCTGGACGCCCGCGCCGGTATTCGCCATGATCGCCCAGCGTGGCCGGGTCACGCGTGAAGAGATGGAAAAGACGTTCAACATGGGCGTCGGCATGATCGCCGTCGTCGCGCCCGAAGACACCGACCGCGCCTTGGCCATCCTGACCGCACGGCACCTGGACAGCTGGGTGCTGGGCACCGTCGCCAAAGGTGGCAAGGAAGGCCCGCGGGCCAAGCTGGTGGGACAACACCCAAGGTTCTAAGAACTGGGCGGCCCGGGGCTCACCGGCTAGACGCCAATGCCGATGCAGTATGCATCGGCACGGGGTGGGTGAGAAGTGCTAGCGACGCCAGTCGTCGTCGTAGTCGTCCGAACTCTCACCGTTCAGATCGCTGGAGTCGTCGGAACCCGTTCCTGACAGCTCGCGCTGAAGCCGCTGGAAGTCGGTCTGCGGGGAGCTGTATTTAAGTTCTCGAGCAACCTTGGTCTGCTTTGCCTTAGCCCGGCCGCGGCCCATGGGGGAACCCCCTCGCGCAATAACGGAGCGGCCTACGAGTAGGCGGCTCCGATCTCTGGTGTCGTTATTGTCCTGCCGACAGCTTACCGTGCCTCGCGGCTGGGCGTCGAAAGCCCCTGCCCGCCGTTGCGGACATATTGCCAATCATCGCGCACCGCCCCGCAACCGTTCAATGGCCATTCGTCCCGCGCCGGCCTCGTCGGCCGGCGGCAGCGAATCGGCGTCGATCACCGCGGCGACTCCGGCCTCCGGGCCGGTCGCCAGTTCGGTGTCAGCCGGCAGGCCGCGCTTGAGAAGTGCCAGCGCCACCGGCCCCAGATCCACGTGGTCAACCACGGTGCCCAGGCGTCCGACGGTGCGAGCGCCGGCCAGCACCGGCTCACCCGTGCTCGGTCGGTCCACCGAGCCGTCGAGGTGCAGCAACACCAGCATCCGGGGCGGTTTGCCCAGGTTGTGCACCCGCGCGACGGTCTCTTGCCCGCGATAGCAGCCCTTGTCCAGGTGCACGGCCCCACCGATCCAGCCCACTTCATGCGGGAGGGTGCGTTCGTCGGTGTCCACGCCGAGCCGCGGGCGCACCGCCGCCACCCGGTGCGCTTCGTAGGCCCACACCCCGGCAGGCCGCAGCCCGGCCTGCGCTAAGCGGTGCCGCCAGTCGGCGGACTGGTCACGCGGCACCAGCAGGTCCAGCTCAATTTGGCCGGCAGGCTGCGCCAGGCATCCGGCGCACGAAGCCGCCGCCATCCGAGTGGGACCGCGATCGCTTCGGCGGGTAGCGCGTCCAGGCCCAGCACGTCGAGCACGGCCTGGTCAGCCAGGCCCGGACCCAGCAGCGACAGCACCGCCATGGTCGGCGGTGTCCGGGGTGACCTCGGACCAGAACACCATCTTGCGCAGGTAGTCCAGCAGCGGCTTACCCCGCCAGGGCTCGGTGTCGAGGTAGGTGGTGCCGGCCAACTCGGTCTGGATCCAGTGATCCTCAACCCGGCCCTGACCGTCCAGGCTGAGATTCTGCGTGCTGGCTCCCTCGGGCAGTTCGCTGACGTGTTGGGTCGAGATGCTGTGCAACCAGGTCTGCCGGTCGCCGCCGGTGAGAGTGAGTACCGCGCGGTGTGACCGGTCGACCAGCACGGCGTCGGTTTCGGCCGCCCGCTGCTCGCCCAGCGGATCGCCGTAATGCCAGATCGCACCCGCGTCGGGTCCGGGATCCGGGGCAGGCACTGCGCGGTTCACACGTCAACTCTACGGATCCGGTCCTCATCGCTCTCCGGCCCTGCATCGTGCGGCCAGGTCGACGATGCTCGACGAGCGTGCAGCCAGCGTCACGTTCGTGGCAACCGGGTCGCCGGTTAGGCTGCTTCTCCATGGCTGGGCAGACGAATGTGATCGTCACGCTGGACGGCGAGAGGCGTGAGCCGGGGACGCCGCTGCTGCACGCCGATGACCTCGCCGTGGTTCGCGGCGACGGCATCTTCGAGACGCTGTTGGTCCGCGACGGCCGGGCCTGTCTGGTCGAGCCGCATTTGCAGCGGCTGACCCAGTCGGCCAAATTGATGGATCTGCCCGGCCCCGACCTCGCCGGCTGGCGGCAGGCGATCGATGTGGCCGCACGGCAGTGGGCCGCGAGCAGCGATGCCGAAGGCGCGCTGCGGTTGATCTACAGCCGCGGCCGGGAAGGCGGCACGGCGCCGACGGCCTACGTGATGGTCAACGCGCTACCCGACCGCGTCGCCGCAGTCAGGCGCGAGGGCCTGGCGGCGATCACGCTGGATCGTGGCTTGCCGGCCGTCGGCGCCGATGCAATGCCCTGGCTGCTGGCCGGCGCGAAAACCCTGTCGTACGCGGTGAACATGGCGGCCTTGCGCCATGCTGCCCGGGAAGGCGCCGGTGACGTCATCTTCGTCAGTTCGGACGGCTACATTCTGGAAGGCCCGCGCTCGACGGTGGTGATCGCCGCCGGCTCTGACGGAGCGAGGCGGCGATCTCTGCCTGCTGACGCCGCCACCGTGGTATCCGATCCTGCGCGGCACCACACAGCAGGCCCTGTTCGAGATGGCCCGCACCAAGGGCTACGACTGTGACTACCGCGCGTTGCGGGTTGCCGACCTGCAACGCGCCCAAGGGATCTGGCTGGTTTCGAGCATGACTCTGGCCGCGCGGGTGCACACCCTCGACGGCCGGCGACTGCTACGTTCCCCGATCGCCGCAGAATTCGCCGAGCTAGTCGACGCCGCGATCGTCAGCGACCGCTGACTCTGCGTGCGCGGTGACGAACCTCGAGTAGCGCACGCCCTCAACTCAGAACCAGCGCGAAGGGAAACCGGCGAAACTCGCTAGCGGTCGCATCAGTCTCGGTGGTAGCTTCGGCCGTACACGAGGAAGGAGGTGGTCCGCGAAATTGATAGCTTCATGGACATGTGAGGTGGCTGCGCGCTAGCAGCAGTGGCTCGGAAGAGCTAGCGACCAACGCGCGCTGGCGAATTCCCCGCAGCCACCCGGCCCCCGAGCTTCCGGTCCTGTCCAACCGGAGCATTGCTCGGGGGTCGCTCCATGTCAGGACCCGGTTGACCCTGTCACTAACCCACCTTGGCGGATATCTGCTCGGCGATTCGGCCGGCTTGACCGGACTCGGTACCCGGCCCGCACACCAGTACGTCGATCACCACATCGGAGACCGCGTGCAGCACGTGGTGGCAGGTTCGTCCGCTCGGTTCCGTTCGCGCCTGCTCGATCTTCGGCGGGGCCCCGGCGACATCGCCGAACGTCCAATCGGTCTTGTTGCCGTTGACGGTGTTCGTCACCGTTTTGGTGGCGCAGGCCTTCCATTTGGGCACCGACGCCTCGACGAATGCGCGGGCCTTTTCGGCCGATGAGAAGGCCACGACCGATTCGAATACCCGGTGGGCCGGGTCCTCTCCGGGCGTGTGCACGGCTTGGCCGTGCGCCGCGATATAGCCGCTGGCTCCCTGTAGGCAGCCTCTTCGATCGGTTCGTACACGCCCGTGCACTCCGCGCTGGACAGTGTTCCCTTGAGCGTACGAAGCTGACTGGCTTTGTCCCCGGTCTCCATACTTTCGTCGCCCACGATCGCGGCAACGTCGTTGGGCCCGAGCAAGTACGACTCCAGGTTCGCCGAATGCGTGCTGGGCGTGGCGGGCTTGGCGGCGGGCTTCGACTTGCCTCCCTGAGTGACCAGCATGACGACGACCGCGATGGCGACGATGACGACCAGCGCGACACCACCGATGATGAGCATCCGTTTGTTCGATCCCGCGCCGTCGCTCGTTCCAGTGCCGGTGGCAACGGTGGACGGCGCAGCTTTGGCGAGCGGCTGGGGGCCAGTCGCGGGCGGTGCCGCAGAGGTGGCCGCCTCGGCGCTGGTGGTTGCCGGTGTTGCCGGGGCCGCGGGTGTGTCGGGCGTCGAGGCCGGATCGATCGACGCCAGCACGTTGTCGATTTCGCTTCGGGTGCGGTAGGTGACGTCGTGTCGAAGGCGCAGCATGCGCAGCAGTTGCGCGATGTCGCTTCGAGCGCTGGGATCGTCACCGTCCTCGTCGAGGCCGGATTTGAGTTCGACCAACATTTGGATCTGCTGCTGGGGGCTGATCTCCTTTTCGGCGAGGGTGTCGCCCAATCGCATCAGGTAGCCGAACGGCACCGGCGGCTCTTCCGGCAGCGGCGTAGGTAACGGCTGGGGGTTGGCTTGCAGCGCGTGTATCGCAGTGACCAATTGAATGCCGGCGTCAACCGTCGGCTCCTGGTAGTCGATGATCTGCAGCGAGGCGACGGGATTGACCCGCACACTGTCGACCGGCCCCACCCGGATGGGCAGGATTGGCCGTTGCAGCGCTTGCGCGTAACGCAATTCGGCCTGACTGGGCTTGGACTGTAACCAGTTATTCGATAGCGCGACGATGAACACGTCACAATCGCGGATCTGCTCCAGGATTTTGTTCCACCATGCGTCGCCACCGCCCAGCTCTTGGTCGAACCAAACCTTTTGTTGTGCGCGGCGCAGGGCCGCTTGCAGGGCGTCCAGCGACGGCCTGTCCTGGCTCGAATAGCTGATAAACACGGCCATAGCAGTCTCCTCAACTGAAGCAGGGAGCTAACACGGCGAATCCGTGATGCGACGTTAGCGCATCTGCTGCGCAACGCGTTTGGCGGTCCGCCGGAACTCTATCCAGCGGCGCCGGCGGCGTCGCCGTCCGCCGGGGACTGGAATTCGGCGTATCGCTGAGCGAATTCCTCGGCGGGAACCGGCCATTCCTCGTTGTCGGCGCCGCGCACGATCCAGTCGCCCTCGGCAGCAGTTGCGGGGCCCTCCAAGGTATTAACCGTTTCGCCCGGGTGCGCGGGGCGGGCTTGGACCCGGCCCTTTCTGCGCCACCGCCCGTCGCCGGCGTCCTCGTAGGTGGCGCGGAAAATGTCGTCGCGCACCGACCAGGTCTTGCCGTCGGCCTGCACCGCCCAGTCTCCGGCGGCGGCCCGCATGGTGTGTCCCGAATCCGACGTCCACGTCCACGGTGTGCTTCGTTGCTCGGCGTTGACGGTCCCGACTCGAGTGAAGGACTCCCACAGCGGACGTGACCGATAGCCGAGCTGCCGCAGGCTCCACAGGGTGGCCGCCAGACTTCGCACCGCGGCATTGACCAGATCAGGCTTGCTTTCGACCACAGACCAGTCGACCAATTTGTCGTGGATCTTGTGTGCGTCATCGCGGGTCGGGCCGTACTTCCAGCCGTTGCGGCGGTAATAGCGACACCAGTCCTCGTGTTCGGCCCGGGCCATGCTCAGCGCGGAGTAGTGGTCGAAGCCCATCAGCGCAAGCTGTTCCAGTGGCGGCGATTCGGCCATGTCGCGCCCGGACAGCTGGGCCGGCGGGCTGCCCCAGGTGTTCCAGGTGTGCCCAGCGATCTGCTCGACCATCCACAACGCGTTACGCACCTGGCGTCGGTTCGAACCGCGGTAGAACTCGTTGAGCTCGGCCCACGGCATCGCGGCCGGAGACCGGGGCGCCGCCGGGTCGATCGTGGAGACGTAGCGCTCGTGAATCAGCCTGGCCGCGCGCTCCCAAGCATCCTGGACCTGTCCCTCGCGGGTGTCCAGCACCAAGGAGTACGACTGCAGCAGGCCGACGACCTGGATCGAGTCGTCGGCGATGCTGGTGTTGAGGTCCGAGGTGTACACGGGCATATCGGGGAAGCGGGCGGCCAGCCTGGTACCGGTCGTCGCGGTTTGGGTGTCGACGAAAATCACCGCGCTGGTTGCGGGGTCGGCATCGCCGATCAAGCGCAATAAGGTCGGGACCGTCGGCGCTTCCGGCACCGCATCGATCGCCGGTCCATCCGAGATGAATCCGGCTTGCTCACGGTAGAACTCGTGATCCCGCAAATACTCCTCAGCGTCTCTTTCGACCAGGGTGAGTGCGGGCAACGGTTCCGCACCGGGTGGGGTATAGAAGTCGCGTTCCAGCGCACGGCGGGTCAGTCCCGCGCATAGCGCCAGGGTCAATTGTGAAGTGCCGCAGACGAATACACGCGCGATATTTCCCGCCTCGATGACGCTGTCGAGCAGCCGGCCGGCGGTCACCTCGTACTTGCCGACGACGTCGGCCGCCCACCGGGTGTCGGATCCGCCGAACTGCTGGGCCCGCCATGCTTCGGCCAGCCACGGGTCATCGATGCGCACGATGAGGGGCAACCGCTGCTTGTGAGCGACCTCGGAGAGTCGACGACTGATCAGATCCAGCCACAACAGGTTGGTCGCCGGGTCGCGCGCCATCAGGTAGAGCCGCCCGAGGTGGCGCCACAGCCGTAGCGACACCAGGGTGGCCGGCGTATCGAAGTCCACCAGCACCACCCGGGCGCCCTGCCTGCGCGCTCGCTGCACGCGATCGTCGCTGGCGCTGGTGATGACGACCAGGGTGCTGCGCCGGTCCAGCGTCCGCGCGACCGAGCTGATCATCGATTGACTGTCGTCGTCGATCCCCACCACGGCAGTGACGGAATCGGCCAGGTTGGCCCGGAGCCGGTCCACCTGGGAGCGGAACACGCCGACCACCACACCGCCCAACCCGGTGAAGATCGCCGATACCGCTGCCATCCGGGCCATTTCGAGCCCGACCGGAGTCGGGCTGGGGCAGAGGTGACCACCCAATGAGGTGTCGCCGCTGCTGCCTTTGATCAATTGGGCCGTCCACATCAGCGGTGTGAAGACGGCCGGGTGGTTGGCGTCGTGACATCTCCAATACGAGCTGAGGCCCAAAATCGCACTCATCGTGATCAGCACCGCGATGACCGTGAAGGAAACACCCACCAGTCGGTGACTGCCAGCTCGAGCGGAAGGTCAGCACGCACACCGCGACTAACACCGCAACCACGATCGCGATGGTCGCCATGGATCCCGGCCGGCCGAACCATCGCAGCCAATCCGGCAACGCGTCCAGGATGGCGGGCTGAGCCGCGACCGCCGCCAGATAGCCGATCAGCACCAAGCCGAGCGCGGACACGGTCCGCCGCACCACCGGCGAGCTTGTCCTCGTGCCGCGCATTCACCGGCCTTTCTTGGTATCTCGGCTGTTCGGATGTCGAACAGTACACGCAGAACGGGCAGCGTTACACCGCGCCGCAGCAGCGTTATCCGACGAATCGGGACAGTCGCGCCGACAAATGTGGCACCAGCCCGCCGTCGGCGTCCACGCGTTCCTCGACGTAGGCCAGATCGCCGCCTTCGACGATGCCGTAGAGCCGCTTGGCGCCGCCGACCAGCACGCCGGACCGACTGCGGGCCAGCGCATCGGTGGCCAGCTCCCACGACGACTGAGTGCGCGGGCGCCCGTAGAACAATTCGACATAACCGGCCGAGTGCGCCAACAGCAGCTCGATCGCCTGGGACTCGCTCGGGTCGTCGGGATCGCTGACGAAGCGCCAAAAGCCGGTCTCGCGCAGGCCGGGTTCTTGATAGCCGCCCGTTTCGTCGAGCCGCCAGGATCGGGCTTCCCAGTTCAGATAGTCGCCGCCGTCGTGCGACACCACGATCTGCTGGCCGAAGCGGTAGTCGCCGTCGGGGCCCCCAATATTCCGGCCCTCGCCTTCGCCGCGCCACACCCCGACCAGCGGCAGCAGCGCCAGCAGCGCGTCGTTCAGATTGGCGCCTTCGCGCAGGTTCGCGGTGTCGGCGGGTACCGGCAGAGTCGTCGAAGGCTGGGATATTGCGGGCCTGCGGTCAGCCTTTGCGCGTTCGGCGGCGTGCCGGCAACCGCACGATCGCTCGAGCCCGCGGGACCAACCGCTTCGGCGGGGCTCTCGTCGGAGGTCACGACTCGTCGGTGATGAGTCGGTACAGCGTGTACAGCGCGAACCAACTAATGACGAGGGTCGCCGCCACCAACATGATCTCGAAGAAGAGCACCACGGGCACGATTCTATTCGTCCCCTGTGCTTTCCGGGCGGCTTGGCTGGCCTAAACCTGTCCGAGCCAGTCAGGCGATCTTGACGTCTACCTCGTGGATGCCCGCACCCGACGGCGCCACGACGGCGTCGCCATTGCCGATCTTCGACAACGCGCGCAGCGTCCAGGATCCCGGCGCGGCGAAGAATCGGAAGTCACCGGTGGCTGACGCGACGACCTCGGCGGTGAACTCGTCGGACGAGTCCAGCAGGCGAACGAACGCACCGCCCACGGCCTGACCGTCTCGGTCGACGACGCGGCCGGTGATCACCGTTTCCTTCTCCAGGTCAACGCTGGCGGGCAACGTCAGTCCTTGTTTGGGTCCAGAGCACATATCAGCTTCCCAACTCGATCGGGGCGCCCACCAGGGAGCCGTATTCCGTCCAACTGCCGTCGTAGTTCTTAACGTTTCGATGTCCGAGCAATTCCTGCAAAACGAACCAGGTGTGCGAGGAACGTTCCCCGATTCGGCAGTACGCGATCGTTTCTTTCTTGCCGTCCAGACCGGCATCGGCGTACAGCTTGGCCAAATCCCCGTCGGACTTGAAAGTGCCGTCCTCGTTGGCGGCCTTGCTCCACGGCACGTTGATGGCGCCGGGAATGTGGCCGGGCCGCTGGCTTTGCTCCTGCGGCAGGTGGGCGGGTGCGAGGATCTTGCCGGAGAACTCGTCCGGCGAGCGCACGTCGACCAGGTTCTTGACGTTGATGGCCGCGATGACCTCGTCCCGGAACGCCCGGATCGAGTTGTCCGGCGCGGCCGCGGTGTAGGAGGTCGCAGGCCTGGTGACGGTGTCGGTGGACAGCGGACGACCGTCGAGCTCCCACTTCTTGCGGCCGCCGTCGAGCAGCTTGACCTTCTCGTGTCCGTACAGCTTGAAGTACCAGTACGCGTAGGCCGCGAACCAGTTGTTGTTGCCGCCGTAGAGGATCACGGTGTCGTCGTTGGAGATGCCGCGGTCGCTGAGCAGTTTGGAGAATTGCTGGGCGTCGACGAAGTCACGCTTGAC
Source organism: uncultured Actinomycetota bacterium (assembly GCA_963840045.1). Classification (GTDB taxonomy): domain Bacteria; phylum Actinomycetota; class Actinomycetes; order Mycobacteriales; family Mycobacteriaceae; genus Mycobacterium. The sequence continues at coordinate 27,412 of CAWIXL010000008.1, read as the reverse complement.
CGGGTCCTGCAAATCGCTGCGCCAGTCCAGCTTGACCGCGCCGGCGAGGTGGCCGTCGTGGTAGGCGCTGGTGTCTTCGTCTACTTCGACGAAGACGACGCCGTCGGCGTCGAGATTGCTCTCAGCCCAGTCGGCGGAGACCAGGACGTCGGAGCGTGCCATGGTGGGGTTCCTTTCGATTTCCTTCTGATGTACAGCTCTGTTAGGCGGGACGTGGGGTGCGGCGGAAGCGCGCGACCAGCGGGTAGAGCTGGCAGCCAAGGCAGATGCCGAATGCCGCGTTCAAGAACGCAGCCGCCAGCGCGAACGAAGTCGCGACGACGCCGACCGCGAGCGAGCCGGCGGCGAATCCGGCGACGCCACAGATCGCGAATACGAAGCCGACCAGCTGGGCGAACTTCAGGGGCGGCGCGGGTTCGCGTTCTCTGACCGGTCCCAGCCGGGGAGCCACCAAGGTGGCGAACAACCGGCCGTACGGGTGACGGCGCGGCCCGCCGACGGCACCAATGAGAAAGATGACGGCCTGCACGCCCAGCACGACCGCGGCGGCCGGCGGACTGAACGCGGCCACGATCAAGACGATCTGAAGGACAACGGTAGTGACCCAGGCGGCGAACCGCGGCCCGCGAACGTCCACTCCGCCTGACCCGCCTGGGGTGTTACTGCTCGACACGGTGCTACTCCTAAAACTCCTGTGGCATGGGAAAAGGGGGGAGTCGGGGCCACGGTAGGGTTCCGAGGCTGCTCCGAGCGCGGCGCGGGAGGGCGCGGCTACTCAGCAGCTACAGCAACAGCAACATCCCGCGATGCGGCACAGATCAACTGCGCGACGCCTGGTGAGCATGGGCTCAATGCGGGATGACACGTCGGACAGCTTACCCAATGACATAGTGATCAAGCCAACAGCGGTACCAGCGCAGATCGCAGGTCGGCGCCCTTGGGGACGCCGGAGGCTCGGTAGCGCTGTCGTCCGTCGACATCGAAGATCAGGGTGGTTGGCAGGGACAGCACCGAAAATCGACGCGCAGCCGCCGGATTGGCATCTATATCGATCTCGACATGGGACACATCGCCGAGCTCTGCACACAACTGGTCAACCACCCGGCGCACCCGATCACACGGCCCGCACCACGGGGCGCTGAAGTGCACAATGGTCGGTCCAGTGCGGGACAAACCGAGGTCCAGGATATCGGGGGTGTCGGGATGGTCTGGCTCGGCGCCGTCGCTCAACTCCGAATGAACTTCACGGACGCTTCCCGCGCGCCGGGTCAGCAACCATCCCACGAGAGCTGCCAGGCCAAACGCCGCCACGGATACGACGATCACGGTGATCATGACTGTTTAAACCCGTCGAGCGTGATCGTTACTCCCCGGGCGATTCCTTCGATGATGACGTCCGAGCCCCGGGCTCCCTCCGTGGTCGGCGCCACGCCGAACGGCAGCCTCTGATCGGGCAGCCGAGCGCGGAAGGCCCGCAGCACCGCGTCTCGTTTGTCGTCGGGCACCTGTTGGTTGGCGGTATCGGGTCCCATCAGGATGCCGGTCGGGGTAAACACCAAGGTCGCCTGGTCCTCGGGCGCGATGGAGAGGTCGATCGACACGCTGACCCGGCGGTCGAAGTTCGCCGATTTCGGCGTGCCGCTGAACACCAGGCCGTGGTTGCCGGATATCCCCGATTCGGTGGTTCCGCCGGTGGCGTCGTTGGTCTCCTGAGGTGGTGCCTCCACCATCAGGTCGTTGATGCCCAGGTAGCGGCCCAGATGCATGGAGTCGATGATGATGCGGCTCTCCAGCTTGCCGACCGGGAGCTTGGCGTCCGGCCTGATCAGCCAGGACGCGTAGGTCAGGTCAATCGAGTGCATGGTCGCTTCGAGGGTCGCCTTGCCGACCATCGCGTGGTCGACGGCGTTGGCCTTGATCTCCAACTCGTTGTAGCGGCCCGCCATCGCCTGTGGCACGAACGGGAACGCCAGGATGGCGACGAACGGATCCGACCCCAGATTGGCCGCTTTGCGGACCGTGGTCGACAGCCGGTATTCGGCGTAAATGCTCGCGCCGTAGTCGACGACGACGGCGCCGACGACAATGACCGCCACGGCGACCGCCACTGAAATCGCACCGACCAGCATCCTGCGCATCCGAACATTGTGGCCCAGCCGCCCGCGCGCTCCAATCCATCGACTGGCTCTCGTCACGCCAAATAGCAGGTCGCAAGTTATCGTTAGATGACCTGGTCGCTACGGCCAGATGGCGTAACGAATTTGGGAGATGCCTTTCCCACCAGAGCTGGAGGGGCTTGTTGGAGCTACTACTGCTCACCTCGGAGCTGCATCCTGACCCGGTGCTGCCGGCGTTGTCGCTGCTCCCGCACACGGTGCGGACGGCGCCGGCGGAGCCGTCCTCCCTGCTGGAGGCGGGTACCGCGGATGCCGTACTGGTCGATGCACGCCAAGATCTGTCGGCCGCACGCGGTCTGTGCCGGCTGTTGAGCACCGCCAGCCGCGCGGCCGCGGTGCTGGCTGTGGTGAGCGAAGGCGGGCTGGTGGCCATCAGCGCCGACTGGGGACTGGACGAGATCCTGCTGCCCACCACCGGGCCGGCCGAAATCGACGCCAGGCTGCGGCTGGTCATCGGCCGACGTGGCGGGCTCGCCGATCAGGAAAGCGCGGGCAAGGTGACCCTGGGCGAGCTGGTGATCGACGAAGGCACCTACACCGCGCGACTGCGTGGCCGCCCGCTTGACCTCACCTACAAGGAGTTCGAGCTGCTGAAGTACCTGGCGCAGCATGCCGGCCGGGTCTTTACCCGCGCGCAGCTGCTGCACGAGGTGTGGGGATATGACTTCTTCGGCGGCACCCGGACCGTCGATGTGCATGTACGTCGACTGCGGGCCAAGCTGGGCCCGGAGCACGAAGCGTTGATCGGCACGGTGCGCAACGTGGGTTACAAGGCGGTCCGGCCGGCGCGCGGACGAGCGCCGCTTACCCAGCCCGACGACGACGAAGACGACCAGCCGGCCCGCGACGGTGTCGAAGACTCACTGGTCGACCCGTTGCGCAGTCAGTGACATCGCCCGAGTGGCGCTCCGCACTGACCACTGACGAGCAGCAGCAAGTGCGCGAACTCGTCTTGGCCGCAACCGAATTCGACGGCGTAGCTCCCGTTGGCGAACAGGTGCTGCGGGAACTGGGCCAGCAGCGAACCGAGCATCTGCTGGTCACCGGTTCGCATCCGGCCACGATCGTCGGCTACCTCAATCTCGGCTCGCCCAGCGACGAACCCCGCGACGAAGAGGTCGCGATGGCCGAGATGGTGGTTCACCCGCAGGCCCGGCGCAGCGGGTTTGGCGCCGCGATGGGTCGCGCCGCGCTGGCCAAGACCGGCGGGCATAACCAGTTCTGGGCACACGGCACGCTGGAGCCGGCCCGGGCAACGGCCTCAGCGCTGGGTCTGGTGAAGGTCCGCGAACTGGTTCAGATGCGGCGCTCGCTGCACGACCTCCCCGACCCGGTGATCCCCGGTGGACTGCGGGTCCGCACCTACGCGGGCACGGCCGATGACACCGAGCTGCTGAGGGTCAACAACGCCGCTTTCGCCTACCACCCCGAACAGGGCGGCTGGACTGCTGCGCAGTTGGCGGAACGGCGCAACGAGCCGTGGTTCGACCCCGAAGGCTTGTTCCTGGTGTTCGGCGACTCCGCGGGCGATGACGCGGGCAGGCTGCTCGGCTTCCACTGGACCAAAATCCATCACGACCGGCCGGGTCTGGGCGAGGTCTACGTCCTGGGCGTCGATCCGTCGGCGCAGGGCCGCGGCTTGGGGAAGGTACTGACGTCGATCGGTCTGGCGTCGCTGGCAAAGCGGCTGAGCGGCTCGCCGACCCTCCGAACCCACTGTGATGCTCTACGTCGAGTCGGACAACGTTGCCGCGGTGCGGACCTACCAGCGACTGGGCTTCACGACTTACAGCGTCGACACCGCATATGCATCGCGCGCAACGGACAGCTGACCCAAGTGACATGCTTCGGGGCAGGCCGACGCATACTTTCGGGGCGACTTGGCAACCTCCTGATGGGAGACGGCCAGATAATTCCGAGAGTGAACTGAGAAAGCCAGATCGGTGAGGGTCGACAGGGTGGGGAAGGCAGCGCCGTCGTTGGTGCTCGTCGATCATCACTGTCGTCATTGCCGGTGGCGTGCTGACTGGCTGCGGCGGCGACCGCGGCGGGCGCGGTGCTTCGACGACGGCCGCCGCACGAGGGCACGGCGGCCCGGTGTCCTGCGGGGGCAAAAGCGTACTCAAGGCCGAGGGGTCGAGCGCTCAGGCGGAGGCGATCGCAGTGTTCAACCAGGCATGGGGCCAACTGTGCCCGGGCAAGAAGGTGTCCTACAGCCCAAGCACGTCGGGTTCGGGCCGCGAGCAGTTCATTGCCGGTCATGTCGACTTCGGCGCAGCAGACTCGCCGCTGGTCTCGGAGCAGATCGGCCCGGCCGCCAAACGCTGCAATGGCAACCCGGCGTGGGACCTACCGCTGGTTTTCGGGCCGGTGGCATTGATCTATAACCTGCCGGGTGTTCAGACGTTGGTCGTCAACGGCGATGCGCTGGCCAAAATCTTCAACGGGACGGTCTCGAAGTGGAATGATCCGACGCTCGCGGCGCTCAATCGAGCTTCGCCCCTGCCCGACACCAAGATCATGCCCATCTATCGGGCAGACCTTTCGGGAACCACCGACAACTTGCAGAAGTACTTGACCGTGGCCGCACCACAAAGCTGGACCCAAGGCGTGGGCATCAAGTTCCAGGGCGGCGTCGGTCTGGGGGTCATGAACTCGTCCGGTGTGGTTCAGGCGGTGCGAGCCACACCAGGAGCCATCGGCTATGTCGAGAAGTGGTTTGCTGATCAGGCCGGTATGCCGTACGCGCAAATCGACACCGGCAACGGCGCGGTCCCGCTCAGCAACGACACGGCCCGCAACGGCGTCAACGCCGCAAAGTTTGCGGCGGGCGGCAACGACCTGGTGCTGGAACTGAATTCGATCTATGACACCCACGAACCGGGTGCCTACCCCTTTGTGCTGGCCACTTACGAGATCGTGTGCTCAAAGGGATACGACGCCGACACCGCGGCGGCGATCAAATCGTTCCTGACGGTAGCCGCCGACGACGGTCAGACCGGTCTTTCGGCGAGCGGCTATGTGCCGCTGCCCGATAAAGTCAGGGAGCGCGTGGTCACTGCGATCAACGCGCTGCAATAGACCTTGGAAAAGGACAGACACTGCGCGGCGCCGCTTAGGGGCGGCAGAGGCGTGGGCAGGAGCACTTAGTGGCCAAACGGCTGGACCTCGAAAAAGTAAACATCTACTACGGGCCGTTTCAGGCGGTCTCGGATGTGACGCTATCGATTCTGCCGCGCAGCGTGACGGCGTTCATCGGCGCGTCAGGCTGCGGCAAGACCACCGTGCTGCGCACGCTCAACCGGATGCACGAGGTCATTCCCGGCGCCCGGGTCGAGGGCTCGGTACTGCTCGACGACGAAGACATCTATGCACCTGGCATTGATCCGGTCGGTGTGCGGCGGGCAATCGGAATGGTGTTCCAGCGGCCGAATCCGTTCCCCGCCATGTCGATTCGTGACAACGTGGTGGCAGGCCTGAAGCTGCAGGGGGTACGCGGTCGCAAGGTGCTCGATGAGACCGCCGAACACTCCCTGCGTGGCGCGAACCTGTGGGACGAGGTCAAGGACCGGTTGGACAAGCCCGGCGGCGGATTGTCCGGGGGGCAGCAGCAGCGGTTGTGTATCGCACGGGCGATCGCGGTACAACCCGATGTGCTGCTGATGGACGAGCCCTGCTCGGCACTGGACCCGATCTCGACGATGGCGATCGAAGACCTGATCGGTGAGTTGAAGCAGGAGTACACCATCGTCATCGTCACCCACAACATGCAGCAAGCCGCTCGGGTGAGCGATCACACGGCTTTCTTCAACCTGGAAGCGGTGGGAAAGCCCGGCCGGCTGGTGGAGATCGACGACACCCAGAAGATCTTTTCCAACCCGACCCAGAAGGCAACCGAGGACTACATCTCCGGCCGCTTCGGCTAGCCCGCGGGAACCACCGGCTGACGCGAGGCGGGACCCGCGTTGTCGTCGGGAAACCTGCCGGTCGCTTGGAAGATGACGCGCCGCGCGACTTCGACGGCGTGGTCGGCGAAGCGTTCATAGAACCGGCCCAGCAAAGTCACGTCGACGGCGGCCGCGACGCCGTGCCTCCAGTCGCGGTCCATCAGCACGGTGAACAAATGCCGGTGCAGATCGTCCATCGCGTCGTCTTCTTCGCGGATCCGGGCCGCTTTCTCGGGGTCGCGGGACAACACCACCTCTTGTGCACTGTTGCCCAGTTCGACTGCGACCCTGCCCATTTCGGCGAAATAGCCGTTGACCTCCTCGGGCAGCACGTGCTGGGGGTGCCGCCGCCGGGCGATCTTGGCGACGTGCAGGGCCAGCGCGCCCATCCGGTCGATGTCAGCCACCATCTGGATGGCGCTGACGATAGCTCTGAGGTCACCGGCAACCGGTGCCTGTAATGCCAGTAGCACGAAGGCATTTTCCTCGGCGCGGGCGCTCAGCGACGCGATTTGTTCGTGGTCGGATATCACCTGCTCGGCCAGCACCAGATCGGCCTGCAGCAGGGCTTGAGTGGCCCGCTCCATTGCCATCCCCGCCAGGCCGCACATCTCGCCGAGCCGCTCGGACAAATCCGAGAGCTGCTCATGGTAGGCCGTCCGCATGTCATCCAGCCTACGTTCTCCGAATCGGAAACGGCGGTGCGACGGGGTTGACCGCCGGCGTTTTGTCGGGCGGTTGCGGGCCGGGGCCTCACTCGCCCATGTTCGTGGGCTACCGAATGGGGAGTCACCTGCCCGGCCATTCCGACTGGGCGACGGTCGAAACGCCTACTCGCAGGTGGTGTCCGCGGCGTTGGTGACCGCCAGGTCGCCGGGCAGCTTGGTAGGCGGGGCGCCGGCATTGTGGTCTATCTGCACACTGACCGGCGAGCCGCTGGGTGGGGGAGCGGCCACCGAGTTGAAGTCTGGGCCGAGGACCACCTGAACGACTTGGCCGATACCGGTTACCCGCGCGACCTTTGCGTTGGCGAACGCCGAAGCCACCGTGGCGGCGGCTTGCTCATTGCCGGGCGAGAAGAACACCGTGGTGGATCTCAGCGAACTCGGATAGTCGTCCGGCGTCATCACGTTGAAGCCGTTGCGCTTGAGCTGGTTGCTGGCGATGGCGGCCAGGCCGGACTGGGCGGTCGAGTTGGAGACCTGCACCGTGACTTCTTGGGGCGAGGTTGTCATGATCTGCTCGCGGTGACCTTCGGGGGTCGCGCTGGGCGGCGGCGGCTGCTTGGTGGTGGGTGTGGTCGTCGTCTCCGAACTTGTGCCCGAAGGCTTGGACGTGCCCAACCTCTGGGCGTTCTGATCGTTTTCCAGCGGCAGCGGATCGTCGTTGATGATGGCCGCGAAAAGCGCCTTCATGTCGGCCGTGCGCGGCGGCTCGTCGCCGTTCTGGTCTGTCACGCCGGTCGGCACGGTGACGAACGTGACGTGCCCGGCGGCTATGTGCTGCAGCGATTGACCCAGCTCCACCAGGTCCTTGGTCTTGACGTTATCCACGTAGCTGTTGCCGATGAATATGTTGACCACGTTGTTCAGCTTGTTGAGGTTGAGCAACGTGTCCTCGGAGATCAGCGACCGCAGCAGGGAGGACAAGAACAACTGCTGGCGGTGGATACGGCCGTAGTCACCATTGAATTCGGTGGTGACCTGGCGGGCCCGCACATAGCTCAACGCGGTCAGTCCGTTGATGACCTGGTGTCCGGCGTGCTCGAGCACCGTGCCTAGTTCGTAGTCCTTCAGCGGGGTGGTGCTGCACACCTCCACACCACCGAGCGCTTCGACCATCCGCGCAAAACCGACGAAGTCGATGGCAATGAACCGATTGATGCTGAGGCCCGACAGTTTCTGGATTTCCTTCACCAGGCATTTCGGCCCGCCGAAGGAGAACGTCGAGTTCAGTTTGGTCTCGGTGTAGACCATTCTGGGACCCGTCTTGCCCGTCTTCGGGTCGTAAATGGGTCCGTACTTGCCGGTTTCGGCGTTCCAGGCTTCGCATTGAAACGGAGTGATAGCCAGGTCTCGGGGGAACGAGATCACGACCACCCTTTTGCGGCTGGCCGGAATGTTGACCAGCATCACGGTGTCCGACCGGGCACCCCCGGCGTCATCGGCGTCGCCGGCGCCGATGTTGGCGTTGGCCCCGGCCCGAGAATCCATACCGACGATCAGGAAGTTCTCGTCGCCGTACTGTCCATTGGGGTCGACGATGTCGGCCGAGTTGGGGTCTAACGCATTGACGGACTTGAGGTGATCGTTTTTCGACGTACTCCAGTGCCACGCCCCGCCGGTCAGGGTCAGGGCCAGCGCCGCAAACAATGCCGCCAGCAGGCGCCCGGCCACCAGCATCGGACGGCGGGATTTGCGTTTTGGCGCCGGGACCTTCGCGGTCTCGTGGTATTCAAAGGTTTCGTCGAAAGGTCTCGTGAAAGGCCCCGGCAGCCTCGGAAGTTGACGCCGTGTCGATCCACTCCGGCTCCGCCCGGCGCGACGCGGACAGCGCCTCGTTGGCGCGGGCGGATGCGGCTTCGAAGTCGTCGTCATCGCTGGGTTGGTCGTGATCGTTCGGATAGTTCACCAGCCCCGAGGTCGGGAATGTCCGAGACGAGGTCGAGCGAATACGCCGGGATGTCGATGACCTGTGTGTCCTGCAGTTCGTCCCGTTGGAGGGGCACGTCGGGGACGATCGGGAGGATTTCCGTGGCTTCGGTGTCCGGGGTGCCGTGATGGTGAATGGGCCGGTCCGGAACCTTGCTGCCGACTTTGGCGATCAGGTCCGCAACGCTGATAGCGCCGGCGGCGTGCGCCGCGAGCCTTGCGGTGTGGTCGGCCGGACGCTCGCGGTGACCCTCTGCGTCGCGTTCTTGGTCGGCTTCACGGGCCGCCGGTGCAGCGAACGGCTCCCAGCCCGCGGCGGCTAGCTCACGACGCAGGTCTGGGTTAAGCCGTCGATCATCTGTGCCGGCGCCGGACGCGCGCGGACGGCCAGGCGCGGCGTCGTGCTCGCCGTGACCCATGTCCAACCGGCCTCCGAACTCTGATGCGGATGTCAGTGGTGTCGTGCGTCCTCGTCAACGCAGCGCCGGCGTCGGTAGGGCCGCAACCCCGGACTACCGCCACCACAGCGAAATGCAGCAAGGCCACATCGTACTGAGTTATCGGTGCAGAAGCGATTTCGAGACTGTTTCGGTTTCAACCACCCGAATGCATGACGTCTGCTGCGACCGGCACCGTGCAGTCGTCAGGATCGTTCAGCCAGCCTTCGGGCAACGCTACCCGGGCCGGTGAACCCTGCCGGCCGCGCGGCCCAGTTGCGGCGCTCGGGAACGGGATACTGCCGTCCAACCGGTCCAGCAGTGAGCCGAGTTCGTCGAGCGTCTTGACCAACGCCAATGCTCGCCGCAGGTCCGGTCCGGCCGGAAAGCCATGCAGATACCACGCGATGTGCTTGCGGATGTCGCGCATGCCCTTGTCTTCACCCAAATGCCGGGCCAGCAGCCTGCCGTGCCGGCGGACGATGTCGGCGACCTCGCCGAGCGTCGGCGGAGCGGGTGGCGGGCTGCCGGTGAACGCGGCCGACAGTTCGGCGAACAGCCACGGGCGGCCCAGGCATCCGCGGCCGATGACCACGCCGTCGCATCCGGTGGCCGCCATCATGGTCAGCGCGTCGCTGGCATCGTAGATATCCCCGTTGCCCAGCACCGGAATCGTCCGCACGTGCTGCTTGAGGGCAGCGATCTGATCCCAGTCGGCGGTCCCGGAGTAGCGCTGCGCCGCGGTCCGGGCGTGCAGCGCCACCGCAGCGGCGCCCTCGGCTTCTGCGATCCGGCCGGCGTCAAGGTGGGTGTGGTGATCGTCGTCGATGCCGATGCGGAACTTGACGGTCACCGGTACGTCGGTGCCCTCGGTCGCGCGCACGGCCGCGGCGACGATCTGGCCGAACAGGCGACGCTTGAACGGCAGCGCCGCGCCACCGCCGCGCTTGGTCACCTTTGGTACCGGGCAGCCGAAGTTCATGTCGATGTGATCGGCCAAGCCCTCGTGCGAGACCATCCTGGCGGCCGTGTACGTGGTGGCCGGGTCAACGGCATAGAGCTGCAGCGAGCGCGGCGACTCGTCGGGGGAGAACGTCGTCATGTGCATGGTGACCGGATTCCGCTCGACGAGCGCACGCGCGGTCACCATTTCGCAGACGTAGAGTCCGCTGACCGTACCGACCTTCGATTCTTCCAGCTCACGGCACAGCGTCCGGAATGCGACGTTCGTCACGCCGGCCATGGGAGCCAAGACCACCGGGCTGGCGAGCTCGATGGGTCCGATGCGCACCGCCGGGCTACCGCCGGCTCATCGTGAGCTTGCCCGCGGTTTGATGAAGCTCGAACGCGGTGGTCTTCTTGCCCGTGCGGACTTCCCGGTCAAGTTGGCGCTGCTTGGATTGCTCGAACTTGTCGCAGGACGCCTCAAGCTCTTTCATCAGCACACCCAGGTCGTCACGAAGCGCGGCGGCTTCGCCGGTGAAGTCCTCACGCTCGAAGATGCGCCATTTCTTCAGCACCGGCAGGACGACCTCGTCGAGGTGGATGCGTGGGTCGTACACGCCGCCGACGGCGATGAGCACGGCCTTGCGGCGGAACTCGGGCACCTGGAAGCCGGGCATCTGGAAGTTGCGAAGGATCTTGTGCAGCGACTTCATCGCCTGATTGGGCGAAGCCTCAAACCCGGCCTCGCTGACATCACGGTAGAAGATCATGTGCAGGTTCTCGTCAGCCGAGATCTTGGCCAGCAATTGGTCGGCGATCGTCTCGTTGCAGGCTCTACCGGTGTTGCGGTGCGAAATCCGGGTCGCCAGCTCCTGGAACGTGACGTAGATAACCGAATCGAACAGGCTCTCGGCGAACAGGTCGTCTCGAACCTGGTGGTTCTGGCCCGGGCTGAAGCCCCGGTTCACCACCTCGATGCGCAGCCTCTCCAATTCGACCGGGTCGACGGCGCGGGTCACTACCAGGTAGTCGCGCAGCGCGATTCCGTGCCGGTTCTCTTCGGCGGTCCAGCGGTTCACCCACTGGCCCCAGGGTCCGTCCAGGCCGAAGTTCATGGCGATCTCGCGGTGATACGACGGCAGATTGTCTTCGGTCATCAGGTTCTGCACCATCGCCACCTGGGCGAGGTCGGACAGCTTGGACTGCCCGGGCTCCCAATCCTGTCCGCCGAGCGCGTAGAAGTTCTTGCCGTCCGACCACGGGATGTAGTCGTGCGGGTTCCAGTTCTTGTGCATGCGTTCGTGCCGGTTCAGGTACGTCTCGACGATCGGCTCGAGTTCTTGCAGCAGCTGTAGGTTTGTCAGCTCGGCTGACATGCGCCCTCCAGTTATCTGTGTCTAATGGTTGCAGTCAATATATCTGTGTACTTCAGTAGCATCAAGTTTGGCCCGCGCGCGTGGCGCGGTTGAATATGCCGCGTCACCGAGTGGTACCCGCCGGCAAGTTCAGTCGCGCGGCGCCGACTGAGCCGGCTGATCTGCTTCCCGCAGCTCGCGAGTGCGTAGATATGCAGCAGTGCTGAGCAGCATGTCGATGCAGTAGTCGATGAACCGTTCGCGGGTGACCTCTAGCTGGCCGTTGAGGTACGCGGTGAACAGCGCTGTCAGACCGCCGATCAGGCTAGTGGCGACCATTTTCTCCAGCACCGGATCGCCGATTCGCGACAGCTTGCGCTGTAGCAGCTCGATGAAGTTCGGCATCCATTCGGCGCCGGACCGGGTCAGTATCGGCTCGACCGCAGGCGCCAGGAGCAGCACCCGCCCGCGCACCGGGTCGTCGACCATCAGCGCGACGAATTGCTCGACGGCTTCCCGCGGGGTTTTCGCCGAGGTGAGGGCCCCCATCGCCCGGGCGCACACGTCGTCGTAAACCGCGCGCACGAACTCATCGCGGTCGGAGAAGCTTTCGTAGAAGTAGCGTTCGGTGAGCGCGGCCTCGCGGCATACCGCACGGACGGTCAGCGCGGGTCCGCCGTCGCTGCCGAGCAGTTGGACGCCGGCGGCGATGAGGTTGTCTCGGCGCACGGCGAGGCGACTCTCGAGGGGTACGCCGGACCAACGGCCTCGTCGTTGACCGGACTGCACATCTCTCCTAAGCTACAAAGTGACAACGCATGTAGTCAGATCTACTGATCTTTCCGGGAACTAAACCAGTGACTCAAGATACGTCGGCAGTCTGCCCGCTGACCAGCACCAAAACTAGTGGTGACTCGGTCAAGGCCGGGTCTGTTAACGACCCCGATACCGACCAAGTGGCCGGCGGCTGTCCGGTATCGCCGCTGGGCTACGACGCGCCGCCGATCCCACTCGGGCAGGATTCCCTGACCTGGCGGTACTTCGGCGACTGGCGTGGAATGTTGCAGGGTCCATGGTCGGGATCCATGCAGAACATGCACCCCCAGCTGGGTGCGGCGGTGATCGACCACTCGACGTTCTTCCGGGAGCGCTGGCCGCGGCTGATGCGGTCGCTGTACCCGATCGGCGGAGTTGTCTTCGATGGCGACCGCGCCCCGACGACCGGCGCGGAGGTGCGCGACTACCACATCACGATCAAGGGAGTCGATGAGCGGGGCCGCCGCTATCACGCGTTGAACCCCGATGTTTTCTACTGGGCGCACGCCACTTTCTTTGTCGGCACGATCATCGTGGCCGAGCGGTTCTGCGGCGGGCTGACCGAAGCGCAGAAGCGCCGGCTGTTCGACGAACACATCGACTGGTACCGCATGTACGGCATGAGCATGCGCACGGTGCCCGCGAGTTGGGAGGAGTTCCAGGTCTACTGGGACCACATGTGCCGCAACGTGCTGGAGAACAACGCGGCGGCACGCGCGGTGCTCGACTTGACCGAACTTCCCAAACCTCCATTCGTCCAATGGGTTCCGGACTGGCTGTGGGCCGCGCAGCGCAAACTGCTGGCCCCGTTCTTCGTCTGGCTGACGGTCGGTCTCTACGATCCGCCGGTCCGAGAGCTGATGGGCTACCGGTGGTCGCGCCGCGACGAGTGGTTGCACCGACGCTTCGGAAACATCGTGCGCCTGATTTTCGCTTGCGTACCAACGCGATACCGGAGGCACCCGCGGGCGCGTGCCGGCTGGGACCGTGCGAGGGGGCGGATCCCGGCCGACGCACCGCTGGTGCAGACGCCCGCACGCAACCTGCCGCCGCTGGACGAGCGCGACAACCCGATGCACTACTGCCCCGAGGTCTGACCGACCCTTCTCATCGGGTGGGCTCGGGTGGGCTCGGGTGGGCTCGGCAGCCCTCGTGCTTTATCCGTGCGAGTGGCTGTGGACGTCTTCGAGACCGGACTGATGCACGTGCTCGTGGGTGTGCTCGGTGCCGTCGTCGTGGCTGTGCGGGTGCTCGTGCGCGACATGGTCGTGCTCATGCGTGGTGTGCGCATGGATGTGCGCCACATCGTCGTGGTGGTGTTCGTGCGCGTGCGGCTCGTCGTGAGCGTGCTCGGTCATGTTCTCTCCTTTGGTGTTTCGTTTATCCGGCTCCGGCCGGCGGCGCCGATTCGGCCACTACCGTCAGCCCGCCCTCGGTGCGGTGATGCCGGGGCACCCCAGGGCCGGCGTGTTCGGCGTTGAAGACCGCGTCGATGACGAGCTGACGAACGTGGTCGTTCTCCAGGCTGTAGAAAATCGTGGTTCCCTCCCGGCGGGTCCGCACCAGCCGGGCCATCCGCAACTTCGCGAGGTGCTGGGACACCGACGGCGGTGGCTTGCCCACATGCTCGGCGAGTTCGTTGACTGACATCTCGCGATTCGTCAGCGACCACAACACCTGCACGCGGGTGACGTCGGCGAGCATCCGGAACACCTCGACCACCAGGCTGGCCTGGTCGTCCGGCAACCCATCTTCACTATTACCTGCATGCATACGTAGATAGTAGCTGTTACTGGGCGCTAGCCGCCATTTTTTCCTGCCAGAACCGGTAGACGTCGACCGCGGCATCGCGGGGTTCATAGCGCATGGGCAGGCGCCGCTGGTCCCAGCTCTTGGCGTATTCGTCGTAGAACGTGGCGACCTCGAAGTATTTGCGGTCATCGCGGTAGTACTGCTCGTAGGACTCACGCATCACCAGGAAGATGACTTCCTTGGGCGAGCAGTAATACAGCGAACCCAAGCACATCGGGCACGGATGGGCCATCACGTAGATCGTGGTGCCGTCCAGGTTTTCGGTGCCGAGCTTCATGCACGCCTCTCGGATGGCGAGGATCTCCGCGTGGGCCGTCGGATCGTGCGTCTGGGCAACCTTATTAGCGCTCTCGGCGAGGATTTCGCCGTCTTTGACGATGACCGTCGCGAACGGGCGACCGCCCTCGGCGACGTTCTGGCGGGCCAGGTCGATGGTCCGCTGGGCAAAGTCCGTCATGGCTCTCCTCCGGCGTAAGAAAGTGGGCAGAGTAGATAATTCGGAGGGTAGTCCTGAGGGCGTCGGGAATCGGGCTGGTGTGTGGTATTAACTAGACTGTCTATATTTGTTTGCGAATTTGAACGAGGGAGCGGGCATGGCGCGCACCGATCGTGATCGCTGGGATCTGGCGACGAGTGTCGGCGCGACGGCGACCATGGTCGCCGCGCAGCGGGCGCTGGCTTCCGACCACGGCTTCATCGATGACCCATACGCCGCAGCGCTGGTGCGTGCCGTCGGAATTGACGTCTATGTCCGGCTGGTGAACGGCGAGATTCCCGTCGATGAGCATTCCGAGTTCGATCCGGAGCGCATGGCCCACGGGATGGCCAGCCGCACTAGGTTTTACGACCAGCATTTCCTTGACGCGGCACGCGATGGCATCGGCCAGGTGGTGATCCTGGCGTCGGGCCTGGACTGCCGCGCCTACCGGCTGGGGTGGCCGCAAGGCACCGTCGTGTACGAGGTTGACATGCCGGAAGTGATCGAGTTCAAGACCCTGACGTTAAGTGAACTGGGCGCCAAGCCGACCGCCGAGCGACGGACGATTGCCATCGACTTGCGCGACGACTGGGCGGCGGCGCTGCGGTCGGCGGGGTTCGACCCAACTGCCCCGTCCGTATGGAGCGCTGAAGGGTTGCTTGTCTACCTGCCAGACGACGCCCAGGACGCGTTGTTCGACAACATCACCGCACTGAGCCCGCCCGGCAGCCGGCTTGCCTTCGAATTCGTGCCCGATACAACCGTTTTCGCGCACGACCTGTGGCGCGAACATCACGACCGGATGGCGGAACTCGGGTTCGAGGTCGACTTCAACGACCTCGTCTACCACGGCCAGCGCGGTCACATCATTGACTATCTGAACCGACGTGGCTGGCAGACCACTTCCCGCACGGTGGCAGAGTTGCACGCGGCCAATGGTTTTACGTATCCCGACGACGAAATCTCGGCATTCTTCGCCGATATGACCTATTCCAACGCGGTGCTGGCGGGATGACCAGAGCCCGCTAGCGAGCGCCTATTGGCGAAGCAGGTCCTCTTTGAGGCGGTCGGTGATCATCTCCTGGAACAGGGTGCGAGCCGGAACGTACAGGTCCTGAACGGTCGAGACCAACACATCCCTGTTGAATTCGGGGATAGCGCCGCTGGGAGCCCAGAAGCTGTCGATGTCGATGTGGAAATACGGCCCTGGCTGAATCTGCCCCGGCCGACGCAAGTGGTAGTTGGGATCAAGCGCCTGACCGACACCCGGGCCGTAGCGCACGATGACCGCCTTGCCGGGTTGCGGGTCGCGAAACACCGCCGCGCCCTGCCACTCGGTCAGGAGCATGCCGCCGGGTGCGATGGCCTGCGGTCCGAGCAGTGCATCGTTGATCCAGTTTCTCCACTCGACACGGCCGTCCACGCCCTGCGGGAACGCGAATCTCCATTACATAGCGCAATCCGATGCGCTCCACCCCGACGATCGACGAGACCTGGGTCCGAGCGTCCACGACCCGCATCGCAATGTCGTTGAAGGCCTCGAAGCTGCCGTAGGCGGTGGTCTCGATGATGATCGCCTGGTTTCTCACCGAGGCGGCAAGCGTGTTGTCCCGGTTGACATAACGGTGGAAGCGTTCCGCTACCGGCTGCGGGGCCGTGCCGGGGGTTGCCTGCCCCCAACTCATGTCCTGCGCCGCCCGCTCGATCGGTAATTGGTCGACGAGCAGCCGCTTGAGCTCCGCGCGGGCCGACTCGCTGAGCGCATCCGCTGCTGGGTGACGGATCTCCATCGTGACCAGGGCGATGGGTGCTGTTGGGCTTGCCTCTTCGGGATTCATCCCGGGTAGCATAACCGCCCCCCGTGGTCACAGAAGCAGACCCGGAACCGCCGGAACCGGCCGGGAACCTCGAGGTTTTGATCGGTACGGATCGGTTCGGGATATCCGGGGGGCAGCTCCGTTGCTGGCGGACGCCCTTCTGCCCGACGCCGGTGTCCCTCTGCAGTCGGTGCCCCCAGTAGGACTCGAACCTACGACCTGCGGATTAAAAGTCCGTAGCTCTACCAACTGAGCTATAGGGGCGCGGTGACCCAGGATACTGGGTTGCCCGGCGAAGCTCGTTTGAGGATTAGGGCTCCGGTAACCTAAGCTGGCGTGGCTCCCAACGGTGACCACGTTGCGAGTGCCCCGAAGAGATTCGGTTCTGGCCCCCTTCGTCTAGAGGCCTAGGACGCCGCCCTTTCAAGGCGGTAGCGCGGGTTCGAATCCCGTAGGGGGTACCCGCGGCGGATACACACGGAGCGGAAGTACAGCAGCAAGGCCCTGTGGCGCAGTTGGTTAGCGCGCCGCCCTGTCACGGCGGAGGTCGCGGGTTCGAGTCCCGTCAGGGTCGCCAATGCGGCGATGCACTCGCTGCCTTCCGGCCAGGTAGCTCAGTCGGTATGAGCGTCCGCCTGAAAAGCGGAAGGTCGGCGGTTCGATCCCGCCCCTGGCCACCACTTTTTACCCAGCTCAGAGGCTTTTTTTCGCTCCTCCTGCCCAGAGAATCCGGTGCGTTCGTGGCGCTCCATGGGGCCAAAATGGGGCCAAATGGGGCCAACTTCTGATGCAGGCCGAATTTGCTACATGCTGAAGGTCGCTGCCGTGCGGGCAGCCGGCAGCGCCGCGCGTGTCGGCCGGACCCAGGACGCTCAGGCGCCGGGCGTGGATTCACCCAGCGCGTCGAGGGCGGCGGCGATGTCGTCGAGTTCCTCGTCGAACAGGTCGGCCTAGGTATGGGCGGTCACGGTGATCGAAGCGTGGCCCATCGCCTTTTGCAGCAGGCGCAGGTCGGCTCCGGCCCGCCGCGACAACGACGCATACGTGTGCCGCAGATCGTGCACCCGCAGCTTCTCCCGCCCGATCTGGGCGATAGCCGTCGGCCAGCGGACCGAACGCTTCCAGTTCTCGAGCCCCAACCGCGATCCCCTCGGCGACACGATTGCCGGCGCTCCAGGCGCACGCCCGTCGATGCGGCCCTTGAGTATCGGGACCAACCGTTGAGGGATCGGGACGGAACGCCGCCCGGCCTTGGACTTCGGATTGCCTTCGACGAGCTTCCCGCCTACCTGAGTGATCGAGCGGCGCACCCGAATGCGGCGCGCGTTGAGGTCGACGTCCTCGACGTTGAGCCCGGTGAGCTCGCCGAACCGCAGGCCGGTGTACGCCAGGATTGACACGACGTCGCCCTGGTCCCCGCATGCGCGCGCGAGGGCCGCCACCTCGCCGGCCGTCAGGTAGGCATGGGTGGTTTCGCGCATCGGTGGAAACTTTGTTCGCGCGGCGGGGTTCTTCCCGAGCAGATGGCCCTCGTCGACCGCGTGGTCCAGCGTCATCTTGAGCACCGAGTGTGTCCAACGAACCGTCCGCGGGCTGAGTCCGGACGCGGACATCTCGTTGACCCACAACTGAATTGACTCGTGATCGATCTTTCCGATCGGCCAGCTTGCGAAGCGCGGCTCGATCCGCAGGCGCCAGTTATCTTCGTACCCGCGACGCACTTTCACGCTCAGATCGGGTCGGGACGCAAGCCACGAGCGATAGACCGTGTCAAGCTCGACTCTGCCTCCGCGCGGGTCCACCACTTCTCCGGCTGCGCCGCTCGTGACGAGCTTGGCGGCGAACCGCCGGGCATCCAGCTCGGTCCGAAATGTCTTCTTGCGCTTGGAGCGATCGGGCAATCGCCACTGGACGTCGTAGCGCGGCCCATCGACTGTGTCTCTTCGCTTGATTGCCATGGTTCACCCGAGCTTTGTTGCAGGCGTGGAGAATTTGATGCTGCCTGTTGCTCGTCACACTAACGCGGACGACCGACAATCAGATGCGCGCTGAGTCCAGCCAGTCGTCGACGTCGCCGCGCGTCCACCGCCGATGGCGACCGCTCAGCCGGACGTGATGGGGTCCCGGGGCTTGAATCCCGTGCTCTCGCTTCGCCGCCCAGTCGTGCAATGTCGATACCGGTACGCCGGTCAGCTCACGCACTTCACTTGCGGTCAGCATCTCCCTCGGGTTGCGGCCGTTGTTTTCCACGATTCGATCCCTCTCCGGCATGGGGTTTGAAGAAACGCCGTTCCTTCAATGATGAGCTACGAGTTGCGCTTACACATGGTCCGACCGATCCGAATTTTGGTCGCTTTGCGTCAGGGCAACCTAGGGACATGTGCCAGGGCATGTCAGCAACTCCGACCGGTAAGACTTGGCATCGTTCACATATTTCAGCCAGGCATGGTACTTCAACACCGTAGTGAAGTATTAATTCTTGTTGAAGGATAGTCGGGACGTGGGCTCCGCTGAGCGCGCAGTGAATGCAATCGGCGCCGTCTACCCCGGTGCGTTGCGCGCGCGGTCATCGAGCGGACCTCACCACGACGCCGTCGTCACGCTGGATGACGCTGCCGAGTTTCTTGTTAGGTGGTTGCCTACTGGCTGGCCACGGCACGTTGCCGAGGCCCTACACGGAGAGCCGCGGCCCGACATACTGGCTGCTCCTCGATGTCGCCGGGTGCGAGGAAGGCGGCCCGTGACGCGGGCGTCGCTGGGTCGACGAGTCGGGCG
Organism: uncultured Actinomycetota bacterium; assembly: GCA_963840045.1. Classification (GTDB taxonomy): domain Bacteria; phylum Actinomycetota; class Actinomycetes; order Mycobacteriales; family Mycobacteriaceae; genus Mycobacterium. Next base: position 8,202 of record CAWIXL010000008.1, on the reverse strand, counting down.
CATCTGAAATCTATCACCGCGACCCGAAGTCAGGGACAGTCATCGCCATCGACACGAAAGGCACACCCACGGCGCCGCTCGACACGCGGGTTGGCTGGCGACCCGCCGCCCTAGCCGTGTGCGAGGCGCTGCTGGCCGGCGCGGCAGCTCCGACCGTGAACTCGGTTGTTAAGGCAACTGGGAATCTCGATGGGCAGCGCCGCCGATGCACTGAATTTCTTGGAACAAGACGGTCACCTTGCCAGTCAGGCCGCGCGCGGGCCCGGTGCTGCACGCAGGATTGTGAATCCTGATGCGCTGTTGGACGCATACGCCGCGGCGGCCAATCGGCTGCGGCCACGCAATCGCTGATTCCGGAGACCACCGAGTTGCTGCGCGGCTACCTCGCGGAGCAGCCGCGCTCGCACGAGCCGACGGCCCCGTTGTGGCCCGGTATGGCGTTGACCCGGGCCCCGGCCTACCGGGTTACGGACGCCGCCCACCTACACGGGAGCGGCCATTACGGGTGCGCCAGGGCACACCTAGCTCGGCGGCTAAAGCCCGCGCACGGCGGCAAGCCGACGCCTTAGCGGAACTGACGGTGGCCGGGGCGGAGGGGCAGCGACCTCACGCGATGGCGAGGCGGATGCGTCCAAAGCAAACCGCCCTCTCGATCAGATGATCGCCTGCTCCTGCAAGCCCGCGATCCGCGCTGCATCATAGCCCAGTTCGCCCAGTATCTCCGCGCTGTGCTCGCCGATCAGCGGCGGCGCGCGGCGGATCGTCGCAGGCGTCGCGCCCATGCCCGCCAGCGGGCTGCCGATCAGGTCGACCGATCCGGCGGCGGCCCACACATGCGGCGTCGTCGCGCGCAGGCCCCGGTGCTGCACCTGCGGATCATCCCAGACCTCCGCCAGATCGTTATAGCGCGCGGCCGGGATGCCCACGCTATCGAACTTCGCCTGAAGCTCCTCCGTCGTGAACTGCCGGCTCCACACGTTGATGATGTCGATCAACTCCGCGCGATTGGTCTTGGCCCGCTTGGCGTTGGTGTCGAAGCGCGGGTCGGCGTAGAGATCGGGCCGGCCCATCAACTCCGACATGCGCCGCCAGTGGGCGTCGCTGCCGGCCGTAATATACGATCATGCCGTCGCGCGCATGGATGAGGTCGGCGGGGCCGCCGCCGTTGCCGCCATTGCCCAGACGCTCCGGCTGGACGCCGTCGATGAGATAGTCCTGCATGATGTGGCAGACCATCGCCACGGAACTGTCGAGCAGCGCCATGTCGATATGCTGGCCCTCGCCCGTGCTGTTGCGATGGTTCAGCGCGGCGAGGATCGCGATGGCGCTGTTGTGGCCGGTCACGAAATCGACCAGGCTGGGACCGGCCTTCAGCGGCCCCGCGCCGGGCTGGCCTTCGGGGATGCCGGTCACGGCCATCATGCCGCCGCTCGCCTGGAACAACCCGTCGTAGCCCGCGCGCGCCGCCATCGGCCCAGTCTGGCCAAAGCCGGTGATCGAGCAGTAGATGAGGCGGGGATTGATCGCCTTCAGGCTCTCATAATCCAGCCCGAACCGCTTGAGGTCGCCGACCTTGTAATTCTCGATCAGGACGTCCGCGGTCTTGACCAGGGCACGCAGGATGTCCTGCCCCTCCGGCTTGGAGTGGTTGACCGTGATCGACCGCTTGTTGCGGTTCGACGCGATGAAGAAGCTGGACTGGCGGAGGTCCTTGCCATCCTTGCCCTCGACCGAGGCAAGACCATAAGCGCGCCCTTCGTCACCGCTGCCCGGACGCTCCACCTTGATGACGTCAGCGCCGAGGTCGCCCAGTATCTGCGCGCTGATCGGGCCGGCGAAGACGCGGGTCATGTCGATGACCCGGATACCCTCCAGGGCAAGCTGTGTCGTGCTCATGATCTCCTGCTGCTCATCCATTTCAAGTCGTGCTGCGCGCTATCATAGGTTCGTTTCGAAGCGCCAGACGCTTTGCGCACCCCACCTATCGGTCGTGGTCGAGAACCGCGCGCGTGACCTCGCCGCCTTCAGGGCCCTCAACGATCCGTCCGGAGGCGCGCGACGGTCAAGTTCGAGCTACTCGCCGACCTCGACGATCACCCGGCAGGCGCGACCGTTCACTTCGCCGGCTGTGAGCAGGGGATCACTGCATACGTTGAGCAATTCACTTTGGATCACCCTGGAGGTGGATCCGGTCGTTGCGGCCGCCGACGCGCAGCTCGCTGTCGCGGCCTTCGCCGGGACCTACTGGCGGATGGCTTTGGTCGGCAATCCTGATGTCGACTATTCGTGAATCCTGACGTCGATGACGTTGTGTTCATCCGGATCGTCCTGCGCGGACGACTGCGCGAAGTTGGCCTGCAGATCGAGCAGCTGGGTAAGGGCGGCGCCGGTCGGCTGCCCGAACACCTCAAGCTGCGGGCCGCTGCGTGCTCGTCTTTGTGAGGTGCTGGCCTCACGGCGTTGGACGGCGGGCCGATTACTTCCGTCCGCCGCCGCCTATGTTGGGTGTTACAGCTTGTCGTAAAGGTAAACCAGGCGGTGGCCGTTAACTGGCCGAGATGTCTTCTCGGAATTGCTCGCTCAGTTTCGGCCAGTTCCAAAACGTGAGTTGAAGGTGCCCGACTCCCCATTGAGGTTCGAGGATCCAGTCATTGATCAGGCTCCGCCGAGAGCACAGTGGGCAAGCGTGGTCGGCAACACCCGTTGTGTACCAGTCATCGAGCGCATCGCTGAAATCGCGAAACGGTTCAACACCGCGGCACTTGGGGCAGCCGGCGTGGCTCGCACCGCCCTGACCCCCGAAGTAGACCTGGCGGCCGACGTCAACCCGTAAGCCGTTGACGGCGCCTCTGCCGTGTTCGTCCACCAGCCGTCGGCGTCACCGGCATCGCGGAGTGCTTTGACGCGGCAACGACCGGCGGGCTGGCCAGCCCGCCGAGCGCGCAATCGGTGAGCTCACCCGACACGATCTCTTCGGCTACCAGCCATGCCAACGCGCCGGCGGCCAGGTCCTGCGCCTCGTCGGCAGTGGCATCCAAATCGCCGAGCTTCTGGAAACAGTCGCCCCGATTGGGCAGCCTAGCCTCGGAGGCGCGTGGATACCGCGCGTGCATCCATTCTGCGTAGCTCTCCCGCGGCGGTTGGTGCTCGCGCGTCGCGCTCGCGCACCACGTGTTCTGCCTTACCAACCCGCCATCACCCGATTCGGACACCACCTTAGCAATTCCAGTCCATCTGAACCATCCACTACACTCATCTTCGTCTGACGCATACGAAAGCCCTCGCTCTCAAAGCGATTCGTCGCAAACTTCCAAAGTTCATGGTCTTTGACCATGGCACATTGGCACAGGCTGATGCCATCATGGGTCTGAGCAACCTTCGGTTGCCCAGACCGCCACTCGCCCGAGGCGGCGGGGCCCGCGTCAGGCAGGTGGTTGGTGGTGCCGACGATTTCGCCGCCGATGAAGCGGCATTCGGTGCGCTACTACAACGACACTGCGCGTGCAGCAGTGTCGCGACAGCTAACAACGAAGGCGGCGGGCTGGCCGAGTACTACTCCGAGGGGGAGACCCGCGCCCGGTGTGCTGTGTGTGACGCCGAAAAGGCCCGCCCTGGTCGGTCTGAGCGCTGCCGAGCGTGCCGGCGGCCAGGCCGACATGGACGTGGTGGCGCGCTGGCTCGATGACGGATGGCGCCCAACGGGGCCAGTGGCCGCGGCTACAGTGCGCGCTCCACGCACGGTTTCGATTTGACGTTTTCGGCGCCGAAGAGTGTGTCGCTGCTGCGCGCTCTCGGCGAGGATCAGGTGCTGTCCAAAGCAGTCGTCGACGCCCATAACATCGCCGTCCGGGAGGCGATGGAGTACCTGCGTTCCCATGCCGGCTTCACCCGCGTGCACAACCCGCAGACGGTAGGAAAGACCTGGTGCGGCTGCCCGGTTTCGTGGCTGCGGCCTATCAGCATGAGACCTCACGGGCCGGTGATCCGCACCTACATACACACGTCCTTTTGCCGAATCGGCAGGCGCGCAGCGACGGTGCACTGGTCTCCTACGACTCGAAGTCGCTGCATCACGAGGCCAAGGTGCGGGCATCATCGACCAGGCCACGTTGCGCCGCGAGCTGCACCAATCGGTGGGCCTGGAGTCGGTTCCGATCGACCCGCATACCGGGATCGCTGAGATTGCTGGCGTGGCTGGCGACACCATCCGCGCGTCGTCGCAGCGTCGACGCAACTGCGCGAGTGGGCCAACCACGATCTCGTCATCGACGAGGAGGTTCGCGTCACAGCGGCGCAGTTGGCGGTCCGCAGAAAGCCGCTCGCCAGGCCAAGCCCGCCAGAGCTACCCGCAGCTTTCAACAACCAAAGCAACCAACGCTATTGACCTGTGCAGATAGGGCGACCGGCCTGGGCGACCTCGCCGGAAACGCCCAGGCCGTCTCGTTCGCATCGAGTAGGTCACTGGACAGGTCAGCCGTCCTTCGAGTCCCAAGCTCGCCCGATGGTGCCAACCATCGTCGTCTCGGGGTCACGGCGGACCCGGCACCTGGCGCGTTGCCGGTCGCATCACTGGTTTCCATGGGACCAAAACAGGGCCCAACCACCGGACTAGGTGCTCCGAGCCGCCCAATTCAGCAATTTAGGACCGCTCTGACCAGCTGAAACACAGTGATGTAAGCCAAAAGTCAGCCTGAAAAGCGGAAGGTCGGCAGTTCGATCCCGCCCCTGGCCACCAACATCAGTGCAGGTAGTGCCGGGTAACACGGCGACGGCAGCAGCAGCACTAACGACGGAGTCGGTGGCACGGGCGGCACCGGCCCGTGTAGTGAGCCGCGACTGGCCACTGCAAGTGGGTGTTCGGAGTGGTTGGAGTGGTCGGAAAATCAGGCAACTTCCTAGCAATACATTGGCTCGCATCGGTGCCGGAGCCCGCTGGCTCAAGCGGTCTGTTACGTGATTAGGAAGTGCCGGCACTCGGTCGACCGCGCCTCGTGACGGTGGGACGGCTGAGAAGCCTCACCGGTCCGTGGTACGAAGTGATAGTCGGCCAGGCTCGATGCACAAGGGGCCAAGCATGCGATTCACAAGTTTGGAAATCAGAAACCTTCGAGCAGTCGAGAATTTCAAGGTCGAAAATCTTGGCGACTTCGTGGTGATCGCGGGACAAAACAGCCCCAACCCGACACCGCGTCGGCGAACCCGTTAAGCGCCGGTGGCCCCGTGACTGCCGTGCTGCACGACACCACAACCGGCGACAACTACCCCCTTACCTCGACTTGCACCCAGATCGGGCGAAAGGCCGACAACGACATCGTGCTCAACGACCCTAAGGTCACGGGCAGCCACGCCGCGATCGTCGCCACGCCCACCGGCTACCTGATCGCAGGTCACCTAAACAACGTCGTTCGCGTCGACGGTGAGCGCATCAGCGCCCACGCGACGCTCACCGACGGTGCCGTGATCGGCATCGGCGGTCGCGAACTCATCTTCGAAATCCGAGACGAAGCGAACCGTTGATGGGCGCGACGGTCGCGTGTGCGCTCCGCCGGCTCCGCATCAACCCCGCCCTCGACGGCGTCGCGCGTCATCCGTGAGTTCTATCGTCGCGTTGTCGATGGGTCAGAACCACCGGTCGAGAAATTCGCCCGTGGCAGGACTGATCCAGTCCACGTTGACCGCGGCGTTTATCAGCGTCGGTAACAGCGGGCTACTGTTATCGACCGTGTAGTACTGGACCAGGCCGTCCGTGAGTGTCGGGGTAGCACTTTGGATCTGCCCGGCGCTTAAGCCCAGGTACTCCTCATGCGTGCTGAAAAAGCCTGAGATCGCATGGATATCCGCATTCGGGTTGCTGAAGAAGTTCTGCGGCCAGGCGGCATAACCGTCGCCCGCGAGCGTATAAACGTCGGCCGGGTAATAGTTCGGCGTCGTGAGTCCCATCGTCTGGCTCAAATCAAACGACGGGAGTAGCGGCTTGATCAGGTCGCCGAGCGGACCGAGTGAGGGCAGCAGGGTGTTCAATATGCCCCCGGAGGCAGAAGCGGGGTCTCCGACCAACACGAAGTGGAGGTCACTAACCGGCACACCCTCGGCGTGCAGTTGCACCATCGCCTCGGAGGCGGCCGCGGAGCTTTGTGAGTAACCGAAAACCCAGATCGGGTTTTGGGCACTCACCTGCCCGGTTGCTACCTGCGTATTGATAGCGGCCATCAAGTCCGCCACGTCTGTGGGTAAGTTGGCGTCCGTGTTGTATCCCAACTCGGGTGTGTAGAGCGATTCCGCGTGGCCGTGGAAGCCGAGGGGCTGAAGATAGAGCCGGTCAACGGTTGCGACGTAGGCGTCGTTCGGTTGCGGAATTCCAGTGGGACCCATTACGAGCGCGATACCGCCTGTGTCGGAAGCGGTGGTCGGACTCACGTCGAGCGTGTGCGGTGCTGACGCGTTGGTGCCGGCGCCGCCGCTGCTGCCCGCATTGGCGGTGCCGCTGCCGAGGGTGACGCGTTGGTCCCGCCTAGCCGGTGCCGCCGTGCGGAATAGTGGGCGGCCCAACAGCGCCCGGGTGGGCGCATTTACCCAACCCAGCACCTCCTGGTCGAGGGTCTCCAACAGCGAAGCGTTGCCGACCTCAGCGCCCGCATATGACCCCGCGCTGGCCTCATGGCTTGCACCGACTGGCGGTGAAACGCCGCCGCCTGCGCCATGAGCGCCTGAAACCGCTGACCATGGCTGGAAAACAGCAGCGCAATCGCCGCCGACACCTCATCGCCGGCAGCCGCTGCAATTGCGGTGGTCTGGGCCGACGAGGCCGCGTTAACCACACTAAGCGTCGAACCAATACCGGCCAGTTCCGTTGCCGCGGCGCGGATGGCATCCGGCGCGACGACGACAAACGACATGTGACACCCCTCCCAAGAGGGCTCCGAAGCCTGCCACGCCAAACTCAAATCCGGGCTTCCTGGTAGGAGGGTAACCTCGACCGCCCGATGGTGTGAGTCGTTTGCCCAGTACATTCCTCGAGGCGGCGGCCATCGTCGCGGGTGTGCCCGGCGCCGTAGGTTTTGCCGACTTTGGTCAATCGCAATGCGAGCGATTCGCCGTCGCGAGACCTTTGCGCCGAGACTGCATCGCCGACATCTGACTCTACGCTGGCCAAACACGCGGACCAGGTGCTCCAACCCGTCCGGTTCGCCGCCTCTAACCCAGTCTGACCAGTTGAAACACATTGGTGTAGGCCACAATTCCGCCTGAAAAGCGGAAGGTCGGCGGTTCGATCCCGTCCCTGGCCACCAGGTTGTCTACGCGCGGCGCGCGGTTCGATACCGTCCGCGCCCACCAGTGTTTTGGGTTCGGAGGTCGGGGTGCCCGGAAATCCAGGCCTGGGCGCCGGCAGGTCAGGCCGCGTGCACCGCTCGTGCGATCCGGGCGCCAATTTTGGAGCGCGGCCCGCCGTAGGTCTCCGGAGTGCCGTCCGTTGGGCAGTGCGCGACGATCGCGTCCGAGGCGGCTCCAGTAGCCCGTACCCGGGTCTGGTACAACGCCTGCACTTTCGCTTCCGTTGCGGTGGCCACGGCGTTGACAAGGGCCGCCTGAGACGGCCGCGCCCGCACCGCAACCACGATGTTGATCGTCCCCGCCCGGTACTCGGCACCATCGGTGAGCGGTCGGTACTCGACGGTCTTGTAGTCGGCGAACGCGCTCGTTCGGACGCCGGACGGCAACTCGCGGCGGAAGTGCCGGTCGGGCGCGGCCGCCCAGGCCGGGCTGGAGAGCCCAACGGTTGCGGCGGCATGCACGCCGCTGTCGGCGGCGAGGTGGTGCCGGGTCACGTCGACTGCAGTGAGCAGCCCGCAGCAGGTGCCGACGAGCTTGAGCGCGGTACCAATCTCAGTCAGGTGGCGGTCCGGGTCGGTCCGGTCGTAATCGAGGGGGACGGTTGCATTGAGCACCCAGTCCCGGGCGCCGATGCCGCCGCCGAGCGGGCCCGACGAGATGCACGGTCGACAGGCGGCGAATTGCCAGAGAAGGACCGGGATCGGCTGAGTTTGTTCCATCCGCGCGGTCAACCTGGGATGCATGGTCTCATCCTTGCGTGCCGGTGCGGGTTCGCAAGTCGCCAGCGCGCTAGCTGCTGCGACATCGGGGGACGCGAGATCGCGGTAGGGGCCCCGGCACAACCCGAAGGCCCAGTCTGTCAAGCGGTTT
>CAWIXL010000007.1:0-174340 GCA_963840045.1 uncultured Actinomycetota bacterium | reverse complement strand
CTCGTCCGGGTCGCACCCCACCATGTCGGCGAACGCACTGTTGGTGAACAGATGCTGCCGTCATGGCCATCGCCAGCACCGGAACCGGAATACGCTCGAGCACCACCAGCGCGGGCAACTTCTCCAGCTGGTCATCGGCGATAAGGTCTGTTGCCGGGTTCGTCTGTCCACGCTCATGATTATCCCGCATGCCGGGAGGTACCGACCCTTTTTTCCCATCCGCCGGCGCGGACGGTCGTGCCTGGTCAGCGCCGCAATCGCGCTACCGGTTCGGCGGCTGATAGCGCGGGAACACCCCGGTGGGGGCGGCAGCACCGTGCCGGGGGCCAGCCGTACGCCGATGGCGGCGAACGCACGCTGATTTTCGTCCTGGCCGAGCAGGTCCAGCATCTTGGCGGCCGACTCCGGCATGACCGGCGACACCAGCAGCGCCGCGATGCGCACCGGCTGGCACGTGGTGTAGAGGACGGTACGGACCTGACCTGGTCGGCCTCGGACTCCTTTGCGCAGCACCCATGGTCTGCGCCGAAAAGTACCTGTTCGCCTCCCCGAGCATCAGCCAGACCGCTTCCAGCGCCAGGTGCATGGCTTGCCCGTCGAAGTGGGCGCGCACCCGGTCCAGCAAGCCGTCGGCCGTCGCCAGCAATGCGGTGTCGGCGGAGGTGAACTCGCGGGGTCGGGCACCACCCCGTCCAGGTTCTGGCAACCATCCACAATGACCGTTGGGCCAGGTTGCCGAGCTCGTTGGCCAGATCGGTGTTGATCCGGGTGATGATGGCCTCGTCGCCGTAACTGCCGTCCTGGCCGAACGGGATTTCGCGCAACAGGAAGTAGCGCACCTGGTCCACCCCGTACGTGTCGACCAGGGCTTCCGGGTCGACGTTGTTGCCCACCGACTTGCTCATCTTCTCGCCGCGGTTGAGCAGGAATCCGTGCGCGAAAACCTTTGGGAGCCGATTCCGGCCGACATCAGAAACGCCGGCCAGTACACGGCATGAAACCGGATGATGTCCTTGCCGATCATGTGCAGGTCGGCGGGCCAGTAGCGGCGGAAGGCCTCCGAATCGGTATCGGGGAAGCCGACCCCGGTCAGGTAGTTGGTCAGCGCATCGATCCAGACGTACATGACGTGATTGGGATGCCCGGGCACCGGCACCCCCAATCGAACGAGGTGCGCGAGATGGACATATCGCGCAGCCCGCCGGAAACGAAGCGACCATTCGTTGCGCCGTACCTCGGGAGCGATGAAGTCCGCGTTGGCCTCGTAGTGGGCCAGCAGCTTGTCGGCATACTCCGAGAGCCGGAAGAATAGGTCTGCTCCTCCGTCCAGGTCACCGGGGTGCCGGTTTCGACGGCGATCCGGGTCCCGTGCACCACCGCGGTCTCCGATTCGACGAAGAACCGCTCGTCGCGCACCGAATACCAGCCGGAATAGGTGTCCAGGTAGAAGTCGCCGGCGGCCTGTATCCGTCGCCAGATCTCCTTGGACGCCTCGTGATGGTCGGCGTCGGTGGTTCGGATGAATCTGTCGAACGAGATGTTCAATTTCTCCTGCAGGCGCTGGAACACATCGGAGTTGCGGCGGGCCAGCTCGGCGGTGGGCAGCCCTTCGGCCTCCGCGGCCTGGGCCATCTTGAGGCCGTGCTCGTCGGTCCCGGTCTGGAAACGCACGTCAAAGCCGTCCAACCGCTTGAACCGCGCGATGGCGTCGGTAGCGATGTACTCGTACGCGTGCCCCAAGTGGGGCGCGGCGTTGGGGTAGGTGATCGCGGTGGTGACGTAGTAGGGCCTCATCGAGAGTCACCCTATTGTGTGCGGGTGAGCTCCAACCGGCCTGGTAATCGAGAACCTCCCGCTCCAGAGCCACTGGCACCGTTGATCGATGCCCATACCCACCTCGACGCCTGCGGTGCCCGTGATGCAGAGGACGTGACCGCGATCGTTGGGCGCGCCGCGGCCGTCGGTGTGGTCGCTGTGGTCACCATCGCCGACGACCTGGACTCGGCGCGATGGGTGACCAAGGCCGCCGAGTGGGACTGCCGGGGTTTACGCCGCGGTGGCATTGCATCCGACGCGCGCTAACGCGCTGACCGATGCCGCCCGTGCCGAGATCGAGCGGCTGGCGGCCCAACCGAGGGTGGTGGCGGTCGGGGAGACCGGCATGGATATGTATTGGCCCGGCCGCCTCGACGGGTGCGCCCAGCCTGACGTGCAGCGCGAGGCCTTCGCCTGGCACATCGATCTGGCCAAGCGGACCGGGAAACCGCTGATGATCCACAACCGGGAGGCCGACGCCGAGGTGCTCGAGTCGCGCCGGCCGCCGAAGGTGCCCCCGACACCGTGGACCGGGACTGTTTTTCGTCGGACAGCGTGATGGCCCGCCGCTGCGTCGACGAGGGGTGGGTGCTGAGCCTGTCCGGAACGGCCAGCTTCCGCAACGCCCGCGCTTTGCGCGAGGCCGTCCCGTTGATACCGGTCGAGCAGCTTTTGGTGGAAACGGATGCGCCGTTTCTGATGCCGTATCTGTACCGGGGTGCAGCGAATGAGCCGTACTGCCTTCCCGGCAATACCGTGCGCGCCATCGCTGAGCTGGTGGATCGCGCTCCCGAAGAATGGCGTGGATCACCACGAGCAATGCTCGGCGGGTGTACCGACTACCCGCTGATCGACGCAACGGCCGGGCCAATTTGACGGAAGTGCAATTGAAGGAGTTGCCGCAAACCTAGGCTGATTCGTTACCGTCTTGTGATCACACGGGTGGGGCCTCTGGGCCTGGTTGTTGTTGAGTGTGGGAGGTCGGGCTCCTGTGGTTGCTGAGGTCGGGTTGAGATGCACGCCTAATGTCTCTGGAACTACTAAGTCAGACCCCCTCGCCCGCATTGCGGTTCCTCGTCGGAGGGCTGTTACTGACACTGGCGTTCGCTGGCGGTTACGCAGTCACCACCTGCAAAACAGTGACTTTGACCGTGGACGGCACCGTGATGCGGGTGACGACCATGAAGTCACGCGTGGTCGACATCGTCCAGGAGAACGGGTTCTTGGTCAGCGACCGTGACGATCTGTATCCGACCGCCGATATGCGGGTGCATGACGCCGACAAGATCGTGCTGCGGCGCAGCCGGCCATTGCAGATCTCGCTGGACGGCCAGGAGGTCAGGCAGGTTTGGACGACGGCATCCACCGTCGACGAGGCGCTGGCCCAACTCGCGATGACCGACACCGCCCCCGCCGCGGCGTCGCGCGGTAGCCGTGTTCCGCTGAGCGGAATGGCGCTGCCGGTCGTCAGCGCAAAGACGGTGCAGCTCAACGATGGCGGCGTGGTGCGCACGGTGCATCTGCCGGCGCCGAATGTGGCCGGGCTGCTGGCCGCCGCCGGCGCACCGCTGCTCGACAGCGACCAGGTGCTGCCCGGTGCGATGGCGCCGATCGTCGACGGCATGCAGATCCAGGTCACCCGCAACCGCATTCAGCACGTCACCGAGCGGGTCACGCTGCCGCCGAGCTCTCGTCGCATCGAAGACCCGGAGATGAACGCCAGCCGCAAGGTCGTCGAAGACGCAGGCACTCCGGGCGTCCAGGATGTGACGTTCGCGGTGATCATGGTCAACGGTGTGGAGACCGGCCGGCTGCCCGTCGCCAACATAGTGATTACGCCGGCCCGCGAAGCGGTCGTGCGGGTCGGGACCAAGCCCGGCACCGCGGCGCCGCCGGTAGGCGACGGGTCGATCTGGGACGCGCTCGCGAGCTGCGAGGCTGGCGGAAACTGGGCAATCAACACCGGTAACGGGTTTTATGGTGGTGTGCAATTCGATCAGAACACCTGGGAGCGCAGCGGCGGGCTGCAATACGCCCCGCGTGCCGACCTCGCCTCCAAGGACGAGCAGATCGCCATCGCCACGGTGACGCAGCAGCGCCAGGGCTGGGGCGCATGGCCGGTGTGCAGCGTAAGAGCGGGTCTGCGCTGACGATCCGGCTCCTCGGGCGCACAGAGATCAGGCGGCTGGCCAAAGAACTGGAATTTCGGCCACGCAAGTCGCTGGGCCAGAATTTCGTCCACGACGCCAACACGGTGCGACGGATAGTTGCGACCTCCGGCGTGGGCCGATCCGACGTAGTCCTGGAAGTGGGGCCCGGACTCGGTTCGCTCACGCTGGCACTGCTCGACCGCGGCGCCGGCGTCGTCGCAGTGGAAATCGACCCGGTGCTGGCCGCTCGGCTGCCCCAGACCGTGACGGAGCACTCACACAGCGAGATTCACCGGCTGGCGGTGCACAACCGTGACGTGTTGACCCTTCGCCGCGCCGATCTGGCCACTGAAGGTGCCCCGGCGCCAACAGCTCTGGTGGCCAATCTGCCGTACAACGTCGCGGTTCCGGCCCTGTTCACGTGCTCGCCGAGTTTCCGTCCATCCGGACCTTGACGGTGATGGTGCAGGCCGAGGTCGCCGAACGGCTGGCCGCCGAGCCGGGCGGTAAGGAATATGGCGTGCCCAGCGTCAAAGTGCGCTTCTTCGGCCAGGTTCGCCGCTGCGGCACGGTGTCGCCGACCGTTTTCTGGCCGATTCCACGCGTGTATTCCGGGCTGGTTCGCATCGATCGGTACGCGACTAGCCCGTGGCCCGGCGAGGACGGTTTTCGTAAGCAGGTGTTCGAACTGGTCGATATCGCGTTTGGCCAGCGCCGCAAGACATCTCGCAATGCATTTGCCGAGTGGGCCGGCTCGGGCAACGAATCGGCAAGCCGATTGCTGGCCGCCAGCATCGATCCCGCGCGTCGGGGCGAGACGCTGACTATCGAGGACTTCGTGCGACTGTTGCAGCGTTCCGGCCCGCGCGTTTCCGAGCAGGCTTCTACAAGCTGAGTTGGCAGCGATAGTCTGCTGCGGTGGCTCACGATGTCTGACGGCAACACTGCCGAGTTGTGGGTGCCCACCGGGTCCGTCACGGTTCGGGTGCCCGGCAAGGTCAATCTCTACCTGGCGGTCGGCGATCGCCGCGAGGATGGCTATCACGAGCTGACGACGGTGTTCCACGCCGTCTCGCTGGTCGATGAGGTGACGGTGCGCAACGCCGATTTGCTGTCGCTCGAGCTGGTCGGCGAGGGCGCGGACACGTTGCCCACGGACGAGCACAACCTGGCCTGGAAGGCGGCCGAGGCGCTGGCCGAGCACGTCGGCCGGGCACCCGATGTTTCGATCATGATCGACAAAGCCATTCCGGTGGCCGGTGGGATGGCGGGTGGCAGCGCGGACGCGGCGGCGGTGCTGGTCGCCATGAGCTCGCTGTGGGAACTCGCTTTGCCCCGCCGTGATCTGCGCATGCTCGCAGCGCGGCTGGGCAGCGATGTGCCGTTCGCGCTGCACGGCGGTACTGCGCTGGGCACCGGTCGCGGCGAGGAGCTGGCTACCGTGTTATCCCGGAACACCTTTCACTGGGTGCTGGCGTTCGCCGACAGCGGGCTGGCCACGCCGACGGTGTTCGCCGAGCTGGACCGGCTCCGCGAGGCCGGCGACCCGCCGCGGCTTGATGAACCCGGGCCGGTGCTGGCGGCCCTGGCCGCAGGCGATCCGGAGCAGCTGGCGCCGCTGCTGGGTAACGAAATGCAAGCGGCCGCGCTGAGCCTGGACCCGGCACTGCGGCGGTCGCTGCGCGCCGGAGAGGAAGCCGGCGCGCTGGCGGGCATCGTGTCGGGTTCAGGTCCGACATGTGCCTTCCTGTGCGCGTCGGAGGCGTCGGCGATCGATGTCGGTGCGCAGCTGTCCGGGGCGGGTGTTTGCCGGACCGTCAGGGTCGCCACCGGGCCCGTTGCCGGTGCCAAGGTGGTGCCGGCACCCATGACCGAACTGTGAAATCGCACTCAAAACCGCGTCCAGTTTGGCAGTTACTTAAGAGAAGTTTAAGATATTCGGCGGTGACAAACGGTGGGTGAGCAAGGGCGCTCCGGCGGGCGATCTAGCTCATCAAGCACCGTTTTGAGACCTAACCGCGTCCCAACTGTGTGTGCGCGCCTGCGACATTGAGGTGCACGGCAGGTGGAGCATGAGATCCCGGACCTTGGCAAGGTGTCGGAACCGAGGAGTTTGTTGTGAGCAGATTTGCCGAGAAGATGTTCCGCAACGCCCATTCGAGCACCAGGGGCATGGTGACCGGTGAGCCCCACACCCCGGTCCGCCACACGTGGCGCGAGGTGCATGAGCGGGCGCGCCGGATCGCCGGTGGGCTGGCAGCCGTCGGCGTGGGCCGCGGCGACACGGTCGGTGTGCTGGCGGGCGCTCCGGTCGAGATCGCTCCGACCGCCCAGGGGCTATGGATGCGCGGTGCCAGCCTGACCATGCTGCATCAGCCCACCCCACGTACCGACTTGGCAATCTGGGCCGAAGACACCACGACCGTCGTCGACATGATCGAGGCCAGGGCGGTCATCGTCTCGGACCCGTTCGAGGCGGCCATACCGGTGCTGGAGGAGCGCGGCCTCAAGGTGCTGAGCGTCGAACAGCTGCTGGCGTCCGACCCAATCGACCCCATCGAGGCCGACGAGGACGATCTGGCCTTGATGCAGTTGACGTCCGGATCTACCGGGTCGCCCAAAGCGGTCCAGATCACGCACCGCAACCTGTTCGCCAACCTCGAGGCGATGTACATCAGTGCCGAGTACAACGAGGACACCGATGTGATGGTCAGCTGGCTGCCGCTGTTCCACGACATGGGCATGATCGGCTTCATGACCGTGCCCATGTACTTCGGCGGTGAGCTGGTCAAGGTCACTCCGATGGACTTCATGCGGGACACGCTGCTGTGGGCCAAGTTGATCGATAAGTACAACGGGACGATGACGGCGGCCCCCAACTTCGCCTACTCGCTGTTCGCCAAGCGGCTGCGCAAGCAGGCCAAGCCCGGCCAGTTCGACTTGTCGTCGCTGCGCTTCGCGCTATCGGGTGCCGAGCCCGTTGAGCCCGCCGACGTCGAGGACCTGGTTGCCGCCGGTAAGCCGTTCGGGCTGAAGCCCGGGGCGATCTTGCCGGCCTACGGGATGGCCGAGATCACGCTCGCGGTGTCGTTCTCCGAGTGCGGCGCGGGTCTGGTGGTCGACGAGGTTGACACCGACCTGCTGGCCGCCCTGCGCCGCGCGGTGCCGGCCACCAAGGGCAACACCCGCCGGCTGGCCTCGCTGGGGCCGCTGCTGCAGGGCATCGAGGCCCGCATCGTCGACTACGACGGCAACATCCTGCCTGCCCGCGGTGTAGGGGTCATCGAGTTGCGTGGCGATTCGGTCAGCCCCGGCTACCTCACGATGGGCGGTTTCATCCCGGCTCAGGACCAGCAGGGCTGGTACGACACCGGTGACCTCGGCTATCGGATGGAAAACGGTCACATCATCGTGTGTGGCCGCGTCAAGGACGTCATCATCATGGCCGGGCGGAACATCTACCCCACCGACATCGAGCGGGCGGCGGGCCGGGTCGAAGGTGTCCGTCCCGGCTGTGCGGTTGCCGTGCGACTCGATGCCGGACATTCGCGCGAGACCTTCGCTGTCGCGGTCGAGTCGAACGCCTTCGAAGTCCCCGCCGAGGTGCGCCGTATTGAGCACCAGGTGGCGCACGAGGTGCTTGCCGAGGTCGACATGCGGCCACGCAACGTCGTGGTCCTCGGTCCGGGGACCATCCCGAAGACGCCGTCTGGCAAGCTGCGTCGCTCCACCTCGCTGACGCTGGTCACCAACTAGCTGGCGAGCAGACGCAAAAGCCTCTCGACACGCCGTGTCGGAGAGGCTTTTGCGTCTGCTCGGCGTTGGCTACCAGGCGTGCACGCTATTTTGCGCGGCTTCCAGCCCTAGCTCGATCAGCAGCTCGGTGGCGTCCGCGGCCTGCTCGCAAATGGTGGGGACGTCAGCGCGCTCGGCGGCGGTGAAGTTTTCCAAGACGAACGCGGCCGGGTCCTTGCGCCCGGGCGGACGGCCGATACCGATGCGCACCCGCTGAAAGTCTTTGGTGCCCAGCGCGGCCGCCACCGAGCGCAGCCCGTTATGTCCGCCTTCGCCGCCGCCGACCTTGAGCCGGATGCGACCGAAGTCCAGGTCGAGCTCGTCGTGGATGACGATGATGTCCGCCGGCTGCACCGAGTAGAACTTCGCCAGCGGCCCGACCTGGCGGCCGGACTCGTTCATGTAGCAGCGCGGCTTGGCCAGCAGCACCGGGTGCCCGGCTAACCGGCCGCTGATGACTTCGGCGCCGGAACGCTTGTGCGCCTTGAATTTCGCGCCCAGCCGTGCGGCGAGCAGGTCGGCAACCATGAACCCGAGGTTGTGCCGGTTACGGGCGTAGTTGTCTCCCGGGTTCCCCAGGCCGACCACCAAAAGCGGTTCGGTCCTTTTTGTCTCCGTGGGGGGACCGCCTTACTCGGACTCGTCCGCGGCGGCTTCGCCCTCGCCGGCTTCTTCTTCGCCTTCGGCTGCTTCGCCTTCCTCGCCGGCGCCCTCTTCCTCGAGGTCCTCGGCGGTCGGCGCGGGCACCACGTTCACCACGAGGATGTCGGGGTCAGATATCAGGTTCACGCCCGCCGGCAGGGTTACCTGCCCGGCGGTGAACTGGGTGCCGGCCACGGCGCCCTCAACGGATATGGTCAACTGCTCGGGAATCGACAGCGCCTCGGCCTCGATCTCGATGGCGTTGGTCTCCTGGGTGACCAGGGTGTCGGGCCCGGCCTCGCCCTCCACGAGGACGTTGACCTCGACGACGACCTTCTCGCCGCGGCGCACGACCAGCAGGTCGGCGTGCTGGATGGTGTGGCGGATCGGGTGGATGTCGAGCGCTTTGGTCAGCGCCAGTTGTTCCTTGCCGGCGATGTTTAGGGTCAGCACCGCATTGGTGCCGGAGTGCCGCAGCACGGCCGCGAAGTCGTGTCCGGGCAATTCCAGGTGCTGCGGGTCGGCCCCGTGACCGTAAAGAACGGCGGGAATATTGCCGTCGCGCCGGGCCCGCCGGGACGCGCCCTTGCCGGTCTCGGTACGTACCGTGACGGTCAATTGATTGACTGCTGACTTTGCCATCGTGTCGCTCCTGTGTGCCTTGAAAATAGAAGTCCGGCGGGCACGGCCAGGATCGCGACAGCATGTCGGTCTCCGTCGATAACGGTGCTGTAACACCCTCGCCGTGACGCCCGGTCAGGTTAACGCATGTGCACCTCAGAGCGGAAATTTGGTATGGGCGACTCTCGTCACATCCGTCAGACCAGCCTGGTGGGAAGCGCCGTATCGGCCATGGCGCCGCCTTAATCCTTGATGAATTCGTACATCGCGTACGAGATGTCGCCATTTTGCAGCGAGCGATGCAACCGAGAGCCCTGCACGCCGACAAATTCACGGACCAAGGTGTGCAGGAAGGCCGGGATGTGGCGATTGATCAGCTCCTGTGACCGGTCCGAATTTTTCTCCAGCCCGCGCAGCACCTCCGTATTGATGACGCGCCGCGAAAGCTGCCGCATCGGGGCGTTGGCCAAGTTGGTCTCCCACTCGGCACATCGGGCCCGCGAGCGCAGATCGCAGTAGAGGAAATGACCGCCTGGGCGCAGCACCCGCGCCACCTCAGCAAGGAAACGGGGAAACCGCGGATACAGGTGCGAGGCTTCGACATTGAGCACTACGTCGAACGACTCGTCGGCGAAGGGCAGGTCCTCGGCGTCGCCCTGCACAAAGTCCAAACCCGCAAGCTTGTGTGCGGTACGGCAAAACTCGATACCGGCCGGGTTCAAATCCAGCGCTGTGTAGGAGGCTGGTCCCAACGTGCGCACAAGGTAAGAAGCTCCGCCGCCGTGGCCGCAACTGACCTCCAGCACCCGTTTGTCGCTTAGATCCGCCTGGGTCGCCACGCGGTGGTACAGGTTTATGTGCGCTCGGTTGGGTTCGTCGGACGCGTCCAGCGGCAGGGCCATCGGCGGATCCTCCTCATAGGCCCAGTTGATGAACAGAACTTGGCCGTCAGCGAGCATGCGTGTGAAGCGTGCGTACCAGTACTTCGAGAGCTTCTTGTACGCCTGGGTGGATAGCAGTCTGTTCATGAGGCCCACGTGGGGGCGGATGGCCATGGGATCAGTATGACGATTCTCGTGATTGGAGAATTCGCTGCTAACGGGCAATAGCCACCGACCAGTATGCTCAGGACGTGGTTGAAGCCCTGTGCTCGGATGCTGCCGGCGGCCAAATTGGTTGTCTTGCGGCCGCATCTGGACGGTGGTCGCGGCGGCTGGTGATGCGCGCCGGGGCGCAGAGGCTGCCTTGCGCATAGCAATAGTTGGGGCGGGGCCGGCGGGGCTCGCTGCGGCGATCAAGCTACGCGAACGCGGATACCACGACATCAAGGTCTTCGAGCGCGCCGACCGCGTCGGCGGCAAAGCAATGACGGTCGAGATTGACGGGCACCATTACGACTTGGGTGCAGTGCTAGTCACCGAACGCTATCCGCACCTGTTGGCGCTGGCGAAACGATACGACATGGCGATGTTCGCGCGTAGCGACCGCCGTGCCGGCGTCGATCTCAAGACCGGGCGCTGGATGAACATCGCCGACGCGATTACCGCACGACATTCCACCCGTGAGCTCATGACCGCGCTGGTACGCGCACACCGTTACGTCTATAAGTACCGGAGGTTCTTCGACCGTCCGGGCTTTGCCTTCACCAGCTTCCCCGACCTCGAGCATGTCAGGCAGGAGACGGCGCTTCCGCTATCTGAATGGGCACGAGCGACGCGAACGGAGCCCCTGTTGGCACTATGGGAACCCGCCATTGCCGACTTGGGATACGGCCCGTATCAGTCCGTGTCCGCCCAGTACATTCTCACCTACTTGCTTGCTCAGCCGCGGGACCCGTTCGGCCAAGCACTATGGAAATTGGCGCGCAAACGCAGAATGCCACTTTTCTCGTTCAAAATGGGCTACCAAGCCCTCTTTGAACATGTGGCCGGCGAGTTCAACGTCACGACGGGTGCGATGATCAATCGGATCGTCCGGAAGGAAGACTGCGTCATCCTCCACCGTGCGGGGCGTGCCGAGCCGGAGCGATTCGACAAGGTTTTGCTCGCGATGCCGCTGGATGAAGCCGTTGACCTGCTCGAGGACGAGCCACCCACTACGCTCGCCGAGGAGAGCGTGCGCATCTTCAAGCGGCTCGAGTACACGGACTACTACGCCACGATTGCCGAATCCTCTCGGCTGTTTGAAGACGCCGAGGCGCATTTCGCGTTCGGTTCCCAAGAGCTCGGCCTTCTCGGGGGCCATTGCTCAAGTCAGCCATGGTCCGATAGCAAACTGCGAGTCTTCTACCACTATGGGTCGCCGGACGATCCAGCTAGTTCCGACGCTGCGGTGACCCGGCTGCGGACCGATCTCTGCGACGCTGGTATCTCACTCGGATCGGTGCTCTACACCCAACAGTGGCGCTACTTTCCGCGCTTCTCCTGCACCGATATCGCTGCTGGCTTGTATGACCGCGCCGAGGAACTGCAAGGGAAACTAAACACCTATTTCCTTGGTAGCGCAATGGCTTTCGAATCGGTCGAGCATACCATCGCCTATTCCTACTGGATCGTCGAGCGTGAGTTCGCTGACATCTCCCGATGACCAGTACCGGCTGATCGACCACACAACAGCGAGCAACGGGAATCCCGATCGCTAACCATCGCGGATTGCAGAAGCGTTGAAAGGCTGCACTTTTCGCGTCGTACTAGGTGGTGATCCGTCCCGCCAAAGGGCTACCGGTCGACCACCCCGCTGTGGTGGGAGGAATTAGAGGCGGCGTATGTGCCAGCGGACCGCACCGCACGTCGAACCGATCACGAATGGTGTCAAGGCTACGTCGGCAATGCTCGCGGTCGCGGCGGTGCGTGAGCCTGGCCCGGGCCACAAAGAATAGGCGCCGTGGCAAGGGGTACCAGCGGTCGGAGTTGACTCCGTAGTCCTGAAACACCTTGGTGGGGAGGTGCTCTGTGATGAGGCTGATGTTGTGCTGGGCCAGGGAAAAAAGAGCATATGGGAATGCCGCTTTTGACTTTGCCATCAGGTCAAGGGCATCGAGTTCATACAGCGGGACATCGGTTATCTTGCCCGAGAACAGGAGGTGGGTAAGGAAGTAGGCCATGACCGACGATAAATGCATTGTGGCAGAGTGCATCTGAATCGTAAGCACTGCCCCACTGGGGGAAACATAGGGCACGTAAGGGCCGCGGGCTTTGAAGTATCCGGTGCAGTTCACGAGCCAGCTGCCCGGTTGGATCGCCTTGGTGGACCCACTGCGCAACACCAAGTCGGTCGCGCCCTCACGGTCGACAGCATCGACGAAGTGGTCCATGATGACTTCGTTCAGGCCGGCGGCGATCGTCGTGTTCTCCGATTGAGACAACACGCCGAGCATGCATTTGCCGGCCTCAGGGGTAGGCCAGGTGCCGTACCTACCGCGGAACCAGTTCCCGACCACTGTCTCGTTTGTCCCGTCGAAACGCCGAGCCGCTTCGACAGCCGCACGGCTCAGAGCTGTGCCGCCCCACCATCGCCGGGCCCCGGCCGGGTAGCAGCGGTCGCGGTTCAGGAAGAACGTTCCCGAGCCTGCCAGTAGGTTGACTTCACGGCCGGGGTATTCGGTAATCAGCGCGTGCGCGGTGTCCATCGCGGTCTTGCCGCCACCGATGATCCACACCGGTCTGTCGCTTGCCCGCATGTCGTCGCTTCGCATGTCACAGAAGTTTGGAGAAACCGAACGGACGCGCTTGCTAGAGGTCTCGAGCGGGTCGTTGGGTCTGACTTCGAAGCCGGAGGCCTTGATCAGTCGTTTCGCCTCAACAACCATAAGCCGGCCATCGGAGGATCTGCAGGTAATCCGCACAATCCCATCAGCTTCGTCGTCGGATTCGGTTGCCCAGCCAAAGAACTCGTCGACCTGCACCTGCTGCTTGATGGTATTGAGGCAGTATTCCAAGTGGTTCAACACCTCGCCCCGGGTCGCCAAGTAGGAGCGGTCCTCGCCGAGCGTCCACTTGATGTTCCCGGCGGTGAACAGACCGTACGGCTGGTGCAACCGGACGTAGGGGTACGTGTCGACCCACATCCCGCCGACCCGCTTCCGCCGGTCGATAAGGATGACCCGCTGATCGCGGGACAAGTATCGGCTGGCCACGAATAATGCGTTGAGCCCGGCGATGCCGGCTCCCACGATGCAGACATCGCAGCGCTCTACTGCGGTGTCTTCGGTTATGACAGCCGACGGTTGGCAAGCGGACATCGGTGGGACCTTTCTTAGCAGCGTCGCGGCTGCTGTGCCTGCAGGCAGCTCGGATGTTAGGCGCGCGCCGCGCGATTCACTGCTGGCGAACTGGGTCGCCTCCTACCGGGGAACCCGGTCTCGCTTGCCAGAGGATAGGATCATCGTCTTGAAACGAGCACAGGACCGGTTGTTTCGGGTGCCGTTGAAAAATCGTGACAGACGTCGGACTGCCGGTCAATAAGGCGCCCGTCACACAACAAATGTGCGCGTGCGGCACCCCCGTCTGTTGATACATAGCTGCTACTGACGATGAGCCAACGCAAGCGCAATGGCAACAAGAGTCGGATTCAGAACCATTATCGTCAAGTCCCGCACACCGCGTCCGCCGAAGTGAGCGCCGAAAGTGATTGCAGCGCTTGATTTTTGCTGGACGGTGCTGAAGTGGCGCGGGTAAGCCAAGCTCAGAGAGGAAATTTCGTGTCGGTGAGTTGCTCGGACAACTCCCAGAGCGCGGTGGCGGTAGCAGCGTTCTGGGCAGCCCGGCTGCGTCCGACCGGTTGGGTGCGCCCGACGTAGCCGAATCGGGGTCCGACGAACGTGTTGCCCGGCAGGTCCTGCGACGCCGCATAAAGCGTTTGCCTTGCGCCGAAGTCGGCGTCGGTGGAGACAACCCGGGTGGCGGCCGATATCAGCGCGTCGCCCAGCTTGCGGCCCGAGGCCCCTTGCAAGTTGGTGTGCGAGTAGCCCGGATGGGCTGCCAGCGCGCGCAGCGGCGAACCGGCCGCATCGAGGCGGTGCTGCAACTCGCTGGTAAATAAGAGGTTTGCGAGCTTCGACTGGCTGTAGGCCAGCCACGGCGAGTATCGCCGGCTCTTCCAGTTGAGGTCGTCGAAGTTAATGCGTCCCGGCCAGTGCGCCATCGACGACACCGTCACCACTCGATCGCTGAGCCTGGGCAGCAGGAGGTTGGTCAACGCGAAATGACCCAGATGGTTGGTGCCGATCTGGCTCTCGAAGCCGTCGACGGTCAGTGCGTAGGGGGCGGCCATGATGCCGGCGTTGTTGATCAGGATGTCGGCCCCGTCCACGCCGTCGGTGAACTGCCGGACCGACGAGAGGTCCTGCAGGTCGAGCTGACGCACCTCGACGTCACCGGACATCTCCCGCTTGGCGGCCTCGCCTTTGTTCGTGTTGCGGACGGCCATGATGATCTTGGCGCCGCTGCGGGCCAACTCGCGGGCCGTCACCGCGCCGAGCCCGCTGTTGGCGCCGGTGATGATGACGGTGCGCCCTGCGAACGACGGCAAGTCTGCGGCGGTCCAGTCGGCCATAACTCCCAAGCCTAGTGCCCGGCGTCGAACTCCAGCGGCACGGCGATGGGTCCGGTGATCCCGGTCATGGCATTCCATGGCGCGGGGCCGGCTGGACGAGGGTTGGGCATGCGCTTGGTGATGACGCGTAGCGCTTCCGTCAGTTCCAGCCGCGCGAGGTGAGCGCCCAGGCAGTAGTGCACGCCGCCGCCGAAGTTGAGGATGGCCGCCGGGCTCTGACGGGTGATGTCAAGACGTTCCGGGTCGTCGTAGGCTTCGGGGTCGCGGTTGGCCGACGCGGTGTTTGCGAGCACGAGCGTGCCCGCTGGAATGCGGACCCCGGCCAGCTCGACGTCCGCGGCGGCTTGCCGGATGGTGGCGAAAATGATTGGACTGTAACGCATCAGCTCGTGCAGCGCGTCGGGCGCCAGCTCGGGATGACGGGCAAGCATCGCCCACTGGGCCGGGTGGGCGGACAGCGTTTGCACCGCCGCCGCGAGCTGGTTGCGGGTGGTGTCGGTGCCGGCGCCGAGCAGGGTGGCGCTGAGCATGAGCAGTTCGTCGTGGGTGAGGCGGTCGCCGTCTTCTTCGGCCCGGATGAGATCGGAGATCAGGTCGTCGGTCAGCGATGCCCGCCGGCGGGCGATCAGATCCTCGAGGTAGGCGTCCAGTGCGTCCCACGCGGCCACGATCACCGGTTGGTCGTTGGCGACATTGGCCTCGAGGAACTTCTTGATGTCATCGGTCCAGTCGGAGAACAGCTGCCAATCCTCGGGCGGTGCGCCCAGCAGCGCGCAGATGACCGGTGTGGGATAGCGCCGGGCGATGTCGGAGACGAGGTCGCAACGCCCGACGGTGGTGAACGGTTCGACGAGGTCCGTGATGATCTCGATGATCAGTGACCGCAGCCGCTCGGCGCCGCGGGGCGCGAAAGCCTTCGACACCAGTCGGCGCAGCCGATGATGCGCAGCGCCGTCCAGGCCCAAAATGTTGGATGTTGCCCGGTCCCACAGCGGCCCTGAGGTAACGCCGCGCACGGCGAGTCCCATGTCGTGGGCCGTGACGAACCGGTCGTCGCGCAAAACCTGGCGGACCAGGTCGTAGCTCAACACCTCTGGTCCGTAGGGACCGATCGCGATCGGGGCCTGGCTTCGGGCGTCAGCGATGACGCGGTGCGCTTCGTCGGGATCGGTGAGGTGGTCGTAGGCGATGCTGGGTAGTCCGGCCTCGAAGACGCTTGGGCTGTCAAGTGCGGTTTGGATCGTCATGACAGTCGACTATCCGGCGGCTGACCGCCTGGAAGATCCGCCGTAGCGCGTAGATTTGCGCGCCCTGACCGCGTAACTTGCGCGGGCCCGTAGCGGCGAACCGCGCTATTAGCCGATGTTTTGCGTGGGTGCTGACCGTAATGCTGGCTACCATGAGCCAACACGCGGAGATGTCGCCGCTGACCTGGAGCTTGAGTGAGTTGCTGCCGACCGGAACCGTGACGCTGCTGTTGGCCGACGTCGAGGTTTCGACGCGGCTGTGGGAAACGCAACCCGAGCAGATGACGGCCGCGTTGGCGGTGTTCAACCGAACCGTCAACGAGACTGTCGCCGCTCATGACGGGATGCGCCCGGTTGAGCAGGGTGAGGGCGACAGTTTCGTAGCGGCATTCGCCCGGGCCAGCGACGCGGTGGCGTGCGCGTTGGTGTTGCAGCGGGCGCCGCTGGCGCCGATCAAGCTGCGTATCGGGCTGCACACCGGCGAGATCCAGCTGCGCGACGAGGGTAACTACGCGGGTCCGACGATCAATCGCGCGGCGCGGCTGCGCGATTTGGCGCATGGTGGCCAGACCGTGTTGTCGGGCGTGACCGAATCGCTGGGGGTGCCGGCAAGACCCGCCTTGCTGTGGAGGTCGCGGCGCAACTGACGACGGAGTTCGGCGACGGGGTTTGGTATGTCGACCTCGCGCCGATCACCAATCCTGTTGTGGCGCCGGTGACCGTCGCGCGCACGCTGGGTCTGCCCGATCAGCCGGGCCGCTCCACCATGGAGACGGTGGTGCGATTCATCGGCGAGAAAACGATGTTGCTAGTGCTCGACAACTGTGAACATCTGCTCGACGCGTGCGGAGCCATTGTCGTGGAGCTGCTGGGGGCCTGCCCGCAGTTGACGATTGTGACCACCAGCCGCGAGCCGCTCGGGGTGCCCGGCGAGTTGAGTTGGCGGGTGCCGTCGTTGTCTGTCGCCGACGAGGCCGTCGAACTATTTGCCGATCGCGCCCGCCGCGCCCGCCCGGATTTCGTTGTGGGCGAGGACAACGCCATGCTCGTGGCCGAGATATGCGAGCGTCTGGACGGCATGCCGTTGGCGATTGAGCTTGCCGCGGCACGCATGCGGGCGCTGTCGCTGCGCCAGATCCTGGACAGCCTGCATGACCGATTCCGATTGCTCACCGGGGGTGCGCGCACCGCGGTGCGCCGCCAGCAGACGCTGCGCGCCTCGGTGGATTGGTCGCATGCGCTGCTGACCGATGCAGAGCGTGTCTTGTTCCGTCGGCTGTCGGTGTTCGCGAGCGGGTTCGATCTGGAAGCCACCCAGGCCGTCGGCGCCAGCAGCGAAATCGAGCGCTATCAACTGCTGGATGTGCTGCGCCTGTTAGTGGACAAGTCGCTGGTGGTCGCAGATGACCTCCCCAACGGGATGCGATACCGGTTGCTGGAGACGGTGCGGCAGTACGCGCAGGATCGCTGACACCCATGGAACTCGATGTGGTGCGCCTGGTCCAGGAAGGGCTGGGCAACAAGGACATTGGCGCGCGGCTGTTCATTTCACCGCGCACCGTGCAGACCCACCTCACCCACGTTTACGCCAAGCTTGGCGTCAGCTCCCGCGTTCAGCTGGTCCAGGAGGCGGGGCGGCGCGGCTGAGCACGTCCGCGCTCGAACGGTGCGAAGTCGGAGAGCACCACCGCGCCGTCCGGCCCGACAATTTCGGCCGCGGCCAGCATCGCCTGAGCCACGGCGGCGCCCCTGGTGTCGATGTAACCGGCGTGCTCGCCCCACAACGGGGCGGCGGATGCCCAAATGGCGCGCAGCGATGCGCGCAATCGGATCAGTTTCCGGCCGCTGTCGGGGTCGGTTCGTTCGTGTCCATCGGCGCCTCCAGACGGTGCAACAGTGATGACCAGTGCACCACACCCGCTGGGTACAGCGTCGCGCCCTTGGGGTGGCTTGGGCCCAATCACCTGGCCGCGAGCAGACGCGTAAGCCCCTAATTCACGACCGAATCAGGGGCTTATGCGTCCCTCTCGAAAATGTGGTGACCCGAAGTGGGTGAGTGGGCTGTTCAAAGGTGTTAGGCATGACCAGGGCGATCTGCGCGGCCGAAACTGTGTCGGTTTTTGTTGCCGCGGGTGGGGGCAGGCCGGTGGGTGCCAGCGATGCGTCGGTAGCGCGCGGCGTAGTAGGTGTTTTTGCTGCGGACCGCCTGACGCGCCGCGACGACGAATCATTCGACACGCATCCAGGCCGGGTATCTTCGCTATTTGACAGATGTTTCACGCGGTGCCGGCTGTGCGACAACTGCGAGCATCCGCTCGGTGCGTGCGGCAGCCTGGCCGTCGAGCTATTGAAAGGCCTACCCGTAGTGGATGATTCGAGCCACCGCCGCGAGCAACTTGGAGTTCGAGGCAAACTCGGTTGACAGGTGCCGCTGCTATCTGTTGCTGACGAGCCCGCCGAGACCTAGTAGCTGGTTCCCAACCCCGACGAGCGGGTAGACGGAAACGTAGCATTGGAAACGCCTGCGCCTGTTGGCTGTGCCGCGTTATGGTCTGGCCAGTCGCTGGGCAGATTGCTGTGGGGAGTGATAGTTGCAAGGAACGTTGTTCGGAAACTACCAGTTGCTGGAGGTGCTGGGCCGCGGCGGCATGGGCGAGGTGTGGCGGGCCTTTGACACCGTCACCGACCGTGTCGTCGCGCTCAAGATTCTGCCCGCCGACATTTCCGACAACGAGGTGTTTCAGCAGCGGTTCCGTCGCGAAGCCCATGCCGGCGCTGGATTGAACAGCCCGAATGTGATCCCGATCCACACCTACGGGGAAATCAACGGACGGCTGTTCGTGGACATGCGGTTGATCGAGGGCCGCGACCTACAGGATGTGCTGCGCCGCGGCGGGCCGCTGGCGCCGGCGCGGGCAGTGCGCATCATCGAGCAGGTTGCTAAGGGTCTGCACGCCGCGCACAAGATTGGGCTGTTGCACCGGGATGTTAAGCCGTCCAACATTTTGCTCGAGGACGATGACTTCGCCTACCTGATCGATTTCGGGATCGCCCGGGCGGCGGGCGAAGTGGGTTTGACACAGATCGGCGACGTGATCGGGACCTACCATTACATGGCCCCGGAGCGGTTCAAGAACGCAGAGATCGACGCCCGCTCCGATATTTACTCATTGGCCTGTGTGCTCTATGAGTGCTTGACCGCACAGCGCCCATTCCCCGGTGACACCCTGGAGCAACAGATCGGCAACCACCTGACGACTCCGCCGCCACGGCCGTCGAGCATTAATGCTGGGGTGCCAATCGGGTTGGACATGGTCATCGCAAGAGGCCTGGCTAAGAATCCTGGGGTTCGCTTCGAGACCGCACCGGAGTTGGCGCGAGCCGCCCACGAAGCCCTCACCGGGCCTCCGCTGGAACCGCCCGTTCGGACGCAGCCGACACCCTCTTATACCCACTCACTCCCTGCAGGCCATGGCCAACCGTGGGCACCGACACCGCACGATGTCTCCCGCCCGATGGCCGTCCCGCCGATGCCGCCAAATGCGGTTTCAGACCCAGGGCGTGGGCGGCCGACCGAGATGACGCGGCCACCGTCGCGGCCATGGTGGCGCCGCAAGGCCGTCGCTATCTCGGCCGCCGCGCTGATCATCGTGGCTGCGACTGTTGCCGCCGTGGTCATCACCAGTAGGCCGAGTGCACAACCCGCTGCGTCCAACCAGGTGGTGCTGCCGTTCACCGGCCTCCGTAATCCGCAAGGCCTGTCGGTGGACAGCGGCGGCACGGTCTACGTCGGTGACACCCAGCGCAATCGGATACTGGCATTGGCCGCGGGCTCGACTAGCCCGGCCGTATTGCCTTTCGAGGGCCTCAACAATCCCACCGGTGTGACCGCAGACAGCAGCGGCACGGTCTACGTCAACGACGCGGGCAACAAGCGGGTGGTGGTACTTCGTGCCGGCGCGAAAACCCAAATCACACTGCCCTTTACCGACCTCGAGAATCCGACCGGTCTGTCGGTGGACAACAGCCGCACCGTCTACGTCACCGACACAGCGAAGAATCGCGTGGTGAGGCTTCCCGCCGATTCGAACACCGAAACCGAGCTACCCTTCATTGGTCTTAAGAGTCCGACCGGTTTGGTGGTGGGCAGCGACGGAACGGTGTACGTAGCCGACGGCGGCAACGATCGGGTTCTGGCGTTGCCCGCAGGCTCGAAGACGCAAGTGGTGCTGCCCTTCACCGGCCTCAACCAACCCGGCGGTGTCACGTTGGACAGCCAGGGCGCCGTGTACCTCACCGACACCGGTAACAAACGGGTACTTAAACTCCCAGCAGGTTCTTCGACGCAAGTCGAGCTGCACTTCGCCGGTCTCGAGACTCCATGGGGCTTGGCGGTCGACAACAACGGCACCGTTTACGTCGGCGGCATTAACAACCAGATAGTGGCACTGCCGCAAAAGTAAGCCCCTCAGGCAGCATTGCCCTTGGCGCGGTGAATGGTGTGACCGTCGTGACTCAGACGGCAGTTACTTCGCCGCGACGACGAAGCCGCGGATGATCGCTTCGATGTCGTTAGACTCCGCGACGGCCTGGTTGGCCAGGCTGGTGATGGTGAGCTGGACCAGGAATCGCTGTTTGGTGGGCGGCGAGCCGGTGGGCAGGACGATCCGATTCCAACTGTGCAGCCGGGTTCCTTCGAGGTCATAGCTGCCCTGGATCATCGATGACGGAAAGCCGCCGTAATCGGCGTTCGAGGCGTCCAGTTGCTTGAAGTTCTCGAACAGCAGGGCATCGTCGTTGCCGTGCTTGATGACTTGGGCGGGATCGAAATCCCCGCGCAGCCGAAACACCACGAGCCTCGCCGTCGGATACTTTTCGCCCTTGGACAACATCACCGTCTGCGGCGCGATCTTGGGGTTCTTATACCGCGACCAGCCCGGTGGCGTCGGGATCGACACCGTCAGATCGGTCAGCGCATCCGGTGCCACCTGCTGTCCTTGAACGCCGATGCTTTCCAGGTATTGCGACAGGGGGACCGGCTTGCCAGTCGGGGCGGTAGTCGTCGAAGCGGCGCCCGCCGTGGTCGTCGTCAAGACCGATTGGAAATCAGGCGATTTCGGTCCGCAAGCAACCGTAGTCGCCATCAACGCGACGATAGCTAAAGCGAAAGCCCGGCCCCTCACAGAATCTCGCGGACCGTGTCGACCGGCCGCGCCAGCCGAGTCCCTTTCGGTGTGACGACGAAGGGTCGTTCGATCAGGATCGGGTGTTCGGCCATGGCGTCGAGCAACTCGTCATCGCTCGCGTCGGCGAGCCCCAGCTCGGCATAGAGCGGCTCACGCTTGCGCACCGCGGTACGCACGTCGATACCGGCGTCGCGGATCATGCGCATCAGCTCGTCGCGCGACGGCGGCGTTTTCAGATACTGGACGACCGTTGGCTCAATATCGTTGTCCCGCAATAAGTCCAGCGTCTTGCGAGAGGTACTGCACTTCGGGTTGTGGTAAATGACGGTGTCAGCCGAGCCAGCGGCCATCTAGGCGTCTCCGTCGAAAAGCCCTGTGACTGAACCATTTTCGAATACGGCACGAATGGTGCTGGCCAGCAGCGGCGCGATCGACAAGACCGTCAGCTGGGGGAAGCGCTTCTCCTCGCCGATCGGCAAAGTGTTCGTCACGATCACCTCGCGCGCCCCGCACGCGGCCAGCCGCTCGGCGGCCGGGTCGGACAGCACACCATGGGTGGCCGCGATGATCACGTCGTTGGCGCCGTCGTCGTGCAGCAGCTTTACCGCGCCGGCGATGGTGCCGCCGGTGTCGATCATGTCGTCGATCAGCACACAGCAGCGGCCTTCGACTTCGCCGACCACGCGGTTGGACACCACCTGGTTGGGCACGCGCGGATCACGGGTCTTGTGAATGAAGGCCAGCGGAACGCCGCCCAACGCGTCGGCCCACTTCTCGGCGATGCGCACCCGGCCGGAGTCGGGGGAGACCACCACCATGTTGCCGTCCGGGTAGTTGTCCTTGATGTAGCCGGTCAGCAGGTTCTGGCCGCGCATGTGGTCGACGGGCCCGTCGAAGAATCCCTGGATCTGATCGGTGTGCAGGTCGACGGTCACGATCCGGTCGGCCCCCGCGGTTTTGAGCAGGTCGGCGACCAGCCTCGCCGAGATCGGCTCGCGGCCCCGGTGCTTCTTGTCCTGGCGGGCGTAAGGGTAGAACGGCATGACCGCGGTGATGCGCTTGGCGCTGCCCCGCTTGAGCGCGTCGATCATGATCAGCTGTTCCATCAGCCATCTGTTGACCGGCGCTGGGCATGACTGCAGCACGAACGCGTCGCAGCCACGCACCGATTCGTTGAAGCGCACGAAGATCTCGCCATTGGCGAACTCGCGCGCTTCTTGCGCGGTGACATGGACGTCGAGCTCTTTAGCCACCTGCTCGGCCAGCTCCGGATGGGCGCGGCCACTGAAGAGCATCAGATTTTTGCGATTATCGGTCCAGTCGTGGCTCAACGTGCCGCCCTCGCGCGTTCGGGATCGATCGGGATCAAAATGGAATCGGCCTCATCCTACGTAGCGAAGGGTACCGAAAATTGGCCGGGTAGCCAGGAAACGAACTCATGGTGTCTGATCGGCGTCCGGTTTCTGGGCGGCTCGCGCTGCCTCTTCCGCGGCCTGAGCCGCGGGGGTCCCCGGCCGTTTGCGCTGCACCCAGTCCTCGATGTTGCGTTGCGGGCCCGCGGATACCGCCAGTGCGCCCGGCGGGACGTCCTCGCGGATCACGGTGCCGGCACCGGTGTAAGCGCCGTCGCCGATGGTTACCGGCGCCACGAACATGGTGTCCGACCCGGTGCGTACGTGCGAACCGATGGTGGTCCGTCGCTTGGTCGTGCCGTCGTAATTGACGAACACGCTCGAGGCGCCGATATTGCTGTGCTCGCCGATGTCGGCGTCACCGACGTAGGTCAGATGCGGCACCTTGGTACCGGTTCCGATGTTGGAGTTCTTTGTCTCGACGAACGCGCCCAGCTTGCCGTCGGCTCCCAGCACGGTCCCGGGCCGGACAAAGGTGAACGGGCCGACTACCGCGCCGTCACCGATCGAGGACGAGCTGCCGTGGGTGCGGACCACGGAGGCGTTGTCGCCGACCGTGACGTCGGTGAGCGTGGTGTCCGGGCCGACGACGCAGCCGCCGCCGATCTGAGTGCGGCCCAGCAATTGGGTGCCGGGATGGATGACGGTGTCGCGGCCGACCGTCACGTCGACGTCGATCCAGGTGGTGGCGGGGTCGACGACGGTGACCCCGGCCATCTGGTGAGCGGCCACAATGCGGCGGTTGAGCTCGGCGCCCAGCTCGGCCAGCTGGACGCGGTTGTTGACGCCGGCCACCAGCGCGCTGTCGTCGATGTGGCGGGCGCTCACCGTTCGGCCGTCCTGACGCAGGATGGAGACGACGTCGGTGAGGTAGAGCTCCTGCTGGGCGTTGTTGGAGCTCAGCCTGCTCAGCGCCGACCGCAGTGCGGCGATATCGAAGGCGTACACGCCGGTGTTGACCTCGCGGATCCCACGCTGTGAGGGTCTCGCGTCGGCTTGTTCGACGATCGCCATCACTTCGTTGTCCTGGGTGCGCAGAATGCGGCCGTAGCCGTGCGGATCGCTCAGCGTCGTGGTCAGCACGGTCACGGCGGCGGACGTTGTGCTGTGGGCGGCGATCAGGTCGGCCAGGGTATCGGCGTCCAGCAGCGGGGTGTCGCCGGCGGCGACGACGACGATGCCGGCGTACTCGATCGGGCAGTGCCGACAGGCCGCACAGCACCGCGTGCCCGGTGCCCAGCGGCCGGTCCTGCAAGGCGACCTCGATGCTGCGTCCGAGGGCCTCCGCCAATTCGGCGACCAGCGGCGAGATGCGTTGGTGATCGTGGCCCAGCACCACCACCAGATGCTGCGGTGCCAGCTTTGTCATCGCGTGCAACGAGTGGGACAGCATGCTGCGCCCGGCCAGGGTATGCAGCACCTTGGGGGTATCCGACCGCATTCGGGTGCCGGGCCCGGCAGCCAACACCAGGACCGCGGTGTCACCACGAAACGTCATCAACTCTCCTTATATCGGTCCTCGCGGCTGGCGAGCGCGCCCATTTGTACGCCGATACGCCGTCTAAGCGTGGCATTTCAGGCGCGCTCGCGGCAAAGAACTGGGGCTCCGTCGCCAGGACTCGAACCTGAACTTTCTGAACCAAAATCAGAGGTGCTGCCGATTACACCACGACGGATTGCGTATTAATGGCGGCAGTCGGCCTGCGCGCCACCCTGTGACTTTAGCCGGACAGATACCCTAATGACGTGGCAGCTCCAGAGAAAGAAGTGCGGGCGCCGCGCGCCAGGATGACCGGTAGCGAGCGTCGACGCCAACTCATCGGCATCGCCCGCTCGCTGTTTGCCGAGCGAGGATATGACGGCACCTCGATCGAGGAGATCGCGCAGCGTGCCAACGTGTCCAAGCCGGTCGTCTACGAGCATTTCGGTGGCAAAGAAGGCCTGTATGCGGTGGTCGTCGACCGTGAGATGTCGGCGCTGCTGGATGGCATCACTTCGTCGCTGACCAACAACCGGTCCCGGGTGCGCGTCGAGCTGGTCGCGCTGGCGTTGCTCACCTACGTCGAAGAACGCACCGACGGCTTCCGGATCATGATCCGCGACTCGCCCGCGTCCATCAGCTCGGGCACGTATTCCAGTCTGCTCAACGACGCCGTCAGCCAGGTCAGCTCCATCCTGGCCGGCGACTTCGCGCGCCGTGGCCTGGACCCGGACCTGGCTCCGCTGTATGCCCAGGCACTGGTGGGCTCGGTGTCGATGACGGCGCAATGGTGGCTCGACACTCGGGAGCCGAAGAAGGAAGTGGTCGCCGCGCACCTGGTCAACCTGATGTGGAACGGTCTGACCCACCTGGAAGCCGATCCCCGGCTGCAGGACGAGTAGCGCTTGGGATCGGTAGCCGTGCGGGCGGTGTGTGCTGGGCAGACCATTCAGCGACCCAGGAGCCACCATGAACCGAACCCCCAGCTTTCCGGTATTTCCCCAGTACAAGACGCTGACCAGGGGAATAATCCCCGGTATGAAAGCCGCATTGCTGGGGATAGCGGCGACCCTATTGCTGTGGGGCGGTTCGGGCCTGGCCGCACCTGACGCCCAGGCCGTGTTCGTCCGTGCCCCGCCTACAAGGCCTGCACAACCTGGTGCCCGGGCCAACCCAACCCGGCGGGCAGGCCCGTTCCGTGGGACACCAACGTGTGCCACAACTACTACTGGGACTCCTACGGCGTCCACGACATCGACACCGGCACCCTCTACAAATGGGCGAACATGGGCTGGTAACGCCTAGCCACAGTCGCGCGACAGCAGGTCGGCCGTCGTTTCGCGGCGAACCAGCTGGCGCACCCGGCCATCCCTGACCGCGACCAGCGGCGGCCGGCCGACCATGTTGTAGCTCGACGCCATGCTGTGGTGGTAGGAGCCGGTGCAAGCCACGGCGAGCAGGTCGCCGGGATGGACGTCGGCCGGTAGCGCGATATCACGGGCGATCTCGTCGCCGGCTTCACAGTGCCGGCCCACCAGCGTCACGGTCTGCTTCACGCCGAGGGCATGCCGGTTGGCCAGCGCGACCGTGTATTGCGCGCCGTACAGCGCGACCCGTGGGTTGTCGCTCATGCCGCCGTCGACCGCGACGAAGGTGCGGCCATTGGGCCGCGTCTTGATGGAACGCACCCGGTAGAGGGTGATGCCGGCCCGCGCGCTGATGCCGCGACCGGGTTCGACCACGATGGTCGGCCGGGGGAAATGTTCGGCGGCACAAGCCTCGTCCAGGGAGTTCTCGATGACGTCGGCCAGCTGGTCGAGGTTGAGTTCCGCGTCACCGCGCAGGTAAGGGACGCCGTGGCCACCGCCGATGTTGAGCTCGGTGAGGATGACGCCGTGCCTGGTGCGGATGTCGGCCATGGCCGCGATCATCCGGTGAATCGCTTCGCCGTATAGGGCCGGATCGGTCACCTGCGAGCCGATGTGGCAGTGCAGGCCGACCAGGTCCAGGATCGGATGCGCCAGAACGTGTTTGACGGCGTCGGCGGCATGATCACCGTCGAGTGTGAACCCGAACTTCTGGTCGCTGATTCCGGTGGTGACCGCGCGGTGGCCGTGGATGTCCCCCCACTGAAAGTCCGGGGTCACCCGGATGAGCACCCGCTGGCGCCGGCGTGCCAGGCCGGCGAGGTAGGCGATCTCGATGTCCGAGTCCAGCACGATGCGGCCGACTCCGACGGTTACCGCCTCACGCAGCTCGTCGGGTGATTTCGCGTTGCCGTGCATGACGATGCGGCCCGGGTCCATACCGCCGGCCAGCGCGACCGCCAGCTCACCGGGCGAGCAGACATCGATGCCGAGACCCTCTTCGCGCACCCAGCGCGCCACCGCGGTGGTCAGCAGCGACTTTGCGGCGTAGACGACGTCGACATCGCGCAGTGCCTTGCGATAACTGCGGGCGCGGCGGCGGAAGTCGGTTTCGTCGATCACATACGTCGGGGTGCCGAACTCGTCGGCGATATCGGTAAGTGGCACGTTCCCGAGGCAGAGCCGGCCCTCTTCGTCGGAGCAGGTAGTCATCGGCCAGATCGCGGGTTCGAACCGCCGGGGAGCGGCGTGCCCAATGGAGGGCAGCATGTCCAGCAATGTCATGAGTCCAACGTGCGCCCGGTCCGGGCCCGAGTGCCGCTGTCCTAACGATCCCTTGACGGTGCCGGGTTAAATCTTGACGGAGTTCGGCGACCTAGAATGGGCCGCATCATGACCTCACCGGGGCCTGCTTGCCCAGATACCCCGATCGCGGGGCTCGTCGAATTAGCTCTGACCGCACCGACGTTCCAGCAACTCATCGAACGTGCCGCCGATCGACCCGCTGAATTGACCCTCGTCGGCCCGGCCAGCGCACGGTTGTTCGTCGCCAGCGCGCTGGCGCGGCAGGGTCTGCTGCTGGTGGTCACCGCTACCGGGCGCGAGGCCGAAGATCTCACCGCTGAACTGCGCGGCGTGTTCGGCGACGCGGTGGCGTTGTTCCCGTCCTGGGAGACGCTGCCGCACGAACGGCTCTCACCCGGCGTCGACACCGTGGGCACCCGCCTGATGCTGCTGCGCCGGTTGGCGCATCCCGACGACGACCGATTGGGCCCGCCCCTGCAGGTGGTGGTGACTCCGGTGCGCTCTTTGCTGCAGCCGATGGGCCCGCAGCTGGGCTTCGTGGAACCGGTCAGCCTGAGTGTCGGCCAAGATACCGGCATCGACGTCGATTTGAACGGGTGATCGCCCGGCTGGTCGAGCTGGCCTACACCCGGGTCGACATGGTCGGCCGGCGCGGCGAGTTCGCCGTTCGCGGCGGGATCCTGGACATCTTTGCCCCGACCGCCGAACATCCGGTGCGCGTCGAGTTCTGGGGTGACGAGGTCAGCGAAATGCGGATGTTCTCGGTCGCCGATCAGCGCTCGATTCCCGAGATCGCCGTCGACACGCTGGTCGCGATCGCCTGCCGGGAACTGCTGCTCAGCGATGACGTGCGGGCACGAGCCACCGAGCTGGCCGCGCAGCATCCCGCTGACGAGGGCGCCATCACCGGCACCCTGGCCGACATGCTGGCCAAGTTGGCCGAAGGCATCCCGGTCGAAGGCATGGAAGCGCTGCTGCCGGTGCTGCTTCCCCCCGGAAAATGGGGCTCGCGCGCTGCTGACCGATCAGCTGGCCGACGGCACACCGGTGCTCGTCTGTGACCCGGAAAAGGTGCTCTCCCGGGCCGCGGACCTGATCAAGACCGGCCGCGAGTTTCTGGAGGCGT
Source organism: uncultured Actinomycetota bacterium (assembly GCA_963840045.1). Lineage (GTDB taxonomy): Bacteria > Actinomycetota > Actinomycetes > Mycobacteriales > Mycobacteriaceae > Mycobacterium. The sequence goes on along the minus strand of CAWIXL010000007.1, from coordinate 146,641 downwards.
CGTGGTCGATCGCGGCCCTGGGCACCGACAGTCAGGCGCCGGTGGACGTCGGGCAGCTGGGCGGTTCCGGATTCGCCGAGCTGGACCAGGTGCAAGCCGCCGCGGCCCGGTCCGGTCATCCGTGGTGGACGTTGAGCCAGCTGTCCGCCGAGCTGGCGATAGAGCTGGACGTGCGCACCACGCCGTCGGCCCGTGGGCATCAGCACGACATCGACGCCATCTTCGCGATGCTGCGTGCGCATGTCCTGACCGGCGGCTACGCGGCCGTGGTCGCGCCGGGGACCGGAACGGCGCATCGGGTCGTCGAGCGGCTGGCCGAGTGCGACACCCCCGCGGCCATGGTGCAACCCGGCGCGCCGGGCGAGCCTGGCCTGCAAAAAGGGGTCGTCGGAGTGCTCAAGGGCCCGCTGCACGACGGCGTGGTCATCCCGGGCGCAAACCTGGTGGTCATTACCGAGACCGACCTGACCGGCACGCGGGTCACTCAGGTCGACGGCAAGCGGCTGGCGGCCAAGCGGCGCAATACCGTTGACCCGCTGGCGTTGACCGCCGGCGACCTCGTGGTGCACGACCAGCACGGCATCGGGCGCTTCCTGGAGATGGTCGAACGCACCGTCGGCGGGGCTCGTCGGGAGTACCTGGTGCTCGAGTACGCGTCCAGCAAGAGGGGCGGTGAGTCGGACAAGCTTTATGTCCCAATGGACTCCCTGGATCAGCTGTCCCGGTATGTCGGCGGGCAGGCGCCGGCGCTGAGCCGGCTCGGCGGCAGCGACTGGGCCAACACCAAAACCAAGGCGCGCCGGGCGGTGCGCGAGATCGCCGGCGAGCTGGTGTCGCTGTATGCCAAACGGCAGGCCAGCCCGGGCTACGCGTTCGGGCCGGACACGCCGTGGCAGGCCGAGATGGAGGACGCGTTCGGTTTCACCGAGACCGTCGACCAGCTCACCGCGATCAACGAGGTCAAGGCCGACATGGAAAAGCCGGTGCCGATGGATCGGGTGATCTGCGGCGACGTCGGGTATGGCAAGACGGAGATCGCGGTGCGGGCGGCGTTCAAGGCGGTTCAGGACGGCAAACAGGTCGCCGTGCTGGTGCCCACCACGCTGTTGGCCGACCAGCATTTGGAGACGTTCCGCGAGCGGATGGCCGGTTTCCCGGTGGTCGTCAAGGGGCTGTCCCGGTTCACCGACACCACCGAGTCCCGCGCCGTGATCGAGGGCATGGCCGACGGGTCGGTCGACATCGTGATCGGCACGCATCGGCTGCTGCAGACCGCTGTGCGCTGGAAGGAGCTGGGCCTGGTGGTGGTCGACGAGGAGCAGCGCTTCGGCGTCGAGCACAAGGAGCACATAAAGTCGCTGCGCACCCATGTCGACGTGCTGACGATGAGCGCCACTCCGATCCCGCGCACCCTGGAGATGAGCCTGGCCGGGATTCGCGAGATGTCGACGATCCTGACGCCGCCCGAGGATCGCTTACCGGTGCTGACCTATGTCGGTCCGCACGAAGACAAGCAGATCGCCGCCGCGCTGCGCAGGGAGCTGCTGCGCGACGGGCAGGCTTTCTTTGTGCACAACCGGGTCAGCTCGATCGATCAGGCGGCCGCGCGGTTACGGGAACTGGTGCCCGAGGCGCGGATTGTCGTCGCGCACGGCCAGATGCCGGAGGATCTGCTGGAAAGAACCGTGGAAGGGTTCTGGAATCGGGAATACGACATCTTGGTGTGCACCACGATCGTCGAGACCGGCCTGGACATTTCCAACGCCAACACGCTCATCGTCGAGCGTGCTGACACCTTGGGGCTGTCCCAGCTGCATCAGTTGCGTGGCCGGGTCGGGCGCAGTCGGGAACGCGGCTACGCATACTTCCTGTATCCGCCGCACATGCCGCTGACCGAGACGGCTTACGACCGGTTGGCGACCATCGCGCAGAACAACGAGCTGGGTGCGGGCATGGCGGTCGCGCTCAAGGACCTGGAGATCCGCGGCGCCGGCAATGTGCTCGGCGTCGAGCAGTCCGGGCATGTCGCCGGGGTCGGATTCGACCTGTACGTGCGGCTGGTGGGTGAGGCCGTCGAAGCCTACCGGGCAGCCTACCGAGCGGCTGCTGACGGCAGCACGGTCGTCACTCCGGAGGAGCCCAAGGATGTGCGGATCGACCTGCCGGTCGACGCGCATCTGCCACCCGATTACATCGCCAGCGACCGGCTGCGATTGGAGGGCTATCGTCGACTGGCCGCGGCGGCCTCTGACAGCGAGGTCGCGGCGGTCGTTGACGAGCTCACCGACCGGTACGGGCCGCTGCCCGAACCCGCCCAGCGGCTGGTCGCGGTGGCGCGGTTGCGGCTGCTATGCCGCGGCGCCGGCGTCACCGAAGTGTCGGCGGCGTCGGCGGCGACGGTGCGGTTGTCGCCGCTGACTCTGCCGGATTCCGCCCAGGTGCGGCTGAAGCGGATGTATCCGGGCGCGAGTTACCGTGCCACCACGGCGACGGTGCAGGTTCCCATTCCACGGGCCGGCGGCGTCGGCGCCCCGCGAATTCGCGATGTCGAGTTGGTCCAGATGGTGGCCAACGTGGTGACGGCGCTGCAAGGGAAACCGCAGCAAGAACTTGGTATCGCGAGTTCGGGCGAAGAGCGGCAAGCGTGATGATTGTCGTCCTGCTCGACCCCCGCCGCCCGACTCTGGTTCCGGTCGAAGCGATCGAGTTCCTCAGTGGCGAGGTGCAATACACCGAGGAGATGCCCGTCGCGGTGCCCTGGTCGCTGTCCGCGGCGCGTCCGGTGCACGTCGGAGACGACGCTCCGGTGCTGGTGTCGTCTGACCCCAGTCACCCCGCCGTCACTGCCCGACTGGCCGCCGGCGCGCGGCTCATTGCGGCACCGGAATCGCCGCGCGGCGAACGGCTTGTCGACGCGGTCGCGATGATGGATCAACTGCGCACCGCCGGACCGTGGGAAAGCGAGCAGACCCACGACTCGTTGCGCAAGTACGTGCTGGAGGAGACCTACGAGCTGTTGGACGCGGTCCGCAGCGGCAACGCCTACCAGCTGCGTGAAGAGCTCGGTGACGTGTTGTTGCAGGTGCTTTTCCACGCCCGCATCGCCGAAGACGCACCGCAGCTACCCTTCGACATCGACGACGTCGCCCAGACGCTGATGCGGAAGTTGGGCAATCGAGTACCGGAAGTGCTTGCGGGGAAGTCGATTTCGCTCCAGGATCAGCTTGGCTCAGTGGGAAGCGCGCAAGGCGGCCGAAAAAGCGCGGGATTCGGTGATGGACGACGTTCATACCGGGCAGCCGGCGCTGGCGTTGGCGCAGAAGGTGATTGAACGTGCCAACAAAGCTGGGTTGCCAGCCGACCTGATCCCCGCCGACATCACCTCAATCTCGGTGTCGGCCGATATCGATGCAGAAAATACGCTGCGCACAGCGGTTTTGGAATTCGTGGACGCGGTGCGCACGGTGGAGAAAGCCATCGCCGCCGCACGCCGCGGGGACGACGTTGCTGAGGAGTTCGATGTGACTCCGCTTGGCGAGGTTACCGAGGAGGAGTGGCGCGCTCATTGGTCCTCGGGCGAATCGGCAGTCGAGGTGGAGCCCGCGGTGCCAGAGACTAAGCCATCGGGCCAGGACTCCGGCGCGGCCAAAACTTCCAGCGGGGGCGCCAAGAAGCGCCGAGGCCGCCGATAGGACCTTGTTTGGGCCGAGCGGCTCGAGTCGGCATCATCTCCGCATAAGCGATGTTTCGAATGTTCGCTGGTTCGTGGCACATCCAACCTCGGAAACGTCTATGAAGTTGTGAATTCGGGGCGCGTCTATGTTTTGATTTGCTAGCCAAGATCGTTGGCAGCTAACTGAAAACTAGCCAAAATCGATGCCTTGGGGCCCCGTGCCAACGTGGTGATCGGCAAACCCATGGGACGATATCTATGGCATAACTGGGTGTAGAGGAGCACTGTGTCGCCGAGACGTTGGTTGCGGGCTGTCGCCGTTATCGGCGCGACGGCGATGCTTCTGGCGTCCAGTTGCACCTGGCAGCTCAGCGTTTTCATCCCCGAAGGCGTGCCGCCGCCGGCCGGGGATCCGGTGCCGCAGGTGGACACTCACGCGATCGGCCGGCCCGCCGATCAGTTGCGTGACTGGGCGCAGGCGCGTTCGGTGGCATTGGAGATTCCCGTCGTCGCGCTGGAGGCCTATGCCTACGCCGCCCGGGTCGCCGAGGTGGAGAACCCGAAGTGCCATCTGGCGTGGACGACGCTGGCGGGCATTGGGCAGGTGGAGAGTCACCACGGCACCTACCGGGGTGCGACGGTGGCTCCCAACGGAGACGTGACCCCTCCGATTCGAGGTGTTCGTCTCGACGGCACCGGTGACACCCTGCGCATCGTCGACGACGACACGGATGGCGGCGTCGGGGTGACGCGTGCGATGGGGCCGATGCAGTTCATTCCGGAGACCTGGCGCCTTTACGGGGTCGACGCCAACAACGACGGCGTGATCAGCCCGGACAACATCGACGACGCCGCGCTCACCGCGGCAGGTTATTTATGTTGGCGCGGAAAGGATCTCGCGACGCCGCGTGGGTGGATGAGCGCGCTGCGGGCCTACAACAACTCCGGTGTGTACGCGCGTGCCGTCCGGGACTGGGCGACCGCCTACGCGGCGGGTCATCCGCTGTAGAAGGATGGATTGCTGGCCCGAGGCTTTAGGCTGAAGGGCGCCCGGGAACGGCAACACAAAGGAGAACCCAGTGCCGATAATCGAGCAGGTCGGGGCCCGCGAGATCCTCGATTCCCGCGGTAACCCGACGGTCGAGGTCGAGGTGGCTCTGATCGACGGAACATTCGCCCGTGCGGCGGTGCCGTCCGGCGCCTCCACCGGGGAGCACGAGGCCGTCGAGTTGCGCGACGGTGGCGAACGCTACGGGGGCAAGGGCGTTAAAAAGGCGGTACAAGCCGTTCTGGACGAGATCGCCCCGGCTGTGATCGGACTCAACGCCGACGATCAGCGCCTGGTCGACCAGGCGCTGGTGGATCTCGACGGCACCCCCGACAAGTCCCGGCTGGGCGGCAACGCGATCCTGGGCGTGTCGCTGGCCGTCGCCAAGGCGGCCGCGGATTCAGCGGAACTGCCGCTGTTCCGCTACATCGGCGGGCCGAACGCGCACATCCTGCCGGTACCGATGATGAACATCCTCAACGGCGGCGCGCACGCGGACACCGCCGTCGACATCCAGGAGTTCATGGTGGCGCCGATCGGCGCACCCAGCTTCGCCGAGGCGCTGCGCTGGGGCGCCGAGGTGTACCACGCGCTCAAGTCGGTGCTGAAGAAGCAAGGTTTGTCCACCGGCCTTGGTGACGAGGGCGGTTTCGCCCCCGACGTCGCCGGCACCACCGCCGCACTGGAACTGATCAGCCGGGCCATCGAGTCGGCCGGGTTCAAACCCGGCGCCGATGTCGCGCTGGCCCTGGACGCCGCGGCCACCGAGTTTTTCACCGACGGCACCGGCTACAAATTCGAGGGCAGCACCCGCAGCGCCGAGCAGATGGCCGAGTTTTACGCCGGACTGCTCGGCTCTTTCCCACTGGTGTCGCTCGAAGACCCGCTGGCCGAAGACGATTGGGACGGGTGGGCCGCCCTGACGGCGTTGATCGGTGACCGGGTGCAGATCGTCGGCGACGACATCTTCGTCACCAATCCTGAACGGCTCGAGGACGGTATCGAAAAGGGCGTGGCAAACGCGTTGCTGGTCAAGGTGAATCAGATCGGCACGCTGACCGAGACGCTGGACGCCGTCGCGCTGGCCCACCACAGCGGCTACCGCACGATGATCAGCCATCGCAGCGGCGAGACGGAGGACACCATGATCGCCGACCTGGCCGTGGCCGTCGGCAGCGGGCAGATCAAGACCGGCGCGCCGGCCCGAAGTGAGCGTGTTGCCAAATACAATCAGTTGCTGCGGATCGAAGAGGCCCTCGGCGACGCCGCCCGCTACGCCGGCGATCTGGCATTTCCGCGATTTGGCGTAGACGCGAAATAGGGACCCTGAAGCAGGTTGAAATAGCTTGACCGCCAAGCCAGATCCGAAGCGCCGCGCCCCGGCATCGCGACCGGGGAAAGCCGGCGACTCGGCTCGGGGCCGTCGCTCGGTCAAGCCTTCGGCCAAGCCAGCCGCCAAGCCATCCACGGCCGCGCAGACGCCCCACGCCACCCGCAACACGACGGGGACGTTGCGCGAGCACGTCATCGAACCGATCAAACAGTCGATCACCCAGTCGGTGGAGCAGCGGTCCGACCAGCGGTTGGGTTTCACGGCGCGGCGGGCCGCGATCCTGGCGATTCTTGTGTGCGTGCTGACGCTGACGATCGCGGGCCCGGTGCGTACCTACTTCGCGCAGCGAACCGAGATGAATCAGTTGGCTGCCAGCGAAGCCGCACTGCACCGGCAGATCACTGAGCTCGAGCAGCGCAAGGGCAAGCTGGCTGACCCGGCATATATCGCGGCGCAGGCCCGGGAACGTCTCGGCTTCGTGAAGCCCGGCGATATTCCGTTCCAGGTCCAGCTCCCGCCGTCGGCGGCGTTGCCCACGCAACAAGGTTCCGACGCTGCGAAACCGGCCAATAGCGGCCCTTGGTACACCTCGCTGTGGCATACCATCGCCGACGCGCCGCACCTGCCGCCGACCGCCGTCCCGCCCACGCCTCCCGGTGGTTGATCGTGCCGATCTCGAAGCGGTGGCGCGCCAGCTCGGTCGCGAGCCTCGCGGCGTGCTCGAGATCGCCTATCGCTGCCTCGACGGTGATCCGGGCGTGGTGAAGACTGCGCCGAAACTTCCTGACGGCACACCGTTTCCGACCCTGTACTACCTGACACACCCGGTTCTCACGGCGGCCGCGAGCAGGCTGGAGACGACGGGGCTGATGCGCGAGATGACCGCACGGTTGGGCCGGGACCCCGAACTGGCCGGCGCCTATCGGCGCGCTCACGAGTCCTATCTGGCCGAGCGCGACGCGATTGAATCGCTTGGCACCACCTTCTCCGCCGGGGGCATGCCGGACCGGGTCAAGTGCCTGCACGTGCTGATCGCGCATTCGCTGGCCAAGGGTCCCGGGCTGAACCCACTGGGTGACGAGGCGGTGGCGCTGCTGGCCGCCGAGCCGGGGACTGCGGCGGTGCTGCGATGGCCGTGAGCCGGGTCGCCGCAGTTGACTGTGGTACCAACTCGATTCGTCTGCTGATCGCCGATTTGACGGGCGGGCGGCTGCGGGACGTGCATCGCGAGACGCGGATCGTGCGGCTAGGGCAGGGGGTCGACGCAACGGGTCAGTTCGCGCCTGACGCGCTTGACCGGACCAGGGCGGCGCTGGCCGACTACGCCGCGCTGCTCAAGGAGCACGGTGCCGAGCGGGTACGGATGGTCGCGACGTCGGCGGCCCGCGATGTCAGCAATCGTGACGAGTTCTTCGCGATGACGGCCGACGTGCTGGGCGCGGTGATCCCTGGCTCGGTTGCGGAGGTGATCAGCGGTGGCGAGGAGGCCGAACTGTCATTCCGCGGTGCCGTTGGTGAATTAGACAGTGCCGGTGGGCCCTTCGTCGTTGTCGACTTAGGTGGCGGCTCCACCGAGATCGTGCTTGGCGAGTCCGCCGTGGTGGCAAGCTATTCGGCTGACATCGGCTGCGTCCGGCTTACCGAGCGTTGCCTGCACTCGGACCCGCCGACACCGGAGCAGGTGGCGGCAGCTCGTGGGGTAGTTCGCGAACGGCTCGCTGTGGCACTGCGCGCGGTGCCGGTCGAGGGAGCCCGGACCTGGGTCGGGCTGGCCGGGACGATGACCACGCTGTCCGCGCTGGCGCACAATATGACCGCGTATGACGCTGCGGTTATTCATCTTTCGCGAGTCGCCGGCGATGATCTGCTAGCGGTCTGTGACCGGCTGATCGGCATGACGCGTTCCCAACGTGCCGCGTTGCCGCCGATGCATCCGGGCCGGGCCGACGTGATCGGCGGCGGTGCCATCGTGGTCCAGGAGTTGGCGCGCGAGCTGCGGGCGCGGGCCGGCATCGACGAGCTCACTGTCAGCGAGCACGACATTCTGGACGGGATCGCTTTGTCGATTGCGGGTTGAGTCAGATCCGCCACATGCGTACCTGGCGCAGGACGGTGCCCTTCTTGTCCACCGCATAGCGACATCAGGCGATGTCGTACCGGTGTGCGAGGGTTCGCCTATGCAGCAACTTCACCGAATTGAGCTTCGGTATGTGCTGACGATGCAGCTGTCCCAGAATGGACCCGCGACCATCGTCGAACTGATCGATGCGCTTGGCCGGCAAGGCTTTTGCGTCCGCGGCAGGGCTTCCAAAGCTGTGTCGGACGCGTTGCGCTGGGAGATCGGCCGGCGCCGCGTACGGCGGTTGGGCCGTGGCCTGTACGCATCGGCGTACATACCGCACTCAACCGAATATCGGATCATCAACCGAGTGCGAGCTTTGCGGGAGTCTGCCAAGTCGCTATGAGGTGGACAACGACGACACCGTCTCCCGCCAGAGACTGGAGTGGCAGATGTGACCTGCCGACGCTCACGCCTCGAAGCGATAGCCCATGCCCGATTCGGTCAGCAGGTGTTTGGGATGGGACGGGTCGTCTTCGAGCTTGCGTCGCAACTGCGCCAGATACACACGCAGGTAATGGGTTTCGGTGGCATACGCCGGTCCCCACACCTCTTTGAGAAGCTCCTCGCGGCCCACCAGCTTGCCGCGATTGCGGACCAAAACCTCAAGCATGCCCCATTCGGTCGGGGTGAGGTGCACTTCGGCACCGTCTTTGGTCACCTTCTTGGCGGCCAGATCGACGGTGAACGCGTTCGTTTCAACAACCGGTTGGTCCGTTTCGGACGCCGCGGCATTGCGGCGGACCGCGGCGCGCAACCGGGCCAGGAACTCGTCCATGCCAAAGGGTTTCGTCACGTAGTCGTCGGCGCCGGCGTCCAAGGCCGCCACCTTGTCCGAAGAATCGGTGCGCGCCGACAACACGATCACCGGCGCCGTCAGCCAGCCGCGCAGACCACCGAGTACCTCGATGCCCGAAATATCGGGCAGACCGAGGTCGAGGATCACCACGTCCGGTCGGTGCTCGGCGGCGGCGCGCAGGGCGCCCGCGCCCGTGGACGCGGTGACGACGTCGTAACCCCGCACGGACAGATTGATTTTCAGCGCACGCAGGATGTGCGGCTCGTCGTCTATCACCAATACCCGGGTCATCATTCATCGCCTCGACGCGGCGCGGCCAGTTCGACCACGACGGTGAGTCCACCGCCCGGCGTATCGCCGGCCTGGATCGTACCGCCCATGGCCTCAACGAAACCACGCGCCACCGACATTCCCAGACCGACACCAGTGGTGTTGTCGTGATCACCAAGCCGCTGGAAGGGCTCAAAGATCTGATCCTCGGTCCCTTTCGGAATCCCGGGGCCCTCGTCGACGACGTTGATCAGGACGCGATCGCCGACTTGTCCCGCGTTGACCCGGACCACGCAGTTGGGTGCGTACCGCAACGCGTTGTCGATCAAGTTGGCCAAGACCCGTTCGAGCAGTCCGGCGTCGGCCAGCACCACGGCGTCACCGACGTCGACTTTGACGCGGTCGATGGCGGATCGGTAAAAACCGGTGGCGCCCTTGCCAATGCTGACCAGCGCGCGCTGCACCGTTTCCTCCAGGTACACCCGCTGCAGACTCGGGTCGCACCACGCCGGCGGCCAGACGCGACGAATCGAGCAGGTTTCCGACCAGCGCGGTGAGCTGGTCGATGGATTCCTCGATGGTGGCCAGCAATTCGGCGGTGTCCTCGGCAGAGAAGGCGACGTCTTCGGTGCGCAGGCTGGATACCGCGACCTTGGCGGCGGCCAGTGGCGTGCGCAGGTCGTGGCTCACCGCCGAGAGCAGGGAGCGTCTCAGCTCGTCGGCCTTTACGATCGCCTCGGTCCGGCTGGCCTCCTCGGCCAGCTCGCGCTGCCTGATCAGACCGGCGGCTTGGTTAGCCACCGCATTGAGCACCCGGCGATCCCGCGCGGAGAGCTTCTTGCCGGTCATCAGCATCCAGAACTGGTCGTCACCGACCTCGATCGCGGTGTCAGCGGAATCAACCGTCACACAAGGGTCTTTGCCCACGCTCGCGACGACATAGCCCTTGTGCTTTCCGTTCGCGCGGTCTTCCTCGTCGGGCTCCCGCAACATACTGACAGAGCGCTGGGAGTAGGTCTCCCGCACGCGTTCCAGAAGTGTCTCGAGATCGGCGCCGCGCAGCACCGAACCCGCGAACAGAGTCAGCAGTTCGGCCTCCTGGGAGGCACTACGGGCTTCACGGGTGCGTTTAGCCGCGCCGTCGACGAGTACGGCTACCGCGACCGCGATCAGCAGCAACACCAGCTCGGTGACGGCGCTGCTGGGTTCGGCGATGGTGAAGCTATGCCGCGGAGTTATCAGATAGTAGTTCAGCAGCGCTCCGGACAGCACCGCCGAAAGGGCAGCCGGGGCAACGCCTCCCAATAGACCTACCAGTAGCACCCCGACGAAGAACAATGCGCTCTCGCCGCCGGTGTCCAGATACGGGTCCAGCACGGTGACCGTGACGGCGCAGATTGCGGATGGGACAATGCAGGCCGCCAGCCACGACGCGACGCGCCGCTCGCGGGGCGAGAGCGACGCTGCCCGAAAGCCTCGTTTGGATTCTTCATGGGTGACGAGGTGCACGTCGATCTTGCCGGACCGCTCCACGATCGTCGGGCCGATACCCTCTTCGAAGAGGCGCGCCCAGCGAGGCCGGCGGGACGTCCCGATCACCAGCTGAGTGGCGTTCATCTCGCGGGCGAAATCAAGTAGGGCCGTGGGTATGTCGTCACCGACCACGGTATGCAGGGAGGCGTCGAGGCTGCTCGCCAGCTCGCGAATCTTGTTCATCCGGGGCTCCGACACGCCAGCCAGCCCGTCACCGCGTATCACGTGCACCACCATGAGTTCGGCACTGGACTTCGATGCGATCCGCGATGCCCGCCGTACCAGTGTCTCGGATTCCGGACCACCGGTGACCGCCACCACGACTCGCTCGCGTGCCTCCCACATGTCGGTGATTTTGTTTTCAGCGCGGTATTTGACCAGGGCGGTGTCCACCTGGTCGGCCAGCCACAGCAGCGCCAATTCCCTTAGTGCGGTGAGATTTCCGGGGCGAAAGTAGTTGGACAGCGCCGCGTCGATTCTTTCCGACGTGTAGACGTTGCCGTGAGATAGCCTGCGGCGCAACGCCTCTGGTGTGATATCGATGAGCTCGACCTGCGAAGCCTCGCGCACGATCGAATCCGGTATGGTCTCCTTTTGCTCGATGCCGGTGATCTGGGCGACGACGTCGTTGAGGCTCTCGAGATGCTGGATGTTGACGGTCGAGATCACCGTAATCCCGGCGTCGAGTAGTTCCTCGACATCCTGCCAGCGTTTGTGGTTCTTGCTGCCCGGTGTATTGGTATGCGCGAGTTCGTCGACCAGTACCACCTGCGGATGACGTGCCAGCACGGCCGGCACGTCGAGTTCGGGAAAGCTGCTGCCCCGATATTCGATGTAGCGGGGCGGGATGATCTCGATGCCGTCAAGCAGCTCAGCGGTTTTCCGGCGGCCATGGGTCTCGACCACCGCGGCCACCATGTCGGTGCCGCGTTCCAAACGCCGGTGTGCTTCTCCGAGCATCGCGTACGTTTTGCCGACACCGGGAGCCGCGCCCAGGTAGATGCGCAGCTCCCCGCGTTTGGGGCGGTGGTCCCTGAGAGTGACGTCACTCACGTCAACCATCATCCCTCCCATGGCGCTAGTTCGTGACCGGGTCGCTGTGGTCGACGGCTTACTGTCGGAAGCGGTAGCCCATGCCCGCTTCGGTGAGCAGGTGACTGGGGTGCGAAGGGTCGTCGTCAAGCTTGCGCCGTAGGTGGGCCAGGTAGACGCGCAGGTAGTTGGTGGCGGCGGCCTCGTGGAGAGGGCCGCGAACCTCGTTGAGCAGCGACTCGCGGTTCACTAGTCTTCCGCGGTTGCGTACCAGCATCTCGAGAATGCTCCACTCCGTGGGTGTCAGGCGTACCTCGGATCCGGCGCGCCGGACCGCGGCGCGCAGCCGGGCGAGTAACTCTTCCATATCAAAGGGTTTGGTCAGGTAGTCGTCGGCACCGGCGTCGAGTGCTGCTAACTTGTCACGGGGGTCGGTGCGGCCCGACCGCACCAGCACTGGTGCGGTCATCCAGCCCCGCAGGACCTTGAGCACTTCGATCCCGGACAGATCAGGTAGGCCGATGTCGCGGACCACCACAGCGGGGTGCTGCGCGGCGGCCGCGCGCAACCCAGCAGCTCCGGTGCAGACGGCGGCTGAATTAGGCCCGGCCACATCATCTGCCGCCGGGGCTAGCGGTTGACCGGGTATTTGCGGTCCAACTCGAGGTTGACCTGCAGCACGTTCACCCGGGCCTCGCCGATGAACCCGAGCGCCCTTCCGTCTTCGTTGTCGCGGACCACGGCGCGCACCTGATCGGCGCTGATGCCGCGGGCCTTGGCTACCCGCGCGACTTGAAGGTCGGCGTAGGCCACGGATATGTGCGGGTCGAGGCCGCTGCCGCTGGCGGTAACCGCGTCGGCGGGCACGGCCGGGTTGGCGGGTGCGGCGCCGCGGATGGGCACGATCTGGCCCTTCGAGTAGTCCTCGCCGTACTTGGCGCACTCGACGTCGCACACCCTCGTAAATGGCCAGGAACGGCGTCGGCGTCGTCTGGCACGGCTCATTGACGCTGACCACCTGGGTGGGGTGGATGACGTTTCCGTGGGCGTCGCGGGGACCGATAACCGACAGCACCGCGCCCACACCGCCGCCTGTGCAGAACGGACGTGACCCATCCACACCCTCCAGTTGGCCCACCGTCGGCGCTGCGCGAGCACACCTGCGTCAGCAGGCTCGGCTTGAAGCCCGCATCCGAGGCGGACTTGCCGGCCGCCAGTTGCGACGGATCGGCGGGTGTGTCGACGATGCTTTCCGGCCCGAGGTTGCTCGCGCTCGACGACAGCGGGTCGTAGCCGGTGCCGGCGGCCGAGGGGCGGCTCTGGAAGTACTGCGGCAACGGGTTGCCGTCCTTGTCGGTGAACAGCTGACCGATCAGCCGGCTGCCGACCGGCTTGCCGTTGACGGTGAGAATCGACCCTTCGGCATTGTCGTGCAGTCCGGGAATCTGCGCGACCAGCCAGATGAACAGCGGGTAGGCGAGACCGGTGATTACGGTCAGCACCAGCAGCGCGCGGAGGGCCGCCCAGTGCATGCGGACGAAACTGGAAAACTTCATGTCAGGACATCCCGGGGACGAATTGGACGATCAGGTCGATCAGCTTGATCCCGATGAACGGGGCGATGATACCGCCGAGCCCGTAGACATAGAGGTTGCGGCTCAACAGTTTTGATGCGCTGCTCGGCGTGTAGCGCACGCCGCGCAGTGACAACGGGATCAGCATGACGATGATGATCGCGTTGAAGATCACCGCCGACAGGATCGCCGACTGCGGGCTGTGCAGCCGCATGATGTTGATCATGTCCAGCCCGGGGAACAGTGCGACGAACATTGCCGGGATGATCGCGAAGTACTTCGCGATGTCGTTGGCGATCGAGAAGGTGGTCAGCGCACCGCGGGTGATCAGCAGCTGCTTGCCGATCTCGACGATCTCGATGAGCTTGGTGGGGTCGGAGTCGAGGTCGACCATGTTGCCGGCCTCTTTGGCGGCCGACGTGCCGGTGTTCATCGCCACGCCCACGTCGGCCTGAGCCAAGGCCGGCGCGTCATTGGTGCCGTCGCCGGTCATCGCCACCAGCTTGCCGCCTGCTTGCTCACGCTTAATCAGCGCGAGCTTGTCCTCGGGAGTGGCCTCGGCGAGGAAGTCGTCGACACCGGCCTCGTCGGCAATCGCTTTGGCGGTCAACGGGTTATCGCCGGTAATCATCACCGTCCGGATGCCCATCCGGCGCATCTCGTCGAACCGATCCCGCATGCCTTGCTTGACGACGTCCTTGAGGTGAATTACACCCAGCACTGCCGCCTCGCCATCGATTTTCTCCCCAACTACCAGCGGGGTACCGCCGCTGGCGGAGATGCCGTCGACGATCTCGCCGAGCTGGGATGGACACCTTGCCGCCTTGGCTGCGTACCCATTCCGCGACCGAGCTGGCCGCGCCCTTGCGCAGCATGTGCCCGTCGAGCCTCGTCGACGCCGGACATCCGAGTCGCGGCGGAAAAGGCCACCCATTGCGCCTGCGCGAGTTCGCCCGGTGTGCGCGCGCGCAGCCCGAAGTGTTGTTTGGCGAACACGACGATCGAACGTCCCTCTGGTGTTTCGTCGGCGAGGCTGGACAACTGCGCTGCGTCGGCCAGCTGCTCATGGGTGACTCCGTCGAGCGGGATGAAGGCGCCGGCCTGCCGGTTGCCCAGGGTGATGGTGCCCGTCTTGTCCAGCAGAAGGGTGTTCACGTCGCCGGCGGCTTCCACCGCGCGCCCGGACATCGCGAGCACGTTGCGCTGCACCAGCCGGTCCATGCCGGCGATCCCGATGGCCGACAGGAGCGCGCCGATCGTGGTGGGGATCAGGCACACCAGCAGCGACACCATCACGATCCCGGTCACACCACTTGTATTGAGCGCCTGGGTGTCCGGGACGCCGGGGTTGTTCATCTTGGAATAGATCGCCAGCGGCTGCAGGGTCGCGACGGCGAAGACGAAGATGATCGTCAACGCGGCCAGCAGGATGTTCAGCGCGATCTCGTTGGGGGTTTTCTGGCGGTTGGCGCCCTCGACGAGAGCAATCATCCGGTCGATGAAGCTTTCTCCCGGCTTTTGGGTAATCTGCACGACGATCCGGTCGCTCAGCACGGTCGTGCCGCCGGTGACCGCCGAGCGGTCACCACCGGACTCGCGGATCACCGGCGCCGACTCACCGGTGATCGCCGATTCGTCCACCGAGGCGATGCCTTCCACCACGTCGCCGTCACCCGGTATCACTTGCCCGGCCTCGACCACGACGATGTCGCCCCGTTGCAGCAGCGGCGCAGCGACTTCTTCCTCCACAGCGGACGCGCCGGGTTCCCAGTTCTTCAGCCGCCGTGCCAGGGTTTGGGTTTTGGCTCGGCGCAGCGATTCGGCCTGGGCCTTGCCGCGGCCTTCTGCGACCGCCTCCGCGACATTGGCGAACAGCGCGGTTAGCCATAGCCAGACGACGATCAACCACGCGAACCATGTCGGGTTGATGATCGCCAACACGGTGCTCCAGGCGGCGCCGATTTCGACGATGAACATCACCGGGTTGCGCCACAGGGTGCGCGGATCGAGTTTGCGCAGCGCATCCGGCATCGACTTCCACAGCATCTTCGGATCGAGCAAGCCGCCCTGTACCCGTTTCGTGCTTGTGGGGGTCCCGGAAGTATTGGGCTGCGTCTGCCCGGCCGGATCGATGGCGGTCGCGGTCATCAGTGGATTCCTTCAGCGAGAGGCCCGAGCGCGAGCATGGGCAGGAAAGTGAGGGCAACCAGAATCACCGTGACGCCGGCGACCATTCCGACGAACTGTGGCCGATGGGTGGGCAGTGTGCCGACCGATTCCGGCGTGGTGCCCTGCTTGGCCAGCGAGCCTGCCAGGGCGAGTACGAGCACCATTGGCAGGAATCTGCCGAAGACCATGGCCAGCCCGAGGGCGGTGTTGTACCAGACGGTGTTCACGCTGATTCCGGCGAAGGCCGACCCGTTGTTGTTGGCCGCGGAGGTGAACGCATACAAGACCTCCGACAACCCATGCGGGCCGGTGTTCAGCATCCCGGCGCGCTCGCCCGGCAGCGCCATCGCCACTGCGGTGCCGGTCAGCGCGATCAGCGGCGTGACCAGGAAATAGCTTGCCGCCAGCTTGATTTCGCGGGGGTTTATCTTCTTTCCGAGGTATTCCGGGGTGCGCCCCACCATCAGGCCGGCGACAAAGACGGTGATGACGGCGAGGATGAGCATGCCGTACAACCCCGATCCGGTGCCGCCGGGCGCCACCTCGCCGAGCTGCATGTTGAACATCGCCATCATGCCGCCCAGACTCGTGTACGAATCATGGAACGAGTCCACCGCACCCGTCGACGTCAGCGTCGTGGAGTCGGCGAACACCGCGGAGTTGGCGATGCCGAACCGCTGCTCGACACCTTCCATAGCCGCGCCGATCGCGGTCGGCGCGGTGCCGTGGTGTTGCAGCTGGAACCACATCATCAACGTGACGCTGATGCCATAAAGGGTGGCCATGACCGATGCGATCGCATAGCCCTGCTTCGTGCTGCCGACCATGCGCCCGAACGTGCGCGGCAGCGAGAAGCTGATCGCCAGCAGCAGGAAGATCTCCAGCCAGTTGGTCCAAACGGTTGGGTTCTCAAACGGGTGCGAGGAGTTCGCGTTGTAGAAGCCGCCGCCGTTGGTGCCGAGCTCCTTGATGACCTCCTGGCTGGCCACCGGGCCGCCCGTGATGGTCTGCTGGGCACCCCCGAGGGTGGTGACGACCTGGTCATTCAGGTGGAAGTTCTGGATCGCACCGCCGGCGATCAGCACGATCGCGCCGATGATCGAGATCGGTAGCAGGATGCGCAGCACCGTGCGCACCAGGTCGACCCAGAAGTTACCCAGATCGCCGGTGCGCCTGCGGGCGAACCCGCGCACCAGCGCGATCGCCACTGCCATGCCGACGGCGGCCGAGACGAAGTTCTGCACCGCCAGCCCGGCCATCTGCACTAAATGACCGTCCGTGGATTCACCGGAGTAGGCCTGCCAGTTGGTGTTGGTAACGAAGCTGACCGCGGTGTTCCACGCCAGCGCAGGGGTCATCGGTGTGAGCGGATCATGCAGATGCAACGGCAACTTGCCCTGCACCAGCTGGAAGACGAACAGGAAGAGGATGCTGATCGACGAGAACGCCAGGACGCTTCGGGCGTAGGCGCCCCATGTCTGCTCCGAGCGCGCATCAACACCGATCAGCCGATAGATCACCGACTCGACGCGCAGGTCCTTCTCCGACGCGTACACCCGATACATGTAATCGCCGAGGGGCACATGCACCGCCACCAGTGCCGCGACGAGAACGAGGAGGAAGATGATCCCCGCTGTTGTTGTGCTCACTAGAACCTCTCGGGGAACAGCAAGCGCGCCCGCGAGATACAGCGCGAGAAGGACGACAAGCGCCAACCCGATGATGTTTTCGTAGTTCACAGCCGCTCGACCAACTTCTGCACCAGGCCGAGCAGGGCGAACACCGACATCGTCAGCACGATGTATGCCAACACGCCCATCTTGTCTCCGTTCCGTGCCACTTATGTGCATACGAAAAGACCTCATCGAGTTAGCAACAGCGCACTACTCGGAGGCAAGGTCAGCTCGAACGTAAACGGGACCGGTTGGGTAGGGCCTTTGGTTGACGCTTTCCTAACGGCGTCCCGGGGCGCCTTTACGTTTTCTTTACGCCCTGTTCCACCATCTCCGCCGAGCGGGTTCAAACAGTTCGCGTTCCCAATCACCAACCGCGACAGGGACTATTCGTTGATCGAGATGTGGGGGACGAACTCGCCCCGGTCGCCGGGTCCGATCGACGCCGGTACCACAACGCAGTAGACGAACGTTGCTACGAACGTCCCCAGCGTGAGTTGGGTGCCGCGGTCGCGGATGAAGTTGCGCAGCATCCGCGGACCAAACTGCGTCGAAGCCAGCGTCAATGTCACGATCGTGATGGAAAAGACGATGCCGACGACGGTGATCACCGACGCCGCTATCGAGGTCAGGATCCGACGCGCCGCGTCGGCGGTACCGCTGATCACCCACGTTGGAGGTCGTAACCGACCGTGGTAAGCGGCTTGGTCCAGGCGCAGGGTAGGCCCGAAAAGCCCTAGAGCACAAAGAATTACGATCGTCGGAACGAACCATAAGCTGGTGCGCAGCTCTTCTCGCTGCCACTCCGGCCACACCACGCCATAGCGTGGCATCACACTCAGTGCACCGCACGCCGAACGACGTCGTAGCGTTCACCGTCGCTGCGGACTACCAACTGACCAGCCCCAATTAGCGCGTTAGTTGCGCCTGCTGATCGCGCGGGGTGATGTTGGCACCACCCGGATGGGATCCACGGCGTGCCGCCGGTTCATGCGCGCCGGGTTCGTCACCGGGCCGATAAGGTTGTGTAAATGTTGGCGGCCTAAGCGTATGGATGGCGTTTGGGTTGCAGCCCGCGTCACCAGCTCAGCGTAGATCGTAGGTCCATGCGAAGCACCCAACATCGAACTGTTGAACCGGGTGTCCCCGAACCGACCCCAGAGGGACCGGCAACAGCACCGAGTTTGTGGTCTCGGCTCCTCGACGGCGCCCATCCGTGGGGATCGTTTGATGCGATGGTCGGTCGGCTACGGCGTTCGGCGCTATCGGTTGATCATCTATCCGTCTGGAATCACTAGCGCTGATCGGCAGCTGGCGCGGCTGTGGCGGGGCTGGCCGATAAGTGGCGCTGTGCTGGGACTGCTCGCGGTCATGCTGCTCGGCAATGTGGCCGCCTCACCCGATACGGTGCTGGCATTCGCCGTGACCGTCTACGTGAGCATTGGGGCTCTGCTCTTTCTGCGGGCCGGACCCGCCCGCGTACGAGTGCGATCCATGTCGATCATCCTCATGCCGAAAGCCGCTGACGCTCGCGAGCTAGCGCAAGTACCTCGAATGGCAATACCCTGGTCCACCTGCTGACCCGGGCCGACCGCACGTTGGGCACCGGCGCGATCTCACCGGCCGAGTATGAGGCCACCTGGCGGGAAGCTTATGAACGTCTCGAGGAGACCACCCATGTCTGATGCGCTGTCGCAGATTCCCATGGCCGTCGCCGCGGTATCGATCTTGCTGACCGTCTACTACTTGGGTCGGCAGCGACCAGAGCGATCCTGCTCCGAATCTTGGCATGGTCGGCGACAACCGCAAAGAGCAAGGTTGAAACGAAGGTGATACAGCAGACTTGCGCCATGCATTTGGGGGGACTAAGAATTCAGGCCCCGATCTCTGGTCTGAGCGACAATCCAGCGCGCGTCCATCACCCACACCACTGTTGTTGCTGTCGCAGTGCCTTCGGTGCCGGCGCTTTACGGCGTGGGCTGGGCGGACGAACCGCCGTCGCGCGGGCGAATCAGCCTCTGAACCAGGCTGTTTAGCCGCTCGACGGTTCAGACCCTTCTCGATTCGCTTCATTCCTATCCGATTTCGATTGCACTCGCTGCCGCGGCGCTCGTCGAGAATCCGCGCGCCCGCAGCCGGCTGGCAAAACTCAGCGCTCACCTCGTCGAGTCAACGCTTGCACTGATTAAGACCAAATAAAGATAGGGCGCGACGCGATGTCCAAACGAGCCGACAAAAAGCGGGCTCGTCGCAAGAAGAACGCCAACCATGGAAAGCGGCCAGCCTCTGGAAGGCGCAGAACATAACGGGTCCCGGCCTCCCGGGCTACGAACGTTAGGCGCTATGCGTGATCGGATTTCTCGATCATTGGAATTCGCACCCGAAATACGGTTCGGCCATTGGCGGACTCGGCGGTGACCGAGCCGTGGTGCGCCTTGACAATGGAGCTGACAATGGCCAGGCCCAGTCCGTTGCCCGACCCGTTGGTTCTGGACTTCTCCGCGCGGGCGAACCGCTGGAACAGCCGCGGGAGGATCTCCGCGTCGATGTCGGGCCCGTCGTCGTCGACTGTCAGTTCGGCTACTGGGCCGTCGGGTCCGCGCCAGTGTCGGGTAATTCCCGTGGTCACCGTGACGCCGGGCGGCGTGTGCACCCTCGCGTTGTTGAGTAGATTGCTGACGGCTTGGTGCAGCCGGGCTTGATCCCCGCGGACCCAGACCGGCTCGTCCGGCAGGTCTTTGATCCAATGGTGGGTCGGCGCCGCGACCGCCGCGTCGTTGACCGCGTTGATGGCGAGGTCGGCCAAGTCGACGTCCTCGGTCTGCAGATCCTCACCCTCGCCCAAGCGGGAGAGCAGCAGCAGCTCGTCGACGAGCGATGTCATGCGCCGTGCTTCGGACTCGATGCGGGCCAGCGCGTACTCGGTGGTCGGTGGCAGCGCCGAACTGTCTTGGCGAGTGAGTTCGGCGTACCCCTGAATCACCGCCAGCGGGGTTCGCAGCTCGTGGCTGGCGTCGGTGATGAATTGCCGCATCCGCAGGTCGGAATCGGCGCGGTGCGCCAGCGCGCTGTCAACGTTGTCCAGCAATCGGTTCAGTGTGTGCCCGACGATGCCGACTTCATTGTCCGGGTCGGTATCCTGCGGCCGGACTCTGGTGTCGATGCGGTGATCGTCGGTAAGCGGCATCGCGGCGACTTCCGCGGCGGTCGCGGCGACCCGGCGCAGCGGGCGAAGTGCAAAACCGACTACCCACGTCGTGAGCGACGCAGTGACCAGCAGCGCGCTTGCTACCAAGATCGTGGTGGTGACGTTCTTGCGCACGATGATCTGGTTGGCCAGGGTCAGCGACACCCCGACCACCAGGGTGTCGGACCCCTCGATGTCGCAGTCGACCCGGTAGGTGCCCAGGCTGCCGAGTTTTTCGGTGTGCGGTGGCCCGTCGACCCACCGCTGGGCCTGGATGGCGCGGATGACATCGGGGGGAGCGGGCCGCGGCTCGTCCTCGGAGAAGACGGCCGAGCCGACGACGACGCCGTCGTGCAACACGGCGATCAGGTTCCCCGGCGTTTGTCCCGGAAACTCCAACAGTGCCTCGGCCACAGTGGGATTGATGGCGTGCGGCGGAGAATGCTCGCCCTTGCGGTAGCGGTCATATGAGTGAGTGAACGCGTGCAGGGACTTGGCCACCTCCGCGTCGGTCATCGTGGTGACATAGCCGCGCAGAGTCAGCACGGAGACGACGCCGACGGCCGCCAGCACCACGCTGACGACGACCAATACGCCCAGCAGCAACTGGTGTCGTAGCGAGCGGGGGAGCCACCAAGGCGTATTTCGGTCGTCACTCATTCCGCAGTCATTCCGGCGGACGCAGCATGTACCCAACACCGCGGACGGTGTGGATCATGGGGTCCCTGCCGGAGTCGATCTTCTTTCTCAGGTAGGAGATGTATAGATCGACGATACTGGTGCGACCTGCGAAGTCGTAGTTCCAGACCCGGTCCAGGATCTCGGTGCGGCTCAGCGCCCGGCGGGGATTGCGCATGAGGAAGCGGAGCAGCTCGAACTCGGTCGACGAGAGCGAGACCGCGGTGCCCGCGCGGGTAACCTCGCGGCTCGCGGTGTCGACTCGGAGATCGCCGATTTTGAGGGTCTCGCCGGCCGGCGGGGTCTGCTGGGTGGAGCGCCGCAGCAACCCACGCAGCCGGGCGACCAGCTCCTCCAAGCTGAACGGCTTGGTCATGTAGTCATCGGCGCCCGCGGTGAGGCCGGTAACCCGGTCCATGACCGAATCGCGTGCGGTCAGGAACAGCGTGGGGGTGTAGGCGTCGGATTCACGGACCCGCCGCAGAATATGCAGCCCATCCACGTCGGGAAGCATGATGTCCAGGACCAGGACGTCGGGAGATACCTTGTCGAACTTAGATATGGCGTCCCGCCCGTTGTGGGCGATCTCGACGTCCCAGCCCTCGTAATGCAAGGCCATCTTGACCAGATTGGTGAGCGCCGGCTCGTCGTCCACCAGCAAAACTCGGATCGGCGACCCATCGGCGCGATGAATGCGCGGCAGCTGCCCTAGGATGGCTTGGCGCGGCCGTTGGTTTTGCGCATATCCCGTCATTGCCGTCATGCATACAAATTCTCCCAAGCACACATGCGGTTGTCACGGTGTTCATAGAGTACTCAAATGTATGGGGCTCGGCGGCCCTTGCTGGGGGCCGAACACATATGTACTTCACATGTGTCTAATCAGGGCAACATGAGGTCGGTTGTGTGGCAAAAATGCTGTCATTCATGGATGTTGGGGCGGGGGCCAGAGCATCTACCAGTGGTTACTCGTCAAATCATCGGCCCGCGAAGGGATTTCACAACGCTTCGGGCGCAGCAGGCCAGCGTTCGACGTTGGCGGCCAAGGTGTTTGCGGCCGATATTGGCGCGCGGTTGCGAAATGCTAAGAACTAGCAGGGCCTTTCGTAGCACAGCTAATGAGTGCACCGTTGCAGTGGGTGCGGTTTCTTGTTGCCCGCACTCCGGCCGTCGCGTGCGATGTCAGCGGTTGCCCGTTAGCTGTCAGCGCCGACGGCTACCTGGTTTGTCGCGACCCGACGTCGCCGCGCTGGGAGAGCTGCCCAGGTCCCCGCGCGGCGCGGCCGGCGCGTGTGCACCTGAATGACCAGCGGCCGCCCAGCTCGCGCGCATGGGCACCAGGTGACCTGACCAGCAAACTCAACGAAAAGGGCCCGCACACCATCCGGTGTGCGGGCCCCTTCGTGGTGAGGTCGTTACGCCCAGCTGGAGCCGACGGCGCTGTCCGTGCTGGCCATGTTGCTACCGGCAGCTTGGACTTTCTGGCCGTGCGAGTTGGCCTGCTCGTAGATCACCTGGAAGTTCCGTCCCAGCTGCGTGATGAACTCCTGGCAGGCCACCGAACCGGCGCCGCCCCAGAAGTCACCGGCAGCCAGCACATCGCGAACGATGGCCTGGTGCTCGGACTCGAGCGACGCGGCCTGGGCGCGGATCAGGGCGCCGTGGGCGTCGACGTCGCCGAACTGATAATTGATGCTCATTGGTTATGTCCTCCTGTGTTTGAAAGTTTCGGGTGGCTTCAAAAGGTCGCGTTTCCGGGACTAGCTGCTGAGGATCTGCTGCGAGGCCTGCTCTTGGTGCTCGTAGTTGTTAGCGTCGCGGATCAAGCCGTCGCGCACCCCGTGCAGCATGTTCACGATGTTGCGGAAGGCCTGATTCATCTGGCCCATGGTGTCGTAGGAGGTCGCCTGGGCACTGCCGCTCCAGCCGGCACCGGCGATGTTCGTCGACGACGCCCACATGCGGCGTGCCTCGTCCTCGACGGTCTGGGCGTGGGTTTCGAAACGTCCTGCCATGGCCCGCATCGAGTGCGGGTCGGTCATAAAGCGTGTTGCCATGTTGGCTGTCTCCTTATCTCGAAGATTTCAGGTGAAAATTTTCAGTTTGAAGATCTGAGTGGCGGTCTCAAACGAGTGACATGTCCTCCCTATTTTCCGATCAGACGACAACCTGCTTGGGCATGACGATCGGCTTGAACCCGTACCGCGGCCCGGCCCCGTAGGCACCCGCACCCTTGGCGATCGCGGCCGCTCCCGGCATACCGGGCATTGCGGTGACCGGTGCGGCTTCCTCGGTCGCGACGGTCCAGCCGCTGCCTTCGGCGGCCGTCGTGCCGACGGTGGTCGCGGGGATGGCGCTGGACCAGCCCGCCGGCACCGACAATCCGCCGACCGCGCCGGCCTCGCCCAGCCCCGCCGTCATCGCGCCGCCCAAGCCCACCGGCGTCGCCGAGCCCGCCAGGGCGGCTTCCGCGCCCGCGGCCGCAGGAACGACAGCGTCGGCGGCGGCCGCTGCCGGCGCGGCGGCATTAAGGGTGTGGCTTAGTGACACGCCCGTCGGGATGGCGTTCATCGTGAACCACGCCGCGGTGTTGACGAACCCATTGAAGCCGTTGAACAACAGCGGGGTGCCGATGAAGCCGTCAAGAGAGGTCGCGAGGTTCCCCAGGCCGAGCGCATTCACTATGTCATTAATGCCAGTCCCGATGGCGCTGCCGCTCAGCAACGACTGAAGGCTGCCGAGGAGCCCCGTCGCTGCCGGCGTGGCGGTGGCGTTCGCCATTGCCGTGGAAACCGCGGCGCCCTGGGTGGCAGGTGCGGCCGGGTTGGTGGTCGGAGACGCCGGCGTCAACGGCTGCAGGACGCTGGCAGCCGTTGCGGCGACGGTGTAGGTGACCATCGTGACCGCGTCCTGGACCCACATCTCGGCATACTGCGCCTCGGTGGCCATGATCGCCGGTGTGTTGATGCCCAGGAAGTTCGTTGCGACGAGCGCCGCCAGCTGCGCCCTGTTCGCGGCGATCACCGGTGGTGGCACCACCGCAGCGAACGCCGCCTCATACGCGGCCGCCGACGCCGCAGCCTGGGCACCCGCTTGCTCGGCCGCCGAAGCGGTGGTGGTCAGCCAGCTCACGTAAGGCTGGGCCGCGGCCGCGGCTGCCGCCGAACCAGCGCCCGTCCATTGCTCGGAGGTCAGTGTCCCGATGATCGACTCCCAGGAGGTCGCTGTGGTGCTCAATTCGGCGGCCAGGTTGTTCCAGGTCGTCGATGCCGCCATCAGCGGACCTGAACCGGCGCCGCTGTACATGAAGCCGGAGTTGACCTCGGGGGGCAGAGCTGCAAAATCAAATCCCATTTTGTGTATTCCGTTCCTATTGTCCGAGTTTCGTTTCTGGCTGACTTAGACGGCTGCAGCCGGGAGCTTCGGCATGACGATGGGCTTGACGCCATAGCGCGGCGCACCGAAGCCGGCACTGTTGCGCGCGGCGCCGCCCATCCCGGGCATGCCGGGGATGATCCCGCCCGTCCCGGCCGACGGTGCTGCGCCGGTCCAGCCCACGTTGATCGGCCTGAGAGCGGCCGCCGCTGCGGGAGTGGCCACGCCGCCGGCCCAGCTCGGCGGCGCGGACAAATTGCCGACCATGGTTGCCGAGCCCATGCCCGCGACCGGCATGACGCCCATGGCGCCCATGCCGCCGGCCGGCGCTGTCACACCGACGGCGTCAGCGGCGCCGGCCGCCGCGGCGGCATCAGCGCCGGCGTCAGCACCGGCGTCTGGGGCGCTGGGAAGCAGACCGCCACCGGCCATCCCGAGCAGGTCGGAAGCGGCGGAGGCCCAGTTGCCACCACCGATGTTGAACATGTTGCCCAGGTTGCCGGACAGGCTGAACGGCCCAGCAGTCGACGTGAGGCTCGTGAGGGGGCCACCGAAGAGCGTGCTGATTTCGTTGAAGAAGTCTTGGACGGGGGTCGCCGCGACCACGTTGGCGGCCTCGGTTGCGGTGTAGGTGCCCGAACTCAATCCGAGGGTGCTGGTGAACTGCTGCTGAATCGCCTGCGCCTCCGCGGCGATCTGCTGATACAGCGTGCCGTACGTCGAGAAGATTGTTGCCTGCAGCGCCGATACCGGGTCGGAGGCCGCCGGAGCGATCGCGGTCGTAGCCGCCGCGGCCCCGGTGTTCTGCGCCGTCAGCGCATTGCCGATCCCTTCCAGCTGTCCCGCCGCTGAAAGCAACTCTTGTGGGATTGCTGTCAGAAAAGCCATCTATTGCTCCTCATAGTGTGAAACCGTCGACCCCCAGGCGGTGGGTCGACCCTGTGCGTTTACGTAATGGACCCTGTGCGTTGGCGTAAGGCTAGCGACCCCACAAGCCACATTCCCGATCGAAAGTCCCTGCGTGACGGCCGTTTACGGCTTCTTAACGATCAGGCCCGCAGTTTTAACAAGTTCATGGCGGGCGATACGGCCGTGTCATCTGTTTTGAGGGCCCACGAGGGCAACAGGCGCGGCGCGCGGATCCTACGCGAAGCGCGGCCAAGGCGCATGTCGAAAAAATCCGCCAAATCGGGGAGGGGTGGTGGTCACAGACCCGGCCTCCGCGCGCTAGATTCGCCGCCGGGCCCCCATAGCCCAATTGGCAGAGGCAGCGGACTTAAAATCCGTCACAGTCTCGGTTCGAGTCCGACTGGGGGCACCGAGAAACAGCAGCTAGAAGAAGCATGCAGTGCGAAAACCTAGCCTGATTCAGCCGACGGCTCGATATGTAAGCAGTCTGTAAACTCGCCACCATGCCGAAGCACGACGGAACCCCAGGCACGGGCGGGGTCATTGACCTCTGGAAGAACAACGACGGCACGCCCTCGAAGCTGGCCACCGGACGCTGGGCCGAGGGCCTGGGCAAGCCGCAGGGCGTCGGCAACCGGTGGCGCGGCTGGTACGTCGGCGACGACGGCAAGCAGCACACCAAGCGGTTCCGCACCGAGGTAGAGGCCGAAGGGTGGGTTTCGGACCGAGCGTGGCAAGGTGGTCACTAATCAGTGGGTCAGCCCGACGTGGGCGCTGACACCTTCGCGCAATGTCGCCGAGCAGTGGTTCGCCACCAAGCGCGGCGCTCAGCGCAAGCCGAAGACACTGGCGGGCTACCGCAGCATCCTGGACACCCTCGTACTGCCCACGGTGGGGCGAGACGCCCATGAAAGAGCATCACCTACGCTGACCTATCCGCGTGGCTCGTCTGGGTTGTCGGTCGAACGGGTCCCAGGCGGGCACCGGCCTGTCGGCCAGCCGCATCCGGCAGACCCACCAACTCATGGGCGCGGTGTTCAAGTACGCCGTCAAAGCAGGGCTGGCGACCAAGAACATCGCCGCCGAGATCAACCGCCGCCACGACCTGCCCGAGACGACCGAGACGCAGAGCAGCACTACCTCACCCACCGCCCAGCTTCTCGGACTTAGCGACGGCAGACGGGACGGTTCGAGACCCTGACGCTGGTCCTCGGCTACTGCGGTCTGCGGTTCGGCGAAGCTGCTGCGCTCCGGCGTGAAGGACGTCGGTGACCGAGAGATCACCGTCCGCAGCTTCGCCACCTACGTGCAAGGCCAAGGCATCGTCGAGACGGCCACCAAGACCAAGCGGACGCGACGGGTACCGGTGCCTGAACCTGTCTGGGAACGTCTCAAGGGCGAGCTGCCCACCGAGCCTGATGCGCTCGTCTTCCCCAGCCGCAAGGGCGGGCATCTACCGCTTGGTGAATACCGCTGGGCATTCGACAACGGCGCTGGCAACGGTGGTCAAGGGACGCAGCCGAGGGGCAACGGCAGCAGGAGCTAGCCGACGGCGGTGAAGCCGAGGACGCCGAGCTTCCCGTCCATCACGCCGCACGCTCTACGCCATACCTGCGCCTCCCTGGCTATCTCGGCGGGTGCGAACGTCAAGGTTGTGCAGCGCATGCTCGGCCATGCCACCGCAGCAATGACGCTCGACCTGTACGGACACCTGATGAGCGACGATCTGGCAGGGGTGGCTGATGCCTTGGGCAAGGCTATGGCTGCAGTGCAGAAGACCGCCGCGTAGAACCCGCGTATTCAGGCCTTCAGCGTCAATCCTGACCGACGTTCGGGGCCTGTCTGGGCTGGGGTATGGCAGTTACGGCACAGGCCAATTCAGCCGCGAATCGTGACTCGCTTGACGCCAAAGTGTCCGAGTTAGGGTGGAACGGACGGGGATACGATGGGTGCGTTGGTGAAGCGATGACACTCACCGACGACCGCAGCATCCATGAGACCTTGAGAGGGAGCCAAACATTGCTTCTCTGAGTCACTCCCGCTACGCGGTGGGTGACGCCCATTCGGGCGCAACATATCTCGATACAGGAGCAGCAATGACCCAACTCCTTCGCACCAGCGAAGTGTCCGACATGACCGGCCTATCCAAAGACACCCTCCGATGGTGGCGTCATCGCGGCGAAGGCCCATCTTCAAAATGGGCAAGAAGATCGTCGTGTATCCCGCTGACGAATTAGCGGTTTGGATCGACAACCAGCGATCCGTCAGTACAAAAGGCGACGTTCTTTGAGCGCCACTCGCAACACTTGGGCCAAACACTTTCAGAGCGTATGGGCGGAACGAGCCGCTGATCCGGCCTACCCGCTATGGTGTCGTGTCGCGTGGTTGGCGTTCGCACGTCATGAGGCTAACGGGCACGCCAACTTTCAGCGAGGCCAGCTCGGCGAGATATTCGGCGGGTTTGGTAAGGACGGATTTAAGCCGTTGGACCCGAACAACTTACAGCGTGCGATCCGCGATGCCAAAAAGGCCGGTCTGCTAGACGGGTCGTCGTGCGCGGAATGCCTGGTGGTGCCAGCGCATGCAATTGCGGGCGGATGGGGCGGCAGCCCTGACAGTCCCTGTCCCGTCCATGTACGTAAGGTGGCGCAACGTAGGCAACGCGCCACCAACGTGGGTCAGCCAGTGACCCATGTCAGCCTGAACACGCCGTCGACATGGGTCAATTCCTAACCCACTAGGTGGGAGCACGTCTGTTGTGAGATTCTGCTGGGGTGTCCGCTCCCGCGGCAGCTGCTCCTTCGGGGGTGGTGACGTTCCTGTTCACGGACGTGGAGGGTTCAACCCGTCGGTGGGAAGCCGACGCCGATCAGATGCGAGCGGCGCTGGCCACCCACGATCAGGTGTTGCGTAAGGCGATTGAGGCGCACGGGGGCCGGTTGTTCAAGCACACCCGTGACGGTGTATGCGCCGCCTTCGCCTCACCGAAAGCAGCGGTCGACGCGGCGGTGGCCGCGCAGCGAGGGCTGGAGTTGCCGGTGCGGATGGGCATCGCAACCGGCGAAGCCGAACTACGGGACGGGGACTACTTCGGAGCGGTACTGAACCGCGCCGCACGGGTGATGGCCGCCGGTCACGGTGGTCAGATTCTGGTTGCCGACTCCACAGCCGGACTGCTGAGCGGAGTCGATCTGCTGGATTTGGGGCCGCGACGACTGCGGGACGTACCGATGCCGGTTGGGGTGTTTCAAGTACGGTCAGCGGGACTGCGGGTGGAGTTTCCGGCGTTGCGGGCGCTGGATACGACGCCCGGAAACCTGCGTCCAGCGGCTACGAGCTTGATTGGGCGCGAGACCGAGATCGCCGAGATTCAAGCGGCGGTCAAGGCGTACCGGTTGGTGACGCTGACCGGGGTAGGCGGAGTCGGCAAGACGCGCCTGGCATTGCAAGTCGCGGCACGACTGGTCGATG
The DNA here is from genome assembly GCA_963840045.1 of uncultured Actinomycetota bacterium. Taxonomy (GTDB): domain Bacteria; phylum Actinomycetota; class Actinomycetes; order Mycobacteriales; family Mycobacteriaceae; genus Mycobacterium. The sequence continues at coordinate 117,798 of CAWIXL010000007.1, read as the reverse complement.
AGTTCCCGACGGCGTTTGGGTTTTCGAACTCGCAGCCGTCACTCATCCCGCAGCAGTGCCCGACGCGGTGGCCGCCGTGCTGGGCATCACCCAGCAACCGGGTAAGACCGTCAGTGAGTCCGTCCTCTCTACGGTTCTTGACCTGATGGGCCGCTACGAACCCGCAGCCACCATCGCGGGTTGCGCGTCAACTCCCTTCACCGTGGCGACGTACCCGAACTTCTCACCACCACAGCTCATCTGCGCACTGTGCTCGGCGACCAGGCCTACGAATCACTCGCCCGCACGGGTGAGGCGATGACCACCGCAGCCATGGCGACCTACGCCTACGACCAAATCGACCAGGCCCGAGCAGAACTCGAACACCCTAGTTGAGTTGCGCGAGTCGCGTGTCCAACGCGAGAGCGGCCAGCCGCCTACTCTCCTTCAGCGTCCATTTGGGATACACCCTTACTGGACAGCCTGACCTCTCACCCCACACGACTCCCATCCTGCAGTGTCAAACTAGGGTCCATACGCCCATTGTTTGACAACTGTCCACCATAGTCATAGAGTCTATCTTGACATTCATCGAGCAAAGGAGTTCATAATGGGCCAGCGCATCGGATACCAGCGTGTCAGCGCCCTCGACCAGAACACAGATCGTCAGCTCGATGGTGTCGAGCTGGACAAGGTGTTCACCGACAAGGCCAGCGGCAAGGACACCAACCGTCCAGAGCTTGCCCGTGCCATCGACTACGCCCGCGAAGATGACACGCTCGTCGTCCACTCGATGGACCGACTTGCACGCAACCTCGAAGACCTGCGCCGGATCGTTCGGGAACTCACCGGCCAAGGCGTCAAGGTCGAGTTCGTCGAAAGAGAATCGCTCACCTTTGCCGGCGACGACTCGCCGATGAACACGCTGCTGCTCTCGATGCTCGGAGCGGTCGCTGAGTTCGAGCGGTCGATGATCCTCGAACGCCAGCGCGAGGGGATCGCCCTCGCCAAGGCTGCTGGAAAGTACAAGGGCCGTAAAGCGGCCTCTCACCGACGAGCAGGCCGACCGAGCTTCGTGCTCGCCTCGCCGAGGGGGAGTCCGTGACCGCACTCGCGAAGGAGTTCGGCGTCAGCCGTCAGACCGTCTACAACTACGCGGCCTGATCTCCGTTGGTCAACCTATGAGCCCGATGCCATGCAGGTGCCCAGACATCCGCGTCGCCGAGCCCGGCAATGACCTATCCTTCCGCTTGTGGTGCTCGGCGAAGACGATCCCCGCCATCAATTACACTCCCGTTAGCGTAGACCGGCCTCAAGCGAGGGAGCGATATGACCGAGGCGGCCGAGGTGGATGCGGGCCTGCGGCAATTGCGTGAGCAAACTGTCCTCGCGCATCTTGAAGCGGAAAATCGGCAGGACGTCGCGGCGACGCTCGCGACATTCAAATCCGGTGCCGCGCGAACGGAATTGCCCGGGGAGGTCGCCGACGGTCCTGACGCGGTCGCCGCCAACTACCGTGAACTCTTCACCGCTCTTCCAGACCTGCACTTCGACTTCAAGCCCGGCTCACTGTGTCACCACGGTGACCGCGTGATGATTGAGACGTGCATGCACGGCACCCACCGGGGACCCTATCGCGGCCTGCCGCCAACCGGCCGCCGCGTCGAATGGCCGATGTTGTTGATCTTCGAGTTCGATGGCCCCGACCTCGTTAGCGAACGCGTCTACTACGACCGCCTTTCGGCGTTCATCCAGCTCGGTGTCGCTCGCGACCCCAACACCCTGACCGGTCGGATCATGACTCTGCTTAACCACCCCGTGACGTTCGCGCGAGCGGCGCTGCGTTCACGCAGGATCGACAATTCGTAGCGGCTCTGGGCTCTGACACTGCAATGACCGTCCGCTGACCAGACCTCTTCCAGGCGGCGCTCGCCGGGCTGGCCGTAAACAGGCTGTATGCACATGTCTCCGAAATGCCCCCAACGGCACCAACGCAAAAGTATGCGTAATCGCAGGTAAATCGGCATTTCAACAACTGCGTCAACCTTTCCCAACGCTAGCAAACGTCCTGATAGTGGACTTAAAATCCGTCAGTCTGGGTTCGAGTCCCAGTGGGGGCACAGGTAAACAGCAGGTCAACACTGGTGCCGGATGGTGTTGCTAGACCGGCGATCCGGTCTCGGTGTTACCGGATGTCACAACCCGCGGAAAACTCGTTCCGGCGGCCTTCAGCGCGTCAGTCTGGGAGTGTGCGTAAACAGCCATGGTGAACGCTGCGCTGGCGTGGCCCAGCCATGCCGAGATCACGGCGATCGGCACCCCACGCAAATGCATCAGCGTGCCGCAGGTGTGGCGGGCGTCGCGCAACCGAACCCGCTTGATCTTCAACCCGTCGAGCATCTTGCCCCAGCGCCAGTAGATGAGGTTGGGGTGATAGGGCCGGCCGGTCTCGTCACTGGCGACGTATTCGCCGGGGCCGTAGTCTTCGCCGAACGCTAGCCGTTCCTCTAGTTGTCGTTTGCGTGCCGCCTTGAGCACCTCAACTACTTCATCGGGCAGCGGCAGCGTCCGGTTGCTCGCCTTGGACTTCGAGGTGCCGGTGAGGATCGTCTTGCCGACATTGATGCGGTTCTCCGCAGCGCGCAGCTGCTTGGGCGGTAGCGCGTCGTCGCCTTCACCGACCGGCTTGTCAGTCAGATTGATGTTGCACCGCCGCAGCCCGGCTATCTCGCCGCGCCGCAGCCCGTAGAGGGCCGGCCGGCGCCCATTGCGCCCGCCACCGGGGAGGCGTAGCTGGTGAACGCAATGCGCAAAACTGCTAAATCGCCATTTACTCCGACTATCGCTTACAAGCGAGACAGAGGTACAAGCGGCGCCATAACTTTGGTCTCGACCAGATACTGAAGCACTCGATGGTCTGAAAGGACCTTTAAGAATGATCACGAAAATGCTTGGCAGCACTGCTATCGCTCTCGCCTCCCTTGTTGTGGGAGCAGCACCGGCCTTCGCCGACCCGAACCCTTCCGACACCCACCAGAACCCGTTCGGCGGCCTCACCTCTCTCTCCCGAGAGACAGTTCCAGCCAGCGGCTCCGCTTTGGCCCAAGAGATTGATCGGGGACTCCGGGACGGTCTCTCTCGCAGATAACCACTGGCCATGAGCGCGTCACTGCTCCGAATTTGTGGGCAGAAATCGACCCGTTGCGCTCGACCGCACGGCTGCTTGTCGGCGGCGTTCCTACAGCGGTGAGCCACTCGTATTCCCCAAATGCTGCTCAGCCTCTATATTCAGCAAGCCGCAGAGGATCCTAGGGGGAACGATGCTGATTTCCGGGATGTCTGGCAACGAGGTCTACTGCCTCGCGCAGAAGGGGCTCTCGCCGGGCGAGATCGTCGTGGGTAACAGCGTGTGCTCGATGGGGCTCGGTGGCGCGATCGGCAGATTCGGACAAACTCTGGCCGGCGGCGAGATCACCACGGTGACTGAGCTCATCTCGACCGGTCGGCACGCCGCGATCTACCGCATGGAGGAAGAGGGGCGCGGCCACGGCGCCGTCGGTGTCACCAGCGTCGTCACCGAGCTCCGCACCCTCGCCGGCTACACCGAGTTCCTCGCGCAGGGCACTTCCGTGCACACCCACGGCGGCAGCGGTGGTGGGCCACACCTCTTCTCGAGCGCCGCCTCGGGCATGGAGCTTTACTGCCACCTCGACGTCGGCTACCGTCCGATGCGCTTTGTGATGGGCAATATCGCGTACGCGCTCGGGCTCGGCCGCGGCATCACCGGATCGCTGCGGACCTTCGCCCAGGGCGAGGTCCACGAGTACTCGCAGATGTACAACGCGATCCGCCACCATGCGCTGGAGCGCCTGCGCGCCGAGGCCGCGGCTGCGGGGGCGAACTCCGTGGTCGACGTCGTCATCCAGATGCTCCCGTACGGCCCCAGCACTCTCGAGCTCCTGCTGACCGGCACAGCCTCCTACCACCCGAGTATCTCGAGGGGCCCGGTATCACCCGAGCAGGTGGTGACCTCCGAGCTGACCGGCGAGGAAATCTGGAATCTCGCCTCACTCGGCTATGCCCCCCTGCAACTCGTGATGGCCACCTCGGTCTACTCGCTGGGACTCGCCGCGGGCATCGGCACCCGGCTCAGGAGCATCAGCAGGGGCGAATTGCCCCAGGTCACCAAGCTCATCTACCACGCCCGCGAGAACGCCCTCGAGTTGCTCAGACGCGAGGCGACCCGCATCGGCGCGGAACGCGTGATCGGCAACAAGCTCCGGATCGTAGAGCTCGCGCCCGGCTTGATCGAGATCATGGCGATTGGAACCGCAGTGCGCCGCGTCGAGGGGATGCGGCCAGCCAGCGAAACGCTCATCCCTCAGGCGCTCATCGTCGAGCGCGACACCATCGAGGCCAAGCGGACGCTGCAGGAGTCGCGCTTCGCCGCCGTGAATGTTGGCCGGACTCTGGCGCAATCGTCGTCACAACGGGGCTGCGCGATGTCAGTGGCAATCGTCTTCCTCATCCCGCTCATTTTGATCATCATGACCGTGGTCATCCGGGTCCTCACGCGGCGGTAGTTGCGACTTACCTCAAATCGGCGAGCTGCCCGAAGGCGAAACGCCCTAGGCGACGCGGGTACACGCGGATTTGAGCGCCGCGATAAAGCGGGTTGCCGATTCGCGGGCGACCGGATTATTCGGGCACATCACCACCACCTGAGTCTCATTCTCAAGCCGATAGACCCGCACGTTGAATTGAGCCGCCTCCCCGCCGTCATAGAAGCCCCTTGCGTTCACCTTTTCGAATTGCGGGTAAGCGAGAGAAAGGGGAGGAACGCCGGCGTCGTAGAAAAGCAGCAAGGGAACGCGGCGCGGCGGCCTCCTCAGCCATGGCGCCAACTCCACTACCCGATCGAACGGCACATACGCCAGGTCTTTGCCTGAATCAAAGGACGCCTGCGCGGCACGAACGGTATCGGCAAAAGACGATCCAGCGACCGGGACGGTGATCGGCGCATAGCCGGTGAACCAACCCGTTGTCATAAAGTCGTCCGGAGTTTTGCGAGTATCAAAGTTGACAATTCCGTAGTAGGTTTCGGCACCGGTCAACTCGCATTGCGCTAGAGCGGCGCAGGCAAACACGCCGCCACTGAAGCGGGCACCCGCGCTTGTGCAAGCGGCTTCGAATTCGGCTGTCTGTCGCTCGTCGAGCAGCCGTTCGGTGATGAAGTCGCAGGACCCCGATCCGTCGCCGAGTGGCAGCGGGCACTGCGGAAGGGTTCCGTCGTTGTTCTCGGCGAACTCGACCCACTGACGTATCTCCGGGGACTCCAACGTCAACGCGGAGGTGTACTCGCGCTCGCGGGCACAGTAGTTCTGATAGCTGCCGGCCTCCGCTAGCGGGATGGGCCGGCCGCCGTCCACCAAGGTGGCATACATCAGATGGATCTCGGCGAATAGCACGCCAATGAACGTGGCGTCAACGTAGAGGTGATCGATACACACGCAGATTGTGAAGTGGTCCGGGCGCTGAATAACCATGAAGCGGAAGCAATCCCACTGCAGCGGAATCGGGGTAGCCAGTATGTGGCTGTGCCATTCGGCTGGCGTCATCTCGCCATGCGTGGTCGGGACAAGCTCGATATCGGCGGGATCAGGGATCGTGTGCCGGACCAGATGGTCGTCATCGATGTGTTCGAACCAGCTGTGGTACGTGTCGTGGCGACGAAGGTGCGCGTTGAGTACGTAGGTCATGGTGGGGATGTCGCATTGACCGGGTATGTCCCAGGCGCCTATTTGCAGCCGTGACATGTGCCGACCCTGCGCGGTGTGTTCACGAAAGCTACGCAGGTGTTCGGCTTGTACATAGCTGGCCGGTACCGCACTTGTGGGCGCCTGCCTGGCCTTGGCAAGCGATGCCGGGGACGGCTGCCACGACACCACCGAGCCCGGTTCTGGCACCCATTCGTGGATTAATCCACCTACTACTTTGGCTACTGTCAGCACTTTGCCTCCCTAGGCAACGCGGGCATACACGGATTTCAGCGCCGCGATATAGCGGGTAGCTGATTCACGGGCGACCGGATTACTCGGGCACATCACCACCACCTGGGTCTCCTTCTCAAACCGATACACCCGAATACTGAAATGGGCCGAAACTCCACAATCGTGGTAGCCTCTGGCGTTCAATTGGTCGAAGTACGAGCTGCCGAGAGCGGAAAGCGGAGGAACGCCGACCTCCAAGTGAAACAGCAAGGGAAAAGGCCGTTCCGGCCTCCTCAGCCATGGCGCCAATTCCATTACCCGATCGAACGGCACATACGCCAGTTCTTTACCTGAATCAAAGGACGCCTGCGCGGCACGAACGGTATCGGCGAAAGACGATGCAGCGACAGGGACAGTGATCGGAATAAAGCCGATGAACCAACCGGTTGTCATAAAGTCTTCCGGAGTTGTGCGGGTATCGACGATACTCATTCCGTAATAGGTTTCGGCACCGGTCAACTCGTATTGCGCGAGAGCGGCGCAGGCAAACACGCCGCCACTGAAACGGGCGCCCGCGCTTAGGCAAGCGGCTTCGAATCCGGCTGTCTGTTGCTCGTCGAGCAGTCGTGCGCTGACGAGGTCGCGTGAACCCGATTCGTCGCCCAGTGGCAGCGGGCACAGGGGGAGGGTTCCGCCATTGTTTTCGGCGAACTCGATCCACCGACGTATCTCCGGGGACTCTAACGTCAACGTGGAAGCGTACGAACGCTCCCGGGCACAGTAGTTCTGATAGCTGCCCGCCTCCGGCAGCGGGATGGGCCGACCACCGTCCACCAAGGATGCGTACATCACGTGGATCTCGGCGAACAGCACGCCGATGAACATCGCGTCAATGTAGAGATGGTCAATACACACGCAAAAGGTGAAGTGGTCCGCGCGCTGAATCAGCAAGAAGCGGAAGCAATCCCACTGCAGCGGACTCGGGGTAGCCAGTATGTGGCTGCGCCATTCAACCGGCGTCATCTCGCCATGCATGGTCGGGACAAGCTCAATGTCGGCGGGTTCAGGAATGGTCCGCCGGACCAGCTGGTCGTCATCGATGTACTCGAACCAGCTGTGGTAGGTGTCGTGGCGCCGAAGGTGCGCGTTGAGGACGTAGGTCATGGTGGGGATGTCGCATTGACCGTCGATGTCCCAGGCGCCGATTTGCAGCCGCGACATATCCAAACCCCGGGCGGCGTGTTCACGAAAGCTACGAAGGTGTTCGGCTTGGATATAGCTGGCCGGTATCGCATTTACCGGTGCTTGCGTGGCGTTCGCAAGCGATGCCGGGGACGGCTGCCACGACACCACCAAGCCAGGGTCCGGCTCCCAGTCGTGGATCGATTCCCCGGCCACCTTCGCTACGGTGAGCACGGCGTCAGCTTCTCGCGCAGCAGCTCGGCCAAAGCCCGGACGGTGATGATATCGGTGGAGTTGATGCGTATCCCCGTTTCGGTCTCTACCCGGTTGCGCAGTTCGAGGTTGCCCAGCGAGTCAAGGCCGTATTCGGAGAGTGGACGATCCACATCGATGGTGCGACGCAGGATCAGGCCGACCTGCTCGGAGATCAGAAGCCGTAACCGGTTGGGCCACTCGTCGGGAGGAAGCGCGGCCAGCTCGGCACGGAATTTGGCTGTGTCTGAACGGTTTTGCCCCATGGCTTGGAACACTTCAGCGAACTTGCTGCGTTGCGCGATGGCGGTCAACATCGGTACTCCGATGATCGGGGAGTAGCCGGTGTAGGCGCGGTCGTGGCGCAACAGTGCCTCGAATGCGTAAGCGCCCTCGTCGGGCGCGATGGCAGCGTCGCTGGCTTCTGCCAGCGCGATGGCACGGCCGATCTGAGCCCACGCCCCCCATGCGATCGCGGTGGCCGGAAGGCCCTGAGCCCGCCGCCAGTGGGTGAAGGCGTCCAGCCAGCTGTTGGCCGCGGCGTAGGCGCCCTGACCCGGCGAGCCGAGCGAGGGCGGCCGCCGAGGAGAACAAGCAGAACCAGTCCAGTGGCGCTGGCTGGCGATCGCCCGATGCAGGTGCCAGGCGCCGTAGACCTTGGGAGCCCAGTCGCGGTCAATCAGCTCGTCGGTGATGTTGGTCAGCGTGGCGTCTTCGACGACGGCGGCCGCGTGCAGCACACCGCGCACCGGAAGCCCGGTGGCAGTTGCCGACGGAAACCAACCGGTCCGCGGTTCCCGCCTGGGCGATGTCGCCACACTCCACCACGATGTCGGACCCCTTCGCCCGCATGAGATCGATTGTCTCCAGCGCCTTGTCACTCGGTTGAGCGCGCGAGGTGAGCACGATGCGGCCGCAGCCCGCCCCGCCAGTCGAGAAGCCATCTTGTCGGCAAGGAACAGTCCGAGCCCACCCAAGCCGCCGGTAATGATGTAGGCCCCGTCGGGGCGGAAGACCCGAACCTGCTCCGGCGGCACCACCACGTCGCTGCGGCCGGCGCGCGGGATGTCGAGGATGAGTTTGCCGGTGTGCTCAGCGGCGGCCATCACCCGAATCGCGGTGGCCGCCTCGGCGAGCGGGTAATGGGTGGCCTGCGGGAGTGGCAACACACCGTCTGCGACCAGCCGGTAGACCGTGCGAAACAGGTTCTGCAGCCGCTGGGGGTGGCTGTCGCGCATCAGCCATACGTCGAAATAGTGGAACGCGAGGTTGCGGCGGAAGGGGAATAGCTCTAGCCGGGTATTGGCGTAGACATCGCGCTTTCCGATCTCGATGAACCGTCCGCCGATGGCCAACAGTTCCAGCCCGGCCTGTTGTGCTGCGCCGGTCAGCGAGTTGAGCACTACGTCGACGCCATGGCCGTTGGTATCCCGGCGGATCAACTCGGCGAACTCGATGCTGCGCGAGTCGTACACATGCTCAACATCCATGTCGTGCAACAGTTTTCGACGTTCCGGGCTGCCGGCCGTGGCGAAGATCTCGGCTCCCGCGGCCCGGGCTATCGCCATCGCTGCCTGTCCCACACCGCCGGTTGCGGAATGGATCAACACCTTGTCACCGGCGGTGATGTCGGCCAGATCGTGCAGGCCATACCAGGCGGTGGCGTAGGTGGTGGTCACCGCGGCGGCCTGGGCGTCGGTCAGGCCCGGCGGCAGCGTCGCGGCCAGGCGGGCATCACAGGTGACAAACGTGCCCCAACAGCCGGCCGGCGATATGCCGCCGACACGGTCACCGACCCGGTGGTCTGTGACGCCGGGTCCGACCGCGGTCACCACGCCCGCGAAATCGAGGCCAAGCTGCGGCTGCTCGCCGTCGAAGACCGGGCATCGACCGAACGCGGCCAGGACGTCGGCGAAGTTGAGGCTGGACGCGTTGGTGGCAACCTCGATGTGTCCGGGCCCCGGCGGCACCCGGTCAACAGCGACGAACTCGATCGTTTGCAGGTCACCGGGCGTGCGGATCCGCAGGCGCATGCCGGTGTGGTCCTGGTCGACGACGGTGGTCTTCCGCTCTTCGGGGCGCAGCGGCGCCGGGCACAAGCGTGCGGTAAACCACTCGTTGTTTCGCCAGGCCGTCTCGTCCTCCTCCGACCCGGCCAGCAGTTGGCGTGCCACCTGCTCGGCGTCCGTCTGCTCGTCGATGTCGATGTGGGTGGTACGCAGGTGCGGGTGCTCGGCGCCGATCACCCGCAACAGGCCACGCAGCCCGCCCTGCTCGAGATTGATGCGATCGTCGGCCAGCACAGTCTGGGCGTTCCCGGTCACCAGATACAGCCGCGACTTGCCCGAGATTTCCGGCAGCTCGCGGGCGATGCGCACCACATGCTGGACGTACCTGCCGCCGCTGGCGACGCACCCCTCATCAGCGTTGCCGTTCGCCGGTCCGGTGAGTACGACCACACCGGTGAACCCGCCGGCACCGAGCTGGCCGCGCAGCCGTTCGGCGTTGGCTTCATGGTCGGCGTGCTGAGGCCAGCACATGGTTGTGCATGTTGCGTCGAGGAACTTCAACGCATCGGTCAACGCGGTGGCCACCACATCGGCAGTAGTGCAGGTACTGATCAGCAGCCAGCCAGCGGCTTGGTATGGTCCACTGCCACGGTCCACTTTCGGCGGCTCTTGCCGTTGCCATTCGATGGTCAACAGCCGTTCGCTCAGCATCCGATTTCGGATTGCGTTCTCGGACAACGCGGTTCCGAGTTGCAACCCACGCACGGTCAGCAGCACCGCCCCGTGCTGGTCTAGCACGTCAAGGTCGGCCTCGACTCCGGCCGCGTCGGCATTCGTCACCGTGGTGTAGCAGTAGCGGGCGTTGCGGGCCGGGCCATGGGCGCGTAGCCGTCGTACCCCCAACGCCAGCGCGCCGCTGCCCCTTCCCTGGACGGCGGGATGGGCCATCGCCGACTGGAAACAAGCATCCAGCAGGGCGGGGTGGATCCCATAGATGCTCTGTTGTGAGCGGATAGGGCCGGGCAGCGCGACTTCGGCCAACACCGTGCCGGCCCTCTCGCCGGCGGTGTGCACGGCCGTCAAAGCGCTGAAGGCAGCACCGAACTGAACACCATGCTCGTCGAACCACTGCCGCAGCTCGGCCCCGTCCAGGCGGCCCGGATGCGCCGTCAGCAGCGCAGCGATGTCGTGCGCGGGTGGCTGGTTGGCTTGGTCTTTGGCGGAGTCCACCTGGTGCAGCACCGCGGTAGCCCGCAGCGCATGTTCACCGTCGTGGTCAGTCTCCACCACGAATGCGGCGGCACCGGGCGCGTTCACCGACGCAACGGCGCCGACCGGGGTCTCGTCATCGAGCAGCAGCATCTGCTCGAAGCGGATATCGCGGGCTTCGGACGCTGCACCGAAGACCTGGCGAGCAGCGGCCAACGCCATCTCGCAGTAGGCAGCCCCCGGCAGGGCGGCCACATTATGGACCTGATGATCGGCTAACCAGGGCAGCGCCGCCGTGCCGACCTCACCCTGCCAGGCGTGCCGTTCCGGCTCCCCGATCAGCCGCACATGCGAGCCCAGCAGCGGATGCACGGTAACGGTATTGGCGTTGTGCGCGTGGGGATCTGGGGCGAGAAGCAGGTGACGGTGCGTCCACGCCGGTAGCGGCGCATCCACCAGGCGACCATCGGGATACAGCACGGAGAAGTCCACCGCGGCGCCCGCGCTGTGCAGATCGGACAGCAGCGCGCGCAGCCCGTGCGGCAGCGGTCCCCCGCAAGCGGGTGGTGCCCCCAGCTCGCGCCGCATGCCGGCCAATACCGCTACCGGCATGTCGAGACTTTGAGCGGTCTGCTCGACGGCGTGGGTCAACAGTGGGTGCGGTGACAGCTCGGCGAAGACTCGGTGCCCGTCTTCCAGCGCCGCCTGAACCGCCGCGGCGAACCGCACGATATGACGCAGATTTTTCACCCAGTAACCCGCGTCGCACACCGGCCGATCAGACTGGTCGAACAGGGTCGCGGAGTAGAACGGAACCCGCGGTTTCATCGGGGCGAGGTCCGCCAGCACCTCGGACAGCTCGCCGAGTATCGGATCGACCTGCGGAGAGTGCGACGCCACGTCGACGGCCACCTCGCGGGCCATCACCTCACGGTCCTCCCACGCTGCGACCAGCTCGCGGACCGTCTGGGTTGCCCCCCCGATCACCGTGGATTGCGGCGAGGCCACCACTGCGACCACCACGTCGGTGATGCCGCGTTCCACCAGTTCCGCACGTACGCGCTGGGCGGGCAGTTCCACTGACGCCATCGCGCCGGCGCCGGCGATGCGCGACATCAGCCGGGAGCGCCGACAAATAACGCGAACGCCGTCTTCGAGCGATAACGCCCCAGCGACAACGGCTGCCGCCGCCTCACCGAAGGAGTGCCCGATGACCGCGCCCGGCCGGACCCCGTAGGACGCCATCGTGGCCGCCAGTGCGACCTGCATGGTGAACAGGGTCGGCTGCACCCGGTCGATACCGGTGACGGTTTGTGGAGCGGTCATCGCTTCGGTCACCGAGAACCCGGACTCCCTGGCGATCAGCGGCTCCGCTCCGGCGACGGTGGCGGCGAACACCGGCTCGTTGGCCAGCAGGTCGGCGCCCATGGCCGCCCATTGCGAACCCTGCCCGGAGAACACCCACACCGGGCCCCGGTCGTCACGCCCAACCACGCCCTGATGCGGAACATCACCGCCGGCGACCGCGCGCAAACCTTCGGCCAGCTCGGTGTGGCTGCTGGCGACCACGGCCGTGCGCACGGTTCGGTGCGCGCGCCGGCGTGCCAGGGTGTAGGCCAGATCCAGAGGCGTGACGCTATCGGCATGCCCGTCCACCCAGTCAGCCAGCCGGCGCGCGGTTTGCCGCAGCCCGTCGGCCGAGGTGGACGACAGCATGTACAGCAGCGGGCCGTTCGCGGCAGGGGCGGCTGGCTCGTCGTTCGGTGCGGAGTCGTTCGCGAGGGTCTCGGGAGCTTGTTCGACGATCACGTGCACATTGGTTCCGGACATCCCGTACGACGACACGGCGGCTCGCCGCGGCGGGTGGCGACCGATCGTCGGCCAAGGCGTGATCTCTTGCGGCACAACAAGTCCCGACTTGAGCCGCGCGAGGTCATCGGGCAGAGCCGTGAAGTGCAGCATGGGCGGCACCACACCGTGCCGCAGCTGCAGGATGGCCTTGATCATCCCGATAACACCGGCGGCGGATTCGGTATGACCCAGGTTGCTCTTGGCCGATCCGACAACACAGGCGTCGCCGTTGCCGTACACCCGTGCCAGGCTCCCAAATTCGATCGGATCGCCGGCAGGCGTGCCGGTGCCGTGCGCCTCGACCACGCCGACCGAGCTCGCGTCCACGCCCGCCGCCACCAACGCCGCCCGATATACCGCGACCTGAGCCTCCAACGCGGGCATCGTGATTGTCTCTGACCGACCGTCCTGATTGGCGGCCGAGCCGCGCACCACCGCCAAGATCCGGTCACCATCCCGCATTGCGTCCGGCAACCGCTTGAGTACCAACATGGCGCAACCCTCGGAACGCACAAACCCGTCCGCCGCGACGTCGAAGGGATGACAACGACCGGTCGGCGAGAGCATGCCCTGACCCGACGCCGACGCACTGCTTGACGGTTCCAGCAATAGCGCACACCCGCCGGCCAAAGCGAGGTCGCTTTCACCGTCATTCAGACTGCGACACGCCAGGTGCACGGCAAGCAGCCCCGAAGAACACGACGTGTCCACCGAAATCGCCGGACCCCGCAGTCCCAACGCGTAGGCGATCCGCCCAGAACCCATGCTGTGGGCAGTGCCGGTGAATCCGTATGGGCTGTCCAGGGCTCCCGCTTCGCAGCTAACCACCAGGTAGTCGTAGTGACACAGCCCCGCAAACACTCCGGTCAACGACCCGGCCAGCGACGCCGGAGGCAGTCCGGCATGTTCCACTGCCTCCCACGAGGTTTCCAGCAATAAACGGTGCTGCGGGTCAATCGCAGTCGCCTCCCGGTCGCCGATCCCGAAGAACTCGGAATCGAAACCCGCAATGTCGTCCAGGAACCCACCCCACCGCGACACCGACCGACCCTGCGCACCCGGCTCGGGATCGTAGTAGTCGTCGGCGTCCCACCGGTCAGGCGGAATCTCGGTGATCAGGTCGTCGCCGCGCAACAACGCCTCCCACAACAGGTCGGGCGAGTCGATGCCCCTCGGAAGCCGACACGCCATGCCGATGACAGCAACCGGAGTGACAGGTGCCTTATCCACGGCGATCCACCCCTTTCCAGGAGGTCCAATCGGATAGCCCCACCGTCGCATCTAACCCGACTGATCCCAGGATCGAAGCGAATCGATGATTCGCGGAGTTATCGGCCAGGCAAACGCGCTCAAAGACGGACTCAAAATCCGTCCAGTCTGGGTTCGAGCCCAAGTGGGACACGGCAGAAATTACCGAAAGAATGTGTTGATCAGTCAATCTCGGGTTATCGTCTGATCCGTGGCGCAATGGGGCGAACCACCCATACTTCGACGAACTCGCGTTCGTCGGCCGTGGCGTACTGGCGCACGCTGCCAGTGGCCGTCCACCTCTACCGATGACATCACCGCGTCGTTTCCAGCCGCTCCGGGCGTGGTGCAACCGGGTATCCCGATCGGCGTCTTGTCGCTGTCGTCGCTCGCTTCGACCGCAAAGGCGTCTTTCGTCTCCACAGCCACCCGGCCGAAAGACAGAAAGACAAGTCGAAGCAGTTAAGTGGGGTCGCGCTTTTGAAAACAGCCAAATGGCCCACTCCTGCAGGCGCTTTCCAGTGACGTGTGGCCATTATCGTTCATTGTCGGCAACTCCCCGCCAAAGTTCTTGCCGTTCCTGTTCGGAGAAACGACCCAACACAACACATTGACGGAATGCGCGTCATACAGATCACGCCTGCTAATCCATCCGGTCACTACGTAATGGCCCTGCACGGTGGCGTCTTTTTCCTTCCGGTCTCAATCTTCCACCGGTTCGACTACACGTTGATGGCCAACCAAACCGGCGCGACCTTTGAAGTGCCGATCTACCCGTTGCTACAGCAAGGAGGTACCGCCGGGCACGGTGGCAGGAATTCAGTATTCAACCGCTGTCCTGATCAACTTGCGACGCAGCGGGTCTCCCTGCGCACTGATCGTAGATTTCGACGGCAAATTCGCTCGCATTGGCGACTGGCGCGACACGTCGCGGTCCTGGTGTCGAAGAATCCGAAATCCAACTTCCCAGCGGGGATTTTTGGCGACTCTTGGTTTGGGGTAGTCCGAACTTTGGGGTGGAGGACGTCGACCAAGGGGGCGCAGTGGTCGCATCGATGGGGTACAAGTGGCAGGGCGGCACGGATGACGACAAAGAACATCACCGCGGAACCAGATACCGTTTCGACGCCGCGCGAATTGTGGAGATCGGGCGGAAGCGCGAGCTAACTCGCACAGTGGCCTTGATGGTCGCGCTGTATCTGGTGCAGTGGCCGTTGCGTCTGACCGCGCTAGGGGTGCTGAACTCTGCAAGACCAATCGACCCCGGGGTGCCGGCGCGCCTTTCGTTGTTTGTCGACATGGGCTTCCTTTTGACGGAAATATTTGTGGCGTTGCGAGCCAGAAGATTGGTCCGATCCCGCAGGCTCGGCCCCGAATGGCTTCGGTGCAGCTTCGTCGGCCTGGTTCTGGTATCTATCGGTGCCGTACTTCACTTCTGCGGTCTTGTCCGGCTCTGGTTCCTGCTCGACGTGAAGGATCCCGCCGTCGTCACCTTCTGGCTCACACCGCTACAAGCGTTATGGGTACAGCGCGCGGTTCCGCACGGAAGTGCTTGGTACACGGCGTGTGTGGACGGCCGGTACAGCTTGTTCGTCGCGGTGATCAGCGTTACGGGGCTCCTCCTCGCGATGTATCCCCTGCTGCGACGGGTTCCCCGCGAGGAGGAGGCCATGTTCGGAACTCCGGAGCCAGTCAGGTCCGACGATGTGGTGATCTGCTGTTCCGGCGGTGGTATTCGGGCATCGGCGTTCAGTCTTGGTGGGCTGCAGGTGTTCCAAGACGCAGAGATTTATGAGAAGGCGTCGGCGGTTGTGGGCGTCAGCGGCGGTGGTTACATCGCAGCCGCGCATCACGTAGTTCGTTGGAATGTCGCCAAAGACAAACCCTACGTTGGTGATTGGGCATTAGCGCCTGATGGAATGCGGGCATTCTCCGATGGGAGTCCTGAGGTGCACTGGCTGCGCCTCCATACCAAGTACCTGCTGGACTCCGTCGGCACCTTCACGCAGGCCGTCCTCTCGCTCGCATTCGGTATTGCCGTCAACTTGCTATTGGTGGCCGTGGCCATCGGAAGCGCGGCGTGGTTGCTGGGCTGGCTGTTCCTCGCGTCTGGGCGACTGCACCCGTGGAATCGGCAGGACCCCTTGGCCGGCATCGGCGGCGCATGGCCCACCGGGTGGTCATGGCAGACATTCTTGTGGACCGCCGCGTCATATGCCTGGGTGTTGCCGGCGGCGGGCGTGGGGTTGTTCGTGCTGGAGAAGGTGATCGATCGCTTTTGGACTCTCGGCGTGAAAGGGCTCGCGCGGCTGCGGGTTCCGTCGCGGTGGCTGATCTGGCTCGGCGGCGCTATCACTCTTCTTGTATTCGTTGTCCCATTCGCCGCCGAAGGGCTGAACCAGTACGTAGTGTCGAGTGCGTCACCGTCCGCATGGCTTCTGCATCAGTTCGGGTTGGTGCCCGAAGATGTTTGCGAGAAGGTCCTCAGGCACGGCCATGCCGCTTGCGGTGCCGCCACGCTAGAACCGGATCAGCGCGCGAGTCTGAAGGCACCCTTCACCGTGGGCACGGCTTCACTGGCTGCGGTGGTCTCCGCGATCCTCGCGGTACTGGCGTCGGCGACTGGTGCGGTGACGGACAAGGATGGCAAAAGCGGTCCGTGGGCCAAACTTGCGGCGAAGGTCTGGGCGAGGATCAAAGACCCACTTGTCTCGTATATCGCGGTCACTGTCATCCTTGTCGTCGGCGTCGCGTTGTTCCTTCGCGAGGTGAGTTGGCTTGTGACCGAGGAGAAGAAAGTCCACCACTGGATCAACGCTTTGATCCTGACCGCTCTGCTGATTGTGGCCAAAGTATTCACCGACGCCAACCGCACCTCGATGCACCATTTTTTCCGGGAGCGTATCGCCGAGGCTTTCTTCGTGCGGCGCACGGGCGAGGCCATCGACTCAATCGATTACAACGTGCCACTGCGGTTTTCGCAGGCTGCGCCTGGCGCTGGTGAGGGTCCGCGACTCGTGTGTTGTGCCGTCGCCAATGTCAGCGATCAAGACCTTGTACCGTCTCGGCGCGGCTGCACCCCGTTCGTGTTTGGCCACAGTCGCATGGGGCTGACGGATCGGCTCCTTCCGGAGGTGGCGGCACGTCGTGACAGCTCACTGTATGAGTTCGCCGCCGATGAGTTCTACCGTGACGTAACGATTCCCGCGGCCGTTGCGATGAGCGCGGCCGCCTTGTCCCCACTGGCCGGGCGCGAGAATGTCCGCGTCGGCCCGTATCGCGTTGTGCTCGCGCTAGGCAACGTCCGCCTCGGCGTGTGGCTACCGAATCCGATCTGGATCGATGAGTGGGACTTGCTGAAGAAGATGATGCGGTTGGGCGAGTTGCGGGAGGCGGCAAAAATTTGGGTGGGCATATCCGAGGACGACAGAAAGCGCCTGTCACTCCCCGAGAAACAGCGGGAAGTGCTGAATCTGGCCGCAGGGCAGTTGGGGACCGAAAGTGGTGTCACGGTCGAGTACAAGCCGAAGTTGCTGCGCTTCAATAGGTTTGCTGCCAGGGTGACCAGCATTTTCCACAAGCCGGGCATGTTTAGCTTGATTCGGGAGGCATTCGGGCAAGCTTCGGTGTTCGACCGATTCCTTTACGTAACCGATGGCGGCCACTACGACAACCTCGGTTTGATCGAGGCCCTGCGCCGCCGGCCCAAGGAAATCTACGTGCTGGACGCATCAAACGAGCCCGAGGACACTTTCCGCGCACTTGGGCGCGCGATCGCAACCGCACGGATAGACCTCGACTGCAAGTTGGTCATGGACCCACGGGGCATGCGGCGCCTAGCGCAGACTCGTTCTGGCTCGGCGTGGTGCATTGGAAAGTACTCATACGGCAACACCGGCGCGACACCCCAAGAAGGAAAGGTGTATCTGGCCAAGGCAATTCTGCTGGAAGGCCTGCCCTGGGACATCGAGACTTACGCTTTTGAGAACAAGCAGTTCCCCCGCACGACTGCCGGCAGTCAGCTGTACAGCGAGTTCGACTTTGAGGCCTATCGGCAGCTGGGTAGCAACGCCGCACGTGCGCTACTCGAATCCCAGGACTACAAAGATGCACGCCAAGTGCAGACCTGATCCGCCCAGACACTAAGGCCCGGTGGCCGGACATGGGTTTGATCCGAAGCTTCAGGTCGCCGAGATCCGTGTTGCGATGTTGCCCGACCCGATGGCAGCGGCATGGCGCGTTGCGGCGTTGTTTTCCGGGTTCGCCCATAGCTATCAGCGCCTGAGCGCCCAAGCGGCGGGATTTCACGACGAATTCGTACGGACCCTAACGGCTGGCGGGGGCTGGTATGCGGATGCCGAGGCAGCCGGCGTCACGTCGTTGCATGGTTTCGGCGTTGTCCCGCCGCTGCAGGCTGTGGAGCAGGCACTGCGGGCTGCGGAAGATGTGCCGCGCGCGATCAATGCGCGCGCCCTGGCGGCGACCGGGCGTCCATTGATCGGCAACGGAGCAGACGGGACGGCCGCGAGTCCCGATGGCGCGCCTGGTGGGCTCTCGTATGGCAACGGTGGTAGCGGCTATTCCGAGACGACGGCCGGGAAACCCGGTGGGGCCGGTGGTACCGCGGGCCTGATTGGCAACGGAGGCCCCGGCGGTGCCAACGCGGCGGGTGGGGCCGGTGGTCGCGGTGGGTGGCTATTCGGAACTCATGGAACGGCCCAGAGGTTTCGATAGTGAACGTGTTCAATACCGGGTACATCCCGTTTGCACAGCTACCGGTATACGTCGGGAACCTCCCCGGCCGGATCGGAACGACGACCATTGATAGCTGAGGTGAGGTAGCGCGAGTCGCCTTCTTTGACGCGCGTTTGACATTGGCTTTTGGGGTACGCGCAGCGCATGTTAAAGCGTGTAGCCTTCGCGGTAGCGCTGCTCACCGCAACCACCGCACCGTTAAGTGCATGCGCGAACCAGAACAATGGCCAGCCCAGCACATCACAGCCGCCCGGCACGGAGCGGATGACGACGCAGTTGAAGAGTGCCGACGGGAGTGTGGTCGCCAACGCTACGTTCGATTTCGCGAACGGCTACGCGACGGTGACCGTGGAAGCCGTACCCAACCAGGTCCTGACCCCTGGCTTTCACGGGATGCATGTCCACTCGGTGGGCAAATGCGAGGCGAACTCGGTTGCGCCCACGGGAGGCGCGGCCGGCAACTTCAACTCCGCCGGAGGCCATTTCCAAGCGGCGGGTCACACTGGTTATCCCGCCAGCGGCAACCTGACTTCATTGGAAGTGCGCCCCGACGGCATGGCGAAACTCGTGACTACGACGAGCTCGTTCACCGCCGCGGACCTGAGAAATAGCTCGGGTACCGCACTGATCATTCACCAGGACCCGGATAACTTCGGCAATATCCCGAATGACCGCTATAACCAGAAAAACGGCACCCCGGGCCCGGATGAAGCGACGTTAGCCACTGGTGATGCGGGCAAACGGGTGGCCTGCGGTGTGATCGCCGCGGCGAGCACGACGACCGTAACCACGACGGCCACAACCACCCCAGAGGTCACGTCGACCACGGCCACGTCGACTCCCAGCGCCACCCCGTCGACGACGGCGCCCACCCAGACGAGCACGAGTACCGTCACGGTCACAGTCCCGACCGTCACGTCCACGCTCACCACGACAGTTCCGCCTCCTAGCGTTCGTCCTGGACTCTGACGCCCGTCACCGGTTTTGGCTGCAACTCAACCGTGGCGGGTTCCTTCGCGGCCCGGCTGCGCAAGAGAGTTGATGCCGAGTTTCGCGCAGTATCCGCGCGGCGCCTTCGGCAGCCGATTGTCGATCACCAGCGCAAGTGGCTGGGGGACTGTCGCCAGCTGTGGCGAGTAATGACTTGAGATCGCTTGGCCCGTCGAGAATCTGCCGGGCGCAGTAAGTTGGTCGGGATCGCTACCGATACGCCGCCGCGAAGGAGCCAGCGCCGAAGTGACCGAGGATCCGCGCGTTGACGGTGTCTCCCGCCAATACGATCGGTGGGAGTATCCGCCTCCGGTCACCGACCTCGAGGTGTGGAGCAAAAACCATTGGGATTGGTTCGATCCGTTCTGGGCTCATCGGGTCTTGTGGCCGAATCGGGAGTACCGGCCCGACCTTGACATTCTGATTGCGGGTTGTGGCACCTTCCAGGCGGCACTTATCGCCTTCATGAACCGAGCCGCGAAGGTAGTGGCGATCGATGTCAGCCGTTCGGCACTGAATCACGAGCAGTACCTGAAGGACAAGCACGGGTTGCAGAACTTGGAACTGCATCTGCTTCCGATCGAAGAGGTGTCAGCGCTGGGAGGCGACTTCGACCTCATCGTGTCCAGCGGCGTGCTGCACCACATGGCTAATCCGCTGGCAGGACTCACAGCTCTCGGCGAATGTTTGCGCAAAGATGGGGCGCTGGGCGTCATGCTCTACGCGAAGTACGGTCGGTTCGGCGTCGAGATACTCGAATCGGTCTTTCGCGAGCTCGGCCTTGCGCAGGACGAGGCCTCAGTGGAACTCGTCAAACAGGCGATTGCGGTGCTACCGGGGGACCACCCCGTCCGGAACTATTTCAAGCGGGGGCTTGATTTGCGGGACGACGGTGCCCTGGTCGACACGTTCTTGCACAGCCGGCAGCGGAGCTACACCGTTGCGGAGTGTCTGGACCTCGTCAGCTCGGCCGGGCTCGCATTTCAGGGCTGGTTTCACAAGACGCCGTATTATCCGAACAACCTTCTGATGCCGGCGAACGGATTCACCTCGGTGTTGGACCAATTGCCTGACGTCAAAATGTGGTCGGTGATGGAGCGCCTGCAGGCGGCGAATGCCACCCATTTTTTCCTGGCCTGCCGTCCCGAACGCCCGAAAGAGGAGTACGCAATCGATTTCTCGACGGCTGGTGCACTCGATTATGTTCCGGTCGCGCGTACGGCGTGCCTGCTGTCCGGCGACGAGCTTCTCTCGCCTGGCGCGAAGCTGAAGCTCGACCCGGCTCGACTGCGCTTTGTCCAGCATGTCGACGGTCGCCGCACGATTCGCGAGATCGTTGACCGTTTGGCAACCCAAGAAAGCAAGGCCGACCTGCAGGAGTTCGGGCGCAACCTGTTCCAGTCGCTGTGGCGCCTCGACTTTCTGGCGATGGCGCTGAACACGAACCCGACCGGTTAGTCAACGGAGACTCGCATGCTGGCAGGCCAAGTCGCGCTCGCGGTGGCATCGGCAGGGCTGGTGCTGATTGCCGACCAGGCAACTAAGGCGGCCGCGCAGCGGCTCCCGCCGCAGGGCTCGGCGCACGCGGCGGCGGTCTCCATCAAGGTGGTCCGAAACCCGCACGGTGGCATAGGTCGGCTCGCGGTTCCGCGCCCGGTGGCGATCGCGTCGGGTTTGGTGGTCAGCATGATGGCGCTGACGGCGATCGCGGTCATCGGCCCATTGCCCGAGGTGACGGTCGTCGGGTTCGGCGTGACCGTGGGCGGTACTGCCGGCAACGTGGCGGACCTGCTACTGCGCGGGTATGTGGTGGACTTCGTCGGCATCGGGCGGTGGCCGGTCTTCAACCTGGCCGACGTGGCACTGTGCGTCGGCGTCGGCCTTACCGTTCTGGGTCTGTGGTGACCGAGCCGATGCGGCGGCCCCGATTGCTGGGACGAAAATCTCTGCGCGTAGGTCGTTTTCGTGTTTCCAGCTATGCGGCGATGCTTTATGTCGGATTTGTTCTCGGCGTCGCCTTGGGGCTGTTCGCGTGCGGGCTGGACGCCGCCAGGTTCTGCGCGGCGACACTGTTGCTGTTAGTTCCCGCCTTGCTCGGCGGGCGGCTGTGGTTTCTACTTGGGCATCCCGAGATACGTTCCCGCTCTTGGGATCTGCAGTCTGGCGGCGCCGGTCTGTACGGCGGGCTGATATTGAGTTTCGTGCTGTCCTGGCCGGTGCTGCGACTGCTGGGGCTGCCTTTTTGGCGGTTCTGGGACGGTGCTGCTGTGGTGTTACTGACCGGGATGACCGTCACGCGGGTGGGATGCCTGATGACGGGCTGCTGCTCGGGCCGCGAAACGCGTGGCCCGCTGGGGGTGTGGCTTCCCGACCATACCGGCACGTGGCTGCGGCGATATCCCACGCAGCTGCTGGAGATGGTGTGGTCGGCCGCCATTCTCGCGGTGGGACTTTGGCTACACGCGCCGACCGATAAACCTGGGGCGCTGTTCTTCGGAGCAGCCGCGGCCTACGCGATCGGCCGGCTTTGGCTGGAACCGCTGCGGGCCGAGGCTGTCGCCGGCGGCCGCTCGACGCGACTCAATCTCGTCTTCTCGGTATTGCTGGCAACGGCCGCGGCGATCGGATTCGCTGTCACGGCGGTTAGCCGGGCCCGTCTTGCCCAACCTGAAGTGGTTCTCCATATCTCCCTTGGAGAGTGCATCGCCATAGACGGCGATCTCGTCGAGCAGCCCGGTAAAAGTCTGCGACGCATCGCGATTCGCTCCGAAACGAAGGACCTGCCCGTCCGCGCTGCTCAGTTGCAGGACATATTTCTTTGCCTGGTCGTACGTTCGGGTCTGTCCGTCAACGGATAAGGACACCATGTCCGAACCTACGGCGTTGACGCAGCTGAAACCGATGTAGTGCCACTCTTGCGGGTCGTTGATCGGCGCCGCGACTGGGAATGTCTGGTCCGCGCCGCCGAGGGTGCACTCGATGCCAAGGTGATGACCGCCCTGATCGCTGTACGTCAAAGCGCGGACGCGATAGCCCTTGGCGATCAGGCCATCGTTGCTGGGGTGCGGTGCGTAGCAGGCGACGAGGTCACGCCAACTGGAATTGTCCGATGCTGATTCCAGCTTCAGCCACAGCTCGATGGTGAGTTTGGCCGGCGTGAGCGCGACGTCGAAGGGTACTTCGACGTACCCGCCGGTGAAAAGAGCCGCACTGTTGTTGTCCTTCTTGAGTGCGCCTGCCCGCTCCAGTTCGATGTTGTCATTCTCCCCGACATAATGTCCGTGTAGCGAGTTGGAAGAGCTGTTGGTCGCCTGCTTGTTAGACGACAGAACGCCTTTCGGTTCGCCGAGCCGCCAATACCCGACGACAGCAGCGGACTTGACCGACTCGTCGTACGCCTGATCCTCCAGTGGCGGGAGTTCGATGCCCGCGAGCTGCGCGCAGCCCGCCGTCGAGATGAGCAACACGATCGGCGCCGCGACGAGGGCGATCGTAACCAGAACGGCCAGAGTCATTTCCGGTCCTCTCAGGTGGTGGCGGCGACGAAATGATCGTGCAGGCTGCCGGCGGTCAGGCTGTCGCCGTAGAGCGCGATTTCGTCGAGCAGACCGTGGTAGGTCGACACCAGAAGCCGTTGATCGGCAGCGAATCTCAGTGACCGGCCGGTTCCGGCTGAGATGTTGTAGCTGCCCTGAGATTTGTCGACGGGTCCCGCTCCGTCGATGAACAGCTGCGCCTCCTTCGCAGCGGCGTCGTAGACCAGTGCGATCTGGTGCCACGACGGCTTAGCGATCGGGATCTCCCGGTTGAGCGCGGCGGCCATCCCACCGAGAAGCGCCTCGACCTGAATCGCCGCACTGCCGTCCGCTTTCACCTCAGTGCGTGCTCGAACCAGGTAACCGCCCACGATGGTGGTGTCGATGAAGGGCTGGGGTTCATAGCAGCCCACAAGTACCCGCCAATCCGTCGATGCGGTGCCCATCTGCATCCACAGCTCGACGGTGAGCGACAATGCAGGGCTCAGTAAGGGGCTGTAGGGCACGTCCACATAACCGCCGGCGCCCGCGAATGACGCCGCCTTGTCGGCGTCTCTGGGCAGCAACGCACCGTCGTGTTGCAGCGCGATGGTCTGTTGCGGCGTGGTGCCGAGCGTGCTGACGTAATTTCCGTCGAGTGCGTTGGGCGTATAACTGTTGACGGCCTTGGGGTTCGGCGCGGCGAGGATCGCGTTCGGTTCGCCCAACCGCCAGTATCCGATCAGGCCGTTGCTACCGAGCACGAGGTCGGAATACGGCGCCGGGCCCAGCGGGGTCCCGGGCGTCGGGGTAAGGACGGGGCTGCCGGGAGCCGGTTGGCCGGGGTTCTGTTGTGCCGGTGGCGCGTCGGTTACCGGAGTGCCGAGCGGGCCGAGGCCGCACCCGGCCGTCGTGAGCATCAACACCACGGGTATCGCGGCCAACGCGAGCAGGACGAACGGCAGTGTGGTCATGTCGCGGCGCTGCCAGACTCGCGCGGATCGCTTGCCGAATACTCGTGACTCCACGAAACCGGTGGAGGTGCATCGTAATTGACCAGGCCATGCCGTATGCCGGTAATCACGCCGTCTTCGACGCCGACGATGGTGGGCCAGATCCGGACGCCGAATCGGTCGGAGATCACGCCCGCGGGGTCGGGAAGGACCTCGACGTCCGGATGGCGTTCGGAAATCCGCAACGCCTGCGCCTTGTTCCCGTCGACGACGGCAAGCAGGGGTGGCAGTTCGGGTGGTCCCGCCGCGCGCGCCCGCTGCCATTCCGCGAGCTGATCCTGTGATGGTTGCGAGTCGCTTTGCACGAACGCCAGGTAGTAGCTGCGCGGAATGGTGAGGATCCGCGGGCAGTGACGCCGTTGACCCGGCGACGGCATCGTTGCCGGCACCGCCCACGGCGGTACGGCTGAGCCCTCGGTGAGTATGGTGCCCATCGGCTCGAAAGTCATTCGGGGACAAGGGCGCAGATGATCGTCGAGCACCGCGGCGAGTTCGTCGGACGCGATGGGGCCGTCGTGGGCCCAAGTGAACCCGCCGTTCGGCGTGATCAGCCGCCACCCCGGCGTATCGGGCGTCATCGATAGCCGCCGCGTCCAGGATTGTGCGACATTCTCGATGATTTGAACGTGCGCGCGGATTCGGTCCGACAGTGCGTCGGCCTCCGCGGCGAGGTCGGCGCCGTGTGTTGCGCCGGCTTTCTCGTCGACCAGCAGCAACACCGTCAGGCCCGCGTCTTCCCGCACCGAGGCGTCCAGTCCGGCGGCGAGAACCTGCGCCGTGTCAGCATCCAGGCCCCAGTCGGTGTAGACCACCAGGCTGTTGGCCGCCGCGGGGTTGACGCCCGGCGTCGACAGCTCCACGACACCGAGCTCACGCGGCCGCCCCGCCGGCCCAGGCGCTGTCCGCAGGACCGTGAGCAGTCTGCCGACGTGGTCGTTCCTGGCTATCGACGGTGGCCCCCCAAACAGTTGACACGTCTTGGCGCGGAAGGACACTCGGTTACCCGTTACGCTGTCGATTTGGTAGCCCTGAATCTCCAGACAGATTTCTCCGGATCCGTCGAGGCCCGGCAATCGCGGCACCGGCTCTTTGAATGACTGTTTGCCCCAACGGGAAAAGCGCCCGGGCGGTCGGGTCAGTACATAGCGGTGCTGCTGCGTCTGCGATTGCGCGGCCAGGTAGCCGGGCCGGTATGTCCAGACGAAGCGCTCGATCCACCCGCCCGGCGCCCATGCGGTGAGCGCGCTAAACCCTGATTCGTCCGGCAATTTGGTGAACTCGACGACCGGGGGGCGGCGCACCGTCAACCCGATGCGGCCCTGCAAGACAATCCCTTCCTGCCGGAAATCGGCGTCGACGAACCTCGCCGTGCCCGCTGCGTCCAGGGTCTGCAGTTGCTTACCCAGCTCCGCGTGGTAGCCGGCGAGCGGTATCGGCGGAATATCCGCCAGGGCGTTGGACACCGAAGTGCTGATCGTTTCGCGGATCTTGTTTTCGATGTTGTCGTCGAAGCCGAGGAGGTCAAGGTACCAAGCCACGTCGGCGGAGACGCGGACGTCGGGATTGGCACCGTGCATGAAGGTCAGTGATTCATCCTGCGAGCTGAAATCGACGCCGACCACGTCTTCGACGGTGAACGTCGCGTTCGCCGTGCCACGGATTTCACCGTTCAGCACGAAATGGACGCTGCTCCCGAAGCCGTGTGGTCTCCAGTCGTAGGTGTATGAGGTGATCTGTGTCGTCGTGTGCACCTCGGTTTCGATGGTGTCCAGCTTGATTCCGAAGGGCCCGTATATCCGTGTGGTCGTTTTGCCCCGATACTCGACCGGGGCAGTGAGCTGATCGAAGACCGGTTGAAACTGCCCCAAGAGCCATTCCGTAGTCACCGCTACCGCGAAGTCATGGCCGCCGGCGAACACCTCGTTGATCGACGACACCTTGCCACCCGGTTTTCCGCCGGCGAGGTCGATCCCTAGCGCCACCGCGTCCTGTCCGCCGTGGTTCAGGCTGATCATTCGGCCCGGCTGGAACTCCGGTCGAACTGGGTGCGGCGCCGCCTCGAACCGATAATCGAGCAGATCGGCGACCACCCGCTCGATGCGGGCGTTGGACCCCGGATCGTAGGGGAGCGGGATGTCGTCGGTTGCGGTGCCGGTGAATCGAACGCTGTTCTTGATCACCCGCAGCCACAAGTAGTCGTCGGCCCGCGTCCGCCAACCCTGACAATTCTGGTCGATTTTGGCCATCTGGTATGTCGCCCGGACCGTGCCATGGATGTATTCAGGTAGGTCCGCGGAGCCGGTCTCGGCGAGGAATCTTGCGCGGAGCGGGATTTCGAGATCGAATCGGTCAGTCCCGCGATCCAGTAGCACGATTTGTGGCACCCCGATCTGCGCGCTCAACCAGCCGAACACGCCGTCGGCGTCATCGTTTTCGTTGATGCGGAACGAAATGACGTGCGGATGGGTGGGCAGCGTGGTTTGCGTGCCCGCGTTCTGATGCAGTGTCGCCATCAACCGATTGATCGTGCGGCCGGCTACCTGCACGACGGCGTCAAAGTCCCCGGTCAATGGATTCGTCATAGTGCCCCGCTTCCGCATCAGGCCAACGAAACCGCAGGCAGGCGCGGCTTCGCTGACCGGCTGGACTAGACCTAAAGTGTCCGGCCGGCTATGAGAACCGCCTAGAGTAGAGGGCTACTCATATCTGCAAGGCGGTCCTGCGCGTACGGCGTTCGAGGAGGCCCGCGGTGGCACTGCCCGCATTGGTTCTGGTGCACGGCGGCGGGCTGGCCGGCGATTCGTGGGAGCTGACCATCGACGAGATCCACCGGCTGGCGCCAGAACTGGCCGTGCTCGCGGTCGACCTGCCCGGTCGGCGGGGCAAGCCCGGCGACCTTGTTGCGCTTACCATCGCCGACTGCGTGGAATCGGTCGTCGACGACATCGAGCATGCCGGACTGGACACCATCGTGCTGGTCGGACATTCGATGGCAGGACCGACCGTCCCTGGCGTGGCCGCAACGCTCGGCCCGTCGAGGGTGCGCGAACTGGTGCTCGCGACCGCATTTGTACCTCCTGAGGGTAAGTCCCTGGTGGACACGCTGACCGGGCCGTTTGCACGGGTCGCTCGACGCAACGCAAAGAAGGGCGGACTAAGCCAGACTCCAGCCGTCAGAATCAGGTTTGCCTACCTCAACGGAGCGCCCCGAGCGCGGCGAAAATACTTGGCGGACAGGCTATATCCGGAATCCGCCCGCATCCTCGCGGAAAAGGCGTCTCGGCGCGGAATGCCCGAAAGCGTTCCGCGGACGTGGATACTCACCCGGCGCGATCGCGCCCTCTCGGTGAAGTCTCAGCGCAGGGGCATCGAGGCGATCGGCGGTATGCAGACGCTCATCGAGATGGATACCTGTCACTGCCTGATGGTCAGCGAGCCGGAACGGCTGGCCGAAATCCTCGTCGAGCGCTGTCGCCTATACGCATAGGACGATCAAACGGCGGCACCGCCAACCGCTCAAGCGCGGGGTGGACGATCGCGTCGCCTACCCGCGCGTCAGCTGCCACTGCTAGGGAACGTGTTTCAGCCGGTACTCAGCATTCGTCCGGTGTGGGTCGGCCGCGAGCTTCTCCATCTCTAGGCAGAGCACATCAATGTCGCCGCCCAATAGCCCGGCGCAGCCGTCCGGGCACGAGACCGTCCACCGGGGGCCTGGCGGCCATGCCTCCTTCGGTCCGCTCCTCGGCTGATACCAGGTGCTGATCGATTGCTTGACCAGGTTGCCCACGTGGTGGCCACGCGTGCACCACAGCGTCAGATTGCCGTCGACATGCTCTGCTTGAAACGACATCGGTAAAGCGTATTGCCGATTGCCTTGATGTGCGCGGGGTCAATGTGGCAGGCGATCGGCGAACTCTTGGCACATGGTGTCGATCGCCGCTTGGATCACGACCACGACGTCGCCGGGGCTGAATCCGCTGGCCGCCGGCTGCCCGCTGATGTCGGACTGCACCTCGGCGTAGCTTCGCCCGCCCTCGAAACCCTGGCAAACGCTGACGCCCAGCTGCGCCGTGGCGTTGGGGTCGCTATACGTGACGCCGTGTTGGCGCAGCTCTCGGAGGAACAAGACGCTGACCGGAACCGCCTGCGCGGTGGCGGTGTCCGCGACGATCGCGAGCGCAGCCGCGATCATCAGCCCGGCGACGGTGCGGCGCGCTGACGTGCGTGAACATCTCATCCCCTGGGTCAGCCTGTTGTTTCCACCAGCATGGGAGGGCCGCCTTAAAGAATTCTTGGAGCCGGGTGCTGCGTGATTGGCCCGGATAGCCAAGCCCTCGGCTCACCGAGCCTGGATCTTGAGCACCCGGTTGTTGTAGTAGTCGGTGAGGTACACGGACCCGGAGCTGTCCACCGCTACACCGGTGGGATTGTTGAGGCCGCTGAACGGCAGCACGGTCTGGCTGGATGAGCCGGCCACGAGTCTGAGCACTCGGTTGTTGCCGCCGTCGGTGACGAACAAAGTCCCGGCATTGTCCACCGCGACACCCTCGGGGTCGTAGAGGCCGTTGAATGGCAGCACGGTCTGGTTGCTTGATCCGGCCGGCAATTTGAGCAACCGGTTATTGCCGTAATCGCAGATGTACACAGTCCCGCTGCTGTCCACCGCCACCCCCTCGGGGGTGTTCAGGCCGGTGAAGGGCAGCAGAGTCTGGTTGCTTGATCCGGCATCCAGTTTGAACACCTTATTGGTCTTGAAGTCGGTGACATACACATTGCGGGCACTGTCCACCGCCACATCGGTGGGGGAGTCGAGGCCGGTAAAGGGCAGCACGTCGGGGCTGCTTGCCCCGGCCGCCAGCTTGAGCACCCGCTTGTTGTAGGTGTCGGCGATGTACAGGGCGCCGCTGGTGTCCACCGCCGCACCCTCGGGGCCGTTCAGACCGGTGAACGGCAGCACAGTTTGGCTGCTAGACCCGGCCGGCAGGCTGACCACCCGCTTGTTGTTGACGTCGACGACGTAAACGGTGCCGGTGCTGTTCACCGCCACACCGTAGGGGCCGCTAAAGCCGGTGAAGCCCAACGTCACCGGGGGCCCGTCGAGGATGGCCGGGGCCGCGCTGGTCGGCGCGGCCGCGGATGCGCTGGGCGAGGAGGTGGTCTTTGAGCCGCTGCCGCTGTTGCTGGAAACCAGCACGATGGTCGCGATGGCGGTGATCAGGACGGCGAGCACTGCGGCGGGGATGAGGACGGTTTTGCGTCGCCAGCCCGGGGCGGGTGCGGTGGCCGGCGACCCGGGCGCAAGCGGCGGCCCGGTTGGCGGCGGGGTCCAAGGGTGTGCCGGCGAGCCGGCAACGGGCCATGGCGCGGCGATGGTCGAAGGCTGGTATGGGCCGGGCGGTGGCGGAGCGGGCTGGTTGATCGGCGGTCGCGGTGGCGGAGGCGGTGGCGGAGCCGGGGTGTGGGGGATGGGTGTGGTGATGGCGTTGCGCGCTGCGGCGGCGAGCTCGGCGGTGGTGGCATAGCGCTGAGCGGGGTCTTTGGCCAGGCCGGTGGCGATGACGTGGTCCAGAGTCGTGGGGATCATGGGCCGATGAGCCGATGCTTGCGGGGGCGGAGTGACCATGTGCGCGACCACGATCTGCTCCAGGGTGTTGGCAGGGAAGGGCGGCTCGCCGGTAAGGCACTCGTAGAGCACGCAGGTCAGGGCGTAGATGTCCGAGCTGGGTACGGTGTCTCCGGTGCTGAATCTTTCGGGGGCCATGTAGGACCAGGTGCCGATGGTGGCCCCGGTGTTGGTCAGCGAGGTTTCCCCGGCGACGCGGGCGATGCCGAAGTCAATCAGGTAGGCGAAGTCGTCCTCGGTGACCAAGATGTTGGACGGCTTGATATCGCGGTGTACCAGCCCGGCGTGGTGTGCGGAGTTCAGCGCTTTAGCGACCTGGTCGATAATAGCCACTGCGCGTTGGGGATTCAGCGGCCCGGTCTCCAGCAGGGTTTGCAGGTCCTGGCCGTTGATGAGCCGCATGGTCACATACAGCCGCCCGTCGATCTCTCCGACGTCATGGATCGGTACAACGTGAGGATCATCCAGGCGTGCGGCAGCGCGGGCTTCGCGACGGAACCGTTGTTCGAACGTCTTGTCCTGGGCGAAGTGCGGCAGCAGCATCTTGAGCGCGACCGTGCGGCCGATGGCGGTGTCGTGAGCGCGCCACACCTCCCCCATACCACCGCGGCCGAGCTGCTCGATTAGCAAATAGCGCCCGAATGGCGTCCCCTCCACAGCAAACCTCCCGGAAGCTCTCGAGCGCATACTAAGCCGCAGGGTCAATCCGGGGGTGAGTTTGCCGCGGCGCCGGCTGATTCAAACGCTCGCCTACGTCAGCCGGACTGAGTCTGGTAATCCCAGTCCAATTCCCACAACCGGACCGTTGCGTCCGCGCCGCCAGCGACGACGTAGTTGCCGTCACGGCTGATGGCAGGCGGTTTGACCGCCCCGGCGTGGCCGGTGAGGGTCGTCAGACACTGTGCGGTGTTCACGTCCCAGACCTCGAGCGGCTTGTCGCCGGAATCCGCCGTGACCGCGACTCGCCCGTCGGCGCTGAGCGCGATTCCGTAAATGCCGGAGGTCCCCAAGGTTTTCAGTGTGTTTCCCGTGGCGACATCCCACACTCCGCCCTTCCACTCCCACGAAACAACGACGCGGGCGTCTGCGCTGAACGCCACCGAACGGCGACGTGCGGGACTCTTCTCCGCAATCAAGGTGCGCAGGTTGCGGCCGGTATCGACCTCCCACAGCTGCAGCCGGCTACCTGACACGGCAAGCCGCGCGTCGTCACTGATGGCCACTGCCGAATAGCCGTTTCGTCTATCGCGGGTGGCTGCGCAGGCACCGTCCGGACGCCGTGTCCCAAACCAGCACCCGCCCATCGGCGCCGCTGGAAATCGCGACACGCCCGTCAACGTTGAGTGCCAGCCCGCCAATGCTGGCCGTTAACACGTGTCGATCGGCACGCTTGGTGTGCCCGTTGAGGGTATGGATGCACGCGCCGGTGGCGACGTCCCAGATTCGCAGCGTGGTATCGACCCCGCCCGAGATGGCAAGGCGTCCATCGGCACTGACGGCGATGGCGCACACTCGCCCTGAGTGCCCGGTTAGTGTGTGGATGCATCGTCCGGTGGCGCTCTCCCACACCTTCACTGTCGCGTCGGCGCTCGCCGACACCACTACGCTGCCATCGCCGCTGATCGCGACGGATTCGATCGGCCCGGTGTGACCGCTCAGCAAGCGCGACTCCCAAGCTGCAAGTAATGTTCCGCGTCTGCTGTGGCGGCCCACCTCGCGCCATAGTCGGAGCAATTCAGGGTGTCGGCTGATGGTCGGGCAGCTCGCGCGCCGAACGCAGCACCTGTGCCGCTGCTGACCACGATGACGCGGCGATGTGCTCACCGGCGCGGTCCAGCGCAGCGGCCACCAGGCTTGCCGTGCTGGTGAGTGCTTCAGCGGCCCGCGGCCGCGCGTAGCTCCAGGGTGCGCGAGGTCCGGTGACGGGCGTCGGCCACAACTCCGCCCCGTATTTGTGGTCCGGCGATAACAGATCGCCGCCTTTGATCGGGGAGAGCGCGATGCGCCCGTCACCGCTAAGCGCCACCGGGGTCTTGCACCGGCCGGGTATGTATGCATCTGCCCGCGTCGATGTCCCAAATCCGGGCAGGTGAGGAGCTGGTGACGGCAGTAAGAGCTGTGCGGGCGTCCGCGGAGAGCAACAGTGTCGTCACGCGGCCGGTGGGATTTTTCATCGTGCGCACGCACACGCCTGTTTGGGTGTCCCAGGCGCGTAGCGTCGTGTCGCCGGCGGCCGAGACGGCCAGTCTTCCGTCGACACTGACCGCCACCGCCTCGACCGCGCCGGAATGCGCCGCGATGGCGCGCAGGCATCGGCGGGTGGCGACATCCCAGACCCACAGACTGCCGTCGTCGCCGCCGGTGACGACGACGCGTCCGTCGCCGCTGAGCGCCGAGGCCCTAAGCGACGGCGATCGGTCAGTCTGAATCGTCGAGTGGTCGAGGATACCCACGCGATCGCCGGAGCCGGTATTCCAGAGCTCCGGCCGCTGATTGACCGAGGGCCGGTATTCGACGAAATAGTTTATGAGAGCGACACTTCCGTCGTCGCTGAGCTCAACCCTGTTGGCAGTGTGACCCAGGTGCAGGGTGCGCAGCTGCCTTCCCGTGGCGACATCCCACACCGATGCGGACTTTCCCCAACTGCCGACGAGCACGACGCGCCCGTTCCGGCTGAACGCCACCGTATCGTCGGGCTGACCACCAGATGCCAGCGACAGCAGCTGACGACCCGTCGTGAAGTCGATTACGAAAATGTGGCGGTCGAGAGCGGATCTCGAACCGGCCGGTGCAGTCGGGTGGCCAACGAAAAGCGCGCGGCTGCCGTCAGCGCTTAACGCCGCCGCGGTGAGGAACCCGGTGTTTCGCACGACCCCAGTCGGGGGCGGGTCCGGCAGGCGGGCCGCGAGCGCAACCGCGGCAGCAATGTCCGGGTCATCAGGCGCCTTCGCCGCCGCCTGAGCCAACAACTGCCGGGCCCCCGTGAGGTCGCCGCGTTCCAGGTGCACGAGGCCCAGGAGATGGTCTGTCATGGCCTGGTCGGGATGCCCGGCCTGCACGGCGTGCAGGTCGGCGACTAACTGGTCGTCACCGATCCGGCCGGTGCGCCAGCGCTGAAGTCCGAAGTTGTAGACGGCGCTGGGGTTACGCGGATCAGCGTCCAGCGCTTGCCGCCACAACTGCTCGGCCTGGTCCGCATGGCCGAGGTCGAGCATGGAAAGTGCCTGATTCGACAGGCCGTCAGCCACCAATTTGGCGGGCTCGGTCTTGGTCCGCGGGTACCGCACACCGATGATCCGCTGATACAGACCCGCGAGTTCGTCGGCCAGCTCGCCCATGCGGCGCGGACGGCTCGCAGGATCGGGATTCAGGCAGCGCTGCAATAGATCCGCCATCGAGTCGGGCATCGCCGGGATAGCCGGGTCATCGATCGAGGGGTCGTCGCGAAAGGCGGCGAACGCGTCCGCGGCGGCCTGCCCGTGCCGACAGGGTGGCTCACCGACGAACATTTCCCACACGCTGATTGCCCAGGACCATGCGTCGGTGGCCCGGGTCAGCGTGGCAGGCGGCGTTTGGCTACTGACGAGGCTGGCGGCACTCGCCTGCTCGGGCGAGCAATACGCGGGTGTCAGGCCGCCGTAGCCGGCCAGCACACTCATTCCCGTTGCGGTGGAGGCGCTCTCGCCGGCCACGGCCCGGGCTTTGGCCAACCCGAAATCGCTGACCTTGACCGTCCAATCCGACGTCAGCATCACGTTGGCCGGTTTGACGTCCTGATGGATCAGGCCGCAGGAGTGGGCGTAGTCCAGACCCCACGCAAATTGGATCGCCACATCCAGTACCCGGGCCAGCGTCTGCGACTCGTCACCGGTGTAGAGCCGTCGAGCGGCGACCGCCTCGGCCAGCGTGCCTCCGTCGACCCATTCGGCGAACACCCGCGGCAGTCCATCGATGCGCCTCACATACACGCATGCCACGATGTTGGGGTGCAGCCCTAATCCCACCCAGACTTGGGCTTCAGTCTCGAAGTCGGCCATCCCAGATGGCGACGAGAACATCTCTGGCCTAGGGGTTTTCACCGCCAGGTCCATGTTCCAGCCGCGGTGGCGCACGCGATGCACCACCCCCATTCCCCCGGAAGTGATCACCTGGCGCACCTCGTAGAGGCCGTCCGCCACATCGCCGGCCCGCCAGTAGCTCACCGATGGCTACTCACGCTGAACGAGCTGGACATCACGGAACCCCCTTCCGCTCGTATTATGGTTTGCATCAGCGCCTGCGGCGCGGCTTTGGGTCAGGCCGGACTTTGCGGTCGCCGAAGTCGCGGCCACCCGCCACCCATACACTGACCTTTCGTGGGCATGCTGTTTGGCTTTGCGCCGTGGATCGTCTTCTGGGTGCTGATCGGTAACGTCCCTTTCCTGGCGGCCGCCCTGGTGGCGTTAACCATCGCAGTCGTCGCGTTCGGGACCTCGCGCGCCGCCCGAAAGCCGGTGGCTTTGCTCGAAATAGGCTCTATCGCAGCGTTTTTGGTGTTGACGGTGCTGATTGCTGCGATCAGCCAGTCAGTCATGTCGCGCTGGGTGGCCCCGCTGGGCAACGCCGGGATCTTCCTCGTCGCGCTGACCAGCGTGCTGATCGGCAGGCCGTTCGCGCAGGAGTTCGCCGCAGCCGAACAACCTGCCGATGTGATCAAGACCGAGCTTTTCGGCCGGATGACCAAGCTATTGACCTGGATCTGGGTGGCCACCTTCGCCGGCATGACGGTGTCGTCGTTGATTGCGGCGATCGCGCAGGAGAACGCGACGCTCCTCGATACGACGACTCCGCTGTCGTTCGTCTGTTACTGGGTCGTACCGTTCGCACTGTTCGGACTGGCGGCACTGGCGTCGCGAGCGGTGCCCGACCGGATGCTGGCCGGGATCGACGACGTCGCGCGGGAAACCTCGTTCGTTGCTTACGACGAAGCCACCATCGACGAGCTGTATTACCTTGCCCAGGAACACGCCAATCGCGAGGTCGGCCCGGGCAAAGAGGCCTACCAGGTGAAAGTCGGCGGGATGGGAACCCCACTGACCGGCGACGAGTCGCGAAAGTCCTGGCCGTCGACCTACAAGGTGCGCGACAAGCGGCACTGAACCCGAGCTCGGCGCGCTCTCAAGCGATGGGCCGCAGCCGAAACACCCTGATTTCGCGCGGCGCGCAATTGACGCGGTAGCTCTCGTAGCCGGCGTAGAAGTCGACCGCGGTGTCCCACGCCGAGTCGCGGGCAGCGCCGGTGAGGAACTCGGCCCGGTACGGCTTGGGCGGACCCATGAACTCGACAGTGCATTCCGGGTGCGCCAGCAGGTTGGCGCTCCAGGCCGGATGGTTTGGCCGCCCGTAGTTGGACCCGATTGCGAGCAGCCCGTCGCCGTCGTCGAGCAATGCCAGCGGATGGGTGCGCTGTTGTCCGGACTTGGCTCCGGTGCTCGTGACCAGCCCGACCCGGTCGATTCCGGCCGAGCTCAGCCGGCCCTTTGTGCGGGGGATCAGCACTTTGTCGATATGCGGCGCCACCCGCAGCATGAACTGGTACCCAGCCCGGGTCATCGCGAAGCGCTCAAAAAGCGCCTCATCAATGCGCAACCGCCGACCGCGAATTGGGCTGTCCCGCCGAAACGACATGGATCGACGGTACTCGATAGGTTGGATACGCGGAGCGACCCCGGACCAGCCACAAGCGGCTCCGCCAGATAAGGAGCATCGCGATGAACGCGTTCAGCCCAGATGCCATCCGCGCAGAGACGATTACCATCACCGGACACGGCGGCGACGAGATCGAGGCCTACCGGGCTTTCCCACTGGCCGAGCCGCTCGCCGAAGAATCGCGCGGTGGCGTCGTGTGGATCCACCACATGCCCGGCTACGACCGGGAGACCAAGGAATTCGTCCGCCGCCTTGCCGTCACCGGCTATCACACGGTGGCGCCGAACCTGTACTCACGCGAAGCCCCGGGCGCCGCTCCCGATGACGCCGCCGCGGCGGTACGCGCGGCCGGCGGGGTCCCCGACGAGCGATTGGTCGGCGATGTCGCCGGCGCGGTGGCGCACCTGCGCTCGTTGCCGGGCTGCAACGGGAAGTTCGGTGTGATCGGACACTGCTCGGGCGGGCGGCATGCCTACCTGGCGGCGTGCTCGTTGCCGTTCGACGCAGCGGTGGACTGCTACGGGGCGTTCATCGTCGAGGATCCGCCGGAGGGGATGCCCAAGGCCATGAAACCCATCCTTCATCTGGCGCCGAACCTGAGCTGCCCGCTGCTGGGCCTGTTCGGAGCCGACGACCGGTTCCCGGCACCCCCGGCGGTGGCCAAGCTGGGTGACGAGCTGACCAGGCTGGGCAAGCCCCACGAGTTCACGTCCTACGACGGCGCGGGTCACGGCTTCTTCTCCGTCGACCGGCCGGCGTACCGCGTGGAGGCGGCTGTGGACGGCTGGCGCCGAATCGACCAGTTCTTCGCCACCAACCTGAAAGGCTAGGTGTCCCAACCCATGTGCACATATCTGACCGAACACGTCGAGATCGACGGCAGCGGCAAGGGCGCAACCGGGTGGTTCGGCGCGGACCGCGCGACGGTGTACGTCGACCATCCGGTGCATGCGCCCTACGGCCATACGGTCAACATCGACGTGATCAATCCGCAGCTCGGTCCGTCCGCGCGGGTCGCGCTGGAACTCACCGAAGAGAGCGCACTGGCGTTGGCCGACGCCATCCGTAAAGCAATCGCCCATGCGCCGGCCGGCCTGGCGTCCAAAGATCAGTAGGTGAATCATGACTGGCGACATCGAACAACGTGACTATCCCCAAGTGGCCGCCACCCGGGGAAGGATCGAGCCGGCACCGCGTCGGGTCCGGGGCTTCCTTGGCCACGAGCTGGTCTTCGACACCATCGCGGCCCGGTACGTCTGGGAAATCCCTTACTACCCGGCGTATTACGTCCCTGTGGCCGATGTCCGCGCGGAGTTCCTGCGCGACGAGAACCACCCGCAGAAGGTGCAGCTCGGCCCGTCGCGGTTGCATGCTCTGGTTGGCGCCGGCCAGGCCCACCAGTCGGCCGCGCGGGTGTTCGACGCCGATAGCGACAGCCCCGTCGCCGGCCTGGTGCGATTCGAGTGGGATGCGCTGCGGTGGTTCGAGGAAGACGAGCCGATCTACGGGCATCCGCGCAATCCGTATGTGCGGGTCGACGCGCTGCGCTCGCATCGGCACGTTCGGGTGGAGCTCGAGGGCGTGCTGCTGGCCGATACCCAGTCGCCGGTGCTGCTGTTCGAAACAGGCTTGCCCACAAGGTATTACATCGATCCGACCGATGTCGCCTTCGAACACCTGGAACCGAGCCCGTCGCAGTCGCTGTGTCCGTACAAGGGAACGACGTCCGGCTACTGGTCGGTGCGAGTTGGTGAGGCGGTGCATCCGGACCTCGCGTGGACGTATCACTACCCGCTACCCGCCGTCGCCCCGATCGCCGGGCTGCTGGCGTTCTACAACGAGAAGCTCGACATCATTGTCGACGGTACGGCGCTGGCCCGGCCGAAGACTCATTTCAGCTAGGCGATTGCCCATTCGGCTGACAAACGCCGGCGAATGACGTCAGGTATGCTCCGCAGCAAATTTGCGCATCCGTTATTAATGGTCAGGGCTTCTCAGCTAGTTACCGGGATATGTCGCAGTAAATTTGCAGTTTATATGCAGCAGATTTGCAGCGAACTGTCGGCAAATTCCCAACTTGGCGACTGTCTTTTGCGCGCCCTCGCGTTGACGAAAGTGCAGGCAGAAGCCACGAAGTCGGGACTTATCGCGTGCCGAAATCAATATTTAAACGATTGCACATACGTCTGAAACATCTCCATTCGATGCTTCGACCGGTCTACGGCGTGAGTAGTGGCGCACCGCAGCTGATTCCATTAGCCCGTTGCTCGAATTAGGGGTGAGTCGGAACAATGTTGCCCTATCCCGATTGGCTGAATTCCGGAGACAACGCCTGGCAGTTGGTGGCGGCGACCCTGGTCGGACTGATGAGCCTGCCAGGCATCGCCGTCCTGTACGCGCGGGATCGTCCAGAAGAAATGGGCCGTCAACACCATGCT
Organism: uncultured Actinomycetota bacterium; assembly: GCA_963840045.1. Classification (GTDB taxonomy): domain Bacteria; phylum Actinomycetota; class Actinomycetes; order Mycobacteriales; family Mycobacteriaceae; genus Mycobacterium. Next base: position 80,056 of record CAWIXL010000007.1, on the reverse strand, counting down.
CATGGCCTTCACCGGGTTCTCGCTGGTGCTGGTCGTGTGGGTGCTGTGGGGCTTCAAGATGGGCTTCGGCGAGCCGCTCAAGCTCTTCAAGGGCATCCCCGTCCTGAGGTCCGTGGTCGGGATCCCCCACACGATCCTGGGCACCAACAACATGGACAGAGCAGCGATCCCGCTGCTGGACGGCAACATGCCCAAGTTCAACTTCTCCGAGACGACGCTGGCGTACTTCCAGTTCGTGTTCGCCGCCATCACCCCGCTGCTGTTTCTCGGCAGCGTGGTCGGCCGGATGAACTTCAAGGTGTGGCTGATCTTCGTGCCGCTGTGGTCGACGTTCGCCTACTCGGTCAACGCGTTCCTGTTATGGGGCGGCGGCTGGTGGGCAGAGGCGGGTGCCCTGGACTACTCCGGTGGGTACGTGATCCACCTCGCCGCGGGAACATCCGGGTTCGTGGCTGCCGCGGTGATCGGTCCGAGGCTGCAGCGTGACCGGGAACGCGCTGTGCCAAACAACCTTCCGATGGCCGCGGTCGGCGCCGGCGTCCTGTGGTTGGGCTGGAACGGGTTCAACGGCGGTGACCCGTACTTCGCGGGTGCGGACGCCTCCATCGCGGTGCTCAACACCAACCTGGCGACCGCCTGCGCCTTGCTCACCTGGGTGATCTGGGACATCTTCGCGAGCAAGCAGCGCAAGCCGACGTTCCTCGGCGGCGTCAACGGCATGATCACCGGCCTGGTCGCGATCACCCCGGCGGCCGGCTTTGTCAACAGTTTCGGCGCGATGATCATTGGCGTCGTCGCCTCCTCCCTGGTCTGGATGTCGTGGAATTGGCTCGGCAAGACGCGTCCGTTCAAGAAGGTCGATGACACCCTGGGCGTATTCCACACTCACGGCGTGGCGGGCCTGGCGGGCGGGTTGCTCGTCGGGGTACTGGCAGACCCGAAGGTTATCGAATACCTGCCCGGTGGGGGTCAGAGCGGCTTTAGCGCCTCCGGCTGGCTCTACGGTGACCATCCCAAACAGGTACTGATCCAACTCGGTGCCGCGGCCACGGTCATCTTCTGGGATGCGCTCATCACGTTTGTCATCCTGAAAGTCCTTGGCCTCTTCATGAAGTTGCGGATGCCCGACGAGGTTCTAGAGACCGGCGACGTCGGTGTGCACGACGAAGAGGCTTACCCCGATGAAGGAATCGTCACGGGCCGGCGCACCGACTCGTTGGTGGCAACGCGGACGGCGGCCGCCGCGCCCGCCGCGCCGGTGGACGACTGACGCCATGAAGCTCGTCACGGCAATCGTCCAGCCGTTCACGATCGATGACGTCAGGCATGCCGTCGAGACCGCCGGTGTGCTGGGTATGACCGTTACCGAAGTCCAGGGGTACGGCAGGCAACGCGGGCACACCGAGGTCTACCGCGGAGCCGAGTACCAGGTTGATTTCGTCCCGAAGATTCGTGTCGAGGTCGTGGTCGACGACGAGTTTGCCGAACGTGTCGTCGAGGCCATCGTCAGAGTGGCCCGCACCGGCAAGATCGGCGACGGCAAGGTCTGGGTTTCTGCGGTGGAGAGTCTGGTTCGTATCCGGACCGGGGAGCGCGGCCACGACGCGCATCTGACGTCGACCGCCGTTCGTCGCTGAAGGTATTGGTTCGACCTCGGCGTGGACCCAGCGCTACCCATACCAAGAAAATGTGATTTTTGCCTCTGCGGCACGGCAATTCTAAGAGTTTCTTATTTGCACGCCTGTGCAACGACGGCTGAATAGTTTGCGGTAACACGCAAACTGCCTGTTCAAGTCGGCTAGTATGGTTAACCACTAACCGACAGTTGAAAAACTCGATTGGCACAGCCTGAGTGGAACGTAAGTTTGTGACGTGACGTAGGTAACAAACCAAATTTAAATTCTTTTTTGCCAGAATTCGACCGCTAGACTACTTCGAAAGCATTCGTAATCAGCGCCTTGCGGGCCTATTGGCTCGCTACCGGCTCCTTATGGGCGTTGAATCCGGTTGATCCCGGGCCGCCGGCGTCGCACAGAGTTGTCGCGATGCCCGCCGCCCGCGCCGATAGGTCCGACGCACGACCGACGAACACAGCAAAGGCGGTAGCCAGCATGAGCCCGGAGACACCCGCGAGAGATGTGAACGGCCGAGAGGTCGCCCGTTTTGGCGAGGATGACACTGTCGCAGAGGTTGCCGAGCTTGTCGTCGAGATCGCCGTGCGCAAGGGGCCGATCAGCGGCATCGCGGTCAGCTCCGACGGCAGCCGGCTGATGGTGACCAACTATGGCGGTGACAGCGTGTCGGTCATCGACACTGACACCTGGCGGATTGCGCAGACAGTCCCCGGCGTCAACGAGCCGTTCGCGATCACCGTGGACGGCGTGGACGCCGACCGGGCATACGTCAGCACCGTATCGCCGGCGTACGACTCGGTCGCGATCGTTGACGTGCCCACCAACACGGTCATTGCCACTCATCCGCTGGCGCTCAGCGTGAGCGACCTGGTGGCAAGCCCCGACGGCAAGTATGTCTACGCCAGCCGAAACGGCGCTCGCGCCGCTGACGTCGCCGTTCTGGACACCACGACGGGCGAGGTTCAGGTGATCGACGTCGCCGAGCTCTGCCAGGAACCGGGAACCAGCACGCAATGCGTGCGCATCAACTCCGACGGGGAGCGCCTGTATGTCGCCACCAACGGGCCGGACGGTGGCCGGATTGTCGTGATCGGCACCCAGGCCCGCGCACGCACAAGCTGGCGCCGGAAGAACACGAAGGGCTCCACCCGGTCGCGGGGCAAAGGCGAGCAGCGGGGCGCCAAAAACGAGTTGAGCGTCATCGAGACCATCGAGATCGGCTTGCCGATCCGCGACGTCGCGCTGAGCCCCGATGGCGCCATCGCTTACGTGGCCAGCTGCGGCCCCGACTTCGGCGCGGTGGTCGACGTCATCGACACCCGCACCAACAAGATCACCTACACCCGCAAGATCACCGAGATCGGTGGCCTGCTCACCGGGTTGACGATCAGCGGCGACGGCGACCGTGCCTACCTGGTCAGCGACGACAGCATCACCGTGCTGTGCACGCTCACGCACGACGTCATCGGCACAGTCAGGGTGGCGAAGCAGCCGTCGTGCGCGGTCGAAAGCCCGGACGGCAAATACCTGTACATCGCCGACTATGCCGGCGCGGTCACCGTGGCGCCCGTCGCCTCGACCATGTCAAGCATCGAAAGCGCGGACGGCCCGGTCGAATGGGCCATGCCCGAGCTGATGCGGTACGAAGCGGCGCTGGTCTAAGGGCAAGCTTCTCGGGGGAGCCCGTATGTCGGTGCTTCGGTGCGGCGATAGCATTCGCCCGGACTGACCATGAGGCGGTGCCACGCCGAGATTTCTAAGGCGGTACAGCGATGTACAGCACGATGCAGGACTTTCCGTTGACCCTCGCCGCGGTAATGCGGCACGGCTGCGGTGTCCACGGAGCACGCACCGCCACTACGGGTTCTGGGACTACCGGCTCTGGCTACCGTCAGATCAGCTACCACGAACTGGGTCAGCAGGCCGCCCAGCTGGCAAATGCGTTGCGCCGCATCGGCGTCAGCGGAGACCAGCGCGTCGCCACGTTCATGTGGAACAACGCCGAACACCTGGCGGCTTATCTGGCGATCCCCACCATGGGCGCGGTGCTGCACACGCTCAACATCCGCCTCTTCCCCGAGCAGATCACCTACGTCGCCAACGAGGCCGAGGACCGCGTCGTGCTGGTCGACATGTCGCTGGCCAAACTGCTGGGACCGATCCTGCCCACTCTCGATACCGTGCACACCGTGATCGCCGTCGGAGACGGAGATCTGGCGCCGCTGCAGGAGTCGGGCAAGACGGTGCTGCGGTACAACGAGGCGATCAGCGGCGAGCCGACGGAATTCGACTGGCCGCAGATCGACGAGAACTCCGCGGCCGCGATGTGCTACACCAGCGGCACCACCGGCCACCCCAAAGGCGTGGTCTACAGCCACCGTTCGAGCTTTCTGCACGCGATGGCGGCCTGCACCGCCAACGGCATGGGGCTCGGGTCCAGCGACAGCGCGCTGCCGATCGTGCCGATGTTCCACGCCAACGCGTGGGGGTTGCCGTATGCGGCGCTGATGGCAGGTGCCGACCTCGTGTTGCCCGATCGCCACCTGGACGCCCGGTCGATGGTCGACATGGTCGAAAAGCTGCGGCCCACGGTTGCCGCCGCGGTGCCGACCATCTGGAACGACGTCATGCACTACCTGGAGAAAGACCCCGACCACGACATGTCGTCGCTGCGCCTGGTGGTCTGCGGCGGCTCGGCGGTGCCGGTGTCGCTGATGCGCACCTTCGAAGAAAAGCACGGCGTCCAGATTCGGCAGCTGTGGGGCATGACGGAAACGTCGCCACTGGCGACGATGGCCTGGCCGCCGCCCGGAACCCCCGAGGACCAGCACTGGGCGTACCGGGGGACCCAGGGCCAACCGGTCTGCGGCGTGGAAGCGCGGATCGTCGACGACGACGGCCAGGTGCTGCCCAACGACGGCAAGGCAATCGGCGAGGTGGAGGTGCGTGGCCCGTGGATCGCCGGCTCCTACTACCTGGGACGCGATGAGTCGAAGTTCGCGTCGGGCTGGATGCGCACCGGCGACGTCGGCAAGGTCGACGCGCGGGGCTTCATCACGCTGACTGACCGCTCCAAGGACGTCATCAAATCGGGCGGGGAATGGATCTCCTCGGTCGAGTTGGAGAACTGCCTGATCGGGCACCCCGCCGTGCTGGAGGCGGCGGTCGTCGGGGTTCCCGACGAGCGCTGGCAGGAACGACCGCTGGCCGTGGTCGTGCTCCATGAAGGCGCCTCCGTCACCCCCGGCGATTTGCGAACATTCCTCGCGGACAAGGTCGTTCGGTGGTGGCTGCCCGAACGCTGGGCGTTTGCCGACGAGATTCCCCGCACCAGCGTGGGCAAGTACGACAAGAAGACCATCCGATCCCGCTACGCCGACGATGGCTACGATGTCACCGAGGTGCGCGACTGAGTTAGTGTCTGCTCGCGACAGGGTCGCAAAAGGGGAGTGGCTGCATGAGCCTGCGGGTCGTTCAGTGGGCGACGGGATCGGTCGGCGTGGCGGCGATCAAAGGTGTGCTCGATCATCCTGAACTTGAACTTGTGGGCTGCCGCGTGCATTCCGAAGCCAAGGTCGGCAAGGACGTCGGCGAGATCATCGGCACAGCGCCGCTGGGAGTGACCGCGACCAACAGCATCGACGACATCGGCGCGTTGCACGCCGACGCGGTGATCTACACCCCGTTATTGCCCAACATCGAGGACGTGGCGGCGCTGCTGCACTCCGGAATCAACGTCGTCACGCCGCTCGGCTGGTTCTACCCGAGCGGCAAGGAGGCCGCCCCGCTGGAAGTCGCCGCGCAGGCCGGCAATGCGACGCTGCACGGGGCCGGCATCGGGCCGGGGGCGGCCACCGAGCTGTTCCCATTGCTGTTGTCGGTGATGTCCACCGGCGTGACTTACGTTCGCTCCGAGGAGTTTTCCGATATCCGCAGCTATGGCGCACCCGATGTGCTGCGCCATGTGATGGGCTTCGGCGGGCCGCCGGACAGCGCGTTGAGCGGCCCGGCGAAAAAGCTGCTCGGCGGCGGCTTCATCCAGTCGGTGCGGCTGTGTGTGGATCGGCTCGGCTTTGCCGCCGACCCCAAGATCCGTTCGTCGCAAGAGGTCGCGGTTGCCACCGCGCCGATCGAGTCGCCGATCGGGGTGATCCAACCCGGGCAGGTCGCCGCACGCCGCTTCCACTGGGAGGCGCTGGTCGGTGACACCGTCGTCGTCAAGATCACCGTGAACTGGCTGATGGGCGAGCAAAACCTTGATCCGCCCTGGTCATTCGGTCCCGCCGGGGAGCGCTACGAGATCGAGGTGCGCGGAAACCCGGACACCTTCGTGACGATCAAGGGATGGCAGCCGGATAGCGTCGCCGCCGGGCTGAAGAGCAACCCCGGCATCGTCGCGACCGCGGCACATTGTGTCAACGCGGTCCCCGCCACCTGCGCGGCTCCGGCGGGCATCCAGAGCTTCTTCGATCTGCCGCTGATCACCGGCCGCGCCGCCCCCCGACTGGCACCCTAGCCGCGCAGAAGCTGGTCTGTTTGGCTTGTTTAGCGCCCGTTGGTCAGACAACGCGGCTTCGACTATTCGAAATCCTAACCGACACAAAGAGGATCGCCCTGGTTGCCCGACGGCGCCCCACCGCGCAGTCATTGCAGGACGGAGATCGGCGGCAGGATTGAAATCAGCGTCAATTATGCGGGATCGGTGCGGCTTTACGAAGCCGGACCGTCCGGGACGTCCTAGGCGTAGTGTGTTGATGTGTTTGAGAAAACCATTCCTACAATGTTGCGCCAGTGCGTCAATCTACAGCCTGATGGAACGGCGTTCACTTTTATTGATTACGAGCAGGACTGGGGCGGTGTTGCCGAAAGCCTTACTTGGTTGCAGATGTATAGGCGAGTGCTAAACGTCGCACATGAACTTCGGCTTTGTGCGTCGGCGGGTGACCGAGCTGTGATATTAGCGCCGCAGGGAGTCGATTACATTGTTGCTTTTCTGGGCGCATTGCAGGCGGGACTTATTGCGATTCCGCTTCTGGTTCCTTTGGGTGGCGCCAGCGATGAGCGTGTCGATTCGGTGCTGCGCGACGCCACGCCTACCGTCGTTCTGACGACCTCTTCTGTCATAAGCGCTGTCGTCCAGCATATTACGCCGGAATCCGGTGAATTCGTCCCAGCGGTCATCGAGGTCGATCGGCTGAATCTGGACTCTTCGATACCTTCCGAGGCCGGCAACGACAATTGCCAGAAGACGGCGTATTTGCAATATACTTCTGGGTCGACTCGTCAACCGGCCGGGGTAATGATTTCCTATCAGAACCTGCTGGCCAATTTCTCGCAGCTGATGTCCGGGTACTTTGCGGATCGCGGTGGCGTGGCGCCGTCGGACTGCACTATTGTGTCGTGGCTGCCCTTTTATCACGACATGGGTTTGTTTCTGGGAGTTTGTGGACCGATTCTGGGGGGATTTCCGACCGTGCTCACGAGCCCGGTGGCGTTCCTGCAGCGGCCGGCCCGGTGGATACAGATGATGGCGAGTAATTCTCACGTATTTTCGGCGGCACCGAACTTCGCCTATGAACTAGCGGCCCGCAAAACATCAAACGACGATATGGTCGGGCTCGATCTCGGGGGCGTGGTCAGCATCATCAGCGGTAGCGAACGGATACACGCGGAGACGCTCAGACGCTTCACCGACCGGTTCGTCCCCTTCAACCTGCACGCCGAGGCGTTACGCCCTTCATACGGGTTGGCGGAAGCAACGGTGTACGTGGCGACCAGCAAAGCGGGTAAGCCACCCGACATCGTGCACTTCGAGTCCGACAAGCTTTCCGCCGGCAACGCTGAACGGTGTCCGAGCAACCAGGGCACTCCGCTGGTTAGTTACCCCCTGCTGCCACCACCCGCGGTGCGGATCGTCGATCCCGACACGCAAACCGAGTGTTCAGCGGAAACGGTCGGCGAGATCTGGGTGCACGGCGACAACGTCACCGCCGGCTATTGGCACAACCCTGTCGAGACTGAGCGCACCTTCGGAGGACGGCTTGTCGGTCCGACGGCCGGTACACCCGAAGGGCCTTGGCTGCGAACCGGAGATTTGGGCTTCATCTCTGAAGGCGAGTTGTTCATCATCGGCCGCATCAAAGATCTGTTGATCGTGTACGGGCGCAACCACTCTCCCGACGACATCGAGGCAACGATCCAGGAGATCACCCGGGGCCGCTGCGTGGCGATTGCGGTTCCCACTGATGGCGTGGAGAAGCTGGTTGTGATCATCGAACTCAAGAAGCGGGGCGATTCCGTCGACGACGCGATGGACAAGCTGGGAGTCGTCAAGCGTGAAGTCACGTCGGCGATATCGAGCTCGCACGGCCTGACCGTGGCGGATCTGGTTCTGGTATCGCCTGGGTCGATTCCCATCACCACAAGTGGCAAAGTCAGACGAGCCGAGTGTGCACAGCTGTATCGACACGATGAGTTCGTCCGTTTGGATGCCTAGCGGCGCCTAGCGGCACCAGAGCTATCAGGTTCGGCGACAGCATCTTTGGTGATCCTGTATTCCAGGCACCCGATGAGATGCGAACCGGCTGCGGGTAGTAAATGCCGGAAAGCTAAAGTTCCAACCGGTCCATCCCCGACACCCCCGGAGTTCCCATGGCCAGGTCTATCGTCGTCGAGGAATCGCGCGCCATACCCGTCGCTGTCGACGATGCGTTCGCCAAAACGATTCCCGTACCCCTGACGGTGATTTGTTCGCACTGGTACGGACTGTTTCCGCCGATCAAGGAGGTCCGGGAGCAGACCGGCGACTGGGATGCGGCGGGCCAGACGCGCGTCATCAGGATGGTCGGTGGCGGCAGCGTGCAGGAGGAGCTGACCAGCGTCGACCCGCCGCGGTCGTTTGCGTACACGCTGTCGGGCGTCAAGGGGGCGATGGCGCTGCTGGTCAGCTCGGTCGACGGCAAGTGGAGCTTCGCCCCGGATGCGACCGGAACCGTGGTGACCTGGCAGTGGATCATCCACGCCAAGTCGGGCCTGGTCGCGCCGCTGCTGCCGGTGTTCGGCAGCATGTGGAAGGGCTACGCGCGAGCGACACTCGAAAAGCTGTCCCAACAGCTCGTCGGCTGACCTCCGCTACGGTCGAGGCTATGTGTCGACTCTTTGGCCTGCACGCCGGAACCGATGTTTGTACCGCGACGTTTTGGCTGCTGGACGCGCCGGACAGTCTTGCCGAGCAAAGCAGGAAGAACCCCGACGGCACCGGCCTGGGCGTCTTCGACGAGCACGGCCGGCCGCAGCTGCGCAAGGAGCCGATAGCGGCGTGGCAAGACTCCGACTTCGCCACCGAAGCCCACCAGATGACGGGCACGACGTTCGTCGCTCATGTCCGGTATGCGACGACGGGGTCGCTCGACGTGCACAACACTCACCCGTTTTTGCAGGACGGCCGGATCTTCGCGCACAACGGCGTACTCGAGGGCCTCGACGCCATTGATGAGCGACTGCGTGAGGTGGGCACCGACGACCTGGTGTTGGGGCAGACCGATTCCGAGCGGGTGTTCGCCTTGATCACCGGCTCGATTCGCGCCCATGACGGTGACGAGTCGGCGGGCCTGGTCGACGCCGTGAGATGGCTGGCGGCGAATGTGCCGATCTATGCGGTCAACCTGCTGCTGAGCACGGCCACCGACATGTGGGCGCTGCGGTACCCCGACTCCAACGAGCTCTACATGTTGCAGCGTGCCGCCCAGCCACCCGCGACCGATCCGGAATTCGACTTGCGCACCAACCGAATCCACGCACAGTCCGATCATCTGTGCACTAGGGCGTCAGTGGTGTTCGCGAGCGAACCGATGGACAGCGACCCAAGCTGGTGCCTGCTCAACCCCGGGGAACTGGTGCACGTCGACGCCCAACTGCGGATCAGCCGAAGTCTGGTGCTGCCCGACCCGCCCACGCACCTGCTCCGCAAGTCGGACCTGAGTGCGCCGGTGCAGCGCGCGCAGCACACGGCGGCGTGAGCGGCTGACACGCTAAATCGACATGACAACCGGACAAGCGTTAGTGCTGGCCGGTGGAGGGCTGGCCGGAATCGCCTGGGAGACAGGCATTTTGCGGGGCATCGTCGACGAGTCACCCGCGGCGGCGCGGCTGCTGCTGGGGTCGGATGTGCTGGTGGGGACATCGGCCGGCTCGGCGGTTGCCGCGCAGCTCGCAAGCGGCTGCGTGCTGGACGTGCTGTTCGACCGGCAAATAGCCGGGACCTCTGCCGAGCTGGATCCCGGCGTCGACATCGAGACCATCACCGAGCTCTTCCTGGCCGCTTTGACTGATCCCTCGCCTGCGCCACGGCCCGGGGACGCCACGCGTCTACGGATGCAACAGATCGGGTCGGTGGCACTGGCCACCGAGACCGTCCCCGAGGCCGTCCGCCGCCAGGTGATCGCGCAGCGCTTGCCGTCGCACGACTGGCCGGACCGGACACTGCGGGTCACCGCGATCGACATCGACACCGGCGAGCTGGTCGTCTTCGATCGGGACTCCGGGGTTGGGCTCGTCGACGCGGTGGCGGCCAGTTGCGCGGTCCCGGGGGCGTGGCCGCCGGTGACCATCGCGGGCCGGCGTTATATGGACGGTGGAGTTGCCAGCTCGGTCAACCTTGGCGTTGCCGCCGACTGTGATGTGGCGGTGGTATTGGTGCCCTCCGGCGCCGACACCCCGTCGCCGTTCGGACCCGGCCCGGCCGCCGAGATCGCGGCGTTCGCCGGCAGGACGTTCACCGTGTTCGCCGACGACGACTCGTTGGCGGCGTTCGGCCCGAATCCGCTGGATCCGCGCTGCCGCGTGACCTCGGCGGCGGCCGGACGCGAGCAAGGCCGCCGTGAGGCCGCCAGGGTGGCGCGGTTCCTCGATGTCTGACCTGACTTGGCTCACTCAGTGGTTCGGGCTTGCCACAGGGCGCGTCGCACCCGCCACATGTGCACCAAGAAACTGGTCATGCGGCGGTTCTGGAATGCGCTATCACCGGCAGTATCGCAATCGCAAGACGGGGCCACTTACCCGCAGGGCACGCGTGACTGATGTGACAGATACGTCCATGCCCAGCGCTACCCAAGCAAAACATGCTGTACTGCAACTTCATTCACATGCACCGGCCAGCACCGGCGATCCCGGCGGCCATCGAAAGTCACGCGTGGTGCACGCCGGCGGTGCGCACTGACTAGAGCCAAGTTGGGACGACGACTCGTTGGCGGCGTTCGGCCCGAATCCGCTGGATCCGCGCTGCCGCGTGACCTCGGCGGCGGCCGGACGCGAGCAAGGCCGCCGTGAAGCCAGTCTGAGGCGGCTCTATTGGACTTCGATCGCGGGCGGGTCCGCTTCTGCTTTCAGGGCTTCCAGGGCGTCCAGGGCGCTGGTGGCCAGCGCGCGCCCGACCGCGATCACCTCCACCGCGCGGTGAAATTCCAGGCTTCGGCATGTCGTACGCGGCACTTCGATCAGCAGGTCGGGCGGATAGGCCGCCAGCGTGTGGCGCGCCAGCGCGGCTTGAGATATCTCGATCGTCCGATTCATCACCTCGAAGCTGCCCAGCCTGGGAGTGCCGGGCGTGTCAACGAAGTCATCGTCTTCGGCTTGCTCGATGTCCCCATCTTCAGGCCAGGAATCCGATTCCGGGACTGCCGCGCCGAACCGGCTCAACACCGCTCGCGCCGTCGGCCGGTCGAGCAGCGACCGGACGGCAGTCGCGTCGAGTAGCGCAGAGGTGCTGCGCACCATGCGGTTCAACCACTCGACGGTGACCCCCGGGTCTCCGCCGCGGTCGTCTCCGAAACCGCTGCCGTCACTGCCGTTGAGGCTCACCGCGATGGTCAGGTCGGCGTTGATGGCGGCTGTCGGCGCCATCGGCAGCGGGTCCAGGATGCCGCCGTCGGCGAGCAGGCGCCCGTCAACAACATGCGGAGCGATCACCCCCGGTATCGCGATGGATGCCCGGATGGCTTCGTCGAGCGGCCCGCGCTGAAACCACACCGGCTTGCCGGCCAACAGGTCGGTCGCCACCGCCGTGTAGGGGATGGGCAGCTGCTCGATGGTGACCGGGCCGACGATGTCGCGCACCGCGTCCAGGATCTTCTCAGCCCGTAGCACTCCCGCCGCGGTGATCGACGGGTCCAGCAGCCGCAGGATGGTGCGTTGCGTCAACGACTTCGCCCAGTCGGCGAGTTCGTGTAGTCGTCCGGCCGCTTGCACACCGCCGACCACAGCGCCCATCGACGAGCCGGCGATCCCCACCACCTCATAGCCGCGTTCGTGCAACACTTCGATCACGCCGATGTGGGCGTAGCCGCGTGCGCCACCGCTGCCGAGCGCCAGGGCAACCCGGGTCGGTGATGCCCCGCGTGGTCGCGCTACCGCTCCGCCGGGTCCGTCGGTCATCGGTTCATTTTGCGCGGCGAAACGCGCCGCCATCGGCCGGGTCGGCAATTTCGTGCAGGCGTGATCTCAATTGCGCGGGAGCCCGAACGGCCCGCTAACCGCATTCGCCATTGGCGGCTGCGCGCACGGCGGTGATCACGGCCGCCTGCCGCGCCGGGGTCAGATCGGCCCACCGCTTGTTCCAGCTTCCCGCGGTGCCGGACGGCGCTGCCTGAAGCATCGCCAGGTACGGCTCGATCGGTGATTCACCGATCTTGCGCTGGGTATCCATCCACTCCTTTGCAGCGTGACAGGCCTGGAAGTACTCCTCCTCGGTGGAATTTGCGGGGACGTCAACCTGGGTTGTCACGCCGGCGGGGGAGACGCCGATGCTTCCCGGCGGGACCGAACCCGGACCGCCCGACGAAGAGGTGGCCTTGCCGGTGTCGCCGCTCGGCGAACAACCCGTGGCCCCAAACAAAGCAGTCAAACCGGCGGCGACGACCACCGTTCCCCACAGCAGGAGGCGATCACGGCACCGGCGCACGGTATCAATCTATGCAACACTGGCTGCCGTGATGGAGCAGTTCGGATTTTCGCGAGTGTTGTCGGCCCTAACGCGCCGCCGCTTGCCCGATCCGTTCACCCTGGAGCTCCCCATGTCTATTTCTCTTGCGGCTACTTCTCTTGCGTTGCGTCCGCTTACTATTCCGTCCCCGTCCTCGGGACCCACCCGACTACGGGTGCCCGACCTGCTGAACGCCACCGACCAGGCGGCCGACGACGTGCTCAGCGGACGCTGCGACCACCTGCTGCCCGAGGGTGGCGTCCCGGCGACTGAGCGCTGGTTCACGCGCATCCACGGTGATGACGAACTCGACATCTGGCTGATCAGCTGGGTTCCGGGTCACGCCACCGAATTGCACGACCACGGCGGGTCGCTCGGTGCGCTCACCGTGCTGTCCGGGTCGCTCAACGAATTCCGCTGGGACGGACGGGCATTGCGGCGGCGCCGACTTGATGCCGGCGATCAGGCCGGGTTTCCGCTGGGCTGGGTGCACGACGTGGTGTGGGCGCCCAGACCTGTCTCCGGGCACGCCGTCACCAGAGCCCAGCCGACCCTGAGCGTGCATGCCTACTCGCCGCCATTGACCGCGATGTCCTACTACGAGGTCACCGAACGCAGCACGCTGCGCCGACAGCGAACCGAGCTGACCGACCAACCGGAAGGACGGGTGTAATCCAAAATGAGCCGGATCGAACGGGTACTGGGCGCCGCCCGCAGCCGGTATCGGCGTCTGCCCGCCGCCGAGGTTCCCGACGCGCTGCGGCGCGGCGCGATCCTCGTCGACATCAGGCCGCAGGCCCAGCGAGTCCGCGAGGGCGAGGTTCCGGGCGCACTGGTGATCGAACGCAATGTCCTGGAATGGCGCTGCGACCCGACCAGTGACGCGCGCCTGCCGCAGGCCGTCGACGACGACGTCGAGTGGGTGATCCTGTGCTCGGAGGGCTACACCTCGAGCCTGGCCGCCGCGGCGCTACTGGACCTGGGCCTGCACCGCGCCTCTGACGTCATCGGCGGCTACCACGCGCTGGCCGCCGCCGGCGTGCTGGCCGAGCTAGACGGTGGTTCCGTCGACCCGACGCCCGGGACCGCTAGCCGATGCCGGTATGACCGGTCGCCGCTGGATCTAGCTCCTGCGACCGCGACCGGCCGCGCGTGGAGCCGCTGGCGACCGCGTCGGCGTGCAGAAGCGGTCGCAACTTGTCGGTCTTGTCCTGTGTCCAGCCGGGCGGCGACAGCACGGCGGCCCAGCCGTCGGCAACGTCGGCGACGTATTTATGCCCATGTCCGGCCGGCACGTCGGTGGCCACCGCCATGTCGGCCGAGACTTGCAGGAACGTCACCACCGGGATCCAACGTGTTTGCGGCAGCACGTCGTAGCCCCGTCGTTCGCGTAGCCAGTCCGGTCTGGCGAAGAGCAAGTCGGGACTCCACCACGCGATCGGGTCCGAGGCATGCTGCAAATAGACCACCCGCGGTTTGCCCCAATTCCGGTTCGGGCGCTCCAGATCCGTTGGGCGAGCAACGAACCGGACATTGCGCCCCTGGTTGTAGATGGGCAGCCACTCGGGCGAACCGGCGTCGCGGGTGGAGGTCAGGTCAGTCCAGATGGTGTTGTTGAATGTCGGTCCGCTGAACAGTGCGCCGTCGGTGCGGGCGAGGACATTGTTGAGGCTCATGAACGGAGCCTCGCCGCCGAACGAGCCCAGGCTCTCGCCGAACACCACCAGCTTGGGGCGTTGCCCCTCAGGCATCTGGCGGACCAGTTTGTCGACCGCCTCGAACAGCGCCTGGCCGGCGTGCCGCGCGTTCTCCCTGTCCACCAGGAAGGATAGCCAGCTGGGCAAGTAGGAATACTGCATGCTCACGATCGCGGTGTTGCCGTTGTACATGTACTCGAGCGCGTCGGCTTCCGCCTCGTTGATCCACCCGGTGCCGGTGGTCGTGGCGACCGCGACGACGGCGCGCTGCAGTCCGCCGGTGCGCCACAGCTCACGCGCCGCGAGCTCCGCGGTCGCCGTGATGCCGTCCGCGGAGTCCAGTCCCGCATAAGCCCGGATAGGCAGGAGCGCCGGGGCTCCGTTGAACTTGCTGAGTTTGTCGACGGTGGGGCCGGCCGCCACGAAGATTCGCCCCTGGTGGCCCAGCGACTCCCACGACACGAGTGATTCCGGGCCACCCGATCGCAGCCGGGACTTCGGTGCCGCGGTATCGGGATTCATTTCGTCATTGACCGAAGCGAAGGTGTTGTTCATCGTGCGCATCGCGAACTTGACCACGACACCGTTGAGCAGTGTGATCGTCAGCGTCACGAGCAGCACCACCACGATGGTCGCCGAGACGCGAAACGGTGCGATCCGATCGACCTGACGCACCAGAAAACTGACCAGCCAACGGACGAACTTCCCGATGTCGACCAGCGTGAACCACACGATCAGCGACAAGGCTGCGGCCAGCGGGTAGTCGTACCATTTCAGGTGCTCGACGCCCATCAGGTTGCGCACGTCGTCTTGCCACACGTGGAACCAGATCGCCATTGCGATCATGCCGAGCGTGCCGAGCCCGACCAGAGGCAGCCACGCCCAACGTGGCGGCGGCGGGCTGGAGTCCCTCGAGCGCATGTAGCGGACCAGCCAGACGACGAAGACACCCAGGCCGTAGCCGGTGGCACCGGAGCAGCCGCTGACCACTCCCTGAAACAACGGCCCGCGGGGCAGCAGCGACGGAGTCAACGACAACAACAGAAAGATCAGCCCAAACGCGGTGCCGGTGAAAGTGAAATGGCGAACCCACCACGGGGGGCGGTCCGGTTGCGGCTCAGCCTCATCAGACTCCGCGTCAATGGGTTCCGGTGCTTCGACTGCCGATTTGTCGTCGACGGCGAGACTCAGGGGGACTAAAGGGCCTAGCGGGGTGGTCGCGAATCCCATTTTGCTCACCGGTGGGTGAAATTAGGCGGACGCTTCTCGATGAATGCCGCCATACCTTCGGACTGGTCGTCGGTCGCGAAGGTCGCGTGAAATAGCCTGCGCTCGTAGAGAAGTCCTTCGGACAGCGTGGACTCGTAGGCCCGGTTCACGGCTTCCTTGGCCATTCGGGCCGCCGATTTCGACATCTGCGAAATGGTTTTGGCGACGGAGCGGGCCTCGCCCAGCAGGTCCTCGGCCGGCACCACCCGCGAAACCAGTCCGC
This sequence comes from uncultured Actinomycetota bacterium, assembly GCA_963840045.1. Taxonomy (GTDB): domain Bacteria; phylum Actinomycetota; class Actinomycetes; order Mycobacteriales; family Mycobacteriaceae; genus Mycobacterium. The sequence goes on along the minus strand of CAWIXL010000007.1, from coordinate 64,255 downwards.
TGCGTTCAGCTTCGGCAGCTCCGATGGTGCGCCCGGTCAGGATGAGGTCCATGGCCTTGGCTTTGCCGATGGCCCGGGTCAGGCGCTGTGAGCCGCCCATACCGGGCAGCACGCCGAGTTTGATTTCCGGCTGGCCGAATTTCGCTGTGTCGGCGGCGATCAGCAGGTCGCACATCATCGCCAGCTCGCAGCCACCGCCCAGCGCGTGTCCGGCCACCGCGGCGATCGTCGGTGTGCGGACGGCCGCCAGCTTGCCCCACTGGGCGAAGAAGTCGGCGCCGAAGGCATCCGCGAAGCTCAGGCCGGCCATTTCCTTGATGTCGGCGCCCGCCGCGAACGCCTTGGCTGAACCGGTGATGATGATCGCCCCGATATCGGGATCGTTGTCCAGTTCGGTTGCGGCACTGGTTACTTCGTCCATCATCTGACTGTTCAGCGCATTCAGTGCCTGGGGCCGGTTCAGCGTGATGATGCCGACTCGCTGGTCGCGCTCGACCAGAATGGTTTCGTATTCTTTGTCTTCCGTGTCGGTCATTGGGCTGCCTTTCTAGAACGTCAAGTCGTCTTCAACCGGCGCGAAATACGATGCGACGTCGGCCACGGTGACCTCTGCCAGCGACGCCGGTGACCATTTCGGATTGCGGTCCTTATCGATGATCTGCGCGCGAATTCCCTCCACCAGGTCGTGCGACCGCGACGACGCCGACGACACCCGATAGTCCTGGGTCAGAACATCTTCCAGCGTCTCCAGGTTGGCGGCGCGACGCACCGCTGCAAAAGCCACCGATACCGCGATGGGGGAGCGGCCGGCGATCAGGTTTGCGGCGTCGTTGGCTGGTGCAGCGTCGTGTCCGCGCAGCGCCGCGACGATATCGATCACGCTTTCGTTCGAGTAGCACTCGTCGATCCATTCCCGTTGGGCGGCAAGCTCGCTCGGCGGAGGTTCGATGGCGTGGTGGGCCAGCGCGCTTTCGACGCCGTTGGCGGCGATCGCCGCACTGAACGCGTCGAGTTCGCTGTGCGGCACGTAGTGGTCGGCGAATCCGAGCGCGATGGCGTCGGCGCCGGAGAACGGGGCTCCGGTCAGCGCGGCGTGCAGACCCAGCGCGCCGGGCGCCCTTGCCAGCAAGTACATCCCGCCGACGTCGGGAACGAACCCGATGCCGACTTCGGGCATCGCGATCTTGGAGGTATCGGTGACCACCCGGGTGTTGCCGTGTGCACTGACGCCGACGCCGCCGCCCATCACGATGCCGTCCATCACCGCCACGTATGGCTTGGCGAATCGGCCGACCTGACCATTGAGCAGATACTCGTCGCGCCAGAACCGGCGCGCGTCGACCCCGTCCTTGCGGGCGCTGTGGTAGACCGCGACGACATCGCCGCCCGCGCACAATCCGCGTTCCCCGGCTCCGGACAGCACCACCGCGCGCACCGCGTCGTCACGTTCCCAACGGATGAGCACCGTGCTCAGCACATCGACCATGGTTTGGTTCAGCGAGTTGATCGCCTTGGGCCGGTTGAGTGTGACGAACCCGATACCGCCGTCGACGCGGGTCAGGATCTCGTCGGATTCGCCAGTTACGGCTTCGGTCACGTCGTCGTCTCCCCTCGCCGGAATCCGTCCGCAAAATCAACCCAAAATGCTTCTTAAGACTTGACCAGCAATCTAGATCGTTCGGTGGCTCGACAGCGGCCCGGGGGTAAGGTTTATCTTTGTGCCGGATTTACCCAGAAAACAGCAGTTGCGCTGGGAACCCGGGCCAGGTCGCTGATCGTTGAGCAAGTGTTCGCACGGCTCGAGCCACAGCCATAAGAGAGGATCCGACGGTGCGGGAAACTAGCAACCCGGTATTTCGTTCACTGCCTAAGCAGGGGGGCGGATACGCGCAGTTCGGCGCTGGGCCGGCCCAGATGCAGGCGTATCAAACCGACACGTACGCCCCCTATCGGGAGACCCGGGCCTCCCGTCCGCTGACCATCGACGACGTCGTCATCAAGACCGGCATCACCCTGGCGGTGCTGACGGCCGTCGCCGCCGTCTCCTTCTTCATGGTGCAGTCCAATCCCGGACTGGCAGCCCCGTTCACGCTGATCGGCGCGTTCGGCGGGTTGGCGCTGGTGCTGGTGGCCATGTTCGGGCGCAAGCAGGACAACCCGGCGATCGTGCTCAGCTACGCCGGGCTCGAGGGACTGTTCCTCGGTGCCGTTTCGTTCATGCTGACCTTCCCGGTCGGGGGCCGCGGTGCTCACTCGACGAGCGCGGGGATGATGATTGGCGAGGCCATCCTCGGCACCATCGGTGTGTTCTTCGGGATGCTCGTCGTCTACAAGACCGGGGCCATTCGGGTCACGCCGAAGTTCACCCGCATGCTGGTTGCGTCGATGTTCGGCCTGCTGGTCCTGATGCTCGGCAACGCCGTGCTGATGATGTTCAACGTCAACAACGGCGCCGGCCTCGGCATCCGCGGCGGCCCGCACGACGTCGGTATCCCGTGGCTTGCCGTGCTGTTCTCGGTGGTCTGCATCGGCATCGCGGCGTTCAGTTTCCTGATCGACTTCGACGCCGCTGACCAGATGATCCGCGCCGGAGCGCCGGACAAGGCGGCGTGGGGTATCGCGCTGGGCCTGACCGTGACCCTGGTGTGGCTGTACCTGGAGATCCTGCGCCTGCTCAGTTACTTCCAGAACCGTTAGCTGCGCAAGCAGACGCAAAAGCCCCCGCACGACGCGGGGGCTTTTAGCGTTGGGCGGCTGGCGTTGACTCTGCGCTGACGGCGGACGCCACTCGCACTTCACCTGCGTAGGCGCAGAGCCAGCCGGGCTGTCGGTGCGCGCTGCCAACATGCCCGCATGGGACCAGGTCATCAACCGTTCATCGGCTCTGAAGCGCTCGCTGCCGGGGAAGTCAGCAGGCATGAGCTGCGCAAGTACTACAGCCCGATCATGCCGAACGTCTACCTCGAAAAGCGCCTGGTGCCGTCGCTGCGACAGCGCGCCACGGCAGCCTGGCTCTGGTCAGGCCGGCAGGCAGTGGTATCCGGCAGTGCGGCGTCGGCGATGCACGGCGCCAAGTGGGTCGAAGACGATGCGCCCATCGAATTGATCTGGCGCAACGCCAGAGCCCCGCAACGCGTCGTGACACGCCACGAGCTGCTGTTCAACGATGAAATCCAGAGGCTCGACGGTCTTTACGTGACATCACCGGAGCGCACCGCATTCGACATCGGCAGGCGCGGACCTTTAGGTCGTGCGGTCGCGCGCCTTGATGCGCTCGCCGCGGCCACCGACTTCAAGGTGAGAGACGTGCAGGAGCTGGCCGCTAACCATCGTCATACGCGTGGCTTGCGTCAATTGGAGGTAGCGCTGGATCTCCTCGACGCGGGAGCTCAGTCGCCGAAGGAAACATGGCTGCGGCTGCTATTGATCAATGCGGGTTTCCCGACGCCGCAGACCCAGATCCCCGTGCCGGGGCCGGACGGCTTTCCTCGGTACTTCCTCGATATGGGCTGGCAGGACATCATGTTGGCGGTCGAATATGACGGCGAGCAACATTGGACGGATCCGTGGCAGTTTGCAATCGACGTCGAAAGACAGCAGTACCTGGCCAGCATCGGGTGGACCGTCGTCAGGGTGGTCTCGCGGCACCGGGATCAGGACATTATTCGCCGAGTTCGCCATGGCTGGGACGTCGTGACGGGGCACTGACTCTGCGTTAGTGGCGGCACCCACTCGCGCTTCCGCGCCATAGACGCAAAGTAAACCCGACAAATTACGAAAGGCGCTCTAGCACCATCGCCATGCCCTGGCCACCACCCACACACATGGTCTCCAGTCCGAACGTCTTGTCGTGGGTCTGGAGGTTGTTCAGCAGCGTAGTCGCGATGCGTGCGCCGGTCATGCCGAACGGGTGGCCCAGCGCGATCGCCCCTCCGGAGATGTTGAGCTTGTCCTCGTCGATGCCCAACTCGCGGGCTGAGCCCAGCACCTGAACCGCGAAAGCCTCGTTGATCTCGAACAAATCGATGTCAGTGATCGACATGCCGGCCCTGGCCAGCGCCTGCTTCGACGCCTCGATCGGACCCAGGCCCATGATCTCCGGCGACAGCCCGCTGACGCCGGTGGACACAATGCGCGCCAGCGGAGTCAGGCCCAGCTCCTTGGCCTTGGTCTCGCTGGTGATCACCAATGCGGCGGCGCCGTCGTTGAGTGGACAGGCATTGCCGGCGGTCACGGTGCCGTTGGGCCGGAATACCGGCTTGAGCTCGCTGACCTTCTCGTAGGTGGTGCCCGCTCGCGGCCCGTCGTCGGTGCTGACGGTGGTCCCGTCGGGAAGGGTTACCGGAGTGATCTCGCGCTCGAAGAACCCGCTCTTGATGGCCTCCTCGGCCCGGTTCTGGCTGCGCACACCCCAGCGGTCCTGCTCCTCGCGGCTGATGTCGGTCATGATGGCCACGTTCTCGGCCGTCTGCCCCATCGCGATGTAGACGTCGGGTACGTTTCCGTCGGCGCGGGGGTCGTGCCATTCGTCGGCGCCCGCGGCTACGGCGGTCGAACGTTCCTGGGCCGATTCGAACAGCGGGTTCTTGGTGTCCGGCCAGGAGTCGGAGTTGCCTTTGGCAAACCGCGACACCGCCTCCACGCCCGCGGAGATGAACGCGTCGCCCTCGCCGGCCTTGATCGCGTGGAACGCCATCCGGGTGGTCTGCAGCGACGACGAGCAATACCGATTGACCGTGGTGCCCGGCAGGAAGTCGTAGCCCAGCGCGACGGCGACGACGCGCGCCATATTGAAGCCCTGCTCGCCACCCGGCAGGCCGCAGCCCAGGATGAGGTCGTCGATCTGGTGTGGGTTCAGCGCGGGCACTTTGTCGAGCGCGGCGCGAACCATCTGGACGGCCAGGTCGTCGCCTCGCATGCTGACCAGCGACCCTTTCATGGCGCGACCGATCGGCGAGCGGGCGGTTGAGACGATGACGGCTTCCGGCATGACGGCTCCTCTATTGGGGACGCTACGTCATCGAGCGTACGACCTAGACAAATCTAGTCGTTGCCCACCGGTTGGTACGAAGACGGTTCGGGCGACGGGCGCCGCCAGATCCGCGACATGCCAGACGGCCGGTTGTGCGCATCGTCAAGCGCCGGCGCGTCGGGCGGCGGCAGCAGCTGAGGCCTTGGGCCGTCGGTCTTTTCGCCCAGCGCGTCGCAGAGTGCAAATAGCAACTGCTGGGCCACCAACGCGTATGCGGTCGCCGAGGGGTGATAGCCGTCGGCGGAGAACATCGCTTCCGGGATGGCCCGGATGTGGGGCGCCAGCTGATGCATCGATACCGGTATACCGCCGGCCGCCTTGACGGCGGCGGTCTGGGCGCGGGCAAGTTGCAGACCGCGCGTGTGTGCCAGCGAGCGCAGCGGCTGGGGGATGGCGGCGATGAGGCCGAGGTCGGGGCAGGTACCAACGACCACCACGGCACCGCGGGCGCGCAGCTTGCGCACTGTCATGCTCAGCCGTCCCGCGGACTGGCTGATGCCGTTGAGCGCGGTGATGTCGTTGGCGCCGAGCATCATTACCGCCGCGTCCGGCGGTGGTCCGGCCACGAACATCGCATCGACTTGGCCGCAAAGGCCTTTCGAGGTGGCGCCGACGATGGCCTTGGTGCTCAACCTGATGCGCTTGCCGGTCTGCTCGGCCAGCCCACGAGCGATCAGCACGCCTGGCACTTCGTCCGCGATGGTGCAGCCGTACCCGGTGGCCATCGAGTCACCGAACATCATCATGTGCAGGTCGACCGGCATGCCGCGCTGCCAGCGCTGCACGGGGCCGCCGCCGCGGGTGTACACGCCGTCGGCGCGCGGCGGAACGTCCCAGGACTTGGGAATGACGGTGCGCACATGCGTCGCCTGGCCGACCAGCAGGTTGCGTGCGCTCAGATAGGCCGTGCCTGTCGAGGCAAGTGCACCCGCTGTGGCCAGAGCGATCGTCGAACGACGCGGCACCCGTATGGTCACGCGACCATTTTAAGACGTCCATGGTGGTGTTTGCGTGGATAGCTGAGAAATAGCTCGGTTACAGTGTGGATCTTTTGTGGTATCGAATTAGCTTCTTCAAACGTTCTACACAGAAACGGCTGTCAAGCTAAGTTCGACGGGTTGGCTGACCGCTTCGGTGAGCGAGATGAACCGGACTCTCAGCCGTCTCGTCACATGCTATATCGACTACAACGACGTAGGAGTTGTGAGCATGACCGCACCGAGTAAGGTATCCGGCTCGCCTCGTCATGCCGTTCGGCTACATGACGCGCTGCGGGCCCGTAAACTAGAAAATCGTCGATTCGCAATCAGCGACGGCGCTCCGGTCGAGGTCCTCGAATCCGGACCCAGCGTCGCTGCGCGAGTAGCCACGCTGGCGTCAAAGCTGATGATCCGGCCGGTTCTGGCGGTCGGTAGCTACGCCCCCAACCTGCCCTGGCCGTGGGGCCTCATCGACGCGGCAGCCAAAGTCCTACTCCCGGTCACCGCCACCGTGCGGGCCGAGGTGACCCTGCCCAACGCCTCCGCGCAGTTGGTGCGGGCGCCCGGAGTGCTGCCCGCGGACGGCACCCGAAGGGTGATCGTCTATCTGCACGGTGGCGCGTTTCTGACTTGTGGGGCAAACTCGCACGGCAGGGTCGTCGAAGCGTTGTCAAAGTTTGCCGACGCACCGGTTCTGGTAGTCAACTACCGGCTTTTGCCCAAGCATTCGATCGGGATGGCGCTGGACGACTGCTACGACGCCTACCAGTGGCTGCGGCAGCTCGGGTACGAACCAGACCAGATTGTGCTGGCCGGCGATTCCGCCGGCGGCTATCTCGCGCTTGCTCTCGCACAGCGTCTGCAGGAGCAGGGCGAGGAGCCGGCCGCGCTGGTGGCCATCTCGCCACTGCTGCAGCTAGCAAAGGAATGCAAGCTAGCGCATCCCAATATCAAGACCGACGCGATGTTTCCTGCGAAGGCATTCGACGCGCTTGTTGAGTTGGTTGCTAGCGCGGCCGCGAAGCATAAGGTCGACGGCAAGCCGGAACAGATCTATGAGCCGTTGGAGCACATCAAACCCGGCCTGCCACGCACGCTGATCCATGTGTCCGGATCCGAGGTGCTGCTGCACGACGCGCAGTTGGCTGCCAACAGGCTGGCCGCGGTTGGTGTGCCGGCCGAGGTGCGCGTCTGGCCTGGCCAGATCCACGACTTCCAGCTGGCCGCGCCGATGGTGCCGGAGGCGGTTCGTTCGCTGCGCCAGATCGGGGAGTACATCCGCGAGGCCACCGGCTAGCGGTCGTTCGGCCCCGCCGGCCGCAGCCGCCAGAGTCGGTGTGCGCGGCCCGAAACCGCACTGAGACGATGAACGGATGCGGATTGCGCAGCACATCAGTGACCTCATCGGCGGCACGCCACTGGTTCGCCTGAATTCGGTCGTCCCACCCGGCTCCGGCACCGTGGTGGCAAAGATCGAATATCTCAACCCCGGCGGCAGTTCCAAAGACCGGATCGCGGCCAAGATGATCGACGCCGCCGAGGCCAGCGGACTGCTGAAGCCGGGCGGCACCATCGTCGAACCGACATCGGGCAATACCGGTGTCGGTCTGGCTCTGGTCGCACAGCACCGCGGCTACAAGTGCGTATTCGTGTGCCCGGACAAGGTGAGCGAGGACAAGCGCAATGTGCTGCTCGCCTACGGCGCCGAGGTAGTCGTGTGCCCGACGGCGGTGCCGCCTGACGATCCGGACAGCTACTACAGCGTTTCCGACCGGTTGGTCGCCGAGATCGACGGTGCCTGGAAACCCGACCAGTACACCAATCCCGAGGGACCGGCCAGCCACTACGAGACCACCGGCCCGGAGATTTGGGCCGACACCGACGGCAAGGTCACCCATTTCGTCGCCGGCATCGGCACCGGCGGGACGATCACCGGCGCGGGGCGCTACCTCAAAGAGGTGTCCCGCGACCGACCGGAAGGACCAGTGCGCATCATCGGTGCCGATCCTGAGGGGTCGGTGTATTCGGGCGGCACCGGCCGGCCCTATCTGGTCGAGGGGGTCGGCGAGGACTTCTGGCCGGCGGCGTATGACCCGACCGTGCCCGACCAGGTCGTCGCGGTGTCTGACTCCGACTCGTTCAACATGACCAGGCGGCTGGCTCGTGAAGAAGCAATGCTGGTCGGCGGGTCGTGCGGGATGGCGGTAGTGGCCGCGCTCAAGGTGGCTGAGGAAGCCGGGCCCGACGCGCTGATCGTCGTCTTGCTGCCCGACGGTGGGCGTGGCTACATGTCCAAAATCTTCAACGACGCGTGGATGTCGTCATATGGGTTTTTGCGCAGCCGCCTCGACGGCTCGATGGAGGAGCCCGTTGTCGGCGATGTGCTGCGCCGCAAATCCGGCGAGCTGCCCGACCTGGTGCACACGCATCCGTCCGAGACGGTGCGTGACGCGATCGGGATTCTGCGTGAATACGGGGTGTCGCAGATGCCGGTGGTCGGCGCGGAACCGCCGGTGATGGCCGGCGAGGTCGCCGGCAGCGTGTCCGAACGCGAACTGCTCTCGGCGGTCTTCGAAGGTCGCGCCAACCTGGCCGACGCCGTCTCGGACCACATGAGTCCGCCGCTGCGGATGATCGGCGCCGGCGAGTTGATCACCGCGGCCGGCAAGGCGCTGCGTGACTGGGACGCATTAATGGTGGTGGAGCAGGGCAAACCGGTCGGGGTGATTACCCGATACGACCTGTTGGGTTTCCTTTCGGACTGGCCTCGTGGCGTAGCAGGGCGACGGTAGGCCGGAGCGGCGCGGGCGCTCAGGTACTGTAATGCCGCCTAGTTCAGCTTCTCCGCAGTGGAAGGGCTCATGACCAATCAACCGCCGCCCGGCACCTCCCCGCCTCCGCCCCCGCCGCTGCCCGAGGGTATGTCCTACCCGCCGCCGCCTCCGCCGTCTGGTGCGGTCGCGCCACCCCCGCCGGGACCAGTGGTCCGCGCCCTGCCGACGCAGGACTACACGCCGTGGCTCACCCGCGTGCTGGCGGCGCTCATCGACTATGTCCCCTTTGCGGTGGCGCTCGGCATCGGTTGGGGGATCAACCTGGCCCTCGCTCCGTCGGCCACGTGCACCTCTGACTGCGGGCCCTCGACGATTGGCTTGTTGGCCGAGCTGATTTTTACGCTGGTTGGGCTGGCGTACTTGGTCTGGAATTACGGCTACCGCCAGGGCACCACCGGGTCGAGCTTCGGCAAGTCGAAGATGAAGTTCAAGGTGGTCAGCGAGGTCACCGGGCAGCCGGTCGGTTTCGGGGTGTCGGTGGTGCGGCAGCTGGCGCATTTTGTCGACGCGATCATCTGTTACATCGGTTTCGTGCTTCCGCTCTGGGACGCCAAGCGTCAAACCTTGGCGGACAAGATCATGACGACGGTTTGCCTGCCGGTCTGACGTTGATCGAGGCGCGTTAGCCTGTTCGTCGATGAGCGAAGACCGTAACGCGCAGCACGAGTTCACCGGACTGGCAACCAAAGCTATCCACGCCGGCTACCGTCCGGACCCGGCGACGGGGGCGGTGAACACCCCGATCTATGCCAGCAGCACGTTCGCCCAAGACGGCGTGGGCGGTCTGCGCGGCGGGTTCGAATACGCCCGTACCGGCAATCCGACCCGGGCCGCGTTGGAGGCTTCGCTAGCGGTCGTCGAGCAGGGCACCTATGGGCGGGCGTTCAGTTCCGGGATGGCCGCCACCGACTGTGCGCTGCGGGCGATGCTGCGACCCGGCGATCACTTGGTGATTCCCGACGACGCCTACGGCGGCACATTCCGCTTGATAGACAAGGTTTTTAGTCAGTGGAATGTCGAGTACACAGCGGTGGCGCTGGCCGACCTGGACGCCGTGGCAGCCGCGATCACACCGCGGACCCGGCTGATTTGGGTGGAAACACCGACCAACCCGCTGCTGTCCATCGCCGATATCGCCACCATCGTAGCCATCGCTAAAGGATCCGTGAAAGTGTTGGTGGACAACACCTTTGCTTCGCCCGCGCTGCAGCAGCCATTGACACTGGGTGCCGACGTGGTGCTGCACTCGACCACCAAGTACATCGGAGGACACTCCGACGTGGTGGGCGGTGCGCTGGTCACCAACGACGAAGAGCTGGACGCCGCTTTCGGCTTCCTGCAGAACGGCGCCGGTGCGGTGCCGGGCCCGTTCGACGCCTACCTGACGATGCGCGGCCTGAAGACGCTGGTGTTGCGGATGCAGCGACACAGCGAAAACGCCATAGCCGTAGCGGAATTCCTCGCCGGACATGCTGCGGTGAGTAGCGTGCTGTATCCGGGCCTGCCCACTCATCCCGGGCATGACGTCGCCGCGCGGCAGATGCGCGGCTTCGGCGGCATGGTCTCGGTGCGGATGCGGGCCGGGCGGCGCGCAGCCGAGGAGCTATGCGCCAGAACCAGGGTGTTCATTCTCGCGGAGTCGCTGGGTGGGGTGGAGTCGCTGATCGAACATCCCAGCGCCATGACGCACGCGTCGACAGCCGGTTCGCAGTTGGAGGTACCCGACGACCTGGTGCGGCTTTCGGTCGGCATCGAGGACGTCGCCGACCTGTTGGCCGACCTCGATCAGGCGCTGAGTTAGGTGCCTCAGCAGACGCAAAAGCTCCCACACGCCCGGCGTGTTGGGAGCTTTTGCGTCTGCTCGCGCTGAGTCAGGAGTGGTACGGCTCCGCGCTGATCAGTGTCACCTCGACGGTGTTGCCGTTGGGCACCATGTAGCTGCGAGTCTCGCCCACCTTGGCGTCGATCAGAGCGCCGCCTAGCGGGGAGTTCGGCGAGAACACCTCGAGTTTGCCGTTCTTGACGCCCTCCTGGCGGGTCGCGATCAGGAACGTCTCGGTGTCGGACTCGTCGCCGTTGTAGTAGACCTTGACCACCGAACCCGGCAGCGCCACGCCCGACTGCTTGGGCGCTTCGCCGACCTTCGCGTTGTTGAGCAAGTCCTGCAGCTGGCGGATGCGGGCCTCCTGCTGGCCTTGCTCCTCGCGGGCGGCGTGGTATCCGCCGTTCTCGCGCAGGTCGCCTTCCTCGCGCCGGTCGTTGATTTCCGCCGCGATGATCGGACGATTCGCAATCAATTGGTCGAGCTCGGCCTTGAGTCGGTCATGTGATTCCTGGGTCAACCAGGTCACCTGAGTGTCCGTCATCTCGTGGCGCTCCTTGTGTTCTCGGTTCCGCGGTCGGTATCCGCGCAAGTTCTGGTCCCGACTGTCCGGGTAGTGTCAGGGTCCCCACCCCGCGTGCTGCCGCTCCGTTCTGCTTACGGCCATTAATGCAGCAATACACGGTCCCAGCCGGAACCGTGCATCAATCCATGTTACCACTGCGGAAACAGCGGATGACTACATTAGCGCAGTTCGGCGTTGGTCCGCCGCTCACGCCGGGCGCAGGTAGCCGGGCACGTTGGTGCCGCAGCCGTAGATGTCTGCCATCACCGGCGGTTGATACGACTTCACCGTCGTCGTCACCACCACGGTGGTCTGGTCGGACGCCGGCACCAGCACCTCGCGCCGGCCCGTTTCGGTGCCGCCTTTGGACCGAACCCGCACGATGCAGTCCACTGGCCGGGACGGGTCGGATCGCCGCACGCTGATCGTTACTGACGCCGTCTCGTTGTCGATCACCTGATAGCCGGCCAGCGAGCCGGCGACGGCGCTGGTGCCGATCCGGCGGTAGCCGACGAGTGCGATGACGATGCCGACCGCCAGGACCAGCACGGTAAGGGCGACGGCGACCATGCGACGTTTGCCGCCGGACAGCCGCGAACGCCCGTAGCGGGCCTCGGGACGTGAAACTGGGTCTGGGTTCATACCTGGGTAGTCGGGTGAGCGGGATGCGGCAATCGGAAACTGGAATTATAGGGTCACCTAAAGGCACTAAAAACTCCTGAGGGGCAACCGGCCGGACGGACAAGGGGGCATGTGAGCGAACTTCGGTTGATGGCGGTGCACGCCCACCCCGACGACGAGTCCAGCAAGGGCGCCGCCACCCTTGCCCGTTATGCCGACGCGGGCCATCGCGTGCTGGTGGTGACGTTGACGGGCGGCGAACGCGGCGAAATTCTCAATCCGGCGATGGACCTGCCCGACGTGCACGGACACATCGCCGAGATTCGCCGCGACGAGATGGCCAAGGCGGCCGACATCCTCGGGGTGGAGCACACCTGGCTGGGTTTCGTCGACTCCGGCCTGCCCAAGGGCGACCTGCCGCCGCCACTGCCCGAGGGCTGCTTCGCCCTGGTGCCGCTCGAGGTGTCTACCGCGGCCCTGGTGCGAGTGGTGCGTGAATTCCGGCCGCACGTGATGGTCACCTACGACGAGAACGGTGGCTACCCGCATCCGGACCACATTCGCTGCCACCAGGTGTCGATGGCCGCCTACGAGGCGGCCGGCGACTATTGCCGTTTCAGGGACGCCGGGCAGCCGTGGTCGGTGTCCAAGCTGTATTACGTGCACGGCTTCCTGCGCCAGCGGATGCAGGTGCTGCAGGACGAATTCGCCAGGCACGGCCAGAAGGGGCCGTTCGAGAAGTGGCTGCAGCTCTGGGACCCCAAGTTCGACTTGTTCGCCGACCGGGTGACGACGCGCGTCGAATGCTCGGCGTATTTCAGCCGGCGCGACGATGCGCTGAAGGCGCACGCCACCCAGATCGACCCCAACGCCGAATTCTTCGCCGCGCCCATCGCATGGCAGCAGCGGCTATGGCCGACTGAGGAATTCGAGTTGGCTCGCTCGCGGGTGCCCGCCAGCCAGCCCGAGACCGATCTGTTCGCCGGAATCGAGATGGACGGGTGAGTCAGCTGTTTCTCGCGATCAGCGCCGGTGTGCTGGCCGACTCGCTGGCTGAGGGGTCGCCGCATCACACCGGACCTGATTTCGGCAAGGCCAGCCCGTTCGGGTTGCTGGTTGTCGTGCTTTTGGTGATCGCGACATTTTTCTTGGTCCGGTCGATGAACAACCAGCTGAAGAAGGTCCCCAAATCGTTCGACCTTGAGCACCCCGAGCCCGACCAAATCGCTGACGAGGGCACCGACACCGTTGGCGAAGTCGAGCACGACCCCCGCCCCGGGCCCCGCGATGAGCCCGGCTGACGCCGCGGGGTCCCCCGATAAGACCAACACGCTCGGACTGGCCACCAGTCCGTACTTACGGCAGCACGCCGACAACCCGGTGCACTGGCAACAGTGGACGCCCCAGGCATTGGCGGACGCGGCCGCGCGCGATGTGCCGATCCTGTTGTCCGTCGGCTATGCGGCGTGTCATTGGTGCCACGTGATGGCTCACGAATCGTTCGAAGACGACGAAGTGGCCGCCGTGATGAACGCCGGATTCGTCTGCATCAAAGTTGACCGTGAGGAACGGCCGGACATCGACGCGGTCTACATGAACGCCACCGTCGCGCTCACCGGGCAGGGCGGCTGGCCGATGACCTGTTTCCTGACGCCCGACGGGCGCCCGTTCTACTGCGGCACCTACTACCCGAAGGATGGTTTTCTGCAACTTCTTTCGGCAGTGTCCGGGACCTGGCGAGACCGCCGCGACGAAGTCGAGGAAGCCTCGGACCACATCGCCGGCGAGTTGCGGTCCATGGCTGGGCTGCCCGGTGGTGGCCCGGACGTGGTGCCGGCGCTGTGCGATCATGCCGTCGCCGCGGTGCTGGCCGATCAGGACACCGCTCACGGCGGTTTCGGCGGGGCGCCCAAGTTCCCGCCCTCGGCGCTGCTGGAGGCGTTGCTGCGTAACCACGAGCGCACCGGGTCGCCGGCGGCGTTGGAGGCAGTGGAGCGCACCGGCAACGCGATGGCCCGCGGTGGCATCTACGACCAATTGGCCGGCGGTTTTGCCCGGTACAGCGTCGACAACGCTTGGGTAATACCGCATTTCGAAAAGATGCTGTACGACAACGCATTACTGCTGCGCGCGTACGCGCATTGGGCGCGCCGGACCGGAGATCCGTTGGCCCACAGGGTCGCCGGGCAGACGGCGCGGTTTCTGCTTGACGAGCTGGGCACCAAAGTCGAAGACGGCATGTTCATTTCGTCGCTGGATGCCGACGCCGACGGGCGTGAGGGCTCGACGTATGTCTGGACGCCGGCGCAGCTGACCGAAATACTCGGCGCCGACGACGGACGTTGGGCGGCAGAGCTTTTCGCGGTCACCCAGTCCGGCAGCTTCGAACACGGCACGTCGGTGCTGCAACTTCCCGCTGATCCCGACGATCCACAGCGAGCCGAACGGATCCGGACCACACTGCTGGCCGCGCGGCTCACCCGGGTACAGCCCGGACGCGATGACAAGGTCGTCACGTCGTGGAACGGGCTGGCGATCACCGCGTTGGCCGAGGCCAGTGTGGCCCTGCAGGAGCCGGAGTTGGCGCAAGCCGCGCGGCGCTGCGCGAGCGCACTGTTGGACCTGCATGTCGTCGACGGCCGGCTGCGCCGGGCCAGCCTGGGCGGTGTGGTCGGCGACAGCGCCGCGATCCTGGAGGACCATGCGACGCTGGCTACCGGATTGCTGGCGCTGTACCAGCTGACCAGCGACGAAGCCTGGCTGACGGCGGCCACCGACTTGCTGGACATCGCACTACGGCACTTCGCCGACCCGCAGCAGCCCGGCCGCTGGTTCGACACCGCCGACGACGCCGAGCGCCTGGTCCTCCGGCCCGCCGACCCATTGGACGGCGCGACGCCCTCGGGTGCGTCGTCGATCACCGAAGCGCTGCTCACCGCCGCGCACCTGGTCGACGGCGAGCGTGCAGAGCGCTACCTGGGAGCAGCGGGCGACGCGCTGCGCGCGAGTTCGGTGCTGCTGGCCCGGGCGCCGCGCTCGGCCGGACATTGGTTGGCGGTCGCCGAAGCCGCGGTGCGCGGACCGCTGCAGATCGCGGTCGCCTGCGACCCCGCGCGATCGTCCTTGTTGGCCGACGCGCGCCGACTGGCGCCCGGTGGGGCGATCGTCGTCGGCGGCGAGGTGGATTCGTCGGCGCTGTTGGCCGGCCGGGACCGAGTGGCCGGCGTCGACGCCGCTTATGTGTGCCGTGGGCAGACGTGCGACCTACCGGTGACGGACGCGTCTGAATTGGCGGCCAAGCTTTAGCCGAGCGTGCGCAAAATGCCGGTCCGCCCGGCGTGTCTGTGTGCAGCCACGCACGCTTCGCGGGCGGAAAAATTAGAAAACCACGAACCACATGGCGATGTAATGGCAGATCGCCGCCACCGCGGTACAGGCGTGGAAGAACTCGTGGTAGCCGAACGTCGTCGGCCATGGGTCGGGCCAGCGCAGCCCGTAGAGGATGCCGCCGATGCTGTACAGGGCGCCGCCGACGAACAGCAGCACCATCGCCGCCACCCCCGAGTTGTGCAGGATCGACCCGGTGAACCAGACCGCAACCCAGCCCAGCAGCAGATACAGCGGTACCCCCACCCAGCGCGGCGACGACGGCCAGAACATCTTCAGCAGGGTCCCGGCCAGCGCACCGCCCCAGACGATCCACAACACGAGATGGCCCTGATCCGGCGGGAGGGCCAGCAGCGCGAACGGTGTGTAGCTGCCCGCGATGAATACGAAGATCATCGAATGATCCAGCCGCTTCATCCAGTTCTGGGCGGTCTCGGACTTCCATTTGACGCGGTGATATGTCGCGCTGACGGTGAACATCACCACCGTGGCGCCGGTGTAGAGCAGCGTCGCCAGCCCGGCACGGGCGGATACCAACGCCCACGAAACCGCGACCAGTGACGCACCCGCGATAACCGCGATTCCGGCGGCATACACATGGATCCAGCCCCGGAAACGCGGCTTGGTCAGTACCCGGCTGACGCCTTCGACCAGATGGTGGGCGGCGCCTTCTACCAGCTGCTGAGCGGCGTTACCCGGCCCATTACCAGGCCCAGTAGCCTGCGATTCGGGCTCCGCGTTGGTAGCCGTGTCGACTCGGCTGGTCATTGCTCGGTTGCCTCGTCTTCGAGATTGCGTGCGATTGTCCGGGGCTGTCAGTGACTAGTCGTCGCCCACCAGGTTAGCCCGGAATGGGCGTCGCACGGTGCCGACGTGACGTGAGATTGATCGAAATGCGGGCCGGAAATCGGCGCGGGTCACAGTAGTCTGAATTTTCGTGGAGATCATCCCGCGGCGGCTCAAAGAACCGTTGTATCGCGTCTACGAGCTGCGGCTGCGGCAGGGTCTGGCCGCCTCGAAGCCCGAGCTGCCCCGCCACATCGCGGTGCTGTGCGACGGTAACCGCAGGTGGGCGCGCAGCGCGGGCTACGACGACGTCAGCTACGGCTACCGGATGGGCGCCGCCAAGATCGCCGAGATGCTGCGCTGGTGCCAGGAAGCCGGCATCGAAATGACCACCGTCTACCTGCTGTCCACCGAAAATCTGCAGCGCGATCCCGACGAGCTGGCGGCGCTGATCGAAATCATCACCGATGTGGTCGAGGAGATCTGCGCACCGGCCAATCGCTGGAGCGTGCGTACCGTCGGGGACCTGGAGCTGCTCGGCGAGGAGCCGGCCCGCAGGCTGCGCGGCGCCGTGGAGTCGACGCCGGGGACCGCACCGTTTCATGTCAACGTCGCCGTCGGCTACGGCGGCCGTCGGGAGATCGTGGACGCGGTGCGCGCGCTGTTGAGCAAGGAACTCGCCAACGGCGCGACGGCCGAGGAGCTCGTCGACGCGGTGACCGTCGAGGCCATCTCCGAAAACCTCTACACCTCTGGGCAACCCGACCCCGACCTGGTGATCCGCACGTCGGGGGAGCAGCGCCTGTCCGGGTTTCTGCTGTGGCAAAGCGCCTACTCGGAGATGTGGTTCACCGAGGCGCACTGGCCCGCGTTCCGCCGAGTCGATTTCCTGCGTGCGCTGCGCGACTACAGCCAGCGGCATCGCAGGTACGGCAAGTAGCGTGCCGATCGCCAGCGTGGCGAAGCCGGGCGCAGCGGGTCGGCACGAATTGGGGCGTGCCGAAACCATGCGGGCTGGGGTCGTCGCGGCGGTCGCCGTAAGCGCTGCGGGCTTTTCGATCACGGCCACTGCGGTCGCGCAACCCGGCTGGGGACCCAACTCCGATGGCTGGAGCGTGGAAGTCGTGAACCACAGCTCGCGGTCATTGGTCTGCCTCATGAGCGGGTTCAACCCGATCGCCCACTGCGACTCGCCACTGGCGCCCGGCGCAACCGCGCACGCCAAGGGCAAGGGAAACGGGACGCTGCCGCCGCCCAGTGCCGAGTTCAGCTACCAGGTCCCGGATTTCGACGCGACCGGTCGGCAGCCGGGCGGGTTGATCCGCATTCGCGCCGACGGCGCGACGGTCAACGCAACCTGTATGTACGACTTCGGTGATGGCTACCAGAGCCCACTGAAGTGCTCGGTGACGCCACGAGCGGCCAACGAGGTGCAGCAAGTCGTCTTCTTGGACGCCTAAGTCGATGTCAGGGCTGCGTGCCACACTGGATGCATGGCTGCGCTGTCGGCGGTGGTGTTCACGCTGAGCGGGTGGCTCGGGTTGTATCTGCTGGCCCGCGATCCGCGTAAGCCGGTGCTGGCGCTGGCGGCGATCGGGCTGTGTGGTTTCGCGCTGGTGGTGGCGCTGGACGCGAGTGCGGACCGCCAGCTTGCCGGCAAATCAAGCGCACACCCAGTTGCTCAGCCAGCTCGAGATCTACCTCGCGGTGGTGCCCAGCCTGGCGTGGTTCGCGGTACTCATCGAGCTGTCCCGGCCCCGCGATAGCTGGCGGGCGCGCTCCGGGGAGCTGTTGCTTGTCGCCGGTGTCGGCGCGCTGACGCTGTTCGGCGCCGTGCTGGCCGGCAGTGTCGAGGGCCCGCTGCGGCCCGGGCACCTGGTGATGTTCGCGGTGATCTCGACCTCCACCCTGGGTGCGATGGTGGCGGCGGTGCGACGGCCCGCGCAGCCTGTGCCGGTCGTCGGGATAGTCGTCGTCGCAACGCTGTTCTTCGCGCTGGCCAATGCCATCCTGATCATTCCGCTGGGTCTGCTGCCTAGCTGGCTGGCCCTGGCGTCGACTGGTGTCGACGTGCTGTTGCTCGGGGTGGCGGTGGCCCGGTGGGACGCTTTCGATGAGGGCCAGGCGCTACGGGCCGACATGCTGCGCTCGTTTGCCGGCTGTTCGGCCGTAGCGGTGCTGTTTGGCGGCCAGGCGCTGATCGGCCTGGCCCTGACCCGCAATGAGCCCGGCGCGCAGGTCGCGCTGACCGTATTGCTGTTCACCAGCCTCGCGATCGCCATCACGGTCCAGGTGCTGGCCGATCCACTGGCCGGCGTGCTGGACCGGCTGGCATTCTCCAAGTCGCCGGCGTTGCGCGCCGATCGGGCCGCACTACGGCACACCGGGGCGGCATTGCCGCTGCGGTCGCAGGATCCGCTCTGCGATGTCGACGACGACACCTTCATCCGGCTCACCCGCCGGGCGCTGGGCCACTACGCGGACCTGACGAAGCTGGTCGCCAGTCCGCTGACGGCGTTGCCGGTGATCGACGAGCGGCTGGCCGCGCGCGGCGCACCCGACCACCCGCTGGAGCGGGCCAACGAACTCAAAGCCGTCCTCGCCGACGGCATCGCACGGCTCAAGCCGCGCGACGCCGGCGATTTCGGGACCACCGACCAGTGGCGTTACTACAACTCGCTGTATTTCCCCTATGTCGTCGGCGTGCGCGCATACGCACAGAACGCCACCGCCGCCGGCCTGGATCCGACGGCCCGGCAGGCCTGGCAGTGGCTGGTCACCGAGGTCCCCCAGCGCTCGCTGCACAACTGGCAAAACTCCGCGGCCCGGCTGATCGCCGCCGACCTGCGCGGTCGCGTCGCCGTCGCCAGCGAGTAGCCGTCCGGACGGGCTTGAGTTCCGAATTCGTTGGCATGGCGTCCAAGGTCCCGCCCGCCAAACTGGTCCGGGCGCCCTGATCGGGCGCGGAATTTTCCGTCGACGCCGCGACGGCCGTTATGAGCTGACCCCGCTGGCTGACACGCTGCGGCGCGACGCCGGGGTGTCGATGGCCGGCTTCGCCGAGTGGCTGGGTTCGCGTCAGCACCGGGACTATTGGAGCCGGCTGACCGACGCGATCCTGGCCGCCGCCCCGCAAGCGGGGGGCATCCTGTTCGACCTGCCGCAGGGGCTGGCCGGCGCCCCGGCAGCACTGCAGCAACACCAGGTCGCCGACCGGGTGCGGCTGATCGAAGGATCGTTTTTCGATCGCGTGCCGCAGGGTGGCGACGTTTATCTGCGCATCCTGGGCAACGTGCGTGCCGCGGCCGGCGCGGGCAAGCGTGTGCTGCTGGTCGAGCTGGTGCTGCCCCGCCACGATCGTGACTTCCCCGGTAAGTGGACGGACTTGGAGATGTTGGTCGCGCTGTCCGCGCGTGAGCGCACCGCGGACGAATACGGCCGGCTGTTGGGGCGTGCCAGCTTCCAGATGACCCGGGTGGTCGAAACGGCGTCGCCGTACAGCCTCGTCGAGGGAACCGCAATTTAGTCTCCCGGCACGGGAATAGCGGGATGAATTACCTGGTCGTTGTATCCGTGGCAGTACTTGGCAGCGACATGAGTCGATGTGGCAGTGCTCCGACGGCACGCTCAAACATGTTCGGCCCAGCCTGTTGAGAGCACTAAGGAGATAACGACATGACCGCTATAACCGGAATGACAACCCGGCGCCTATACGACTCGACCGACTCGCTGCTGCGGTTCGCCATGCGCGCCGACGCCACGTTGACGGGATTGATGGGTTTGGCCGTCGCCTTCGTCGCCGACCCGTTGTCGTCACTGACCGGCCTGACGTCCGTCCAGGAATACAGCATGGGCGCGTTCTTCGTGCTCTACGGCCTGGTGGTGTTCAGCGTGGCGGCGCTGCCGGATCTGCGCCGCGCCGGGATCGGCGTCATCGCGGCCAACATCGTGTACACGCTTGCCGTCGTCGTTGCCGCTGAACTGGTGCCGATGACCGCGATTGGCGTGGCCGCGACGCTGGCCAGCGGTGTGTACACCGCGGGCTTCGCTTGGTTGCAGTACCTGGGATTGCGCCGACTCGAGGCGTAACTCCCCCCGCCGGTGTGGGGCGCCGCCACTGCCCACTGTGGCGTGCAGCCCCGCACCGGCTTTTTTCAGAGCTTGCGCAGCCGGAGCCGGTTGATGGAGTGATCGGCGTCCTTGCGCAGCACCAGGGTCGCGCGCGGACGGGTCGGCAGGATGTTCTCCACCAGATTGGGCCGGTTGATCGACCGCCAGATCTCGCGTGCGGCGACGACAGCCTGCGGGTCGGCCAGGGCCGCGTAGTGGTGGAAGTGTGATTCCGGGTCGGCGAACGCGGTGCCGCGCATGGCCAGGAATCGCGATACGTACCACTGTTCGATGTCTTCGATCCGGGCGTCCACATAAAGCGAGAAGTCGAACAGGTCCGACACCATCAGCGTCGGACCCGTCTGCAGCACGTTGAGACCCTCCAAGATCAGGATGTCGGGATGGCGGACCACGTGCTTGGCCCCGGAAATGATGTCGTAATGCAGGTGCGAATACACCGGAGCACACGCGTAGTCGGAACCCGATTTCACCGAGGTGACGAACCGCAGCAGCGCCCGGCGATGATAGCTCTCCGGAAAGCCTTTGCGGTGCATGAGGTTTCGCCGATCCAGCTCGGCATTGGGGTAGAGAAAGCCGTCGGTGGTGACCAGGTCCACCCGTGGGTGGTGATCCCAGCGGGCCAACAGCGCCTGCAGCACACGGGCGGTGGTTGACTTGCCGACCGCCACGCTGCCGGCCACGCCGATGATGAACGGTACCGGCCGAGCCGGGTTTTGGTGTGGCTCGCCCAGGAATTCCGCGGTCGCGGCAAACAACCGTTGCCGGGCGGCGACCTGGAGGTGAATCAACCGGGATAGCGGCAGATACACCTCTTCGACTTCGAGCAGATCGATCTGCTCGCCCAGACCACGCAGCCCGATCAGTTCCTCTTCGGTGAGGGCCAGTGGCGTCGACATCCGGAGCGCACGCCATTGCTTTCGGTCGAACTCGATATACGGGCTCGGCTCGCTAAGCCGCGGCATGGTGTCAGTCTTGCAGGTGTCGCCGGTGCCCGACGGCTGGGCTGGCAAAACGGATGCGGCACGCTCGATAGACTGGCGTCCGTGACTGCCGCACCTGACACGCATACTCGTCTCTCGAAGACCGGCCCCACAACCAGCTCCGTGATGTCCGCCCCGCTCGCCGAGGTCGACCCCGATATCGCCGACCTGCTGGGCAAAGAGCTGGGCCGGCAGCGCGACACCCTGGAGATGATCGCCTCGGAGAACTTCGTGCCGCGCGCGGTGCTGCAGGCGCAGGGCAGCGTACTGACCAACAAATACGCCGAGGGCCTGCCCGGGCGGCGCTACTACGGCGGTTGCGAGCACGTCGACGTCGTCGAAAACATCGCCCGCGACCGGGCCAAGGCATTGTTCCGCGCCGACTTCGCCAATGTGCAGCCACACTCGGGCGCCCAGGCCAACGCCGCGGTGCTGCACGCGTTGATGTCACCGGGGGAGCGGCTGCTGGGCCTGGACCTCGCCAACGGCGGTCACCTGACCCACGGCATGAAGCTCAACTTCTCCGGCAAGTTGTACGAGAACGGCTTCTACAGCGTCGACCCGACGACGCATCGGATAGACATGGACGTGGTGCGAGAGCAGGCGCTCGAATTCTCTCCGAAGGTGATCATCGCTGGCTGGTCGGCCTACCCGCGGATTCTCGACTTCGGGGCGTTCCGTTCGATCGCCGACGAGGTCGAGGCCTACTTGTTTGTCGACATGGCGCATTTCGCGGGTTTGGTGGCCGCGGGGTTGCACCCGTCGCCGGTGCCGTTCGCGGATGTGGTCTCCACGACCATCCACAAGACCCTCGGCGGAGGCCGTTCCGGGATGATCCTGGGCAAGCAGGAGCACGCCAAGGCCATCAACTCGGCAGTGTTCCCCGGGCAGCAGGGCGGGCCGCTGATGCACGTCATCGCGGGCAAGGCGGTCGCGCTGAAGATTGCCGCCACACCAGAATTTGCCGAGCGCCAGCGGCGCACCCTGTCCGGCGCGCGCATCCTCGCCGACCGCCTGCTGGCCGACGACGTCGCCAAGGCCGGCGTCTCGGTGGTCAGCGGCGGCACCGACGTCCATCTGGTGCTCGTCGACCTGCGCGACTCCCCGCTCGACGGTCAGGCCGCCGAGGACCTGTTGCACGAGGTCGGCATCACCGTCAACCGCAACGCCGTCCCCAACGACCCCCGCCCGCCGATGGTGACCTCGGGCCTGCGGATAGGAACCCCGGCGCTGGCGACCCGTGGCTTCGGCGACACCGAGTTCGCGGAAGTCGCCGACATCATCGCCACCGCACTGGCCGCCGGAACCTCGGCAGACGTGCAGTTGCTCCGCCAGCGGGTGACCCGCCTGGCCAGGGACTTTCCGCTCTACGAGGGGCTCGAGGACTGGAGCCTGGCCGGGCGCTAGACAGCCGTCGCGACACAGCACCGGTGATTTCGCAGAACCTGTGTACGCGAGTTACAGTTACCGCATGGCACAGAGACCTGTCGCTAACGCGCTGATCCTTGAGCTGGAGCCGGTGGTCCTGGAGAACTGGGATCGACACCTCAACACCGAGGAGCTCTGGTACGCCCACGACTACGTTCCGTTCGACCGCGGCGAGAACTTCGCCTTCCTCGGCGGACGCGATTGGGATCCGTCGCAGACGAGCCTGCCCAGGGTCATTACTGACGCGTGCGAGATCCTGCTGATCCTCAAGGACAACCTGGCCGCCCATCACCGCGAACTCGTCGAGCATTTCATTCTCGAAGACTGGTGGGGTCGCTGGCTCGGTCGGTGGACCGCGGAGGAGCATCTGCATGCCATCGCGCTGCGCGAATACCTGGTGGTGACCCGCGAGGTCGACCCGACCGCCAACGAGCAGGTTCGAGTCGAGCACGTGATGAACGGCTACCGCGGTGACATGCTCTCGCAGGTGGAAACCCTGGTGTACATGGCGTTGTCCGAGCGCTGCTACGCCGTTTACTGCCAAAACCTGGCAGCCCAGATCGAGGAACCGATGCTGGCCGGGCTGATCGACCGGATCGCCAGGGACGAAGCGCGTCACGAGATGTTCTTCGCCAATCTGGTCGCCCACTGCGTCGGGTATACCCGCGACGAGACGATCGCGGCGATCGTTGGCCAGGCGACGGACCTCCAAGTCGTCGGCGCCGAAATCGATGCCTATAAGGACAAGGTCCAGGTGGTCGCGGATGCCGGCATTTTCGACGCCGCGCAGCTCAAGCAGGCGATCTCCGACCGCATCGCGGCATGGGGGCTGGCCGACGAGCCCCAACTGACGAAATTCGTCACCCGCTAGCCAACTAGTCCGGGTCAATCTGGTCTCGGCGCGTCTTGCCCGGCGCGCGCGCCGCCACGGGAGTAGCGTCGCTTCTGATGGTCAGCGACATACTCTGCTGCCAGGGCGGCACCTCCCGTCACACCAACGGCAGGACCGGCCCCGGTCCTGGTGCCGTCGCCCCCGCCGACATACCTGCGTGGGTCCGCGCGGGCGACTACCGGCCCTTAAAGGCCCGAG
This sequence comes from uncultured Actinomycetota bacterium, assembly GCA_963840045.1. Lineage (GTDB taxonomy): Bacteria > Actinomycetota > Actinomycetes > Mycobacteriales > Mycobacteriaceae > Mycobacterium. The sequence goes on along the minus strand of CAWIXL010000007.1, from coordinate 40,599 downwards.
GAGCGCTTCCGTGACCGATATCCGGACGTACGTGCTCGACACCTCCGTGCTGCTGTCCGACCCCTGGGCGTGCAGCCGGTTCGCCGAACACGAAGTGGTGGTCCCCCTCGTGGTGATCAGCGAGCTGGAGGCCAAACGCCACCACCATGAGCTGGGCTGGTTCGCCCGCCAGGCGCTGCGCTTGTTCGACGACCTGCGGCTGGTACACGGACGCCTAGATCAGCCTATTCCCGTTGGCACCCAAGGTGGTTCGCTGCACGTCGAGCTCAATCACACGGATCCGGCGGTGCTTCCCGCGGGTTTTCGTACCGACAGCAACGACTCCCGGATCCTCAGCTGTGCCGCCAACCTCGCCGCCGAGGGCAGGCGAGTCACCCTGGTCAGCAAGGACATTCCGCTTCGGGTCAAGGCCGCCGCGGTAGGGCTGGCCGCCGACGAATACCACGCCCAGGACGTCGTGGTGTCCGGGTGGTCGGGGATGGACGAGATCGAGACCACCGCGCAGGACATCGATGCGCTGTTCGCCGACGGCGAGATCGACCTGGCCGAAGCCCGGGACCTGCCCTGCCACACCGGGATTCGGCTGCTGGGCGGCAGCTCGCATGCGCTCGGCCGGGTCACCCCCGCCAAACGTGTCCAGCTGGTTCGCGGTGACCGCGAGGTGTTCGGGCTGCGTGGCCGTTCCGCCGAGCAGCGGGTGGCGCTGGATCTGTTGCTCGACGAGTCGGTGGGCATCGTGTCGCTGGGCGGCAAGGCCGGCACCGGCAAGTCGGCGCTGGCCCTGTGCGCCGGACTCGAGGCGGTGCTGGAGCGCCGGACCCAGCGCAAGGTGGTGGTATTCCGCCCGCTGTATGCGGTCGGCGGCCAGGAGCTGGGCTACTTGCCCGGCAGCGAGAGCGAAAAGATGGGTCCGTGGGCGCAGGCGGTCTTCGACACCCTCGAGGGTCTGGCCAGCCCGGCCGTGCTCGACGAAGTGCTGTCCCGGGGCATGCTCGAGGTGCTGCCGCTGACCCATATCCGGGGTCGCTCGCTGCATGACTCGTTCGTCATCGTCGATGAAGCCCAGTCGCTGGAGCGCAACGTGCTGCTCACCGTGCTGTCCAGATTGGGTACCGGATCGCGGGTGGTGCTGACCCACGACATCGCCCAGCGGGACAACCTGCGGGTCGGCCGCCACGACGGGGTCGCGGCGGTGATCGAGAAGCTCAAGGGCCATCCGCTGTTCGCGCACATCACCCTGTTGCGCAGCGAGCGGTCGCCGATTGCCGCGCTGGTCACCGAGATGCTCGAGGAGATCACCGGCCCGCACTGACCGTGCGTTTTGGCGGGCGCCTTTCGGTAGGCTTCCATCGTGCCGAAACGACCTGACACCCAGGCCTGGCGCTACTGGCGGACCGTGTTCGGCGTGGTGGCGGCCGGTGCAGTGCTGGTCATCGGCGGTCTTACCGGCCACGTGACGCGCGCGGACAACCTGGATTGTTCGGTCGTCAAGTGTGTCGCGCTCACCTTCGACGACGGGCCGGGGCCGTACACCGACCGGCTGTTGCAGATCCTGAAGGACAACGACGCCAAGGCCACGTTCTTCTTGATCGGCAACAAGGCGGCCGCCAACCCCGGCGGAGCCAAGCGCATCGCCGACGCCGGCATGGAGATCGGCAACCACACCTGGGAACACCCCAACATGACAACCATCCCGGTGGAGGACATCGCCAGTCAGTTTTCCCGGGCCAACGACGCGATCACCGCCGCGACCGGCCGGACCCCGACGCTGTATCGTCCCGCCGGCGGACTGTCCGACCCCGTGGTGCGGCAGGCCGCCGGAAAGTTCGGTTTAGCCGAAATCCTCTGGGATGTCATTCCTTTCGATTGGGCGAACGACTCGAACACGGCGGCAACCCGGTACCTGCTGATGACCCAGATCAAGCCGGGCTCGGTGGTGCTGTTCCATGACACCTACTCGAGCACCGTGGACCTGGTGTACCAGTTCATCCCGGTGCTCAAGGCCAACGGCTACCACCTGGTGACGGTCAGCGAACTGCTGGGTCCGCGGGCACCCGGCAGCAGCTACGGCAGCCGGGAAAACGGCCCGCCGGTGAACGCCCTGCACGAGATCCCGCCCAGCGACATCCCCACGTTGCCCAACACGCCCTCGCCCAAGCCGATGCCCAACTTCCCGATTAGCGACATTCCGGGCCAGAACTCGGGCGGGCCGAACAACGGTGCCTAGGAGCGCGCGGGGCTACTTGTACGGGGTGATCAACGCGGGCTGGCTTCCGGTATGGGGCGCGCTGCGATCGCAGAACACAGCCGAGACCAACGTCGAGACCGGTGAAGAGCGCCCGAAGAACGCCCGCAGGCTGTCGATTCAATACGCCAGCGACCTCGCATTGGCTTATGTCTTCGCCGTCACCGGCGCGGCCGCAATCTTGATCCCGCTGAGGAGTTACACCTCGGACGCGCTGAACGTCGATTTCGCACGCAACAACACAACGCTGGTCGTGGTGCTGGTCACGGTCGGAATCATCACGGTTGTGGTGGGCGGCGTGTGGAACCTGGCTCCCACCCTGCGGTGGTACGTGACCGGTGAGCAGCCAGATGCGCGGCAACAGGCCGTCGCGATGAAACTCCCCGGTCGCCAGTCGGCGATTCTGCTGGCAACCTGGGCCGTCTGTGGGACGGTCCTGATGCTGGTGAATCACGATGGCGGGCTGTCGCTTTTGCTGCCGATAGCGCTGGGTGTGGTGCTGGGCGGGATAGCCGCCGCGGGGACGGGCTTGCTGCTCGCACAACGCACCCTGCGCCCCATCATGGTTGCCGCTACGCGCGGTTCCCCGCCTCGCCTGGCGACGCCGGGTGTGTTCGCTCGACTTGTCCTGATGTGGTTTTTGTGCAGCGCACTTCCCGTCGTGATCATCGCGGCCCTGGTGATCCTTCGCACGAACGGCTGGATCATCCCGAAAGCCGCATCGGTGGATGTGCCCGTGCTGGTGGTGGTGATGGCCTCGGTCGTCCTGGGACTTCCGATCATGATCCTGACATCGCGATCCATTGCCGATCCGGTCAGCGAGGTGGTCGACGCGATGGCTCAGGTCGAACACGGCAACATGGAAACCTACGTCGGCGCTTACGAACGCTCTCAAATCGGCCGTCTGCAAACCGGATTCAATCGGATGGTCACCGGGCTCGCCGAACGTGACCGGCTGCGAGACCTTTTCGGGCGTCACGTCGGTGCCGACGTAGCCCAACGCGCCCTCGAAGAGGGTGCATCGTTGTCCGGCGACGTGGTCGAGGCTGCGGTCCTTTTCATCGACCTGGTCGGCTCGACGAAGTTGGCGGAAAGTCTTCCGCCGCAAGAGGTTGCCGAAGTGCTCAACGACTTCTTCCGGATAGTCGTAGACGCCGTCGACGGACACAACGGGTTTATCAACAAATTCGAGGGCGACGCCGCGCTGGCCATCTTCGGGGCGCCGCTTCGGATGAGCCAACCGGCGTCGGCGGCATTGGCCACCGCCCGCACTTTGGGCAACGCGCTGCGCCGGCTGCCCGTGGTCGACTTCGGCATCGGGGTTTCGGCGGGCCGAGTCTTCGCCGGCAACATCGGCGCCGAAAACCGTTACGAATACACGGTGATCGGTGACGCGGTCAACGAAGCCGCGCGGCTGGCCGATCTGGCCAAGACCTCAGACCGGCGGATCCTGTGCTCGGCCGCCGCCATCGAGCGGGCCGACGACGACGAGGGTCAGCACTGGGCCGAAAGCTATTCCACGGTGCTGCGCGGCCGTTCCGAAGCCACCCAAATCTCGGCGCCGGCGAGTCCGCACTAGCCTGTGGCGCTGAGGATCTTGATCGCGAAGACGAGGGTGTCGCCCGGCCGGATGCCGGCGCTGGGCTGACCGTCGGGGTAGCCGTCGGCGGGCGTCGCTGCGACGGCGACCGTGGACCCGACCTTTTGCCCCGTGATGGCCTTCTGAAAGCCAGGTATGACTCCGTTGAGCGGGAAGTCAACCGGGGCGCCCCGTTGGTAGCTGCTGTCGAACACCGACCCGTCACGTCCATTGACGCCCATGTAGCAGACCGAAACGGTGGCGGTGCCCGGGACGACCGCTCCATCTCCGGCGTGCAGCGTGTGCACCTGGGTCTGGGTCACGCTGAACGGTCCCGTCACGTTCACCCGCGGAGCCGTCGTATCGGTGGATCCGGTGACCGCGACACTGCCGGTGGCGCCGGGCAGCGTCCAGTCAGGCGTTCCACCGTTCTGCGGTGCTGTGGTTGGGCAGGAGCCTGCCGCGCTTGCCGTGCCAGGTACAACGAGGACCGGAACGATTGCCGCGACACAGGCCGCGAGCGCGACGGAGGAATACATCCGGAAGGAATTCACCGCCGTCACGCTACAGCCACCTATTGCGTCGCTTGCTGGTAGCCCCGCGATTCGATGAAAAACGTTGCGGGACAGGTCAGTTAGTTTTCGGCCTACAGCGTCGCGATGACCCCATCGACGACGCCGGCCGAAGCCGCGTCGCTAAGGTGACTCGGGTGGGTCAATTGACTCGCCTTTAGCTGCCCCGCGTCCTCGGACAATGCGCGCCGCGACGGCGATCAGGACAACGATCAGGAGGATTACAACGGTTACCACTGGGTGCTCGTAGAGCCCCCGGGCAAGAAAGAAAACTCCCTTGAGCGCCGCCCCCACACCTTCCCCGGAGAGCGCCGTATATGTCTGGTTCGCCGGGTCCATTGATGCAACGTAGCACCGGCCTCCCAACGACCGATCCCAATTTGACGGAGGCAGTTTGAGCGCGCCTATTTGAATTCTCATGTGCGAGCGTCGTATCCCTGCTCGCGAGGAACGGGGCGGCACTTGCGTGCCGCCCCGTCGGGTTGTTGCGTTTGGTGTTAATACCGATGGTGTGGCCGCTAGCGACGGTTGCCGCTTCCACAGTTGGTGTTCGAGGGCTTTGACGGCCATGCGCAGGCATCGACGTCGGTGATGCCACCGTAGCCTCCGCCGGTGAACACGCCGTAGTTGTCGCCCTGGGTTGCGGTGTAGGTGGCGCCGCCGCCTCCGTACCCGCCACCTGAATTCACGACGGTCACCGTCCAGCCCTGACCTTCGAGCGCGTTCTTGTACACGCCCAGAACGTCGCCGGTCGATCCGTTGACCAGGAAGTGGAGATGGATGCCGTTGCTCTGAATGGAGTCAGGGCCGTCGGTGCGCTGAGTCTTCGCCGGTGTGGGTACCAGCGATTGCAGCGTTGGTGCGGCGCACGCCGTCGCCGTCGCGAGACCGACGGCCGTCGCGGCGAGTGCCGTGGCGAGCAGAGCGCCGCGCATGGCGCGCGCGGTGCGTGTCGTGGTGTCGTTGTTCTGGTTGGTTTTTGCTGAAGTGTTCATGCCATTGATAGTTCACCCGGCGAGGGCGTCGCAGTACCCGTCGCATTCTTGCAGGGATACAAGTGCGCCTTGTATCCAAGGATTCACCAGCAGGGTTCGGCCAGATACAATCCGCGCCCTGAAAAGTGTTGAGGCACTGGCTATTATACCGGTTGCCGAGTTAAGCTCCGCATCGCTACGCGGCGTAGCTGCATTATCCTGGCCGTGCCGGCGGCCAGCGTGATCAGCGCCCCGCCGACCGCCGCCAGCAAGAACGACACACCTATCGGCCAACTCCACTGCCAGCCCAGAAAGTGGATGGCGACCGAGTCGATGTTTTGGGCGATGAAGACGAGCAAGACAATCAACACAAGTAAGCCGATAGCGAGCGCCCACCACGCCGCGGCGGTGCGGGTGAACTTCAGCGCCGACTTCGGCGGCGGCGCGGTGGCTGGTGGGCCGCCGGCGTAGCGGGATTGCGGCGATGCGGCCGCCGGGTTCGCAGCTGTTGGTGAAGATTGCGAAGGCCTTTCGGGGAAGGCTGCCGGGTTGTTTGTGCTCATAGATGTGAATGCCCTTGTGGTCCAGCCTTAAACGCTTCGAAGCGGCGGCGGCGCGGCTTGCGCCGTGGCCGCGGCGAGACCGACGGCGGTCGCGGAACCACTTTGGCTGCCGGTGCCGGGTTCGCTCAAATGCGTGAACATCAGAGACCCCTCCTCATGCGCCGCCTCCTACGGACTTCCGTTGCGGTGGAGCCACATCAGCGTGTCCTAGCTCATTCGTGTCGCAAGCTCACGTTTCCCCCGTGGGTCCCGCTCCCGCAATGTATTCGGATTTGAATGACTCGCGACGCGAGAGCAGGCGCGATAGTCAACCCATGTCGACGAAGGACGCGCCCGCTCCTAGGGATGCAACGTGTCATGTTGGCGCGGTTATACCACCAAATTGCCGAACAGCAGACCAAGGAACCGGAGTAGTTAATTTCGGTCGGTCGATCGAGGGCATGGGATTCACAGCTAACTGCTTATTGATCCAGAGAAAGTCGCATAATAAGTTCCACGTCGACCAGCATCGGCGAATCGACGCGTCCCCGTGATGGCGGGCGTACACCGCAAACGCGTCCTGCATTGATGGCGTGGTGATGTCAACGACAGCCATCCGCGCCCAGTCGCCACCACTTACCAACGTCGCAATGGCGGCAAAGTCGCGGCAATAGGCTGTCACCGTCTGTGCTGAGGGGTTGCGTTGCTGCCGATGCCATAGGAAGGCGATGAACCATTCCGGCATGGCATCCGAGTGTGTCACTTAACCTTCTCAGGTGGGGTATCTGGAGAGACAAACAATTGTGAGTCCCATTGTCGAGCCTCGGCACGACCGTGCCCATGCGACCTGGCCCTTGTATTCGGTGCGCCCATCTGAGGGTATACCGGCACCCGTGCAGTGCATCTGCTCTATCGCCACACCGTCATCACGGTTGGGAGCAACCCGAACAACCTCGTCGCGGAACTCTCGGGGGATAGGCCGCTGCCGTCGTCTCGCATGTTGGCGAAGGTCTTGATGCACCAAGTCGAGATTCCCCCTAGTTACGCGTTAGGTTAGAGTGCCTAAGTTGACATATAGGCTAACTGGTGGGCGTCTCTCGTCACTGGTTAGGAAGGCGCCCATGACGAGGACTGAGCAACGGATCGACCCGTTGACGACCCCGGACTCTTCTGGCGGCGAGGGCAATACAGCGACCCGCCAGCCGGCCAAGCGCAGACGTCTGTCGGGCCTCGTCACCCGGTTCTGGCTCATCCTCACCGTTCTAGCCGTCGTCGTGCTATCCGGATTTGTCGTCCACCGACTGCACGGCGTCTTCGGCGTTCACAGCGGTTCGTTCGGTGGTGGCTCATCCGGTGACGTCATCGACCAGTTCAACGCCAAGACCATCACGCTCGAGGTCTGGGGGTCACCGGGCAGCACGGCAACCATCAACTACCTCGACGAGAACTCCCATCCGCAGCAGGCCCTCAACGTCCCCTTGCCCTGGAGCACAGTATTGAAGTCAACGAAGCCCGGCATCCCGGCAAACCTGGTAGCGCAAGGAGACGGGAGTTGGATTGCCTGCCAATTCGTCGTGGACAACCACGACGGGCGCGGTGAGGTGATCAAGGGTGCTAATCAGTCGCCCGCCAACGAAAACGTCAATGCCTTCGTCTACTGCCTGGACAAGTCCGCATGAGCGAGACCACCGAGGCTGCGCGGCGCGTTGATCAGCCGCTGATCCCGCCGTTCCTGCCGCGGATGATCCATCGGCTTGCGCTGCCGATCGTCCTGATCTGGCTGGGCATCGTCTTCGTCACCAACACCATCGCGCCGCAGCTGGAGGTCGTCTCCAAGAACCACTCGGTGTCGCAGAGTCCCACGGACGCGGTGTCGTTCCAGTCGATGATGCGCGTCGGGTCAACGTTCAAAGAGTTCAATACCGACAGCTCGGCAATGATCCTGCTGGAGGGCGACAAACCGCTGGGGGCGGAGGCCCACCGCTATTACGACGAGATCGTCAAGCGACTCGAGCAAGACAAGAAACACGTTCAGCACATCCAGGACTTCTGGAGTGATCCCCTGACCGCCGCGGGTTCCCAGAGCCACGACCAAAAGGCCGCGTACGTCCAGGTCTACCTCGCCGGCAACATGGGCAGCGCCCTGTCCGGCGAATCCACTGATGCCGTCCGCAAGATCGTCAACTCAGTGCCCGCGCCGCCGGGAATCAAGGCCTATGTCACCGGGGCGGGCCCGCTGTTTGCTGATCAGTCCCACGCGGGTGAGAAAGGCGTCGCGAAAGTCACTATGGTCACCCTCCTCGTGATTGTGGTGATGCTGCTGTTCGTCTACCGCTCGATAAGCACCGTTCTAATCATGCTGACGATGGTCTTCATCGAGTTGGCCGCGGCCCGCGGTGTCGTCGCGACGCTCGGAAACTACGACATCATGGGGCTCTCCACGTTCGCCAATAACATGCTCGTGCTGATGGCGATCGCCGCCGGAACGGACTACGCGATCTTTGTGGTCGGCCGATATCACGAGGCCCGCGGTCTGGGCGAGACGCGTGAAGACGCGTTCTACACGATGTTCCACAGCACGGCCCATGTCGTGCTGGGGTCGGGGCTGACCATCGCCGGCGCGATGTACTGCCTGAGCTTCTGCCGGTTGCCGTATTTCGAGTCACTCGGTGTGCCCTGCGCCGTCGGCATGCTGGTCGCGGTCCTCGCGGCCTTGACTCTAGGCACCGGCGGTCCTGACCGTGGCATCGTTCTTCAAGCTGATGGACCCGAAGCGAAAGCTGCAGACCCGGGGCTGGCGACGCATCGGCACCGCCATCGTCCGCTGGCCCGCGCCGGTTCTCGCGGTGACCATCGCCGTCGCACTAGTCGGTCTGCTCGCTCTGCCCGGCTACAAGACGGACTACGACACCCGCCACTTCCTGCCGCCCGACACCCCGGCCAATATCGGTTATGCGGCTGCCGACCGGCACTTCAATCAGGCTCGGCTCAATCCTGAGCTGCTGATGATCGAGACCGATCACGACCTGCGTAACCCGGCCGACTTCCTCGTCCTGGACAAGGTCGCCAAGGCGGTCTTCCACATCCCCGGTATCGGCAGGGTGCAGACCATCACCCGGCCGTTGGGCACGCCGCTCGACCACAGCACCCTCGGTTTTCAGATGGGTGCACAAGCCGCAGGGCGACTCCAGACCCAGCACTATCAGGAAACTCAGGCAAACAACCTGCTGAACCAGGCGGCCGAGCTGCGGAAGACGATGGCAACGCTGCATGAGCAGATGCAGGTCACCCAGGACCTCAGCAACACGACGCACGAAACCACCAAGCTCACCAAAGAAACCGTGAAGATCACCGCGCAGTTGCGCGACGACATCGCAAACTTCGACGACTTCTTCCGGCCGATTCGTAGCTACTTCTACTGGGAGAAACACTGCTACGACATTCCGATTTGCTGGACGCTACGGTCGATCTTCAACGCGCTCGACGGAATCGACCAGGTGGCTGAGAACATCACGAACCTCAGCTCGAATCTGGACAAGCTGGACCAGATTCAGCCCAAGCTCGTGGCGTTGATACCCCCGCAGATCGAGAGCCAGCAGCGCAACCTCGACACCATCATGTCGAACTATGCGACCACTATGGGTCTCAACGACCAGGCGAGAGCGCAGGCCGACAACGCCACCGCCCAGGGGGATGCGTTCGATAGAGCGAAGAACGACGACACGTTCTACCTTCCGCCGGAGGCTTTCAAGAGCCCGGATTTCGCGCGGGGTCTCAAGCAGTTCATATCGCCGGACGGGCACGCTGTCCGGTTGATCATCTCGCATGAAGGCGACCCGGCGACTCCTGAAGGCATCAGCCACATCGAACCGATCAAGCAGGCCGTGCACGAGGCGATCAAGGGCACGCCCTGGGAGGGCGCCAACGTCTACCTCGGCGGTACCGCCGCGACGTACAAGGACATGCACGACGGCTCCGACATCGACCTGATGATCGCCGGAATTTCTGCGGCCACACTGATTTTCATCATCATGCTGGTGATCACCCGAAGCGTCGTGGCGGCCTTCGTGATCGTCGGTACGGTGTTGCTGTCGCTGGGCGCCTCGTTCGGACTCTCCGTGCTCCTATGGCAGTACATCCTGGGCATCAAGTTGCACTGGATGGTGCTGGCGATGGCGATCATCCTGCTGCTGGCGGTCGGCTCGGACTACAACCTGCTGCTGATATCGCGATTCAAGGAGGAAATCCACGCCGGGCTCAAGACGGGGACGATCCGCGCGATGGCCGGTTCGGGCTCGGTAGTGACCGCCGCCGGTCTGGTGTTCGCCGCCACCATGGCCACGTTCATGTTCAGCCCGTTGCGGGTGATGGCCCAGGTGGGTACGACGATCGCGCTGGGTCTGTTGTTCGACACCTTGATCGTGCGGTCGTTCATGACACCGTCGCTGGCCACCTTGCTCGGGCGCTGGTTCTGGTGGCCGCAGCACGTGCGTCCACGGCCGGCCAGCACCATGCTGCGACCGTACGGACCGCGTACCGCCGTGCGCGAGCTGATCCTCAACGACGTTGACGAACACCCACCGGGCGGAGTGCTCAAACGGCGTTAATGCCGTGCTAGACCGACGGACGCGAGCCGGCGGCGTACTTAGGCAGTGGGTACGGCAGGCGTTGGGTAGGCCAGCTGGGAACGCGTCAGTTCTTCGCGACCTTCAGCGCCGCGATGACCCCGTTGATGACGCCCGCCGAAGCCGCGTCGCCGATGGGTGTCGCGCTCATGAAAATGGTCACCGGCTTGGTCGCGACCGCGATGATGATCACGGAGTCACCCTTCACGTTGCGTGAGGTGTCGCCGATGGTGACATCGGCGTCCACCCGGGCGGCGTTGACCCCGTCGACCTTGGGGGACGATTTCTTCATCGCACCCAGGGTGGGCTGCGCGTTTGCGTAGCCGGGGCCGGCGGCCACGCATTGCATCAATTTCGATGCTTGCCCGGCGACGTCCATGCTGGTGACGAAGTTGGTGATGGCGACCTCGGCCTGCATCATCCATTGGTTGGCGCCGGGCACCTCTTGGCCGACGCCGACGGCGCTGATGAGATTCGGGGACTGGTCGTCGGTGAAAGCCGCCCAGCCCGGTGCCGCGCTGGCCGGGAACGACAGCTGGCCGGCGCTGATCAGGTTGTCGGAGGGCTTGTCGCCGCCGGACACATTGCCGGTGCAGTCGGTCGCGGTCTGCTGGGAGGTGTCGGGCTGCGACGTGGCGGCGCTCGTGTTGGAGGAGGCCGTGCTCGACTTGTTGTCGTTGCTCTTGGCCACCACCAGGATCACCACCAGTGCGATGATGCCCAAGACCGCTATGCCGGCGACGATCAACCATGGCGTCTTCGAGCTGCGACCACTTGGCGGTGGTCCGGGCGGATAGCCCCCGGGCTGCCAGCCCGGGGGAACCTGCTGGCCGCCTTGGGGGTACTGCTGGGGTGGGTACCCCCCTGCGGCGGACGGATCCATACCGCCCTGAGGGTAGGCATACGGATCGCCCTGCGGGTACTGGCCACCCGGCGCGTACGGGTACGCGCCGCCCTGCTGCGGGTACTGGCCGCCCTGCTGCGGGTACTGGCCACCCGGCGCGTACGGGTACGCGCCGCCTTGCGGCTGCTGGCCGCCCTGCGGCTGCTGGCCGCCCTGCGGCTGGCCGCCCCAAGATGGGTCTTGTCCATACGGATTCGTTCCGTAGGGACCCGGACCGTAGGGGCCGCCCGGAGGAGCCGTCATTACTCAACCACCCTTACTCTCGTTGACCGCCTCTGTTGAGGTAGCCACGCAACCGCGTCACCGCAATTATGTGCGCGACGCTCACGTCGCGCTTTTCTGCCTGTTCAGGCCTATTCTGGCGCCACTTTAGCCATCGCCAGCACGTCGAGGCGGCGATCCAGTTCCTCCAGGGACAGCTTGTCGCCGATCAGGCCGCGGTCGATAACGGTCTGGCGGATGGTCTTGCGCTCCTTGAGCGCCTGTTTGGCCACCGCGGCGGCCTCCTCGTAGCCGATGGCCGAGTTCAACGGTGTCACGATCGACGGCGACGACTCGGCCAGCTCACGCAGATGCTCGACGTGGGCGGACAGACCGCTAACGCACCGCTCCGCGAACAGCTTTGACACGTTGGTCAGCAGCTTGAACGATTCCAGGACGTTGCGGGCCATCATCGGGATGTAGACATTGAGCTCGAAAGCACCGTTGGCGCCGCCCCAGGCCACGGCGGCGTCGTTGCCGATCACCTGTGCGGCGACCTGCGTAACCGCTTCCGGCAGAACCGGATTCACCTTACCCGGCATGATCGAGCTGCCCGGCTGCAAGTCCGGAAGCTGGATCTCGGCCAGCCCGGTCAGCGGCCCGGACCCCATCCAGCGGATGTCGTTGGCGATCTTGGTCAATGACACCGCGATCGTGCGCAGCGCGCCCGACGCCTCCACCAATCCGTCGCGAGCTGCCTGTGCCTCGAAAGCATTTGCTGCCGTGCGCAATTCGGTCAGACCCGTCTCGGTGACCAGCGTCTCGACCACCTCGGCGCCGAAGCCCTCGGGAGCGTTGAGGCCGGTGCCCACCGCGGTGCCGCCGATGGCCAGTTCACCCAGCCGGGGCAGGCATGCGCGCACTCTTTCGATGCCGGCTTCGATCTGGCGGGCGTATCCGCTGAATTCCTGACCGAGCGTCACCGGAACCGCGTCCATCAGGTGGGTGCGGCCCGACTTGACCACGGTGCGCCACTCACGGGCCTTGGCCGCCAACGCCTCGTGCAGCACCTCGAGCGCCGGAATGAGATGGCGCACCGCGGCCTCAGTGGCCGCGATGTGGGTGGCGGTCGGGAAGGTGTCGTTGGACGACTGCGACATGTTGACGTCGTCGTTGGGGTGCACCGTGACGCCGTTGGCGGCCGCGATGCTGGCGATCACCTCGTTGGTGTTCATGTTCGAGCTGGTGCCCGAGCCGGTTTGGAAGACGTCGATCGGGAACTGGTCGTCGTGCAGGCCGTCGGCGATCTCACCCGCCGCGGCGATGATCGCGTCCGCCTTCTTCGGTGCCAGCAACCCGAGTTCTTTATTGACTCTCGCGCAAGCGCCTTTCAGCAGGCCCAACGCGCGGATCTGGGTGCGTTCCAGTCCCCGCCCAGAGATCGGGAAGTTCTCCACCGCGCGCTGGGTTTGGGCGCGCCACAACGCTTTTGCCGGTACCCGGACCTCGCCCATGGTGTCGTGCTCGATGCGGTATTCGGCGCTGTCGGCCATCAATGGGTCCTGTTCGTAGGGGCTCGTCGGGGTTCGGTGAGGTGTTGGTTCAGGGCAGGGGATAGGCGGCGCTACTGTCGCCGGTGAAGTCGATGGCGGAATATTCGTTGAGCTTCGAGAGCCGATGGTAGGCCTCGATCATCCGGACGGTGCCCGACTTCGAACGCATGACGATCGACTGGGTGGTGCAGCCGCCGGGGTAGTAGCGGACGCCCTTGAGCAGGTCGCCGTCGGTGACCCCGGTGGCGCAGAAGAAGACGTTCTCGCCGGACACCAGATCCTCGGTGGTCAGCACCTGGTCGAGGTCGTAGCCGGCGTCGAGCGCCTTGCGGCGTTCGGCGTCATCTTTGGGGGCCAGCTGCGCCTGGATCGCGCCGCCCATGCAACGGATGGCCGCCGCGGCGATGATCCCCTCCGGGGTCCCGCCGATACCGGCCAGCATGTCGGTGCCGGACTCGGGCCGGCAGGCGGAGATCGCGCCGGCGACGTCGCCGTCGGTGATCAGCCGGATCCGGGCCCCGGTGGCGCGGACGTCTTCGATCAGCCGCGCGTGCCGGGGCCGGTCCAGGATGCACACCGTCATGTCGCGCACCGACAATTCCTTGACCTTGGCGACCGACCTGATGTTGTCGGCGATCGGCACGGTGATGTCCAGCACGTGCGCTGCGTCGGGCCCGACGGCGATCTTGTTCATGTAGAACACCGCCGACGGGTCGAACATCGCGCCGCGGTCGGCCACCGCCAGCACCGAGATGGCGTTGGGCATGCCCTTGCTCATCAGCGTGGTGCCGTCGACGGGGTCGACGGCGAAGTCGCAGTCCGGGCCGTCGCCGTTGCCGACTTCTTCCCCGTTGAACAGCATCGGCGCTTCGTCTTTCTCGCCCTCGCCGATGACCACGATGCCGCGCATGGAGACCGAATTCACCAGTTCGCGTATCGCGTCGACCGCGGCGCCGTCGCCGCCTTCCTTGTCGCCGCGACCCACCCAGCGGCCGGCGGCCATGGCGCCGGCCTCGGTGACCCGTACCAGCTCCAAGGCCAGGTTGCGGTCTGGGGCCTCGCCGCGTGGCCGCGGTTCACGGCCCGCAACAGCGGTCGGCGACGAACCGGGTCCAAACGAGCGGTCGCCCTCAGCATTCATGGTTGCTGATTGTCCCAGAAGCACATCGCCCGGCTGGAGCTGGGCTGTGACCGGCTCACAAGCAGGTGATCGCAGGCTGGGATACTCGAGGGGTGACCGTGGACCCGACCCCGAACGCTCCGGATCCCGGGGTCGCCGGCGAGCCGACTCCGGTGGTCGGGCCCGTTGCGAGGCCACCCAAACCGCGCCTCCTGCAGGACGGCCGCGACATGTTCTGGTCGCTGGCGCCGCTGGTGATCGGGTGCATCCTGCTGGCGGGCCTGGTCGGAATGTGTTCGTTTCAGCCGGGCCGGAATCATGAGGGAGCGATCCCGGCCTACGACGTTGTTGCGGCCTTGCACGCAGACGCCACGACGCTGGGCTTCCCGATCCGGCTGCCTGTGCTGCCGGCGGGCTGGCGGCCCAACTCCGGTGGTCGCGCCGGTATCGAGAACGGGCGCACCGACCCGTCGACCGGTCAGCGGCTCAACGCGGCCAAGTCGACCGTCGGATACATCAGCCCCACCGGCATGTATCTGAGCCTGACCCAGAGCAATGCCGACGAGCAAAATCTGGTCGCGTCGATCCACTCGGCCGTGTTCCCGAGCGGTGCGGTGGACGTCGCCGGTACCAGCTGGGTCGTCTACCAAGCGGCCGGACAAAGCGGATCGGACGGCGAGCCGATCTGGACCACCACGCTCACCAGCCCGGCCGGCCGCACCCAGATCGCCATCACCGGTGCCGGCAGTCCCGAGGAGTTCCGTACGCTGGCGGCGGCGACGCAATCGCAGCCGCCTTTACCAGCCCGACAGCCGGCTCGTTGAAGAAGGGCACTCGCGTGACCGCACCCGAAGCAGACCTGTCCGGATGGTCGGTGGCACCGTTCACCGGTGCCGGCTACACGCATGACGTCTACCGCAAAGGCACGGACCGGGAGTGGTGCTGATCCCCGAGATACCCGGGATCCATCCGGGTGTGCTGGGCCTGGGAAATCACTTGGTGGACAACGGGTTCACCGTCGCCATGCCGTCGCTGTTCGGGCAGCCGGGCAAGGCGAAGACGGTCGGCTACACCCTCGCGACCATCACACGGGCTTGTGTGGCAAAGGAATTCGCGGCACTTGCCACCAACAAGGAGCGGCCGGTGTCGTTGTTCCTGCGCGCGCTTGGCCCGTGACCTCAACGCCTCGACACCGGGGAAGGGCGTGGGGGTGATCGGGCAGTGCTTCACCGGCGGCTTCGCGCTGGCCGCCGCGGTCGACGACAGCGTGCTGGCCCCGGTGCTCAGTCAGCCATCCGTCCCGTTTCCGCTGACCGCGACGCATCGTCGAGACCCCGGGCTGAGCGAATCGGAGCTGAAGACGGTTGCCGATCGCTGTGCCAATGAGGGACTGTGCGCCATGGGCTTGCGGTTCAGTGAGGACAAAATGGCGCCGGGTGACCGGTTCAAGTTCCTCAAGGAGCGCCTCGGTGACGCGTTCGAGGTGATCGAGATCGACTCCAGCCCCGGTAACGCCGGCGGCTTCGGCAAGATGGCGCACTCGGTGCTGACCGACGAGGTCCGTGAAGTCGACGGCCAGCTCGCCTACGAGGCCCGCAAGCGGGTGGTCGAGTTTCTCACTACGCGCCTGACCTGAGGGCGGACCGGCCAGTCAAACGATCCCGGACCGGCCGACCTTTGCCGTGCTCCTACCTAGAGCAGCTCACCTGCGATAGAGCCAAGTTCGGGCGGGAACTTCTGGCGCTCGTCCTTCCCGGTCCGTCGCGTACACAACAAATCTCCGGCCGTCGGCCATGCGCGATATCTTGATATCATTTCGACGTGGCGCAGATCCTTATCCGGCAGATTGATGACGACACCAAGAGCAAACTGCGACGGCTGGCTCGCCAGCACGGACGTAGCACCGAGGAGGAGGTCCGCGAAATCCTGCGTAACGCGGTTCGCGAAGTGGACGAGCCACCGGCGAAGCTGGGATCACGCATCGCGGCGCGCTTTAGCGGTGTCGGCCTGAAGCAGGAGGTGGCCGAGCTGCGGGGACAGCCGGTCCAGCCCGCGCAGTTCGAGTCATGATTCTGCTGGACACCAACGTGCTGTCCGCGCTGATGCAGCACAGGCCCGATCCCGTTGTCGTGAGGTGGCTCGACGAGCAACCGGCCGAGTCAATATGGACAACCTCCATCACCGTGTTTGAAATCCGTACCGGCATAGAGTTATTGGAACGCGGGCGCCGTCGCAAGCGCCTGGAACAGGTGTTTTCACAACTTCTCACCGAGGACCTCGAGGCGCGTATTCAGCCTTTCGACCAGGCGGCGGCCTGGGCCGCCGGAACCATCGCGGCGGCACGCCAGCGAGTTGGCCAACCGGTGGAAATCCGCGACGTGCAGATCGCCGGGATTGCCACCGCCCGACGGGCCAAACTCGCCACCCGGAACGCTCGACATTTCGAAGGTACGACCGTAGGGCTCATCAATCCGTGGGATTGACCCGGGTCCCCGCGTTCGTCTTGGCCGACGCCGCGTCACAGCCAGTGATCGCGCCGCAACCTCGATCGCACAATCGCCCAAGCCGGACGGGTCCCGACCGACCCGGCCAGCCTCGGGGTCTCCCGACCGTCAGCTCGGCGAAAGGACTTGGTGGAGGCGTTCTCGGGCATATCGATGATCACCGCCGCGCCGTTGAGGGTGTCGCTAGCAGGGGGGCCGATGATCTGTCACAACTCGGGAATCTTGCCAAGTCAATTCCAAGAGTGCAGATGGGCGATTCGCGTTGTCGTTCACTGTTTAACGGCCGTGAACTTTCGAACGCAACTATAGCCGCCCACGCCTGCCATCGTTAATTCGCCGTCGCGGATGGCGGTGCGGCCGCCTTCGGTGGCGAAGACACCCCGAAGCGGGCCCCAGGGAGCGGTGCCCGAGAACGATCCGTCGGCGCCCGGCACCGGGCCGGTAGCGCCCCAGACGGTTAGCGCGTTGCCTTGATGGGTGACGAGAGGGGCGGTGAAGTCATGCTGATACTGCGTCATATCGTGCCCGGCGCAGATTAGGGAGACAGTATGCACCAGGTAGTTGCCGTCAAGATCCAGTTTGCTCCCTTGTCCGGTGGTGGGCATGGTGGATGCGGGCCCGGGTGGCGGGACGGGTCCGCTGTGCGGAGTGTCGCTGGCGCCCGTGGTTCCCGCGGGCCGGTTGAAGGGTTGCCCGGTGACGACGTCGATGAGGACGAAGGTGGTGATGGCCGCTTTGCTGGGTTGGGCCGCGGCCAGGGCGTCGGGGTTGTAGCCGGCCCAGGGTGCGCCGACCGGTTTGGGTTCGCCGGTCAGTGCGGCCGGGGCGGTCAGCGGGTTGCCGCAGTAGCAGCGGGCGCGGGGGAGGCCGTGGGCGTCGACGAACACGGCGGTACCGGGTTGGAAGACCGATTGCAGGGTGGTGGGGTGGGTTCCGTCGAATCCGTGGTTGGTGACGCGGGTGTCTAGCCGTAGCACGGTGGGGGTCAGTTCGCGCAGGTAGGTGGGGATGTCGGCGGCGGTGAGGGGGTGCCCGCCGCTCCAGTACAGGGCGGGATCGGTGTTGAGGGCTTCGACGAACGCGCCGGCTTGGGCGGGATGGCTGCTCAGGAAGTCGATCATCTTGTCGCGGTCGCATTCGGCGTTGTTCATGGTGCCGCCGTAGAGGCCGTCGCGGTCACCGGGCAGCGACTGGGTGACCACGGGCCCGTTGCCGTGGGGCTGCAGGGTGGGCGGGGGCTGGGTGTTGGTCGGCGGCGGCGTGGCCGCGGGGGGCATGAACGGGTTTGCCCCCGGGTCGGTGGCCGCGGTCAGCACCAACTCGGTGGTCGGCGTCGAGGACAGCACGTTGCGCAGCACCACACCGGCTCCGACGGCTGCGATGAGCACGACCACCGCCGCCGCGATCAACCATTTGCGGTTCGACCGGCCCGCCGGCGGCGGGGTGTCGGTGAGTTGTCTCGGCACGGGGTCCGCGGCTGGGGGTGGTGGCGGCGGGACAGGCTCGGTGGGCTTCTGCCTGGACGGTTTCGTGATGTCGGCGCCGGGGGCCGAGGTCGACGATAAGGTGAGCGCCTGGCGCGCGGCGGCGGTCAGCTCCCTGGCGCTGTGATAGCGCCGGTCAGGGTCTTTGGCCATGCCGGTGGCGATCACCTCGTCAAACCCCTGCGGGATGGCGGCGTCTCGGTGGCTGGGTTTGGGTGGGTCCAGGGTCAGGTGTCCGACGAGTTGTTGTTCCAAGCTGTCCCCGGGGAAGGGTTGAGCGCCGGTGAGGCATTCGTAGAGCACGCAGGCCAGGGCGTAGACATCCGAGCGGGCATCGGCGGTCCCGGAATTCAAGCGCTCGGGGGACATGTAGGCCAGGGTGCCCAGCACGGAGCCGGTCTGAGTCAGCTTGGTGGCCGCGGCGTCATGGGCGATGCCGAAATCGATCAGATACACGAAGTCGTCGCCGGTCAGTAACGCGTTGGAGGGTTTGACGTCGCGGTGCACCAGTCCGGCGGCGTGCGCGGCGTCCAGCGCGGCGGCCAGTTGCCCTATCACGGCCACGGCCCGCTGCGGGGTCAGCGGCCCCTCACGTTGCAGGACGGTGTGCAGGTCGGTGCCGTCGACGATCGGCATCGTCAAATACAGGCGGCCGTCGATTTCGCCGGCCTCGTGAACGGGAATGACGTGCGGCTCGGTCAACCGGCCCGCGATGCGGGCCTCGCGGCGAAACCGTTGCTCATACCCCGGTTCGCTGACCAACTCGGCCGGGAGCACCTTGATCGCCACATCGCGGTCCATCGCGGTGTCGTGGGCTTTGTACACCTTGCCCATCCCGCCCTCGCCGATGAGCGCGACAAGCCGGTACCGACCGAACGCCACCTCATCCATGAGCCAGCCCTTCTCAGCCCTGCGGGATGCACGTCTTCGACGAGCCCTGGTTTGCGCCCTGCCTCGACGGGTGTCCCGGATTGTATCTTGCCCATGAGTGCCGTATTTGTTTCTCCGGGTTTGTGCGTGCGTTGGTTGTGAGCCGGGCGACGACGAACGCGCACGGGTAGGTTACGTCGAGATCCGCGCGGGCGTGAGTTGCCGCTGAGGTCGCCGGCGCCGCTGGTCGTTACCCTGGATCGAGCAGCGAAGAGGGGACGCAAGATATATGGCGGCAATCGACAACCCGGTGGCCGAAACGAGCTACGGCCCGGTCCGGGGCGCCCTGGAGGGCCGGGTCAGGGTGTGGAGAGGCATCAGGTACGCCGCGCCGCCCGTCGGTGACCTGCGCTTTCGGGCGCCGGAGCCGCCCGAGCGGTGGACCGACGTGGCCGACGCCACCTCCTTCGGGCCGGCCTGTCCGCAGCCGTCCATTCCCAACGTCCCCCTCGACCTGGGGGCGCCGCAGGGCGAAGACTGCCTGAGCCTGAACGTCTGGACATCGTCTGACACCCAGCCCGGTGATCGAAAGCCGGTGCTGGTGTGGCTGCACGGCGGTGTCTACACCCTGGGATCCGGCAGCCAGCCGCTGTACGACGGTCGCGCGTTGGCCGCCGACGGCCCCGGTGACGGGGTCGTCGTCGTGACGATCAACCATCGGATCGGCGCGTTCGGCTTTCTCGATTTGTCGTCGTTCAACACGCCACGGCATCGCTTCGACTCGAATATCGGGCTGCGTGACGTGCTGGCGGCGTTGGGCTGGGTGCGCGACAACATCTCGGCGTTCGGCGGCGATCCGGAGCGGGTCACGCTGTTCGGTGAATCCGCCGGGGCGGGGATTGTCACGACGCTGCTGGCCGTCCCGGCGGCCGCGGGTCTGTTCGCCGGGGCAATCGCCCAAAGCTCGCCGGCCACATCGATTTACGACCGTGCCAGCGCTGAGCGCGTCGCCGTAGCCGTCCGCGAAAAGCTGGGAATCTTTGGAAGCACCGACTCCGATGTGGGGCGGTTGCGCGAAGTGCCGGCCGCGGCGCTCGTGGCCGCGGCGAGCGAGGTGTTCAACGAAGTGCCGCTGCGTAACCCTGGCAGGCTGGCGTTCGTCCCGATTGTCGACGGCGAGCTGCTGAGCGACTACCCGGTCAAGGTTGCGCAGGAGGGCCGCTCACATCCGGTGCCGTTGATCATCGGGACCAATAGGCATGAGGCGGCGCTCTTTCGGTTGATGAGGTCGCCGCTGATGCCGATCACTCCGAGCGCCATCACTTCGATGTTCACCCAGATTGCCGCCGAACAGCCCGACCTGCAATTGCCCACCGACGAACAGCTCGGCTCGGCCTACCCGCGCAGGCGGCCCAAGGCGCGGGGGATGAGCATTGCAACCGATGCCGGATTCCGGATGCCGTCGGTGTGGGTGGCCGAGGGGCACAGCGCAGTGGCGCCGGTGTACCTGTATTGCTTCGACTACTCGACTCCATTGCTGAAGCTGTTTCTGATCCGGGCCGCGCATGCCACCGAATTGCCTTATGTTTGGGGCAATCTCGGGGGGCCCAAGGACCCGTCATTGAAACTCGGCGGCGCCAAAACCGCCAAGACGATCTCCCACAGAATGCGGACCCGGTGGATCAACTTCGCTTCGCAGGGCAAGCCGCAGGGCCCGGACGGCGAGCCCGAATGGACGCCCTACCAGCAAGCCGATCGCGCCTGTCTGATCATCGGAAAGCGCGACGCCATCGCGCACGATCTCGACGCGCACATCCGGGCCGCCTGGGGTACCGAGGTGGTCAGCTTCCGTTAGCGTCTGAAGCGACCGGCTCACCGCGTTGCGCCTTCTTGCGGGGCAGCCATTTGCGGCGGGCTGGTTGCACTTGAGGCTTCTGGGGCTCCTGGGGCTCGTCCAGTTCGACGCCTTTGTATACCGCGAGGTAGACGTCGATCGTCGTGACGATAAGGATCATCACCACCGGACCGATCACAATGCCCCACGGGCCGAACATCTCGATACCGGCGAACACCGAAAGCAACATCAACGCAGAATTCAACCGAGCGTCGCGCGGAACGAGGATCGGGCGCAAAAAGTTGTCGATATTGGTGACCACCAGGAGATGCCACAGCACCACGAAC
Source organism: uncultured Actinomycetota bacterium (assembly GCA_963840045.1). Classification (GTDB taxonomy): domain Bacteria; phylum Actinomycetota; class Actinomycetes; order Mycobacteriales; family Mycobacteriaceae; genus Mycobacterium. The sequence continues at coordinate 19,245 of CAWIXL010000007.1, read as the reverse complement.
GCGCCGCCAACGATATTGCCGTAGAAGATCATCCCGATGCCGAACGGAATTGTCACGATCCCGCCGCCCAGCGGAATGATCGACAATGCAGTCAGCAGAATTGCGAACATAAAGAAGCCGTGGTGAAACCCGGCGACGTAGATCGACGCGGCGCCGGCGACACCCTGACACAGCGCGATGACGAACTGCCCGCTGACCGTGCCGCGCACCATCGAACCCATCTTGCGCAGGTACAGATCCGTGACTTCATCGCCCAGTGGGTTGAGCTGGCCGATCAGCGTGCGGAGTTTGTCGCGGTTCACCAGCAGCGCGACAAACACGTAGAGAAAGATGATGGCACCCGTGACGGCGGCGGGGATGCTTCCGGCCGCGTTCTGCAGGAACTGCAGCAGCCATTTGCCGACCGTCTGCGCCGCCGAGACCAGCGTTTTGCGGAGCATCTCCGACGTTACCGTGGTGTGCACGAACGGGATTCGGGCCAGTAGGTCGTTGACGAGGTGCAGGGCCCGGTCGCCGAGCTCGCTCAGATTGGTCGACCTGACCCACTCGGCGACGTGGTCGACCATCCGGGCAATCTGGGCGATTGCCAGTAGCACCAGGAGTGCCACTGGCACGATAACCATGGCCAGTGCCGACACCAGCGTGAGCCCGGCCGACAAGCCGGTGCCCAACCGCTTGTTGAACCACATGAACAGCGGCGTGAACAGATACGCCCCGACCGCGGCCACCACGATGAGGACGAAGAAGTCGCGCAGGAAGTAGGCACCGAATAGCAGCGCGACGATCGTGAAGATCGCGAGGGCGCGCTTCTGCGTGAGCGTGAATTCGGTGTTCATACCTAGTCTTTGAACGGCTCAAAGCCGCTCAACGGCGTTGCGCTACTCCGGCGGTGGCGCGGTGACGACGGATGCCAGGTGCTGCTTGGACGCCGCCTTGACCTGCTCGAACAGATCTTTGTAGTACGGCAGGCATTCCTCCATCGCCTGCTCGGTGGTGAACAGCGGACGGTAGCCCAGATCCCGCTGCGCCTTGGCGATGGAGAAGTAGTTGTCCAGGTAAAGCCGTTCCACCGCAAGGGGTTCCAGCATGGGCTTGGGCAGTCCGAACTTGAAGTGCAGCCACTGCCACGCCAACATCGCATCGCGTACCAGCCGGCCCGACACCCGGAACTTCGGCCAGGGTTCACCACATGCCGTGACGACCGGTCGCGCGAACTCGAACATGTTGATCGGCTCACCGTCGTTGATGAAGTAGGCCTGCCCGGGCGCGGTCCCGCCCTCAACCAGGTGCTCGCCGGCCAGGATGAAGCCGTGAATCAGGTTGTGCACGTAGGAGTTGTCGAGTTTGGCGTTCTTGCCGCCGACGAGAACCTTGACGTGGCCGGCCACCACGGATTCGAACAGCTTGCGGAACATTGTCTGGTCGCCGCGGCCCCAGATGCCGCTGGGCCGGATGGAACACGTCAGCAAGCCGTCGACACCGTTCTCGGACAGCACGTACTTCTCTGCGACGACCTTGGTTTCGGTGTAGAGGTCGGCGAACCGATCGGTGTACGGCAGTGTCTCGTCGCCGCCCGAGATGGCCTTCCCGCCCATCACCACGCTGTTGGATGCGGTATAGACGAACCGTTTCACGCCCGCCTTTCGACCCGACTCGACCATGTTCTTGGTACCGCCGACGTTGACCGAGTAACTGCGATTGCGGTATTCCTCGGTCACCGACGACCCGCCCATCAGCTCGATGATCGCCGCAGTGTGGATTATCGTGTCGATGCCGTCCACCGCTGCTGACGCAGACGGCCTCGTCGGTGATGTCACCCTGCAGCACCTCCAGTTTCGGATGCTGAGGTAACGGCGACGGCGCGCGGTCGAAGGAACGGACTTTATGTCCGCGGTCGAGCAGTGTGGTCACCAAATTGGCGCCGACGAAGCCTGAGCCGCCGGAGACCAGGACGTTGCCGAGTTCAGTTGTCAGCGATGCATCACCCATGCGGCGAAGCATAACTAAAGGTGTTCGAAGTTTGGATAGGAAATTTCGAACCGAAATTCGGTTGGGGTCATTTTTCCTCAGCCTGGCCGGCGGCGAGGGCATCCGTTACTCGTTGCCGGGCGCCGGCCAAGTGCTCTTCGCACCTTTTGGCCAATTGTTCGCCTCTTTCCCAGAGTTTCAGCGACGCATCCAGATCTAGCCCACCCTGCTCGAGAAGGCGCACGACTTCGATCAGCTCGTCGCGGCAAGCTTCGTAGCCAAGCTGGCCAATAGGCTGCGTTTCTTGGCCGCCGTCGTCCTTACGAGCCATAGGCACGTCCTTCACTGACCGCCGACACCGCGCCGTCGGCAACCCGCACCCGCAGCCTGGTACCGGCGGGGGCGTCGTCGACCGACCGCAACACCCGCATCGGTACGGCGGCTTGTTCGAAGGCTTGTTCGAAGGCTTGCACGACCGCTTGCACAACGGCATAGCCGCGGGCCAGCGTGGCCGCCGGACCCAGGGTGGCCAGCCGCGCTCCCAGGTGACCGACGCGATCGGTTTCGGCGGTGATCAACCGGGTGATATCGCGACGAATCGCCGAACGGGCGCGCTGTATCTCGTCGGCGCGTGCCGTCAGCGCCGTCAGCGGCGCGGCCAACACCGGGCGGCTGCGCAACTGAGCCAATGCGCGCTGCTCGCGCGACACCCAGTTGCGTAGCGCCTGGGCACTGCGCCGGCGCAGCTCATCGACGAGTAGCTGCTCGGCGGCGGTGTCCGGGACCACTTTCTTGGCGGCGTCGGTCGGGGTGGCGGCGCGCAGGTCGGCCACCAGGTCACACAGCGGGTTGTCGGGTTCGTGACCGACCGCGCTGATCACCGGAGTGCGGCAGGCTGCGATCGCGCGGCATAGCGTCTCGTCGGAAAACGGCAGTAGGTCCTCCACACTGCCGCCGCCGCGGGCCACCACAATCACGTCCACTTCCGTGTTCTGGTCGAGTTCGGCCAGCGCTGCGATGATCTGCGCCACGGCGTTGGGGCCCTGCACGGCGGTGTTTCGAACGGCGAAGCGCGCCGCGGGCCAGCGTGCGGCGGCTACCGACATCACGTCCCGCTCAGCGGCGCTCGCGCGACCGGTGATCAGTCCGATCATGTTGGGCAGGAACGGGATTGATCGCTTGAGCCGCGGATCGAAGAGGCCTTCGGCGTCCAGCAGCCGGCGCAGCCGGTCGATGCGGGCCAGCAGCTCGCCCACACCGACAGCGCGAATCTCGCTGAGCCGCAAAGAAAATGTGCCACGCCCGGTGTAGAAGGAGGGCTTGCCGCAGACGACTACCTGGGTGCCTTCGGTCAATTTCACCGGCGCGCCCAGCACCAGGTCGCGCGAGCACGTCACCGTCAGCGACATGTCGGCGGCCGGGTCACGCAGCACCATGAAGACGGTCTTGGCGTCTGGCCGCATGGTGATCTGGGCCAACTGCCCCTCTACCCACACGGTGCCCAGCTTGTCGATCCAGCCGGCGACCCGGATCGCCACCGCGCGAACCGGAAACGGATTCTCGGCCGAATTCCCCGATTCAGCCGGCACCGCGCGGGTCACTTCGCGGTCGCGCGGGTGATCCTGTTGGCGAGCAGCGTCTGGAACGGAGCACGGGCTTTGGTGGCCTGTTCGTAGGCCAGCAGGGCTTCGAGTTCGCCGACATCGAGCGATTGCAGCCGGGCCCGCAGCTGAGCCAGCGTCAGCGCCGGATAGTCGAGTTCGGTTGCCACCTCAGGCGCCGCAACTGTCGTCTTGGGATTCGACCTCTTCGGCTGCTTGGTGGATGTCGGCTGGGTTGGGGAGGCCTCAGGTGCATCCGAAACCGAGTACAACGCGAAGCGTCCCTCGGCTCGGCGATCGCCGTCGATGGTGTCGCCGGGCAACGTGGCCGCGGTCCCTTCGTCCCCCAGGTCCTCATCGAAGGTTGCCCACTCGGGCTGCTCGTTCTTCGGCGGGAACATCGACTCCAGCGTGGTGTCGCCCTTGATTACCAGATCAGCCAAGTTCTGCTGAAACCGCATCACGAGGTGCGCCGCCTGGCTGGCCAACGTCATCGGGTACATCAGGATGGTCTTCGGTAGTTTCATCGTCTCCTCGACGGCGACCGTCGCCGCGCCGACCAGTAGCCGAACCCCGTACGGTGCAGTAGCCATGGCCACAAGCCTGCCTCAAAGCGGCGGATAACTCCAAGCTGACGCACGGCCTGGCCAGGCCAGGTGCCCTCCGGGTCGGCAGTCAGTACCCTGAGTGTCATGCCTCCGACTGTCGACATGGGGATCCCCGGTGCCGCGAAATCGATAGTCGACGGCCCAATCCGTAAGCGGGTCTTGCTGGCAGAGCCGCGTGGCTACTGCGCAGGTGTGGATCGGGCCGTCGAGACGGTCGAACGCGCGCTGGAGAAGCACGGTCCCCCGGTCTATGTGCGACACGAGATCGTGCACAACCGGCACGTAGTGGACACCCTGGTGAAGGCGGGCGCGGTTTTCGTCGAGGAGACTCACCAGGTTCCCGAGGGAGCCATCGTGGTGTTCTCGGCGCACGGGGTCGCACCCACGGTGTATGCGGCCGCGGCGGAACGCAACCTGCAGACCATCGACGCCACCTGCCCGCTGGTGACCAAGGTGCACAACGAGGCCAGGCGCTTCGCCCGTGACGACTACGACATCCTGCTGATCGGTCATCAGGGCCACGAGGAAGTCATCGGGACCGCCGGGGAGGCGCCCGACCATGTGCAGCTTGTCGACGGGGTCGAGGCCGTGGAACACGTGACGGTTCGCGACGAGGACAAGGTGGTCTGGCTTTCGCAGACCACGTTGTCCGTCGACGAGACCATGGAGATCGTCGAGCGGCTGCGCCGGCGATTCCCGAAACTGCAGGATCCGCCCAGCGACGACATTTGTTACGCCACCCAGAACCGGCAGGTCGCGGTCAAGGCGATGGCGCCCGAGTGTGAGCTGGTGATCGTCGTCGGGTCGCGCAATTCATCGAATTCGGTGCGGCTGGTCGAGGTGGCTTTGGGTGGCGGATCTCAGGCCGCTCACCTCGTCGACTGGGCCGACGACATCGATGCGGCGTGGTTGGCGGGTGTCACCACGGTGGGTGTCACCTCGGGCGCCTCCGTCCCCGAGGTTTTGGTGCGCGGGGTGCTGGAGCGGCTGGCCGACTACGGCTACGACGTGGTGCAACCGGTGACCACGGCCCAGGAGACGCTGGTGTTCGCATTGCCCCGGGAGATCCGGTCCCCTCGTAAGGGCTGAGAGGTTTCCGCACTTAAGAGTTAGACGTCGTATTCCCAGGAGTCGGCCTCGCGGCTCTCAGACCGGCCGGGTGGGCTCGGTCGACTTCGGCGTTCGGCGCGAGGGTCGTCGCGGGGAGCGGTCCCGCGGTAACGCACCTGCGAGATCGGGTGGTGCGTCGGGTTGGCGCCGTTCGGCCCAGCTGGTGTGGCGCGACGGCGCGGCCGCTCGTACGGCTCGTGGCGGTCGTTAGGCTTCTCGTACCGGTTGGCGGAGGGCTCACGCTCACGGTCACGCGCTGGCTCTCGCGTTTCGTACGGGTCGAAGCGGCTGCCCCGGCTCGCGGGCCGCTCGTAGGGATTACGACGTTCTTGCGGGCGCGGGTGCGGGTCGCGGTCGCGGCGGGCTTCGCGTGGCGGTTGGCGTGGCAAGTCCGGATCGCGCTGCGGCCTGTCGGGGCGCGACCGACGAGGCGGGTCGACAGCATCGAAGTCGCGGGTGTCTGGGTTGCTGGTACGACTCTGCCGCCGCGGACGCTCGACCCTCGATCCGTGCCGGTCCTCCAGCGACGACGTCCTGGAATGCCGGGAGCGGTTGCGGGCGGAGCGGTCGGCGTACCGAGTGCCGCGGGCTGCCCGGCTGGATTGCGGGCGGGGTCGCCTGGCGCGCCCCACCGCGTGGGCACCGGGGGAACCGGCGTCGGCTTCCTCGTACTCGTCGTCGGAACCGCGCAGCATCGAGGCCAGTTTCGCGGTGAGGCCGCCGATGATGGACGTCGACTCGGTGGCGTCGATGTCGTTGTCGGCGCTGGCTGCGGCCGGATGGGGCTTCATCCCCAAGTACCACCTGATCAGGCCGATCAGTAGCACTGCGCCGGCGGTGCCCAGCATCAACGGGAAGCGCTCGATGAGCGGGTAACCGCAGTTGATCAGGAGGTCTTTGAGGTTTTTTGTCTTGGCGCCGTGGAACAACCAGTACGCGCAGGGCACCGCGCCGAAAAGTATCAGCGGCGGCTGGATTACCGCGGTAAACACCGCAGCCTGCCGCACGGCAAGCACCGCTATCACACAACCGGCGATATAGCAGCCGGCGAAGGAGTGAGTCAGCTCCTTGTGACTTGCGTCGACGGAATACCCGATGACCGTGGCGGTCGTGGCGATAAGCAGGGCTGTCCACCACGGCACACCTGGGACATTGGGCAGTATCGAGCGATGGGCAGCCTCTACTGCCGACCTTGCCCGCTGCGGTGACACACTCTGAACCGTACCGGTTATGTGCCGAAACACCTGTAAATACCATGTCAAGACCCTGGCGTGGCACCTGTCCGTAACTGCCTAGACTTAGTTCCCTGTGAGCCTGAGCCTGGGAATCGTGGGTCTGCCCAATGTCGGCAAGTCGACGCTGTTCAACGCGCTGACCCGCAACAATGTCGTGGCGGCCAATTATCCGTTTGCAACCATCGAACCGAACGAGGGTGTCGTTTCGCTGCCGGATCCGCGACTGGACAAGTTGGCCGAGCTTTTCGCGTCGCAGCGCATCGTTCCGGCGCCGGTGACGTTCGTCGACATCGCCGGCCTGGTCAAGGGTGCGTCCGAAGGCGCCGGACTCGGCAACAAGTTTTTGGCCCACATCCGCGAATGCGACGCCATCTGCCAGGTGGTGCGAGTGTTCTCCGATGACGACGTGACCCATGTGAGCGGTGAGGTTGACCCCAAGTCCGACATCGAGGTCGTTGAAACCGAGCTCATCCTGGCCGACCTGCAGACCTTGGAGCGGGCTCTGCCCAGGTTGGAGAAGGAAGCCCGCAACAGTAAGGAACGCAAGCCGCTGTACGACGCCGCGCTGGCCGCTCAGCAGGTGCTGGACGGCGGCACGACGCTGTTCGGTGCGGGTGTGGACGGTTCGGTTCTGCGTGAGCTGAACCTGTTGACCACTAAGCCCTTCCTGTACGTGTTCAATGCCGACGAGACGGTGCTGACCGACTCGGGACGCGTCGCCGAGCTGCGCAAGCTGATCGCGCCCGCCGACGCGGTGTTCCTGGACGCCGCCATCGAGTCCGAGCTGTCCGAACTCGACGACGAGTCAGCCGCCGAGCTGCTCGCGTCGATCGGGCAGACCGAGCGGGGTCTGGATGCGTTGGCGCGGGCGGGTTTTCACACCCTGAAGCTGCAGACCTTCCTGACCGCGGGCCCAAAAGAGGCGCGGGCGTGGACGATTCACCACGGCGACACCGCGCCGAAGGCCGCCGGCGTGATCCACACCGACTTCGAGAAGGGCTTCATCAAGGCCGAGATCGTGTCGTACGACGACCTGATCGCCGCCGGCTCGATGGCTGCGGCCAAGGCGGCCGGCAAGGTCCGGATAGAAGGCAAGGACTACGTGATGGCCGACGGCGACGTGGTCGAGTTCCGGTTTCAAGCAACGTCAGGTGGTAAAGCCGCCGCGAAGTGAGTCGGGCCGCTGGAAACAGACCACAGCCTCGCAGGAGGTGTTTAAGGTCTTCTGCACGGGATGGTCCTGTATGGGGAATCGCACGTGGAGGCGTCGTGCCGGAAATAGCGGGTTTTTCGCATATCGATCTGACTGTCACAGACTGCCGCCGATCGGCCGAATGGTGGACGGATGTGCTGGGGTTCGTGTTGGTGCATCAAGGTCGTCAGGACACGTTTGAAGGCATGGCGATGGCTCATCCATCGGGGATCGGCGTGACGGTTATGAGTCACGATGGAACTGCTGCGTCGGACAAATTCGACGAGCAGCGCGTGGGGTTGGACCATTTCGCGTTCAGGATCGCGGACAAAGACGAACTGCAAAAGTGGGTAGCGCACTTCGACGAAAAGGGCGTCAGTCACACCGGAATCATCGACACCGGCTACGGGCCCACCGTCGTCTTCCGCGATCCCGATAATCTGCAACTCGAGTTTTTTGTCCATGTCTCAACTGACCAAAAAGCTGCTGATATGACTGAAGCCGATTCGCCCGAAGCGCGGCTCCTGTTAGCCGAGGCCGACCCGGCGCTGAAGGGCGAGTCTTAGCAGCAGCCCGGTAGACAGCTTTTGATGTCTATCGGGGACGCGGTCGAATTCCGGTTCAACGTGTAGGTCGAAGCACTGACGACAGGTGGCTGTGCGTGTTCAGCGTTACCGAGAGGCCGCGGGATTCATTGCGACGCTTGGGACAAGTTGCTTTGGGGTGGCGGCGTCCCGTGCTTGTGGCAGCGCTCGTCCCGTGGGTGCTCGCGACAACGCTCGTCGGGTGTTCCGCCTCCCGACCATGGTGGCACGACCTCACGCCGGCTGCGCCTGGCTCCTGCCCGACAGTGGCGCCGCCGGCGGGCGCCGCAGGCAGGGTCACTTTCGACCCATCCGAGCTCGTCGCCGGAGACGCCTCGAACTCAGACGTCCGGGACGTCATGGACATCATCGTCGCTTTGCACCAGTCCTGGATCGGCGCTGATGCGGCCGCATTCGTGGATCGAGTCACCTCGGACGTGACGCGCCTGACCTCGTGGTCCGGGGGTATCCAGTCCGGACCGGAGGAGGTGGCGCGGGGGCTGCCCGACGAGTGGAGCTTTCTCGAGCTCGCCCCTGACGGTCACACGCGCTCCGCGAACATGACCATCCACCGCGCCGAAGTGTCCGTCCACGACCAAACCGCCAAGGCGCTCTACTGGGTCGATATGGTCTCCGGTGAGACGACGAGCATCGCCAATCATGTCAGCGATTGGGCCTACGGCAACCGCGGCCTGATCCTCCAGGGATTCGTGAAAGAGAACGGCTGCTGGAAGCTCTCGCACGAGTCGGACTCCTGGTGGCTCGCCTACGACCCGGTGGCCGAGCTGCCGGCGAAGTCGGGCACCGCGAGCTTCCGCTACGACTTCACCTATCCGGTCAACGACCTCGCGCGCGCTGTCCGGTTCTACTCAACGTTCCTTGGGGTACCGGAGGTCCAGACTCCGACATACGCCGCATTCGACATGGGCGGCCCGCGTCTGGTCCTCGACACCACCGGCCTCGACGGATTCGCTCCGGTCCGGCCGGGCCTACCGAACGGATACAGCACGATATATGTGGACGATCTCGCGAAAACCGTTGCGCGCCTTGATGCCGCCGGCACCAAGTTCCTCACCGGCATACGCAATCGAGGCTCCGACCTTTACGCGGTGGGAAGCGACCCCGCCGGAAACGTCTTCGTACTCATGCAACGGATCTACCCCGTCGGTGACCATCCCGCGCCGGGCACGCCCCCCGTGCAGGCGGAGGGTCGTGGCCGCGGGCATAGGGAACGACAGCCGGTGGTTCGATAGCAGCCGGCTCAATAACCGCGGCATCGATCGCGGTGCTACCGGCATCCGCGACGGTCTTGCCGCGAACTGGAATCAGTACGATCGCTCGAAGTCCGGTCTGGCCGCGACTATGACCATCCGATCTCTGCGCGCCAAGCGCTTCGGCGCCGGCGCGATCGTGACCTATCAGCGAGAGCTTTCGGGGCAGGGTGAGCATCCCTTCAAGCAAGTCGCCTTCGTGACGCACATCTTCGCAAAGGGCGCCGACGGCGGCATGCAACTCTCCGAAACGTTCATCACCAAGATGCAACATCCCGCGGGGGAGGTACAGAACCTGGACTACGTCGAGACACCAGAGCCTGATCTCCAAGCCGCAAGGAGCTTCTACGGCGACACGATGAGCTTCGGGAAGCCCTACTCTGACGAATCTTGGTACGGCTTCTGGGGTATCCGGTCGGTATTCGGTATCTATGCCGCGGATCGCGCGGAGGGCGTTGAGGCCGGGCGCGCCAACAGCTCTGCCAGCTTGGTCATCGACTCGGTCGAGGAGACGCGCGACCGGCTCGAGTCGATGGGATCGACTTTTCCGGTGATCCCGTCCATTAATTCGAGGGGCGGAACCGACGATCAGGGAAACTACTTGACGCTGCTCGCGACCGACAGCGAAGGCAACGCGGTCGTCTTCTCGGAATACAACAACTACTAGTACCAGAGCGCTGAGCCTCACGTCAGACGGGCGTCGTGACGACCAGGGGCCAACCTATGTCCAGTCAATCGGTAAGCCAGCACAACATCCTCGAGTTCCGGCACCGAGCAACAAACAAAACCCGCGGTGGGCCAGGTGGCAAAACGATTGCTGTCGTGCCTGGGTGACAACTACCATCGTCGTGGAGACACCCCCTCGCAAGGAGGCGGCACATGACGTCGTCGTCGCTCGCTTCAAAGTTCGGCGCCGAGGTCTTCGGCACGTTCTGGTTGGTCTTCGCCGGGTGTGGCAGCGCAATCTTTGCGGCCAAACAAATCGCCCAGGCTGAGGATGGTAGCGGCACTTTCCAATTGGGCATCGGCTTCCTCGGAGTGGCATTGGCCTTCGGGCTCACGGTGGTCACCATGGCGTACGCCGTCGGCCACGTCTCGGGGGGCCACTTCAACCCTGCGATCAGTCTTGGCGCTGCGGTGAGCGGTCGGCTGCCGTGGAAAGATCTTCCCGGGTACTGGATCTCCCAGATTGTCGGTGGCCTGCTCGCGGGCGTAATGCTGGTGGTCATCGCAAAGGGAAAGCCTGGATTCTCGCCCGTCGGACATATGGCCGCCAATGGATACGGGGCGCATTCGCCCAGCCACTACTCGCTGGGCGCCGTGATCATCGCTGAGGCCTTGCTGACGGCGTTCTTCCTCATCGTGGTGTTGGGCGCGACCGATGACCGGGCGCCCAAGGGATTCGGGCCGTTGGCAATCGGTCTGGCGCTGACCCTGATTCACCTTGTCTCGATCCCGATCAGCAACACCTCCGTCAACCCGGCCCGGTCCACCGGCGTCGCCTTCTTCAATGGGGACGGCGCGCCCGGCCAACTGTGGGTGTTCTGGCTGGCGCCGTTGGTCGGGGGGCTCATCGGAGGTCTGATTTACCCACTGGTGTTCGAGCGCAAGAAGGCGGCTAGCGGTAGCACTGGGCAAGAGGCCGATTGACCTCCCGCGGCGACATGGTCGAATTCCGGTTCCAAGCAACGTCTGGACAGAAGAAGTAATCGATCTGTCCGGGGTCGCGACGGGGGACAGCAGCGTCCGTTCGGGCAGCGCGCTCGCGCCCATGACTCTTGTCAGAACGCCAAAACGGGCGAAGAGTAAGCGGCCGCGGGGGCAATGAGGGAGTACCGATCATCAAGACTCGATTTGCCGCAGCCTCCGCGCTGTTAGTGGGCGCTTCACTGATAACCGCACCGGGTGCGCCGGCTGCGGGCGATACGGTTGTCTACACAGTGACCTCGGATGCGCCGCTGTCGGATGTGTCGTACATGGACGTAGATTCCAACCTGCAAATTGTGTCCAATACACCCTCTCCGTGGTCGGTCACGTTCACGGTGGTAGCCCAGCCCGGTAAGACCCAAATGTTAAGCGTGACCGGGGACACGACCGGCAAGCAAGTGTCTTGCCAGATCAGCATCAATGGATCGGTCAAAAACCAACAATCTAATACCGGTCAAAACGCAAGAGCCGACTGTACTTATTGGCCCCCCGTCGGGTAGCGGCGACGACTATCTCCGGAATACCTCTGGAACGATATTAGTTCCCCTGTGCCGCAATACATTTGGGACGGGACGGGCGGCTTTGGTAACCGACGGCGACGCCGTCGAATTCCGGTTCAACGTCAAGTGGGAAGGCGGCGAGTCGTTAGCGGGCTACGGGCTCGTTTCGATTCCTGACTACCGAGGGTATATCTGGCAAGCGCATCCACTACGCAGATTGAATGGCTAAGCATGGATACGGAACCGACGATTCGGCAGACTTGGCGACCTCGCAGCGCCCCGTGGGCGACGCGCCGCATCGAGGTCGATGGGGGTCGACGGGTTGGCATAGCCTACGTCGAGGCGGGTACGGGTGACCCGATCGTGCTTCTGCATGGGAACCCGACATCGTCGTACCTATGGCGCAACGTTCTGCCTTGGGTTCATGCTCTGGGGCGATGTGTCGCGCCTGACCTCGTCGGTACGGGCAAATCCGACGGGTTGTCTCCGGGCAGCCAGTACACCTTCGAAGGACATGCCGGAATGCTTGCGAGAACCTTCGAGTGCGTGGCGTAGACGAACGAGTCACCTTGGTCCTGCACGACTGGGGATCAGTGCTGGGCTTTGATTGGGCTCGATACAACGCCGAACGGATCAAGGGGATCGCGTACCTGGAAGCGATTGTTACCCCGTTGCGGCACAATGATTTTCCCGATGGTGGTGAATTCCTTGACCGTGTCCGCGGACCGGAAGGTGACGTTTGGTGCTGCAGCACAACGTCTTCATCGAAGGGTTTCTTCCGGGCGGTGTGTTGCGTCATCTCGAGGAGATGGAGGCATATCGGCGTCCTTGGCGCGAGGCCGGGGAGCGCCGCCGGCCGATGCTGAGCTGGGCCCGTCATGTTCGGCTGGACGGGGAGCCGGCGCACATGGTCGAGGTAGTTGAAGCGAGTCGCGACTGGCTCGCCAGCAGTCCCATACCCAAGCTGCTGCTCAGCGCCGATCCTGGGCAGTTTCGCACCGGAGGTGCACTCGAGAAGTGGCGAACTTGGCTACGAGAGGTGGCGGTCGCCGGCCGACACCTCGTGCAAGAGGACGCTTCGGACGAGATTGGCCGAGCGATCGCCCACTGGATCAACGATCTCAGCTGACCACGCGGGCCCAGAATTGTTTCTGTCCAAATGCCAGAACTGGGACAAGCAAACCGATTTGATGGCCGACGGCGACGTGGTCGAAGTCCGGTTCAACGTCTAGCAGTAAAGGCGCAACGACAAAAGCAAGCAAATCGACGTCAGGTCAGGCCGTACGTGTTCGGCGGAAAGTCGTACAGTCGCGAAAGGCAGGCGCCCATCCCGAACTCGCGCAGAATGAACGGTTCCACCACCAGCGCGCGACTCATGGCGGTTTCGATCATCAGCCCACCGGCATCGCTGTTGCCCCAAGTAAAGATCAGTAGATCTAGCCCCGTCGGAATCCTTACTTCGTAGTACGTAAGACGACTGCCGATCTGGCCGATCTTGCCGTGAAGTGGGGAGCGTTGATCGAATCCCGTCACGCGCCATCCCGGTGGCAGTTCGCGCTGGATCTCGCCCCTGACCCATGCAGCGGCCTGCTCTGCTGTGCTGGCCAGCGGTGCTAAGTAATCCACGCACCGATCCTGACAGGTTGCTCGTACGCATTCCTGCCCGGCGATGTCGTGGAGTTCCGGTTCAATGTCTGGTCGAAATTTGTAGCAGCAACGCGGTCCTTTTGAGGTCGGGACCACCACAAGGCGGGTGAGCAGACGGTGGAGTCGACTCCCAAGAGCCGTTTTTGCGACTAGGCGGGCGGTGCGCCCTGTCATTCCGGTACCGCTTGGGTTAGCGGCGGGCCTTACCAGCGATGAGCATCCCTACAGAGGCGCCTGCGCCCCAAAGAATCCGCAAAAGATCCGTCAAGAATTCTCCAAGGATCCGTAGAGAATTCTCCAAGGCAGCCACCGCACCCTAAGAGAGGCATAGGATCTCATCCTCCCGGATACAGCTGACGTCGCGGTTCCGGGTGATCCAACTGCGAGGAGGACCGCGAGAACTAATGATGGAAGGCGATCATCGCGGCATTCGGCGCGGTGCTGGCCTCGGGGTTCATGGAACGACACCGACAGAATCGCGGGCGGTGGCGATCCACCGTGACGCGCCGCCGGGCGGACAGAGGCTAGTAGGTCGATTTAGTAATCCTCCAGGCATCTCGGATGGACGGTTGGGAGAACCGATGAGCTCAATCCGTTCGACGACGACAATGGCAGCTTTCTCGTCTTGGCCAACGACGAGGAGCAACACAGCGTGTGGTCGACATTCGCCGATGTTCCCGCCGGACGGCGGGCGGTCTACGGCGAACCGGACCGCGCAGCGTATCTGGACTACATCGAGCAGAATTGGACCCGTACACCGCCGAAGAGGCTGCGCGAACGGTTGGCAGCGGGCCGAGGGGTCTGATCGGCAAACCGTCTCGATTGGGGCGTCGGATGGAACCTGCTGACCGGGCACTTCCGCTGACACGCGGCCAGCTGGACATTTGGCTTGCGCAGGAAACGGGTTACTCCGGCACGGAATGGCAGCTGGGCCTCTTGGTGAAAATCGAGGGCACACTAGAACGTGATGCCCTTGCGCAGGCGATCCGCCGGGTGGTGCGAGAGGCCGAACCAGCCAGGGCCGCCATCTTCGAGGTGGATGGCCAGGTTTTCCAAACGGCGATCGATTACCCGGATATCGAGCTGGACTTCTATGACTTGAGCCGCTCGCGACGTCCCGTGCAGGAAGCCCGTCGGATAGCAGAATCGATCCAACGCACGCCAATGTCGTTTACTGGCCCGCTGTTCAAAGTTGCACTATTTCAAACATGGGACGATGAATTCTACTTGTTCGCGTGCGGCCATCACGTAGTTATCGACGGATCCGGAATTACGCTGGTTTGCCATCGGATTACATCGGTTTACTCTGCAATTGTTTCTGACGCACCCATCCCGCCTAGCTTCTTCGGCTCGTTGCAGGACCTGGTTCGCTGCGAGTTGGAATATGAAGCGTCCGACGATTATGTGGAAGATCAGGCGTATTGGAGCAGGAACCTTCCCGCGGAAAGCGGAGGGCATTATCGGTTGCCCCGCGCCGCGGGCGAGCGTGAGCCGTATTGGCCTTCTGCGCCGGTTCGATTGGACCCCGCGGTGCTTCGCCGAGTTGATGAGTTGTCGCAAGTGTGGAGCGTTCCTCGATCATCGGTCCTCACAGCGGCGTGCGCACTTTTGGTGCGTGGGTGGTGCGCCGAGGGATCGGAGGTGGTGCTCGACTTCCCGGTCAGCAGGCGAGTGCGTCCGGAGTCAAAGAGGCTTCCCGGGATGGTTGCCGGGGTGGTGCCGCTCGTGTTGGGGGTTTGGCCGGGATCTTCGGTTGCCGCCTTTTGTGAGCATGTTGACCTACGAATACGAGAAGTGCTGCGGCATCAGCGGTTTCCGGTGCAGGCCCTTGAGCGCGAAGCCCACTCCCACGGTCCGCGGCGGCGTGGCGAGAGGGTGAGCGTTAATTTCATGTCTTCGACAATTACGTTGGACTTCGCCGGTCTCGCGGCATCGGCGTCCTATACCGCTTTCGGCCAGGTGGATGGCTTTGGGTTGATCTTCTCTGGCGCCGGTGACCAGCTCTTTCTCAGCACTGCGGGCGCTGGACAGCCATTTTCGAATTTCGACGTCTCCGATTTAGCAAGACGATTGGAGCGGGTTTTGGTGGCGCTGACCGCTGACCCGGGCCGGCGGCTGTGGTCGATCGATGTGCTGGATGGGGCTGAGCACGCCCGACTGGATGGGTGGGGTAATCGGGCGGTGTTGACCCAGCCCGCACCCACGTCGGTGTCGATTCCGGTGGTGTTTTCCGCGCAGGTGGCCCGCAGCCCGCAGGCGGTGGCGCTCAGCTGCGGGGAACGTTCGTGGACCTACCGGGAGGTTGAGGAGGCGGCGAACCGGTTGGCGCACCTGTTGGCTGCTCAGGGTGCGGGGCCGGGTGCGTGTGTGGGGTTGCTGTTGCCCCGGTCCGCCGAGGCGGTCGTGGCGATCCTGGCGGTGCTCAAGACCGGGGCGGCGTATCTGCCGATCGACCCGGGCCTGCCCGACACCCGGATCGAGTTCCTGCTTGTCGACGCCGCGCCGATCGCGGTGCTCACCACGACCGGGCTGCGCCGGCGGCTGGATGGCCAGGATCTGCTGGTCCTCGATGTCGAAGATCCCCGCGTCCAGACCTATCCGGGTACGGGCCTGCCGGCGCCGGGTGCTGATGACCTTGCGTACCTGATCTACACCTCGGGCACTACCGGTGTCCCCAAGGGCGTGGCGGTCACCCATTACAACGTCACCCGGCTGTTCGACTCACTGGATTTTGGCCCGGAACTGGCGCCGGGACAGGTGTGGACGCAATGCCACTCGTACGCCTTCGACTACTCGGTGTGGGAGATCTGGGCCGCGCTGCTGCACGGCGGGCGGCTGGTGGTGATACCCGAAGAGGTGGCGGGCTCGCCGGAGGACTTTCACGCCGTGCTGGTTGCGGAACGGGTCAGCGTGTTGAGCCAGACCCCGTCGGCGGTGGGGATGCTCTCGACCGAGGGGTTGGAGTCGGCGGCGTTGGTGGTGGCCGGTGAGGCGTGCCCGGTTGAGGTGGTGGATCGGTGGGCGCCGGGGCGGGTGATGGTCAACGCCTACGGCCCGACCGAGACCACGGTGTACGCGGCGATGAGTGCGCCGCTCACGGCGGGGTCGGGGGTGGTGCCGATCGGGTCGCCGGTGGCCGGGGCGGCGTTGTTTGTGCTGGATGGGTGGTTGCGGCCGGTGCCCGCCGGGGTGGTGGGGGAGTTGTATGTGGCCGGTGCCGGGGTGGGGGTGGGGTATTGGCGGCGGCCGGGGTTGACGGGGTCGCGGTTTGTGGCGTGCCCGTTCGGGGGCCCGGGGACACGGATGTACCGCAGCGGGGATTTGGTGTGGTGGGGCCCGGATGGGCAGCTGGGGTATGTGGGGCGTGCTGATGAGCAGGTCAAGATCCGCGGGTATCGCATCGAACTGGGTGAAGTCCAGGCGGCATTGAGTGCGTTGGTTGGGGTGGATCAGGCGGTGGTGATCGCCCGCGAGGACCGCCCCGGTGATAAAAGGCTGGTGGGGTATGTGACCGGCACAGCTGATCCGGCCCAGGCGCGCGTCCCGCTGGCCGAGCGGCTGCCGGCCTACATGGTCCCGGCGGCGGTGGTGCTGCTCGACGCGCTGCCGTTGACGGTCAACGGCAAACTCGACAAACGGGCGCTGCCGGCCCCCGAATACAGCGTGGGTGTGTATCGGGCTCCGGCCACCCTCACCGAGGAGGTCCTGGCCGGGATCTACGCCCAGGTGTTGGGGCTGCAGCGGGTCGGGGTGGACGACTCGTTTTTTGATTTGGGTGGGGATTCGCTGTCGGCGATGCGCCTGGTCGCGGCGGTCAACAAATCTTTTGATGCCGGCCTTGCGGTGCGTGCGGTGTTCGAGGCGCCCACGGTGGCCGGGTTGGCGCCCGGATCGGTGGGGACGGGGGCGGGTTTTCGCCGTTGGTGGCGGTGCCGCGGCCGGTGGTGGTGCCGTTGTCGTTTGCGCAGCGCCGGTTGTGGTTCCTGGACCAGTTGCAGGGCCCCTCCGCGGTTTACAACATGGCGGTGGCGGTGCGGGTGCGGGGGCGTCTGGATGCCGTGGCGTTGGGTGTGGCGCTGGTCGATGTGCTGGGCCGCCAGGAGAGTCTGCGCACGCTGTTCCCGGCGGACGAGGGGGTCCCCCGGCAGCTGGTGGTGCCCGTCGAGCGGGTCGAGGTGGGTTGGCAGATCGTTGATGCCACCGGGTGGCCGGAAAGCCGGCTGGGTGAGGCGATCGATGCGCTGGCGCGTCACCCGTTTGACTTGGCAGGCGAGATCCCTTTGCGGGCGCGGCTTTTCGGTGTCGGCGAGGACGAGCATGTGCTGGTGGTGGTGTGCACCATATCGCCGCCGACGGCTGGTCGATCACCCCGTTGGCGGCTGATCTGGGGGTGGCCTATGCCAGCCGCGTTCTGGGTCAGGCCCCCGAGTGGGCGCCGTTGGCGGTGCAGTACATCGATTACACGCTGTGGCAGCGCGCGCAGTTCGGTGATCTGGACGATCCCCATAGTCCCATCGCCGCGCAGCTGGCGTACTGGGAGGAGGCGCTGGCCGGGCTGCCCGAGCGGCTGGCGCTGCCCACCGATCGGCCCTACCCGCCGGTGGCTCAGTATCGCGGGGCCACGGTGGTTGTGGACTGGCCGGTCGAGCTGCAGCAGCAGGTTGCCCGGCTGGCTCGCGAGCACCACGCGACCAGCTTCATGGTGCTCCAAGCCGCGCTGGCGGTGCTGCTGGCCAAGGTCAGCGCCAGCAGTGAGGTGGCAATCGGGTTCCCGATCGCGGGGCGCGCTGACCCCGCACTCGATGAGCTGGTGGGGTTTTTCGTCAACACCTTGGTGTTGCGGGTCGACTTGTCTGGGGATCCCACCATCGCCGAGCTGTTGGCCCAGGTGCGCGCACGCAGCCTGGCCGCGTACGAGCACCAGGATGTGCCTTTTGAGGTGTTGGTGGAGCGGCTCAACCCGACCCGGAGCCTGACCCATCACCCGCTGGTGCAGGTGATGTTGGCCTGGCAGAACTTCGCCGGACCCGACCATAACCCCGCCGCCGGATTGGGCTTGGGGGATCTGGCGGTCAGCCCGCTGCCGATCGATACCCACACCGCCCGCATGGACCTGACGTTTTCGTTGGCCGAACGCTGGACCGAGGCCGGTGAGCCCGCCGGGATCGGCGGGGCGGTGGAATTCCGCACGGATGTGTTCGACGCGGCCAGCATCCAAACACTGATCGAGCGGTGGCAGCGGGTGGTGGTGGCGCTGACCGACCCGGGTCGGCGGCTGTCGTCGCTCGATGTGCTGGATGCCGGTGAGCACGCCCGCCTGGATGCGTGGGGTAACCGGGCGGTGTTGACCCAGCCCGCACCGCCGGCGGTGTCGATACCGGCCTTGTTCGCCGCGCAGGTGGCCCGCAGCCCGCAGGCGGTGGCGATCAGCTGCGGGGAACGTTCGTGGACCTACCGCGAGGTTGAGGGGCGGCTAACCGGTTGGCGCACCTGTTGGCTGCTCAGGGGGCGGGTCCGGGTGCGTGTGTGGGGTTGCTGTTGCCCCGGTCGGCGGAGGCGATCGTGGCGATTGTGGCGGTGCTCAAGACCGGGGCGGCGTATCTGCCGATCGACCCGGGCCTGCCCGACACCCGGATCGAGTTCCTGCTTGTCGATGCCGCGCCGATCGCGGTGCTCACCACGACCGGGCTGCGCCGGCGGCTGGATGGCCAGGAGCTGCTGGTCCTCGATGTCGAAGATCCCCGGGTCCAGACCTATCCGGGTACGGGCCTGCCGGCGCCGGTTCCCATCTTGCGTACCTGATCTACACCTCGGGCACTACC
>CAWIXL010000006.1:0-155011 GCA_963840045.1 uncultured Actinomycetota bacterium | reverse complement strand
AGGGTTTCTACTGGCCTGTCGGCGTCGAACCGGAAAACTGGCGAATCGTGCGACGACCACCGCAAGGCATCAGCCGTCAGCTCGATCACGTGTCCCTGATCGAGATCGGAAACGCGATGATCGTGGTGGCCGAGCAGACGGGCGGAATCGAGGCGGAAGACCTCAAGCGCGAAGCGCTCAATTTGATGGGCAGTCGCCGGCTCACCCAGGCGGTTGGGGTGCGGCTCGGGCACGCGCTCGGTGCTGCGCTCAAGCGAGGTGTACTGCAGCAGAACGGTTCTGGCTTGATTGTTAGCGATTAGATTCTGGATTGAGGAGACGAACAATGGCAAGCCAGTCGCCCTGGAACATTCCCGAAATCCCTAGCGTCCGCCCCAGCGGCCGTTGTTACTGCGGTTGCGGCGAGACCCCGAAGCCAGGGAAGTAGTTCGTAATTACTCATGACCGAAAGGCCGAGGCGCGGGTGATCCGGGAACGTTTCGGCAACATCGCGAACCTGGTCGCTTGGACGGAAGCGCATCTGCCCCGCATCGAGACTTAGCAACACCCACTGTAGCCAAACCGTCATGACGTCGGTGCAACGGATCCGGTGACAACAGGATGCTTTGTATGTTGATCTGGCTTGATGGCTGGACATCTTTAAGTACTCCGTGGTGAGGACCACCGATCTAGAAAAGATTTCGCACTAAGGCCGAGGCGGTAATGCCAAAAGCCAGCCTTCCGAAAGTAGTTCAAGCAGTTGCCCATCTGGGTCTCGGATCATCGCCGACTGCGCAGACACCGTCCCGTCGACCACCGCTCCCCCGAAACCCGCGACCTTCTCCAAGACGTCGCCGAGATCGGACACCGAAAACGAGATGTGGGTCAGGCCAACCTGATCCATGACGCGCTCCGGCCCGAAGTGAACTTCACGCTCCGAATAATCGATGAGTTCGAGCACGAAGCCGTCCCGCACCAGATAGGTCGCTGCACTCCGAGCGGCTTGGTCAGCTGCAGAAGCTGGACGGCGGGGTCGTCGGGCACATCCAGTTCCCACCAGAATTGGAAACCGAGCAGGCCCTCGTAGAAGTGTCGAGATCGCTCGCGATCCGCGACGCACAAGCCAACATGGTTGAAAGTCGTTTGATGACTAGCCATTATAACCTTCCGTACCGAGTGAGCACCGACGCTCCCCCGCCCTCGATGACGACCGTGGCCCGCTCCAGGCATCCGCCGACGCCTTCCTCGGTGACCCACGATTGGACGCTGAGCACCATGCCTTCCTCAAGTAAGGCATAGATCCCGCGGCCCAAACCGATCACCGGCGGCTCGGCGCCCAACCCCAGCCCATGAGCCAGCGGCACACAAGACTCCGGGTTGCCGGCGTCCTCCCACGCTCGATAGAGGTCGGCGCCCGCCGCACCCGGACGGCAGGCCGCCAGCAGCGCGTCCATGCCGCGCGCGCAACGCCTAGCCAGGTCAGCCGCGAACAGCGGTGCCGATAGCCCAGCCACCCGGGTGCGGGCAAGGCCCGCTTCATATCCGGCGTACAACGCGCCCGGTGCCAACACCACCAATTCACCATCGCCAACCGGACGGTCCGATGCCAGATGCCGAAACGCTACCCGACCACGCAAAGGCGTTGCGAAACAGACACTTTCCGACGGCGGGTTCGGCGCCCCGAGCCTGGCCACGTGCTCGTCGTAAATACCCAGCAGTTCCCGTTCGGTAATGCCAGGCCGCAAGACATCTTCCAGCACACTTAACGCCGATTCCGAAATCGCCGACGCAACTTCAAGACACGTAATCTGATCCGCAGTCTTCACCCGTCGAGCAGCAGACATCACAGCAGCGGCATCAACAAGTTCGGCGCCGTCAGCGAGCGAAGAAATCATATCCGCGAACATCGGCGTTAGCCCGTCCGTGCCCACCGGCCGAGAGAACGTAACCCCGGAATATCCGCCAACGAGGCCATCAGGCCAAAGTCGGTCCCAATCAAAGGCATCTCAGCACTCTCGGTGCCCACCCCGTGCCCCAGGTAGAAATGCTCGATCCACGGCCGAACCCCATCGTTGGCCTCGAGAGCGACATGACACAGCTGCAGACCCGACACCCCCGGCCGAAGAATGTCCAGGCACGCATCAACCACGGTCCGCCAACGACGAAACTGCCCGAGCTGCGCACCATTCGGATATCGACACGGCGCGGGTCGCGATCACGGCGCTCGAGATGGACGACGGCGTTAAAGCCAAGGCGGGGCCAAGATTGTCGCCGACGCGGCGGTCGTTGGTACCGGCAGCACTATCCCGGTGGCCGGGCCCAGGCTGATCTGCTGGCCGCCGGGGGCTACGTAGCCGCCGGGCGGCCCGTAGATGCCGTAGATCGGGTCGGTCGGGCCCGCCCCTGCGTAAATGTCGTCGATCCAACCCGTGGCCAGCGTGTACACGGCCGCAGTGTCGCCGCCCGGGGAGTAGCTGGTAAACAGCTGCGAGATGAAGTCGATGACGGGCTTATTGCCCAGCAGCGAGTCGACATGCGAGCCATTGACCAGCTCGACCCCGACAAACTGCCCCGGGTACAGACTGACCAGTTGATTCGTGGTGGCACCGGAAGCGTTCCACGCCTGTGGGGGCGCGGCCACCACATAGTCGGGAATAGTCAACGTCTTCAGGTTGGAGATCGCAGCCGCGAAGGCCGAGGAATTGTTTGCCACCCCGTCGAACATCACCACACCGAGAAGGTGATTGCTGGCGGTGTTCGTCCCCAGGTCCGCGATGTAATCGCCGCCGGCGAGCGTGGCGAGGCCGCCGCCCGCGGAATGTCCGGTCAGCATGAAGTTTTGCGGCAGCGTGCCGTGGTAGCCGGCCTGGCTCGCGCTGAGGTTCAGCGCCGTCTCGTTGCCCAGGAACAACGAGCCGACGGCCTGCTGCATCTGCGTGCCGCTCAGTGAGGCGCCGTTCGGCAACGGAATCGACGACACGGTGGGGGCGACCACGATGCTGTCGGTGCCGTACGCCAAGGCGGTGGCCAGACTGCTGTACCAGCCACCCGTTCCCAGGAAGCCGTGCTGCAGATAGATGACACCGCGGGCATTCACCGTACCGTCCGCCTGCGTCGGGAAGTACCAGCGCGCGGGGGCCTCGTAGCCGTGGGGACCGACGTCAAGGCTCAAATAGGAGAACCCCTCCCGAACCCCGGTCACCGCGCCCGGGGTCCCCGTCCCCTGAAACACACCGCCGCTCTGGCTCCCGAGAGTCCCGTTGAAAAAGGCGGTGATCAGCCTGCCGCCCAGACCGGGACCGGTGGTGCCGGTTACGCCAGGCCCGACGGCAGCGTGACCGAAGAGCGGTTGCCCGGTCAGGTACGTGAAGGGTGAGAAGAACCCCTGGTCGAAGAACTGTTGCTCCACCCCCTTGATGAGCAGCGACACATTCGAGGCCTCAGCGGCCGCGTATGCGGCCCCGGCCCCGCTCAGCGCACCCACGAACCGGTCGTAAGACTGCGTCGCTTGGGCGGTCAGCGCGTGAAAGTCTTCGGCGTAGCCGCCAAACACTCTCGCGACAGCCGCCGACACCTCATCTCCGGCCGCCGCGACGATTCCCGTAGTCGAGGGCGTCGCCGCCGCCGCGGCCCCCTTGATCGCCTCTTCGATCTTGGTCAAGTCCCCCGACACCTCGCCAAACGCCTCGGTTGCTGCGATCACGTACGAAGACATCGGCGGTTTCCTCTCCTGCGGGGCGACAACCTCATGACGGCCCGACGTCGGGGCCGGTGTCCAATTGACGCGTCAGAAACTTCCGCAAATACGCCATCAGTCTGGTCGACATCGCTCGATTGCGGAAGATGCTTATGCACAGCGCGGCTCTAAGGCCGGGTCGGTAATGCCAGCAGCCATCCGTCCGGAAGCAGTTCCAGCAGTTGCCCGTCCGGATCGCGGATCATCGCCGACTGCTCAGACACCGTCCCGTCGACCACCGCTCCCCCGAACTCCTCAACCCTCTCCAACACGCCACTGAGATCGGACACCGAAAACGAGATGTGAGTCAGCCCAACCTGATCCATGACGCGCCCCGCCCCAGCGTGAACTTCACGCTCCGAGTAATCGATAAGTTCGAGCACAAAGCCATCCCGCACCAGATACGTCGCATGCACGCCGAGCGGCTTGGTCAGCTGCAGAAGCTGGACGGCGGGATCGTCAGGCACGTCGAGTTCCCACCAGAACTGGAAACCGAGCAGGCCCTCGTAGAAGCGGCGCGACCGCTCGCGGTCCGCGACACACAAGTCCGACATGGTTGAAAGTCGTTTGATGACTGGCCATTACAACCTTCCGTACCGAGTGAGCACCGACGCTCCCCCGCCCTCGATGACGACCGTCGCCCGCTCCAGGCATCCCCCGACGCCTTCCTCGGTGACCCACGATTGGACGCTGAGCACCATGCCTTCCTCAAGTAAGGCATAGATCCCGCGGCCCAGACCAATCACCGGCGGCTCGGCGCCCAACCCAAGCCCATGAGCCAGCGGCACAACAGACTCCGGGTTGCCGGCGTCCTCCCACGCTCGATACAGGTCGGCGCCAGCAGCGCCCGGACGGCAGGCCGCCAGCAGCGCGTCCATGCCGCGCGCGCAACGCCTAGCCAGATCAGCCGCGAACAGCGGTGCCGATAGCCCAGCCACCCGGGTGCGGGCCAGGCCCGCTTCGTACCCGGCGTACAACGCGCCCGGTGCCAGCACCACCAATTCGCCATCGCCCACCGGGCGGTCGGACGCCAGATGCCGGAACGCTACCGGACCACGCAAAGGCGTTGCGAAGCAAACGCTCTCCGAAGGAGGCATCGGCGCTCCCGAGCCGCGCCACGTGCTCGTCGTAAATACCCAGCAGTTCGCGTTCGGTAATGCCAGGCCGCAGAGCCTCTTCCATCACACTCAACGCCGATTCCGAAATAGCCGACGCCACTTCCAGACACGTGATCTCATCGGCCGTCTTCACCCGTCGGGCAGCCGCCATCACGGCAGCGGCGTCAACAAGTTCGGCGCCGTCAACGAGCGTAGAAATCAACGCACCGAACATCGGCGTCAATCCGTCGGTGCCCACCCGCCGAGACGAAGGTAAACCTGGGATTTCCGCCAACGAGGCCATCAGATTGTGCGGATTCCAGCTCAGCCCATACAGATCGGAGCGCGCGATCTCCGGCGGAATGCCCTCGTCCCAGGTCGACAACAAATGCACCCGCCCCGTCAACCGCACCACCACGGCGACCGGCGCGAACGGCAGCACCCCGGCTCGCCCGAGCACCCGTGCCCCCGACACGTAGTGCACATCGCCGGAACCGCCGAGCATCAGGGCATCGATGCCGGAACTCTCCATGCCGGAGAACACCTTTGCGCGCCGCTCGGCACGCAGCAGAGAAAAGTCAACGCGGGCGTCGTCTTCGAGACCCATCATGCCGATGAGCACACCGCGGTCACGAGGTACGGGACTCATGCGGCAAAACCGTAGGGATCGTAGGTGGAACCGCTGAGTTTGACGAAGCCCGTATCAGTGATGGCCACAATGTCTTCGGACCGATAGCCGGCGGAGCCGTCCTCCCAGATGACCGGCTCCAACACCAACACCATCCCGGGCTGCATGACGAGATGCTCGTCAAAAGACTCACCGAAGTCGGTTCCGATCAAAGGCATTTCGGCGCTGTCGGTACCCACCCCGTGCCCCAGATAGAAATGCTCGATCCACGGCCGAACGCCGTCGTTGGCCTCGACAGCGGCATGACACAGCTGCAAACCCGAAACCCCTGGCTTGAAGAATGTCCAGACACGCATCGACCACCGTCCGCCAACGGCGAAACTGCCCAAGCTGCACGGCATTCGGATCGGCACCAACGGTCCAGGTTCGCCCGTAGTCGGAGGCATACCCCTCCCACATGATTCCGGCGTCCACCCAAATGACGTCGCCGAACCGCAGGAACCGGTCGGTGGTAACCATCGGGTAGGCAAGATCGCCATGCAGCGTCCACGGCCCGAGCTCACGATAAGGCGCCATCACCTGCCAGATCGGATCGATCCCACCCGCCGACGCGCCAAGCTCGAAAACCCGCCGCAGAAACACCGCGCTCAAGTCAATCTGCCGCACCCCGGGCCGCAACGCAGACAGAGCGTCGACCATCGCCAGCTCATTCAATAACTGCGCCCGACGAATACACGCCACCTCGTCAACCGTCTTCACAATCTTCGCCGCGCCCAGAACCCCGGAACAATCCACCCACTCAAAACCCGACAAGCCCCGCAACATCGCATACGACTGGTGGTCCACCCCAACCCGAGCACCCGCGCCGAAATGCGAAGCCAGCGCGGCGCCGAACTGGTCTATCCCGTCGTCGAGATCCGGAAACAGCGGTCCATGCAGATGCACGCCAGCAGGCGCCCCATCGGCGAACAGGGTGTAAAGGTGCGGCGCCGACTCGCCGGCAACCACAACCGCCACCGCGCGGAACAAAGCAGCCCGATCGCCGTCCAGAGCAGGCATAGAAGCACCCGTCGCGTAAACAACCGCGCTGGACCCGAGTAGCACCAGGCCGTCCAGGCCGCGCGCCGAAAGCTGGTCCTGCAAGCGACCGAAATCGCTCCCTACGCATGCGGGCAAGATCGGGCAGATCCGGGATTGCCGCTCCGCCGATCGTGGCGCCTGCCGACCAGTCCTCGATGGCACTACCTCCACGACTGCAAAAGCGTAATAATGCAAAGATAGCCTAATAAGTCGGCAGAGCAATAAGGTCTTTGTCCAGGAAGAAGTTTCGATGGTTACCCGCCCGGACGTCACCGAAGACGCGATAGTCGATTTCGACCATCACTCCGACGAATTCAACCTCAACGAACTGGCGATCAACGCCGACCTCAGACAACGATGCCCGGTGGCGTGGAATGAGAGATACGGCGGCTTCTGGTTCCTCACGAGCTACGACGCGGTGAAACAGACCGCCCAAGACGGCGACACCTTCGCCCACAAATACGAGCCGAACGCGCCGGATGGCGTGGACTACCAAGGCGAGATGGGCGTGCCAAGACCCGAAGGCCAACCGGCGCTGGGCATCGGCGAAGTCGACGGCCCCTACCACCTGGCCCTCCGGCATGCGCTGGCCCCGTTCTTCTCACCGGGCGCCGTGCAAAAGATGCAGCCATTCATGGAGGAGCAGGCCCACCACTTCCTCGACCAGAAAATGAACGACGGACAGATGGACCTCGTGCTCGACTACGCCAGCCCGGTCCCGGCCATCCTGACCATGAAGTTGATGGGCCTGCCCTACGACAACTGGCAGCTCTACGCCAACCTGTTCCACTCCGTCATGGCCATGCCCCAGGAAAGCCAGGAGTACACCGACGCCATCTCCCAAGTCCCCGACATGATGCAAGAAGTCCTCGACCACGCGGCCACCCGACGGGCCAAGCCGGAAGACGACGTCACCAGCTTCCTCATTCAGTTCGAATTCGACGGCCGGCGCCTCACCGACGAACAGCTGCTCAACATCCTCTGGAATCTCATCGCCGGCGGCGTCGACACCACCACGTCGCAGACCGCGCTGACCCTGCTGCACCTGGGCACCCACCCGGAGCTGCGGCGACAACTCATCGACCACCCCGAGCTCTACCGCACCGCCACCGACGAATTCCTGCGCTACTTCTCGGTCAACCAGCAACTGAGCCGAACCGTCACACAAGACATCGTCATGAACGGGCAGCAACTCAGACGCAACGACCGCGTCGTCATTAGCTGGCTGGCCGCCAACCACGACGAAAACGAGTTCGAAAAGCCCGACGAAGTCATTTTGGACCGCTCGCCCAACCGCCACCTCGCCTTCGGGCTGGGACCGCACCGATGCATCGGCTCCCATCTGGCGCGGCTGATGTCCGAAGTGCTGGTCAAGGCGGTACTCGACCGCATCCCCGACTACCAAGTCGACCTCGACGGCGTCCACCAATACCTGGGCAACCCGAGCATGACCGGGCTGGGCAAACTCCCGGTGACCTTCACCCCGGGAGTGAAGCGACGCTAGACGGCCAAAATGCACCGTTACGACTCCGGCATGAACTAACGTTTGAGTACGGCCGTACCTGGATATATCCGATTTCAACGTGCACGGCGGGGGGGAACGGCAACGTGATCATCGCAGACGCCGAGACGGCGTTGCCGACTGTCACGCGCAGTCGAGCGGACGCCGGCCCCGACGACGATCTGCCCCAGGTCCTTGCTGACACCGTCGCCGACCTCTTGCACAAGCCCCGCGCACGCGGGTGGATTCATCTGTGCTCGGCGGTTGGGTTCATCGTGGCCGGTACGGCCTTGGTGCCGGTCGCCTGGATCGCCACGTCACCGAAGGCCGGTTGGGCGACGCTGATCTACAGCGCCACCATTGTCGCGATGTTCAGCGTCAGCGCGATCTACCACCGCGTGGAATGGCGCTCGCCAACCACCATGCGCTGGATGAAGCGTGCCGACCACTCGTTGATATTCGTGTTCATCGCGGGGAGCTACACCCCCATCGCACTGTTGGCGATGCCGAAGTCCACCGGGATGCTCGTTCTCGCCGTCGTGTACACCGGAGCGGCCGTCGGCGTGGCTCTCAAGATGCTGTGGCCGTCGGCCCCTCGGGCCGTCGGCTTGCCGTTGTATCTAGTGGTCGGCTATGTGGCGATCTGGTTCGCCCAAACACTGCTGCACGGCGCGGGCCTCGTCGTCGTCGTGCTGCTCATCGCCAGCGGTCTGCTCTACAACATCGGCGCGGTCCTTTACGCGTTCAGCTGGCCCAACCCGTGGCCCCGGACGTTTGGTTTTCACGAGTTTTTTCATGCATTCACCGCCGCCGCGGCGATCTGCCACTACATCGCTATCTGGCTCCTCATCGCTTAACTGCCTTCGAGCAGTCCCCGCTCGATGAGCTCCAGCACTTGCCGCCGCGCGAATTCGATGCCTGCCGCGGTTCTGGGTAAGGGCCCGTCCAGCAGCAGGCCCGCGACGCCGTGCACCGCCGACCAGGCCGCAATTTCGGCACCGGGCCGGCGGTCTGGGGGCAGCAGACCGGCGGCTTGGCACTCGTCGAGCACTTGACCCAGGATGTCGAAGGGATCGACACCATCGCCGGTTGCGGCAGACGTGGCCGGGTGCGAGGTAAACGCGGTGCGGAACAGCCCGGGCTCGCTCAACGCGAAGTCGATGTAGGCGATGCCGACCGCGCGCAGCCGCAGGCGTGGACCTTTGGCACGCGCAACGCGCCGGCGCATCTCGGCGGCGAGCTCGCTGCGCGCCTTTTGCGCCACGGCGGCCAGCAGGGCCTCGCGGTCGGCGAAATGGCGGTAAGCGGCCGAGTGCGACACCCCGGCCGCCCGGGCCGCCTCGCGCAGGATGACCCGATCGGGCCCGCCCTCACGGGCAAGCGCGACGCTCGCCTCGACCAACGCTGAATCCAGCGCACCGTGGTGGTAGGTCTTGCGGCGCTCTGGGCCGGCGCTGGCGGGGCTCATGCTCGCCAGAATCCCATGCGAACCTTGATGTTGACAACGGTCACATTGCATGTTCATACTGCAAAGTAACCAGTGGTCACATTGCCCGCTGGTTCAGGTACCCAATCAGGGAAGGAAAGTCCAATGACTAATTCACGCGTGCTGGTGACCGCCGCCACCGGCAAGATCGGCGGCGCGGTGGCCGCCCAATTGCTGGAAAAGGGCGTGCCGACAAGGGCTTTGGTGCACCGAGAGGATGCGCGCAGCGACCCGGTTACGGGCGCTGGGTGCCGAAGTCGTCGTCGCCGACATGTTCGACATCCAGCAGGTTGCGGCCGCGGTCGACGGGGTGGGCCGGGTGTTTTTCAACCCGCCGTATCACCCGCACGTCCTCGACAGCGCCGTCGCGTTTGCCGTGGCGGCGCGGCGCTCAGGAGTGGAGGCGGTGGTCGCGTTGGGGCAATGGCTGGCCAGCCCCGAGCATCCCTCGCTGATGACCCGCCACGCCTGGTTGACCGACAAGCTGTTTGAGCTGCTGCCCGATACCGCCCACGTCGCCGTTGATCCCGGCTTCTTCGCCGACAACTACCTGAACCTGGTCCCGATGGCCGCCCAGCTGGGCGTGTTGCCGACGCCAACCGGGGGCGGACGCAACGCGCCTCCGTCCAACGAAGACATCGCCCGCGTTGCGGTGGGTGCGCTGCTTGACCCACACCGTCATGACGGCCGGGCCTATCGCCCGACCGGGCCGACGCTGCTAACCGGAGCAGAGATCGCCGACGCTTTGGGTGAGGCGTTGGGCCGACGGGTACGCCATATCGACATTCCGCCAAGGATGTTCATGAAGGCCATACGCGTGAACGCGAAACGACTCGGCGCCGACCTGTTTTTCGAGTCCGGCATACGGCACTACCTGCCCGAGACCGCGCTGGGAACCTTTGAGGTTGGCGGGCCGACGACTCATGTCCGTGATGTAGCCGGCGTCGAACCCGAGGACTTTCTGACCATCGCGCGCCGCTACGTCGGCGGGCCGGAATCACGGCGCACCGCAGGCAATTTCATGCGCCAACTCTGGAACTTCATGTTGACCGGCGTTACGCCGATGCACCGGCTCGACAGGTTCGACCGGCTTCAGCAGCATCCGCAGCCCGCCAATCCACGGTTTTCGGGACAGTCCGCGATCTGGCGACGCGAACATGCACCAGCCGATCGCGTGACTGCGGTGGTGTAAAGCGTCAAGCGCGCACCGCCAGGACCGGCCAAGGGTCGCGCACACCCTTGAGTGCGTGGCTGCCGCGGTCCTCGAATTCGATCCTCGATCCGAGGACCAGCGGTGCGACCACGCCTGACACGAGTACCTCTCCCGGCCCGGCGAGCGCCATGATGCGCGCGGCAATATGGACCGCGATCCCATATACATCGCGTTCGACGACCTCCACCTCGCCGGTGTGCAGGCCGGCGCGGATGTTGAGGCCGAGGTCTTGCACCGCGTCTCGGATCGCGCACGCGCAAATGATCGCCCGCGCCGGTCCGTCGAAGGTCGCGAGCGCGCCGTCGCCGGTGAACTTGATGACTTCGCCGCGCGCACTGCCCACGTATTTCTCCACGACACCGTTGTGCGCATCGAGGGCGGCCGCCCAGGCCTCGTCGCCGAGCGCCTCGGCGCGTTCGGTCGATCCGACGATGTCGGTGAATAACACGGTCGACAACACGCGGTTCGTCGGCGCGGCATTGCGGGCACCGGTGACGAAGGATTCAATCTCGTCGAGCACTCGGTGGTAATCGCCGGCAAACCAGACACTGTCGTCCCCGTCGAATTCCACCAATCGTGCCTTTGGGATGCGTTCGGCGAGATAGTGCGAGTGGCTGCTGACGACATGGCGATCACCGCGTCGGTGGAGCAGCAGCGTGGGCGCCTGGATGCTGTCGAGCGCGGCTCGGACGTCGGTCCGCAGGTATAGGTCAACGATCGCCTTGAAGTACCCGGGGCCGCCGGCCAGCCGCTCGCAGCGAGCCCACCAGCGCCGCTTTCCGGCATCGCCGGCCCAGCTGGGCGCCAAGATATCCGCGACCGCTCCCGTCCCGACCATGTTGCCGAACGCGTCGATATACCGGGTGAGGGCCGGCTCGGGCAACCCGTGTGGGTAGTCGGGGGTCCGCTTGAAGCACGCGAACGGGCTCCAGAGCACCAGTGAGCGGACGCGATGGGGATAGGTTGCCGCCAGCAGCATCGCCGGAAGCGTCGACTCCGTCATCGCGAAGATCGATGCACTTTCGCTCCCGATGGCGTCGAGTACCGCGACAAGCCCATCCGTCCACGCCTGCATCGCCGGAAGGTCGTGAATCGGCACCGCGTCCGAGCTGCCCATCCCGAGCAGGTCGGTCATGATCAGGCGGCTGAACGAGGACAGCCGACGCAGGTGGCGGGCGACGATGGGTTCGTCCCAGAGCAAGTCGATCGGGAACGAGGCGGTGGGTACGAAGAGGAGATCCGGGCCGCTTTCCGACACGACCTGATAGGCGAGGTGAGCATCGCCGTCTCGCGCGTAGACGGTTTGGGGGACGGCCGCCATGGTAAGAGCATGCCACTCGAAGCTGGCGCAGTGATCTGAGTGCTCAAGCCAGGTGCGGTTGTGCCTCGCTGACCCGGCCACCGTCGCCCGTCGAGCACAATCCGCTGCGGGGATGAGTGCGGCGTTTGTGTTGGGAGCTCAACGACACGAACAACTTTCGTCGCGACACTGTCGTGTTCATGAGCTGGCTCACCGAACTCGCCTTCATCAAGGGCATTTCGGCGCGGTCGGCTGGTAATTCTGGTTAGTCGAGGAATATTCGGTGTACTTCGTACCCGCGGGCAACACGCCTGGCGCCGCCCTTTCGCTGGACGCCCGAGAGGCGTGAAATGAAAGGTGACGGCGTCCACCAGGACTGAAAACCCGTAAGGAGGGGCCATGTCGTTCGTGATCACACACCCTGAAGCGTTGACCTACGCGGCGGGCAAACTACAGACCCTCGGTTCTGCCATGGCAGCCGAAAATGCGGCCACCGCAGCCCCGACCACCGGCTTGATCCCCGCCGGCGCTGATGAGGTATCGGGCCTGCAAGCGGCGGTTTTCGCCGCATACGGCAGCCTGTACCAGTCGGTCAGCGCCCAGGCCGCGACGATCCATGAGCAGTTTGTCCAGACGCTGGGGGCCAGCGCCGGTTCTTACGCAGCCACGGAGAACGCCAACGCCGTAACCACTGCCGCTGCCGATCCCCCGTCGGGTGCCCTCGCCAACATCTTCAACATCGGGGCCGGGAACTGGTCCTCCGCCGCGTCAGACCTGCTCGGCATGACAGGCGGCGGTCTCCTCAATAAGCCGGTCGATGAAGTCGGTCAAGCCGCTGGCGTGGCAGCGCGAACGGTTGGAACGGTCCCGACGGGCGCGTCGGTGCCTACCGGTTTGGGCGGTGCTCCTTTGTTGGCGGGTCTCGGGCAACCGGCCGCGGCCATGGGGCCGGCGGCGCCGCCGACTTGGGCCGCCGAGGCGGCCGGCCCGACGGTGAGCGCTCGCGGTGTGACGTTAGCGGGCTTGGCCGGCGCGGCACCCCAGAGCGCGCCGGCGCCAAACATTGCGGCCGGAATGCCCGCGGTGGCCACGTCCGGGAAGGCCGGCGGATTGGGTGCGCCGCGATATGGCGTCAGGCCCACCGTGATGGCCAAGAGCTAAAGGAGGGCACACCAATGGATTTCGGAGCATTACCCCCAGAAATCAACTCCGGACGCATGTATGCCGGTGCCGGTGCAGGACCGATGATGGCCGCCGCGGCGGCGTGGAACAACCTGGCCGCGGAGTTGAGTACTACCGCGGCAGCCTACGAGTCGGCGATCACAGAGCTGACCGGTGAGCAGTGGATGGGTCCGGCGTCGGCATCGGCGGCCGCCGCGGTCCAGCCCTTTGTGGCATGGCTGAACACCACCGCCGCGCACGCTCAGCGCGCGGCCTCCCAGGCCATGGCGTCTGCGGCTGCCTTTGAAACGGCGTTTGCGATGATGATTCCTCCGCCGGTGATCGCGGCCAACAGGGCATTGCTGGCGGCACTGATGGCAACTAACTTCCTCGGCATAAATACGCCGGCGATCATGGCCACTGAGGCGCACTACGCCGAGATGTGGGCCCAAGACGCTGCCGCCATGTACAGCTATGCCGCGTCGTCGGCGGCGGCCGGGATCTTGGACCCGTTGACCTCCCCTACGACCACCGCTAACCCCGCCGGATTAGCCACCACCGGCACGCAGGCCGGGCTGACGCAGGTGATCTCCGGCTTGCCCAACGCGGTGGCGGGGCTCGCCTCCCCGGCCGCGGCCGCCGATCCGTCCGGGCTGCTGAATATGCCGTTCGTGGCAAATGCGATCAACGGGGGGGTGAACACCACCGCCTGGTGGGTCATGAACACTATCCCGAATGCGGTGCTGCTTAACCACGCCGTTGTTACCGGCGCCGCACCAGCTCTCGCCGAAGCGGGCGCCGCAAATAGTGTCGCGGGCCTGGTGAGCTCACCCGGCTCCGCGGGCTTGGCAGGGACGCGGATGCTGGCGGGTCTCGGCCAGGCATCGACCGTGGGGCGGCTGTCGGTGCCCGCCAGTTGGTCTGCGGCCGCGCCGTCGGTCGGCTCTGGCGCTTCGGCGCTAGGGGGCTCGGGCTGGGCGGTTGCGCCGGAGGAAGCTGCGCAGGGGGCGCTGGTGCCCGCCGGGGTACCGTCGGCGGCCATGGCCGGGAGAGGCTATGGCTTTGTCGCGCCCCGCTACGGGTTCAAGCCCACGGTGATGCCCAAAATGAATCTCGCATAAGGACTTACATGCCGAAGTGCGTGCGATGCACCGCCGCAACGGCCTCCGGTGGCCCAGTCACTTCCACCTGCGCCGCGGCTTGACGCCCAAAGACGTACAACAGGAGCTCGCCCGGCATGCCGCTGAGTCGAGCCGTCGGTTCGCCCGGTCGAACCGTCACTTGCTCGTTGGCTTCGGCCCAGCCAATCTCGAGCCCGCAAGTGTCCAGCCGCCGACACAGATAGCGGCTGCCGCGGCGAACGTTTCGCCACAAGGCAGCGTCCATCGGGGGCGTGAGGCGGCGGGGTCCGCCGCTATTGGCTCTCCGAACATCTTCGTGATGAACGAAGAATTCGTTGAGATTCGCCAGGGCACGGACCCATCCGATGCGAAAGAACCCGATAGGTGGGCCGGACCGGATTCGCTCGACGAGCCGCGCGAAGTCCTCGCGCTGGGCTAATTCGACCCGACGCCGTTCGGCGAACCGTTGGAAGCGACCCGGCAGAACGAGGCAAGGGCCGGCAATGGGGTCGTGTTCTCGCAACACGAGGTGGGCGGCCAGATCGTGCGCAGTCCAGCCCTCGAGCAGCGTAGGAGCGGAAGGGCCGAGCTCGTCGAGCAGATCACAGAGCTCAAGGCGCTCTTGCATGTCAAGCGAAGCATCAGCCATGGCACCGAAGTGTGCCGCACCCGTTAGGTGGTTGTCGCGCACAGTCGCTGTGAGGTGGACAAAAGTGTGTGCCTACTCTGCGAGAGACCACTGTGGCCGATGTGACTAAGCCCGCGGCTCACATCGGCTATGCGCCGCACCGTTGTTGATCGGCCTGGCTGATACCGGCGCCGCACCAATAGGGATTACCGCCCTGCCAGCTCGGAAACCCATGTAGCACTGTGGCTTTCAGCAGCCCCGGCACCTGCCACACCAGCTGGATCGAGTCGCCCACGGCCGTCGACGGACCAGTGCTGGGGTTGACCGTGGTTGTCTGGCCGCTGTGCAGGACGTAGCTCACGGCGGTGACGGTGAGCGTCAACTGCGTGTCGTCACCAGATACGACCGACAGCCCGTCTTTCTCCGAGCAGGCGGCACTGGGGTTTTCGCTGCACGGGCCCATGCCGGAGGACACGACCATAGTCGCCGTCGTCGGCGTGATGTCCATGCTCGCACCGTGGACGTGCCAGTGCCCCACGAAGTGGGCGCTGGCCGTTGCCGAGGGCGCAGTCGAACTGCTTGGGCCGGAGGGAGTTTGGCTTACCGTGCCGCTCGCGGGGCTCGGGGGCGCGCCGGTGCCGGACGTATTCTTCGAGCACCCTGCCGCACCTATAGTGACAACCACCGTCGCCCCGATGGCTACTGCCAGTTCGCGTTTAATCATCCATGAAGCACACCACATCGACTCGCGCGCAGAAGATGCTGGCTGCAGCGCCCCTGCCCCCGAATCGGAAATAGGCCAGCATTCGAACGGCTGTGGCCCCGCCTTCGCCGACCGTCAGGTGGCTGTCGCGTACTGCAGGACTCGTTCCGAGGAATCCACGTGACCGTTACTGCTGATCCGGAGCCTTTTTGGGCCTACCTCGTAGCGGGCGCCGTTGGCCGGGTTGGTGACGTCGAATCCGCCCGACGTACGCACCACGTTGGTGAGTTCGATGTTGGCACCATCACTTAGGCGCTCGCCTCGGTAGTAGAAACTGTCCGACCCGGTCTGACACACCACGGCGAGTGATTTGGCCGTTCGCACAACTGCTGCCGGCGGGTTCCCCGGGTCGCATCGGGCCGTATGGCCGACGAAGCCCAGCCCGTCAGCGCCATTCACGGCATGCGAGAGCGTCGGCGTCGCCGTTGGGGGCGCGGTCGGCGCCGCCGGGGGTGCCGCCGTCGGCGTTTCGGGCGCTGAGCCAGTGCCGTTGGTGCGCAAAGCCAAGATCCCCGCCAGAGCCGCCGCGACGACCAACAGCATCGCCGCCACCCCGGCCAGGACGACCGGTCCACGGCCGAGACCCGCCGTCCGGGCCGGGATCAAAGGCGCCGACGACGGCGGGTACGGGCTGGCGCCGGTGTCATCCGGATTTGAATATGCCGCCGAAAATGCCCGGGTGGTTGACGGCCGGCTCGGCGGTTGGCTCGGCGGTTGGCGCGGCGGAACCGCAGCCGGAACCGGAGCCGGCGCCTGGCCCGTCGACGTGATCGCCGTCGCGGCTGTGGCGAGTTCGCCCGCGGACGAGAACCGTGCCGCGGGCTGTTTGGCCATCCCTATGGCGATCACGTCGTCGAATGCCCGGCCGATTCCCCGGCGCATGATGCTGGGCCGGGGCGGCGGCCACAACTTGTGTGCGGTCATCAGCTCTTGGACTCCCGCACGCTCGAACGGCGGCAGACCGGTCAGGCACTCGTAAAGCACGCAGGCCAGCGAGTACACGTCGCTCTGCGGCCCAACCCGGCCACCGGCAAACCTTTCGGGAGCCATGTAGGCGCAAGACCCGATGATCGGTCCGCTCGCGCTGGCATCGCCACCGGCGTCGGCGATGCCAAAGTCGACGAGGTACGCGAAGTTATCCGCAGTGAGCAGCACGTTCTCCGGCT
This sequence comes from uncultured Actinomycetota bacterium, assembly GCA_963840045.1. GTDB lineage: Bacteria > Actinomycetota > Actinomycetes > Mycobacteriales > Mycobacteriaceae > Mycobacterium. The sequence continues at coordinate 138,152 of CAWIXL010000006.1, read as the reverse complement.
TGATGTCGCGGTGCACCAGCCCGTCGGCGTGCGCAGCGTCCAGCGCGGCCGCCACCTGCGCGGTGATCGATACCGCCTGCGCGGGTTCGAGCGGGCCACTGTCGCTTAACAGGTCTTTGAGGTTGCCGCCGTCGACCAGGCGCATATCGATAAAGAGCACGCCGTCGATTTCGCCAAAGTCATGCACCGGGATGACGTGCGGTTCCTGCAATCGCGCCACCATCTGGCACTCGTGCCGAAAACGTTCCTGAAAGGACGGGTCGGCGGCCACCTCGGTGCGCAACAGCTTGAGCGCGACCTCACGACCCTTAACCGTGTCGTAGGCCCGGTACACCTTGCCCATGCCGCCCACGCCGATCAATGACCGCAGTTCGTAGGGCCCGAACCGGGTACCGAGACGCGAGCCGCCGTGCGGCCAAGACATATGGCGATCCTTTCTTTTTGGCCCGACCAGCGGGCAACCCCCAGGGTTCCCGCTTCAGGCGATCACGTAACACGCACAAATCGGGAAGCTGCGGTCCACGCCGACCCGTCGCACGTCGGCACAGCACGGCTTCCCACCGGTTATCGGTTAGCCAAGTATCGGGAAGTGCCGTTGGGCGGCCAATTCGTCGAGGCCCTTTTGCATCACCTGACGCACGTGTGCATCGAGCTTTTTGACGTCGGCAGTTTCACAGAATTCGGCGGCGACATCGATCGGCGGCAGCACTTCGGTGACGATCTTGGTGGGTAGCGGCATGTTGACCGGCGCCACCACGCTTAGCCCAAACGGGAAACCGAACGTTACTGGCAGGATGTTCGTTCGGAACAGCTTGCGCTCCAACTTGGTGAGCCGAAGCACGTGCGCTAGCCGCCTGCCGCGGGTCAGGAAGAACTGGCCTTCCTGACCGCCAATGGAGACTGCGGGGACGATCGGCACCTTCGCCTCTACCGCCGTGGCTATGTAACCAGTTCGCCCTCCGAAGTCAATGACATTCTCCCGCAACGTCGGTCGGTAAACGTCGAAGTCACCGCCCGGGAAGACCAGGACGACGGCGCCGGCAGCCAACGCCTTCGCGGCGTTGTCGCGCGTCGCGCGGATCACTCCGGTGCGGTTGAAAAACTCGGCGGCCGGTCCGCCGAAGAGCGTGTCGAAGCCGAGCGCGTAAAGCGGGCGATCATAGCCGTACTCGTCGTAATACCCGACGGCGAACACCGACAGGTCGAACGAAACAAGGCCGCCAGAATGATTCGACACCACAAGCGATGCTCCAGGCGGGATGTTTTCCAGGCCCCGCACCTCAGAACGGAAATACCGCTTGACGATCGGCCTGGTCAACGCGACGACGTGCGCGGTGAGGGCGGGATCCCATTTGTCGATGTCGGTCAGGCCGCTCTCGGTATCGCTCATGTCCGCCTAGCCCACAGGTGCTGAAAAACTGATGCTACGCCGTCGCTCCCATGCCGACAGCCAGCACGCGGGTACTACTCGGATTCGCCGCTGGGTCCCTCGTCGGTGTGGAGCTGGATGCGCACCAGGTCCGGGCCGGTCACGGTCACTGCCCAGCCCAGGTGCGCCTGGTGCACACCGCTGTGTTCGACATTCAAAGTGGTGAGGTGTTCTACCCAGCGCAGCAACTCAGCGTGGTTGACGACACTGAGACTGAACAACGGATATCCGTGCAATGCGGCCACCGGCTCGTCGGCATACCGCAGCAGCAGACGCGCGCCGCACGAATGTTGCAGCAGCACAGCCGTTATCTCGTTTTCGCGTTCCTCGATCAAGAGGGAGACGAAATCAAAGACCTGCACATACCAGTCTCTGGCCGCCAGCGGATCGCTGCTCGGGACTGTGATGTGATGCACGCCGACTAACATGGGCATTCGACTATTCTCCCGTGACTGCAATGGTCGACGTCACCTCAGCCTGGCCGGCTCGTAAGGTGAGCCGCATGCGGACAGCTCGAATCATCCATATCATCCGGCAAATAGGGTCGCTGGCGGTCACGGCGGTGACCGCGGCGTCCACGCTCAACGCATATCGGCCGTTGGCGCGCAGCGGATACCTATCGCTGTTCTCGTGGATGTTCGGGCTGGTTGTCACCGAGTTGCCGCTGCAGACACTGGTGAGCCAGCTCGGCGGGCTGGCGTTGACGGCTCGTCGCCTGACGCGACCGGTGCGGATCGCTCGCGTGGCTGGTGGCGGGCATCTCGGCGCTGGGCTTGCTGAACTTCAGCCGCGCCGGGCATAAGGCCAACGTGCCGCTGACCGCGGCGTTGGACAACGGCCTGGGCACGCTCTCGTCGCACCGAATCGGGGGATCTGTGGCGCCGGCCGGCCGGCGGCGGCACCGCCAAGACGCCGGGCCTGCTGCGGATGATGCGGATCTACCGTGACTACGCCCACGACTCCAACATCAGCTACGGCGAATACGGCAGCGCCAACCACCTGGACATCTGGCGACGTCCCGATCTCGACCCGGCCGGAAAGGCGCCGGTGCTCTTCCAGATCCCCGGCGGCGCCTGGACGACGGGAAACAAACGCGGACAAGCCCATCCGCTGATGAGCCACCTCGCGGAGCTGGGCTGGATCTGCGTGGCGATCAACTACCGGCACAGCCCGCGCAACACCTGGCCCGACCACATCGTCGACGTCAAGCGCGCCCTCGCGTGGGTCAAGACGCACATCAGCCGAGTACGGCGGCGACCCCGAATTCATCGCCATCACCGGCGGTTCGGCCGGCGGCCACCTGTCGGCGCTGGCCGCGCTGACCCCCAATGACCCGCAGTTCCAGCCGGGATTCGAAGATGCCGACACCCGGGTGCAAGCGGCCGTGCCGCTCTACGGCGTGTACGACTTCACCCGGTTCAACGACGCGATGCATCCGATGATGCCCGCGCTGCTCGTCAAATCGGTTGTCAAACGACCTCGACGAATAACCCCGAGCCGTTTATCAACGCGTCACCGGTCAACCACGTTTCCGCCGACGCTCCCCCGTTCTTCATCTTGCACGGCCGCAACGACTCGCTGGTTCCCGTCGAGCAGGCACGTGCCTTCGTCGAGCGGCTGAGGCAAGTCAGCAAACAGCCCGTCGTGTACGCCGAATTGCCGTTCACCCAGCACGCTTTCGACATCTTCGGCTCGGCCCGTGCGGCGCACACAGCGATCGCCGTCGAGCAATTCCTGGCCGAGGTCTACGCGAGGCAACGCCAGACAGCGAGCGCCTCGACGGCCTGACCTATCGCTCCCGGCCACGTCGGCAGCTTCGAAAGTGCACATCGGCACGCGAGGTCGGGACCTTGTCCCCTTTCGGCCGCCCGGTCAACGGCGCACGTTAAAGGTTCCGATCTGTAGGAGGACAAATCCATGGCCATCCGGGTCGTCCAGCCGGCAGATTTTGGCTGCGAGCGTCAGCGCCGTTGGCAGTGGCCCGCTAAAGAAAGGCGCCCCCATGACTGAAGACGCTGCAACGGTGATTCGACACCCAAGCGGAACGCTGGTTTGCACGCTGCCGCAGGCCTTTCAGGAGACCGCAGCTATACAGCCCGACTCGGTGGCCATCCGGACGACCGGCAACGAAGTGGTCCTCACCTGGCGGCAGTACGCCGATCGGGTGCGCAAGATCGCAGCCGGGCTGGCGGCGCTTGGTGTCGACCACGGCCACACGGTCGGTCTCATGCTGCGCAACCGTCCAGAGTTCCATTTGGTGGACACGGCCGCCATGCACCTAGGCGCGATCCCATTCTCGATCTACAACACCTCGGCGCCCGACCAGATCCGGTACTTGTTCACCAATGCCGAGAACAGAATTGTCTTTACCGAAAAAGACTTTCTGCCCGCTGTCAAGGCGGCCGGGACGGACCCCGTCCACGTGATCGTCGTCGATGCCGATGTCGACGGCTGCCACACCCTCGAAGAACTCGAATCGTTGGGTTCCAAAGTCGATTTCGATTTCGATTCGGCATGGCGGGCAGTGCGGCCAAACGACGTCGCGACGCTCATCTACACCTCGGGAACCACCGGCCCGCCCAAGGGCGTCGAGCTTACCCACGCCGATGTGATGGCCGAGTTCTCGGCCATCGTCGACCTCATTGACCTGCGGGCAAACGATCGGCTCACCTCATACCTGCCGCATGCGCACATAGCCGACCGGGTGACAGGGCACTACGCCAACATGGTCCTGGGAGCGCAAATGACCGACGTCGACGACCCCAGGGTGATCGCGCAGGCACTGCCGGATGCTCGTCCCACGGTGTGGCTCGGGGTGCCGCGAGTGTGGCACAAGTTCAAAGTCGGGATCGAAACGAAACTCGACACGGAGGCTTCCGGGGTCAAGCGGCGGTTGGCGCTGTGGGCCATCGACACCGGTGTGCGTGCCGCCCGTCAGACTTTGGCCGGCCAGTCCGTGTCCCCGTCCCTTGCCTTTCGCCGCACGATCGCCGACCGTCTCGTGCTGGCTAAGGTACGCGAAGCGCTCGGGCTGGATCAGCTGCGCTGGGAAGTATCCGCGCTGCGGCCATACCGGCCGAAACGATCGAATTCTTCTTGGGTCTGGGCATTCCCGTCTATGAAGTATGGGGGGAATCGGAGTGCGTGGGCGGCGCGACCGCCAACCGGCCCGGGGCCAACAAGGTCGGTTCGGTCGGTAGGGCGCTGCGCGGCGTCGAGGTCTCGCTAGCCGGCGACGGCGAACTGCTGATCCGCGGGCCGATTGTGATGCGAGGCTACCGACATCAGCCGGAGAAGACTGCCGAAACGATCGACGCCGACGGCTGGTTGCGTACGGGCGACATCGGCACCATCGACGAACAAGGTTTCGTCACGATCGTCGGCCGCAAGAAGGAGTTGCTCGTCAATGAAGCCGGGGAGAATCTCTCCCCCACCAACGTCGAGATGGCCATTCAGGAGACATCCCCGCTGATCGACCAGGTGGTGGCGTTCGGTGATGCCAGGCCCTACGTGACGGCGCTCATCGTCCTCGACGGTGAGGCTGCCGCCGCGGCGGCTGCCGCGCTCGGCATGACAGACCCGTCGGCCGCCGCGTTTGCGCAACGTCGCGAGGCGAGGGAATCGCTTGCGGCCGCTGTCCGCGAAGGCAACTCCAGACTTTCCCGCGTCGAGCAGATCAAGCGGTTCCTCATCGTCGGCACCCCATGGGAACCCGGCGGAGACGAGCTCACCCCAACGATGAAACTCAAACGGGGCCCGATCGCACAGAAGTATTCCGCGGAGATCGACGATCTTTACGCCGCGACGCCGGGACCCGGCGTGATCAGCTTGTCTGACGGACCCGTGAACCTGAGCACCAACCCTAGGCCCTGAACCGCCTGAGGTAAGACAACAGCCGGTGGACTGGCAACGGCTTCGGCCAGTCGTCAGTACGGAAGTAGGCATCGGTACCGCCATCGACGAAAAGCACACTCCCACATAAGAAGTCCGCGGAATCCGAAAGCATGAAGATTGCCCAGTCGGCCAGCTGGCCCGCATCGCCGAACCCGCCGATCGGAACCGGGAACGAACGAATGCGCTTGGCCTCCTTGGGCGATGCCAGCCCCTCCTCCAGCAGAGGGGTCATAATCGCCCCCGGCGCAAGAGCATTCAAGCGTATGCCTGCGCCCGACCACTCTGGCCTTATCGCCTCACGTCGAACCCATCGGCTCAACGCGACCTTGGATGCGGCGTAGACGAAAACCGAAGCATTCTTGCCGAAGAATCTCGCCGAGCGAACCGCCTTCTCGGCGTCACCCGCAAGGAACGCCCGCACCGCACGCGCGGGAACCATCGGCGTTGTCGTCGTGGAGTTGCTGGAAAAGACAACGACCTTCGCGCGGTCAGCCGCGGCCAGCGCCGGCCGCCACGCCGCAAGCAAGTCAACGACGCCGAAGTAGTTGACTTGGGCGATCAGACGCACACGATCGGCTGCCCGGCCGGGACCGAGACCGGCTGCCAGCACCGCGCCGTCCAGTTTGGCGCCTGACGCCGCCAACACGCCTGCCGCAGCCGACTGACGCCCCTGGTCGGTCGATAAATCGGCGACGATGTCTGCCTGCTTGATGTCCACCCCGATCACGGTGTGGCCGGCGTCGCGCAGCTTCTGTGCCACCTGCAGCCCCATGCCTGAAGCAGAACCGGTGACCGCGTACACGCTGATGGGCCATCTCCTTCTTCGCGCTGGCGCGCACTACGGCGTTTATTTCTTTCCGGAACGGCCTAGCCGACGCCGCCAGTCGTGGGTGCCGAGGAATCTGCCCGCCGCCGACACGAACTTGCCCTTCGTTCGGCTGTACGGGTACCAGTTTGGCTCTTTTTTCATGGTAACCCGTTCGACAACGATGCTTTTGGCGCGTGGATTCCCTCCGGCCGGTGACCAGTGTGGCCGCTATGACTGAGGCAGCACCACAAGGAGCATCCGTCACATCGGCCACAGCAGCCTCCGCGCCGAGGTGACCGACAAATTGCCCACCTCAGCGCGACAACAGCGCACCGACCGCCTCGATACGCTGGTCGTCGGACGACACCGAGAAGTCGAAAGACACAAAAGAAGGTGAATCGAGTGGAAACACGCGACCAGGTACTGATCACGGCCACAGAGCTCGCCAACCTCATCCAGGCCGCCCAGCCGGTCACCGTGCTCGACGTCCGCTGGCGCCTCGATGAACCAGATGGGCGTTGGGCCCACCTGCGGGGCCACATTCCGGGCGCGGTGTACGTCTCGCTCGAGGAGGAACTCAGCGACCACACGATTGCCGGCCGGGGCCGTCATCCGCTCCCGTCGGGACCCAGCCTGCAGGACGCCGCACGCCGATGGGGCATCCGGCAGGACGTCCCCGTCGTGGTCTACGACGACTGGAATCGAGCCGGTTCCGCGCGAGCATGGTGGGTGTTGACCGCGGCCGGTATCAAGAATGTGCGCATTCTGGACGGCGGCCTGGCGGCGTGGCGGTCAGTCGGAGGCGGCCTCAAGACCGGTCCGGTCAGCCCGCAGCCCGGGAATGTGACTGTGCCGCATAGTGATTTGTACGACGGAAGCCGCCCCACATTGACCGCGCAACAATGCGGCGCAGGCGACCTGACGCTGCTCGACGCACGCGCACCCGAACGATTCCGCGGCAACGTCGAGTCCATCGACGCGGTGGCCGGTCACATCCCCGGCGCCCGCAACGTTCCCAGCGGCAACGTATTGACCAGCGAGGGAACGTTTCTCGACGACGACGCGCTGCGGCAACTGCTCTCCGACCGCGGCATCGACCGCGCAGACCGCGTCGGCGCCTACTGCGGCTCCGGTGTCACCGCGACGATCACCATCGCCGCGCTGGCTGCGGCAGGCCACCAGGCAGCGCTGTTCCCCGGATCGTGGTCGGAGTGGAGCTCGGATCCGAACCGTGCCGTTGCCCGCGGGCCGGAGTAGCCTGTCCGACATGAGCAGAAGACCTCGCGACTCGGTGGAGACACCGTAGCCCCTGTCGGTCCTCAACCGGGGATAGCTGGCAGGGGCTCCCGTCCCCGGAGGCTCTGCCTTGTCCCGCACCGATGCTCACGCTCCATCCTGGGTTCGCCTGGCCCGCGCCGAACTCGCCGTCGCAGCGTGGCACCCGCTGAATCACGCCAGCTGCGACCTTCCCCCGCACCCACCCATCGCACCCAAATGGCCGCCAACAACCAAGTGCCACTGGTATTTCCACTACACCGGCACGAATATCTGTTGCTGCGCGATGTGTCACGACGGCGCGATGAACCGCCGGGAAAACCGCCGTCGGCGACACCGCGACCGTGCCGAACTCCGTGCGGCGCTACACCGCTGGAATCATGGTGACGATTACGCTTTCGACGACACGCAGCCGGCCCGGAACGGCCAGGCGATTTGACGAAGGTAGCCGTCGGGCTGGGTGTCGTCGACGCCGTACTGAGCGGGCCATCGGTCGGCCGGCAGGTACAGGGTCCCGAATAATGCGTCCAGCGCCGGGAATTCGCCGGCGTAGTTGCTGTTGTAGGCCTGCGGTTCCCGGGCGTGATGCCAGTGGTGGTACTGAGGCGTGGCGATTACCCACCGCAGCACGCCGAAGTTCCACCGCACGTTGGCGTGGATGAAGATGGCCTGCAACGTGATGACGACGAGGAACGCGCCCAGCGTGACCCGGCCGAAGCCCAGCGCGTAGAGCGGTAAGACCGCGACGGACCGAATGAAGGTCTCGTCGAGCGGATGCAGATGATTGGCGGCCAGCCAGTCCATTTCGCGGATGCTGTGATGCACCCGATGGAACCGCCACAGCAACGGCACCTCATGAGCCGCGCGGTGCCCCGCGTAGCCGCCCACCATCGCGATCGCCAGTCCCGCCGCAATCTGCATCCAGCCGGGGCTCGCCGCGATGCCGTTGCGCAGCGCCGCGGGCACGAAGACCCTTAACACTCCGCCGATTAGGACCACCGAGATCAGCAAACCGATTCGCAACGCGGCACCGTTGACCAGATAGTGCACCAGGTCGGTGCGCCAGCCCTGGCGCAGCACTCGACGCGGATGCAACGCGAACATCCGCTCGAGCGGAACGAAGATCACGGCCAAAATCGCCAACCCGAAAATGATCTGGCTGCGCACGCTGAGCGCAATCAGCACCACCAACACCGTCAGCACCGCCAGCGCCACCCCACCGACTCCGACCTTCGACACTGGCCGTGCTGCATGAGCTTCAGCGGTCGGCACCACGCTCGGGGCGGGCGCGGTCGGGACGCGACCGGCCTGAACGAGACGCCCCCAGCCGGCCAATGTCGCGCACGACAGCACGATTCCGGTCATCCCGGCCGCGAGGCTCTGGGTGGCCACCGCGATCGCAGTCATCAATATCGCCGCTTGCACGGCGAGCCCAGCCACGTTCAGAGACCGCCGCCCGCGCAGCAGCCGGCAGGCCTGCCAGCCGACGATCACCGCCGCGGCCAGCACCAACAGCGTCGGCAGCCCCGCGCCATGACCCGGATGCGCACGGGCCAGACGCGCGGTAACCCCCGCGGCGCCGAGGAGCACGACCAACTCGATTCCGTGCAGCAGCACCATGGCGGCCACCACGGGACGACCGGCCCGTGCCTCCTGCCGTGGGTGCACTGCTTCAACCACCTGGTGCACGACGATTAGCATCCCCCGCGCAGCTGAGAAGCAGCTGAGATTATTGCCCGCGCTCGCGCCACCTCAGGCAGGCCGCTCTCGGCCGGAATCCGGTTGAGTACCTCGACCAGCCCCGCCAAAGCGGGCTCGCCCCGGAGCTCGAAATCGTCTAGCGCCGCTCGCAATTCAAACAGGCGCGCGCCCTGCTGACGGGCCACCTCAACGGCATATCGAAACGACGCCGCTTGCGCATCGAAGTCCGTATACGTGTGACCCCGCAGCCGCAGCAATTCGGCGTCGTAGAACTTCATACCCGTCTCGTCGGCGATTTGCCGGCCGGTCTCGATGCGGCGCCGGGCCTCATCGGGCTGATCTAAAGCGATCAACAGGCGCGCGATGACGGCGTCGAAAAACGTCGTGTACAGGTTCATTTCCAGAGTGCGCCAGTTGTCCACCAAAGCCGTCATGGTTACCAGGCACCCGGGTAACTCGGCCGTATCGTGCGCGCTCAGGGCGGCCATGGCGGTGACCGCGGCACGCAGGGTGGCCGCACACAGCGACGTGGTGACCCGGGCATGCCGTTCGGCCTGATCCGTCAGGTCCGCGCTGGATTCCGCGGCCCGGTCCAGTTGACCCGCCTCGAGCAGGATCCAGATCTGCATGAACCCGACGAAGCCGAGGCTGTAGGTCCCTTGCGGGGAGCTCAGTCTTTCGGCCCGCTGCGTGGCCGCGCGCAGTTCGGACTCCGCGGCGTCGAGGTCAGCGTGCATGAGGCGCACCCAGGCGAGGTGGAGCTGCGTCGTCACAATCGGGTCGCTGGGCATCAACCACACCATCTCGACACCACGGTCGGCCAGCGCGGCGAAGTGCGTAGCGGCAGATTCGATGCGGAACCGTGCGGCATCGATGTCCCCGCGGATGCAGGCCAGATTCCCGTAGAGGGCTTCGATCACCGGCCTAAACCACTCTTGCGATTCCTCAAGCCCGCCGCGCAGCGCCTCCAGCACCTGCGACAACCGGCCTAGGTCGGCCTGCCCCGCGTATTGGTCCGTCAAGGCGAGCAGGGTGCCGAACGGATCGCTATCCGTCCGATCGACCGGCTGTAGCCCGTCCGTCACAGCAATATGGTGTCACCAGTCCATCCACATATTGCGAAATCGCACCTGGCAATAAGCTGTGCGGGCAGACGATGGAAGGTGAGGCCTTCGATGAGCGACATGACGGCACGGTTTGCGGAAATCGTCGGGAAGAACAACTTGCTGACGGGCGACGCGATCTCGGAAGACTATTCGCACGACGAGGAGTTGACGTATCCGCCGCAGCAGCCGGCGTACGTCGCCAAACCGGCGAGCGCGGAAGAGGTTGCGCAGCTGCTGATGGCCGCCTCGGAACACGGCGTGCCGGTGACGGCCCGCGGGTCCGGGAGCGGCTTGTCGGGGGCGGCGCGGCCACAGGAGGGCGGTCTGCTGATCTCCTTCGAGCGGATGAACGCAGTGCTGGAAGTCGATACGACCAACCAGGTCGCCGTGGTCCAGCCCGGGGTGACTTTGACCGAGCTGGAGGCCGCAACAGCCGATAGCGGCCTGCAGTACATGGTTCACCCGGGCGAGCTGTCCTCCAGCGTCGGCGGGAATGTCGGAACCAACGCCGGCGGGATGCGCGCCGTCAAGTACGGGGTGGCCCGTCACAACGTGCTCGGACTGCAGGCGGTGCTGCCGACCGGCGAGATCATCCGGACCGGCGGCAAGATCGCCAAGGTGTCCACCGGCTATGACCTGACCCAGCTGATCGTCGGGTCCGAAGGCACCCTGGCGTTGGCCACCGAGGTGATCGTCAAGCTGCATCCGCGGCTCCCCCACAGCGCCACGGTGCTTGCCCCCTTCGCCGACTTCGACCAGGTCATGGCGGCGGTACCCAAGGTCTTGGCCGCCGGGCTCACGCCCTACATCCTCGAATACATCGACAACATGACGATGGCCGCACTGATCCACACCCAAAATCTGGAGCTGGGCATTCCGGCCAAGATCCGGGATAGCTGCGAGGCATATCTTGTTGTGGCGCTTGAGAACCGCACCGCGGACCGGCTGGACGAGGATGTCGAGAAGGCCGGTGAGCTGCTCGCGGAACTGGGCGCCGTCGACGCCTATGTGCTCGAGGGGGCTTCGGCGCGCAGGCTGATCGAGGCCCGCGAAAATGCGTTTTGGACGCTGAAAGCGGTGGGCGCCGACGACATCATCGACACCGTCGTCCCGCGCGGTGCGATGCCGAAGTTCATCTCCAGCGCACGCGGCCTGGCAACAGCAGCCGGCGGTGCCGCGGTGGGCTGCGGTCACGCCGGCGACGGCAACGTGCACCTGGCCATCATCTGCAAGGACCCGGTGAAAAAGAAGCAGCTGATGACCGACATCTTGGCGCTGGCAATGGAATTGGGCGGCGCGATCTCCGGTGAACACGGTGTTGGCCGGGCCAAGACCCCGTACTACCTCGAGCTCGAAGACCCGGCCAAAATAAGCTTGCTGCGCCGGATCAAGCAGAGCTTCGACCCGGCTGGCATCCTCAACCCCGACGTACTTTTCGGCGCAGCAGGCCCAGCAGACGCCTGACGACTACTGCACCGTCACGTTGGCCGTGAACGTGCACACCGGCGTGGGTCCACGGTGCTGGCGTAGTCGGTGACGATCGTCGTAGTCCCGGCCTTCAACGCCGTGAACATCCACACCTCGGTACCCGGTGCGCCCATCAAGTCAGAGTTCGGGCGCACGTACTCGTGACTGACCTGCTTCAGGACGGTGGCATCGCCGATCTTCGCGTCCGCCGTCCACCGGTACGGCGTGGTGCTATTCGATCCCAGCGTCACCTTGAGCATGTCGCCGACTCCCAGGTTGACGTCCTGATTGATGGCGCGCTGTTTGAGTACGTCGTCGATCGAGACCTGCACGGTTTTGGTCGCGGCCTGGCTTTTCGGTCCGCTGCTGCAGCCGAACACCGTCAAGGAGACGAGCACGGGCACCACCACTAACAGCCTGGTCCTCATGCACCCAAAATATCGCGCGCCAGCAAACGGTCCGGTAGCTTCTAGGCGTGTTTGGCATCATTCGGCCCTGCCGTCATCGGCTCGGCGGCGAACTCGCCGCGGCCTGGAGAGCTCAACTGTGCGGACTGTGCCTGGCCCTGCGCGACGACTACGGTCAGGTCGCGCGGATGGCCACCAACTATGACGGATTGGTGGTGTCCCTGCTGGTCGAAGCCCAGTCGGTGGCGAAACCGACCCGCCGGACCGCCGGACCGTGTCCGTTGCGCGGGATGCGACGCGCGGACGTGGCCACCGGTGACTGTGTCCGGCTGGCCGCCGTGGTGTCGCTGGCGCTGGCCGCGGCGAAGGTGCGCGATCACGTCGACGACCGCGACGGCATGGTCGGTGCCGTCGGGGTGCGGCCGGCCGCACGCCGGGTCGCCGAACGTTGGGTGCGCCAGGGCACCGACACCGGTCACACACTGGGCTTCGATACCGGCGTGCTGGTCGCCGCGATGGACCGGCAGGCCGAGCTGGAGGCCGCCGCGGGTCCCGGCACCTCGCTACTGGCGGTGACCGAGCCGACCGAGACCGCGGTCGCGGCGGCGTTCGCGCACACCGCGGTGCTGGCCGGCCGCCCGGACAACGAGGCGCCGCTGCGCGAAATCGGCCAGCTGTTCGGGCGGCTGGCGCATCTGCTTGACGCGGTCGAGGACTACCGCGACGACGTGGCGCGCGGTAAGTGGAATCCCTTGGCCGCCACTGAAACTCCCGTCGCAGAGGTACGCGCGTTATGCGACGATGCGGTGCTGGGCATCGAACTTGCACTGGCCGACGTGGAATTCACCGATGGCCGGCTGGCCACCAAGTTGCTGACCCGCGAGGTGCGTCGCGCGGTGTCCCGCACCTTCAGCGCGGCCGGCCATAGCGCACGCAACGGAACGCCGCACGGCGAGCAGGAAGGCATCAGCTTCGGCAACCAGCCCGCCGGTCGCCGGCGTCTCCTTCGGCCAGGACGGCGGCGAGGAACTCGGCCCCGACGGTGTACCCGGAAGGCGTCGACGCGCGGCCGGCAGCGGCGACGACGGCGGCTGGTGCTGCTGCGACGCTGCTTGCTGCGATTGCGATTGCTGCTGCGACGGCGACTGCTGCTGCGACGCCGGCTGCTGCGACTGCTCGTAGCGGTCGCGCGAGGCAGCGCGAGGTTGCGTCTGCTCACCCAAGCACTGCGCAACCGGTGATGACAGGATGGGCTGGTGTTTGGGCTTGTCGTCGTCGTCACGCTGGTCAGCACCGTAATCGTCGGGACGGTCCTGGGCCGTCGCTATCGCGTGGGTCCCCCGGTTCTGCTCATGCTGCTCGGCTATCTGCTGGGTCTGATCCCCGCTGTCGGCGGCGTGCACATCAACGGGGAGATCGTGCTGCTGTTGTTCCTGCCCGCGATCCTCTATTGGGAGAGCTTGAACACCAGCATCCGCGAGATCCGCAAGAACCTGCGTGTCATCGTCTTGTCCGCCATCGGTCTGGTGATCGCCACCGCGTTAGCGGTGTCCTGGACGGCGCGGGCGCTCGGCATGGAATCACACGCGGCAGCGGTCCTCGGTGCGGTGCTCTCCCCCACCGACGCCGCCGCCGTGGCCGGCCTGGCGAAAAAGCTGCCACGGCGGGCCCTCACCGTGCTGAAAGCCGAGAGCATCATCAACGACGGCACCGCGTTGGTCCTCTACGCCGTGACCGTCCACGTCGCCGTCGGCGAACCCGAGATCAGCCCGCCCGACTTGACCCTTCGGTTTATCGTCTCCTACCTGGGCGGTATCGCCGCGGGGCTGCTGGTCGGCGGTGCGGTGACGCTGCTGCGCAAGGGAATCGACGCGCCGCTGGAAGAGGGAGCGCTGAGCCTGCTGACGCCGTTCGCGGCATTCCTGCTGGCCCAGTATTTTGACTGCAGCGGTGTGGTCGCGGTCATGGTGTCCGCTCTCATGCTCGCCTACTTCGGGCCGGTGGTGATCCGGGCCCGTTCGCGGCTGCTCGCCTTTGGATTCTGGGACATTTCGACATTCATGATCAACGGCTCGTTGTGGGTGTTTGTCGGCACCCAGATCCCTGCCGCGATGCACGGGATAAACCACCACGTCGACGGCGGCCTGCGCCACGCCGTCTATCTGGCCCTGGCCGTCACCGGCGTCATCATCGTGACCCGGATTGTGTGGATAGAACTCAGCACCTTGCTGGGCCGCATCGTGGACCGGAGCATGGGCCGACCCAACCGTGCCGTCAGTTTTCGTCAGCGCTGCGTCACCAGCTGGGCGGGATTCCGCGGCGCCGTCTCTCTCGCCGCGGCGTTGGCCGTGCCACTCACCACGCTGAACCGCACCCCCATTCCCGGATCGCAGCCTGCTCATCTTCGTGGTGGTGGTCGTCATCCTGGTGACCGTTTTGGTCCAGGGGAGCACGCTGCCCTTCGTCGTTCGCTGGGCTCGAATGCCCGAGGATGTTGCCCACGCTGAGGAATTGCAACTGGCCCGCAGTGTCGGCGCCCAAGCCGCTCTGGAGGCCTTGCCGGTAGTCGCCGGTCAACTCGGAGTCGGTCCGAAGCTGCTGAGCCGCCTGCAAAAGGAATACGAAGAACACGCCGCCGTGGTCATGGCCAACGACGACAACGCGACGACGAGCGGCCTGGCCGAGAAGAGCGAATTGGTTCGGCGGGTGCGTCTTGGTGTGCTCCAACATCAACGCAGGGCCGTCACCGCGCTTCGAAACCAAAACCGCATCGATGACATCGTGCTGCGCGAGTTGCAGGTCGAGCTGGATCTCCAGGAAGTGCAGCTTCTGGACGCTGGGGACGACGAGTTGAGGCGGCAGCGTCTAACGTGCGACAACGGAATTCATGGACTGTTCAGGCACGCGTCGGCTGCACATCGTTGACTGCACACAAGCCTCGGATGTCCTCACGGTATGCGCGTTGTGCAGGTCGCCAACTTCTATGGCCCACGCTCCGGCGGCCTTCGCACCGCGGTAGACCGGCTCGGCGCTGAATATCGCGCCGCCGGCCATGAGGTGTTTCTGATCGTTCCGGGCCCGCGCACCGAGCGTACCCAGCTACTCTCGGGTGTCGTGCGAATCACCCTGCCTGCCAGGTTGATTCCAAGGACCGGCGGGTACCGGGCGGTGATGCCGCGGCCGGTGCGCGAACTGCTGGTGGCGCTGCGGCCCGACGCTTTGGAAGTCTCGGACCGGCTCACCTTGAGATCATTGGGCCCGTGGGGCCGCGAACATGGCGTCACGACGGTGATGATCTCGCATGAACGCCTGGATCGCCTTGTGGGCCAAGTACTTCCGAATCAGAGCGGCGCGACGCCTCGCTGACTTCGCCAATAGCCGCACCGCCGCCAATTACGACACCGTCGTGTGCACCACCGCTTTCGCGCGCGAGGAGTTCGACCGCATCGGCGCAACGAACGTCGCCACCGTCCCATTGGGCGTGGACCTGCAGACGTTCCACCCCCGCCGGCACTCGACCGCGCTGCGGCAGAAATGGGCCACCCCGGCGCAAATCCTGCTCGTCCACTGCGGCCGGCTGTCGGTGGAAAAGCGCGTCGACCGCAGCATCGACGCGATCGCCGCGCTGTGCGACGTCGGGGTCGACGCGCGACTCGTGGTCGTGGGAGAGGGCCCGCTGCGGCCCAGGCTGGAACGACAGGCCGCCCGCCTACCAGTCGAATTCACCGGTTTCGTCTCCAACCGGCGCAGCGTCGCCGGACTGCTGGCCTCGGCCGACGTCACGCTGGCGCCCGGGCCGCACGAGACATTCGGGCTGGCCGCACTGGAATCGCTGGCGTGCGGGACACCGGCGGTGGTTTCCCGTACGTCCGCGCTGACCGAGATCATCACCGCCGACAGCGGTGCCTCGGCCGATAACGATCCGACGGCCATCGCGCACGCGGTCCGCGAAATCGTCAGCCGGCCAGAGCATCACCGCCGCAGTTGTGCGAGGCGCCGCGCCGAGACCTTCACCTGGCAGCGGGCGGCCGACGGGATGCTGGCAACGTTGGAAGCCGGGACCGACCCGTATGGCCGTTCTCAGCAGAGCGCGTAAGTCCGGACCGTCTAGAAGTCCGATGCGGGCCACGCGCCTTGCGGGTAGGGCGGAACACGGCCGGCAAACGCATCATCGGTGAGGACGCACAGCGTGTCGGAGATGGTCTGGGCATTCGCCAATACCGTTGGCGCACCGCCCGGCACGACGCGTGCGACGACGGCCTGCCAGTTGTAACCGACGCCGCCGTGTTCGTACCAAACAAACCAGTCGGTGCCGCGATGGCCGGCGCGAATCAGGCGCCGAAACGGCAGGGTTGGATCGCTGACCGAATCGGTCGAGTTGAACGGTGCGCTGATATCCGCCATGGGTGGGAAGAGTTTGAGTAGCTCCGGCGGTAGTTGCGACACACTGGGTACCTCCTCGACGGTTGTCGTCAACGTGCACTGGGTATTTGGTGTCGCCTGGGCGGGCATCGGCGTCGCGACAGCCAAGAGGATCGTCGCGACACACGTCGTCAGGCCCACGCGCCGCACGATCATTCCTGGGCTGCCTGGGCAGCGACAACGAGGTCAAGTCCGCTGAGAATACCGGGATTTGCCGCACAGACCGCCGGGATCGCGTTCACCGCGCGAGCAGCGGTGGCTTCCGAGCCGGGCAGCTCTCCGCCATTGAGCGCAAAGTCGACCTGAACCGGCGGATCACCGTCGACCGTGATTCGGGTGAGCCGGCGCGTGGTGCTGCCTGCGGCGATCCCCGGGTCCCAGTCTTCTACCGGTTCATCAGGCATTGACCAGATCGCCGAGAAGTGCACCCGCGGCCGGCCGTCCACGATGCCGTCGAATCGCATCCGCACACTGGCGACAGTGCCGGCCGGAATCTCCCCGACAGCAAAGCTGTAGTGACGATCGGCAAGCGCAATATCGCGGTGCTCACGGATTTCGTCGAGTGACAAGCCGAGCCCCTGGGACAGGAGACGCACCGCCGGCCCGACGTGGCCGAGCATCGCCCCGGGCGGGTACAGGTCGGCATCTTCTTCGGGTGTTCGCCCGAAGCCCATCATCGCGAAGAAGTTCGGCACGCGATAACTACCACAGGGAATACGCTCCTGGACAGACACTTTCGTTGGCGACGCGCTCATGCTCGCGGCATGGACGGCAAGCATGTCGCTGGCGAAGCCGGGCGCAATCCCGGTGGCGAACAACGAGCTATTGCCACGGCAGGCAAGCCGCTTGCAGCTTCTGACGCACGGTTTCGTCCAGCGACGGTGGGTGAAACAGGGCGAAATACGCTATAGCGACAACGTTCTTCCCGCTCGCGAGTATCGCGCACAACTGGTCGACGACTTCGTCGGTAGCGCGTCCGGCAACCGGGGCGAAATAGGTCACGCAATCGGCGTCAAGGGCCAGGAATCCTCGAGGCTGTCGGTCGCCGTCACGCCGACAGCGGATTCGCCGACCAATTCGCCGGAGTCCCGGCCCACCTTGTCGGGGCTGTGCACCAGATGGCCGACCAACTCCAAGCGCGGCGATCGGAGAATCTGACGGAGCGCGATCGTTCCGGTGTACCCGGTGCCGATGTGTAGCCACCCGATAAACCTCTGTCCCGACTGCATGACTCAGATACCCGCCCAACTCTGCAGGAAGGCCGTAGCCACCAGCGCGGCGTTGTTCGCTGCGATCTGCTTGTAGTAGAAGAACGAGACCGGATAGCCCGGCAGATGCAGCGGGTCGCCCTGCCCGTCCGAAACTCCGCGGATACCCAGGAAAGGGACGCCATGCGCGTCGGCGACGGCTTGCACCGCTGCCGTCTCGTTGTCCATCACGTCGAAGGCCGGGTTCTGCGTTGCGAAATTGATGTTGCTGATCAGGGCATTCTTCAGCCAAGGCCCCGCCGCCTGGAAGAAGTTGCCGGTGTAGAAAAGTGAACGATCGGGCGCGAGGCACGGCTGGCAGCCAAACACATGGCCGCCGTTGGGGATGCACGGGAAGGCCTGGCCGTTGTTGTTGTCGGAGCTGGCGCCGTCGCCACCGATGACGAGTTGCGGCATCCGTCCCAGGTTATTCAGCCGGATGACGGGGGCGTTCTTGCACAGACAGGTGGGGTTGCCCAGGGTATTGATGTTTTCCAGTGCGACAGAGAGCGTTTGAGCCGCCGCCAGCATGCCGGGATCGACCGGATGAAAGGTCGTGCCGTTGTCCAGGGTCCATTGGGCCGGTATCACCACGTCCGCGATCTTGGGGCGCGCACCACCGCCGGCTACGCCGGAAAACATCACCGCGCCAACGGCGACGCCGGACGCACAGGTGAAGCGGGCGAAGGCGGCGTTGGTGGTGTTGGTCGCGTTCACCAGGCCGATGCCGGTCATCGCCACGATCACCTTCTTGCCGCTGATCGTGCCGAGATAGAAGTGCTTGCCGTCGGCGACCACGGTCGGGTTGGGGTCGAGCGTGGTGTGGGACAGCACCGCGTCGGCTTCGGCCGGAAAGGCCGACAGCACCAGCGTGCGCTGTTCGCAGGCCAGGGTCACCGCCGGCACGTCCCCGGGCTCGGCGGCGGCCACACCACCGGCCGCCAAGAACGCGACCACCACGGCGAGGGCGGCTCGCGAAAGACGTGAGCAGGGCATGAGCACGATCCCCCTGCTCTTTCGTCGGTCATGGTTGCATTGATCTTTCGCGCGCACTGCTCACAGGTGAATATTCGTTATCATTCTTTTTGATTAGCGATTTCGTGTCGTTATGCAATACCACTAGGCGACAGCCGTCGGCCTGGTCCCTAACCGGGTGTTTTCACCCCGACACCGAATGGACCGAGCCACAATGGCTTGATCTGACCGGAAAATTCCAACACACCACGCCGCTGCAGTGGGAGACCAACCTCAAGTTCTGGCAGGTACTCCACGAAACCGTCTACACAGAACCGGTTTTCGCCTGCTACCACACCCACTACGGCGAACTCGCGGCCCTCGGCATCCAAAAGGGCACACCGTTTGAACCCGACGACCGTACGAGAAGCCTCCTCGAAACGGCCGCGCATGTCGGCAACGGCCAGATGCGAGTGCAGGCCTTCGCCGACCGCAGCCCCGACCGCATGGCGTGGAACAACCGACAGTGGGAATGGGTCGCCCTGCGCTATGCGGATGGCGACTTCAACACCGCCACGCACGTCGACCTCACCGCTCGGGAAAAGTGGTTCTATCAGGCCATCGGCGCCTCACCGGCAATGTTTCGGCGCGATACCCGCGCCGGCTCGCTGTATTGGCTGGGCTTTCGCGACGCCTCGGGCGCGAGCCTCGACGGTGGCCGGCACTACGAGCTGACGGTTCCACTTCCGGTGCCCGGCAAGCTGTTCTGGTCGGTCACCGTTTACGACGCCGAAACCCGTTCCCAAATTCAGACCGACCAGAACAAGGCCGCGCTGCGCTCGCTGTTCGAACTGACCGACCTCAGCGGCGATGCGGCACAGCTTTTCTTCGGCCCGACACCACCCGAACAAGCCGCGATTCGACGGCTCTTGGCGTCCAGGAGATTTGGAACTTGCTGCGACCGCTCGATGACCAGCTGCGCGAAATGCGAGGAAGGCGTAACCGGGTGCCGCGATCCGCGGCAAGAAACTTCCAAGACGTCCGCCTCAACCTTGTCATGACAGGCCCTCAACAACCGAGAACAACGGCCGACCCGCGACATACATCTTCCCCGAGGGGGGACAAGGATATGACGACTCCGCCACCGGCCGCCGACTGGTACCGCGACCCGAGCGGCAAGCCAGGACTGATGTATTGGGATGGCCAGCAATGGCATCCGGAATCTGCCACCGTCGCCTCCGCAGCTGCTGACCAGCCGTCTTTTCAGCCGGCCTCAACGACACTGCGGCCCCGGGGCCGCGCAACGCTTATCGTCGCGCTCGTCGTGACCGTCGTGGTCCTGGCCGGCATCGTGGGTATCACCGGCTATATCCTGCTGCAGCACAACGCATCCCGAAGCCCAACCGCGCAACCCGCACCAACTTCGTCGGCGGCCGTTCCCTCGGCCACCGCAACCCCCCGTGCCCAACCGCCGGAGCTGGCCCCGTTCGTCGGACAATGGGGCGGCGGCCATTCTGGGTCGCTCGAAATCCACTCCGACGGGACCGGGCGTTGGACGTATTCAGACGTATCGACCTGCCCTAATGCGCCATTGGCCGGCTGCGGCATCACCGGAACCGCAGACTTCACGCTGACCTCGGTCGTCAATGGCACCGCCACCGGAAGCGTTACCGCCAGCTCCAATCCCAAGAATGACCCCGTGGGTGGGCCGGTGACTATCGTGCTCGGCTCAGGCTGGCAGGGCACTGGTGTGGTCCTTGCCGTGAGCATTGGCAAGATGCAGGGCTGGAGTTTCTGCAATGGCACCTCTCCTCCGCACAACTGCGCCGAGCAGTGAGTTAGACTCAGTGTCGTCCCAGCGGGGCGCCCGCCACTTCGCGGCCCATTCGGCAATCGGTGCGCCGGCGAAATACCGCATGTGTGAGCGCGTCGGCCGGTGACTGCGAAGTTTCGGTCACCGTCTAGACCCGTTGACGGCTCTTGGCGCCCAGGAGATTTCGAAGCTACTACAAGCGCTCGATGACCAACTGCGCGAACGCGTGATTGGTCGAGGGGTTGCCATTGGGCAGCTTGATGTTGGGATCGTAGAGCTGCAGGCTTATCCCGTTGACCTTGTCGCCGTTTTGGTGGCCAAAGTAATACTTCGTCGTCTTCTGCACCTTGAGGACGCCGTTGATGACGCTCGGCAGCGAATAGAGCGGATCCTGAAGAGAAGCCAGGATCTCCATGTCGTTCTTGTCGACATTCCACAGGAAGGCATATCCGGGTGCCGAATACGCCGCGGCCTGCTGCTCGGGCGTCAGCCGCCAACCGAAGGTGGTCAGCGACCAACCATCGATTCGATAAGTGCCGGCCTGAAGGGTGAAGTATCCCGTCGCCTTGTCGTACTTGATGTATTGCTGCTCGTCCAGGGTGAAGTCGTTGAAAATGCGAGCGTTGAGGCCCGGCTTCAGGGGAATATTGCTCAAGCCGCGTTCGGTGAACGCACCCCATACGCGCGGCTGGGTCGCGCCGCTTGCGCAGCCCGCCGCCACCAGCGCGAGAGCAATGACGAACGGCAACAATCGGTGTCGCAACTTCTCCTCCTGTTTGTCCCTGTTTGTCACTGCATCCCAGGGCGTTTCAGTTCACCGTCGTGGCCGAGACTCATTCGCCGCGGAAACCTTCTCCGACATCCAATACGCAATGGCGATCGATGTTTCGCTGGTCGCAATACCGACGCCTTCGAAGACGACTTCTCCGATCGCCGCGGGAGCGCGACGTTCTCCGAGCGGTGCCGCCACGTCAGCTGATAAACGTCTCCGGCCGACTCGATACGCAAGTCGAGGTCGCCGGTCGACAGACCTGCGGCGTCGAGGTATTGAACGCGGTAATCGCCGGGGAAGCCGTTGGAAGTGTCTCCCCTGGCCCGTCCGGAGCCCAGTGTGCCGCCCATCGGGCCAGAGGTGCTAAAGCGCGCGTTGATAACGTCGGTTTCCTCGGTACTGATCTGATAGTCGCCAACTCCGATTAGCCGCGTGTTGATCATGACCAGCATGGTAAGTCGTCGGCCGAGCTCGCGACCTTGGCGGAGCGGCTAACTCAGGTCATTGTCGAGTGGCTGCCTGGTAGGTCGGTGGCACTAAATGGGGAGCCGGCAGCGCCGGTGGATGGTAAGTCGCCGGTGGACGGAAAGTTGGCGGCGGACGGAAAGTCGGCGGTGGACGGTAAGTCGGCGGCTGGATGTAGCGGGTTTGCGGGGGTAGATAGCGAGTTTGCCTGGGTTGACGCTGAAGTGGTTGATCAGGCTTGCTGTTGATCGCGACTAAGGTGGCGACCACGGTGGCGATGACGGCAAGCACAACGCCGGCGATCAGGACAGTCCGGCGCTCCGTGGTGGTGCCGCCCCGCGCGGTGAAGAACTCCCGACTTCTCGCCGTCGTCAGGCTCATGACGACGAGGAGGGCAAGTAGCAAGCCGAGGATCGTAGCGATGGGAGATCCGTAATGCTTTACGACAACCAGTACCGTTTGGACTATCTGTAGTCGCTGCCAATGCCAACGCGGTGTAAACCAAAATCTTGTTGGTTCTGCCTCGCAGAGCGGCGATTCCGCCCCACACCATGAGACTGGCCAAGACGAGATTTACGGCTACGTACCCCCATGCCAGTCCCGGGGGGCCGAATGTGCGTTTATCGGAAACGGCGATAGCCAGCACCAACAGTGCCGCGAGGATCTCCAGGATGGCCGCGATGAATGCGAAAACTGCGGCCGCCGTTACGGCGCCGGGCCGCCGTGCGGGGTCGTACTCAGTAGCGGGCGCCGGCTGTTGTGGCACCGGCTGCTGCGGCGCCGGCCCCGGCGGCGCTGTCCCTGGCGGACTCCGATCAAAGTTGCTCATGCGACTCCCCTCCATACGTCAATGGTTTGCTGAGTACCCAGTTCCACCGCCACTAAGCGATAGCCAGGGATCTCTCGCTATTGGAGAGGCGTCGAATACGACTGGCGTCTCCGGCCGGTTCGACGAACCTGGCTAAGCTCTCCGCACCGACGTTTGGAGGCGTACTGCGATGACGAAACAGCAGCGAGTGAGGAATAGCTTGGCCGTCGTCGCGTCGATGCTCGCCGTTGCCGCGTGCACGTCGAATGCCGCGACGGCGCCCGCCGCAGATCCGCTCGCGGGCGTGCACGTACCCGACGCGTTCACCCCGCTGACCGTGCAGCCGATCAGCCAGCCGACGTTCCCTTTCCTCGGCACGGACAACAAGTACCACCTGGCCTTCGACATGCAGGTGACCAACGCCACCGCGGTGCCGGCCAGCCTGGATGCCGTCGACGTGGTCGATGCCCAGGACCCGTCCAGCGTGCTCGTCTCGTTCTCCGGCAAGCAACTCGTGGCACCTGGCTGCAACTACGGCGACTGCAACCGGCTGCGACTGCTACCCGCCGCGCCGGCCGACGACGACACCATCCCGCCCCAGACATCGCGGTCGCTCCTGGTCGATTTCGCGCTCGATTCGATGGGACAATTTCCGAAGGCTGTGATGCTGCGGCTGCAGGGCACCGGCGCGGACAGCCCGGCAGCGAACAAGACTCCGGTCCCGATCAACACGCTCGGCGCCCCATTCAACATCTCGGCGGGAACGCCACGAGTGATCAGCCCACCGGTGCGAGGCAAGAACTGGGTCGCGCTCAACGGGTGTTGTGATCCTGGCTGGGCGCACCGGGACGCCATCCTTCCGGTGAACATGAAGCTCAACAACAGCCAGCGCTTCGCGATCGACTGGAAGCGCACCAACGACCGCGGCGACTTCTACACCGGTGACAAGACCAAGAATGAAAGCTACGTCGACTACGGAACCCCGGTGTACGCGGTGGCCGACGGCACCGTGACATCGACGCTGGACAATGTCGAGGCCAACGTGCCGGGCGTGCTGCCCGCCTCAGATCCCGTCCTCGCCAAGAAGTTAACGGTGGACAACATCGACGGCAACCACATCATCATGGACATCGGCGGCGGCGTGTACGCCATGTACGCCCACTTCATCCAGGGCTCGCTGCTGGTGAAACCGGGCGACAAGGTCAAGAAGGGCCAGCAGATCGCACGGCTGGGCAACACCGGCAATTCCAACGCCCCGCACCTGCACTTCCAGCTGATGAACGGCCCCTCGATACTCGAAGCCGACGCGCTGCCCTATGTGTTGGACAGCTTCGGGTATCGAGGCCAGGTCGCCACCGCAACCATCTGGAACGCCGACAACTACCTCAGCGGTTCGTACTTCGGCCCGGACCGGCTAGCGACCTCCCAACCACGTACCAATCAACTGCCGGTCCTGCTGGCGATAGTGAACTTCTGATGAGTACCGCCCTGAAACTGTCGGTGGCCACACCCGTGGTGACCCTGCTGCCCCAAGTCAGCGCCGAGTGGGAGAAGAGCGCCTCGATCGAGGACCTCGCCCAAATCGCCGAAGCCGCAGACCAACTCGGCTACCACCACCTGACCTGCAGCGAACATGTCGCGTTGCCGGCGGCCGAGCAGAGCCGTCGCGGCGCACGCTACTGGGATCCGCTGGCCACGCTGGGTTACCTGGCCGCGCGCACCCGACGAATCCGGTTGGCCACCCACGTGCTGGTGCTCGCCTATCACCACCCGCTCGAGATCGCCAAGCGCTACGGCACGCTGGACAAAGTCAGCAACGGCAGGCTCATCCTGGGAGTCGGCGTCGGCAGCCTGAAAGAAGAGTTCGACCTGCTCGGCGCGGAGTTCGATGACCGCGGACAGCGCGCCGACGACGCGCTGCGGGCGCTGCGCGCCTCGCTGTCGGTGCCCGAGCCCTCCTACCACGGCGAGTTCTATTCCTTCAGCGGGATGGTCGTCGACCCGTGCGCGGTCCAGGAACGCGTCCCCATCTGGATCGGTGGGCGCACGCTGCGATCGCTACGCAGGGCGGCAACCCTGGCCGACGGCTGGGCGCCGTTCAACGTGAGCATGACGGAGGTCCGAGACTGGCTGGGCCGCTTCGAGATTCGTCCCGGCTTTGAGGTCGTTCTGCCGCCGCCGGCGCCACTTGACCCGATCAACGAGCCGCAACGGACCTGCGACATCCTCGCCGAAACAGCGGCGCACGGCGCCACCATCGTCAGCGCCACCTTCGCGCACACCTCCCTGCAGCACTATCTGGACAATCTGCAGGCGCTTGCCGAGCTGGACCGCGCGTGAACCGGGTCAAGGCAGGCATATTCAGCCTCACCGCTCCGGCACCGGCCGACGACGCGCCCGTACCAGGCAGTTACCTGCGTTGGCACTTGCTGGATCACATGCCCGAGCAATACCAGTTGCCGGGCATCGTGCACGGGCTGCGCTGGATCGCCGACGGCGACTACCTCAACCATCGCTTGGCGGCCAACGGACCACTGGGAGAAGTCGGCAACGCCGTGCACTACCTCGTCAGTGACCCCGTCGAAGAAACCTTCGACGACTTCATTGCGCTCGGACGCGCGCTGCGGGAAACCGGTCGCTTCCCCGTCACCCGACCGTCGTTGCAAGTCGCCGGTCTGCGACTGCTGGAGTGGCAATCCTCGCCGCGCGCATTGATTTCCGCCGAGGTGGTGCCGTTCCGGCCGCACCGGGGAGTGCTGCTGATCGTCGAAGAAGCCCCCGACCGCCCGCCCGAGCCAATGGCTGCAATGGCTGCACGCCGAGCACTATCCCGCGCTGCTTGCCACACCCGGCACGGCCGGCGCGTGGACGTTCGGCTCGACCAATGCATGGAACCGGATATCCCGGGGTTGGCGAACCGAGCCGCAATACATCACGGTGGTCTACCTCGACGACGACCCCCTGGCCACCACCAGCGCCCTGGCTCCGCTTATCGAGGAGCGGTGGCGATCAGCAGCGGTGAAACCGGTTTTCGCCGGACCGCTGCGAACCATGATCCGTTGGGAAGCCTGGCCGTAACGGCTACGGCTCGTCTAGGGCTCGGTACTCGGAGTGATGATGACCGACGTCTCGGTGGTGGTGGTCGAGGTCGTTGGAGGTGCGTTTTTGACCACCCAGACCGCGAAGCCCACTGTGAGGACCACGATCACGATCGAAGCGAGCGTGAAGATATAGCCGAGCACCAGCCCGGCAGTGGCGAGCCCGCGTCCGCCTTCGCCGGTGCGTTTGATCTGTCCACGCGCGATGTGTCCCAAGACGATGGCGAGGGGCGCGAAAAGGAACGCGCAGACGAGCGCCGCGATCGCCATTCCGTTGGTCGAAGCCGACGGCGCGTAGGGCGGTGGCGTGTTCCATTGCGGACCGCCGGGCGGCGGGTTCTGTCCGCCGTAGTTCTGGTATGTCATCTGACCGCCTCTCGCGCACGTCGCCTGGGACGCATCATCCTAAGCCGAGCGCGCCGCTGGTGACATCTCGAAGCACCTCTGCGATGCTGGCAGCTTGGACATCTTCGCGGAGTGGCAAACCGGCAGTACGGAACTTCGGTGGCGGTCGTCGACCGCGGCCAACGATGGGCGCGAACTCACGGTGTTCAGCCGTCGCTGCGGCACACCGGGAGCACCCGCGCTGGTGCTCGTCCACGGCTTCCCGACGTCGAGCATCGACTACTACGCCCTGGCGGGTGAACTGAACTCCGAGTTCGACATCTTCACGCTGGACTTTCCGGGCCACGGACTGTCCGACAAGCCACCGGAGCCGTACGTCTACTCGTTGTACGACGACGCGCGTCTGCTCGTCCACGCGATCACTGAAGTGTGGCAGCTAACCGAGTACCGGATGCTCACCCATGATCGCGGCAGCAGTGTCGGGATGATCGCGCTGGGCATGCTGGCTGCCCAAGATCCGCCGGTCGTGCCCATCGACGTCATCGTGACCAACGCCAACATCTATCTGCCCCTGTCCAACCTCACCGTGTTCCAGACCGCGCTTCTCGACCCGGCGACCGCGCGGGCCACGGCCGCCGCGACGACACCGGAGCTACTGGCGGCCGGTCTGGGTATGACCACCTACATGCCGCGGCGGACACCGGATGACCCGGAGATCGCCGCGTTGGCGAAGTGCTTCGCCCACAATGACGGGTGTCGGGTGCTGCCCGATGTCATCCAATACCTGAATGAGCGCGCAGCAGACGAAACCAATTGGCTAGAAGCGCTTTCCAAGCTCTCGGTCAACACCACCGTGGTGTGGGGCATACACGACAACGTCTCGCCGTTGCGGGTCCCCAACTATGTGTGGCAGACGTATCTGAAGAACAAGCCCGGTCGAAACCGGTACTGGGTGCTGCCGTCGGCCGATCACTATCTGCAGTGCGATGCGCCTGGACAACTAGCGCAGATCGTTCGCCTGACGGCCGCAGGCGAGGAGATCCCGCTTCAGACACTGGGGAATCAGCCCGACGGCGCGCTGCTGGTCGACTCGTCAGGAGGGTGAGCAGACGCGCGCTGACCGAAAGTGGCTCACACCCGGTGTCGGGGCGGTCGGCGCAGCCAGCTTCTTCTCCGACGCGGGACACGAGGTCACCACGTCGGTATTGCCCACATTTCTGACCGGGACGCTGGGGGCCTCGGCGGCCGCGCTTGGCATCATTGACGGATTCAGCGACGCGCTCGTCGGAGTCCTCAAACTGGTCGGCGGGCCGCTCGCGAACGATCCCGACCGGCGGGGACGGACGGCGTCGGGAGGCTACCTGGGCACCGCATTGGCGACCGGAGCGATCGGCGCGGCGGTGACGCTATGGCAAGCCGGCGCTCTGCGTGCCCTCGCCTGGATGTCTCGGGGCCTGCGGTCACCCGCACGCGATGCGTTGCTGTCCTCCCTGAGCCCGGAATGGGCGCGCGGCAAGGCATTCGGGCTGGAGCGGGCCGGTGACAATCTGGGTGCGGTGGCCGGCCCACTGCTGGCTGCCGGGCTGGTGGCCTGGGTGGGCATCCGGCCTACCCTCTACCTCGCGGCTGTTCCCGGCCTGTTCGCGGCCGCGGCGATTATGGTAGCGGCCCGCGAGTTCCGGCAGCGCAAGCAATCCAGCGACCGGCCAGCCGCACAGCGGCTCGAGTTGGGCGCATTACGCGATGCCGGCATGCTGCAAGCGCTACTACCGGTGGCATTGTTCGAGTTCGGCAATGTCGCAACGACTCTGCTGATACTGCGTGCCACCGAATTGCTTACCTCGCCACAACGGACGGTGCCAGTAGCGACGTCGCTTGCCATCCTGATCTATGCGGGTCACAACGTGGTCGCGACGGCGGCCTCGCTGGTGGCGGGTCGATGGTATGACCGGGCCGGGCCGCGCGCCGTATTCGCCACGGGCGCAGCCGTTTATGTCATTGCCTACCTGGTGTTTGCCGCCGGCCCGCACAGTGCTGTGGTCGTCGCGATGGGCTTTGCGGCAGCCGGGGCAGGCATCGGGCTCGCTGAACCGACCCAATCGGCCGTTGTTTCCCAGCGGTTGCCCGATCGGTTGCGCGGCAGCGGATTCGGCGTGCTCGGCGCCGTGCAGGCAATCGGAGACGTGGTCGCGACGGTTGTCGCGGGCCTGCTGTATACGCTGGCCTCCCCCACGGTTGCCTTCGGCTATGCGGCCGCCTGGATGGCGATTGCGGTCATCGCGTCCGGCATGCTTGCGAGCCCACTACTGCCCCGAACGTGACGCTGGCTTCACGTTCGAGCTCGAACGTGACGCTGGCTTCACGTTCGAACGGGTAAGCGTGCCCACCCGCGCACGCTTGCGGTGTGCGCATGTTCGGCGTTGGAGTAGTCGACTTCCCAGTCGGGCCAGCGTTTGAGGACCTCTTCGAAAGCCACCCGAGCTTCCATCCGGGCCAGCGCCGAGCCGAGGCAGAAGTGCAGACCCTGCCCGAAGCTGAGGTGGCTGCCTTGACGGTGGATGTCGTAGCGGTCGGGGTCCGCGAAGCGATGTTCGTCTCGGTTCGCGGAACCGTTCAGCAGCAACATGAACGACCCTTCGGGTACGACGTTTCCGTAGTGCTCGGTGTCGTGAGCGACGTAGCGGGCCTGCACGGGCGATGGAGGTTCGTAGCGCAGCGTCTCCTCAACCGCGCCGGGGATCAGGGACGGGTCGGCGCCGAGTTCGCGGCGTTGATCTGGGTGGTCCGACAACAGCTGTCCCATGAAGCCGATCAGCCGGGCGGTGGTCTCGTTGCCGGCGCCCGCGATCATCGCGGTATAGGCCAATACCTCGGTGCGCGACAGCGGGCGCCGCGTGCCGTCGGGTTCGTCGATCTCGGCCCGCAAGAGTTCGGTCATCAGATCATCAGACGGATGATTGGCTCGCCATTCGATGTACTCGGCGAACAGGGCAATGGTGTCTTCGAACAGCTTCGGATTGACTTCCCCGGGCTTACGCCCACTATCCATCTCGATGAAGGCGCCGTTGCGATCTCGGATGCTCGCCTGATCTTCTTCAGGGATGCCCAAGAGATAACCGATCGTCCGCATCGGCATCATCGCTCCGAGATCCGCGATGAAATCGAAGCCGCCGGCGCCGATCAGCGGATCCAGCTCCCGGACACAGAATCCACGCACCAGATTCTCCACGGCCAGCATGCGGCGGGGCGTGAAGACGCGGGACAGCAGGCGACGATGCAGATCGTGCAGCGGAGGATCCTCGAACAGCAGAATGCCCGGTGGCACTTCGATATTGGCGAAAAGAATGTCAGCGGTGGTGCCGCGACCGGATCGATAGGTCTCCCAGTTGGGCAGTTCGCGGGCCACGTCGTCGTACCGGCTCAGCGCATAGAATTTGTACTTTTCGTTGTAGTACAGCGGCGCTTCTTCGCGCATGCGCTTCCACACCGGATATGGGTTGTCGTCGATGTCGGGGTCGAACGGGTCGTAGTACAACTCGACCGCACTAGCATCTGTCATTCTCACTGTCGGTCCCTTCGGTGGAGCGGTGCAGGAAGCCGTGCAGCCCTGCCTGGATGAGTTCGTCAACGATCACTTCCCTCGGCGGCGGCCTGTTCCCGAAATAGGTCGAACGCAAAGCTGCCATCCCGGCGATCATCGAAACCGTTGAATGGGCCGCGCAGATCCGGGCGATCCGAACGCAATCCCCGTAGCTTCATGCCCTCGGTGCTGATCCGGCCGAGCAGCGTGATGGCCTGTCTGATCTCGGAAATGCCGGCGTCAGCTTGCTCTTCGTCGCTAAGTGCCTCAGCTGCCATCAGCGTCAGAAGGAGACCCTGGTGTTCGACAAAGACGTCATAGAGTTGCCCGATGAAATGCCTGGCCAGTTCCTCCTCGTCCGTCTCTTCGGGGACGACCGACTGCCACGTTCGGCCGAACTCTTCGACGAAGCTGGTGAAAGGTAGGACGAGGGCCTCGCGGAATAGCGCAGCCTTCGAGCCGAAGTGGCGGAACAACAGGTGCTCGGTGACACCGGCGGCCTGGGCGATTTCCCGCGTCGTGGTGCTGCGATAGTCCTGCCGGGCGAACAGGGTCCGCGCGGCCTCGAGCAGCAGCCCGCGTGGGGCGCCACGGGGCCGGCGGGTTGCCGAAGATGGCTGGGGCAACGTCATTCACTCCTTCAACCTTTTTAGGATAGTATCCACTATCTAAAGGGGCCAGCTCGCATCGGAAGGGGCGCGGACACGTGGGCGCGGTAATCATGCTTGGCACGCTGTTCGGCCTGATCGTCCTCATCTTCGGGGTGGTGTACTACTTCGACCCCGAAGCACGTCGTACCCCGAGCCAACGTCGTACCCCGAGCCAACGTCGCGCCCCAAGCCAAGAGCACGACCGATGAGTACCGGGTTGACGCCGCTGCTGATGGCGTCCATGGGCTTCGCCTACATCACTGGCATCGCATTTTTCTCAGTTGGCGTGTATCTGAGCTATCGCCAACGCCGCCTGCACCCGCTGTTGCTTCTTTGCATATCAGCGATCTCGTTCTCGTGGATCGAGGCGCCCTACGACTGGGCGATGTACGCGCAGTTCCCGCCTGCGCTGCCCCGCATGCCGTCGTGGTGGCCGTTGAATATGACGTGGGGTGGGCTGCCGTCGTCGGTGCCAATCGGCTACATGTCCTACTTCGTGCTGCCCGCCATCATCGGCGCCGGGCTGGGTCGATGGTTGAGCGCAAAGTTCCACTGGCGCAAGCCGATCACCCTGCTCACCGTCGGGCTCGTCGTCGGATTTTTATGGGCCTTGCTCTTCAACGCGATTTTGGGTGCCCGGCTCGGAGTCTTCCACTACGGCCGGGTGATTCCCGGACTTGCGATATTCGAGGGGACCAAGCACCAGTACCCGCTCTACGACTCCCTCGCGCTGGGCATACAGATGATGGTGTTCACCTACCTGCTGGGAAGAACAGATTCCGAAGGGCGAAACGTCATCGAGATGTGGGCCGACAAGAGGTCGAAGACTCGCCTTCAATCGTCGGTTCTGTCCATCATTGCTGTGGTCGTCATCGGGAATGTGCTCTACGGAGCGGTTTTCGCGCCCCATCTCGCTACGAAGCTGGGGGGCTGGGTGACCGCGGGGCCGACGGGCGAGTTGTTCCCAGGCGTGCCGAACCAACCCCCGTAGCGGGCTACTCCTCGCCGAAGCGATCGACGAGATGGGAGTTGACGCCGTCGGCGTCGAGTCGACGTGCCACCAGATAACCCGCACCCATCCAGGCCCGACGGGTCCAGTTACCGAACGACACCCGGGTTCCGGGAGCACCGGATGCGGCCGGCATCATCTTGACGCGCTCGAGGGCTTCCTTCACGCCGCGCGGGCTCAGCGGGTGGGCGTCGGAAAGTGCCCGCAGCAAGGTGCACGCGACGTCCCGATTGACCACTGGCACACACCATTCCGGTCGGCGGCCGTACGCCTCGTTGTACTCGTCCAGGAATCGCTGTCCCACCCTATTGCCCTCGTCGTACTGGTCGACCCCGGTCCAGCCCATGAATGCGCTCCACATGATGGGGCTGAGCCACGCGTTCTGGAAGGCGGTACCGCAGAACCGGGGAGGATCCCAGCCCAATGCCTCGAGCGCCGGATTCACGAACAGCACCCCGAAGCCGAACCCACAGTGCACGATTGCCTGGGCCTTGGCGTCGTGCAGTGCGTTGACGGCGGCCGTCACGTCTTGGGCGGTCTGGGCGATGGACGCTTCGGCCACGATACGAATACCCTTGCGCCGACAGGCATCCCGCAAGTTCTTCAGATACGTTTCGCCGACCACGGACTGCTCTTTGAGCACGCCGATCTCGGTGTGTCCGCCCTTGGCCAGCAGGTCTGACCAGAAGATCGGCTCATCGGTATGCGAGCCCATAGGAAACGCGAAGAACCATTCGCCGAGCGCAACGTCTGATCCGGTCACGCTGATGCAGGGGACTTTGAAACGCTCCTCGATCGCTTCCCGGGCTGGGATCGCGTTGTCGGCGATACTCGGACCGAAGACGGCCAGGCACCCTTCGTCACACAGTTCGCCGTAGGCGTCGATGACCGCCTTGACCGATCCCTTAGGCAAGCCCTCTACTTCGCGGTAAATGATCTCGATCGGCCGGTCGATCAGCCCTTGCTCGACACCCTTTTTGAACACGAGGTCGAAAGGTTGTGTCAGGTCTTCGAAGTACGTCTTGGGAAAAGCCTCGGGCAACCGAAAATCCATCAGGTAGCCGATCTTGATCGGCGAGGCACTGCTCTCGTATGACACGTGACCCCCTCGCAACCTAACGTTTGTTCAGACTCTATGAAGACCACTTCGGCACAGTCAAGCGCGTCTTGGCCGCGTATCTTCTGATAACTTTGACCAAACGTTCGGTCTGCAGATGGGAGCCAACACGCTGCCAACCGCACACGCCGTTGACGAGGGCACCCGACGGACCGAGGTCTTGCAGATCGCGGCTTCGCTGATCGCCACCTCGGGATTGCGCACGTCGATGCACGAGATTGCCGCTGCCGCCGGCATTCAAACGGGCAGCCTCTACCACCACTTCGAATCCAAGGAAGCACTACTCATCGAACTGCTGCGCGGCTATCACAGTGCGCTGGACCGCATCGCCGAGCACCGCCTGGCCGCGCTAGACGACCCCGGCGACGGGCCGGCCTTCGCTCGAATCTCCGAGCT
Source organism: uncultured Actinomycetota bacterium (assembly GCA_963840045.1). Classification (GTDB taxonomy): domain Bacteria; phylum Actinomycetota; class Actinomycetes; order Mycobacteriales; family Mycobacteriaceae; genus Mycobacterium. Next base: position 105,389 of record CAWIXL010000006.1, on the reverse strand, counting down.
GGGCAACGGGATCGCGCGTTGCGCGGTCGCGCACCGCGCCGCCATCCAGATCTCGCTGTATGAAGCTCCGAGTTCCAACCCCGAACTCGTCGAGTGGTCGCAACGCCGGCCGACGGCGATTTTGGAGGCGATGTATCAAACCCTGCGCGCGGCACGGTGGAGCGGTTACCTCAGGTCCGATGTCGATCTGCGAATACTGGCCGATCGGATGTGCCAGACGATGCTGCAGATCGGTCTCGATGTTGCGCGGCACAAGGCGCCCACGGAACGGCTGGCCACCGTGTTGTGCCGAATCATGTTGGAAGGCCTGGGCACCGGTCACCCCAGCGACGCCGAGCTGGACCAGTCGGCGGCTTTCGTCGCCGCCGACCAAGCCATCCAAACCTGGCACGATGACAGCGACGTCGAGGACAGAATGGCCCACATCCGCGCGGTCGCCCGGGCTGAGTTTGGCCGCAGAGGCTACGAGGGCACGTCCGTCCGAGACATCGCGGCAGCCGCTGAACTGGGTCCCGGCACCCTGTTTCGCCTGATCGGCTCAAAGGAGGCGTTGCTCGCCTCGATCATGAGTTCCTTCAACGAAAAGGTGGACGCTGGTTCGAAGCGCGTGCTTCGTTCCGAGGCATCGCCGATTGCGAAATTGGACGCGCTGAGCTGGGTCGACACCAACGCCCTGGACAGATTCGGCGACGAGTTCCGGATTCAGCTGGCATGGATGCGACAGATTCCCCCCGACACGCCGAACCCCAGCATGCAGTTCCCCAAGCGGTTGCGGCAGATCAAATCGCTACTCTCCGCGGGAATTCAGTCCGGCGAGATCAACAACCACGACGCGTCCGTGGAGATGCTGGCGCGCTGCGTCATCCTGCTCAAGTGGATTCCGGCGAACATCCTGCGGCAGGTGGGCACCAGGGCAGCACAGCTGCACGTCCGCGACACGATGTTGCGCGGCGTCATCCAGACTAGGCAGTGATGACCGGAAGCTTCGACCATCCCCGCACACTCGACGTGTGGGCCTTGGCGGCGTTGGCATAGTCGACTTCCCAGTCCGGCCAGCGCTTGATCACCTCTTCCAACACCACCCGCGCTTGCATGCGCGCCAGGGCCGAGCCCAAACAGAAGTGCAGCCCGTGGCCGAAACTCAGATGAGTGGGGCCACGGTGAATGTCGAATTTTTCGGGATCGGGAAACTTGCGCTCGTCGCGATTGGCTGATCCGTTGAGCAACAACATGATCGACCCTTCGGCAACCGTCGTGCCATGGCATTCGATATCGCGCGCGACGTAGCGCGCCTGCACCGGCGACGGCGCTTCGTAGCGCAGCACCTCCTCGATCGCCATGGGGATCAGCGACGGGTTCGCCACGATCTCGCGACGCTGATCGGGGTGTTCGGCCAGCAGCTCCCCCATGAAGCCGATCAGACGTGTCGTCGTCTCGTTGCCCGCGCCGGCAATCATGCTGGTGTACAGCAGCACCTCGGACCGGGTCAGCCGCCGAGTGCCGTCGCCATCCTCGACATCGGCGTTGAGCAGCTGCGTCATCAGATCGTCGGAGGGATGGTCTACCCGCCAATCGATGTAGTCCGAGAACATCTCGTGGCTGTGCTCTAAGAAGTCTCGTGGGACCGGCCGGAACGTCCCCTCCTTCAGGGTGAGCTGACTGCCGCCACGGTCGCGGATCGATGCCTGATCAGTTTCGGGGATGCCCAGCAGATAGCCGATCGTGCGCATCGGGACCATGCCGCCGATGTTCTCAATGAAGTCGAACCGGCCCGTGCCCACCAACGGGTCGAGCGCACGCACACAGAAATCCCGGGTCAGCGGCTCGATCGCCTCCATCCGGCGCGGGGTGAAAACCCGGGAGAGCACATGGCGATGTACATCGTGGATCGGTGGATCCTCGAAGAGGATGACGCCGGGCGGAAGCTCGATACCGCTCATGATGATGTCCATGGTGGTGCCACGACCGGACCGGTAAGTGTCCCAATTCGTCAGCTCGCGGGAGACGTCTTGATATCGGCTCAGCGCGTAGAAGTTGTACTTGTCGTTGCGGTACAGCGGAGCTTCGTCGCGCAGTCGCTTCCAGATCGGGTAAGGATCGTTGTCGATCTCGAAATCGAAAGGGTCGTAGTACAGTTCGGTCCCAGTAGCTCGAGTCATCGTTACGTCTTTCTGTTCGAGAGCAACTCGTCGGCCGCAGCGGGCACTACGACCTCGCCCACGTGCTTGAGATACGGCCATGCGACTTCGGGTGGCAACCCACCGCACAGCGGCGAGAGGTTGAGTATCTTGCCGGCGCGCACCCGCGAGATCGCGTCCGACGTCGAGATAATCACATGCGACTTCGACGTTTCGCGCAGTTCGGCGATGGTCGCCTCGTGTGAGATACCCGCCGAGGTCTCGTTACCGGGATTCCACTCGGCGTAGCTGCGCGCGTCGTGCAGCAGATATTCGCCGAGGTCCGACCACGCCTGCTCCACGTCATCGGCAACGAAAGTAACGGAGGGGGTGTCGCGGTCGGGAAAGAACGCGACGCCCGGCTCGTGCCCGTGCTTGCGGCAGGAAGCCTCGTAGGCCTCCCGCATACCGTCGATATTGGCGTTGGCCAACATGCCCAGGCCGTATCTGCCGGCCCTACGCGCGGCTGCCAGAGTTCCGCCACCCCACAGCAGCCCCGGCCCGCCGGCGGTCTGCGGGTGCGGTGTCGCCAAGATCTGTCGTCCCTCCTCGACGACCGTTTCACCGGCCAGCAGTCGTTTCAGCAGGGTGAGCTTCTCATCAGCGAGCCTGCCGCGGTCCTCCAACGCGAGGCCGAAGATCTCGTACTCCTCGGGCCGGTATCCCAGAGCCAGGATGTAGGAAGCCCGGCCATCGCTGAGCAGGTCGAGGACCGCCATGTCCTCGGCGAGGCGTACGGGTTCGTAGAACGGAAGAATCAGGATCAGGCTCAGGGCCAGACGCTGTGTGCGCGCCGCAATCGCCGATGCCAGCATCAGCGGGGCCGGCAGATAGCCGTCCGCCGACCCGTGGTGCTCGCACAACACGGCGGCGAGACCGCCGTGATCTTCGGCCCACGCGCACATCTCGGGCGCCGCGGCATACAGCGCGGCCGGGTCCGCCCCCCACGACGGAGCCCGCATGTCAAAGCGCAGTATGAACACGCCAACTCCCTAGACAACCTAATATTTGTCTCACGTACGCTACGTCGAGTTCAAGATCATCGTCAACGCTTACTCAAACACGTGTCGCGGCAGGGTCGTCGGGATATCCAGCGAGCTCAGCAGGCCGGGGGCCGCGTCGACGACGTACGGGATCGCGTTGACCACCCGCATCGCCGTGGCCGCCATGGCGGCGTGCCCGGCGCCGTGCCCCGCTGCCTCCCCCAGCGTCATCACACAATGGACGTCGGGATCGCCTTCGATGTCGACCCGATACGTCGCGTCGAACTCCGAAGTCGGCCAGTCGGGTGCGACATCGCGGGCCATCCGGATGACGTGCTCGATCACGATGGCCTCGCGGCCGTTGACCACCCCGGCGGCCCGGGTACGCACGGCACCGCAGGTACCCGCCTTGATCGTGCCGAATGCCACCTCGATATCCCGGTCGGTCAGCCGCCGGTCCAGCGAACCGCGCAGCTGTTCCACCGCCACGCCGAGACCGCTTGCGATCAGGTAGATCGGCGCCTTCCAAGCCATCTCGATGAACCCGGGCGTCTTGAGCATGGGTTCGAAATCCAGTGGGCGACCGAATCCCATCCCATCCATCATCACGTCAGCCACCGGGTAGTGGTCGTTGAGCGCGACTTCGCTGGCCGTGATGCTGCGGATGTGCTTTGACTGAGTGGTCATGAGCAGCGCGAGCTGGTCGGAGGCGAAGCCCGGGAATATGCCGGAGGCATAGAAGGAGGCGCCGCCGGTCATGGCGGCTCCCTCGAGCTGGTCGCGCCAGTCCGGGGCGAAGTACGACGGCGGGTGCACCAGGCTCGTCGACGTCGTCGACACGACATTGATGCCGGCCGCTAACAGCCGCAGGTAGTCCGGGACGGCGGCCCCGTCGCGTTCGGGACCGCTGGCGGCGTACACCACGCAGTCGGGCGCCAGTGCGATGAGCGCGTCGGCATCGTCGGTGGCAGTAAGGCCGATCGGCTTGCCGCCGGCCAACTCGCCGGCGTCCTTGCCGACCTTGTCCGGGGAATGAACCCATACCCCAACGAGTTCCAGATCCGGCCGGCGCCCGATGGCGTCGATCGCGATCGCACCGACTCCCCCAGTCGACCACACGACGACCCGCATAGCCTCCCTCCTACTCGGTGGGCATTGGCGGGCTTGACGGACCAGCCGCAGCCGTTCCAGATAGGGCCACGCGAGATCGGGTGGCAAGCCGCCACAAAGTGGGTGCAGCGGCAGCGGCCTGCCGCTGCGCACGTAGTCGGTCGCCTCGTCGGATGTGAGGATGCGGTAAGGGCCGTTCTCCGCCCGGAGCGCGGCCACGCTGTCGGCACGAGTGATGCTCGCTACCGAGTCATCGTGCGGCCGGTAAGACGCCGCCGTCATCGCATCATGTAACAGGTGGGGCCCCAACACATCCCAGGCCTCGTCGACGTCGTCAGCAACGAAAACCGTTGTCGGAGCGCCGCTAACGGGAAACTGGATCACTCCGGGCTGATGCCCGTGGGCGCGGCACTGCGCTTCGTAGAACTCCTTGAGGCCGGGCGAGTCGGTCTGCGAGATGAACCCGAGCCCAAGGCTGCCGGCACGTCGAGCGGCCGCCTTACTGCCGCCGGCAATCAGCATCAACGGCCCGCCGACCGAACCGCATGGCGGGCTGACACGCACCCGGCGATCCCGGAATTCGACGGACTCACCGCGCACCAACGGACCAAGGACCGCCAGGATCTCGTCGGCCACCCGGCCGCGCGTGGCCATGTCGATGCCGAAATGTTCGTATTCCTGAGCTCGATGGCCGACGCCGAACACATAGGACACCCGTCCCCTGCTGATCAGGTCCAGCACACTCATCTGTTCGGCGAGCCGGACCGGATCCCACAACGGAATCGGCACGGCGGCCAGCAGTATCGCCAAACTCCGGGTCCGCGCCGCGATGGCCGAGGCCAACATCAGCGGTGCGGGCAGATGGCCGTCGTCGGCGCCGTGGTGCTCAGACAGAACAGCAAGCACCGCGCCGCGCGTCTCTGCCCACGCGCAGATGTCGATAGCCGCGGCGTAGAGATCGGCGGCAGGAGCGGCCCAACTGGGAGCGCGCATGTCGAATCTGAGCGTGAACACTATCGCTTCCGTGTCTCCGGACCCATGCACCCTAACCTAACGTTTGTTCAGCATAGTTTCGCATGGATCGCCCGTATCCCTTGACCTGCGGGGCCGCCACTGGTTAGCGTGCGGATCAAACATTCGGTATGAATCGTCGCCGCTGCCGAAGGGAGAAATAAGATGGCACACCGCGTGGTGGTGTGGGCGACGGGCGGCATCGGTTCGATCGCCATCAGCACCATCCAGCGCCGTCCCGACCTGGATCTGGTCGGTGTCTGGGTGCACTCGCAAGAAAAGGCCGGCAAGGACGCCGGCGAACTCGCCAACGGCGAACCGATCGGCCTGGCCGCCACCAATGACGCGGACGCGCTGATCGCCCTGAAGCCCGACTGCGTGATCTATGCGGCCAGCGGACCGGAACGCGATGCACTGGCCATCCCGGATTACGTCAAGCTGCTCGAAGCCGGAATCAACGTCGTCACGACCAGCACCACCCGCCTGGTCAACCCGCACGCCTACCAGCCCGCCGAATGGCGCGACCAGCTGGCCGCCGCCGCCAAGCAGGGCCAGGTGTCGCTGTACGCGTCGGGAATCGAACCCGGCTTCGCCGCCGACTACCTGCCCCTGGTGCTGTCCACTCAGTCGTCGTCCATCGAGAAGATCCACGCGTTCGAGATCGGCCTGTACGACGACTACGGGGTTCCCGACATCATGAGCGACGCGTTGGGCTTCGGCCGGCCGATGGACTACCAGCCCTGGATCGGCTTTCCCGGGGCGATCGCCGGCGAATGGCAAGGGCAGATCCAGTTGATCGCCGACGCGCTCGGGGTCGAGGTCCAGGAAGTCCGCGAGGATTTCGATCGCGCCGTCACCAACCGGACGCTGGAGGTTGCCATGGGCACCGTGCAGGCCGGGACGTGCGGCGCGCTACGCATGAAGGCAATCGGGGTGGTCGACGGCCGCGAAGCCATTGTGATCGAGCACGTCACGAGACTCGCGCACGACGTCGCACCCGACTGGCCCACCGGGATCGGCGATCTGTCCTACCGCGTCATGATCACCGGCGACCCCGACATCGACTGCACACTGGCCGCCACGCTCAAGGATCCCCGCCGCGCCGGAATCCCCGACATGAGCTCCGGGGCCGGCGCGATGGTCGCCACCGCGATGCGCGTCGTGAACGCGGTGCCGTATGTCGTTGCCGCAGCACCCGGTCTGCTGAGTTCGGTGGACCTGCCCCTGACGATCCCTAAGAAAGCGTTTGCCAGCGGGTCGTAATCTGCCTAGGTGACCCCCAATCCGCTCGAGGAACTGACGCTCGAACAACTGCGCCGCCGCACCAGCATGAAGTGGCGGGCACATCCCGCCGATGTCTTGCCGTTGTGGGTCGCGGAAATGGATGTCACGCTTGCGCCGACGGTGGCCGAAGCCCTGCACCGGGCCGTCGACATCGGTGACACCGGCTACCCGTACGGAACCGGATATGCCGAAGCGGTCAGCGAATTCGCTTCGCAGCGTTGGCAATGGCACGACCTGGAGGTCGGCCGCACGTCGATTGTTCCCGACGTCATGCTCGGTGTCGTCGAGCTACTGCGGTTGGTCACCGATCGCGGGGACGCCGTGATCGTCAATTCGCCTGTCTATCCACCGTTTTACGCGTTCGTGTCGCATGACGGCCGCCGAGTTGTCGAAGCACCGCTGGGCGGCGACGGCCGAATTGACTTGGCGGCGTTGGAGGAAGCGTTCGCGCGGGCCCGAAGCGCAACGGGGCCGGACGGGTCGAAAGGGAAAGTGGCGTACCTGCTCTGCAATCCGCACAACCCGACGGGGGTGGTGCACACCGCCGACGAGCTGCGCGGGATTGCCGAACGTGCCCGCCGATTCGGTGTCCGGGTGGTATCGGACGAGATTCACGCACCGCTCGTCCTGCCGGGAGCCCGGTTCACGCCGTATCTGAGCGTGCCCGGTGCGGAGAACGCGTTGGCCGCTGATGTCGGCCTCCAAGGCGTGGAATCTGTGCGGGCTGAAAGCGGCGTTGGCCATCGCCGGCCCGGAATCGGCCGCCGACCTTGCCCGGATGCCCGAGGAAGTCAGTCACGGCCCCAGCCACCTCGGCGTCATCGCGCACACCGAAGCGTTTCGCACCGGAGGTGACTGGCTCGACGCGCTGCTGCTGGGTCTGGACGAAAACCGCACATTGCTGGGCAAGCTGGTGGCCGAGCACCTACCCGGGGTGTCGTACCTGCCGCCGCAAGGCACTTACCTGGCGTGGCTGGATTGCCGTCAACTCAATTTCACCGAGGAAGTCACCGATTCGGCCGCCCAGGGACCCGCGGTGGTATCCGATCTGTCCGGTCCGGCCCGCTGGTTCCTCGATCACGCTCGGGTCCTGCTCACTTCCGGCCATGCCTTCGGAACCGGCGGAGTGGGGCATGTGCGCGTGAATATCGCTACCTCGCAAGCGATTCTCGTCGAGGCCGTCTCCCGGATGGGCCGCGCGGTGGAACAGCTACGTCTTGGGACGCACGCCGGCGGCGCGGTAGACGAACACGGGGTCTAGCGCGTAGGCGAGCTCCGTGGCGGGCAGCTGCTGCAGCACTTCGCCGGGGATGCGTTTCTTGTAGTTCAGCACCATCGTGCCGCTGAACTCGCGGTCCACCGCGGGCAAGTCGATCTTGATCGACAGGCCCTTTTCGGTGATGGTCGCCCGCGCCGGTCCCGTCCTGCTGTCCCAGGTGCAGTCGACGGACCGCAACTGAGGGTCCGCGCCCGTCGGAAACGTGGCGACGACCCGCGCCGCGCTGAAGCCGAACGCACCCTGATAGCGGGACACGCCCGCGGCGGAATGCACGCCCGGGACGTGGCCGCTGAAGTGGCGGTTCACTCCGACCCGGCCGGACAGGAATATGGCGCCCTCGGCGTCGAGTTGTTCGCGCAGCTCGACTGGGAGGTTGCCGAGTTGGGACCAGCTGCGCAGGAACTTGAACACGGGGTTCAGCGCTTGTCGATCTGTCCGGCGGCGATCTCGTCGGCGGCCTTGGCTGCGACGCCGCCGGCGAGGCGCGAGGAAAGCTCCGGCGCGTTGGTCGCGAACCGCGCCAGCGCCCGCTGCCGCAGCGGCGCCACCGTCACCTCGCCGCGGTTACGCTCGATTGCGCTGACCACGGCAGCTCCCACTTGTTCGGGTGTGCCGGTACCGATCAGCGGCGGCGCTGAGGCTCCCGAGTCGGCGAACATGCCGGCGCCGCCGATCGCTCCCGGGCTGACCACCGAGACGCCGACGCCAGCGGGGCGCAGATCATCGCGCAGGCACAGCGCGAAGCCGCGGATGCCGAATTTTGTCGCCGCATAGAGCGAGGCGCGGGGGGTCGCCGTCTTGCCATTGATTGACGAGATGTAGACGAAGTGCCCGGACCCCCGCGCGGTGAACGCCGGAATCAGTTCTCGGGTCATCTGGACCGGCACTTCCAGGTTGACCCGCAGCGCCCGGTCGATCTGTTCGGCGGTGAAGCTGTCCAGCTTGCCGGAGCCCGGCAGCGCGGCGTTGGCCACCAGGACGTCGATCTCGCCCGCCGCGGCGAGCAACGCCGGCCCGGCGCCCGTCTCGGCGAGGTCGGAGACGATCGTCCGGTGACCGCTGCCCTTGAGCGAGGACGCCAGCTGGTCGAGCTCCTGCGGCTTGCGCGAGCTCAGGATCAGCCGCGCTCCGCGGTCGGCGAGGGCCCCCGCGATCGCACGCCCAAGGCCACCGGTCGCCCCGGTCAGCAGGACAGTCTTGCCACTTAACTTCATGTGCGTCTCTCCTTTTTGGTGGCGAGCAGACGCAAAAGCTGCTAAATCCGCACCGATTAGGGTGTTTTTGCGTCTGCTCGCGCCGACATTACGTCGAACACCGCCGAGCCGCTCGTAATGGGGCGGTCATCGTTGCCCTCGTCGTGGATCAGCATCCGCACGCCGATGCGCCCGTCGCCGCCGCGATAGGCGGTCCCGTCGACCCGGAACGGGCCGACCTTGCCCCGAGACATGAACATCACGTGCCAGCTTTGCACCTGCAGCGTCCTGGTGCCCGCCTGCTCGGCGGCCAGATCAATGGCGGCCGTCTCCAGCAGGACATGCTGGGGCCCGATGTGCAGCGCAGCGTCGGGCGACGCCACCTCGAGGGTGAGCTCAGGCATCACCCAGTGCCCGTCGTCGCGCCTGGATGCGCCGAACGCCTGCCATAACGGCGGAAGGTTCGGAGAATCCTCGATGACCAGCTCCGTGCCGGTCACGTCCATCTTGTCCAGGCCTGGCGGCGGTGTGCCGATGACCGCACCTTGGCCCTGGATGAAGGCGATCACCCGATCGGGGTTGTCCGCGTCGACGATCAGGCACCGGCCGTAACCCATCATCCGGCCCTGATGAACGTTGCCGGAGCCCACCACCAGGACCGTGTTGACGTCGAAGCCCGGATCCAGGATCTGCACCGAGGAGATCACCGGGTTGGGCACCGCGACCATGTCGGTCTGGCACCCTTCCGGTGACGCAATTGCCAACGGGGCGGCCATGATTCCGCCGGCCTCGTTGCGCATGTCGCGCCGGATGCGAACCGTGTCGTCGACCTCGCCGATATTCATCGACGAATGATTGCGACCGATGTAGCGGTAACTGAGCAGACCGGTCCAGCGGCGACGCAGCTCGGCCCGGTAGGCCTCGGTGTCGTCGGTCAGCTCTCTGATGTCTCGTGGTCGCTCGGCCATCTCCGTCACCGCTAGGTGTCCAGAAGTCCGGCCGGGGTCGCCGACGCCCCGCGCGCAACCACGACCGGCATCGACGTGGCCGCGTTGGTGCGCAGAATCATGTGCACCACCTCGACGAGATCCTGCACGGGCATCAGCTGCCCCGGCATGCAGCCCCGCGCCGTCCACAGCGGGTAAGCCTTGGCGGCAAGCGCGCGATCCCAGTCGCTGCTCATTCCCGTCATCGAGTCGCCCTCCCCTCCCGCGCACTCCCCGACGATGAGATTGGTGAAGCCGATATTCGGGTGTTCGGCCCGCCATGCCTCAACGAGTCTCTCCAGCGCCGCCTTGCTGACGCCGTACGCGGCCAGGCCCGGCCAGGGCGGGGCATAACTACCCGAATCGGACGAGAGGTAGACGGCCTTGCCTGCGGATGCCGCCAAGTGCGGCACCGCCGCGGCCGTCATCAGCGCCGCACCAATGACGTTGGTATCCAACACTTGCCGCCACGTCTGGGCATCGGTATCGGCGAGGCGCACCAAGGGCAGATGGCCGACGCGTACACCAGGTTGTCGATGCCACCGAGCGCGTCGGCAGCACCATCGATCGCCGATCGGCACGAGTCCTCGTCCGTCACATCGCATTCGATGGCGACCGCGCCCTCGCCCGCTTCCTGTGCCGCCGACTCGAGGCGCTCACGGCGCCGGGCGAGAAGCGCAACATTTGCGCCGCGCTGCGCAAGGCCGACACCAATGCAACGCCCCAGCCCGCTCGACGCACCGACCACCACAGTTCTCGACATATCCGTCCTCACCCATCAAACTCGAGCGCTGGGCACTCGCCCAGCACTCATGCATCATGGCAAAACTATCTCGGCGGTTTCACACATCCAAATGGTGGTGTTCGCTCCCGCCAAAACTGTTGCTTCCCATCCAGTTACTGGCGCGAATTAAGCGGTCTGTCGAAATTCACGAGCTGACCAGCTCGGGGTGGAACTTGGCCACCATGCGCCGCATCCCGTCGCGCCAGTCGACCGTGGTGGGACCGATGAGCTCGCGCATCCGAGTCAGGTCGATGGGCACTCCGCGCAGCGCCTGCGGGCTCTCCTCGAACTTCGGCACCCGGCCGATCAGCGAGCCGAGATACCCGCACCACTCCTGGAGGCTGACGGTCTTATCGCCGGCCCAGTTGATCGTGACCGCCGGGAGCGACGCGACCTCAAGCAACTTCGGGATCGTCGCGATGATGTCGTCTTGGTGGATCGGGTTGTAGCGGGCCGGTCCGCCGGGCGGCACTGGGATCGGTATGCCGGCCAGCATCATCTCCATGTGGAAATACGGCCACCCGCCGTTGTCGCCGTAGGGGACGTTGAGACGCGCGATGGTGGTGGGCACGCCGAGCACCCGTGCCATCGACCGCACCACGGCCTCGCCGGCGATCTTGGAGATGGAATAGGTGGGGAACAAAACCTTGTGGTTGTCACCCAGGACGGCATATTCGGTGCGGGGTTCGTCGTCCGGCGGGTCGTAAACGGCCGTCGAGGAGCAATACAGAAAGCCCTTCGGGCGGCAGTGGGCCATGAGCAGGCCGGCCGACTCCGCGTTAGCTCCCAGGTCGTTGTCCCAGCTGCCGGTCTTGGCCACCGCCAAGTAGAGGACGTAGTCGAAGTCGGACGGAAGCATGGAGAAGTCGCCGGCGGCCAGGTTGACCGACACGCAGCGCACCCCCGCCTTCTCCAGACCTTCCTTGGCCGCGCCGTGGGTGAATCGGGCGATACCCCACACCTCGTTGTCGACGGCCAGCGCCCGGGCGATTGGCGCGGCGACTTGACCGCTCGGACCGGTGATCAAGATCTTGTTGCCGCGCATGCGCTGATGGTAGGCGGGATCTGCTGAGTTTCACCGGGCAGGCGGTCTACCCGTCTAGCTCACCGGCAATCCCGCGCTCGATGCTCGCCTGAGTCGGCGGCGGCAACACGATCAGCCCATCGAGTTCTTTGCGTGCCAAGTCGTACGCGTGCTGACGCTCTTGGGCGGTTGCCGCGGAATCCGACACCACGCGCAACAGACTCTGAGCGCGAGCGATCCGCTGCTGCGCTTCTTCGGAAAAGTCACCGCGGCGTCGACGGATGGCCTCGGTCTCGGCGACGTTGAAGGCAGCCACGTACTCCTCGACCGCCGAAAGGTACTGCCCCGCGGCGTCGCGGTCATCGAGGAGATCTTCGGCCTTCGCCGGACGCAGCAGTTCGGCCCGCAGCTTGGCCTTGTGGAAGGCCATCGTGAACGGATTGCGCAAGTCTGTCATCAGCGGGAAGTCCAGCATCCTGGCGACGTCGAGCTCGTAATCCAGCCAGCGTGCATCCGTTCGTCGGTGCTCCTCGACGATGCGTTTGATCGATGACCACTGGACGGTTTGGTTGCCGCCGGTGTCGCGTTGCTCGGTTGCGGGCGGATCCGCGGACTCGACGCCCCGTCGCTGGTAGGCGGAAAACGCCTTGACCGCGGCGACGATCAGGCCGGCCAGCGGCAATACCAGGAGGAGAAGCTCCACCAGGCGGAAAATCAAGCCCATATGCCGAGGATGCCACCATGGTCTGCGCTATGGCGCTATGGCGTCCCGGACGACCTGGCTAGACTCCCCAAATCATGGTGGCTATCCAACGCGCCGTTCTGCTGATCGCCGACATCAGCGGATACACCGACTACATGCAGTGGAACCGGCTGCACTTGGCCCACGCCCAGCTGACGGTGGCGAACCTGCTCGAGTCGGTCATCGACGCCGGCAAGGGCCTCAAGTTGGCGAAGCTGGAGGGCGACGCCGCGTTCTTCTGGGCACCCGGCGGGAACCCAAAAGTGCTGATTTGCGAACGCCTTTCGGACATGCGTCAAGCGTTCCAAGCGCGTCAGGAGAGGTTGAAGAAAGACATCGCCTGCGATTGTGCGAGCTGCGCCCAACTGAGCAACCTGTCGCTGAAGTTCGTGGCCCACGAAGGTGAGGTGGCGCAGCAAAAGGTGAAGCGACGTGTCGAGCTCGCCGGCATCGATGTCATCCTGGTGCATCGCATGCTGAAGAACGACGTGCCAGTGTCGGAATACGTATTGATGACCGACCCGGTGGCACAATGCCTCGACCAAGCCGTGCGTCAGCTTTCGAAGCAGTTGACCCACCATTTCGAGGGCATCGGACCAACGTCCACCCACTACATCGACCTCGCCACGTCTGGGGAGCTACCTAGGGAGCCAATGCACGGCTTCGGCGCCCGGCTGTGGGCGAAGCTGAAGTTCGAGTCCAGCACATTGCCGTATGCCCTGGGAGTCAAGAAAGCGGGGGCGGGCTTTCGTAACCTGGGCCGCGGCACCGAAGAGACGGTTACCTGAGCATGGAGCCCCCCGCGGGCCGGGTCATCGAGATTTACCAACGTCATGCCGGCGACTGGTCTCGTGATCGTGGCGATCGGTTGCTTGAAAAAACTTGGCTTGACCAGTTTCTGGCTCTGCTCCCGAACCAGCCCAGGGTGCTCGACCTGGGGTGCGGAACCGGTGCGCCGATTGCCCAGATACCTGATCGAACACCGCTGCCGGATGACCGGGGTGGACGCATCGAGCGCCATGATCACCATGGCCGCGGATCGCTTCCCGGACCACGGCTGGCTGGTCGCGGATATGCGATCGCTGGACTTGAACCGCAAATTCGACGGAATCATCGCCTGGGACAGTTCTTTTCATCTCTCCGCGGCTGATCAGCGCCGGATGTTCCCCATCTTCAAACGCCACGCCGCGCCGGGCGCGGCGCTGATGTTCACCAGCGGCCCGTCGGCCGGTGAACGGATAGGCCAGTACCGGGGCGAGCCGCTGTATCACGCCAGCCTGGACACTGTCGAATACCGAACGCTCCTGCGCGACAACGGGTTCGACGTGGTCACCCACGTCGTGGAAGATCCGACATGCGGCGCGCACACCATTTGGCTCGCGCGGATGGCGCCAGCACACGCCCTCAGAGGCCGAACTGATCCTCGATGATGCCGAGCCAGATCTGCGCCACATCGATGGCGACCTTCTCACTGATGAACGCGTGCTGGGTGCCGGTGTAGATGTCGCGGAAGGCGCGCTCCAGGCGGCTGCCCTCACGGATCGAGCTGGTTCCAGCCACCAGATGAGCCCATTCCGCGCAGCTACGAGCGGTATCGGTGGCGTGCACGGCGGCCACCCGCATGTCTGCACGCAAGGTTGGGGTCAGTTCTGCGCCGGCGGCCACCGCGGCCTCGGCGGTGGTGAACGCATCCAACACCAGAAGACGGGCGGCGCGCCACGCGGCGACGTGTTGTGCCAACCCTTTCTGGAAGGTCGGGCGGCTGGCCAGCGCGGCCATGTCACTCATCCGGAATTTCGTCGCCGCCAATTCGGCGACATCGTCGAGCATGCTCTTGGCGACCCCGAGTGCCCACGACGCGTGACCGGCGGCGGTGACCGGCATCAACCCCATCCGGGTGGCCGGCGAGGCACCCCGACGCGGCTCACGAACGAACAGTGGAAACGTCCGGCAATGCGGCACGAACACATCCTGGGCGCTGTAGTCATAGGATCCAGTTCCCTTGAGCCCCTGCACGTACCAGCCGTCGTCGAACGAGATATCGTCGCGCGGAAGCACGGCCACCTGCATGTCGGGAATGCCTTCGCTGACCCAGCGCATCTCGCCGTTGTCCATTGGGAAAAACCCGGCAGCGATGTATTGCGAATGGCCGATGCCTGAGCCAAAGCTCCACGATCCGCTCAACCGGTAACCGCCGTCGGTGGCAGTCCCCTGCCCGTTGGGAAAGAACTGGCCTCCCATGGTGACGTGGTTGTCATGCGCGGTGAACACCTCGGCGAAACCTTCATCGGGCAGATACGCCGCCGCCGCGAACGACGACGGCAGGTTCGCAATCCCGATCCACCCGAACGAGCCGTCCTGCCAAGCCATTTCGATCCACGTCTCGATCATCTCGGCGAACGACGGTTCAACGCCTCCGGCAACGGTGGGGTTGAACGCCGACATCAGGCCGCTGGCCCACATCTCATCGACAATCGCGTCGGTGAGCGTGCGCCGCCGCTCGGATTCGGCTGCTTCGGCGCGCACCAGGTCCCGCATCCCTTGGGCCAGAGCAACGACCTGGCCGCTGGCCTCGGCTGTCTTCGATGTCGAAGTCATTGGTGTTTCCTCTTCCCTCACGTTGTTATTCGGGGAACCCGAAGAGCGCAACCACGCCATGATCGCGGCCGGCCGTGTAGCCACCGTCGACGGCAATCGCCTGACCGGTGACGAAGGAAGCGTCGCGAGGACAACAGAAAGGCCGCCACCGCCGCGATCTCTTCGGGCTGCCCCAGCCGTTGCAGCGCGTGTTCCTTGGTGATCGAGGCCAGCGGACCTTCCATCCCCGGCATCGAGAACACGCCCTGGGCCATCGGCGTTTCGATGAAGCCCGGGCAGATCGCGTTGGCCCGGATGCCGCTTGGTCCGTAGTCGAGCGCAATGTTCTTGGTCAACAGCACAACGCCGCCCTTGGCCGCGTTGTATGAACTGCCGCCCGCGGTACCTTCCAGGCCCTCGATGCTGGCGAGAGTCACGATCGAGCCCCGCTCGCCGTCGACGCGGGGTTGTTCGATCATCCGGGCCACCGCGGCCTTCGCTACCAGGAAGGTGGCGGTGAGGTTGATCCCGATCACCCGGTCCCATTCGGCGCGCGGGAGCAGATGGACCGGACCGCCTCCCGCGACGCCCGGCGGAATGCACGACCCCGTCGAGGCGGTCGGGCACGGCATTCAGGATGGCTGCGACCGCGTCTTCGTCGGTCACGTCGGCCGTCACGAACTTGAAATCGGGGCCGAGGTCGGGTGGGGAGGCCAAGTCAGCGCCGATGACAGTGCCGCCTTCATCCAGCAGGCGACGGGCGGTGGCCAAGCCGATGCCCGACGCGGCGCCGGTGACGACGAACGTGCGGGAGCGGGCGCGATCGGTCATGGGTTCCTCGCTGGGCGTCGGGGGCGGGCTTCGATTGGCATGCAAAGGCAGTCTGACACCGAACGAGTTCCCTCCTGGCAGCAGGCCCCGCGCTAGCCGTTCAGTGCGCCGCCATCGAGTGACGTGGTGCTGCGCCCGTGCTTCGGGCCGGTCGAATGGCTTGTGCTGCGCCAGGATTCGCGTCGCCCGTGGGCGTTCAGAACGATGTCACGCTTTCCACGCTGACGGTCATGCCGTGGCCGCTGCGGTCGTTGGTGAATTTCGTGCCGTCCGGGCCCGCAACAATCGTCCAGCCCTGTGCGCTGTAGGTCTGATAGTCCAGCGTGACTCGACCCTCCAGCTCCCCGAGATCAGCATTGACCCAATGGAACTCACCGTTCGCGTTGACGCTGGCGGTGTGGAAGTGCTGCCCGTCGGCGCCGGTGGGCCAGTTGTTCGGGGAGGTGTGGCAGGCGACCAGCTCGCTATTGATC
The DNA here is from genome assembly GCA_963840045.1 of uncultured Actinomycetota bacterium. Lineage (GTDB taxonomy): Bacteria > Actinomycetota > Actinomycetes > Mycobacteriales > Mycobacteriaceae > Mycobacterium. The sequence continues at coordinate 88,935 of CAWIXL010000006.1, read as the reverse complement.
GAACAAGCGGTTGATCCCGACTTCGTTACCACACGCACGTACCCGTGATCATTTGGCGGCAATGGGATCGCCGGCGACGCGGGGGGCGTGGCCGTCGAGATCAGGGTGTACTCCGAAGGGGTGGAGTCCGGCGCGGTACCCGTGGAGCACAGCACAGCAATTGCCAGGACGATCGCACCCGATAACGCAGTTAGTTTAGTGCCCAACGCAATTCACCTCACCGACGCCAGACCGACGACCTATTTTACGCATACATCGACATCGGGACTGCACGCGGGCGGCCCTTGCTGCGTCAAATTGCCCTCCGCGGGTTTCGCAATTTGAATTGCGGTCCGCGAATTTGTCGCCACAATGAGCAGGGCTGATTCGCGCGGCCGTCACGCTGGTCGCCGATGGATTGCGGAAGGAGCGCAGCGATCAATTTTCTGGCTTTGCCGCCCGAGGTCAATTCGGTGCGGATCTATGCGGGCCTGGGGTCGGGCTCCATGTTGGCGGCGAAAACGGCCTGGGACGGGTTGGCCGCCGAGCTGTCATCGGCAGCGGCCTCGTTCGGGTCGGTGACCTCGGGCTTGGCAGGCCAGTGGTGGCAGGGTCCGGCGGCGGCGGCGATGCTGGCAGCGGCCGCTCCCTACGCAGCGTGGCTGGGTGCGGTGGCCGCACAGGCCGAGCAAGCGGCCGGCGCCGCCCGCATGGCTGCCGAGGCGTTTGAGGCGACGTTTGCCGCGACGGTGCATCCAGCCGCAGTCACAGCCAATCGGATGCTGCTGCTGTCGCTGGCGCGCTCGAACCTTTTCGGGCTGAACGCACCGGTTATCGCCGCGGCCGAAGCCGAGTACGAACAGATGTGGGCCCAGGATGTCGCTGCGATGCTGGGTTATCACGCGGCGGCCTCGACCGTTGGCGCGCAAGTGATGCCGTGGCAGCAGCCGCCGCAGAACTTAACCGGCCCGCTGCCGGGGTCATTCACCGGGACACGGATTACCGTCCCCGGCGCTGCTCCGGGACTGTTCACCGGAAGTCTGACGGCCCAGAAATATGCGGCGCTGAACGCCGAGATTGGTGAGAACTGGTTCACCGGCACCACGCCAGAGGTCGTGAACTATCCGGCCTCCGCCGGCATACTCTCCGGCTTCAACAAGCCCTCCGCCAACCAGTCCTTCGCCATCGGCCAGCAGATGTTGAACACCGACATCATGAACGCCGTGGCCACCGGCCAGCCCGTGGTGGTAGCGGGGCTGTCCGAGGGCACGATCGTCATCGACCACGAGCTAGCCTATTTGGCTTCCGCCCCCAACGCGCCGGCAACAAACATGGTGACCTTCATCGAGTTCGCGAACCCTCAGCGCGGCCTGGCCGACACCTACCTACCCGCTGGCTTTTTCGCTCCGGGCATCGGATACACCGTCGGGAATGCGCCAGTGAGCCAGTACCACACGGATATCGTGTACACGAAATACGACGGCTGGGCTGATCCTCCCGACCGGCCCTGGCACCTGCTGGCCGACCTGAATGCCGTGGCGGGCGCGGCGCACGTCCACACACCCACGGCGCTGGGTTCGCTGTCGCAGGCAGTGGAGGTGTCCTGTCAAACGAACGCGCTGGGCGGAAGCACGACCACCTACATGCTGCCCACCTCTACCCTGCCGCTGCTGCTGCCACTACAGAACATGGGCGTTCCGACTTCGATTGTCAGCAACTGAATAGCGTGCTCACGCCCATCGTCAACGAGGGATACTCACGCTACGACCCGGCGGCCGGCGCTTACTTCAGCCATGGCCAGCTGGTGTGGTAGGCCCGTTCGACCTCGCGTGCGCGACACTTAAACGCCTGCCACGACACGCCGGCGCGCATCACCGTGACGTATATCTCGGCGACGCGCAACGTGCCCGCAGATCGGACCGCCCCAACCCCGACGATTACGAGCTGATAGACCATAAAGCGTCGCAACGAACTGGAGGACGGATATGACAGGACGCTTGGCGGGCAAGGTCGCGCTGGTCAGCGGGGGCGCGCGCGGGATGGGCGCGTCGCACGTGCGGGCGCATGGTCAGCGAAGGCGCGAAGGTGGTGTTCGGCGACATCCTCGACCACGAAGGTGAGCTGCTGGCCAAAGACGTCGGCGATTCCTGCCGATACGTCGCGCTGGACGTCACCAAGCCCGAGCAATGGGAGTCAGCGGTAGCCACGGCCGTCAACGAGTTCGGTGGCATCCATGTGCTGGTCAACAATGCGGGGATCATCAACGTAGGCATCGCTGGAGGATTACGCGGTATCCGAATGGCAGCGGATCCTCGACGTCAACCTGACCGGGGTGTTTCCTGGGTATCCGCGCAGTCGTCAAGCCGATGAAGGAAGCCGGTCGCGGTTCCATCATCAACATTTCATCCATCGAAGGGCTGGCCGGCACCATGGGCTGCCACGGCTACACGGCGATCCAAATTCGGCGTCCGGGGGCTCACCAAGTCGGCAGCAATGGAGTTGGGGCCCAGCGGAATTCGGGTGAACTCCATTCACCCTGGCCTGATCAAGACGCCGATGACGGAATGGGTTCCCGAGGACATCTTCCAGACCGCGCTGGGTCGGATTGCCGAACCCCAAGAAGTTTCCAACCTCGTCGTCTATCTGGCCAGCGACGAGTCCAGCTACTCGACCGGCTCAGAATTCGTGGTCGACGGCGGCTGCGTGGCCGGCCTCGCGCACAAGGACTTTTCCGCGGTCGACACCGCTGGACAACCGGACTGGGTCACCTAGACCTGCCGAGCAGACGCAAAGGCACCCGACACGCCGGGCGTGCGGGTGCTTTTGCGTCTGCTCGCCCAGCTCCAAGAATCCTTCAAGAATCTTTTGAGGATCCTTCTAGGCCTCGGCGACAGCGTTGGTTATCGGCCGCATAAAGGACAGCACTCACGCTCAGGTCCTGAACTCGGCCATGTCAGCAGCCGAGGAAACCGAGATGACCGACACCCACTTTCTGCCGGCCACGATGCGAGACGCGCTGGTGGAGCTGGCCCCGCTGTTGGACGGCTTAGCCACAATCGCAATACGCAACGAAGTACCTGGCCCTGAGATGCTGGCCCGCGTCGCGCAGGCCCGGCCGGCGCTGGACGCCGTGGCGCAACTCCCTGCCGACGGAGAGCCCTACTCCCGCACGATTCTGCGGGTCGACGACCAGGTTGAGATCATGCTTGCCCGCTGGCGCCCGGGTCACGGCTGCGCCCCGCATGACCACGGCGGCGCCGGCGGCTTCGTGATCCCGGTCGAGGGCACTTCCAAGAGCGGCGGTTCAGCTGGGACGGCCCAGAGCTGGTCGTGGCCGAGACCGCCACCCGGCCCCAGGGCGCACCGATTCGCATCACGGCCGACGTTATCCACGACATGACGGCCGTAGCCGGCGGGCTGACGCTACATCTGTACAGCCCGCCCGCGTCCAGCATGCGGGTGTTCGACCTGGAGCGCGCCGAGGCGCTGGAGCTGGTGGGCAACTACGGAGCATGGATACCGCAGGGCGACCACCCGCGTATCCCCTTCGCCCGTATTGCACCTAAAACCCAACTAGCACAGGTGATCTGGGTTGCCCACACCACCCAGTACCGGGGCGGGTCGGCCGAGTTCGCCGTAGCCGCGGCCACGATGGCCCGGGAGCTGGCCGCCGCGCATCCCGACGCTGAGGTGATGGTCTCCGGCCTGCACCATAAGGCCGACTTCGTCGCCGAGCTGGTCCGGCTCGCCGACACGGGCAAGGTACTAAGCCAGTTGCACCTGATCAGCCATGCCGGGATGTACGGCCCCATGTTCGGTTCCACAGACTGGCCCGAGCAGTTCTCGCCGCACGAATGGCGTGCCATGACAATCCCATTCGCCGCCGACGGGCAGGCATACTTCCACGCCTGCCGGACGGCGCGCTGGTTCACGCCGTTTTTCGCCGACGTGTTCGGAGTCCCGGCGTTCGGCAACTACAACTACACCACCGTGTCTGCTCGCAAAGACCGGTTTGCGTGGGCGGGTCGTCACCCGACGGCCCGTCCGAATCTTTACCTGATCGCCGCGCCAGGCAAGAAATCGCACGGCTGGAGCGGATCGCTCCGCAAGTATTCCGGCTGCGCGGCGGAGCCAATGGTGCAGGCGCTGCCCGCCGCGTCGCAACCGGAGCGGTCCTACGATCGCGTGGCCGAGCTGTACGACCGTGCCTACGCCGACATCACGGTCCGCCAGGCCGAGTGGCAGTGGCTGGCCGACAAAGCCGCGCAGGTCCGCGCCGAGTTCGGCCGGGGATTGCGGGTGCTGGAAATCGGCTGCGGCAACGGTGCTTTGCTGCGCGCCCTGGATGAGCGCGGCGACATCGACTTCGCCATCGGGGCGGACAGCTCCGCCGGAATGCTCGCTCGGGCGCGGGAGCGCAGCCGCGACCACGCCCGACTGCGGTTCATCAAAGTCAACGGACCGGCGCTGGACGTTCCCGACGACCATGTCGACGTGGTGATCTCGTTCCTGTCGTTCCGGTACCTCGACTGGGACCCGGTCATGGCTGAGATCCGGCGGGTCTTGGTCCCCGGCGGACGGCTGTGGGTGGTTGACATGGTCGAGCACCCGGTGCGAGCGCGCGAGCTTCCGAGTGCTGGCCCGCTCGGCTGTTGCGCACCTGCGCACACGACGTGCCCGGCCGCAGTTCGCCAAAGACCTGACCGCCCTGACCACACATCACGACTGGCTGAATATGCTGCGGCATAACCCGATTCGTGCCGAGCACGAATATCAGTGGTATTTTTCCAGCCGCTTCCCCGGCACCCGCCTGGAAACGCTGACGACGACCATGTCCGCACGCGTGGTGGCATTTGACTCAGGACCGCTGGCCAAGGGGCAGCACCGCCCCGCTCACCTACCCGTGACGCCCATGAGGTCGACAACCACTAATTCCTGCCTGGGAATCGTCGACTGGGGCATCGGCGGCATCGGTCTGGTGCGTGCGTTGGACGAGGTGGCGCCCGGTCTGCCGGTGCTGTATTGGTCGGACGCCGGGGCCACCCCTTACGGCCGGATGGGCACCGACGACCTGGCCGCACGCCTGACCACCGTGGTGACCGAACTCGCCGAGCGGGGAGCCACCGAGGTGGTGCTGGCGTGCAACGCGGCCAGCACCGTCGTCGCGACGGCTTAGCGCGGCGCCGGTCCCGGTCGAGGGGATCATCGAGCACGGGGTGGCCTCGGTTCCCGAGGACATCGCCGGAGCGGTCGGTGTAGTGGGCGGGCGGCGCACCATCGCCGGAGGTCACTACCGGCGCGGGCTCGCCAGGCCCGGTCGGGTGGTGTTGTCCCGAGTGGCGCAGCCGTTGTCCGCGCATATCGAAGCCGGCCGCACCGGACTCCCCGGAGTTCGTCGCCGACCTGGCCAGGATCGTCGCTCCGCTGCGAGGCGTCGATGCGTTGGTACTGGCCTGCACCCACTACCCGGCCGCGAGCACGTGGTTCGCGGCGGCACTACCTCACACATTGCTGATCGACCCGGCCGAACGCATGGCCGCCGCGATTGCCGCGCGCTATCCGCACACTCAGCAGAGCGCAAAGCTGGCCACGCGCGTTTATCTCACCACCGGCGATCCCGAAGCGATGCGACTCGGCGCGGCGCGCGCTTGGGGTAGCGCACTGACAGCCACAGCGGTCCGGCCATTGACGGAGGCACTCCAGGCCGCGTGAATTCAGTTCGGCAGCTCACACATCTGCTGGCCCGACCCGACTCAGCAAGGCCGCGAGCTCCTCGCGGGTCGAGACGCCGGTCTTCGTCATCGCCCGGTAGATGTGGCCCTCGACCGTGCGTACCGACAGTGTCAGGCGCTCGGCAACAGCGCGGCTGGACAGCCCCTCGCCCAACAACATCACGATTTCTCGCTCCCGCACGGTCAGTGGCACGCGCACGCTGGCTTGACGAAGCGCAGGCGTCGCCGCCCCGCCGCACCGCTCGGCCAGCGCGTCTGCCCGCGTCGAGCAACCCAGCGCCGATCCCCGCAAGTCGTTTTGGCGGTACGCCATTGCCGCAAGCGCAGCCGCGTCGAGCGCCGCGACAAGATCGCCCATCTCTTCGAATTCTGTAGATACCGAAGCTAATTCAGCCCCATCACCAGCAGCTTGGGCGGCAGCGAACCGGGCGGCCACACCGACCCTAGGACCCTCGACGAACGCTGCCAATTCACGCAGCCGACCCGCGGTCGAACCGTCACCGAACTGCGTCGCAGTCTGCAAACTCACCACCTCCGCGGCGAATTGCCCATTGGCGCGCGCGGTTTCGGCCGCAGAAAGCGCAATCGTGATCGCTTCACTGACCGCGCCCTGGCACGCGGCTACCCAGGCGTGCGCGAGATCGCGTTCATAGTCGATAAATCCATAGCTTCGATGATGCTCGGCGGTGGCAGCCCGAAGCGCGGTGGCGGCGTCAGCGGATAAGCCGCACATCGCCAGCGCTGTGGTAAGCGGGATCAGGTATCGGTACCGGAAACCGTTGGAGTCGCCGGTAAAGAGCTCGACGACGGTCTCCAACAACGACCTTGCTTCGTCCAGGCGGCCGGATCCGACGGCGGCCCGGCCCGCGATCGCGGAGCTGAGCAGCTGGGCAACGCCGGGAATATCCGCCGTCTGCTGCCGCGCCTCTTCCGCCAGCGAACTCGCCTCAGCGATCCGACCACACTGCAGCAGCGCGCCGACATGCCTGTCGACGATGAGGAGCCGCATGTGCGCAGCGGTCCCCGTGCGCTGCACGTATGCATAACCGACTTCGGCCGTCCGGTCCGCCTCCGCGGCGCGTCCCGCATCACCATGGGCGACAACCAGCGCCCACGCCGCCGCCGAGCTGATGATCCCCGGCAGGCTCTCAAGGTCGACGCTGTTGCCGAGACTCCTTGCCTTTTCCGGCTGCGCCATCGATGCCCAGTAGACGGTCAGGTAGGCATCGCTCCAGCTGCGCGTGGACGTCGTGGCAATTCGCGCGGCTTCGTCGAAAAACTCCTTCGCCCCGTCGGGGTCGGCGAGCCCCCACAGCTTGTTGAAACCTCGATGGCCGAGCAGGAACACGCGATCGGCCTCGGTGAGGCTCTCGGTGGGCGTCGCCGCCACCGCGGCGTCAGCCTCCTCACCACGGCCCTGCCACGCCAGCGCAAAGGAACGGATGTTGTACGCCTGCAATCCCGCACCGGCGTGAATGGCCGCAGCCGCCAGCCGATCGGCCAACGGGGCATCGGCTAGGAACATGGCACCTTCGGCGGCTCTGACCAGCAAGTTCGGGTCTGGACTGAGATCGGAATCGATGCTCAATACCGCTCGCCGCACCACCGTTCGTACCTCGTCGCGCTCGTCGGACGCGGCCAGCTCAGCGGCGACACGACCTCGCAGCCTGCGCAGTCTGGTAGCCGCGGCCCGCTTGCGGCGCAGTTCGCCATACAGCGGATGAGCAAGCCGGACTTCCACTCGGCTGTCGACGTTGCCGAGCGTGATCAAACCACGAATGTCGGCGTCCTCGATCGCCGCCGGGTCGGCGATTCGCGCCAACGACGCCAGTTCAAGCGGCTCCCCCACCGCAAGCAGGTCCACCACGTCGCCGACCGCATCTGGGAGCGTTCCTATCCGCGACTCGATCAATTCGGCCAGGCTGGGCGGCACGATCGGATCGCCGCTCCAACGCCAGTAGCCATGCCGTTCCGCGAGCCGTCCGTCGGACACCTCCTGCTCGACGATATTGCGCAAATACAATGCATTGCCCCGAGTCAGCTTCCACAGGCGCTGGACGGTATCCGGCTCCACCGAGGCGCCCAGCGTTGCTGACAACAGCGTCGCGGTTTCATCGGCTGACAGGGGCTGCACGTCCAGGCGTTCGAACTGAGCGCCGCGCCACAAGTCTTGCACCGCAACGGGAACCGGTTCACCGCTGCGAATCGTCAACATCACTTTCGCTGCGTGGCGCTGGACGATCTGATGGAGAACGAAAGCAGACAGGTCATCGAGCAGATGCGCATCGTCGACGGCGATAACCACCGCGGTGCGCGGTGGTGCGGCGGTCAGCGACTCGATCACGTCGCGGACGAGGTGAACTAATTGGCTGTTATCGGGTGCCGGCATCTTCACCCAGGCGGCGAACGACCCCAACGGCAGCGACCGCGCCGACGCAGTGCCGACCGCCCAGCGAGTTTCACACCCGCGCGATGCCGCCGCCGAAAGCGCTTCACGCGCAACTCGACTCTTTCCGACGCCGGCCGCGCCGCTGACGACGATCCCGGGCGCCCCCGCCGCAGAAATGGCGGATTCGATGACCGCCATTTCCTGTGATCGTCCAATGAGCGGCCACGCCAAACGCACCCAAACAGCGTAGGAGAGCGCACAACGAGCGCGCAGTCAAACAGACAACGCTGTGTCGCACATAGCGCACGCCGGGAGGCGCCGGCGGCACAAGTGCCGCGCGCGCCTCGGAGCTCACCGGCCGTTCAGCTGATCGATACCCGGAAGTCGACGCCCTGCTGGAGGGCCTGCGCAGACTGGTCCATGTCCATCACCGGGTAAATCTGGTATTCGGCGATGAAGCCGAATTTGCCGGTGGTGTCGGCGAGGTCGGCCGGATCGTCCGTCTCCACCAGAGCGAAGCCGCCGCCACCGTCGACCCGGCCCAGGAGGGCATGGTAGGTGCTGCTCTCTGGTGGCGCCCACTTGGAGAAGACCGCCAGGCCGCGCCGCACCGACTCTTCGTTCTCGGCCGCCGTTCCATTGAAACGATATGTCCAGGAAACCAGGTACTTCACTTCATTCTCCTAGCGGTGTTGGTGTTTCTTCGGCTGAGACGGGTTGTCACAGCTTGCGAAGTCGGCGAAGGATTTTCATGAGTGGCGCGGATGCGGCCAGACCGCGGCGCAGGCTGGGCTGCAGAGCACTGATATTGCAGACCACCAGGTATTGCAGCCCGTGGTCTCGCCACTCCGCCGCCTGATCGATCACCTCATCGGGCGTGCCTGCCAGCAAGCACTCCCGTAGCAGCGACACCGGCACATCGGACACATACGACCGCACGGTCGCTTCGTCGAGCGTTTGCGGAATGATGTCTTGCAGACCGGTGAAGTCGTCGCCGAGCGGATGACTGGCGCCGTGGCGGCCCCACACCTCGGCAGGAATGTTCAGTGCGAACGATTTCATGATTTCGCTGTCGAGTGCTTCATCGACCTCGGCGCGGGTGCGGCCGGTGACGACGAACAGCCCGGTTGCCGCGGTGACGGACATGGGATCTCGTCCCGCGTCGGCGGCGGCGTCCCGCACTTTCTGCAGGCTGGCGGCATAGTTCTTGGGCTGAATCGCGAGTACGGGAAACCACGCGTCCGCATAGCGCCCGGTGGCGCGCAGCATCCGCGGGCCGTGCGCGGCGATCCAGATTTCCGGCCACTTACCGCGGTATGGGGGCAGGTCGAACAGAGCGTTACGCAGCGGGAAGAACGGGGAATCGCGGGTGACGAGCTCACCGCCGGAGTTCCACAGCGCACGGATGGTGGCCATGGCCTCTTCGAACCGTGCCACCGGTTTGGACCAGTCCACCCCGTAGGGCTCGTTGCCTTCGCGTTCGCCAGTGCCGATGCCCAGGATTGCCCGCCCCCGGGTAAGCAGATGCAGCGTGGCGGCTGCCTGCGCGGTGACCGCCGGATTGCGCCGGCCGGTATCGGTCACACCGACTCCAAGTCGCAAGCGTCCCAATCGATTTCGGGCAGCAACGTGGCCGAGTACCGTCCAGGGTTCCAGCCAGGCGTCGATCTTGGGGATCAGCCGTGCCGCGCCCAGATATTTCGGTGTGGCGATTGACCGCGGAAGCAGCGCGTTTAGATGGTCGGGCAGCCAGAACGAATCCATACCTGTGGCGACAGCCGTCAGATAACTCGCCCGCACCAACGCCGTTGGCGAATAACGCGTGTGAAACAACTGCTCGGCCAAACCCACCTTAAGCATCGCTGCGGACCATCCTCGCGTAGATCGGAGCGGCGGCCACCACCGCGACCATGTCAGGTCCCTGCCCACCCGGCCGAAGCGATGACGTTGCTGCCATACCGTCATCGTTGCCCGCGCCGCCCCGAGCGGACTAAGTACCGGGGTACGCAAATTTGCGGTGCTCCGGGCGCAGGCTTACCTAGTGGCAATCGCGGGCTGGGCGGGGCCAATTGACGGAGTCAGGCGGCTTGGCACCGCAGGTCCATCGATCCGATCGCCCTTTGCGCAACAGTGCCGCGAGTTCGTCGCGGCTGGTCGTGCCGGTTTTAGCCATCGCCCGATAGACATGACCCTCGACCGTGCGGACGGACAGGGTCAGCCGCTCGGCAACCGAACGGCTGGACAATCCCTGCCCGAGCAACATCACAATCTCGCGCTCTCGATCGGTGAGCGGCAACCGCTCGCTGGCCTGGCGTTGCGCCGGAGTGCTGGCCCCGCCACACCGTTCAGCCAGCGTGTCTGCCCGCGACGAGCACTTCAACGCCGATCCCCGCAAGTCGCTGCGGCGATACACGATCGCCGCGTGCGCCGCCGCATCAACCGCGGCGACGAGATCGCCAATGTCCTCGAATTGCTCTGACACCGCCGCCAATTCGGCCCCGTCGCCGGTCGCAAGAGCGGTTGCGAATCGCGCCGCGATGCCGGCGCGCGGGCCCTCCACCATCGCTGCCAACTCACGCAACCGAGCAGCGTTCGTGCTGTCACCGAACTGCGCGGCGGTCTGCAAGCACAGCACCTCGGCGGCCAATTGTCCATTGGTGCGCGCGGTTTCGGCTGCCGATAACACGGTGAGAATCGCCTGACTCAGCGCGCCCTGGCAGGCGGCAAGCCACGCCTGGGCGATCCCGTACTCGTAGTCGAGGTACTGCCAGCTGGGATGACGGCGTTGCTCGAGCGCGGCAAGCGCGGCGGCTGCGTCATCGCAAAACCCTCGGATCGCAAGCGCGGCAACAGTTGGCAGCCCGTACCGGTACCCGAAGCCGTTGCGTTCCCCGGCAGCGGCGAGGAGATCGACGGCCGGCCGCAACGACGCGGCAGCGTCGTCAAGGTGCCCGGATCCCAGCGCAGCGCGCCCTGCCAACGCCATAGTGAACAACAAGACCGGACCAGGCAGGGTTTCGGCCTCCCGCTGCAGGCGTTCAGCCAAGGAACCAGCCTCCCCTATCCGACCGGCGAGCAGCAGCGCTCCCAGATGCGCATCGGCGATGGCAAATCGCATGTGGGCGGCGTCGAACGCACGGACCGCAATGGCGTAGGCGCGCTCAGCGGCAGCCACCGCTTCGGTGGTCTGTCCGCTTTCTCCGCGAGCGATGACGAGGCCCCAACTTGCCACGGCCGCAACGACTGCCGGCAGGACGTCGATATCGAGGTGGCGCGCCGATGACAACGTCGCCGTCGGTTGCCCCATCGCTGCCCAGTACATCGGGAGGAACGCCTCCGCACTTCCCCGGGCGCCCACCGAGGTAGTCGCCAAGGCGTCGTCGATGTACCGTTTGGCGCCGCTGGGATCAGCCAGTGACCACAGCATGTTTACCGCGCGCAAGCATGCACGCCGAGACAGGCCCATTTCCGTAAGCTGGGTTGCCGGGATGCCGGCAAGCGCAGCGTCGGCTTCTTCGCCAAGGCTCATCCATGACAATGCGTGTGCCGAAACGAAATTCGCTTCCGCGCCCCCTCCGGCACGGATCGCGGCTTGCGCCAGTTTGTCGGCCAGGGGCAGGTCGGATAGCCAGACCGCGCCTTGCGCTGCCCGGATGAGCAGATCCGGGTCGGGCGGTAGGTCGGACTCGAGGCTCAATGCCGCACGCCGGACTACGGTTCGCATGTCGTCGCGCCTGTCGGAGGTGGCGAGTTCGGCGGCGACGAGCCCGCGCAGCCGACGAAGTCTCGTCGGCGCGGTCCGCTGCCTGCGCACTTCTCCGTAAAGCGGGTGAGCCAGGCGCACTTCCACCTTGTCGTCGGTGTTTTCCAGGGTGACCAGGCAGCGCAGGTCGGCCTCTTCGACGGCCGCCGCACCGGTGATTCTGGTCAACGACCCGAGTTCGATCGGTTCGCCGACGGCGAGCAGGTCTACCACGTCACTGACCTGAGGTGGCACCGCGCCGATCCGCGATTCGATCAGTTCGAGCAAACCCGGCGGCATGACGGCTTCGCCGGTCCAGTGCCAACAGCCGCGCCGAGAGACGAGCCGTCCGTCGTTCACCTCCCGGTCGACGATATTGCGCAGATACAACGGATTGCCATGGGTCAGCCGCCACAGGTATCGGGCGGCCTCCGGATCCAGCGGCCCACCAAGCGCGGCCGACACCAGCCCCGTAGTCTCGTGCTGTGACAACGGCTGAAGGTCGAGCCGGTCGAATGAGGCCCCCGTCCAAAGCTCCTGCGTCGCAGCGGGAATCGGTTCGCCATCACGGGCGGTCAGGACAAGTTTGGCTGCGGCGCGCTGGACGATCTGTTGCAGCGCGAACACCGATAGGTCATCGAGCAGAGGCACGTCATCGACACCCACGACGACAGTGGCGCCATCGGGGGCGTCGGTCAGCGCCTCCATCACCGAGCGGACCAATTGCAGACTGTCACCTTCGGCTTGTGGAGCCCACGATGAGAGGGCACCAAAAGGCAAGCTGCGCCCCACGGTTGTACCGACAACCCAGCGGATGACGCAGCGTTCTGAAGCAGCCGCCGCAAGCGCCTCGCGGGCAACCCGGCTCTTGCCGACGCCCGCAGCCCCGCATACAACGATGCCCGCCGAATCAGGATCCGCAATCGCGGCCCGGATACTCCGCAACTCCTCCACGCGACCAGTCAGGGGCCACGATAAGCGCACCCAGATAGCCTAAGGGCACACACGCGGAAGTCCAGGCTAATGCGCATTTTTCGTGCTGCCGTACCGATAGCGGCGCCCGCTTTTGGGCGCGGGCGACAACGCCGCGGCGATTGCCACTCAGCTAACAAGCGGTTCCCAGAAGCGGGTGAGGGCCGCCGCGCCGCGAGCCGGGTCCTGCACCATCCACCAGTGTCCTAGCCCCTCGAGCACGGCCGTCTGCGCTCCGGCTCGGTCCGCGGCGCGGCGGCGCAGTTCCTCGGTGCCGATATAGGGGTCCTCCGTGGCAAGTAGGGAAAGTCCCGGCGAAGCCGCGGCAGTCTCCAGTGCGCGCCCCGCCTCGGCGATGGCGGGCTGGCTCGCCGAGCGGTACAGCGACAGGATCGCGCGACCCATCTCCGGGCCCTGGTCCGCGGCGATCGACGTCGCGATGTCCATCGGTATGCCCAACGCGGCCATTCGCTGGGCGCGGTCCTCGACCGTGCCGCCGAGCATGGTGTTCACCAGCTCCTCGCCGTCTCCCGGGGTCTGCCAGACCTGGGCGAGGTCATGCCAGATGTACTCGGAATCGAACAACCCCACGGCATCACTGGCCCAGCTGCGCACCAACTCCGGTCGATGCATCGCCACATTGACGACGTGGCCGCCGCCCCAGTCGTGTCCAACCACGTCGATCGGACCGTCGATGCCCTCCAGCTGTGCCTCGAGCCAGTCACGGTAGGCAAGGTAGGTCGCCGGGAACCCGTCGCTCAGCGGAGCGCCGAACCCCGGTGGCGATAGCAGCACCACGTCGTCGCGTTCGAGGGCATCGACCAGTGGGCCCCAGATCGCATCAGTCTCCGGGTTCCCGTGCACAAGTACGATCGTCATGTCCTAGATCCTGGCCTGCCGCAGCGGTTCTTGGCCATCACCCCTACAACATTTCTGGCAAGCTGGCGGCGCGGTCGTCGACGGCAACCTGTTCAGACTGCGAGGGTCGTTGCCTGCGACGGAGATTAACGCTGGTGACCCGGTAGAGGAACGAGGGGCGAAGCAGGCGGGTGGGCGGGTCGAGAAGCCCGGTGACTCTGAAGAACTGGGTGGTGACGACAGGATCGGACTCACACGCGGTGAGCACTTTGTCCACGAGTCGATTGGTAACGCGCATCGCGCGGTGTCCGTTGTCCTTCTACTTCCGGGAATGCCAGGTCAGAACTCGCGCCGGTTTGCCAGGCCACACCGATCGCTTTGGCCGTGGCGCGAAAGTACCGGCGCGGGAGGTCGGCAACGCCGCGACGCAGGCAGTCCCGCAGTGCCACGGCGTCCAGCGCCGCCACCGACATTCCTTGCCCATAGATCGGGTTGAAGCTACAGATCGCGTCACCGCAGGCCAGCAGACCGTCGGGGAGTCGCCGCATCTTGTCGTAGCGTCGCCACTGGCTGGACGGCATGCGGTGTTGTACGACCGGCCCGAGCGGTTCGCCGGTGCGCACTGCCGCGAGCAAGTGAGCGGGCGCGTAATGCTCGGCGAAGGACAGCATGCCGGCCAGGTCACGCGGTGGCTCGTGCCCCGCCAGCCCGAAGACCGTGAATATCCAGGTGTCGTTTTCATAGCCAACCAAAAACAGGCCCGTGGGCCGACCCGGTGCGGGGCTGACGAGGGCCAACATTTCCTTCAGCGTGCCGGGCGGGATCCGCAGCGGTTGGCTGACATAGGTCGTATGCATGGTGATGTGGTCTTCAGGCGGTCGCCCATAGCCAAGGTTCTCCAGGAAGGCAGGCGTGTGGGCGCCGCGGCCCATTGCGTCCACGACAAGGTCCGCCGTCAACTCCCGCGCTGCGCCGCCGGCGCGGTTCACCACCCGCACTCCGGTGATGCGATTGCGGTCCGCCGTCGACGTCAACTCCGCGACGTCGTGGCCGCCGTGGATCGTCACGTTCCCGATTCCCTGGAGGCGCCGTCGAACGTGGCATTCCAGCAGTGGACGGCTAGGCATGTACATCGCCATTTCCTGGTGATCCCCGGCTATGACCCCAGAGCGCAGCACCTCGTGGCCGCTGTAGGCGAAGTATCCCTCCGACAGGTCCCCGTCGTTCCATACGGGCGCGCCGGCGGCAACCAGCTCATCAAGGAGTCCGGGAAAGAGCTCCGCCAAGATATGAGCACCGCGCGGCAGAAGCGCGTGAACATGCCGGCCCTGCGGCACCCCGCGCCGGTTGACTGGATCGTCCGATAATTCATCCCGCTCGATCACCGTGACGGTTTCGAAGAAGTCGGCCAGCACCCTCGCGGCGAGCAGGCCGCCCATGCTCGCCCCTAAAACGACCGCGCGCTCACCCAATACCGGCATTGCGAACCCCTAACTGGTTGGTGGTGAATTCTCAGCAAGCGACTCTCGTTGCTTTTGCAGCGCGATGAGTTTTGCTTCGGCGATGCGAAAAAAACCGTCCAGGGAAGCGTCCTCGACGCCGACGTACTCGCAGATCACCTCGCGCGCCACGCCGGCGTCACGCAGCCTCATCGCCAGCGAGTACGGCAACGGCAATCTGCGCAGCGCCCGCTCGCGTTCACTGAGATCATCGGCCACCGGATCAGCATGAATCCGGGCGAACTATCTCGACTGAGTAGGCAGGTACTCAATTTTGTCGCCGACGGCGACCAGCGGCTCTCGGCTGCAAATATTGTGCCGCGCGAGGGTTCCAACGGGTTCTATGTACCGGGTACCACCGGCCGGGTGGCCAGGGGTGAGCCGACGCGATGGGCGGTGCCGTCCGGATCGACGTACACGAACTCCCGCAAGCGATACGGCGTGTCGTGTGGTGCGACCAAACGGCCGTCGAGGTTGTCCAGGGCATCCCACTCCGCGTGGAGGGCGTCGGCGTCATCGACATAGAAGTAGACGCTGGAGGCCGTCCGCTTCGGATCGTGGTCGGCCCACTCGGTCAGGTGGAGCGACACCGACCCACGGTCGACAAATCCGTATCGCTCCGGACCTTCGTAGGCACTGGCACTGAACCCGAGTCGGCGGTAACGGTCAAGTGCGACATCGAGATTTAGGACCGGGACGATCGGCGCTACCGAGATGAAGTCAACGCTGGGCATAACAGCACAATGTAGCCATGACGATTACCCCGCAAGCCCAGCCCGACGCCAGCCAGACATCCGCGTATCGAGTCGCGGCGATGTTGATCGGCGTGGGCACCACTCATTTCCTGGCGCCCAAGCCGTTCGACGACATCGTCCCGGCCGAACTGCCCGGAAGCGCGCGCTTCTACACGTACGCATCGGGCGCCGCCGAGGTATCGATCGGCGTGTTGCTGGTGCCGCGAAGCACCCGACGGCTCGCCGCGCTGGCGGCCGCCGCGCTGTTCGTGGCGGTATTCCCGGCCAACGTCAACATGGTTCGGCTGTGGTGGGACAAGCCCTGGCCGATGCGGATCGCTGCGCTGGCCCGGCTACCGCTACAGATCCCGATGATCACCACCGCGCTCAACATCCGTCGCAATAGTTAGCGCCCCGCGCGACCAGTACGGTGGGCAATATGAAGTATCTGGATGTCGACGGAGTCGGAAAAGTCAGCCGGATCGGGCTAGGCACTTGGCAGTTCGGCTCGCGCGAGTGGGGTTACGGGGACAGTTACGCCTCCGGCCCGGCCCATGACATCGTTCGCCGCGCCCTCGCCCTCGGGGTCACGCTGTTCGACACCGCCGAGGTGTACGGCCTGGGCAAGAGCGAGCGGATTCTGGGCGAGGCACTCGGCGACGAGCGCACCAAGGTGGCGGTGGCCAGCAAGATCATGCCGGTCGCGCCGTTCCCTCCGGTCATCAAACAACGCGAGCGTGCCAGCGCACGGCGGCTGCAGCTCGACCGCATCCCGCTCTACCAGATCCACCAGCCCAACCCGGTAGTCCCCGATTCGGTGATCATGCCGGGAATGCGCGAGCTACTCGACAACGGCGACATCGGGGCGGCCGGCGTCTCGAACTATTCGCTGGCCAGATGGCAGCGCGCCGATGCCGCATTAGGGCGTCCGGTCATCAGCAACCAGGTCCAGTTCTCGCTTGCCCGCCCGCGAGCGCTCGAGGACTTGGTCCCGTTCGCCGAGCGCGAGAACCGCATCGTGATCGCCTGGAGTCCGCTCGCGCAAGGACTACTGGGTGGCAAGTACGGCCTCGACAACCGGCCCGGTGGCGTCCGTGCGGCGAACCAGCTGTTCGGCACCGAGAACCTGCGCCGGGTCGAACCGCTGTTGCAGACGTTGCGCGCCGTCGCCGCGGAAGTCGACGCCAAGCCGGCGCAGGTCGCGCTGGCCTGGCTGATCAGCCTGCCGGGCGTGGTGGCGATCCCCGGAGCGTCCAGTGTCGAGCAACTCGAGTTCAACGTCGCCGCCGCCGACATCGAGCTGAGCGCGGCGTCGCGCGACGCGCTCACCGGCGCCGCCCGGGCATTCCGGCCGGTGTCCACGGGACGCTTCCTCACCGACACGGTCCGCGAGAGGCTCGGACGTCACTGAGTCGACGCAATCCGTCGGCGGGCGATCAGCCGCCGCTCTTGAGGCGAATCTTCCAGCGCACGAAGCCGAGGTAAAAGACGCTGATCACGGCCAGCATCGCCATGTCGAAGAGCCACGCGCTGGGGGTGTGATGCCAGTGTGAGTCCTTCGGGATTTGCGGAACGGGACACATTTTGGTCAGGTCGACCGTCGAAGCTGATGCCGCGAAGCCCCATCTCGCCGGTGTGGCCCAGGACATCTGGTCGAGCCCTGTGCGGTTGGTGACGGGAATCATGCCGCCGGAGAACACCAGCTGCGACATGACCGCCACGACAAGCAGGGGCATGATCTGCTCGCTGGTCTTGGCGATGGCCGATAACGCCAACCCGAGCATCGCCGAGGCGACGCACGTTGCCGCGATGTCGACATATAGCTCCAGAGCGGGCTTGCCCAGCACGACGGCGCCCTGAGTCGGACCGCCCTTGCCGAGCAGCGCGATCCCGGTCGCGATCGCTGACTGAATGAGAGCCATTACGGTGTAGACGCACACCTTGGCCAGCAGGTACGCGCTGGTGGACAGGCCGACCGCCTGTTCGCGCAGGAAGATGGCGCGTTCACCGATAAGGTCGCGGATGGTCAGCGCCGTCCCCATAAAAACGGCACCGACATTGAGCAACACCAGGATCTGTGCCGGCTCAGTGGGTGCGTCACTTGTTAAAGGCGGTTGACCGAACCCGACGTCGCCAGGCACCGACATCGACAATGCACCCATGATGAACGGCAGTATCGCAAGGAAGATGAAGTAGCCGCGGTCGGAGATGATCAACCGCAGCTGCCGGCGGGCGATGGTGGAGAACTGCCGGACCAGGCTGGTGTGGGCCGGATCGCCAAGCTCGGCAGGTTGCTCCACCGGTGGTGCCGGCGGGGGTGGACCAGCTTGCGCCAGGTATCGGGCCTTCGCCCCGTCCGGGTCATCGGCGACCGAGCTGAAGATGTCCGCCCAGTTCGTCGTGCCCATGGACGGACCGATTTGGCTGGGCGGCCCGCAGAACGCGGTCTTGCCGCCGGGGGCCAGCAGCAGAACCTGATCGCAGACGTCGAGGTAGGTCAGCGAGTGGGTGACCACCACCACCACCCGACCCGCGTCGGCCAACTGCCGCAACATGGTCATGACCTGCCGGTCCAGGGCCGGGTCCAGACCCGACGTCGGCTCATCGAGGATCAGCAGGGACGGACCTGTCAGCAACTCGAGCGCGACCGACGCACGCTTGCGCTGACCACCCGACAGCTTGTCGACCCGCGTCTCGAGGTGCTTGGTCATCTCGAGTTCCTCGAGGACCCGGGCAACCACCTGTTCGCGGTCCTCTCTGTTGGTGTCGGGCGGCAGCCGCAGTTCGGCGGCGTACATCAGCGCCTGTTTCACGGTCAGCTGACCGTGCACCACGTCGTCCTGCGGCACCATGCCGATCCTGCTGCGCAGCGAAGCATATTCGGAGTGAATGTTGTGGCCCTCGAACGCCACCGTGCCGCTGCTCGGATACGTGTACCCGGCCACCAACTTGGCGAAGGTCGACTTACCCGCACCCGACGGACCGATGACCGCGGTCAGCATTCCAGGCCGCGCAGCTATCGAGATGTTGTCCAGGAGTACCTTGTTGCCCTCGATCGTCCACGTCACCCCCCGCACGTCCAGGCCGCCGGTACGGGTCTCCAGCAAGCTTTCTCGCTGGCGTGCCAGCGTGCCGTTGGCGAAGACGAGGTCGATGTTGCCGATCGTGACGACGTCGCCCTCGCGCAGCAGCGCCACGTCGACCCGGGCGCCGTTGACGAAGGTGCCGTTGATGCTGCGGTTGTCGTGGATCTCGGTGCCCTTGGGCGTCGGGATCAGGGTGGCGTGGTGGCGTGACGCCAGAACTTCGGGAATGACGATGTCGTTGTCGTTGGCCCGCCCGATCTTGATGGCGCCCGGCGTCGACTCCGGCGCACCTCTACCCGGGCGCAGGATCTTCATCATCGACGTCGCGATGTTTCCTTCACCGCCGGGCTGGCCGCCCGCACGCGCCGGGGGCGGTGGGGTGGGCGCACGGTAGATCTGCGGTGCCGGCCGCGGTCCAGTCGGCTGACGCACCTGCTGCGGCCCGCTGACCGAGCGTCCCGGCTGCGTCCCGGTATGCAGGCCCGGCTGGGTTCCCGGTGGTGGTGTGCCGGGCGGCTGCGGCAGCCGCGGCGAGGACGGCTGTTGCGGCTGTCCGGTCGGGCCCTGGGGCGCGGCGGGCGGCTGAATGATCGGCATCGCTGTCGTTACGGGAGGACGCCCGGCTGAACCTTGGTGGCGGCCCACCTCGAAGGTCAGCGCCGGACCGTCCGGGTTGCCGATATTGATGCGCTGGCCGTCCTGAATGTCGATAGTCGGCACACGCTGGTTGTTGAGGAACAACCCATTGAGACTGCCGTTGTCGATGGCCATCCATCGGCCCTGGTCAAATCGCAGCAGCACGTGTATCCGGGAGATCAGGGGGTCTGCAACACGGACGTCGGCGCGCAGGTCGCGCCCGACGACGACGTCGTTGCCTGCGGCGAAGGTGCGCTCGGCTCCGCTGTAACGGACGGTCAGCACGGGTGGGGCTGGTCGGCTCATCGGCACCAACTGTATCGGCTCGGGGCCCTACTGCGGGATAGGCGGACGCGGCGCCGCCGGTGAACTTTGTGTACCATTGCTTGTATGTGGGCATTACCCTAAATGGCCTAAACCCTATCGCCCAACTCCGGACTTGCCGGCGCGTGGCGTACTGTGGGCGGATGCGAGGAGGTGCATCATGAGCGGTTCGAACCGCTTCGTCGGCGAGGTCGAAGTCGATCCTCGGCGTCGCATTTCCCTGGGTAAGGCCGGAAAGCCCAGCCACCGGCGCTACCGGGTAGAAGAAGACGAGCTGGGCGTGCTCACCCTTACGCCGGTGGTGAGCGTTCCTGTCACCCTGATCGCTGATCGCCTTCGGCAAGCAGTCGAATTGGCGGATTCCGGGAAGCTTCGCCCCCGCCCGGAGAGGTCGAAGCGCACCGCTGTTCAACGCGGGGTCCGGAAGGCTGCTCGAGTAGCGGGTGGATGATGGCGGACGGCCACTAGTCGACGGGGCCCGGTCATTCCCCGCACCGGGGAATCGGCTGTCGCGAACCGGTCGAACGTACCGCCTTTCCGCGGTCGCATTTGTCGACACCCTCGGGGCGAAGGCCTTTGCCACAAGCGAGGAGTTCATGAATGCCCTGGCATTTATGGTCGATCGGCAAGAAAGAGTCAACAGCACCCGGCCGGCAGCACATCTGCTGCGCACCACCTACTTCTCGGACAATATCGGTGCGTCGATCGTCATCGACGGCCTTGACGCAAAGCAGCAGCAACGAGCCGTCTGTCAGCTGCTGCGGCTCCTCGCCGGCATCCAGCTGTCCTACCTTCAAGAATTTGGCATTCTGTGCCGCGGCGGCGTCGCCCTTGGCAAATGCTTTCACAACGACAACGTGCTGTTTGGCCCGGCGCTGGTCGAAGCCTATCTACTGGAGCAAACCGCCAGCAGCCCGCGGATAGCACTCTCAGCGGACGTAGCAAAGCTTGCCGTCGGAGATGTCGTGCCACTGCTGGCGGCCGAGCCCTTGCTGAGCCGTGACGGCAAACCCGTCGGCACGGCGCAGGCCATCGATTTCATGAGCGCGGAATTACCGCCGGCCGGGCCTGCGCGTCCGATTTACCTCGCTGGTTTAGCTAACGCAATAGCAAAAGGCATCGACGAGGCAGCCGACGGCGGTGGTGATGTGCTATCGAAATGGAAGTGGATCCAGAGCCGATTCGCGGCATTGAAACAATTTCAATCGTCAAATATTGAAATCGAGAATAATCGCGCCGACCTTGTCATCGAGAGACCAGTAGATCCATAGACTTGGCTCACCTCGCTCAATGAGCGTGCGCCGGATGGCGCGATTGACTCCGGACAGATGGACTTCTTCGGCCGCCTGCCATGCGGCGGCGGGATCATGTTCGATGTCGTCGAGTAGCTCAACGGCGCGAAGGACCGGGCCTTGTCGGCGGTGCGGCTCGAAGAGTGCATCCCAAGACTCTTCGGCCAGCTCCGTCCACAACACCCGCGCATATTACCCCAATACCCAATTGGGGCGACCCGACCCGGAGCGCGCGGCGCAACTACTATTCGATCGTGGTTGGTCGGACCTCCGGACGGAGCCCGTGTTGAATCTGTTCACGGTTCTGGACCAGGCCGCCGCGCGGTTCCCTGATCGCGGCGCCCTCTACCACGGGGAGCAGCCGCCTGTGTACGTGGCAGGAGCTGCGAGAACGCGCGCTGCGCATCGCGACCACGATCCGTGGTGATCGCGAGCGCGGCGCAGCCGGGCGAAGCGGGTCACCACAATCAAGCAGTCCTGGCCAGCACGGCGCGGGGGCGCGAATCGCCATCGCCAGCGAGAACCGCCCCGAGATCGTGGAGTTGCTGTTCGCGGTCTGGGCAGCGGAGTGTGTCGTCGTACCAATCAACTACAAGCTGCACCCCCGGGAGATGGTGCAGATCATCGACGACGCGGGCGTGTCGCAGGTGTTCGCCTCGCCGACGATCGCGGCCGGACTGGCTCCCCTCACCGGTGTTCCGATCGAAACCCTTGACACCGAAGACTATTCACAGCGGCGAGCGGCCCCGCCTTCGGTTTCACCGGCCACCGATTCATCGGCATTGGCCTGGCTGTTCTATACCAGCGGAACAACCGGGCGCTCGAAAGGCGCAATGCTGACGCACCGCAGCCTGACCGCGATGACCGTCGCCCATCTCGCCGACATCGACAACCCGGACGAGGAATGCAGCCTGATTCACGCCGCCCCGATGTCACACGGCTCCGGGCTCTACATCCTCCCCTACGTGCTGCGCGGCGCCCGGCAGGTGGTGCCGGCCTCGGGTGCGTTCGACGCGGGCGAGTTCTTGGATCTGTGCGAACACCACCCGGGCTCCAGCGCGTTCCTCGCCCCGACCATGGTGCAACGGCTGGTCGAGACGGGCCGGGACCGGCCGGGCAGTCTGCGCACGATCGTCTACGGCGGCGGCCCAATGTATGTCGAGAGCCTGAAGAAGGCGATGGCCGCATTCGGTCCGGTGTTCGCCCAAATTTACGGCCAGGGTGAGTCGCCGATGACGATCACCGGTCTTCGCCGCGCGGACCACGACGGCGCCGACGACGCGATACTCGGGTCCGTCGGCTATGCGAGATCCGGGATGGAAGTCGCGGTGCTGCGCGCGGACGACACGCCGGCGGCTACCGACGAGGTCGGTGAAATCGTCTGCCGCGGTGACGCTCTCATGTCCGGGTATTGGAACAACCCGGCTGCCACCCGGGACACGCTGAAGAACGGATGGATGTACACCGGCGACATGGGCTCGTTCGACGCGCGCGGCTACCTGACGCTGCGCGACCGTTCCAAGGACGTCGTGATCAGCGGCGGCAGCAACATCTACCCACGTGAGGTCGAGGAAGTGCTCCTCGAGCACCCAGGCGTCTCGGAGGCCTGCGTGGTCGGCACACCCGACGCCGAATGGGGCGAGGTGGTGGTGGCATTCATCGTCGGCTCAGCCGCCGCCGGCGAACTGGACGCGCACATGCTGCAACGCATCGCGCGGTTCAAGCGGCCCAAACGCTATGTGTTGGTCGACGAATTGCCGAAGAACAGCTACGGCAAGGTGCTCAAGCGCGAGCTGCGGAATCGGTTGGCGGAAGGACCGATGGCCGTTTCGCCTCAGTCAGAGCCGCAGTAGTCGAGCGGCGTTGCGCCACAGCCAATCCTGCAGGACTTCTGGTGGCACCGGCAGCGCGCGCATCTCGTCGCACAGTTGCGCGTAGGGCCGGTTGATCAGAAACGCGCCGGTGCCGTAAATGATCTTGTCGCGGATTGTGGTCTGTCCGAAACGCATCAGCGCGTCCCAGCCCGCGCCGGGCGCGGTGAAGTATTTGGGGCGATGCGCGGCCAGTTCGAGGTACACGTTGGGGTGTTTCCACGCGATCAGGCATGCCTCGAGCACCCATGGATAGCCGCCATGGCTCATCAGGATCGTCAGCTCGGGGAAGCGGCAGGCAACGTCGTCGATGTGGCGGGGATGGCCGAGATCGCTGAGCCGGGTCCGAGTCCAGTTGGCAGAGGTGTGGATGGAAAGGGGAATGCCGAGTTCGACGCATTTGGCGTAGAAGGGGAAGTAAGCCGGGTCGGTGGCCGGACGTCCAATCATGAAGGGACGCAGGCTCAGCCCCCGAAAACCGTGCTCAACCACGCAGCGCTCCAACTCGTCGAGTGCCGCGCTGCCGGCCATGATGTCAACACCGGCGAACGGCACGAACCGGTCGGGCTGGCGTGCCGCAAGGGCCGCCACGGAAGCGTTGTGTACGAATGTGACACCGCAGGTGGACTTTTCGTCGAATCCCGTGATCAGGCTGAGGGTGATGCCGGCAGCATCGAGCGAGTCCAGTATTTCCTCGTCGGTGCGGCGCAGGGTGGCGGCGTAGTCGCTGAACTGCTCGGCGCTGACGGTGGTCTTGGTAAAGACCTCAAGGTAGCGCAGCTGCTCTGCCGGAAATCCGGCCCTGAGGTCGTCAACGACCTCGGCACACGGGACGATCGGTGCCCACATGTCGATGACAGGCACCCGTGACTCGGCTGTCACGGCGTGGTCATGACCTTGTCCGGGGGCCTACCGGCCCGCGCAGGAACTCATCGAAGACCGCGTCGTGCTCCACCGCGAAGGCCTCCTCGAATGTCGCGCTGGGGCTGCTGATGAGGTACCGCTTCGTGCATTCGAGCGCGGCCTGCGGCGCCTCGATGATGCTGCGCGCCATCGCCAGAGCGTCATCGAGCAACCGTGCGGGTTCGCTGACGGCGTTGACGAGACCGATGCGCAGCGCCTCGTTGGCGTCGATGCGCCGCCCCGTGAGGCACAGATCGCGCGCGACGCCCACGCCGACAATCCACTGGAGCGGCGTAAACAAGGGCGGCGCCCCGAATTTGATCTCGGGGTGTCCGAATATTGCATTGTCAGAGGCGATCCGGAAGTCGCACAGCACGCTGAGGTCCATGCCGCCTGCCACCGCCGGGCCGTTGATGGCGGCTATCAGTGGCTTCGGGAAGTGCCACACGGCGAGGTGGTAGCGGTGCGAGCTGTCCTTGATGGTTGGCGCAAGATCGGCTTGCGCGAACTCGTCGAGGTCAAAGCCCGCGCAAAACGTCGATCCCGCCCCAGTCAGGACGACCGCCCGGATAGCGGGATCCGTCGCCCAACTATCGAGCTGTTCGGTGATCTCGTCGCGAAGCTTGATCGACAGCGCGTTACGTCGATCTGGCCGGGTCAGCGTTAGGGTGGCGACGCCGTCGTCGGCTACCTGCGTGGCAATCTCCCGGCTCATCGCTCCTCCTACTGTTCGTCCTTGTGCCTTGTTCAGGGTGAACCGCCGGTCCCGGCGGGGCAACAGGCGCGCTTGATATCCGTAGGGGAGCGTCCAACGCTCCCTACTGAACTCCTACAGAACTGCTCCCATAATTGGTTGCTTTGACGTTTGCTGTGGCATCCTGCGTTGATGGCCGCTGATCCGGGGGGTCCGCCTTCCGGGATCGTGACGTTCCTGTTCACCGATGTTGAGGGCTCGACCCGTCGGTGGGAGTCCGACCCCGATGCGATGCGGGCCGCGCTTGCCGCCCACGACGAGGTACTCCGCCGGACCATCGAAACGCACGGCGGCTGGTTGTTCAAGCACACCGGTGACGGCGTGTGCGCGGCGTTCGCTTCGCCGAGGTCGGCGGTTGACGCTGCCGTCGCCGCGCAGCTGGGACTCGAGTTGCCGGTGCGGATGGGGTTGGCGACCGGCGAGACCGAGCTACGCGACGCGGACTATTTCGGCGCGGTGCTGAATCGCGCCGCGCGCGTCATGGCCGCGGGGCACGGCGGTCAGATCCTGCTGGCCGATTCGACGGCGGGTCTGATCAGCGGAGTCGATTTGATGGATCTGGGACCCCGCCGGTTGCGGGATCTGCCTACCCCGCTCGGGGTGTTCCAGGTTCGGGCACCCGGGCTGCGCATCGATTTTCCGGCGTTGCGTGCGCTGGATACCAGTCCCGGAAACCTGCGGCAGGCGCTGACCAGCTTCGTCGGTCGTGAATCCGAGGTCGGCCAGGTGCAAACGGCACTCAAGGCTCATCGGCTGGTGACCTTGACCGGGGTAGGTGGGGTCGGCAAAACCAGGCTCGCGTTGCAGGTCGCATCCGATCTGGCCGATGAATTCCCAGACGGTGTTTGGCTTTTCGAACTGGCGGCGGTCACGGATCCGGCGGCGGTGCCCGATGCGGTGGCCACGGTGCTCGGGATAACCCAACAACCGGGCAAGACCGTGACCGAGAGCGTGGCCGGCGCGCTGGAAGGCAGAGTCCGGTTGTTGGTGTTCGACAACTGCGAGCACGTGCGCGACGCGGCAGCCGACCTGATCGAAGACATCCTCGCCCACTCGTCGTCGGTGCGCATCTTGGCCACCAGCCGCGAGCGGCTGGAAGTTGCCGACGAGCAGCTGTGGTCGGTGCCGTCACTGGACATCGGCGGCGGCATCAAGTCCGCCGCGGGGAGCTTGTTCGTCGAACGCGCGCAAAGCGTTTCGTCGCGTTTCTCGGTGGCCGAAGCCGACGATGCGAAGGCGGTCGCCGAGATCTGCCGTCGTCTGGACGGGATTCCATTGGCCATCGAGCTGGCGGCCTCACGCATGGCGTCGATGACGCCGATCGAGGTGCGTGATCGGCTCGATCACCGATTCCGGCTGCTGGGTCGGGTCGCGGCGCGGCTTGGGGCGCCATCAGACACTGCGTCACGCTGTGGCGTGGTCGTACGACCACCTCGACGACGCCGAAAAGGCTCTGCTACAGCGCTGTTCGGTGTTCACGGGTGGTTTCGACCTGCAAAGCGCCTGCGCTGTAGCCGGATTAGACCACAGCGACGATTACGAGGTCCTGGACCTACTGGACGCCTTGGTGCGCAAGTCGCTACTGGTCGTCGACCGGCTTTTCCGGGCGGACACGGTTTTCGATGCTGGAGACCATCCGCGAGTTCGCCGAAGAGCAACTTGTGATTGGCGGGGAGGCAGCGGCTGTTCGGGCCACACACTCCCGAAACTTCACCCAGCGAGCAACCGACACTATGTCCGTGTGGGACAGCCCCGACCAACGGCAGGCGTATGCGTGGTTCACTGTCGAACAGGCCAATCTGCGCACCGCATTCCGCTGGGCCGCAGACAATCACGAGCTCGACGACGCCGCCGCCATCGCCACCTACGCGGCGTTCCTCGGCTATTTGGTCAGCAATTTTGAGCCGATCGCTTGGTCTGAAGAACTCCTCGAACCCGCCTTCGCGGTAGATCATCCCAGCCTGGCGTTCCTGTACGTGCTGGCCGCGTCGTCCTACATGAACGGACGGGTCGAGCATGCCGTCCGCTACGCCGACGTCGCCGCCGAGATACTCGGCAGCGGCCGCAGCGAGGTGCCGTACGGCATCGACGGCTTTCCTTCCGGTGCCTACATGACCAGTGGGCACCCGGAAAAAGCCGCTGAGTTTTGCCGCGCCCAGCTTGCACGCGATCGCGACACCCTCACCTTCACCAGGGGTTGCCTGCTCTTCGCCTTGACGATCGAGGGTTCCAGCGACGAGGCCATAAGGCTCGCTGAAGGCTTGGTCGAGGCCGCCGAAGCCACACACAACCCCGTTGCACTCTGTATGGCGCTACTTGCCGACGGCTTCACCTTCCGCGAAGCCGACCCCGCCCGTGCCCTGGCGGCGATGCGCCGCGGCCTGACACTCGCACAAGACACCGGTAACCGCATGGCTGAGACGCAGTTAGCTGCTGTGCTGTGTCGCGTCGAGGCCAAATATGGAGACCCGTTGGCTGCTCTCGACTACTGCGAATTGGCCATTCGCAACCACTACGAGTCGGGCAACGCCACCCTGATCAGCACGCCTATGGCCGTCCTGGCGGCCGCTTTCGACCGGCTCGGGCGCTACGAGGCGGCGGCCACCATCGCCGGTTTCACGTTCAGCCCGGTGACCGCAGCGTCATTCCGTGAACTCGATACCGTAGTCGGCCATCTACGCCAGGTGCTGGGAAGCAATGTCTACCAGTCGCATGCTCACCTCGGAGCGGCCATGACGATGGCAGCCATGGCAAATTACTCATTCGACCAAATCGACCAAGCCCGAACAGAACTCGAATGAGCCGGGCTAATCGCCGGTACGCGTGTATGTCTCGTTGAAATCGACGCTCAATGAGCAGTTCCCGGTCTGCTCATGATGACCCTTGCCGGCCAGGTGTGTGATGGGATTCTGCGGTGGTTGCGGCAGCGGAAACTGCGCGGTGCTTTTCACACTGAGGCCTTCGCAGCCTGGATATGTTTCCGGGTGCTCGAGGTCCATGTTCCAGTTCCCGTCGCTGAACACCAATGGGGTGTCGGAGGTTTGGGAATAGAAGTAACTCATGCACTTATCACCGGTGCGCACACAGTCGGTGCTGACGTGTTCACTTTCGTTCTGTTGCGGGATCCTGCTCGAGAAGTTTCGGACGATGTGGTAGAGCCCGTGTAGCGCTTCGGCCGGCGACACCACCCGCGGCGGTAGGGCGGCGGGATCCGGAAGGGTGTTGATATCGACGTCTCCGGCGCGGGTGAAGGTCAGGGTTCGTCTTTCGTTGCAGGCGTTGGCGGCGGCTCCGCGGTATTCGCCGGTGAAGGTGGCGTTCGGGCCTGGCTTCAGGTCGAACACCTCCCAAATTTCGCCGGCAATACCTCGGCAATTATCTGGGTCGATGGCTACGGCCAGCCACCGTTCGCCGACCTGATCGAACACAATGCTCGACGCGAGTCTGCCTTCGCCGCTTAGCCGTGACGCGGTCGCGACGCACCCGCTGTCCCGGCAGACCGAGCGGACCGCATAGGTGGCTGATGTTGGTTTCACATTCGCCGCCGGCTTGCCGTCGAGAGTGGCCCCCTGGCCGAACTGCACCTGGTAGACGCCGGTAAAGGGACCCGAGTTGGGTGCCGCGCTAGCGGATGGCGCGGCGGCGGTGGGCGCGTGGGCGGCGGTCGGACTGTGGCGCTGCGTGAGTTTGATGACGGCGAAGACGCCACCGGCGACCAGCAGCGCGACCGCGACGAGCGCACCCACCAGCAGCCGGGTACGACGCCCACGCCGCTTGTCGATGGGTGTTGTTGGCGGCACCGACACAGGGGGCGCAGTGACCTCCACCGAGGGATTGGTGGGCGGGAAGGGAATCGCCTGCCCGACCGACGCACCCAGACCCAGATGCTGGCTGAGCTGATCGGTGAACTGCCGACAACTGCCAAACCGGGCCGACTTCTCCTTGGCCATCGCGGTGGCAAACACCCGATCCAGCCCAGCCAACTCCGGACGACCGACCGATGGCGGTGGCGCACTGACATGCTGGGTGATCACCACCGCGGGATTGGAATCACCATACGGCGGCCTACCCGTCAGCAAGTGAAACGCCGTGCACGCCAACGCATACTGATCAGCACGCCCGTCGATCGACTCACCCTTCAACTGCTCGGGCGCCGCATAAGCCACTGTGCCCAGCGTCATGTTCGTCTTCGTCAACCCCGCCGCATCATCCATCCGACGCGCAATACCGAAATCGGCCAGATAGACCCGCCGCGCCTGCACATCGGGATCGGTCAACAAAATGTTGGCCGGCTTCACATCCCGGTGCAACAAGCCACGATGATGCGCATAGTCCAACGCCGAACCCACCGCGGTAATGATCGACACCACCAGGTCAACCGGCATCCCACCGGGATATTGCTCACGCAGCAACCGGGCCGCATCGGTGCCGGCCACATAATCCATCGAAATCCAAAACTGGCCGTCAAATTCACCACGGTCATGAATCCGCACGATGTGCGGATGCGACAACCCGGCCGCCAACTCAGCCTCGCGCTCAAACCGCGCCCGAAATTCCGGATCTGTGGTCAGATCCGGTGGCAATACCTTCAGCGCCTCCTCACGCGGCAACCGCGGATGCGTCGCCAAATACACGCTGCCCATCCCGCCCGCACCGAGCACCCGCACGATCGTGTAGCCCGCGAACACCTGACCAACCTCAAGCGACATGGCCAAATCGTAAAGGGCTGCCGGCATCGTGGCACTCAGAATTCAAAGTGGCACTCACAATTCACGGCATTTCAGCCCTGGCTAATCGCCAACGCGCGTGAATGTTTCGTCGAAGTCCGCGTTGAGTACGCACGGCGCGGTCTGTTCGTGGTGGCCGTGGCCGGTGAGCACAGCGATCGGATCCTGCGGCGGTTGAGGCAGCGGATACTGGCCGGTGTCTTTTACCTGCGTCGCGTCTCCGCTCTTCGGACACACACCGCCACCATTGACGTCCCAAACCCACTTGCCCCCGCCGAATACCAGCGGTACGTCAGCCGATGGTTCATGGAAGTAGCTCATACACCGGTCGCCGGCGCGCAGACAGTACGTGGTGACCATTGAATCTGACTGCATTGGCGGGATGCCGTTAGTGAAGGTGCGGCTGACGTGGTAGTGGCCATGTAGCGCTTCGGCCGGCGACACCACCCGCGGTCGTTGAGCGGCCGGATCGGAAACGCTCTTGTCATCGACATCCGCGGTGCGGGTTAAGGTCACGGTTCGTTTAGTGGCGCAGCCGTTGGCGGAAGTCGTGAGGTATTCGCCGGCGAAACCGCCGTCGGGACGTGGTTCCACCGTCAGCACCTGCCAGATTTCATTGGTAGCGCCGTGGCACTGATCGGAACCGACGACTACGCCCACCCAGCGTCCGCCCACCTCGTCCAGCACCATCGTCGGTACCACCACAGGTGGGCCGCCAAGCCGCGAGGCCGTCGCCACGCATCCGGTCGAGCGGCACACCGAGCGGAAGCCGTACGTGCCTGTCACCTGCGGCGACGCACCCGATTCCGGGATATCGTCGAGCCCAGTGCTGCCGCCGAAGTCGGTTGTATAGGTCCCGGTGAAGGGCCCCGCCATCGCGGTCGCGCTGGGCTTCTCGGTCAGCTTGACGGCAGCAAAGACACCGCCGGCGATCAGCAGCGCGGCGCCCACCAGCGCGCCAATCACGACGCCACGCCGCCGCCGCTTGCCGATCGGCGGTGCCGTGGGTGCCACACTGTGGGTGCGGTTATGCCATGAATGGGTCGGGTCTCTGGGACCGCGATGTCGCGGCTGTACGAGGCACCCGGGCGCAGCTGCCGGCTCAATTGCTCGGCGAACTCCCCACAGCTGCGAAACCGGCCGGACGGCTTTTTGGCCATCGCCGTGGCGAACACCGAGTCCAGCGCAGCCAACTCGGGCCGGCGCGCACCGATCGAGGCGGGCGGCGCGGTGACATGTTGGGTGATCACCACCGCGGGATTGGAATGGACATACGGCGGCGCGCCGGTCAGCAGATGAAAGGCGGTGCAGGCCAACGCATACTGGTCGGCGCGTCCGTCGATCCACTCACCCCGCAACTGCTCGGGCGCCGCATAGGCAACCGTGCCCACCGTCATATTGGTCGCGGTCAATCCCGCCGCATCCTCCATGCGCCGCGCGATGCCGAAATCGGCCAGATATACCCGCCGTTCCTGCCCATCGGGGTCGGTCAGCAAGATGTTGGCCGGCTTGACATCACGATGCAACAAACTCCCGGTGGTGGGCATAGTCCAACGCCGAGGCGACCGCGGTAGTGATCGACATTGCCTCGTGAACCGGCATTCCGTTGGGGTAGTCCTCAAGCAACCGCCGGGCCACATCGGCGCCGGCCACATAATCCATCGAAATCCAGAACTGGCCATCTTCTTCACCGCGGTCATGGATCCCCACGATGTGCGGATGAATCAAGCCGGCCGCCAACTCGGCCTCCCGCACGAATCGCCCGCGAAATTCCGGATCTGTGGTCAGATCCGGCGGCAATACCTTCAGCGCATCCTCACGCGGCAACCGCGGATGCGCCGCCAGATACACCGTGCCCATCCCGCCGGCGCCCAGCACCCGCACGATCTTGTATCCGGCGAACACCTGACCAATCTCAAGCGACATGGCCAAATCGTAAGTGCGTCATACCGGCCGGCCAACGCGCGCCCATGACCGCTGCCGTCGGTTATGGCGAAGCGGCCGGGAGAACTACTACGGGAATTGGCTCTAATCGCCAGTGCGCGTGAATGTTTCGTCAACTCCTACATTCGCTGCACACGGCGCGGTCTGCTCCTGGGTACCGTGCCCGGTGAGCAGCGTGATGGGATTCTGCGGCGGTTGCGGCAGCGGGTATTGGCCGGTCTTTTTCACGTGCATCGGGGCGCCGTTCGGGCACGTGGAGTCTAGCGAGCTATTCAAGACCCAGTTCCCGTCGCCGAATACCAGCGGTACCACAGCACTCGATGGTGCGTGGAAGTAGCTCATGCACCGATCGCCGGTGCGCAGACAGTTGGTGGTCACCGCGAAGTCGTACTGCTGCTGGGGGGCCTTGACGCTGAACGTTCGGCTTCTGGCGGTAGCTGCCGTGTAGCGCTTCGGCCGGCGACACCACCCGCGCCGGCAGGGCGGCCGGGTCCGGAAGCGTGCTGATATCGATGTCGCCGGTGCGGGTGAAGGTCACGGTGTGTTTGCCTCCGCACAGATTGGCGGCGGTCGCGGTGTAGTCGCCGGTGAAGGTGCCGTTCGGGCCTGGCTGCAGCGTGAACACTTCCCAGATTTCCGACGCGCTATCCCGGCATTTATCCGAGCCGATGGCTACGGCCAGCCAATGTCCGTCGACTTGATCGAACACCGTCGTCCTCGCATAGGTGGTTTCGCCGGTGAGCCGCGCCGCGGTCGCCACACAACCGGTGCCGCCGCACGCCGAGCGGACACCGTAAGTTTCGGTCGTCGGCACCGCACCCGGAGCCGGGGAACCATCGAGGCTGGTGCCCTGGCCGAACTGGACCCGATAGGTCCCGGTGAAGGGACCGGTGTTGGCTGCCGCGGGCTTGGCCGCCCCGCCGCCCCCGGCGGCGATGGGCGCGTTGGCCGGATTGTGGTGCGAGGTGAGCTTGACCACGGCAAAGACGCCACCGGCGATGAGCAAGGCGACCACGAGGAGCGCACCCACCAGCACACCGGGCCGTCCCGAGTCGCTTCCTGGTCGGCGGCGGCGCAACCGGCGCGGATATGACCGCCTGGGGACGGGTGTCGGGGACGTGAGTCGCATGCCCGACCGACAGATCCACACCCAGATGCTGGCTGAGCTGATCGGTGAACTGCCGACAACTGCCAAACCGGGCCGACTTCTCCTTGGCCATCGCGGTGGCAAACACCGCATCCAGCCCAGCCAACTCCGGACGAGACGCACCGATCGACGGCGGTGGCGCACTGACATGCTGGGCAATGACCACCGCGGGATTGGAATCACCATACGGCGGCCTACCCGTCAGCAAGTGAAACGCCGTGCACGCCAACGCATACTGATCGGCACGCCCGTCGATCGACTCACCCTTCAACTGCTCGGGCGCGGCGTAGTTCACCGTGCCCAGCGTCATGTTGGTCTTCGTCAAACCCGCCGCGTCATCCATCCGACGCGCAATACCGAAATCGGCCAGATACACCCGCCGCGCCTGCACATCGGGATCGGTCAACAAAATGTTGGCCGGCTTCACATCCCGGTGCAGCAACCCCCGATTATGGGCATAGTCCAGCGCCGAACCCACCGCGGTGATGATCGACACCACCACATCAAGCGGCATCCCGTCCGGATACTGCTCGCCCAACAACCGGGCCGCATCGGTGCCGGCCACATAATCCATCGAAATCCAAAACTGGCCGTCAAATTCACCCCGGTCGTGAATCCGCACGATGTGCGGATGCGACAATCCGGCCGCCAGCTCAGCCTCGCGCTCAAACCGCGCCCGAAACTCCGGATCGGTGGTCAAATCCGGTGGCAATATCTTCAGCGCATCCTCGCGCGGCAACCGCGGATGAGTCGCCAAATACACGCTGCCCATCCCACCCGCGCCCAGCACCCGCACGATCGTGTATCCCGCGAACACCTGACCAACCTCAAGCGACATGGCCAAATCGTAAAGGGCTGCGCGGTAAAACCCGGTAGGTCAGCCGGTCTTTTGGAACACCGCCGCGAAGGATCCGCCGAGCCACCCCAGAACGCCAAGCGCGAAGGCGCTGACCATGTCTGTCGCGCTACCGGACTTCGCCAACCACACGACCAGCACGAACACCCCGACCAAGGCGTACACGGCAATGCCGATCGAAAGCATCAGGGATCCCTTTGCCGCCTGTCCGACTTGGACCGCGATGGACTGGCCCTCCTGACTCAGAAACCTTCTGCACCTCGATGCCGAGGACCGACGCGGTTCCGGCGCCGACCGCGGAGGCGAGGAATCCGGCCACCATGACCTGTGCGTCGGTGAAGGTCACTTTCTGGCCCGGAGCCGTGGGGTGGAATTGGAGAACCCGGATGCCGACCCAGATCCAGATCCCGGCGAACAGCAACAGGACGAGCAACGCCAAAAGTTGCAATATCCGACTCATCGAATCTCCCAATGCGACAACGCGTCAGCTATCGAGTGACCACACCAGCCAGATGAGGCTACCGCCCGACAGGCCGACCCTTCCCGATTGCGTGCGGCGTTTCGACATCCGCTTGGTCAGCCGGCTAATGCTTGCGCCAGCATGCGGGCGAAGACGGCGGTAATTGGTCGGTGGTCTCCGATGAAATCGGGCGGGCGGCCCATCGACGACTGACCGGCGCGGGCGTAAGCGGTGCCTTCGGGGCGCGGTTTGACGGCGACGAACGCCGGGAGCGAGTAGCGCAGCGCGATGAAATTCGCCCACACCCGCGCCGTCCGTCCATTGCCGTTGGCGAAGGGGTGCAGCCGAATCCATTCACCGTGTACCCGGGCGGTTAGCAGAACGACCGCTTCGACCGCCTCCTTCGTCACCGGGCGCACTGCCGGCTCGAGCGCCGAATCCAATTGCGCAATCCCGGCCTGGATCTGCGCGATCAGCCTCGGTATCTGCTCAGCGAGGTCCTTCGAATAGACACCCAGCTTCTCCGGCAGCCCGTCTCGTTGACGCCGTCCGATGCCGATTTCGTATCCGATGAGTTCCTTCACCGACGGATCACCCCGAAAGTGGCCAGCGTATCCGGCGACCGGCACCTGGCAACCCGCATAGAGCCGCGCGTGCCAATCGCGCGCACGGTCAGCGTCGGGCACTATTGCCCAGGCGTGTGCATCGTCGGCAATTGACCTGATCAGCGCCGCGGCGTTGGCCTTGATCCTTGCGAGATCGGCGCGCGAATCGTCATTCCACGGGCGGCCTGGCACTGGCTAGCTACTTCGACCTGAAAAAGTCGGGGCGTGTCGAGGGGCGTGGGGGTAGCTGACCTGGGATGATGGCCTCGAACCCTTGGTGAGAAGGATTCGAGGCCATCATGTTTCGTACTGTAAACGATCAGCCGACGTTGTGGGATTCGATCTTGCCGCCGGAGTTGTTGGTGTTGCCGGTCGAGTTGGGTCGGGTGGATGCGCTGCTGGATGACTCGGTGTTCTTCGCGCCGTTCGCGGGGTATTTCGACGCTCGGATCGGGCGTCCGTCGATCCCGATGGAAACCTATTTGCGGTTGATGTTTCTGAAGTTCCGCTACCGGCTGGGCTTTGAGTCGTTGTGCCGGGAGGTGTCCGATTCGATTTCCTGGCAGCGGTTTTGCCGGATCCCATTCGGTACCCGGGTGCCGCATCCGACCACGTTGATGAAGATCACCACCCGTTGCGGGGACGACGCGGTCGCCGGGTTGAACGAGGCGTTGTTGGCCAAGGCGGCCACCGCGAAGCTGCTGCGCACCGACAAGGTCCGTGCCGACACCACCGTCATTGCGGCTGCGGTGGCCTATCCGACCGACTCGGGCTTATTGGCCAAGGCGATCGGTTCGATGGCCCGCTCTGTGGCGCGGATCAAGGCTGCCGGTGGTGCACCCCGTACTCGATCGCGGGACCGGCGGCGCTCGGCGGGGCGGCGTGCCCGCTCGATCGCTGCGAAGCTCCGGCTGCGCGGACAGCAGCAACGCGATCAGGTCCAGGCCGCGGTGCGTCGCATCACTGGGGAGCTCGCCGGGATCGCCGGGCAGACGATGCGTGAGGCGACCGCGGTGATCCGCAACGCCCGACGCGCACTGCGCACCGCGAATGGCCAACGCAAAGGCCGGTTGCACCGGGCGATCAACGATCTGAACACCCTGGTGCAACGTACCGAACGCATTGTGGCCCAAACCCGTAGCCGGCTGGCCGGGGTGATGCCCGAGTCAGCGAGCCGGGTGGTCAGCCTCCACGATGTCGATGCCCGCCCGATCCGCAAGGGACGCCTGGGCAAGCCCGTCGAGTTCGGCTACAAAGCCCAGATCGTCGACAACGCCGACGGGGTCATCCTCGACCACAACGTCGAGGTCGGGAATCCGTACGATGCGCCTCAGCTGGCCCCGGCGATCGCACGGATCACCACCTGCACCGGACACACGCCACGCGCAGTCACCGCCGACCGCGGCTACGGCCAGGCATCGGTGGAACGCGACCTGCACGAACTCGGCGTACGCACTGTGGCGATACCGCGCACCAGTAAACCGACCGCCGCACGCCGCGAGTTCGAACACCGGCGAGCCTTCCGCGATAAGGTCAAATGGCGGACCGGATCCGAAGGCCGGATCAACCACATCAAACGAAGCTACGGCTGGAACCGCACCGAACTCACCGGCATCAACGGAGCCCGAACCTGGTGCGGACACGGCGTCTTCGCCCACAACCTCGTCAAGATCGGCAGCCTCGCAGCATGACACCGAAAACCGAGAGCACCGACACTCCACCATCCCCACCCGCCGTCATTGCGGCCATTAACGGTTTTTCAGGTCGAAGTAGCTAGGCGTGCGCAGAATTGAACGCCGCCATGACCCCGAGACTGTCGACTTCGGGAACCGCTTCCGTGAGCTCACCGATGTCGAGCGCGTACGCCTGCAACGGCTCGGGCAGACCTTCGCCTTCGGCAAAGTCGGTCAGGCTGTCGTCGACAATCCGCGCGTACTCGGCGTCGGTCAGCTCAGCAATGCGCTCGGCGGCGCGCTCCAGATCGGCGACCAGCGTGGCTCCCCGCAGCAGAACTTCGTTGGCCACAGCCTGTTCGATCAGTTCGTTTTGGCTGATGTCCTCGTGGTTGGCGACCTCACGAACCAGTTCCCGTAAGCCTGGCTCGCGTAGCCGCAAAGAGAAGACGCTCATACTCGTC
Source organism: uncultured Actinomycetota bacterium (assembly GCA_963840045.1). Classification (GTDB taxonomy): domain Bacteria; phylum Actinomycetota; class Actinomycetes; order Mycobacteriales; family Mycobacteriaceae; genus Mycobacterium. The sequence goes on along the minus strand of CAWIXL010000006.1, from coordinate 52,288 downwards.
AATGCTCCGCCTCCCCTCAGGTGATGTCAAATGTGTCATCTGACATCATACTGAGTTGGGGCAGGCTCCCGGTGGTTTACAGAATCGCGCCCTGGTCCTTTAACTCGGCGATCTTGTCCCATTCGATGCCCGCATCGAGCAGGACCTCCTCGGTGTGCTGACCGTGTTCGGGCGCTCCGGTGGGCTGCACATGTTGCTCGTCGAACTGCACCGGGTTGGTGGGCAGGATGTAGGGCGCACCGTTCATCGCGTGCACTTCGGGAATGTAGCCGTTGGCCACAACCATCGGGTCGTGCCGTAGTTCGCTCGGCTTCTGCAGCACGCTCCACGCCCCGGACAAGGGCGCCAGGATCTCGCGCCACTCGTTGACGGTGTGCGCGGCGAATTCCGCGTCGAGGATGTCGATGAACTCACCGCGGTTCAGGTAGCGCGAGTGGGCGTCGCTAAACCGCTTGTCCTCCAACAGATCCGACCGCTTGATCACCGCAAGGAACTCCGGTAGGAACTTCTCGCCCTGCAGCATCATCAGGGTGATGTAGCGGCCGTCCTGGGTCTTGTACGTGCCTACCAGCGGGTTGGGCATGTCACGGTGGGTGAATTTGGGCATCGGATCGCCGCCATAGAGCATGGCCGCGGTGACCTGTGGGCTCATGGACCACGACGCCAGCCCGAGCAGGGACACGTCGACCACCGATGTCTCCCCTGTCGCCTTGCGCTTGTAGAGAGCGGCCGCGACGCCGCCGGCGATCGTCAATCCGCCTAGCAGGTCGCCGAATGCCGGGGTCTGCATGACCGGTTCGGGGAAGTCACGGGTGAACGCGTCGCTGATCCCGCCGCGGGAGAAGAACGAGACGCCGTCGTAGCCGGCTTTATCCGCGTCGGGTCCGTTGGGGCCGTAGCCGGATCCGCGCACATAGATGATGTCGGGATTGACGGCACGAATGTCGTCGAGATCGATCGCGAACCGTTTGCGCCTGCTGGGCAGATAGCTGGTGAGGAATACGTCGCACGTCTTGGCCAGCTCGTGCACCACCTCCTGCCCGCCCGGCGTGGTCATGTCGACGCCGATCGACTTCTTACCGCGGTTGGGCATCTCGATCATGTAGTTGACTCCGTCGGGACCGCCGGGGACCAGGCCCATGGTGACCAGACCACGCTGGGGATCGCCGCCCACACGCGGCTCGACCTTGATGACGTCTGCGCCCCATTCGGCCAGCACCGCTCCGGCCGCGGGGACAAACGTCCACACGGCAGCCTCTAGAACACGGATACCTTCGAGTGGTTTCGCATTCGTCATCGCATACCCTCCGTTGCTGTCGAAACGCGCTGCCTTACCCAGTCGAGTATTACCTGACGCATGCGAGATCAACTCGCCCCGTCCCGTTAGCGCGGACGGCTGCTAACGTCCGAATGCTGAACTGGGGCCGCGGGCTGCCCCGATGGTGGCCACCTAGAAAGCTGACCCGTATGTCGAGGCGCCGTGCGAATTCGCTTATCTCTCTTGGGCTGGCATTCATCAGTGCCGCCGTGATCGTGGGCGCAGCGGGATGCCGCACATCACGCGGCCCGACCATCAGCACCGCTGCGGCGATGGCGACCACGCCGTCCGCCCAGACACCCTGCGGCAACCTCGGCGGAACTGTCGACGCCAAGCAGACTTGCCAGGTTCACAACGCCACCCCCACCTACAAGCTCGACTTTCAATTTCCGGTCGACTATCCCGACCAGCAGGTGGTGACCGGCTTCCTCACCCAGCGGCGCAACGATTTCATCGATTGGACGGGCCAGAACCCGCTGCGTGGGCGCCCAATTCCCTACCTGCTCAACATCATCGGGAAGGAGTACCGATCGGGCGCGCCGCCCTCGGGCACCCAAAGCCTGGTGTTCGAGATCGGCGACGACACCGGCGTCCACCCGGTGACCACCTTCAAGGCGTTCAACTACGATTTGGCCAAGCACGCCGCGATCACGTTGGACACGCTGTTCAAACCCGGCACCGACCCGGTGGCGGTACTGAAGCCAATCGTCCAGGGCGAGCTGGATAAGCGCGGTGCGACGGGCTCGCTGACGTTGGATGAGCTCGGTGTGGACGCTTACCAGAATTTCGCAATCACCGACGACGCGGTGATCTTCTTCTTCAACCAGGATGGGCTGCTACCCCACGAAAAGGGGCCCCTGAAAGTCACCGTGCCGCGCATCGAACTCGCCCCGCTGCTCGCCTAGCCGCTACCGCGCCGGAAGGTCAGCCGATTAGTTTTGTCAGCCAAGCAGCGTCCGAAAAGTTCACGGACTTGCTGCCGTCCCAAACGAATGGTGTCGCACCCGCATTGAGGCTGTTGAGCTGGGCATAGCCGGCTGCGGCCTTGGTTTGGGCGGTGCCCAGCTCATTTCCGGATTTGATGCAGTCGGTCACGGAGGTGCCGGCCCCGACGGATTTGGCCAGTTGGGCCAGCTCGCCATCGGCGCGATCCTCTGGGGCGTGTTCCGCGGGCTGAAAATTGCTCGCGAACAGGCCTGAGTAGAAATCGCTGTACAGCTTCGGGTCGTTTGCCGCCGCAACGCAATACGTGGCCGCCACGGCACGAGTCGAGTAATTCTTGCTGTGCGACACGCTGTCGAGGAAGTTGAGCAGGTGATAACGCACCGTGAGCTTTTTGTTGTTCACCGCGGTGTCCATGTCGCTGGCATTCGCCCGGATGAAGCTGCCGCAGGGCGGGCAGATGGGCTCGTTGAAAATGTCGATCGTCACTGGCGCCACCGAGCTGCCGATGGACACGCCGTCGTCGAAGACCTTCAGTGCAACCGCATCTGCCGCCTGCGGCGGTGGCGCTGACGGCGATGACGGCGACGTCGGGGATGACGATTCCCACGGACGCGCAACCACGATGAGCAGCGCACCCACCAATGCCATCACCACGCCGGCGGCGACACCGACCCACACCCAGGGCGTGCGTGCACTCTGGGGCGGCTGAATCGACGGTTGACCCCAGGGCGGCGTCCCGCCCCACGGCACTTGCTGAGGGAGCGGTCCGCTCGGATGGGCGGTTGACCCGGGAGCAGACGGCGTCGGCCACGCTGTGCCCTGCGGTTGACCGTAGGCCGGCGGCGCGAAGGTGCTGATAGGCGGCTGGGCAGCAAAGGCGGCCGGAACGCTCGGCACCTGGCTGCGCTGCAGAATGTCGGTGGCCCGGTCCCGATCGGGTGTGGCCAGCGCCGCATAGGCGGCCGCCGACAGATCACCGCAGCTGACGTAGCGCTCCGCGGGATTCTTGGCCATCCCGCGGGCGATCACCTGGTCAAAGGCCGCCGGAATGCCTGGCCGCGCGGCGCTGGGCTGCGGGATCGCCTGATTCAGGTGAGCGCTCATCACGCTGACCTGGTCGCCCCGGTACGGCGGGGATCCGGTCAAGCACTCGTACAGCACGCAGGCCAACGCGTAGATGTCGGCCCGATATGTCACTTCGGTGTCCTGGAACCGCTCCGGAGCCATGTATTTGAACGTGCCCACCGTGCTGCCGATCTGCGTCAGCTTTTCGTCGGACGTGGCGCTGGCGATCCCGAAATCAACGAGATAGGCGAAGTCGTCCCGGCTGACCAGGATGTTCTCCGGCTTTACGTCGCGATGCGTCACCCCGGCAGCGTGCGCGGCGTCGAGCGCCGAGCCAATCTGGCGCACGATCGCCACCGCCCGCGCCGGGGACAGCGGCCCGTAGCGGCTCAGCGTGGTTGCCACGTCGACACCGTCGATCAGGCGCATGTCCACGTAGAGCTGCCCGTCGATCTCGCCGTAGTCGTGGATTGGCACGACGTGCGGTTCCTGCAGCCGCCCGGCGGTGCGGGCTTCACGCTGCATGCGGGTCCGAAAGACCGGGTCGCGGGAGAGCGTTTCCGACATCAGCTTGAGCGCCACGATCCGCTCGCGCACCGTGTCCTCAGCCTCATAGACGTCGCCCATGCCGCCGCGGCCCACCAGCCGCCGCAGCAGATACGGCCCGAACTTCGAACCCTCCCGTGACCCGGGGGTGCCATCCATCGCCGACTCCTAACCCGCCAACGCGCCCAAATACCGACCAGAAGCGCGTTTCGCGCCTCCGGCCATCGCCTGCCGGACACGACTACGCGGTGGCGTGCCAGGCATAAGGCTAGTGGTTCAGGCAACCGCAACGCACAAGATCAAACTCAGCGGCCTGTCCTGGGGTTTCCGGCTAGCAGCTGGGTGTGGCGAGCGACCGCGCAAAAGGTCTGCAATGCCGAGACTTAGCTCACTCATAGAGAAGCTATCTAATCTGAGGGGTATCGGGGTCGAAAGTTTGAGGAATTCACGACACGACAAGTGGGGGGACGATGAAACTAAAGCAACTGGTCGCGGGGGGTGCCGTAGCCGGCGCCCTTGGCGCTGCGGCCTTAGGCATGGGCGCCGGTATGGCAAACGCCGCGCCGGCACCGACTCCGAGCGGAAACCATAGCGCGCCAGCGGGTGCTCCGGTCGGTTCCGGTGGTGTGCCCACGGACCATGGCCCAGGCGGGCCCGGCGGACCTGGTGGTCCCGGTGGACCTGGTGGACCTGGTGGCAACGGTCCGGGTGGGCCCCAAGGGGGCGGCGGTGGCCATGGCCCGGGCGGACCCGGTGGGCCCCCCGGTGACCACGGCCCCGGAGGGCCCGGTGGACCTGGTGGTCCCGGTGGACCCGGTGGCACCTGGCGACCACGGCCCCGGTGGACCTGGTGGACCCGGCGACCACGGCCCAGGCGGACCCGGTGGACCTGGCGACCACGGCCCAGGCGGACCCGGTGGACCTGGTGGACCCGGCGACCACGGACCAGGCGGGCCCGGTGGACCCGGCGACCACGGCCCAGGCGGACCCGGTGGGCCCGGTGGGCCCGGCGGCGGATGGCATGGAGATCCTCAGCGTGGCTACTTCCACGGGCAACCGTGGGGAGACGGAGCCGCGCCCTGGGGATGGGGTGCGCCGCCCAGGCCAGACTGGGGCCGACCGCTCCCGCCGCCCGGTGGGCGCTGGGTTGGTGGCCCGATCAACTACTGGGGCTATCAGGAAACTCCCGTCTGGGATCCCGGATTCAACGCGTGGGGCTTCTGGTTCTTCGGAGTTTGGATTCCGCTGTAAAGAATCGAATCACGCGGCGTCCGCTTGGCCGATTGGCCGAGCGGACGTCGTGTTTTTAGAGCACGCGGCGGCCAAATTGGTAGCAAATCCCATTTCCGGAGCCCGCATGACGCTGTCGAATTTCTAGGTGCGGCGGCATCGAACGCATAAGCTAAATCCGTCCCAAGGTCGGGGACGGATCCCTCTGGGGAGGCCTACCATGATGCGGTTTGTTCGTCGCGCCGCCGCCGTCGTCGCGGTCGCGTTCGTCTCGGTCGCGGCTGCGATGGTCGTGACGCCGGGCGTCAGCTCGGCGGACTGCGGCCCCAATATGTCCTTCAAACCGTTGACGAACGAGTGCAAAATGCCACCGGCACCGCCAGCGTGGTACACGCCTCGGCCGGCCTATGCGCCCCCGTATGCGCCGCAGAATGTGCCGCCGCCCCCGCCCTGGCCGTCGTGGTCACCGCAGCCACCGATGTGGGATAACGGCTTCCAGCATTGGGGCGTTTGGTTAGGCGGGGTCTGGGTGCCGCTCTGACCGGGGAGGCATCACACTAACTAACCCTGACGTCATCCCGTCGGGTTTCACGCGCTGACGCTTATGAATTGGGCTGGCTATGCGTGACGAGTCGGACCATCACCATTTTGCATGGCCAGCCGTTTCGACCGCGGAGCCCGGCTCGACGGGGCGGTAAAGCCCCCGGTGTCGTCGAAGAACGCCCAGCGGCCCTCGTCTTCGACCTCCATCCGCCAACCCAGCTCGGAACTGCCCGCAACGGCGAGAAACCAGGGGTAGGCAGCCGCCGCGCTTTCGAAGTCCCTCGTCGCGACAACCCCGCCACGTGGGTCGATCACTCGAAACTTCGCCATGCGATGTGACTATCCCTTCTCGCCGGAATCCAATCGCATTGTGCCCACCAACGCCCGCTAAGATCCAGCCCCCCGACTAAATGACCCCAAAATGGAGTGCAACACCCGCGAAGGAGGCTCGATCGTGCCCGACCCCGATGCCGGCAGCGGCGACCTCACCAAAGCGCACCGCGCACAGCGACCCGCATTTTCGCGTGCGGCGTGCTCGTTCGCGCTCGTCTTGTGCATCGCGCTCGCCGGTTGCACCAGTGTTGTCGCCGGCGCCCCGAAGGCTGCGAAGCGCCGCGGGGCGTCCAATGGTCCCATTTTCCCTTCCCAGCTAGTCGACCTGCTGACACCGTCCATGTCGATCTCGGTGGGATCTGGCAACCCGTTGTCCGAACAGGACATGCAAGCCGCACTGTTCGTGGGCGCCGAACCCGCCGAATGTCAGGGCGTCGCGGGTTACGGGCACTACCCACTGTTCCCGTCGAACTACACCGGACGCGAGGCCCGTACCCAAAACGACGGCGCGAAGGACCAGCACCAGCTGCTGGAGGTGTCGGCCACCTATCCCAGCGGGTTCGATGCCGCGGGCTTTCTGGACTCGGTTCGCAAGACCGTGTCCGGCTGCCAGCGCCCGATCACCGCGTGGGGCGACGATCAGCGAAAGATGACGGTAAACCCCACGCCGTTGGTCGCGACTGGGCCCGAGGTTGCCCAGTGGGGGACGAAACTTGCCGGTGAACAATGGTTTTGCGATTTCGCGGTCATCGCCAAGGCCAATGTCGTCGCACAGATTGTCACCTGCTCCCCAGACCACTCCGTTGACATCCAGGCGTTGGTTACCAAGCGGCTCAAGAAGATTGAGGAGCTGCTCAATTCCACGGCTTGACGCGTGCTAACGATCAGACGTCAGTGCATGTTGGCGGACAAGGTCTTTCGAATGGATGCCCAGGCCGCCGACGCGGAGGCGGTCAGCCGGCCACCAACTCGAATACCGGGATGACCCGGTCGGTGCGCTCTTCGTACTCGCCGAACCCGGGGGCACGCTCCACGACGATCCGAAAGATCCGATCGCGCTCGTCGCGGGGCAATTCACGGGCGGTCGCCGGCTTCGGGGCTTCCGAGCCGATCTCGATGGACACTTCAGGGTGGGCGCGAATGTTGTGCACCCAGGCGGGGTTGTTATCCCGGCCCGCCGCGGAGCCAACGATGTAGATCTTGTCGTCGATGTCGAAGTAGGCGACGGGGTTGACCCGCTTTGTGCCACTTCGCGCACCCGTCGACGTCAGCAACAGGAGCGGAAAACCCTCAAACTGTCCGCCCACCTTGCCGCCGTTGCGGCGAAACTCATCGATGTTGTTTTCGTTGAACGCGCGCTCGGAGCGCATCGCTTCGTCAGCCATGAGCCCATACTGGCACCCGGCGCCGCCTTCAGCTTTTAGTGCCGACGGTTATCAGGTCCGAGATGATCCAGGTCCAAACCGGCCGCGGGATGCGGTGCTGGTCGCTGACGGCAAATCCTGCGTCTTCGAACAACGCCCGCATCTCTTTCGGTGACGGATTGTGCTGGGGTTTCCATCTATTGGCCCCGGGCGCCTGCAGCAGCGGTTGACGCGTGCTTAGGGCCGCGACCGCAACCAGTCCGCCGGGCGCGAGCACACGATGGAACTCGCGCAGGGCCGCGGGCTGGTCGAAGAAGTGAAAAGCCGAGGTCGTCACGATCGCGTCAAGCGTCCCGTCGCCGAACGGCAACTGCTCGGCCGGTCCGCGTAACCACTGCACTCGATCGGATTTCGCCCGCGCCTGGCCGAGCATGCCGTCGGACATGTCGACGCCGTAGATCTCCGCGGGGTGCAGTTCGCGCTCAATCCGATTGCTGAGTACGCCTGTGCCGCAGGCAATGTCAGCGATCCTGCTGCTGTTGTGAGCGCGGAGTTGCGCAATGACTTCGTCATGCGGCGGCCGGTAAACCCACTGCTGCAAAAACGGCAGGTCGTAGGCCGGGGAAAGGAAGCTCCACATTGCCGTGACCGCGCTGTTTAGCCCGCGGCGGGGCGTGGTCACTTGCACAGTACGGAGCTGTAGTAGATGGTGTCGGCCATCGATACCGAGTCGTGAGTCTGCGGGACCGCCGCTAGTCCGTTATCGGCCAACAACTCGCTCATCGGGGTTCCGGCCGAGCGCCATCCCAGGCCTTCCAGGTAGCTGGCCACGTCCTTGCGTTCACCCTCGAAGCCGAGCTCTTCCCAATCCAACTCGAAGCCGTGCTCGCGCCACTTGGCGGTAGACCTGCGCATCATTTCGCGCGCTTGTTCGATGTCTCGCTCCGGCCTGTCCGGGATAGCTTCGACCGCCAGCCGACTGCCTTCGGCGCTGAGCGCGGTGATGTTGTCCATCAATCGGTCCTGAGCTTCCGGCGGCAGGTAGCCGAGCAGGCCCTCGGCGATCCAGGCGGTCGGCCGCGAGGTGTCCAGACCGGCCTCGCGAAGTGCGGTGGGCCAGTCTTGCCGCAGATCGATTGCGATCGTGCGCAGTTGGGCTTTCGGCGTGGCGCCCAGGCTTTGCAGTGTTGTGGTCTTGAACTCGATGACCTGCGGTTGGTCGATCTCGAACACCGTCATGTCGGCCGGCCAGGCCAACCGGTAGGCGCGGGCATCCAGACCGGAAGCCAGGATCACGGCTTGGCGGATTCCGGACTGCGCCGCATCCTGAAAGAACGAGTCGAAGAAGCGGGTTCGGGCGGCCATCGCAGCGGGCATGTGCTCCAGCTTCCAGCTGGACTCGTCGTCGTCGACGTCAGCGGCGCGCAGGTCGCCGTTCACCCATCGCGTGAAGAAGTCAACGCCAACGGCACGAACCAGTGGTTCGGCGAATTGGTCGTTGATCACGGGCTCATCGGCCTTGGTCGCGATTGCGCGGGCGGCGGCCACCATGGTTGCCGTCGCGCCCACGCTGGATGCTAAGTCCCAGGTGTCGTTGTCTGTGCGGGGCACGGTTGTGTCCTCCAATGTCTCTGAGGTGTTTAGCTAGTTTAACACTTAGCTTATTTAATAAGTGCCGCTGACGACGTGGTTGTGAAGCACGTCACAGACATCCACGTGCCTGCCGGGGCCGGCGGGCTGATCGCACGACACAGTGTCAGTAGAGCGAGGCTTGGATGTGTGGGCTATCCGGGTATCGCTGGCCACTGCATCTAACAAAAGCATAGGTGTCGATCTTCTTGAGCAAACGATTCCCCGTATATGAAGATTGTATTCGGGTAAGTGTTTGCGTTTGGGACTGGAATGGCGCGATACCGAACTCTGATGAAGCTGCCAACTCTTTGTTGTCTGCCGTCATCCAATAAATGAAGCAATCACTGGCAGTAGCGCCGCCATCATTGTGGACTGTGACAGACGCCGTCGCATGCGCTTGTGGCGAGTCAGGGTGTGTACGCCAATCCACGACCATCACCCTCCCCTGCGGTGTCGACGTTGTCGACGTTGGGGACGGACTAATTTCGTTCCACATAGACTTACCGATGTTCGTTACGAGAAGCGTTGTGACGGCGGCCAAGACGCTAGTAACGACTCCTACGATTATTGCTGTCTGGTGCTGCTCCCAGAACGAGGACACGGGTCCAGTATGACTCGCCAAAGCGGAAGCCGGAAGGGTGCCCACCGTCAGTGTGCTGTGCCGAAGCTGCCGAATAGCTGACTCCCTGGCAGCAGGCCGTCCCGCCGGCCCGGTCGTAGATTCCGATCTGGACTGATTGCCCGTAATATCCAGCTCGATTAGGTAAACGAGGTCAAGGTTGCCGCATCCAAGCTGAAATAGCCCAGCCAGAGCCCCACATTACCGCTAAATGCGGTTCAGCAACGAGGCCATGGAGTCCTCAATGCTGGTATATGCGATTACCTTTAAGTTCTGAACAAACTGCTCTTGAAACGCCCTGCGCGGGCTGGGAAAAGGCGCGCGATACCCACCGATACTTCATCGGCGGCCGCGGGAGTCACTGCGACCGTCAGTCCGATGGAGAACCACCGCATGGCCGGCCCACGGTACTCGCGTGGCAAATGTGGCGGGGCGCCTTTACCGGATCTTGACCGGGCATTGAATCGTCCCACCGACGATTGGGGACGTGAGTACGCTTCCATCGGTGGAACTGGGCGTTTTGGGACCTCTCCCCCGCTGCGCGAAAGGCGATGGGGCCAGCTGATGCTCGCCCTCCACCGGGCCGGCCGGCAAGGTGAAGCCCTTGGTGCTTATCAACGGGCACGGTCGCGGCTGGCCGACGAGCTGGGGGTCGACCCCGGACGGAGCTTCGGCGGCTAGGGGCCGCGATCGTCGCGCAAGACGACTCTCTGGAAATTCCTGTGGCACAACACCTTCCGTCGGTGACGCGGGCAGTGACTTTTCTACTCACCGACATCGAGGGATCGACCGCGGCCTGGGAGGCAGACGCCGAGGCCATGGCGGTGGCGCTCGCACGGCACGACGAGGTGGCCGAGCAGGTCGTGACGTCGCGCGCAGGACGGCTGATCACGACGCGCGGCGAGGGCGACGCCACGTTTTCGGTCTTCGAGCGGCCGTCCGCGGCGGCCGCGGCCGCCATCGAGTTGCAAGACGCCATCAGTCACGAGCCTTGGGAGTTGCGCGAGCCCATGCGTATCCGCGTGGCGCTGCATACGGGCGAGGTCGAGCTTCGCGACGGCGACTATTTCGGTCGGGCGGTCAACCGGGCCGCGCGCCTGCGGTCGCTCGCCGCGGGCGTAGCCAGATCTTGTCCAGCCCGCAGGCTTTCCACACACGGAAACAAAGCAACTTCACGCGGCCACGCCGATAGGGTGACACCATGTCCGACACCGATCGGGAATGGACTTGACGTGCGCGGTGACTAAGACGGCGCCGCAACTCCAACCGCTCTATCTGCTGGCCGACAGTCAGCTGCTGTTCTGGAAGCGGCACGACCGACCGCTCCTCGAGGCGGCCGTCGATGGATTGGCTCGGGGCACACCACTCAGCGCGGCCTATCTCGGCGCCTCCAACGGGGATCGTCGGGAGTTCTACGAGATCTTCGAAGCGGCGGTGGACGCGATTGGAATCACCGACCGTCGGATGATCGATTCGTCGTTCGGCCCAGACGATCGCGCCTTCCTAAAGCGTGCTCAGTTGATCGTCCTCGCGGGCGGCGACGTTCGTCTCGGCTGGAACACATTCGAGAAAACGGGCATGAAAGATGTCATCCTGAGCCGACACGCCAAAGGTTCGGTCCTGGTAGGCATTTCCGCCGGCGCGGTCCAGTTCGGACGATATGGAATCGTCGAGAGGCCCCAGTCCCCCGCGGCTGAGCTGTTCGATGTGTTCGGGCTAGTCCCGATGGTCATCGACGCGCACGACGAGCAAGCCGAGTGGGCGCGGCTGTCGCGCACGATTCATTCGCTCAAGGGCGCGGCCACCGGGCTGGGAATCCCCTCCGGTGGCGGAGTCATCGTGCACCCGGATACCACCATCGAGCCGCTGCGGCGTCCCGTGCACCAATTTCGTTTCGACGGGGCTCGAGTCACGCACTCGCTGTTGCCCGAGAGCCACTGACGGGTTCGGCCCGCGTCCGTCAGCGGTAGCATCAATGGCTGGTCGGCGGTGGGCAAAGGACGCCGTGAGGGGAGGAAAGCGTGAAACGGCACATCGTCGCGGGACTGGCTCCCGTACCGATGGTCGGCGGCCCGATCGCCTCGGCGCCCCAGGCCTTCGCCGGGCAGTTACACCGACTGGCCCCGATCGGCTGAGTGAAAAGACATCCATGGCCCCCGACGAGCTGACCGGCAACGCCGCGACCGTCATCATCGGCGAAAAGGTTGGCCGCGGTTGCGAGGACGCCTTCCTGTCCTGGCAGCAAGGGCTGAACAGCGCCGCGTCGCACTTCCCCGGATTCATCGCCGCGGAGATCACCCCGCCGACCACCGCGCAGCCGCTGTGGAGCGTGATTTACCGCTTCGACTCGATCGCCAATCTGCAGGCGTGGATCAACAGCGCCACGCGCCAGAACCGGCTCGCCGAGGCACAGCACTTCCGCGACGGTCCACCCACCCAGCAGATCATCATGGGCAGTGCCACCCGCCCCGATACACTCGTGACCGCGGTGGTCACCCATCGAGTCCCAACTGAACATCTCGAGGAATTCCTCGACTGGCAAGAGCGACTTCGGCTGGCGGAGGACAAGTTTCCGGGTTACCGGGGTTCTGAGATCTTCCGGCCGATCGAAGGCGTGCAGGACGAGTGGACGATGCTCTACCGCTATGACACCGCCGCCGACCTAGACAGGTGGCTCACGTCCAACGAACGCCAGCAGCTTCTCGATGAAGGGAAGAAGTTCAGCGACTTTCGGTTGCGCACGATCGACAATTCATTCGGCAGTTGGTTCGCCTTCGAGGAAGATCGTGGCCAGGCCCGCGCGCCGTCGCAGGCGAAGACGTCGATCGCGGTGTGGGTCGGCTTGTATCCGACGGCAGTGCTGCTCACGTTGGCGATGTCGCCGGCGAGGCTGCCGCTATGGCAGGGCATGTTGATCGGAAACCTGTTGTCCAGCTTCATCATGAGCTTCGTCACGATGCCGTTCTATGTGAATCCGCTGCTCAAGCGGTGGCTGTACCCGGCTGCCGACTCGTCCAAAAGGGCGACCAACATTCGCGGCGCACTGTTGATCGCCACGGTGATGGTGCTCTCGGCCTTGCTGTTCTTCCTGGTGACCACGGTGTTCTGGCATCTGCCCTGAGAGCAGCGACCTGCCGGCGCCCTCGGTCGCCGGAGTGACGTTAGCTCTTGACACCGTGGGACTTTGACGGCGGGTTGAACCGTATCTCGATATCGGCCGACCGCGTCGCGGGTTCATCGACGTCGGCGGTGACGCGGACGCCCAACGTGCGGCCAGTGTCGGCATCGACGAACGACAGCGGGGCCTTGCCGTCTTGCAGATACTTGTCACCCCACCGGATCAGCGATAAGAACACCGGCAGCAGATCTTCACCCGCCTCGGTCAGCCGGTACTCGTCATGGGCCCGCTTCCCCGGCTCCTGATACGGCACCCGGGTGACGATCTGCGCTGACTCCAGTTGTTTGAGTGCACGCGATATCGCCGGTGCCGAGGTGCCGATCCGCTCCATAAAGTCCTCAAAACGTGTTGTGCCGTAGAAGCATTCACGAACAACCAGAAACACCGTCTTGGTGCTCAGCAGATCGAGCACCCTCGAGGCCGAGCATGCATCACCGATCGACCACTTGCGGCGGTCGCGCAGCCGCCTCTCAAACTCCATCGCCACATTCCCATCATAACTAACGCTTGCATTACTCAGCTAGTCGTGGTTGCATCTTACTAACGTAATCGTTATCTAGCTTGAAGGACTCCGACATGGTTGCGGTAGCAGGCAAGGTGGTCGTGGTGACCGGTGGCAGGCGTGGATTGGGCGCGGCCCTGGTCGACGAGGTGCTGGCCCGGGGCGCGCGGAAGGTGTACTCCACGGCACGGAGTGCCTATACCGATGACCGCAACGAAGTGGTCACCCACCAACTCGAGGTGCGCTCGCAGGAATCGGTTGCCGCGCTGGCCGAGATCGCCACGGACGCCGAAATCGTGTTCAACAATGCGGGCGTACTGTTGCCGGAGTCGTTACTGACCGGGAGCTTCGAGCATGTCACCGAGACGTTCGACGTCAACGTGTTTGGACCGCTGCGGGTAACGCGGGCCTTCACGCCGATCCTGGCCGCCAACGGCGGTGGCGCGGTAGTCAACGTGCACTCGGTACTGTCCTGGCTGGGCGGCGCCGGCGCCTACGGCGCCTCCAAGGCGGCGATATGGTCGGTCACGAATTCTCTCCGTGCTGAACTCGAGCGGCAGCACACCCAGGTCGTAGGTGTGCACGCGGGGTTCATCGACACCGACATGGTCTCGGCCATGCCGCTGCCGAAGATGACGCCGGCCGAGGTGGCCAAACTCATCGTCGACGGGCTCGAAGAGGGCGCCGTGGAGGTGCTTACCGACGACGTCACCGTCAACGTCAAGGCTGCGCTGTCCGGTCCCGTGGAGCGCTTGACCTTCGCTCTGGCCCACTGACAGCCCACCGACCCACCACGACGGAGGAGCACTGAACTGTCATGCCACTGTGGACGATTCATTACACGCCCGGGATCTTCACCGAAGAGGAAAAACACCAGCTTGCCGCGCGGATCACCGACCACTACGAGCGGATCGGATTGCCCCGGTTCTACGTGGTCACAATCTTCCACGAGACGCGGCCCGAGGATTTCTATGTCGGCGGGGAACGGACGCCGGTCGGGGTTCGCGTCGTCATTGACCACATCGCCCGGCGAGGCACCGATAAGGAGAGCCGACAACAGATCACCCGCTGGCTCAACGGCATACTGCATCCCCACATGGAAAAGCACGACGGGTTGCACTGGGAGTTCCACGCTGACGAGACCAGCGAGGACCTTTGGATGATCAATGGCCTGGTGCCTCCCCCGGGCGGCTCGGAGGTTGAAAAATCTTGGGCGACAACCAACGTCGCCGCTCCCTACTGAGACACAGCCAACGGCGGCGCTGTGCGGCGCACTTAGTGTAGTTAGCTGGGTATGCCGCATGGCTGCCCACGTGTCGGCCGATTCACCGGCCTACCGGAGATAGGCTGCTGTCATGGCGATCGAGGAGCGGTCAGTCGGTTTGCCCGAGGTGGCTTCTCACGGTCATCTTCCGGCTGAGACCCCGCAGTACGTCGACTCCGTCGCGCGCCGGGTGCGTGTTCTCAGAATGTCCTCCCGGATCAGCGCGGTCGTCGCCGCGTTCTTGGGCGTGTTCTCGATATTCACCGGACGGGGCGGGGCGTGGATGGGCCTTCTCATCATCGTCTGCGGCGGCCTCTATCTGGCCATCCCGCTGCTGTGTCGCTTCGGCGAAGTTATCGCGCCGTTGACGTTCATTGTCGTGGCGTATGTGTTGATCACCGTCCTGACGTTGCGCGCGGGTACCGCAACCGGCCTGCAGCTCTACTATCTGGTCGGTGCTTCGATCATGGTGGTGGTGCTGGGCATCGAGCACATTGTGCTGGCGTCGATGATGGCGGCGCTGGGCGCAGGATTGGCCATCGCGATGAGGCTCCTGGTGCCCGGGGACACCGGTGTCCAACCGCCCTGGGCGGTTACCTTCGGATTCGTCGTATCGGTGATCTCCGCCTGGGTACTGGTGGTCGCGACGATCTGGTATGCGCTGCGCGAACTCGCCCGCGCCGAGAAGGCAATTGAAGCCGAATACGAACGCTCCGAGTCGCTGCTGGCCAACATCTTGCCGGCGACGATCGCCCAGCGCTTGAAAGAGCATTCCCGGACCATCGTTGCCGACAAGTACGACGACGCCTCGGTACTGTTTGCCGACATCGCCGGATTCACCCAGCGGGCCAGCGACACCACGCCGACTGACTTGGTCCGGTTCCTGGACCGGCTGTACACCGACCTGGACGCGTTGGTCGACCGGCATGGCCTGGAGAAGATAAAGACCAGTGGCGATTCGTACATGGTGGTCAGCGGCGTGCCGGTGGCTCGCCCGGACCACCTGGAGGCGCTGGCATACCTGGCCCTCGATATGGCCGACGCGGTCGCGGATCTGAAGGATCCGCACGGGCGGCCGGTGCCCTTCCGGATCGGCCTGGCGGCCGGGCCGGTGGTGGCCGGAGTGGTCGGCGCGCGCAAGTTCTTCTACGACGTGTGGGGGGATGCGGTCAACGTCGCCGCGCGGATGGAGACCACCGATGTCGAAGGTCGAATCCAGGTGCCGCAGAACGTCTATGAGCGCCTCGATCACGCCTTCGTATTCGAGGAGCGCGGTGATGTCGACATCAAGGGAAAGGGTCTGATGCACACCTGGTACCTCCTCGGCCGGCGCGACCGGACCGTGCGCAACACCGCGGAACACGGTGCCGCTGCCGGCGGCTCCTAACCGATCACGCCCCGGCTGAGTCGCTCGGATAAATCAGCTGCGACAGATGGGAATTCACTGCACCGTCGCGGATTTCTCGGCGCCGCTAATGCTTGGTGGGAGGGGGACCAAATGGCGGCAGAAACGGGAAGGGGTTCTTTGTCGTTGACGGCGTAGCCGACGGCGACGATGTTTTCTGCGGCTTGCTCGTCTTCCCCGACGGCGTGGTTGTCAACGGCGGGTTGGTTGTCGGCGGGTAGGAGCTCGGCGGATAAGTGCGTGTTGGCGGGGGCTGGTAGTAGGTCGTCGTCGGGGGCGGGGGCGGGGGCGGCTCGGTAGTCGTCGGGACACTCGTAGTGGTGCTGCTCGGCGTGGTAACGGTCGTAGTCAGCGACGTTTGCGGCGTGATCGTTTCGGTCGGGCCCGTCTTTTTCTGCGCCAGACTGAGCCACAACCCCGCTGCCGCCAGCACTGCGGCGACAGCACCAGCGACCGTGACAATCAAGACTGTGCGCTTGTGCCACGGCAGCTTCCCGCGTTCGGCCGGGCCGTCCTCATCGTCATCGTCATCGTCATCGTCATCGTCATCGTCATCGTCATCGTCTGAGATTTCCTCGACGTGTTCGCCGGTGTGCTCGGGGCCGCTGTAGGCGACCGGTTCGACTCCCGAAGCGGCTTCTGACCAGGCCAGGGCGCCGAGAAAACCCGATCGGGCGTCGTTACCGCCTTGGGGGTCTGACTCGGTTGGCGCGGTCTCGGTCAGAGGAACGCCAGCCCTAGTCGGAGGCGCGCTGACCCTTGTCGGAGGCGCGCCGGCCCGTGTCGGAGGCGCGCCGGCCGCGGTCGGAGGCGCGCTGGCCGCGGTCGGAGGCGAGCCGGCCATAGTGGGCGGCGAGCCGGCCATAGTCGGTGGTGAGCTGGCCATAGTCGGTGGTGAGCCAAGTGCTTCGGTCGGCGTCATGACAGCGGGACCCCGAGCCCGGTGAGCGCCGGCCGACGATTGCTTTTGGGCGAACATCGCCGCGCCGACGGCGGCGACGAACGCGGGCTGCGGTGTGGTGAACACCGGAACGTGCAACCGCTCCGACAGCCTGGTGGCAAGATATGGGATGCTGGCGCCGCCGCCGACGGTCGCGACAGCCGCCAGGTTCGCCTTTGGAATCCTGTTGCGCTGCAAGGTCTCCTCGACCCAGGCAATGAATCGGTTCAGCGGCGGTGCGATGAGTTGCTCAAAGTCGGTGCGGGTCAGCCGGATATCCAGATCCAACCCCATCGGGACGGTGGTAACGGGTACCGCCGACAGTTGTTCCTTGACACGCCGGTAGTCGTGGGTCAGCGGGCCCGACGATTCCGCTCGGGCGGCGTCGGTAATGGAGGCCGTACTGGCGTCGCGGGCTCTAGCCTCAAGGAGATCAGCGACCAGTTGGTCGATCCCGTTGCCTGAGAAGCCGGCGTGGCGGTCGGACTGGCCGAGCTGTTGAAAGCCCGACCCGATCGTGAACAGACTGACGCTGGTGCCGCTGGCGCCGAAGTCGCAAAGCGCCACGAGGCCGTTCGTTGGGAATCCCGGCTTGGCGTACAGCGCCGTGGCCACGGCCCTGGCGTCGGAGATCAGCAGCGGAACCGCGCCGTTCGGAGCCAAGCGGGGTTGCGCGAGTAACGCGCTGCGCAGAGCCGCGATCTGAGCGTCGGACCAATAAGCCGGAATCGCAATGGCGATCGGCGTTGCGTAGCCCACCGTGCGCGCCATCGCCTCGAGCGCCTCAACCGTCAGCGCCGCACCGATATACCTTCTCCCATCGGCCGCCACCAACGGTGCGCGGTCGCCGACCCGCTCGACGAACCCGCGTACCACCAGGCCGGCCTCGCTCAGATTGGGGTTTTGCTGGGGCAGGCCGACTTCACTTGCACGTTGGTGGAACAACGTGAGCACCGACCTGCGGCTCACGGGCACGCCCCCGGTGCGAGCCGCGACTAGGTTGTCCACCCCGATCGACAACCCGAGCCCCTCGCTCATATCACTTACCCCTGCGTAGGCTGTTTTGCTGACAATCCTCCTAGATCCTCACCATAACCGTTGTCGGCAGGCGGTTCCGCCATCTTTCAAAAGGCGATCGGCGTTAGCCAAGCCATCCCGCTGCCAATACGGGCATGGCCGAATGCCATTTCGGCTCTTCGAGTCAGGCGGAAGCCTGTGGAGTCACGAGGAACTTCTCCCCGGTCGCTCGCTTGACGTATTCGCCGAACGCATCGGGGTTGAGCATGCCGGCAAGCGAAACCTCGCGCGTGTAGCTACTCGCGAATGTCGTGGTGAGCTCCGCGGCCACCCGAGCGCGTAGCCGACCAAAGTTCTCGGCCCCCACGCCCTGAAGAAATGGGGTCAGCAGCCACCCTCCGATGCCCCAAGCCATCCCGAAGTTCCTGGTGAGGACCGTGGGACTGGTGTCGAGTGCACCGTAGATATACACCTGCTTGTGGACGTTCGACCCGTAGCGGGAGTACTCGGCGGCGGTCGCGTTGGCCGCCTCCTCCATGCCGTTGAGGATCTGGCTTACGAGCGTTCCACCACCCGTGGCGTCGAACGCAAGCGTCGCGGATGTCGCTTTGAGCGCCTCGATGAGGTCTGCCGAGAACGACGGCGAAGCCGAGTTGCAGACATAGGATGCGCCGAGCGACCTCAGCAGCTTCTCTTGCTCTGGCTTGCGGACGATATTGACCAGCGGTATCCCGTCCTTCTGGCAGAGCTTGACCAGCATCTGGCCGAGGTTCGACGCGGCGGCGGTGTGCACGAGGCCCGAATGTCCTTCGCGGCGCATAGTTTCGGTCATTCCGAGTGCCGTCATCGGATTTACGAAGGACGATGCCCCGTCCCTTGCGGTAGTTCCCTCGGGCAGGACCAGACATGCGAAAGCGTCGATCGCTCGGTATTGCGTGTACATTGCGCCGCCCGCAATCGCCACCGTTTTTCCGATGAGGGCCTCAGCTGCTGCCGACGACCCCGCCGCCACCACGGTGCCCGCACCCTCATTGCCCACCGGAAGCGACTTGTCCAGTCGTGCCGACAGCGCCCCCAGGGTGGCCTCTTTGACCGGGGCGGTGACGACAGGGCGCTCGGGCGTGCCCGCGACCGTCGCGCTCGTCATATCTGCGCTTGCAACGAGAAGTCCCAAATCTGACGGGTTGATCGGCGAGGCTTCCACGCGCACCAACACTTCATTCTCGCCGGGCGTTGGAACTGGAACCTCGTGCAGCGACAGTTCGAGCACGCCCCCAGACGTCACCAACGAACGCAGCTCTAGGGCAGTATCAGGCAAATCTCCGGCCATGCGTGGTGCCTCGTTCCCATTTTCGGTTGCTATTTGCGAGGATGCTCAGACGATATGAACTCACAACGCCGTCACAAGTCTTCCCTGGTCGGATTTACGTTGGGCGGGCGGGGCTCGAACCCGCGACCAACGGATTACCACGATGCCGTTCTGGCCAATACCACTCTTTGATCATCTCAGCCTGTGCGCCAAAGCATTTCGATGTCGAAACCATCTGGGGCCAACAGCCACTACATCCGGTGGAGGCTCGAGGGTGCCGGGGCCAATACACAGGTAAGTCTCGCGACGAACTACTAAACCAACGCCAAACGGTGTGCGGGCCTTTCCCTTTGGCGGCCCTCGCGCGGGTCAGAATCGACGCGGCTCAGCGATCGCGGATGGCACTCCCACCGATCATCGCGTCGCTGCGCTGCCTCGTCGCGGCGTGCGGTGCGCTGCTTGCACGTCGGCATTTGCCAGCGTTTGCGCCTGAGCGGCCAGCGTCGATGCCCAGTTGGCATAGGCAATTGCCGCAGGGGCGTTGCTTGCTTCCTTGCCGTGCGCCGCTGCCAAATGCCGTTTCGCCTCTTCGAGCCGGGTCTGCGCCTCGGCTCCGATGCTCTGGCGATGGCTGGCGACGTAGTCGGAGATTTGGCGCAACCGGGCATCCGCGGTGGACAACGCCGGCCCCAACGAAGGATCGCGCCCTTCAATGCTCACCTGCCCATCGCCCGGGTCGCCGCGCCGCGCGGCGCGCCGGCGGCGGCGCGCGCGAAGGATCAAGAGAACCACCACGACTAAGACGACGACCACGCCGACGCCGATCGCAATCAGCAGCCAGGTCCGCTTTGACGAGCTTGCCGAGGTTACCGATTTGTTCAAACCGTCAGCCGCAGCGACCGCAGCACCGCTCCAGTTCTTAGCGCTTATCGCTGGTTCAATTTGCTTGCTCCGCAAACTGTTTAACTCATCTGGTGTGATCCCCTGCACCTGCGGCGGCACGGTGAATGTGTACAACTGGGTGTTCGTCGCCACGGCCAGCAGCGCGTCGTTGTCGCCCATCCCGCTGGCGCTGCGGGTTTGGGCGGCCCAGTTGTCGGGTTTGAACCTGGAATAGTTGTCGACGTAGACCACCCACAGTTGGATGTGCCGATCGTGATACAGCCGGTCGATTGCCGAGCTGACCGCCGCCCGACCGGAATCCGTCAACGCCCCGGTGGTGTCGGTGATGTGATCAGTGAGCTTGGACGGCGGTTGCGCGCCGGCGGGGGTTGCCAGCAGCAACCCCGCTGTGAGGATCGTCAGGACTGCACCGAACAGGCGGACAATGCGCATACGGGTAATCTAGCCCGCGGGTAAGGCCGGGGTGCTCACTCAGCTGCTGCGAGTGGCGGCGTCCCGCAACTTGGCCATCACCTGGTCCATGCTCAAGCTCGCAGATTTCTGTCGCTGCGAAAACACCAACGTCGGGTTCAGTTGCGGACAGCCGTGCGGAATCTGTCTCGGTAGGCCTTCGGTGAGACGCCGAGATGGCCGACGAATGCCCGGCGGAGCGTTTCGGTGCTGCCGAAGCCTGTGAGGTGTGCTGTGTCAGTGACGGTGCGGCCGGCGTCAAGCGCGGCACGGGCGGCATGGATCCGGACCATTTCGACGTAGTTGGCCGGAGTCATCCCGAGTTCGGATCGAAACAGTCGTGTCAGCTGACGCGTACTGAGAGAGGCCCGGACCGCCAGGCTTCGCACGCTGTGGTCCGCGCCAGGGTCGGCTGCAATCGCATCGGTGACCACTCGCAGCGCGGACTGCGGCGGCGGATCGGCCTCGACCAGCGCCGAGAATTGCGATTGCCCGCCTGCACGTTTGAGATAGACGACCAACCAGCGAGCCACGTCGCGGACGAGCTCGGTGCCGTAATCCTGTTCGACTAAAGCAAGCGCGAGGTCGATGCCCGACGACACTCCGGCCGAGGTGAAGACATCTCCGTCACGGACGAAAAGTGCGTCCGGCTCAACGGTGATGTCGGGAAAGGCCCGGGCAAGCGACCGGGTGTCATGCCAGTGCGTGGTGGCGCGCCGGTCGCTGAGCAGACCGGCCTGCGCAAGGATGAACGATCCCGTGCAAATGGATCCCAGGCGACGGGTCCGACCTGCCACCGCTTTGACGGCCGTGACCAGTGCGGGATCAATCGCCCGCGCCGGCAGGTTGTCGCTGCCGGCGACCAGGACGGTATCGGCGGATTCTATTGACGAAATACTGTTGGTGACACCCAGCCGGGTTCCGATCGAGGTTGTCACATCGCGCCCATCGACCGATGCGATCTTGATGTGATAGTCGCCGCCGAATCGGTTGGCTTCGGCGAACACTTCGGCAGGTCCTGCGACATCCAACAGCGTCACCTCGTCGAAGACGATGATCACCACCAACCGCGACCTCGTACCGGCTTCCACCACAGCGCCCAGTGTCGCATTCCCAAGAACTTCCAGTAGACGGAAGTTCGAACCGCGCCCGGAGTGGGGTGGTCGCCATTACCCGCCGATCGACAAGATCGCTCCGGAACTAGAATCCCGAATCGCGGCCCGCTGGGAGGAGTACGGGATCGGCATCCCCTACCTCGACGACGAGCGGCGCGAATTGCTGACGATGGAAAAGCTGAGCAAGCGCTTTTCGGAGGTGTAGTTCATGGTGCAGTTCAGGTTCAGATCCTTCGGGGGTGACCGCTGTGCGAGCGATCATCGCCCATGACCGCGCCGCCGGCCCCGGTGGGCTGTCTTTAGCCGAAATGCCCTACCCGCACGCCGCCGAAAACGACGTCGTTGTCCGGGTTCATGCCGCCGGCTTCACTCCGGGTGAGCTCGACTGGCCGGCAACCTGGACTGACCGCGCAGGGCATGATCGGACCCCCAGCATCCCAGGGCACGAAGTCTCGGGAGTCGTCGCCGAGCTGGGCTACGGAACAACCGGGTTGACCGTCGGGCAGCGGGTCTTCGGGATCACCGACTGGGCTCGCAACGGCTCGCTTGCGGAATACGTCGCCGTGGAGGCCCGTAATCTTGCGCCGTTATCGGCGCAGATTGACCACACGATGGCTGCGGCGTTGCCGATTTCGGGTCTGACCGCATGGCAGGGACTGTTCAATCACGCGAATCTTGTCAACGGCCAAACCGTTCTGATTCATGGCGCCGCCGGCGCCGTTGGTTCCATCGCGGTGCAACTTGCCTGTGAGGCCGGAGCTCGCGTGATCGGTAGCGGCCGTACCGAACACAGGGACACAGTGCTCGGTCTCGACGCCGACACCTTCCTGGATCTGCAACGAGATCGGCTGGAGGATGTCGGAAAGGTCGACGTGGTATTCGATGTGATCGGCGGTGAAACCCTCGAGCGCTCAGCGAAATTGGTGCGTCCCGGCGGTGCTCTGGTTACCATCGCTGAACCACCGCAAGTTCAACCGGAGCACGGACGCGCAATCTTCTTCGTCGTCGAACCCGACCGGGCAGGTCTCGCCGTGCTGGAACGCCGACTCCGCGACGGCCGGCTGCGCCCGATCGTCGGAGCGGTATGTTCACTGGTCCAAGCGCCCTCGGCATTCGACCCCGCGAGTCGCAGCCGCGGCAAGACCGTCATCGCAATCGGGGACGCTGACTAGCCGCCGACGACTCGATCGACGACCGGCGCGCTGAGTCACGAACCCCACATTTGAGGCACCCGGGGATGGTTTGGAGCTCCGGCGGTGTTCTCGTCTGTATTGGGCCAATCGGGAAAGGGGCCTGTTGAATGACCCTAACGGGCTTTCATGAAGGGGAGTTACTGACTCAGCGCCGAGCCGGCGTCGAAGCAGACGCGACGCGACTGGAGAAGATGCTCAGCCCGACTCTTTTGTCTGAGGGCGCTACCAGATTCCTTGCGTCGCAGAGATTCGCCGCAATGACCGGGCGTGACCGCGAAGGGATTTTGTGGGTCTCGCCGCTGTCGGCGCCGCCGGGGTTCCTGCACGGCGACGGGGGCATCTTGCAGATTTCGGTTCTGCCCCGCGAAGGTGATCCGCTCCATCGGATGCCGATCGGCCAGCCAGTCGGGTTGATTTCGATTGACTTTGCCGCGCGGCGCAGAATGCGGATCAACGGCAGTTTGGTCGAACGCGACAACATCGGTATGCGAGTGCGCGTCGAGCAGGCATATGGCAATTGCCCGCAATACATTCACCGCCGCGATGTCAACGTTTCCGTGCTTGCGGACGCGCCTTCGGCAGACCCAAGGCACGCTGCCTCATTAACGCCGGCTGATCAGGCCATGATCGCGGGATCTGACACGTTCTTTCTCGGCACCACGCATCCCACGCGGGGCGCCGACGCGTCCCACCGGGGAGGTCCAGCGGGGTTCGTCCGGGTCGACTCCCCCACTCAACTTTGGTGGCCAGACTTTCCGGGCAACAACATGTTCAACAGTTTCGGCAACCTGGCGGTCAACGATGAGGCTGCCCTGCTATTCGTCGATTTCGCCACCGGGGCTTCCTTGCATGTGTCTGGGACCGCCCAGGTGCAGTGGACCACCCCCGGTGCGGCTGGTGATGACGGTGGCGTCGGGCGCCGTGTTGTATTCGTGGTCAGCAATGTCGTTCTGCTGGCAGAGCCGCACGCGGCCAGCCTGAAACGGTAAGTGTCAAGGATCAACCCGGGGTGACGAATGACGTGATGCGCCCCGGCGCATTGATGGTCGTGATCGCCAGTGTCTCCCGTGTGCTGGTGATGTAGAAGTCCCTCGGCGGGCCGGCCTCGCCGAGCTGCGAGATTCGGTGCAATGACGCGCGAGCTGCACCGCTAGCGAAACGTGTTCCGGCGCATCGCGGTCGAGCGAACTTCAACCTCACAGTCGGTTGATAACAAGCACCAAGTTCGCCGCTAGCAGCGAAGCGCAAAGATAAAGAATGAAAACAACCATCGACCACCACAAGCATGAGGTCAATTTCGCCAGCAAGGGGCGTCGACGAATCGTTTTGGCGCAAGTGGTATTTGCCGGGGCCGCAACCATCGCTACGCTCGCGCTATTGACCGCCGTTCGGCCCGCTGTTGCCGAAACCGTTGTCACATCGAGTTCAGTGCGCCTAACAGGCCAGGCCACTGGCCTATCGGCGCCGGCCACGGCTCCGGGCCTGGCAGGCGAAGGCGGCTTCGCCGAGGACCCCTCGGATCCAGGCTGGAGTCCCCCTACGGACCCAGGCCCGAGTTCCCCAACGAATCCGGGCTGGGGTTCCCAACCGGATCCGGGCTGGAATGCCGATCCCGGTTGGGATTTTCAGCCGTCGCCTTGAGTCACCCTGTCAGGAGCGGGGCGCGCGAGATCATGCTGCTGAGCGCTAGACCGAAGTTGAAATCGGCGCCAAGCCATACGAATCCGTTCTCGACGGCTTTCCATTTCTCCGAGAAGTTTGCAGTTGGCCGAATGTCCGACAACCTGCGGCGAACCTGATGTTAGCTGACGAATCCACGCGGCGGCACCACCAACGTCGAACACTAATTGGGCCCACGCACGGTTTTGGTGCTGCGTTGCCGGAATTGAACTGTGCAGCAGTTCCATTGGACCGAACCGCCTAGATTCCCACAGCGGAGGGTGAGCGATTCCCCGGCTGTATTGGCTGGCGAACCGAGCCGCCCCGCGCGGGACCTTTTGCAACCCATGTGCCAGGTTGCCGAACAGGTCTGAGGCTCTCCGACCGGAGTCCATCGGCGGATGAGCACATCGCGGCGATGGGCGTTTGAACGACGAGAGCAAGATGGACACGCGCCGACAGGCCCAGAAGTGTCACAGTGCGATGGATGATGTGTTCGGGTGATGATTCAGAAGAATCGCCAACGAACGCGCAAAAGCACATGTGCACCCCCCGCCACCCGTGTGAAGATTCATGGCATGAAGATGGAGCAGCCAGGGTTGGAGCTGCTTGTCCGTGTGGGGCTGGCCCTTGTGCTCGGCATCGTAATCGGCTTGGAGCGCCAGTGGCGGTCGCGGATGGCCGGGCTGCAGACGATGGCGCTGGTCAGCATGGGCTCGGCGCTGTTCACGATTATGGGTGCCTACGACTTCCCGACAGAGGGTGACCGCAACAGGGTGGCCGCCCAGATTGTCACGGGCATAGGCTTTTTGGGCGCCGGCGTGATCCTCAAAACAGGTATGACGGTGTTTGGGCTGAACACTGCCGCGACGCTGTGGGCGACGGGGGCGGTGGGTGCGCTGTGCGGCGTGTGGATGTGGCGCGAAGCGGTCGTGGGGGCATTTTTAGTCGTCGCCGGTAACGGGTTGCTCTACCCGCTGTCGAAGTGGATGGACCGCAGACCTCACAAGCCCGGCCATGAGAAACGGGCCGACTTTTGACACCCTGCGCCAAGACGGGGCTTTCCATCATCTGACAGGTGTTCGTGTGAACGTCGGTTCCGTCAGCATCGCTCCGGCACGAAGCGCCAAGGATAGTCCGGTTCGACATAGCCGTGGGACTTCTGGGGGTCGGGCAGCTCGAGCTTTCTTGGCTCGGCCCGCTGGTAGGGCACCTGGGCCAGTAGGTGCGCGATGCAGTTCAGGCGAGCACGGCGCTTATCGTCCGCCCTAACGACGTACCAGGGGCTGACCTCGGTGTCGGTGGCACGGAACATAGCATCGCGGCGCGGGAATAGTCGTACCAACGACGGTGCGACTCAAGGTCCATTGGGCTGAGCTTCCAAATCTTGCGCGGGTCCCGGGCCCGGTCCGCGAAGCGGCGGGTCTGTTCTTCCTGGCTGACCTCAAACCAGTACTTGATGAGCTGGATCCCGCCAGCGATGAATGCCTCCTCCACCATCGGTACGAGCTGCAGGAACCGCTCGTAGTCCTCGTCGGTAGCAAAGCCCATGACCCGGTCAACGCCGGCACGGTTGTACCAGGAACGGTCGAACAGGCATATCTCGCCGCCCGCTGGAAATCGCTCGATGTAGCGCTGCGCGAAGACCTGCGTACGCTCCCGCTCCGACGGCGCCGGAAGGGCGACGACGCGGAAGACCCGGGGACTGGTCCGCTCGGTGATGCGCTTGATCACGCCCCCCTTGCCGGCGGCGTCGCGACCCTCGAACAGGACCACGACCTTTGACTTCGCTTCCTTGACTCAGAGCTGCATCTGGACAAGTTCACGCTGTAGGTCGGCCAGCTGCTTTTCGTAGTACTTCCGGCTCAACTTGCCGGTCGGAACATCCGAATGCTTCGCCTTCGTCTCCATCGCGTCCTGCCGATCATCGCCGCGCGTTCCAACAATCATCCCGCTCGGCCAGCCTCAAAGCGAGTAGGTGTTCTGCTCGGCCATGCCCAAATCCTTCATCAAGCGAGCGTCAAGGATCAACCGAAACACCGTCAGTCACACGGCGACGGAGTGTTCCAGGTCCTTTAGCGCCGCTTCCAGATGGCCGAGGAGACGCTGGAGGTGTGGCACACTGCGGCGGCATCCGACAAGTCCGAAATCCAGGCTGTTCGCGCTGCTTGCCACGGTGATGTTGAGCGCCTGTCCGTCTAAAGCGATCGACAGCGGGTAATTGCCATCGAGGCGGGCCCCGTTCCAGTACAGCGGCTCCCGTGGGCCAGGCACGTTGGAGATGGTGATGTTGTACGGTGGCGGGCTCGCCGTGCGGAAACCGGGAAGACGGCCGACCACCGGCAGCGCCAGTACGAGCATCCCCAATGCCATTGCTTGCGCTCTGGGCATTTGCGCCAACACCTTCTTGTTTTCCTGCATTGACGTGTGAATGGTTTCCAAGCGTTTCGCAGGATCATCGAGGTGGGTTGCCAGGTTGCACAGCACCGTTGACACCGCATTTCCGCCGCCAGGATCATTCTCGGTGCGCACGTTCACCGGAACCATTGCGATCAGCGGCGTATCGGGCAGGGCATTGAGATCGATGAGGTAGGTGCGCAGCGCGCCGGCGCACATGGCCAGAACAACGTCGTTGACGGTCGCTCCGACCGCGTCTTTGACCGTCCCGATGCGTTCCAGCGACCAAGACTGCGCCGCGCAACGCCGCGCGCCGCCGATCGGAACGTTCAGCATGGTGCGCGGTGCCCGGTACGGCAGGGTCAACTGTTGCTCGCGCAGTCCGGCACGAATCGACGACAGCCTTGACGGGCCAAACGCGCCGAAGGTTCCCTTTGCACGGCTCAGCATTGACCCCGCCTTCGGGGGCGCCACTTCACGCTGGCGGGGGCGCGGTGGCAACGCCCACGGCACCCGGATCTCGGTTTCGCCGGGGTCGGTACTCAGTGACCGCTGCATCAGCTTGAGTGCGGACACGCCGTCGACCAACGCATGGTGGACCTTCGTGTAGACGGCGAACCGCCCGTCGGTCGGGCTCTCGATCATGTGCGCTTCCCACAGCGGCCGGTGGCGGTCGAGCAGGGTGCCGTGCAGCCGGGAGGTCAGTTCCAGCAACTCCCGAACCCGTCCCGGCGTGGGCAGGGCGGAGCGGCGCACGTGATACTCGATGTCGATGTCGTCGTCGAATTCCCATGCCATGTTGGTGAATCCGCCGAGCCTCTTGGCCGGACGCTTGCGGAAAGCCGGCTGGATGTCCCCGCACGCCAGCATCCCTGCATAGATCTCCAGCATGAACTCCGGTCCGGCGCCGTCCGGCGGCGTGAACAGCTGCAAACCGCCGACGTGCATCGGGTGCTCGCGAGTTTCGCCGATCAAGAACATCGAATCCATGGGCGACATGAGTTTCATCGATCTTTCCCCTGTTCGTTTCGGCACCGGCGCGGGCGGGGTCAGGCGCTTTTCGCGATGTCAGCTCCTAGTAGCGGTCGTGCATCGCAGGTGATCACCCGCTACCGGCGCTTTGCTTGGCGATGTTTGTGCGCTGGGTGAGCGCACACGCGCTCGTGCGGCCGACCAGCCCTGTGGCGGTCCTGTCCGTGTGGACGGGACCGGCAAGACATATGTCGGGAAGCGCTGCAGCATCGTCACGTGCGCGGCGGTGACGGCATGGCCGGTAACAACCTGACCGTGGTTGCGCCGCTGTCGATGATCACCACGCGCTGCCACTGTAGTCCAGATTCTCCGGCCAGTGCTGCGGATGAACGCTTCGCCACCGATGTGTCAGATCACTTGAGAATGCGAGGCTGCTGCTGCGCCGAGGTCTAGTTGGCAGTGGTGCGACGCGGCATTCAGCTCGTCGCGGCGCGCTTTGTCGTCGTCGTTTTGCATAGGTCTCCTGTTGCGCGCGTCTGAGTTTCGACCCATCCGGGCGGTTCGGGTATTTCGGCAGCGGCAACCTGACCAGCGAGTCGGGGCCCGGCGTGCAGCGGGCGTGGCCGCTTCACCGCTGCGCCGTCAGCATCGCCGGGAGCCACCAGGCGCAAACGCCGTCGCCGAGCTAACGTTGCCGGTTCGACCGTCGCGCGGGGGGTATCGCCATTCAGCGACAGAGCCGGCATCTCGACACCGCGGCCACACCGTGGGCCTAGCGTGGAAGCATGTCAGTAGCCCAACGCGAACGTGCCGCCCTAGTCGAAACCCTGCGCGCGGTGGGACCCGATGCCCCCACACTGTGCGAGGGCTGGACGACCCGCGACCTGACCGCGCACCTCGTGGTGCGCGAACGCCGCCCCGACGCGTTGCCCGGCATCTTGTTCGGGCCGCTGACGTCCTATACCGCACGTGTGCAGAACCGGCTGGCCACCTCGACGAAGTGGGAGGACCTGGTCGAATTGGTCGCGTCCGGTCCGCCGGTGCTGTCCCTGTTCAAGGTTCTCGATCCGGTAGCGAGCATCCACGAGATGTTTGTCCACCATGAGGACGTCCGCCGTGCGCAGACTAGCTGGGAGCCAAGGAAACTCGACGCGAGCACCGCCGCGGCGGTGAAACGACGCATCGCGATGATCAGCTGGGTCGGGATGTCGAAGTCGATGGCCGCCGTGCCCGCTCGGCTGACGCTGCGCACCCCCAACGGTCAGACGGTGGTGAGGGTCGGCAGCGGTTCGCCGGTCACTGTGACGGGCGAACCGTTGGAGCTGATGCTGTTCGCGTTCGGCCGCAACGCCGTCCGCGTCGACTTCGGCGGAGATGACGATGTCGTCGCCGCGGTGCGGGCCGCCAAGCGCGGCTTTTGAGCGATTTGGTCTTGTCGTCGGTGCAGCTCCGCAAGCTCATCGACCTCAGCATGTAGGCGGCACTACTCACGCGGCCACCAGCGGGGACTTCCTCCTGGCCACCACTGGGGACATTTTCGCGGCCACCGACAAGCCCGGCAGACTATGGCGGTGGCATCTATACCGGTAGCCCGACATCTGCTTCGCGCCAAAGACCTCGTCGACGCGCGTTACTTCGAGCCGCTCTCAGTTGCTGACATGTCCGCGGCCGCCGGCCTTTCAGCAGCACACTTCAGTCGACGGTTCAAGCAGACCTTCGGCGAGTCGCCGCACCAGTACCTGCTGACGCGGCGGCTGGAACGAGCCGCCGCGTTGCTGCGCATGACCGACTGGACCGTCGCCACCGTTTGCTTCGCCGTGGGTTGGGGAAGCGTCGGCTCGTTTACGACAAGCTTTCGACGGATGTTTGGGGAGACGCCGCAGACCTACCGAAACAATTTTCCACCCGCCGAGCGTCATGTGCGGATTCCCCGCTGTGTCGCGCTGGCGTACGGACGGCCAGGAAACCGCACGTTTCGAGAAGACGAGCCGCCTGCGACCTCCATAGTCTCGAAGCGACACAAATAAGTCAGGAGAACCGATGCTAAAGATTGCTAACGCGCAATTCTGGGTGCACGACCAAGACGCGGCGCTGGCGTTTTACACCAAGACGCTCGGCTGGGAAATCCGAGCAGACGTGACAATGGAGGCGTGGAACTTCCGCTGGCTGTGCGTCGGACCTGTTGGCGAGGACGGCGCCGGACTCGTGCTGATGCCCGTTCCGGGGCCGCCGATGCTCGACGCTGCGGCCAGCGCGCAACTGGCCGAGTTGGTGGCCAAGGGAGCCGGTGGCACCTTGTTCCTAGAGACCGACGATTGCCAAGCCCTCTACGACGAATTATCTGCGCGCGGTGTCACATTCAACGATCCCCCCACGCCCCAGGCGTACGGTATTGACACTTCTTTCCGCGACCCTTCCGGCAATAACATCCGCCTCACCCAGGTACTCGAGTTCGATCCAACCCGGGCTGACGGCTTGGGCATTTGGGGATCCACGTCCGCGACGTCATGAACGAATCGGACAGCACCAAAAGTGATGCCGTTAATGCTGGTTCAGCATGTTCATCGCCGTGCGACGCGCGAGGGCCATCGTAGACACCATCGGGTTGACCCCGGAGCAGGTGGGCATTCCGCTGGCGTCGGCGATCCAGACCCCGGTC
Source organism: uncultured Actinomycetota bacterium (assembly GCA_963840045.1). Classification (GTDB taxonomy): domain Bacteria; phylum Actinomycetota; class Actinomycetes; order Mycobacteriales; family Mycobacteriaceae; genus Mycobacterium. The sequence continues at coordinate 21,730 of CAWIXL010000006.1, read as the reverse complement.
GTGTCGTGCAGCTCGCCGTTCGGTTTCGCGACGCAAGTCCGCGGGTCGCTGCCCAGCTTGGCGCTGCACATCTGGTGCAGGGCGAAGACCGGGGTGCCGCCCGGGCCGATCGGGACTTGGTTCACCTTCTCGATGAACGCCTCGAGATCCTCGCCGCGGTTCCAGGGCGCGAAAGGCTGGCCGGCGGAGTAGATCTGCTGCGCGCCGGCGGCCTCGTGCATGCGGATCGAAGTCACGATGGCTTCGCGGACGTGACGCCGGTCGAGTTCGTCGGTGAAGGGATACCAGTGGGTGGCCTGACCGTTCTCGTCGAGTGTGACGGATCCCGCGCCACGGTCCTTGATGATGAAACACCAGTCGACTCGGTTCCGATATTTGCGGACGAGCTCCTTGTGTTGCTCGCCGCTGAGCCAGGGCACGACGGTGGTCAACAGGCCGGGCAGGTGTTGTACGCATTCGATGAGGTACCCGAAGCCGTCGTGCGCCTCGGCGAACTCGTTCATGACGCCGGCCATCCCGGGGCCGAGCCACGGGTCCTGGGGTTCGTCGTAGATCCCGGCGACGACGCCGGCGGGGTGCAGCCGCAGCTCGGCGCCGACGGCGGGCCCGCCAATGCCCGACCGGAGCAGCAGCCCCGGGGTCTCCAGGCTGCCGGCGGCGGCCACGACGGCGGGAGCGCGGACGACGGCGCGGATTTTCTGCTGCGTCTCTGGGTCGGTGTACGTCGCCTCGATACCGACGGCCGCGCCGTTCTCGGTGAGGATCCGCTCGGCGAAAGTGTTGGGCATCAGTTTCGCGCCCGCGTCGGACGCATCCTGCAGGAACGTGCGCATGGTGCCCTGTTTGGCGCCGGTCTGATCGCCCATCCCGCTGTAACCGATCAGTTTCGGGTCGTATCTGTCGGGGTCGATGTTGAGGGTGGAGACGCGGTAGGAGTACCCGAGCTTGGCCGCGCCCTCTCGCAACCGCTCGTGGCGGCTCATTCTGGGTGGCGACCTTGTCGTTACAGCTGATGCGGTCGAAGACCGCCTGCAGGTGTTCGTCGAACGCCGGGGTGTCGACGTCGGTGAGGCCGAAGTCGTTGGCCCAGCAGGCGCGAACGCCGGCCGGGGTCATAAACGAGTTGGACCAGTTGATGGTGCTGCCGCCGCCGACGGTGCTGCCCGCGGCGAGGGTGATCATGCCGTCGGCGCTGGGGAATAACCCGCCGCGCAGGAAAAGGTTCTGATAGGCCGCCAGTTCCAGCTGGACGAAGTCGGACTCGTTCGAGTAGCCGCCGGCCTCCAGGATGATCACCCGCTTGCCCGCCTGCGCCAGCACCGCGGCCGCCACCCCACCGCCGCTGCCGGAGCCGACCACGACCACGTCCGCCTCCAGCGTCGTCTCGCCGGCCGGGGTGATGACCTGCAATGTCTTCGGGGTTTGCCGGCGGCGCCTGGATCGGGCCCGGGTATCCCATCCCTTCCCACAAGGGGTTGCGGCCCTGGGCGTCGGGCAGGCCGTAGGCGAACATCACCGAAAGCCGACGCAGCGCCCCTATCGCCCCCGCGGTCTCGGGCGAGATGCCGGCGAGGTTGGCGATGATCGCCTCGCGCACTGCCTGGGGTTGATTCTTCAACCCGACCAGGGCCGGCGGTATCGATCAATTGGAACAGTCCGGCGAGCTCCTCGTCGGGCAGGTGGGTGACAAGGTAATACTCCGCTGCAGCATCGGCCCCGAGGTCGCTGCCCTTGGCGGCGTAGAACCCGGTTGGGTCGTCGTCGCGCGGAACGGACGCGACGAAGGTGTCGACGATCGCGGTCAGCGTCTTCCGCTGCAGCGGGTTGAATTCGATGCCCATGGAGGTGACCTTTCCTTGCTCGATCGGATGCCGGGACGACGTAAAGCCCTACGGGAGTTGCATCGATTTCGTCTCCAGGAACTCCTCGAGTCCCCATTCGCCGAACTCTCGGCCATTGCCCGACTGCCGGTAGCCGCCGAAGGGCGCGTGGATGTTGAAGGCCCCGTCGTTGATCTGGACCTGGCCCGCCCGAATCCGGCGGGCGACCCTGATCGCGTGCTCCTCGTCGCCGGAGAAAACGCCCGCGTTCAAACCGAAGATCGTGTCGTTGGCCAGTCGAACGGCCTCGTCCTCGTCGTCGTAGGCCTGGATCACCAGGACGGGACCGAAGATCTCCTCGCACACGATCGCCATGTCCGGCGTGACGTCGGAGAAGACGGTCGGCCGGACGAAGAAACCCGTCTCCAACCCGTCCGGCGCGGTGGGCCCTCCAGTGACGAGTCGAGCGCCCTCGGCGATGCCCTTCTCGATATAGCCGACCACTCGGTCGCGTTGTCGCAGCGGACACCAACGGGCCGAGAACCGTTGCCGGATCGAATGGATCACCGACAATCATCGATTCGGCGCCGGCCTTCGCCACCGCTTCGACCTCGGCCAGTTTGGACCGAGGCACGATCATTCGCGTCAGCGCTATGCAGGTCTGTCCCGAGTTGAGGTAGCAGGCCAACAGTCCGGCGGAAACGGCCGCGACGATATCGGCGTCGTCCAGAACGATCAGCGGCGATTTTCCGCCAAGCTCCAGGGACACCCGTTTGATGGTTTCGGCGGCGACCGCGCCGATCCGTCGCCCCGCGACCGTGGAACCGGTCAGCGAGACCATGTCGACTTCCGGATGCGCGACGAGCGTCTCCCCTACCCCGGCGCCGGTCCCGGTCACCAGGTTGAACACGCCCGGCGGCAGGCCGATCGAATCGAACACCTCGGCCAACACGTACGCATTCAACGGCGCAACCTCGCTCGGCTTGAGAACGACGGTGCACCCGGCGCCCAGGGCCGGCGCAACCTTCGCCGCGATCTGGTGCAACGGATAGTTCCACGGCGTGATCGCAACAACTACCCCGATCGGTTCGCGAACGACCAGCGAGTTATAGACCCGACGCTCGAACGGGAAGCTGAGCACAATGTCAGCAATCGACACGAATGACTGCACCGGCAAGCCGGCCTGAATCACGTTGCTGTAAGCGAAAGGCATCCCAACCTCTTGGCTGACCAGCGTCGCGATTTCCGTCTGCCGAAGTTGCAGCCCCTCCGCGGCCCGCTTCAGATAGCCGGCGCGCTCGGCCGACGACGTCGTCGACCATGAAGCAAACGCCGCGCGGGCCGCACATGCGGCCGCGTCCGCGTCCGCCGCGTTGCCGGCCGGGATGGACCCCATGACCTCCTCGGTGGCTGCGTTGACGACCGCGATCGTGTCCGGGCCGTTCGAGGGCCGCCATTCTCCATTGATGTAGTGCGCGCGGTGCTCGAGCATCGGATCCTCCAGTGCGGCTCGATTCCACCCCCTGACCAATCGACTGTGATGGCCGTCACAATAAGACTGCACCCCGGTCGGGGTAGCTGTCCATGTGCGCGCGAACAAGATCTGCCATCCGAAAGCGTGCCGTAACCTCTTGCCTCCCCGCCGGAGTCAGGTGCGTTGTTGCAGAAATTCTCCGGAGCGGCAGCGGGCCGAGGACGGTGGGGCGCAAAGCGTGTTGAGTCCGCTACCGTACGAATACGTGACGACCGCGCCATACGGATCTTGGCCCACGCCCTTCACTTCCGAGTCGGTGGTTGCGGACGCCGTGCGGCTGGGCGAGCTCGTCCTCGACGACGCCGACATTTTGTGGGCCGAGGGGCGTCCCGCCGAGGGCGGCCGCACCCAGCTCGTACGCCGCGGTCCCGACGGCACCTGCACTGACCTACTCCCCGACGGCTGGAATGCGCGCACCGCCGTCCACGAGTACGGCGGCGGCGCATGGTGGGCCCGCGATGGCATCGTCTGGTTCGTCAACTGGGCCGACCAACGTCTCTACCGGCTCGCACCCGGCGCCGACCCGGTGCCACTCACCCCGCAGCCTGCCAGCCCGCGGACCGACCGGTTCGCCGACGGTGACCTCGCCGCGGACGGCGGCTCGATCGTCTGCGTGCGCGAACGCCACCGCGGCCCGTCGGCCACCGAGGTCGACAACGAGATCGTCCGGCTGGACGCGCATTTCGCGTCCGAGCCGGAGGTGCTCGTCACCGGCTCCGACTTCGTCGCGGCACCACGCCTGTCGCCGGACGGCGCCACCTTGGCGTGGCTGCGGTGGAACCACCCGTCGATGCCGTGGGACGCGACCGAGCTCGTGGTCCGCGATCTCGACAGCGGTAAGGAATCGGTGATCGCGGGCGGGCCGGACGAGTCGGTGCTGGAGCCCCGCTGGGGCACCGACGGCACGCTCTGGTTCTTGTCCGACCGCACCGACTGGTGGAACCTGTACCGCTACACGCCGGGCTCCGGTATCGCGACCGTCGTTCGCGTCGACGCCGAGATCGGCGTCCCGCCTTGGGGACTCGGCTCGGCACGTTACGCGATGCTCGCCGATGGATCAGTGGTGTTCGCGCGGACAAGCCGCGGGTACGACGGGCTTGCCCGCCGCGCTCCCGACGGCACGGTCACCGATCTGGCCACGCCGTTCTCCCGGATCGCTTCGCTGCGCGCCGCCCCCGACGGCACGGTGGTCGTCGTCGCGGGATCGCCGACCCAGGAGGCCGGTGTGCACCGCGTTGACCTGGGCGGCCACTTGCTGGAGACGCTGCGGCCGCCGCGCGAACTCGGCGTCGACCCTCGGTTCATCTCGGTGCCCGAGCACATCACGTTCCCTACCGACGACGGCGCCGTCGCGCACGGGCTCTTCTACCCGCCCGCGCATCCGGAGTTCGCCGGGCCCGAAGGCCAACGGCCGCCGCTGATCGTGCAGATACACGGCGGTCCGACGGCCGCGGCAGCGCCGGTGTTCTCGACGGCCGTGCAGTACTGGACGAGTCGTGGGTTCGGCGTCGTCGACGTCAACTACCGCGGCTCCACGGGGTACGGCCGCGCCTTCCGCGGGGAACTTGCCGGACGCTGGGGAATCGTGGACGTCGCCGACTGTCTCGCCGCCGCCCGTCATCTCGCCCGCGCCGGCCACGTCGACGGGGATCGGCTCACCATCCGTGGCGGGTCGGCGGGCGGGTTCACCACGCTGGCGGCGCTGGCCCGCGACGACACGCCATTCGCGGCGGGCGCAGACCACTTCGGCGTCGCCGACCTCGAAGCGCTGGCCCGCGACACACACAAGTTCGAGAGCCGCTATCTCGACGGGCTCATCGGCCCCTACCCCGCGGCCCGCGACCGCTACGTCGAGCGGTCGCCGATCCACCATGTCGACCGGCTCACCCGGCCGCTGATCGTGCTGCAGGGCAGCGAGGACGCGGTCGTGCCGCCCGCGCAGAGCGAGACCATCGTCGACGCGCTCCGCGAGCGAAAGGTTCCCGTCGCCTACCTGCTCTTCGAGGGCGAGCAGCACGGCTTCCGACGCGCTGAGAACATCCGCAGGGCGATCGACGCCGAACTCTCCTTCTACGCGCAGGTGCTGGGCTTCACCCTGCCCGACGGTGAGCAGATCGAGCCGGTGGCGGTCGAGAACCTCTGACCGGTCGGGCTTATGTCAGGCATCACCCGAAGCCGAAATGTCAAGCATCAGCCGAGGGTATAAAGCCTTGAGACCAGCTAGATTAGACACATCTACTCTCCGACACCCCGGTGAGGTGGCGGACTACGGACACGTCCGAAACCGATGATCCGGTAACAGACGATGCTTGGGAGGAGCGCGGTGTGGTACGAGTCGTAGGCGTCCACGGTATCGGCCAGCAGCGCGAGACTTCGTCGACACTCACACAGTCGTGGGCCCCTGCACTTGTGGGCGGGGTGCGACTGGCGGATGGTTTCCTCGACGAAGGAGACGTGCTAGTAGCGGCGTATGGAGATTCGTTCCGCCCGCCTGGACGCAAACTGGCGGTCGGGGACGCTCCACTTCGCCCCGCGGACCTCGACGAATTCGAACAGCAACTATTGAGATCGTGGTGGGAGGAGGCCGCTCGCGTTGACAGGGCCGTCGTGAGTCCGGACGCTCGCACTCTTGCGCGCACACCTGGTGGAATTCAAGCCGCGCTTCGCGCGTTATCGAACTCCAAGTTCTTTGCCGCCGTCACGACACGCGCGATGCTTGGCGACCTTCGTCAGGTCCGCGAATATCTGCAGAACCCCCAGATCCGCGACGCCGCACGCGAACGCGTAGCTGCTGCGGTTGCATCCGATACGATTGTGCTGGTTGGACACTCGCTCGGAACGGTTGTTGCGTACGAAGCCCTTTGCGCAAACCCGCAGTGGCCCATTACGACCTTTGTGACACTGGGCTCGCCACTCGGTATCAAGAACCTCATCTTCGATCGCCTCGAGCCCGCGCCGGCTTTGAGCGGCAAGACAGCCAAGCTCGGCCAATGGCCAGCAGGAATTACACGCTGGTCGAATATCGCTGACCGGGCGGATGTTGTCGCGCTCGTAAAGGATCTCAGCGGACCCTTCGGATCGGGGGTCAACACCTGGACGATCGACAACGGTGCAAAAGCCCACAAGATTGAGCCCTATCTGACTGCACGCGAAACGGGCGCAGCGATCGCGGCGGGACTGTCGCGATGACACTCTGCTGAAGCGAGACATGCACTGTGGCGCGATACCTGCTGACATGTGCACTTCGCTGGTATGACAATGCGCCCGAGTGGGATCGCCCTGAGCTCTCCGAGGATGTCGACAGGATTGTTGAACTGCTTTGCGGTCCCGACAACGGTGAGGAAAACACGTACACGCACGTCGCGTCGCTGGGCGACAGTCCGACGGCATCGGAATTACTCGATCGGCTCAGGAAGTTTGCACGCAGCGTTGACCGGCACCCCGACGACTACATCGTTGTGTACGTCACCGGTCATGGCGAAATCCGAGAGGACGACAACGTGCACGTCATCCTCACACGCGACACCGAACCCGACGACCTCCATTGGCCCGTCGTAGCGACCTCCGAGGTCGCTCGAATAATGCTGGGCGAAACCGCTATTCGCCGGCTCTTGCTCATCGTCGATACCTGCTACGCGGGCCATGGCGGCCAAAATGCCGCTCGAGAGATCGTCAATCGCATCGCCATGCCAACTGACATGGAAGGTACCGGCGGGGTACTCATCACGGCGACGCGCCCTGCAGAGCAGGCAGACCCTGGCGCATTCACAACATGCCTTTGCCGGGCCATGGAATCTCTTGCTGCCGCCGGACATAGCGTGCCTACGCTGCGTATCGGCTCGATCATCAGGGCGATCAATCGCGATAAACAGCGACCCCCCAGTCAGTCAGCAGTCTGGCACCTACTGGGCGCAACCGGCGAGGAACCCGACTTTCTTCCAAACCCGCGATACCAGCAACGACTGATTAATTCGGACTTGCTCGAGCAGGAGCGCGCACTGGCAGGAGACAGGGAAGGAAGCGACGTCTTCGTCCGCTTCACCCCCGCTGCGCGCTGGTTCACCGGCCGGCAAGCGGCTCTGAAAACGGTGTCAGACTGGATCACCGATCATTCGGAAGCCGATGTGCTCGTAGTAACTGGAAACGCGGGCTCGGGCAAGACGGCACTGCTTGCGATCATCGCCCTTCTCGACGACGGCGAACGGGCACCGAGCGTACCGCGAGACGGGCTGCCGGCGGGCGTCGCATCCGGCACTGAAAACATCTCGTACTTAATCGATGTAGGAAAGCTGACCACTAATGAGGTCCACGAGAGGTTTGCCTCTCGGTTCGGCTCGGACGCCACTTCCGTGATCGGCCTCGCCGACGATATCCGCGCCCACAACCGCACCCCAGTCCTAGTTCTGGTCGATTCGGTGGATGAAGCAGTTGATCCGCGCGATCTAGTGATCACATTTCTCCTGCCACTCATCGCCCAGACTCGCGGCTGCGCACGCTTTCTAATCGGCACTCGGCCAGCACTTCTCACAAAATTGCGAAGGCGAATTCGGCCGGGACAGCTAAAAGAAATTGACCTCGACGCCCCGGAATATGCCGATCCTAAGAGTCTGCGTCGCCACGTGAGACAAATACTCCTCAGCGAGGACTCGCTGGACTCAACATACAAGCCGTCTGGGGCCTACCGCGCCGCACCACCGACGGTGGTTGATCATGTCGTGAACGCGATTGCGCAGGCCGCAGGGACGTCGTTTCTGATCGCGCGGATCATTGCCATTACGGAGTCGACAAGTCCTGCCGCAGCAGATCCGTCGGACGCACAATGGTCGTCGGCGTTGCCGAGCCGGGCCGGCGACGCGATGGAGCGCGACCTTCGGATGCGTCTCGGCGACAATGCTGGCTTAGCGCGACGCCTGTTGCTCCCGCTGGCTTACGCCGAAAGCCCTGGCCTGCCATGGGAAGACATTTGGCCGTCACTCGCCGAGCGGTTGACGCCGGGGCCTGCCGTATCGCCCGACGAATTGATTTGGCTGCGACGGGCAGCCGGATCGTACGTCGTGGAAGGCAACGCCAACGGCCGGTCTGTGTACCGCCTGTACCACAAGTCACTCGCCGATCATCTACTTGCGGACCGAGACCAAGAAGCCGACCAAAAGGCCGTTGCGAAAACACTTCTCAGCCGAGTGTCATTTGAAACGGCAGACTGTCGAGACTGGGGAACGGCACATCCATACATCACCGATCATCTCAGCACCCATGCTGGGCGCGGTCGCTGTCTGGACGATCTGATCGCCGATCCCGGGTTCCTTGTGAGCGCCAATCAGGCCACGCTCCTCGACGCCCTTTCTCACGTCACCACCGATGCCGGGCGATCAATCGCCGACGCCTATGAGCGTGCCGCTGCGCGCCTGCACCGGGAGCCCGAATCGCTACACATCGCGGCACTGGAAACGGGTGCGCAACAACTGTCGGCACAACTGCGTCGTTTACATGCCGCCGAGAGTCGCGCCTGGTGCCCGGCATGGGCGCACTGCCAGGAGCGTCCGTACCCCGCCCGCAGCGTGGGCGAACTTCGCAATGCGGCCCGATCCCTTCTGGCTGTCCCAGGATCCGAATCTCCGGCTGCAGTGGTCACAACGAACGACGGAATCGAGGTCTGGTCACTTCATCCGCAGTCGAGAACAGCGACACGTGACGTTGACGATGCGTCCTCGACGGTAGTCCTTGAGTGGAGCGGAGAACTAGCTGTCGCCGTGGGCCAGCGCACTGGGCGAGTTGACGTCTTGCGGCTAGACGATCTGACGTCCCTCTTGGAAGAAGAATGGTTAGCCCATTCGGCCAGCGTGACAGCAACAACCGCCGCGCCCACTCAATCGTGGCTGATCACCGGCGATGCTGATGGAACAATCAAGGCGTGGTCGGTCCCTGACCGACGGCTGATTGCCGAAAGAAAGAACGCACACACTCTCATCTACGAGATGCAAGTTGTCGAGCTTTCTAGCGGCCCGGTTCTGGTTACCTGCGGAGATAACGTAGCGCCAAAAGGCAAGCCCGGCCGTATGCCCACCCTGGCTGTGTGGAGGCTGCCATCTCTGACGCCGTATGCAACGTATGCGCCGCACGCTGATCGCGACGGGCTGACGTTCCACACCGACGTGGTGTCGCACGGAGGAATTACCCGGGTGCTGGCTCACCAGCTCCGCGAGACCCACGTCTTGCTGCTTGACGACGGCGGCACGCCAGGATTCACGGTCGAGGAACAAATCCAATATGGACGAGGCTCAGCCGACCACTACATTGAACTGGGCGGAGGATCGGGAATCCTCTGTCTTAGTTACGATCTGGTCCTTGTTCAGTTCGCGTCAACGCCGCACACACCGGCATCCCTGGCACACCCGGTCGACATGAATCCTGAATACTGGTGCGGCCCTTTCACAATCAACGGTGAACGGTTCATCGCGAGTTGTAGCCGGACACTGCACTTGTGGTCGGTTCCCCGATTTACCCGAGCGGCGTCTGTCGCGGCCGGGCAAGATCCCAAGCTCAACCACGGTGGGACCGTCTTCACATCGGTGTGTCACGGCTCTGAGCGAGTCCACGCGGGATCGGCGATCGGTGAAGTAATGAGTTTCGACAGTCGATCCGGTGCGATCCTGAGCCGCCGGTCGGTCGAATACGCGGAGATAGCCGCGGTTTGCGCTGTGGTCATCGACTCACATCTAACTGTGTTGGTTCAGATGACCTATACCGGTTACATTCTGGCGACAAACGAGAGCACCGGCGCCGAACTGTGGACGGCGCAATTGGGCACAGGCGTCAGCAGGGCCGCAGCTTCAGTTCGTATACGTGATCGGCCGGTCATTGTCGTGTCGAGGTCGGGCTCATTGCCGGCCGGCGATCCGCGATGCGGAACGTGGGACTTCGGCTCTGGCGACTTCTATGCTTGCACCCTCCTCGACGCGCAAACGGGTCTACGAGTAGACGGCCAGCCTGACACCGGTGAGGTAGATGACGAACGTCTGCTGGCCATCAAGGACTACCGGAAAGACAAATACTTGAATTGCGTTGCGGCTACCGAAATCGAAGGCATGCCGGTGGCAGCCGCATGCAGCTCCGCCCAGGTTCTGCCGGTATGGTCGCTCGACCCACTGGGAACGATAGTTGAGCTGGACGTGCCGACAAGCGCGGAAACCAAGGTGGTCGCCTTCGGTACGGACATGCTTGCCGCAGGTTCGGTGTACGGCAGCATTTACTGCTGGGACACCAGCACATGGCGACTGAGGTGGATACGGCAGGAAGTCCACCCTGGCCTGACATGCCTGAGGACGACGGCCTGGAACCACGAGCCCGCCATCGTGAGCGGAGGTAAAGATGGAGTCATCCGCATATGGGGAGCTGATGGCACCTTCAAATCGCTGATCACCCTCGACGAAGAAGTGCTCTCAATTGATCCCACACCCGACGGCAGATGCGCGGTCGGAACCTATCGGGGTTTGTTCGAATTCGCGATGTGGCACTGAAACATACCCCCTTCCAACTTGACCGGAAAGCCGAAAGCTGCTTTAGCCCAACGGATGCATCGCAGCGGGGAATCGGCGAGCACGTTCGCCCACACACTCGGCGTGAGCCGCGCAACGGTATGCTGCGCCACTCCCGCGTTGGCCACGCGACTCGCGCAACTCAACCAGGGTGTTCGAGTTCTGCTCGGGCATGGTCGATTTGGTCGTATGCGTACGCCACCATCTCTGCGGTGGTCATCGCCTCACCCTTGCGGGCAAGCGATTCGTAGGTCGCCTCACCGAGCACATCGCGAAGGTGAGCAATCGCGGTCCCGAATTCAGCCATGAAGGGAAGTTCAGTGATAGGGCTTGTGACGACGAAACCGGCGACAGTGGCCGCCGGCTCGAAGCGTCCGAGCCGGTCGAAAAACGCGGCAAGAAACCCCAGGGGGACGCGGATCAGGTAGGTGTTACCCGAGTCGTGATGGTTGCCGATCGCCACGGTGAAGTGATCGAAGGCAGCCAGCGGGTCGCCGTGTTCGGCCTCGTAGTGGCACAGGGTGCCCGCGGCGAGCGACCGGCTGGCGCGGTTGCCGCTGTCTTGGGCGATCGCCAGGCCACGGCGCAGGGCAACGAGCGAGCGGACAGGGTCGGCGTCATGGACGGCCATGCTGTTGGCCATAAGCGCCCAGGACAGCACAAACGGGTTGCCGGTCGCCTCGGCGGCGTCGATCAGACCGTTCGCGGCCGCCATCGCGTCGTCAACGAAACCGGTAACCGACAGTGCGATGACCAGGCACGCCGTGGTGTACGGGTTGGTGTCCGGACCGCCCGCGAGCTGAGCGCGAGACGCCCGAACCCACCGTTCCGGCTGGCCGATACCAACGTAGGCAGCGCCAACGATTCCTTCGACGCCGTACGGGACGTGGTCGCGTCCACCGCTGATCGCCCTCTCGGCGGCCTCGGTGTAGCGAATAGCCGGCTCGATGCGTCCGGCCATGTAACACAACGACGCCATTACATACAGGGCCGTGAGCCGGCGGTGGTCGATGGCGCGGGCCGGCTCGATGAGCTCTTCGGCCCACGCGATCGGTTCGTAATTCTCCGTCGCAAAGCCGACCCACGCCGCATAGGTTGCGATCGGGGCGGCGACATCCAGATCGCCTTGGTCGGCAGCCCAGCGGAATGCGGTGCGCAGATTCGTTAGTTCGATGGTGAACCAGTTGTAGGCCTCCCGCTGCGCGGGGGCTATCCCACAGGGCCATCAGGTCGGCTTCGCGTCCGGCGAAGTAGCGGGCATGCGCCGCACGCGCCTCGGTGGCCTCGCCGCCCGCGACCAGTTGTTCCTCGGCGAACTGGCGGATCGTCTCCAGCATTGAAAACCGGGTCCGCCCCGACGACCGATCAGCCACGAGCAGCGACTTGCGCACCAGGGCGTCCAGCAGGTCGAGAACGGCGTACTCATCGACGTCATCGAATCCGGCTACCGCGCAGGCGCTTTGGAGGTCAAATCCTCCGGCGAACATCGAACACCGTTCCAGCAGCGCCTTTTCCGCGTCGTCGAGGTGGTCGTAGGACCACGCCACCGCGTGGCGCAGAGTCTGGTGACGTTCCAGGTCCGCGCCGCGATCCGACCAGCAGCCGAAATCGGTGATCGAGACGGTCACGCACCTCGCCGGCGGTCATCGACGCCATCCGCGAGGCGGCCAGTTCGATAGCCAATGGAATCCCATCCAGGCGCTGACAAATCTCGATGACCGCGGCGGCTTCATCGTCGTCGACCGTCGAGAAGCCCGGTGCAATGCCTTGAGCGCGTTCGACGAACAGCCTCACCGCCGCAGAGTCGATTCCCGCTGCCGCGTCCAGAGAGCGCACCGGCCACACCTGCTCATCGGGGACTCCGAGTCCTTCGCGGCTGGTGGCGAGGATTCGTACAGTCGCCGAGTGCGAGAGTATTTCTTCGATCAGGTCGGCGGCGGCGTCGAGAACGTGCTCGCAGTTGTCGAAGACCAACAGCCGGACACGGCCCTCCAACGCAGCGGCCACCAACTCGCTCACGGTCTTACCCGGCTGCTGGGTGACGATGCCCAGCACCGCCGCCACTGCATCGGGCACCGCCGCTGGATCAGTGACCGCGGCCAGCTCGAAAAACCAAACGCCGTCGGGAAATTCATCGGCGAGCTGGCCTGCCACCTCCACCGCGAGGCGGGTCTTGCCGACACCGCCCACCCCGATCAAGGTCATCAACCGACGCGCGCGCAGCGCCGCGGTCACGTCGGCGACCTCGGATTCGCGCCCGATGAAGCTCGTGATCGCAGGACGCAGATTGCCGGGATTCGAGTCCACTCCACGCAATGGCGGAAAGTCCGTACGCAGACCCAACGCTTGGACCTGAGACACCGTGATCGGGTTCGGCAGGTCCCGTAACCGCCGCGGACCTAGATCCATCAGATCAACTCCGCTGAGCAGTACCGCCGTCGAGTCGGCCACCAGCACCTGCCCGCCGTGGCCCGCGGCCATCACACGTGCGGTGCGGTTGAGCACCGTTCCGAAGTAGTCACCGTCCCGCAACTCGGCTTCGCCGGTGGCAATGCCCATCCGCACCGGCAACTCCAGCGCCCGCTGCGCGGCCACCGCCGCCTCCACCGCTGCCTTCGGCGAGCTGAACGCCGCACACACCCCGTCACCGGTGTGCTTGAACAGGAACCCGTCATGCGACTTGATCGCGGAGTGCAACACCTCGTCATGGACGATGAGGGCCGCCCGCATCACTTGCGCATCGGCCTCCCACCGACGGGTCGAACCCTCCACATCGGTGAACAAAAACGTCACCACCCCCGAAGGAGCAGCCCCCGGAGCAGCGGACACCCCAGCAGAATCTCACAACAGACACCCCCCCGCCTAGCGTCGGCCATCATGGCGCTGCTGGTGCGGAATCCCAACCGACAGTGTGTCGTTAACGTGATCTGGAGCTGGGGATGCGGGCGCGTTGAGGGGACGGGAATTTCCTGCCTCTTACCTGAACGGTCCCCATAGGTGGCCGCTGGTGATGGCTGCGATTGCTCGAATTGTACCAGAGAGACTTGCCAATTCCTTCAGCGCCCTCGCTGAGGCGCGACCGCCACCAACAAGCAGACCCAGGCACGAGCTGATGGAACTCGCCGCCTACGTCCGACGAAGCGGCCGATCAACCAGCACCCGCTGTCCGCCTCGCCACTGCACGACGCGAATCTGATGGCCGGTTTGCACGCCGGTGACCGGGTCGACACGAAACCGACCGAACAAGGTGGTGGTGTCGAGTCGTTGTGACGCGGCCAGTACCGGCAACGATTCAACCGTTCCGGCTTCCTTCACACAGCGCTGCCAAACGACACCCGCCGCGAACGCTGCAGCAGCCGGATAGGGCGGGTCGGCACCGTTCGCGTCCCGGTAACAGTGGCTGAACCACTCGCTGTTGGGTCCGTCCGCGGGATCATCGGTTCCGTCGTCGAACCACTGGCACGGTCCGTAAAGCCGCTCAACGCGATCACCGATGGCGTGCCGGAGGTCATCGACTCCGGCGGCGACCAATCCAACTGCGCGCCAACGGTGTTCGCTGGCCCACTGCGCGATGGCGACGTCATCGTCGAAGGAACCGGCCGACAACAGCACATCGCCCGCCGGGACTTGCGCCAGCACGTCTCTGGCCCGGCCTGGCCGAAAAGTGACCAACCGCCGCAGGAGACCGAGTCGCCGGGCCGCCATCGCCGCCCCTTCGGCCACCTCGCGGCCGAACCCCGTGTCGACGTGGACTATTACCACCTCCGACCCCTCACCAAGACCTTCGGCGACAAGGGTTTCGAGCACCGCGGCGAAATAGCGGTAAGCGGGAGACGCCACGTTGACCACACGCGGATACGCCGGCCGCGCCAGCCGGGCGGTGGCGCCACCGTGGTTCCAGACGACCCCTTTGCTGGCGGCCGCGGCCGCGAGCGCGGGCCCCGAACCGTAGGGCCCGAACACCACGTCGGGCCGTCCTGCCTCGGCGGCCCGTATCGCGGACGCCGCGGAGGGGTAAGAGTCGATGACCTCCAGGCTTACTCCGGAACGCTCGGCCCAGAGAGCAAGGGCGCTCGCCCCTGCTTTCCCGAATCTGGCCAGCGGCCCCGACAGTGGGGTAACCAGGACGGCGCGAGCTGCCACGCCCACAACTTAAGCGAGTCGAACAACCACTCGACTCCCCGGGGAGCACGGATAAGTGCCGGGGCAACTCCGATGACCGCCGGACGGCGGCCAGCTTCACAGCTTCCGACTCTGCGCCCGTGGCGATTCCGAGTACGGGAGGATACTAAGGCGGATGACAAGTCTCGATGTCGAGGCCCGCGCGGCCCGCAAACCAGTGATGTTGACCGTGGACGACGATCCCGCGGTGTCTCGCGCGGTCGCCCGCGACCTGCGCCGCCATTACGGTGAGGAGCACCGGATCGTCCGCGCGGAATGCGGCGCTGACGCGCTGGGTACCTTGAAGGAACTCAAGTTGCGCGGCGAGACGGTCGCGATGCTGATCGCCGACTATCGGATGCCGCGCATGAGCGGCATCGAATTCCTTGAGCAGGCGATGGATCTGTATCCGGCGGCGCGGCGGGTGCTGCTGACCGCCTACGCCGATACCCACGCCGCTATCGACGCGATCAACGTCGTCGACCTCGACCACTACCTGCTCAAGCCGTGGGACCCCCCGGAGGAGAAGTTCTACCCCGTTATCGATTCGTTGTTGGCGGCGTGGAAGCGGACGCCGGAACGCCCCATCCCCCACACCAAGGTCATCGGGCACCGCTGGTCGGCGCGGTCCTGGCAGGTCCGCGACTTCCTGGCCCGCAACGGCCTCTACTACACCTGGTTCATGGCCGATGAGCCGGCCGGCCAGCAACTCTTGCAAGCCGCAGGCGAGGACGGCCTGCGGCTTCCCGTCGTCGTCACAGAACGCGGTGAGCCTCTGGTCGAGCCCACCGACGCCGAGCTGGCCGACACGCTAGGCCTGATCACCACGCCGTCGCAGAAGTTCTATGACCTGGTGGTCATCGGCGGCGGCCCCGCGGGGCTGGCCGCCGCGGTCTACGGCGCGTCAGAAGGGCTGCGGACAGTGCTGATCGAACGCACCGCGACCGGCGGTCAGGCGGGACAGAGCTCACGAATCGAGAACTACCTGGGCTTTCCGGACGGGGTGTCGGGCAGCCAACTCGCCCAGCGAGCGCGCCAGCAGGCGGAGAAGTTCGGCGCCGAGCTCATCACCGCCCGCACAGCCACTGCGCTGGAGGTGAACGGATCCAAGCGCACCGTGCGGTTCGCCGACGGCGGATCCATCGACGCGCACGCGGTCATCCTGGCCACCGGCGTCGCCTACCGCCAACTGGAGGCGACCGGGTGCGCCGAGTTGACCGGCCGCGGCATCTACTACGGCGCGGCCACATCGATCGCGTCGGAGTGTGCAGGCGAAGACGTGTACGTCATCGGCGGCGCGAATTCGGCCGGACAGGCCGCGATGTTTCTGTCCCGCGAGGCCGCATCGGTGACCATTGTCGTGCGCGCCCCGTCGTTGGAGGCGTCGATGTCTTACTACCTGATCCAGCAGATCGAACAGAACCCAAAAATCACCGTTCGCACCTGCTCCGAAGTTCACTGCGCGATGGGAACCGGCCACCTGGAGACGCTGACCCTGATCGACAACCGGACCGGCAATACCGAAGACGTCAGGTGCGGGCGGATGTTCATCTTCATCGGCGCCGCACCGCGCACCGATTGGCTCGACGGCGTACTCGCCCGCGACGACCACGGCTTCATCCTGACCGGCCCGGATCTGCGCAACGTCTGCGGCTGGATGCTGGAACGGCCGCCGCACCACCTGGAAACCAGCGTGCCGGGTGTGTTCGTCGCCGGCGATGTGCGTTCCGAGTCCGCCAAGCGGGTCGCAGCCGCGGTCGGCGAAGGATCGATGGCCGTCATGCTGGTCCACCGCTACCTGGCTGAGTCTTAGAAAGGTCACCGCGCCATGACCCGGCCCTGTCAGCCCGACGAACTGCGCACCCTGTTCCTGTTCGAAGCGCTCACCGACGAGCAACTTGCCGTCTTGTGCGCCGCCGGCCACATCGAGGACTATCAACCGGGCCCCATCTGCGTCGAAGGCGAACCGGCCACCTGCTTCTACGTCCTCGTCGAGGGGGAGCTGGCGATGTCGAAGCAATCCGGCGGACAGGACATCGAAACCAACCGGACATCGCAGCGCGGGGTCTACTGCGGCGCCTGGAAGGCGTTCACCGGCCGGCAGCACCAGACCTACGACGCGTCCGTACACGTGACCAGGCCGTCGCGGTTCTTCGTGATGGACGCACCCGCTTTTGCCCACTTCATGCAGGACCAGTTCCCGATGGCGGTCCACCTGCTCGACGGCATCGCCGTCGGCACCGAGCGGACCCGCCGGATAATCGACAACCGCGAGAAGTTGCTGGCGCTGGGCCAGCTATCGGCCGGGCTGACCCACCAGCTGAACAATCCCGCCGCCGCCACCGCGCGAGCCGCCGCCGAGCTGCGCGACCGGGTGGCCGGGATGCGGCACAAACTAGCGATGCTGGCCGACGGCACCGTCACGCCGGAAGCGCTGCGGGCCCTGGTGCGACTCCAGGAAGAGGTCGCCGAGCAGGTCGGCAAGGCCGCGTCACAGCAAATGAGCGCCATCCAGACCGCCGACCTCGAGGACGCCGTCGGCGAGTGGCTGGAGGGCCACGGCATCGACGGCGGCTGGGATATCGCACCGACATTCGTCGAGGGCGGCATCGACATCGACTGGCTGGAGCGGATCTCCGCGACCACCAACGACCTGGACGCGTCGACGTCGCTGGAGAAGGCGATCCGGTGGCTCACCTACACCGTCGAAGGCGAGCTGCTGATGAACCAGATCTCGGAGGCCAGCAAACGAATCTCGGCGCTGGTAGCGGACGCCAAGCAGTACTCCCAACTGGATCGGGCCCCCTTCCAGGTGACCGATGTGCACGTACTACTGCGTAGCACCCTGGCGATGTTCGCCGACCGGTTGGGTAAAGACGGCGCCAAGGACGGGCCGGCCATCCCAGCAATCACAGTGGTCAAGGACTTCGATCACTCGCTACCTGAAATCCCTTGCTATCCAGGCGATCTCAACCAGGTCTGGACGAACATCATCGACAACGCGATCGCCGCCATGCGCGCCGAAGGCGGAACTCTGACGCTGCGGACCTCGCGAGAGGGCGAAAACACGGCACGGGTCGAGATCTGCGACACCGGGCCCGGAATCCCCGAGGACGTGCGGGACCGCATTTTCGAACCGTTCTTCACCACCAAACCGTTCGGGGAAGGCACCGGCCTCGGGCTCGATCTGGCATGGAACATCGTCGTCAAGAACCATCGCGGGGATCTGCGGGTGGAGTCCGTGCCAGGCGATACGCGGTTCATCGTGCTGCTGCCGCTTCAGATGCCCGCCGCGGATGCCGCCCCGGCGGAGTAAACGCGTGCCGGGTGCGACTCAACGGCAGGTTACTACCCCGTGGGTACGGCCTGTGCAAGCATCCACTGGTTTAATCCCAGTACCGCGCACTAACGTTTGTGCAGCGTAAGGCCGGTTTTCACGGCTCCGACCGAAATTCGTGAACTCCCCGTGAACTCCCGGACGACGCGGAGGAGACACTGCAACTGTGTGCGATTTGTACCGCCGCTGGCATTTGGGTGGCACGATTTGCTGATGGACCAGGACGGCCCTGAGCGACGCCGCGCCGAGCTAACAGCCGAGGACGTCCACGACGTGGCCTTCTCGCAGGCTGCCGGGGGTAAGCGCGGTTACGACGAAGGCCAAGTCAACGCATTCCTCGAGCGGGTCGAACAACAGCTCAGAAACCCGTTGTCGGTCGGCGGACTGACAGCCGCCGAAGTCAAAGGCTGGACTTTCTCGAAGCCGGCATTCGGTAAAAGCGGCTACGACCCAGCTGAAGTCGACACATTCGTTGAGCGTGTCGCGCGACAGCTTGCGCCCGGCTTGTTAGCCCAAGAGAGACTTCCGGCAGCGGCCGGCGGCTTTGAAGGCCCCACGGAAGCATGCGCGAAACAGCGCGGGGACCGGAATTCGGCCTGGGTGTGGTTATTCATAGCCATTTTCGGCAGCGTGTCGCTTGTAGCGCTCGGCATCGGCGTCCACCACAGCTACGGATATCTCTCCGGCACACCGACGACCGCGACGGTATCTGACTGCCATGGGGGCCCCAAAGATCTCAACAAAACCTGCCACGCGACATGGAGTGTCGGCGGAGAGACACGCTCCGGCACCATCGAGGGAAACATTGGCGGTTTTCGAGCCGGATCAGTGTTGGACGTGCATGTGCGTGGCGGCAGCGCCTACACCGCAACCTCTGGATTTCTTTATCTCGGCGAAGCGATGCTGTCCGGCTTCATCCCACTCGTGGCCCTCGTGGGACTGTGGCGAATCCGAACCGGTGCAGTTACGGCTCCGGGGCGTCACGCCCGTCGTCCATAGACCTCATAGACGAACTGCTCACCAAGAGTGAGCGTGGACAGGCTGAGTCGCCGCGCCATCGATGCAATACTTCAAGTCCCACAGCAGACGAGTGAGCCGCGACGACGCGCGCCGCGCAGAAGATGCTTGGATGGCGCGTCCGCGGCTTCTGCTGCTGAAACTGGCGCGGGCTCGTCCACACGAGGTACTGCCGTTCACCGACCACGAGTTTCCCCACGGCGTGGCGTGACAGCACCGGCAACCTCTATGTCGCCGACACAGGCAACAATCGGGTGCTGGACTGCGGGCGGGTGATGCGCCGCACAGCGGGCGCATGAGGCGGTGCAGCTCGCGGCGCGGCATTGACTGACTGTGCCTGCCCGCAATCCTGCCGTCTCAGGCGTGGGACGAGCTGGTTATCTCGAGAGTTAAATGTGCTGACTGCCAGCGGTCTTCACGCGTAGCCTTCTCGAGGATGACGAAACACGTTGAAGGCTGGAGCGGTTCGACTCGCTCCGCCCGGCGCCCGGCGTACTGCTGCAGCTGCTCATCTATGAAGCCGATAACGGCGAAGCCAGACTGAGTTACGACTTGCCATCGACCCTGATGAGCCGATTCGGCAACGCCGACCTCGACGCCGCGGCACGCAAACTGGACAAAAAACTGGTCGCGTTCGCCGCCGAAGTCACCGGCGCCGCGCCGTGATTTCGACGAGATCCCGTGAACGGACTAACCGAGGCTCTTCGCGAAGCCGCTGAGATCGCGCACGCTGGCCGCGAAAACATCGGGCATCGCGCCTGCGAGCATCAGATCGCCGCCATGACAGGTGCCCGCGACCAACCTGCCCACAGTGGGTACACCCGCACGCACCAGACGGCGGTAGTAATCCAGCCCTTCGTCGCGCATCGGGTCGAGTTCGTTCACCGAGATCACATGCGGCGGTAAGCCATTCAGGTCCTCGTCGGTCGCGACGCCGGCAAAACAGGTGGGATCGTTCGAGTTCTGATTTTCGGGGTCATAGATCGAACCCAGTAGTTCCGCCTGCTGAAGGCTGATGAAGTAGCCGTCGCATTCGCGCAGTGACGGCAACTCATCGGGAGCTTCGTGCCACCGGTTTGAGATGTACGGGCACTGCGCGTAGAAGCCCGCGATTTCGTCCAGCCACCCTTCGCGTTTCGCTTTGTGCCCCACGGTCAGAGTGAGATTGCCGCCACCGGACTCGCCGGCAACGATCAGATGGCTGACGCCAAGTTCTGCGCGATTCGCTGCAACCCAACGAACGCCGGCCGCGCAGTCGTTCAATCCGGCGGGAAACGGGTGCGGACCGAGCTTTCCTCCGGAATTACGGAACTCAACGCCGACGACGACAAGACCGGTGCCCGCCAAGTGCTCGCGCAATCGCGCGTACGTGGCATCGGCGGCGCTGGCGATGGCCATGCCGCCACCGTGCAGATGCACAACGGCCGGCAACGGACCATCAACATCGGGGCGGCTGACGTACAGCGTGATGTCGTTTCCGTCTTCGCCGGTGATCGTTGTGGTCGTAGTCGTCACACCGTTCGCGTCCGGAATGCCCGCCGCGAAGAGACCGAGGACGGCGCCCATCCCCTCCTCGCACATCGCGGCATACGCGAGCCGCTCCTCGAGCGGCGCATCGATTGTCAGCGGCACCGTCGGCGCATTGCTGTCGAGACCCACCTGTGCAAGAGCTTCGACCATTCGCGGGTCCGCCCGAGGGTCGGTTCTGAGACAACAATCCGGATCAGCGAGACGACCGCGGGCCATTTTTGCGACCTTACTGTCGCTGCCACAGCGCCGCTATACCGAAATGATCGGGACGAGAAAAACACTGGGCTGCAGCGGCCTGCACTGGCAAGGTAGCGGTTCGTGCGGGTGTGGCTGAGCGGCTAGGCAGCGGCCTGCAAAGCCGTACACACGGGTTCGAATCCCGTCACTCGCTCCACAAACGCCGTGCGTCTACGCGACGGCGTGCTCTCCGGTCGCTCGCTTGACGTATTCGTTGAACGCGTCGGGCCTGAGCATGCCGGCAAGTGAAACCTCTCGGATGTAGCTGCTCGCGAACGTCGTGGTGAGCTCTGCGGCCACCTGGGGGCGCAGCCGACCAAAGGTCTCGGTCCGTGCGCTGTGAATGTGTTGTCGGGGCATGGCCGTCCTAATGGCCCCGTCCACATGCTTGCGCTGCGACTGCCCAGTGGCTACATCGGTCTCCCCCTGCCGGTAAACGGCGGTAAATCGGGGCTCCCGGCGCGGCGACCGCCAGCAAATATCGCCTCTACCTGGCGCTTTTGGTGGGGCGGGCGGGGCTCGAACCCGCGACCAACGGATTATGAGTCCCTAGGCAGCC
>CAWIXL010000005.1:0-343098 GCA_963840045.1 uncultured Actinomycetota bacterium | reverse complement strand
GCGACTTTGACGCCGACGCGGGCACCATCGCGGTGACCGGCAAGCTGGTGCGCCAGCGTGGGTTGGTCTGACGCGCATCGACGAGACCAAGACGCCGCCGGGCGGCGGATGTCCCGCTGCCGTCGTTCGCCGTCACTATGCTCTCCGAGCGTCGCAACCTGCCCGTACCTCGGCGAACAGCAGGTCATCTTCCCGTCGACCAACGCCACACTGCGCGACCCCGACAACTTCGACACGGGCGTGGCGCAAAAGTCCGGGACGAGTTGGGCATGCCGGACATCAGCTCGCACAGCTTCCGCAAGACCGTGGCAACGCTCATCGACGACGCGGGGCTCTCGGCACGGATCGGCGCCGACCATCTCGGACACGCCAAGGTGTCCATGACCCAAGACCGGTACATGTCCCGCGGACGCGTCCACACCCAGGTCGCTGACCTGCTGGATCGCGCCGTGACGGACATAAACGATGAATAAACGATGACTCGCATTTTCAGCGGGACCGAAAACACCCTCTGAGCTGTGCCCCCGGCACGACTCGAACGTGCGACCTAGGGATTAGAAGGCCCTTGCTCTATCCACCTGAGCTACGGAGGCAATGCGCAGGTCAGTCTATCTAACGGGGGCCCTTGATCGATTCCCTAGGCGCAACGCGCGCGAAAACTCTTCCGCCGCCGTAAATATCCGTTATGGTGTGACTCTCGACACACGTACAGAACCGGCTGGCAACCAGCCGTTAACCGCAACGAAGCGTGTGCCTGACG
Organism: uncultured Actinomycetota bacterium; assembly: GCA_963840045.1. Lineage (GTDB taxonomy): Bacteria > Actinomycetota > Actinomycetes > Mycobacteriales > Mycobacteriaceae > Mycobacterium. Next base: position 342,338 of record CAWIXL010000005.1, on the reverse strand, counting down.
TCGAGGGGTGGCGTTGACCATGGTCATGAACGTGACTTCGCGGTGCTCACGGGCTGGTGCCCAGGCGCTGCGGCAAGGAGCACAGCTGGCGGCCGACGCCAGAGATACATTCCGGGCCAGCGCTGTGTTGTTGCGCGGGTCGCCGTTTGCGGTGGGCTGGGTGGCCGACTGGCTGTCCACCGAATTCCCCCCGCACGTCGTCACCGGGCATGCGCTGTCCCGGGCTAACGCCGCCGTCGATAGGCCGAGTTGGCGCGACGTGGGCCGCGCAGCGAGCGGACAAGCCCTGACCGCCGCGCTCGAGGGATCCTTCGGGCCGGACTTCCCCGAGCTGGTGTGTCATCCGACCAGCGATCCGTCCGCCCCTGCGCGCCGCGCCGGCCTATTGCCGATAACCTGGGCCGCACCGCCGCTATGCGGCGCACACCTCCGACATCCCCTACGGTCCGCTGTGGCCGCGAGAACCTGCTCGACATCTGGCGCCGTGACGACCTGGCGCCCGGCCGCCGCGCGCCGGTGCTGATCCAGGTCCCCGGCGGAGCATGGGCCGTCAACGGCAAACGCCCGCAGGCATACACGTTGATGAGCCGGATGGTGGAACTGGGCTGGATCTGCGTATCGATCAACTACAGCAAGAGCCCGCGCTGCGCATTTCCGGCGCACCTCATCGACGTGAAGAGGGCCATCGCCTGGGTCCGCGAGAACATCGCCGACTACGGCGGCGACCCCGACTTCGTCGCCATCACCGGTGGCTCCGCGGGCGGGCACCTGGCTTCCCTGGCCGCGCTCAGCGCCAACGACCCGGCGTTTCAGCCCGACTTCGAAGACGCCGACACCACCGTTCAGGCGGTGGCGCCGTACTACGGCGTCTACGACTTCACCGACACCGAAAACATGCACGAAATAATGCTGCCGTTCCTCGAGCAGTTCGTGATGCAAAGCCCGCTACGCCGACGAGCCCGAGCGATTCACCGCGGCTTCACCGATTTCGTACGTGCACGCCGAAGCGCCGCCGTTCTTCGTGCTGCATGGCGAGAAAGACGAACTGGTTCCCGCCGGCCAGGCCCGCGCCTTCTGCGCGGCGCTGCGCGCCGCCGGCGCCGCCACAGTGGCCTATGCCGAGCTCGCCAACGCCAGCCACGCTTTCGACATCACGCCGACGGTCCGATCGCGGCTGGCCGCCAATGCCGTCGCGGACTTCCTGGGCGTCGTTTACGGACGTCGTGCAAGCTCAGCGTTGGATTCGCTGCCGCTGGCAGCAACGTCCGCCAGCTGAACCGCGTTTCGCCGGCCCGGCCTCCGGGCGCCCGTTCGCGACGAGTTGCTCCTCATCCGCGCTCGCTTTCACCAGCGCGTCAACCGGACTAGCGTTGTGTTGGCATTCGGGTTGGGCGGGGCTGAAAGCAGGAGGCTTGATCAGCGGTGACAGGGTTGGCGCGTCGCATTACCGGTGGGGATTGGGACCGGCGGCGAGTGTGGGGTCGTGAACATGGCTGAATCGGCCCCTGAGTCGGCCGGGGTCGCGAAATTGTCCGACCAGCTGGGACCGGTCGACTATCTGCTTGCACCGCGGCGAGGCGAATCCGCGGACCCGTTCGGGCATCATGGCGCTGGAGCTGCTCGACACCACGCCGGACTGGGACCGGTTCCGGACCCGGTTCGAAAATGCCTCCCGACGCGTGCTGCGGTTGCGGCAGAAGGTCGTGGTGCCAACGCTGCCGACGGCGTCACCGCGCTGGGTGGTGGACCCCGACTTCAACCTGGATTTCCATGTGCGCCGGGTCCGCGTGTCCGAACCCGGCACCCTGCGCGACGTGTTCGACCTCGCCGAAGTGATCCTGCAGTCGCCGTTGGACATATCCCGCCCGCTGTGGACGGCGACGCTGGTCGAGGGTCTGGCCGACGGCAAGGCTGCGACGCTGCTGCACGTCAGCCACGCGGTCACCGACGGCGTCGGCTCGGTCGAGATGTTCTCGCAAATCTATGACCTGGAGCGCGACCCGCCGCCCAGACCGACGCCCCCGCAACCCATTCCGCAGGATCTGACGCCCAACGACCTTATGCGGCAGGGCATCAACCATCTGCCCGCCGCCATAATCGGCGGCGTCCTGGGTGCGGTGACCGGGGCGGTGTCGGTGGCCGGTCGCGCGATTTTGGAGCCGATGTCCACGGTGTCGGGTCTGGTCGGCTACGCCGCCTCGGGTGTGCGGGTGATGAACCGCGCCGCCGAGCCCTCGCCGCTGCTGCGCCGGCGCAGCCTGGCCACTCGCACCGAAGCGATCGACATACCGCTCTCCGACCTGCACAAGGCCGCAAAGGCCGGCGGCGGATCGATCAATGATGCCTATCTGGCCGGTCTGTGCGGTGCCCTGCGGCGCTACCACGAGGCCCTGGGAGTGCCGATCAGCACGCTGCCGATGGCGGTCCCGGTAAACCTGCGGGCCGAAGACGACGCGGCCGGCGGCAATCAATTCACCGGCGTCAACCTGGCGGCCCCGGTGGGTACGGTCGACCCGGTGGCCCGGATGAAAAAGATCCGGGCCCAGATGACCCAGCGTCGCGACGAACCGGCCATGAACATCATCGGTTCCATCGCGCCGGTGCTCAGCATTTTGCCGACCGCGGTGCTCGAGGGGATCACCGGTTCGGTGGTCGGCTCCGATGTGCAAGCCAGCAATGTCCCGGTCTATCCCGGAGACACCTTCATCGCCGGTGCAAAGATATTGCGGCAGTACGGTATTGGACCGCTGCCCGGCGTGGCGATGATGGTGGTGCTGATTTCCCGGGGCGGCTGGTGCACCATCACCGTGCGCTACGACAGGGCGTCGGTCAAAAACGAGGCGTTGTTCGCCCAATGTCTGCTGGACGGTTTCGACGAGATCCTCGCGCTGGCTGGTGAAGACGCACCTCGCGCGGTGCCGGCGTCGTTCACTGCCGAGCCCGCCGGTTCGGCATCGCGATCGGTATCCGGCTCATGAGCACCTCCAAAGAGCACGACGCGCAGACCCGCAAACCCGATAAGGATCTGCGGCTGCCCGGCTCGGTCGCCGAGATCATGGCCAGTCCTGCCGGCCCCAAGGTCGGCGCGTTCTTCGATCTGGATGGGACATTGGTCGCGGGCTTCACGGCCGTCATCCTCACCCAGGAGCGGCTGCGGCGCCGCGATATGGGTGTGGGCGAGCTGCTCGGCATGGTTCAGGCCGGCCTGAACCACACGCTGGGGCGCATCGAGTTCGAAGACCTCATCGGTAAGGCGTCCATGGCGCTGGCCGGGCGACTGATAGACGACTTGGAGGAGATCGGCGAGCGGCTGTTCGCCCAGCGGATCGAGTCGCGGATCTACCCGGAAATGCGTGAGCTGGTCCGGGCTCACGTGGCTCGCGGCCACACCGTGGTGCTCAGCTCATCGGCGCTGACCATACAAGTGAATCCGGTCGCGCGTTTTCTGGGCATCAACAACTTGCTCACCAACACGTTCGAGACCAATGAAGACGGCATGCTCACCGGCGGCGTGCTGAAACCGATCTTGTGGGGGCCCGGCAAAGCCGCTGCGGTACAACGGTTTGCGGCCGAGCACGACATCGACCTCAAGGACAGCTACTTCTACGCCGACGGTGACGAGGACGTCGCGTTGATGTACCTGGTCGGCAACCCACGGCCGACCAACCCCGAGGGCAAGATGGCCGCGGTCGCCAAGCGCCGTGGCTGGCCGATCCTGAAATTCAGCAGCCGTGGCGGCTTGGGCATCCAACGGCAGCTGCGCACACTGGTCGGCTTCAGTTCGATGTTCCCGGTGGCGGCCGGCGCCGTCGGCCTCGGCGTGCTTACCCGCAATCGGCGGCGCGGGGTGAACTTCTTTACCTCCAACTTCTCCCAGTCGCTGCTCGCGATCAGCGGAGTGCACCTGAACGTCATCGGGGAAGAGAATCTGACCGCGCAGCGGCCGGCCGTCTTTATCTTCAACCACCGCAACCAGGTTGACCCGATCATCAGCGGTGCACTGGTAAAAGACAACTGGGTTGCCGTGGGCAAGAAGGAGCTGTTGAACGACCCGATCATGGGCACGATGGGCAAGTTGTTGGATGGCGTGTTCATCGACCGAGACGATCCGGCCGCCGCGGTGGAGATGCTGCACACCGTCGAGGAGCGCGCCAGGAACGGCCTGTCGATCGTGATCGCCCCCGAGGGCACCCGGATGGACACGACTGAAGTCGGGCCGTTCAAGAAGGGGCCCTTCCGCATGGCGATGGCGGTGGGAATTCCTATCGTTCCCATCGTGATTCGCAATGCGGAGATCATCGCTTCGCGAAACTCCACCACGATGAACCCAGGTACGGTCGATGTCGCGGTGTTTCCCCCGATCCCGGTCGAGGACTGGACCCTCGAGACGCTGCCGGACCGTATCGCCGAGGTGCGTCAGCTGTATCTGGACACGCTGGCTGACTGGCCCGTTGATGGACTCCCCGAGGTCGGTCTATACAAAAAGGTCAAAAAAGCCGCGCCCAAAGCGAAGGCCGCGTCTGCACCCCGCAAGGCCGCAGTGAAAAAGGCGCAGCCGAAAAAGGCGGCGGCTAAGACTGTCACCGGCGCCGCGAAGAAGACGCAGCCGAAGAAGACCATCGCGAAGAAGCCGCCCAACGCGGAACAGCCCGATACGGACCAAGCCGCCAGCGCCGAATCGCCGCGACCCCGGCCCCGAGGACGGCCGTGACCAAACCGGCCGCGGACACCGGCGCGGTCCTTACCGCTGAAGACACGCTGGTGCTGGCGTCCATGCAGACTCCAGTCGAGATGCAACTGGTCATGGATTGGCTTGGCCGGCAGCGGGCCCGCAATCCAGAGGCCACGTTCGACGTGTTGAAGCTGCCGCCGCGTAATGCGGCACCGGCGGCGCTGACAGCGCTTGTTGAGCAGCTCGAATCAGGCCGAGTGACCGCTCGGTCGTGCCGGTGCAGGTGTTCTGGCTTCCTCCGGTGGATCGCAGCAAGGTAGACAAGGTCGCCGGGCTGCTTCCCGGCCGGGATCCCTACCACCCCAACCAACGTCAGCAGCGGCGCATCCTGCGCACCGACCCGCGGCGCGCGCTGGTGATGACCGGAGAGTCGGCCAAGATCTCTGAACTGCGACAGCAGTGGCGCGACACCACGGTCGGCGAGAACACGCGCGATTTCGCGCAGTTCGTCGCCCGCCGAGCGATCCTGGCATTGGCCCGCGCCGAATACCGAATCCTCGGACCGCAATACAAGTCGCCTCGGTTGGTGAAGCCAGAGATGTTGGCGTCCGCGCGATTTCGTGCCGGACTCGAACGGATCCCGGGCGCCACCGTCGAGGAAGCCGGCAAGATGCTCGACGAGCTCGCGACTGGATGGAGCCAGGCGTCGGTAGACGTGATATCCGTCCTGGGCAGGCTGCTCAGCCGTGGCTTTGATCCTGAATTCGACTACGACGAGTACCAGGTCGCGGCCATGCGCGCGGCGCTGGAGGCCCATCCGGCGGTCCTGCTGTTTTCGCACCGGTCCTACATCGACGGCGCGGTGGTCCCGGTGGCTATGCAGGACAACCGATTACCCCCGGTGCACATGTTCGGTGGCATCAACCTGTCGTTCGGCGTCATGGGACCGCTGATGCGGCGCTCGGGGACGATCTTCATCCGCCGCAACATCGGCGACAACCCGCTGTACAAGTACGTGCTCAAGGAGTACGTGGGCTACCTGGTCCAGAAGCGGTTCAACCTGAGTTGGTCCATCGAGGGCACCCGGTCACGCACCGGAAAGATGTTGCCGCCCAAGCTCGGTCTGATGAGCTATGTCGCAGACGCCTATCTGGATGGCCGCAGCGACGACATCCTGCTGCAAGGGGTTTCGATCTGCTTCGACCAGCTGCATGAGATCGCCGAATACGCCGCCTACGCGCAGGGCGCCGAGAAGACGCCCGAGGGCTTCAGCTGGCTCTATAACTTCATCAAGGCACAGGGTGAGCGCAACTACGGCAAGATCTACGTCCGCTTCCCCGAAGCGGTCTCGATGCGGCAGTACCTCGGCCCGCCGAATGGTCCGCTGGCGCACGGATCAGGCCGCCAAACGGCTTGCGATGCAGAAGATGTCATTCGAAGTCGCCTGGCGGATTCTGCAGGCGACACCGATCACCGCGACGGGTCTGGTGTCGGCGCTGCTGCTCACCACCCGCGGGACGGCGTTGACGCTCGACCAGTTGCACCACACCCTGCAGGACTCGCTCGACTACCTCGAACGCAAGCACACGCCCATGTCCACAAGCGCATTACGGCTGCGCTCACGCGAAGGTGTGCGCGCGGCGGTCGACGCCCTGTCCAACGGGCATCCGGTCACCCGTGTCGACAGCGGGCGCGAACCGGTCTGGTACATCGCGCCGGACGACGAACACGCCGCGGCGTTCTACCGGAACTCGGTGATCCACGCCTTCCTGGAGACCTCGATCGTCGAACTCGCACTCGCGCACGCCCACCATGCCGAAGGCGACCGGATGGAGGCTTTCTGGGCCCAGGCGATGCGGTTGCGCGACCTGCTGAAATTCGATTTCTACTTTGCCGATTCGGCGGCGTTCCGCGCCAACATCGCCGAAGAGATGGCGTGGCACCAAGATTGGGAGGCCCACGTCTCCGCCGGCGGCGACGAGATCGACGCGATGTTATTCGCCAAGCGGCCGTTGATGTCGGATGCGATGCTGCGGGTGTTCTTCGAAGCGTATGAGATTGTCGCCGACGTGCTGCGCGATGCTCCGGCGGACATCATTCAGAAGGACCTCACCGACTTGGCGCTCGGGGTTGGTCGTCAATACGTGGCCCAGGGCCGAGTCCGCAGTAGCGAACCGGTATCGACGCTGCTGTTCGCCACGGCACGCCAGGTGGTGGCCGATCAGAAGCTGCTTGCTCCCGCATCCGACCTCGCCGAACGCCGGATCGCCTTCCGCCGGGAATTGCGGAACATTCTGCGAGATTTCGACTATGTCGAAAGGATCGCGCGCAATCAGTTCGTCGCTCGCGAGTTCAAGGCTCGCCAGGGGCGCGCCCTGGACAAGCCAGAGAGCCAAGCTGGATGACGGGTGTTCGTCCAGTGGGCAAGTCGCGCACACTGGTCTGGCCGGTGCTCAGCGGCGTGGCCCTGCTTGCAGGTTGCACGGCCGCCGGAGTCGGGGCGTTGTCGCTGGCGGACGCACTAACAGCCACCGGTTTGCCCAATCCCGGCCCAGTGACCACGCTGGGGCTGCCATTCGTCCGGGCGGCCGGGGAGATCGCCGCGGTGGTGGCCGTCGGGTCGTTTCTGTGCGCGGCGTTTTTGGTGCCGCCTCAGCGCAGCGGAGTACTCGACGTCGGGGGATATCGGGCCCTTCGGGTGGGGACGGTGGCGTCGGGCATCTGGGCGGTGTGTGCCGCGCTACTGATCCCGCTGACCATTTCCGACGTGTCCGGTCAACGACTGGTCGATCACCTCAACCCGGTGACGCTGTGGTCGCTGGCCGGGCTGGTCAACACCGCCTCCGCGTGGCGTTGGACCGCCGTCCTGGCCGCGGCCGTCACGCTGGCGAGCCTGGCGGTGCTGCGCTGGTCGTGGAGCCCGTTGCTGCTCGTCGGGTCGTTGGTGACGCTGATGCCGCTGGGGCTGACCGGTCACTCATCGGCCGGCGGATCGCATGACCTGGCCACCAACAGTCTGCTGATCCACCTCGTCGCCGCCAGCGTCTGGGCCGGTGGGCTGTTGGCTCTGCTGAGCCACGCACTGCGCGGCGGTGACCACACCGATCTGGCGGCACGGCGCTTCTCCGCGATCGCCGTCTGGTGCTGGGTCGCGATGGCCCTCAGCGGCGTCGTCAACGCCCTGGTGCGGGTGCTGCCGTCGGATCTGCTGACCACCGGCTACGGACGGCTGGTGGTCGCCAAGGCCGTCGCGCTGTGCGCGCTGGGGATCGTCGGCTGGCGCCAGCGGCGTCGCGGAGTCGTTGCGCTGCAACAGGATCCCAACTCGCGCCGTCCGCTGATCCGGCTGGCGCTGATCGAGGCGGCAATTTTCGGCCTCACTTTCGGTATTGCGGTCGGGCTGAGTCGCACGCCGCCACCACCACCGCCGATCCGGATCCCCTCGATTCCCGAAGCCGAGATCGGCTACGACTTCGACGGGCCGCCCACCCTGGCGCGGATACTGTTCGAATGGCGTTTCGACCTGATTTTCGGTACCGCGGCAATCGTTTTGGCGGCGCTGTATGTGGCGGCGGTGCTGCGGCTACGTCGCCGCGGCGACAGCTGGCCCCGAGGTCGCACCGCGGCTTGGCTGCTGGGCTGCCTGGCGCTGCTGTTTGTCACGTCGTCAGGGGTGGGCCGCTACATGCCGGCGATGTTCAGCATGCACATGGTGGCCCACATGGGCCTGTCGATGCTGACCCCGATTCTGCTGGTGCTGGGCGGCCCGGTCAGCCTGGCGCTGCGGGCGCTGCCCGCCGCCGGCCGCTCGTCCGGTCAACAAGACCCGCCGGGCATGCGGGAATGGCTGTTGGCCGCACTGCACAGCCGGTTCGCGCGGATCCTGACCAACCCGGTGGTCGCCACCGTGCTGTTCGTCGCAGGGTTCTACGGGCTGTACTTCGGCAGCATCTTCGACAACGCAGTGGGCAGTCACACCGGGCACCTGGCGATGAATGTGCACTTTTTGCTCAGCGGCTACCTGTACTACTGGATCGTGATCGGCGTGGACCCCACACCACGACCGATCCCGCCATCTGGCCAAACTGGGGGTGGTGTTCGCCTCGCTGCCCCTGCACGCCTTCTTCGGCGTGGAGCTGATGAGCACCCGGACCGTGCTCGGCGCCGCCTACTACCGATCGCTGGGTCTGAGCTGGCACACCGATCTGCTGGGTGATCAACGGTTGGGCGGTGGAATCGCCTGGGCGGCAGGGGAACTGCCCCTGGTGATCGTGATGCTGGCGTTGCTGGTGCAGTGGGCGCGCAGCGACAAGCGAACCGCCCGACGGTTGGACCGGGCCGCTGACCGCGACGATGACGCCGAGCTGGCCGCCCACAACGCGATGTTCGCTGAGCTGGCGCGCCGCGACGTTCCACCGCGATCGCGCCAACCGGCGGATTGATCCACAGTCACGGTTGCATCCACAGGGCGGCCGCTGCGGGGGAGTTTCGGACCGGCTTTGCCCGCAACGTTGTCGGCGTCGGCGGGCTCAATGGCAGCCGGAACGGGCGGTGAGGCGTCCCCGGATTGCCCGGGCGTCACTCAGATCAGCCGAAGTCACCGCCCAAGCAACGAAAGGAATGAGTCAGTGTTCGAAACGCCGCTTACCGTGGTCGGTCACATCGTCAACGACCCGCAACGCCGCAAGGTCGGCGACAAGGAGGTCATCAAGTTCCGAGTGGCCAGCAATTCGCGCCGCCGCACCGGCGACGGCGGCTGGGAGCCGGGAAATTCGCTGTTCATCACCGTCAACTGTTGGGGCAAGTTGGTTACCGGCGTGGGCGCCGCATTGGGTAAGGGCGCGCCGGTGATCGCGGTGGGACACGTGCACACCAGCGAATATGAGGACCGCGACGGCAATCGCCGCTCGTCGCTGGAGATGCGGGCGACCGCGGTTGGGCCGGATCTGTCGCGGGCGTTCGTACAAATCCTGAAGCCCGGTTACACCGGACCCGCCGCGGACCAAGGCGCAGACCGCGACCCGGCGGTCCCCGCAGCAGCCGAGCCGGTCTCGGCCGGGGACGACACCGTCGAGTCTGGCGACACCATCGCCGGCCACGATGGGCTGCCGCTGTCGGCCTAGCCCGCGTTCCCCCGCGAGTGGGGTTTCCACCATCCGCTCGCGGGGGAGACCCCGGGCTACCGGCAGGGCGGTGCCTAGGATGGTCCGCGGGGTAATTCTTAAAGATCAGAAAGGCATAACGGCGGCATGGCTGAGTTCATCTACACGATGAAGAAGGTCCGCAAGGCGCACGGCGACAAGGTGATCCTGGACGACGTCACGTTGAGCTTCTTTCCGGGCGCCAAGATCGGGGTCGTCGGCCCGAACGGGGCCGGCAAGTCCAGCGTCCTGCGGATCATGGCCGGTCTGGACAAGCCGAACAACGGCGACGCGTTCCTGGCCACCGGTGCTTCCGTCGGCATTCTGCTGCAGGAGCCGCCGCTCAACGAGGAAAAGACCGTTCGCGGCAACGTGGAGGAGGGTCTGGGCGAAATCAAGGTCAAGCTGGACCGCTTCAACGAGGTCGCCGAGCTGATGGCCACCGACTACTCCGACGAGTTGATGGAAGAGATGGGCCGGTTGCAAGAGGACCTGGACCACGCCGACGCGTGGGATCTCGACTCGCAGCTGGAGCAGGCCATGGACGCGCTACGCTGCCCGCCACCGGATGAGCCGGTGACCAACCTGTCCGGCGGTGAGCGCCGCCGGGTGGCGTTGTGCAAGTTGCTGTTGTCGAAGCCCGACCTGCTGCTCCTCGATGAGCCGACCAACCACCTCGACGCCGAAAGTGTGCAGTGGCTCGAGCAGCATCTCGCCAGTTATGCCGGCGCGATTTTGGCGGTCACGCACGACCGCTATTTCCTGGACAACGTCGCGGAGTGGATCCTGGAACTCGACCGCGGCCGCGCATACCCCTACGAGGGCAACTATTCGACGTACCTCGAGAAGAAGGCCGAGCGGCTTTCGGTGCAGGGTCGCAAGGACGTCAAGCTGCACAAGCGGTTGACCGAGGAGCTCGCCTGGGTCCGGTCCGGGGCCAAAGCACGTCAAGCCAAAAGCAAAGCGCGGCTGCAGCGTTACGAGGAGATGGCCGCCGAGGCGGAGAAGACCCGCAAACTCGATTTCGAGGAGATTCAGATCCCGGTCGGTCCACGACTGGGCAACGTGGTCGTCGAGGTCGAGCACCTCGACAAGGGCTACGAGGGGCGCACGCTGATCAAGGACCTGTCCTTCACCCTGCCGCGTAACGGCATCGTCGGCGTCATCGGCCCGAACGGCGTCGGCAAGACGACACTGTTCAAAACGATCGTCGGGCTCGAGCAGCCGGACAGCGGCACGGTCAAGGTGGGCGAGACCGTCAAGCTGAGCTACGTGGACCAGGCTCGCGGGGGTATCGATCCGAAGAAGACCGTGTGGGAAACCGTCTCCGACGGGCTGGACTACATCGAGGTCGGTCGCGTCGAAGTGCCGTCGCGCGCCTACGTGTCGGCATTCGGATTCAAGGGGCCCGATCAGCAGAAGCCGGCCGGCGTGCTGTCCGGGGGCGAGCGCAACAGGCTGAACCTCGCACTGACGCTCAAGCAGGGCGGCAACCTCATCCTGCTGGACGAACCGACCAACGACCTGGACGTCGAGACGCTGGGCTCGCTGGAAAACGCCCTGGTGAACTTTCCCGGCTGCGCGGTGGTGATCTCGCACGACCGCTGGTTCCTGGACCGGACGTGCACGCACATCCTGTCCTGGGAAGGTGACGACGACAACGAGGCCAAGTGGTTCTGGTTCGAGGGCAACTTCGGCGCATATGAAGAGAACAAGGTGGAACGACTTGGCGCCGAAGCCGCCAGGCCGCACCGAGTGACCCACCGCAAGCTGACGCGGGACTAGTGTCAGCTCTGCCGACGCCCGCGACCATGCGGTCCGTACGGCTGTGTGGGGCCAATTTAATACGGTGGCATCCGTCGCGAGTTGGGAGCAATCGGCATGGCGATCGATCCCGGGGCTAGGCACGAGGAAATGGCTTGGACCGCGTTCACGCAGAGCGGGGACATTCCTGACTGGGTCTCGAAGGCGTACACCGAGAGCTATCGGGGACCGGCCGACGACGACTCACCTACCGCGCCGGACCAGAAGACCGTCCCCGCCGCGCTGGTGACGCCGGCGATGCTCGCCGAGCACTACCGGCTCGGCGAGTCCCGTCCAGCCGGTGAAAGCTGCGTGTGCGTCCATCCGGCGGACGACCCCGCCGGGTTTGGCCCCGCGCTCCAAGTGGTCACCGACCACGGCGGCATGCTGATGGATTCCGTCACGGTGCTGTTGCACCGGCTCGGGGTCGCCTACACGGCAATGATGACCCCCGTCTTCGAGGTCGATCGCGACCCAACGGGACAGTTGCTGCGCATTGAACCGAAGACCGACGGCAAATCGGCACACGAAGGAGAGGCCTGGATAGATGTCCAGCTGTCGCCTTCGGTCGACCGCAAGGCCCTCGCCGAAGTCGAAAGGCTGCTACCCAAAGTCTTGGCCGACGTCCAGCGGGTCGCCGCCGACGCCGCAAAGCTGATCGCCACCCTCAGCGATGTGGCCGCCAAGATCGACAGCAATGACGGCGGCCACTATTCGGCGCCCGACCGCGAGCAGGTTGCGGCGCTGCTGCGGTGGCTGGGCAACGGAAACTTCTTGCTGCTGGGCTACCAGCCTTGCCGGGTGCAAAACGGTCTGGTCCTGGGCGAGGGGAATTCCGGCCTGGGCGTCTTGCGTGGCCGCTCCGGCACCCGTCCCCGGCTGACCGACGAGTCCAAGTTGCTGGTCTTGGCTCAAGCCGCCGTTGGCAGCTACCTGCGCTACGGCGCTTACCCGTATGCCATCGCGCTGCGCGAGAACCTGAACGACGGGGCTGACGGCGTTATCGAGCATCGCTTCGTCGGGCTCTTCACCGTCGCGGCCATGAACGCCGACGTGCTGGAAATCCCGATGATCTCGGATCGGGTTCGCGAGGCGCTCGCAATGGCCGAAAGCGACCCCATCCACCCCGGCCAGCTGCTGCTCGACGTCATCCAGACCGTGCCGCGCTCGGAGCTTTTCACGCTGAGCGCCGAACGGCTTTTTGCGATGGCCACCGCGGTGGTGGATCTGGGATCCCAACGACGCGCGCTGCTGTTCCTGCGCGCCGACCGGCTCCAATTCTTCGTCTCATGCCTGGTCTATGTGCCCCGCGATCGCTACACCACGGCGGTGCGTCTGGCGATCGAAGACATCCTGGTCCGCGAGTTCGGTGGGACGCGACTGGAATTCACCGCGCGTGTCAGCGAATCACCCTGGGCCCTAATGCATTTCATGGTCCGGCTGCCCGAAGATGCCGCGCCGGGATCGGTCGACGTCTCCGAAGCCAACCGGGTCCGGATCCAGGGCTTGCTGAGCGAAGCCGCGCGCACCTGGGCCGACCGGCTGATCGGCGCCGCCGCGACCGGCGCCATCAGTCACACCGACGCCGATCACTACTCAACCGCCTTCTCCGAGGCCTACAAGCAGGTGGTCACCCCGGCCGCCGCCACCGAAGACATCGCCCTCATCAACGAGCTGGCCGACGATTCGGTCAAGCTGGTGTTCTCCGAACGCGACGAGCATGGGGTCGCCCGGCTGACGTGGTTCTTGGGCGGACGCAGCGCCTCGTTGAGCCAGCTGCTGCCGATGCTGCAAAGCATGGGCGTGGTGGTGCTCGAGGAGCGACCGTTCACGGTCACCCGGCCCGACGGGCTGCCGGTGTGGATCTATCAGTTCAGGATCTCGCCACATCCGACCATCCCGCTTGCCACGACGGAGGAAGAACGTGACGCGACCGCGGAGCGATTCTCCGACGCGGTCACCGCGATCTGGCACGGCCGCCTCGAGATCGACCGGTTCAACGAGCTGGTGATGCGGGCGGGCCTGAGCTGGCAGCAGGTCGTGCTGCTGCGCGCCTACGCGAAGTACCTGCGGCAGGCGGGCTTCCCGTACAGCCAGTCCCACATCGAATCGGTGGTCAACGAGCACGCCTCTACCGCGCGATCACTGGTCAATCTGTTCGAAGCGCTGTTCGACCCCAGGTCGGCGAGCTCGCCGTCGAGCCGCGATGCGCAAGCGGCCGCCGCCGCGGTCGCCGCGGACATCGACGCGCTGGTGAGTCTGGACACCGACCGCATCCTGCGTGCCTTCGCATCGCTGGTTCAGGCCACGTTGCGGACCAATTACTTTGTGACACGCGAAGGTTCAGCCCGCAGCCGCGATGTGTTGTCGCTCAAACTCAACGCCCAGCTGGTCGACGAACTCCCGCTGCCGCGGCCCAAGTTCGAGATCTTCGTGTATTCGCTGCGCGTCGAAGGCGTGCACCTGCGGTTCGGCCCGGTGGCCCGTGGCGGCCTGCGCTGGTCAGACCGCCGCGACGACTTCCGCACCGAAATCCTCGGCCTGGTCAAGGCCCAGGCGGTCAAGAACGCCGTCATCGTGCCGGTCGGCGCCAAGGGCGGCTTCGTGCTCAAGCGTCCGCCGCTGCCCACCGGCAACGCCGCCGCCGACCGCGACGCCACCCGCGCCGAAGGTGTCGCGTGCTATCAACTGTTCATCTCCGGGCTGCTCGACTTGACCGACAACGTCGACCACAAGACCAGAAACGTCTACCCCCCGCCCGAGGTGGTACGGCGTGACGGTGACGACGCCTACCTGGTGGTGGCCGCCGACAAAGGCACCGCCACGTTCTCCGACATCGCCAACGATGTCGCTAAGTCGTACGGGTTCTGGCTGGGCGACGCGTTCGCCTCCGGCGGATCCGTCGGCTATGACCACAAAGCCATGGGCATCACGGCCAAGGGTGCCTGGGAAGCGGTCAAACGACACTTCCGGGAGATCGGCGTCGACACCCAGACCGAGGACTTCACCGTCGTGGGCGTCGGCGACATGAGCGGGGACGTGTTCGGCAACGGCATGCTGCTCAGCAAGCACATCAGGCTGATCGCAGCGTTCGACCACCGGCACATCTTCCTCGACCCGGACCCCGACGCCGCGTCCTCGTGGGACGAACGCCAGCGGATGTTCGACCTGCCCCGGTCCAGCTGGGACGACTACGACAAGTCGCTGATCAGCGAAGGCGGCGGGGTGTACAGCCGCGAGCAAAAGGCCATCCCGGTCAGTGAGCAGGTCCGCGCCGCCCTCGGCATCGAGGGTGACATCACCGAGATATCACCGCCAAGCCTGATGCGCGCGATTCTGCAGGCGCCAGTGGATCTGCTGTTCAACGGCGGTATCGGCACCTACATCAAGGCGGAAAACGAATCCGATGCCGATGTCGGCGATCGCGCCAACGATCCGGTGCGGGTCAACGGAAATCAGGTGCGCGCCAAGGTGATCGGCGAAGGCGGCAATCTCGGTGTCACGGCGCGGGGCCGGGTCGAGTTCGACCTGGCCGGCGGCCGGGTCAATACCGACGCGATGGACAACTCGGCCGGCGTGGACTGTTCCGACCACGAGGTCAACATCAAGATCCTGATCGACTCGCTGGTCACTGCGGGCAAGGTTCAGCCCGAGGAGCGCTCCGGGCTGCTGGAGTCGATGACCGATGAGGTCGGGCAGCTGGTGCTCACCGACAACGTTGACCAGAACGACTTGATGGGTACCAGCCGCGCCAACGCCGCCAGCCTGCTGCCGGTACACGCCGATCAGATCAGGCACCTGGTGGAGCGCGGCCTCAATCGCGAATTGGAGGCGCTGCCGTCGGAGAAAGAGATCCAGCGGCGAACCGAGGTCGGCCTCGGGCTTACCTCGCCTGAGCTCGCAACGCTGATGGCGCACGTCAAGCTGGAGCTCAAAGAGGAAATGCTGGCCACCGAGCTGCCGGACCAGGATGTCTTCGCGTCCAGGTTGCCGCGATACTTCCCGAAGCCGCTGCGCGACCGTTTCACCCCGGAAATCCGCTCGCACCAACTGCGCCGCGAAATCGTCACGACCATGCTGATCAACGATCTGGTGGACACCGCCGGCATCAGCTACGCCTTCCGGATCACCGAGGACGTCGGAGTCACCCTGATCGATGCGGTGCGGACCTATGTCGCCACCGACGCCATCTTCGGTATAAGCCATTCCTGGCGGCGGATCATGGCGGCGAACCTGCCGGTCGCGCTGTCGGACCGGCTGACGCTGGATACCCGTCGGCTGATCGACCGTACCGGGCGCTGGCTGCTCAACTACCGCCCGCAGCCGTTGGCCGTCGGTGCCGAGATCAACCGGTTCGCGGCGAAGGTCAGGGCGCTCACACCGCAGATGTCGAACTGGTTGCGCGGTGACGACAAGGCCATCGTCGAAAAGGAAGCCGCGGAATTCACCGCGCAGGGAGCGCCCGACGACTTGGCCTACCGGGTCGCGGCCGGCCTCTACCGCTACAGCCTGCTCGACATCATCGACATCGCCGACATCACCGAAATCGAGGCCGCCGAGGTCGCGGACACCTATTTCGCCCTGATGGACCGGCTGGGCACCGACGGACCTGCTGACCGCGGTGTCTCAGCTGACCCGAAACGACCGCTGGCATGCATTGGCGCGCTTGGCGATTCGTGACGACATCTATGCCTCGCTGCGGTCGCTGTGTTTCGACGTCCTCGCGGCCGGGGAGCCGGACGAAAGCGGCGAACAGAAGATCGCCGAATGGGAACACACCAGCGCCTCTCGGGTGGAGCGGGCGCGCCGGACGCTCAACGAGATCTACCACAGTGGTGAGAAAGATCTCGCGACGCTATCGGTGGCGGCGCGGCAGATCCGCCGCATGACGCGGACCAGCGGCCGGGGATCCTCTGGATGAGTAACGGATTCGTCGCAGCCGTGCCGGTGCGCTGGTCGGACATCGACATGTACCAGCACGTCAACCACGCGACCATGGTCACGATCCTCGAAGAAGCGCGGGTGCCGTTTCTCAAAGAACCGTTTGGCGCCGACATCACGTCGATCGGCCTGCTGATCGCCGACGTCCGGGTCACGTACAAGGACCAGCTGCGGCTGATCGACTCACCTTTGCAGGTGACCGATTTGGGTCAAGCGGCTGCGGGCGGTGGATTTCACGCTGGGTTACGAAGTGCGGTCGGTCAGCGCGGACCCGGATTCCAAACCGGCTGTTGTCGCCGAATCACAGCTAGCCGCAGTCGACATCGAGCAGCAGAGCCTGGTGCGCTTGTCGGCACACCATCGGGAGTACCTAATCCGGTGGCTCCGCTAACACGAGGGTTAACCGAGCGCGGGCTGTGGTTGCGTGACGCGGCCCACCGAGCGGATCTGGCAACGTTCGTGGACAATGCGATCCGGCTCGACGATGCCGCGGTCATCAGACTCCGATCGCGCTCTGCCGGATTGCTGACGGCATGGATAGCAACGGGTTTCGACGTGCTGGCCAGCCGGGTGGTAGCCGGCAAGGTGCGGCCCGAGGATCTGTCGGTCGGCGCAGACGGCTTGGCGCGCGGCCTTTCGGCGATGGACAGCTCGGGCTACGTCGACCCGGGCTTCGCGATGGATTCCGCCTGGCGGGGCGCGTTGCCCCCGGCGACCGGCTTTACCCACCTCGATGACATACCGGCCGGGGTGATGCTCGACCTGGCTGCCAGCGGCGCGCGACTTGCCAAGGAGCACAGCAGCTCCCACGGTCCGCCGGTATCCCTGCTGGACCAGGAGGTGATTCGGGTCAGCTCGGCCGACGTCAGCGTGGGGCTACCCATGCGCTGCGTGTTCGCGCTGACCGCAATGGGTTTCCTGCCACAGTCGCCGGATGCAATCGACGCCGACGAAATAATCCGGGTGCGGATCATGCCGGCGTGGTTGCGTATCGACGCGCGATTCGGCTCGGTGTACCGGCGTCGCGGCAGTCCGGCGCTGGTGCTGCGGTGAGGTAAACGTTTCTCGATGAACTAGACCCCGGCGGTGACCGGCGCGGTCTAGGTTGCAGTCATGGCGGAAACAGCCTCGGCCCTGGCGGCCCCCGCGGATGCGCTGGGCAGCGAGTACGACGTTGTGATCCTCGGCTCCGGTTACGGCGGGGCTATCACCGCCGCGCGCCTGGGGGTGGCGAACGCGCGGGGCTCTTTCAACGGACGGAAATTGGCCATCGCGGTGCTGGAACGTGGTGCTGAGCACCCCACCGGTACCTTCCCGGAGACGGAGAAAGCCGCGGTCGCACAACTGCGTGGGGCGTCGAATCCGTTGGGCCTCATCGAGATCCAGCGGTTCAAGACGATAGACGTGATCCAGGGGAGCGGCCTCGGCGGTACCTCGCTGATCAACTTCAACGTGGCTGTCGTGCCCGATCGGGAAGTATTCCTGGCGTCGTGGCCGCGGGAGTTCCGTGCGCTCGTCGAGCAGCAGCGCGACGGCTTGGACGGCTTGGGCGGCCTCGAGGAATACTTCGCCCGAGCGCGGCGCATGCTCGGCGCGGTGCCCTACGCGCAGAACGTGCCGCTGCGCAGGGTCGAGGCGTTCACGCAGATCGCCAAAAACGCCGGCGCCCAGTTGCAGATCCTCGACATCACGGTCAGCACCGAGGATCGGGTCACCAAGTATGGCGTGCCGCGGCGACGCTGCCCCAACCATGGCGGCGACGGCACCGGCGACAACACCGGTTCGAAGAACACGCTGATGACCAACTACCTGCCGATGGCCGCGCACTTCGGCGTGCAATTGTTCCCGGGCGTGGAAGCTCAACGCATCGAGCCCGCGCCCGATGGCCGGTGGCGGGTGATCGCCCGTCGCACCGCAGGAGACCGGCCCGACGAGGTCGTCGTCACCGCCCGCCGCGTGGTGGTCTCGGCGGGCACACTCGGCAGCAATGCGATCCTGATGCGCTCGCGTCAGGCGGGGCTGAAACTGTCGACGCGACTGGGGAAGAACTTCAGCGGCAACGGCGACAACTTCGGCATCGCATACAACACCGACATGCAGACCGATACGCAGACCTGGGCGACCACCGATGGGCCGCCGCGATCCGAGCTGGCCTGCGGGCCGAGCATCACGGCCGTCATGCGGTTCGGCACCGACCAATCCGACCTGCGCAAACGATTTGCCGTGGAGGATATTTCGTTGCCCCGCGCGCTCATTGACAGCTTCCGCTTCGGGCTGATGGGGCTGGCCGCAACCAGTTACCGCGACCTGAGGCCGGCCAAACTCGATCGATGGCGCCGCGACATCGTGTTCAACACCGACGGAGCGATGAACCATTCGTTGGGATTCTTGATCATGGTGCACGACAACTCCGACGGCGAGCTAATCCTGCGCAAGAACGGCACGGTCAAGGTTGACTGGCCGGGGGCCCCCACAGAGGCGATCTATCGCGACGTCGACGCGATTCTTAAGCCCGCGGTCGAGGCGATCGGCGGCACCTACATCAAGAACCCACGTTGGGACAAGCGCTTTCTCGGCAAGCACTTGATCACCGCGCACCCGATGGGCGGGTGCGTCACCGCCGACAATGTCGATGCCGGTGTCGTGGACCACGCCGGGCGGGTGTTTCGGCCCGACGGCGGCACCTATGACGGCCTCTATGTCTGTGACGCGTCGGTGATCCCGCGCGCGATCGGGGTGAACCCGTTCCTGACCATCTCGATGTTCGCCGAACGCGCCGCCGAGCTGCTGCGCGACGAGCTTGGCCTGCCCGGCTATGACCCGAGTATCGAGGCCGACGACCGCGCCTGAGGGCCGCGATTCCCGCGGGTCCGGCTCCGACCACAGTCCACTTATGCGGTGCCACGTATCAGATATAGAGCAGCTAAACCAGCCACGCCGCGGCGTCCGGCGGCAGCTTGCCGTCCGTAGCGCCACGCTGGACAGCATGAGTTCTCCCGGCGGCAACGTGATCGGGCGATCGCCGGCATTCAGCGCGCACACCAACCCGCCGTGCCGCCGGAAGATCAGCGCAGCACTTGGCGCGGACAGCCAATCGATGTCGTCCCCATCGAATTCGGCGCGGCGCCTGCGTAATTCGAGTGCCCGCTGAAAAAACGACAAAGTCGAGTCGGCATCTGCCCGTTGCTTCTCGACGGTCAGCGCCGCCCAGTCGCGGGGCATCGGCAGCCACGTGTCGGCACCCGTGGAGAACCCGAACGGGGGAGTATCGCCGGACCACGGAATCGGCACCCGGCACTTGTCGCGCCCACGTTCGGTATGCCCCGAACGCTCCCACGTCGGATCCTGCAGCACCTCCTCGGGCAGGTCCAACACGTCGGGCAGCCCGAGCTCCTCGCCGTTGTAGATGAACACCGAACCCGGTAGGGCGAGCATCACCATCGCCATGGCCCGCGCCCGGTGCAGCCCGATCTCGCCGCCACCGTAGCGAGTCACCTCCCTACCCACATCGTGATTGGACAGCGTCCAAGTCGGGATGGCGTTTTCGATCGCGGTGGCCAACAGCGAATTCTGGATGGCGTCGTGGATCTCGGCCGCGTCGAACTCGATCTTCGTGAGCCGGAAGTTGAAGCCGAGATGCAGCTCGTCGGGCCGCAGGTACTCGGCCCAGCGGGCGTTGTCGGTAACCCACACTTCGCCGACGGTCACCGCCCCCGGATACTCGTCGACCACCCTGCGGATGTCGCGGTGGATCTCATGCACACTCGGGTGGTTGAAGCGCGGGTCGTCGTCGGTGTGATGCAACACCTTGGCCCCGACCTCCGGCGAGTCCGGCAGTCCGGGCGGTTTGGCCATCCCATGCGCGACGTCGATGCGGAAGCCGTCCACGCCGCGCTCCAGCCAGAACCGCAGCGTCTTCTCGAAATCATCGAAGACCTCGGGGTTGTCCCAGTTCAGGTCCGGCTGTTCGGCGTCGAATAGGTGCAGGTACCACTGGCCGGGATTGCCGTCGGGTTCGACGACCCGAGTCCAGGCCGGCACCGCCGAACACCGAGGTCCAATTGTTGGGCGGCAGCAACCCGTCGGGCCCGCGTCCGTCGCGAAAGATGTAGCGCTCCCGGGCGACCGTGCCGGGACCGGCGGCCAGTGCCGCCTGAAACCACGGGTGCGCCGAACTGGTGTGATTAGGCACCACGTCCATGGTGATCTTGATGCCCCGCTCGTGGGCTGCGGCGATCAGCCGTTCGATCGCGGCCATCCCGCCGAACAACGGGTCGACGTCACGAGGATCCGCGACGTCGTAGCCGTGGTCGGCCATCGGCGACACGGTGACGGGGTTGAGCCAGATCGCGTCGATACCGAGCTGTTCCAGATACCCCAGCCGATCCGTCACGCCGTCCAGGTCGCCGACACCGTCGCCGTCGCAGTCGGCGAAAGACCGCGGATACACCTGGTAGAAAACTGCGTCTGCCCACCACGCGTCGAGAGAGCTGTCGTTGCCCGCCATCAGAACCCGGAGTTGACGAGGGAGTTCGCGGCCATCTCGAGGTAATCGAGCAACTCACGGCGGTGCGCGTCATCGAGGGTCTGCGAGTCGATGGAGGCCACGGCGGTCTGCATGCAGCGCAGCCACGCGTCGCGCTCGATCGGGGAGATCCGGAATGGGACGTGCCGCATCCGCAGCCGGGGATGGCCGCGCTGGTCGGAGTATGTTCGCGGACCACCCCAGTACTGCTCGAGGAACATGCGCAATCGTTCTTCGGCGCCCGCCAGGTCGTCCAGGGGATACACCTCCCGCAGCACCTCGTCCTCGGGGACCTGCGCATAGAAGCGGGAAACGATCGCATTGAAGGTCTCGGCACCGCCGACAGCATCGTAGAAAGTCTCTTGCAACTGATCCATCGCTTCCATTGTGGTGTATCGCCGCGGTCTCCCCGGACGGCGCCGCCGGTTATTCACCCGTTCGACACGGCACGCACCTGCGATAAGGGTGCGATTCGCGCCGTTTCATGGTGGACTATTCCGCGGAGGATCCATGGCGCATGGCAAGAGACGCCGCAGCCACCGCAGTTCGGGTGCCGCGGCAGGGTTAACCGCCCCCGGGCACGCGTCATGCCTGCATCGTGTTGAAATTCATCCACGGGTTGCCGAGACCCATCCGCCCAACCGCCACGACACCGCATCGATCTGGAGCCGCCGGCGGGTGCTGCTGTTGAACTCCACCTACGAGCCGCTGACCGCGCTGCCGATGCGACGCGCGATCGTCATGGTGATTTGCGGTAAGGCCGACGTCGTGCACGACGATCCGGCCGGTCCGGTCATCCACTCCGCGACCACGTCGATCGTGGTGCCGTCGGTGATCCAGTTGCGGTCCTTCGTCCGGGTTCCCTACCGTGCCCGGGTCCCGATGACCCGTGCCGCACTGATGCACCGCGACCGGTTTTGCTGTGCCTATTGCGGGGCCAAGGCCGACACCGTCGACCACGTGGTGCCACGCAGCCGCGGCGGTGATCACTCCTGGGAGAACTGCGTCGCGTGCTGCTCGACGTGCAACCACCGCAAGGGTGACCGGTTGCTCGCCGAACTCGGCTGGGCACTACGCCGGGCGCCGTTGCCGCCGACCGGACAGCACTGGCGACTGCTGTCCACGGTCAAGGACCTGGACCCGGCGTGGGCTCGCTACCTGGGTGAAGGCGCGGCATAGTCTGACCGCATTTGGCCGACCATTCGGCCATGCGCCGTTCCCGGTGTCGTCTCTCCGGTGCACTGACCGAATCGGTGAGTGATGACCGGGTCGCGGCAACGGCCTCGGCGTACCTGCCCTCCCGGGCCAGCAGTTCGCCGCGGACAGCGTGCCACCGCTGATCGGGTGCGAGCCCGTCCAGCGCAGCAAGTCCCGCTGCCGCCCCGTCGGATTCGGCGACGGCGACCGCGCGGGCGAGAGCCGCCGGAGCGCTCGGCCGCACCGACAGCAACAGGTCGTAAAGCCGGACGATCTCCGGCCAGTCGGTGACCTGATACGACGCGGCTCGGGCGTGCTCGGCGGCGATCGCCGCCTGAAGCTGATACGGATCCGCCACGCTGCCGGTGCGGCGCAGCGACTCGTCGAGCAGACGCAAAGCCTCCTCGATCGCCGCCGGATCCCATAAAGTGCGGTCCTGGTCGGGGAGCGGCACCGGATTGCCGGCGGCGTCCAGCCGCGCCGCGCGACGGGATTCGGTCAGCAGCATCAGCGCCAGCACCGCCATCGGCGACGGCTCCTCGGGCATCAACTCGTGCACAAGCCGCGCCAGGCGCAGCGCCTCGCCGGCGCCGTCGACGTCGATCAACCGCTCACCGCCGGCCGCGCTGTGCGCGATCGTGTAGGACGCGTGCAGCACCGCGCACACCGCCGCCAGGCGCGCTGGTAGCTCCTCGTCTGCGGGCACGCGGTAGGGGATGCAGGCGCGGGCGATCTTCGCCCGAGTCCTGGTCAGTCGCTTGGAAACCGCCGCTTCGCTGCTCAACAAGACCGCCGCGATCTGGGCCGGCGACAGGCCGCACAGCGTGCGCAGCGCAAGGGTCACCTGGGCCTCCAGCCCAAGCGCGGGGTGGCAGCAGGTGAAGATCAGCCTCAGCTGATCGTCCGCCACCACACTCTCCGGCGGCGGGTCTGGCGCCGCGAGTTCCACGCTGGCACGCTCCTTCTGCGCTCTAACGCCCTCTCGGCGCAGCAGGTCGATAGCGGCCCGGCGCGCGGTCACGGTTAACCAGGCGCGCGGTTGCTCAGGCACACCGTTTCGCGGCCAGTCTCGTAGCGCGCGTACCGACGCTTCCTGTACCGCATCTTCGGCGACCTGCAAGGACCCGACGGTCCGGACGAGGGTGGCCAAGATGCGGGCACCCTCGGTCCGGATGGTCGAGGCCAGCGCCCGGTCTGGAGTGATCAACCGAGCGACCACGGTTTGCTATGTGGCTCAGCCGAATTCGATGACGGGACGCACTTCCACGGCACCGTCCCACGCGGCTGGGATTTCCGCGGCGATGCGCAGTGCCTCGTCCAGATCGGCGGCCTCGATGACGTAGAAACCGGTCAACGCCTCCTTTGTCTCGGCGTACGGGCCATCGCTGGTGACGACGTCCCCGCCCCGCGCGCCAGAGACGCGGACGGTTGTCGCCGTGCTTGTCGGGTACAGCGCGTTGCCGCCGCGGATCCGGTCGCCATGGTCCTGTCCGAACTTCATGTACTCGGCCATGTCGTCGGCGTACTCGGGCGACGTCCAGTCGACGTCCTTGGTGTAGGTGAGTGCTGCGTACTGCGGCATCGATGTTCTCCTGTTCACGTCATGAGCCGGACTGATTCCGGATCCTCACCAAAAGAACGGATGGGGCAAGCCCCATCAGGACACTCTGGCGCAAAGCGGCCATAAGAATTACAGCCAACGAACCCCTGGGTGGGATACGGTTTGCGTCGTGAGCATGATGCAGATCCACCTGTTCCTCCTGGGAATCCCGTTGTTGCTGGTGGCCGTGCTGGCCTTCCTGATCTGGTCGGGCAAATCACCGCACGCCGCGACCTACAAGTTATCGGAGCCGTGGACTCATCCGCCGATCCTTTGGGCCGCCACCGACGAAGCTGTCGGTGACGCGCACGGCGGGCATGGGGGCCATGGAGAGTCGGAATTCGCAGTCGGAGGTGGCGCCAGTGGGACGTGGTGATGTTGCGACGATCGAGCCGGCCGAGCTCCCCAGGGGCTCGGCGATCACAACCAGCGGGCGGGTCTCAGGAGTCACCGAGCCCGGCGAGCTGTCGGTGCACTACCCGTTTCCGATCATGCAGCTCGTCGCGCTGGACGACGCCCTGAAGTACGCCTCGCGGACGTCGCAGGCGCGGTTCGCGATCTACCTCGGCGACCTGGGTAGCGACACTGCCGCACGGGCTCGCGAGCTTCTGGCCAAGGTGCCGACGCCGAACAACGCGGTGCTGATCGCCGTCTCGCCCGACCAGAGCGCCATCGAAGTGGTCTACGGCGCGGCGCTGCGGGGCCGTGGCGCGGAGTCGGCGGCACCGCTTGGGGTGGCCGCCGCCTCGTCAGAATTTGAGCAGGGTGACCTGGTCGACGGGCTGGTCAGTGCGATCCGCGTGCTCAGTTCGGGGATTTCCCCGGCTTAGCCTCTCGGGGTGAGCCAATACGAGCAGGCGCTGCGCGACGCGGGTCTGCTCAGTGGTGCCGGCTCGGCGGCATACACGCAGTGGCTGGCGAACGCGCAACGCCAGGGCGTGGCCCCGGCAGTGATCGTCGAGATCGTCCGGCGGCACGACATCAACCCGGACAGTTTCGCGGTCCTGCAGTCAATGGCGGAGATCAAAGACCCCGTCGGAAAGTCCTTCTTCCTGATCCCACCGCGAACCAGCGGGGATGACGCGCGCCGGGCGGCGCTGATGACCTACGTCCTCAACGCGGGCACCGACTACGGCAAGGCGGGCAGGCAGCCGGGAGTCACCAACGACTTCCCCGAGACGCCGTACAGCGCCCCCGAGGTGCAGCGCATCGTCGACCGCCAGCGCGCCAACCGCTGGAGTTACCACCAGGATGTCGCGTTCATCGACCGCAACGGCGGGCGGCTGGTCGCCACACCCAACGGCATGCTGATGGGTCTGGGCGGCAACAGGATTCAGCGTTTGTTCAGCCAGCAGGGCGGCACCGCGTGGGGCGAGATCTTCATGGCCAACGTCCACAGCCCCACCGACCCCGCCGGGCTGCTGCGCCTGATCGTCGAGTCCGGACACGCCTGGTTCACCGACAAGAACGGCAGGCCCTTCGAATCCAACCTCAGCCTGGACCGGGTGTTGCACCACGAGGAGCGGCACTGTGCACAATGGGCCGCCAAGGGTTATCCGCGCATGATCACCGACTACGGGTGGGAAATGGCGCGCGAGAGGATCTTTCGCAAAACCAACAGGCTCGAGCAAGATGCCGGACTATCCGATGGCGGCTACCGCTGAGCTGACGCGCCGTCGACATCGAATCGCCGCGCCCGCAAAGCCCGCTGCACCGCCGCCTGGCCCTCCAGCACCAGCCGCCGCAGCGCCGGCGGAACCTCGGACTCGGGGCCGGCGAGGAACTCGTCGGCGGCGGCGATTCCGGCGTCGCTGATCTCCCAGTAGGGATAAAGGCCGATCACCACCGATTGCGCGACTTCGCTGGATCGCCGTGCCCACACTCCCGGTATCGCCGCGAAGTAGCGCGCGGTGAACGGTTTGAGCAACTCGGCCTGCCCCGGCGCGACGATGCCCGCGATCATCGCGCGGCCGGCGGCGTTGGCCAACGTGTCGTCCTCGACCACGGTGGTGAACGTCGTGTCTTTGACGCCGAATTGCGGGCGTGCGGCAGTTGCCTGGGCACCATGCCGCTTGCCGGCGGCCGTCGGGTCGCGTTGCACCTCGGCGTCGATCCTCGGCGTCTCGGGCCCGTCGGCGTCGATGGCTCCGGCGGTGGCCAGCGCGGTCACGATGCGCCAGCGCAGGTCGGTGTCGACCTGGACGCCTGCCAGGCCCAGCGCGGCGGGCCCGTCGCCATCGAGCAGGGCGGTGAGTGTCTCCACATGCCGCGGCGACAACACCGACGAGCACAGCACGTTGACGTAAGCGAGCTGATGATCGGATGCGGGCTGCGCGGTGCGCGCCAACTCCAGCATCCGGTCGGCGAACTGCGGCCAGCCACGTGCGGCGGCCCAGCCCGGGTCGGCATAGGACGTCAACGCCGTCTGTGCCTGCAGCAGCAGCCGCTGCGCGACGCCGACTTCGGTCTCGGCGTGTACGCCGCCGGACACCAGTGCCACGAAGTCACGGGCGCGCAGCTCGGCCTCACGGGTCATCTCCCAGGCCGCCGACCACACCAGCGTGCGGGGCAGGGGATCGGCGATGTCGGCGATGCGCTGCAGCGCGGTCTGCAGCGAGGCGGGATCCAGCCGCAGCGAGCAGTAGGTCAGATCGTCGTCGTTGACCAGGATCAGCTGGCCGCGTGGAACTCCGACCAGCGCAGGGACTTCCGTTACCGGGCCGGTGACGTCGAGCTCTTCGCGGCGCACCCGCACGAGCTTGCCGGCTTGATCGTCGTCGTAGACCCCGACGGCCAGCCGGTGCACGCGGGTCTCACCGGCGCCCGGTGCGGCACCGCTCTGCGCCACCGCGAATCGAGTGAACCTGCCGTCAGCGTCGATATCGAAATCCGCCCGCAGCGTATTCAGCCCGGTAGTTTTCAGCCACTGCTGGCCCCACGTCGACAGGTCGCGGCCGGATGCGTTCTCGAGCGCACCCAACAGGTCGCCGAACGTGGCATTGCCGAACGCGTGGGTGCGGAAGTAGTCACGCAGGCCGGCCAGGAAATGTTCCAGCCCGACATAGGCAACCAGCTGTTTGAGTACCGAAGCCCCCTTGGCGTAGGTGATGCCGTCGAAATTCACCTCGACCGCGGCCAGGTCCGGGATGTCTGCCGCGATCGGGTGGGTCGACGGCAATTGGTCCTGCCGGTACGCCCAGGATTTCTCGACAGTTGCGAAGGTGGTCCAGGCCTCGGTGAATTCGGTTGCCTCGCTTTGGCATAGCACCGACGCGAAGGTGGCGAAGGACTCGTTCAGCCACAGGTCGTCCCACCAGGTCATGGTGACCAGGTCGCCGAACCACATGTGCGCCATCTCGTGCAGCACGGTCTCGGCGCGCCGTTCGTAGGAAGCCCGCGTCACCTTGCTGCGAAAGACGTAGTCCTCCAGGAAGGTCACCGCGCCGGCGTTTTCCATTGCGCCGGCGTTGAACTCGGGGACGAACAGCTGGTCGTACTTGCCGAATGCATACGGCATGCCAAAGTGCTTGTGGTAGAAGCCGAATCCTTGCTTGGTTTGGGTGAACAGCCGCTCGGCGTCCATGTGTTGCGCCAGCGAAGTCCGGCAGTAGAGGCCCAGCGGGATCTCGCCGTGCTCGTCGGTGTACGTGTCTTCCCACAAGGCGTACGGCCCGGCGATCAAAGCCACCAGATAGGTGCTCATCTGCGGGGTGGTCGCGAAGGTGTGCACTCGATTCTTTTCCGCGTTCTTGCCGGTGTCCGCCACGGAAGCCGTGGCTCCGTTGGAGATCACCTTCCAGTGCCCGGGTGCGGTGACCCGGATGTCGAATGTCGCCTTCAAGTCGGGTTGATCGAAGCAGGCAAACATCCGCTTGGCGTCGGCGGTTTCGAATTGCGAGTACAGGTAGGTCTCGTGGTCCACCGGGTCGACAAAGCGGTGCAGACCCTCACCGGTGTTGGAGTAGCTGCAGTCGGCGTCGACGATGACGACGTTGCGGTTGGCCAGTCCGCGCAGCGGGATGCCGGTGGATTCGTCGTACCCGGACACGTCGAGCTGGTGACCGTTGAGGCTTGCGCTGCGGACGGTGTCGGCGGCGATGTCGATGACGGTGTCCGCGCCGGCGAGCGCGTCGAACACCACGGTGGTGGTGGACCGGAAGGTACCGGAGCCCGGGGCGCCCTCAGCGCCTTGACCGTCGGTCACGTCGAGGTTGATCTGGTAACTGTCAACGGTGATCAGGGCGGCGCGTTCGACGGCCTGGTCCCGGGTGAGGTTAGGAAGAGCCACGCGTCCAACTTAAACGTCCCGGCGGGAACAGCCACGCGACGGCTAGTGTTGTTCGGGGTTGTATTCAGTTGTGTTCAAAGGTGTCGTCACCGTCTCTGACTCTCAACGAGAGGACCGTATATGCCCGAGAAGTCTGTCGCCGATTTCTGGTTCGATCCGCTGTGTCCGTGGTGCTGGATCACCTCACGCTGGATTCTCGAGGTGCAGAAGGTTCGCGATATCGACGTGAACTTCCACGTGATGAGCCTGGCGATCCTCAACGAAAATCGTGAAGGGCTGCCTGAGCAGTACCGGGAAGCCATGCAGCGGGCCTGGGGTCCGGTGCGGGTGGCGATTGCCGCCGAGCAGGCCCACGGCGCCGAGCGTGCTGGCTCCGCTGTACGCCGCGATGGGCACCCGGATCCACAACGAGGGCAATAAGGACTTCGAGGACGTCATCAAGGGGTCCCTGGCCGACGCCGGTCTGCCGGCGGAGTTGGCCAACGCCGCTACCAGTACCGACTACGACGACGCTCTGCGCAAGAGCCACCACGCCGGGATGGACGCGGTCGGCGACGATGTCGGCACGCCGACCATCCACGTCAACGGGGTGGCGTTCTTCGGGCCGGTGCTCTCCAAGATTCCGCGCGGCGAGGAGGCCGGCAAGCTTTGGGACGCCTCGGTGATCTTCGCGGCCTACCCACACTTCTTCGAGCTCAAGCGAACCCGAACCGAGCCGCCGCAGTTCGACTAACCCGAGCCGACCGGGGCGTGGGCCGTCGTGCAAAATGTGGGCCATGCGCGTCTACTTGGGGTCCGACCACGCCGGATTCGAACTCAAGCAGCAGATCATCGAGCACCTGAAGAAATCCGGACACGAGCCGATCGATTGCGGCGCGTTCGGCTACGACGCCGAGGACGACTACCCGGCGTTTTGCATCGCCGCCGCAACGCGCACGGTGGCCGACCCGGACAGCCTGGGCATCGTGCTGGGCGGATCGGGCAACGGCGAGCAGATCGCGGCCAACAAGGTCCCCGGTGCCCGCTGCGCGCTGGCCTGGAGCGTGGAGACCGCGAGTTTGGCCCGCCAACACAACAATGCTCAGTTGATCGGTATCGGCGGTCGCATGCACACCGTCGCCGAGGCGCTGACCTTCGTCGACGCGTTCCTGACCACGCCCTGGTCGAAAGCCGAACGCCACCAACGTCGTATCGACATCCTCAGTGAATACGAACGCACGCACCAAGCGCCGCCGGTGCCCGGCGCGCAGGCCTGACGGGACCTGAGAGACATCCGTGCCCGAAGGGCATACCCTGCACCGGCTGGCCCGGCTGCATCAGCGCCGGTTTCGTGGTGCACCGGTCGCGGTCTCCAGTCCCCAGGGCCGCTTCGCTGATTCCGCGGCCGTGGTGGACGGCCGGGTATTGCGTGCGCGCCAACGTCTGGGGCAAGCACCTGTTTCATCACTACGCCGGCGGGCCCATCGTGCATGTGCATCTGGGCCTCTACGGCACGTTCACGGAATGGCCCGTTCCTGCCGATGCACCGCTGCCCGAGGCGGTGGGACAGGTGCGGATGCGGATGGTTGGCGCCGAGTACGGCACCGACTTGCGCGGCCCGACGGTGTGCGAAGTCATCGATGAGGGTCAGGTCAGCGACGTCGTGGCCCGGCTGGGGCCCGATCCGTTGCGCAGCGAGGCCGATCCGTCATGGGCGTGGGCCCGGATCACCAAGTCCCGCAGGCCAATTGGCGCGCTCTTGATGGACCAGACCGTCATCGCCGGCGTCGGCAATGTCTATCGGAACGAGTTGCTGTATCGCCACCGCATCGATCCGTACCGGCCCGGCCGGGCGATCACCCAGGCGGAGTTCGACGCGGCATGGACCGATCTGGTGGCGCTGATGAAGGTCGGGCTGCGCCGCGGCAAGATCATCGTCGTGCTTCCCGAACACGACCACGGGGCGCCGTCATACCGGTCCGGGCGGCCCCGCACCTACGTGTACCGGCGTGCCGGCGAGCCGTGCCGGGTATGCGCGACGACGATCCAGACGGCGGTGCTCGAGGGCCGCAACGTGTTCTGGTGCCCCACCTGCCAGGCGTAATTGGCAGGAAACTGACAGCAAGAAACGCGCGCGTCTACAAGTTTGTTTCTGTGTGAATTGGGTATGAGTTACATCTATGAATATCTTTTCCTCGTTTTGCTGCCAGCGATTTTCGCTGGAGCCACTGCTTTGGGTGTGATGGGTGTGGGTGTCGCGACCGAGGCCCAAGCACACCCCGGCGGTCCGCTCCCGCAATGGTGCCCGGGCGAATGGTGGGACCCCGGCTGGGGCAACAACTGGGACTGGGGGAATTGCCACGACTGGCGTGGGGGTGGCGGGGACCGCGGGCCCGGTTGGGACCATGACCATGGGCCTGGCGGCGCGACTGGGACCATGGGCCCGGCGGGCCAGGCGACCCACATCCCGGTGGCGGGTGGGGACCTCACTAAGCCTGGGACCCACTAAGTCTGAGTAAGGTTGCGAATCAAACGCGCCCTTCCGATCTCGATCGGGGGGCGCGTTTTCGTCTGGTGGCGCGATCAGCGACGCGTCAGGCGCGTCAGTGCGTGGTGACTCCGAGCGTTGCGTAGACCTCGTTGCTGAGCGCGACGCTGCGGGGGTCCGCGTTGGCCTTGCTGGCGTCGAAGCGATTTGCCACATACGCGTAGCCGATCCCGTGTTCGAGATCCACAAACCCGAATGAGCCGCCCAGCCCGCCGTGGCCGAACATTCGCGGGTTGGGTCCGTTGACGCAACGCTGGTTGAGCATGTAGCCCAGGCCCCACCCATGGTCGGCGACCCGGGGGCCGAGTACCAGATCGGGTTCCAAGCCGCCCTGCGGCACCCTGGCCAGGTCCATCTGCTCGCGGCTGAGCAGTTTCTCCTGGGCGAGCGCGTTGTAGAAGGTCGCCAATCCCAGCGCCGACACCTGCCCGTTGGTGCCGGGGAACTCGAGTTGGCGCCACAGTTGCAGGTTTTCGGTGTCGAGGTCGTCGTCGGGGAGGAATCCCATCGCGATCGACATCCCCGCTTTGGGATGCTCGGCCAGGCTCGTCGGGTACCCCGGGGCGTGCAGCTCCGCGAGCAGCTGCCTGCCGGTCGGTTTGTTCACTCGTTCGGCGCAGCGGCTTTGTTCGGCCGGCGACAAGCCGATGTGCACGTCGGCGCCAAGTGGTTCGGCGATCTCGGTGCGCAGGTACTGGCCGACGGTGCGGCCCGTGACGCGGCGGAACACCTCGCCGAGGATGAAGCCGTAGGTGGTCATGTGGTAGCCCTGCGCCGTGCCGGGTTCCCACCACGGCTCGGTGATGGCAAGTTGCCCGCAGACGAAGTCCCAGTCGACGAGTTGCTCGGTGTTCAATCGGGTGCGCGGCCCGATCAGGCCGGAGCGGTGGCTCATCACCATTGCCAGCGTGATGTTTTCCTTGCCGGCCTGCCCGAACTCGGGCCAGTAGCGGGACACCGGCGCGTGCAAGTCCAGCTCGCCGCGGTCGGCCAGCTGGTGGACACAGGTGGACGTCAGACCCTTGGTGCCGGACAGCACGGTGGTCAGGGTGTCTTGCTCCCATGGGCGGGTGCCGGCGGCGTCAGCCCAGCCGCCCCAGAGGTTGACGACCAGATCACCGTCGACCCACACCGCAACGGCCGCGCCGGCCTCGTCACGCTGCGCAAAGTTGCGCTCGAACGCGTCGGATACTCCGATGAAGTCCGTCGTGCAGGAGCCTTTGATGTCAGCGTCTGTTTTCAGGTCGCTCATGGCGCCTTTCTGTCCAGGCAAATATAAGGCTCCGAGCGGGCGACGGGAATCGAACCCGCGTAGCTAGTTTGGAAGACTAGGGCTCTACCATTGAGCTACGCCCGCGTGTGTTAGTCGAGCGAGACTGTACGTGGTGGCAGAGATCAAATCTAATCGAAGCTATCTCGTGACCACACTTGTGTAGGGCCGATACGTCCCCGGATGTCCGAGCCAAGCCGGTGGCCCACCTGGCGATAAGGGGCCGTAGGATCGCCTGGTCAGCGCGGGGTGTAGCGCAGCTTGGTAGCGCATCCGCTTTGGGAGCGGAAGGCCGCAGGTTCAAATCCTGTCACCCCGACCAACCGACCGCAGGAAACGACCACCGAGGAGAGCAAGGCAGTGAAGACCAGCGTCGAGCAGTTGAGCCCCACCCGGGTGCGCATCAGTGTGGAGGTGCCGTTCACCGAGCTCGAGCCCGATTTCAAGCGGGCGTACAAGGAGCTGGCCAAACAGGTGCGGCTGCCCGGCTTCCGGCCCGGCAAGGCGCCCGCGCGGCTGCTGGAGGCCCGGTTCGGCCGGGAGGCAATGCTCGACCAGGTCGTCAACGACGCGCTGCCCGCCCGGTACGGACAGGCTGTGGCCGAATCGGAAGTCCAACCCCTCGGCCAGCCCGATATCGAGGTGACTAAGAAGGAATACGGCCAGGACCTGGAGTTCACCGCCGAGGTCGACATCCGGCCCAAGATCACTCTGCCCGACCTGAGTGCGCTGCAGGTCGAGGTGGAGCCGTTCGAGGTCAGCGACGACGAGGTGGACAGCGAGTTGGAGTCGCTGCGTATCCGGTTCGGCACCCTTACCGCAGTGGAACGCCCGGTGGCCACCGGCGACTTTGTCACGATCGACTTGTCCGCCACCGTCGACGGCGTTGAAGTGCCGAACGCCGCGGCCGAGGGACTGTCCCACGAGGTCGGCTCCGGCCGGCTCATCGCGGGACTCGACGATGCATTGCAAGGGTTGTCCGTCGATGAGTCCAAGGTCTTCACCGCCAAGTTGGCGACCGGCGAACACGCCGGGGAAGATGCGGAGGTCACCGTCACCGTCAAGTCGATCAAGGAACGCGAGCTGCCCGAGCCCGACGACGAGTTCGCCCAATTGGCCAGCGAATTCGACACCATTGACGAGCTGCGGACCAACCTCGCCGAGCAGGTGCGCCACGCCAAGCGCGCCCAGCAGGCGGAGCATATTCGCAACGCCACCGTCGATGCCCTGCTCGAGCAGGTCGACGTGCCGCTGCCGGAGTCGTACGTGCAGGCGCAGATCGAAGGCGTCATGCACCACGCGCTGGGCGGCTTGAACAACGACGAAGCCAGGTTCAACGAGCTTCTGGTCGAGCAAGGTTCGTCGCGCGAGGCGTGGGACGCCGAGGCGCGTACCGCCTCAGAGCGGGACGTCAAGCGGCAGCTGTTGCTGGATGCGCTGGCCGATGACCTGGAGGTCGAGGTCGGCCAGCATGATCTGACGGAACGACTGCTGACGACTTCTCGGCAATACGGCGTCGAGCCGCAGCAGCTGTTTGCCTATCTACAGGAGAACAACCAGCTGGCGTCCATGTTCGCCGACGTGCGGCGCGAGCTGGCCATAAAGGCCGCGGCCAGCGCGGCGACGGTCACCGACACCGCGGGAAACACCATCGATACCAGTGAGTTCTTCGGCACGCATT
This sequence comes from uncultured Actinomycetota bacterium, assembly GCA_963840045.1. Taxonomy (GTDB): domain Bacteria; phylum Actinomycetota; class Actinomycetes; order Mycobacteriales; family Mycobacteriaceae; genus Mycobacterium. Next base: position 308,693 of record CAWIXL010000005.1, on the reverse strand, counting down.
CCCGGCGCGAACGACGACGACGACCACGATCGAGACCACGATCACGACCGACGAAGAGTCCGAGGATCTTGACGAGGACCACGGGCTCGACGAGGACGACGAGCTCGACGACGACGACGACGAAGTCGAAGAAGACGACGAAGAAGACGAGGACGACGACGCAAAAGGCGAGACCGCCGGTGACGCTGGGACGTGACCTTGCAACTTGCCCCGGACATGACGCTGTGAGCGAACGCAGGCGTTTCCGGGGATGCGTGGCCCCCACGCAGTGGGTTCGGTTAGTTAGTGTCGATGCATACAGAACTCGAAGAAAGCAGGTGTTCCCACTGTGAGCGAAGGGACTGAGATGCGTTCGAACTCGTTGGGCTTAAACCTCACGGACTCCGTTTATGAGCGCTTGCTCTCCGAGCGCATCATCTTCCTGGGGTCGGAGGTGAACGACGAGGTAGCCAACCGGTTATGCGCACAGATTCTGCTGCTCGCTGCCGAAGACTCCGAGAAGGACATCAACCTCTACATCAACTCGCCCGGCGGATCGATCAGCGCCGGGATGGCGATCTACGACACCATGGTGCTGGCGCCCTGCGACATCGCCACCTACGCGATGGGCATGGCCGCTTCGATGGGTGAATTCCTGTTGGCCGCGGGCACCAAGGGCAAGCGCTACGCCCTGCCGCACGCCCGCATCCTGATGCACCAGCCGCTGGGTGGGGTAACGGGTAGCGCGGCCGACATCGCCATTCAGGCCGAACAGTTCGCCGTCATCAAGAAAGAGATGTTCCGGCTCAACGCCGAATTCACCGGCCAGCCGATCGAGCGCATCGAAGCGGATTCCGACCGCGACCGCTGGTTCACCGCCCCGGAAGCCCTGGAATACGGCTTCGTCGACCACATCATCACCCGCGCCGCTCACATCACCAACGGAGAAGCACAGTGAATCCTCTAAACCCTCAGCTCCAGCCGCAGGCGCGGTACATCCTGCCGTCGTTCATCGAGCACTCCAGCTTCGGCGTCAAAGAGTCCAACCCCTACAACAAGCTGTTCGAGGAACGCATCATCTTCCTCGGCGTCCAGGTTGACGACGCGTCGGCGAACGACATCATGGCGCAGCTGCTGGTGCTGGAATCGCTGGATCCCGACCGCGACATCACCATGTACATCAACTCACCGGGCGGCGGGTTCACTTCGCTGATGGCGATCTACGACACCATGCAGTACGTGCGGGCCGACATCCAGACGGTGTGCCTGGGCCAGGCCGCCTCCGCGGCTGCGGTGCTGTTGGCCGCCGGCACGCCGGGTAAGCGGATGGCGCTGCCGAATGCGCGTATTCTGATCCATCAGCCTTCACTGTCCGGCGTGATTCAGGGCCAGTTCTCCGACCTGGAGATCCAGGCCGCCGAGATCGAGCGGATGCGCACGCTGATGGAGACCACCCTGGCCCATCACACCGGCAAGGACGCCGCGGTGATCCGCAAGGACACCGACCGCGACAAGATCCTGACCGCAGAAGGCGCCAAGGAATACGGGATCATCGACACCGTTCTGGAGTACCGGAAGCTCTCCGCGCAGACCGCCTGATAGCTGCGATGTCGGCAGGCTGTACCCGGCAGCATCCGCCGATAATGCGCGCTCCGGCCGCGGCCCAGTCCGATGCCAGTTCAGCGGAAAACCGGCGCGGACCGGTCCAGGCGTGGCCGTCCCAACGCTCACCACTGTTCGGGTACACGATCACCGGCTTGCCGAGAGCCGAGGCGATGCTGATCGCCGGTAGCACATCGTCGGGTGCGCAGCAGTTGACGCCGACCGCGACGATCTGCGCCACCCCGGCGGCCACCGCGAACGCATCGGCGAGCGGTTGTCCGGCGCGGGTCCGGGTCCCGTCGATGGTGTAGCTGAGCCAGGCCGGCACACCGACGGAGCGCACCAAGTCGACCAGCGCTTCGGCCTCGTCGACATCGGGCACGGTTTCCAGGGCAAGCACATCCGCGCCCGCGGCGGCCAGTACCTCCAGCCGCGGGCGATGCCATTGCGTCAAAGCCGCGACGGACCGGCCGTAGCGTCCGCGGTATTCGGAGCCATCGGCCAGCGCTGCGCCGTACGGTCCCACCGATGCGGCCACGTAAAGGTCACTTCTGCCCACCTGGTCCCGCGCGGCCTTGGCGAGTTCGACGCTGCGGCGCAGCAACCCGCCGGCATCCGCTCGGTCGAATCCGCGGTTCCCAAACCCCTCGAACGATGCCTGATAGCTCGCGGTCGTCGCGATATTGGCGCCGGCGCGATAGAAAGTCGCGTGCACCGCGACGATCTCCTGCGGGGCATCCGCCAGCAGCCTCGCCGACCATAGTGGGTCGGACAGATCGTGGCCGCGCGCCTCCAGCTCGGTGGCCAGGCCACCATCGCTGATCAGCACGGATTCACCGGGCCAGGTAAATCCCACTCTGTCACTCTAGGGGCCACTCAGGGCCACTGTAGGGTGATTTTGCCGGGCGTCAGCGTGCGGCGGGGGATCGCTAAGGAGCCTCGGTCAGGTAACGAGCGCGACACGCCAAGACACGGATAGCGCGCCTCGGCAAGTGACGGGTGCCATCGCGCTATATGTTGCATTCGGACGGACAAGGCGTGAAATACCACCGACGCGATTCCGCGCTAACGGTCGCGGTGAACGCGAGCAAGCGGGTAGCGTCGTGGGATACACGCGGCAAGCAAGGACGACGGCGAACAGGAAGTAGGCCCTCAGCATCATGGCGCGCATCGGAGACGGCGGTGACCTGCTGAAGTGCTCGTTCTGCGGAAAGAGCCAAAAGCAAGTCAAGAAACTCATTGCTGGCCCCGGCGTGTACATCTGCGATGAATGCATCGATCTGTGCAACGAGATCATCGAAGAGGAACTCGCTGACGCCGACGATGTGAAACTCGACGAACTGCCCAAGCCCGTCGAGATCCGGGATTTCCTCGAGGGTTACGTCATTGGGCAGGATACCGCCAAGCGGACACTGGCCGTCGCGGTCTACAACCACTACAAGCGGATCCAGGCCGGCGAGAAGGGACGCGACTCGCGCTACGAGCCGGTTGAGCTGACCAAGTCCAATATCTTGATGCTCGGACCCACCGGCTGCGGCAAGACCTACTTAGCCCAGACGCTGGCCAAGATGCTCAACGTGCCCTTCGCCATCGCCGACGCCACCGCACTGACCGAGGCCGGCTATGTCGGCGAGGACGTCGAGAACATCTTGCTCAAACTGATCCAGGCCGCCGACTATGACGTCAAGCGCGCCGAGACCGGCATCATTTACATCGATGAGGTCGACAAGATCGCCCGCAAGAGCGAGAACCCGTCGATCACCCGCGACGTCTCCGGCGAGGGCGTTCAGCAGGCGCTGCTGAAAATTCTGGAGGGCACCCAGGCATCGGTTCCCCCGCAGGGCGGCCGCAAGCACCCGCACCAGGAATTCATCCAGATCGACACCACCAACGTGCTGTTCATCGTCGCGGGTGCGTTCGCCGGCTTGGAGAAGATCATCTACGAGCGCGTCGGCAAGCGAGGGCTTGGCTTCGGCGCCGAGGTCCGCTCCAAGGCGGAGATCGACACCACCGATCACTTCGCCGACGTGATGCCCGAGGATCTGATCAAGTTCGGGTTGATCCCCGAGTTCATCGGGCGGCTCCCGGTGGTGGCTTCGGTCACCAACCTGGACATGGACTCGTTGGTCAAGATCCTGTCCGAGCCGAAGAACGCCTTGGTCAAGCAATACACCCGGCTCTTCGAGATGGACGGCGTGGAGCTGGAGTTCACCGACGACGCGCTGGAAGCCATCGCCGACCAGGCGATCCACCGTGGCACCGGCGCCCGTGGCTTGCGGGCCATCATGGAAGAAGTCCTGCTGCCCGTGATGTATGACATTCCGAGCCGCGACGATGTCGCCAAGGTGGTCGTCACCATGGAGACCGTGAAGGACAACGTGCTGCCGACGATCGTGCCGCGCAAACCGTCGCGTGCCGAGCGTCGCGACAAGAGTGCCTAGCCAGCCAGCCCTGGCAGGGGAGTGACCAATGCCACAGTTTTGTCCTGTGGTCGACGCGCGCTTGTAGCAAACATCGGTTTTCGCAGCGTAATGGCGGTGTGTCCGGATCGTGGACTCGGCCATGTCGTCCGTGAAGCAGTGACATAATTGATACCGCGAGTGACGTAATGCGTACGGGCGGGGGAGCAACTTCAGCGGCGCGTAACCTGAATCTGCAGCGGAGTGCCTGTCCGGAGACAAATGGAAGGCGGAGACGTGGATCCGAATGGCAGCGAAGCCGGGTCAGAGTCTCATGAGGGTGGGTCGGCAAAGCGACAGCGGCTGGAAAATGTAGTCATCCGGTTCGCCGGTGATTCGGGCGACGGTATGCAGCTGACCGGTGACCGGTTCACGGTGGAGGCCGCACTTTTCGGCAACGACCTGGCCACCCAGCCGAATTACCCCGCCGAGATCCGCGCGCCCGCAGGTACGTTGCCCGGAGTTTCGTCCTTCCAGATTCAGATCGCCGATTACGACATCTTGACCGCCGGTGACCGGCCCGACGTGCTGGTCGCCATGAACCCGGCGGCGCTCAAGGCCAATATCGGCGATTTACCGCGCGGCGGAATGGTGATCGCGAATTCTGACGAGTTCACCAAGCGAAACCTGACGAAAGTGGGTTACGTAACCAACCCGCTGGAGACCGATGAGCTGGAGGAATACGTCGTACACCCCGTCGCGATGACGACGTTGACGCTCGGCGCCGTCGAGGCGATCGGTGCGTCGAAGAAAGACGGTCAGCGCGCCAAGAACATGTTCGCGCTGGGCCTGCTGTCGTGGATGTATGGCCGGCCGATCCAGACGAGCGAGAACTTCATCAGGGAGAAGTTCGCCCGCAAGCCCGACATCGCCGAGGCCAATGTGCTGGCGCTGAAGGCGGGCTGGTACTACGGCGAGACCACCGAGGCGTTCGGCACCACCTACGAGGTGTTCAAGGCCTCGTTGCCGGCCGGCGAGTACCGGCAGATCTCCGGCAACACGGCGCTGGCCTACGGGCTCGTCGCGGCCGGTCAGCTGGCCAACCTTCAGGTAGTGCTCGGCAGCTACCCGATCACGCCGGCGTCGGACATCCTGCACGAACTGTCCAAGCACAAGAACTTCAACGTCATCACCTTCCAGGCCGAAGACGAGATCGGCGGCATCTGTGCTGCCATCGGCGCTTCCTACGGTGGCGCGCTGGGTGTCACCAGTACGTCGGGCCCGGGCATTTCGCTGAAGTCCGAAGCGCTCGGGCTTGCCGTGATGACCGAACTCCCGTTGATCGTCATCGACGTGCAGCGGGGCGGCCCGTCGACGGGTCTGCCCACCAAAACCGAGCAGGCCGACCTGCTGCAAGCGCTCTACGGGCGCAACGGCGAGTCGCCAGTCGCGGTGCTGGCACCGCGGTCGCCGGCCGACTGCTTCGAGATCGCCCTCGAAGCGGTGCGCATCGCGGTGTCGTACCACACCCCGGTGATCGTGTTGTCCGACGGCTCCATCGCCAATGGCTCAGAGCCATGGCGGATTCCGGATGTCAGTGCGTTGCAGCCAATTGCGCACACCTTCGCCAAACCGGACGAACCCTTCCAGCCTTACAATCGCGACCCGGAAACCCTCGCCCGCCAATTCGCCATCCCGGGAACTCCGGGTCTGGAACACCGCATCGGCGGGTTGGAAGCGGCCAACGGCTCGGGCAATATTTCCTACGAGCCGGTCAATCACGACCTCATGGTCCGGATACGCCAAGCCAAGATCGACGGCATTCGCGTTCCGGATCTGGAAGTCGACGATCCGACCGGAGATGCCGAGCTGCTGCTGATCGGCTGGGGCAGTTCCTACGGCCCCATCGGTGAAGCCTGTCGGCAGGCGCGACGTAAGGGCACCAAGGTCGCGCACGCGCACCTGACCTACCTCAGCCCCTTCCCGGCCAACCTGGAGGAGGTGTTGCGGCGCTACCCGCAAGTGGTGTGCCCGGAGATGAACTTGGGGCAGCTGGCGCTGCTGCTGCGCGGTAAGTACTTGGTGGACGTGCAAGCGGTCACCAAAGTTCAGGGTGTCTCGTTCTTGGCCGACGAGATCGGCCGCCTTATTCGGGCCGCGCTTGGCGGGACACTGCACGAGATCGAGCAAGACAAAACGATGGTCGCCAAGTTGGGGGCGGCCACGGTGGGAGCGGGAGCTGAAGAATGACTGGCGTGACCGGCCATCTGGCGGGCACAGACCTCGGGCTGAGTCCGGGTCGAAGCAAAAGCGAGAAGCTGACCAAAAACGACGGAGTGCCCACGGTGTCTCCTGAGGACCCGCCGCAGAAGGGCAAGGACTTCACCAGTGACCAGGAGGTCCGCTGGTGTCCGGGCTGCGGTGACTACGTCATCCTCAACACCATCCGCAACTTCCTGCCCGAACTGGGGCTGCGCCGCGAGAACATCGTGTTCATCAGCGGCATCGGATGCTCCAGCCGGTTCCCGTACTACCTGGAGACCTACGGCTTCCACTCGATCCACGGTCGTGCGCCGGCGATCGCGACCGGTCTGGCGCTGGCCCGTGAGGACCTGTCGGTCTGGGTGGTCACCGGCGACGGCGACGCGTTGTCAATCGGCGGCAACCACCTGATCCACGCGCTGCGCCGCAACATCAACATCACCATTCTGTTGTTCAACAACAGGATCTACGGGCTGACCAAGGGCCAGTACTCGCCGACGTCGGAGGTCGGCAAGATCACCAAGTCGACGCCGATGGGTTCGCTGGATCACCCGTTCAACCCGGTGTCCCTGGCGCTGGGCGCCGAAGCGACCTTCGTCGGCCGCGCGCTGGACTCCGACCGCAACGGACTGTCCGAGGTGCTGCGCGCGGCGGCCCAGCATCGTGGCGCTGCCCTGGTCGAAATCCTGCAGGACTGCCCGATCTTCAACGACGGCTCGTTCGACGCCCTGCGTAAGGAGGGCGCCGAGGAGCATGTGATCAATGTGCGCCACGGCGAGCCGATCATCTTCGGTGCCAATGGCGAATTCTGCGTGGTGAAGTCCGGTTTCAGCCTCGAAGTGGCCAAGACCGCCGACGTGGCCGTCGAAGAGATCGTGGTGCACGATGCGCACGCCGACGACGCCGCCTACGCGTTCGCCCTGTCCCGGCTTTCCGATCAAAACCTGGACCACACCGTGCTGGGGATCTTCCGCCACATCAGCCGGCCCACCTACGATGACGCGGCCCGTTCTCAGGTCAGTGCCGCTCAGAGTGCGACTCCGTCGGACGCCACCGCGCTGCAATCGCTGTTGCGCGGCCGCGACACCTGGACCGTCGACTGACGTGGCCGAGCGTATGACCGACGCATCACCGTCACTGGCCGGCGTGGTGCTCGCTGGAGGTGCATCCCGGCGTATGGGCCGCGACAAGGCCAGCCTGCCGCTTCCGGGCGGAACCACCACGTTGGTCGAGCACGTGGCGGCCGTTCTCGCGCAGCGCTGCGAGCCGGTTTTCGTGATGGCCGCTCCCGGACAGCCGTTGCCTGCGCTGCCGGTTCGCATCATCCGCGACGAGACCCGGGACCTGGGGCCGTTGCCGGCCACCGGATGCGCGTTGCGTGCGGCCGCGGAGGCGGGCGCCCGATTCGCCTTCGTCTGCGCGGTCGACATGCCATCTCTGACCGCCGAACTGATCGATGACCTCGCCCGCCGGGCCGCTGAGACCGACGCTGAGGTGGTGTTGCCGTGGGACGGCCGGGACCACTACCTGGCCGCGGTGTACCGGACCGATCTGGCTGACCGCGTTGATGCGCTGGTCGCCGCCGGCGAGCGCGCGATGCGTGCCTTGGTCGACGCTTCGGACACGCAGCGGATCGTGATGTCGGATTCCGGGCCACTGGCCAACCTCAATTCTGCGGATGACCTGCGCGCTCTGGCGCAGCCCGGAACCTGACACTTAATTTGCCTCGGGCGATTATTTCAGGTTGATTCTAAATTAATTAACGGGCTGTTCCTCCGTGTAAAAATATAGCTAATGTTAGCTGTAGTAATTAACGACGCGAGAATTCTCCAAGAATATTCATCGTCAACTTGTCGGGGCGAGCGTGCTGAATCGTGTTGGAGCCGTGACGATTTGGGATACCGATGGTTTTCTCCCCGGGTCCAGGTACTGGTCGGTAGAGGTATTGCGGCAAATTTGATTCGTGCAAATCGACTCGCCGCCCCGCGCCCGCGTCAGGTCCTTCTCGTGGGGCATCAGCACTGCGCGGCCGTGCCCGCGGTACGGCCCGAAGTCGTCGGGAAAGATGTTAGGGGAGAAGGTAATTCGTTCTAATTGCGATAGGCGCGGAAGCGCCGGCAGGGCTCTTGCGGTCGCCTCGCGCTGCTGGCCCCCATTGCTGTTCGGAATGCTGAATCAGACTGTAGGACTGGCTGTTTAGATGCCAGTACGCGATCTGTCGGTGCGGTCGGGCGCGCGATGGTGGTTGCCCCGTGCACCGGGCTCTCGGGCCTGGTACCCTTTGCCGTCGCGATGTCCGCAGGTCGGGCGCTGGCGCCGGCCGGTGCAGCACCGGCAAAATCGTGAACCAGCTCACAAATGCAGCGTGATTCAGCTCACGATATCGAGCTTCAGCGCGCCAGGTGAGATATGGGTCAGAATATGCGGCTGACCTGCAAAAATAATTTTGCGATCGCGTCGTGATCGCGTCGTTATATAAGTGGTATACCCGCGTGTCGGAGATGACGAATCCATTTTCGTCTCGTACCGTCCTTTGTAGCCCATAACCGGGCATAACAAAATTGAATCCACGGACCCGCGTGTGAGCGGGGTTGCGGAGGGCTCGAGCTGTACAGAGCCGCCGCAGCCGGCGGTAGCACCCGCCGGGCGAATCGAGCGCCCCGCTGTCGTGCCAGAACGAGACGGCACGTCCCAAAGACCCTCCCGCACGGATAAAGCACTCCCAACCCACCCCGGTGGGCTGGCTGCGCTGGTTTAGGCGCGCGCAACCGCGAAAGGAATAATGTTGAAGACCGTCCATAAGACGCTCATCGTGGCGGCGCTGACCGGGACGCTCCTGAGCGCGCCCACCGCCGGCATCGCGAATGCGGATCCGGCGGGCGTGGACCCGAACGCGGCGCCTGCCGGGCCCGCCCCGGACGCCCCGCCGCCGCCCGCGCCGCTTGGCTTCGACCCGAACGTCCCGCCGCCACCCCCGGTACCGGACGCGTTGGCGCCGGTCGACCAGGCCCCGCCCGTGCAACCGGCGGGCTTTAACCCGAACATGCCTCCGCCGCCGGACGCGCCGCCGCCACCCCCGCCGTTTGGCTTCCCGCCGCCGGCGCCGGGTGTGGACGCCCAGCCCGTTGAGGCGCCGCCCGCTCCTAAGGCCTACAGCGTCAACTGGGACGCGATCGCGCAGTGCGAGTCCGGCGGAAACTGGGGAATCAGCACCGGTAACGGCTTCTCCGGCGGCTTGCAGTTCACCTCCGGCACTTGGCGGGCCAACGGTGGCTCGGGATCCGCGAACGGCGCGAGTCGTGAGGAGCAGATCCGGGTGGCCGAGAACGTTCTGCATTCGCAGGGCATCGGCGCCTGGCCGGTCTGCGGCCGACGCGGCTGACCAACGGCCAAAACATAGAATGCCGGGCGCATTGCGCCCGGCATTCTTGTTTGTGGAGTCATCCGCCGGTCGGCAGCTTGAACGCCGATCGCCCGGCAACCGAGGCCAGATGCCGGACTAGCAGCGCGTCGGGCACCATCGCGGTGGCGCGGCTGACGGCGGCACTCAGAAGCGCCGGGCGCAGATTGATGGACCGGCCGATCAGTGCCGCCTCGCGGACCACCGACGTGGTCCGCGGCCGCCGGAATGCCGCGAACCGGGCAAAAGCGGTCGCCAGGTCGGCGGCCCGGTCGACGAACGCGGCCAGGATCGCGGCGTCTTCTAACCCCTGACAGCCGCCCTGGCCTAGGTGCGGACGCATCGGATGGGCGGCGTCGCCGACCAGCACCACGGCCCCCTGTGCCCAGCACCGTCCAGGGCCGCGGTCGTAGAGGTCGTTCCGCAACACGTCAGCGGGCGCAGTCGACGCCAACAAGGTGGGCACCGGTTCTGGCCAGCCGGCCAGCCTGGCCCGCAGATAGGACAATTCGCCATCGGGCGACAGCTGCCCCTCTGGGGCGCGTTCGGTGGCAAACCAGTACGTGCGATCGGGCGCCATCGGGATGTGGCCGACTTCCACACCGGGTCCGAGCGTCTGGCCGGCGAAGTCAGGGTCGATGGCACAGTTCGCGATTCCCCGCCATGCGGTGTATCCCGCATAGCGTTGGGCCAGCGACCCGTTGAGGTGGCGGGCCACCATGGAGCCGATGCCGTCGGCGCCGATCACTGCGTCCGCGTCACGGACCGGGGCGTCCGAGAATCGGATCTGCACCCTGTCGTCGTTGGTAAGCAGGCTGTCGGCCGTCAGCCCGTACTCGACGGTGTCGTGGTGCAATGCCGCGACGAGGATGTCGCGCAGCGCCGAACGCTGCACGACGACCAACGGCTCGCCGAGTGCGCTGACCCAACTCTCGGTCGCGGGGTGCCGCAACCACGAGCCGTCGCGCCAGCGCATCGCGCCTGCCGTCATCCGGCCGCCGGCTCGCGGACGGCTTCACCCAAGCCGAGCTCATCCAGCGCCGCCAGCGCGTTCGGCCAGATCGTGATAGCGGCGCCCGTCGAGGTGTCGCTGCGCCGTTCGATGACGCTGACGTCGTGATCCCGCCGCTGCAGTGCCACCGCAGTGGCCAGACCTGCGATACCCGCTCCGATGACGACGATCCCGTGCGCCATGAGGTTGAACTTAGCGCCACGCGCGCCCGGAGTAGCGTCGGATCGGTGACCGAAACGCCGCGCGAATTCGACATCGTGTTGTACGGGGCGACCGGCTTCGTGGGGAAGCTGACCGCCGAGTACCTCGCCCGGGCCGCCGGGGACGCCCGCATCGCCCTGGCCGGCCGGTCAACCGAACGCGTACTAGCGATCCGCGACACCCTCGGTGAAGCCGCGCAGTCGTGGGCCGTGGTGACGGCGGACGCCGGATCGCCGTCGAAGTTGAACGCGATGGCGGCCCGGACTCGGGTGGTCGTCACGACGGTCGGGCCGTATATGCGCTACGGATTGCCGCTGGTGGCCGCATGCGCCGCGGCGGGCACCGATTATGCGGACCTGACCGGCGAGCCGCCGTTCGTTCGCGAGAGCATCGACCTTTACCACAAGCAGGCCGTCGACACCGGCGCGCGTATCGTGCACGCCTGCGGATTCGATTCGATTCCGTCGGATCTGAGCGTGTACGCCCTGTATCGCGCTGCGCGCGAGGACGGCGCCGGCGAGCTTGTCGACACCGACTTCGTAGTGCGGTCCATGGCCGGCGGGCTGTCCGGCGGCACCGTCGCCTCGGCGGTCGAAATTATGAGCGCCGTCTCCCGCGACCGTGACTTGCGCCGCCAGTTCGCCGATCCCTACACGCTGAGCACCGACCGCGGGGCCGAACCGGATCTCGGCGCACAGCCCGATTCGTCGTGGCGGCGTGGTCGCCAGATTGCGCCGGAGCTGAAAGGTCTGTGGACGGCCGGATTCATGATGGCGGCGACCAATACCCGAATCGTGCGCCGCAGCAACGCATTACTGGACTGGGCTTACGGCAGGCGGTTCCGCTACAGCGAACACATGAGCCTGGGGTCCTCGGCGGTGGCGCCGGTGGCGTCGGCCGTCATCAGCGGGGTCGGCAAGGTGACGACCGGGTTGGGTAGCCGCTACTTCCGGCTGCTGCCGCGTGGCTTGGTGGAGCGCGTCATCCCCAAACCCGGCACCGGCCCGAGCGCGGCGACTCGCGAGCGCGGCTACTACCGGACGGAGACCTACACCACCACAACCGACGGCGCCCGGTATGTGGCGCGCATGGCACAGGAAGGCGACCCGGGCTACCAGGCGACCTCGGTGTTGCTGGGGGAGTCCGGCCTTGCGCTGGCGACCGACCGCGACAAACTTTCCGAGCTGCGCGGCGTGCTCACACCCGCGACCGCGATGGGTGACGCATTGCTTGCGCGGTTCCAGGCCGCGGGTGTGTCGCTGGAGACCGAGCGGCTGGACTGATTTGAGTGCTTGGAATCGGCTTGCGCCAAGGGCTGTCGGTCCAGATTGCGCGAGTCTAGTGTCGAAGATGGCTGTGCTCTTCCATTTCAGAGACGAAGGTGGTTGCACTGATGGCCGGTCTTGATGACCTTTACGCACAAATCCCCACTTCCGATATCGCAGACAAGCTCGGTGCCGACGAAGGCGAAGTTTCCAGCGCGATTCACACGTTGGTGCCGGTGTTGCTCAGCGGACTGCAGCACAACTCGGAAGATCCCGAGCACGCCAGCAAGATTGAGTCCGACGCCAGCACTCACGCCGCCCGCGGGTTGCTTGACGCCGGCGGGGGTGTCGACCAAGTGGACGAGAGCGACGGGCATCAGGCGGTCGCGACGCTGTTCGGCGGCAACGACACCGACCAGGTCGCAGCGGCGCTGGCCAAAGGGGGCGCCGGTGACAGCGATCTCATCAAAAGATTGCTGCCGGTCGTTCTTCCGATTGTGTTGGCCTACATCGGAAAACGGCTCACGTCGGGTGACGGTGCGCAGACAACTACGGCGCAGAAAAAGGAGGAAGCCTCCGGCGGCGGCCTGGGTGACATCCTAGGCAGCATCCTCGGTGCCGGCTCGGGCGACAAATCCCTCGGCAGCATCCTCGGCAGCGTGCTGGGCAGCAAGGGCGGGGGACTTGGCGATATCCTCGGCGGCTTGCTCGGCGGCAAGAAGTAGCCGGCGCCGCACTCCGTTTCGGAGTGTTCATCTTTAGTTTCGGGGTGGTTTCGATCTGCGTCGAGAAGGTGATGCCCAGGCCCAATCAAGATCAGTAGGCGCCCGCCCGTCGGGCACCGAAAGGACGTCCGGTGCAAGCCGGCCCCACTGGATAAGAAGAGGGATCGAGAGGAAACGACATGTCAGACACGCTTACCCAAGGCCAGAAGCTCGTGCGCGGGGAATCGCTGGTCTCGAACAACGGGGCCTACAGCCTCACCCTGCAAGAGGACGGCAACCTGGTGTTGGCCTCCCGCGGCACAGCGCTGTGGGCGTCTTCGACCAATGGCCAGAATGTGGTGCGCGCCGAAGTGCAGTCCGACGGCAACTTCGTCCTGTACACGGCGGACAAACCGGTATGGCACAGCGACACCAAGGGCAAGAAGGACGTCAAACTCGTCCTTCAGGACGATCGCAACCTGGTGCTGTACGCCGCTGACGGAGCGGCCTGGTCGACGAAGACCGAGACCGACCAGCCGCCCCCATCAGCGCCCGAGCCCGAGGCCGCCTCGGAGTCCTCGACCGACCTGGGCGGACCAGAAGACGTCTCCGACGCGGTCGCCGAGCCCGTCGAGGAAGCCGTGCCAGAGCCCGCTCCGGAACCCGCCGCACAGACGTACACCGTCGTCTCCGGCGACACCCTGTGGGCCATCTCCGAGCGGTTCTACGGCGACGGCAACAAATACCAGGTGATCGCCGATGCAAGCGGCGTCGCCAATCCCGACCTGATCTTCCCGGGGCAAGTGCTGACGATTCCCTGATCGGACTAAGCGAGAATTCCTGCCTCGTTGTCGCCGACGTTGAAGAAGCCGGAGTTGCCGAATACCGCATTTCCGAAGCCGGAGTTATAGCCGCCGGAATTGAAGTAGCCGGAGCTGCTATGTCCCGTGATTGAGTAGCCGGAATTGTCGTCCTCTGTTGAGGTTAGGGAAGTGGTGGGGCCGGTGTTACGGAAACCTGAGTCGTAGTTGCCCAGGTTTCCGTAACCCGAGTTGAAGTCGCCCCAGTTTTCTAGGCCGGCGTTGTCTTCGCTGGTTACAGAATTGCGATTGCCCTGGCCGCCGCCCGATTCATTGAATCCTTGTTGATAGATGCCAGAGTCGCCGCTACCGTCCATATGGTAGCCCGAATTGTCGCCGGACCCGGCGCCCGTACTGCCGAAACCGCTGTTGAAGTTGCCTGAATTCAACCCGCCGGTGTTGGTGCTGCCCGAATTGTTCCAGCCGGTGTTGGTGCTGCCCGAATTGGACCAGCCCGTGTTTGTGCTGCCCGAGTTGTAGCTAGCGGCGTTGACGCTGCCTGAGTTGAACCGGCCGGTGTTCAGTGAGCCCGAGTTGAAGCTGCCGGTGTTTTCCGATCCCGAGTTCCCATGACCCGTGTTCATCGAGCCCCCGTTCCCGTGACCGGTGTTGTACGAGCCAGCGTTTCCCCAGCCCGTATTGATTGAGCCAGAGTTCCCGATGCCCGTATTGAGCATGCCCGAGTTTCCGATGCCCCAGTCGGACTCGGCTTCATTTGGAGTGAGGTTGAGCCCGTCGGTCGAGTCGCCCAGGCCCGAGTTGCCCAACCCGACGTTGCCATTGCCCGAGTTCCCGAACCCAAGGTTTCCGTTACCCGAATTGAAGAAGCCGAGGTTGTCGTTACCCGAGTTCCCGAACCCGATATTGCCGCCGCCCGAATTTAGTGCCCCGATCCCAATTTTATTGTCACCGGTGAGCCCGATTCCGATATCCCCATTACCGTTGTTGCCGAGGCCGAAGTTTCCGGTGCCGTTGTTCCCGAAGCCCCAGTTGTTGTCACCGGTGTTCCCGAAGCCCACATTGTTGTTGTCGGTGTTACCCATGCCGACGTTTTGGTCGCCGTTGTTACCGAAACCCACGTTTTTGCTGCCATTGTTTCCGCTGCCCAGGTTGTAATTTCCGGTGTTTCCACTGCCTAGGTTGGTCTTACCGATGTTTCCGTTGCCCAGATTGGTGTTGCCGGTGTTTCCGCTGCCCAGGTTTTGGTTGCCCGCGTTTCCGTTGCCCACGTTGGAGTCGCCGGTGTTGCCGTTGCCCAGGTTGGTGCCACCGGTGTTTCCACTACCGATATTTCCGCTGTGCGTGTTTCCGCTGCCCAGGTTGTAATTGCCGGTGTTGCCGTTGCCCAGGTTGGCGTTGCCGGTGTTTCCGCTGCCCAGGTTGTAGCTGCCGGTGTTGCCGATGCCAAGGTCGAGGTCCTCCACCCGGCCTACCACGCTGCTCAACGCGGCATGCGACGACATCGAACTGCGTAACCGCTGCCGAAGCGGCGGCGTAGTAGCCCGACATCGCGCTGACGTCCTGCGCCCAAAGCTGTTCGTACGCGGTCTCGGTGGCCGCGATCGCGGGGGCGTTTTGGCCGAACAGATTCGTGGCCACCAACGACACCAGCTGGACGCGGTTGGCCGCCACCGCCGCCGGATGTACCGTCCCGGCGAACGCGGCCTCGAACGCGGTCGCGGCCGCGCGGGCCTGCCCCGCGGCCCCCTGGGCATGAGTCGCCGCCGCACTCAGCAATCCCACCTGGCGTGCGGCCGCGTTCAACATCGCCGCCGCTGCCGCGCCCAGCCACGACTCCACCGCAAGACCCGAGGTCACGGACCCGAAGGAGGATGCCGCCGATGCCAACTCGGCGGCCAGCCCGTCCCAGGCTGCCGACGCCGCCTGCATTGGCGCCGACCCGGCGCCGGTATACATCAGTGCCGAATTGACCTCCGGCGGCAACACCGCAAAATTCATGTCTCCGGTCCCTTCCTCGAGCTGGCACCGTAACGGCGAATCAGGGGCTGATCGGTTTTTCGGACAAAACAGGACCCGAAAATCGGCGGCCGCGGATTCGGGCGGTTACACCTCCGTCAGCGGCGGTTCCTAGAATTGACCGGTGACCGCCAGCCCCCCGACCGACGAGTCGCTGCCCAAATCGTGGGACCCGGCCGCGATGGAGGGCGCGATCTATCAGAAGTGGCTGGATGCGGGCTACTTCACCGCGGACGCAGCCAGCACCAAGCCGGCGTATTCGATCGTGTTGCCGCCACCGAACGTGACCGGCAGCCTGCACATGGGCCACGCGCTGGAACACACCATGATGGACGCCCTGACCCGCCGCAAGCGGATGCAGGGTTACGAGGTGCTGTGGCAGCCGGGTATGGACCATGCGGGCATCGCGACCCAGAGCGTGGTGGAAAAGCAGCTGGCCGTTGACGGCAAGACCAAAGAGGACTTCGGCCGCGAGCTGTTCGTCGACAAAGTGTGGGACTGGAAGCGCGAGTCCGGTGGTGCCATCGGTGGCCAGATGCGCCGGCTCGGCGACGGCGTCGACTGGAGCCGTGACCGGTTCACCCTCGATGAGGGCCTGTCACGGGCGGTGCGGACCATCTTCAAAAGGCTGTACGACGCGGGGCTGATCTATCGGGCCGAGCGGCTGGTCAACTGGTCACCGGTGCTCGAGACGGCGGTCTCGAACCTCGAGGTGGACTACGTTGACGTCGACGGTGAGCTGGTGTCATTCCGATACGGCTCGCTCGATGACACGCAACCACACATCGTGGTCGCCACCACCAGGGTCGAGACGATGCTGGGCGATACCGCCATCGCGGTACATCCCGACGACGAGCGCTATCGCCACCTGGTCGGGACCAGCCTGCCGCACCCGTTCGCCGACCGCCGGCTCGTCATCGTCGCCGATGAGCACGTCGACCCCGAGTTCGGCACCGGCGCGGTCAAAATCACGCCGGCTCACGACCCCAACGACTTCGAGATCGGGCTACGGCACAACCTGCCGATGATCTCGATCCTGGATACCAAGGGCCGGGTCGTGGACACCGGTACACAATTCGACGGCTTGGACCGCTTCGAGGCCCGGATCGCGGTGCGCGAAGCCTTGGCGGCGCAGGGCCGGATCGTCGAGGAGAAGCGCCCCTACCGGCACAGCGTCGGACATTCGGAGCGCAGCGGCGAACCCATCGAGCCCCGGCTGTCGCTGCAATGGTGGGTCAAGGTGGAGTCGCTGGCCAAGGCGGCCGGCGACGCGGTGCGCAACGGCGACACCGTGATTCACCCCGCCAGCCTGGAGCCGCGCTGGTTCTCCTGGGTCGACGACATGCACGACTGGACCATCTCGCGCCAGCTGTGGTGGGGCCACCGCATCCCGATCTGGTACGGGCCCGACGGCGAGCAGGTGTGCGTCGGTCCGGACGAAACGCCCCCGGACGGCTGGGAGCAGGATCCCGACGTGCTGGACACCTGGTTCTCGTCGGCGCTGTGGCCGTTCTCCACCCTGGGCTGGCCGGAGCAGACACCGGAGCTGGAAAAGTTCTATCCGACAAGTGTTTTGGTCACCGGCTACGACATCCTGTTCTTTTGGGTGGCGCGGATGATGATGTTCGGCACGTTCGTCGGCGGCGACGACGTCATCACGCTCGGCGGGCGCCGTGGCCCGCAGGTGCCGTTCACCGACGTCTTCCTGCACGGGCTGATCCGAGACGAGTTCGGTCGCAAGATGAGCAAGTCCAAGGGCAATGTCATCGACCCGCTGGACTGGATGGAGAAGTTTGGGGCCGACGCGCTGCGCTTCACCCTGGCCCGCGGCGCCAGTCCAGGCGGCGACCTGTCGATCGGCGAGGACCACGTTCGGGCGTCGCGTAATTTCGGCACCAAACTGTTCAACGCCACCCGGTACGCACTGCTCAACGGCACCGAGTTAGCGCCGTTACCTCCGCAAGAGCAATTGACCGACGCCGATCGTTGGATTCTCGGACGGCTGGAAGAGGTTCGCGCCGAAGTGGATTCGGCCCTTGACAGCTACGAGTTCAGCCGGGCCTGCGAGGCGCTGTACCACTTCGCGTGGGACGAATTCTGCGACTGGTACGTCGAACTCGCCAAGACGCAGCTCGCCGACGGACTTACGCACACCACAGCGGTGCTGGCCGCGGTGCTGGACACCCTGTTGCGGTTGCTGCACCCGGTGATCCCGTTCCTCACCGAGTTGCTGTGGCAGGCGCTGACCCGCCAGGAGTCGCTGGTGATCGCCGACTGGCCGTCGTCTTCCGGGATCAGCCTGGATCCGGTTGCCGCGCAGCGGATTAGCGATATGCAGAAGCTGGTGACCGAGATCCGCCGCTTTCGTAGCGATCAGGGTCTGGCGGACCGGCAGAAGGTCCCGGCGCGGTTGGGCGGTATCGAAGGCGTCGATCTGAACACTCAGGTGGGCGCCGTGACGTCGCTGGCGTGGCTTACCGCACCCGGCGACGATTTCCAGCCGTCGGCGTCGCTGGAGGTGCGGCTGAGCGCCGGGACGGTTGTCGTCGAGGTCGACACCTCCAGCACCGTCGACGTCGCCGCCGAGCGGCGCCGCCTGGAAAAGGACTTGGCCGCAGCGCAAAAGGAGCTGGCGTCTACCGCGGCCAAACTGGCCAACGCGGATTTCCTGGCCAAAGCCCCAGAGGCCGTCGTCGCCAAGATCCGCGACCGGCAGCGGCTGGCGACCGAGGAAACCGACCGGATTGCAGCCAGGCTGGCTGCGCTGCAATGAATTTCGAGCCAACGGACCGGCTCCGTGCTGTTCCCACGCCGGACGAAATCGCGTCCTTATTGCAGGTCGAGCACCTGTTGGACCAGCGCTGGCCGGAGACCCGCATCGAGCCGAGCCTGACCCGGATCAGCGCGTTGATGGACCTGCTCGGTTCACCGCAGCTCAGCTACCCGTCGATCCACATCGCGGGCACCAACGGCAAAACGTCGGTGGCGCGGATGGTCGACGCGCTGGTCATCGCACTGCATCAGCGCACCGGCCGAACCACCAGCCCGCACCTGCAGTCGGCAGTCGAACGCATCGCGATTGACGGAGAACCGATCAGCCCGGCGCGGTACGTGGAGACCTACCGGGAGATCGAGCCGTTCGTACAGCTGGTCGACCAGCAGTCGCAGGCTGGCGTTTTCGGCGGGCAGGGCCCGCGTATGAGCAAATTCGAGGTCCTCACCGCGATGGCGTTCGCCGCGTTCGCGGATGCGCCCGTCGACGTCGCGGTGGTCGAGGTGGGCCTCGGCGGGCGATGGGATGCCACCAACGTGATCAATGCCCCGGTGGCGGTGATCACCCCGATCAGCATCGACCACGTCGAGTACCTCGGTCACGAACTCGCGGGGATCGCCGGCGAGAAGGCGGGCATCATCACCCGGGCCGCCGAGGGTGCGCCCGACACGGTCGCAGTCATCGGACGTCAGCAACCCGAGGTGATGGAGGTGCTGCTGGACGCGTCGGTCCGCGCCGACGCCGCGGTCGCCCGGGAGGATTCCGAGTTCGCGGTGCTGGACCGTCAGGTCGCGGTCGGCGGACAGGTGCTGCAACTGCAGGGTCTGGGCGGGGTGTACTCCGACGTCTTCCTGCCGCTGCATGGCGAGCACCAGGCGCACAACGCGGTGCTGGCGCTGGCGGCGGTCGAGGCTTTCTTCGGTGCGGGCGCGCAGCGTCAACTCGACGTCGAAGCCGTCCGCGCCGGTTTCGCCGCCGTGACCAGTCCCGGACGGCTGGAGCGCATGCGCAGCGCACCGACGGTGTTCATCGACGCTGCGCACAATCCGGCCGGGGCGGGTGCGCTGGCGCAGACGCTGGCCGCCGAGTTCGACTTCCGCATCCTGGTCGGGGTGCTCAGCGTGCTGGCCGACAAGGACGTGGACGGCATTCTCGCCGCGCTCGAGCCGGTGTTCGATTCCGTCGTCGTAACCCACAACGGGTCACCGCGGGCGCTGGATGTGGAATCGCTGGCCTTGGCGGCGCGGGAGCGGTTCGGGCCCGACCGAGTGCTGACCGCCGAGAACCTGGGCGACGCCATCGACACCGCGACCGCGCTGGTCGATGACGCCGCTTCAGCCGGGGGCGCGTTTTCCGGCACCGGGATCGTCGTCACCGGCTCGGTCGTCACCGCCGGCGCGGCTCGCAGCTTGTTCGGACGTGATCCGGAATGACCGACCAGACCCCGGCGCCGCAGGCTGACCCGTGGAAGAGCTTCGCTGCGGTGATGGCCGCGACGCTGCTTCTGGAGGCGGTCGTGGTGCTGCTGGCCATACCGGTGGTGGGCGCGGTGGGTGGCGGGCTGACCGGGGCATCGCTGGGTTACCTGATCGGCGTGGCTGTGCTGCTTGTCCTGCTTTCCGGGCTGCAGCGGAGACCGTGGGCGATCTGGGTCAACCTGGGCGTGCAGTTGTTGCTGCTCGCCGGATTCGCGCTGTATCCAGGCGTGGGTTTCGTCGGGCTGTTGTTCACCGGGTTATGGGCCTTGATCGCGTACTTCCGCGCCGAGGTGCGGCGGCGCCAGGACGGCGGACTGTCCGCGCCGGACTGACGGCGAGCCCGGCAATCCGTTGGGTACGCTGTGCGCCGTGACCGAACGGACCCTGGTACTGATCAAGCCCGACGGCGTGGAACGGCAGCTGATCGGCGAGATCATCAGCCGGATCGAGCGCAAGGGCCTCACCATCGCGGCGCTGGAGCTCAGGAACGTCAGCGAAGAGCTGGCGAGCAGTCATTACGCCGAACATGAAGGCAAGCCGTTCTTCGGCTCGTTGCTGGAGTTCATCACTTCCGGACCGGTGGTCGCGGCCATCGTCGAGGGCACCCGGGCCATCGCGGCGTTTCGCCAACTTGCCGGTGGCACCGACCCGGTAGAGAAGGCCGCGCCCGGCAGCATTCGGGGCGATTTCGGCCTGGAAACGCAGTTCAATCTTGTGCACGGCTCCGATTCGGCCGAATCGGCACAGCGCGAGATCGCGCTCTGGTTCCCCGGCGTTTAACGCCCGAAGCACGGTGTCCTGGGCGGGTTGCTGCGCTAACCGGCTCATGCGCTCATGAGCACGCCTAGTGATGTGGGATACTGACTGCGGGTGAACGCCGCCGCACCGGCGTCGTACACCCGAATGAAGACTTAGACAAGCGCGACCATCGCGATCCCGCGATGCGACGCGGCATGCCGAGCCATCATTCAGCACGGCGCCGAGTGGGTTCTGTTGAACCGCTCGGCGCGAGACCATTACAAAGCCCGGGAGAAGTGACCCGGGCACATAGCGAAGCCCTCGCGTGGCCGCGTCGAATGGACGCGCCCGGGGGCTTGAGGAGAATACGTGGTAGACGGTGCCCCATCTTCAGAGACAGAAAATGAGCCGACACGGCAAGAGGAACTGCCGGACCGCCTGAGAGTCCATTCGCTGGCACGAACGCTGGGAACCACCAGCAAGCGGGTGCTGGACGCGCTACATGCGCTCGATGGACGCATCCGCAGCGCACATTCCAGCGTGGACCGTGACGATGCCGACCGGGTGCGCGACCTGCTGGCCGCCGAGCCCTCAGAGGGCCCCGCGAGTACCGAACCCGCAGCAGCCCCTGAGCCGGCGGCTGCGGTCGAGTCCAGGGTCGAGACTGATCCACCTGGGGAACCCGAATCCCGGCTGATGCTGGAGACAGCGGTAGAGCGGCCGCATTACATGCCGCTGTTCGTCGCGCCGCAACTAATAGCGCCGGATGAGGACGAGAGCGTTGAGGATGGCGGCGAAGCCGCCGAGTACACCGATTCTGAGGACGACGAAGAGCAGGCTGATCGACCGGCCAACCGGCGACGGCGTCGCGGCCGCCGGGGTCGTGGCCGCGGTCGCGGCGAACAGGGTGGATCCGACGGCCAGGTCGACGGCGATGACGACGGAGACGAGGCAGAACAAAAGGGCGGCGACTGCGCCGGAGCTGAGGACGCCGACGGCGAGGATTCCGATGACGCCGACAACGGCGACGAGGAAAACGGTTCCTCGGAGGCGGGCTCCCGACGCCGCCGGCGGCGCCGGCGCCGCAAGTCGGGGTCCGGCGACGACAACGACGACAGTCCGGCACCCGACGATCCGCCCAACACCGTGGTGCACGAGCGGGCACCGCGCGCGGGCGGCAAGTCCGGCGGCGGTGGCGACGCCGGCGCCAATGGCTCGGCGAGCACCGAGATCAAGGGCATCGACGGCTCGACTCGGCTGGAGGCGAAACGGCAACGCCGTCGCGACGGGCGTGACGCCGGACGGCGCCGCCCACCGGTGTTGACCGAGGCCGAATTTCTGGCCCGCCGCGAGGCCGTCGAGCGGGTCATGGTGGTGCGCGACCGCGTCCGCGCCGAGCCGCCGCACCCCGGCGCGCGGTACACCCAGATCGCGGTGCTGGAAGACGGCATCGTCGTCGAGCACTTTGTGACCTCCGCCGCTTCTGCTTCACTGGTCGGCAACATCTACCTGGGGATCGTGCAGAACGTGCTGCCGTCGATGGAGGCGGCCTTCGTAGACATCGGTCGCGGCCGCAACGGGGTGCTCTACGCCGGTGAGGTCAACTGGGAGGCCGCCGGATTGGGCGGCGCCGACCGCAAGATCGAACAGGCGCTGAAACCTGGCGACTATGTCGTGGTCCAGGTCAGCAAGGACCCGGTCGGCCACAAGGGCGCCCGGCTGACCACGCAGGTGTCGCTGGCCGGCCGCTACCTGGTTTACGTGCCGGGTGCGTCGTCGACCGGGATCAGCCGCAAGCTGCCCGATACCGAACGTCAGCGGCTGAAGGAGATTCTGCGCGAGGTGGTTCCGGCGGACGCCGGGGTGATCATCCGCACCGCCTCCGAGGGTGTGAAAGAGGACGACATCCGCTCCGACGTCACCCGGCTGCAGGAGCGCTGGCAACAGATCGAGACCAAGGCGTCCGAGACGAAGCAGAAAGCCGCCGGTGCCGCCGTCGCCTTGTACGAAGAGCCCGACGTGCTGGTCAAGGTGATCCGTGACTTGTTCAACGAGGACTTCGCGGGGCTCATCGTCTCCGGCGACGAAGCCTGGGCCACGATCAATGAATACGTGAATTCTGTTGCACCCGATTTGGTTACGAAGCTGACGAAGTACGAGCCGGCCGGCGGGCCGGATGGGCAGACCGGTCCGGATGTGTTTGCGGTGCACCGCATCGACGAGCAACTGGCCAAGGCGATGGACCGGAAGGTGTGGCTGCCGTCGGGCGGCACGCTGGTGATCGATCGGACCGAGGCAATGACGGTCATCGACGTCAACACCGGCAAGTTCACCGGATCCGGGGGAAACCTCGAGCAGACGGTGACCAAGAACAACCTGGAGGCCGCCGAGGAGCTCGTCCGGCAGCTGCGGCTGCGTGACATCGGCGGCATCGTGGTCATCGACTTCATCGACATGGTGCTGGAGTCCAACCGCGACCTGGTGCTGCGTCGGCTGACCGAGTCGCTGGCCCGCGACCGGACCCGCCACCAGGTGTCCGAGGTGACGTCGCTGGGGCTGGTGCAACTGACCCGCAAGCGGTTGGGTACCGGGCTGATCGAGGCGTTCTCGAGCTCGTGTCCGAACTGCGCGGGCCGCGGGATCCTGCTGCATGCCGATCCGGTCGATTCTGCCCCGGCGGCCGGTCGCAAGACCGACTCCGGAAGTCGGCGCAGCCGGCGCTCGAAGAAGGGCCGCGCAGAAGGGCCCACTGAGAACGGCATCGTGGCCAAGGTGCCCGCGCACGCTCCGGGCGAGCACCCGATGTTCAAGGCGATGGCCGCGGGCGCGTCCGGGGTATTGGAGGCCACCGATAGCGACGACGAGGAATCCGGCGAGGCCGACGAGGAATTCACCGGGCAGGCCGACGAGCAGGCCGAAGATCAAGGCCCCGCCGACCTGGAGGACACCGACCAGGATGACTTCGAAGAGGCCGACGACGCCGACGACTTGGACAGCGACGAAGACGATGACGAGGATCTCGATGACGACGACGAGGACCTCGACGAGGACCTTAACGGCGATGACGAGGACCTCGACCTAGACGACGATGATGAGGACCTCGACGACTTGGAGGAATCCGAGTCCGATTCCGATTCCGAGGACGACGAAGACCCGGATTCCGAATCCGACGCTGACGACGCGGAGGTCCCCGCAGCCTCGGCTTTCCCCGTTGGTGCGACGTCGGCCCCCGAACGCCCGCGCCGCCGGCGCGCCGCGGGACGGCCGGCAGGTCCGCCGATCCACGTGGACTGACGCGCTAGCGCCACCCCAATCGATATGTCGGGGGGCTCTGGCATAATCGAATGTATGTTCGAACAGAAGTCGGAGCCCGAGCCGGACCCGCAGGTGGTGGCCCGCTTTGACGAGCTGTTCGAACGCCGCTACCCCTCGACCACGGCCGAGTCGACCCGTCTGCCCGAGTGCCGGCGGGCAGGATGCCTACCTCAACGCCGCGCGCGCCGCTGATCGAGGCGATCCGCGTGCGTCGGTGCGCGCCGAGAACCGCAATAGCTGTGCGCCAATGGATTGCGGCTCGCGGACCACCCACGGCGGCGGGGGGTGCCGGATCAAAGTCCAGGGGATCTCCGCCCCGCACCCCCGAAGCCCGTTTTCCCCGCATTGACTTGTGGGTCCCCGTTCCGACCCGCAGCCAAAACCCTTCCATCGCTGGTCAGGGGTGCTTGGGGCGGCCTTTGCGCTCGCGCAATTGCAAAGTGAACGCGAGCGTCTACTACTGCCAGAAAGGTCGGCGCCACTACAAGCCTCTAATTATGCGCCACCTCGCTGGCTCAATTCGCGTGCGGGGCAGTCACATTAGCTCGGCCGTTTCCGTGTGCCTTGGCCCTGCTTAGCGGCGTTTGTGTCTCGCCGCAGCTACAGTTTGAGCATGGCGAAGCGCGTGTTTGACTCTGACGCCGGCATCAATCGCAGCGTTTATTACGACGCCAGCGGATGACCGCCGTAGGATCGGCAAGTTGTTCGCCCAGCTGCTCGTCGCGGCCTGTCGCGGAGCGCCATCGCCCGTGAGCTTAGGCGGCGCGGTGCCCAGCCGGCAACTCAGCAGGGAATAGGTCTTGTGTTAAAAAGAATCGCTGCTGGTCGCGTGGGCGCTGGTCCCCGCGGCTGATCCGCAATTTCAGGCGGGCGTTGCACCTTGACTTGCTGGACTGCCGTTGAGGGTGCGTTGGCCGTGGGTGAATTGGATTCGCGCCACCGTCTGAGTTGTGCCTTGGCCTGCGCCAGCTCATCCTCTAACCGCTCGATAGTGGTGTCCCGCTGCGTGATGGTGGCGGCCTGGCGCACGATCGAGTCGTGTTGACGCGGCAGCTGGGCAAAATCCGTTCGCTGCGCGCTCACCCCACGGTGTCAGGGTGTGGTGCCGGATTTCCGGATCCGGATCATCCATGTTGTCCTACGCGTCATTCATCGGCGCCACAGCCTGAACCACCACCAGCGCCACCAGGGCCACGCCCGCACCCGCCCTTCGGCCTCCGCCATCAACGCGGCCATCGTTTCGGGGCGCACGCCATCCAGGTCGCCGATTTCAAGGTACGGCTGGCTTGACGGCAAAGAAAAACTGCGGCTGCGACTGTGGGGCTGGCCGGGCAGGGCTATGTCATGGCGACGGCACGCGAGTTGGGGTTGCCGCTGGCACGGCCAGAAGACAACCTAGCTCCCATAATTCGTTGAGCTGGGCGTCGATGATTTCGGCGTTGCGAGGATTCTGCTCTTGAAGTCTCGCCAGCGCCTCCTCCATCACGATGCAGGTGAGCAGGTATCGATGAGATTGGTAAGATGCCTGTGCATTGCACGGCCCCAGTGCATTTGCGGCTCGTCAGCGGCGCTCTCAGACTCAAAAATGCGGCGGCTGCGAGTCGATCGGATCGCGAGAGTCCGGCACGCCAGCGCTCGCTTTATCACCCGCATGCGGGCCTCAAAGGTCGCCTAAATAAATCCTGAACGCCTAGTAGTGCTAAAGTACAAAGAATTCAGCTTTTCAGGGTCGCTAATAAGTGCTATTGCGTCCTCATACCTGTGAAGCGGAAACCCCCAACCGCGTTTCCAGGCGCCATCTTCAGTTCTGCACTCTAAAACAATCCGATCGTATTCGAGCCGGAATCTCATTCTTTCATTAGGCGAAACCCAAGTATTTTCTCCGTCTACTTCACGAAAACCTTCTGAATTAAGTGCTGCAATAACCAGCTCTCGGGCCGTAAGATCTGATACTCGTGCACTAGATACGACCACTGATACTGATTGCGTCAGTTGAATATACGGGCGAAGCAGCGCAGCGTCCGAGTTTTCTCGAAAGAATGTTTTGCAATATCGGCTTAGGTGTGTTTGATCTTCGCTCGTGATAAATGCAAGCGGAGTATCCACATTATCCAAAACTTTGCTTGTCAGCATCTGGTATTCAGCCGGCCATTGTAGCTGCAAGCCGACAAGTCCGGTAAGCAACCGTGGATCTGTCGTGATTTTGCGATCAGCTGCGACTCTGAGCAATACCATAACCAAATTAATTAGTCGCTTGACCTGGCGGGGTTGGCTTCCAGGCCCTCGCTCGAAACATCACGTACTGTCTGTTCAAAATCTTTGGGAAAAGCGTGTGCAATTTCTGACCAACCTGGTATTAGCTGACGAAGAAAACCGTCTTCGGAAGACTGGAGCCGCGGACACGCGGAAAGGCACTTGGACCATCTTTTCTATGAAGACGTGCCCTGACGCATGGGGATAATGTTCCTCAATCGCCCTCGTCAGGACCTCGTAGTCGAGAGCAAGAACGAAGACAAAACCGGGTGTATCCATGACGAGGTTAATTGCTTCGAGAACTGCTACCATACTCCCGGATGAACATCGATCTAGATCATCGATCAACACTGCGATGCGTCGTCCGCTGAGGGCAGCTGTTATCGCCCGCATGTCAGCGTATGGCTTAGCAAACTCCGCGTCCAGCTCCGCCTTGTCAGACGGTTTACGAGCTAGCAGACCCGAGCCGCTGACGGACACTGGTCCCACCTTAACCGTTAGACTTTTTACAATGGATGTTAGTGCGGTACCTACTTTATCCGTAAGTGCTTTGTCGTCAAATTCCGGTATCTTATTATAGATAGTGTGGAGGAGTGGAATAATTATGTGACTTGTCGTTTGATACCGCCACGCATCAAAACGGATGGTCAGAACCGTTGAATCATATTTTTCAAGCTGCCCTGCAATAGCGTTTAGGAGCGAAGATTTGCCGCTGCCCCACTCTCCATATATGCCGATAGTAAACTGTGCAGGGTTGCCTCCGCGAATAGCGTCTGCCAGCGCCGTAGCGTAAGACTCAAACCCGATTTTAGGATCGGGGCTCGGAATATCACCGATAATCGGAATAATGTCACCCATGGCCAGGACCTAGAACCTCAAAAAGAACCCGGCGTAGAACCCGAGTGCGCGGCTCGCGAGCGTTTGACGGCCCCGCCGAGCGGCCTGCTCGTGTAGGTGGGCTCCCGGACGACTTCATGAGTGTTGCCTCCTAGTCGCCGGGCGGGTTCAGCCTAACGCCGTAGTAGTGCTCTCGTATATCCCCGGGCGAGCCATGACGGCGGTGC
Source organism: uncultured Actinomycetota bacterium (assembly GCA_963840045.1). Taxonomy (GTDB): domain Bacteria; phylum Actinomycetota; class Actinomycetes; order Mycobacteriales; family Mycobacteriaceae; genus Mycobacterium. The sequence continues at coordinate 281,411 of CAWIXL010000005.1, read as the reverse complement.
GCCGCCGAAATCGCCGGCGGCCCTGCGGATGCAGCCAAGGACTGGCCGAAAGCCGGCGTGCGACTATCGCCCGCGATGCGGCGCGAGCGCCGCCCCCAAGTGGGTGCGGTGTCATCGCCGGCCCTGTCAGATCGAGCTACCGGGAACGCATCGGCGCGACGAATCGTATATCCCCGACGCCGTCGGCCAAGTCGCCCGGCGGTCCCATCACGGGAGTCACCGAGATGCGCGAAATCGCTGAACTCCTAGGCAAACTCGGCTCACTCCGCGACTCGGGGATTCTGACCGGCGAGGAATTCAACGTGCAGAAGCGACGCCTCCTCGGTTCCATCCCGGCATCCGTCTGACAAATTCGTTTTGCTAGTCACATCCCTTGATCGTGAATGAGATTGACCGGGCGGCCGTCGTTTCGAGACCGAGATTCGAGACTCTCGTATGTCGTCACATTTGAGACGCGAGCGGATCAGCGCGATAAATCAACCGGATTTCGAATGGTGGCTGCTCGAAGCGAGGGTTTCGAGATCTTTCTGTATTCCCCCACCATCCTGTTTCATGATGGCCTGCGTCCGCGCGACGAACGACTTGAAGGCGACATCCTCCTTCTCCTCGAGGAGATCGACCATCAGCGTTCGCCTAGGAGTTACTAAGCCGGCCCGCGAGAAGGTGATGTTCGACAGACAAACGGCCGTCTTGCAATAACTGCTGGATCCCTTGGACTGCCGCTGCCACACCGCCTAGCAGCGCCGTTAGCCACGCCAATACGGGTACTGCGACACAGACCGGCACCGCGCCCGCAGCCACGATCGAGACAGAAGCAGATAGCAGGTAGCGTCGCCTTAGCAGCCTGGCAAGTCGACTGTGTTCGGCGATTGCAGATTCGATCTTGGCGACGTACTCCGCTCTGCCTGGGTCCTTTATTTCAAGCGGCTTGTACGCTTCGCAGCTCCGCTTCCGAAGTAACCGATAGTCTCGTCCCTATCGCTGACTAAGAAGACTCCTCATGCGAGAGGAACGCTCCGAAACGGATCTGACGGACGACTACGCGCCGCGCCCGCACATCAGGCTCACACCCAAATCATGACACAGCACGTTTCAGACCATCGTGTACCACACCGACCTGCTCACCGACGAAGCAGATCCTGGCCCGCGTGGACGCCCTGGTGCGTGGCCGCCAACGTGACCCATGCGTTCACTTTCGAGAGATCGACTTCTTCCTGGTGCCAATTCCCGTGCTGATTCCGGGTTCCCTGCAGGACAGCACCTTTGGCTTCGTCCACGAACGCCAGATAGAACGTGTGCGCGTTCCTGTCGGAATCGAGGACTGTGGCTTTCCGCTTCGTCTCGTCGATGGTGGGTATGGAATTTGGGAACTCGTCGAATCTCGCCGTGTCAAATGCCACATCCAGTACGGGCCGCGACCCGTAATTAGTCACGGCGATGGGAAAGTGGCCTTGCTCGCCCGCAGGCTGGCCCTCGCTGACCAAGGGCCGGCTGAGCGCAGGTGGACAAGAGTTCATCCTCCCGCTCTTTTCGGTCACGGGTCGCGATCCATAATGCGACTGTGGCGGCGATGAGACTGCCGACAGCCCCCAGCCATTGGCCAAATCCCGTGTACCACTCCACTGACTGGCCGCGATCACGCGCGCACTGCTGCCAGCCCAGAGCGCGAATATTGAGCAGGCGATCGTGGCCCGCGCCGACAACGACGCGCTACGGGCCGGCGCACCAAGCTCGGATCCGAGCGTCTGGCCGGAGACGTTTCTCCGTCATGCCACAAAAATGTAGTTGGCGCCGCCTTGGTGGGGCTGCTAATTCGGTCAAGTCGCCCTGGCCAGAGCGCAGCTGGGCGCATGGCGCCAGACGGCCTAGTCAGTGAGGTACTGTCGTTCATGTCCGGGTCAGGCGTCAGCGGCGGCTCGAACACCTGTATCGACGCGCCCTCCGCCATCCGGCGACCCCGAGGTCTGCTAGATCGGGGACCCCGACGATCGGGCTGTGCGAGGGTAGAACTTCTTCGCCTCGACCGCCGATATGCGTTGTAAAAGTTTTCCGCGTGAAGCGGCTCGATGGCCGCGGCCTCCCGCACATCCTTGAGCATTGTGTCTATTTCGTTGCGGCTGACCCGTTTCCGTAGGACTGGCAGGAGGTTGATCATCCCGTCCTCTGACACCACCAGGATGACTGTCGGTATGCCCCGCTTTTCAGCAAAGGCCAAGTACCTCAATGCGGAGTTATACCGCGCGCCCCGGGCGCCGTCGCCCTCGCCGATAGCGAGGCCATCCAGGATCACCGCGCCGGCGTGGCATTGCGCGGTTGGGTCGACAGTAGGGCGCCGACGATGCGGGTGACTCGCCGACTCAGATCGTCCACGACGGCGGCGCGGTCGATAGCCAGCTTGACCCCGAAGCCGGGCTGCCTCACCGGCGGCGTCGGCCGTGATAACCAGCATTGACCCGTGTACGGTGGCCTCCTGGCCACTGTGGCGAGCGCCCACAGGGCATCCGTGTGCACTCCCGCGGTGCGGCCACAGACGTCATCGAAACGCTCGCGCCGGACCGGCTCGTCGGGCATCTGCGGTGCTCCATACGCCACGCTGATCAAGCCGGTGCCAGGATGCGGCAACTCCCACTTGCCGCGCCGACAACCAGCGCTTGGAACACCGCCTCGGAGTCAGCGTGATCCATTCATCGCCCAATCGTCCACCTCCCGTAGACGACGTCGCCGTCGGTGAGCACCGACTCCCCGTACTGATCACTCGCCTCGAGCAGCTTCCTGAGCGCCCGTTTCTCCCTGATACGAATTGGCTCGCTCAAAGTTGAGGACCGCCTGATGTACGCCGAGTCGTGGTCAGCGATAAGTAGCGACCCGGTGCCGACCCGCTGTTCGTACGGCGTGGTGGCCAGCTGGTTTAATGCGCCGAATAACTCTGTGGGCATCTCGTTGCCGGCCAATGCGGTGGCGGACAGGGTCACAGCCCGAGCCGCCGCCCTCGCAATATCCGCGGACTCGTGGCTGGAGATACGGCTAGAGCCAGCGTCGGGCTCGTACAACTCCCGCTTGCTCAACTTCAAGACCTCATCAATGACACCATGAACGAGCGACTGGGTCACGGGGTAACGGCCAATCATCGTCGTAGACGTCAGGTGCGGCGTCTCATCAAGAACTCGCTGGGAAGGCCCACAGCGGTGATCACGAAGTGCTGGTCCACTTGAGTCGGAAGCCCGACCAAGAATCGGAGGCCCAGCTTTGCCTGTAGCACTTCACGGATGGCGTTGGCGTAGGCGCGGTGCCGGAATTCCTGGTGCTTCCGTTCATGCGACCGCTGGTCACCGAAATACACTCGGCTGTCTGGGTCATCGTGGTAGAGCTCGTCCGCTCTTTCGTCCAGACCGGCAAAGTCAGCCGGGATGATTGGGCCGTCCTCGGGCTCAATGCACAACGGATGGCCGGAGCCGTCCGGTATCAACAGCCCGATCAGGAATACCGTCGGTTCGGCGGTAACGCCGATCACCTCCCACGCGCCCTCAAGGTCTGTCTCTACGCCGCGTCGGAAGGTGTCTTGGTAGCCCCACATGAACAGCGTGATGGTCTTGCGTGACACTCCATAATCGTGTCATGCCCCATCGTGGACATGCGCCAGGGCAACGATTGCTCAAAATCAGCTATTGGTCCGCGCGCTCTAGTCCACTTTGAACCTTTGTATCACCCGTTGTAGCAGAGTGTATTTTCACAAATCGCTGCCATCACCTGATCAACCCGTCAGCCGGCGCTGTGCCGCCCCGGAGGGGATTGATCATCACGGGGTTGGGGCTTCGGGACCAATTTCCAGATCAATTTGAAGCCCAGGTAGAGCACCGTCACGTCCAACATGGCGCTACCGATCCAGGATTCGTGCCAGAGGCTGCCGCCGGCCTTACCGGTAACGACGCCTATCACGCCCATTACGCCAAGGATCACCCCCCACGCCGGAATCACCCAGCCTGGCGTGGGTTCGTCTGAACGGATGGGTCGCACCATCTCCCAGACGACATAGGAGAGACCCTCCACGATTGCTGGTATCGAGCCGCGGTCTTCGGATTCGGCGGGTTGTGGCACAGCCGCCGTGGTGTCGCTGGCCGGCTGTGATCCGCCTACGCCCGGATAGGCCATCGGCTGTCGCCCCGCCCGGCGGGCCAATTCTAAAGCGACTCGCTCAACAAACGCATCAACGTCGGCTACTGCGTAACCGCCTTTTCCGCGGGGTTTGCTGAGTGAAACGGATGCTGCGGACCCACTCTGCAGTAAACGTGCGTCCCGTCTGCCCTTGCAGTGCTGGCGCGATGTCGTCGAGAAACGCGTCAACCTCGTCGTGGTTATAACCGCGTTCGCCAACAGCGGCATCAGAAAAAGCCACGTTGCGGACATCTTCCGCAGTCAGACCCGGAGGTGGAGCTGCTCCGGCCTGCCGAGGCTCGGGCTGCGCCATCCACCTCTGCTCGGCCAACTGACGTTCCAGCTCGGCGATGCGTTTCTCGGGGTCGTCCGGGTCCATCAGCAAATCGTCCCACCAGGAAATCGCGACTGCAGGAAATCGCGCATGCCCACCAGTACAACCGGTCGGCGCTTCTAGAGTGTCCTTTGCGTAATCGCCAACATCATTTAGTGAAGACCTTCTGGGGCTGGCGCGAAAAGCAGCTGCCCGACGGCACCCTGATCCTGACCTCCCCGGCCGGGCAGACCCACGTCAGCACCCCGGGCAGCGCGCTGCTGTTCCCCAGCCTGTGTTACGCCACCGGCGGCCTGCCCGCCCCCGAAACCGACCTACCACCGGACTACAGCGGCGACCGCACCGCGAGGATGCCCAAACGCCGCCGCACCCGCGCCAAAGAACGCGCCTACCGCATCGCCACCGAACGCAACCACAACCGCCAAGCCCGCACCGCCCGACGCGCCCAAGCCCCCAGCCACACCGGACCCGCCCCACCGACCGACGATGACGACCCGCCGCCGTTCTGATAAGACAAAACAGTCGCGCAGCGTGCTGGACACCAGCCCGTTCGCACTCGCCGGTATGCAACCCGGCGCGCACCTCGATCGCGCGCTGGGGGCCGTCGAACCTCGCGAGGAAGCCAGCCGACTACCGAACGCTGCCAAAACCACAACGCCCGCGTCGCCCGACGCACCCAAGCCCGCAGCTACACCGGACCCACACCAAACAGACGACGATCCACCACCCTTTAGGTCAGCGCGCGAGTTTGACCCTGTAGCCGCTGGTCACGTACCCTTGGACAGTTGTCGCCAGGCTGGGCGCTTAGGGTTCGGCCGGCGAGCGGGACAAACGGGCCCGCGCCCAAGACCCACCACATGCACCGCTGGTGGCACGCGCGCGAGGCGAAACGGCTAGCAGGAAGAGGCAGGAGCAACGATGGCGACCTACGCAATCGTCAAGACCGGCGGCAAGCAGTACAAGGTCGCCGTCGGAGACGTGGTCAAGGTCGAGAAGCTCGAATCCGAGCCGGGCGCCAACGTGTCGCTGCCGGTCGCGCTGGTCGTCGACGGCGCCACCGTCACCACAGATGCCTCGGCGCTGGCCAAGGTCGCGGTAACCGGCGAGGTGCTCGAGCACACCAAAGGCCCGAAGATTCGTATTCACAAGTTCAAGAACAAGACCGGCTACCACAAGCGGCAGGGACACCGTCAGCAGTTGACGGTCCTGCGGGTTACTGGCATCAAGTAGCGAGGCGACAAATATGGCACACAAGAAGGGCGCTTCCAGCTCGCGCAACGGTCGCGATTCCAACGCTCAGCGGCTTGGCGTCAAGCGGTTTGGCGGCCAGGTCGTCAAGGCCGGGGAGATTTTGGTCCGCCAGCGCGGCACCAAGTTCCACCCTGGCGTCAACGTGGGCCGCGGTGACGACGACACGTTGTTCGCCAAGTCGGCCGGAGCCGTCGAGTTCGGGGTCAAGCGCGGACGCAAGACCGTCAGCATCGTCGTCGGCGCGCAAAACTAGCGACACACTCGGCGGGTTAAGGAAGGCCCGATGCCTCGGTTTGTCGACCGGGTCGTCATCCACGCGCGGGCGGGCTCGGGCGGTAATGGCTGCGCTTCGATCCATCGCGAGAAGTTCAAGCCGCTGGGCGGCCCCGACGGCGGCAACGGGGGCCGCGGCGGCAGCATCGTCTTGGTCGTCGATCCCGCGGTGCACACGCTGCTCGACTTCCATTTCCGCCCGCACGTCACCGCACTATCGGGCAAGCAGGGGATGGGCAACAACCGCGACGGCGCCGCCGGCGCGGACCTGGAAGTCAAGGTTCCCGACGGCACCGTCGTCCTGGACGAGAACGGTCGGTTGCTGGCCGACCTGGTCGGTGCCGGCACCCGATTTGCAGCCGCCGCCGGTGGCCGCGGCGGGTTGGGCAACGCCGCGCTCGCGTCGCGTGCCCGCAAGGCCCCCGGCTTCGCGCTGCTCGGCGAGCCGGGTGAGTCCCGTGACCTCACCCTCGAGCTCAAGACCGTCGCCGACGTCGGTTTGGTCGGATTCCCGTCGGCCGGAAAGTCCTCGCTGGTGTCGGTGATTTCGGCGGCCAAACCCAAGATTGCCGACTACCCATTCACCACGCTGGTTCCCAACCTCGGGGTGGTGTCGGCCGGCGAGCAATCATTTACGGTCGCCGATGTGCCCGGTTTGATTCCCGGTGCATCTCAGGGCCGCGGCCTGGGCCTGGACTTCCTGCGGCATATCGAGCGGTGCGCCGTCTTGGTGCACGTCGTGGACTGCGCCACCGCCGACCCGGGCCGCGATCCGATCTCCGACATCGACGCGCTGGAAGCCGAACTCGCTTCGTACACACCCACATTGCAGGGGGACTCGGTGCTGGGCGATCTCGCCGAGCGGCCCCGGGCGGTGGTGCTCAACAAGATCGACGTGCCGGAGGCCCGCGAGCTCGCCGAGTTCGTCCGCGACGACATCGCCGCGCGTGGTTGGCCGGTGTTCCTTGTGTCGACGGCCACTCGGGAAAACCTGCAGCCGTTGATCTTTGGGCTATTGCAGATGATCTCGGCATACAACGCCGAGCGGCCGCAAGTGGTGCCGCGGCGGCCCGTCATCCGTCCGGTGCCGGTCGACGACAGCGGCTTCACCGTGAAGCCGGACGGCCAGGGCGGTTTCGTGGTCAGCGGCGCGCGACCCGAACGCTGGATCGGCCAAACGAATTTCGACAACGACGAAGCCGTCGGCTATCTCGCCGACCGGCTGGCGCGGCTGGGCGTCGAGGACGAACTGCGGCGCCTGGGTGCGGAACCGGGATGCGCGGTGACCATCGGTGAGATGACGTTCGACTGGGAACCCCAAACGCCGGCCGGTGTCGACGTCGCGATGTCTGGGCGCGGCACGGATGCGCGTCTGGAAGGCACCGATCGGGTCGGCGCCGCTGAGCGCAAAGCGGCCCGGCGTCAACGTCGTGAGGCGGCCCGGGGCGACGAGCGCTTGCGCGAGGAGAGACCGAGCCCGTCTGGTCCGGCCCGGGGCGACGAGCGCTTGCGCGAGGAGAGACCGAGCCCGTCTGGTGGTGACGGGCCTTGACCAGCGCACACCGGGAGGCCGTCCGGACCGCGCGAAGCGTCGTCGTCAAGGTCGGCACCACCGCGCTGACCACGCCGTCCGGCGTGTTCGACGCAGGCCGGCTGGCCGGCCTGGTGGATGCGATCGAGGGCCGCATGAAGGCGGGCTCCGACGTCGTCATCGTGTCTTCGGGCGCCATCGCCGCGGGCATCGAACCACTCGGATTATCCCATCGCCCAAACGATTTGGCGACCAAGCAGGCAGCCGCCAGCGTCGGGCAGGTCGCACTGGTGAACTCGTGGAGCGCGGCGTTCGGGCGCTATGGCCGCACGGTGGGGCAGGTGCTGCTGACCGCACACGACATTTCGATGCGGGTGCAGCACACCAATGCTCAGCGCACGCTGGACCGGCTGCGCGCACTGCATGCGGTGGCGATCGTCAACGAGAACGACACCGTCGCCACCAATGAGATCCGGTTCGGCGACAACGATCGGCTTTCGGCGCTGGTGGCGCATCTGGTTGGCGCCGACGCCTTGGTGTTGTTGTCGGATATCGACGGTCTCTACGATGCCGACCCGCGCAAAGAGGCCGGTGCACGATTCATCCCCGAGGTGTCCGGGCCGGCGGATCTGGACGGTGTGGTCGCCGGCCAGAGCAGCCACCTGGGCACGGGCGGGATGGCGTCGAAGGTGTCCTCGGCGTTGCTGGCGGCCGACGCCGGTGTGCCGGTGTTGCTGGCCGCCGCCGATAACGCCGCGACCGCACTGACGGACGCCTCGGTCGGCACGGTGTTTGCCGCGCGGTCCGACCGGATGTCGGCGCGACGATTCTGGGTTCGCTATGCCGCCGATTCCGCGGGCTCGGTGACTCTCGACGAGGGTGCGGTGCGTGCGGTGGTACGGCAACGTCGTTCGCTGCTGCCCGCGGGGATCACCGCGATGTCGGGCCGGTTCTACTGCGGCGACGTGGTCGAGTTGCGCGGACCGGACGCGACCATGGTTGCCCGTGGCGTGATCGCGTACGACGCGGCCGAGCTCGCCACCATGATGGGCCGGTCGACCTCTGAGCTGCCCGGCGAACTGCGCCGGCCTGTCGTGCACGCCGACGATCTGGTGGCCGTGTAGCCACGGGCGCAGCGCAACCGCAAGATTTCAGCAAGGATTCCGCAAGCCTGGCCCGCGACCCTTTTCTCAACAACCGAGAACGGGGAGATCACCATGTGGGCACTGACAACATCCAACGGCCTGCGCGTCGACGGCATCCGGCTCGAGCAAGACGGCCGGCACGCCGTGCAGATGCTCGGCCATTCTCAGCACATCGGCCCCTTCTCCTGGCAGGTGGTCGACAACCAAGGACGGCGCTTCATCGCCGAGCTGCGACGGGCTTGAGATACAGTGCGCCCCAGATGATTTCGGTCAGCGTGGTGGCCAGCTCGGCATCGTACTCAGGGGGATGCACCGGCAGATTCTGGTGACAGGCCCGCTCGCACATCCAGGTCAGCGCACTGGCGGTGGTGCCCGCGGGTAACTCAGGACGGATTGAGCCGTCGGCCTGGCCATCCTCGACGACGCGGGTCATCCGTTCGGAGATAGCGGTCAGCAGATCGCGATAGGTCTGCGCCGTCGCCGGGTCATAGCCGGCCATCTCGTTGAGAGCGACCAGAACCGGCTGATGACGCCGGTAGCGATCGATGATGCCGGTCATTGCGGCGCGAAGGTCGTCGGCATTGTGTCGCCCGGCCACGCTCCACCATCGTTCGCCGCCGGTGGCGAGGTCGTCGAAAACCTGTGCGGCCAGGCGGCGTAGCAGGTGGCCTTTGTCCTCGAAATAGATGTAGAAGCTGGCGCGTGAAATGCCGGCCTCGGTCGACAGCCGGTCCACGCTGAGCTCGGTGAAGCTGGCGCCCTCGCGCATCAATCGTTCGGTGGCGTCGAGCAAGCGGCGCTCCATCTCTTCTCGCCGCTGCTGGCGGTTCGCCTGTGGCTTGCGGGTTACCGACGGCATTCGCCCAGCATAGCGGCCGGTCGACAGCTTGACTAGACATAGTGTCTAGACATATGGTCGGGAACATGACTGCGGCGCAAGCGAGTACCCGTCCCTACGACGCGATCGATCTGTCCTCACGCGCGTTTTGGTCCACCACCGCGGCCGAGCGGGAGCGCTCGTTCGCCGTGCTGCGGGCCGAGCGTCCGGTGAGTTGGCATCCGCCGGTCGAGGACGCAACGCTGCCTGATCCCAACGATCAGGGCTACTGGGCGGTCACCCGGCGTGCCGACATCGTCGCCGTCAGCCGCAACAACGAGGTGTTCCTGTCCGGCAAGGGCGTGATGTTCGAGAGCTTTCCCGAGGAACTGCTCGAGGCGTCGCAGTCCTTTCTGGCGATGGACCCGCCGCGACACACCATGCTGCGCAAGCTCGCCCATGCCGCGTTCACCCCGAGGCAGGTTCGCCGCATCGAAGACACCATCCAGCGCAACGCCAAGGCCATCGTCGAAGAAGTCAGAGGCGGCGGGCAGCGGCGTCGATTTTGTGGAGCATTGCGCCAAGGAACTGCCCATCCGGACGCTGTCGGACATGGTGGGGATTCCGGAATCCGAACATCAACAGGTGGCGCACGCCGCCGATGCGCTGGTGTCCTTCACGGACCCCAACTATCTGAACGGGCGCCACCCGCTGGAAGTCGCGTTCGAGAACCAGACGTACCTCCACCAAGTCGCCGGCTCGTTGGCCGCACAGCGTCGCGAGCACCCCGGCGACGACCTGTTCAGCAGCCTGGTGCACGCCGAGGTGGACGGTGACCGGCTCACCGACGCCGACATCGCCGCGTTCTTTGTGTTGCTTTCGGTGGCCGGCAACGACACCACCCGCCAGACCATCAGCCACGCGATGAAGGCGCTCACCGACTTCCCCGACCAGCGGGCATGGCTGCTGGAGGATTTCGATAACCGCATCGGTACCGCGGTCGAGGAGTTCATCCGCTGGGCGACGCCGGTCATGACCTTCCGTCGCACGGCCGCAACGGATTTCGAGTTAGGTGGGCAGAAGATTCGGGCGGGGGAGAAGGTGGTGATGTTTTACCCGTCCGGTAACTGGGACAGCGAGGCGTTCGACCATCCGGACCGTTTCGACCTGAGCCGCAATCCCAACCCGCACCTTGGCCTCGGCGGTGGCGGAGTGCACTTCTGCCTCGGAGCCGGCGTGGCCCGGGCTCAACTGCGTGCGATCTTCGGCGAGCTGCTGCGACAGCTGCCGGACATCCAGGCGGGCGAGCCGACCTACGTGACCGGCAACTTCATCCACGCCATCGGCAGCATGCCCTGCAGCTTCTAGCGCAGCCTCGCGTCTAAGAAATGAACGTCCCCGCCAGCTCGTTAGCGAGTAGCGCCAGCATTTCCGAGCAACCGCCGTCGACCTTGACGGTGGCCAGGTCGTCGCCGCGGGTCCGGCCGCGGTTGACGATCGCGATCGCGATGCCAAGCGCCGCGGCGTGACGCACGAACCGGAAGCCGGAGAATACCGTCAGCGACGAGCCCACGACCAGCAGCGCCTCGGCCTGGTCGACTAGTGAATATGCGTGAGCCACCACGTCTTTAGGAACATTCTCGCCGAAGTAGACAATGTCGGGCTTGAGCATGCCGCCGCAGGATGGACAGTCGAGATAGCGGAACGACGTGGTGTCGGCGACGACCGCGTCCGCGTCCGGTGCCACCGCCAGCCCACCGACTGCTTCGGCGCGCTCGATGAATCCCGGGTTGAGTGCCTCGAGCTGTTCGGCCAGCGCGGCACGGCTCATGGTGTAACCGCAGCCCAGGCACGCCACCTGCGCATAGCTGCCGTGCAGATTGACGACGTTTCGGCTACCAGCCTTGGTGTGCAACAGGTCGACGTTCTGGGTGATCACGCCCGTCACCACTCCGGCGTGCTCCAGCGTGGCCAGCGCCCGATGACCGGCGTTGGGCCGGGTGTCGTCCATGTGCCGCCAGCCGACGTGGTTGCGCGCCCAATAGCGCTGCCGGAATACCGGATCCGACGTGAACTGGCGGATCGTCATCGGGTTGCTGGGCGGCGAATCGGGGCCCCGGTAGTCGGGAATGCCCGAATCGGTGGAAATCCCCGCACCGGTGAGCACCGCGACCCGGCGACCGGCCAGCACCGCGACGAGTTCCGGGGATTCTGGGCGGCGGGTTGTCACCTTTTCGAGGGTACGGGGCCGCTGTTGACACCGGTCAGGCGACAATGGAACGCAATGGATCGCCACAAGGACTGCCACGCCGATTTCTACAACGCCTACCGCCAGGGCTTTGTCCGGGTCGCCGCGTGCACGCAGCACACCACGATCGGCGACCCGGCGGCCAATGCCGCGTCGGTGTTGGCGCTGGCGCGCGAGTGCCACGACGACGGCGTCGCGTTGGCCGTGTTCCCCGAGCTGACGCTGTCGGGGTATTCGATCGAAGACATCTTGCTGCAGGATTCGTTGCTCGACGCCGTCGAGGACGCACTGCGCGACATCGTCGCCGCATCCACCGATCTACTGCCCGTGCTCGTGGTGGGTGCGCCGCTGCGGCACCGCCACCGGATCTACAACACGGCCGTCGTCGTGCACCGCGGTGTCGTGCTCGGCGTGGCGCCCAAGTCGTACCTGCCCACGTACCGGGAGTTCTACGAACTACGCCAAGTCGCGGCCGGAGACGACGAGCGCGGCGTCATTCGCATCGGCGACATCGAGGCCCCGTTCGGCCCCGACTTGCTGTTCGCCGCTTCCGACGTGTCCGGCTTTGTGCTGCACGTCGAAATCTGCGAGGACATGTTCGTGCCGATTCCGCCAAGCGCGGAAGCGGCGTTGGCCGGCGCGACGGTGCTGGCCAACTCGTCCGGCAGTCCGATCACCATCGGCCGCGCCGAGGACCGTAGCCTGCTCGCCCGCTCGGCGTCCTCGCGGTGCCTGGCCGCCTACGTCTACGCGGCCGCGGGAGAAGGTGAGTCGACGACCGACCTGGCCTGGGACGGCCAGACCATGGTGTGGGAGAACGGGGCACTGCTCGCCGAATCCGAGCGCTTCCCCAAGGGCGAGCGACGCTCGGTCGCCGACGTCGATGTCGAGTTGCTTCGTTCGGAGCGGCTGCGGATGGGTACCTTCGACGATAACCGGCGTCACCACCGGGCATTGGCGGAGTCGTTCCGGCACATCGAGTTCCGGTTGGACCCACCGGGCGGCGATATCGGCTTGCTGCGCCAGATCGAGCGTTTTCCGTTCGTTCCGGCCGACCCGCAACGGTTGCAGCAGGATTGCTACGAGGCCTACAACATCCAGGTCTCCGGGCTCGAGCAGCGGTTGCGGGCGCTGAACTACCCGAAGGTCGTCATCGGGATTTCGGGTGGGCTGGACTCGACCCACGCGCTGATCGTCGCCGCTCGCGCGATGGACCGGGAAGGCCGCCCGCGCAGCGACATTCTGGCGTTCACGCTGCCCGGGTTCGCGACGGGAGAGCGGACCAAACGCAATGCGATCGAGCTTGGCCGCGCCCTCGGGGTCACCTTCTCCGAGATCGACATCACGAGTACCGCAAAGGTGATGTTCGAAGAGATCGGTCATCCGTTCGCCCGCGGCGAGAAGGTTTACGACGTGACCTTCGAGAACGTACAGGCCGGCCTACGCACCGATTATCTGTTCCGGCTGGCCAATCAGCGGGGCGGCATCGTGCTGGGCACCGGCGACCTCTCCGAGCTGGGGTTGGGCTGGTCGACATACGGTGTCGGCGACCAGATGTCGCACTACAACGTCAATGCGGGCGTGCCCAAGACGCTGATCCAGCACCTGATCCGGTGGGTGATTTCGTCGGAACAGTTCGGATCGCAAGTGGATGACGGTGCTGCAGTCGGTGTTGGACACCGAAATCACTCCGGAGCTGGTTCCCACTGGGGAAGAGGAGGAACTTCAGAGCAGCGAGGCGAAGGTCGGCCCGTTTGCCCTGCAAGATTTTTCGTTGTTCCACGTGCTGCGTTACGGGTTCCGGCCGTCGAAGATCGCGTTCCTGGCCTGGCATGCATGGAACGATCCCGACCGCGGCAGTTGGCCACCGGGATTCCCCGAGGACAAGCGACCGTCTTACTCGCTCAAAGAGGTTCGGCACTGGCTGCAGATCTTCGTGCAGCGGTTCTACTCGTTCAGCCAATTCAAACGCTCGGCATTGCCCAACGGCCCCAAGGTGTCTCACGGCGGTGCGCTGTCCCCGCGTGGCGATTGGCGCGCCCCGTCGGACATGTCCGCGCGGATCTGGCTGGACGAGATCGAACGCGAAGTCCCCCCGGACTAGCCGGGCTTGTCCCGGCCTAGCGCTCGTAGGTGCCGGTCAGCGCCCCGCGGGCCAGCACATGTCCGCCCATCGCGGCCAGCAGAGCTTTGGCGGTGGTGACACTGGGCGCGATGGGCTCGTCGACGGCGAACACATGGAAGCGGTAGTGGTGCGGTCCGTGGCCGGGAATCGGACGCGGTCCGGCGTAGCCGCGGTGGCTTAAATCCGCTCGGATGAACCGGATTCCGTGGCTTGCCGGCTGCAACTCACCCGCGGAGACGGCGTCAAGTGTCGGTTCGATCACCGCGATGGTGTGCAGCAGCGGGCGGGGGAGCGGCACATCGATGTCGTCGATGATGAGCACCACCTGCCGGGTCTCGGGCGGCAACCCCTGCCACCGCAACGGCGGCGATATGTTGTCGCCGACGCCTTTGCCCGCGGTGGACCGCGGCATGGTGCCGCCGTCGGCGAACGCGGTGCTGCTGACGGTGATGGTGTCCGGAGCCGCCAGCGCGGTTAGCGGGCTGCGATGCGCGCCGGCGCGCACGCGGCGAATAAGTGTTCCCAGTACCGGCATTACGCGCCGCTTCCGGCGCCGCGCATCGCGACGGCGCTGGACCGCAGTAGGTCGCCGAGTTCGGCCGGCAGGAATCCCTGAGCTGCCAGCCTGGGCATGACGCCGCCGCTCTCGATGATTTCGAGGAGCAGGTCGGGTAGCTTCGGGACCGTTCCCGACGCGCCGGTGGTGTCGTTGCGCCAGCGGCCGGCGCTCAGGTCGAATGTTCCGGTGTCACCCTCGCTGAACACCTCGGTCGCGTTGGGCAGTGTCATGGCGGGCAGGCCGGCGTTGACGGCGTTGCGGAAAAACAGGGAGTTGAACTCCTCGGCGACGAGTCCGGCCACCCCGAGTTCGGTGAACAAGGAAGCGACCGGCCGCGAAGAGCCGAGCCCGAAGTTCTTGCCGGCCAGCACGATGTCGCCCGGCGACACCTGATCGGTCCAACCGGGACGGACCTCGTAGAAGATGTGCTTGGCCGCCTCGGGCGGCTCCATTTTCATCGCGAATGCCGGGTACATGGCGTCGGTGTTGAGGTTGTCGCCGAACACCCATATGTTTCCGGTGAAGCTGATCGTCATACCGTCACGCTCCTTGGGTCGGTGATGTATCCGGTGATGGCCGACGCGGCGACGGTGGCCGGTGAGGCCATGAAGATCTGGGCCTCGGGGCTGCCCATGCGTCCGGTGAAGTTGCGGGTGCTGGAGGTGATGCAGACCTCGCCGGGCCCGACCACGCCCATGTGGTAGCCGAAGCAGGCGCCGCAGGTGGAGTTGGTGATGACGGCGCCGGCGTCGGCGATGTCTTGTAAATAGCCCAGCCGCATGGCTTCCCGGTAGACGGCCTGCGAGGCGGGGGTGACCAGCAGCCGTACGCCGGGAGCCACAGCCTTGCCGCGCAGCACCTGTGCGGCGATTTCGAGGTCCTCGAGTTGACCGTTGGCGCACGACCCGATGAAGGCCTGGTCAACCTTCTGTCTGCTTAACTGCGAGACGGGCAGTCCGTTGCGGCTGACGGTGCCCGGCCGCGCAACATAGGGTTCCAGCAGCGAAAGATCGACATGCCGGACGTCCTGATAGTTGGCGTCGGGATCCGCTGCGGCGGTGGTATATCCGGTGACCCCGGAGTGGTCGAGGAAACGGGTCAATACCTCGTCGGCTTCGAAGGTGCTGAAATCGGCCGACACCTCCGCACCCTGGGTTGCGATGGTGCGCCGGTCATGCATCGGAATGCCGGCCAGGCCGGGGCCGCCGAACTCCAGATTCAGGTTGGGGGCGTCACCGTATTCGTTGGCGATGTGCAGGAAGATGTCCTTGCCGCTCACCGTGTCTGGTTTGTCACCCTCGAGCTGATAGCGGATGGTCGGCGCGACCTGGAACCAGGTCGCGCCGGTGCACATGATCGAATACACCTCCGCAGGCCCCAGTCCGCGGGCCGCGGTGTTGTAGGCGCCGGCGGCACAGGTGTGGGAGTCGGTGCAGGCCAGGACTTCTCCCGGCCGCGCCAGCCCGTTCTCGGCGATGACCTGGTGACAGATACCGTGCCGGCCGACATCGAAGAAACGCTCGATGCCGAAGTCCGCGACGAATTTCCGGGCGTGTTGGCCGCCGGTGGCATCCTTGATGGTCGGAGCCGGAACGGCGTGGTCCATCACGACGGCCAGCTTGTCGGGATCGTGAATCCGGTTGGGCGCCAGCCACATCGTGGCGAACTGCAGATCGATCAAGACGGTCATGTCGACGTCGACCACTACGGTGTCGCCGGGCGCCACCGAGTCGAGACCAGCCTTGCGCGCGAAGATCTTCTCCAGGATGGTCATGCCCATGAGCGGGTCCTTCCGTGCATATTTGGCATCCAGCTCGAACCACTCCGCCATTCCGACCAAGTTGAAGAAGTCGCCGGGCTGGCGGGCAGATCGGCGACGTGAAGTCAGTGCCGGCTCCTGAGTTCGCACAGGCCTTGCAGCATGCCGACGGTCGCACGCTGGATCAGCGGGTTGCTCGGATGGATCGCGATCGCGTAACCCAGCTCTTGCAGTCGCGACGCCGACTCGAGCGGTGTCATTCCGCCGAGCACCAGATTGATCAGTAGGGGAGCCTCGATTTCTCGTGCGATGCGCTCGATTTCGTCGGTGCCCTGCGGCGCCTCGACGAAGATGATGTCGGCGCCCGCTGCGGCGTACCGGTTGGCGCGCTCGATCGCCGCGTCCAGCCCGAGTGGGGCGCGGGCGTCGGTGCGCGCCACCACCAGCAGGTTCTCGTCGGATCGGGCGTCCAGCGCGGCGGCCAGCGTTTGTTCGAACACCGCCGCATCGACCACCTGCTTGTCCGGCAGATGACCGCAACGCTTGGGGAATACCTGGTCCTCCAACTGGATTGCGGCCACCCCCGCCGCGTCATACGAACGGACGGTGCGCACCACGTTCATGGGAGCGCCGTAACCGGTGTCGGCGTCGGCGATCAGCGGAACATCGCCCAGCACGCCGGCGATCATCCGGACCCGGTCGGCCATTTCGGTCGCGGTGACCAGCCCGACGTCGGGCAAGCCGAACCCCGATGCCGCAACACCGGCGCCGGTCAGGTAAGCCGCGACGTGACCGGTCCGTTTGGTCAGCTGCGCCGAGATGCCGTCGAAAACGCCTGGCGCGATGATGAGTTCGTGTTTGTCGAGTAGTTCTTTCAGCCGCTGACGGGCCGGTGTGGTAGCCATGAGAGTCCTTTCAGTCCAATGCGCCCGCGACGGGGTCGGCGAGCAGATCTATCAGATGCTTGATGTCGTTGAGGTCGTCCAGACCGATCACCGCGCGCTCGATCGCATCCGCGCGCCCACGACTGGTGACCCGGTCGGCCAGCGCATGGAACTTGGCGACGATTTCGGCATTGGTGACCGGATCGTTTGGCGCTCCGTGTGGTTGGACGACGCGGGCGCGGTGCACGGTGCCCTCCCGGTCGGTAACCGCGACGTCGGTGCGGAACCACTCGGTCATCTCGGCTTGGGCCAGCGATTCGTCGAGGTGCACCGTCGTCGCCCCGATCAGTGACCAGATGTCGTCGGAATCGAGGCGGCTGGGGGTGAACTGCTCGGGCAGCACGTTTCCGTCGAGCAGTGCCGCGGCGGTCGCATACCCGATGTTCATCTGAGCGCCGATCGCGGTGAGCGGCCGTTCCGGCGTCCACCAACCGTGTTTGTACACGGTTTCGCCGACGGTGATGTCGATCTTCGAGATATCCTCCGGGGCTGTGGATTTCATGGAGGTCCGCAGTGTTCTCGCCGCGTCGATCGCTCCGAGCAGGCCGCCCATCGCGGCGTAGCACTTGACCACGATGAGTGTGATCTCCCACCGTTCGCCGAGTTGGTCGACCAGCCGAGACGCGTCGGGGTCGTGGCCCTCGCCGAAAACGCTGAGAAATCCCCCATATTCGCGCTCGAAGACCCGCTTGATGCCGGTGTAACCGGCCGCCGCGAGCCCCGCGGCGTAGAAGCCGTTGCGTGCCGCCAGACCGTGGTGCATGCGCTTGCTCATCGCCTCGTATTGCGCGGCCATCAGCCCCGACGACTGGGTGCCGGCCAAGCCGAGCGCATCCTCGAGCGCCGCGGGCTGCAGGCCACGCAGCTTGCCCGACGCCATTGCCGCCGCGTGGGTGCCAAAGACGGGTCCCGAGTGCCAGCCACGGTCGAGCATCTGCGTGCCGTGCAGCGTGTACCCCACCCGCGGACCCACCTCGAAGCCGGCGATCGCGGCGAGCAGGAGTTCGGCACCCGTGGTGTTCTCCGGCTGTACCGATGCCGTCGACAGCAGCGCCGGAATGAGCAGAGAGCAACTGTGCAGCGGCGCCAGCGGGTGGAAGTCGTCGAGCTCGAAGCCCTGAATGAAGGTGCCGTTGAGGACCGCGGCCGCGGGTGCGCTGGTTGTGTGTCCGGTGCCGATGATGACGGTGTCACCCTTGCCTTCCAGGCCGAGAACACCATCGGTGGCGACTCGCGACCACGGCAATTGGGCCCCCACCAGGGCGCAACCCACGCCGTCGAGGAGCAGGTGCTTTGTTCTCTCGATGACATGCTGCGGAACCCGGTCGAGGGTGAGATCGGCAACCCAGGTGGCCAGTCGCCCCGTCGGGCCGGCCGGGTCGGTGGCGGCCCGTTGCTGTACTTCGGTCATCGGTACCTCCTCAAACTTTGCTTCAATTGACTGGTTGTTATATACATATAACAAGTAGGGAGATCGCGCAAGAGGGTGGTGTGGAAGCATTGATGACCGTGCAGCAGGACTTGAAGAACGGCACCGGTAAGAAGGCGCCGGTGTCGGCCGACGCCGGAGTGCCGCTGCACCGGCAGCTCTTCTTGGTGCTGCACGACGAGATCGACCGCGGCGTCATCGCCCCCGGCGACGCGTTGCCCACCGAGCAGACGCTGTGCGACCAATTCGGGGTCTCCCGGATCACCGTGCGCCGCGCACTTGCGGATCTGGCCCAACAGGGCTACATCGAGCGCAGGCAGGGCGTCGGTTCCTTTGTACGCGAGCATGATCCATCGGAGCCAATCCCGGTGGGCCGCTCCTACGCGGACGGGATGCGGCAGATCCAATTCGAGACCGAGGCGGACGTGGTGGAACTCGGCGTGCGTCGCCCGCCGGCAAAGATCGCCGAGGCGCTGGGAACTTCCGGCGAGCTGTTGCAGGTTGTACGGGTTCGCCGGCAACGGCGCACGGGCGAGCCGTTGATGGTCAGCGAGGCATGGCTGCCGGGTGGACTGGCCGACACGGTGACCGAGGCCGCGCTGCTCCGTGCGCCGCTGTACGAACTGCTTTCAGATGCCGGCGTCATCGTCGACCGCGTGCAGCATGAGATCACCGCCGAGATCGCGGGACCGCGCAATGCGCACCTACTCGACACTGCGATCGGCGCCGCTCTGCTGCGACTCAACCGCGTGGGATTCGTGGCCGGCGCGCCGCATCACTACCGATCCGTCCTGTTATCGCCGAGTCGCAGCCGCGTGGTGATGAGTCAGTCGGGCGTCGCACTGGAAGGTGGCGAGGGTCTGGCGATCGCCCACGACGTGCATCGGGAGTCGGGCTAGCGAATCAGGCCGACACCCGGGATGAACCGGCCCACAATGGCGGTGTATTCGCGATAGGCGTCGCCGTGTGTCCGCAACAGATAAGGCTCCTCGACCCTGCGGACCTGTAGCTCTATCGTCGCCACCAGCAGGATGAACGCGGCGAAGGCGACGAGATTTGGTGTCAGCAACGCGATTCCGAGGGTAAAAATGAACATCGCGGTGTAGATGGGATTGCGCACTCGTCCGAACACACCGGCGCGCACCAACGCGGTAGTTTCGCGCTTGTCCACCCCGATTCGCCAGGCATCACCCATCTGGAGCTGCGCGTAGACCGTCGCCGCAATGCCGGCCGCGGCCAAGACCATCCCGCTGACCCGGATCCAGGCTGCGCCTGGCGCGCCGAGTGGTTCGATGACGTTGGCCCGCTGCAGGATTGGCGCGGCCACTGCCACCGACAGGGTGATTGGAAACCCCACTCCGGCAATCCATTCCAGCGAGCCGATCTGGCCGCTGGCGCCAACAAAGCCGGTCGATCCGGTACGCCGGTGCTGTAGCCACATACGCCAACCGAATCCGAGTACGGCGAAAACCGCGAAGAGCACCAGGGCGATGTCGGCCGCGATCGTCGACTTCATCAGCCGTTCCCTTCTGCCGCGTCGATCGCTGCCGCGTCCGGTGCGCAGTCACCGGCGCCGGGTACCAGCGTCGCCAGCGCGCCCGCGGCGCAGGCACGTTGCAGCGCGCGCAGCCGCTCGGCTCTAGAAGCGAGATTGGCTGGCCAATGCGTGGCCAGCACCCCGGCGAACACGTCGCCGGCTCCGGTGGTATCCACGGCCGCCACCGCCGGGGCGGAGATCCCGAACTCGCCGTCGGCGCCGACATACCGGGCGCCGCGCGCACCCAGGGTAACCACGAAGTGGGTTGGCTGCCAGGGCCATTCGTCTGCTTCGGATTCGTTTGCGATCACGACGTCGGCGATGGTCGCAAGTTCGGCCAGGCAGCTTTTGTCCTGGCCGGCCGGTGAGGCATTGACCATGACGACCGCGCCGGCCGAGCGAGCTTGCTGCGCCGCGGCCACCGCCGTCGGCACCGGAATCTCCAGCTGGGTCAACAACACGTCGCAGTTGGCGATAGTCGTACGCGGCTCTGTGCCGTCCACGGTGAGGCGCCCGTTGGCGCCCGGCGCCACCACGATCGTGTTCTCGGCGCCGGCATCGACCACGATGATCGCGGTACCGCTCGGCCCGGGCACAGCGACCGTTCCGTCCAGCCCGACGCCGTTGGCCAGCAGGTGGGCTCGCAACTGCTCGGCGACCGGGTCGTCGCCAACGGCGCCGACGAACTGAACCTGCGCGCCGGCCCGCGCCGCGGCCACGGCCTGATTGCCGCCCTTGCCGCCGGGCGAGTGGGTCAACGACGACGCCAGTACCGTCTCGCCGCGGCGCGGAAGGGCATCGACGTGCAACGTCAAATCCATGTTCACGCTGCCGACCACACAGACACGTGCTGTCATCTTGCTGACGTTAGTGGGCCAGGTGCGCTTTCTTGCGCGGGCGGCGTTCCCATGGCCGGTCGGGATTCATTCCGTAGCCGGCGGGCAGTTCGCCGTCGCGCCACTGATCGCGCCAACGGGCGGCCAGCCAGCGGCCACCCTGGATCATCATCGTTAGCAGCAGGACCATCGACATCACAATGCTCATGGCCTAGAGGTTGGACCGCGGCCCTGCTGAACTTCTCAACGAATGCTTGGAAGCTCGCTCTGGCCAATGGCCGATATCTCAAGTTCCGCGCGCTAGTGTGCTGCGTTAGTCGATGCTGAATCCTGCCAGAAGAAGGGGGAAGGGATTGACGTCGAGCGACCAAACAGAATCGGAAGCTGAGGCTGAAACCGCCCCGGCCCAGGAGACCACCGCTGCGACGAGCCAGCAGCGCAGACGCCGCCTTCCCCGGCTATTCCGGGTGGGCATCCAGTCCAAGCTGTTGGTGACGCTGCTGGTCTGCAGCATCAGCTCGGTGGCGGTCATTGGCATCATTGGGGCTTTGACTGGCCGCAATGCGTTGCGGGAAGTCGAATCCGAGCGCTTGATCGAGCTGCGCGAATCGCAGAAGCGCCAGGTAGAGGCGCTGTTCAAGGAAGTGACGAATTCGCTGATCGTCTATAGCGACGGATTCAGTGTCGATCGAGGCCACGACTGCATTCACCGCGGGATTCGCCCAATTGGCCAACGCGACGATCAACCCGGCCCAGCAGCAGGCGCTCGGTCAACTACTACACCAACCAGATGATCAAACCGATCAATCGGGCAACCGGCGACGCGCTCGATCTCAACGCAGTTTTGCCGAGTTCCAACGCGCAGAAGTACCTTCAGGCCTACTACACCGCTCCGTTCAAGTCGGCCGCCGAGGCGATGGCAGTTGCACGACGCCGGCGATGGCAGCGCGTGGTCGGCGGCCAATGCCCGCTATAACTTCTACCTCCGCGAGTATCGTCACCCGATTCGACTATCCGGATGCGCTGCTGCTGGATACGCAAGGCAATGTCGTCTATAGCGTGAACAAAGGGCCCGACCTCGGGACGAATATTCTCACCGGCCCATATCGCGAATCCAATCTGCGAAGATGCATACCAAAAAGCTTTGGGCTCCAACGACGTGGACTTCGTATGGATCACCGACTTCCAGCCGTATCAACCGCAGCTTGACGCCCCGACAGCGTGGGTGGTGTCGCCGGTCGGCATGAACGGCAAAATCGAAGGCGTTATGGCGCTGCCACTGCCGATGTCGAAGATCAACAGGATCATGACCGCCAACAAACACTGGGATGCCGCCGGCATGGGCCCGTCGACCGAGACGTATCTGGCCGGCCCCGACAACTTGATGCGTTCTGATTCACGGCTTTTCCTGGAAGACCCGCAGGAGTATCGGCGCGAGGCCATCGCCGCCGGCACCCCGCCCGACGTCGTCGACGAAGCGATCCGGTTGGGTGGCACGACGTTGGTGCAGCCGGTTCCGAGCGCGGGTCTTCGCGCCGCGCAACGCGGAGAGAGCGGCACCCTCAGCCGGCACCGACTATCAGGGCAATAGAGAGTTGGAAGCCTACGCCCCGTTGACCGTGCCGAACTCCGATCTGCACTGGTCGATTCTGGCGACCCGGGACGACTCCGATGCCTTTGCGCGGCTGGGTAGGTTCAGCAAGACTCTCGTAGTCGGCGTCACGGCAATGATTTTCGTCATCTGTGTGGCGTCGATGCTGCTTGCCCAGATACTTCTGCGGCCGATCCGGCGGTTGCAGGCCGGCACGCAGAAGATCAGCTCGGGCGACTACGAGGTCAATATCCCCGTTACGTCACGCGACGAAATCGGTGATCTCACTGGGGCTTTCAACGAGATGAGCCGGAATCTGGCGATCAAGGAGGAGCTGCTCAACGAGCAGCGCAGGGAAAACGACCGCCTATTGCTGGCGCTGATGCCCGAGTCGGTTGCGCAGCGGTATCGCGAGGGCGAGGAGACCATCGCCCAGAAACATCAGGACGTCGCCATCATCTACGCCGACGTCGTCGGGCTCGACGAGATCTCCAACGACGTGCCGGGCAACGAATTGGTCGGGATCGTCGACGGACTATTCCGGCAGTTTGATTCGGCGGCCGAATCCCTTGGCGTAGAACGGATTCGCACGTTCCACAACGGCTATCTGGCCAGCTGCGGGGCGACCACTCCGCGGCTGGACAGCATTCACCGAAGCGTCGACTTCGCCCTCGAAATGCGCCGCATCATCGATCGGTTCAACAGCCAAACCGGCCACGAGCTGGGGCTGCGGATCGGCATCAACACCGGCAACGTCACCAGCGGACTGGTGGGACGGTCGAGCCTGGTCTATGACATGTGGGGTGCCGCGGTCAGCCTGGCTTACCAAATGCACAGTGGCGCACCGCAGCCCGGAATCTATGTCACGTCGCAGGTGTACGACGCGATGCGGGACGTGCGGCAGTTCACGCCGGCCGGCACGATTTCGGTTGGCGGAACCGATCAGGCGATCTATCGGCTGTCGGAGCGGTGATGAACGCATTCAGTTCCTCGTGGTTCTACTGGGCTATCGGCATCGCGGTCGGGTTTCCGGTCGTGCTGATCCTGCTCACCGAGGTGCAGCACGCACTCGTCCGCAGACATAGCCGCCTGGCCAGGCAGGTAGGCCTGCTGCGCAACTTCCTACTGCCACTCGGTGCGCTTTTACTGCTGCTGGTCAAGGCCTCGCAGATCCCGGCCGGAGAAACCCCGGTGCGGATGCTCACCACGGTGTTCGGCTTCCTGGTGCTGGTGCTGTTGCTGTCGGGACTCAACGCGACCGTCTTTGAAGGCGCGCCCGAAGACAGCTGGCGCAAACGGCTACCCGCCATCTTTCTCGACGTCGCCCGCTTCGCGCTGATCGGTGTTGGCCTGGCGCTCATCTTGTCTTACATCTGGGGCGTCCGGGTCGGCGGCTTGTTCACCGCATTGGGCGTCACGTCGGTCGTCATCGGCCTGATGCTGCAGAACTCCGTCGGCCAGATCGTGTCGGGCTTGTTCATGCTGTTCGAGCAGCCATTCCGGATCAACGATTGGCTGGACACGCCCAACGCAAAGGGACGTGTCGTCGAGGTGAACTGGCGGGCCGTACACATCCAGACCGGCAGCGGACTGAAAATCATGCCGAACTCGATGCTGGCCACCACCGCGTTCACGAATCTCAGTCGGCCCCCCGGCACATACAAGTGTGCGATGACGACCAAATTCGCCGTCGAAGACGCCCCGGACAAGGTGTGCGCGATGCTGACGCGGGTGGCCGGCACGCTACCCCAGCTCAAGCCCGGCATCATGCCCACGCACGGTTGCCGCCGGCGGTGCTGAGTACCGAACGGCGGTGCGGCTGACGTCGCCCGCCGACGCCGGCGCCACAGAGGCGACATTTCTGCGCTGGGTCTGGTACGCCGCGCGACGAGAAGGGTTGCACCTCGACGAGGCCGACGACGACTTCTCGACCACGGAACGCGTGCAGACCGCCTTGCGCACCGTGGTGGGTCCGGAACTGCGGCTGAGCCTTAGCGATCAGCAGGCATTGGCTGCGTACGCGCGGGTGTTGCGATATGGGACCGACGAAGTCATGCAGTACGAAGGTGTAGTGCCCAAGGGCATGACGTTTTTGATCGCGGGCAGCGTCCGCTTGACCACCAAGGGTGACGATGGTGTCGGTCGTGCCGGTCGGCACGCTCACCGAGGGAGCATTCCTGGGGGTGACCACCCTGACGCGACAAGCCAATCCCACCGGCGCATACGCACTGGAAGAGGTGACCGCGCTGGAGATCGACCGCGAACACCTGGAAGAGATCGTGATGCATAAACCGGTGCTGCTGCAGGAATTAGGCCGGCTGATCGATGAGCGGCAACTCAAGGCTCGGCGAGCGACTCGCGCTGACCGGGTCGGGTGAGTTAGCGGGTTATACGCAGGGAACTGACCCCGCTGGTCGGGTCGCTTGCGGAACCACCGATGAAGACAGCACGGTTTACGCGGTTGCGTGGACGGAAACCGCAAAACGAAAGGCCGGCGTTGTCACTGGCTCCGACATGTCCAGCCTGTATCAGTGGTGGAAGACGAAGTCCTGATTCGGCGGCGCCTGACCGGGTCTGGTTACCAGGACGTTTAGTGCCCTATACCCTGGGTTAATGAGTCTGCAAGCACCATCCCGCAGCGAAGCGACGCAGCAGCGGGAGTCCGACTTGCGCCAGCACGTCCACGACGCCGCCCGCCGCGCCCGCGTGGCTGCCCGCGTCCTCGCGTTGCTGCCCACCGTCGCGAAGGACCACGCGCTGATCGCCGCGGCTGACGCCCTCCTGGCCCATACCGACCAGATCCTGGCGGCCAACGCCGAAGATCTGGACGCGGCCCGGGCCGCTGACACACCGACCGCGATGCTGGACCGGTTGGCGTTGAACCCGCAGCGCATCGAAGGAATCGCCGACGGTCTGCGCCAGGTGGCGCGGCTGCCCGACCCGGTCGGTGAGGTGCTGCGCGGCTACACGTTGCCCAACGGCTTGCATTTGCGCCAGCAGCGGGTTCCGCTGGGCGTGGTCGGCATGATCTACGAGGGCCGGCCCAATGTCACCGTCGACGCGTTCGGATTGGCGCTCAAGTCCGGCAATGCCGTGTTGCTGCGCGGGAGTTCTTCGGCGGCGAAGTCCAACCAGGCGCTCGTCGAGGTGTTGCGGTCCGCCCTGGGCAACGAGGACTTGCCCGCCGACGCCGTCCAGTTGCTGTCGGCCGCGGATCGGTCCACCGTCACGCATTTGATCCGGGCCCGCGGGCTGGTCGACGTGGTGATCCCGCGCGGGGGAGCCAGTCTGATCGACGCCGTGGTCCGCGAGGCCCAGGTGCCCACCATCGAGACCGGTGTCGGCAACTGTCACGTCTACGTACACGAAGGTGCCGACCTCGATGTGGCTGAGCGGATACTGCTGAATTCCAAGACCCGACGGCCCAGTGTCTGCAACGCCGCCGAGACGCTGCTGGTTGACGCCGCGATCGCAGACCGGGCGATGCCGCGGCTGTTGGCTGCGCTGCAGGACGCGGGCGTCACAGTTCATCTCGACCCAGACGAAGACAACCTGCGCCGCGAATACCTGTCGATGGACATCGCGGTGGCGGTGGTCGACGGCGTCGACGCCGCGATCGCCCACGTCAACGAATACGGCACCGGGCACACCGAGGCCATCGTGACCGGCAATATGGCTGCCGCCCAACGGTTTACCGACGGAGTCGATGCGGCCGCGGTGATGGTGAACGCGTCGACGTCGTTCACTGACGGCGAGCAGTTTGGGTTCGGCGCCGAGATCGGCATCTCCACGCAGAAGCTGCATGCCCGCGGACCGATGGGACTGCCAGAATTGACCTCGACCAAGTGGATCGCGTGGGGAGACGGCCAGATCCGTCCGGCCTGAGACCCAGATCCCGTGCTTAGGAGAAATCCCCCGTGGTTTGGAGAATATTGTGAGTGTGCCAGCCCGGTCGACGCCGCTGTTTGCCGACATCGACGACGTCTCGCGTCGGCTCGGCGAAACGGGCTATCTGGTAGACACCGCCACCGCGACAGCGGTGTTCCTCGCCGACCGGCTCGACAAGCCGCTGCTGGTGGAAGGCCCCGCCGGCGTCGGCAAGACGGAGTTGGCCCGTGCTGTCGCTCAGGCCACCGGGTCGGGCCTGGTCCGGCTGCAGTGCTACGAGGGGGTCGATGAGGCCCGCGCGCTGTACGAGTGGAACCACGCCAAGCAGATCCTGCGCATCCAGGCGGGCTCGGGAGACGGGGGCGACTGGGACAGCACCAAAGATGACGTGTTCAGCGAGGAGTTCCTGCTGCAGCGCCCGTTGCTGACCGCCATCCGGCGCACCGAGCCGACGGTGCTGTTGATCGACGAGACCGACAAGGCCGACATCGAGATCGAAGGCCTGCTGTTGGAGGTGCTGTCCGATTTCGCGGTGACCATCCCCGAACTGGGCACGTTGACCGCAGAGCGGCCGCCGTTCGTGTTGTTGACCTCCAACGCCACGCGTGAACTGTCCGAGGCGCTCAAGCGTCGCTGCCTGTTCCTGCACATCGACTTCCCCGGCCCCGACCTGGAACGCCGCATCCTGTTGTCCCGGGTCCCCGAGCTGCCCGAGCATCTCGCCGAGGAACTGGTGCGCATTATCGGGGTGCTGCGCGGCATGCAGCTGAAGAAATTGCCATCCATCGCCGAGACCATCGACTGGGGACGCACACTGCTCGCGCTGGGCCTGGACACGATCGACGACGCGGTGGTCGCCGCCACCCTCGGCGTGGTCCTCAAGCACCAGTCCGACCAGAAGCGCGCGGCCGGCGAACTCCGGCTGAATTAGCGAAGGGGCTGAACAGAATGGCCACCCGCCGCATCCGCCCCGCCCGGCCGCTCGCCCCGCACGGGCTGCCCGGCCATTTGGTTGGCTTCGTGGAAGCGCTTCGCGGGCATGGGATTTCGGTGGGTCCGTCCGAGACGGTCGACGCCGGACGAGTGTTGGCCACCCTCGGCCTGGGTAACCGGGAGGTGCTGCGCGAGGGCATCGCCTGCGCGGTGCTGCGCCGGCCTGATCATCGCGAGACCTACGACGCCATGTTCGACCTGTGGTTTCCCGCGGCAATGGGTGCTCGGGCGGCGGTCCTGGAAGGGGAAGCCGCGGAGGGCCAAGAATCCGAAGGGCTGCCTCCCGACGACGTCGAGGCGATGCGGCAGATGCTGCTGGATCTGCTCTCTGAAAACCCCGAACTCGCCGATATGGACGAGCGGCTGGTCGCCATGATCGCGCGGATTGTGGAGGCATACGGCAAATACAGCTCGAGCCGCGGCCCGTCGTTCTCGTCGTATCAGGCGCTCAAGGCAATGGCGCTGGATGAACTGGAGGGCAAGTTGCTGGCGGGGCTACTCGCCCCGTACGGCGACGAGCCCACACCCACCCAGGAGCAGATCGCCAAAGCGCTTGCCGCGCAGAAGGTCGCACAGCTGCGCAAGATGGTCGACGCCGAGACCAAGCGCCGCACCGCCGAGCAACTCGGTCGCGACCACGTCCAGATGTACGGCATCCCACAGCTTTCCGAGAACGTCGAGTTCCTGCGGGCCTCCGGTGAGCAGCTGCGGCAGATGCGCCGGGTGGTGGCTCCACTGGCCCGCACTCTTGCGACCCGGCTGGCGGCGCGCCGCCGTCGCGCCCGCGCGGGGTCGATCGATCTGCGTAAGACGCTGCGCAAGTCGATGTCCACCGGCGGAGTGCCGATCGACGTGGTGTTGCGCAAACCCCGCCCGGCGCGCCCGGAGCTGGTCGTGCTCTGCGACGTGTCCGGTTCGGTCGCCGGGTTCAGCCATTTCACGCTGCTGCTGGTACACGCTCTGCGTCAACAGTTTTCGCGTGTCCGCGTGTTCGCCTTCATCGACACCACCGACGAGGTGACGCACATGTTCGGGCCCGAAGCCGATCTGGCCGTGGCGATCCAGCGCATCACCCGGGAGGCCGGTGTCTACAGCCGCGATGGCCATTCGGACTACGGCAACGCGTTTGCTTCGTTCTTGCACGGGTTTCCGAATGTGCTGTCGCCGCGCAGCTCGCTGCTGGTGCTCGGCGACGGGCGCACCAATTACCGCAACCCGGAAACCGAGCTGTTGGCCCATATGGTCACCGCCAGCCGGCATGCGCACTGGCTGAACCCCGAGCCCAAACATTTGTGGGGCAGCGGCGACTCGGCGGTGCCGCGCTACGAAGAAGTGATCACGATGCACGAATGCCGTTCAGCCAGCCAGCTGGCCACCGTGATCGATGCGCTGCTGCCGGTGTGACTCCGCGAAGGGGACGGACGGGGCGTCGCAATTCCGCGAGTCAATGCCAACTGAACTGCGGCAACACGCTCCAGTAAGCTGGCAAATCGTGCAAAAGCACCCTCGCAGACTGGGCGTAATGGGTGGGACATTCGACCCCATCCACTACGGGCACCTGGTCGCCGCCAGCGAGGTGGCCTCCCTTTTCGAGCTCGACGAAGTGGTGTTCGTGCCCAGCGGCCAGCCGTGGCAGAAGGGCCGGCACGTCTCCGCCGCCGAGGACCGTTACCTGATGACGGTGATCGCCACCGCGTCGAACCCTCGTTTCTCGGTGAGCCGGGTCGACATCGACCGCGGCGGCCCCACCTACACCAAGGACACCCTGCGCGACCTGCACGCGCTGAACCCGGATTCGCAGCTGTACTTCATCACCGGTGCCGACGCGCTGGCCTCCATCCTGTCTTGGCAGGGCTGGGAGAAGTTGTTCGAATTGGCGCGGTTCATCGGGGTCAGCCGGCCGGGCTACGAACTGAGCCACGACCACATCACCGGGGTTCTGGGTGAGCTCGCCGAGGACGCGCTGGCCCTGGTCGAGATTCCCGCCCTGGCGATTTCGTCGACCGATTGCCGTCGCAGGGCCGAGCAGCGCCGGCCGCTGTGGTATCTGATGCCCGACGGTGTCGTGCAATATGTCTCCAAGCGCCGGCTGTACCGGAAACCCGACGGGGCGGTAAGCCCGACGACCACCACCCTGACGGCCGGGAACAACACATGAGCGCCACTCAGGAAGCCATCGACATGGCGACGGTAGCCGCCGGCGCGGCCGCCGCCAAGCTCGCCAACGACGTCATCGTCATCGACGTCTCCGGGCAGCTGGTCATCACGGACTGCTTCGTCATCGCGTCGGCGTCCAACGAGCGGCAGGTCAACGCCATCGTCGACGAGGTCGAGGAGAAGATGGGCCGCGCGGGATACCGGCCGGCGCGCCGCGAGGGCGCCCGCGAGGGCCGCTGGACGCTGCTGGATTACCGCGACATCGTGGTGCACATCCAGCACCAGGACGACCGCGACTTCTACGCGCTGGACCGGCTATGGGGTGACTGTCCGGTGGTGCCGGTCGACCTGGGCCCGGACTCTGGAGACCCACTGGACTCAGCGGACTCAGCGAGCGGGCAATGACGAGGCGCCGGCTGGTGATGCTGCGGCACGGTCAAACCGACTTCAATTTCGGTAGCCGGATGCAAGGGCAACTGGACTCCGCGCTCACTGAATTGGGTCGCGCCCAAGCGGTCGCCGCCGCCGAAGTGCTGGGCAAGACGCAGCCGCTGCTGATCGTTTCCTCGGATCTGCATCGCGCCTACGACACGGCGATCAAGCTGGGCGAGCGCACCGGGCTGCCGGTCCACGCGGACCCCCGGCTACGGGAGACCCACCTGGGCGATTGGCAGGGCATGACTCACAGCGAGATCGACGCCGACGCCCCGGGCGCGCGACTGGCCTGGCGCGAAGATGCGACTTGGGCGCCGCACGGCGGGGAAAGCAGGGTCGACGTCGCCGCGCGCAGTCTGCCGTTGGTTGTCGAGCTGGTATCCGGCGAGCCGGAGTGGGGTGGCACCAACGAACCGGATCGACCGGTGGTGCTGGTGGCCCACGGGGGCCTGATTGCCGCGTTATCGGCCGCACTGCTGAGGCTGCCAGTGCCGAACTGGCCGATTTTGGGCGGAATGGGTAATTGCAGCTGGGTGCAGCTTTCCGGCCACTCCGACGATGACGGCGCCGACAGCACGGCCGACATTCGGTGGCGCCTCGATGTGTGGAACGCTTCGGCGCAGGTGTCCAACGATGTCCTCTGATGGCACGGCCAACGCCTGCTGATCTTCGCGGACTCGCTGGCCTACTATGGCCCCACCGGCGGCCTGCCCGCCGACGATCCGCGCATTTGGCCCAATATTGTTGCCTCGCAACTAGGTTGGGATTTAGAGCTGATCGGCCGCATTGGCTGGACGTGCCGCGACATCTGGTGGGCGGCAACCCAGGACCCGCGGGCCTGGGCGGCCCTGCCCAGGGCGGGCGCGGTGATTTTCGCTACCAGCGGGATGGACTCGCTGCCTTCGGTGTTGCCGACGGCGCTGCGCGAGCTGATCCGTTATGTGCGGCCACCATTGCTGCGGCGCTGGGTGCGCGACGGCTACGGTTGGCTGCAACCGCGCCTCTCGCCGGTAGCCAGGTCCGCGTTGCCGCCGCAACTGAGTGCCGATTACCTCGAACAGACCCGCGGCGCAATCGATTTCAACCGCCCCGGCATACCGATCGTGGCGTCGCTGCCGTCCGTTCACATCGCCCCGACATACGGCAAGGCGCACCACGGCCGCGCCGGAACGGTGGCCGCGATCACGGACTGGGCGCAGCGCCACGATGTGCCCCTGGTAGATCTCAAAGCCGCTGTCGCCGAACAAATTATGAGCGGGCGCGGCAATCCCGACGGCATTCACTGGAATTTCGAAGCCCATCAGGCGGTCGCGGAACTGATGCTCAAGGCCCTGGCCGAAGCCTTGCAGACAGCCAAAGCACCGAACCAGAATTCTCGCGGCTGAACCATGCCTGTCGTGGTGGTCACCGACTCGTCGTCGCGCCTGCCGGCCGATTTGCGCGAAAAGTGGGGGATCCGTCAGGTTCCGTTGCATATCTTGCTCGACGGCGGCGACTTGCGGGACGGCGTGGACGACATCCCCGACGACATCTGCCAGCGCCACGCCACCACCGCGGCGGCCACTCCGGCCGAGCTGGCCGACACCTACCAGCAGGCATTGGCCGACAGTGGCGGCGATGGTGTTGTGGCAGTGCATATTTCGTCGGCATTGTCCGGAACCTGCGGCGCCGCCGAACGGACGGCCGCCGACCTGGCCCCGGCGATACGGGTCATCGACTCGAAGTCAACCGCGATGGGCACCGGTTTCGTCGCGCTGGCGGCCGCGCGGGCCGCGGCGGCCGGCGGCGACCTGGACACCGTCGCGGCCGCTGCGAAATCCGCGGTGAGCCGCAATCACGCGTTCATGGTGGTGCACCGGTTGGACAACCTGCGCCGGAGCGGTCGGATCGGCGGGGCCAGGGCGTGGCTGGGCACCGCGCTGGCACTCAAGCCGCTGTTGCGCATCGACGACGGCAAACTTGTTCTGGCCCAACGGGTACGAACCGTCAGCCATGCGACGGCCGCGATGATCGACAAGGTGTGCGAGGTCGTCGGGGACAACTCTGCCGCGCTTGCGGTGCACCATGTGGTCAACCCGGATGGCGCGAACGACGTGGTGGCCGCGCTGGCGCAGCGGCTACCGGCGTGCGAGCCGGCGATCGTCACCCCGCTGGGGCCGGTACTGGCGGTGCATGTCGGCGCCGGGGCCGTCGCGGTCTGCCTGGAATTGGCGCCTAGCTAGCCGGACTTGGCTGAGGCGCTTCCGGTTTGGCCTGCGGTTTGGCTTTCGGGTTGGCATAGTCGCCGCGGGGGTGCACAACTTGCGGCCACCAGAACCAGCGGCCCAGCAGCGTGGCTATCGACGGCATCAGCAACGTGCGCACGATCAGCGTGTCGAGCAGCAGACCGACACAGACGGTGGACCCGAACTGCCCCAGCACCCGCAAGTCGCTGCCGAGCATGGAAGCCATGGTGAAGGCGAACACCAGACCCGCGGCCGTCACCACCCCGCCGGTGCCGGCCATGGACCGGATAATCCCCGTCTTGAGCCCAGCGTGGATTTCCTCTTTGAACCGGGAGACCAGCAGCAGGTTGTAGTCGGATCCCACGGCCAACAGGATGATGACCGACAGCGCCATCACGATCCAGTGGATCTTGATGCCGAACAGGTCCTGCCAGATGAGCACCGACAGACCGAACGAGGCGGCAATCGAGCTGGCCGCGGTGCCCACGATCACCAGCGCGGCCACCAGACTTCGGGTAAGCAGCAGCATGATCATGAAGATCAGCGTCAGCGCCGACACCACCGCGATCATCAGGTCATATTTGGCGCCGTCGTGCATGTCCTTGAACGTCGCGGCGGTGCCGCCGAGATACACCCTGGCCTCCGCAAGGGACGACTGCTTCAGTCCCTCCTGCGCGGCCGTGCGTTCCGCGGCAACCCGCGAGATGCCTTCGGGTGTCATCGGATCGACCTGATGGGTGATGAAGAAGCGCGCCGACTTACCGTCCGGCGACAGGAACATGCGCAGACCCGTCTGAAAGTCCGGGTTATCGAAGGCTTCTGGGGGAAGGTAGAAGAAGTCGTCGTTTTTCGACGCATCGAAGCTTTGTCCCATGACGATCGCGGTATCGCTCATGGCCTCCATCTGGTGGATCATTGCCGAGAACGTGGAGTACATCGTCAGCGTGAGACCCTTGGTGATCTTCAGTGTCTGAATCATCGTGGGGATCAACGCCAGCATCTCGTGCGTGGCCGCCGCGGTGTGCTGGATATCCTTCGTAAGGTCGTGGAACTTCCCGGCAAGCTCGTCGAATCCGTCCAGCGAGTCGAAAAGCGACCGCAGTGACCAGCAGATGGGAATGTCGTAGCAGTGCTTCTCCCAGTAGAAGAAACTGCGTATCGGCCGCCAGAAGTCGTCGAAATCCGCTATGTGGTTGCGTAATTGGTCGGTGATTTCCGAGGTCTCCGCCGTGGTCTTGGCGCTGTCGTCGGCGGCATTGGAAAGGTCCTTGGTGATTGCGAACAGGCGCTCGGTGTAGTCGATCTGGACCTGCATTTCGTCGGCCATCTTGAGGATGTCGGCCATCCGGTCTTTCAGAAAGTCCATATTCTGCATGGTCGTTTGGCTTTGGATGCTGTTCTGGAAGGGTATCGAGCTGTGTTGAATCGGTATGCCCAGCGGCCTGGTGATGTCCTGGATCATGGCGATGCCCACCACGCGAATGACGTTTTTGGCCACCTTGTCCAGCACCAGCATGTCGGCCGGGTTTCGCATATCGTGGTCGGCTTCGACCATCAACATGTCGGGGTTCATCCGGGCCTGTGAGAAATGCCGGTCGGCGGCCTGGTTTCCCAGATTGGACGGGGCGCTGGTGGGCAGGTAGTAGCGGTCGTTGTAACTGGTGACATAGCTCGGCAGCGCGATCATGCCGACGAGCACGATGGCGGCACTGACGGCCAGAATCGGTGCGGGCCAACGCACCACCGCGGTGCCTACCCGTCGCCAAAGCCGCCCCCGGGTCGCCCGCTTGCGCTCGAAAAGGCCGAGCTTGCTGCCCAGGAAAATGACCGCCGGACCCAACGTGAGCCCGGCCAGCACGACGACCAGCATTCCGACTGCCACGGGTCCGCCCATGGTGTTGAACCAGGGCAACCGGGCGAAGCTGAGGCAGTACGTCGCCCCGGCAATGGTCAGGCCCGACCCCAGGACGACCGGCGACACGCTACGGAACGTGGTGTAGTAGGCCGTTTCCCGATCCTCGCCGGCCTGGCGCGCCTCTTGATAACGGCCCACCAGGAAGATGCCGTAGTCCGTTCCGGCCGCTATCGCCAGCATCGTGAGGATGTTCGCGGCGAATGTGGTGAGTCCGAATACGTCGTGGTATCCGAGCACCGCGACGATGCCCCGCGACGATGACAACGCGATACCGGTCATGAACAGCTGGATCAGTGTCGTGACGATGGAGCGGTAGACCAGCAGCAACATGATGGCGATGGCGCCCAGGGTGAACAGCGTGATCTTCGCCAGGCTGTCGTTGCCGATGATGTGCATGTCATCACTGAGCGCGGCGGGACCGGTGACGTAGGCCTTCACCCCGGGGGGTGGCGGGTTGCGATGCGGGTCGATGACTTTGCGGACTGCATCCACGGAATCGTTTGCCAGTGTGGTGCCCTGGTTGCCGGCCAGGTTCAACATGACGTAGGCGCCCTTGGCGTCCGCGCTCTGTGCCCCCGCGGCCGTCAGCCGATCCCCCCAGAAGTCCTGGATGTGCTGGATGTGCTTGGGATCCTCACGCAGTTGCCGAATCAAGTTGTCGTAGTAGCGGTGCGCGTCGTTGTCGAGGGGTTGCTGACCTTCCAGCACGATCATGACCGTGCTGTTGGAATCGAATTCCTTGAAGTTGTGGCCCAGCCGCATCATGGCCTTCATGGACGGCGCGTCCAGCGGGGTCATCGGTGCCGAGTGTTGCTCGCTGACGACTTCCAACGGCGGGACGATGACGTTCACCAGGACGGTCAGCAAGACCCAGCCGATGATGATCGGCACCGCAAGTAGCCGGATGGCGTGCGGGATGATGGGCCGGTGGCCGCGCTCGGCGTGCCGGCTGCGCTGGGTCCCGATCGGTCCGGTGTCCGCGGCGTCGTCGGTGCCCAACCGGCTCCTGCTGTTCAGGTCACTCATGCGGACTTCACCAGGCAGAACGTCTGGGCGTTGTGGCCGTCGGCCTTTTGCTCTTCGCGCACGACACCGTCGACGGTGATACGGCAGCTGATCTGACTACCGTCGCCTTGGGCCATGATGTTCGCACTGACCGACGGCAGCGTCGTCGAGATCGTGAACGACCACGGCAGCGCGGCGGCGTTGACCTGGTGGGTGTTGGCGTTCTCGTCCCAGTAGTTGATGTTCGCGGTGGTGCCGGGTGGGCCGGAGACCTCGTAGGTGACGACCTTGGGGTTGAACTGCACGATCTCGATGCCGGCGCCGGCATTCGCATTGAGGTCCTGGGAGCCGAAGATCTTGTGCAGCCGCAGCACGACCAATCCCGAGACGGCGAGCACAGCTATCAGGACCAGAGGTATCCAGGCTCGTTTGGCCAAGCGGGTAACCGGCTTCAACCTCACCTCACCGCCTTCCGAACCGATCCTGGGTTGTAACGCCCTATCGGAGAGCTTGCTTCCTCTGTCATCGAACCGGACGTCAACAGAAACCTTTGCTCGGCTAAATATGTTAAATGGTAGAGGACGCCAGCGTTCCTCGGGGTCCCTAGCGTGCCACCCGGCCGGTAACCGGCGGCAGATCGGCGAGCGTCACGATCCCGGGTTTGGCGGCCACCACCGCCGGGACGGCGTTGGTGACCGGCATCGCGGTGTAGATCATGCCCAACCCCATGAACCCGGGCTCGGTCCAATCCTTGGGCGGGAGACAGTGCAGGACGGTGCGCATGTTCGGCAACCCGAACACCTGGATGACGTGGCCGTGCTCGAGCGGTTTGGGCGGGACCACGTGATTGCCCATGGTCCAGTTGAATCCGACGCTGACGACGTTGCGATCACCCTCCCAGCCGCGGTGGTAACCGAGGACGCCGCCGACGGTTCCAGCGGGGATTTTCATGAAACCCAGATCGGAGTCGGCGGTGGCCGCGGTAAAAGTGACGTCGAAGGTCATCTTGTCCAGCTTCGCCCCGATCGCGTCGGCCATCATCGCAGCCGACTCCGCGAAGACCTCACTTTCGGTCCGCACGCTCTCGGCCAGCCCCGGGGTGTCGGGGTCTTGCGAAAACCCCATCGCCGTCTGGGTTTCCGCGGATTCGTAGGTCGAGCAGTCCACCGACTCGGTGATGCGGATCTCGTCGACGCGCTCGCAGGAGGCGGTGAGCACCATGCCGACCATGTTCGTCATGCCCGGGTGCGCGCCGCTGCCGAAGATCGTCGAGCCGCCCCGCTCGCAGGCGGCGACGATGCGTTCCCGGTCCTCGGGTGTCTGCTTGCCGCCGGTGATCCAGGCCGCACTGGAGCACACGTTGACTCCCGATTCCAGCAGGCGCACCAATTCATCGATGTTGGGCCACAACGGGTTATAGCAACACGCGTCGGCGCCGAGCGCGAGCAGAGCGTCGATGTCGTTGGTCGCGCGGACACCCGTCGGCTCCGGCCAGCCTGACAAGTCGGCCGCATCGACGCCGACCTTGTCCGGCCCGTGGGCGTACACCCCGACCAGCTCCATGTCGGGCCTGCCGATGATGGCGTGCAGCGATCGCTGCCCGATGTTCCCGGTCGTCCACTGAATTACGCGGAACGGACGGTCCGTGCTAGCTCTTGTAGTCGCTGAAGTCATGGTGCTCCTTTCGGCTGTGCGTTGGACATCGGTTCTCAGCCAACAAGATTCGGCTGTGCTTCCAGAGCCGCCCGGGCTGCGATCCGCCCGGCATCAATAGCGGCATCAGTTTTCTTGTAGTCCAACGGGCCGATCAGTGTGACGTCCGGCTCGATGATGGCCGCAATTCGAGGGAGCTCGCGCAGGTTCCCCTTGGACGCCGCAAGGTCAAAGGCGCGAAGCAAGGTCTCTTGCAACGGTGGTAGGGCGACATCCGTGCCGGTCATCAGCCGCCGGAGGAACCCGCGAGGTTGGACGATTGACGGCACCAGACCAAACCACTTCGACGGCACATACTTTCGGCGCAGATCCACGCAAATGACTTCTCCGTCCGGGTCCGCGCACATCACGTCGGCCGGAAGGTTGTTCAACAGTCCACCGTCGATGAGGAGCCGCTCGCCCTGCTGCACTGGCGGAAGAAGACCGGGGATCGAGACCGATGCGCGCACGGCGAGCGACAGGGGCCCGCGTCGGTGGATGATCTGATCGCCCGAAATCATGTCCGCGGAGACGCAGAAGAACTCTTTTGGCAAATGCTCGATCAGCATGCCGGCGCCGTAGGTGTCCACGAAACGGTCGACTCGTCCACCTCGAGTGAAAGCTATCGCAGGGATCGCGTAATCGCCGAGTGGGTCATTCTGCGCGAGGTACTCGCGTGCCGCGGCTGTCGCCTCCTCGGGTTCCAGCCCCAGCGCAAAGGCTGCGGCGGAGATAGCACCGGAACTGGTGCCACCAAACCTATCGATGACAATGCCTGCGCGGGCGAGCTCTTCGTAGACACCGAAATGTGCGAGTCCACGGGCGCCGCCACCCGCCATCACCAGACCGAAGGATCGGCCGGCGATTCTGCGGGCCAGCGCACCGATACCAGCGTCGTCGCCATGGTGATGCGAGAGCGGCTGCAGCAGATCCCACCAACGCGTATCCGGCTCTGCCACGAGGGTGATCAGGTGGACAGGCCGTTCACCAACAAGCCAATCGAGCTTTTCCGGCGGATGTTTTTGATCCACCAGGACCGCGAGCCGGTCGCTTTGCGTGGCAACATATCGGTGCCACAGGCCGCCTGAACCTCGGTCGGCCACCACCAAAACCCAATCGTTGGCGTGCTCCGCTCGATCAAGGGTTTCGCTGAACGCTCCGACGATCTCGCCGTAATTGACTACGGCAGCGGTGGTGTCCACGGGTGGAGCGATCACGGCGGTCTGACCATAGGAGTCCAGGTGAGTCGTAATCGCGTCGACGATCGGGCCCGCGGCGACATCCCCGGTCGACAGCACGCCGATGACCCGGGGACGCCCGGAGATTTTCGCAGATCGCGACTCGCGAAGCATTGTCGCCAACGCTCGCAACATTGCGGATTGCAGTTGCGGAGTCGTCGCGAGCGCCTCGGTGAACGCCTCAGCGGCGATCCTCCAGACGAAGCCGTCCCTAAGAGCCCGTACTCCGGCCGAGCGAACAGCCCCGGCGATCACGCCAAGGTCCCCGATCGAGTCACCGCACACCATCTCAGCAACCACGTGGCCATCTGCGCCCACAGCCGCGAATCGCCCGGAGTCGACAATATAAATCGCGTCCGATGGGTCTCCCATGTGAAAAAGCCACTCGTTGGCGCCGATGTGGTGGCGATTTACGGCGCTCGAGAGTCCATCGAGTTGCTCGTCGTCGAGGTCGGCGAGTATCGGAATATTCCGCAGCGCGGTTCGCTTCTCAGCTACATCCTGTTGGGCCCGTTCAGCGGTCATGAGGTGTGGCTCAGAGCCTGACCAAGTCGTACTCGCCGATATGGTCAATCAGGACCTGAAGGTGATCCTGCGAGGAGCCCAGCGTGTGCTCGATCGCGGTGAGCCTGGCCGCGTAGTGGCCGACCGGATATTCCGCGGTCATGCCGATCCCGCCGTGCAGCTGGATCGACTCCTGCGCGATGTGGCGACCGGACCGGCCGATTTGCAGTTTGGCCCGCGACGCGATCACCGGGTCGAGGTTGCCGTCGGCGATTGACATGGCCGCGTAGAGGCTCATGCTGCGGGCCAGTTCCAGCGAGACATACATGTCCGCGGAACGCTGGGTGAGTGTTTGGAACTTGTTGAGCGTGACCCCGAATTGCTTGCGGGTCTTGAGGTAATCGGTGGTCAGCCGAACCGCTTCCTCCATCGCGCCGAGCGCCTCGGAGCACAACGCCGACTGGATACGGATGACGGCGTCGCGGATGGCGCGTGACGCGTCGACGACGTTTTTGGGGTCGCCAAGGGGTTCTGCGGGGGTGCGGTCCAGATCGATCTGCGCGCCGCGCTGTCCGTCGAACGTCGGGTAGGGGTGGCGGGTCACGGCATCGGCGTCGACCAAGAACAGCCCGGTGCCGCCGTCCGGCAGCGCCGCGCTGACCACCAGGGTGTCGGCGCAGTCACCCGCCAGCACCGGGTTCTTCCGTCCGCTCAGCAGCCACGAATCACCTTGCCGCACAGCCTTAGTGGTGACGGCAGCGGTCGGCTTGCGGTGACCGGGTTCCAGGTGGGCGAATGCCAGCAGCCGCTGGCCCGCCGCGACCTCGTCGAGCAGCGCTACCTGGGCATCGCTGCCCTGCCCGGCGATCAGCGCACCGGGGGCCAGGGCGGCGTGCACGATGGGTTCGGGCGCCAGCCGCCGCCCGACTTCGGTCAGCACGACCATGATCTCGAGCTGGCCCGACTCCTCCGGCTCGAATCCGAGGCCCAGAATCCCTATGTCGGCGAGCCGGTTCCAGACGTCGCGGCTCCAGCCAAGATCGGTGCCGACGACCTTATTGCGGCTCTCCGGGTCATAGCTGCGCGACAGTAGGTCGCGGGTGGTGTCGCGGAGCAAAGCCTGCTCGTCGCTCAACTGAAAGTCCATGGCTGCCTCACAATCCGAGAATGGTGGACGCGATGATGTTGCGCTGCACTTCGTTGCTGCCGCCGTAGATCGACACCTTGCGGTAGTTCAGGTAGTGCGGGGCGCTTTCTTGCGCCCAGTCGGGGGAAGCGATCCCGTCTCCGTTGTTTGGGCCGCCGACCGGCAGCGCATCGGGACCGGCCACCTCGACGAGCAGCTCGGTGGCCAGCTGTTGTAGTTGGCTGCCGTGCAACTTGAGCACCGAAGATGCCGGGTTGGGTTTGCCGCCCGCGGAGCTGGACACCACCCGTGCCTGCGTGAGTTCCAGTGCGAGCAGCTCGTTTTCGGCCTCCGCGAGCCGCGCCGCGAACAGCGGATCGCCCAGCAGACCGGTTTTGGCGGCGTGCTTTTTCACCTCGGCGAGGCGCACCTTGGCTCGGCCCACCCCGGCGATGCCGGTGCGTTCGTTGCCCAGCAGGAACTTCGCGTACGTCCAGCCCTGGTTCTCTTCTCCGACAAGCTGATCGGCGGGTACCCGCACGTCGGAGAAGAACACCTCGTTGACTTCGTAACCGCCGTCGATCGTCTTGATTGGCCGCAGCGTGATGCCCGGCGTGGCCATGTCGATGAGCAGGAACGAGATGCCGGCCTGCCGCTTGGGCGCCTGCGGATCGGTGCGCACCAGGCAGAAGATCCAGTCCGCATACTGGCCGAGCGTTGTCCAGGTCTTCTGTCCGTTGACCACGTAGCTGTCGCCGTCGCGAATCGCGGTGGTACGCAGCGAGGCGAGGTCGGAGCCGGCCTCGGGCTCGGAGAAGCCTTGGCACCACCAGATGTCGATGCTCGCGGTCGGTGGCAGGAAGCGTTGCTTGAGCTCCTGAGATCCGAATTCGGCGATCACCGGGCCGACCATTTTGACGTTGAAGTTCAGCGGCTCCGGAACGCACGCCAATTGCATCTCGTCGGTCCATATCTGGTACTGGGTGGGTGTCCAGTCCTTGCCGCCCCATTCGATCGGCCAGTTCGGGGCCGCGAGGCCGTGATCGTTCAGGATCTTGTGGCTGGTGATGAATTGGTCGCGGGTCAGCGAGCGGCCCTGACGTACCAGCTCGCGGAGGTCTTCCGGGATCTGCGTGGTGTAGAAGGTGCGAAGCTCGTCGCGGAAGGCGGCTTCTTCAGATGTGAGCGCCAGTTGCATGGCAGCCTCCTGGGTTTGAGACGGGGCTGTGTTGCACGTTAGGCGGCTGTCGCCGACGCACGTACGCCGGGTGCCGCAGCTAACGGACGAGTGGGATCAGTACCAGCCAGGCGGCAAGCCGCCCGGAAAGCATTCACCACCCACACCGCATGGTGGCCACGCTGCCGGCGGTGGCGGTGGCGGTGGATACGGTGGCCCGGGTGGTAGTGGGTCTGGCGGCGGGCACGGGTCGAACGATGTACCCCCCAATCCAAAGGGTGGCCACGGTGTCGGCGGTGGTGGTGACTCCGGTTCCCCCGGCGCAGGCGGTGGTAACCATGGCGGATAGCACCGCGGAGAGCATTGACCCCCCAACCCACACGGTGGCCAATTCGACGGCGGTCGTCCCGGTTCCGCCGGTGGCGGTGCGGGTGCCGGCATAGGGTCCGCGGCTGCCGCGCCGGCGCTGATGCCGAGGGCGGTCGTCGCTAGCGCACCGGCGAGTGCGAATCCGGCCAATAGCCCTTTGAAGCTCACTTCAGAGCCCTTCTTCTGGTAGCCGGATCAGAGATTACTTACGTTTCTGCACAGTTTCGGGTTAGTCCACAGTCTGGTGTCCGCAGGCTGTTGGCGGCGGGGATTGTGGCGGTCGTCGGACCTACGGTCGGCGCATGCGAACAGAACCGCCCGCTGAGCAACTGCGCCGACGGCTCGGCGCCCACCCGGACGCCGACGCATCCGCCGACCCCGATGCGGCCGAAGAAGCTGAGGACGACCCGAACTCGTTGCTTCCCCGCTGGGTTCCCGATGCACCTCGCGGTGCGGGCTGGCTGGCCCGCGTGCGCGCCGATCCGGGCCGCGCGGGTGCCATCGCGCTGGCCGTGGTGGCCGCACTGGCGGTACTGGTCACGGTATTCACCCTGATGCGCGACGGTCCCGCGCCGGTGATGTCGGCAAAGCTGCCTCCGGTAGAGCCCCGCTCGTCGGCAAGCCCCAGATCGTCGGCAAGCCCGGGACCCGGCCAGCCGGCAGCCGACCACCCGGTCGTGGTCAGCGTGGTCGGCCTGGTGCACACGCCCGGACTGGTCACCCTGTCACCCGGCGCGCGGGTCGCCGATGCGTTGCAGGCCGCGGGTGGTGCCGTCGACGGTGCCGACACCACCGGCCTGAACATGGCCCGCCCGCTCGGCGACGGCGAGCAGATCGTGGTCGGGCTGGCTCCCGTATCGGGGCAGCCGACCTTGCTCGGCAGCTCGGTAAGCCCGGGCTCGGTCAGCCCGTCGGCACCCGGGCCGGTGCCGGGATCAACCAGGCCAAGGGCCGGCGAGGTGCTCGACCTCAACTCCGCGACGGCGCAGCAGCTGGATGGCCTGCCCGGGGTCGGGCCCGTCACCGCCGCCGCGATCGTGGCTTGGCGGCAGGCCCATGGCCGGTTCACCAGCGTCGATCAGCTCGCCGACGTCGACGGCATCGGCCCGGCGCGGCTGGACAAATTGCGCAACTTGGTCCGCGTCTGACGCCAGTGGGACACCCCGGCACCGGCGACCCGGCGCTGACGCAAGTCGATGTGCGCCTGGTCCCGGCCGCACTGACCGGCTGGATAGTCACCGCGGCGGGGATCCAGTGGCCGGTCGGCCGGGCGCTCGCGTCGTGTGGCGCGGTGCTGGCCGTCGGCTCGGCTGCGGCGTGGATTTGGCGGGCGTACCTCCGTGGCGATCGCAAGCGCGGCGCAGCCGGGCGAAGCGGGTCGCCACCAAGACCCGGCGCGGGGCCCGCGACCCGGCGCGATTAGCGCCGGCCTGCTGGCCGTCGGTGTCGTCGGCGCGGGCTTCGGGCTTGCTATCGCGTTGCGTGCCGACGCGGTCGCTCGCCATCCGATTGCCGCGGCGTTTGGCGCGTCCGCCCCGGTGACGGTCACCCCCACCGAGAGCGCCGTGTCGCTGGGTTCCGGGAACCGACTGATGTTCCGCGCCACGCTGCAGCGCCTGCGTGACGACGAGATATCAGGCCGCGTAGTGGTTTTCGCGAGAGCGTCGGACCTTCGCCTGGACTCCGACACCCCCATGGTCGGTCGGCCGATCCGGTTCACCGCACGCATCGGCCGTCCAAAACGCCACGACCTGACGGTCGCGGTGCTGATTGCGACGGGCCGGCCGACCGAAGGCCAAGCCAGTGCGGTGCAGCGAGTCGCGCACGATGTCCGCAGCCATTTCGGCGCCGCCGCGCGCGACGCGTTGCCCGCCGATCAGGGCGCGATGCTGCCTGCGCTGGTTCTCGGTGACACCTCGGCGGTGCCGGCGGCGACCAGCCGCGACTTCCGCGCCGCCGGGATGACGCACTTGACGGCGGTATCGGGGGCCAACGTCACGATCGTGTGTGCGGCGGTGCTGTTTTCGGCGCGGCTGGTCGGTCCGCGCTCGGCCGTGCTGCTCGCCGCGGTGGCTTTGGTGGCGTTCGTCATCGTCGTGCAGCCGACGGCCAGCGTGTT
This sequence comes from uncultured Actinomycetota bacterium, assembly GCA_963840045.1. Taxonomy (GTDB): domain Bacteria; phylum Actinomycetota; class Actinomycetes; order Mycobacteriales; family Mycobacteriaceae; genus Mycobacterium. The sequence goes on along the minus strand of CAWIXL010000005.1, from coordinate 238,037 downwards.
GCGGGCGGCTGTGATGGGCGCTATCGCGCTGGCCGCGATGCTGTCTTCGCGTCGGCGACAAGCGATTCCGGCGCTGTGCGGCACCGTACTGGTCCTGATGGCCGTCGCACCTCAGCTGGCCGTCGACGTGGGCTTCGCCCTGTCCGTGCTGGCGACGGCCGCGCTGGTGGTCATCGCGCCGGCCTGGTCGCGGCGGCTGGTCCGCCGAGGATGGCCCAAGCCGCTGGCGGATGCGCTCGCTGTCGCGTGGGCCGCGCAGGTGGTGACGGCGCCGCTGGTCGCCGCGATCTCGGGCCGTTTCAGCCTGGTGGCCGTGCTGGCCAATCTCGCGGTCGCGGCCGTCATCGCGCCGATCACCGTGCTGGGCAGTGCCGCGGCTGTCTTGTGCGTGCTCTGGCCGGCCGGTGCGCAACTCTTGATCCGGTTCACCGGACCCGAATTGTGGTGGGTGTTGAGTGTGGCGCACTGGGCGGCCGGTATGCCCGGCGCGACGATGCCCGTCCCGAAGGGCGTGCCCGGCGTGCTGATGGTCGGCGGCGTCACCGTGCTGGCGATAGTGCTGTGGCGGTGGCGGTGGTTTCGCGCGGCGGCGGGATCAGCCACGCTGATCGGCCTGGCCTGCGCGCTGGCCTGGTCGCTGGCAGGACTGGCCAACAGACTCGTCATACCCACGTGACACGATCGTGGGGTGAGCGATGTTTCACCGTTGCACCTGGTCCTGGGAGAAGAGGAACTGCTGGTCGAGCGGGCGGTGGGGGAGGTGCTGAGGTCGGCGCGGCAGCGCGCGGCCGACCATTCAGATGCCGGCGGCGGCTCGGTCGCTGATGACGTCCCGGTGAACCGCATGCGGGCGGGCGATGTCACCACCTACGAGCTGGCCGAACTGCTGAGCCCGTCGCTGTTCGCCGACGAGCGGATCGTCGTGCTGGAGGCCGCCGGCGAAGCGGGCAAGGACGCGGCCGCGCTGGTCGCTTCGGCGGCCGCCGACATCCCGGCGGGCACGGTGCTGGTGGTGGTGCATTCCGGGGGCGGGCGAGCCAAGGCGCTGGCCAATGAGCTGCGCTCACTCGGCGCGGTGGTGCATCCCTGCGCGCGGATCACCAAGGTCAGCGAACGCATCGATTTCGTCCGCGGCGAATTCCGCTCGCTGCGGGTCAAGGTCGACGAGGAGACCGTGACCGCACTGCTCGACGCCGTTGGCTCCGACGTGCGCGAACTTGCCTCGGCCTGTTCGCAACTGGTCGCCGACACCGCCGGTGAGGTCGATGCCGACGCGGTGCGCCGCTACCACAGCGGCAAGGCCGAAGTGAAGGGCTTCGACATCGCCGACAAAGCCGTTTCCGGCGACGTAGCCGGCGCCGCCGAAGCGCTGCGGTGGGCAATGATGCGCGGTGAACCGCTGGTGGTGTTGGCGGATGCGCTGGCCGAAGCAGTGCACACCATCGGCCTGGTGGGACCGCTGTCCGGCGACCCGTACCGGCTGGCGTCGCAGGTTGGCATGCCGCCGTGGCGGGTCCAGAAGGCCCAGAAACAGGCCCGGCGTTGGTCGCGCGACCGGGTGGCTACCGCGATGAAACTGGTGGCGGAACTCAACGCCAACGTCAAGGGGGCCGTCGCCGACGCCGACTACGCCCTGGAATCCACCGTCAGGAAGATAGCCGAGCTGGCCGCTTACCGGAGCTGAGGCGTCAGCCGAGCTTGTTCAGGGTGCGCGCCAGCGCACCCTTCTTGTTGGCCGCCTGGTTCTTGTGGATCACGCCCTTGCTGGCCGCCTTGTCCAGCTTGCGGTTGGTCGACACCAGCAATTCCGCGGCCTTGTCCTTATCGCCTGCGTGGGCGGCCTCGCGGAACGAGCGGACGGCAGTACGAAGCGAGGACTTCACCGACTTGTTGCGCAGTCGGGCGCGCTCGTTAGTGCGGTTGCGCTTCTGCTGCGACTTGATATTGGCCACGCGTGTCTGTTCCCGTCTCGTCTTTCGTCGATTTAGTCCTACGTCGATTCGGCGCTTACCCGGGCCCCCGCTGCCCGATCGCGACTGCCTAGGTTATCAGTCGGTTACGTTTTCCCCCAAAAGGGGAACTCGCGGCCTGCCGGAACATCGATTTGAGGCAGCATCTGACAAGTGAGTCTTGCGAACCAGCTGGACGGGATCAAGCAGGGGTCGCGCGCCACTGCGCGCCCCCCGGCGCGGGCTGAGCGCATCTTCGGCGGGTACAACACGTCGGCCTCTTATTCGATGGCATTCGACGAGATGTTCGATGCCGCGGGCAATGTCCGAGGCCCTTATAAGGGCATTTACGCCGAACTCGCTCCGTCGGACTCTTCGGACCTCAAGGCCCGGGCCGAAGCGCTGGCCCGCGCGTTCATCGACCAGGGAATTACGTTCTCGCTGTCAGGTCAGGAGCGGCCTTTCCCGCTGGACCTGGTGCCGCGGGTGATCTCGGGCTCTGAGTGGAGCCGACTTGAGCGCGGCATCACCCAGCGCGTCAAAGCCCTCGAGATGTACCTCGACGACATCTACGGCGACCAGGAGATCCTGCGCGACGGCGTCATCCCACGCCGCTTGATCACTTCCTGCGAGCACTTTCACCGCCAGGCCGTGGGCATCGTCCCGCCCAACGGCGTGCGAATCCACGTCGCCGGCATCGACTTGATCCGCGATGAAAAGGGCCACTTCCGGGTCCTCGAGGACAATCTCCGCTCGCCCTCTGGGGTGTCGTACGTCATGGAGAACCGGCGCACCATGGCGCGCGTCTTTCCGAACCTGTTCGCCACCCACCGGGTGCGGGCGGTCGACGACTACTCCTCGCACCTGCTGCGTGCGCTGCGCAACTCGGCGGCCACGAACGAAGCCGATCCGACCGTGGTGGTGCTCACCCCTGGGGTGTACAACTCGGCCTATTTCGAGCATTCGCTGCTGGCTCGACAGATGGGCGTCGAGCTGGTCGAAGGCCGCGACCTGTTCTGCCGCGACAACCAGGTGTACATGCGCACTACCGAGGGGGAGCGACAGGTCGACGTCATCTATCGCCGCATCGACGACGACTTTCTCGACCCGCTGCAGTTCCGTGGCGAGTCGGTGCTCGGGGTCGCCGGTCTGGTCAACGCCGCCCGCGCCGGCAACGTCGTCATCTCGAGTGCGATCGGCAACGGTGTCGCTGACGACAAACTCGTGTACACCTATGTGCCGACCATCATCGAGTACTACCTCCGCGAAAAGCCGCTGCTGGCAAACGTCGAGACCTTCCGCTGCTGGCATAGCGACGAATGCGAAGAGGTGCTGGACCGGATCCGCGAATTGGTCCTCAAGCCGGTCGAGGGGTCCGGTGGTTACGGCATCGTTTTCGGCCCGGAAGCCTCCGAAAAGGAGCTTGCCGCCGTCAGCAAAAAGATTCGCGACGATCCGCGAAGCTGGATCGCGCAGCCGATGATGGAACTGTCGACGGTGCCGACCCAGGTCGAAAGCACACTGGCGCCGCGCTACGTCGACCTGCGGCCGTTCGCGGTCAATGACGGTAACGGCGTGTGGGTGCTGCCGGGGGGTCTGACCCGTGTCGCGCAGGTCGAGGGATCGCGGGTGGTCAATTCCAGCCAGGGCGGCGGGTCCAAGGACACCTGGGTGCTGGCGGGGCGCACTTCGGCGGCCAACCGCGAGCTGGCGGCCGCAGAGACCGTGCGGTCGCTGCCCAAGCAGGTGCCCGTCGTCGAGCCGTCCAGCGACGGTGCGTCGTCGAATCAACGCCAGTCGCAGCAGACATCAGAAACGGAAGGTGATCGCTGATGCTCGCGCGAAACGCCGAATCGCTGTACTGGATCGGTCGCTACGTCGAGCGAGCCGACGACACCGCGCGCATTCTCGACGTCGCCGTGCACCAATTGCTCGAGGATTCCAGCGTCGATCCCGACCAGGCCTCCCGGCTGCTGCTGCGGGTGCTCAGCATCGAGCCTCCGGACCATAAGCTGGATGTCTGGGCGCTGACCGACCTGGTGGCTTTCAAGCCGAACACCCAGGGCGGGTGCTCGATTGTCGATGCGATATGTGCGGCGAGGGAGAACGCAAAGTCGGCGAGAGAAGTCACGTCCATCGAGACCTGGGAATGTCTCAACACCACCTACCACGCCCTTGCCGATCGTGAACGTGCCGCCAAACGCCTTGGGCCGCATGAGTTTCTGTCGTTCATCGAAGGCCGCGCCGCGATGTTCGCCGGCCTCGCCGATTCGACACTGTCGCGTGACGACGGCTACCGGTTCATGTTGTTGGGCCGCGCGATCGAGCGGGTCGATATGACTGTGCGGCTTTTGCTATCGCGGGTAGGGGACAGCGCGTCGTCGCCGGCGTGGGTGACCCTGCTGCGCTCGGCGGGCGCGCATGACACCTACCTGCGGACCTACCGGGGTGTGTTGGACGCCGGCCGAGTGGTCGAGTTCATGCTGCTCGACCGGCGGTTCCCGCGCTCGGTTTTCTATTCGCTGAGGCTGGCCGAACACAACCTTGACGAACTGTTGCCCAGTCCACAAAGCCGGGTTGGGGCCACCGCCGAAGCTCAGCGGCTGCTTGGGCAGGCCCGCAGCGAACTGGAATTCCTACAACCCGGCGTGCTGCTCGAGTCGCTGGAAACCCGGTTGGCGGCCTTGCAAAGCACCTGCCTCGAGGTCGGAGAAGCCCTGGCACTACAGTACTTCCACGCCGCGCCATGGGTGGCGTGGTCGGACGCCGGCCACCGCGGCCGATTGGTCACCAGCCAAAGCGACACCTGATGTGGCGGATGCGAGTGGTACACAGCACCGGGTACGCCTACAAGTCGCCGGTGACCGCGTCGTATAACGAAGCCCGGTTGACGCCGCGGTCCAACCCCCGGCAAAACGTCATCCTCAACCGAGTCGAAACCATCCCGGCCACCCGGTCCTACCGTTTCGTCGACTATTGGGGCACCGCGGTGACGGCGTTCGACCTGCACGCCCCGCACACCGAACTGACAGTGACGTCCTCGTCGGTCGTCGAGACGGAGCGCCCTGAGCCGCCGGCGGCGAAGGTCACCTGGACCGACCTGCAATCGGCGGCCGTGATCGACCGGTTCGACGAGCTACTGCGTCCCACCGAGTACACCCCGGCAAGCAAACGCGTCGCGGCCGTGGGCAAGCGGATCGCCAAATATCACGGGCCCGCCGAAGCCGTCGTCGCCGCAGCCCAGTGGGTGCGCGGCGAGCTGGACTACGTTCCCGGCAGCACCGGTGTTCACACGTCCGGCCTGGACGCGCTGCTCGAGGGCGCAGGAGTCGGCCAGGACTTTGCGCACCTCTCGCTGATTGTGTTGCGCAGCATGGGAATTCCCGCACGCTACGTGTCCGGGTACCTGCATCCCGACCTCGGCGCAGTCGTCGGCGATACCGTGGACGGCTGCAGCCACGCGTGGATCCAGGCCTGGACCGGCGGTTGGTGGAACTACGACCCCACCAATGACACCGAAATCACCGAGCAGTACGTCAGCGTGGGTGTCGGCCGCGACTACACCGACGTGTCGCCGCTGAAAGGCATCTACTCCGGGCGAGGGGCAACCGACCTCGACGTGGTCGTGGAAATCACCCGGCTGGCCTAACCGCCACTGCCCCCGCTGCCGAACAGCAACCCGCCCTTCCCGCCGGCCCCGCCGGTACCGACCGGGGTGCCCGGCCCGCCGGGCCCGCCATCGCCGCCGTTGCCGATCAACTGGGCGTCCCCGCCGTCACCCCCGGTGCCGCCGCCGGCCCCGCCGTCGCCGCCGTCGCCGCCGTTGCCGTACAGCAGTGCCCCATGGCCGCCCGCCCCTCCTGTTCCGCCGCCACCGGGGTCGCTGCCGGCACCGCCGTCACCGCCCGCACCGCCGTGTCCGGACAGGTAACCGGCCGCACCACCTGCGCCGCCGCCCCCACCGAATTGACCGCCGTCGCCGCCGCCCCCGCCGGCCCCTGCACCGCCGAACAGGTTTCCACCGGTGCCGCCGTCACCACCCTGGCCGCCCCGGCCGGCGCTGTTGAGGGTGTTGTCGCCGCCGAGCCCGCCGGCCCCGCCGGTGCCGAACCCCAGGGCGTCGCCGCCGAGCCCGCCCGCGCCGCCGTTGACGACGGTGTTGTCGGCACCGGCGCCGCCGGTTCCACCCGCCCCGCCGTTACCGAACAACCGACCGCCCAGGCCGCCGTTGGCACCCGTGCCGGGAACCCCGGAGTTCATCGCAGAACCGCCGTTACCGCCGGCTCCGCCGTTGCCGACCAAGAACGCGTCGCCACCCAGCCCGCCGGAACCACCGCTGCCGCTGGCCGCGGTGCCGTCGCCGCCGTCACCGCCGGCGCCGCCGCTGCCGATCAGCCCGCCGCCTCCGCCGTTGCCGCCCCCCACGCCGGAGTTGAAGCTGTCGCCGCCCCTGCCTCCATTGCCGAGCAGGAACCCGCCGGCCCCGCCGGATGCGCCATCACCGCCTGCGGCGCCGCCGAAGCCTGTCCCGCCGTCACCGCCGTTGCCGCCATCGCCGATCAGGAAACTGCCGAAGCCCGCACCGCCATTCCCGCCCCGGGTGATCGCGGCGTTGCCGGCACCCCCTGCGCCGCCCGAACCGGCGTTGCCGACAAGTACGCCACCGTTGCCGCCGTCGCCGCCGTTCCCGCCACCGACTCCGCCGCCGCCGCCGGCACCGCCATTGCCGGCGAAGAACCCGGCCGAACCGCCCGCGCCACCCGCTGCGCCTGCCCCGGCGGGGGCATAGGTGGTCGCACCGGCGCCACCGCCGGCGCCGCCGTCGCCAAAGAGCCACGCATGACCGCCGTTACCGCCGGCTCCGCCGATACCGGCCCCGCCTCCGACTCCACCACTGCCACCGTTGCCGTACAGCCCACCGCCGAGGCCGCCGTCACCGCCCGGGCCGGCCGCGAAACTGCCTTGGCCGCCGCTGCCGCCGTCGCCGCCGCTGCCCAGCAGCCCCGAGTTGCCGCCCTGGCCGCCGGTGCCCCCGAACGAGGTGAGGGTGGTATCGCCGCCGCCCGCACCGCCGGCGCCACCGTCGCCGACGAGTCCGGTCGCTCCGCCCGCACCGCCAGTGCCACCCGGGAGGCTGCCGGCGCCGAGCCCGCCGGTACCCCCGGCCCCGCCGTTGCCGAACAGGAGCCCGCCTCTGCCGCCGTCGCCGCCGTTGCCGCCGATATTGACGCCGCCGGCGTCGCCGCCCTGGCCGCCGGCTCCGCCGTTACCCATCAGCCCGCCGTTGCCGCCGCTGCCACCGACCACTCCGGGGCCGGTGCTGTCGCCGCCCTTGCCGCCGTTGCCGATGAGGATCCCGCCGTCTGTGCCGGCCTGCCCCACCGGTCCGCTCGCCCCGTCGACGCCATTGCCGATCAGTGGGCGACCGAACAGCGACTGGGTGGGTGCATTGACCGCGCTGAGCAGAGTCTGCTCGGTGTTGGCGAGCTCGGTGCTGCCATACGCGGCCGCGCCCGTACCCATCAGCTGCACGAACTGGTCGTGAAGCTTGGCCATTTGCGCGCCGAGGGTTTGATAGTTCCAGCCGTGCGCGCGGAACAGCGCCGCGATCTGCGCTGACACTTCGTCGGCGGCGGCCGCCACGACGTTGGTCGTCCGGGCCGCGGCGACCACGTTCGCCTCGTGGATTGTCGAACCGATTCCGGCCAAATCACCGGCCGCCCCCGTGAGTGCCTCCGGCGCCACGGTGAGAAACGACATGCGCGGATCGTAGCCCCCTCACGTGCGGTAACCCGTCTTTCACACGAGCCGTCAGGAATATCGTTGAGGTGATGAGTGGTTCCCCGGCAGCCAAGACCGGGCCCGCATTGACAGTGCTTTCGGCCGTCTGTGTTGGGCTGCTTTTCGGCGGGCTTGCCATTGGGGTCGCGCTGGGCGGTGTGCTGCCGCTGCCCTACGGGCCGGTGGCCGCGATCCAGCGGTACGTGCGTGCCGAGCCGGTCGCGGTGCGAGTCATCGCCGTCGCCACGTTCGCGTCCTCGGTGCCGTTGGCGGCCTATGCGGCGACGGCCAGCTCCCGGCTGCGGCAACTCGGCGTGACCGGGCCGCTACCGACGATCGCGCTGACCGGCGGCACGCTGGCGGCCGCGACGCTGGGTCTCACCGGGTTGGTGGGCTGGACGCTGTCGTGGCCGGAAGTCAGCGCGGACACCGCGCTGGTGCGGGCGCTCTACTTGCTGGCGTTTCTGGTTGGCGGGCCGGCGCACCTGGTGGCGCTGGGTTTGCTGGTCGCCGGTATGGCGATGCCCGGCCTGGCTCTGGGGTTGACGCCGAGACCGGTGGCCTGGGCCGGCTTGTTGATTGCCGGCCTTGCCGAATTGACGATGTTGGTGTTGGTCTGGACCGGAGTCGGATTGCTGTTGCCGATTGCCCGGGTCTTGGCGCTGGTGTGGCTGGTGGTGGCCGGCGCGCTATTGCGGCCCCGGGACCTGGACGCGGTGTAGGTCGTCGCCGAGCTCGATCCGCCCGCCGAACTCGGCGGCGGCCAACGCCCGCCACTGCTCCTCTTGCCCCGGCACGATGGCCGGCACATAGTGCGTCATGACCAGCGTGCCCACCCCGGCCCGGGCCGCGGTTGCGGCCGCCTCCTGCACCGAGGAGTGGTAGTCGCAAACGTCCTTGATGCGCTGTTGCGGGGCATGCGTGAGCATGTCCTTGCGGATCACGGTGTGTACCAACGCGTCTGCCCCGGCGGCCAGTTCGTCCAGGCTGGCGCAGGGCACGGTGTCACCGGCCAGCACCACCGAAGCGCCGTCGGCTTCGATCCGGAACCCGATCGTGGGCGCCACCGGCCGGTGATCGGTGGGGGCCACCCGGATCGTCACGCCGTCGCGATCCCATACCAGTCCCTCGGTGTGTTCGTGGACCTCGATCGGCGGCGGCGCGTTCAGGTCGGCGTGATGGGCGATCCGATAGCCGATGTCGTGGCCGAATGCCGTCAGGGTGGCCGCCACCGTCTCCGCGGTGCCCGGCGGCCCAATGATCTGCAGCGGCGCGGGATCGGGGGTGAAGTTGGTGACCCAGCTCGTGATGAGCAGGTCGCCGAGCTCGGCGATGTGGTCACTGTGCAAGTGGGTGAGCAGCAGGGCCGATAAGCCGGCGGCGCCGACGCCGACCGCCGCCGCACGCTGTAACACGCCACGCCCGCAGTCCACCAGGAACACCTGTCCGCCGGCCCGCACGAGGGTCGAGGGCCCGGCGCGGTTCGGGTCGGGGATGGGGCTGCCAGTTCCGAGCAGGGTGATCTCGAGCATGGCCCCCATCCTTGCAAGGCGGGCTGGTGCATAGCGGCCTAATCGACTGATTCTGTTGGTGCGCAAAGAGATTCGGGCCTCGCGAGGCGGCCGACGGCGGCTGCCTGGCGACCGCGAAGCAACCAGGCGACGGTCGTCATGTTAAAGCCGTGGGCCTGGGGGTACGTTCCTAATGGCTGCGCGTCCTCGAAGTGGCTTTCCCGCTGCTCGAGTTAGCCGTAGCCTGTGTGTGAAGCAGATCACAACTGGCGGGAGGCCTTAATGCGGATCGCGGACGTCTTGCATCGCAAGGGCGCGGCGGTGACGACGATCAACCCCGACGCGACGGTCCGGGACCTGCTCGCCGGTCTTGCTGAGCAGAACATCGGTGCCATGGTGGTGATGGGCTCGCAGGGTGTCGTCGGAATCGTCTCGGAGCGCGACGTCGTCCGCCAGCTGCACGCGCATGGCGCCAGCGTGCTGTCTCGCCCGGTTGCCAAGATCATGACCGCCAACGTCGCCACCTGCACAAAGACCGACACGGTGGACAGCGTCAGCGTGCTGATGACCAAAAACCGGGTGCGCCATGTGCCGGTGCTCGACGGCAAAGAGCTGATCGGCATCGTCAGTATCGGTGACGTGGTGAAAACCCGGATGGAAGAGCTCGAGGCCGAGCATCAGCAATTGCAGTCCTACATCACGCAGGGCTGATTGCCCGGCGGCGGCACAGCGGTCGAGACTGCGCGGCTAGCCGCTCTCAGTGCCAGGAGTACTCGGTACGCAGCCGTGCGGCGACCACATCAAAGGCGCCGCGATCCAGGATCGCGCCCTCCCGGCGAATGCTCTCTTCGGGCACGTCGAGCACCCGGTCCAGCCTGACCCAGCTCTCCCTGCCCTCGTAATCCCAGTCGCCGGCCCCGATCCCGACCCAATCCCGGTCGGCGGCGTGGCGCTCCTGACTGGACACCATCAGCCCCAGAAGGACGTCGCGGTCACGACCCACGACGAGGACGGGCCGATCCTTGCCGCGGGTGGGATCTTCCTCGTAGACCACCCACGTCCACACGATCTCCCCGGGATCGGCCCGGCCGTCCAGCTTCGGGGCGTAGACCAGCTTGCGGGCCCGCTGCGCGGTGGGAAAGGTGGTCTTGGTCACGGGGCGTCCCGTGGTGATCTCGGCGGGCGGCTGCTGCGCGACCGAGGAGATGACGTCGACGGTGACCTTGACGACTTGCTGAAGTTCCCGCAGTACGGCCTGCGAATTCTGGACGTGACGGGCCAGCTTCGGAGCCCTGCTGGAAACCAGGTTCTCCGCGAACTGCTGCAACGTCTTCCACTGTGACTTGCGAGCGGACGACATATTCGCAGCATAGACGTGAGCGCTTGAGTGAGGTTGTGTCCCAGATACGCTGGACGTGCCGCAAGCATCGTCAGACCAGGAGATCCCCATCAGCAGTTTCGCCGACAAGACCTTCACCGCGCCGGCGCAGATTCGGAACTTCTGCATCATCGCTCACATCGATCACGGCAAGTCCACGCTGGCGGATCGGATGCTGCAGCTCACCGGCGTGGTCGCAGACCGGGACATGCGGGCGCAATACCTGGACCGGATGGACATCGAGCGGGAGCGCGGCATCACCATCAAGGCCCAGAATGTGCGGCTGCCCTGGAAGATCGGTGACCAGGAATACGTCTTGCACCTGATCGACACCCCGGGCCACGTCGACTTCACCTACGAGGTGTCGCGTGCGCTGGAGGCCTGCGAGGGTGCCGTGCTGCTGGTCGACGCCGCCCAGGGCATCGAGGCGCAGACACTGGCCAACCTCTACCTCGCGCTGGACCGCGACCTGCACATCATTCCGGTGCTGAACAAGATCGACCTGCCGGCGGCCGACCCGGACCGCTACGCGGGTGAGATCGCGCACATCATCGGCTGTGAGCCCACCGACGTGCTGCGGGTGTCCGGTAAGACCGGCGAAGGCGTCGCCGATTTGCTCGACCACGTGGTGCGTGAGGTGCCACCCCCGCAAGGCGACGCCGACGCGCCCACCCGCGCGATGATCTTCGACTCCGTCTACGACATCTACCGCGGAGTGGTGACATACGTCCGCGTGGTCGACGGCAAGATCAGCCCGCGCGAGCGCATCGCGATGATGTCCACCGGCGCCACCCACGAACTGCTCGAGGTCGGCATCGTCTCGCCCGAACCGAAGCCCAGCGATGGTCTGGGGGTCGGCGAGGTGGGCTATCTGATCACCGGGGTCAAGGACGTCCGCCAGTCCAAGGTCGGCGACACGGTGACGACGGCCCGCCACGGCGCCAAGGTAGCGCTGACCGGCTACCGCGAACCCAAGCCGATGGTGTACTCGGGGCTATATCCCGTCGACGGCTCGGACTACCCGAATCTGCGCGACGCCCTGGACAAGCTGCAGCTCAACGACGCGTCACTGACCTACGAGCCGGAAACGTCGGTGGCGCTGGGCTTTGGCTTCCGCTGTGGCTTCCTGGGCCTGCTGCACATGGAGATCAGCCGCGAGCGACTGGAGCGCGAGTTCGGCCTGGACCTGATCTCGACGTCGCCGAACGTGGTCTACCGCGTGGTGCAAGAGGATGACACCGAGATCGTGGTCACCAACCCGTCGGACTGGCCCGAGGGCAAGATCCGTGCGGTCTACGAACCCGTCGACAAGACCACCATCATCGCGCCCAGCGAGTTCATCGGCACCATCATGGAACTGTGCCAGTCACGCCGCGGCGAACTGGGTGGCATGGATTATCTGTCGCCCGAGCGGGTGGAACTGCGCTACACCATGCCGCTCGGCGAGATCATCTTCGACTTCTTCGACTCGCTGAAGTCGCGCACCCGCGGCTATGCCAGCCTCGACTACGAGGATGCCGGCGAGCAGGAGGCTCAACTGGTCAAGGTCGACATCCTGTTGCAGGGCGAGACCGTCGACGCGTTCAGCGCGATCGTTCACAAGGATTCGGCGTTCGCCTACGGCACCAAGATGACCACCAAGCTCAAGGAGCTCATCCCGCGCCAGCAGTTCGAGGTGCCGATACAGGCCGCCATCGGGTCGAAAATCATTGCGCGCGAGAATATCCGCGCGATCCGCAAGGACGTGTTATCGAAGTGCTACGGCGGTGACATCACCCGCAAACGCAAACTTCTGGAAAAACAGAAGGAAGGCAAGAAGCGGATGAAGACCATCGGGCGCGTCGAGGTGCCGCAGGAAGCGTTCGTCGCCGCGTTGTCCACCGACACCGCGGGCGACAAGGGCAAGAAATAACCGGATGAAAACTAGCTGGTCGGCCTCGATGCTTCTGCTGGTCGCAATCGTGGCCGCCGGTTGCACCGTCGCGGTGGACGGCACCGTGCGGCCCGCGCCGAAATTGAAGCCGACTCCGCTGGCCGGGGAAACCGTCAGGCAAGTGCTCCTCGACGATGCCGCGTTGTCGAAGATGCTCAACCAATCTTTCAAGGCTGACGACAACTTGCCGCCCTGGTATGGAGGCTCCGACAAATTACAAGGCATTTATGGACCCGCCTCGCCCGCCGACTGCGTCGGCGTCACAAAGCTGCAGGAGAAAGGCGCCTACCACTCCGCCAATATCACCAAACTCGCAGGTGAGTCGTGGTGGCACGACGCCGACGCCGGGTCGGCGAAGGTAATCAGCGTGGAGGAGGGGGTGACCGCCTTCCGCACGTCCGCCGATGCGAACGCTTTGTTTACCAAGTTCACCCAGCAATGGCAGCAGTGCAATGGTGCGACGCTGACCCTGCAGGGCGACAGGATCAACTTCACCGACACGATCAGTGACGTACGTACCGCTGATTCTGTTCTGGCCGCAACGGTTTCGGTCGTTTCGGATATCTCGGGACTGGGCGGATCAACCATTCCGGAAGCGCGCGCCATCGGTGTCCGGGTGAATTGTCTTGTCGAGGTGGGCATCGCCTTCTACAGTTCACGAAGCCCGTCGGACCAAGGGTCGGCCGATATCAACACCAGCGCCATCGACATCGCGCACGTCATGATGGACAAAATCAGCGGATTGACCTGAGCTCGGTGAACAAGTTGTGCGGTGTTCGCGTGAGAATTCGCGGGCTGGTGGCGATTCCGCTGTTGCTGGTATTGCCGGCAGTGTTGGCTCAGGGCTGTCACGTCACCATCGGCGGCAGTGCACGTCCGGCGCAAAGCCCGGCACCCATTGCGTCGTCGCCTCCGCTGACCGGTCAGCCCATCAAGCCGGCGCTGCTGGACGGCGATGCGTTAGCAAAGCTCCTCAACCAGCCGTTCACGGTGTCCGCCGCCTTGCCGCCCATATTCGGAGGCAGCGAGAAGTTGGATGACAGGTATGAATCGGCTTCGCCCATTGAGTGTGTTGGCGTGGTCTACATGACGGAGAAAAACGCCTACCGGTCCGCTGGGGTAGGAAACATCGCTCGTGAGTTGTGGGAGCACGACAGTCAGTCCGTGAAGGTAAATGAGGTCGACGAGAGCGTCGTCACCTTGCGCACGGCGGCCGACGCCGCGGCGTTGTTCGAGAAGTTCTCGGTGCAGTGGAAGGAATGCGACGGCAAGACGCTGACCTTGCCCTTCGGCACGTTCGTTCAAGACACCATCACACAGGTGCGTGTGTTGAGTTCAGTTGTTGCGGCGACCGTTTCGTTGGGGCCAAAAGAGCACTCAATTCTGGCCGCCATCCCGAAAGCCCGCGCCGTCGGCGTACGGGCAAACTGCCTCGTCGAGGTCGACGTCTCCTTCTTCGGTAACAGCTACCCCTCGGATCAGGGGACTGCCGATATCAACACCAGCGCTATCGACATCGCGCAGAAGATCATGGACAGGATCAATGGATTGAGCTGGGGACCTGGGCGCAGGTTACTGTCGTGTGGGCAGGCATAGCCCTTGGCTCTGGTGACCGGAATGCTTTGTAACCCTTTACTTTAGGTTGAATACCAGGCCTCAGAGTCGCAGGATCTTCATGGACTGTTCAGGCAGCCGTAGGTTTGAAATCGTTGGCTGCTCACGAGCATCGACTCTTCTTTTACGGCATGCGTGTCGATCAGGTGGCGGCCTCTTGTAGAACTTGCTTCGGCGGCGTTCGCACCGCCATGTGCCGAGCGGGCCCAGTGAGCGCCACCGGCATCTTCCGAATCACCCTGCACACCAGGCTAATTACATTTCACCGCGAGGGCATGGATGGCCTTGCCGGCAAAGCACTTCCGCACTGAGCCACCGGAGCTGTAGAGAGTTGCGAAGTGCCACAACGGATGGGCGCAGCTGGTTTGGCCCGAGCTGGTGGCATTTTCCAGCGGCTGGGCGACGTGGTGGTCCGGTGGCCGTTGCAGGTCATCGGGTTGTGGATGGTGCTTGCTGCCGTTGTGTCGCTGACCTTGCCGCCGTTGGCGGAGATGGCCGCGAAGGATCAGGGATCCCTGCTGCCGGACGACGCCCCGGTGATGGCCTCGACCCGCGAGATGCGCGAAGCATTCGATGAAAAAGCAGGCGACTCGGTGTTGATTGTCGTCTTGACCGATGAGCAGGGGTTGGGCCCCGCTGATGAGGAGACCTACCGCACGCTGGTCGCCAAGCTGCGCGAAGAGGCGCCGGAAACGTCGATACAGGACTTCGTCAGCACGCCGCCCCTGCGAGAGATATTGGCCAGCAAGGACAATAAGGCCTGGACCGTGCCGATTACCTTCCATAGCGAGGTAGGCGCGACCGCCACCCAAGCGGGATACAAACGGGTCGCTGAGATCGTGAACAAGACCGTCAGCGGATCGACGCTGACCGCCCACCTCACCGGACCCGTGGCTAATGTCGCCGACCTGACCGCACTCAGTCAGCGAGACCTGCCGCTGCTGGAGATCGGCACCGCCGTGGTGGTGCTGACCATCCTGCTGCTGATCTACCGAAACGTGATCACCGTGCTGGTGCCGTTGATCACGATCGGTGTGTCCTTAGTAACCGCGCACGGCGTTTTATCCGGTCTGGCCCAGCTGGGTTTGCCCATGCGAATGCAGACCATTGTCTTAATGAGTGCCGTAATGATCGGCGCGGGAACGGATTACACCGTCTTTCTGATTAGCCGCTATCACGACTACGTGCGGCTCGGCGAGGATTCAGATCAAGCGGTCAAGAAGGCGTTCTTGTCCATCGGCAAAATTATCGCCGCATCCGCGGCCACGGTGGCGATCACTTTTCTGGCGATGGTCTTCTCCCGATTAAGTGTGTTTGCACAGGTCGGTCCGACTATTTCCATCTCGATCGTTGTGGTGTTCGTGGCGGCGCTGACTTTGCTTCCTGCGCTCCTGGTGCTGGCCGGACGGCGTGGCTGGATCAAGCCGCGCCGCGACCTGACTACTCGCTTCTGGCAGCGTTCGGGAATACGGGTGGTGCGCAGGCCCCGGCTTCATTTGATTTCGAGCCTTGTTGTGCTGATCGCTCTGACCGGTTGCGCGAGCCTGGCGCGCTTTACTTACGACGACATCAAGTCGCTGGGGGATTCCGTCGACAGCGCCCAGGGATATCACGCGTTGGAAAGCCATTTCCCGCTGAACTCGATGACTCCTGAGGCGCTCTTCGTCAAGTCGCCACGTGACTTGCGGTCACCTGTGGCCCTGGCCGATCTCGAGCAGATGGCGCAGCGGGTAAGCCAACTGCCCGGTATCACCATGGTGCGGGGCGTAACCCGGCCGACCGGATTACCGCTGGAACAGACCAAGCTGTCGTATCAGGCCGGCCAGGTCGGCGGCAAAATCGACGAAGCATCCAGCATGATCCGCAGCCACGGCGGCGACATGGACAAGCTGGCCGGTGGTGCTCACGAGTTGGCCGACGCACTCGCCGAAGTGCAGGGGAAAGTCACTCAGGCCGTCGACAACCTGAGTTCGCTCGCCACGGCCCTCGCGGACGTACCGGGCGTTAAGGGCTCGGATGATTCGCACGACGACGTCGATTCGCGCGACGACGTTGATGTGCTCGTTGGCCGCGCACGGCAACTCGGCAGTGCTCTGAGCGGGATCGTCACCGGCGTCAAACGGAAAACGGCCTGGGCCGAGCCGGTACTGATGGCCCTTACCGCCAGCCCGATGTGTTCGGCCAACCCGAAGTGCAGCAGTTGGCGCGACGAGCTAGAGGCGCTGGTCACCGCACGCGACGACGGAACCTTTGACAAGATCGCTGATCTCGCTCGCAACCTGCAGGAAATCCTGGGTTTAGGGGATCTCGGCGAACCCGGCTCTGCACGCACCCAGATAAACCGGATGCAAGAAGGTGTCAAAGCCCTCGTCGAAGGCAGCCGAGCCTTGGCAGACGGTGTGGGACAACTGGTCGATCACACCCACACGTTGGGCTCCGGGCTCACCGAGGCGGCGGCATTTCTGCTGACGATGAATCGGGACGCGAATAAGCCGTCGATGGCGGGCTTCAATATTCCGCAACAGGTATTGACCGCAGACGAGTTCAAGAAGGCCGCTCAGATTTTCATATCGCCCGACGGGCACGCGGCGCGCTATCTCGTCCAAAGCGCACTCAATCCGTTCACCACCGACGCCATGGACCAGGTCAATACGATCACCGCCGCTGCGCAATCAGCTCAACCGAATACTGAGCTCTCGGACGCCACGATATCCCTGACCGGAGTTCCGACTGGTCTTCGGGACACGCGCGACTATTTCAACCACGACATCGAATTCATCATCATCGCGACCATCATTATTGTGTTCCTGCTTCTGGTCGCTCTGCTGCGAGCGATCGTTGCACCGATATATCTAATTGGTTCGGTGCTGATGTCGTACTTATCGGCCCTGGGCATCGGTGTTCTCGTTTTTCAAATCATATTGGGCCAGGAATTGCATTGGAGCATTCCTGGCCTGACTTTTATATTGTTGGTCGCGCTGGGCGCCGATTACAATATGTTGCTAATCTCCCGGATTCGTGACGAGTCACCGTACGGTGTGCGTGTCGGCGTCGTCCGCACTGTGGCTTCCACCGGGCCCGTCATCACGTCGGCGGGTCTGATCTTCGCCGCTTCCATGTTCGGCTTGCTGTCCGCCAGCATCAGCGCCCTGGCCCAGGCCGGCTTCATCATCGGGATCGGGATTGTGATCGACACGTTCCTGGTGCGCACCATTACGGTGCCGGCCCTGGCGGTGTTGATCGGCCAGGCAAACTGGTGGCCCGCACGACTGCGACCACTCAACGATCGGCGGAGGACCGGGCCGGAACGGCTACGGGCACCCGCCGGCTTGCCGGATCACGGGATTGGCGCGGGGGCCCGTCGTGGCCGACACCATTGGCCGGATGCTTCACACGCCCGACACCAACGGCAGAATGCCGGCCTGAACGCGCCCGCGGGCTATCGGTGCAGCGGCAACAGACGATCCTCGTCAGTCACCCGAGCCGCACATAACTTCTGCGCATCGACGCGATCGATTTTGATGAAAAGACCTCATTTCACCGCGTCGAAACCGGGACGGGAGGCGGTCAGCACACACTCCGGATCAACGGCCTGGACGACATATTTGCTGCGTTCGATCGGGTCTTCGTTAACGACCACTAACCGGTAAGGAAATACTTTGCGAAAGAATTCGGTCGACGGTATGTCTCGCCGTCAATTTTTGGCGAAGGCCAGCGCCACGAGCGGTGTTGCCATGCAATTGAACTGGGCTGGTCCGGTGATCGAGAGGGCCTACGGCGCCGGCGCTTGCTCGGGCCATTTGGCCGACATCGAGCATTTTGTGCTGCTGATGCAGGAAAACCGGTCATTCGATCACTATTTCGGCATGCTGTCCGGCGTCAACGGATTCAACACCTCGACGCCACTATTCCAGCAGGCGGGGTGGAACCCCAAGACACAGAAGATTGACCCCAGCGCAACCACGATGCCCTACCGGCTGGACACCACCGGGGGGCCCGGACTCAATGGCGAGTGCATCAACGACCCCAACCACGACTGGGGCCCCATGCACAAATCATGGAACAGCGGTGCCATGGATCAATGGCTGCCGCAGCAGGCCGCGGTCATTCGTAACCAGGCCAACGTTCCCGCGGTGATGGGTTATCACACCCGCAAAGACATCCCC
The DNA here is from genome assembly GCA_963840045.1 of uncultured Actinomycetota bacterium. GTDB lineage: Bacteria > Actinomycetota > Actinomycetes > Mycobacteriales > Mycobacteriaceae > Mycobacterium. The sequence continues at coordinate 219,705 of CAWIXL010000005.1, read as the reverse complement.
ATCCACTACATGCTGGCAGACACATTTACCATCTGCGACAACTATCATTGCTCGCTGCTCGGTGGCACCCTGCCTAACCGGCTCTACTGGGTCAGCGCACAGATCGGCTTCGACGGCAGCCATGGCGGGCCACAGATATTCAACCCGGACCTCCCGCCGACTCATCAATTCAGCTGGACGACGATGGCCGAGAATCTCAGCGCCGCCGGCGTCAGCTGGAAACTGTACGAGACCAAAAAGCTGGGGCCACTCGTGGACGCATTGGCCGGCTACGGCCAGATTTTCTCCAACTTCAAACAGTCGGCAAATCCGCAATCGGATTTGGCTCGCTTCGGCCTGGCCCCGGTCTACCCCCGAGACTTCGTCGCCGACGTCGCCGCCAACAAACTGCCGAAGGTTTCCTGGATTGTTCCGGGTTTCCTCGCGTCTGAACATCCCGCATTCCCATCGTCGGCCGGCGCTGTCGCGATCGTGGACTGCCTACGGACTTTGCTGTCCAATCCCGCGGTGTGGGAAAAGACCGCGCTGATCATCAGTTACGACGAAAACGGTGGCTTCTTCGACCACGTCGCACCGCCGACCGCGCCTTCGGGAACTCCCGGCGAATACCTCACCGTGCCCGACATCGACAAGGTGAGCGGGTCCGATGGCATACGTGGACCGATCGGGTTGGGCTTTCGGGTGCCCGGCATAGTCATTTCTCCGTATAGCCGGGGACCGCTATTCGCCCATGACACGTTTGATCACACCTCACAATTGCGACTGCTGGAAACGCGATTCGGGGTACCGGTTCCCAACCTGACCGCCTGGCGCAGAAGCGTGACCGGCGACATGACCTCGACGTTCAACTTCGCCGCCCCGCCCAACCCGTCGAAACCAAACTTGGAGCACCCGCTGATCAACGCCGTGCAGAAGCTGCCGCAATGCGCCGTCCCCGTGCTGCCCGGATACGAGGGCCTGGCACCCCCCTACCGGGTGCCCTATCCGCAGACGATGCCCAGCCAGGAAAGCACTCCCGCTCGGGGTACACCCAGCGGCACCTGCTAGCTGATCCCCGCACCGGCGATCAGCGCAGCGACCGCCGGGATCGGTGCGCGTGCCGAACCACGCACCTATACGGGCGCGTTGGCCGGCTGGAACGTCCCGGAGCTGTCGGCTTCCTCCTCGGCCCGGATCACGTGGACGACCGCGTTGATCAATGCCAGGTGGGTGAACGCCTGCGGGAAGTTACCCAGGTGCCGGCCGGTTCGCGGCTCGATCTCCTCGGCGTAGAGGTGCAACGGGCTCGCGTACGACAGCAGCCGCTCGCACAGCCGCTTGGCGCGGCTCACCTCCCCGATCTCGACCAGCGCCGACACCAACCAGAACGAGCAGATCGTGAACGTGCCTTCCTCGCCGGACAAGCCGTCGTCGGTCTCGTGCACCCGGTAGCGCAGCACCAGGCCTTCCTCGGTGAGTTCGTCGGCGATCGCCAGCACGGTGTTGCGCACCCGCGGGTCGTCCGGCGGCAGGAAGCGGGTCAGCACCACCAACAGCAGCGAGGCGTCCAGCGCGTCATCGCCGTAGCGCTGGGTGAGCACGCCGCGGGAGTCCACCCCGTGCTCCAGAATGTCGGCCTTGATCTCGTCGGCAATCCGCCGCCACTGCTGGGCGTAAGTACTCTCGCCCTGCCGCTCGGCCAGCTTCGCCCCGCGATCCAGCGCCACCCAGCACATGACCTTCGAGGACGTGAAGTGCTGCGGTTCCCCGCGTACTTCCCAGATTCCGCGGTCGGGCTCCTTCCAGTGCATGATCGCCTCTTCCACCTGCTTCTTCAGCACCGGCCACAGGGTCTCCGGGACTTGCTCGCGGGATTTGGCGTGCAGGTAGAACGAGTCCAGAATCGAGCCCCAGATGTCGTGCTGCTCCTGGTTGTAGGCGCCGTTGCCGATCCGCACCGGGCGCGCGTGGTCATAGCCGGACAGGTGGTTCAGTTCCTCCTCGACCAGGCTGCGCTCGCCTCCCACGCCGTACATCACCTGCAGCGGGTGGCGTTCATTGTTATTGGCGCCGGACACGTCGGCGATGAACGCGAAGAAGTCGTCGGCCTCGCGGTCCAGACCCAGCGTGTACAGCCCCCACAACGCGAACGTCGAATCGCGAATCCAGGCGTAGCGATAGTCCCAGTTACGTTCGCCCCGAGGCGTTTCCGGAAGCGACGTGGTGCTGGCCGCCAGCAGTGCGCCGGTCGGGGAGTAGGTCAGGCCTTTCAGCGTGAGCGCGCTGCGCTGCAGGTATGCCCGCCACGGGTGATCGGGGAAGTTGCCGATGTTGATCCACTGGCGCCAGCACTCGGTGGTTTGCCACATCTTGTCGGCGGCCTCTTCGTAGGTCTGCGGCGCCGGGTGCTTGGTCCAGCTCAGCGCGACGAACACGTCGTCGCCCTCGGTCATGCGGGTGCGGGCGCGCGCCTCGCGGCCCTCCAGGCCGATGTTCAGATTGCTGGTCAACCGCAGCGTCGGGTGGGCGTCCGGTTGTTTGCTGGCACGGGCGACGGCCTCGCCGTAGGCGTTGGACGGAGTATTCCCAGCTGGCGCCGATGCGGTGGTAGTCGAACGCCGGCTCGCAGCTCATCATCAGCTCGACGGTGCCGCTGACGCAGCGCACCGTGCGCAGCAGGATGTGCTCGGCGTCCCAGTCCATCGGGGTGCGACGGTGCGTCCGCGATCGCCGCTCGATGTCGTGCCACTTGCCCATCACCAACGCGTCGCGCACGATCAGCCAGCCGGTATGGGTCTGCCAGGTGGTCTCCATGATCAGGCTGCCGGGCAGGTAGCGCCGCGCCGACGGCACCGAGACGCCGTAGGGCCCCAGCCGGAAATGGCCGGCGCTGCGGTCCAGGATCGCGCCGAACACACTCGGTGAGTCCGGACGGGGCACACACAGCCACTCCACCGAACCCGCCGGGGAAATCAGGCAGGTTGTCTCCCAGTCGGATAGGAATGCGTAATCCGCGATCGGCGGAAACGGGTTGCGCAGCGAACTGCTGGATATATACGGCCCGGGCGTGTCGAAGTCGACTGGCGCGGCGGGGGGCGCTTGGAACGCTTGGGCCTCGGGAGCCCCGTCAGGCGAAGGGGTTGCTGGGTCGGCGGGTTCGGCGTGCAGGACCATCCCGCCATCATCAACTGTTTACCTGCCCGGCGTCCATGATTTGCTCGATGAAGCGCGCCGGGCGTATTTGGGCGCGTGCTCGGGGAGCGGGCCGATCGCCATCATGTAGCCGACCATGCGCCGTAATGCCAGCGAGCGGCTCACGATTCGCACGGGTCGTGGCGGTTCGCGGTCGGCTGTCTTGTCTTTGAAGTCCCCGGAGCCTTCGAGGTCCACAGCGACCGCGACCACGTTCGCGTGGATCGCCCGCTGCGCCCCCTGCACAATCGCCGTTGGTATCCAGCGGCGTATCTGTACCCGGGCCAACTGTCGGGTGGATACCCGCCCGGCGCGCAGCGGCCCGGCCAGCATCCGGCCGGCGGCAACAGCGTCGGCCACGGCCAGGTTGATGCCGACGCCGCCAACCGGCGACATCGCGTGCGCCGCGTCGCCGATCAACAGCACGCCGTCGGAGTACCAGCGGTGGAGCCGATTGAGTTGCACGTCAAGCAGTTTCACGTCGTCGAACGAACTCAGGGTGCCGATGCGGTCGGACAGCCAGGGCACCAGGCTCACCAGCACGCGGTGCAGTGCCTCGATGCCCTGCGACCGCATCGCGGAGTCGGTTCCCTTCGGAATGATGTAGGCGATCTGGTAGTAGTCGCCGCGGTCGATCAGGATCGCCCCGTGCCCGGCGCTGAATGTGCCGGCGAGGCCGCGCGGATCGTCGGGCCGGCGAGGCAACCGGAACCACCACACGTCCATCGGCGCGCCGAACGCCCGCGGTGTCAGGCCAACCGCGGAGCGCACCGTCGACGCGCGGCCGTCGCAAGCCACCGTCAGCTCGGCGCGCATCTCTTTCTCCGCGGGCTGGTCGCCCGCTTTGTCACGGTAGGTGACGCCGACCACGCGGTCGCCGTCGCGGATCACGCCGGTCACCTCGGTGCTGCGCATCAGCCGGAAGCTGGGTTCCTCCGCTGCGGCGCTGGCCAGCATCTCGAGGAAGTCCCATTGCGGCACCAGGGCGATGTGCTGATGCGCCCCGGGGAGCCGGCTCAGGTCCAGATCCACGGGCTGGCCGTCCATCTGCATCCGCATCGTGTCGATGAGGCGATGCGGGACCTCTGCGAACCGCGACCCCAGGCCGAGTTCGTCGAGCAGACGCAGGGTGCTCGCGTGCACCGTGTCGCCGCGGAAATCACGCAGAAAGTCGGCGTGCTTTTCCATCACCGTGACTTTTACTCCGGCGCGGGCCAAGAGCAGGCCAAGCATCATGCCCGCCGGTCCGCCCCCGACGACGAGACAGGTTGTGTTGTCTGATGTGGAGGACACCCGCCGATCTTGGCATATGGGTCCTGGTACCGGGGCGACCCGGGAGATTAGTGTGAGGCCGGTGAACGGGTTCCTGAGTTGGTGGGACGGCATCGAGCTGTGGCTTTCAGGGCTCGCCTTTGTGCTGCAGGCCCTGGTGGTCATGCCGATCGTGCTGGTGCTGGCCTACCTCACCGCGGCGGTGCTGGACCGCCTGCTCGGCAAAGGCATCCAGTTGATGCGCCGGGCCCGGCTCGCCGACGAGGCGCTCGGTTAACCCATGCCACGTTCACACGTGACGTTGGTTCTCGATCGCGCTCGTCGTGCTGGTGATCGTCGCCTGGTTGCTGACGCACTGAGGCCCTCAGCGAATTCTGTTAGGCTTCGCGCCATGCACGTAGCAGCCGGCGCTTTCCAGTGCCATGCTTACGCGCTCTGTTGTGAAGATCGCCACGGGGATTCGCGCTGTGCCTAATCAGCACTGTTGTCGCTGACCAAAACCCGGTGCGCGGGCTGGCACGGAATTCGTGTATTCCCTTTGAGGTTCAGGCGCCTTTCCGCAGCAACGGGACACCCATAGATAAGTGAGTCCATAAGTCCCGCACTGGAAGGCCGCCAATGCCGCAGACGCCCAAGGACATCGGCTGCGCACAGCGCCCGCGCCACCCCGTGGCGTTCGGGGTCGCGCTCGTCCTGATCGTCGGTGTAGTCGCGGCATGTGGCGGAGGTGCCAGCGACGTCGTTGGTGGCAGCGGACCGTCGGGCGCACATACGAGCATCACGCTGGTTGCCTATTCGGCGCCGGAACCCGGCTGGAGCAAGGTGATTCCGGCGTTCAACGCCTCGGACGAGGGCAAGAGTGTGCAGGTGATCACCTCATACGGGGCCTCCGGCGACCAGTCGCGCGGCGTAGCTGACGGTAAGCCGGCCGACCTGGTGAACTTCTCGGTCGAGCCGGACATCACCCGATTGGTCAAGGCCGGCAAGGTTTCCAAGGAATGGAATAGCGACGCCACCGGGGGCATCCCATTCGGATCGGTGGTGACATTGGTGGTACGCGCGGGTAATCCCAAGAACATCAAAGATTGGGATGATCTGTTGCGGCCGGGCGTCGAAGTTATTACGCCCAGCCCGCTGAGTTCTGGTTCGGCCAAGTGGAATCTGCTGGCCCCATATGCCGTCAAAAGCGAAGGAGGCAGGAATAACGACGCCGGAATTGAGTTCGTGCGGAAGTTGGTCACTGAGCACGTCAAATTGCGCCCGGGGTCCGGTCGGGAAGCCACCGACGTTTTCGTCCAGGGCAGCGGTGACGTCTTGATCAGCTACGAGAACGAGGCGATAGCCACCGAGCGGCAAGGAAAGCGAGTCGAACACATCAACCCGTCGCAGACCTTCAAGATCGAAAATCCGCTGGCGGTGGTGAGCACGACGGCCCATCTCAACGCCGCGACCGCGTTCAAGAACTTTCAGTACACCGCCGACGCGCAGAAGTTGTGGGCGCAGGCCGGTTTCCGAGCGGTCGATCCCGCGGTCGCCGCCCAATTCCGGGACCAGTTTCCGGTGCCGGTGAAACTGTGGACCATTGCTGACCTCGGCGGCTGGGGCACGGTGGATCCTCAGTTGTTCGACAAGAACACCGGCAGCATCACCAAGATCTACATGCAGGCCACCGGATGACCGGATCGTTCTTGGGCGAAACCACCGATCCGGAGGCGAGCCGCGCCGAGCTCGAGCCGGCCGTCGAGGACGCTCCCGCGGAGCCTTCGGGTACCCGGTCGTCGGGTGGACCGCGTACGACGTCGCTCCGCGTCGGTGTGGCGGTGGTGTGGCTTTCGGTGATCGTGCTGCTGCCGCTGGCAGCCATCGGCTGGCAGTCCGCGGGCGGCGGCTGGCACGCCTTCTGGCTCGCGGTCAGTTCGCACGCCGCGGTGGAGTCGTTCCAGGTGACGCTGACCATTTCCGCCGCGGTCACGCTGATCAACACGTTCTTCGGCCTGTTGATTGCCTGGGTGCTGGTGCGCGACGACTTCTTCGGCAAACGACTCGTCGACGCCATCATTGATCTGCCGTTCGCCCTGCCCACCATTGTCGCCAGCCTGGTGATGCTGGCCCTTTACGGAAACAACAGTCCGGTGGGTCTCCATCTGCAGCACACCGGGTGGGGCGTGGGGGTGGCGCTGGCGTTCGTCACGTTGCCGTTCGTGGTGCGAGCCGTTCAGCCGGTCCTGCTGGAAATCGATCGGGAGACCGAGGAGGCGGCGGCCTCGCTCGGGGCAAACAATCTGAAGATATTCACCTCGGTCGTGCTGCCAGCGCTGACACCGGCGCTGTTGTCCGGTGCGGGGCTTGCGTTCTCGCGGGCGATAGGCGAGTTCGGTTCGGTGGTGCTGATCGGTGGCGCGGTGCCCGGCAAGACCGAAGTCTCGTCGCAGTGGATCCGGACCTTGATCGAAAATGACGACCGCACCGGTGCCGCCGCGATATCTATTGTGCTGCTGTCGATCTCGTTCGTGGTGCTCCTTCTTTTGCGCGTCGTCGGCGCGCGCGCGGCCAGACGTGAGGAACTGGCTGCATGAATTTGTCGCCGCGGGTTCGCTACCTCATCCGATTTGTCGCGCTGGCGTATATCTTTGTGCTGCTGATAGTTCCGGTGGCGGTGATCCTGTGGCGCACCTTCCGACCGGGTCTTACCCAGTTCTACGACTGGATCAGCACGCCGGCGGCGGTCGCGGCGCTGGATTTGTCGCTGCTGGTGGTGGCCATCGTGGTGCCGCTGAATGTGCTCTTCGGTATTCCGACGGCATTGGTGCTCGCGCGCAACAGGTTTCGGGGCAAGGGCGTGCTGCAGGCCGTCATCGATCTGCCGTTCGCCGTGTCGCCGGTCGTTGTGGGTGTCGCCCTCATCGTGCTGTGGGGAGCCGGCGGTGCGTTGGGCTTTGTCGAGCGAGACTTCGGCTTGAAGATCATCTTCGGCCTGCCCGGCATCGTGCTGGCCAGCATCTTCGTCACCCTGCCGTTCGTGGTGCGCGAAGTCGAACCGGTCCTGCACGAATTGGGTACAGACCAGGAGGAGGCCGCGGCGACACTGGGTTCGGGTTGGTGGCAGACGTTCTGGCGCATCACGCTGCCATCGATCCGGTGGGGCCTGACCTACGGCATCGTGCTGACCGTCGCGCGCACGCTCGGTGAATTCGGGGCGGTCATCATCGTGTCTTCGAACCTGCCGGGGACATCACAGACGCTGACACTGCTGGTAGCGGACCGCTACAACCGCGGGGCGGAATACGGCGCATATGCGTTGTCGACGCTGCTGATGGGTATTTCCGTGGTGGTCCTGATCGTCCAGGTGGTTCTGGACGCGCGCCGGGCACGAGCGACCAGACAAGCCTGACAAGGAGGCACGCAGATGACCGAAATCGGAAGCGCCCCGGCCAGACCGGCCATCGTCGTACAGGACGCCTACCGGCAGTTCGGTGATTTCGTCGCTTTGGACCATGTGGACTTCGTGGTGCCCGCCGGTTCGCTGACGGCGTTGCTGGGCCCCAGCGGTTCGGGCAAGTCGACGCTGCTGCGCGCGATCGCCGGCCTGGATCAACCCGACAGCGGCACCATCACCATCAACGGCCGCGACGTCACCCGGGTACCGCCGCAGCGGCGCGGTATCGGATTCGTCTTCCAGCACTACGCGGCCTTCAAGCACCTGACCGTGCGCGACAACGTGGCCTACGGGCTGAGAATCCGCAAACGCCCCAAGGCCGAAGTCAAAGACAAAGTCGACCATCTGCTCACCGTGGTGGGGCTGGCCGGATTCCAAAACCGCTACCCCAACCAGCTCTCCGGCGGGCAGCGCCAGCGCATGGCGTTGGCCCGCGCGCTGGCCGTGGACCCCCAGGTGCTGCTGCTCGATGAGCCCTTCGGCGCGCTGGACGCCAAGGTCCGCGAGGATCTGCGGTCCTGGTTGCGTCGCCTGCATGACGAGGTGCATGTCACCACCGTGCTGGTCACCCACGATCAGGCGGAGGCGCTGGATGTGGCCGATCGCATCGCGGTGCTCAACAACGGCCGCATCGAGCAGGTGGGGTCTCCCACCGAGGTGTACGACGCCCCGGCCAATGCCTTCGTGATGTCGTTTCTGGGCGCGGTGTCCGCGCTCAACGGCGCCCTGGTCCGCCCGCACGACATCCGGGTGGGCCGCCGACCCGACATGGCCATCGCCGGCGGTGACGACACCGCGAAATCGATCGGGGTCGTGCGCGCCACCGTCGACCGGGTCGTGGTGCTGGGCTTCGAGGTACGCGTGGAGTTGACCAGCGCGGCCACCGGAAGCCCCTTCATCGCCCAGATCACCCGAGGCGACGCCGAAGCGCTGGCCCTGAAGGACGGCGACACCGTCTACGTACGGGCCACCCGCGTGCCGTCCATAGCCGGCGTGACCGTTGGCGGCGCCGACGAGAAGGATGAGACGACGCTGACGCCCGCGTGATGGGCTAAGAGCCACGAAGCGTGCTACCTATCGGCCTGATTGGCGCGGCCGGGGTTCGTGCAGGGCTAGCTGTAGCGATACCACTTGATCTGGATCTCGGAGTTGCTCACCAGGGTGGCGTGGGCCAGCGTGTTGTTGCTGGCAGAGTCGGTCATCACATCTATGACCGTGGTCAATGCGGGGTCAGTCGAGTTAGGCGTCCACACCGGCATGAGGGGCTGAGATTGGTCCGCCGGCTCTGCAAATGCGTTTGTCACCAAAATGTCCGGGAACTGTGCGAGCAAGCGGTAGTTGTTGTTCACCTCAAGGCGCTCGAGTATCCAAATCGCATGCCGCGAACCGATGTTGAACGAAGGGTCAAGCGGCGGTGCAGCGACGCCGATCGTCTGCTTGGTGATGTTGGAAACGTGAATCTGCCCTTTGGTGGCGGGTGCAGTGGGTGTTCCGTTGTTGTTGACTACGGCCGCCGTGCACACGATTTCGTCATTCGGGGCTATCGGAAGATTGTTGATGTTGATCGAACCCGGCTGGTTGGGCCACATCTCCGACCATGCCTGGTAGCTAGTCACCGTGTGGGCGCCGCTGTTTGTTGCGTTGTGGTCCACTCCGCCTTGGAGTAGTGGCAATCCGGGGGAGCCATCAAGCCCAACCCACAAGGAAGCGGTCGCGGTCCCGCTGAGCGCGCTATAGAGCGACACCGAAGGCGTCACCCACATGGCCTCGACTAGGACGAAGGTTCTGCCGTCGTCGAACCACAATTCAGCGCCGCACCAGTTGTCCCAGTTTGCCAATTGGATGTCATCGGGTCTGATGATCTGTGCTTGTCCTTGGCCGCCTTCGACCCTTCGTCGGCGCGTGTAGTCCGGGTTGGCGATGTGACTTGGGGCCACCACCGTCAGCGGTTGCGTCACGAGGCGATGCCAGCTGCGGTACGCACTCGGCGCTGCGTCGGGGTCGGGTCGTGGGGGATAGCCGCGCGCGGTCAGTTGCGACGCGTGTTCGTCGACGGCCTCCTGCTCGCTGAGTGCGGGTAGCGAGCGGTCCAGCGGCGATGACGGCCACGGGTCTGGCGCCGAGTTCGGCATGTCGTGGGTCGGTTGCGTGGAACAGCGCAGATCGATGGCCTGCTCCACGGCCGAGGCAGTGTTGCTGGCCTCGACGATGATTCGCCGAGACTCCGCTTCTTCAGTGCAGGTGGCGTACAGGTCGATGTATCCCGCCGAACTGGAGATGATTGTGAAGGGGCTCGCGCCGTCTTCATCGAAGCGAACCCGACAGACAGCATCCGGGAGGGATTTCAACCGCACCAACGTCTCGACCCCGGGGCTGATTGTGTACTTGAAGTGAGTGCCGACCTCGTCCTCGGCTGTCGGCGAGGGCGGGTGTGTTCGTGGGCCGTGTTCAGACGTCATTGAATTTCTCTCCCGAGATCTGTGAACAGCAGGTCAGAAAATCGGTACCCGGCGCTGCCGGCGGAGGCCTTGCCACGATTGACAGTAGCGACATTAAGGACTGCGAGAAATAAGTGGTTCTCCTACAATTTCGCGGACGGCCTGCTCAATACCTGTGCGGATCACCCGCACATGCGCCGGTCCCGATGAGCCCGCCAGCTGGGCGGCGGCGTCGCGGTCTGTCGTCGTGGTGTCAGTTGGCGTCACTTATGTTGGCGGGTAGGTGGGTTGGGTGCCCATCGCCTTTCACCATCCCGCAGCCCCGGCTCAATAATTCTCGTTGGTGTATGTCGGGCAGTACGCCAACGTCGCATCCCCAACGATGTTGAGCGCTACGCGCTCCAAGCCGATAACGGAACCATTTGCTACTCCAAGCGTTTCGACGCCCTTACCGACCCACACCAAGTGGGCAGCCTCACGCCGCTACGCGCTGTACCGGAGCCTTCAGGGCCCGATCGAAGCGATCCAGCACGTCTCGGCCACCAACCGGTGTGCGCCCAGCGGCGCTGCCATGGCGATGCCGGTGTCGTCGGCGAACCGCTGGACCCGGTCCGGTACCCGCCCCGGCGCCAGGAACCATGGCGCGATAACCACCTGGCGCGCGCCTTGGCGGCGCAGCCTGCCCAAACCTCGGCCAGCGGACGCTCCGGTCGGGTGGCGAACGCGGTGGTCACACCGGCCCAACCGGTGCCCGTCAGCAGCTTTGGCGCTACCCGCGCGGTCCGTGCGTTCACAGCCGGATCGGATGTGCCGATCGCCACCAGGAGCACACCCAGTTTCTCGTCGAGCCGGGAAACCCCCAATTCGGCCACGCGCTGCCTGGCCACCGACACCAGTCGGTCATCCTCGCCGAGCACGGGCGCTTGCCACACCCGCTCGGGGTTAGCGCAACTGGCGATCTGGCGGGGGATATCGATGCGGGCGTGGTAAGCATTCGCCAACAGCAGCGGGGTGATGATTGCCGGGCCGCTGACCTGGGTGAGCACCTCGACCAGGCTTTGCGAACTGTGCTCCAAGAACGCCAGCCGTACATCGAGGCCGGGCCGCATCCGCGCCAGTTGGTCAGCGACGGCCGCTGTGTTGGCCGACGACCGTGGATCCGCGCTGCCGTGCGCGGTCAGAACCAGTGCCGTCACGAGGCGTGCAAACCGCATTCGGTCTTGGCCAGACCCTGCCAGCGCCCGCTGCGCGGGTCGGCGCCCTCGGCGGGCTTGGCCGTGCAGGGAGCACAGCCGATCGACGGATAGCCTTCGTAGACAAGCGGATTAACCAGCACGTCGTTCTCGTCGATGTAGTTCTGCATGTCCTGATCGGTCCAGGCCGCCAGCGGGTTGATCTTCACCAGCTTGAACGCCTCGTCGAAGCTGATCAGCGCTGCATTGGCGCGGGTCGGTGCCTCGACTCGGCGCAGTCCGGTCACCCAAGCCGAATAGCCACGCAGCGCCTTGCCCAGCGGGGCGACCTTACGCATCCGGCAGCACTCGTTGGGTTCCCGGGCAAACAGGTTCTTGCCGTGCAGCTCGTCCTGCTCGGCGACCGTGTGCTCGGGGGTGACATTGAGCACCCGAATGTCGTACACGGACTCGACCGCATCGCGGGTGCCGATGGTTTCGACGAAGTGATAACCGGTGTCGAGAAATAACACCGGTACGCCCGGCCGTACCTTGGCGGCCAGATCTACCAGCACGGCGTCCTGCATGTTGGAGGCCACGATGTAGTTGCACGTCGCCCACCCGCGGGGTCCGTTGACGCCGCCGAAATTCTCCTCGGTCCAGCGCAGCAGCTCGGTGGCGTTGGCACCGTCGAGTTCGGCGGCGCCGCGCTCCGCCAGCTCACGCAGCTGGGCCTCGGTGGGCCTCGTCGTTGTCTCGCTGCTCATCGCAGGTCGCCCTCCTCAGCGCGAATGACCCACTGCGCGAAGCGCTCACCAGCATTGCGGTGTTTGACAAAGTTGCGGACCACGCGATCGATATAGTCACCCAACTCGTCGCTGGTGACCTTGTGTTGGCGCAGTTTGCGGCCGAAACCGCTGTCCAGGCCGAGGCTGCCACCCAGATGCACCTGAAAACCCTCCACCGAGCCGCCGTGACCGTCGTCGACCATCTGGCCCTTGAATCCGATGTCGGCGACCTGAATTCGCGCACACGAGTTGGGACAGCCGTTGATGTTGACGGTGACCGGTACGTCGAGCGCACCGTTGATGTCTTCGAGGCGACGCTCCAGCTCGGGCGCCAAATCCTGTGCCCGGCCGCGGGTTTCGGCGAACGACAACTTGCAGAACTCGATTCCGGTGCACGCCATCAGATTTCGACGCCAAGCCGACGGCCGCGACTGCAGTCCGAGGGCTTCCAGGCCGGCGATCGTGTCGTCGAGTTGATCGTCGGGTATGTCGAGGATGACCAGCTTCTGGTAAGGGGTGAACCGAATTCGGTCGGAACCGGCCCGCTCGGCCAGATCGGCCACGGCCGACAGGATGGTGCCGGACACCCGTCCGGCGATCGGCGCAACCCCGATGGCGTTGAGTCCGTTCTTCAGCCGCTGTACGCCGACGTGATCGATCGGATGCTTGAGCGGCTCGGGGGCCGGGCCGTCGATCAGCGGACGCTTGAGGTATTCGGTTTCGAGAACTTCGCGGAATTTCTCGATACCCCAGTCCTTGATCAGGAACTTAAGCCGCGCCTTGGCCCGCAGCCGGCGATAGCCGTAGTCGCGGAAGATCGAGGTCACCGCCGCCCACACCTCGGGCACCTCGTCCAGCGGGATCCAGGCTCCGACCCGCTGGGCCAGCATCGGGTTGGTCGACAGACCGCCGCCGACCCACAAGTCCAGGCCGGGCCCGTGCTCGGGGTGGTTGACGCCGATGAACGCGATGTCGTTGATCTCGTGCGCGACGTCCTGCAGACCGGAGATGGCGGTCTTGTACTTGCGCGGCAGGTCGGCGAAATCGGGCTGGCCGATGTAGCGCCGGACGATCTCGTCGAGTGCCCAGGTCGGGTCCAGCACCTCGTCGAGCGACTCGCCGGCCAGCGGCGAGCCCAACACCACCCGCGGGCAGTCACCGCACGCCTCGGCGGTCTGCAGCCCGACTTCGGCGAGCCGCCGCCAGATTTCCGGGACGTTCTCCACCTCGATCCAGTGCAGCTGCACGTTCTGCCGGTCGGAGATGTCGGCGGTGTCGCGGCCGAACTCGGTCGAGATCTGGCCCACCGTCCGCAGCGCGGCGGCGGACACCGCGCCGCCGTCGCAGCGCACCCGCATCATGAAGTACCTGGCTTCGAGCAGGTCAGCGTTCTCGTCGCCGGTAAATGAGCCGTCGTAACCCTGCTCCCGCTGGGTGTAGAGGCCCCACCAGCGGAAACGCCCGCGCAGATCGGATTTGTCGATGCTGTCGAAGCCGTTCTTGGCATAGATGTTCTCGATGCGCTCCCGCACCTCGAGCGGGGCACCGGCCTGCTTCATCTCTTCGTTGGGGTTGAGCGGGTCGCGACTTCCCAGCGCCCACTGGCCCTCATCGCGGGCTTTCTTTTGCGCCCCAGCGGGACGGGCTGTGGTCATTCGGGGATTCTCCTTCGCGAGCATTGCAGGCATGGACGCGCAAACCACCGGTTTTATTTCGGCGGCGCAGATCCGGCAGCCAGCTGGTTCGTACAGGTGGGCGGTTCTACGACGTCAAGGGAGACAGCAACAGCTGCAGACGCGCTTCAGATCGATATGCCGACGCGCCACCAAAGTGATGCCCAGGCTGGGTTTGGCGGCGGTCACGGCTGCCATTCTGCCATGAATACCGACAAGCGTCGCAACCAGGTCAAATTTGTGCTCACAGTGATTTAAATTAGCGGGTAACTCTGGGTGGTTAAGTAAACAAACCCGAGAATCGGCTGAGAACCATGGCTGCTCATCGTGCGATGATTTGGCATGACCCTTCGACAAGCACCGGTTGACCTGCCCGGCCTGCAGCCGGGTCCTGGCGCTCCGTTCGGGGTGTACGTGCATGTGCCGTTCTGCATCACGCGTTGCGGGTATTGCGATTTCAACACCTACACCCCGGCCGAGTTGGGCGGCGTCAACCCGGACGCCTGGCTGCAGTCGTTGCGAACGGAGCTGGAGCTGGCGGCCGCGCGGCTGGACGCGCCGACGGTGAACACCGTGTTCGTCGGCGGCGGGACGCCATCGCTGCTGGGTGGTGAGCGGGTCGCCATGCTGCTCGACATGGTGCGGGAACACTTCCAGTTGGCTCCGGACGCCGAGATCACCACCGAAGCCAACCCCGAGTCGGCCTGGCCGGACTTCTTCGAGGCGATCCGCGCGGCTGGCTACACGCGGGTGTCGCTCGGCATGCAGTCGGTGGCGCCGCATGTGCTGGGTGTGCTCGATCGGATTCACACACCGAACCGGTCGGCGGCCGCGGCTCGCGAGGCGTTGGCGGCGGGCTTCGAACACGTCAACCTCGACCTGATCTACGGCACCCCGGGCGAGTCCGATGACGACCTGCTGCGCTCTGTCGACACGGCGGTCGAAACCGGCGTCGACCATGTGTCGGCGTATTCGCTGCTCGTCGAGGAGGGCACCGCGCTGGCCCGCCGGGTCCGCAGCGGCGAGCTGGCCGCGCCCGACGACGACGTGCTCGCGCATCGCTACGAGCTGGTCGACGAGCGGCTGTCCGCCGCCGGATTCAGCTGGTACGAAGTCTCCAACTGGGCTAGACCGGGCGGCGAGTGCCGGCACAACCTCGGCTACTGGGACGGCGGCCAGTGGTGGGGCGCGGGACCGGGGGCGCATGGCTACGTCGGCGCGACGCGCTGGTGGAATGTCAAGCACCCCAACAGCTATGCGGAGATACTTGCCGGTGCGACGTTGCCGGTGGCGGGCTTCGAGGAGCTCGGCGCGGACGCCCTGCACACCGAAGACGTGCTGTTGAAAACCCGGTTGCGCCAAGGGTTGCCGCTGGCCTTGCTCGTCGTGGACGAACGCGAACGCGCCGAGACCCTAACGGCGGACGGGTTGTTGGCCGCCGACGGCGACAAGCTGGTCCTCACCCCGCGCGGTCGGCTGCTTGCCGACGCGGTGGTGCGTACGCTGCTTGGCTAGCCGCGTGTGAGGGCGCGTTTGATCTATCAGGTGAACCAGTGCGCGATTACGCCGGTTGATCTCGATATAGAGCGGGATCCCGATGGTGACGTTGTAGGAGAACGTCAAACCCAGCGATGCGGCCAACGGCAGGGTCGGGCTGGCCTCGGGAATCGCCAGCCGCTGGACCGCGGGGACGGCGATGTAGGACGCGGCGCCACACAGCACCGCGAACAGCACGTAGGTACCCGGCTTGAAATCGGTGTTGGTGAAGTAGGCTGTAGCTATGGGCGACGAAAATCCCGAGCGGCGCAAAGATATTCGGCGCGAGCAAGCCGAAGAAGATGAAACCGGGGCCCGCCGATCGCAAGTCTTTCAGCTTGCGGGCCGCCGTCATTCCCATCTCGAGCAGGAACAGACACAGCACACCCTGGAATGCCAGCACGAAGAATTTGTCGTCGTCGGCAACGACCTTCTGTCCCTGCAGCCCACTGACGAGGCCGATGATGATGCCGCCCATGAGCAGGACCAGCCCGGGGTTGAGGAACACCTCCTGCAGCAGCTCACGAGTGAAAATGGGCATCCTCTTGGGCTTCCCGCGGGCCGGGCTCGCGTCGGGCTCCCAGTCCGGATGCTCCAGCTTTTCCAGCGAGAGTTCGAGTTCCTGCTCGACCCCGCGTTCGTGCTCGGTCCGTCAAGGGACTCGCCCTGCGGCGGTCGCGTGGCCGTGCCCGGTCCGACCGCTACCTTGACCGGAGGGGTGTAACCGGGCTCGTCGGGCATGTAGCCCGCCTCGTCCATCCCCCGGTGCCGCAGTCGCGCCACCAGGTACAGCGCCACCAGGCAGCCGGGGATCTCCATGACGGCCAGCATCACCGGCATGTAGGCGTTGAACGCGATGCCGACCGCGGTCAGCACGGCCACGCAGGTGGCGAAGGTCCCTGCCGAGTCCGACCCGTAATAGCCGGCGACCGTTGCCTTGTCGACTCTTCGCATGGAACTCATCCGGCTGAGCAACAAGTAGGCCAACCCGCCGATGAGGAAGTTCGACACGAAGCCCATGGCCACGAAGCCAGCGATGTTGTCGATGTCCGCCGGCTTGACCTTGGCGAGTTCTTCGCCACCGTGCCAGCCGATGGCCAGCAGGAGGTACATGGTCAGGCCCTGGTAGATCACGTAGGGGAATTCGAACCGCACCTTCAGGACCGGGATCAGGAACCCGAAGTAGAAGAACAGCAACAGAGGTTTGAACAGGTTGTGCGTGAAGTTATGCCAGAACTCGTGCAGCATTGCGGCCTCCCTCGACTGGTGCGGCGATCAGGGGAAGCACCGTTCGCAAGCGGGGCAACCACGAACATCCCGACGACCGTGGAAAAACTTAGCCCCAGCGCTGCCAAACCGCCACTCGGCGACACGCGCCAAACTTGCAGGTGTTACCGAGTTTTCCTGGCGTAACCGCCTGGAAACAGCCAGGGGTCACAATTGCACTGGTACTGGGCCATAAAGTGCAAAAAGCGTGACTTTGATGTGAATTGGCTGTGCGTTCGCTGTGGATGGCGGGCATACGCGGAAGATACCAGTGGTGGCCGCCTGGCCCTTCAGCTTGCCCAGGATCTGGATCGCGAGCCTGCGGTTCTCCCAGACCACTTTCCAGTGGGTGTCGCGACCCCGGGGTGAGAATACGGGCCGGGACCTCACGGCCGCCGAGAGAACGAGAGAAGAGGCGGTCGGCCGTCAATCCGTTGTCTGAGCGATCCTCAACTCCTGTTCGGCTCGCTCCGTGGAGGCCACCTTCACGGCGGTTGCCAGGGCGATCCGCGTGCTGGTCTCATGCTTGGACAGGGGCCGCATGTGGTCCCATCCCTCGATCACCAGGTTCGGACTCTGGTCGTGGCCGCTGAACTCTTCCAGGAAATGACGGAGGGACTCACCTGTCGTGTGATCGACGAGAGGCACATGCGAGCTCAAGTGCAGATACACCGCCTGTGTATCGGGCGGAAGCTGCCCTAGCTCCCGAATCACGTGGAACAGGTTGAAACACACCAGGGGACCATCCAGGTACAGGTGGTAGGTGCCCTCTATCCGATTCCCGGTGAGACACCGGATTGCGGAAGAGACTGAGGAAGCGCACGGCAAAACTCGGCGTGGTGAATTCTGAGCCGTTCCTCAGGGTGTGCCAGAGGCCCACGTACCACAGGTTCAGTACCAACTCCACGACGATGCCGGCGACGATGCCGATGAGCAGGTCCGTCGTCACGGTGACGAGCAATGTGGTGAAGAAGACGACGAACTGCTCGGTCCCGACCCGCGCGATCTTGAGCCAGACCGCGGGCTTACACAGCTTGTAGCCGATGAAGACGAGGATGGCGGCCAGGACCGCCATCGGGACCATGTCGATCACGTAGCGGCCGAGCAGCACGAACGTCAGCAGGAAGCAGGCGTTGTAGAAGTTGGCCCACTGGGTCCGGCCGCCGGCCAGGATATTCGCCGTGCTCTTGACTATGCCGGGGATGATGGTCAAGCCACCGAGCAGGCTCGAGGCGCCGTTAGAAACGCCCATGGCCAGCAAGGTCCGGTCCGGGTCGGAACGGCGGCGATAGGGGTCGATCTTGTCCACGGCCGCGATCGTCGCCAGGGACTCGGTCCCGTCGATCAACAGCAGGGTGACAACCAGGTAGGCCAGGGGCAGGAACAGCGCGGCATTGGTGAATGCCTCACCGAACTGGGGGAAGACGAGCCCGTGCTCGAGCGAATCGGGCACGTTGATCAGGTGGGATTTGTCCAACTTCAGGATGAATGAGCCGACCATCGTGCCGGCGAGGAACACCCAGACCGGAGGCGGCATGACCTTCAGCAGCCGCCCGGGCAGGGCCGACAGCACGAACAGCGCCGCCAGGCAACCGACCCCCAGGGCGAAGACCTTGGGGCTCATCGACTGGACATGGCGGGGCACTTCGCCCAGGACCGCCCAGAATTCGTGGGCCTCGAACTTCACTCCCATGAAGAGAGGGATCTGCTTGACGATGATCATCAGGCCGATCGCCGCCAGCATGCCCTGGATGGCCGCGGCCGGGAAGATGGCGCTGAGGCGGGCCACCTTCAGCTTGGCAAGGATCACTTGCAACACGCCCGCGAGGGCGATGGCGACCAGGACCAGCGGGTATCCCACCGCGAGCAACTCGGATGTCGAGGCGTTATGGCCCAGGCGGGCGTGTCCCAGCATGATCATGCCGGCGAACAGGGCCGGCGCCAGTCCCGCGGCCGGGCCGCTGATGGTCACATACGAGCCGCCCAAGAACGGCAGGATGAAACCGGCGATGATCGCCGACATGATCCCGCAGATCGGCGGCGCACCCGAGGTGATCGCGATTCCCATCGAGAACGGCAGCGAGATCATGGCCACCGTGAAACCCGAGCGAAGGTCGTAGCGCCAGTGTTTGAGACCGGCCAGGCCATTGCGGGGCTTTTCGGTCGGAACGGTCAGGATCTCATGCATGGCTGCACAACCTCTCCACCGATCATGCGACTTCGCCGCCCCTCCCAATGGCCGTGGCCGAGCCAGCAAAAACCCTCGGAGGAACGAGAGTCCCCCCGAGGGTAGGCGGGAGCCGATCAGATACAAAGCCTGGGCGCGCGCCGAACTACCAGGTGTTACCGAGTTTCCCTGGTGTTGACGCCCTTGAAACGGCAATGAAACAGCTGTGTAATGAACCAGTTGGTCAGGGTGTGCTACCTATGCCATCAACGTAAGTTGAGTGTGAGTTCACTCTCAGTTGGCTGTGAGATGGCGCGTAGCTTCAACGCGCGGAAGAAACCACGGCGGAACGACGCGGACGTGGGAGGTCTAGGAGGGTTGCGCGCTTTTTCATAGGTTAGGCTACATTTACTAACTGTGACCCAGCTCGGCGTCGAGACAAGTTCCGCAGGCACGGCGTCGCTGTCGATCCCGCTGAGTGACCAAATCGATCCGGCCGACCTGGCAGCCGAGCTGGCTGCGGTGCTGCCCGAACGGGCGGGGGAGGAATACCTGCTCTACGAGAACGGCGGTCAATGGATCCTGGCCGCCGGTGCGCGGGCGACGATCGAGTTGGACAGCGACGAACTGCGCGTCACTCGCAACGGCGTGACCCAGCGGCAATACTGGTCCGGGCGACCGGGGCCCGTCCTGGCTGAAGCCGTCGACCGGCTGCTGCTGGAAACCGACCAAGTCTTTGGCTGGATCGCGTTTGAATTCGGCGTTTACCGTTTCGGATTGCAGGAGCGGCTGGCGCCGAGAACCCCGTTGGCCCGGATCTTTTGGCCCCGTACCCGAATCGTGGTGACCCCTGCGGCGGTTCATATTCACGAGGACGGTTCCGGGGCCGGCCATGGCGAGACCGTACGCGGGCTGCTCAGCAACGGTCTGCGCAACACGCCACGTGCCCGCGCGGTGGACGTCACGGCCGACCCGTCCGGCTATCGCGACCGCGTGGCGGCCGCCGTTCGCGAAATCGCCGCGGGCAGCTACCACAAGGTGATCCTATCCCGTTGTGTTGAAGTGCCTTTCGCGCTCGACTTCCCGTCCACTTACCGGCTTGGCCGTCGACACAACACTCCGGTGAGGTCGTTTTTGTTGCGGATGGGCGGAATTCGTGCCGTGGGTTACAGCCCCGAACTCGTCGCAGCCGTTGACTGCGACGGGACGGTGATCACCGAGCCGCTGGCCGGCACCCGGGCGCTTGGTCGTGGTCAAGCGCGTGACCGTCAGGCTCGCAACGAGCTGGAATCAAACTCGAAAGAGATTGTTGAGCATGCTATTTCGGTGCGCGGTTCGCTTCAGGAGATGGCCGAGATCGCCGAGGCGGGCACCGCGGCCGTCATCGATTTCATGACGGTGCGCGAACGGGGGAGTGTGCAGCACCTCGGTTCGACGATCAGCGCGCATCTGGATCCCTCGCGCGACCGAATGGATGCACTGGAGGCGCTCTTTCCGGCGGTCACCGCGTCGGGCATCCCCAAGGCAGCGGGCGTCGATGCCATCTTGCGTCTCGACGAAGGCCCGCGCGGACTGTATTCCGGTGCGGTCGTGATGATTTCAGCAGATGGCGGCCTCGATGCGGCGCTGGCCCTGCGGGCTGCCTATGAACGCGACGGGAAGACCTGGTTGCGGGCGGGTGCCGGCATCATTGCCGCATCGAACCCCGAACGCGAATTCGAGGAGACCTGCGAAAAGCTATCCACGCTGGCGCCGTATCTGATTGCGCGTCAGTAGCGTTCGTCAGATCGCCGCCGATTCGGGTGCTTGCGTTAGATATTCGGCGAGTACTCGGCTGACCAGCGACTCGATGGTCGATTCGATCGACGACGCAAGGGTGGCGGTAACGGTCGCGACGGCCTGGGTGCGGAACCGGACCAGCATGGTGATCAGCTCGGCGATCTCGGCATCCGCGGGCAGCGGCTCACCTGGCTTGATGCGGTCCATCACGTGTTCGGCGCCGGCGCGTACCAGCATGTCACTGATCTCGTCGATCTTGGGAAGGATCTGCTCGTGCAGGTCGATGAGCTTGTCCGGTGCTAATGCCGTAACCGCGAATCTCGTTGAAAGCCTCGATGAGTTTGGGCCGGGTAATGGTGGCCTGCTCGCCGTCAACCCGGATCACGTGCAGCGCCAGCAGACGCTGGAAGGCGCGCGAATCGTTGACGAGTCGCTTGGCGTCGACCAGCGGCATGGTCTGCGGCTTCTCAGTGGTCCAGGTGCCCACGATGGCCGTTTCCAAGCCCAGGACGTCGCCGAGGTTGCGGCCCTCCTCCCACGCGCTGAGCATCTCCCGGACGTTCGCGATGTTGTATCCGCGGTCGAGCATCGAGGTGATCAGGCGCAGCCGGGTCAGATGGGTGTCGTTGAACAACGCAATGCGGCCCACCCGCAATGGCGGAGGCAGTAATCCGCGGTCGCGGTACACCCGGATATTGCGGGTGGTGGTGCCGGCCAGCCGGGCCAGGTCGTCGATCCGGTATTCGCCGGACGCCGCGACGCCGTGGGGATGGCGGGCCGCGGCGTCGAAAAGCTGCGATACCGCGGTCTCGATGAACTCGCGTAATTCGCGCGACTGGCGCCGTACGCGCTTGGGCGCACGGCGCACGTTGAACAGCACACTGGCGATGGTGCCGGGCTCTGGTCGCGCTGGTCGGTCGGTTGCCATGTCGATGTCTCGGGTCAGGCGGGTGAGCTGACCAGGACGCGGGTGTCGCGGGCGACCACCTCGTAGTCCGAGTGGCGGAAATCCCTCATCTGTCGAAGATACTGGGTGGCGAATCCGGGGTACATTGGATGCGTTGAACCCATCCTTGGTGAGATACCAACTGCGGCAACCCGACATCCAGGTCGTTTTGGTGAGCCGCCGCTGGATGCGCTCGTTGTGACGGCGTTGGACCTCTTCGCGCACATCGAGATAACGCAGGTCGCTGTCCAGGATCGTGGTGATACCGCGCACCGCGTAATCGAGTTGACCCTCGATGTAGACCAATAGCGAGTTGTGCCCGGGACCGGAATTGGGGCCGGTCATGAAGAACAAATTCGGATACCCGTGCACGTTGATGCTCTTGAATGCCTGTGCGCCGGTTGCCCATTCGGCGGCCAGCGAGCGGCCGCCGAGTCCGGTGACGCCGAACGGCGGACCGGTCAAGTGGACGTCGTAGCCGGTGGCGAACACGATGCAGTCCAGGTGGTGTTCGATACCGTCGCTGGTGCGGATGCCGACTGGGCTCAGCGTCGCGATCGGCCAGTCGATCAGTTTGCAATTGTCCCGCTGCAAGGCGGGGTAGTAGTCGCTGGAGACCAGCATGCGTTTGCAGCCCGGCGTGAAGTCGGGGGTCAGCTGGCGGCGCAGCCACGGGTCTTTGACCTGCCGGTGCAGGTGCGCTCGTCCCAGCCGCGCTACCAGCGAGGTCAGCGGCGTGTTCCACACCAGAGCCGTAGCGCTGGCTTCGTGACCCCAGAACAACGTCTGCCGCGCAAGTTGTTGGGTGGCAGGAACTTTGGCGAACAATGTCTGGACGGCCGGTGGTGTGGCTTGCCCGAAAAAGGGGTCCAGGCGGGGCAGCACCCAGCCCGGGGTGCGTTGGAATACCTTGACGAAGCCGGCCCGCTTCACCAGTTCGGGGACGATCTGCACCGCGCTGGCCCCGGTGCCGATGACGGCGACCCGCTTGCCGGTGAAGTCGTAGCCGTGATCCCAGCGGGCGCTGTGGATCTTGTGTCCCCGGTAGCTGTCCAGGCCCCGGATGGCGGGGAAGCTGACGTCCGACAGCGGACCGGACGCCAAGACCACGGTACGTGCCCGAAACCGCTTGCCACCCGCGGTTGTTGCGGTCCAGGCGCCGGCGCTTTCGTCGAAGGTCAAATCGCTGACTTCGTGACCGAATCTGATGCGGCGGCGGATGTCGAACCGCGTTGCCATGTCCTCGAGATGGCGGCAGATCTCGGCGGCCGGGGAGTAGGTGCGTGACCAGGTGGGGTTCTTGACGAACGAGAACGAGTACAGCAGCGAGGGAATGTCACAACTCGCACCCGGATACGTGGTGTCGCGCCAGGTCCCGCCGACCCGGTCGCCGCGCTCCAGGATGATGACGTCGGTGACCCCGGCTTCGGCCAACCGGATTGCTGCACCGAGTCCGGTGAAGCCTGCCCCGATGATGAGCGTGGCATGGGTGTGGTCGTGTGTCATGGAATGCCTCCGTCAAGCCGCCGGCTCGTAGGTGAGCTCTTTGAACCAGCTGGGCACCGGTCGCAGCAGCGGCCTGGGATAGCGATCCGACAGCCACACCATCGAATTGGCCAGCAGTTGATAGGGGTGTCGCGGATTGACCACCATTGCGGCGTGCCGCTTGAGCAGTTGATAGGTCGGCACCCGCCAGGTGCGTTCGCCCCGTTCGCCGAGTTGCTTGAAACGCTTGACCGCGTTGTACAGCCGCTCGGGTTCCATGCCCATCCCGGCCATCTCGTTGCGTACGCGATTGAGCAGCGGTATGTACATGAGCGTGCCGATGATCACGCCCGGCGACGCGACGGCGCCGACGAATTCGATGGCCAGCCGGCGCGCCTTGGCGTGGCCGATCATGTTGAGCACCTCGAAATCGACTGCGATGTGCCGTGATTCGTCGTTGTTGATCTTCTCGAACACCTGATGGCACACCGGGTCGTCCACGGTGTCCAGCAGGAACTTCAGCAGCGCGCCATCGAGGGCGACCTCCAGCATCGGGATGACGGTGCCCAGCACCGACAGCGGCATGTCGTCGGCGAAGGCGTCGAGCCACTCGATGGCCAACCGGATGTTGACGTTGGGTTCCGGAAACTCGCCGTCGTCGAGCATGCCCCAACGCTTCATCAACGCCATTTCGGCGTTGGCGTGGCGTTGCTCCTCGGCGTGGAAGTACCGGTAGATCTCCGCCAGCGTCGGGTCGGGCGCCTTCTTGGCCAGCGCCGCGAAGCCGCGCGCGCCCACGTTTTCGATCCAGCACAGGTCGGCCATGAACGCCTTGAGTTTGGGCCGGAATTCGGGCCGGATGGTATCGGCACCCGCTGCGTCCCAATCGATGTCCGCGAGCGCCCACTGGCGATCCTTGATCTTGGCGAGCATGGCTTCCATTTCGATGGCCACCAGGAGCTCCTTCCGTTAGTGCATTAGCCACCCGCGATATCACGCCAGCCGCACGTGTATATGCCTGCGGGGCCAATCTCTTTACGTTCCAGGCGAACTTGGCGTCCAGCTGCGGCATGCAATACAGCTCGCCGCGATCGTGTGCATCCAGGCAGATCCGCGCCACTTTCTCGGGCGAGAATCCAATCCAGCGCATCAGTTGGGTGGCCATTTCGCTGGCCTGCTCGCCGATACGGCCGGTCTCGACGATGTTGGTCTTGACGAAGGTCGGGCACAGCACGGTGACTTTGACTCCGCTACCGGACAATTCGGCTGCGAGGGTCTCCGAAAGCGACAGCACGCCGGACTTGCTGACGTTGTAGGCGGCCATACCGGGACCCGCAGCGAACGCCGCCGCCGACGCGACGTTGATGATGCCCCTTGGCGCATCTGACGGGCCGGCTTCGCGCAGGATCGGAGTGAACACGTGGCAGCCGTGAATGGGACCCCACAGGTTGACGGCCAGGGTCCATTTCCAATCGTCGAGCGGCGCTTCGCCGATGGGCGAGCCGCCGGCCCCGACGCCGGCGTTGTTGATCACCAGTGTGGGCGGTGCCCCGAACCAGTCCTGTGCTTGCTCGGCCAGTGCCGACACGTCGTCGAATCGGGTTACGTCGCAGCGGATCGCCACCGCTTTGGCGCCCTGCTCGATGATCCGGTCCGCCGTGGTTTGCGCTGCCGCTTCATCGATGTCACTGCACACCACGGCGCCGCCGCGGTGACCGAGTTCGACCGCGAACGCCGCGCCGATCCCGCTGCCGGCACCGGTCACCACCGCCAGCGCGCCGTGGCTGGTGGTGTTCGACTTGCCCAGTAGCTTGCCCAGCGGCCCCAACATCGTCAGCCCGCCTTGGCTACGTCGCCGGTGGCGATGGTGCTGTCCCGCAACGATTGTTCGATGAACCGCGCTACGTGGGCCATGGCTTTGGCGGCTTCGGGCGTCATGCGGGGCATCGCCTGGAAGACATGCATCTGGTGGGGCCACACTTGCAGCTCGCATTTGCCACCCGCGGCCCGGATCTCGGCGGCGAGTTGACGCGCATCCCCCTGCAACATTTCGGCGCCACCGGCCTGGATCAGTGTCGGCGGAAGCATTGGGCCGCCGGCGACGTCGAGCTTTAGGCGATGGTGGGTGGGATCGGTGCCCGCGTGGTACATGCTTATCACGCGGGCAGCGACGGCCGCGCCGACGGTGGGATCGCGGCGGATCTGTTCGCTGGCCATGCAAAGCGCGAAGGTGATGTCGAACAGCGGCGAAAACAACACCTGCGCGGCGGGGGGCTTCGCGGCCACGTCGGGTTGCAGCAGCAAGTCCACCGCCAGGTGTCCGCCAGCCGAATCACCGGCAACCACAATGCGTTCCGGGGGCAGGCCGCAGGTTTGCATCAGCCAGTCCCAGCCCGCGCGCGCATCATCGGCCGCGGTGGGGAAGCGGTAGCGCGGCGCGAGTCGGTAATCGACGCAGAACACCGGCAACCCGGTCAGCGCCGATAGCCAGGAGATCAGCCGTCGGTGTGTTCGGGGCGAACACATGATGTAGCCGCTGCCGTGCAGGTAAAACACCGCGCCTGCGGTGGGCGGACGTGTTTGTGCGCGCGGTCCGTATACCCATTCGCCGACGACGCGGCGCCCGTCAGGAAGCACCGTGTTGATCTGCTCGACGCGGGAGCCCGCGAGTGATGGCCCGAACGCGTCCATGAACCTGGCGACCATCTTGCGGGACAGCCACAGCCCCCACGGGTGTTCCGGCGGCACCAGTCCGGTGACCGGTCGCACCGCCGCGGCGCAGATCGCGGCCGCGCCGCGTGATCGTAGCGACCCCCGAGCCGGAACGCCGTCGTTCATGACAACGCAGTCAATACCAAATGGTGACATTAGTCAATGGCAGGTTTTGAGGCGGGCGGTAGCGGGTGCTCCTCGGGGTCCGCCGCCTGAACCGTCTTGAGTTGGCCGCGCGGTGAATTGAGCGGTCCCAGGCCGTCAACCTGCGATGTCGTACTCTCGTGGCTGCGTCAATCGCTCCCGCTTTTCAGATCTGTTGGTGGCCAAGGAAATTCGATCATCCGGAATCCGGGCCGTCCCTGGCGGCGCACTATTGCGGCTCGGGACCACGGGGCGACTTTCGAATGCGATATCACATCCGATATCGGATTCGCGGGCACGCTCGCTGGTCTCAGCCGCCGCAGAATAGGAAGCAGTGCAGGCGGCGCCGTGCGGCTGTGACGCTCGGCGATACGGATTGAGCACGGTGCGGTAGGGGCTTACGTGAACAGCCCAGGGTGTTCGGCTATGTAACGGCTGATCCTGGATGCCGGCTGCCCGGTGAGCCTTTCGACGTCGTTTGTGGCTCGGTCGTAGCGGCCGGCGCGGTGCAGCAGCGCCATTGTTGCTAGGTGTTGTTGGAGGTGTTCGGGCAGACCTAGCGGCCGGAGAACTTCCTCGACCCAGATGTCATGGGCAATGTCGGTCCCACGTATCGGCCGTTGCAGTCCAAGTGAGTATTCAGCCGCCAGTCCGTCGATGTCGAGGCTGACGGGGCCGGTGAGCTCGTAGATGTCGCCGATGCGGTCGGCGGGGTCGGTGAGCACTGCGACCACCGCCCGGGCCACGTCGCTGGTCGCGATCGGTGACGTTCGGCCCGTTCCGAATGGCAACACCAACAGGTTTCGCTGTTGCAGTGACGGTTTGGCAAACGAAGTGAAGATCGGATTGTCCAGAAACGCCGTGGGCCTGATGTGCACGACCGGTAGACCCGACCAATTTTCGACGTGCTCGGCAAGGTAATGCAGCCGATGTTGGTGAGATTCACCCTCGCTGGTCAATGTCATCTGCGAAACGGTCATCTGTGACATGTTGACGAGCACCTCAAGCTGACCGTATTGCAGTGCAACGTCACAGATTACGACCGTTGCGTTGAGGTAGTCCGGTGAGACACTCATCGAAAAGAACATGCGATCTACCCCGGCTATTGCATCGACTACGTCTTGAGGCTCGGTCAAATCCGCGACCACGACTTCCGCGCCAAGTTTGCGCAGTGGATCCGCCCGCGCGTCGTCGCGGTGAACCACTGCACGAACGCGGTCCCCACGTGCGCGCAGTTCTTCGATCACCTGTCGGCTCACGCCACCAGTGCCCCCACCCGCGCCGGTGATCAAGTACACAGGTGCACTCATGTTCGCTCCTTAAGGTGCGCATTCCCAATGCTTGAAAAGCCATGAGCGCGCGAACATTGAGAATTTCAATGGTCTGCTGGCGCCTTCACATGCGGAGCCCGCCGGCGGCGACGACGATCTCGCCGCTGATGTAGTCCGATTCCGGGAGACAGAAGAGCAAAACCGCGCCGGCGGCTTCCTCGGACGTGCCGGCGCGCCGGAGCGGAATCAGGCGCTTTATCTCCTCGGCTTGCGCCGCGTCGAAGCCCACCTTGAGCTTGCGTTCGCCGATCTCGATCTCCGGGGCCGCGCTCGTGAACGTCTGGGTCAGGCGGGTCTCGATGAAGCCGAACGCCACGCAATTCACCGTGACGTTGTAGCGGCCCCAGTCCTTGGCGAGTGAGCGCGTCATGCCCACGAGCGCGGACTTGGCAGTGGCGTAGCTGAACTGCGTCGCCTCGCCGAAGAGCCCGGAGGCCGACGAGACGTTGACGACCTTCCGCGCCGGCGCCGTTCGGCCTTCCTTGGCCATCGCCCGGAAATGCCGGCCGGCCGCACGCAGCAGGCGGAAGGGCCCGGTGGCATGCACGTCCAGCATCGCGTACCACTGCTCGTCGGTGTGGTTCGCGATGCGGGAGTTCCAGATGTAGCCCGCGTTGTTGATGAGGATGTGGAGGTCGCCGAATTGCTCGAGGCAGGCGGCGACGGCGCGATCACCGAACTCCTTCGCGGTCACGTCACCCGGGAGCGTCGTGCAAGTGCCACCGAGTCGGGCGACGTCGGCCGAGAGCCGTTGCAAGCTCGCGGCATCGAGATCGTTGGCGAGCACGCGGCTTCCTTCGGAGATCAACTTGAGGACGATCGCGCGGCCGATCCCTTGCCCCGCACCGGTGACGAGCGCCACTCGGCCATCGAGCCTGCCCGTGCTCATCCCGCACTCCCGGCCCACTCTTCGATGCCCTCGATCATGATTCCATTGGCGGCTTTGGGATGGATCAACCAGCGACCCTGGGTGGCCGACTCGACGGGTGGCCGGTCGATGACCGGCAGGGATTGCTCCGCGAGTGAGCGGCCACTGACGGCGACGTCATCGCTCACCACCGCCAGGTGATAGAAGCCTTCGCCCCTCGTCGCCAGACGGCGCGCGACAGGATTGTTCATGTCCGACTTGTCGACCGGCTCCATGAGCTCGATGCTCATCTCCCCGGCCTTGCCGGAGAGGGAAAGGAAGACGCTGCGGATGCCCTCGACGTCGAAGTGGGCTTCCGAGAACTGCTTGAAGCCGAGCTTGTCGCGCCAGATATGGAGCGCCGTCTCGATGTCGTTGACGACGACGCCGATGTGACTAATGCGGTTGAACATGGGCTCTCCTCCTGCGCCGAACGATAGTCGAAGGAGGCAAGGTTGCGGTCGCGACGGGTTTGACACAGGCGTATTGCGTGCCAGCACAATGACGCGATGCGCGCAGTGCGGAAATTCGCGGCTCACCCGTTGACCACGATCAGGGGAGTCTGTCGATTTCTGTTACCTACCGCGTTGTTGCTGGTGCCGGTGGGCTGCGGCACCCACCCGGTGACCAGCAGCCCCGCACCGGCATCACCCGCGGCGGACGACTTCCACGGGCCGATCGAGATCGGCAACGGGCGGCAACTTTACCTCGAATGCCGCGGAAAGGGCCTTCCGACAATCATTTTGGAGTCCGGCTACCACAATTCGTCGGATGTGTGGAGCCAGTCCGACGCCGCCGCGCCGGCAGTGGGTCCCGCCGTGCTGCCCGCCCTCGCGCGCACGCATCGCGTCTGCGCCTATGACCGGCCCGGAACCTTGCGCTATACAGACCCCCCCACTGTTAGCGACCGCAGTTCACCGGTCGCGATGCCGCGCACGGCGCAGGATGTTGTCGGCGACCTGCACGCATTACTCGACGCCGCGCACGTTCCCGGCCCCTACGTTCTCGTCGGGCATTCGCTGGGTGGGCTGATCGCGCGGCTATACGCCCAGACCTACCCCGGCCAGGTGCGCGCCGTGGTGTTCGTCGACGCCTTCGCCGTCGAGATACCGAGCCTGATAGGAACTGACTGGCCCGCGTATCGACAGCAGTTGGATGAACCGCTGCCGCAGTTCGCCGATTCGCCTTCGTTCGAGCTGATCGACATCGACAAGAGCGTCGAGCAGGTCGTCGCCGCTCCTGCCTTCCCGCCCATACCCACCGTCGTGCTGGCGAGGACCGAGCCCTTCATCATTCCCCCGACCATCCCGGCCGAGAAAGGCCCGATTTTGGAACAGGCATGGCGGGACGCCACTTCGGATCTCGTCGCGCTGCGGCCGCAAACTCCACACATATTCGCGACGGGCAGCGACCACTTCGTCCAGATCCACCAACCCGACCTGGTTGCGGCAGGCGTCGAGCTGGCGATACAGAGATCTGCCTAACGCGAGCCAGCGATCTGGTGCGCGATCGCCTTCTTGTCGATCTTGCCGACCGGTGTAGTGGGCAGCGCGGCCATCGGGACCAGCATGTCGGGCCGGGCGTGCGCCGCTACACCGCGCTCGTCGAGGTAGGCGTTGAGCCCCACCAGCGTTACCGGCGGCCCGGCGAAAACGACTGCGGCGCAGATCTTTTCCCCCAAGTAGGGGTCGGGCAGCGGAATCGCCGCCGCTGACCAGATCGCCGGATGGCTCATCAGCTGCTCTTCCAGGTCCGCGGCGGAGATGGTTTCGCCGCAGCGGCAGATGACATCTTTGACCCGACCGGTGACCACCAGGTAGCCGTCGTCCCTGAGGTGGACCAGGTCGCCGCTGCGGTAGAAGCCGTCGGGATCGAAGCAGCGCTCATTGGCCTGCCCGGCGCAAAAGTAGCCGTTGAACGTGTATGGCCCGCGCACGAGGAGTTCGCCCTCGGTGCCGGGGGCCACCGGCTGGCCGGCGGCGTCGACGACGCGCAGTTCGTCGCCTGCGCACAGCGGCCGGCCCTGGGTGTGCTCGACCAGTTCCGGCTGATCGTCGAGCCGGGTGTAGTTGAGCAGTCCTTCGGCCATCCCGAATACCTGTTGCAGGCCCGGGGTCAGCGTTGCGCGTACCCGGCGCGCATCCTCGGGTTCCAGCTTGGATCCACCTACCTGCAGAAGCCGCAACGACTTCGGCGTCACCGGTTCCCAATCACAAGCTTGCGCCCACAGTTTGGCTAGTGCCGGCACCAGTGCGGTGACGGTGACGCTGTGTTGCCGGATAGTGGCGAATGCGGCCTCGGGGCTTGGATCGGCGCCGAAAACGATTGTGGCGCCGACGCTCATCGCGCCAAGAATGCCGGGGCACGCCAGCGGGAAGTTGTGCGCGGCCGGCAGCGACACGAGGTACACGTCATCGCTGGTCAGCCCGCAGAGCTGAGCGCTTGCCGTGGCGTTGTAGACGTAGTCATCGTGGGTGCGGGGGATCAGCTTCGGGGCGCCGGTGGTGCCACCCGACACGAGTAGCAGCGCAGGAAGAGCGGTGTTGGCCACGATCTCGGCCAGGTCGCCGACGGGCAGCGCTGACCATGAGGTGAAGGGTCCGGGGTCCCCGTCGACGATGACGTGGCGCAGCCGGGGATGCGCCGCGACCAGCTGTTCGGCCATCGAGCGGTAGTCGAAACCGCTCGCCTTATCGGCGATGACCAGCCCGACCGCACCGCTGACCTGCGCGAAGTGACTGAGTTCTGCCAAGCGATGCCCCGTCAGGCACATCACCGGGATGGCTCCGGCGCGCAACAGACCGAACAGGGCGACGGCGAACCGACACGAGTTGGGTAGCTGCAGCAGTACCCGGTCGGCGGGTGCGATCCCCAACGACGCGAACCCGGCGGCCGCTTTGTCGACGAGTTCGTCCAGCTCAGCGTAGGTATGACTGGCCAGGGCATCCACGACGGCAACGCGGTGCGGCCATGTCGTAGCCGCATGTTGCAGCAGGGAGTCGACGGTGCGACCGGTCCAGTATCCGGCCGCCCGGTAGGTAGCTGCCCGTTCCGGCGGGAAGGGCACGAACCCGTCCAGCGACGCGGGTTGTGCTGTGGTTTCAGACGATTGCGGAGAGGTGGCAGGCAAGTCGGCGGCTCCGTCGGGGCAGGCGTGTTTTGCCCGCCGAACATAAGGTAGCGTACACGAAGTTAGGACAGGCTGAGCTAAGCTAGCCGACGGAGGTGGGGTTGTGGCTGGCCTTGGTGCACCATGAGCAGCACGCTCGCCATCATCGGGGCCGGCGCGAAGGCGGTGGCCGTGGCCGCGAAGGCGGCGGTGCTGCGCGAAATGGGCATCGAGATGGCCGACGTCGTCGCCATCGAACGCACCGGCGTGGCGGCCAACTGGCGCGCCGGGGGCGGCTGGACCGACGGTCGGCAGCGATTGGGCACCAGCCCCGAAAAGGACGTCGGCTTCCCGTACCGGTCGACGCTGGTGCCCGGCCGCAACGCCGAAGTCGACGAGCAGATGATGCGGTTCAGTTGGCAGTCCTATCTGGTTGCGACGGACCAATTTGTCGGCTGGATAGACCGGGGCAGGCCATCGCCCACTCACGACACGTGGGCCCGGTACCTGCGCTGGGCCGCCGAGGTGGCGGACCTGAAAGTCGTTCGCGGCGAAGTGGTTCAGATCTTGGTTGACGAAGCGCGCTGGGAGCTGCAGACGCGTGAGTCGAACTTGTCAGCCGATACGTTGATGATTACCGGTCCGGGTCAGCCGGAGCGGTCCTTCCTTCCGGGTGATCCGCGGGTGTTGTCGATCGCGCAGTTCTGGGAGCGCGCCGCGGGCCGCGACCGGATTGTCGCCGAAAATGTGGCGGTGATCGGCGGCGGTGAGACGGCTGCCTCGATGCTCAACGAGCTGTTTCATCACCGGGTTTCGTCGATCACGGCGATCTCACCGCAAGCAACCCTGTTCACCCGCGGCGAAGGCTTCTTCGAGAACTCGCTGTTTTCCGATCCCACGGGCTGGCGCAGCCTCTCGCAAGCCGAACGGCGCGACTGCATTGCCCGCACCGACCGCGGGGTTTTTTCCGCACGGGTTCAGGAGTCACTACTGGCCGACGAACGGATCCAGCATCTGCGCGGGCGTGTCGCCCGGGTGGTCAACCGCGACAACCGAATCTGGATCACGCTGTCAACCGATCGCCGCGGTGAACCGGTCGAGACCCTGCATGCCTTCGACCTTGTCATCGACGGATCCGGCGCTGATCCACTGTGGTTCCTGCCGCTGCTGTGCCCGGCCGCCTTGGACCTACTCGAGCTGGGGCTGGGTGGCCCGATCACCGGTGAGCGGCTAGAGGAGTCCATCGGCCACGACTTGGCAGTGGCCGGCGCCACCCCGAAACTGGTCCTGCCCAATCTGTCCGGCCTCAATGAGGGCCCCGGATTCCCGAATCTGAGCTGCCTGGGGCTGCTGTCCGACCGTGTGCTGGGCGCCGATCTGGCGGCGCCGGATCCCCCACGGGGGAGAAGCGGTGAGTACCAATCCGTTTGACGACGACGGTGCTGGACAGGCCTGGGGCCTCGGCGCCCCATATCGATAGCTCTTGACCACGCGCGGCTTTACTGTGGACGACGTGGCTGCGGTTGGCGCATTGGAACTCGTCGATGATCTGCGCCCAGCACAGTGGCTGACCGAGTGTATTCCCAGCTTCGCGGTCAACGTCGGGTCACTGCTTCCGGCCACCTTCGACGCTTACGCCCGGGTGCTTCACCCTGCCTACAGCGCAGGAGACCGCGTGAGGTGGACCGAAATCGCCCGCGCCAACCGCAGGATTGTGCACCCACAGATGCAGTTCGCGCGCCTGATCGGTTACGCATCGAGATACAGCCCGGACTACCCCGACCAGCAGTCCGGCCTGTTCGACGAGGCGCCGGCGGTGGGAACGCTGCCGCCCGAAACTGCCGCGTGGCTCGTCCGCACTCTGGCGAAGCATACGACCGACACCGGCCGCTGCTGGTTTGCGGTGTGGGATGGCTGGGGTGGCCTCGACGAGGCGTTTTATGACAGACCGACCTTCCAGCTACCGCAGCGTAACTACCATCTTGCTCAGGGTGCGCTCGCGGCGGCCGCACAATCACTGGGCACCCATCGCGGCTCGTGCCTCTCCTGCAACCTATGGTGGCCAGATGACCACGCCTGGTGCGTGGCTACCGATATTGACCTCGATAGCACCTACCTCGGCGCCACCGAAGCCTGCATCCAGGAACTTTTAGCGAACCCCGAACTCGAAGCAGTACCGCTCAGCCTCACCGCGGGCATCACCGCCGATAGCGACACCCTCAACCCGGCCGCCACACCAGATCTACCAACTCGGGTCCCCTCGTATCCCTCGCTGGGAATCACCGATCGCGCAGTGCGGCGAAGAGGCGCTGGTCCAACAGGCGAAGTGGGTGATCAGGGCCCGGCAGCACCGGCAGCGGACTGAATCCCGACGCCGACAGCTGGTCAAGCCATTCGTCTTCGGTGAGGAAAATCCGGGCACCTGCTCTGACGTCGGACTGGCCCGGATGCGGCTGACCGGGATCCGCCGACATGAGGAATTTCATCGACGTCAGCAGCTGGTAATTCGCCTTACACGTTTCGATGAAGACAATCACGCCGCCGGGGTTGATCAACTCCTGCAGTTGCCGGAGGGTCTGTCCGACATGGACAGCGTTGTGCAGCACATTGGCCGCGAGAACAATGTCGTAGCGGCTCTGCTGGCGCAGGTCCGTGTTCAAATCCAGTATCCCGTAGCGGATCTGGGGATGCTCGGCGAATCGCTGTTGGGCCGCGCGAAGGAAGAACTTCGACACATCGGTGAAGTGATAGTCCACCGGCATACCGGACAGTCCCGCTATTACGTCGTCGGTGGTGCCGCCGGCGCCCGCTCCCAGCTCCAGCATCCGAACCGGTGAACGGTCGCGTTTGAGTGCGCCGACAAAGCCCGTAATGACTTCGCGCGCAGCGCGGTTCAGGTACTGGCCGACGACGTTGTCCCGGTAGCCGGCGACGGCCGTCACCAGCTCGCCGTCGGCGAAGAGTAGTTCCTGAACGCGAAGCCGGTCCTGCGCGAGTTCTGTCAGACGTTCGTTGCAGGTTTGCATGAAGACCGTGAGCGAACGCGGGTAGCCGAGGTCGGCGCCCAGTGCGAACAAGTCGGGACACGTCGGGTCGGGCACTGGGCGCAGCGGCCGGTAGCCCCCGGCGTCGTCGTGCTCGAGATGGCCGTGTGCGGTCAGTACCCCGAGCCATCTCTTCAGCAGCCACTGGTGTCGCGGCGCGAACTGCATTTGCGCCGCGATGTTTTCGGCGGTGTGAGATGCGCCGTCGCTCAACACGGGACCAAGCGCGTCCGTCATCGCACGCATCCCCACCAGGTCCAAATCCGCGCGGGCGGAGCGCAATCGGTTCACGTCCAGCGTGCTCGGTATGACTTTTTCGGCCATCTCCCGCGCACGGTGAAACACGTGATCGACAGAAATCCCCCGATTCGCAACCGCTACCTGGCTTGGGCTCAACTGCGCCAGGACGTCTGCAACGGATGCCCCGCCGAGGATGTCCGCGACGTTGAGATCGTGACTGAACTCGATCTGAACCCGGCGGCGAAACTCCAATGCCTGCAACGAATCCAGGCCGATCGCGACCATGGGGACGGAGGTGTCGATCGCCTCCGGTCTGTCGACGCCGATCGCTTCGGCCAGCAGCTTGATGAACCGTTGCGAGACATCCATTTCCTGGACCGGGGCCTGGACCGGGGCGTGGACCGGGGCCTGAACCGGGGCCGGGGCTTCGACGGCAGGCGAGCTCAGCCGTGCGGCCAACGGGCCGTAGCCGAAGGTCGCCAGCGCCGACCGGGCCCGATCCAGGTCGAACGCCGCGACAATGGCATTCCCCTGAATCCGGCTCATTCCCAGTGCGATCGCCTCGGCGGGGGACATGGGAACGACCCCGGTACCGGCCAGCTTGGCCCGACCGGCGGCGCCGAGATCCAGGTGGACTGTCCACTGGCCCCACTGCACGGAAACGCAATCGACACCGTCGGCCCGGAGTCGGTGCGCCATGGCGTCGAGCATCCGATTGGCGCCCGCGTAGACGGCCTGACCGCGCCCGCCGATGGTCGCCGCCGTCGAGGAGCACAGCACCACGCGACAGTTATCGGTCCGGGGAAATGCTTCCAGCACCCGCCAGATGCCGACCACCTTGGCGCGCAACGCTCGTTCGACCTGCTCGGTGGTGATGTCCTTGAGTTCGATGTCCGAATACTCCACGGCGGCGTGGATTATCAGATCCGCGGGTGTGTCCCCGTGTTGCGCTGCCAGCCGCGATACCGCCGCAGGATCACCCACGTCACATTGGGCGACGAGGATCTGTGTCGTTGTGGCCGAACGGATTTGGCGCAGCCGATCTGCGACTGCCGCGGCTTCGCCGGACCTGCTTGCCAGTGTGATTCGCCGTGCACCGCGGCGCGCGAAGTGGTCGCAGAATTCCAGCCCCAGGTTTCCGGTCCCCCCGGTGATGAGCACGTGCTCAGGCGGCACAGCGTTGGCGGCGGAAGCCTTGCCCTCGACGAGCCGCTTGGCGTACAGGGCTCCGTTGCGGTATGCCAACTCCGATTCTTCGCCGGTGTGTAGCGCCGCGAGGATCGCTGAAGCCGCTTCCGACGCTGATTCTGAGGTGGCCGGTGCGGCCGGCAGATCGAGATGGCGGAATCCGACCCCCAGATATTCGGTGGCGATGCTGCGGAAGCCCGCACTTGCCGCGGCGTGCACCGGATCCGGCGGCGGGTCGTCAGCAGCCACCGCCTCGCCGGCCACCGTCACCAGCCAGCACTGGGTGACCGTGTCGCCTAGGTCCGGCCACCATGTGCGGTTGCCAAAGAACTCAGCTACCGCGGCCACCTGGGCCACTGCCGCGGGGTCGTCGAGCTTCGGCGACTGCGGAACCAAAATGACCACGGTGTCGAGATTGCCGCTGGGAGAGGGGTCTTCGAGCATTGATCACGCTGGCGGTGCCACCAATTTCCGCGGCCGCGACGCAGAGCGCGCCGGCTACGTCGGCGCATGCTCGGCTGTGATCCACAATTCCGATGGCGCGCGGCGGCACGAGTGAGCGCTGCGACAGCCGCACCCACTCTTCGACGAGAAGCCGGGTGGGTGTGGTGGATGTCCGGCGGGCACGCCGGGGCAGGACTTCGTCGTAGGGCAGCCACAGCCGGGTCTCGTTCATCCGGGTGTTGGGGAAATCGAGTAACGGCAGCGGCGCGGGGCCATCAGATTCGGTGCGCAGGCACTCCCACGGATAGTCCAGGTCAGGTACGGCCAGTTGCGCGAGATTGCGGGTGAACTCGGCCAGATCGGTGGCCGTGCGCTCCGACGTGCCGACCACCATGCCGGCGCGGTCGCTGTTGGCGAGATTGTCTTGAATCGCCAACTGCAGTGTCGGATGTGCGGCGAGTTCGACGAACGTGTCGATGTCGCGCTGCACCGCAGCAGCGATCGCCTTGTCGAATCGAACGGTGTTACGCAGGTTCCAGAACCAATATTGGTCAACCGGGAGGTCCTGCGTGACTGGACCACCGAGAGTGGCCCCGAGGCAGTCGATTTCGGTGTCAAGGAACTTCGGATTGCGCAGTTCGCGTTGCGCGCTCGCACGTACCTTCTCGCCGAGCTCGTTCATCAAGCTGGTGTGGGCGGGGTATTGGACGCGAATGACTCGCGCGAAGGTGCCGCGCTCGGCGAATGTGTCCACGATGCCCTGCACGGTTGCCCGGTCACCCGAGATCCCCACCATGCTGGGCGAATTGACCACCGACAGCTGCGCCCAACCCGAGCAGCGGGCGAGCAAATCCTCGCAGGTCTCGCGGTCGGTGGCGATGACGGCCATTGCGTAGTCACCGGAAGCGAACTCGTCGGCGGCATGAGCGCGTATCCCGACGACGCGCACCGCGTCCGCCAAGGTGATCATGCCCGACACATAGGCCGCGGCGATCTCGCCCTGGCTGTGCCCGATGGTCAGGTTCGGTGCAATACCGAACGATCGCCACATCGCGGCCAGAGCAGCCATCTGGGTGAACAATGCGGGCTGCACCGTCCCCGCGCTGTCTTCAGCCGAAAGATGTTCGTCGAGAAGATAATCCAGCGGCGACTCGCCGAACTGTGTCTGGAACTCCGCGGCGCAGCGATCTGCCTCGGTCTGGAATGCGAGGACAGATTCGTAGCAGAGCCGTCCCATCCCCGGGTACTGGCCGCCCTGTCCGGGAAAGACGTAGGCGAGCCGACGGGACGTGGCGGGTGCGTCGGTGCGGACTACCGAAAGGTGCTCGCGCCCATCGACAACCGCCTGCAACGCATTGACCAACTCGTCGCGGCCCGCCACCATAGCCAGGGCTCGGTGCCGGCGGGCGATCCTGGTCCGAAACAGCATTGCCGCAATTTCCTGCGGCGACACCTCGGGATGATCTGCGGCATAAGAAAGCAGGGCCGCGCCCTCGGCGTGCAGCAGATCGGGGGTATCCGCCGATAGCAGGACGGGAATGGTGCCGTTCGGAAGACGGTAACTAGGAATGGTCATTTTGCTCACTCGTGGGCATGGCAATGATTGCGTGCGCATTGGCGCCTCCGGCGCCGAATGACGACACGGCACCGTAGCGAATGCCGTCTTTGGGCTCCCACTGGTGCAACTTCGTGGCCAGGCGCAGGCCCGTCAGATCCCAGTCCAGCATCTTAGTTGGGTTGTCCGCGAAGAGGGTTGGCGGAATGTAACCGTGCTTGCCAGCGAGCAGCAGCTTGATGAGCCCGAGGATTCCGGATGCCGCTTGCGCGTGTCCGGCGTTCGACTTGATCGAGCCCAGCAGCGCCTCGGACCCCGCTGCGCCGTAAGTCTTGAATAGGGCGAGCAATTCCACCGGGTCACCCGCAAGGGTTCCGGTGCCGTGTCCTTCGATCATTCCCACATCCGTCGGGTCGATTCCGGCCGCGTCGAGCGTCTTGCGAATAACCTGCTCCTGCGCACGCACCCGAGGAACCAAGATCGGCTTGCCCTTGCCGTTGTGGTTAGTGCGGATGGCCAGGATGCGTCCGTAGATCGTGTGTCCCAGTTGTCGTGCCCGTGACTCCCGTTCGACGAGAACCATCCCCGCGCCTTCGCCCCAGACGGTGCCGTTGGCGTCGTTGGAGTAGGCACGGCAATGTCCGTCATCGGAAAGGCCATTGAGTCTTGCGAATTCGTAAAAGGCTCCCGGCGACCCCATCACACACACCGCGCCGGCCAGCGCCCATTCGCATTCGTCGGCCGCCACGGCCGTGGCGGCCAGATGAAGTGCGGTCAACGACGATGCACACGCCGTATCGAGACTGATCGATGGACCGGTCAGTCCAAGGCTGTGCGAGATCCGGGCAGCGCCTCCCAGTTGTCCCAAACTGGCGATCCGATGTCCGCTGAAGGCATCGGCCACGGACGCGCGTGGGCCGTATTCCATCGGTGACATTCCTACGAAACAGCCGGCGAATTCGCCCGCGAGCGTGTCGGGGTTGATCCC
Source organism: uncultured Actinomycetota bacterium (assembly GCA_963840045.1). GTDB lineage: Bacteria > Actinomycetota > Actinomycetes > Mycobacteriales > Mycobacteriaceae > Mycobacterium. The sequence goes on along the minus strand of CAWIXL010000005.1, from coordinate 180,914 downwards.
GGAATTTTCCAGCGCCTTCCACGCGAGTCGCATCGCAACCCGTTGCTGGGGATGCATCATGACGGCCTCACGGTGGGTGATGCCGAAGAAAGGCGGGTCGAATGTCGTTGCGCCTTCCAGCCATCCGCCCGCGTCGCAAATCGGTCCCCAGCCGTCTAACTCGGACACCGACAGGAGATCGTCGATCGGCCAGCCGCGATCGCGTGGAAACGGGCCGAGCAGCTCCCTCGACTCGGCAAGCGCCGACCATAACGCGTTCGGGCTGTCGATTCCGCCCGGTGCCTCGACGGCCATTCCGGCAATGACGATGGGGTCGTCGCTCACGCCGTCTGCTCGCATTGCGCGGTCGACGCCAATAACTCCGCGACCGCGTCGACGTGGCCGTTGAGGTAAAAGTGCCCGCCGTCGAACATGGTCACGCGGACGGAGTCGGTGTGCTTGCCCCACCCGTACAGGTCACGCAGCTCGACGATCGGGTCCTGGTCACCGCCGATAGCGTGAATCGGCGCCGCCACCTTGACGTTGTCCGCGCAGGAATACGCATCGAAGGCTCGGTAGTCGGCTTTGATGACGGGAAGCGCCAGTTTCATCACGGCGCGGTTGGCGAACACGTTCGTGTCGGTGCCCTCCAGCGCTGCCATGTGGCGCAGGATGTCCTCGTCATCCGACGGATGTGGCGGTTTGGCCGCGGCGCGACATGGGGCGACCGCGGCGGAGACGTTGAGCTGCCGCACATCGATTCCCTGAGCTTCGGCCAGTCGGACGAACTCGAACGCGACCAGCGCCCCCATGCTGTGCCCGAATGTCACCAGCGGCAGCCCACGATTGTGTTCCGACGTCGAGAACTCGGTGAAAGCTCCTTCGGCCAGCTCGGTTATCGAGCCCAACAACGCTTCGGCTGCCCGGTCCTGCCGGCCCGGGTACTGGAAAACGAACACCGTGAACGTGCTGCTGAGCGCCTTCGAAAATTCGCGGTAGGCCGACGCGCCCGCCCCGGCGTGCGGAAAGATCAGCAGTGGAAGGCATTCGGGCGAACGCGGTTGGTGGAACTGCCTAATCCACCCGAGTGTGCGCGGCATGCCCCACTACCTTTCGACGACCGCCAGAGCCATCCAACTTAGCGAAGGCTAACATAATTTGCCGGGCCGGTTATCTGCGCCTCAACGCCCTGACCTCTGGGTTCGTCGCCGCTCCCGGCGGCTCATCGCCGCTGGCGATCACGGACCATGAGAATGGCCCGTTTTGTCGGCAGGTCGAGATCCTGGGCGCGCCGGAACCCGGCATGCTCGAACGCCCAAATAGAGAGCGTGTTTTCGACGTCGGGCTCGGCGACCACCTGGGTAACGCGCGGATCTTTATTCAGCTGCCAGGTGGAGACCGAGCGCAGCAGGCCTGCGGCGAGTCCCTTTCCGCGGTATTCGGCCGGACCCAGCAGCAGGTGCATGCCGATGTCGTGCTCGTGGGCGGCATAGTGCCGGGCGAGCGGGTCAAGATCGGCGCGGTAGAGCTCCCAGTAGCTCATCGGTACGCCCTCCAGCAGGCCCAGATACGACGTCGAGCGCAGGCTGCTGTCTTGTCGATGCAGATACGACGCGATCCCGGTCCGGGGCCACGCCATCCGCCAGAAACGGGCCACCTCGGAATCGTTCATCCATGAGTGCACCAGGTCCAGGTCCCGATCCGGGTTTAATCGCCGCAGCGAGAACCTTCCCGGGGACTCCTCCCGGTCCACAGCGGCGCTCCGGCGCCGCAAGCCAAGCGTGCTCATCCCGTACCTCCCCCAACCGGATGAATCACGTCGCGACGACTCAAACGGTGCCCCTCCCGCACCTCGTCGCCGTGACAGCCGCAAGAGCGATGCAACTTAGCGAAGGCTAACATAATCTGCTTAGCTTGGTATTGGACGCGGGAACAGAGGGGTCAGTGTGACGCGAGTCGTGTCGTTCGGCTTCCAGACCTGGGGTTTTAGGACCCTGCAGGCGCTGATCGAATTGGGTCACGACGTCGCGCTCGTGGTCACGCATCCGGCCAGCGAGCAGTCCTACAAAGCGATCTTTTCGCAGTCGGTCGAGGAGCTCGCCGCTGAGCACGGCATCCCGGTGCATCTGACCGAGCGGGTGGACGCCGAGACCATCGACTTGGTCAAGCGCGCCGAACCCGACGTCATCGTCGTCAACAGCTGGTACACCAAGATGCCGCCCGAGCTGTACAACCTGCCGCCCTGCGGCACGCTGAATCTGCATGATTCGCTGCTACCGAAGTTCACCGGATTTTCCCCCGTCCTGTGGGCACTGATAAGCGGTCAGTCTGAGTTCGGGTTGACGGTGCACCGGATGGACGACGGGCTGGACACCGGGGACATCCTGATTCAGCATTCGCTGCCCATCGGGCCCACCGACACCGGCACCGAGTTGGTGATGCGGGGCATGGACTTGATTCCCGGTGCGCTGCGCGACGCGCTGCATGCGCTGGAGTCCGGCACCGCAGTATGGCGACCGCAGAACAAGGCCGAACGGACCTACTTCCACAAGCGGTCCGAGCGTGACAGTTTGATCGATTGGAGCTGGCCGGCCGAAGATCTCGAGCGTTTCGTGCGGGCACTGTCCGAACCGTATCCCCGCGCATTCAGCTTCTACCGAGGGCAGCGGATCGAGGTAGTCGCGGCGCGCATTTCTGCGGCCCGGTACGGCGGCACACCTGGCCGGGTGATCGTGCAGGAGGGCGGTGGCGCGGTGGTGTGCGGCCCCGACGCATATCGCGGAGCCAACCGCGGATTGGTGATCACTCGTGTTCGTACCGCAGACGGCGTCGAGCGGAGCGGGGATGAGTTCTTTGTGAGCGGCGGCTATCTGAACAACCAGGCGTAATTCCGGCGAACGCAATCCAGGGGTGAAAGAGCGATGGCAGACGATGCCAAGACCTTGCAGGAACGACGCCGCGAATTGTTGCGCAGACGCATCGCCGAAAGCGGTTTAGCGGCAGAGAAATCGGCGCAACAACCGCGCATCCGGGCCGGTGAGCGTTACCGTCTGTCGACTGGGCAGCGCCGGATGTGGTTTCTGCAAACGATGGACCCCACGGATTCCACGCTGAACATCTGTGTTGCCTATCGATTGACGGGTGCGCTGGACGGGGCGCGGCTACATGCAGCCGTCAATGACTTCGTTGCCCGCCATGCGATTTTGCGAACCACCTACGGGGTGGACACCGAGGGCGAGCCCTATCAAGTGTTTTCTGATGAAGTTGAGATCAGTTGGCGAAGCCATGATTTGACCCGGCTCCCCGAGGAGCAACGCGACCGGGAAATCGAGGCGCGGGCGCGCGCCGAGTTCGGCCGCCCATTCGACCTCACCGTCGAGTTGCCGCTGCGGATCATGCTCATCCGCACCGGCGCAAACGAATTCGTACTGCTGCTGGTGGTGCATCACATCAGTTGGGACGACGACTCCTGGGCTGTTTTCGCCCGCGACCTGAGCGCGGCTTACAACGCGCAGCTCCCTGACGGCGACGCGCCGCAGTTCGTCGCGGTCGAAGTGCTCAAGCCCGCAGCGGAACCCACCATCGCTGACGTGGGCTACTGGGCCGAAATTTTGCGTCCCGCACCCGAACCCCTGGAGCTGCCCGGTGCGGCCCCGGCGCGCCCGTCCAGGTGGGCGCAACGTCGCGCTCGGGCGCTGCCCGCCGACCTGTTCGGCCGCGTCGAGGACTTTGCCCGCCAGCACTCCGCCTCGCCGTTCATGGTGTTGCTCGCCGCCTTCGGCGTGCTGGTGCGCCGCTACACCGGCGCAACGGATTTCCTGATCTCGGTGCCGGTGACCGAACGCAGGGCCGCGGCCGAAGACGCCGTCGGTTATTTCGGAAACACGGTGTTGCTGCGGATCGTCGCGCGATCGCAGGACACGTTCAGCTCGTTCGTCGACGCGGTCCGCCAAACCTGTCTGGACGGCTTCGCGCATCAGTCCGTCGGCATCGATCGCGTGGTGCGCGAAGCAAACCCGGAGCGGATGGGTCACGACGGCATGGATCAGCTCGTCCGGCTCGGTTTCAGCATGCGCAAGAGCGCCGGCGAATTCGCGTTGAACGAGGTGACGGTCCGACAACTCGGACTGGGCGCGGTGACCGCCCACCTGCCGCTGGCGCTGGCGATTGTGCTCGACCCCGAAAGCGTATGCGCCGAGTTTGAATACCAGACCGACGTGCTGGGCACCGCGCTGGTCGAGCAGATGCTGGCGCACTACCTCCAGCTGCTGGACAACGCGCTGACGCAGCCGCAGCGGGGCATCGCCGGTCTGGACATGCTTGGCGCCGGCGAGCGAGACGCCGTCCTGGCGCAGTCGCACGGCGAACTTGTCGCAACGCCCGCCACCACGATCGTCGCGATGCTCGAAGCGGCCGCATCGGCCAATCCCGACGCCGTCGCGCTTGTTTCCGACGCGGCCGAGCTGACCCACGCCGAATTGCATCGGCGCGCGAATCGGTTGGCACGCTGGCTAATCGGGCAGGGCACCGGCGCCCGGGACGACGAAGCCATCGTCGGCGTGCGCATGACCACGTCGATCGAGTTCATCGTCGCGATGCTCGCCATCCTGAAAGCCGGTGCGGCTTACCTGCCGATTGACCCGGCCTTCCCGGAGGATCGCATCGAGTACCTCATCGCGGACGCCCGCCCGCAGACCGTGATCGGGCCGGACGAATTCGAGGCCGCGGAACGGGCCGCCGCCCAGTTGCCGGACAACGCGCTTACCGACGCCGACCGGCTATGTCCATTGCTTCCCGACGACTTGGCCTATGTCATCTACACTTCCGGCTCCACCGGCCAGCCCAAGGGCGTGGCCGTTTCGCATCACGCGATCGCCGAGCACGTGGACGGTTTCATCGCCGAGTGGAGCATGACCGCCGAAGACCGGTTGCTGCAATCGTCCTCGGTGAGTTTTGATGCGTCGCTGCTGGACATCTTCGTCACGTTGGCGCTCGGCGCCCGACTCATAGTGCCCGAGCCCGCCAAAAGCGGAGGGTTCGGTGACATCGCGTACGTCGCCGATCTGATCAGCCGCCACCGCGTGACGGTGCTGCACATGGTGCCCTCCATGCTGAGCACGCTGTTATTGCTGCCGCAGGTCTTTGACGTCTGTGATGTCCAAGTGTGGCGGCAGTTGCGTCATGTGCCGGTGGGCGGCGAAGCGCTGCCCGGGGAGATCGCCGACAAGTTCGCCGGCTACTTCGACGCCCAATTACGCAATCACTACGGCCCGACCGAGGCTGTCGTCTGCTCGACACATATGCAAGTGGAGGGGTCGCAGGGCGCGCGAATAGTGCCCATCGGGGTGCCGAATCGCAATGTGTATGCCTATGTACTCGACGAGGAGTTGCAACCCGTACCCGCGGAGGTGATCGGCGAGCTCTACCTCGGCGGTGTTCAGTTGGCCCGCGGATACCTGGGCCGTCCCGGGCTGACCGCGCAACGCTTTGTCGCCGACCCGTTCCACCCCGGCATGCGGCTGTACCGGTCGGGAGATCTGGTGCGCCGCAACGTCTCCGGCAATCTGGAATTCGTCGGGCGAGCCGACGAGCAGGTCAAGATTCGCGGCTTCCGCATCGAACTCGGCGAGGTTGAATCCGTGATCGCGACGCACCCGGCGGTGCGGCACTGCCTGGTTGTCGCGGAAGACACCGAGGCCGGACCCATGCTCGCCGCATACCTGGTACCCCTGAACGGTGAGGCGTCGGCGAACCTGGATCTCGACGAGATACGCGCCCACGCCGCGTCGGTGCTGCCGGAATACATGGTGCCCAGTGCGTTTGCGGTGATCCCCGAGATCCCGCTGACCGTCAGCGGCAAATTGGATAAGCGGGCATTGCCGGCGCCAACCCCGATCGCGGTTCGTCGCTACCGTGAGCCGGCGACGGCCACCGAGCGCCGGATATGTTCGATCTTCGCCCGGCTGTTCGGCTGGGAGCGCATCGGCGCCGCAGACTCGTTCTTTGGGCTGGGCGGCCATTCACTCTTGGCGGCCCGGCTGGTGGCGCAGATCCGCGCCGAGTTCGGGGTAGAGCTGACCGTTCGCGCCGTGTTCGACACCCCGACGCCGGCCGGCTTGGCCGCCCGGCTGGTCGAGCAGTTCCGCGCCGAATTCGACATCGATCTCGACGCGATGGACGACGAGGACGAGTTGAGCGGCGACGTCGAATTGTCCGGGCCTTGGCCTGCTCGCCCAGAACTCGTCGCATCCGTTCGCCCGGAACGACTCCCGTTGTCCTACTCCCAGCTCGCGACGTGGTTCCAGTATCGAATGGAAGGCGCGCGCGACGGTTTCAACTTGCCATTCGCGCTGCGCTGCGACGGCCCGCTGGACGTTGCCGCACTCAGCGCGGCGCTCAACGACGTGGTGGCCCGCCACGAGGCGCTGCGCACGAACTTCGATGAATACGAAGGTGTTCCGTATCAACGCGCGCATCCGACGCTGGAGGTGGAACTGCCGGTCCACAAGCTCGGCGATCGCAAGCGCGGCGAAGCCGGGCGCAGCGGGTCGCCGACATCCGATCCCGCCGCCGCCGAGTTCGACGAGGCGGTGACGCGACTGCGCCGGCATGTGTTCACGCCGGAGTCCGGGCCGCTGCTCAAAGCGACTCTGCTGGAGCTCGGCCCGAATACTCACGTGCTGGTGCTGCTGATCCACCACATCGTGAGCGATCACGCCTCTCTCGGCATCATCTTCGAGGACCTCGTCGTCGCCTACCGCGCACGGCTCGACGGGAAACCGCCGCAGTGGGCGACCCTGCCGATCCAGTTCGTGGATTACGCACTGTGGCAACGGAATGCCTTCGATACCGATTGGGGACAGGCCGAACTGGCCTACTGGCGGGACGCATTGGCTGGATTGCCCGACGAGATCTCGATAGCCCCCGACCACACCCGTCCACCGGTGCTCGGAAAGCAAGGGGAGGTGGTGACTTTCCGGGTCTCCGCGGCCCGGCGGGGCGCACTGACCCAGCTGGCCGAGCAAAACGGCGTCACCGAGTTCATGGTCTATCAGGCTGTTCTCGCGCTGCTGCTGTACAAGCTGGGCGGGGGCACGGACATCCCCATCGGCTGCCCGGTCGCGTCGCGGCTCGAATCGGCCACCGAGAAGCTGGTTGGTCTGTTTGCCAATATGGTGGTGCTGCGCAACGACCTGTCCGGAGATCCGAGTCTGCGCACCGTGATCGCGCGAAGCCGCGACGCGGTGCTCGACGGCTTCGCGCACCAGGAGCTGCCCATCGAGCGCTTGGTCGAGGCGCTCAACCCGCCGCGCTCGCGATCCCGGAACCCGCTGTTTCAGAACATGCTCCACTTCCGCGGCGAGGATTGGGCGCTGGTGCCACGCGACCTCACTGAGAACGGGGAAACCACTGTCGTCCCACTTCGGATGGACTTTGAAGTCTCCTTGCTGGACCTGGATCTGGGCATGACGGTGACGCCGGACGGAGAACTCGACGTGCGGGTGGTTGCCAATGCCGATCTCTACGAACCCGCAACCGTTGCGCTGATCGCCGATGCCCTCAACAACGCGCTCGATGCGTTCGTGACGACACCGGACGCCACGGTGTCCACGGTGGAGTTGCTGTCCGCGGCCGCCTTGCGCAAGCTGCTGGCTCCGCCGACTCTGGCGGTGGCGGCGCCGCAACCTGTCACCGGCGGTTCACCAGAAACCGAGCGGGTGCTGATCGCCTTGCTGGAGGAGCTGCTCGACATCACCGGGGTGGATCCCGAAGACAACTTCTTCGCCCTGGGTGGCGACAGCATCATCTCCATCAAATGGTCGGCTCAGGCCAACGAGCGGGGGCTGGCGTTGACCCCGCCTATGGTGTTCGAGCACATGACCATCGCCGAACTGGCCGCCGCGGTCGATGCAGCCGCGGATGCGCCTGCGGCAGAGGCCGATTCGGCGCCGGCCCAGGAATACACGCCGATGAGCGCATCCGGTCTGAGCACCGACGCGTTGGCCCAGCTCAGCGCGTCCTGGCAAGACCAGTCGTGACGGGGCAACCGTGACGACGGCTCCACCACAGATCCAGGACGTTCTCGCGCTCAGTCCGCTGCAGGAAGGGCTGTTTGCGCTGTACCGGCTGGCCGACGGCGGTCTCGACCTGTACAGCATGCAGTTCGTGGTCGACGTCGACGGGCCCGTCGACGTCGAGCTGCTGCGCAGCAGCGCTCAAGCGATGCTGATCCGGCACCCGAATCTGCGTGCGGCGTTCTGGGACCGTGATGTACCCAAGCCGGTACAGATTGTGCCGGCGGAGGCTGAGCTGCCGTGGACCGAACGGATCGCAACGCCAACGGAATTCGAGGCCATCGCGCGATCGGAACGGCGCCGCCCATTCAACTTGAGCCGGGGCCCCGCATTACGGGTCGTCCTGCTCACCGTGCCGGGGGAGACTCGGCGCCGGATGATTTTCACCGCGCACCACATCCTGGTCGACGGCTGGGCACTCGCGGTGTTCTTCACCGAGATGCTGGCCGTGTATCGCGCGGGCGGATCGGCCGACGGGCTGCCGGCCCCGCGCCCCTACCGCGACTACATCGTCTGGCTTGCCGGGCAGGACCGGGAAGCGGCGATCGGCAAGTGGACCGAGTATCTGGGCGGCGTGTCCGGCCCGCTCATGGTGGCGAATGGTCCAGGAGTGGGCCCGGCCGCCGCGGGCGAAGCCTTGCCGGAGAAGACGGAACTGCTGTTGCCCGCGGCCGATACGTCCCGGCTACGACAGTGGGCGGGTCGCAACGGTCTCACGCTCAATACCGCGGTGCTTTTCGCCTGGGCCGTGGTGCTGGGCAGGCTCACCGATCGTCGCGACGTCGTTTTCGGCACCATCGTTTCCGGACGTCCGGAGAACTTGCCCGGCGTGGAGACCATGGTCGGGTTGTTCATCAACGCCGTACCGGTTGTGCACCGGCTGAGCAGTGCGGCCTCGGTGGTCGAGCAGTGCGTGCGGTTGCAGCGCGAATCGTCGGCGATGCGCGACATCGGCTATCTCAGCTTGTCGGAACTGCAGCGTGAACATGGCCGCGGAACCATGTTCGACTCCCTCTTCGTCTTCGAGAACGCGCCGATCGAGGACGCCATCCGTCCGGTCAGCACGCCCGACGGCGCCCGCTTTTATCCGGTGCGAGATGGAAAGCCTGACCCACTACCCGTTGACGGTGGTCTCGCACCTGCGCGAGGACGCGCTGGTGGTGCTGGTCGAGGCGATTCGCCAGGCGTTGCCGCATCTTCGGCCGGCCGACATCGGCGAGCGATTGCTTGCCGTGCTGCGCCAACTCCCCGATACCGGCCCCGATGATCCAACCACTCCCGACGCTTTGGACGTGCTCACCCCGGCAGAGCGCGCTGAATTCCGCGGTCTCACCACCCGGCCGCTGCCCACTCTGCAGGACATCGCGCTGTGGGAGGCGTTCGAGCGGCAGGTTCGCGCCACACCGGATGCCGACGCGCTGAGCGCCGGTGGCGGGGAGCGCTATTCCTATGCCGAATTGCACGCTGCCGCAAGCCGGTTGGCGGTGGAGTTGGCCGCTCACGGTATCGGCCCAGAAACGGTCGTTGCGCTGATGCTGCCACGATCAAGCCGATCCATCGTTGCCATCCTGGCCGTGCTCGCCGCCGGCGGCGCCTATCTGCCGATAGACATTGCGCTTCCCGCTGCTCGCATCGAATCCATTATGCGCCAGGCGAGTCCGGCGCTTGCCGTCGTCGAGGCGGGCTGTGCGGAGCTGGTCACCACCGGGATTCCCACCCTGATCCTCGACGATCCAGCGGTGGCCGCACGCATTTCGCGGCTACCCGCCAGCGCGCCGGCAGTTCGCCGTCACCCCGAGCAGTGCGCCTACGTGATCTTCACCTCGGGATCCACCGGCGAACCCAAGGGCGTCATCGGCACCAACGCCGCGATGCTGAGCTATCTCGCCGACCACCGCGAGCGCGTCTACCGCGCGGTCGCCGCGCGGCTGGGTCGCCCGCTGCGCATCGCGCATGCGTGGTCCTTGACCTTCGACGCCTCGTGGCAGCCCATGGTCGGCCTGCTCGACGGTCATGCCCTGCACCTGTTCGACGCCGAGGAGATGCGGGACGCGGACCGGCTGGTAAGAGGCATGGCCGCCAACGAAATCGACATGATCGACACCACCCCCTCGATGTTCGTCCAACTCAGTGCCGCTGGACTGCTGGATCGGACGCTGCCGGTACTGGCCCTGGGCGGCGAAGCGATCGATACCGCGCTGTGGGAGCGCTTGCGCGCACTGGCCTCGACCTCCAAAACCTCCGTTTTCAACTGCTACGGGCCCACCGAAACCACGGTTGAGGCGGTGGTGGCCCCGGTCAAGGATTACGAGGTCCCGACGATCGGTACGGCAAACGCGGGAACCTTTGGTTACGTGCTGGATTCGGCGCTGCGGATGGTGCCCAGCGGTGTGGTGGGTGAGCTGTATCTCTCCGGTGCGCAGCTGGCCCGCGGCTACGTCGGCAGGGCCGCGATGACCGCTGCGCGGTTCGTGGCGGACCCGCTGCGCCCGGGACAACGGATGTACCGCACCGGCGACCTGGTACGTCGCCTACCGCACGGTGGGTACGCCTATCTGGGACGCGGCGACACCCAGGTCAAGATCCGGGGCTACCGCGTCGAGATCGGCGAGATCGAGGCCGCCCTGCGCGGCCGGCCCGAGGTGTACGACGCGGCAGTCTGCGTGCTGCGTCGTGCAGGTGGCCCCACGCTGGTGGGTTTTGTGGTCTGGCAAGAGAATATCGACGGTGACCCGGTACGGCTGCGCAGCGCGCTCACCGAGCGCCTGCCCTTGTATATGGTTCCGGCCCGGATCGTGGCATTACCGCAGCTCCCGGTCAACGCCAACGGGAAGCTGGATGGCCATGCGTTGGAGCGGTTGGCCGCTCAACTGCTCTCGCATGCCGGGAATGGCACTTCGTCGGTGTCCACCGACACCGAGCGATTGCTGTGCGAAGTAATCGCAGAACAGTTCAACGGCGTTCTGCCGCACGTCGACGACGATTTCTTCGCGCTCGGGTTGGACAGCATCGTGGCGATCTCGTTGGTCCACAAGGCACGGCGGCGCGGCCTGTCGCTGAGCCCACGAATGGTGTTCACCGAACCCACGATTCGCCAACTCGCGGCCGCGATCGACGCGGCGGCCGGCTCGGCTATGGCCGTCGAGAGCGCCGAATACGGTGAGGTGCTGCCGCTGCCGATGGTCTCCTGGCTCTACGAGTACGGCAACTACCGCCGCTTCACCCACTCCGTATTGCTGCAACTGCCCTCGCACACCGACCCTGCCGACCCGGTAATCGACCGTCCCGCAATCGAGTCGATGCTGCAGCTGTTGCTCGACGGGCACGACACCCTGAGATCGATCCTGGCCGACACCCCCGCGGGCCCGCGGCTGGTGACCCGCGAACCCGGCGTCGTCAACGCGGCCCAGCTGCTTACCGAAGTGGAGCTATCCAATTCGACCGATACGGAATTGGCCTCAGCGATAACACGTTCGGCGCGCGCGGTGACCGAAGAGATCGACCCGCGCGCCGGCGCGATGGTGCGGGCGGTTTGGTTCTCGGGCGCCGACCGCGGTCCGGTGCTGTTGATCACCGCGCACCACCTGGCCGTCGACGTGGTCTCTTGGCACATCATGCTGGGTGACATCGCGGAGACATGGCGTGCTGCGAAATCGGGTACGAATGCGCCTAAGAGTCTGCCCGAGTTCACTTCTTATCGGCGCTGGTCGGAACTGATGTGGCAACGGGCCGCCACGCCGCAGGTGCATGCCCAGCGCGAATACTGGACCGCGCAGGTCCGCGAGCCCGATCCCGCGCTGGGTGCGCGGCATCCCGACCCGGCTCGCGACACGTGGTCCACGCTGCGAGTCACCCCGGCGGTTACACCGGTCGCGGTTACCGAGCGGGTGTTGGGCACGCTCGTCAAGGATCGGGGCATGCGCGAATTCTTGCTGGCCGCAACCGCGATGACCATCGCGAGTTGGCGCCGCGAACGTGGGCAGGACCCGTCGTCGGGCGCGCTGGTCGCGTGCGAGGGCCACGGGCGCGCTGACGCCGCGCTGGACACCGACACCACGAATACCGTCGGCTGGTTTACCACTGCCTTCCCGGTCCGGCTCGGCGCCGGTGCCGCGGCTGTCGATCTCGAACTGGCCGAAGCCGATCCGGGCGCAGCCCGGGCCCTGCTCGACTCGGTGACCAACCACATTGGCGCGATCCCCAATGACGGTTTGGATTACGGGCTGCTGCGCTATGTCGAGCGGGTCCCCGATTTGCAGGGCGCCGCCGAACCGCAGATCCAGTTCGGCTATCTGGGTCGGCTGGACCTCAGCGGTGCCACGGATCAGCCCACGGATCAACCTTTGTCACTACTGACCGGACCTCATCTCGACGCGCTGCCGATCGACCCCGAGCCAGATCTGCCACTGCGCTTTGCCCTGAACATCAGCGTGCTTGTCGGTGCTACGCCCGAGGGTCCGCAACTGATCACCAACTGGCGCTGGTGCGATGCCCTGTTCCAGCAGTCCGATATCGACCTTCTTACGCAGTTCTGGCAGCGGGGCATCGCTGTGCTCGCCGGCGGCTAGGTGGCGGATGGATCGAGATGGAGGGGACGGGCATGGGCGACGGCGCTCGGGCAATCGGCAGGGACCAGATCAGGGCCACGGTCGCGGCCGAACTCGGTTGCTTGGCTACCGATCTCGCAGATCACGATGACCTCATCCAGATGGGCTTGAACTCGATCCGCATGATGGCGCTGGCCGGAGGTTGGCGCAAACGCGGGTCCAGCGTCACGTTTGCCGAACTCGCGGCAAGTCCCACGGTTGATTCGTGGCACGCTCTGCTATCTGCAGCCGAGCCGCCATCTGCCTCCGAGGCAGCCGAGTCAGCCGGGATAGCAAGCGCGGCAAAGCCACTCGAAGCGCAATCCGCTGGCGTGCCTGACGACCCGCGGGACGACGGTACGCCGTTCCCATTGGCCCCCATGCAGCACGCGTACTGGATAGGCCGATCCGATGAGCAGCAGCTTGGCGGCGTCGCAGCCCATCTCTACGTCGAATTCGACGGCAAGGGTGTGAATCCCAGGCGCCTGCAACGTGCGGTGTCCGACCTCGTCACGGCACATCCGATGCTGCGCACCCGATTCCTCCCGGACGGCACTCAGCAAACAATGCCCAGGCCGGGCAGGCCGGTTTTCGCCGTCGTCGATCTGCGTGGACAAACTCCCGAGGCGGTCGACTCCGCACTCGCGGAAATGCGCGACCGTAAAACCCACCAGCAGTTGGCGATTGAAGACGGTCAGGTCATCGATATCGCACTTACGCTGTGCGACGAGGGTCCCGGCGGAACTCGCAGCCGGTTGCACCTGGACATCGACATGCTGGCGGGCGACGCGATGAGCTACCGGGTCCTGGTGTCGGAACTGGCGCAGCTGTACCGAGGGACGACGCTGCCGGCGCCCGGTTACAGCTACCGGCGCTATCGCGCCCAACGCCTGGCCGACCAAGAGGCCGACGTGGCGCATGAGCGAGACCGGTACTGGTGGCACCAGCGGTTGCCCGAAATGCCCGGCGCGCCCGGGCTCCCGACCGTCCCGGTCGGCGACCGCGGGGCACCGCACCGCACCGTCCGCCACCACCACTGGCTGGCGCCGGAAGCCAAGCAGAGGCTGGTCGCCGGCGGCCATCAACGCGGGGTCACGCCGGCCATGGCGCTGGCTGCGGTCTTCGCCGACACCATCGGCGGCTGGTCGGCGCAAAGCCGGTTCCTGTTGAATGTTCCACTGTTTCACCGAGAATCGGTGCACCCTGACATCGACCGCGTCATCGGCGATTTCACCTCATCGATCATGCTCGAGGTCGACGTCACCGAAGACGTCTCGGTTATCGACCGAGCCCACGCGATTCAGCACAACATGTACGAAAGCGGTTCACACGCGGGCTATTCCGGGCTCGAGGTACTGCGCGATCTGGGCAGGCACCGGGGTGAGCCGGTGCTGGCGCCGGTCGTCTTCACCAGTGCGCTGGACCTCGGTGAACTGTTCGCCGACCACGTCATCCAAACCTTTGGTGAGCCGGTGTGGATCATCTCCCAGGGACCACAGGTGTTGCTGGATGCCCAGGTGACCGAGCTGCGGGGCGGCCTGCTGGTCAACTGGGATGTGCGCGAGACGGCGTTTCCACCGGGCGTGATCGAGGCCATGTTCGCCACGTTTACCCACGCGGTCGATCGGCTTGCCGAAGGCGATGCGGGCTGGGAAGCGGGAGCGGTGGTGCAGTTGCCCAGCGCCCAGGCGGCGGTTCGCGCGGCGATCAACGCAACCGACGGCCCGGTCAGCGGGCGGTGCCTGCACCAGGGCTTTTTCGAGCATGCCGCGGCCAACCCGGAAGCGCCGGCCGTGGTGTGGGACACCCCAGTCAGAGATGATCTCGGATATCGGAGCCGCCGAGAACGTTTGGAGCTACCGGCAACTGGCCGAGTGCGCGCTGAGCGTCGCAGCGGCGCTGCGCGCCAACGGGGTACAGACCGGCGACCCGGTCGCCGTCCAGTTGCCCAAGGGGCGGGACCAAGTTCTGGCCGTGCTCGGAGTACTTGCCGCCGGGGCAACATATGTGCCGATCGGATGCGATCAGCCGGATGCGCGGCGCGCCAAGATTCTGCAGACCGCCGACATCGCCGCGGCGCTGACGGTCGAGGGCGGGAAAATCGGTTTGGAATCGGGAGAAGCAATTACCTGCCTATCCATCGATGCGGCGCGTAATTATCCGCAGCCGCTGCGGGCACCGGTTCTTCCCGATACCGGCGAGATCGCTTACGTGATCTTCACGTCCGGCTCGACGGGTCTGCCCAAGGGCGTCGACGTACCGCACCGCGCGGCGATGAACACGATCGACGCCGTCAACGACTGGTTCGGGGTTGGCAGCACCGACCGGGTGCTGGCGTTGTCCGCACTTGAGTTCGATGCGTCGGTCTACGACATCTTCGGCATGTTCTCCGCGGGTGGCTCCCTGGTCGCGATCGATGCCCGGCAGAAAGCCGATGCCACCACCTGGGTGGAATTGCTGCGCCGACACAGGGTTTCGATCCTGAATTGCGTGCCGAGCATGCTCGACATGATCTTGGAACTCGGTGGCGACCGGCTGGGGGACTCGTTGCGAGCCGTCACCCTCGGCGGCGACTGGGTGGGTGCTGACTTGGCGCGCAGGCTGGCCAGGCAGGTGCCGGCGAGCCGGTTCTCCGGTCTCGGGGGTGCCACCGAGACCGCCATCCACAACACCATCTGCGAAGTGGTCGGCGAACCACCGGCGCACTGGGCGACCGTGCCATTCGGTGTTCCCTTACGCAACGTCCGCTGCCGGGTGGTTTCGCCGTCGGGCCGCGATTGCCTCGACTGGGTGCCCGGCGAACTCTGGGTCGGTGGCGCGAACGTCGCTGCGGGATATCGCAATGACCCCGAACGTACCGCGCAGCGCTTCGTCGAGCACGACGGTATTCGCTGGTACAAGACCGGTGACATGGCCAGATACTGGCCCGACGGCACCATCGAATTCCTCGGCCGCACAGACCATCAGGTGCAGATCCGCGGATACCGGGTCGAACTCGGCGAAGTCGAAAGCGCGCTTCGTACGTTGCCGGGAGTACGTCACGCCGTCGCGGCTGTCGTCGATGCCGGCGCACCAAAACTGGTTGCCGCCATCGCCGGCGATCCGGACGAGGTCGGCGACATCAGGACGGCAGTCGCAAATCTGCTGCCGAGCTACATGGTTCCCACTCGCGCCGTGTTTTTCCGGCAGATCCCGCTGACCGCGAACGGCAAACTGGACCGCCGCGCCGTCGCCGCGCTATTGGAACCCGATGCCCCCGAAGCCTCCAGTGCCGCAGACGGTGCCCCGCGCAATGACGTGGAGGCCGCGCTCGCGGCAATCGTCGCCGAGGTGCTGGGCCGGGATTTGATCGGTGTGCACGACGATTTCTTCGCCCAGGGTGGCGATTCGGTGTTGGCGACCACCGTGATCGCGCGGGTACGCGACTGGCTGGAAATCGATCATGCGTTGGTCGGAGATCTGTTCGCCACCCGAACCGTGGCCGGTTTCGCCGAACGCCTGGAAAGCCGGGAAGCGCAGCGTGGCACGCCGCAGCGGCTGGCCGTCATCGCACGCCATTACCTCGACGTCGCGGCGTTGACCGACCGAGAAGTTCTCGCCGAAGGGTAACCGGCCTGCTTGATCAGCTTGCGGCGGAGCGGAGCCGACGATGATGCTGCCGACGCTGCACTCCTGGAGTTCATCGACTCCGGTGGCCGCGACGAAAGCGGCGGTGTCACCGAATCCTTGCGCGCACGCGCCCAGGCCCATCGCGGTGGCGGCCAGGTAGATCGTCTGCATCAGCACCCCGACATCCTTGAGAATGGCGGCGTAGCCGATCTGCTCGTAGGTCCACATGATGCGGCCACAGCGCGCCGCCATGACGAGGAGCAGTTGCGGTTCGGCACCTCCGGTCAGCGTTGCCGCTGCCGGCTTGAGTAGCTGGGACACGGCCCGCGACTCCGCGGCGGCCACCGGACGCAGCACGTGATCAAACGAGTCGTAGTGGTACATGCCGGGCGCCAGTCCGGCGACATTGCGCACCACGGGGTAGAGCTCGAGTTCATAGATGCCACCGCCGGAAGGATACGGGCGGGACAGCAGTTCCTCGCCCTCGCCGACCGGCTGGGTGCTGCGCGTCCGCGCTGTGCGGTACAGCAGCTCGGCCAGTTGTTCGATGGCGATCGGCCGGGCATCGTCGAAGGTCCTTGTCGAGACCCGATCTTCGAGGACGGCCGTCAGCGTCGGTCCTTGACTGCGGTCGGCCGCGAGATCGGGGACGGGCAGCGCGACCGGTTCGCCCGGATAGTTCGTGCGGCGCGCCGGGGGTTGCGGGAATCGGCCCTTCGCCCACTTGGTCGGTCCGAAATGCTCCCAGGTAACGGTGCGCTCACCCAGCGTGCTGCGACGGTGAAACCACAGGTCCGGCGCGCTCCAGCTCCGGGTGTCAAAGCCACCGTCCTCGTCGCCGGGTGGAACGAGCATCCCGCACCAGCGCAGGTCCTCGGTGAACTGCGAGGCGACGGCCGCCGGCATATCGGGGCCCGGCGTTGCCGGCCCGTCGAGCAGCACGAGCAGACGTGCGTCATGGATGCGCACATCGCACCACGCCAGCGGATGCTCGAGCACAAAGCCCTCTGAATCACGGTGCACTACGGCGAATTTCGATAACGCGTCCGATTGCGACGACGACGGGTCCGGCCGCGGTGGGGGTTGACTGAACGGCAGGATGGTGTACCGGTCCTGCCCGCCGTCGCGCACCGTGATCGTTAGCCAGCCGCCGGCGGCGAGTCGATCAATGAGCCCGCCGACCTCGTCCGTGCCAGACGGCTGGGCGGGGCCCGTCAGCTCGGAAACGGTTGCCGGACCGAGGTTTAAGGTCTTGAGGGCCCGCAGCTGACTCGGTGCCAGTCGGGTCAGCTTCTCATTGCGCGGAGGATTCAGCAGCACGGCTCCCGCCGGTGTCGTGACGCAGGTGACGCCGGCGCGGAATGCGTATCTGTTTTCGTCCGGGTCTCTCGTTTCGTCCGGCCCAGTCGTGGCGGGCAATCCGAAGCCCCCTCCATTGTCGAATGCGATTCCGAATTTTAGACTCCTACACAGCCAGTCCACAGACACGCGGAGGCATTGGTGCCTGGTTTGTCTGTAAAGTAACCCGGCTGCACTACGAAAGAAGTGCACAACCGCAGCACGGGCGCAGTAATCACAATGATGGCCGGTGCTAACTGAAGGGGAAACTTGATCGTGAAAACCATGAAATCGATTGCCACCGGAACAGCGGCCGTGGGGGCCATTGGAGCCGCCGCCATCGGCGTGACGTCTGTCGGGTTCGTTCCGGCCAGCCCGGTCCAGGTGCAGCTGGCCGCGGTCGGCGCGCCCGCGCCGCTGGACCCCCCGGGGCAATTGCCGTCCCCTCAGCAGCTGGCCGGCCTGTGCAACCAGGTGACTGATCCCGGCACGTCCTACACGACCAAGACGGGTTTGGTCGAAAACGGCATCACTCCCGACGAGGGCCATGCCGCTGACCACGACCTGAGGAAGGCCTACCGAGACGGGAAGTTTCCCGAGACGTTCAATGTGACCAATATCGCGCCGGCCGGTCCGAATGCGGCTCAGGCCGACGTAGCCATCTCGGGTCCGAAGTTCGCCGGGCCAGTCATCAAGCACCTCGAATTCATCGACCAGGGCGGCAACTGGGTGCTGCAGCACGACTCCGCGATCGGTCTGATCCAGGCGGCGACCGGCTAGCCGGTCACCGCGCGCAGGTCGATGCGCGCGATGCGCTCGGGGTCGGCCAGCACGTCGATCGCCGCGATCCGCCCGTCACGCACCACGAACGCCATGATCGCGGTTGCCCGGCCGGCGACGAAGATGACCGCGCCGGCGGCGCCGTTGATCGTCGCGGCGCGCACCTCGCGCTCGGGGCCGGCGTAGCTGCGCGCCAGCTTGGCGACCTGGGACGCCCCCTCGGCGCGGAAGCCGGCGGCGGGTGGTCCGAAGTCGCCGCGCAACACCACGTCGGGATCCAGCACCGACACCAGTCGGTCGAAGTCGCCGGCGCGCCCGGCCGCGAAGAACGCGTCGACAGCTTCGCGCTGGGTCGCGACGTCGCCATCTGGAACCGGGTCCGCCTCCCGGATACGCCGGCGGGCACGGCTGGCCAGCTTGCGGGTCGCCTCCAGCGACCGGTCGACGATGGGTGCGATCTGGTCGAACGGCACCGCAAAGACATCGTGCAGGACGAACGCCAGCCGTTCTGCCGGCGACAACGTGTCCAGCACCACGAACAGCGCCAGGCCCACCGCGTCGGCCAGCATCGCCCGGTGTTCGGGGTCGAATTCGCCTTCGGCGTCCACGATCGGATCCGGCAGATCTGCGCGGCCAGCTCTTCCCGATGGTGGGTGCGGCGTTCGCGCAAGGTGTTCAGGCAGATCCGGGCGACCACGGTGGTCAGCCACGCGTCGAGGTTGTCGATTCCGTCGGCCCGGGCGCCGCTGCGGTTCAGCCGCAGCCACGCTTCCTGCACCGCGTCCTCGGCGTCGTCGACCGAACCCAGCATCCGGTAGGCGACGGCGCCGAGTTGGGGCCGGGCCGCCTGGAAGCGCTCCGTTAGCGTCGGCTCGCCGGTTTCGCGGGCAGTCATGAGCCGCGGTCGGGCAGGGCGCACACTCTGCTCTCGGAGAACCCCGACGACCCGATGTCGAGTGCCACGTTGAAACGGCCACGAAGGTTGCCCAACGTGATGATGTGGGTGAGCCCGACGAGTGCCGCGGTGTCGAAGTGGGCGCGTAGCGCGTCGAAAAGCTCGTCGCTCACCTCGACCGGCGTGCGGCTGATCGCGGTGGCGTACCCCAGGATCAGCTTTTCCACCTCGGAGAAGCACGACGCGTTCTGATAATCGGCCATCGCGAGCAGCTCTTCGTCGGTGATGCCCCATTCGCGGGCGATCTGCGAACCGAGGTCGATGCAGTACTCGCAGCGCACCGTCGTCGCCGATTTCAGCTCGGCGAGCGCGCGGTGCCGCGGACTGAGCACATTCAGCTTCGACTCGGCCTGTTCCAGCCTGCCGTAGGCGTTGAGCAGCCTGGGGATGTGCGCGTACATGCGCAGCGGTTCGAGCATCGCGGCGGTTTCCAGTCCGGTCATCTTGGCCAGCTTCCGCTTGGTGAAGAAGAAGGCGATTTTGGCGCTCAGACTGGCGTCGCGGTCCGAGACTCCAACGAGTCGAGGCATGGCGTCCTCCGGAAAGTCGGGTTGCAGCTTGGGTGGTCCCCTTACTGAGTCGACACCCGGTGGCACCCAAACGTGACCGAGCCCCAAAAGGCGCTAGGTCTGCTCGCCCAGCGGAACGTCCATGTCGAACACCCGTGCATGGAACACGGTGCGATTGCGCAGCGCGGCCTGCACGGCCCGGTGCAGGCCGTCCTCGAGGTAGGTGACGCCCCGCCACTTCACCGCGTGCGGGAAAAGGTCGCCGTAGAAGGTGGAATCTTCCGAGAGCAAGCGGTCCAGCGCGAGCACTGTGGTGGTGGTGACCAATTCGTCGAGCCGGATCTGCTGCGGCGGTATCCGGGACCAGTCTTTGTAGGTCAGCCCGTGTTCGGGGTACGGTTTGCCGTCCCGCACGCCCTTGAAGATCATTCGCAGACCTTTTCCGACTTGTTGCTGCGGCCTGACGAAATCATGCTGGACAGGCTAGCCGGAAATTGACCGCGGCTAAATAGCCCGAGCTCCGCGACGTTAGACGGCTGCCGATGAGGTTAAACGCTTTCGAGACCGTAAAATGACAGCGATCCAGGAGGTGACAATCGATGGGAAGCGCCGACGACCGCCGCTTTGAGGTGCTGCGCGCCATCGTCGCCGACTTCGTCGCCACCAAGGAACCGATCGGTTCGAAGTCCCTGGTGGACCGTCACAACCTCGGCGTGTCCAGCGCCACCATCCGCAACGACATGGCCGTACTGGAGGCCGAGGGGTACATCGCCCAGCCCCACACGAGCTCGGGACGGGTTCCCACGGAGAAGGGCTACCGCGAATTCGTCGACCGCCTCGACGACGTCAAGCCGATGTCATCGGCCGAGCGGCGGGCGATCCAAAGCTTCTTGGAGTCCGGTGTCGACCTCGACGACGTGCTGCGCCGTGCGGTACGGCTGCTGGCCCAGCTCACCCGCCAGGTCGCCGTTGTGCAGTACCCCACATTGTCGACGTCGACCGTTCGTCATCTGGAAGTGATCGCACTCACACCGGCCCGCCTGTTGATGGTGGTCATCACCGAGTCCGGCCGGGTGGATCAACGCATCGTCGAACTCGGCGATGTAATCGACGATCACCAGTTGTCTCAGCTGCGCGAGATGCTCTGCCAGGCGCTGGAGGGCAAGAAGCTCGCGGCGGCCTCGGTCGCCGTCGCCGACCTCGCGGGAAACCTGCGCGGTGCCGGCGGGTTGGGCGACGCCGTCGGCCGCGCGGCGACGGTTCTGCTGGAGTCGCTGGTAGAGCACACCGAGGAACGCCTGCTGATGGGCGGGACCGCCAACCTGACCCGCAACGCCGCCGACTTCGGTGGTTCGCTGCGGTCGATCCTGGAGGCGCTCGAGGAACAGGTCGTGGTGCTGCGGCTGCTGGCGGCCCAGCAGGAGGCCGGCAAAGTGACGGTGCGGATCGGTCATGAGACGGCAGCCGAGCAGATGATGGGCACCTCGATGGTGTCTACCGCCTATGGAACGGTCGATACCGTATACGGCGGTATGGGCGTGGTCGGGCCGACGCGGATGGACTATCCGGGAACTATGGCGAGTGTCGCCGCGGTTGCTCTCTATATCGGCGAAGTGCTGGGTGCGCGATGATGACGCACTTGCTGCACAATTTGTGGACAGCCGCATAAGCGGCACAAGAAAGGTCAGGCGTGGCACGCGACTACTACGGGCTGCTCGGCGTGAGCAGAAACGCCAGCGATGCGGACATCAAGCGCGCGTATCGCAAGCTCGCGCGCGAGCTACATCCCGATGTCAATCCCGATGAGGCCGCGCAGGCGCAATTCAAGGAGATCAGCGCCGCCTACGAGGTGCTGAGCGACCCGGAAAAGCGGCGCATCGTCGACTTGGGCGGGGATCCGCTGGCCAGCGCTGGGGCGTCAGCCGGCGGGTTCGGCGGCTTCGGCGGCCTGGGCGACGTATTCGAGGCCTTCTTCGGCGGCGGTTTCGGCGGCGGCGGCTTCGGTACCGCTTCGGCATCACGCGGTCCCATCGGCCGGGTCCGGCCGGGTTCGGACTCGCTGTTGCGGATGCGGCTGGATCTCGAAGAGTGCGCGACGGGTGTCACCAAGCAGGTCACGGTCGACACCGCGGTGTTGTGCGATCGGTGCCAGGGCAAGGGCACACACGGCGATTCCGCGCCGATACCGTGCGACACCTGCGGCGGTCGCGGGGAAGTGCAGACCGTGCAGCGTTCGCTGTTGGGTCAGATGATGACCTCGCGGCCGTGCCCCACCTGCCGCGGTGTCGGGGTGGTTATCCCCGATCCGTGCCACCAGTGCATGGGTGACGGGCGGGTGCGGGCTCGCCGGGAGATCAGCGTCAAGATTCCCGCCGGCGTCGGCGACGGGATGCGGGTCCGGCTCGCCTCGCAGGGCGAGGTCGGGCCCGGCGGCGGCCCGGCGGGTGACTTGTACGTCGAGGTGCACGAGCAGGCCCACGACATCTTCGTGCGCGACGGCGACGACCTGCACTGCACGGTTTCGGTGCCGATGGTTGACGCGGCGCTGGGCACCACGATCACCGTGGACGCCATCGTGGATGGAATGAGCGACATCAGCATTCCGCCTGGCACGCAACCGGGTTCGGTCATCATGCTGCGTGGCCACGGGATGCCGCTGCTGCGGGGTGCCACGCGGGGGAACCTGCATGTGCACGTCGAGGTCGTCGTACCCACCCGGCTGGACCACCATGACACCCAACTGCTGCACGAGCTGAAGAACCGCCGCAGCCGCGACGTGGCGGAGGTGCGCTCCACGCATGCCGGCGGCAGCGGATTGTTCGGCCGGCTACGCGAGACCTTCACCGGGCGCTAGCGCAGCTTTTACGGGTTTTGAGGGTCCCGGCAAATGGTGGCGACGCTGTTCTACATCGACGCGCTGCCGGACACCGGCGCGCTGGCCTTCGTCGGCGGCGACGAAGGGTTTCACGCTGCCACGGTGCGGCGGATCCGTCCCGGCGAGGAGCTGGTCCTCGGCGACGGCGCCGGCGGCCTGGCCCGGTGCGTGGTCGAGCGGGCCGGACGCGACGGGCTGGCGGCCCGGTTGCTGGGGCGCTGGAGCGTCCCGCCGGGGCGCCCGCCGGTGACGGTGGTGCAGGCGCTGCCCAAGTCCGAGCGCTCGGAGTTGGCGATCGAGTTGGCCACCGAAGCGGGTGCCGACGGGTTCGTGGCATGGCAGGCGGCCCGCTGTGTGGCCAACTGGAACGGTGCCCGGGCCGACAAGGGTCTGCGGCGGTGGCGCGCGGTGGCCCGGTCGGCGGCCCGGCAATCCCGCCGGGCGCACATCCCGCCCGTCGACGGCGTGCTACCCACTGCGGCGTTGGTCGCGCGGGTCCGTGATGAGGTAGCCGCCGGCGCAACGGTGCTGGCGTTGCACGAATCGGCCACCGAGCGGCTCGCGGATGTAGCTGTGGGACAGGCCGATTCGCTGATGTTGCTCGTCGGTCCGGAAGGTGGTATCGCGCCGGACGAGATAGCCGCGCTGACCGAGGCGGGCGCCGTCGCGGTTCGGCTTGGCCCGACCGTGTTGCGCACGTCGACCGCGGCCGCGGTTGCGTTAGGCGCGCTGGGTGTGCTTACTGGGCGGTGGGATCAACTCGACGGTGTCGAAGGGAGCCTTCCGAATGAGTAGCAGCCCCGATCTGAGTGCGATTTTCGACGAACATGTCGCCCACGAGTTTGTCGCGCAGGACGTCACCGCGACTATGAGGACGATGACTGCCGACCCCTTCGTCAACCATGTGCCCACCATGATGGGCGGGGTCGGCGCCGACGGGGTCGCCGACTTTTACGCCAAGTACTTCGTCGGGCACTGGCCCGCCGACACCGAAATCATCCCGGTCTGTCGCACCGTTGGCACCGACCGCGTCGTCGACGAGATGATCATGTCGTTCACGCACGACATCCCGATGCCGACGTTCCTGCCCGGAGTGGCGCCTACCGGGCGCGCGGTCTTGCTGCCGGTTGTGGTCGTGATGGGGTTCGAGGGGGTCCCCGAGACACCAAAGGTCGCCTACGAACGCATCTACTGGGATCAGGCCTCGGCGCTGGTGCAGGTTGGACTGCTGGACGATACGCTGCTGCCGGTCACCGGCGCTGAGCAGGCGCGCAAGGTGCTCGATAAGGACCTGCCGCCAAATACGCTGCTAGGGAGCTGAGATCCGCGCCCGCAACTTGTCGACACCGTTGCCGCTGAGCTGATCCAGCGCCCGCGGACGTCCGGCCAGCACCGACGCCAGCCGCGCCGCCTCGCCGGCCACGTGCCACCCGCCGCTGCCGTGGGCCCAATCCGCATCGGTGGCAAGCAGATTCAGTCCGCGTGCCCATGCGGCCGCCGGTACGAACGGATTCGGAACGCGTATTTGGGTGTTCAGCACGGCGACCAGAGCTCTGGCCTCGACGGCAGGCCGCCTGCCAAGCGCCAACACGATGTCGAGTTCGTGAACAACGTGATCACCCAACAGCAATCGCCGGGGAAATACCCGGCCGATGCCGCGCGGATGGTCGATCAACGCGGCGAATTCTTCGATCAACTCGGCGGGGCTGTGGCGCTGCGCGAGGTCGGCGGCCAGGGCCGTGTTGGCGCGATCGAACGACCCGCGATGCCTGGCGATGCCGAGGGCCAGCGCCGCGGGCGACGCCCGGTATCCCAGGACAAGGTGTGCCAGCACCTCGTGGTTGCTCCACTCGGTGCACAGGCTTGGTTGCGACCAGTCGGACCCGGCCAACCCGCGTGCGAACTCGACGAAGCGGATGTCGTTGTCGTGCAGCAGGTTATGCGGCATGAATGCCTCGGACATGCAGATGCAACCGCAGGAACTCCGTCTGGTCGGCCAGCAGGTCGGCAAGCAGCGGCGGATGGTAAATCGCGAAATGGTCGCCTTCGTAGTGCCGTGCGACGCCCCGGGGTGCGCGGCGCGCGACATCTTCGGCATGGCGCGGATCCATCAACGTCTCCCGCCGCGATACGCAGACCAGTAGCGGTGCCGCGATCCGCCGGGCCGCACGTTTGGCGCTCGTAACGGCGATCCCGACGACACTCGCCGCGGCGACGCGGTTATCGAACGACCCGCCGGGATCGACAGTGGAGTTCCAGCCTTCCTCCGCGCCGGCAACTGTGACCGCCGCCAGACTGCCCGGCGGCCCGACGATCGGGATGTATCGCCGCTCGCGCCCGAGGGCGGCGCGAACGGCGTCCTCGACCATCGCCGGCCCGACTCGCAGTGTCGGCCCCAGCCCCAGCCGGCGTAACGCCGCCGGGCCGTCGACGATGGGGCACTGCACCACTACCGCGGCGAGATCTCGTCGTCGCGCGGCCACTCGCAAGACGTGCATAGCGCCGAGGCTGGTGCCCCACAACGCGACGCGGCCGGCGTCGATTTCGGATAACCGACCGACGAATTCCAGCGCCGACACGATGTCCTGGCGATGCCGGCGCAGGCTGAGCCGTTGCCGCGGGCTGCCGTCGGAGGCGCCCAGATGCCGGTAGTCGAAGGCGAGGGTGGCGAAGCCCGCCCCCGCGAAGTGCTGCTCATAGCGGGACAGAGACATGGTGTGGTTGGCGCCCAGCCCGTGCGCGAGCACGACCACCGGGTGCGGTCCCGGTGTGGGCGGTCGGGTCAGCCAGGCGGTGCAGCGGGTGCCATGCGAGGTGAATGCGGTGGTGATCGTGTCGGCCATGCGGGTCCTCCAATAGTTACCTAATACGTACGCTGTACGTGTTGTATCTTACGTACGATGTACGTGTCAACCGAACGAGAGGAACGTCGTGCGGGCACGCTTCACGGTTTCCGACATCGCCGCGACCGCGCTTGACATCGTCGACCGTGATGGCCTGAGCGGACTGAGCATGCGATCGCTGGCGGCGGCTCTGGGCACCGGTCCTATGACGCTCTACAACTACGTCAAGGACCGCGCCGAACTCGAAGGGCTGGTGACCGAAGCCGTCATCTCTGATGTCAAACTTCCTGCGCTGTCCGATAATTGGCGCGAAGATGTACGCGCGATCGCGTCGGCGATGTGGGAGACGATGCGGCGGCATCCCAATGCCGTCCCGCTGGTGCTGACCCGCCGCACCGTCTCGGCTTCGAGCTATCGGGCCGCGGACTGGTTGATCGCAGCACTCAAGCGCGCCGGGCTCGCCGACGCCGACCTGCTGGCCGCCTTCCGCGCCGTGCTGGGCCTGGTCATGGGTAGCGTCCAGGTGGAATTGCCCGGGCCACCGCCCGGCACTGAGCGCGAGAAAGAGCAGATCGCCGTGGCGGAGCGGATCGGTGGGCTGGCCGGCGCCGAGCATCCGCACGTCGCCGCCCTCGCGCAAGTCAGCCGGCAATCGACGGCCGCGGCCGACTTCGAACGGGGGCTCGACATCCTGCTCGCGGGCGTCGAATCATTGGGACGCCGTCCTGACCGGCGGTAGACTGGCAGCTCAAGAGTCCCGCGTCAGAATCTCCAGAAAGCAGGCACCCGAAGGTCTTGGCAATCACGTGACGCCCCGCGAGACCCGCGCTACCGACGCAGCTGGAGCCCGGCAGGCCGACGCTCAGGTTCGCAGCAGCATCGAGGTTCCGCCCGATCTCGTGGTGGGCTTGCTGGGTTCGGCGGATGAAAATCTGCGCGCCCTGGAACGCACCCTCAGTGCCGATCTGCATGTGCGGGGCAATGCCGTCACTCTCTCGGGTGAGCCGGCCGATGTCGCGCTCGCCGAGCGGGCGATCTCCGAGCTGGTCGCGATAGTGGCCAGCGGCCAGCCGTTGACGCCCGAGGTGGTGCGCCACAGCGTCGCCATGTTGGTCGGCACCGGCAACGAGTCACCGGCCGAAGTCCTCACGCTGGACATCTTGTCGCGCCGCGGTAAGACGATCCGGCCCAAGACGCTCAACCAGAAGCGCTACGTCGACGCCATCGACGCCAACACCATCGTCTTCGGGGTCGGCCCGGCCGGTACCGGTAAGACGTATCTGGCCATGGCCAAGGCGGTCAACGCACTGCAGACCAAACAGGTCGCGCGCATCATCTTGACCCGCCCAGCGGTGGAAGCCGGTGAGCGCCTTGGCTTTCTGCCGGGCACGCTGAGCGAGAAAATCGATCCCTATCTGCGGCCGCTGTATGACGCGCTGTACGACATGATGGACGCCGAGCTGATCCCAAAGCTGATGTCCGCCGGGATAATTGAAGTGGCACCCCTGGCGTATATGCGGGGCAGGGCTCAGCCGGTGTCGACCAAAGTGTTGACCCCCAAAGGGTTTCGACCGATCGGTGAGCTGAAGCTCGGGGATTTTGTGATCGGCTCGGATGGGTGTCCAACGCAAGTTCTGGGTGTCTATCCGCAAGGCTTTAAGGAGATTTACCGGGTCTCTTCTCAGGACGGGTCATCGACGCTCGCGTCGGGTGATCATCTCTGGTCCGTCTACACCCGTGCTGATCGGCGTCGCGGCAAACTGCCGCGGGTCCTGCAGACCAAGCAGATGATCGGCAACCTGCGCGCGGCGCACTATCACCGCTTCGAGTTGCCTCTATTGAGTGCGCCGGTGAGCTTCGAAAGTCGGCCGGTTCCCCTCGACCCGTACGCGCTAGGTCTGCTGCTTGGGGACGGGTGTCTCACGGGTAATAATCGACGCCGAGCTTCGCGACTATCGGAAATTCATCCCCGTGGACTACCTGCTCAATTCGCCCGATGCGCGGCTGGCCCTTCTGCAGGGCCTTCTTGACTCCGATGGTGGTCCGGTGAGTCAGGCGGGACGGACATGCCGCATCCAATTCACCACGGTCTCGGACCAGCTGCGAGACGACATGGCTTTCCTCGTCCAGTCCCTCGGCGGGGTCGTGTACACGCGCACCAGGGCGGCGGCAGGTCGGAAACCAGGATTAGCGCGCGGTCGAGCCGTGCACCACCGATCCGACGCGCATGTCCTCGACATCCGTTTGCCGGCAGGGATCGTGCCGTTCCGGCTCGCCCGCAAGGCCGAGAAGTACGACGAGACGGTCGGCGGTCGGCCGATGCGCTTCATCGATGAGATCGAGTCCGCCGGCACCGAGGAGGCTGTGTGCATTCGGGTTGCAGCCGCGGATTCGCTGTATGTCACCGAAGGTTTCCTGCTCACGCACAACACCCTTAATGACGCGTTCATCGTGCTCGACGAGGCGCAGAACACCACCGCCGAGCAGATGAAGATGTTCCTGACCCGACTCGGCTTCGGGTCGAAGATCGTCGTCACCGGCGATATCACCCAGGTCGACCTGCCGGGCGGCGCCAGGTCCGGCCTACGATCGGCGATCGACATCCTCGACAGCGTCGACGACATCCACATCGCCGAGCTGACGAGTGTGGACGTGGTGCGCCATCGGCTGGTCGGGGAAATCGTCGACGCCTACGCCAAGTTTGAAGAGCCCGGCTCGGGCATGAATCGGGCGGCTCGGCGCGCATCGGGTACCCGCTCTCGTCGATGATGGTGTCATGAGCATCGAAGTCTCCAACGAGTCGGGCATCGACGTCTCCGAAGCGGAACTGGTCAGCGTCGCGCGGTTTGTCATCGCAAAAATGGACGTCAACCCTGGCGCCGAGCTGTCGATGGTGCTGTTGGACAGCGCGGCAATGGCCGACCTGCACATGCGCTGGATGGACCTGCCCGGACCGACCGACGTGATGAGCTTCCCGATGGACGAGCTCGAGCCGGGTGGCCGTCCCGACGCTCCCGAGCCCGGTCCGGCCATGCTGGGCGACATCGTGCTGTGCCCGGAATTCGCCGCCCAGCAAGCGATAGCGGCGGGCCACAGCCTTGGACATGAGTTGGCGCTGCTGACAATTCACGGTGTGCTGCATCTGCTGGGCTATGACCACGGCGAGCCGGATGAGGAAAAGGAAATGTTCGCCCTGCAGGACCGGCTGCTCGAAGAGTGGGTCGCCGACCAGGTCGAGGCCTACCAGCATGACCGCCAGGAGGAGCGGGACCGCCGGTTGCTGGATGGGTCAAGGTATTTCGACAACTGAGCCAAGCTGCGCGCGGACCGTCTGCACACTGGGCGGCGGAAACGACGGCTGTTCACCTGTTTGTTGTGGTGACGGGCCGCGATCGGGGCGTAGGATTCGGCCGCTGAAGCGGTAGAGCCACGAGATTCGCGGCGCGGGAGGAACACGTGAGCACATCAGGGCCGACGGCCGAGCACGCGGACGGGCTGCCGGAAATACATCTGTCCCAGCTGCTGCGCTCACCGGTGCTGGCTCGCTCCGGCGAGGATGTGGGCCGGGTCGAGGACGTGATTGTGCGGCTGCGCGGCGCCGATGAGTATCCGCTGGTGACCGGGATCGTGGCCGGGGTCGGCGGCCGGCAGGTCTTCATCGGCAGCCCATCCATCACCGAGTACGCCAAGGACCGAGTTGTGTTGGCCAAGAACAAGGTTGACCTTCGCGGATTCGAGCGCCGGGACGGTGAGGTGCTGCTGCGCGCCGACGTGCTGGGGCACCGGCTGATCGATGTGGCCGCCGTGGAGCTGGTACGCGCCTATGACGTCGAGCTGGAAGATACCGGCGCCGGGTGGGTGCTTGCCCGGCTGGACACTCGCCGCCCGCCACGGTTGTTCGGGCTGATCAAGCACTCGGGCGGGCACGCGGCGCGCGACTGGAAGGCATTCGAACCGCTGATCGGCCACGCCCACTCCGATGCCGTGCGCCGGGTGTCGGACCGGTTCGGCGAGTTCAAAGCCGCCGAGATTGCCGATCTTCTCGAGGATGCCGACAAGGCCGAGGGGGGCGAGATCCTCGACCGGGTCCGCGACGACCCGGAATTGGAAGCCGACGTCTTCGAAGAACTCGACCCTGACAAGGCCATGCGGTTACTCGATCGCATGCCCGATGACGAGGTCGCCGCGTTGCTGGGCCGGATGCGCGCCGACGATGCCGCTGACGCGATCGCCGACCTGCGCCAATCGCGACGCCGGCGGGTGCTGGACTTGATGCCCGCCGCGCAGCGCACCAAGGTGATCACCCTGATGGGGTTCAACCCCGAAAGCGCCGGCGGGCTGATGAACGTCGATTTCGTCTCCTGTGCCGTCAACGCAACCGCGGGCACCGCGATCGCGTTGATCGCCGCCGCCCGCACCATACAGCCCGAGGCGCTGATCAAGATGCACGTTGTCGATGAGGACAAACGTCTCGTCGGTGCGGTGTCGGTGATCGCGCTGTTGCAGGCCGAACCCAGTGAAAGCGTTGGGGCACTGATGGTTTCCGACCCGGTTCGGGTCAGCGCCGACGCCGATCTGACCGATGTCGCACTGTTGATGGCCGACTTCAACCTCTACTCAATCCCGGTGGTCGACGAGCAGGACCGCGTGCTCGGGGTGGTCACCGTCGACGACGTGCTCGAGGCCACCATCCCCGAAGACTGGCGCCGGCGCGAACCCGCTCCGCGCCCGGTCCGCGAAATCGCCCCGACCAGTGACGACCGCAACGCGGCCGTGCCCGGAGGTGACGCGCCGTGACCGCAGGCGACGACCCGACCAGCGGCCCCGGGCCGTCCGCAGTCGAGATTGACGACGCCGGAGCTGGCTCGGCCGCGACGCTCCGCGGTGCTCGACTCCGCGCACCTGGGTGACATCGAGGGCGCGTTCGGGCGCATCAGTGTCGGCGATATCGAGCACGGCCGCACGTTGAAGACCCGGCTGCTGACTCTCCTGGCCATCGTCGGCCCCGGGATCATCGTGATGGTCGGCGACAACGACGCCGGCGGGGTGGCCACCTACGCCCAGGCCGGACAGAACTACGGCTACTCGCTGCTGTGGGTGCTGCTGCTGCTGGTGCCGGTGCTCATCGTCAACCAGGAAATGGTGGTCCGGCTCGGCGCGGTCACCGGGGTCGGGCACGCCCGGTTGATCAACGAACGCTTCGGCCGCGGCTGGGGCTGGTTTTCCGTCGGCGACTTGTTCCTGCTCAACTTCCTGACGATCGTCACCGAATTCATCGGCATCGGCCTGGCCGCCGACTACATCGGCATCTCGAAATACCTTGTGGTGCCGATCTCGGCGGTGGCGTTGGTCGCGATCATGGCGACCGGCAGCTTCCGGCGGTGGGAGCGGGCCATGTTCGTCTTCATCGCCATCACCCTGCTGCAGATCCCGATGCTGCTGATGTCGCACCCGCAGTGGGGGCATGCGGCGAAGTCGTTTGTGGTGCCCAGCATCTCGGGTGGGGTGAGCTCGGATGCGGTGCTGCTGATCATCGCCATCGTCGGCACCACTGTGGCGCCCTGGCAGCTGTTTTTCCAGCAGTCCAACGTCGTCGACAAACGCATCACGCCCCGGTTCATGGGCTATGAACGCGTAGATACCGTACTGGGTGCCTTCGTCGTGATCGTCGGCGCCGCGGCCCTGCTGATGACCGGCGACTGGGCGGCGCGCTCCACCAACACCGCCGGCAAATTCACCGATGCCGGCGCCATCGCACACCTGCTCGGCCAACACAGCCAGGTGCTCGGCTCGTTCTTTGCGATCGTGCTGATGGACGCCTCGATCATCGGCGCCGCCGCGGTCACCCTGGCGACCAGCTACGCCTTCGGCGACGTGTTCGGCATGAAGCACTCGCTGCACCGCGGGTTCGCCGACGCCAAACAGTTCTACCTGTCCTACACCGCGATGGTGGTGTTGGCCGCGGCCATCGTGCTGATCCCCGGCGCCCCGCTCGGATTGATCACCACCGCGGTGCAGGCCCTTGCCGGTCTGCTGTTGCCCAGCGCCAGCGTGTTCCTCCTGCTGCTGTGCAACGACCGGGAAGTGTTGGGGCCCTGGATCAATCGGCCCTGGCTCAACTGGGTCGCCGCGCTGATCGTCGGCACCCTGCTGCTGCTGTCGGGAATCCTGATGGCCACCACCTTGTTCCCCCACCTCGATGTCGTCGCCGTCGCCGGTTGCCTGTCCGTGGCGCTGGTCATACTCGCCGCCGCCGCGGGACCGGCTGTTGCGCTGGATGGCTCGCCGCCAACCGCGCGTCACCGGCCCCGAAACTTCCGGCACGCGGGGTTGACCGCAACACCTGGCGGATGCCACCCCTGACCCTGCTAGAGCCGGTCACCTGGTCGCCCGGCACCCGGCTCGGCATGATCGCCCTGCGCGGCTACCTCGTCCTCGGAGCGCTGCTGCTGGTGGTCAAAGCTATCCAGGTCAGCGGCCGATAACTCCGCGGTGGTAGCGGTCGGCGGCCGGTCGCCAAGCCATCGCGAAGGTTGATATGTTCGATCTTGCCCGTGAAATCGCAGGTAAACGCCGTAGGGGAGTCAGTGACTAAGTCAAGGCATTTCGGAACTTGACCGGTTTGTATCAGCTGCTCGGCGCGATCGCGTTGATCGGACTGGGTGGCCTTTTTGCGGCGATCGACGCCGCCATCAGCACGGTGTCGCTGGCGCGCGTGCAGGAGTTGGTGCGCGACCAGCGGCCCGGCGCGCGCGCATTGCTCAAGGTGATGGGCGAACGGCCGCGCTACATCAACCTCGTGGTGCTGCTGCGGATCACCTGCGAGATCACCGCGACCGTACTGCTGGTGGTGTTCCTCTACGACAACTTCGGCCTGACCTGGGGGTTGTTCGGCGCCGCCGCCATCATGGTGGTCGTCAGTTTCGTGGTCATCGGCGTGGGCCCACGGACCCTCGGCCGTCAGAACGCCTACTCCATCTCATTAACGACTGCCCTTCCGCTGCAGGTGATCTCGTGGCTCTTGATGCCGATCAGCCGGTTACTGGTGGTCGTGGGCAACGCGCTCACCCCCGGCCGCGGCTTGCGGAACGGGCCATTCGCATCCGAGATCGAGCTGCGCGAAGTCGTCGACCTGGCCCAGCAGCGCGGTGTCGTCGCCGCCGACGAGCGAAAGATGATCGAGTCGGTCTTCGAACTCGGCGACACCCCGGCCCGAGAGGTGATGGTGCCGCGCACCGAGATGATCTGGATCGAAAGTGACAAATCGGTCGACCAAGCCATGACTCTGGCGGTGCGCAGCGGGCACTCCCGCATTCCGGTGATCGGCGAGAACGTCGACGACATCGTCGGGGTCGTGTATCTGAAAGACCTTGTCCAGCATACGTTCTCCGCCCACGATCGCGGCCGGGACAGCGTGGTGCAGGTGATGCGGCCCACGGTGTTCGTGCCGGACTCCAAGCCGCTCGACATGCTGCTGCGGGAAATGCAGCGCGACCGCAACCACATGGCGCTGCTGGTGGACGAATACGGGGCGATAGCAGGCCTGGTCAGCATCGAGGACGTGCTCGAGGAAATCGTCGGCGAGATCGCCGACGAGTACGACCACGCCGAGACGGCGCCGGTAGAAGACCTGGGCGACAGGCGCTTCCGGGTTTCGGCACGGCTGCCGATCGAAGACGTCGGCGAGTTGTACGGCATGGAATTCGACGAGGATCTCGACGTCGACACGGTGGGCGGCCTGCTCGCCCTGGAACTGGGCAGGGTCCCGCTGCCCGGGGCCGAGGTGGTATCGCACGGCCTGCGGCTGCACGCCGAGGGCGGGCCCGACCACCGGGGACGGGTACGCGTCGGCACCGTCCTGTTGAGCCCGGCCGAATCCTGAGGGGAGCGAACCCGATGGCTGAGTCCCTCGCTGCCGAGGACGCCAAGCTGGTGGTGCTGGCGCGCGCCGCGATGGCACGCGCCGAAGCCGACAGCGGTGCCGCGGTGCGCGACGCCGATGGCCGCACCTATTCGGCTGCGCCGGTGAACTTGTCGGCGCTACAGCTGACCGGTCTGCAGGCGGCGGTGGCCGCGGCCGCGTCCAGTGGGGCGACGACACTGGAGGCCGTCGTGCTCGTGTCCGGGTCTGCCGACGACCCCGGTATCAGCGCGGTACGCGAACTGGCGCCGACGGCGATGGTAATCATCACCGACCTGGTCGGGAATCCCCAGAAAATCGTTGTGACGCCGCTGTGTGCGCGGTCGACGTGACCGAATTCCGGTCAGGCTTCGTGTGTTTGGTCGGCCGGCCGAACACCGGCAAGTCGACGCTGACCAACGCGCTGGTCGGCGCCAAAGTGGCGATCACCTCGACAAGGCCGCAGACCACCCGCCACACCATTCGCGGGATCGTGCACCGAAACGACAGATTCCAGATCATTCTGGTCGACACCCCGGGCCTGCACCGGCCGCGCACGCTGCTGGGCAAGCGGCTCAACGAATTGGTCCGCGACACCTACACCGAGGTTGACGTCATCGGGCTGTGCATCCCCGCCGACGAGGCGATCGGCCCCGGCGACCGGTGGATCGTCGACCAGATCCGCTCGGTCGCCCCCAAGACGACACTGCTCGTCATCGTCACCAAGATCGACAAAGTATCCAAGGAACGGGTAGCCGCGCAGCTCGTCGCGGCGAGCGAGCTGCTAAGCGACCTAGCATGCTCGGCCGAGATCTTCCCGGTGTCGGCACGGACCGGTGAGCAGGTCGAGTTGCTGATCGACCTGCTCGCCGCGGCCCTGCCCGTCGGCCCGGCGTACTACCCCGACGGTGAGCTGACCGACGAACCCGAGGAAGTTCTGATGGCCGAGCTCATTCGTGAAGCCGCCCTGGAGGGAGTGCGCGACGAGCTGCCGCACTCGCTGGCGGTGGTGATCGACGAGGTCAGCCCGCGGGAGGGCCGTGACGACCTGACCGACGTGCATGCGGTGCTCTACGTCGAACGCCCCAGCCAGAAGGGAATCGTCATCGGCAAGGGCGGTGGCCGACTGCGGGAAGTGGGTACCGCCGCTCGCGGCCAAATCGAGAAGCTGCTGGGCACCAAGATCTATCTCGACTTGCGCGTCAAGGTCGCCAAGAACTGGCAGCAAGACCCCAAACAGCTTGGCCGACTCGGGTTTTAGCGCGCTTTAAGCTGGCGTTAACCGCTTTGCTGCGGCGCCTCGTTCTCGGTCTCCCACCACACTTTTGGCTGCTTGGTGGCCCAGCCGCAGACGGCCTCCAGCTCGGCAGCCAGCGAAATCAGCATGCCCTCGCTGTTGGCCGGCCCCATCAGCTGCACGCCGATCGGCAGGCCGTCGGAGGTGAATCCCGCCGGCACGTTGATCGACGGCCACCCCAGCACGTTCCACGGCCAAGTGACCGGGCACGCGGCGATGATGGCGCGATCGGTGCCCATCGGGCCCAACTTGTCGAAGGAGCGCGCCAATGGCGGCGGTTGCGCGGTGGTCGGTGCCAGCACCACGTCGACGATGTCGAAGATCGAGCCGACCTGACGCTGGTCGGCGGCTTCGTTGCGGCGCGCGCCGCGCAGCACCGCCTGCCCCAGCACATGGCCCGTCCGGAAATTTGACACGGTGCGGCGGTCCCATTTGACCTCGGGTAGCCGCTCCTGCCATTCCACCAGGCCCGCGGTGGACCGGGCGAGAAAGTTCCACGACAACCGCAGGCCGTAGTCGGGGTTACCCGAGACCACGTTGTGGCCGAGCAGCTCGAGCTGCTTAGCGACGGTTTGCGTCGCGGCCAGAATTTCGGGATGCAACTTGGCCCGAAAAAAGGTGTAAGGGAACCGGGTTGACAGCGCGATGGTCAGCGGCCCGGGCGCGATGCCGACGTAGTCGGACGCCGTCAGCTGGGGTGGCTTGTGTCGGTCCCCTTCGACGTTGCCCGAGGCGGCGTCGAGCACCAGCGCCGCATCGGCCACCGTCCGGGCCAGTACGCCGTTGACGGTGATGCCATTGAACGACTCCGGTAATGGCCAAGAGGAGATGCGGCCGCGCTGCGGCTTGATGCCCACCAGGTGGGTCCACGCGGCGGGGATCCGGACGCTGCCCGCTCCATCGGAGCCGATAGCGGCTGTGACCAAACCCGCCGCCACCGCGGCGGCGCTACCGCCCGACGATCCGCCCGGCGTGTGCCGCCGCGACCACGGGTTGCGGGTGTGTCCGAATCCGGGCCCGCTGGTGAATGGCCATTGCCCCAGTTCGCAGCAGTTCGTCTTGCCGACGATCACCGCGCCGGCCGCTTTCAGACGGCGAACGACCTCGGCGTCCTGCGTGGCGGGCCGGACATATCCCTCGGTACCAAAAGCGGTGGGCACTCCAGCAACGTCGACATCGTCTTTCACCGCGATCGGGATGCCCAGCAGCGGCGCCGTACCGCCGGCGGCGCGCCGCCGGTCGGCTTCGGTCGCGTCGGCCAGCGCGGACTCGGTGAAAACCACGCGGAAGGCGTTCAACGTGGGCTGGCTCGCCTCGATGGCGCGCAGGGAACGCTGCACCAATTCCTGGGAAGTCACCGAGCGGGTGGCCAGCTGGTAGAGCAGGTCAGTCAGGCTGGGCAGACGCTGCCTGCCGGATCCAGCAGCGGACCCGGAAGCGGACCTGGAAGCGACGACCACGGGGTACGAGACTATCGGCGCGCATACCCGCAATGTCGCGGTGGGGTGCGAAAATGTTGTGATGCGGCTGTATCGAGACCGGGCTGTTGTGCTGCGCCAGCACAAGCTCGGCGAAGCCGACCGGATTGTCACCCTGCTAACCCGCGATCACGGGCTGGTTCGTGCGGTGGCCAAGGGTGTTCGCCGCACCCGCAGCAAATTCGGCGCGCGGCTGGAGCCGTTCGCGCATATCGACGCACAACTGCACCCCGGCCGCAACCTGGACATCGTCACCCAGGTCGTCTCGATCGACGCGTTCGCCACCGACATCGTCCGTGACTACGGCCGGTACACCTGCGGGTGCGCGATGCTGGAAACCGCCGAACGCCTCGCTGGTGAGGAGCGGGCACCCGCCCCGGCTCTACACCGGCTCACGGTAAGCGCGCTGCGGGCGGTCGCCGATGGACACCGGTCCCGGGACCTGCTGTTGGACGCCTATCTGCTGCGTGCCATGGGCACCTCCGGATGGGCGCCGGCGCTGACCGAGTGTGCCCGCTGCGCCACACCCGGCCCGCATCGGGCATTTCACATCGCCGCCGGAGGCAGCGTATGCACGCACTGCCGCCCAGCCGGCTCGACTACGCCGCCGCCGGGTGTGCTGGAACTGATGTCCGCGTTGCACGACGGCGATTGGGAGACCGCCCAGCAGGCACCGCAATCCCACCGCAACTACGTCAGCGGATTGGTGGCCGCGCACCTGCAATGGCATCTGGAGCGGCAACTCAAAACATTGCCATTGGTGGAGCGGACGTATCAGGTGGACCGCACAATCGCCGATCGGCGCGCTGCTCGGGACGGGCAGGACGCCGGGCAGGATAAGGCCTGTGGCTAGGAATGAACGCAAGCTGAGCTCCAGCGGCCTCCCACAGCTCCCTCCGGCCCCCGACGACTACCCGACCTTTCCCGACAAATCGACCTGGCCTGTTCTGTTTCCTGCGCTGCCGTCAGCTCCGGGCGGCGGTCCGAGCCGGCCGCCGCAACATCCGTCGAAAGCCGCCGCGCCGCGGATTCCGCGCGAGCGGCTACCCGCTCACGTGGCCATCGTGATGGACGGCAATGGTCGCTGGGCCACCCAGCGCGGCATGCCCCGCACCGAGGGTCACCAGGCGGGCGAGGCGGTAGTGATTGACATTGTTTGCGGCGCAATCGAACTCGGGATCAAGTGGCTCAGTCTGTACGCCTTTTCGACCGAAAACTGGAAGCGTTCGCCCGAGGAAGTTCGCTTTCTGATGGGCTTCAACCGCGACGTCGTGCGGCTGCGCCGGGTGAACCTCAACACACTCGGGGTCCGGATTCGGTGGGTGGGGTCGCGGCCGCGCCTGTGGCGCAGCGTCATCAACGAATTGGCGATCGCTGAGGACATGACGAGAAACAACGACGTCATCACCGTCAACTACTGCGTCAACTACGGTGGCCGCACCGAGATCGCGGAGGCCGCGAAGGACATCGCCCGCTTGGTGGAGGTGGGCAAGCTCAACCCGGACCGGATCACCGAGTCGACGATCGCGCGCCACCTGCAGTGGCCCGATATTCCGGATGTGGATCTGCTGCTGCGGACGTCGGGGGAGCAGCGGTCGAGCAATTTCATGTTGTGGCAGGCGGCCTACGCTGAATACATATTCCAGGACAAGTTGTGGCCCGACTATGACCGCCGCGATCTGTGGGCCGCCTGCGAGCAATACGCGGCACGTGAACGACGGTTCGGGAGCGCCTAGTGCCGTCCCTGCAGGAGCGGCTGGCATCGATCCTCCGCGACGTCTTGCCCGTCGAGGAGGAATCCGACGGCGCGCTGACGGTGCGCCACGACGGCACGTTTGCGTCGTTGCGGGTGGTCAACATCGTTGAGGACCTCGATCTGGTGTCCCTGACCCAGATATTGGCGTGGGACTTACCGCTGACCAAGAAGCTCAGCGACCAGGCGGCCAAGCAGGCACGCGACTGCAACCTCGGCACGGTGACCCTGGTCGAGAAGATCAACGAGAAGGCGGTGCAGCGCAACTCCGGTAAGGGTGCGGCCAAGACCGCCGACGTGATGCTGCGATACAACTTTCCCGGCGGCGGCCTGACCGACGAGGCGCTCCGCACCATGATCCTGCTGGTGTTGGATACGGGCGCCAACATACGCCGCGAACTGGTGGCGTGAGTTCATGCCAAGTGACCGCCGAGTGTGCGGCCAGCTTCACACTCGGCGCGCAGGTGCGGGTCAGCGCTAACGGCAGTCGCCGCAGGTGCCAAAGATCTCGATGGTGTGGCTGACGTCGGAGAATCCGTGCTTAGTGGCCACCTCGGCGGCCCATGCCTCGACCTCGTGGTCGCCCACCTCGACGGTGCAACCACAGCTGCGACACACCAGATGGTGGTGATGGTGCTCCGAGCACCTGCGGTAGACCGTTTCACCGGTGTCGGTGCGCAGCGTATCGACCATTCCCGCCGCTGCCATCGACTGCAGCGTCCGGTAGACGGTGGTCAGGCCGATGTTCTCGCCGCGGCGGCGCAGCTCGTCGTGCAGTTCTTGGGCCGAGCGGAAGTCGTCGACGGTTTCCAACAGTGTCGAAACCGCCGCTCGCTGGCGGGTGGCACGGGCGCTGGCGCCGGTCATTGGCGCCGCTCCCTCAAGGCGTGTCCTCGCCCGCATGGGCGACCGCGTCGACGACGATATGCGCGAGGTGATGGTCGGCGAGCCGGTAGAGCACTTCGCGGCCGGACCGCTCGCCGGCGACGACGCCTGCCGCCTTGAGGATCTTCAGATGCTGGCTGACCAGCGGCTGTGGTACGTCGAGTGCGTCGACCAGTTCGTGCACGCAGCGCTGGGATTCGCGCAATTGCAACACGATGGCGATCCGCACGGGTGCGGCCAGCGCGCGCAACAGCTCCCCGGCGGCGTCGAGCAACTCCCGCGGCGGCGGCGCAGGATATTGCGTTGACCCGCCGCCCTCGTGCTCATGAGCACTTACCAGATCGGAGGCAACCGTTGAGGTTGCGGCGTCTTCGGCCGTCGGCGTTGAGGAAGACGTCACCATATCGGAGTCATCACCTCGAGAAGTACCGGTATACGGAATGCCTTACGGCTGACTCCACTGTCACATGCATGATGACGCATGTCAAAGACCGTGCTGGGGATCGCTACCATGACTGATGTTTTGCGCGGCGCGGTCTCCCGGCCGGCCCGCGCGTACCCGATCCTCCGAAGGGGGTGCGCTACCCCGTGGCGTCCGTCATCGACACCGTAGTCAACCTGGCCAAACGGCGCGGCTTCGTCTTTCCCTCAGGCGAGATCTACGGCGGCACAAAATCGGCGTGGGACTACGGGCCGTTGGGGGTGGAACTCAAGGAGAACATCAAACGGCAGTGGTGGCGCTCGGTAATCACCGGTCGCGACGACGTCGTGGGAATTGATTCGTCGATCATCCTGCCGCGGCAGGTGTGGGTCGCCTCCGGCCACGTCGAGGTGTTCCATGACCCCCTGGTCGAGTCTTTGATCACCCACAAGCGTTACCGCGCCGACCACCTGATCGAGGCGTACGAAGCCAAACACGGGCAGCCGCCGCCCAATGGGCTGGCCGATATTCGCGACCCGGAGACTGGCGAGCCCGGCCAGTGGACCGAGCCACGCGAGTTCAACATGATGCTCAAGACCTATCTCGGACCGATCGAGACCGAGGAGGGGCTGCACTACCTGCGCCCCGAGACGGCGCAGGGCATCTTCGTCAACTTCGCCAACGTGGTGACCACTGCTCGCAAGAAGCCGCCCTTCGGCATCGGCCAGATCGGCAAGAGCTTCCGCAACGAGATCACCCCGGGCAACTTCATCTTCCGAACCCGCGAGTTCGAGCAAATGGAGATGGAGTTCTTCGTCGAGCCGGCGACGGCCAAGGAATGGCATCAGTATTGGATCGACACCCGCTGGCAGTGGTATGTCGACCTCGGCATCGATCCGGAGAACCTCCGGCTGTTTGAACACCCCAAGGAAAAGTTGTCGCACTACTCCGACCGCACCGTCGACATCGAGTACAAGTTCGGCTTCGTCGGCAACCCCTGGGGCGAGCTGGAAGGCGTAGCCAACCGAACCGACTTCGACTTGTCAACTCACAGCAAGCATTCCGGCGTCGACCTGTCCTTCTACGACCAAGTCGCCGACACTCGCTATACGCCGTATGTCATCGAACCGGCAGCCGGCCTGACCCGATCGTTCATGGCCTTCTTGATCGATGCCTACACCGAGGACGAAGCCCCCAATGCAAAGGGCGGGATGGACAAGCGCACGGTGCTTCGGCTGGACCCGCGGCTGGCGCCGGTCAAGGCCGCGGTGCTGCCGCTGTCGCGGCACGCCGACCTGAGTCCCAAGGCCCGCGACTTGGCCACTGAATTGCGGAAAAGCTGGAACATCGACTTCGACGACGCCGGGGCCATTGGGCGGCGCTACCGGCGCCAGGACGAAATCGGTACCCCGTTTTGCGTGACGGTGGATT
This sequence comes from uncultured Actinomycetota bacterium, assembly GCA_963840045.1. GTDB lineage: Bacteria > Actinomycetota > Actinomycetes > Mycobacteriales > Mycobacteriaceae > Mycobacterium. Next base: position 140,200 of record CAWIXL010000005.1, on the reverse strand, counting down.
TCGACTCCCTGGACGACAACGCGGTCACCGTGCGCGAGCGCGACGCGATGACGCAGGAGCGGATCGCGATGGACAACGTCGCCGACTATTTGGCGGTGCGCCTCAAGGGCGGCTGACTGCGCACCGCAGGGCCTGCCGGCTGCCACCGTGTCTGTCCGTCACAAACCGGGAGCGGTTTGCTCAAGCCCGCGCCGCGACAGCCATGAACCGGAGCGAGCACACCCATTCTGAGCGCCGACGGCGGTCGCTTCGCCGAGCGTCAGGCCAGGGTCGGTCGCAGGCCCGAAATAGGGCGCCTGCCGCCCGGATCTGCGGATTGCCTGTCGCGCTCGGTGTGCCGGGTTAACGGCTGCTGAGCGACACGAGGCTTTGTGGTGGAAATCGGTGGTTTGTGCGGTGGTGTGGCCTAGGGTGTTGTGCGGTCGGCTTGCTGGAGGCGTCTATGTGGTTGCTGGGTTGTTCGGGGGCCGTCGGTGGGAGGTGTGGCGTGTGGTGTGTGGTAACGCGCCGGGGTGCGGATGGGAATAATCCGGTGAAGGAGGGGCGCTGATGAATTTTTTCGTGTTGCCGCCGGAGATTAATTCTTTGCGGATGTTCGCTGGTGCCGGTTCGGAGCCGATGTTGTTGGCGGCGTCGGCGTGGGATGGGTTGGCCTCGGAGTTGGGGTCGGCGGCGTCGTCGTTTTCGTCGGTGACGTCGGGCCTGGCGGGTCAGGCCTGGCAGGGTGCGGCGTCGGCGGCGATGGCGGCGGCGGCGGCTCCGTATGCGGGGTGGTTGAGTGCGGCGGCGGTGCAGGCGCAGGGGGCGGCGGGTCAGGCTCGGACGGTGGTGAGTGCGTTCGAGGGCGCGCGTGGCGCGATGGTGCATCCGGTGGCGGTGGCGGCTAATCGCAATGCGTTTGTGTCGTTGGTGATGTCGAATTTGTTCGGGCAGAACGCGCCGGCGATTGCGGCGGCGGAGTCTGATTATGAGCAGATGTGGGCTGCTGATGTGGCCGCGATGCTGGATTATCACTCGTTGGCGTCGGGGGTGGCCGCGCAGTTGGCGCCCTGGCAAGCCTCCTTACAGAGTGTGCTAAAGGGTTTGCCGGGCCTGTCGGGTGTGGCCGCGTTGTTGGGCGGTGGCACCTCCTCGTCCAACCCGTTGGCGTCCCTGGCATCCCTCACTGTCAATCTGGGCTTCGGCAATATCGGCACGCTCAACCTCGGCAGCGGCAATAACGGCATCGGCAACATCGGCTCTGGAAACAATTCCGATGGCAACTTGGGCAGTGGAAATTTCGGTGACTACAACATCGGTAGTGGAAACATCGGGACCGGGAACAAGGGCTCCGGAAACCTCGGCGACTTCAATTGGGGTAGCGGCAACTTCGGCAGCGGCAACTGGGGCAGCGGCAACATCGGCACCCTCAACTTCAGCGTCGGCAGCAATGGCTTCCTCAACTTCGGCAGCGGAAGCGTCGGCGACCTTAATTTCGGTGGCGGAAATATCGGCAGTGCTAATTTCGGTAAAGGGAATATCGGTAGCACCAACTTCGGCTGGGGCAACACCGGCAGCACTAATCTTGGCTTCGGCAACACCGGCAACAACAACATCGGCATCGGGCTTACTGGCGATGGTAAATTCGGTATCGGTGGCCTGAATTCCGGTACCGGGAACATCGGCTTCGGGAACTCGGGCAACAACAACATCGGATTCTTCAACTCGGGCGACAACAACATCGGACTCTTCAATTCCGGCAACCATAACTTTGGCTGGGGCAACTCGGGGAACGTGAACACCGGCCTCTGGTGCTCGGGCGACAACAACACCGGTTGGGGCAACGCGGGTGACGGTAACCGGGGTCACTTTGACGCGGGCGACGGGAACAGTGGCAGCCTCGACGGGGGCTTCTACAATACCGGCCGTGGCAATGCGGGTGGCGGGAACACGGGTTGGTTCAACTCCGGCGACTACAACACCGGCTTCGCCAACTCTGGCACCAGCAATACCGGAATCGCCGATGCGGGTAACACCAACACGGGTGGGTTCAACGCAGGCACGCTCAATACTGGATTCGGCAGCGCACTCACCCAATCTGTCGCGAATTCCGGCTTTAATAACTCGGGTACCGGCAACTCGGGCTTCGGGCACACCGACGCTTCCGGTAGTGGAAACTCAGGCTTCCAGAATAACGGCTCCAACAACTCCGGCTTCCTGAACACGACCAGCGGGACACTGCCCACATTTTTCTCCAATTCTGGGTTCGGAAATACCGGCTTCAATGATGCCGGTTTCTTCAATTTGGGTAACACACTCGCCGGTATCTCCAACTCCGGTGACGACAGCTCGGGCTTCTTGAACTCGGGCAACAACAACTCGGGCGTCTTTAACTCCGGCACAGAACTTGCCGGCTTCTTCCGGTAGTCACCAAAGCTAATAACCTTCGGCCGGCCAAAAGACTTTCGGGGAACCTTTACCGGCGCGGATTGCCGGGCGACACGAGGCTTTGTGGTGGAAATCGGTGGTTTGTGCGGTGGTGTGGCCTAGGGTGTTGTGCGGTCGGCTTGCTGGAGGCGTCTATGTGGTTGCTGGGTTGTTCGGGGGCCGTCGGTGGGAGGTGTGGCGTGTGGTGTGTGGTAACGCGCCGGGGTGCGGATGGGAATAATCCGGTGAAGGAGGGGCGCTGATGAATTTTTTCGTGTTGCCGCCGGAGATTAATTCTTTGCGGATGTTCGCTGGTGCCGGTTCGGAGCCGATGTTGTTGGCGGCGTCGGCGTGGGATGGGTTGGCCTCGGAGTTGGGGTCGGCGGCGTCGTCGTTTTCGTCGGTGACGTCGGGCCTGGCGGGTCAGGCCTGGCAGGGTGCGGCGTCGGCGGCGATGGCGGCGGCGGCGGCTCCGTATGCGGGGTGGTTGAGTGCGGCGGCGGTGCAGGCGCAGGGGGCGGCGGGTCAGGCTCGGACGGTGGTGAGTGCGTTCGAGGGCGCGCGTGGCGCGATGGTGCATCCGGTGGCGGTGGCGGCTAATCGCAATGCGTTTGTGTCGTTGGTGATGTCGAATTTGTTCGGGCAGAACGCGCCGGCGATTGCGGCGGCGGAGTCTGATTATGAGCAGATGTGGGCTGCTGATGTGGCCGCGATGCTGGATTATCACTCGTTGGCGTCGGGGGCGGCCGCGCAGTTGTCTTCCTTGCAGGGTGCGCTGCGGGGCTTGCCGGGTGTGGCCGGCTTGTTAAGTGGTGCCTCGCCGGCCGGCGCGAAGCTTGCGCAGCTGGCCGCCACGCCGGCGTCCGCCCTCTCTAACATCCTCAGCCGCGGCAACATCGGCAGCTTCAACTTGGGTGCGGGAAACACCGGTGACGGGAACTTGGGCAGCGGAAACATCGGCAGCTTCAATCTGGGTTTCGGGAACAAAGGTGACTGGAACCTCGGCAGCGGAAACATCGGCGGCTTCAATTTCCTGGGCAGCGGAAACCACGGTGACACCAACCTGGGCAGCGGAAACATCGGCCACAACAACATCGGCAGCGGCAACACCGGCAACGCCAACTTCGGCAGCGGAAACATCGGCAACACCAACATCGGGAGCGGCAACAACGGCAGTACGAATTTCGGCAGCGGAAATACCGGGAGTAACAACTTCGGGTCCGGAAACACCGGCAGCGGCAATTTCGGCTTCGGGAACACCGGCAACAACAACTTTGGCTTCGGCCTTACCGGCGATAACAAGTTCGGCATCGGCAGCCTGAATTCGGGCACTGGAAACAGCGGTTTCGGCAACTCTGGCACCGGAAACGGCGGCTTCTTCAACTCCGGCACCAACAACTGGGGCTACGGGAACTCGGGCAGCACCAACACCGGGATCTGGAACTCTGGCAGCACCAATACCGGCGTTGCTAACTCTGGCAGCATCAACGCCGGCAATTTCGACGCGGGTACCAACAACTGGGGCAGCTTTGACGCCGGGACCAGAAACACTGGCCCCTTCAATGCGGGTACCGGAAACTCGGGCTTCTTCAACGCGGGTGACGTCAACACGGGCTGGGGCAATGCGGGCGACACCAACACGGGTTGGTTCAACTCCGGCGACATCAACACGGGTTGGTCCAACGGGGGGAACCTCAACACGGGCCTGTGGAGTCCGGTGAACCAAAGTGTCGCCAACTCGGGCTTCAACAACGACGGCACCGGTAACTCGGGCTTCGGCCAGAACCTGGAAAACGGCAGCGGAAACTCTGGCTTCCAGAATCAGGGCTTCGGCAACTCGGGCTACACCAACACCAGCACTCTCAGTACGAACCCAGGGAACTCAGGGTTCCTGAACGCGGGCTTCGGGAATGCGGGCTTCTATAACGCGTCCACCGACACCGCAGGCCCCTGGGTCGTAGGTGTCTCGAGTTCGGGGGCGTTTACCTCCGGCACTGGCAGCTCAGGGTTCCTTGTTATTGGCAATGGGCTTTCGGGCATATTCAAAAACTTGTTTTAATACTGCCCCTTTTGGCCGCCAGTGAGGCACGGGCAAAAGGCGGTATCAGCTGCCGCCGCCTGGTGTTGCTGGCTTCGTTTGCTGCGAGCGGGCCGGCGCGAGGTATCCCCAGGTGGTTGGCGCTCAGGGCATCGCCCTGACCTACCTTCCGACGCACCTGCACAGGTGGCCGGTCCCCCTCTCCGCACCCCGAGAACTCGGGGTGAATGTCCAACATTTTGACCCTGCCTTGACCCTGCCGCGAAGGTGTCAAGTCTGACGCATCGCTGAACCTTTTGGTGCGACCTGCCGTTATTAGAACTGTGTAAACTTTCTTCGTGAAAGTGCGGATTTTTGGTTGCCGTTTGCCTTACGATCCGGCCGTGGTGGTTGCCATGGGTGGCTGCGGGGTTGCGTCGTTGGTGACGGTGTTTCGGCTGGTTGGGTTGGGTCGATAGGGGTTTGTGATGGTTCTGGACTTTTCGTGGTTGCCGCCGGAGATCAACTCGGCGCGGATCTTTGCCGGTGCGGGATCGGGTCCGTTGTTTTTGGCGGCCTCGGCCTGGGATGGGCTGGCCACGGATTTGGCGGGGTCGGCGGCGTCGTTTGATTCGGTGATTACCGGGTTGGCGAGTGGGTCGTGGACGGGCCCGACGTCGTTGGCGATGGCGGCGGCGGCTTCGCCGTACGTGCAGTGGTTGAGCGCGGCGGCGGCGCAGGCGGTGATGGCGGCTAATCAGGCGCGCGCGGCGGCCACGGCGTTTGAGTCGGCGTTGTCGGCGACGGTGCATCCGGCGGCGGTGACGTCGAATCGAACGTCGTTGGCGGTGTTGGTGGCAACCAATATTTTGGGGCAGAACACGCCGGCGATCTTTGAGAACGAGTTCCAGTACGTCGAGATGTGGGCTCAGGATGTGGCCGCGATGCTGGGGTATCACATTGGGGCGACGTCGGTGGCTTCGACGTTGACGCCGTTTAATGTGCCGCCGACGAGTTTGGCGGGGTTGGGCGATTGGGCTTCGCAGCTGGGCACGGTGATTTCGGCGGCGGAGTCGTCGCTGGTTTCTGGGGCGCAGTCGCTAGGGACGAACCTCATGTCGGGGGTCGCGTCGCTGGGAAGCACGATCGCATCGGCGGCGCCGGGCTTGGTGACGGGGGTGCAGTCGGCGGTCTCGGCGGTGCCGATTTCGTCGTTGACGCAGGTGGCCCAGATCGCGATGTACCCGGCGAGCATGGCGATGTCGCCGATGATGAGCCTGCTGCAGATGGGCATGCAAGGGGCGAACGGCACCGCGGGCGCGGCCGGGTTGGTCGGTGCGACGGCCGGCGAGCTGGGAGCCGATGGGCCGAAGATGGTGGGCGACATGAAGCCACTGGGCGGAATTGGTGGCGGCTTGGGCGGCCTGGGCGGCGGGATGTCCGCGGATTTGGGTAAGGCGCGGTTGGTGGGTGCGATGTCGGTGCCGCCGACGTGGCAGGGCTCGATGCCGGCGCGGATGGTGTCCTCGGCGATGGCCGGGATGGGCGCTGCGGCGCCTGCTGCTGCGATGGCCGGGCCTACTGGTACTGGTGGGATGCCGATGATGCCGATGCCGATGGGTATGGGTGGTGCCGGTGCTGGGATGCCCGGAGGCATGATGGGCCGCGGCGGCGCGAGTCCGCATGTGGTGCAGAACCGGCCCAGTGTGGTGCCGCGGACCGGGGTCGGCTAAGCCGCGGATCACGCGGCGTGGAGCGTGTTACTCGCGCCGATTGCATGTCAGAAGTAAGACGCCGTCGAGTGAGTAACTAACGCGATTCCGGAGGCGAATACCCCAGTGTGTCGAGATGTTGGCGCGTTTTGGTGAAACCCGGGATTTGTCGTAGCGGATTGTCATACGATCCGGCGGTAGTGATTGGCGTGTGGCCCCGGGCCTTGGGTGGCTGTGGGATTGCGTCGTTGGTGGAGCTGTTTCGGCTGGTTGAGTTGGGTCGATAGGGGTTTGTGATGCTGGATTTTTCGTGGTTGCCGCCGGAGATCAACTCGGCGCGGATCTTTGCCGGTGCGGGATCGGGTCCGTTGTTTTTGGCGGCCTCGGCCTGGGATGGGCTGGCTACGGATTTGGCGGGGTCGGCGGCGTCGTTTGATTCGGTGATTACCGGGTTGGCGAGTGGGTCGTGGACGGGTCCGACGTCGTTGGCGATGGCGGCGGCGGCTTCGCCGTACGTGCAGTGGTTGAGCGCGGCGGCGGCGCAGGCGGTGATGGCGGCTAATCAGGCGCGCGCGGCGGCCACGGCGTTTGAGTCGGCTTTGTCGGCGACGGTGCATCCGGCGGCGGTGACGTCGAATCGGACGTCGTTGGCGGCGTTGGTGGCGACCAATTTTCTGGGGCTGAACACGCCGGCGATTTTTGAGAACGAGTTCCAGTACGTCGAGATGTGGGCTCAGGATGTGGCCGCGATGCTGGGGTATCACGCCGGGGCGACGTCGGTGGCTTCGACGTTGACGACGTTTAATGTGCCGCCGACGAGTTTGGCGGGGTTGGGCGATTGGGCTTCGCAGCTGGGCACGGTGATTTCGGCGGCGGAGTCGTCGCTGGTTTCTGGGGCGCAGTCGCTAGGGACGAACCTCCTCTCGGGGGCCACGTCGCTGGGAACCACAATCGCATCGGCGGCGCCGGGCTTGGTGACGGGGGTGCAGTCGGCGGTCTCGGCGGTGCCGATTTCGTCGTTGACGCAGGTGGCCCAGATCGCGATGTACCCGGCGAGCATGGCGATGTCGCCGATGATGAGCCTGCTGCAGATGGGCATGCAAGGCGCGCACCCGGCGGCGTTGGCTGATGCCGTTGCTGCGGGAGCTGCCGATGGGCCGAAGATGGTGGGCGACATGAAGCCACTGGGCGGAATTGGTGGCGGCTTGGGCGGCCTGGGCAGCGGGATGTCGGCCGATTTGGGTAAGGCGCGGTTGGTGGGTGCGATGTCGGTGCCGCCGACGTGGCAGGGCTCGATGCCGGCGCGGATGGTGTCCTCGGCGATGGCCGGGATGGGCGCTGGGGCGCCTAATGCTGCTGCGATGGCTGGCGCGGCTGGTCCTACTGGTACTGGTGGGATGCCGATGATGCCGATGCCGATGGGTGCGGGTGGTGCCGGTGCTGGGATGCCCGGAGGCATGATGGGCCGCGGCGGCGCGAGTCCGCATGTGGTGCAGAACCGGCCCAGTGTGGTGCCGCGGACCGGGGTCGGCTAAGCCGCGGACAACACCGCTTGGAGCGTGTTGGCCGGCGAGCTTGGGCATTGCCGGTCGGACCCATACACGTCTCAGGAAGCCGCGATGCCGCCGCTAAGCAATGCTGGAGAGCGCGCTGATCCTGAGCCACATTCGGCCGCGTAATCTCGCGTACAGGTAATGACCGCCAACGGCCTATTCATACCTCGCCGTTGCGATTGGTCGAAAAGCGGTTCGGGGTGCCGGTGCCCAACCTTTCCGCGTGGCGGAGAAGCGTCACCGGCGATATGACATCGACGTTCAACTTCGCAATCCCCCCGAACCCGTCGAGACCGAATTTGGACCACCCGCTGCTCGCCGCGATTCCGAAATTGCCTCAGTGCGTTCCCAACGTCGTATTAGGAACTACTGTGCAGGCGACAATTCCCTGCCGAGTGCCATACCCGCAGGTAATGCCCACGCAGCAAACCACACCGGCGCGCGGGACTCCCAGCGGGCTCTGCTGAACCCAAAGTCCCGCATGCCCGCAGTTGCCGGCCTGCGAAAATTCCGGCGCGACACGCCGATCGGTGTCTGTCGGTAGAGGCAGCGCTGTCGCATGCTTTGAGCGGTAGAGAAGCGTCGCGCCGCGAATAAGGCGGGCAAATCCGGGACACAAGCCCCGCAAAGGTCGCGGGTCGGCCCAACTTGGCCATCGCAAGGGCCGCTCAGCGCTTTTCGGCAAATTATTTGAAATTCCAGCACGACACGCCGATCGGCGTGTCAGGGCCGTTCACCGGCGTAACTATACCGTCGTCTGACGTATGCGCGCTGTTTATAAGGAGGCCCTCTGGTGAGCCGCAATCCAGTTGATGGAATGTCCCGGCGCCAATTTCTAGCTAAAGCTGCTGCCGCCACCAGCACAGGGGCTTTGATGTCGCTGGCTGGTCCGGTGATCGAAAAGGCCTACGGGGCAGGGCCCTGCTCAGGTCATTTGAGCGACATCGAACACATCGTGTTGCTGATGCAGGAGAACCGGTCCTTCGATCACTACTTCGGCACACTCTCCGGCACCAACGGGTTTGGCAGCGGGTCGCCGGCATTCCAGCAGAAGGGCTGGAACCCGCAGACCCAGAAGATTGACAACACCGCCACCACCATCCCGTACCGTTTTGACGTCACCCGGGGCCCCCTGCTCGACGGTGAATGCGTCAACGACCCCGACCACGGCTGGCCCGCGATGCATCAGTCGTGGAACAACGGCGCCATGGACCAATGGCTGCCGGCGCAGGTCGGGAACAGTCCGTTACAGGGCAATCTCCCGGTAACGCTGGGCTATTACTCGCGCAAAGACATTCCGGTGCATTTCCTGCTCGCGGACACGTTCACAATTTGCGATGCCTACCACTGTTCGCTGCTGGGCGGCACCACACCCAACCGGCTGTTCTGGATGAGCGCCACCAACGACCCCGATGGCCTAAATGGTGGGCCGCTGGTGACGGAGCCCCTCATCCAACCGCTGTTGAAGTTCAGCTGGAAGATCATGCCCGAGAGTCTCAGCGAAGCCGGGGTCAGCTGGAAGGTGTACCAGAATAAGGCGCTGGGGGCCCTGAACAACACCGTGGTCGGCTACAACGGGCTGGTCAACCTCTTCAAGAACTCGGCGGATCCGAGGTCGGATTTGGCCCGTTTCGGCATCGCCCCGACTTACCCCGGAAACTTCACTGACGATGTCAGAAACAACAAGCTGCCCGCGGTTTCCTGGCTGCTTCCCGGATTTCTTACCTCCGAGCATCCCGCATTCCCGGTTTCCGTCGGCGCGACCGCGATCGTGGACGCGCTGCGGATTTTGCTGTCCAATCCGGCGGTGTGGGAAAAAACGGCGCTGATCGTCAGCTATGACGAAAACGGCGGGTTCTTCGACCACGTCGCACCTCCGACAGCTCCGATGGGCACGCCAGGCGAATGGATTCCCAACAGCGTTGACATCAACAAAGTGGACGGGTCCGGCGGCATACGTGGGCCGATCGGACTGGGTTTCCGCACGCCCCTTTTCGTCATTTCTCCATTCAGCCGTGGCCCGCTCAAGAACAGTGAAACCTTCGACCACACGTCGCAGTTGCGATTGATCGAAAAGCGGTTTGGGGTGCCGGTGCCCAACCTTTCCGCGTGGCGAAGAAGCGTGACCGGCGACATGACTTCGACGTTCAACTTCGCCGTCCCACCGAACCCGTCGAAACCCAATCTGGACCACCCGTTACTGGCCTCGCTTCCGACATTGCCGCAGTGCGTTCCCAACGTCGTATTGGGATCGACTGTGAAGGCGTCAATTCCCTATCGAGTGCCGTTCCCACAGGTGATGCCCACGCAGGAAACCACGCCGGCGCGCGGGACTCCAAGCGGCCTCTGCTGAGCCCGAAATCCCTCTTTCCAGCGGATTACCGGCAAATAAACATTCGGTAGCGACACGCCGAACGGCGTGTGGCCGCGGATGGGCATCGTGACTATACGGTGGGCCGGAACGCTGGAAAGAAGGGCGGGTGAGGTGGGCCGGAGTCAATTCACCGCAATGTCGCGTCGAGAATTTCTGGCAAAGGTCGCTGCGGTGGGTGCTGCGGCTGCGCTGACGGACTTGTGCGCTCCGGTAATCGAAAAGGCCTATGGCGCAGGCCCCTGCTCCGGTCACTTGACCGACATCGAGCACATCGTGTTGTGCCTGCAGGAGAACAGGTCATTCGACCACTACTTCGGAACCCTTTCTGGCGTCGATGGATTCAACACCTCTACGCCGCTGTTCCAGCAACCGGGCTGGAACCCACAGACGCAGAAACTCGACCCGGCCGGCGTCACGATACCGTACCGAATCGACACAACCAGGGGCCCAATAGGCGTTGGCGAGTGCATCAATGACCCTGGCCACCAATGGATTCAAGAACACGGGTCATGGAACAACGGCAACAACAACGGCTGGCTGTCGACCCAGTCGCAATCGGTATCGCAGGCCAATACCCCGGCGGTGATGGGCTATTACGCTCGAGCGGACATACCGATCCACTACCTGCTGGCCGACACCTTCACGCTCTGCGACAAATACCATTGTTCGCTGCTGGGCGGGACCATGCCCAATCGGTTGTACTGGATCAGCGCCTCGGTCGACCCCGACGGCACCCAAGGTGGGCCGCAGATAGTCGAGCCGAGTATTCAGCCCAAGGCGGCGTTCTCGTGGCGCATCATGCCGCAGAACCTCGAAGATGCCGGCATCAGCTGGAAGGTGTACAACAACAAGACGCTCGGGGCTCTCAACGACACCACCCTCAGCCGCAACGGGTATGTGGGCAGTTTCAAGGCGGGGGCGGACCCGAGGTCGAACCTGGCCCGCTACGGCATCGCCCCGACCTACCCCGGGGACTTCGCTTCCGATGTCCGAAACAACAAGCTGCCGGCGGTGTCATGGGTCGTCCCGTTGACCCTGCAGTCCGAACACCCATCATTCCCGCTCTCGGTGGGCGCCGTCACGATCGTGAATCTGATAAGAATGCTGCTCGCCAATCCGGCGGTGTGGGAAAAGACCGCGTTGATCATCGCCTACGACGAAAACGGTGGCTTCTTCGACCACGTCACGCCACCCACAGCTCCGCTGGGCACGGCAGGCGAATGGATTCCCAACAGTGTGGACATCAACAAGGTCGACGGCTCCGGCGGTATCCGCGGGCCGATAGGCCTGGGTTTTCGCGTGCCCTGCTTCGTCATATCTCCCTACAGCCGCGGGGGGCTGGTGGCCCACGGCCAGTTCGACCACACATCACAGCTGCAATTGGTCGGCAAGCGGTTCGGGGTGCCGGTGCCCAACCTCACTGCTTGGCGGGCCAGCGTGACCGGTGATATGACGTCGGCATTTAATTTCGCCGTCCCGCCCAACCCCTCGCCGCCCAACCTCGACCATCCGCTGCGCCAACTGTCCAAACTCACGCAATGCGTTCCCAACGTGGCGATAGGGACTTTTGGCGACGGAATCCCCTATCGGGTGCCGTATCCGCAGACGATGCCGGTCCAGGAGACCACGCCCACTCGTGGGGTTCCCAGTGGCCTCTGCTAGCACCGATTAGCTACCCACAAGCCCCACCACTGACCGGATCGTGGGGTCCGTAGCTGGATCCTGGGGTCCGTAGTCGTGGAGACGCCGGCGCATCTGCAACGAAAACGAGTTTTTCGAGATTTTTCGGGATATCGACGCCCGGATTGATTTACGATTCGGAGTGCTTAGGTAGCGCATGTGCGCTGCCGAGTCTGGTGTATCGGGATCGGCTGGATTGGTTTAGGGAAGGGGACAGGGTGCTTCTGCCTCTTGGTTCGCCCTTACCGGATGATGCCGTACGGGCGCTTCGTGGGGAGTCGGGCATGCTTGGCGGGCTGTCGGTGCCGCTCACCTGGGGCGTTGCCGTGCCGCCGGACGATTACAATCACTGGGCAAAAGATTCCGAGGAGGGCGCCGTCCCCGACCTCGTTCCGGGTGAGGTGACCCCGGAACCGGCCACAGACGGCATGGACGAGTGGGATGAGTGGGCCGAGTGGAACGAGTGGGAGGCCGAAAACGCCGAACCTCGCTTCGACGTGCCCCGCACAGGCAACGTTGTACCGCATTCTCCGGCGGCGGGCTGAGAGAGAGGGGGAATACGCAAGTATTCAGATGATCGGTGGACCTCGTATCTCAGCCTGCCGGCAAACGAACGGCCGATCCGTTAGACCAGTCAGATAACAAGTCAGCTAACAATAGGAGTTAGGTAACATGGCAACTCGCTTTATGACCGACCCGCATTCGATGCGGGCGATGGCGGGCCGTTTCGAAACCCACGCTCAGACGGTGGAGGACGAGGCACGCCGCATGTGGGCGTCATCGACGAACATCGCAGGTGCCGGCTGGAGCGGCACTGCCCAGGCGACGTCGTACGACACCATGGGGCAGATGAACCAGGCCTTCCGCAACATCGTGAACATGCTCCACGGCGTGCGCGACGGTCTCATCCGTGACGCCAACAACTACGAGCAGCAAGAGCAGGCCTCGCAGCAGATCCTCAGCAGCTAGTCCAAACCTTCTGCCGTCCAACACTTTTAAACTTAGGAGGATCTGAACATGACCATTAACTACCAGTTCGGTGACGTCGACGCCCACGGTGCGTTGATCCGCGCCCAGGCCGCCTCTTTGGAGGCCGAGCACCAGGCCATCGTCCGCGATATCCTGGCTGCCGGTGACTTCTGGGGTGGCGCCGGTTCGGTGGCTTGCCAGGAGTTCATCACCCAGTTGGGTCGTAACTTCCAGGTGATCTACGAGCAGGCCAACTCCCACGGCCAGAAGGTCCAGGCTGCCGGTAGCAACATGTCCAGCACGGACAGCGCTGTTGGGTCCAGCTGGGCCTGAGCAAGATCGGTTTGGGGCGGGCGCATCGGATCCGGTGCGCCCGCCCTTTACATTGCCGCAAACGCCCCTTTGCTATCGGCTGAGCGGCTCAGAACCGCCCGCCGCCGCCCATGAAGCCGCCGTTGGATGAGCTCCCTGACGAGCCACCAAACGATGTCGGGCTCCAGCTGGGCAACCCACCCCGCATGCCTCCGCTCAGCAGGTCGCCGATGATGATCCCTCCGATCATCGCGCCGGTGTCGTTGCCGCCGCGGGCGTAGGCACGCTCAGCAGACTGCACGTCTGCGTTGGCCAGCGTCTGTGCGTGAGCGGCGAGCGTCGAGGCCACGTTTGCGTGCGCAATCGCTTCGGGCACATTGGTCGTTTTCTTGTCGTGTGCGGCTTGCAGGTGCCGTTTCGCTTCTTCGAGCCGAGTCCGGGCCTCTGAGCCGATACTGCCGCGACGGGTGTCCACATATTCCGAGACGCCGCGCACTCGCGACTCCGCGGTGAATAGCGCCTGCTCGAGCGACCGGTTGAGGCGCTCGGCGGCCGCTTCTTCTTCGGCCAGGGTGGCCAGCACCTGGTCGAGATTCGTGTCGGCTTTGGTCAGCCGGACAAACGTGCCCAACGGGTCCGCGGCACCCCCGCCGCGGGCGGTGTTAACGGCTCTGGTTGCCGCATCGCGCGCCGCGGTCAGCTCACCGATGTGCGGAGACTTGGATTTGGGGCTCTGCTGCAGTTGTTCATTGGCGCGCTTGATGCCCGCCTGGATGTCGTCGATGGCGGACGGCAGCGCCGCCACTGCGTGCCGGATGTCGCCGGCCGCGCTGTCCACCGCGTCGAGCAGCGCCCGCGCTTGCCCGAGCGCCGACTCGGCAGCACGATACGCATCCACCAAAGCCGTCTGCCGCCCGCTCTCCGCGTGGTCGGTCATAGCACGGGCCGAACCGGTGTTTTTGTCGGCGAAGGCCAGCCGCTCCCTGGCGGTCGCGATATTGCCGGCGACCGAAGTCAGTGCCGCGGCGTCGAATTCGTTGTGCAGGTCGGCCAGCCGCTGTTCTGTCGGGGCGATGCGGCCGGTCAGTTCGACGTACTGCTGGGTCAGGCCGTCGAGCAATGACGGGGCGTTGAGCACCAAATTTCGCAACTGCTCGAATGCCTCGGTCTGTGACTCCAGCTCGCGGTCGGCGAGTGCCGCCGACACCACCACCCGGGTGAGCAGTTCGCGGCGTTGCTCCGGCGTCTCGGGCGTGCTGTCGTCGAGTTGCTGGCGCACGTTGAACGCTTCGGTCAGAGCCGACTTGGCGCGATTTACCGCCGTGGTGAAAGGGGCGGTCCGTTCTTGGCCGAACTCTTCGATCGCCAGCGCGAGCTCGTTGGCGCTGGTGCGTGCCGCGTTATCGACCTCGACCACCATCGACCGGGACAGGTCGTCTAGAGCCTCAAGCGGTACCGCGGCCAGCGCGTTCGCGTCGGTGGGGTCCACCTGCCGGGCAGCGGCCAGCGCAGCGGCACGGCGTCGACGGGCGCGGTACCGCATGACAATCAGCAATATCGTTACGACGATGACGATGACGCCCAGCACCACCAGCAGGATCACCCGGCCGGTCGCATTGGGTGACCTGTTGAGCCCGTTGGCCGCGGCGACCGCCGCGCCGCTCCAATTGCCGTCGCGCAGGGCGGGTTCGATCTGAGTGTGGCGCAGGTTGTCGACCTGAGTTTCGCTGATGCCATGCACCGCGTTTGGCACCAGAAAGGCGTAGGCGCGGCCGGTGGTGGACACGGCCAGCAAGGCGTCGTACCCAGCCAAGTCGCTGACGCTGTAGGTGCGCTTCGCCCAGTTCTCCGCGCTCTGCCCGGAGAAGTCGTCAACGTAGACCACCCACAGCCGGATATGGCGGTCGGCGTAGAGCTTGTCGACGGCAGACGTCACCGTCGCGCGGCCGGAGCCGGACAGCACACCCGCGCTGTCGGTGACGTAACCGGATAGCCGGAACGGTGGTTGCGCGGCGGCCGGCGAGGCCAGCAGCAAATCCCCGGTAAGACTCGCAGTCAAAATCGTCAGGATCACACCGAGCAACCGAGCGATGCGCATACGCTAATCTAGCCCGCCGACGATGCCGTGCCTTGGGCTTGAGGTGCGCGTCCCGGCCGCTCGCGCGGACGGCTGTGCGTAGCAACTTTCTCCGACCTCCCTGGCAGACTGTGGGTCGGTGACCACGAATCAGCATGACCCCTACGACGACTTTGACCGTCAGCGACGGGTGGACGAAGCGCCGAAGACTGCGGGTCTGCCGGGTACCGAAGGACAGCACCGCACCGACTTCGCGCGTGACCGTGCCCGGGTGCTGCACAGCGCCGCGCTGCGTCGGCTGGCCGATAAAACCCAGGTCGTCGGACCCCGTGAAGGTGACACTCCGCGCACCCGGCTCACGCATTCGCTGGAGGTGGCTCAGATCGGGCGGGGAATGGCGATCGCGCTGGGCTGCGACCTCGAACTCGTCGAGCTGGCCGGCCTGGCCCACGACATCGGACACCCCCCGTACGGGCACAACGGCGAGGCGGCGCTCAACGCGGTGGCCGCCAGCTACGGCGGCTTCGAGGGCAACGCGCAGAATTTCCGGATCTTGACCAGCCTTGAGCCTAAAGTGCTTGATGCGCAAGGGAATAGCGCTGGTCTGAACTTGACTCGCGCATCCCTGGACGCGGTGACGAAATATCCCTGGATGCGTGGGCAAGGGCACCGCAAGTTCGGGTTTTACGACGACGACCGCGATGCGGCCGACTGGGTCCGGGCGGGCGCGCCGGCGGAACGGACATGCCTGGAAGCACAGGTGATGGACTGGGCCGACGATGTCGCGTATTCGGTGCACGACGTCGAGGACGGCGTCGTCTCCGAACGCATCGATCTGCGCGTGCTCGCCGACGACGACGAGGCGGCCGTGCTGGCCAAACTCGGGGAGCACGAATTCTCCCGGGTGAGTGCCGATGAACTGATGGAGGCCGCACGACGGCTGTCGGGACTACCGGTAGTCGCAGCGGTCGGCAAGTACGACGCCACGCTGGTGGCGTCGGTTGCGCTGAAGCGGCTGACCAGTGAGCTGGTGGGCCGCTTCGCGTCGGCAGCGATCGCCAGCACGCGGGCGGCGGCCGGTCCGGGGCCGCTGGTGCGCTACCAGGCTGACCTGCACGTTCCCGACCTGGTGCGCGCCGAAGTTGCTGTATTGAAAATCCTTGCGCTGCAATTCATTATGTCTGATCCGCGGCACCTGGAAACTCAGACGCGGCAGCGCGAACGTATCCATCGGGTCGCGCAGTGGTTGTACTCCGGGGCGCCCCAATCACTGGATCCGGTCTATGCCGCGGCGTTCACCGTCGGGGCGGACGACGCCGCCCGGTGGCGAGTCGTCGTCGACCAGATCGCCTCGTATACCGAAGGTCGGCTGGAGCGCATCGACGCTCGGCGGGCAGACCTCTAGCAACAAGCGGGGACTAAGCTGCCCGGCATGACCAGAAATGCCGCCGTCGCAACCGCCTTGCTGTCGCTTCCCATCCTGGCCATGAGCGCCTGCAGTTCGGCTCAACATCCGAGCGGCCAGACCAGCAGTGCGCCCGCGATCCAGAGCAGTTCCACGTCCGGGACCAGCCCTGCGCCCGCTGCTGGGGCGCTCGCAGCGCACCTGAAAGCGCCTAATGGCACCGTCGTTGCCAATGCGACGTTCGATTTCAGCGGAGGGCATGCCACCGTCCACGTGGAGACGGTCGGCACCGGCATCCTGGCCCCCGGTAGCCACGACGTGCACATCCACGAGATCGGCAAATGCGAGCCCAACTCCGTCGCTCCGACCGGCGGCCCGCCTGGCGACTTCTTGTCCGCGGGCGGCCATTACCAGGCGCCCGGACATACCGGGAAGCCCGAAAGCGGCGACCTGCCGCCGCTTCAGGTGGGCCCGGACGGTTCCGGTTCGATGCAGACCACCACCGATGCGTTCACCAGGGACCAACTTCTGGCTGGGAACGGGACCGCTTTGATGATCCACGGCTCCGGGGAGATGCCAGGCATGCCAGGCATGGCGATGGAACGCGTCGCCTGCGGCGTCATCGGGACCAGCTGACTCGTGGCGATCGCGAGCGCGGCGGAGCCGGGCGAAGCGGGTCGCCACCGTCTGAACCAGGGCGATCGCGAGCGCGGCGGAGCCGGGCGAAGCGGGTCGCCACCGTCTGAACCAGGGCGATCGCGAGCGCGGCGGAGCCG
The DNA here is from genome assembly GCA_963840045.1 of uncultured Actinomycetota bacterium. GTDB lineage: Bacteria > Actinomycetota > Actinomycetes > Mycobacteriales > Mycobacteriaceae > Mycobacterium. The sequence goes on along the minus strand of CAWIXL010000005.1, from coordinate 122,919 downwards.
GGCGAAGCGGGTCGCCACCGTCTGAACCAGCCGAACCCGGGCCTCTAGACTGAGCCGATGGCTGGCCGGATCTCTGATCGCGATATTGCCGCCATCCGCGAACGGGTCCGCATCGAGGAAGTCGTCGGCGACTACGTCCAATTGCGGCGCGCGGGAGCCGATTCGCTCAAAGGCCTATGCCCCTTCCACAATGAGAAGTCGCCGTCGTTTCACGTCCGCCCCAACCACGGGCACTTCCATTGCTTCGGCTGCGGCGAGGGTGGCGACGTGTATGCCTTCGTCCAGAAGATCGAACACGTCAGCTTCGTCGAGGCGGTCGAAATGCTCGCCGACCGCATCGGCCACACCATCAGTTACACCGGCACGGCGACCAGCGTGCAGCGCGACCGCGGTAGTCGCAGCAGGCTCATCGCCGCCAACGCCGCCGCGGCGGAGTTCTACGCTGCGGAGCTGGAGTCCGACGAGGCAGCACCGGCGCGTCAATACCTGAAGGAGCGCAACTTCGATGCCGAGGCCGCGCGTCATTTCGGCTGCGGATTCGCGCCGTCGGGCTGGGAAAAACTGACAAAGCATCTGCAGCGCAAGGGTTTCGAGTTCAAGGAGCTGGAGGCCGCCGGCCTGTCCCGAGAGGGGCGCCGCGGCCCGATGGACCGTTTCCACCGTCGGCTGCTCTGGCCAATCCGTACCTCGGCCGGCGAGGTGATCGGATTCGGGGCGCGGCGGCTGTTCGACGACGACACGATGGAGGCCAAGTACGTCAACACGCCAGAGACGCTGCTCTACAAGAAGTCGTCGGTGATGTTCGGCATCGACTTGGCCAAACGCGACATCGCCAAGGGCCATCAGGCCGTGGTCGTCGAGGGCTACACCGACGTGATGGCGATGCACCTGTCCGGGGTCACCACCGCGGTGGCATCGTGTGGCACCGCGTTCGGCGACGAGCACCTGGCGATGCTGCGTCGACTGATGATGGACGACAGCTTCTTCCGCGGTGAGCTGATCTACGTTTTCGACGGTGACGAGGCCGGCCGCGCCGCCGCGCTCAAGGCGCTCGACGGCGAGCAAAACTTGGCGGGTCAGTCCTTTGTCGCGGTCGCCCCGGACGGTATGGACCCCTGCGATTTACGGCTGAAGTCCGGCGACGGCGCCCTGCGCGACCTGGTGGCACGACGAACCCCGTTGTTCGAATTTGCGATTCGCACCGCGCTGACCGAGATGGATCTCGACAGCGCCGAGGGCAGGGTGGCCGCGTTGCGCCGCTGCGCACCCATGGTGGGGCAGATCAAGGATCCGACGCTGCGTGACGAGTACGCCCGCCAGCTCGCCGGGTGGGTCGGTTGGGCCGATGTCGCGCAAGTCATCGGCCGCGTGCGCGACGAGGCCAAGAAGCCCAAGAGCCCCGGGCGGGGCGTCCAAGTCTCCGCTACCTCCCGGGGCCACGGACAGCTCTCTGCCGGCGCAGTCCCGGTCGAGCCCCAACGCCGCCCGTCCCGATCCACGTGATCCAACGCTGAGGCCGCAGCGCGCAGCGCTCAAGTCCGCCTTGCAGTACCCGGCGTTGGCTGGGCCGGTCTTTGATGCATTGCCCGTCGAGAGCTTCACGCATCCCGGTTACGCGGCCGTCCGCGCGGCGATCGAGGCGGCGGGGGGTACTTCGACCGGTATCACCGGGGCGGATTGGATCGGCGCGGTGCGCCAGCACACGACTTCGCCGTTGACCGCTGGCCTGATCAGCGAACTGGGGGTGGAGGCCATCCAGGTCGACGACGACGAGAAGTTGCTGCGCTACATCGGCGGGGTGCTGGCCCGCCTGCAGGAGGTCTGGATGGGCCGCCAGATCGCCGAGGTCAAGTCAAAGCTGCAGCGCATGTCGCCGATTGAGCAGGGCGCCGAGTACCACGCGCTGTTCGGTGACCTGGTCGCGATGGAGGCCTATCGACGCAGCCTGCTGGAGCAGGCCAGCGGCGACGATCTCACCGCGTGAGGTGCTGTTCGCGATACTCCGCGCTGGTTGCCTGCCGCTCGGCAACGCGTTCGACGCGTTCGGCGCGTTCGACGATGACCGTCTCGTCGTCGATCTCGGTCAGCGTCACAAAACCCGAATCGGGAGAGATCCGATTCGCGATCTTGCGGCGGCCGCCTTCGATCATCGACCTGGCCACCGGACTGCCGGTAAGGGCGCGATAAGTGCCCACGATCTGGTCGTATCGACGACGTCCGGCCTTTGTGCCCAGCACGTAACCCACCCCCAGCACGGCGACATACCCGATCAAAGCGGTCCCTCCCGGACAATGGTGCGGATGGCTCCATCCTGCCTCACGCGCCTGAGCGCGCACCGTCGGTCCCTCTGGTTGGGCCGATTAGTTGGGCCAAGATATGCCAGTACGCTAGAGTCATCCCGCGATCTGCGCCAGCATTCGTGTGGATCGAGCGGTCCTCCGTAGCTCAATTGGCAGAGCATTCGGCTGTTAACCGACAGGTTCCTGGTTCGAGTCCAGGCGGGGGAGCTGCAAACGTAGCGGGACTTTTCCAGTCTTTGGTCTTGGCGCTGGGCTGCATGGCGCAGCCGCTTTTCTCGCATTTTGGTGCTCGTAGGGGTGTCCGTGACAATGCGGAAGCTATACGCCGAATGAGAGTTGTGTTCCACCGGTGAATAAGTCTGGCGGACAACCGGGTTGGATTTGCCAGTCGGTTTGAATCGCGACCTAGGGCTACCGCCAGGTGAACGCTGACATGACGAGGGCGTGCCGACCGATCACCACGACCAGCCCGGACCTGGCTGCGACGCTGAGCACGTCCATGGCGTAGCGACGGCTTGAGCTGACTCGGATGGGATTGGGACCCTACGAGTTTGCCGAAGATCCTGGGTTGCGCTGAGTCAAATGACTCAACTGATTGGTAGATGACGGCACCCTTGCCGTCGTTGTTGATCTCCTGGGCAGTCGCCCTGGTCGTGGGCTTGACCCTGTGTCGACTGAACCGGGGTCAAGCCCATTGCCTTACCGCGGGCGATGCATGTAGGGACATGCGTCGTTTGACCCGTCAGGAGGAGTTACACAATTCCCCTGGTCATCCGTGCAGCTTTTGTACACGCCTGGCGCCGACCCCCAGGGACCCGGTTCGTAAGCGACCTGGGAGCAATGGATGCCGTTGGCCCACGTCGACGGCGGCTGGAGGGCCGACAGCGCCGAAGCCCCGCACACCATGAATGCCGCGGCCACCAGATCGCAAACGATCCGTCGCAACGGTGCTCGATCAGACATGTGATTCCCCCCTTTTCGTGTACTCAAGAGCAACGTCAAGATTTGCTGAATCGTCGACAGACATCACCCTTAACCAACTTATTAACGAACGCCGCGCGAGTCCAGGCGGGGGAGCTTGCTACTACTCAATTCCAGTCGTCAAAACCCGCCGGTGACAGGTCGCGTCTTCCAGGGGTGGCATTGACGCGGATTCCGTTGTGCAGGTATTCAATTGCCAGCGGATATTTCGAGGAGAACCCATGGAGTTCCTGGTCACCATGACCACTCACGTTCCGGATGGAACGCCGGCGGAAACCGTCGACGAGGTCCGGGCGCGGGAGGCCGCGCATTCCCGGGAGCTGGCCACCCAGGGGCATCTCCTGCGTTTGTGGCGCCCGCCGTTACAGCCAGGCGAATGGCGCACCCTTGGACTGTTCGCTGCCGACGACGAGTACCAACTCGAGGAGGTGCTCGCCTCGATGCCACTGCGCATCTGGCGTAGCGATCAGGTGACGGCACTGGCAACTCACCCGAACGATCCCGTGGCGCACGGCCCGGGGCGGGCCCCGGAGTTCCTGACGATGCTCACCATCACCATCCCGCCGAGCACGCCGACGGACGTTGTCGACGACACCATGTCCCGGGAGGCCGAGAGCGCTCGTGAACTGGCCCAGCAGGGGCATCTCGAGCGGCTCTGGATGCTGCCGTCCCAACCGGGCGAACTCCGTGGGCTGGGGCTTTGGCGCGCCCCGGACACCGCGGCGATGACGGCGATCCTGGAATCGCTGCCGCTGCACGCCTGGTTGAGCGCGGAGATTACGCCCCTGACCACACACCCGAATGACCCCGCGGGGGATTAGCCTGCCGCGCAACGAGTCGTAGTCTGTCCTCGTGGCAGCAGTCGAACCGCCGTCCGAGCGCTCCGAGGAGAGTTCGATCGCTTGGGACGACGGCGCGTTGGTCGTCGTCGATCAACGCGTGCTGCCGCACGAATGGCGTCCGCTGCGGATCACGTCGGTCGATGGGGTTATCGACGCGATCAAGACCCTGGCCATCCGGGGAGCGCCGGCGATTGGCGTGGCCGGCGCATTCGGCGTCGTGTTGGCCGCCTTCGCGCACCCGGGCGATGCCGAAAAAGTCGAGGAGGAGGCGGCGCGGATCGCCTCGGCCCGGCCCACCGCGGTGAATCTGGCTTGGGGTGTACGGCGCGCACTGGCCAAGTTGCCGCAAGGGCCCGACGCTGTGCTGCAGGAAGCCCTGCAGATCTTGGCCGAGGACGGGCGGGTGAACCGAGCCGCCGCTACGCACGCCGCGGATCTGATCCAGGGGCTGCTACCCGATCGGCGGCTGCACATTCTCACCCACTGCAATGCCGGACGTCTGGCGATGTCCGCGTTCGGTACTGCACTGGGCGCCGTGCGAGTGCTGCACAACCGGGGACTGGTCGAGGATGTCTTGGTTGACGAGACCCGGCCCCTGCTGCAGGGGGCCCGGCTGACGGCTTGGGAGTTGGCCGAGGCGGGGATTCCGCACCGCCTGACGATCGATTCAGCGGCGGCGTGGGCCATGGCCACCGGGCAGGTGGACTGTGTGATCGTCGGCGCGGACCGCATTGCCGCTGATGGGTCGGTCGCCAACAAGATCGGCACGTATGCGGTGGCCGTTGCAGCGCACCGGCATGGCATCCCGTTCGTTGTCGTCGCCCCCGAGTCCACCCGTGATCCGACCACGTTGACTGGCAGCGAAATAGTGGTCGAAGAACGCGCCCCGGCCGAGGTCACTCACCTCGGTGGGATCGCCACTGCCCCTGAGGGAATCGCCGTTTTCAACCCTGCTTTCGATGTCACCCCGCCGGACCTGATCACGGCGATCGTCACCGAAAATGGGGTGGTCGGATAAGCTTTCGCGGGCCGCAACCGAATTTTCCTGGCGGGCAACGAATTAACCACATGGCGTTGGCTAGTTGCGGTTGCCCAGGCCGGTGAGAGCGGCCTGGATCTCGGCAACTCGGGCCAGACCGATGCCCCAGGGCCGGTCCACCCCGACATGCTCGTCGAGATCCCACAGCACGCATTGTTCGCCCGGCTCTGCGACCAACGACCATGCGATGACGGTCCTGCGCAGCTGCTCGTCGGCGGAATCGCCGGCGCCCGGGGTGCCTGGGATGTCTGGGGTGGCGCTGCCTTCCGGGTGGTGATGCAGAAACTCACCGTACGCCTTATCGCAGAACGCTGAATATCTTGCGGTGCAAAGGATTAGGCCGTGCCATGCTTCATCGACCGCGTGAGAGGGCATTCCGATCACTTGGTTGTCTTCCAGCGCGGGTGCGCAACAGCGAAGCCACTGTCGCAGTCCGGTTTCGACGAGTGCCCGGGGCTGCCATGGGCACGTCTTGAACACGGGTGCGGGAAGATCGAGTTCGGCGGCCGCCACCCGCGCCCGGCTGTATCGGTCCTCACGCCGGCGCCGCACGTTATCACTGTATATGCGCAGGCGGCGCGCGTAACCTGAGCGCATGAGCGACGCTCTCCTTCCGGTGGTCTTGACCCTCCTTGCGTTTCTCGTCATTGGCGCGTTCCTGGTGTCCGGCTGGCGCCGCGCCAGGCGGAGCTCAGGGCGCGGCGGAATCTGGGCGGCCGGAGCCGCGGGATCGGACGCCGGCGATTACGGTAGCCACGGCCACGGCGGACACAGTGGCTGCGGTGGCGGCCATGGTGGGCACAGCGGCTGCGGTGGTGGGCATAGCGGCTGCGGCGGTGGCAGCGGCTGTGGGGGAGGCGGCTGCGGCGGTGGCGGCAACTAGCCGAACAGCTTGCTGTGCAATGGTTTCGCTTCCGCAGCGGATCACTGTATTTGAAGCACCCGGCGCCGCGTAACCTTGGCGCATGAGCGGCGTCCTCTTCCTGGTGATTTTTCTGATCCTTGGGTTGTTCTCGGTCGTCGTCATCGTGGCCATTGTGGTGGCCAGGCTGGTCCTTCGGCGGACCTCAGGGAACGGCAACGCGTGGATGGCCGGAGCCCCGAGACCGGGCGGCATGTATTACAGCGACTACAGCGGGGGAAGCAGCTGCACCGGCGGAAGCACCTTCACGAGCAGCTGCAGCGGGGGAAGCAGCTGTAGCGGCGGAAGCAGCGGCGACAGCGGGGGAGGCAGCGGCTGCGGCGGCGGAAGCAGCGGCTGTGGCGGCGGAAGCGGCTGCGGCGGAGGCGGTTGCGGCGGCGGCAGCGGAAGCTAGCCTTTCCATTTATTCGTAGGCCGGCACCCAGATCGCGTCGTGAACGGCTTGCGTGACGTCGTCGTGGGTTCGGGTGGCCACCTTTTCGGCAACGGCGGCATGGTAGACCGCCTCGGCGACCGCTGCCGAAATGGCGCACAGATTCTGTACCTCCGGCAACAGCGAAGCACCGATGGTTGTCGGATCAGCTTGTTGTGCAATTGCTTTCGCTGCCGCGAACAGCATGCCCTGGGTTAGCAACCTGGCTCCGGATACGACGACCCCCAGCCCGATCCCGGGAAACACCAGCATGTTGTTGGCCTGTCCGATGGTGTAGGCGACGCCGTCGTATTCGACGGGGGCGGCCGGGCTGCCGGTGGCGACCAGTGCCTTGCCATTCGACCAGGCCAGCACGTCGGCCGGCATCGCCTCCATCCGGGAGGTCGGGTTGGACAGCGGGAAGATCATCGGGCGTTCGCTGCCTGCCATCATCGCCTCGACGACCTCTTGGGTGAATGCGCCCGACACAGTTGAGGACCCGAGCAGGATGGTGGGTGACGCCAACTTGATCGCGTCAACCAGCCCGACCCGATCCCCGGCCGCCACGCCCAGCTGGCGCCGGTTCTTGGCATATGGCGCCTGGAAATCGCGCAGGTCGTCCATGTCGTCGAAGAGCAGGCCCTGTTTGTCGATCGGCCAGATCTGCGACGCGGCCTGTGCGACGGTGGCGCCGTCGGCGACCATCGCGTCACGGATCTGATCGGCGACGCCCATCCCGGCGGTTCCCGCCCCGAAGACGACCGCTCGCTGGTCGCGCATCGGGATGCCGGTGACCGCTGCTCCGCCATACATTGCCGCGACGACCACCGCGCCGGTTCCCTGGACGTCATCGTTGAACACGCAGTAATCCGCGCCGTAGGTCTCCAAGATCATCCGCGCGTTAGCCGGCCCGAAGTCCTCGAAATGCAGCATCGCGCGCGGAAACAGCTGGTGAGCGGTCTCGATGTAGCGCCTGATGAACTCCTCGTATTCGGCACCGCCGCGCCGGCCGTGGCGATTCCCCAGATAAAACGGGTCCTGCAGCAGCTGTTCGTTGTCGGTGCCGACGTCGAGTGACACCGCGAGGCAGCGACGCGGATCGATACCGCCGCCGGCGGTGTAGAGCGCCAACTTGCCGACGGCGATCTGGATGCCGCCCACACCCCAGTCACCGATACCCAGGATCGCTTCGGCGTCGGTGCACACGATCAGGTCGACGTCGTCGGGCCCGAGCCCGAACGTTTGAAACGCTTCGGCGATGTCGTCGGGTTCGTCGATGGTCAAGAACAGTCCCCGCTGTCCGCGGTACTCGTCGGAGAAGCGTTGGATGGCCTCCCCGACGGTGGGCGTGTACACCACCGGCATGAGTTCGGTCAGATGATCGGCGAGCACCTTGAAGTACAAAATTTCGTGGCGGTAGTGCAGCTGCTCCAAAAGCAGATTGCGGCCCAGATCGGTGGCCATGGTTTGCAACTGACGCCAGACACGGTCGGCCTGCTGTTCGAGCGTGAGCACCGCCGACGGGAGCCGGCCGGTCAGCCCCAGCCGTTGTCGCTGTTCATGAGTGAAGCCGACCCCTCGATTGAGAGTCGGTGAGGACATTGCGACCGGGATCCGTGGCACACAAGCTTCGCTCATCACAACCTCCGTCTGCGACTCTGACGCGTCCAGACACGGTAGCGCTGATCAAGGTGAACGCGCTCTGAATCCTCGGTATGCGTTGCCCCGTTCGGGCGGGCGGCGCCCACAGGTTTACCACCCGTGGCGAGGAAAATCCTTCGGGTCCTTAATAATTCGATACTTACGCCGCGGGTGCGCGACGGAATCTGACGACCAGCGGGTACAACTGGCAGCCGAGGCAGATGCCGAAGGCGGCGTTGAGGAAAGCGGCGAACAGCGCGAACGCGGTCGCGATCTCGCCGAGCAGCGGGACGGCGGCGGCGAAGCCGACGACACCGACCACCGCGAATACCAACCCGACCAACTGGGCGAACTTCAGGGGTGGCACCGGCTCGCGTTCGGTGACGGGTCCGAGTCGTGGTGCCACGAGCTTGCGAAATACGAAACCGTAGGGGCTGCTGCGCGGGCCGCGCCACGCGCTGATCGCGAAGACGACGGCCTGGGCGCCCAGGATCACTGCAGCGCCGGGTGCGCTGAAGACCGAGACGGCCAACGTGAGTACCAACACCGTAGTGCTGATCCAGGCTGCGAATCGCGGACCCCGCACGTCCACTTGGCTGGTGTCGGTTGGCATGGAGCTGCTCCTAGCTGATCGTCAAGCTAACTGAGGCTTTGGTGCCGTCCGCAACTTCTGGCACGAAAGGTCTTTCCGCCCAGCGATATTCACCGATCGAGGTTGGGCGTGCCGGATCGAAGTCAGATCGAGAAGTCTTCGCCATGCCACACGCCTGCTTCTGGCGGCCGGATGACCCGGTCGGTTTGTTGGGCCGCGCCGTTGCCCTCCAGCCTGGCCACTCTGGTCAGCAGCGACTTGAGGCTGACACCAACCAGGTCCGGCAGGTTCGATTCGTCCTCGCTGGTCGGGCCACGACGGCTCACGATCTGCCCGGGAACTCCGATGACCACGGCGCTCGACGGAACCTCTTTGACCACAACAGCGTTGGCGCCGATCTGGCTGTCGTCGCCGACTTTGATCGGACCGAGGACCTTGGCTCCGGCGCCGATGGTCACGCGGTCACCGACGGTCGGGTGGCGTTTACCGGTCTCTCGGCCAGTGCCGCCCAGGGTTACCCCGTGGAAGATCGTGACGTCTTCGCCCACTTCGGCGGTTTCCCCGATCACTACGCCCGTCGCATGGTCGATGAACAGGCCAGGGCCGAGTTCGGCACCGGGGTGGATCTCGACTCCGGTCAGTATGCGGGTCACTTCCGCCAACGTCCGCGCCAACAGGCGTGCGCCACGCTGCCACAACCAATGGGTGATCCGGTGGCCCCAGATGGCGTGTACGCCTGGGTAGGCGAAGACGACTTCCAGCACGGTTGGATTGGCTGGATCCCGCTCCCTGGCCACTTGTATGTCGCGCCGTATGGCTGCCAGCATGGCTAGTCGCTCAGATCGGAGAACAGGACCGTGCTCAAATATCGCTCGCCGAAGTCGGGCAGCACGACCACAATCGAGCTTGCCGGCGTTCTCCGGGCGACGGGCCACCTCGAGAGCGGCCGACACGGCGGCACCCGAGGAGATGCCGACCAGAAGTCCCTCCTCGGTGGCCAAGTCGCCGGGCCAGGGTGAGCGCGTCTTCGTTCTCGACGGTGATGATCTCGTCGACCAGGCCCAGATCCAGCACCGGCGGGACGAACCCGGCACCGATGCCTTGGATCGGGTGCGGTCCCTTCTGGCCGCCGGACAGCACCGCCGATGCGGCAGGTTCTACGGCGACGAATTGCGCAGATGGCCTGCGTTCCTTGATGACCTGTGCAACGCCGGTGATGGTGCCGCCGGTGCCGATTCCGGAGACGAAGATGTCGACCTTGCCGTCGGTGTCGTTCCAAACTTCCTCGGCGGTCGTGACGGCGTGGACGGCCGGGTTGGCCGGGTTTTCGAACTGCTGAGGTACGAAATACCGACCGTCGGTCTTGGCCAGTTCCTCGGCCTTGGCAATGGCCCCGGGCATGCCTTCGGCACCGGGGGTGAGGATGAGCTCGGCTCCGTAGGCGCGCAGCAGCATCCGCCGCTCGATGCTCATCGTGTCCGGCATGGTCAGCACCAATTTGTAGCCGCGCGCGGCGGCCACCATCGCCAGCGCGATGCCGGTGTTCCCGCTCGTCGGCTCGAGGATGATCGTGTCCGGCGTGATCAGACCCGCCTTCTCGGCCGCGTCGATCATCGCCACACCGATGCGGTCCTTCACGCTGCCGGCCGGGTTGAACGATTCCAGCTTCGCGACGACGTCGGCCACGGCCCCCTCGGTGACACGACGCAGCCGTACCAGTGGGGTGTTTCCGATCAGTTGTGTGATGTTCTCGGCGATGGTCATCCGCATTCTCCAACGATGTCGGTGCAGGCCTGGTCGTCATCCCAGGTGATGTCGAATTCCATTGTCACGTGCGTGGGGGTGGTTAGTGCAACCGGAGTGAGCCCTGGACCAATTCCCCGGGACGGCCCCGCCAACGCCACCCCGGTCAGCACCCGTCCGCTGAGGTGGTGAGAAGTGGTTGCCGTCAGCGTTACCGCCGAGGTCCCCGGCACGCAACGTAGGTAGAAGTCGGTGCCCGGTTCGACGGTGCCGGTGATTGCCGAGCCGTCGGCATCGACGAGCGCATGACCGTCGGAGGCACCCAGCGTCAATGGGATGCGCACCTGGAAGGGGCCCACAAGGTCGGAGTCGGCGACAGCGGCGGTGTCGACCAAGGGTTCTTGAGCTTTTGGGGCTCCGCGGGAGGCGGTGATGGCGCCGGCGAGCAGGTAGTTGTAGAGGTGCACGACGCGGTCGGAGTTGCGGTGATGCCGGGAACCGGTGAGCCAGAAATCGACTTGGTCGATCGTGGCGGCGGCGTCGAGCCCGGCGTCAGGGGAGGTGGCGATCAGCCGGTAGTAGCGATAGCCGTGTGCGCCGCGGCCGTGGCTGCTGGTCGACAAGGTGCTGCCGATGCCGAGCGTGCGCCGGTAGCGGCCCTTGCCCGCGTCCGTGGTCAACTCGGAGCCCGAGACATCTTGCCACACAACGCCATCCGCGGATTTCTGCAACCGGACGCTGATTTTGGATGTCGTCCACAACGAGTAGCCGCCGAGTTGGGGTTGTCCGTCGAATTCGAAGGTGAGCACCGGCCCAGGGCCCCGGCGTACGGCGATGGGCGCGTTGAGTGGTCGGGTGTCGAGGGCCATGCCATTGGTGAAGTGCCAGATCGCGGCCTGTGTTCCCGCGATGGCTTCGTGTTCGCTGATGTTGGCCGGCCCGAGCGGGTAGCCGGCCTGGCGCAGCCGCTGGCTCAATTCGGTAAGGGAACGCACCGGGAAGGAGTGCCGCAGGATCCAATTCACCTCGGCTTCATATCCCCGGGTGCGCAGGTGCGGCAGTGCTGACCAGGTACCGAGCTGGTAGGGCGACGGGTGGTGCGGCGCGATGCCGGTGAAATCCAGGGAGTAGGCCTGCAGGTTGGGATTCAGCCTGATCAGGTCGGTGCGCGCGGTGGTGCCGTCGGTGAACACGATCGTGTCGACGGTGTGCGAGTAGGTGCCGCCTCGATAGCGCGTCATGCGAGTCGGTTCGGCGGCCGGCCGCACCCGGACGCGTCTACGGGTCGCGACCCGTGCCGGAGCACGGTTGGAGATGGACAAGACAGTCATGGGTGGTTGCTCTTCCTGAAGACGGGTAGCGCGCGGCACGGTGCCGTTGAGGCGCCCTCGGGCCCGCGAACGCGATGATTACTGGACGAGAGGCGTCAGGAATCAACAGGAACAACAACAACAACAGTCCACGGCGAGACAGCGCGTAAGGACAAAGCGCAGCTGGACGGCCTGTTGCATAGCCCCACTATAGGGCATGAGAAGATTTTGTTGGTTCGGCTCAGCCGCGGTTTAACTCTTTGCTCGTGCGTAACCAGCGCATACGCTCGGCGCGCACCCGCGCAAACCGGTGGGCATGATGGCTCCGCCTGATACCGAGCGCATACTCGCCCACGTACGGAAGGACCATCATGAGCTCCCCGCAAAACGAGTCTCAAGCACTTGGCGATCTTGCTGCCCGGCAGCTTGCCAACGCGACGAAGACCGTTCCGCAGCTTTCCACGATCACGCCGCGCTGGTTGTTGCATCTGCTGAGCTGGGTGCCGGTGGAGGCGGGCATCTATCGGGTCAACCGCGTGGTCAACCCCGAGCGGGTCGCGGTCAAAGCCGACGCGGGCGCCGGCATTGACGAGCCACTGCCAGAGACCTACGTCGACTACGAGACCAGCCCGCGTGAGTACACGCTGCGGTCCATCTCGACGCTGCTGGACGTGCACACCCGTGTTTCCGACCTGTACTCCAGCCCCCACGACCAGGTCGCGCAGCAGCTGCGGTTGACCATCGAGACGATCAAGGAGCGTCAAGAATCCGAACTGGTCAACAGCCCCGAGTACGGGCTGCTTGCCCAAGCGACTCCCGAGCAGACGATCCAGACGCTGGGTGGTGCCCCGACGCCTGATGATCTGGACGCATTGATCACGAAGGTGTGGAAGACGCCGAGCTTTTTCCTGACCCATCCGCTGGGCGTCGCCGCGTTCGGCCGGGAGGCCACCTACCGTGGTGTCCCGCCGGTCGTCGTGAGCCTGTTCGGCGCGCAGTTCATCACCTGGCGTGGCATTCCGATCATTCCTTCGGACAAGGTGCCCGTAGCGAAGGGCAAGACCAAGTTCATCCTGGTGCGCACCGGCGAGGAGCGGCAGGGTGTGGTCGGCCTGTTCCAGCCCGGCCTCGTCGGCGAGCAAGCGCCCGGGCTGTCGGTGCGGTTCACCGGCATCAACCAATCGGCGATCGCGACCTACTTGGTCACCCTCTACACGTCCCTGGCCGTCCTCACCGACGACGCGCTCGCCGTGCTCGACGACGTCGCTGTGGACCAGTTCCATGAGTACAAGTGAGTACCGGTCGGTAGACGCCGAAAGCGAGCTGCCCATCAGTGCTGTCGAGCTCGCGGCGCTGGCCACCCAGCTGTATGCGGCCAGCATCCGGCCGGGACCCGACAGTCCGCCGCAAACGTCGCCGGTCGCACCGCGCGGTGGCGTGCCCGACACGACAGCGGCGACGTCAGCCGGTCAAACGGCAGCCGGCACGTCTGACCCGTTCCCGGCCCCGGTGCCGTTGATCGGCGTCTCCGACATCTATGTCCCGGCGCCGACGTCACCCGGGCCAGAAGGCGTACCGCCGCAGACGGCGCCGTTGGCGCCGCGCGGAAATGTGCCCGATACGACGGCGGCGCCGTCGGCCGGCTGGACGGGGGCGGGTCTGGCCGATCCCTACGTGCCGCCCGGGGTTGCAGACCTGACGGCGTTCGCGGTACCTAGCCAGGGCATCGTGCCGACCGTGCCCGGTGTGCTGGCCGGGGCAGGGCTGTCTGGGCCCACCGTTCCCGTCGCCCCCCGCGGTTCGGTGCCAGGGTGGCTTCCGCAGGCGCCGTCGGTGCCCGACCTGAGCTGGTCAGATGCGCCATCGGTGGAGGTACCGGTTGGTGATGAGCGCGATTACCACTTCCTCACTCACTTGCCCACCCAAGCCGATGCCGTGCCCAAGCTGCCGGACGAGCATGAAGTTTTCGACGTCAACGCGGTGCGCGCGGACTTCCCGATCCTGAAGGAAACCGTCAACGGAAAGCCGCTGATCTGGTTCGACAACGCCGCCACCACCCAGAAGCCGCAGGTGGTGATCGACCGGCTGTCACACTTCTACGCCCACGAGAACTCCAACATCCACCGCGCGGCGCATGAGTTGGCCGCGCGGGCCACCGATGCTTACGAAGAGGCCCGCGAAACCGTGCGGCGGTTCATCGGCGCTCCCAAGGCCGAACAGAACATCTTCGTGCGCGGCACCACCGAGGCCATCAACCTGGTGGCCTACGCGTGGGGTGGCAAGCACCTGGGACCGGGCGACGAGATTCTGATCACCCACCTAGAACACCACGCCAATATCGTTCCGTGGCAACTGCTTTCGCAGCAAACGGGCGCGGTCCTGAAAGTCGCACCGGTGGACGAAGCGGGCAACCTGTTGCTGTCGGAGTTCGAGGACCTCCTGGGCCCCAAAACGAAATTGGTGGCCGCAACCCAGGTTTCGAACGCATTGGGCACGGTGACGCCGGTCGAGAAGATCGTCGAGCTGGGTCACCGCTACGGCGCGCGCGTGCTCATCGACGGTGCTCAGTCGATTCCACATCTGCCGATCGACGTCGCCGAACTCGGTGTCGACTTCTTTGCGTTCTCCGGCCACAAGATCTATGGGCCTACCGGAATCGGTGTGCTGTATGGCTCGGAGGAAGCGCTGGCCGAGACTCCGCCGTGGCAGGGCGGCGGCAACATGATCGCCGACGTCACCTTGGAAAGGTCGCTATACCAGGGCCTACCCAACAAGTTCGAGGCCGGCACCGGCAACATCGCCGATGCCGTCGGACTTGGGGAAGCCCTGCGTTACGTCGAGCGGGTAGGCATCGAGCGCATCGCGGCCTACGAGCATGCGCTGCTGGACTATGCGACACCTCGCCTGGCCGACATCCCCGGTGTGCGCCTGGTGGGCACCGCCGACGAGAAGGCCAGCGTGCTGTCGTTCATCCTGGCCGGCCACGAGCCGCTCGAAGTCGGCAAGGCGCTCAACGCCGAAGGCATCGCGGTGCGCGCCGGTCATCACTGCGCACAGCCGATTCTGCGTCGGTATGGCCTGGAGGCCACCGTCCGTCCGTCCTTCGCGTTCTACAACACGTTCGGGGAGATCGACGTCTTCATCAATGCGGTGCGCCGCATCGCCGAGGGCGGCACGAACGTCGGCTAGCCCACTGTGTTAGCTCTTTACACCCCAATGGAATACGTTGGTGGTGAGTAGCACGAGTCCCAGCGAAACCGACGCGACGACGGTGAGACCGATGATCGCGACCACGAGCGGCCGCCATCCGGTGCGCGCGATTTGGCGGATGTCGGTGGTGAGGCCGACACCGGCAAAGGTAAGCAGGAACGCCCATTTCGACACGTTGGCGAGGTTGGCGGTCTGGCCCTTGGTCAGCCAGTGCGCGGTCGCGATCGCCGAGACAGCCAGAAACCCGAGGACGAACTTCGGGAATTTCGCCCAGATGAACGCGGCCTTCGCTTTGACACCGGGAGCGACCTCGTCGGCTTGCCCGCGGGCGGCCCAAAACAGCGCGAACCCCAAAACGACGAACCCGATCAGCGCGTTGCGGGTCGACTTGACCAACACGGCGATTTTGCCGGCATGATCGGAGAACAAGTAGCCGGTCGCGGTGGTTTCGGCGGTGTTGTCCACCGATAGGCCCGCCCACAGCCCGAATTGGTAGTCGGTGAGCCCGATCGCGTGCCCCAACGGCGGCAGCGCGAATAGTCCCACCGCACCCAGTGCGAGGATCGCCGCGATGGCATAGCTGACGTCGGAGTTGCGGGCCCGGATCGCGCCCTTTGCGGCCACGATGGCCGACACCCCGCAGATGGAGGTACCGATCGCCAACAGCGATCCCAGCTTGCCCGATAACCCGAATAGGTGGGCGGCGACGAGGATGATGGTTCCCGCGACCACCATGTCCACCAGAATCTGGACCAGGCTGGCCGCACCCAGCTTCGCGATATCACCCAAAACGAAGCGCGAGCCAAGCGCGACGATCCCGACCTTGAGCCAGAATTGATACGTCAGCACCCCCGGCCGAAACACGCGATGCAGACCAATGGTGTTGGTGATGAGCAGCCCGATCACGATGGCCCACAGGACGTATTCGATATCGGGGACGGTCCAATGTTCATGTCGGGCAAGGGAATTCCACCAGATCTGGGCATATTTTGCTAACCCGCCCACCGCGACCAGCAACAGAATGCCGGGCACGTACTCGATCGGCCGGGTGCTGGTGAACGCGGTTTCGGCCGATGCTTCTTCGGCTTCGATCGTGGTCATGCGATCACCACGGAATCTTCGGGAGCGCGTCGGCCACCGCCAAGCCGGTGATCACGCCGGCCAGCAGGGTCGCCCACCAATCCTCGCCGACCCGCTCCAGCCAACCGCGCCGCTGCGGCGTATCCGGTTCGGGGTCGCGCTGCGTCGGCGCGTTTTCAACCATGATTACTTCTCCTCTTGAACCCGACCCGGTCTCCCGGGGGCACGCTTTACTAGAGGAATAGTTGCGTGGTCGAGAAAGCGGACCAAGTGATTAGATCCCCCTGAATTTAGATGTAGATCGCTTTGCCTGCATCGCCCGGAAAGTCGATCGCGGGAAATCGCGAGCGATGCAATTTCGCTCATGCTGGACGAAACCCTTGCGACGGCCCCGCTTTCCCCTGTTACATACCGTGCTCGGTGGCCATCGTCAACGGAGTGCCACGAGCCTGAGCTGGACGGTTATTGCCGCCCGGCCAGATTTGTTCTGGCTGATTGCAACCCTAACGGCGGCCTGGTTGTGGCCGTAAAGTGCGCATCCTATTGTGCTCAACATGTCAGTTAGGGCAGGCGGATAACAGGCCAATAAATTAAAAGTGCGTTACACATATTACGAAAATGGGGGACCGGATTGAGTCATAACGACAGCCGGTGGGCTGAGCGGGACGCATGAACGGCACAGCCATCGCAAAGCCGATGCACGCGCTGGGCGAGTTCTTCGTGCTCAGCGTCGAAACGTTGGTTGTGGCGGTGCGAAAGCCGTGGGCGTGGCGCGAAATTCTTGAGCAAATTTGGTTCGTGGCCCGGGTCTCGATTTTCCCGACCATCATGCTGTCGATCCCTTACACGGTGCTCATCGTGTTCGTCCTCAACATTTTGCTCGTCGAGATCGGAGCCGGGGACCTGTCCGGCGCCGGTGCGGCGCTGGCGTCGGTGACGCAGGTAGGCCCGGTTGTCACGGCCATGGCTGTCGCCGGCGCCGGTTCGACCGCGATGTGCGCCGACTTGGGCGCGCGCACCATCCGTGAGGAAATCGACGCGATGAAGGTGATCGGCGTCAATCCGGTTCAGGCCCTGGTGGTTCCGCGCATCATTGCCGCCACCTTCGTCGCGTTGTTGCTCTACTCGGTGGTCGCGGTGACCGGGTTGACCGGCAGCTACATCTTCGTGGTTTTCGTTCAGCACGTCACCCCCGGTGCCTTTATCGCCGGCATGACGCTGCTGACGGGGTTGCCGCAGGTGGTCATTTCACTGATCAAGGCAACCCTGTTCGGGCTGTCCGCCGGTTTGATCGCCTGCTACAAGGGCCTGTCGGTCGGCGGCGGGCCGACCGGCGTCGGCAATGCGGTGAACGAGACGGTGGTGTTCTCGTTCATGGCCTTGTTCTTCATCAACATCGTGATCACCGCCCTCGGTGTGAAGGTGACCGCGAAATGAGCGAGGCAGCTGAGGCAGCAAGCGAGCCACCGTGGTTCACTACCGTGGGACCCCGGCTAGTGGGCAATATCCGAAAGCTGGGCGAACAGACCGCGTTCTATGGGCAATCCCTGGCCGCCACCGGTGATGCGGTACGGCGCTACCCGGGTGAACTGCTGCGGATTATCGCCGAGATGGGTATGGGCACCGGTGCGCTGGCGGTAGTCGGGGGCACCGTGGGCATCATCGGCTTCCTGACCCTGACCACCGGCGCCCTGGTCGCGGTGCAGGGCTACGACACGTTGTCCAACATCGGGGTCGAGGCCCTGACCGGCTTCCTGTCGGCGTTCTTCAACGTCCGCATGATCGCGCCGTGCACGGCCGGGGTGGCATTGGCCGCCACCATCGGAGCCGGCACGACAGCGCAGCTGGGCGCGATGCGCATCAACGAGGAGATCGACGCGCTCGAAGTCATGGGAATCCGTTCCATCACCTACCTGGCGTCGACCCGGATTATCGCCGGCGTCCTGGTCGTCATTCCGCTCTACGCCGTCGCCGTGCTGATGTCATTCTTCGCGTCCAAGTACGGCACGCTTTACATCTACGGCCAATCACGCGGGGTATACGAGCACTACTTCTCCACCTTTTTGCGTCCCACCGACTTGTTGTGGTCGTTTTTGGCGGTGCTGACGATGGCGATGGGTGTGATGGTCGTGCACACCTACTACGGCTTCACGGCGACGGGTGGTCCTGCGGGCGTGGGGGAAGCGGTCGGTCGTTCGGTGCGGTCCTCGATGATCGTCACAGCCTTCGTGGCCCTGATGATTTCGTTGTCCATCTACGGGCAGTCCGGCAACTTCAACCTGTCGGGGTGACCACATGACCAACGCACCCGACAGGGCCAGCCTGGCCTTTAGGATCAATCGACCCCGCAGGGGCAAGATCGACCCGATCTGGTGGGCGCCAACGCTATTCATCCTGGTCGGGGGTCTGGTCGCGCTGACCGCTGCGTCGTTCTCCGGCACCTTGCGCACTTACATCCCGCTCACGCTGGTGTCGGACCGGGCCGGACTGGTGATGGAGACCGGCGCCAAGGTAAAGCTACGCGGCGTACAGGTCGGCCAGGTGGCGTCGATTGGCACCGATGTGAAGGCGGCTCAGCTGCAGCTGAAGATGGACCCGGGCCCCTTCAAATATCTGCCGAGCAACCTTGAGGCCGAGATCAAGTCGACCACTGCGTTCGGGTCTAAGTACGTCGACCTGATCGTGCCCGACCCTGCCAGCACCACACCGCTGAAGCCCGGGGCGGTGCTGCACTCCCGCAACGTCACCGTCGAAGTCAATACGGTCTTCCAGAACCTGCAGTCAGTGGTCGGAGCCATTGACCCGGCGAAGCTCAACGCGATTCTCTCGGCGTTCTCGCAAGCGCTGCGCGGCAAGGGCGATCGACTCGGACAGGCG
Source organism: uncultured Actinomycetota bacterium (assembly GCA_963840045.1). Classification (GTDB taxonomy): domain Bacteria; phylum Actinomycetota; class Actinomycetes; order Mycobacteriales; family Mycobacteriaceae; genus Mycobacterium. The sequence continues at coordinate 103,970 of CAWIXL010000005.1, read as the reverse complement.
ATCACCGACGCGAACGACCTGCTGCTGACCGTCAACCCCCGGATGTCCACCATCCACCAGGACTGGCGGCTATTCGGCAAGACCGCGGCCGCGTATTCCGATGCGGCGCAGGATATCCTGTCGATCCTCGACTCGGCGGCGACCACCAGCGCCACCATCACCGCCAACCAGCAATCGCTCGACACTCTGCTGTTGTCGGCGATCGGCTTCAGCCAGGCCGGCATCAGCGTCATCGGCAACAACGAATCCAATATCGTGCGGTCGGTCAACCTGCTCGAACCGACCACTGCGCTGCTGCACAAATATTCGTCGACCTACACCTGCTTGTTCCAGGGTGCGCAATGGTACCTGGAGCACGGCGGTCGCGACGCGTTCGGCGGCAACGGTTACTCGGTGATCCTGGACGCCGCCCTGCTTTTCGGCGACGACCCGTACCGATACCCGCGCCACCTGCCCAAGGTCAACGCCACGGGCGGCCCGGGCGGCCGGCCGAGCTGTGGTTCGCTGCCCGACCCGAGCGCGAATTACCCGGTGCGTCAGCTGGTCACCGACACCGGTTGGGGCGCCGCTCCCAACGAGATCCGCACCAACCTGGCGACCGGAAATCCGTGGTGGGCCAACTACTTCCCGACCACCAAGAACCCGCCCGGGCCGCCGCGCTACTTCTGGCGCGGGGGGCAGCCGCCGCCATGAAACGAAGAAAATTATCCGCGGTCATCGCGCGTGTCGCGCTGTTCACTGCGGTCTGCCTGGTATTCACGTTCACGCTCATCGCGGTCTTCGGGCAATTGCGGTTCGAAGACCGCACCGGCTATCACGCTGTGTTCAGCAACATCTCGGGCCTGAAGTCCGGCAACTTTGTCCGCATCGCCGGGGTCGAGGTCGGAAAGGTCGGCGACCTCACCCTGCATCGCGACGGCACGGTGACCGTCGACTTCGCGGTCGACAAGAGGCTGCGCCTCACCGAGGGCACCAAAGCCGTCGTGCGCTACGAAAACCTGATCGGTGACCGCTATCTCGCGCTCGAAGAGGGCCCCGGGCCCCCGCACCGGCTGCCGCCGGGCGCGACGATTCCGCTGGCGCGCACCTCGCCCGCACTGGATATCGACGCGCTGATCGGCGGCTTCCGGCCGTTGTTCCGCGCGCTGGATCCCGATCAGGTCAACGCCTTGTCTGGCGAATTGCTGCGAATTTTTCAGGGGCAAGGCGGCACCCTCGCCTCGGTGCTGGCACAGACCTCGACGCTGACCTGGACCCTGGCCGGGCGCAGCGAGCTGATCGGCGAGCTGATCACCAACCTGAACACCGTGCTGCACACCTTCGCCACGCGCGACCACGAGTTCTCCGACGGCCTGGACAAGCTGTCGCAGCTCGTGGAGGGTCTGGCGCAGCGTAAGACCGACATCTCCACCGGGCTGGCGTACATCAACGCGGCGGCCGGGTCGGTCACCGATCTGCTTGTCCAGGCACGCCAGCCGATCAAGGACGTGGTGCGCGAGACCGACCGCGTGTCTGGCCAGGTGCTGGCCGACCGCGAGTATGTCGACAACCTGCTCAAGACGCTCCCCGACGTCTATCAGGTGCTGGCCCGGCAGGGCCTGAACGGCGACTACTTCGGCTTCTACTTCTGCGATGTACTGCTCAAGCTCAACGGCAAAGGCGGCAACCCGATCTACGTCAAACTGCTGGGCCAGCCCAGCGGGCGGTGCACGCCGCAGTGAAGCGAATCAAGATCAAACCGCTCAGCCAGCGCAACCCGGTCCTGGTGGGGCTGATGGGTCTCGCGATCGTGACCTGCGTGGTCGTCGCCGCGTTCGAGTACGACAAGCTGCCGTTCGTCAAGAACACCAACGACTATTCGGCCTATTTCGCTGAGGCCGGTGGCATCAAAACCGGTAGCACGGTTCGGGTTTCCGGCATGGGTGTCGGCAGGGTCTCAGAGGTCCGCCTGGACGGCACCAAGGTCCGGGTCGGCTTCACCGTCCGCAAGAGCATCGAGCTGGGCGACCGCACGGAAGCGGCGATCAAGACCGAGACGATGCTGGGCGCCAAGATGCTTGAGCTCACGCCGCGCGGCGAGGGCAAGTTGACGGGCACCATTCCGCTGGAACGCACCCCCTCGCCGTATGACCTTCCGGACGCGCTGGGCGACCTGACCACCACGATCAGTGGCCTGGATACCACCCAATTATCTTCGGCGCTAACGACATTGGCCAACACCTTCAAAGAGACACCGCCGGATCTGCGACCCGCGCTGCAGGGAGTGGCCCGGTTCTCGGATACCCTCAACAGCCGCGATGCGCAGCTGCGCAGCCTGCTGGCGAATGCCAACAAGGTCTCGGGGGTGCTGGGCCGGCGCAGCCAGCAGATCGCCGGCCTGGTAGCGAATTCCAACGCGCTGCTGGCGGCGCTGCTGGACGAACGAGATTCACTCGACGCCCTGATGAACAACCTCACCGCGGTTTCACACCAGATTTCGGGGCTGGTCAACGACAACCGGACTCAACTCAAGCCGGCCCTCGACAAACTCAACGGGGTGCTCGAGATCCTCGACAACCGCAAGCAAGATCTGCAGGCGACCCTGCCCAAGTTCAAGCGATATGCGATGTCGTTTGGCGAATCCCTGGGCTCTGGGCCGTTTTTCAAGGCCTACGTGGCCAACCTGGTTCCCGGCCAGATCGGCGGGCCGGTCATCGACGCGGACATGTACGACCGGTTCCTGGACCCCAACGCAAAGTTGCCGTCGGAGGCGGTAGAACCGCCAACCGGATCCCCGCCCGTCCCGCCGGAGAACGCACCGGTGCCGCTGTGGTCCCAACCGCCCTCGCCCCCGCCGGCGACGCCGCCTCTGCATACCACCGGCCGGCAAGCGCCCCCGCCTCCCGACAACGGGGGGCAGTGAACATGAAACGGGCCAACATTCGGATCGCGCTCGCCATCGTCCTGGCGGCCACCTTGACGATCTCGTCGTTGATGGCGCTCCCGCAGCTGTGGAAGGAAGTCGAAAAGAACACCTATTCGGCGTATTTCGCCGAATCCAATGGCCTGTTCGTCGGCGACGAGATCCGGATCCTCGGTGTCCCCGTCGGCGCGGTGGACAAGATCGAGCCACAGCCCACCGGCACCAAGGTGACATTCTCCGTCGACAAGCAATATTCGATCCCGGCCGATGCCCGCGCCGCCATCCTGTCGCCGTCGCTGGTGACCTCGCGGGCCATCCAACTCGTCCCCGTCTACTCCGGCGGGCCCAAATTGAGCCCCGGCGCGTCGATCCCGCTGACCCGCACCGCGGTACCCGTCGAATGGGACGACTTCCGCAAGCAGCTGGAAAAGCTGACCGAGGCGCTGCAGCCCACGACTCCCGGGGGCGTGAACACGCTCGGCGAATTCATCAACTCGGCCGCCGACAACCTGCGCGGCAAGGGAGACACCGCTCGCGACACCGTAATCAAGCTGTCCAAAGCGATTTCAGCGCTCGGTGATCACGCCGACGACATCTTCAGCACCGTTCGCAATCTGCAGCTGCTGGTGTCGGCGCTGTACTCCAGCAGCGATCTGCTGGCCTCGTTCAACCAGAACCTGGCCAGCGTGACCACGGTGCTGACGAACACGCCCAACGAAGTCGCCAATGCGCTGAAGGGCCTCGATGCGGCGCTGGCAGATGTGCGCGACTTCCTCGGGGAAAACCGGGAGGCACTGGGTGTCACGTTCGACCGGCTGAGCTCCATCACGACCGCGCTCAACGACAGTCGCGGCGATATCAAACAGATACTGCACATCGCCCCGACGGTGTTCCAGAACTTCATGAACATCTACCAGCCGGCGCAGAGCGCGATGACCGGCATCATGGCGTTGAACAACTTCGCCGACATCCCGCAATGGATCTGCAGTGCAATCGAATCGGCCTCCCGGGCACGCTTGGCTCGGGTTTCGAAGCTGTGCCTGCAGTACGTCAACCCGATCATCAAAAACCGCATCTACAACTACATCCCGGTCGGGTTCAACCCGTTCGTCGGCACTCAGGCCCGGCCGAGCGAGATCACCTACAGCGAGGACTGGCTGCGGCCCGGCTACACGCCACCGGAGAACCCAGTGCCGGAGCCCGCCGAACACCGCAGCCCGGCGAGCAGCCGCAACCCGCCCCGCAACCCGCCGAAGCTCCACCGCCGGCCGAGGCGGCGCCGCCGCCCGCCGAGCCGCCGCCACCGTCGGCGACGATGAGTTCCACCGAAGTACTGCAGAATCTGATGCTTCCGGTGGGCCCGTCATGAGACGCACCGTGGCCGCGGCGCTCTGTGTTGTGTGCATCGCCGCCGTCCCGGCGTGTGGATGGCGGGGGCTGAATTCATTTCGCCTACCCGGTACCGCCGGCGGGGGACCGGGCTCCTACACGATCCAGGCGCAAATGCCCGACGTCGTGACCATTCAGGAAAACACTCGGGTTCGGGTCAACGACGTCAACGTCGGCAACGTCACCAAGATCGAGGTGCAGGACTGGCACGCGCTGGTCACCATGCGCATCAACGGCGATATCCGCCTGCCGGCCAATTCGACCGCCAAGCTCGGGCAGACCAGCCTGCTCGGGTCGATGCACATCGAACTCGCGCCACCCAAGGATGAGCCGCCGGTCGGCCAACTCAAAAACGGGTCGGTCATCCCGCTGGCGCACGCGAGCATGTATCCGACCACCGAGCAGACGTTGGCCTCGGTGTCGATCCTGCTCAACGGCGGCGGAATTGGGCAGCTGCAGGAAATCAACCAGGCGATCGCCAAGGCCTTCGCCGGCCGCGAAAACGACATGCGCAGTCTGCTCGGCCAACTCGACGAATTCATCGCCGGCACGAACGACCAGACCGACGACATCATCGCCGCCGCCGAGAATCTCAATAAGCTGGCCGGTCAGGTCGCCGCCAAAGACCCGACGGTCGACAAGGCGTTGATGACCGTGCCCAAGGCGCTGGCGGTACTGGCCGCGCAGCGCGCCAACATCGCCGATGCGATCGACCAGCTCGGCAAGTTCAGTGCGATCGCGGCCGACACCATCCACCAGACCAAGGAATCGCTGGTGAACAACCTGCGCAATATCGCGCCGGTGCTGCGGTCCCTCGCCGACGCCGGGCCGTCGCTCACCAAGGGTCTGGACGGGTTGGTGACCTACCCGTGGCCGGCGTCCACCGCGAGGAATTGGTTCCGCGGCGACTACGCCAACCTCACGCTGATCGTCGATCTGACGTTGAGCCGCATCGACACCAGCATCTTCACGGGCTCGCGGTGGGAAGGCAACCTCACCCAGCTCGAATTGCAGTGGGGACGCACCATCGGCATGCAGCCCAGCCCGGCCACCGGGGGCAACCCGCTGACCTTTCCGTACCACAACGGGGGGTACTGAATGCTGCGCCTGAACCGCAAGACGTGGATCCAGTTGGCGATCTTGAGCTTGGTGACGATATTTTCCTGTGGCGCAATGGCGTTCCACTTCATGAAGCTTCCCGCGACATTGTTCGGGATCGGGGAGTACAACGTCACGGTCGACCTGCCGGAGTCGGGCGGGCTTTACCAGACCTCGGTCGTCACCTATCGCGGCACCGACGTGGGTCAGGTCAAGTCGATCGACGTCACCGCCACCGGGGTGCGTGCGGTGCTCGCACTGAGATCCGGGGCCTCGGTGCCCTCCGACGTCCAGGCGTCGGTGCACAGCCGCTCGGCGATCGGCGAGCAATACATCGAACTGACGCCGCTGCCCGGAAAGGACGGAGAACATTCCCGGCCGCTGCGCGCCGGCGACGTCATTCCCGCCGGACGCGTCGATGTGCCCGTCGACATCGGACACCTGCTCGACCTGACCAACCGTGCGCTGCAAGCGATTCCGCGAGATAACTTGCGCACGGTGATCGACGAGACCAACCGGGCCGTCGGTGGCCTTGGGCCCGAGTTGTCCCGGATCGTCGACGGGTCCACCGCGCTGGCGATCGCGGGAGGCCAGACCGTCGACCCGCTTGCCGCTCTGATCGACCAGTCCCCCGCAGTGCTGAACTCCCAGGTCCAGACGTCGGATTCGATCGCCAGGTGGGCCAATCGAACCGCAGCCATCATGGCGCAATTCAAGGCGCAGGATGCCGCGCTGCGAGATCTGCTCACGCAGGGCGCGGCGGGTCTGGAGGAAGGCCACGGGCTGTTCGACCGGGTGGCGCCCGCGTTACCGGTGCTGTTCGCCAATCTGGTCAGCCTCGGTGACATCGCGGTCGTCTACCGCCACGACATCGAGCAACTGTTGGTGCTGTTTCCGCAAGGCATCGCGGCGATGGCGGCGATCGTCGTGCCGAGCTCTGACACCAAGCAGGACCTACGCGGGGCGCACCTGGACTTCAACCTCAACATCAACCTGCCGCCGCCATGCACCACCGGATATCTGCCGCCCACTCAGCGCCGCTCACCGGCCAGCGTGGACGCGCCGGACCGGCCGGCGGCCGACCTGTATTGCCGGGTACCGCAAGACTCGGAGTTCAATGTCCGTGGCGCGCGCAACATTCCGTGTGAGACCAAGCCGTGGAAGCGTGCCCCCACCGTCGAGCTGTGTGAAAGCGACGAGGAGTACGTGCCGCTGAACGAGGGCTACAACTGGAAGGGCGACCCCAACGCCACCTACAGCGGCCAGGGCGTCCCGCAGTATCCGCCGGGAGCAGATCCGCGACTACCACCGCCACGGGGCACCGCGCCGTCGGCCCCGCCGCTGGCGGTAACCACCTATGATCCGCGACCGGCGACTACATAGGGCCCGACGGACACCGCTACACCGAGTCCGACCTGGCCCACCCGCGTGCCAAGAATTGGCAGCAGCTTCTGGTGCCGCCCGCGTAAGCCCTGAAAACACACCGAGCGCAAACGAACGAAGGAGCAACATGGCCGTCGAATCCGATACCCCTGAAGACGATGTGGAGGCAAGCCAACCCGCCGAAGTCGAAGAGCTCGACGACGACGATGGTGGGGACGCAGCCAACCGGCTAAACCCCGTGCCCGTCGGCGGCTTTCGCGCGTCGGGTGGGCGTTAGTGGCCAGTGCCGCCGCGGTCGCGACGCTGGCCGGGCTGGCCGGCTGGTTTGGATACCGGGCCTACGAGAAGCATGAGGCACAAGCCCAGCGCGATCTTTTCGTTCAGACCGCCCGGCAGGGCGCAGTGAACCTCACTACGATCAACTACACCGAAATCGATGCCGACGTGCAGCGGATCCTCGATTCGGCCACCGGGGCGTTCCGCGACGACTTCGAGAAACGCTCCCAGCCGTTCATCGAGGTCGTCAAGGCAGCGCAGTCGCAATCGGAGGGCACGATCACCGAAGCCGGACTGGAATCCCAGCGGGGCGATTCGGCTCAGGTGCTGGTGGCGGTCGCGGTGAAATCGCGGACCGCGGTCGGCGAACAAGCGCCGCGGGAATGGCGCATGCGCATCGAAGTCCAGGCCGTCGGTGACGGCGCCAAGGTGTCCAACGTGGTGTTCGTGCCATGACGACACTCGAACGAACTGGAGACCGACCAAGCTGACGCAGCAGCTGACCCGGACGTCCCAGACATTCCTGAATCAGACACCGAGTCGACAAGCAAAGACGAAAGTGCCCCAGAGGATTCGGCAACCGCGGATTCGGCAACCGCCGATTCCGACGGTGACGCCACCGGGCGCCACCGCGCCTGGTCGCGTGTGCTCGCCTTCGCGGTGCTGCCCGGCCTGGCGCTGGTGCTGGCACTTGTCGTGGGGTACCTGAAATGGCTGGACCGGCCTGCCAACGACTTTGCGCTGGCCCGCACCGAATCGGTGCGAGTCGCCAGCGAAGACGCCGTCGCGTTGTTGTCGTACCGGCCAGAGTCCGTCGAACGAGATCTCGGCGCGGCGCGGGAGCGGCTGACCGGCGACTTCAAGGACGCCTACGGCGCATTGACGCGCGAGGTGGTCATCCCGGGTGCTAAAGAAAAGCGCATCGCGGTGCGCGCTAAAGTTACAGCGGCAGCAGCGGTTTCGGTAAGCGACAGCCACGCCGTCGTGCTGGCGTTCATGAATCAGACCGTGACCATCGGTGACGGTGCACCCACCGATACCACACCCGTCCTGCGGGTAACTCTGGACAAGGTCAATGGCAGATGGTTGGTTTCGCACTTCGACCCGGTGTGATCAGAGGGGGTGTCATGGTCCAGCCGATACGGTCTCGCCCCCGCGCGCTGCCCGTTGCCGTGATCCTGTTGGGAGCCACGGGTTTAGCGGCTCCGACGGCGCATGCGGACAACAAGAGGCTCAACGACGCCGTCGTCTCCGACGTCTACACCATCCAGCATCAAGCGGGATGCACGAACGACGTCGTCACCAACAACGCGCTCACGCTGGCCGCCGAATGGCACGCCGACGACATGCTCAATAACCGAAACATCAACGACGACATCGGGTCAGACGGATCCAGCCCGCAGGACCGCGCCAACGCCGCGGGCTTTCGCGGCATAGTTGCCGAAACCGTGGCGATCAACCCGGCGTTGTCGATCAGCAATCTCGAACTGATCAACCAGTGGTACTACGACCCGGCTGCCATGGCGATCATGCGAGACTGCGCCAACACCGCCATGGGGGTGTGGTCGGTAAACAGCTTGGACCGAACCGTTGTGGTGGCCATGTATGGCCAGCCGGCACCGCGTAATAGGTGAGACGGGACACGGGGGAGGACCGATGATCTTCACACAGCATTACCTGGCCTGTCTTTCGCACGCCTCTTATGTGATCGGAGATGAGACCACCGGCCGCGCGGTCGTGGTCGACCCGCGCCGCGATATCGACGACTACCTCGGCGAAGCGGCAGAGCACGGTCTGCGTATCGAGCGGGTCATCGAGACACACATCCACGCCGATTTCTTGAGCGGACATTTGGAGTTGGCGGCGGCCACCGGCGCCCTGATCTCCTACGGTGCGGGGGCCGACGTCGAGTTCCCGATCGAAACGTTGCGGGACGCCCAGCGGATCTCGCTGGGAGAAGTGACACTTGAGATTCTTGCGACACCCGGCCACACCCCCGAGTCGATCTGCATCGTGGTTTACCAACACGCCGGCGACGAAATTCCCTACGGCGTGCTCACCGGCGACACGCTGTTCGTCGGTGACGTCGGGCGCCCCGACCTTTGCGTGGCGTCGGGCGTGTCGGCGGACCAACTCGCTCAGACGCTGTATCGGTCGCTGCACGGCAAACTCCTGAAGCTGCCCGATACGACCCGTGTCTTTCCCGCGCATGGCGCCGGATCGATTTGCGGCAAGCAGCTTTCGAAAGAGACCAGCTCGACGATCGGCGAGCAGCGGCAGACCAACTATGCGCTGCAGACGACCAATGTGGACCAATTCGTTGCGACCGTGACCAAGGGACAGCCGGTGCGGCCGCGCTACTTCGAGTTCGCCGCGCACCGCAATCGCGAATTGCGACCGCTGCTGAACGGAAATCCGCTGCCCTTATTGGATATCGACGACATATGCAAGCTCGCCCAAGCGGGCGCCGTCCTGCTGGACAGCCGCGAGCCGGCAGACTATGCGTACGGTCATCTGCGCGGCGCGGTCAACGTTGGCCTGGAGGGACGTTTCGCCGAGTGGGCCGGCAATGTCTTGTCACCAGACCGCGACATTGTGCTGGTTGGCGATGCTGCCCTGGCGCAGGAAAGCAAAATCCGGCTGTCCCGCGTGGGCTACGACCGAGTCGTCGGTCAACTGCGCGACCTCGCAGAGGTTTTCGCATTGCGGCCAGATCTGGTGACGACCAGTTCGCGATTGACCATCGAGCAGCTCGCCGAATTGCGCGGGCTCGAGCCCGGCCTGCAACTGGTGGACGTGCGCAGTCCGCAGGAGACCACGGCGGGCACCATCCCCGGCGCCGTCGAAATCCCGTTGGCGGCCATTGCCGATTCGGTCGAAAGTCTCGATCGAGGGTCCCCGGTGATCGTTTACTGCGCCAGCGGCTACCGCTCCATGGTGGCCGTGAGCGTGCTCCGCGCCTCGGGCTTTGCCGATGTATCCGACGTGGTTGGAGGATTCGGCGCCTGGCAGGCCGCCGGTCTGGTCTCGTCCTGCGGCAACGAAGCCGGCGTCGAGGACACACCGCAAGTCGGCGCACGAGCGGCCAAGACGATGGTCGATGACGGTGCGCTGCTACTCGACGTACGCGAGCCGGACGAATGGTGTACCGAGCACGCGCCCGGAGCCGTGCTGATGCCGACCGGTCGCGTGCACGCCCGGCAAGGCGAATTACCCTGCGACCGCCGAATTGTGGTGGTGTGCCGATCGGGTGGGCGGTCGGCGTCGGTGACGGCGTCGCTGCGCCGATCGGGCTTCGACGCCGTCAACTTGGCAGGCGGCATGTGTGCCTGGGCGGCAGCCGGCCTGCCGGTCGTCAGCCATGGCGGCAACTCCGGTCTGGTTGTGCACCGGGAGGAGCCACTGAATTGTGAAACCTCGCTCGCCGAGTTGATCGGCGGTGTCGTGATGCCCACCGAGCACTTCTACATCCGCAATCACTTCACCACGCCGGTGCTGGATCCAGAGCTGTACGAGTTGACGGTCACCGGAATGGTGCAGCGGCCGTTGCGCTTCAGCTTGCGCGATCTGCACAACATGCCGTCGCAGTCGCTCGTCGCCACGCTGGAATGCGCCGGCAACGGCCGGGTCAATTTCGACCCGCCGGTCGCGGGCGAGCAGTGGCGTTTCGGGGCGGCAAGCACCGCCGAATGGACGGGTGTGCCGCTGGTCGAGATCCTGGATCGGGCAGGTTTGGCGGCCGGCGCCCATGATGTCGTGTTCCGCGGCGCCGACGCGGGATTGGTCGAGGGTGCGACGGCACCGGTGCGGTTCGAGCGTGCCCTGTCGGTGGACGATGCGCGGGCCAGCGGCGCACTCGTCGCGTACGCGATGAACGGTGAACCACTGCCGCTGCAGCACGGCCGTCCCGTCCGGTTGATTGTTCCCGGCTGGTATTCGGTGGCCTCGGTCAAGTGGCTGACGGAGATTGAGGTCATTGACCATCCGTTCGACGCATTTTTTCAGACGCAGCGTTATAGCTATGAATGGGAACGCGACGGCGCCATCGTGCGAGAACCGGTTCGCCTGCAGCGCGTTCGCGCTTTGATCGCCGAGCCTACCGATGGTGCATCCGTGGCAGCTGACGGATTTGTCGTGCGCGGCGTCGCCTGGTCGGGCGCGGCGCCGATCGAAACAGTCGATGTCTGCATTGGCGAAGGCCATTGGCAGCCCGCGCGACTCGTCGGCGAACCCCGTCGACACAGTTGGCAGTGGTGGGAGCTGTTCACCCGGTATGAATCCACCGGGCCCACCACGGTGCGGGCTCGGGCGACCGACCAAGCCGGCCGCGCACAGCCCGAACAGCCCGAATGGAATCGCCTTGGCTACGGCGGCAACGTAATTCAGACGATTTCGGTCGTGGTCGAGTGAGTCTGCGGGCTAACTTGCCTGCGTGGCATCTCGCGAGCTGCCGAGTTGAGCCAAGATTGCCTTGGCATCGGATGTCGCACCGCGGTTGTACGGCAACTTGGACAGCGCCGTCCCCATCGCGCAGGTGTTGCTCACGGCCGCGAAGGTCAAGCCACCACCGATCGCGGCGGCCAGCCATTTCAACCGCGGGATGGCGGCGCTGCCCAGAACCGATGACAGCACAATCGATCCGGCGACAAGGCGCACCTGACGCTCGAGTTCCCATCGCTGCACGCCGCGGTCGACTGTGAAGCCTTGCCCCTCCCAATCGGTGATTCCGTTCTGGAGCACACGCCCGCCGAACAGTCCGGCGTCTCGCAATAGCGCCTGGGCCTTGATTGAGCGTTGGCCCGAGCGGCATACCAGCACGACATCATCGTGGTTGAGGTGGACAAGCCCGGCCGTTCTAGGGCCGCCGTGGCGCCAGCGTGCGACGCGCGACGAAATCCAGCAGCGCTCCCAACACGCCGATGACGACGATCACCGCGACCACTTGATCGTAGGCGAGCTGGTCGCGAGCGTTGAGGATCTGATAGCCCAGACCGGATCGCACGCCCAGCATCTCGGCGGGCACCAGAACCACCCATGCGACCCCCAGAGCCAGCCGCAAACCGGTCTGGATGTGGCCGCGGACTGCCGGCACGACGACCGCGATCACCAACTCGGCCCGGGTGGCGTGGAAGGACCGCGCCACATCCAGGTATCCGGGCTCGACCGCGTGGACCCCGGCTGCGGTGTTGAGCATGATCGGCCAGACGGCTGCGGCGGCGATGAGAAATATTACTGGTTGATTGCCGATTCCGAACAACGCCAACGCGATTGGTGTCCATGACAACGGCGAGATCATCCGCAAGAACTGCACGATCGGTGCCGCCGCCCGCTCTGCGGTGGTGTTCAGGCCAACCAGCAACCCGGCAGGGATGCCGATGACCGCTGCCACCAGCAGACCAATCAGCAAGCGCCACAGGCTGATCCCTGTATCAGGCAGCAACACCCCCCGGCTGAACAGGTCGCCCAGCGCGGGTACCACTCGCTGCGGGGCGGTCTGGCGCAGCAGCGAGGCCGGATCGCACCACACGGTGGTCGCCAGCCACCACAGGCCGATCGACGCCGCGATCGCGATGGCCGGCGGTAGCCATCGGCGAAACACCGCGGTGCGCTGTGCCGCTGATCCGACGGCGACGGTGGTCAAAGGGTTGATCGGGGCTGCGTCAGTGCTCATAGGGGTTGCACCTGTTCGGTTCTGGTCAGTGCTGGATCAAGGCCGAAAGCCTGTGGTCCGCCGTACTTGTCAAGCGAATGGCGCACGAAGGCGTCGTCGACCAGCTCGCTGTGCACACGCGCGGGGTCGAGCCGGTCGAGAAAACGGCGATTACCGTCCACGACGGTGTCCTTCATCGCCTCGATCAAGCGCTCGGTGTAGCTCGGGAACGGGAACGGCTGGTAGCCGATGCGCTGCGGCTCCCAGTCCGGATGCAGTAACGGGTAAGGCGGATTCGGATAGGTCAACGCAAGCCGGATCGCCCCCAGCGGTTGCGGGAGGTATCCACCTGCCAGCGTGGAGGCCGCCGCGGCACGGTCGGCACGGATACGTAGTTGCGCGGCGACGACGGCGTCGGTGACGGCCTGCACCTGTTCGGGATGCCGCGCGATGACGTCTTCGTGTGCGAGCAGCACGCAGCAGGCGTGCTCTCGCCACACGTCGCCGAGGAAGGTGTGGATGCGGCCGATCTTCTTGATCTGCGCGACAGCGTTGAACGGGTCGGCGACGACGTAGCCCCCGATGGAGCGGTTCGCCAGTGCCGGCACCATGTCCGACGGGCTCATCACGATCAGTTCGACTGTGCCGTCGGACCGCGAGGCACTGCGACGCACCACGGGCCGGAGTCCGTGGGCGCGTAGCAAACGCTGCAGCACGATGTTGTGGATCGACCACCAGAACGGAATCCCCACCTGGGTGCCGGCCAGCTCGGTGAGATCACGGATGTGCGGCGCGACCGTCACCGCCGAACCGTTGGTGTGGTTCCAGCCAAGCATCCGGACAGCGCCGCCGAGCGAATAACGCAGCTGCACCGCCATCGGCATCAGCAGGTGAACGATGTCGACTTGGCGCGTGATGAACGCTTCGGCCAGCGCCGCCCAGCTCCTGAACATGACCGGGCGGGCCGAACTCACCGCGTTGGTCGGATACAAGCCGGCACTGTGGGCAATCAGCAGTGGTGCCGCGTCGGTGATGGGTAGATAGCCGACGCGCAGTTGTGCGCCGGGTCGCGTCGGGGTTTCCACGGCGCTGCGGGCCAGCCCAGCCACACCGAACAGCCCTCCGGCGGTGGCGAGCCCGCCGGTGATGGCCAACAGATGCCGGCGCGAAATCCGCCGGTGGTTCACAGCGCCGTCGCCGCGCGGTCGCGGTACTGGTCGAGCACCTCCGTGCGCAGCTCTTCACGTCCTGCGTGCTCGGACAGCGTCCACTCAGCGCGGATCCGACCGTTGCTCAACAACACGACACGGTCGGCAAGTCCCAGCGCTTCGTCGATATCGTGGGTGACCAGCACGACCGTTACATCGAGTGCGGCCGCCAGCTCACCCAGCCAGCCTTGCAGGTCTGCGCGGGTCGCCGGGTCCAGCGCACTGAACGGTTCGTCCAGCAGCAGCAGCCGCGGCCGGGCCGCGACCGCGCGCAGCACCGCCACGCGCTGCGCCTGCCCACCCGATAGTTGATCGGGGTAGCGGTCGGCGAGCGCCTTCAGGCCGAATCGGGTGGTCAGCTCGGCCGGATAGTCCCGGTCGAAGCCACCCCGTTGTGCAGCGAATCGTGTTGCGAACAGCATGTTTTCGCTCACGTTAAGCCACGGCATCAGTAGCGGCTGCTGAAACACCACGCCGGTGCGCGGCCGGATACCATCAGCAGGCCACACGATTTCGCCGCTGGTGAGTGTGTCCAGACCGGCCAAGACGCGCAGTAGCGTGGTTTTGCCGCTGCCGCTGGGACCCAGCACGGCGAGGAATTCACCGGTAATCACATTCAGGTTGACGTCGCTGAGCGCGGCGTCAACGCCAAACCACTTGCTAGCCGATGTTATTCGTACTGCTTCAGTTCCCACCGTAACTGTCCCTCCGATGGTGATTGGATCGGCAGGAATGCCGCTTCGCGGAAGCGGCGATTGGCGGCGGTGCCCAGGGCGTATGCGGCGCCTCCGGTCAGGGCCAGCTCCAGCCGGGTGCCCTCGACGGCCAGCGTCGCGGCGTCCAGGCGCAACCCGATGAAGTCGGGTGTGGTCGCGCGCGCCGGATCCGCGGCCAGCTCGTAGAGCCGGCTGTGCAGCCGTTCACCCCTTGCGGTCAGCTCGGCGAGGTCGTCACGGAACTGTTCGCCCAGGCCGCCGGTGCGTTGACCGGCGCCGCTGATGGCCGCACGTCCCACGCCGACGCAAAACGCGGTCTGCAATAGCAGGAAGGTGGGCCGGATCTCGGCTACGAACTGGTGCAGGTCGGTGCTGACTATCCGGTCGGGGGCCACCTTGACGTCCTGCAACCGCAATGACGTGGACGCGGTCGACGCAAGTGCCATCAGTTCCGGCGCAGGGTCGACGATCACGCCGTCGGCGGCGGCGTCGACCGCGACGACGTAGCTTCGGCCGTCACTGTCAGCTGCCGGCAACACGATCAGCGCGTCTTCAAAAACGTTGGACGCCCAGCGAATCGGCCCACTGAGACGCAGGCCACCCGCACCGTCGTGTTCGGCGACAATGGGCACCGGCCCCAAACCGGCGACGTGTTTGAGGCCGGCAGCCATCGCCGTCACACCGGGCCGGGTTCCAGCCCGCAGCTCTGCGAAGTGGGCCTCCCGCAGCTGCGTCGGGGCCAGATTCAGGAAGTGCAGGGTCATCCGATGGGCCCACGCCGAGAAACCCACCGCCAGGCTCCGGGCGGAGACCTCCTCGATTACCTGCACCATGTCGTCGAGGCGGTCGCCGAAGCCCAGGTCGAACAGCCCGGCGCGACCGAGTTCGGCAAGATCAACACGGACGTCGGTGCTCAGCGTGTCCAGCGCTGCGGCTCTGGCCTCGACCGCGGCAGAGACGCGGTGCAGCTTCGCTGCCAGGTCGTCTGCCACCGTGACCGTCACGGCAGCGGCCCTTGCAGGCCGTGCAGCCGGTCGATCGGAGTGGCCACGGCCTCGCGGGCCCGGCGAACTGCGTCTTCGTCAGGAGCGTCGTACAAGCACAGGCATTTGTCCATGTCTTCGCGCACGTAGGTGCGTAAGAAGCTGGTCTCCGGCACTTGGGCGTATTTGGGCGCATTGGCCCGCTTGCGGGCCAGGTAGGAATCCATGTCGAGGCCTTCGGGCAGATCCCACTCCACCAGGTAGCCCGCCGAGGGGCGAATGGCCTTCAGTTGCGCCAGCTCCGCGCCAACGAGTCGCACCGGGTGAGGTCCCACGATTTCGTCGACCTCGAGCGTCGCGGCCTGCAGCGGCTGAGATGCGGAGAACTCGGCGACGGCGAATAGACGGCCCGCTCCGGCGGTCACCTGCGCTTCTATCAATTCGCCGCCATGACGGTGGATTTCAGCGTCCAACGTCTTGAGGAGGGCATCCACAGCCGCCGGGTCCGGGTGTATGGGAACGAGCTCGTAGAGGAAAAGCGTCATGTCGCCGACACTCATACAGACAGACCTGTCTGTCCAGCCGAGCTGGCATTAGTATCTGCAGTCATGACCTCCGTCTCCCCGGCCCGTCGTAGCCGGGAACGTACCCGCCCGGCCCCGGACCGGCCGGCCGAGCGCCTCTTGCATACAGCAACGAAACTCTTTGCACACCAAGGCATTCGAGCGGTCGGCATAGATTTGATCCTGCGCGAGGCGAATGTGGCCAAGTCGAGTTTGTACAGCAGTTTCGGCTCGAAGGAGGCGTTGGTAATCGCCTACCTGGAGCAATTGGATCAGAGTGATCGCAACCGCTGGAACGAGCGCACCGCGCAGCGGAACGATCCGGTCGACAAGATCCTCACGTTCTTCGACCTCGCGGCCGACGCCGCCCGGGTCCGCGATTACCGCGGCTGTTTATATGCCAACGCCGCCACTGAGTTTCCCGGCGCTGAGCTGGCGCCGGTACGCGCCCACCGGCACTGGGTCCGCTCGACCATCGCCGGCCTGCTCCGCGCGGCGAAGGCCGAGCAGCCCTCGGCACTGGCCAGGCATATCCAGATCCTGTACGACGGTGCCCTGGTCGGGTCCAAAACGGAGCGGTCGACAGCGCCCATCGCCGCGGCGCGAAAACTGGCCGAGCGCTTGATCGCGGCCCAGCGCTAGCGGGCGTAGTCGCTGGCAGTGCCCGTGTCGAGGTGTTTCTCGGCGGCGTCGCACACGCACAGCCGTGCGGTGCCCGGCAACCATCGCGAGAGCTGAGCCCCACGCCTGCGCATCAGGTGCTGCATGAACACCCTGTCGCGCTGCTTGGTGGAGAACGCCATGTCCAGGTTGACCGGCAATCCGGCCCAATCGACATGGTCACGTGCCCATGTCTGGCTACTGGATGGGTTGTCGCTGACCGAGCCTTGTCGCCAACACTGCAATGGGCAGGCGCTGTTCACCGCGTCGCCAACCGGCCCATCAGGTTCCCGAGCCATGCGGCCTCCCTCCGTCGGGCGTCCCTCAACAGGGAATGCTGCTCCGGAGATGTTTCAGGTGCGGGAGTGCGACGTTTCCGCCGTATTACGGCTGCGGGCTGGTAGACGTCTTAGTAAACGTCCCGGTGGTAGCGCTTGTCGGCGCTCAACGACTGGACATAGACGCGCGCCGCGTCCGGGTCGAGGTTCCCGTGTTCGGCCGCGATTTCGCAGATGGCGCGATCGACATCCTTGGCCATCGGGTCGGCGTTGCCGCAGACGTACAGGTGTGCGCCGTCCTGCAACCAGCGCCAGAGCTGGGGCCCGCGTTTGCGCATCAAATGTTGCACGTAGACCTTGTCGCGCTGGTCTCGGGAGAACGCCAGGTCCAGTTCGGTGAGCAACCCGTCAGCGTGCATCGCCTCGATTTCGTCGCGGTAGTAATAGTCGGTGGCGGCATGCTGTTCGCCGAAGAACAGCCAGTTCGGTCCGGTGTGGCCGAGGGCGCGACGTTCCTGCAGGAAACCCCGGAACGGTGCGATACCGGTTCCCGGGCCGATCATGATCATCGGTGTGTGCGAGTCGCCCGGGGGCCGGAAATTGCTCGACGGGCGCACGTACAGTGCGATCTGATCGCCGGGCGCGCGGTCCGCGAGATAGGTCGAGCACACTCCGCGGCGGGGCACGCCCCGGAAGTTATAGCGCACCGGCGAGACCGTCAGGTGGACTTCCCGGGGGTTCTCCTTGGGGCTGGAAGAGATCGAATACAGCCGCGGCTGAAGCGGTTTGAGTATGGTCAGCCACTCGTCGACGGACGCCGTGACAGGCAGGCGAGCCAGCAGATCCACGGACTGGCGCCCCCATACCCAGTCGGAAAGAGCGCGCCTGTTGTCCGGCCTCATCAACTCGGCGAGTTCGGTGTCGCCGGTACGTTGTTGCACGAATCGCAGCAGGTCCGGGCTGATGTGGGCGATCTCGAAGCGCTCGGTGAGAGCCTCGCGCAGCGACATCGATGTCATCGACCCACGCCCGGCGACTTCCACCGATGTCTGGTCGTCCAATCCGGTGACCGAGAGCCATTCGTCCACCAGCCGGTCATCGTTGCGTGGCCACACGCCCAGAGCGTCCCCGGCCTGGTAACTTACGGTCTCTTCGGGCAGCTGAAACACCAAGTGCCGCACATCCTTAGCCGACGTTGGCCGACTCAGCGTGGTGTTGCGGATCATGCCGGTGACCAGAGGGTGCTTTTTCGTGTACGGCTGCGCCGCGGGCCGGCTTGCCGGGCGGGGCAGGGTCGTGGGTGCGGTGGGGCTCGCTGACTTCGGTGACCGGCGCGGGTGCGTCGCGCAGTGCTTGGATGACGTCGCTCAGCCACCGGGTCGCGGCGCTTTCGTAGTCGGGTTCGCAGTCGACTCGGTCGACGATGCGCGTCGCTTCCAGCTCCGACAGCCGCTCGTCCAGCTTGCGCCCATGACCGCAGAAGTCGTCGTAATTCGAGTCGCCGAGCGCCAGAACGGCGTACCGAGTGCCGGTGAACTTCGGTGCACTGCCGGCGGATAGCGCGCGCCACAGTCCGGCGCCGTTGTCGGGCGGCTCGCCGTCACCGGTGCTGCTAGTGATCAGCAGCAACTCTCGCGTTGTCGGCAGCTGCGACACGGGGAAGTCGTCCATGCTGTGGCACTCGACGGGCAACCCGGCGTCGCCCAGTTGTGCGGCGACTTCGGTGGCCAACTCTTCGGCGTTACCGGTCTGCGAGGCCCACAACACCACGATTGGGGCTCGCTTGGGCGCCGCTTCGCGCTTAGCCGGCGCGATCGTTGGTTGTTCGACGGTGGGCACCGCGGGCGCGCCGGGCGTTTCGGTGCGCGCGAAAATCCCGGCGAGCAGCCCGTCCACCCACAGCCGGGTCGGGGAGTCGAATGGGGCGTTGACGGGCAGGGTAGGAACCCCGGCCGTGCGGCGACCGGCTTCCGAACGCAGCCCGGCAATCAGCCCCGCGAGGTAGGAGCGCCCGAGCGGACCAAACTGCGGTGTCGGTTCGTTTGTCATACCGAGGATTCCGGCGAGGGCGTCGACCTGGGACAGGCTGATCTGCTGCGCTACGGCGGCACCGAAATCTGGTGTGTCGGCCACCGAATACTCCGGATCTGCGCCCGAATCCGGTATGGCGACAGCGACCTTTGTCAGGGTGACGGCACACGCCTTGTATTCGGGCTGGCGTGATATCGGGTCGATGGCGTCGTTGGTGACGGCGTTGATCGAGAGATACTCGCCGAACGCGTCGTTCCAGTGGAAGGGCGCGAAGCAGTTCCCCGGCCGCACCCGGTCGGTGATGACCGCGGGCAGCACGGCACGGCCGCGGCGAGAAGCGACTTCGACCCGGTCGCTGTCCGAGATCTGCAGCTGGGCCGCGTCGTCGGGGTGAATCTCGACAAATGGTCCGGGGTTGAGCTTGTTGAGCTTCGCGATCTTGCCGGTCTTGGTCATCGTGTGCCATTGGTGTGGCAGGCGACCGGTGTTCAGTAGGAACGGGTAGTCGGTGTCCGGCATCTCCTTCGGCGTCAGGTTCGGACGGGCGAAAAACACCGCCCGACCATGAGTCGTCGGGAATGCCAGGCGGGGCACGCTACCGTCGCCGCGAATCAATTGAGTCTGGCTGACACCGTCGTTCAGGTAGCGGATGGGGCTGCGGTCGCTGGTGCTCTCGGGTGGGCACGGCCACTGTAACGGCGTCTGCCGCAGCCGCTCGTAGCTGACCCCGCGCAGGTCATAGCCGGTAGCGGGGTTCCAGAATCGCTTGATCTCTTCGAACACCTCTTCTGCGCAGGAATAGGTGAACGACTCCGAAAAGCCCATCGCGCAAGCGATACGGGCGATGATCTGCCAGTCCGCCATGGCCTGGCCCGGCGGTTCTACCGCCTGCTGGAAAAGGGACAGGGTGCGCTCGGAATTGACCATGACGCCGTCGGACTCGGTCCACAGGGCGGCCGGCAGTAACACGTCGGCGTAGTCGTTGGTCTCGGTCTCGAGGAACGCGTCCTGGGTGATCACCAGCTCGGCGCGCTCCAAGCCGGCCAGCACTGTCCTGCGATTGGCCACGGTGGCAACGGGATTGGTGCAGATGATCCAGCAAGCCTTGATCTGGCCGTCAGCCATGCGGGAGAACATGTCGATCACGCCGTCGCTGACATCGGTGCGCAGCGAGCCGCGGGGGATACCCCACTGGTCCTCCACGAATTCGCGGTCGTCGGTGGAGATTACCGTCCGCTGACCGGGCAGGCCGGGTCCCATGTAACCCATTTCGCGCCCACCCATCGCGTTGGGCTGCCCGGTGAGCGAGAACGGACCGCTGCCCGGTTTGCAGATCGCGCCGGTGGCCAGATGCAGGTTGCAGATCGCGTTGGTGTTCCAGGTGCCGTGCGTGCTCTGGTTGAGTCCCATTGTCCAGCAGCTCATCCAGTTCGCGGCTTCGCCGATCCAGCGCGCCGCCGTGCGGATGTCTTCGGCCGGGATGCCGGTGATTTCGCTGACCTTGTCGGGTGTGAACTGCTCGAGGAAACTTGGCATCACCTCCCAGCCCTTGGTGAATTCGGAGATGAATTCGTCGTCGGTATGCCCGTTTTCGACGATCTGCTGCAGCAGCCCGTTGAGCAGCGCGAGATCGGAGCCCGGGGCGATTTTCAGGAAGAGGTCCGCCTTTTCCGCGGTCGCGGTGCGGCGCGGGTCGACGACGATCAGTTTGGCGCCCGCCTTGACTCGTTCCATCATGCGCAGGAACAGAATCGGATGGCAGTCGGCCATATTGGCGCCGGTTACGAAGAAAACGTCGGCGTGGTCGAAGTCCTGGTAGGAGCCGGGCGGACCGTCGGCGCCCAACGACAACTTGTAGCCAGAACTCGCGCCGGCCATGCACAGCCGCGAGTTGGACTCGATCTGGTTGGTGCCGATAAATCCCTTCGCGAGTTTGTTAGCGAGATACTGGGCCTCGATGGACATCTGGCCCGACACATACATGGCCACGGCGTCCGGGCCGTGCTTGTCGACGATCGCTCGTAAGCGCTTGGCGCACTGAGTGATCGCATTGTCCACGTCGACCGGCTGGGGTGGTTCGCTACGTTCGTCCCGCAGGTATGCCGACTCCATCCGGCCAGGTGCGCTGAGCAGGTCCGCAGTGGTGGCGCCCTTGGTGCACAACCGGCCGAAATTGGCTGGGTGGTGCTTATTTCCAATAGATTTCGTAACGTGACGTTGCCCGCTTTTCGGGTCCGTTGTGACTTGCAACACCATGCCGCAGCCCACACCGCAGTAGGCGCACATGGTGTGCACCGTGCGCACGTCGTCATTGGGCTGTCCAGCCACGCCTACCTCCCCTCGAATGCGCAACGGGCGGTTGCACAACTGCCCGTATGAAAAAAAGCGTGCGACAAGGATGTTTCAGCACCGGGTAGCCAACGTTTCCGCAGCTTTACGACTTCCTCGCAGCCGACCTGGCGTGCTGGTGAAGTGTTGAGAAAAAACCGCAGCGGACCCGGGGTTCTCGCAGGTCAACGCTGACCGCTCAACTATGGATCAGGTTACCTTCGGCGACACCCGCTCCGCTGTCCAGAACAGGGGTTTTGGCGAAATTCGGACGAAATAGGTGGGACATTCACAGTCTTCGTTCAGCCCGCGGATATCGACCCAAATGAGTTGCTTCGATGGGTAACTGGGGCGATGTGCTAGCGGACGGCAGGTCGGGGCTAATTCACGGATCCTGGTGGCTCGTGCGTTTCCGAATACCTTCGTGCGGCTAGGCTCGCGCTGTGCGTCGTACGTTGGTCGCGATCCTGCTGATCCTGGTGCCGACGCTGATGCTCGGGGGATGCGGCGGGAAGGCGTCGACACCTGCGGCGCCGGCGTCCGACAAGTGCAAGTCCTCCGACGGGCCGACGGCCGATACGGTGAAGCGGGCCATCGCCTCGGTTCCGATCGCGGTTCCGGATTCGATGTGGGTCGAAATCGCCCGGGGCCATACCAAGAAATGCCGGTTGTACTGGGTGCAGATCATCCCGACCATTGCCAGCGAGTCGACTCCCCAGCAGTTGTTGTTCTTCGACCACAACACGCCGTTGGGCTCACCCACCCCGAACCCGAAGCCGTATATCACCGTGCTGCCGCCGTCAGACGACACCATCGAAGTCCGATACCAGTGGCAGAAGGGCAACGACCAGCCCTGCTGTCCCAGCGGCGGCGGCACCGTCAAGTTCCAGATCGGACCGGACGGCAAGCTGCGGGCGCTCAGCACGATCCCGAACCAGTAGGCCCCTCCCAGCCCAGCCCAGCCCAGCCCAGCGCCGCCGCCGACTGTGCCACCGGCGACGCATCCACGGCGTGTCGGGCTGTTGCGAAATTGGTAGTTAGCGGGGCTATTGGATTTCGGTGGTGGGTCTGGGCATGTCGTTGCTGGGCTGGGGTGGATTGTCGACGAAAATGGTTGGGTGGCAAAGAGATATCGGCCAGTGAACCGTGACCAGGAGTTCTTGATGCCGGCCAGTATGCGGGAATGGTTGGCTCCCTCGGATCCGGTGTGGCTGGTGATCAGCGCGGTAGAGAGTTTGGATACCTCCGTGTTGCACCGTGGGCGCAACATCGGCGGGGCTGGTCGGGCCGGTTATGACCCGGACATGCTGTTGACCTTGCTGGTCTGGGCGTGGGCTCAGGGGGTGCGTTCGTCGCGGGTCATTGAGCGGTTGTGTACCCGCGATGTGGCATATCGGGTGATCTGTGCTGGTGATACGCCGGATCATGTGACGATCTCGCGGTTTCGCGCTCAGGCTGGCGAGGCGTGTGAGGACTTGTTCGCCTCGGTGCTGGCGCTCTGCGCGCGGCTGGGGATGGGCCAGTTGGGGGTGGTGGCGATCGATTCGGTCAAGATCGCCTCGAACGCGTCGTTGGCGGCCAACCGTTGCGAAGACGGACTGCGTAGAGCCGCCGCCGAGCAGTCCGACATCGACCGGGCCAAGGCACGCCAGTTAGCGGCGACTGCCGCGGCTGAGCATGCGGCGACCGATGCCGCTGAAGACGACCTGTACGGCTCCGGCAGCGGCGATGAGATGCCCGAGGACCTGGTGGATCCGAGTTCACGGGCGCGGCGTATCGCTGAGGCGATCGCGCAGTTAAAGGCCGATACTGCTGCCGGTGGTCGCGACCGCGAGGCCGCGGCGGCGCGCAAGCAGCAGCGTACCGAGCAGAAACAGGCCAAGCGGGCGACCCTGGTGGCCGACTACCGCGGCGCCCGTGAGCGCGGCGGCCCGCTGCCACGAGGAGCGGTGCCGGCCGAGCTGTGTATCGAAGCGCTCACCCACACCCTGGCCGTCCGTAAATCTCAGGCGCAGGCCAAGGTCGACGCTTTCTGGGCCCGGCCGTTCCGAGGCGGTCACATACCCAGTCCGGTCAATGCCCACGTCAAGCGGGCTCAAGCCGCACTGGACCGGGCGATTGCCCAGGAGCAGGCCAAAGCTGAACAGGCCGCCGCCCAGGCCGTGGCCGCCGCCACTGACGCTAACCCCACCGCAGAACCCCCACGCAAACCCCGGCGCAATATCACCGATCCCCAGTCGCGGATGATGCCCCTGCGGGGCGGAGGCTGGCTGCAGGGCTACAACTGCCAAGCCGCGACCAGCAGTGACGGGCTGATCATCGCCACCTCGGTAGGAAACAACCCCAGCGACGCCACCGCATTCACCACCATCATGGACAAGACCGTTGCCGCCGCCGAGTTCATCGACGCCCACCAACCCACCGCCACCGCCACCACCGCCACCAGCACCGACACCGAAACCGAAACCGACGCCGCGATCGGGATCGGGATCGTGCTTCTCGATGCTGGCTACCTGAGCACCGACAACCTCACCGCCCCTGGACCCGACCGGCTCATCGCGGTCGGCAAAAGCCATGACCTGGCCTCAGCGGCAAAAGATGACCCCACCACCGGGCGACCCCCACCCCAAGCCACCCCAATCGAAGCGATGGCACACCGACTACGCACCCCCGAAGGCCACGCCCTCTACAAACAGCGCAGCCACATCGCCGAGACACCGTTCGCCCACGCCAAACACAACCTCGGATTCCGCCGCTTCACCAGCCGCGGAATCGACCGGGCAGCAGCAGAATTCAGCTTCCATGCCCTCGTCCACAACCTCTTCAAGGCCATCGGAGCCGCAACCCTCACCCCCACCACCGCCTAGCCAGCACCCGGCCAGGCCAACAAGCCCGCACCCACCGCCGCTGGGCCTGCCTCACCACCATTCAATTTCGCAACAGCCCGGTGTCGCGTCGTCAGATTCACACTCGACGACGGCCTTGCAGACGTCTGCTCGCCGTGCTCAGTCGGCCAGGTTCTCCGGGTGCAGCATCTCGGCGTAGCGCAGTTGCTCCGGGATACCGAAGCCGTCGACCAGCGTCTCGGCGTACGGGCGCAGCTTCCGGCACCGATCATTGATCCCCCGGGTGACCGCCTTGGCTCGCTCGGTGGACAGATACGTGTGCTCGACGTACCAGGCCTTGTCCTCTTCGATCACCGACAGCGCATACAGGTCGCACAGGAGCTCCAGCAGCTCCCGGGCATCCCGGTCTTCGCACGACTCGATCCCGGCGACGAATGCCTCCAGCACTACCCGGTCGATATGGGCCTGCGCCGCGTGCAGCACGTGATCCTGCACCGCGTTGAAGGCGTCGAAGGCCGACATTTCCTTGGATTTGCCCTGCAGCCGACGCGCGACCGATGAAAGCAGATAGTCCTCGCGCTCTTCGAACATGTTGACCTGGGTGCCGCGATTGAACAGGCTGCCCTCTTCTTCGCTGTCCTGCCGGGCGTCCACGATCCTCTGCATAATCGCTTCGGCCGCAGTGCGTTTCATCACGCGCTCGCCGACCGTGTTGGCCGCGAAACGCACCCACTCGACCGGGCTCATGCTCTTGATGTCGTCGGCGTAGGCGGTCAGCAGCTCCTTGGCCACCAATTGGGTCAGCACGTGGTTGTCGCCCTCGAACGTGGTGAACACGTCGGTGTCGGCCCGCAGGGCGATCAACCGGTTCTCGGCCATGTAGCCCGCGCCGCCGCATGCCTCCCTGGCCTCCTGAATGGCCCGGCTGGCGTGCCAGGTGTTGGCCGCCTTCAGCCCGGCGGCCCGAGCTTCCAGCTCGCGCTGCTCGTCGGTATCCACGACGTCCGACGTCTGCAGGTCGTGGCACTTGGACACCAGCTCGTTCTGCGCGAACTGCAGCGCATACGACCGCGCGATCAGTGGGAACAGCCGCCGCTGGTGCACCAGGTAGTCCATGATCAGCACTTCACCATCGTCGGAGCTGAATTGCTTGCGTTGCAACGCATATCGGGTGGCGATATCCAGCGCGACCTGAGTGGCGGCACCCGCGGCGCCACCTACCGTGACCCGGCCACGGATCAGCGTGCCGATCATGGTGAAGAACCGGCGGTTGGGGTTGTCGATCGGTGAGTTGTAGGTGCCGTCCGGTTCGACTTCGCCGTATTTGTTCAGCAGGTTCACCCGCGGAACGCGGACATGGTCGAACATGATGCGGCCGTTGTCGACGCCGGGCAGGCCGCCCTTGTAGTGGCAGTCCGACGTCGTCACACCGGGCAGATCGTTACCCTCGTCGTCGCGGATCGGCACCAAGACGCAGTGCACGCCGTGGTTCACCGGCTTTCCGTCTTCGTGTGTGATCAGTTGCGCGAAAACCGCGGCGATCGTCGCGGTTTCGGCGGCTCCGCCGATGTAGTCCTTGCGGGCCGTCGGGGTTTCGGAGTGCACGACGAACTCTTCGGTCTCGGCGTCGTAGGTCGCGGTCGTCTCCAGCGACTGGACGTCGCTGCCGTGTCCGGTCTCGGTCATTGCGAAACAGCCGCGCAGCTCGAGGTTGATGATGTCTTTCACGTAGTCGAAGTGGCGTTCGGTGCCCAGGTTTTCCACGGCACCGCCGAAGAGTCCCCACTGCACTCCGGCCTTGACCATCAGGGACAGATCCGACTGCGCCAGCATCTGGATCATCGTGATCGCCGCACCGACGTCGCCGGTGCCGCCGTGCTCCTTGCGGAACCCTTCGTCGGAGATGCCCGCGGCGGAGATGATCTTCATCTGCTCGAATACCTTGGCGCGGGCGATGACCGTGTTCGGGGTGTAGTGCGGGCGGAATTGGTCATGTCCGAACTTGGCCCGCGTCTGGTTCTTCACGTCGCGCCAACGCCCGTCCAACGCGTTGCGCAGATGTTCGGCAGTGTTTGTCGTTTGTGGCGCCATAACCCGACCGTAACGTGCCGCGCGCGCCGCGGGAATAGTCCCAGCGTGCCGGCACCTCCCACCGGCGAGCTGGGGCGACCACCCGCTTGCGGGGGAACGCGAGCTCCCGACACGCCGAGCGTGCGGGAGCTTTTGCGTCTGCTCGCGCAAACTGGAGCGATGCCGCAATACCTGGCCGTTTCCATGATCGTGCTGCTGCTGGGCACCGTGCTGAGCAGAGTCCTGCTATTGCGCCGAACTGGCACTCGGGCAATGCATTTCGGCGAACTCGACAAAACGGACTTCCTGATACCGCCGGTCGCGTTGTTCTACTTCTACACGCTGTTCGCCGCCGCATTCGGCTGGCCGCTGGTCAGCGGCCAGCGGTTCTTCCGGTCCACGATCGTCGCCTGGCTGGGAGTGGGGCTGTGCGCCTGCGGCATCCTGATTCTGGTGCTCAGCCTGGTGTCGTTCGGCAACAGCTTCCGGGTCGGCATCGATGTCGACGCACCCGGCCGCTTGGTCACGGCGGGGATTTTCGCGGTGAGCCGCAATCCGATCTATGTCGGATTCTTCCTCTTCCTGGTCGGTCAGTTCTTGGTGTTCCCCAACTGGATTCCCCTCGGCTACCTGGTCGGCGGCGCCCTGCTATTCCATCGCCAAGTGTTGCGGGAAGAGGAATTCATGCGGCAGCACTACGGTCAGGAATTCCTCGAATACTGCGACCACGTCAGGCGGTACGTCTAATGACCCAATCAGATCCGGCATACGACGTCGGGCACACCCATCCCGATATCAGTGGAGGCTGGCTGCGCGCGGCCACGTTCGGCGCCATGGACGGGCTGGTCAGCAACACCGGCTTGATCGCCGGGGTGGCGGCGGCCAGCAGTGCCCACGCCGTCACGGTCAGCGGCATCGCCGGCCTGCTGGCCGGCGCGTTCTCGATGGCACTGGGCGAATACACGTCGGTGACCACGGCCAACGAGCAGCTCGAATCCGAGGTCTACGTCGAACGCAAAGCCCTACGCACCCGCCCGCAAGCCGAGCGGGCCGAATTGATCAGCATGCTCATCGGCATCGGCTTGACCGAGAAAACCGCCGAGGCCGCTACCGACGAGATCCACCGCGACGAGAACCGCGCAATCAACGTCCATCTCGTCCGGGAGATCGGGGTGAATCCCGACGAGAAGCCATCGGCGTGGCTGGCCGCGATCGCGTCCTTCGTGATGTTCGCTATCGGCGCGATAATTCCGCTGATGCCTTACCTTCTCGGGTACGGGTCACTGGCGGCGGGTCTGGCCTGCGGCGCGGCCGGCCTGCTGATCGCCGGTGGCCTGACCGCCCGGTTCACCCGCAAACCGGTGTGGTGGGCCGGCTCCCGGCAGCTGCTCATGGGCGCCGCCGCGGTCGCCACCACCTACCTGGTCGGTTTGCTTGTCGGGGCTGCCCTGTAGTGCTCGGGACAATTTCGGGCACACCTCGGAAAATCATTGTCGGACAAGGTCAGCGACAACTGGTCGGCCGGTATTTTGACGCTCGGGTGGGCGTAGCCGGTACCGGACGAACCCGGCCCACAGCGCGCCGAAGACGACAAGTATCACCATGTCGAACACCCACCAGCCCGAATAGTGGGTCCACATCAGGGCGTTGACGGCAAGCGCGTCGACCCGGTGCAGATCGGCGGTGGACGCCGACGCCGCGAAGCCCCACTGGGCCGGGACGAACCAGGAGATCTGGTCGTAGCCCCAGGTACCCACCAGCGGAACCAGGCCACCGGCGAAGAGCAGCGATGCCAGGATTACCGGCAACAGCAGCAACACGACCTCGCGCAACGAATTGCCCACCGTGGACAACGCCAGACCGACGATCGCCGAGACGATGGCCGTGATAGCCACAGCCACGTACAGCTCGACGTTGGCATTGTGCAGCAAGACGGCGCCGTGCACGGGCCCGCCTTTCACGACGACGACGATCGTGGTCAGGGCGGCCGTCAGGATCGCCGCGGCGACGCTAAAGACGATGATCTTGCCGAGCAGGTAGGCCGACGTCGATAACCCCAGGGACTGCTCGCGCCGGAAGATGCGGCGTTCCCCGACCAGCTCGCGGATGGTCAGAGCGGAGCCGATGATCACCGCGGCGATGTTGAGCGCGGCCAGGATCTCGATGGCTTCATGCGCGTTGTGGCTGCGACGGGGCTGCCCGGCCCAGGCCGGTCTTGCCGGGGATCAGCAGTGTCAGCCCCGCCAGCGCGGCCGTGAGGATCACCAGGAAGACGGAATAGACGGGGCTGCCGAGCAAGAGGCGCAGTTGACGGCGCGCGACGAACCGGATTTGCGGTGCCAAAGGCGGCTCGGCGGGGGGAGGAGCGGGTGCGGCCGGCGGTGGCGGCGGCGCCGGAGCCGTTGCCGGCTGCCGGTCCAAGAAATCGCGGTGGGCACCGTCGGGATCGAGATGCAACCGCGCGAAGATGTGCGACCAGTCGCTGGTGCCCATGGCCGACTCGATCTGCGCGGGTGGCCCGGCGCAGGCGACCGTTCCGGTAGGGGTGAGCAGTAACACCTCGTTGTACATGTTCAGGTGGGTCACCGACTGCTGCCATGCCTGCGGTGTCTGCGTTGTCATCGCCACCACGACGACGCACCCGAGGTCGGCTTGCCGCCGCAACATCGCCATCACGTGGTTTTCCTGCGCCTCATCCAGCCCAGCGCCCGGCTCGTCGACCACAAGCAATGTCGGTCGGCTGATCAGTTCGATGGCCATCGCCGCGCACCGCTTCATCTCGGGCGGCAGTTTGCGGATCCGGGTGGCGCGGTGCGGCGTCAACTCGAGCTCGTCGAGAACCTGGTCCACCACACGGCTGCGCTGCTCAGGCAGGGTGCCCGGGGGCAGCCGCAGTTCAGCGGCGTACATCAGCGCCCGCTCGACGGTGAGGCGGGAGTCCACCCGGTTGTCGCGCTGCACAATCCCGATGCGGTTGCGCATCGATGCGCGCTCGGCGTGCACGTCATGGCCGTCGACGGTGACCCTGCCGAAGCTGAGCTCCCGGTCGCCGCCGAGCAAATCAAGCAGGGCGGCGTTGCGCGCGGCCGACGGTCCGAGAACCGCGGTCAACGTGCCCGGACGGGCTGTGAACGACACATCCGACAGAAACTCCGGGAGCGTGCCCGCCGCGAGCCCTACTTGGTAAGCGGCGACTCCGAGGGTGCGCGCGCCAGAGTGCACCGGCAGCCGATACGTCGTCCCGGGTTCGTGGAGCAGGGGTTCGGGAAGCGGTTCCGGCGGCCGCGTTGCCGGCGGCTCCGCAGCCGGCGCGTCCGAAGTGCGGCGACGGTGGCGGCTCCGGCGGTGGGAGGCGGCTGACGGTGGCGGCTCTGGTAGGCGGCTCTGGTTTCGGCGGCGGTGGAACCGGCGACGGCGGAACCGGGGTCGGCGCCGCCGCGCGCGGTCGGGCCGCGGGCGCCCGCATTGAACCCGTGTTTTGCTCTGTCGGGACGGGGTGCTTCGGCCGGTGCGGAGGTTTGGGCGGCGGGTCGTCCGGGGAGCCGATTTGAAAAACGAGCCGTGGACCTCGCCGCGGATCACCGATGGTGATCGCAAGGCCGTCGCGGATGTCCACCGTCGACACCCGCGCTCCGTCGACGAAAATGCCGTCGCGGCTCCTATCGATGGCAACCCAATGGGTGTCGGCGAAGCGCAGCACAACATGCTGCTGCGGCGGCTGCGGCTTCCCTGCGGGATTCCTCGGCAGCTCAAGCCGGATCTGGCACTTGCCGCCGGAACCCACAACCACGTCCGGGCCGGGCGGAAAGACATATCTCATCGATCCGACCCAAACGGTCAACGGGGAGGCTGGGGGAGCCTCGGTCGGCATGACCGCCACCTTTCATCGTCGGCCTCATACCGACCGAATGATCCTGTCAGACCAAATATTGCTTAACTGTCTACCCGCTTCGGATGGTGGCTTCACCGATACGCGCTGGACTGGTCACAGGATGTTGCGGCGCGGCGTCACTGAGGCGTTCTCGAGAAGCCGACGCAATACCTGAACCGCCTCCACCAGCACCTGGCGGTCCGCCGGTTCGAGCTGCGCCAATTGCGGTTCGATGGCGGCGGCGCGGTCGGCCCGGACCGCAGTGAGCGTTCGCATCCCTTCGGGAGTGATGCGGATGCGGACCGCTCGGGCGTCTCCGGGGTCGACGGCTCGGGTGACCAGGCCGGCGTCCTCGAGTCGTCGCACTTGAGTGGTCATCGTCGGCTGCGAACAGTGGTCGACGGCGGCCAGGTCGCCGATCCTGGCTTCGCCGTGGGCTTCGATAGTGGCCAGCAGTCTGGCCTGCGCCGAGGGCAACGGCATCTGGATGCGCTGCGTGGCAAGCCGGTTGAGCCGGGCGACCACAGCGAGCAGATCCGCTCCCAGCCCCGATTGGCGCTGAGCGTTGTCGGCGTCGACTACCTCTCCAACTACCCCATTGTGGTTGGCGGCGGCGGATGAATTCATACACCCATCGTTGCATAGCTTTGCTATGCGAGACCAATCGCAAATGCCTGTATGTGAAAACTCGGATCGCAAGCCGCGCTGCACCGGCTGACCGCTACGGCCTGGCACAATCGATGAAGTGATCGCCCCCGCCCCTCTCCCGTCACATCGGGGCGGAGCGCTGCGACCGATCGAATTGGCACAGGCCTCGGTCATGGCGGCACTGTGCGCGGTGACCGCGATCATCTCCGTCGTCGTTCCCTTTGCCGCGGGGTTGGCTCTGCTGGGCACGGTTCCGATGGGATTGTTGGCCTATCGCTACCGGCTGCGGGTGCTCGTCGCCGCGATGGTTGCTGCCGGGATGATTGCCTTCCTGATCGCTGGGCTGGGCGGTTTCATGGCGGTGCTCAACAGCGCCTATATCGGCGGGCTGACGGGAGTCATCAAACGCAAGCGCCGCGGCATGCCCACCGTGATCGTTTCCGCGCTGATCGCCGGCTTCGTTTTCGGCGCGGCGAACGTGGGCTGGCTGATTGTGATGTCACGGCTGCGGCATCTGATCTACGCCGTGATAAAGGCAAACGTGGAGGGCCTGGCGTCCTTCATGACCCGGATCCATATGCAGGGCGCCGCTGCGGACCTGAAGCATTATTTCGCCTTTGCGGTGCAGTACTGGCAATGGATGCTGATGGGCTATTTCGTCGTCACGGTCTTGATCGTGTCCTTGATCGGTTGGTGGGCGTTGTCGCGCGTGCTGGACCGGATGCGCGTCATCCCCGATGTCCACAAGCTGGACGCCCCGGCCGACGATGAAGCCGCCCCCGTCGGACCGGTGCCGGTGCGGCTGGACAAGGTGCGATTCCGTTACCCGGGCGCCGGCCAAGACGCGTTACGCGAAGTGAGCATGGACCTTCGGGTCGGCGAACACATCGCCATAACCGGCGCCAATGGCTCCGGCAAGACCACCCTGATGCTGATCCTGGCCGGCCGGGAACCGACGTCGGGCACCGTGAATCGCCCCGGCTCGGTGGGTCTGGGCAAGCTCGGTGGCACAGCGGTTGTCCTGCAACACCCGGAAAGCCAGGTGCTGGGCACCAGAGTCGCCGACGATGTGGTGTGGGGGCTGCCGCCGGGTACCGATGTCGATGTCGACCGGCTGCTCACCGAGGTCGGCCTCGAGGATCTCGGCGAACGCGACACCGGCAGCCTGTCCGGCGGTGAACTGCAGCGCCTTGCGCTGGCCGCAGCGCTGGCCCGCGAGCCGGCGATGCTCATCGCCGACGAGGTCACCAGCATGGTCGACCAGCATGGCCGCGATGACCTGCTCAATGTGCTGTCGGGTCTGACCCAACGGCACCGGACCGCCCTGGTCCATATCACGCACTACAACAACGAGGCGGCGTGCGCGAACCGCACGATCAAGCTCAGCGATTCACCGGATAACACCGACATGGCCGAGACCGCGCAGGCGTCGACGCCCACGGTCGCGGTGCATCACGACCAGCAGGTGCCTGCACTCGAGCTCATCGGCGTCGGTCACGAATACGGAATCGGCACCCCGTGGGCCAAGACCGCACTGCGTGATGTCAGCTTCGTGGTGGAACAGGGCGACGGGGTACTGATCCACGGCGGCAACGGCTCGGGTAAGTCGACGCTGGCGTGGATCATGGCCGGGCTGACGGTTCCCACGTCCGGCGCTTGCCTGGTTGACGGCAAGCCCACACACGAGCACGTCGGCGCGGTGGCGCTGTCGTTCCAGGCCGCCCGGCTGCAGCTGATGCGCAGCCGCGTGGACCTGGAAGTGGCCTCCGCAGCGGGCTTTTCACCGCGCGAGGAAGACCGGGTGGTCGCCGCGCTGAGTGTCGTCGGACTGGATCCCACGCTGGCGAAGCGGCGCATCGACCAGCTCAGCGGTGGCCAGATGCGCCGTGTGGTGCTGGCCGGACTCCTGGCCTGTTCGCCGCGGGCGTTGATCCTGGACGAGCCGCTGGCGGGGTTGGACGCCGCCAGTCAGTACGGCTTGCTGCGGCTGCTGGAGGACCTGCGCCGGGAGCGCGGTCTGACGGTGGTGGTCATTTCCCATGACGATGTCGGGCTCGAGGACCTCTGCCCGCGCACCTTGCACTTGCGCGATGGTGCGCTGCAAGCGGTGCCCACGGCGGCAGGGGGCAAAGCGGGGGGTCTGCCGTGACGGCGATCTCGACCAGGGATTCGGAGCATGACGCAGACCGGCGTCAGTCTCGTCCGGTTGTGCTGCTGGTGCCGGTACCCGGAACGTCGACCATCCACGATTTGTGGGCCGGCACCAAACTCCTGGTCGTTTTCGGCGTTTCGGTGCTGCTGTCGTTCTATCCGGGGTGGGTGACGATCGGGCTGGTGGCGGCCCTGGTGGCGGCCGCGGTCTGGATCGCCCGAATTCCGCGGGGCGCGCTGCCGTCGGTGCCGCGCTGGCTGTGGATCGCCATCGCCCTCGGCGGTTTCACCGCGGCGCTGGCCGGTGGCAGTCCGATGGTTTCGATCGCCGGGCACGAGATCGGACTCGGTGGCGCGTTGAACTTCTTGCGGATCAGTGCGCTGTCGATCGTGCTGCTCGCCCTCGGAGCGATGGTTTCCTGGACTACCAACGTCGCCGAAATCGGGCCTGCGCTGGCGACTTTGGGCTGGCCGCTGCGACTGTTGCGGATCCCGGTCGACGAATGGGCTGTTGCGCTGGCGCTCGCGCTGCGCGCCTTCCCGATGTTGATCGACGAATTCCAGGTGCTCCTCGCAGCTCGCCGGCTGCGGCCGAAACGGATACCGCGCAGCCGCAAGGCCCGGCGCCGCCGGCATGCGTTGGAGTTGATCGACTTGCTCACTGCCGCAATCACTGTGACTCTGCGGCGTGCGGACGAGATGGGCGACGCGATCACCGCGCGGGGCGGCACCGGTCAGTTATCCGCCAATCCGGCGCGGCCGAAACTGGCGGACTGGGTGACGCTGTCGATCGTTGTCGCGGCCAGCGCCACCGCTGTGGTGCTCGAAACGATGATGCACGCCGCCCTCTAGGGGTTGGCCCGGCTACAACCAGCGCGGGAAGCCCGTGGCCCCTGACGGGGAAGCCGGCCGAGCCGATTCCTCGCGCTGCGGGCGCATCCTGTCGATGAGGTTCGACAGCACGACGGTGCTTTCGCTGCGCTCGATGTCAGCGCTCGACCGGATGCGCTCCAGGGCGGCTTCCAGATGCTGCATATCGCGGGCGAGCACGTGCAGGATCGCGTCGGATGTGCCGGTAACCGTCGCGGCGCTGACCACCTCGGGGATGTCCACCCAGGCCGCCCGCAGCACCTCGGGCGAAATCCTGCCGTGGCAGAACACCTGCACATAGGCCTCGGTGTTCCAGCCCAACGCGTTGCGGTCGATGACGGTGGTGAAGCTTTTGATCACTCCGGTGTCGAGCATCCGGTCGACGCGACGCTTTACCGCCGGCGCGGACAAATTCACCTTCTGCCCGATCTCGGCGAAGGTGGCCCGCGCATGTTCGGACAGCTCGGTGAGGATGCGCTCGTCGGTCTCGTCCAGGCGGTCCATCCGTGCTCCGTTCCCTCTGCGCAACAAATAGCTGCGTATGGCTGAATAGCACAACATATCGATGGTCAACGCGCAATAGTCGTCGTTTGATTGTGTCAAGAGGCGCCAAATATCGTGGTTTCATGGCTGACATCTCGCAAATGTCGCTGATGTCGGCCTGCCCACGCGCCTCCGGCATGGCAGGTCGCCAACGCCCGCGTCGCCCGCGCGCGCCGGTACGCAATGACACCGCCGGCTTTCTTCGGCGTCGAGTACGCGATCAACCCGTGGATGGACGTCACCACGAAAGTCGACGTCCACCTGGCGCAGGCGCAGTGGGAGGAGCTGCGCCGGACCTACCTCCGGCTGGGTCACAGGGTTGATCTGATCGAGCCCGCGCCCGGACTGCCCGACATGGTCTATGCCGCCAACGGCGGGTTCATCGCGAATGACATTGCGATCGTTGCCAGATTCCGCTTCGCCGAGCGGGCCGGCGAATCCAGGGCCTACTCCCGGTGGATGTCATCGGCCGGATATCGGCCGGTATCGACCCGTCACGTCAATGAGGGTCAGGGCGATCTGCTGATGGTCGGCGAAATGGTGTTGGCGGGCTTCGGTTTTCGTACCGACCGGCGGGCACATGCCGAAATCGCCGCGGCGCTGGAGATGCCGGTCATCGCCCTGGAACTGGTGGATCCGCGCTTCTATCATCTAGATACCGCGCTGGCTGTGCTTGATGACCAGACGATCGCATTTTATCCGCCGGCGTTCAGTGCGGCAGCGCAGGCGCGGCTGCACGAGTTGTTTCCCGACGCTATCGTGGTCGGAAGCGCCGACGCCTACGTGTTGGGACTCAACGTCGTCTCCGACGGTCTGAACGTCGTGCTTCCTTCTGCCGCAATGGGTTTCGCCGCACAGCTGCGTGCAGCCGGCTTTGCGCCCATCGGTGTCGATCTGTCCGAGCTGCTCAAGGGCGGCGGTTCCGTCAAGTGCTGCACGTTGGAGGTATATCGATGACGATCCTCGACGCCGCGCCGGTCTCGAACGACACCCAGACAGCCATTGAACTGGTCGAAAGGCATGCGGCTCGAAACTATTCGCCGCTACCGGTGGTCGCGGCAAGTGCCGAGGGTGCGTGGATCACCGATGTCGACGGTCGGCGCTACCTGGACTGCCTGGCCGCCTATTCGGCGGTGAACTTCGGCCATCGCAACCCCCAGATCATCGCGACCGCCCACGCCCAACTCGACACCGTCACGTTGGTCAGCAGGGCATTTCATTCCGACCGGCTCGGCCCGTTCTGCACCGCACTTGCCGACTTGTGCGGGAAAGACATGGTGCTGCCGATGAACTCAGGCGCCGAAGCCGTCGAAAGCGGTCTGAAGGTCGCCCGCAAGTGGGGGACCGATGTCAAAGGCGTCCCCGCGGGTCAGGCGAATATCATCGTGGCCGACAACAACTTTCATGGCCGCACAATCAGCCTCGTCAGCTTTTCGTCCGATCCGATCGCCCGCGACGGCTTCGGACCGTTCACACCGGGATTCCGCTCGGTGCCGTTCGGCGACGCAGCCGCACTGGCCCAGGCGATCGACGACGACACCGTCGCGGTGCTGCTCGAGCCGATCCAAGGCGAAGCGGGCATCATCGTTCCGCCCGACGACTACCTGCCGTCCGTGCGCGCGCTGTGTAGCGAGCACGACGTGCTGATGATCGCCGACGAAATCCAGTCAGGTCTGGCGCGCACCGGTTACACGTTCGCCTGCGACCGCTGGGGTGTGGTGCCCGACATCTATCTGCTCGGCAAGGCGCTCGGTGGCGGCGTGGTCGCGCTGTCCGCGGTGGTCGCCGACCGCGAGATCCTCGGTGTACTGCATCCCGGCGAGCACGGATCGACGTTCGGGGGCAACCCGTTGGCCGCAGCGATCGGCAGCACGGTGGTTTCCATCCTGACCCGCGGGGAATTCCAGCTTCGCTCGGCCGAATTGGGCGCCCATCTGCACAACCGCTTACGACGACTGCTCGGCCACGGGGTGCTGGAGGTGCGTGGCTTGGGACTGTGGGCCGGCGTCGACATCGACCCGGCGCTGGGCACCGGCAAGGAAATCAGTCTGCGACTGGCCGACCGCGGGGTGCTGGTGAAGGACACCCACGAGTCGACGTTGCGGTTCGCGCCGCCGCTGGTGATCACCGCACGGGAAATCGACTGGGCGGTTACCCAGTTCGCCGCAGCGTTGGTGGAGGCAGCCAGATAATCTCAGCTGATCTACCAACGGGAGGTGCGATGACGGCCCCTTCGATCAGCCTGAGGCAACAGATGCTGCGGCGCCGCCCAGTGGGCGGCGCTCCCGTCGCGCACGGGGCCGCAGACCAACTCAAGCGCGGCATCACCACGTTCCAGCTGACCATGTTCGGAGTCGGCTCCACGATTGGTACCGGGATCTTCTTCGTGCTGTCGCAGGCGGTGCCGCAAGCCGGGCCCGGCGTGGTCGTCTCGTTCCTCATCGCCGGCATCGCGGCTGGACTTGCGGCCATCTGCTACGCCGAATTAGCCTCCGCCGTACCAGTTTCGGGTTCGTCGTACTCCTATGCGTACACCACGTTGGGTGAGGCCGTCGCGATGGTTGTCGCGGCCTGCGTGCTACTGGAATACGGCGTGGCCACCGCCGCGGTCGCGGTGGGCTGGAGCGGCTACGTCAACAAGTTGCTGAACAATTTGTTCGGATTCCAGGTGCCGCATGCGTTGTCGGCGGCGCCGTGGGACGCCCATCCGGGCGTTGTGAACCTGCCAGCGGTTTTCCTGATTTGGATGTGCGCACTGCTGCTGATCCGCGGTGCCAGCGAATCGGCGAAGGTCAACGCGATCATGGTGCTGATCAAGCTCGGTGTGCTGGGGATGTTCGTGATCATCGCGTTCACCGCCTACGACGCCGATCAGCTCAGGGACTTCGCTCCCTTCGGTGTCTCCGGCATCGGTTCGGCGGCGGGGACGATCTTCTTCTCCTACATCGGCCTCGACGCCGTGTCGACCGCCGGTGACGAGGTGAAGGATCCGCAAAAGACCATGCCCCGCGCGCTGATCTCGGCGCTGGTGATCGTCACGAGCGTGTACGTGCTCGTCGCGCTCTCCGCGCTTGGGACACAACCCTGGCAGAACTTCGCCGGGCAGGAAGAGGCCGGGCTCGCAACTATTCTCGACAACGTCACGCACGGCCAATGGGCGAGCACCATTTTGGCCGGGGGCGCGGTGATCTCGATCTTCTCGGTCACGCTGGTCACCCAGTACGGCATGACCCGCATCCTGTTCGCGATGGGTCGCGACGGGCTGTTGCCGCCGCGGTTCGCGCGGGTGAACACCCGCACGATGACGCCGGTGAACAATACGGTGATCGTTGCGACCGTCGCGTCGATCCTGGCGGCCGTCGTACCGCTCGACAAGCTGGCCGACATGGTGTCCATCGGCACGCTCACCGCATTCATCGTCGTTTCTGCCGGCGTGATCATCTTGCGGGTGCGCCAGCCCGACCTGCCGCGCGGGTTCAAGGTGCCCGGATATCCGGTGACGCCCGCGCTTTCGATGCTGGCCTGCGGATACATCCTGTGGAGTTTGCACTGGTACACCTGGATCGCGTTCACTGGATGGGTGGCGGTGGCGCTGATTTACTACTTTTTCGTGGGGTCGCCACCACAGCGCACTTAACGACAGAAGCGCGCTTAATCAGAGCCTAGACGAGGACGTGCCGTGACGGTCGTCGCCGGTTACCTGGCCGGAAAGGTCGGCCTGTCGGGGTTGTACCTGGCGGTCCGCGCGGCGCGGACGCTCGGAACATCGCTGACCGTGACGACCATCGTGCCGAAGCCGTGGCTGACACCATCGCTGGCCCGCGTCGACGCTGAGTACGAGCACTGGGCGGACCAACTGGCCGCGGACTCGGCGCGGGAAGCCCAGCGCTGCCTGCGCAAATTGGCCGACGGGATCGAAGTCACCTACGTGCATCGGGCGCACCGATCGGTTTCGGGTGGCTTGATCGAGGTGGTCGCGGAAGTCGACGCCGAGGTCCTGGTGCTGGGATCGCTGCCCAGCGCCCGGCGTGGGCAGGTCGTGATCGGCTCGACCGCCGACTGGCTGTTGCACTCGTCGTCGGTGCCGGTGGCGATCAGCCCCCGCGGATACCGTGCCCACACCGGCAGGCTGACGCGGCTCACCTGCGCCTACTCGGCCACGCCGGAGTCGGTTGATGTGGTGCGGCGGTGCATCGAGACCGCTGAGCGGTTCGGGGTGCCAGTGCGGGTGCTCACCTTCGCGGTCCGCGGCAAGACGATGTATCCACCCGACGTGGGTCTGCACGCCGAGGATTCGATTCTGGACGCGTGGACCGCGCAAGCGCGAGACATCCTGGAAAACCTGAGGACTGACGGCATAGTCGGCAAAGACGTTGTGCTGCAAGTGGTTGCCGGCAGAACCTGGGCACACGCGCTGGCCGCGGTGGACTGGGAAGACGGCGAGATCCTGGCACTGGGCACGCGACCGCGCGGCGACATGGCGAGGGTATTTCTGGGGTCCCGGAGCGCCAAAATCATCCGTCACAGCCCGGTGCCGGTGTTGATGCTGCCCGGCTAAGCCAGAACAACCCCGTTCAGCGCGGCACCTGTATCAGCGGCTGGCCACCGACCTGGCCCCAGCACCCAGCGGGGTCGCGTCCATTCTTCACCTGATCGGTCAGGCAGTTGAAGATCGCGATCCGCAGGTCCGGTGGTGGCTGGTTGGCGCGCTGCTCGGCGGCCAACCGTTGCTGTTCGGCGGTCTTTACGTCCTGTTGGGCGTTGATCGTTTCCTGAACCTTCTGGTTGTACGCGTCGATGCGCTGCTGGGTCGGCTGGTCGTAAAAGATCCGCGGAATCCGCACGTCGAGGATCTCGATCTCGGAGCCCACCGCGTCCTGCAAATCCCTTTTGACCTGCGCGGCCATCGCCGGCAAGTCCGCGCCCTGGGCCGGCGCGGTCATCTGCCTTGGCCCGGCCGGCGCATTCGCCGCGGCCGCCAGCATGACCTGCGGGTTGAATGTCGAGAACACCTTCGACAACGCCACCTGAGCCTGCCGGTCCACCAACTGCTCCTTGATCGTCTGAAACACGTTGGCCCCGCCGTAATCCTGGAACAGTTTCGGGGCCGCACCCTCGCGCAGCCGCCAGTTCAGGTTCTCGTCCACGTAGGCGTTGGAGTTGTTGGCCAGCCGCACATTGATCGCCGCCGGGTTGCCGTTCGCGCCCCTGCCCTGGCCGGCGTCGTCGTAACTGTTCGATTCGAACGCCTGCAACTGGATCGCCTCGGACAGTTCACTGACCTTGCGCCACGGCGCATGCCACACGATTCCGGCGCCGTGCACGCCCACCGGCTTGCCGAACTCGGTGATGATGCCGACGTTGCGGGTGTCCACCCGGTCATAGGCGCTGATCATCGTGAAGAGCACGCCAAACGACAGCAGGCCGGCCGTGATACTCCAGCACCTCCTTCGGATCTTCTCGGCGACGAACACGCTCGCAATGAGCACCGCGATCGCGAGCAGGAAAAACAGGATCGCCACGATCCACGAACCGGGCATGACATTCCTTTCCTTGAATTAACTTTCGCCACCGCACACCTGTCCACGATCCGCTGCGCCCGCCAGCCCCCCGGGTGGCCGTGGCGAGAAGAGTCATCGAGAGCCCTCGGCAACTGCCCTAACAGCAGCTTCAGCGCCCGAGCGACGAAAGTACAGAGCGCCGATCAGCTGCGTCAAAAGCACCATGTGGCACCCCTTATGCCGGTCCGGTCAGCGTACCGCCGGGCCGCGCGAGTGCGCGAGGCCTGCGTAGCGCTTTCGCGGGAGGCTAGTGCTGTGAAGCGGCGCTGGCCGCCGCCTGAGCCTGTCGCTGCAGAGTCCCGACATCGCCTCGGACGAGGAACATTTCGTCGAAAATGAGGATTACGGACAGAAATAGTCAAATCTGATTGGTTTGGTTGACGGCTGGACCGATGCAGGTCAAAGCTCGGTTCTGCCAGTCGGCGAGCACCTCGTCGGTGTGCTGGCCGGGTACGCAAGGTGGGCTGTCCACCACGGCAGGAGTGCGCGAGAACCGGGGGGCCGGGGATGGCTGGGTTATGCCATTGCCGACGAAAAAGGTATTGCGAGCTGCCAATTGCGGATGGCCCGGCGCATCGGACATGCCGAGCACGGGTGCCACGCAGGCGTCGCTGTCGCTGAATATCTTTGCCCACTCCTGTTGAGGGCGTGCGGCGAAGGCGGCGCTGATCTTGGCTCGCAGCTGCGGCCACGCGTCGTCGGTCGAACTGCGCAGCGGGATCCGACGGGAGTTCGAGCAGGCGCAGGAACTCGGCGTAGAACTGCGGTTCGAGCGCCCCGACGGCCATGAACTTTGCGTCCGAAGTCTGATAGACGCCGTAGCACGGCGAACCGCCGTCGCCGAGGTTGGTGCCGCGTTCATCGGACCAGATTCCCCCCGCATAGCAGCTGTAGATCATGGTCATCAGATGCGCGGTGCCATCGACGATCGCAGCGTCGACCACTTGGCCACGGCCGCTTCGTCGGGCCTCGTCGAGGGCGGCCAGCATGCCGACCAGCAGGTATAAACTTCCGCCGGCGAAGTCGCCGACGAGGTTGAGCGGGATCTGCGGGGGCCACCGGCCTGCCCGATCGCGTGCAGTGCTCCGGTGGTTGCGATGTAGGTGATGTCGTGCCCGGCGGTATGCGCGATCGGGCCGTCCTGACCC
This sequence comes from uncultured Actinomycetota bacterium, assembly GCA_963840045.1. Classification (GTDB taxonomy): domain Bacteria; phylum Actinomycetota; class Actinomycetes; order Mycobacteriales; family Mycobacteriaceae; genus Mycobacterium. Next base: position 62,797 of record CAWIXL010000005.1, on the reverse strand, counting down.
CATCCGGTCATGCGCCCGTAGATCAATTGGGGTCGGCGCAGCAGGCAGGGTTCGGGTCCGATGCCGAGACGCTCGGCCACCCCGGGACGGAATCCTTCGAAAAGGATGTCGGCATGCTCGACCAGTGACAGCACCGTCTCCGCCCCACCGGGTTTCGCGAGATCGACTGCGATCGAGCGTTTTCCGCGGTTGAGCAGGTCGTCGGCCCACGGCACTAGTTGCATGCCCCCGCCACCCGGGCGATCGACACGCACCACGTCGGCGCCCAGATCCGCGAGCAGCATTCCGCAGAAGGGCCCCGGTCCGATCCCGGCTATTTCGAGAACCTTCACTCCGGACAAAGGGCCAGTCGTCATGTCCATCTCCACTCAGCACTACAATACTAGTCAATATTGACTAGTATTCAAGGTAACGGTATTTTCGGTACTGTGTCAATTTGCGCCACAACTTGAGGAGTTCACCTTGGCTGCAAGGAGTTCGACCGCTACCCCGCCCGTCCGGATCAGTCAGCGCGAGCGTCGTCAGGCCGCGGAACGGAAGCTGCTTGACGCCACGGTTTCGATCCTGATCGAACGCGGCTACACGGCTACGACCACGCTCGAGGTGCAAAAGCAAGCCGGCGTTTCTCGCGGGGTCCTGTTGCACTACTTCGGCTCCCGGGGCGAGCTCATCAGCGCGGCGGCACGCCGCTTGTATGCCACGAAGGTCGGCGAGGCGCGGCTGCGTGCCACCGAGACGCTCGACGGCGAGGACTGGGCTTCGCTGCTCTGGCAAGTCGTCTCGGGCCCGTTGGGCGGAGCGTCCCTCGAACTGCTGATCGCGGCCCGACATGATCCCGACATGCGCGAATACCTCAAACCCCTGGAACGCGAGTTCGCGCGCGCGAACCTCGACCTGTGCAAGGCGTTGCTCGGCGAGCGGCGTGCCGGCCACAAACGATTCCCCGAATTCTGCATGGTGGTGATCAATTCGATGCTGGGAGCGGCGGCCAGTAAACCAGGCCATGGCAGCGCGGAGGAGAAGCGCCTGCTCGACGCGTGGCGGGGGATGCCCGATCTCTACTTCGCCCCGGAGACAAGCGACAAGTGACCGTGGTTTCGGGTACCGGCGCGCCGTAGTCGCCGCCGGACATCGCGGGCCACGAACAGCCGCAGCAGGGCGCCAACGGTGCGGCCTCGCCGATGCGAGTAGGGGTACCACAGCAGTTGGTTCTCCATCCTCGGCACGCGTGGCGTGGTGATGGCCTGCTGACGGCAGTACTTGCGGATACCCTGGGCGCCGCCCAGCCGGGACCCGAGGCCGGAACTTTTCCAGCCGCCATGCGGCAAGGGGAAGCAGAACAGGTTCGAGTAGGCGTCGTTGATGTTCACGGCGCCGACCTCGAGCCGGTGCGCGATGTCTCGTCCGCGACGGATGTCCTTGGTCCACACCGTTGCCGACAGCCCGTATTGGGAGTCGTTTGCCAACCGGATCGCCTCTTCTTCGTCGGCGACCCTCATCACCGGGATCGTCGGGCCGAAAGTCTCGTCGCGCATGCAGGCCATCGAATGATCGACGTCGAGAAGAATGGTGGGTTCGAAGAACCCGCCGTTGCCGCTCGTCTTTCCGCCGGTCGCGATCGTGGCCCCGTGGGCGACGGCATCCTGGACGTGGCTCCGCACGATCTCGACCTGCTGCTCGGTGACCAAAGTGCCGACATCCGCCGAGTACGAACCGTTGTCGACCCCCTGCCTGATCGACCGCACCCGCTCGGTGAGCAGTGCGACAAACCGGTCATAGGCCGGTGCCTCGACGTACACCCGCTCCACTGAGATGCAGGCCTGACCCGAGTTGAACAGTGCCCCCCACGCGATGCCGTTGGCGGCGCGCGAAAGATCGGCGTCGGCCAGGACGATGGCCGGGTCCTTGCCGCCCAGCTCGACGCCGCAGGGAATCAATCGTTCGCCCGCCCGCGCGGCGATGGCCCGTCCGGTCCTGGTGGACCCGGTGAACTGCACCATGTCCACGGAGTCCACCACGGCTGCGCCCGTTGCGCCCAGACCGGTGACGCACCCGAACACCGGCGGTGCACCGATCTGTTCCCAGCCGCGGGCGAGTTCGCAGGCGGATAGCGGAGTGACCTCCGAGGGCTTGACGAGGACGGCCGCCCCGGCCAGCAGCGCCGCAACGGCGTCGACGCCGGGGATGAGTAACGGGAAGTTCCACGGCGTGATCACTCCGACGACCGGGTACGGGCGGTACACCCTGGTGAGCTTCTTGGTGGCGGTGAGCGGCCCGTGTGGCCGCAACTTCTTTTCGGCGAGGTACTTCCGGGCCCGGTCGGCGTAGTAGTTGATCGCGTCGCAGGTGACCATGATTTCGAACGCGGCCTCGACTCGAGGCTTACCGGTCTCGGCAGCCAGCTATGTCAATGAGCCGGGATTCGTTGTCCAGCAACCAGTTCCGCAGCTTTCGCAACCAAACTGCGCGGCCGTCGGGCCCGAGTGCCTCCCAGGACGGCTGATGGGTGCGCAGTTCGTCCACGACCGCGGCGACCGCCTCGGCGGATTGCACGGCAACACTTCCCACGAGCTCACCCGTCGCGGGGTTGCGCACGTCGACTACCTCTGTGTCGGAGGGGGTACCCGCGGGCGACAGTTGATCGATACTCACGAGATGCTCCTCGGTTGGTGGATGGCGTTGGCGAACTGCCCGATTTGCCGCAGCGCGGCACGTGTTTCGGGAAGCCACGTCCCGAGCTGATGCCAGGCGTGCGGAACCAGTGGGAAGACCTCGAGCCGGACCGGTACTCCGGCCGCTCGCGCACGTTCGGTCGCCCGCACCGAATCGTCACGCAACACCTCGGTGTGCCCGGTCTGGAACAGCAGCGGTGGCAGGCCCGCGAAGTCACCGAACACCGGGGAAATCAGGGGGTCTGTCGCATCGACATCCGGTCGGTACCACCGCTGCAGGAATGCCAGCCCACGCGCCCCCACCACGGTGTCACGGCGCGCGTTGATGCTGATCGACGGGCTGGACCAGGAGAAATCGAAGCCGCCGCTGAGCATGATCGCGCCCGCAGGCATCGGGAGGGAGGTGTCGCGGGCGCGCTGCAACGTGACGAGGGCCGCGTTGGCGCCGGCCGACTCGCCCGCGATCATCATCTGACCGGGCTCCTGCCCGGCGTCAAGCAATGCCTCATAGGCGCGCAGGCAATCGTCGATGGCCGCTGGAAATGGGTGCTCGGGAGCCAACCGGTAAGCCGGAACGATGACCCGGGTCTGCAGGTCATTCGCCAGCCGCGAGAGGAATCCGGTGTACGCGGCGCGCGCGTACCACAGGAATCCGCCGCCGTGCAGGTACAGCACGGTGCGCCCGGGCTGCGCGTGTGCGGGGTGGAATTCGCGGGTGGTCAGGCCGGCCAACTCCCCGTCGACGATCCGGCATCCCGGTGCAGGCCGGGCGAGAAGTCCCGACGCCGCACCCGCACGGTCGAGGAACTTGCGCATCCCGTCGAGGTCGTCGTGGTATCGACGAAACGCCGATTGGCACACCCCACGGAACACCGGGTTGACGAGGCGCAGGGCGATGCTTCCCTGGTGCCCGCTCATCTGGATGTTGCGCCGAGGATGGTCACGGCGGCCACTGCCGCGTCGGGTCCCATGTAGCCGCCCGCGTTTTCTGCCAAGGCAATTCGGGCGCCGTCGACCTGACGCTCGCCACAACGGCCGCGGAGTTGCTCGGCGAGCTCGACGATCTGCGCGAGACCGCTGGCGCCGATCGGGTGTCCTTTGCTTTCCAGGCCACCGCTGGTGTTGACCGGCAGCCTGCCCCCAATCCTGGTGTCGCCCTTGCGAATCATGTCCACGGCTCCGCCGGGATTGGCCAGCCCGAGTTCTTCGAGCACGATCAACTCGGCCGGCGAGGTGGCGTCGTGGCATTCCAGAACGTCCACCTCGGCCGGCTCGATGCCCGCCCAGTCGAATGCCCGCTTCGCCACACCGGCAACGAGCTCCCCGCCGACGCCGGGTTTCGACGCGCCGGTCATGGTGGCGAGCACCGTGATCGGCTCGGCACCCCAACGTGCCGCGATGTCCGGCGTGGTCACGATGACCGCAGCGGATCCGTCGCCGATCGGCGAGCACATCGGCAAGGTGAGCGGACCGGAGATCGTGCGTGCCGCCAGCACCTCATCCAGGGTGAAGCGGGTCCGGTACTGCGCCTTGGGATTGAGCGCACCGTGGTCGTGGTTCTTGACCGCAACGCGAGCGAAGTCTGCCTGGGTGGCTCCGGTGCGGTCCATGTAGTCGGTGGCTGCTTTCGCGTAGACATCCATGAAGACCGATTGGTCCCCGCCGCTGACGCCGATCTCGGCGAAGATCTCTGCCAGCCGATCCTGGTCCAGCGCGCTGCCCATCGCCGCGAAGGTCAGCGCCTTGTCGGGGTGATAGAGCTTCTCGGCACCCACGGCCAGCGCAACATCGACATAGCCCGACGCCACCGCCAGCCACGCCTGATTGAGTGCCGTCGACCCTGAGGCGCAGGCATTTTCGATGTTGATCAGCGGAATGCCGTTGAGCCCGGCCTCGCGCATGGCGTGCTGTCCGCGCACCGAGTGCTGACCTTGCAGAATCCCGGACGCGGTGTTCGCGTAGTAGATCGTATCGATGCCCTTGTCCGAGTCGCCCATCTCCGAGTCCTTGATGGCGGCCTGGACCGCCTCGGCGACAAGCGATTTGATGCTGCGGTCGAGGAATTTGCCGAATGCGGTCATTCCGACCCCGGCCACCACCACGGTGCGGAGCGTTGCTTGGGCGGTGGTCATCGCGCCAGCACCTCCTTGCCGATCAGCTCGCGCGCTATCACGAGCTTCTGAATTTGAGGTGTGCCGTCGCCGATCATGCACCCCGAGACATCTCGCAGCATTGCCTGCAGCGGCATCTCGTCGGACCAGCCGACTTGGCCGTGCAGCACGATGCAGTCGCGGATCGCGTTGTGCGCGACCAGCGGCCCCCACCACTTGAGCATCGCGGCCTCACTGGTGTGCGGTTGCCCCGCCATCCGCAGTCCAAGGGCGTGATAGCCCAGCGCCCGTACGGCCGAAACGTAGGTGCTGTGTTCGGCGATCACGAACGACACACCCTGATTGGCCGCCAGCGGCCGGCCGAATGTCTGACGCTGTTTGGAGTATTCGATTGCCATGTCGAGCGCGCGTTGGGCGGTGCCGATGTTCATCAGCGCGATAAGTGTTCGGCTCAAATCGAATTCGTGCATCACCAGCGAGAAGCCGCGTCCGATCTCACCGAGTACCTGGCTGTCCGGCACGAAAACCCCGTCGAGGAAGATGGAGCCACGACCCAATGGTTTGAAGCCGGGATCACGAATGGCCTGGGTGGTGACCGCGGGATCGTCCATGTCGACGAGGAACATTCCGATGCCCTTGCCGCCCGACCCGGATTTGGTTTGCGCGATCACGATCGCGACATCGGCGTGCACCGCCTGGGTGATCGACGTTTTCTCACCGGAGATCCGCCAACCGCCGTCGACCCGGGTGGCCCGCGTGCTGAGATTCGCCGCGTCGGACCCGGCCCCCGGTTCGGTCAGCGCGAGGCAGATGACGGCCTCGCCGGCGATACCGCGGGTGACCCACCGCTGCCGAACTTCGTCGCTGCCGTGTGCGGCGAGCAGGGCATTGCTCACATTCGCCGCGAACGCCAGGTAGGCGATCGCGGGGTCGGCGTAGGCAAGTTCCTCGACAGCGATGCCGACAGCCAACACGTCGCCGCCCTGGCCGCCCGCCGATTCGCTGATCAGGAGTCCGAGTAGCCCCGCGGAGCCCAGCTCACCGAACTCGGCGGTCGGGAACTTCTCACTCTGCGACCGGGCAAGCATCGAGTCGGCGTAGCGCGATCGGGCCAGCGTCCGGACCGATTGCCGGAAGGCGAGGTGGTCTTCGCCGAGGGTGAAGGGCATGGTTGTAGCGCTCGTATTCATGGCTGGTTCTCCTATTGTCCCTGGTAGACGGGGGTGCGTCGGGCGGCGAACGCCGCGATCCCCTCGGCGAAGTCTTCCGAGCGGCACTGCTCGCCAAGGGCCTGCTGCTCGGCGGCAAGTGCGTCGGCAAGAGACTGATCGGGTGCGTCGTTGATCAGGCGCTTCATTCGGCGGAGCCCCAGCGGGCTCTTGTCGGCCAAGGCGGTGGCGAGTTCGGATAGCCGGGTCTCGAGCTCTCCCGGGTCGACGATCTCGCTGACCAGTCCCGCGAGCACCGGCGACGACGGCGGAAAGTGACCGCCGGTAAACGCCAGGTATTTCGCCATCTGCGTGCCCACGACCCGCGCCAGCCGAACCGAGCCACCGGCGCCCGGAATCAGTCCGTAGTTGGCGTGCGCATCACCGATGCGCGCTGTCGTCGAAGCCACGACGATGTCGCTCGCGAGCAGCAGTTCGAGTCCGCCGGCCAGCGCCAACCCGTTGACCCCCGCGATCACCGGTTGTGCAAGCGCGGCAAGGCGTTCGATGGTCCGGCCCGCGTAGGTGACGAATTCGACGACCCGGCTCGGATCGACCTCGCCGGCTGCGTTGGCCAGGGCCTTCAGGTCTGCGCCCGCGCAGAATGCCCGGCCGGTACCGGTCAAAACGACCACCCGGACGGATTCGTCAGATTCGATCTCGTCCAGCGCGAGGTTGAGTTCGTCCAGCAGGTCTGTGCTGATGGCGTTCATCGCGGCTGGACGTTGCAGCCGTAGCCAAACAGCGGCTCCTGCATGGTGTTTCGCAAGGGCGGGGGATAGGGCCGTGTCTGTCATGTCAGTTGACTGCTCTCTCGAGATCGGCCCAATAGCTGGCGCGAAGCACCTTCTTGTCGACCTTTCCGACTTTTGTCAGGGGTAGTTGATCGACCACCTCGATGGACTTCGGAGCATGGTGCGGACCTTTTCGCTGTTTGACGCTCGCCATCAACGCGGCGGTGTCCGGCGTGGCGCCGGGCCGGGGCACCACAAAGGCCTTGACCGCCTCACCCCACTTCGGATCGGGCACGCCGATCACCGCGACCATCGACACCGACGGATCGTCGGCAAGAACATCCTCAATCTCGCGGGGATAGACGTTGAAGCCGCCGGAGATCACCATGTCTTTCTTGCGGTCCACGATGTGGAAGAAGCCGGTATCGCTGCGAAACGCCATGTCCCCGGTTCGAAGCCAGCCGTTGCGCAGCACCTCGGCGGTCTCTGTGGGTCGCTTCCAATACCCCGACATCACGGCACGTGACCGCACACAGAGTTCGCCGACCGTTCCGGTGGGCACTGGTTGCCCATCCTCGTCGAGGACGTCGACGAGCGCGCCGGCGACCGCGCGACCACACGAGGTCCGGTTGGCCGGATCATGTTCGGAGGGCAACAGACTGGTGGCCATGCCGACGCACTCCGTCTGGCCGTACCCCTGCAACAGCGTCGGGCCGAACGCCTGTCGTGCCTCGTCGATGCGCGACGGCGACATCGGCGACGCACCGTAGACGACCGTCTCCAATGAGCTCAGGTCGAACCGGTCGAGACCACCGTGATCGAGCAACGCGTACAGCACGGTGGGGATGGTGAACACAAAGTTGATGCGATGGGTTTGCACAGCCGCAAGCCACTGTTGCGGGTCGAAGCCCGCCTGCAGAACGACGGTGCCGCCGCGCAGTAGCGTGGGAAGGATCGGGAGGACACCGGCGTGGGTGATCGGGGTGGCGATCAGGGCCCGCGGGTCCAGCGGCAGTCGCCAGGATGCGGTGAGCGAGAACACTTCCTGAACCATGGCGCGATGGGAGATCATGGCGGCCTTGGGCCGCCCCGTGGTGCCCCCGGTGTATTGCAGCCACGCGATGTCTTCTTCTTCGGCATCACCTCGACTGAGCGGCTCCGGTAACACGTTGCCGCACAACGCCAGCAGGTCCTCGCCGACATCGGCGGGCCCCAGCGTGAGCAGATGCCTGACGGTGGTGGCGCGGGCGAGGATCTGCGCGCCGACTTCCGCGAACTTGGGATGGACGATGAGGATGTCGATATCGGCGTCCTCGCACAGCTGCACATGGTCGTCGACGGACCCCAGCGGATGCAGCCCGGTGTACATCGCGCCGGTCAGGCAGATCGCGGCCTGGACCATCCAGACGTCGGGGGAGTTGACGCTGAGCGCGCCCACGCAGCTGCCCTTCGCGCTGCCCTTATCTTCCAGCACCCTGCGGATTCGACTGGTCTTGTCGGCCGCTTCGGCGTAGGAAACGATGCTGTCCCCCTGGATGAATGCCGTGCGTTCGGGGTGACGGGTGAGTGCTTCGACGATCAACGCCGAGTAGGAGATGCCGCTTTGTGGCTCAGCCATGATTTCCCCTTGGATGTGTAAGTCGCGGTTAGACATTGGGCAGCCGGGCACCGGCGTCGATCGACAGTGTCGTTGCGTTGATGTATCTGTTCTCGATGATGTGCATGACCAGTGACGCGAACTCACCGGGTTCACCCAGTCGCGACGGGTTGAGCGCGGCCGAGCCAAGGGCCTGAACCACCCTGGGATCAACTTCGGCGAAGATGCCGGTGTCGAACAGACCGGGCGCGATAGTCACCACGCGAATGCCGTACTGGGCCAGGTCGCGAGCTGCAGGGAGCATCAAGCCGATCAGGCCGGCCTTGCTTGCGCTGTAGGCCGCCTGGCCCTTCTGACCCTCGAACGCGGCGCCGGACGAGACGTTGATGATGACCCCTCGTTCACCGTCGAGGCCTGGGTTCATGTTTCGGGTCATCAGCGCGGCGCACTGCCGCATGACGTCGAAGGCGCCCACCAGATTCACCTCGATGACGCGCTGAAACTGCTCGATATCGAGCGGCCCGCTCTTGCCGAACACCTTGCCGGGGTTGGGAATTCCGGCGGCGTTGAGGCAAATGTCGACGCGGCCGAACGCATCGGAAACTTCGGCGATCGCCGCGGTGACAGAGGCACGGTCTGCCACGTCGGCCGTCACCGCGATGGCTGTTGCGCCGGCCTCCTCGACGACCGAACGCGCCGCCTCGGTGTTGCGGTCCAAGACCGCCACCCGCGCTCCGGCCTTCGCCAGGGCCAGGGCAGTGGCTCGGCCCAAACCCGACCCGGCGCCGGTCACGACTGCAACTCGATCAACGATGTCCACTGCTTGCCGATCCTTCCGTCGCGGCCGCGATGCCGCCGCTGTGATCAAACTAGTCACTGTTGACTGGTTTTAAAGGTAACACCAAAAGTGGCGCAGGTCAACGATTGGGTAGAGCGGCGGCGGCTGCGCCCTAAGCAGTGGCACGCCGTGATCTCGCATCGTGATCGCCGCCGAGTACTGCGTACAGACTTCCTGGTGCAGGTGATCTGAACAGAAAATCGACATGCGTGCATATCCCCCACGTCGACGCGCTCATAGTGAATCTCGCCCATCCGATAGCCATATTCTTCGGCGCCGATTCCACGCGTGCCATCGTCGAGGACGAAATCGAAGTACGCCGAGTGCACCACGTAGCTATCGAGAAAACACGGTATTGAAGTACGCCGCGTCCCGGTCAGGTGGTATTGGCGGCCTTGGGGATCACAGGCAGTGATATTTACACTGACCGGCCTATCTTCGCAGTCCAGTGTCTTATTGAATTGCATGCCGGCGAGCGGCAGCACGCGCTCGCCGTCCCACAACCATGGAATCTGAACCAGGCCTGTTGCTTGCTGTGTCTGGATCAGGCCGAAGGCACGGCCGTCGTCCATCAACACCCAGGCCAGGTCGTACCAGAACATACTTTCCCAATGGCGGGTTCCGACCGAATGATCACGGGGCCCGATGCCGGCGAGATCAAAGCGCTGGTCACGGTATTTCATATCGCCGCTGATACGGCCCATCTGCTCGATGTGCATGTTGGAAAGCCCGGCAACACCCCCGGGCACGTGCAGGCCGATCGAGTCGGCCGGTTCATGCACTCCCTGCCATACAAAATTGAACTGAAGCGGTGCTGTCGGATCGTCAAAGCTGATCTGGAATCGATATTCGTCAAGCGACAGCACACGGATTTCAAAGCCACCGGCGCGAATTCCTGACTGCATGTCGCCGCCGGGAAGCACCAGGTGTTCAAGATGGCGGTGGTAGAGCGGTTTGCCCTGGTGGCTCATGGCGACCATGACGCTGCAGGTGCCCTTGTTGGGTGCCAGACCGATGCGCGTTATGCAGCACAGGTTCTGCCGTGGGTCGATGAAGTAGAACACCCAGCTTTCGCTCCAGTTGGGAGCATCACCGTCCGGGGTGTGGCGCTGGTCGTCGGCGGCGGTGAGGGTCATGAGTTTGCCGCAGATCTGAGGGTGGCGCCCGCGGCTTTGAACAGCGCTCGCATGCGATCTTCTTGCACCGCCAAGATGCCCGAGAAGGGTTTGAATTCCTCAGCTGACATGCGACGCCCGAAGACGTGAAGGACCAGCAGGGTGCAGTACGCGCCTTTTGCCAGGTGGTATTCCCAATGCTGCAAACTGCGTCCGGAGGCACGCTCGTAGGCGCTCAGCCAGTCGTCATCGCTCGGCAGGTCGGCGATGTTGTCGGCACCGCCAAGAATGCGGGCGAAGGAATGCACGCCCATCAGCCAGCCCAGATCGGACTCGGGGGCGGTAATGCGTGCCGTTTCCCAGTCGAGTACAGCGACGAGCTTGCCATCAGCGAACAACATATTTGAGGGCTGGTAGTCGCCGTGATTGAGGACTGGACTCGTTACCCTTGGCTGCTTCTCGTGTAGCCAGCATTCGTAACCGGAAAGACTTTCCGCAATCTCGCCCGAAGCGAAACGCAGGGCGTCGGTGTAGAAGGTGATTTCGCTGCCGATCGAGTTCTCGGGCGCGCTACCACCCAGCAAAGTATCGAGACCGGTGGTCCGCCAGTCGAAGGCATGGATTTTGGCCAAGGTCTCCATCATGTCGGCGATCAGCGCCTGTCGGGTCGCAACATCGGCCTCGGCCATCGGCCCCTGCGCGTAGTAGTACTGCCGGGGCGCGACGCCGACGGAACGGCGCATGATGTAGCCGGGTGTGCCGAGCAGGCTGCCGTTGTCGTCGAGACACAGGGGACGCGCTACCTTGACACCGGCATCGGCCAGCGCGTGCTGCACGCGGAATTGCGCGCCCATGTCGTAGCGGTTCATCAGTCCGTCGGCCGGCTGATAACGCAGCACCAGGTCGTGCTCGCATTCCCCGCTGCCATCGTCGAAGCGGGCGCTGAAGAGCAGGTTGCCGCTGGAAGCACCAACATCGGGTCGAACCAAAGACCCTGTCAACGCAACCTCGCCGCGAGCGACGCCGGCCCGCAGCAAGGCGGCGATTCGGGTCTTCCAGAGTTCCTCGTCTGCGCCGCCGGCAATGCCTGCCCGGGTTTTGGCGACAAGCTGTTCGTAAGTATGTTCCTCGCTCATGGTGCGGTCCTCTCCTGACCGGGATTGCGGATGCCTGACCAATGCACTGACCGCCTGAACTAATACGCAGGCAACAACTTTGGGACTCGACTCAGTGGCCGCGGGCGCGCTGTTCGTAGGCGCTGCGCTGCTGGACGTCGAGCCGGCTGAGGAACTGGTCGGTTCCCAGCAGATGGCCCATCGCTTCGGCTGCGCGGTGGGGCAGGAATTTCATCGCCTGCACCGCGATGCCGGCCAGTCGCGTCACCCGCACCCGGGGCTTCGGCTTGACGATGAGTTTCGCTATCGCCTCGGCGATGTCCTCGGGCTGCGCGTTCTTCAGACCCTTCGTGCCGCCAATCCCCGAGGTCAGTTCCGTGCGGGTGAAGGTGGGCAGGACCGAGGAGATCGCCACTCCGGTGCCCGCGGATTCCAGTCTCGCCGCGTCGCTGAAGCCGAGCACGCCGTACTTGGTGGCGCAGTAGGTGGCGAAACCCGGGAAATAGGTTTCACCGGCGAGTGAGGCGATGTTGATGATGTGTCCGCCGCCGCGTGGTTGCATCAGGCGCAGCGCCAGTTTGGTGCCGGTGATGACCCCGAGAAGGTTGATGTCGAGCACGCGCCGGGTCAGCGCGTCGTCTTCGTCGACGACCAGGCCCACCGGCATGACGCCCGCGTTGTTGATGAGCACATCGATCGGGCCCAGTGATCGTTCGACCTCGTCGAGGAAGTCGGTGAACGAATCGATGCTGGTGACATCGACTGTGGGGCAAGTGTTCACACCGAGCTCGGTGCCGGCTTGCTTGAGTTGGATCGCGTCGATGTCGCCGATAGCGACGGTGGCGCCTTCGGCGATCAGCTTCTGCGCAGTGGCGTAGCCGATGCCACGCGCGCCGCCGGTGATGGCGACAACTTTTCCTTGGATTTTTCCTTGGATCGAGCGGGTCATGGTAATACTCCATTTCTGTTGTTGAGGGCGCCGCGGAACCGGCGGCCGCAGGACGCTTGCCAATACCTGACCGCCGGCCCCCGACCCGTGCCGATCGCGGCTGGTTCATAAACTAGTCAGGTGTGACTGTTTTAAATTATCAAGAGAACCTCCGCAGGTCAAGGACCAGATGCGCTGTTCTCCCTCGCAGGAGGGGAATGCTCGGACGGATGTCCGCCGGTTGCGCCCGCTGGCAGCAGTGCAAGAGTGTCGCGGACGCAGCGCTCGGCCGAGGCCGAGGATGGCGCCATTGCCGAGCATACTGTGCGCAAGATCTATTCCACACCAATTGATCTGGGCATCATGTCGCACTCAGCCACTGGGCGGCGCTAGCCCTTTGCACTTGCCTCGCCGACCTCTTCCCAATCAAACGAGCCGAGAGCGACGCGCCCTAGTCAAATCAGTCAGTACCGACTATATTGTCCGATTGTTGGTCAGCCGTTGCGGTCACCCCCGGCCTTGACTGTGCGCCTGCGGCTTTACCGACGTGTCATCCCGATTCGCCGCTATTGACCGAACGGTTGGACCCTGCTTTACTGTTACAAATCTAGTCAGATCTGACTATTTTCATGGAACGGATCATCGTGGACATCTCGCATCAAGTGACAGCACTCAAGGAACGGGTGGGGTTGGCCAAACGAACCGACCAACTCGGTGCGGTGGCAATGAACGCAGCGCAGCTGCTGATGCACGGCGGGTTCGAGACCGGCGAGACCGGCTCGCCGTTCGAGGTGGTTGCAAAGGAGCCGATGTACCGCCTGCGCCGGTATTTCCCGGATAGTGACAGCACCGGACGTCCGGCGGTGGTTCTCGTCCCGCCGATGATGTTCGTGGCCGACGTCTACGACGTGTCCTCTACTTCATCGGCGGTGAGCGTGCTGCATGAGCACGGCATCGACCCGTGGGTGGTCGACTTCGGCGCACCCGAACATGAGGAAGGTGGGCTGCAGCGGACCCTTGCCGATCACATCGTTGCGACTAGCGAGATCGTCGACCGCGTCCGGAATCTGACCGGCAGAGACATCCACCTCGGCGGATACAGCCAGGGAGGCGTGTTTTCCTACTCCGTCGCCGCCTATCGCCGCGGTGCGGGACTGGCGAGCGTCATCTCCTTCGGTAGCCCGGTCGATACCAAGTCGGTGGGCATATTCTCATTGCCCGAGCCGGTGATGGAATTCGCCGCGGACACGGTTGCCGCGTTGCTGGACCGCACGGGACTGCCCGGATGGGCTACCCGCGAAGGCTTTCGGCTGCTCGATCCGGTAAAGAATGTGCGGTCACGAGTGCAGTTCCTGCGGCAACTGCACGATCGCGAAGCGTTGCTGCCCAACGAGCGCCAGCGACGCTTTATCGAGTCTGAGGGCTGGATAGCCTGGCCTGCTCCGGCGCTCGCCGACGCACTGCGGCAGTTCATCGCACAGAACCGGATGCTGTCCGGCGGCATGGTCATCGACGGGCGACCGCTGACCCTCGCCGACGTCGACCGGCCCGTCCTGTGCTTTGTCGGCGAGAACGACCAGATCGGACAGCCCGAGGCGGTCCGGGCGATCCGCCGCGCGGCTCCTCGTGCCGACATCCACGAGGTCTCGCTGCCGGTCGGACACCTCGGCATCGTCGTGGGTTCAGTGGCAACGGCCCGAACCTGGCCGGCGGTTGCCGCCTGGGCATCGCATCTCGACAACGATTTTCCGGGCACGGAGATGCCGGAGATCATCGAACCGATGGCCGCGACACCGTCGAAGGTCGCTCCCGGCGGCGGACGGCGCAACCCGCAAATCGCGGCGGTGGGTCAGGGATTGCGGGCCGGCTGGCGCTTGGGCGCGTCGACGCTCGACGCGACATGGGCACTCGCTGCGGGCGCCGCCACCAATCTGCCGCGGCTGCTGCGCCTGGAATTGGTGCGCCCGCAGACGCGGGTGTCGCTCGGCTCCCTTCTCGACGAACGCGCCGAAGGGCACCCCGATGCAGTCGGGTTCTTGTGGGAGGACCGCGCCCACACTCACGCCGCTCTCAAGATGCGTATCGACGCCGTGGTCACGGGCCTGCTGTCCGTCGGCGTGCGCCAGGGTGAACCCGTCGGGGTCCTGATGGATACCCGCCCCAGCATGCTGATCGCCGTTGCCGCGCTCAACCGGATCGGAGCGGTCGTCGTCCTGCTGCGGCCCGACGGGCCGCTTGTCGAGGAACTCAAACTTGGCGGCGTCGGGCGCATCGTGACCGACCCGGAACACGTCGGCCCCATCCGTTGGCAGACGGACGCCGAGGTGTTCGTACTCGGCGGCGGGGGAGGACAACGGGATCTCGGTGTCGACGGGGTGATCGACCTGGAGCGCATCGATCCAGATGAAGTCATCCTCCCGGCCTGGTATCGACCCAATCCAGGACTGGCACGCGAGACTGCCTTTGTCTTGTTCACCGGCGACGGTCCGTCGACGCGGGCTCGAAATATCACCAATGCCCGCTGGGCGCGGGCCGCGTACGGCACCGCGGCCTCGGCTGAACTCGGACCACGCGACACGGTCTTCAGCGTCAACCCGATCCACCACCCGTCGGGGCTATTGATGTCGCTGGGCGGTGCGGTCGCCAGCGGCGCCCGCTTTTCGATGGCGAGCCGCTTCGACCCCGACACGTTCTGGAATGAAGCCCGTCGCTACGGGGTGACCGTGGTGTCGTATACCTGGACGCAGCTCCGCGACCTCGTCGAGGCGCCACCGCATCCCGGTGAGCAGCACCACACGATCCGTACATTCATCGGCTCGGGCATGCCAATCGGACTGTGGCACCGGGTAACCCAGCGCTTCGCCCCGGCCCGGGTGGTGGAGTATTACGCGTCCGCGCAGACCGATGCGATCCTGGTCAACATGCCCGGCACAAAGGTCGGTTGCAAGGGCACTCCGCTCCCGGGCAGTCCCGAGCTGCGCATCGCCCGCATTGACGAGTCGACCCGGCAGCTGGCCCTTCGGGCCGACGGCTCCGCCAAGCAGTGCCGGCCCAGGGAAATCGGGATGTTGCTATCCCGGGTCGAGCCGGGAATGTCGACGGCGACACGTCCACATCGCGGCCTCTTCGCTCCGGGAGACGCCTGGTTGCTGACCGGCGACCTGTTCTACCGTGACGAGGACGGCGATTTCTGGCTCGCAGGCAGTGCCGACTCGCTGGTCACCACAGCCCACGGCGTGGTCGGCGGGTCCGCGGTCGAAGACGCACTCGGCATGCTCGATGCGATCGACATGAGCGTCACATACGCCGTCCCCGGAATCGACGGCGACGACCTGGCGGTCACCGCCATCACGTTGCGCTCCGAGCGGTCGCTCGATGCCGAGGACCTTTCGGCAGCACTGGAACAGCTGCCGCCGGATCGTCGACCGCATGTCGTGCGCATCGTCGAGCGCATCCCAACCAGCACCTCGCATCGTCCGCTGCCAAGCGCGTTCGCCGCAGGCGGCCGACCCGCGCCCGGCCCGGGGGTCTACAACCTGGACCCGCTCTCCGGTGCGTACCGGACATACTCGCTCGCGCCACGGAGCCGATGATGAGCCAGGCACACGACTACGACTACCTGATTGTCGGGTCCGGCTTCGGCGGCAGCGTATCGGCGTTGCGTCTGGCCGAGAAGGGTTATCGGGTAGCCGTTTTGGAGTCCGGGCGCCGTTTCGAAGACCACGACTTCGCCGAGCGGCTATCCCAGCTGCGCCGGACGATCTTTGCGCCGAAGCTGGGTTTGAAGGGCATTCTGCGGGTCACGCCGTTCAAAGACGTCATGATCCTCAGCGGAAGCGGCGTGGGCGGCGGCAGCCTTGTCTACGCGCAGACCCTCTGGCGAGCCGGCGATGGATTCTTCGATGACTGGCGCAAGGTATGCGGAGACGCCCCGGATCTGGAGAAGTATTACGAGTTGGCCGAGGGCATGCTCGGCGTTGTAACGCAGCCGCGGCGCACCCCCGCCGACGAAGACATCGAGGCCATTTCCGTCGAGCTAGGTGTAGCCGACACCTTCGGCCCAGTCCCCGTTGGCGTCTACTTCGGCGAGCCCGGCGTCGTACACGCCGATCCGTATTTCGGCGGCGCCGGTCCGGCTCGGTCGGGTTGCATCGAATGCGGGTTGTGCCTGTTGGGATGCCGCAACAACGCCAAGAACACGCTGCCGAAGAACTATCTGTGGTTCGCCGAGCGCCTCGGTGTGCAGATTGATCCCGAACGCACGGTCACCTCCATCCGGCCGCTGGGAGCGGCGGACGGTTCAGACGGGTACGCGGTGACCAGCGAACGTACCGGCTCCTGGATTCGCAAGGACCGTCGCACGCAGACCGCACGCGGCGTCGTCGTAGCCGCCGGTGCCCTGGGAACCAATCAACTACTCGCCCAATGTAAGAGAGACGACGCGTTGCCACGAATCTCTGACCGGCTCGGTCAGTTGGTTCGCACCAACAGCGAGGCGATGACCGCGGTGACCACGCCCGACGACCGAGGATGGGGCCGCAGCGTTTCGATCACCTCGAGCATGCATCCCACCGTGGACAGCCACGTCGAAGCCGTCACGTATGGCCCCGGCGGCAACGCGATGGGCCTGATGTTCACACTCCTCACCGGCGACGGCACGAGAATCACCCGGCCGCTCAAGCTGCTCGCTCAGATCTGCAGGCACCCGATTCGCTTTGTCCGCGTGACCAATCCGCGTGGCTGGTCACAACGCTCGCTCATCACCGGCGTCATGCAGACCACCGATACATCGCTGTCGCTGGTGCCCAAGCGGCGGATACTCGGCCGGCGGCTGCGGCTGACCACCCGCCAGGATCCGGACCACCCGACGCCCACTTTCCTGCCGGTGGCCAACGACTTCGCCCGGCGGCTCGCCGACCGTACCGGTGGGACAGCGCAGAGTTGGCTGACCGAAGCGCTTTTCAACATGCCGATCACCGCGCACATCCTGGGTGGTGCGGTAGCGGCCGACACCCCCGAGCACGGAGTTGTCGATCCCGATCATCGAGTGTTCGGTTACCAGAACCTCCTTGTCTGCGACGGTGCGGTCATCCCGGCCAATCCCGGTGTGAATCCGAGCCTGACGATCACGGCGATGGTGGAACGGGCGATGGCAGCAATCCCGGTCAAGCCGGGTACACAGACGACAAGCCACCGCGCGGGGGTGGTGGACAAAGCCGGATGGTCCGGTTGACTATTTGCAGGATGAGAACCGACCGGAGCACCGTGTTTGTTGACTGACCACGACCTGCGCTGGATTCCGGCTCAGACCTGCAATCTGGGGTCAGATCGGCACTACGCCGAAGAAACTCCCGCACACCACGCAGAGGTCGACGGGTTCTGGATCGCCGCGCACCAGGTCACGAACGCACAGTTCGCCGAATTCGTCGACGCGACAGGACATGTGACGGTTGCGGAACGGCCCGTGAACTCGGCTGGTTTCCCCGACGCACCGGCTGAGAATCTAGTGCCGGGCTCTATCGGCCCGCCGCACGTCGACCGCGGATGATCGATACCGGCATGAGCCATATCGGCTTCCGGTGCATTCGTCGGCCGCTTCGTCGGCTCAGTGTCAGGTCAGTTCTTGCGGGTTCCCTCTTGCAGGATCGCGAGGGCCTTCTCCACGCTGAGCGTGCCAGACGCCTGGCTGGGCGGGTACGCCACAAACGTCGCAAGGAACTCTCCGACGATGTTGACCGCAGGCACCATCGTCCACAGCTTCTCGCCCCACCAGCGGCCATACAGCATGCTTTCCGTCTGGTAGCGCTCCCACGGGTCCTGCCGCAAGTTGGTCACCACCGGAACGTTGGTCGAATCCTCTTTGCCGGTAAACAGATTCCCGACGATGGTCTTGAAGTTGAGCTTCCAAGCGTTGTAGCGCACGGCCATCAGGTCGGCGTTGTCGCTGAAGTAGAAGAACTCACGGCGCGGCCCTTCAGCAACCTCGCCGGTGAAGTACGGCGTGAAGTTGTAGCCGTCGAGGTGGACCTTGAAAGTCTTGTCGCCGGCATCGAGGCCCGTCAGAAGTTTCTCTTTGGCGTCCGGCTGGCCGGCCGCGGCGAGAAGCGTCGGCAGCCAGTCCTCGTGGGCCATGATCTCGTTGACGATGGTGCCGGGCTCGATGACGCCGGGCCACTTGGCCACCATCGGCACCCGGAACCCACCCTCGTAGGTGCTGCCCTTCTCGCCCCGGAACGGGTGGTTGCCGCCATCGGGCCAACTGAAGACCTCGGCGCCGTTGTCACTGGTGAACAGCACGATGGTGTTGTCGGCGATGCCGAGGTCGTCGAGCTTGTCGAGAATCTGGCCGACTTCCCAATCCAGCTCCATCATCGCGTCGGCGAAGAGGCCGAACCCGCTCTTGCCCTGCCACTGTGGGGCGAGATGCGTCCAGACGTGGCATCGGGTGGCGTTGTGCCACAAGAAGAACGGAGTGTCCGCCGCCGCGGAGCGGTCGATGAAGTCGAGTGAGCGCCGGACGATCTCGGCGTCGACCTCCTCCATGTTGGTGTTGGCCGCCGCGTCCATGCCGGGGTGCGGAGGCAGCGGACCGCAGTCGGCGATCGTCTGCTTGCCGACCCTGCCCCAGCGCGGATGCTCGGTCGGGTCGTCGACATCGGTGGCTTTGGTTTCCAAGATGTTGCGGGGGCCGAAGCGCTCATGGAACTCGGGCATCTTGGGGTACTCGTCGTCGTAGGGCTCTTCCATGGCGTTGAGGTGGTAGAGGATTCCGTAGAACTCATCGAAGCCGTGGACGGTGGGCAGGTATTCGTTGCGGTCGCCGAGATGGTTCTTGCCGATCTGCGCCGACACGTAGCCCAGCGGCTTGAGTAGTTCGGCGATCGTCGGGTCGGAATCCTGGATGCCTTGTTTGGCCGCGGGCATGCCAACCTTCAGCAGGCCGGTGCGGAAAGGGGTCTGACCGGTGATGAACGCGGCCCGCCCAGCTGTGCATGACTGCTGACCGTAGTAGTCGGTGAACAGCGCACCTTCACGCGCGATCCTGTCGATGTTGGGCGTGGAACCGCCCATCATGCCGCGATGGTAAGCGCTGATGTTCCAGGTGCCCACATCGTCGGCCATGATCATGACGATGTTCGGCTTCTTCTGATCCGCCATTGGTGTCGCTTTCTCATGTCCGATGTGCCGCGCGGCACGGACCCCGACGCTACCCCTGGTTCGTGGCGCGGTTTGCGCCAGTTCGGGGCGTGAAGGCTAGTGTCTTAACTGTCGTTCACTTATACCGGCCCGAGAGGTCCGCATGCCCACCGCTGAAACACGCTGTCCGCCGTCGGCCGAAGGACCGCAATGTGCAGATCCTTTCGCGCGGCAAGGGAATTGTTCGTCGAGCTCGGCTATCGGAATGTGTCGATGGCGCAGATCGCGGAGCGCGTGGGGATCACGGCCGGTGCCCTGTACCGCCATTTTTCGAACAAGTCAGTGCTTCTGGACGCGGTGATCTGGGCGAGTTTCGATGAGTTGACACCGGCGTTCGAGCCGACGGCTTCGTTGGCCGACGCGCTGGCAGAGTCATGCGAAAAAGTGGTGGCTCGACGAGATGTCGGAACGTTGTGGTGGCGCGAGTCGCGGAATCTTCCCGAGGACCTGCGTACACCTCTGCGCGATCGCTTGCGGGCCGTGAACGGGCAGTATGCCGATCGCATTCGCGCACAACGCCCGACCTTGTCGGAGTCGAGCGCCGTGGCTTTGGCATGGGGAGTGCAATCGATCCTGGCCAGCGTGAGCTCGCATTCGTCCAAGGATCGGCGATGGCGAATTCGCGAGCCTGCTTACCGGCGCATGCGAGGCATTGTGCGCCGTGGAGTTGTCGCCCTCTCGGGCGGTGCCCGAGCGCCGTCCGACGGGACTTGAACCGGCATCGAAGCGGGAGAGCCTGCTGAGTCACGCCATCGCGTTGTTTGACGAGAAGGGTTATGAGGCAACCGGGTTGGACGATATCGGTGCTGCGGCGGGCGTGACCGGTCCCAACCTATACGGCTATTTCGAAAGCAAGGCCGACATCTTGCAGGCAGCCGTGGAGCGGGGTACCAGCGCCCTGTGGCTGCTCCTGCACGCGGTGCTGCGGCGGAACGACGAGCCTCGGCGTGCTCTTGCGGACCTGGTGGTCGGCTATGTCCAACTCGCGATCGACAAGACGATCCTCACGTCGCTGCTTCTCACGGAACGGCACGCGTTGTCCGACCTCACCCGGGATTCGGCAACGAGAGTACGTGGCGGAGTGGGTCGCGCTGCTTTGTGCCGGTCGGGGGGATCTGGACGAGGGCACCGCGAAAGTTCTCGTGCACACCGCGCTCGGCGTTATCCACACCATGGCAGAAATCGAATCCCTGCAGTCCAACGCCGAATTTCCCGCTGATTTGGCGGCGATGGCGATGGCGGTGCTGTTCTCGAACTGACCGCAGCGGCGGGTGACGCAACGCCACTCTTCGAATGAAGTAAATATCTGTTAATCTCACTGGCATCACTCAAGCTAGAGAGGACGGCAGCAGATGCTCAACGGGCCCAACGATGTGCAGGTAGCCGGTGTCGGGATGATCCCGTTCACCAAGCCGGGCCGCAGTGCTGATTACGGCGAGATGGGCGAGACCGCCGCGCGCGCGGCGCTCGCGGATGCGGGAGTTGACTACAGCGCGGTGCAACAGGCGTACGTCGGCTATGTATACGGCGATTCAACCTGCGGTCAGGCGGCGCTCTACGGTCTGGGGCAGACCGGAATCCCGGTCGTCAATGTCAACAACAACTGCTCGACCGGGCTCGTCGGCGTTGTGGCTGGCCCGCCAGGCGGTGGCGAGCGGAACCGCGGACTGTGTGCTGGCGCTGGGTTTCGAGCAGATGGTGCCCGGGGCGCTGGGCGCGGTGTTCACCGACCGACCCGGCCCGATGGCCCGGATCGAAACGCTGCGTGACGAGTTGCAGGGCACCGACCCGGCGTCGCCGATGGCGGCGCAGTTCTTCGGCGGCGCCGGCCAGGCGTATGTCGACGAGTTCGGTATCGATCCGGCGGTGTTCGCCGAGATCTCGGTGAAGGCGCGCAAGCATGCCGCGCACAACCCGAATGCGGTTTTCCGCGACCAGGTTACGGTCGAGGAAGTGCTGGCGTCGCCGACGATCTATGGGCCGCTTACCCGGCTGCAGTGCTGCCCGCCCACCTGCGGTGCCGCGGCGGCCGTGGTCTGCAGCCCGGAGTTCGCCCGCAAGCATGGGCTTACCACCGGCGTCGTGATCCGCGCGCAGAGCCTGACCACCGACACGCCCAGCACGTTCGAAGACCGCGACATGCGCAAGGTCATCGGCTATGACATGACGGCAGCCGCCGCGAACAACGTCTACGAGGAGGCCGGCGTTGGGCCCGAGGACATCCGGGTGGTCGAGTTGCACGACTGCTTCACCACTAACGAGTTCTTGACCTATGAGGCGCTCGGGCTCACCCCGACCGGCACGGCGGAGAAGTTCATCCGCGACGGCGACAACACCTACGGCGGCCGGGTGGTTACCAACCCGTCCGGCGGGCTGCTGTCGAAGGGACACCCGCTGGGCGCAACGGGACTGGCGCAGTGCGCGGAACTTGTGTGGCAGTTGCGCGGGCAAGCCGGCGCCCGTCAGGTCGAGGGCGTCGAGCTGGCGCTGCAGCACAACCTCGGCCTCGGCGGCGCTTGCGTGGTGACGCTGTATCAGAAGGTGGACGCCTGATGAGCATCGATCGTTCCGCCATCGGCCGTGAGCTTCCGGGCAGGTCGCTGTTGGTCACCCGCAGCAGGCTGCGGCACTTCGCCAAGGCGACCGGCCAGCAGGACCCGATCTATACCGATGTCGACGCGGCCAAGCAGGCCGGGCACCGCGACCTGCCGGTGCCCGCCGACCTTTTTCTTCGGAATCGAACTCGAGTCACCGAGCCCGTTCGCGTTCCTCGATGATCTCGAGGTCGACCTGCGCGCCGTACTGCACGGCGAACAGCAATTCGACTATCGCCAGATGGCCTATGCCGGAGACGAATTGACTGCGACGAGCCGCATCGCCGACATCTACGAAAAGAAGGGCGGCCTGCTCGAGTTCGTCGTCCGCGAATCCACCATCACCAACCAGGACGGCGCAGAAGTGGTCGTGCTGCGCAGCTCGACGGTCGTGCAACACCGCGCCGGGAGGGACCAGTCATGACCACGTTCGCCCCGCAGGTCGGCACCGAAGTGCCGCCGCTGCGCATCGACCCGATCTCCCGCACCACGCTGGCTCTGTTCGCCGGCGCGTCGGGTGATCACAACCCGATCCACATCGACATCGACGTGGCGAAGTCCGCGGGCCTCGACGACGTGTTCGCGCACGGCATGCTGTCCATGGCCTACCTGGGCCGGTTGCTCACCGATGTCGTTCCGCAGCAACAGCTTCGGTCCTACAAGGTGCGCTTCGTCGCGATCACCCCGGTGCACGGGCAGCCGACCTGCACCGCCACCGTCACCTCGATCGACGAGGTTGTCGGGGAACGGGTGGCCACGCTCGAATTGAAGGTCACCCTGGCCGACGGCACCGTCACCCTGCTCGGCCAAGCCGTCGTTGCACTCGACTGAGCCCATCCACCACAATCTTCTAAGGAAATCAATCATGGGAAAGCTCCAAGGCAAAACCGCCATCGTCAGTGGCTCGGGCCGCGGCATCGGCCGCTCGATCGCCCTGAAGCTCGCTGCCGAGGGCGCCAACGTCGTGGTCAACGACCTCGACACCGACCCGGCCCGGGCCGTGGTCGACGAAATTCTCAAAGCCGGTGGCAATGCTGCGATCTGCGCCGGCAACGTCACCGACCCGGGCTTCGGTGAACGCTTCGTCGGAACCGCCACCGGCGAGTTCGGCGGCCTGGACATCGTGATCAACAACGCCGGCTACACCTGGGACAGCGTCATCCAGAAGATGGGCGACGACCAGTGGGACGCGATCCTCGACGTGCACCTCAAGGCGCCGTTCCGGATCCTGCGCGCCGCACAACCGGTGATCAGCAAGGCGGCCAAGGCCGAGAAGGACGCGGGTCGACGGGTCAACCGCAAGGTCGTCAACATCTCCTCGGTCGCCGGGCTGTACGGCAATGCCGGCCAGGTCAACTACGGCTCGGCCAAGGCCGGCATCATCGGCATGACACGCACACTGGCCAAGGAGTGGGGCCGCTACAACGTCAACGTCAACGCGGTTGCGTTCGGGTTCATCGAAACCCGGCTCACCGAAGTCGCCGCCGACGGTGACGCCACGATCGACATCGAGGGCCGCGAAATCAAGGTCGGTGTCAACCCGCACCTGCTGGCGGCGCTGAAGGCGATGATCCCGCTCGGACGTCCCGGCACGCCCGACGAGGCCGCCGGCTCGGTGGTCATGCTCACCTATCCCGAGGCCGACTACGTCAGCGGCCAGATCCTGGTCACCGGTGGCGGATTCGAGGGCTGAGACGACCATGACGAACAACTACACCAGCGCCTGGCGCGACGAGGAGGTCACGGCGCTGGGTGATCTGGCGGACAAGTTCTTCGCCAAAGAGGTGTCACCGCACCGGGAACGCTGGGAAGCCCAGCACCGCGTGGACCGCGAGGTCTGGACCAAGGCCGGTGAGCTCGGGCTGCTGTGCTGCTCGATCCCCGAGGAGTACGGCGGGGGCGGCGGTAGCTTCGCCCACGACCTCGCGGTACTCGAGGCGCAGGCGCGCGCGCTGGACAGCGGATTCGGCAACACCGTGCACAGCGGGATCGTCGCGCACTACATCCTGGCCTACGGCACCGAGCAGCAGCGCCGCCGCTGGCTGCCAGAGATGGCCTCCGGCAAGGCGATCAGCCGCCGTCGCGATGACCGAGCCCGGCGCCGGGTCGGATCTGAAGAACATCAAGACGACTGCGATCCGGGAAGGCGATCACTATGTGGTCAACGGGTCGAAGACGTTCATCTCCAACGGGTCGATGGCCGACCTGATCGTGGTGGTCGCCAAGACCGACCCCGCCGCGGGCGCCAAGGGTGTTTCGCTGATCGTCGTCGAGACCGCCGACTGTCCGGGCTTTCCCGCGGCAGGGTGCTGGACAAGGTCGGCCAGCACGGCGCCGACACCTCCGAGTTGTCCTTCACCGACGTTCGGGTGCCGGTAGACTAACCTGCTCGGCGGCGAGGAGGGCTGCGGTTTCAGCCAGCTGATGACGCAGCTCGCGCAGGAACGGCTCGTTATCGGCGTCACCGCCGTCGCCGCGATCGAGGCCGCGGTTGCCGAGACCGTCGCATACACCAAGTCACGCAACGCGTTCGGGCAGACGATCTTCGACTTCCAGAACACCAGGTTCGTCTTGGCCGAATGCCAGACCGTCGCGCACGTAGCCAGGGTGTTCGTCGACTCCTGCATCGAGCGGCACCTGCGCGGCGAGCTCGACACCACCACCGCGGCGATGGCGAAGTGGTGGCTCACCGAGCAGCAATGCCAGGTCGTCGACCGCTGCGTGCAGCTGTTCGGCGGCTACGGCTACATGCGGGAATACCCCATTGCCCGCATGTACGAAGATGCCCGGGTGCAGAAGATCTACGGCGGATCCAACGAAATCATGAAAGACCTCATCGCGCGGTCTCTCTAGCACGCCAGCCCAACGACCCGAGGATTCCCGATGTACCTGACCCAATCGCTGCACCGTAGCGTTCAGCAGTTCCCCAAGCGGATCGCAACCATCTGCGGCCCAAGGCAATTCACCTACACGCAAACACTCGATCGGGTGAGCAGGCTCGCGGGCGCGCTACGCGGATGCGGTGTCGCCAGCGACGACCGGGTCGCGGTCATGGCGCTGAACTCCGACCGCTACTACCAATTGCTGCACGCCACCGCATGGGCAGACGCGATCACCGTTCCGGTGAATATCCGGTGGAGCATCGCCGAAATCGCGTACTCGCTCAACGAAGCCGGCGTTCGTCACCTCGTCATCGACGATGCGTTCGCGCCGTTGACCCAACCACTGCGGCAAGCTTGTCCACAACTGGAGGTGCTGATCCACTGCGGTGACGGCCCGACACCGGATGGCATGCTGTCGTTCGAGTCGATCATCGCTGACGCAGAACCGATTCCGGACGCACATCGGCGCGGTGACACGATCGCCGGCATCTTCTACACCGGCGGAACGACGGGCTTCCCAAAGGGCGTCATGCTCAGCCACCGCAACCTTTTGGTTTCGGCGACAGGTTGCGCGGCAGCGGGCGTATGGACCGTGGCAGGCAGGATGCTGCACGCCGCGCCGATGTTTCATCTGGCCGACCTGGGCGCGATGATTGCGAATTCGATCTTGAGCGGCACTCAGGTCTTCATTCCCGCTTTCGAGCCGGTCGCCGTGTTGTCGGCGATTGCCGAACACCGAATCACCGACACACTGCTGGTGCCGACCATGATCCAGATGGCCGTCGACCACCCGAGGTTGGCTGACTTCGATGTGTCCAGTCTGACCAAGGTGATGTACGGGGCGTCGCCGATTTCGGAGTCATTGCTCGAGCGTGCCCGCGCCGCATTCCCGGCCGCGGGGTTCCTACAGGGCTACGGCATGACCGAACTCGCGCCGGCGGCAACACTTCTTACCGACGAATATCATGACGATCCGGTTCGTCGCCGCTCCGCCGGCCGCGCCGCCCCGCACGCGCTGGTCAAGATCGTCGATCCGAACGGGAACGAGGTGCCGCGCGGCACGGTGGGCGAGATCGTGGTCAGCGGTGATCATGTGATGCTCGGGTATTGGAACAAGCCCAAGGAGACGGCGGCCGCGCTGCGGGACGGGTGGATGCACACCGGTGACGGGGGCTACATGGACGAGGACGGATTCGTCTTCATCGCCGACCGCATCAAGGACATGATCATTACCGGCGGCGAGAACGTGTATTCCGTCGAGGTGGAAAACGTCATCGCGAAACTCTCGTCGGTGACCCAATGTGCCGTCATCGGCGTCCCCGACAAGCAGTGGGGTGAGCGCGTACACGCGGTGGTAACCCTTGCGGAGGGCGAATCGCTGTCGCTCGAGGAACTGCGCGAGCACACCAAACAGCACATCGCGGGATACAAGGTGCCGCGCAGCCTCGAGATCATCGACGAATTCCCGATCTCGGGTGCCGGAAAAATTCTCAAGCGCGACCTGCGCGATCGCTACGTCGACGCGACCGCCGCGCCGACGCGGTAACGGAGGCGTGCTCCGGAGTACCGGGCATCAACGGGGCTGTTGCCGTTGAGTCAGACGGCCTAGGGTGCTGTATTGCGCCCACGCAAACGAGCTCGCGAGGGCGCGGCAATGTTGTTGGGGCTCCTGGTGATTCAAAGCTGAGTCGAACGGTAGACAGCGTCGAAGAACCCCAATTCGAGTTCCAACGCCTCGTGATACAGGATGGCGAGGCGGTCATGATCGCCTCCGTAACGGTCGAGTAGAGCCTCGAGGCGTCGTGCCTGAGCCTCGACTTGCGGGCTCGAGTACGTCATCACCCACTCGCGATAGGGACTCTGGGGTTTTGTCTGGGGGGCCAGCTGCTGACCGAGGTAGGCATAGAGCCGCAGGCACGGCGTCATCGCCGCCGCGATGTGGCCAACCGGCTCGTGCGTGGCGACCGCCAACAAGAAGTTGGTGTAGGCCGAGGTGGCCGGTCCTGCCGCTGGGTGCAGGTCGACATTCCAGCGGGCCGCGTACCCCTGGTACAGGCGGAGCTCGTCGGTGGCGGCGTCGAGTAGCTCGGTGAACGCGATCACCCCGTCGCGGTCCGGGCTCTTTGCCAGAGCCAGGGCGTAGGCACGGCACAGCGCGTCGAGGAAAACGGCGTCCTGTGCCACGTAGTGGACGAACGCCGTTACGGCCAACTCTCCCGACGCGATGCCCTGGACGAATGGGTGCTCCAGCGCCGCTTGCGCCAGGGCATGGTTCCGGTGCCATAACGACTCGGAGAGCGCGGCCACCCACCCAGCTTAGGACTTGGCGGTCACCCGTCGGGCTGCTGAACAAATAAGACAATACATCTATCAGTTAGACAAATTATCTGATATGTTCATGGGACATGCAGCAGCACCGCCCCGATCTGGGTGGTGAACAGGTCAGGAGGGCCGCGATGGCGACCATTGCAGAACCACAGTCTCAGCCCGGTGTTGGGCGATGGCGGGACCGAAAGCGATATCTGTGGCTGCTGGGCCTGATCCTCCCGACGTCATTGCTCGTGGCCGTCGCCGTGGCCTGGCTGTTCGGCAAGCTCGACTGGACCGCCGCGACGCCGGTCGTGTGGTGGATCGGACCGATCCTGCTTTACGTGCTGTTGCCGATTCTGGATGCGTTCTTTGGCGCCGATGATCAGAACCCGCCCGACGACGTGATCGAGTACCTCGAGAACGACAAGTACTACCGGTACTGCACCTACGCCGTCATCCCCTTCCAGCTGACCAGCCTGGTGGTGGCGTGCTACCTGTGGTCGGCAGGCGATCTGAGCTGGCTCGGCATCAGCGGCGGCCTGGGCCTGATCTCGAAGATCGGCGTGACCGCCACCATCGGCATCGTGGGCGGGATCGGTATCAACACCGCCCACGAGTTGGGACACAAGCGCGAGAACCTGGAGCGTTGGCTGTCCAAGATCACGCTCGCGCAGACCCTCTACGGGCATTTCTACATCGAGCACAACCGCGGCCACCATGTCCGCGTCTCCACCCCCGAGGACCCCGCCAGCGCGCGGTTCGGTGAAAGCTTCTGGATGTTCCTGCCGCGCAGCGTGTTCGGCTCGGTCAAGTCGTCGTGGGGGCTGGAAAAGACTCGGATGGAGCGCATCGGGAAATCCACGTGGAGCATCCAGAACGACGTGCTCAACGCCTGGATGATGTCGATCGTCCTGTTCGGCGCACTGACCGCCGTCTTCGGCTGGCAAGTGCTGCCGTTCCTGCTCATCCAGGCCGCATACGGCGCCTCGCTGCTGGAGTCGGTGAACTTCCTCGAGCACTACGGTCTGCTGCGGCAGAAGACGGCATCCGGACGCTACGAACGGTGCTCGCCGGCGCACAGCTGGAACTCCGACCACATTGTCACCAACATTTTCCTCTACCACCTGCAGCGGCACAGCGACCATCACGCCAACCCCCTGCGGCGCTACCAGACACTGCGCAGCATGGACGGTGCCCCCAATCTGCCCAGCGGATACGCCAGCCTGATCGGCCTGACCTACTTGCCCCCG
Organism: uncultured Actinomycetota bacterium; assembly: GCA_963840045.1. GTDB lineage: Bacteria > Actinomycetota > Actinomycetes > Mycobacteriales > Mycobacteriaceae > Mycobacterium. Next base: position 34,246 of record CAWIXL010000005.1, on the reverse strand, counting down.
GTGTGGCGAAAGTTGATGGACCACCGCGTGATCGAGCACTATCGCGGTGACATCACCGCGGTGAACATCGACCCGCGCAAGCGCGACAAGGTCCTCGCTCGCTACGGAGCCCGATGATGGCCGCGTACCAGTGTCCGGTCTGCGACTACGTCTACGACGAAGCGACCGGTGCACCGCGCGAGGGATATCGGGCCGGAACCAGCTGGGCCGACGTCGATGACGAGTGGCGCTGCCCGGACTGCGGTGTGCGCGAGAAGATCGACTTCAACGCGAAAGACGCCTGACATGACAACCCATTTCAAGCGCTGATGCGCACTAATCTCGCCTGTATGGCCGAGTCGGCATCTTCGCGAAACCGCAGCCCGTATCAGAACACCGCGTTGTCTCTGATGCGCACCGGGGTCCTCGACGCGATGCAGCGTTTGCTTCTCGAACGGAAATGGTCGTCGATCACCATGGCCGATGTCTCCTCGGCGGCAGGCATCAGCCGGGGCACCCTCTACAACGAGTTCGGCTCACGCCGCGGACTCGCGCGTAGCTACGCCCTGCGGCTCACCGACAGCATCGTCACCGGAATGGAAACTGCGGTCCATGAACACACCGGCGACGCCCACGGCACCCTGCGGTCGGTCTTCCGCGATTTCTTCAACCGCGTCGACATGCGATCCGCTGGTGCGGGCGCTACGAGCCGAAGATGCCCCCAACGACCTTCTCCGGCTGATCACGGTCGAAAGTCAGTTCATTGTCGACTATGGCGCCGAACAGCTCGGCGACATCTTTGAGCGAAGCTGGGTGCGCGCCAATCACCACGACGCGAACGTGCTGGGCCAGGCGATCGCGCGTGCCGCGCTCAGCTTTCTCGCCCTGCCACCGACCGATGTCGACGACGCCGCAACGTCAATAGCGCGGGTACTCGCGCCCTACATCGAGTCGATCCGAACCCCAAGCTGACCCCAACGGAACTTTCCGGCTAGCGCGCTGCCGCGGCGTTGGCCGCCGCCTGAGCCTGTCGCAGCACGGTCGCGACATCGCCTCGGCCGAGGAACATTTCGTCGAAATAGGATTCCAGGGCGGCGTTGCCGGCGGCGAAGCCGGCGCCGCCCGGGGCCGGAATCCGCGGGCCGTTGAGCACAGCGAAGAACGGGGTCACGTCGACGCCCTTGGCGGCCCAATAGTCGAAGTAGACCCGCTGGGCTGACAGCACGGCCGGGATGGCCGCACCGTGCCGGCCCACGTAGGCGTTGCCGTCACGGCTACCCATCCAGGCCAGCACCTGACGTACCGCATCCGGATGCTTGGACACCGAATTTCCTGCTGCGGCAATGCCGTTGGTGACGCTGACCCGGCCCTTGGGGCCGATCGGCAACATCGCCACACCCCAGTGAAAGCGGGCGTCGCGGGCCACTGGCACCAGGTTGTAGGTGCCGGACTGGAACAACGCCATCCTGCCGGCCAGGAACTGGTTGCGCGAGAAATCGCCGTTGCCGTTGGTGTCCGACGCCGGTGGCGCGACGTGGTCGTCGTTGATCAGACCGACCAGGTAGCGGAAGGCTTCGATCGCCGACGGGTTGTCGAACGCGAATTGGTCGCCTCGCTGAAATACGCCTCCCGCTGACCCGATGTAGGGCAGGTAGATGGCCTGCGGGTCGTTGGCCGCGTTGTACCCCCACTGGCGGACCCGACCGGCATCGAAACTCGATGTGCCGGCAGGGTTTCCGTCGGCATCGAGGGTGAGCCGGGCCAGCATAGGCCGTAACGTGTCGTCGCCGTTGGGGTTCCACCGCAGGTTGTTCAGCTGGGCGGGATTCACACCGGCCGCGGCGAGCAGGTCCGCGTTGTAGAACACGGCGATGCCCGCGTCGGTCAATTGCGGTACGCCCCAAAGCCCGCCGCCGCGGGTGAACTGGTCGACCACCGCCGGCTCCCAGTCCGGATCAGGATCGATCCTCATCAACCGGCCACTGTCGGCGTACGCGGCGAAGTAGGCGTTGGACAGCCAGAAGATGTCTTCGGCGCTGCCGCCGGCCACGTCGGTGCGCAGGGTGTTGAAGTAGGTCGAGTAGGCGACCAGGTGGATGCGCACTTCGATATTCGGGTGGGTGCGGGTGAACGCGTCGAACGATTCCCGATACGCCGCGGCGATCTCGTCGGCCCACAGCCGCACCGTGACGACGATCTTGCCGCCGCGAGGTTCGCCCGCCCGGTTCATCAGCACCGCCGTCATCGCCAGCAGCGTCGCGACCAGCACCAGCGCCGTAGCGACCAGGCTGGAAAACCGCGGCTTCACTTGAGCCCCGAGACGACGATCGAGGCGACGATATGCCGTTGGGAGGCCACGAAAAGCACTATCAGCGGCACGATCGCGACCGTGGTCGCCGCCATCACCAGCGTCCACTGCGCGTTGAAGCGGGACTGCAGGTCGGCCGTCGCCACCGTCAGCACCCGCCACTTGCTGCCGCTGGTGATCACCAACGGCCACATGAAGTTGTTCCACTGCGAGACGACGGTGATCAGCGTCAAGGCGGCAATGCACCGGCCGGCTGGACGGAATCACCACATGCACGATGACGTCCAGCGTGTTGGCGCCATCCAGGCGTGCGGCGTTGATCAAGTCGTCGGGGATCAGGCGAAAGTGCTCGCGCAGCAGGAAGATCGCGTAGGGCGAGCCGAACATGAAGGGAAGCACCAACGCCCAGAACGTATTCCGCAGGCCCAGCTGGGCCATCATCAGATACAGCGGCACCACGGTGACCGTCGCCGGGACCATCAGGGTGGCGATGTATGCCCAGAACAGCGCGTCGCGTCCGGGAAATCGCAATCGCGCGAACGCGTAGCCGGCCAGCACCGAAAAAGTCAACTGACCCAGCAGAATCACCGCCGTCATCAGCGCGGTCACCGCGATCGAGCGGCCGAACCCGGCGCCGCCCAGATGGGCGTAGTTGGCCAGCGTTGGTGGCCGCGGCAACTGCAGGGGCGTACCGGTCACGAACTGATGCGCGGAGGTGAACGAGGTCAGCAAGCCAAGCAGGAAGGGGGCCAACGTGATCACCGCACCCAGCGCCAGGCCGGTGTATGTCAAGAAGGCCGATGCGCTACGTGAGGTCATAGCTGATCCGCCGCCTGAAGTAGAGCTGCTGGACTGCGGTGACGCCGACGAGGATGACGAAAAGCAGCACCGCCATGACCGATGCCCGCCCGATCGCCGCGGCGCCGAACGCCTCGGCGTAGATGCGGTGGGCCACCAAATCGGTGCGGCCCGCGGGCCCGCCGTCGGTCAGCGCATAGACAGTGTCGAAAACCTGTGCTGTGCTGACGATTCCGGTAACCAGGACGAAGAACGTGGTCGGCCGCAGCATGGGCAGGGTGATGCGCCGGAACCGCTGCCAGTCATTGGCGCCGTCGGTGCGCGCGGCGGCGTGGATGTCGTTCGGGATGGCCAGCAAGCCCGCCAGGAAGGACAGCGAGACGTAGCCGACGTTGGTCCAGACCACGACGGCCGAAACGACTGGCAGCGCAAAGCTGGGATCGGACAGCCATTCGATGCGGTGTCCCAGGATCGTGCTGACGGCGCCGTCGGTGGGGGCCAGGATCCAGCGCCACAGCACCGCGATCGCCAGCGGGGCGCAGATCCAGGGCAGCACGTAGAGCGTGCGGAACACGCTGGTGCCGGGGAGTTCACGGGCCAGCAGCAACGCGGCCAGCAGGCCCAGCACTGTCTGCGCCGGGACCACGATCAGCACGAACACCGCCGTCACGACCAGCGAGTTGGCGAAGTCGGAGTCGGCCAGCACGGACCGCCAATTGGACAGGCCGACGTAGTGCAGGGGACCCAGCAGGTCCCACCGGTACAGGCTGAGCCACACCACCACGAGGATCGGCAGCAGCAAGAACGCGACCACTCCGAACAGGCTGGGCGCCAGCAGGGCGTATGCCAGCGTGGTGGAGCGGGGTGGCGCATCGGCCATGGGTGTATTAAAGCGGGGCGGTTACGGTGGTCCTAGGGTGGACTGGTGACACCGAACCGGGGGATCGATGCCGACTTCCTCGATCTGCCGCGCCGTGAACTGGCCGACGCCGCGCTGTCGGCGGCCACCGCAGCCGGGGCGAGCCACGCGGACCTGCGAATTCAGCGCCTGTCCACCGAGATCGTGCAGTTGCGCGACGGCGAGCTAGAGACCGCCGTCGTCAGCCGAGAAGTCGGCTTGGCGGTCCGGGTGATCGTAGACGGCACCTGGGGTTTCGCCTCCCACGCCGAGTTGGCGCCATCCGTCGCGGCTGACACCGCGCGCCGCGCGGTGGATGTGGCCGTCACGCTGGCGGCGCTGAACGCCGAGCGGGTCGAGCTGGCGTCCGAGCCGGTGTACGCCGATGCGACCTGGGTGTCGAACTACGCGATCGACCCGTTTGACATTCCCGCTCCCGAAAAGATCGCCCTGCTCGAGGAATACTCCGGGCGGTTGCTGGGCGCCGACGGCATCGACCACGTGTCGGCCAGCATGACCGCCGTCAAGGAGCAGACGTTTTACGCCGACACCTTCGGATCGTCGATCACCCAGCAGCGGGTGCGGCTGCTGCCGGTACTCGAGGCGGTCAGCGTCGACGCCGCGGCGGGCAGCTTCGACTCGATGCGCACCCTGGCGCCGCCGACGGCCCGGGGCTGGGAAGCGCTGGGCGGCGACGATGTCTGGAACTGGACCGACGAGCTCGAACAACTGCCGTTGCTGCTGGCCGAGAAACTCAAGGCGCCCAGCGTGACGGCGGGGCACAAGGACCTGGTGATCGACCCGACCAACCTGTGGCTGACCATCCACGAATCCATCGGCCACGCAACCGAATACGATCGTGCCATCGGCTACGAGGCCGCCTACGCCGGAACCTCGTTCGCCACTCCCGACAAACTCGGCACCATGCGCTACGGGTCACCGGTGATGAACGTGACGGCCGACCGAACCGTCGAGTTCGGTTTGGCCAGTGTCGGTTACGACGACGAGGGCGTGGCCGCGCAAAGCTGGGATCTGGTGCGGGACGGGATGTTTGTCGGCTATCAGCTCGACCGGGTGTTCGCTCCGCGACTGGGCCAGCCGCGCTCGAACGGGTGCTCGTATGCCGACTCGCCGCATCACGTGCCGATCCAGCGGATGGCCAACGTGTCGCTGCAGCCGGGTACGGACGACTTGAGTACCGCGGACCTGATCGGCCGGGTCTCCGACGGCATCTACATCGTCGGCGACAAGTCATGGTCGATCGACATGCAGCGCTACAACTTTCAGTTCACCGGCCAGCGGTTCTTCCGGATCCGCGACGGCCGGCTGGACGGCCAGTTACGCGATGTCGCGTATCAGGCCACCACCACCGATTTCTGGAATTCCATGGAAGCCGTTGGGGGGCCGTCGACCTGGCGGCTGGGCGGCGCGTTCAACTGCGGCAAGGCGCAGCCCGGCCAGGTGGCCGCCGTCAGCCATGGCTGTCCGTCGGCGTTGTTCCGCGGCGTCAACGTGCTGAACACCCGCACCGAGGGTGGCCGATGATCACTGCGCAACACGTCGTCAACATCGTTTTGGCTGAGGCGGCGAAAGCCGGCCGGGCCGACGAGACCATGGTGCTGGTCACCGACCGGACCGAAGCGACACTGCGGTGGGCGGGCAATTCGATGACCACCAACGGGGTTTCGGTAAGCCGCAGCCTTGCGGTGATTTCCGTTGTGCGCCAAGGCGATAGCGCATACATCGGCACCGTGGTATCCGCCGAGGTGGACCCGTCGGTGATTCCCGGGCTGGTGGCGGCGTCGCAGGAAGCCGCCCGCTCCGCACCGGAGGCCGGCGATGCCGCGCCACTGCTGGCCGATACCGGGTCACCCGCGGACTGGAACGCTCCGGTGCCCGGCACCGGAGCCGAGGTGTTCGCCGACGCCGCTTCGTCTTTGAGTCGTGGCTTCGCCGGCGTTGATCGGCTGTATGGGTTTGCGCACCACAGCATCTCGACGACATTCTTGGCGTCGTCGACTGGTCTGCGTCGGCGCTACACCCAGCCCGCGGGTGCGGTCGAGATCAACGCCAAACGCGGCGACGCCAGCGCGTGGGCGGGTATCGGTACGGCTGATTTCGTCGATGTGCCAATCGATGCGCTGCTCGAGGACCTGTCGACGCGGCTGGACTGGGCTTCGCGGCGCGTCGAGCTGCCCGCCGGGCGCTACGAGACGATCATGCCGCCGTCGACGGTGGCCGACATGATGATCTACCTGGCGTGGACGATGTCCGGCCGCGGCGCGCAAGAGGGCCGGACCGCATTCTCGGCCCCTGGCGGCGGGACGCGGGTGGGGGAGCGGCTCACCGAGCTGCCGCTGACGCTGTTCTCCGACCCGATGGCGCCGGGCCTGGCATGTGCGCCGTTTGTGGCGGTGAGCAACTCCTCGGAGACGGTGTCGGTGTTCGACAACGGCATGGAGATCAGCCAGGTCGACTGGATCCGCAACGGCGTGATCAATGCGCTGGCGTATCCGCGGGCCACGGCCGCCAGATACGACGAGCGGGTGGCGGTGGCCGCCGAGAACATCGTGATGACGGGCGGGTCGGCCGGTCTCGCCGACATGATCGCCTCGACCGAGCGTGGCCTGCTGCTGACCACGCTGTGGTACATCCGCGAGGTCGACCCGACCACGTTGCTACTCACCGGGCTGACGCGGGATGGCGTGTATTTGGTCGAGGATGGCGAGGTGACGGCGGCGGTCAACAACTTCCGGTTCAACGAGAGCCCGTTGGATCTGTTGCGGCGGGCGACCGAGGCCGGTGCCAGCCAGAAGACCCTGCCCCGGGAGTGGGGCGACTGGGTCACCCGCGCGGCTATGCCGTCACTGCGGATACCGGACTTCCACATGTCGTCGGTAAGCCAGGCGCAATAATTGTCTTCGTGCTAGATCAGCTGGTGGCGTTATCGCCGGGGGATGGCCGTCTTTCGGGACTGGTGCGTGGTGTCTGCGCGGGCGCGGTGGGGTTGCCGCCGTTGCCCGCCGAGGTGGATGAGCCTGCGTCGGCGGCTCCGGCTGTGGCTGAATTTGCCGAGCAGTTCAGCATCGACGTATCGGCGATTACCCGCGAGCAGCGATCTCGTCTTTTCAAGGCGCTAGGGGACGCCACCTTCGGCGTCGTCGTGTCGATGTACATCGCCGACTTCGTGCCCAGGGTGCGAGCCGGGCTGGAAGCGCTCGGCGTCGGCTCGGAGTATCTGGGCTGGGTAACCGGGCCGATTTCTTGGGATCACACCAGCGAACCGGCGGATGTCGTGTTCAACGGCTATCTGCCGGCGGTGGCTCGGATGCGCTCGTTGGACCCGGTGACATCGGAGCTGGTCAGGCTGCGTGGGGCGGCTGCGCACAACTGCCGATTGTGCAAGTCGCTGCGTGAGAGCACCGCACTCGATTCGGGTGGTTCGGAGTCGATGTACGACGAAATCGAGCGCTTTGAGAAATCAGTCTTGCTCGGGGATCGCGTAAAAGCAGCGCTGCGCTATGCAGATAGGTTAATTTGGTCTCCGGCGCACCTCGTCGCCGACGACGTCGAGGAGGTGCGTTCCCGGTTCACCGAAGCTGAGGCCATCGAACTCACCTTCGACATCATGCGTAATGCCAGCAATAAGGTGGCCGTGTCGTTGGGTGCTGATGCGCCTCGGGTGGAATCTGGGACCGAGCGGTATCTGCTCGGGGCGGACGGTCAGACGGTGTTCAGCTGACGTTCTGAAATTTCGTGGTCCAAAATGGTGTGATGGCAGTTCAAGCCGGTTTGCGGTCGATCGCCGGGGGGCACCATGTCATATGTGAACCAGGGACCGCGTCGCGGCGGTGTGCCTCGTGCTGAGCAGCGCACCCGGCTCGCGCCCATAGGCCGGCAGCCCGGTCAGCGGCCGCCGCAATCACCGCCGCCCCGAGCTTCCCGGCCTTACGGTGCCCCGCAGTATCGCGGCGCGCAGTATTCGGCTCCGCCGCCACCGTATGGCGCGTCGCAGTATGGCCCCCCGCCGCAATCTGGCGCTCCGCCGCAACATGGCGCCCCGCCGCCGTATCGTGCTCAGCCGGATGACACTCCGCCTTACGGCGCCCCGCAGTACCAGAGTTCGACCGACGCGTCCGCCGATCCTGCTGCTGGCGGCGATGGTGCCGTCCGGCGCCCAGTCGCCGTTCTAGCCGCCGCGGTGATCGCATTTGTGTACAGCGGGCTACTCATTTTGCTTTACGTGCTGGCCCTGCTCATGCTCACCGGTCGCGTCGACTACGCCACGCGGCACTTGGGCGCGGCGGTCCTCGCGAGTGTCTACGGGTACCTGTTGATCAGGCTTGCGGTGGGTGCGCTTTTCACCTGGGGCGGAGTCCGTGCTCTTCGAGGCCGCGGCGGGACACTCCTCGTTGTCTCAGTGGTCGAACTGGTTCTCGCTCTCGGCGGTCTTGCCATCAGGCACACCGGGACTCATCGCGTGACGAGCCATATTGGTGGCTCAGGGTTCGTGGCCGTGGTGCTGGACATCGCCTTTGTGGCGCTGATCCTGGTATTGATCCTGCTGCCGTCTAGTACGAACTTCTTCCGTGCCCGACGCGGGACGACGAACGAGTAGGCGTTATCTTTGGCGCTGAACCTCGGCGACTGTCCGCAGCGTCTGAAAAATGACCCCGTGTCGACGCGGTGGTTTCCAACTGTTGCAACATTGGTGCCGAAGTCCAGGTGCGTGTGATCACCGGGTTTCGCCTCGGTTGGGTCGGCAGTCGTAACGAATTTCTGCCCTAAGAGTGCTTGCTTCAGCGAGCAGACCGCAACCGGCTCCGAGAGTTCCGCATACGCGAGTCGGACGGCTCTCCTGACGAAAAGGAGGGCCGTCCGAAGCATCAACCACCTGGTTACCAAGCGTGCGTGATGGCGCGGTGAAATGTGGCCTCGGCGTCAGCTCCCCCGCTGACGCAAGCCCACCGCGCTGTGCCCAGTTGATGGGCCTTGCTTCGCGTGGGTGCCTAGTGCTCGTGCTGGGCGCCACGGCCGAGAGGAGGAATCTTTTCTTCCGATCCGACCTTGGTCTGCCGTGGATCCGTACCTCCACCTTACGCCTGTCCAGGTAAGCGACGGTAAGAAGGGTTCGGCCGAGCGTTCAACGGGCATCTCGCCGACCAACACCAAACGCGCGAGATCTGTTCGGGTGTACCGGAACAGATCAGTGCCTTCGGGAAAGTATTGGCGTATAAGCCCGTTGGTGTTCGCTTCCCACGTGCGACTGGATCTCCCTTTCTGCCGCGCGGGACGGATCGTCAAAGGGCTCATGGGATAGCGCAAATTGAGTACCGTGTTACCCGTGTCGTTTCGACGGGAAAGTTCGTATCGCGGGCGGCGGCTGCGGCTCGATGAGGCGCTGTTCGAGCGCTTCGCCATGAGTCGAGCAGGCAACCAATTCGCACTCCACCTGGCACCGCGTATCGACAAGGTGCTGATCCCTCGGACAAAGGGCCGGCTGAGCGCGATGGGATTCGACAAGGTCGGGCTCGTCACGTCGACCGGCGCCAAGTCCGGACAGCCGCGCACCCATCCGCTGATATTGATCGACGACTCTGACGGGCTGCTCGCGATCGGCTCCAACTATGGGCGCGCAAATCATCCGGCCTGGAGTGCCAACCTGCTGGCGCACCCCGAATGCACTGTCGAGTTCATGGGTCCGCCCGCGCGGTACCGGGCCGAGCTGCTCACCGGCGACGCCCGCGCCTCGGCATGGGCCACGGTCATCGACTTCTATGCCGGCTATGACAGCTACCGCGCCAGCTGTGCGCCTCGCGAGATCAGGGTCTTCCGCCTGCGGCGTATCGGTGGATGAGGGCTGCTGCCAGGCGCCTCGTTCCGGATGGGCTAAGGCAGCCACCGCGTCGCCTGCGAGCAGTGCTGGCGCTAAGGTCGACCTCGTGCAACGCATGCTCGGCCACGCAGCGGCCGCGATGGCTCTGCCTGGGGTCTCCGACGTGTTGGGCAAGGACATGGAACGCAATGCGGTATCAGAGCTGAAAGCAAGGACTTCGGAGGCTAATTCCGCAGCTAGTTAGTCCCAGGGGCGGTAGCTCAGTTGGTTAGAGCCGCGGACTCATAATCCGTTGGTCGCGGGTTCGAGCCCCGCCCGCCCCACCTTAAAGTGCTTGGTCAAAGACGTTTCTGCAGGCGCGGGAAACATGATTAAGGCGCTCGCCCCGGCGTCACCCCGGCGCGTGGGCGAGATATGGACGGGAACGGTTGCGTCATGAGCGAACGGGGACACGACGTCGCCGAGATATGTCGCTGGTAACTTCCCCTCGTGGAGGGTGTCTGGCCAGCCGCCAACTTCAACGGTGGTGAGTCGGTAGGCCGGTCGGCTCACTCATCGACGGCATCCTGGTCCATGTTGCGCTTCGAGCGCACAGTCGGCCGCGTCGACCGCCGCCGCGGAATGCGGTCTGTGATGCCACTCAGCGAGTTGACCATCCTGTTGAGGGTATCTACAGCAGACTCAAGGGTGTCGGCGGTGGGCGTCAACGTCTCCACGGCGGGCTGGAGCCGACTCAGAATTTCAGCGGCTTCGGTGAGTTGTTCAAGCGGTCCATTCTTAGCGAGCAGCTTGTCGATGATGCCGTCCTCTACAAACATCCGCTCGATAATGCCGTCCTCGGCGAACATACGCTCTAACGGCCCGTCCTCTGCGAGCAGCCGATCTACGAGCCCACCGGGCGCCAGGATCCGCTCTAGCGAGGAGCTACCTCCAACGGATACCCGATCGAGTAACCCGCCGGGCGCGTCCAACAGATCGACAACCCCACCCGGACGCATCAGCTTGTCCGCCGGCCCGCCGCGGACCAGAGCGCGCCCCATAGCCCTGTCGTTTTCGGTTAATTCGGCAACTCGGTTCGCGCCTACGAGTGCGCCGCGCAGCGGAAATAGATCGGTAATCGGGTCTACCGTCTTCGGGCCGTCCTCGCCCAAGGATTGCTTCACAGCCCCGAGCGCCATGGCCGCAGCGGCGAGTCCGGCGTCGGCCACCTTGACGCCGGCCCGGACAGGGGCTATCGCTGCGCCGACAATGAGCTCGCTGATGTTCACGCGGTAAGTGTATGGCTCAGTGTCGTCTCCATGGGCGACGGCGCCAATTGGTTAAGCGCAGGTCGTCCAGCATCGTGGCATGGCGTGTGATCCCAGACTGATCCAAGATCGGTTCTCTCCTGCGATTAGGCCGGCGCCACAGTGACAGAGCGCGCTCAAGGTGGCGTAGCAGTCATCGTTTATTCATCGCGAATGATTGAGAAACGATCCGATTTACTCGGTTTTGGCGGGGTCGTCGAGATGGTTAATATATTGCGGCACAGAGTAGTTGCGCACTACCAGGACATAGCGGGACAGCCATTTCATAGTCCGTTGGTCGCGGGTTCGAGCCCCGCCCGCCGCACAGAAAGCCCGTATGACCTCGGGTGATGCTTGACATTTCGGCTTCGGTTGATGGTCGACGTTGTTTCGGCTGATGCTTGACAGTTGTTTCGGTTGATCCTTGACACTCTCCGGCGGCCGGCCGTGAGTCGCAGCGCTGGCACCAGACGCCGGCTAGTGTTACGCAAGCATCGGGTCGATCGCCGACCGGGGCACCAGCACCTGCAACGCCCCGGCTGAGTCGGGCAACATCACGCCCTGGTCGAAGAAGAAGATCACCCCGTCGTTGACCACCGCGAAATTCTGATAGTTGGCAGGGTTGTACAGCGCGGCTTGCGCGATCGGCGCCGGTGTCGACGTGTTAGTCGGCGTGGTCGCAGCCGGCTGTCCCGTTTGCGTGGGCGTCGCCGGCGCCTGCTGCTTCTGCAGTTCGGCCTGCACGATCGGCGCGACGGTCTTCAGCGGATCGTCCACCCGCCATAACGGCGTGTTTGCTTTGTCGTCCGGTGCGGCCGTGTAGGTGATCTCCTTGCGATAGGTCTGGTCCCAGTTGAACGCCTTGTACGTTGTCTGCGGATGCGCGCCGCCGACGTTTTGGTACACCTTGAACACCACGGCCTGCGTGCCGCGCGGGGGAATCGCCGAGTTGTATTCCGTTGGCGTGATCTTCAACTCGTACGGTGTATCGCGGGGCGCGCCAGACTTGGCCGTGTTGAGGAATGCGTCGCGCGTCTGGGAGATGAAGTCGGCGATCGGTTTCTGGTCGGGGTAGTCCTGCGGGATGCTGATGTCGATGCTGTACCCGGGGTCGGAAAGATGGATCACACACGTGTTGCCGGTAATGCCGCCTTTGAGGTCGGCGCAGTAATCCTTTGGCGCCGCCACCGCCACGCCAGAAGAACCGAAGATGGCGGCAACCGTGGTGAGCACGGCCACGCTGACAGAGCGCATGGGTAATCCCTCCAAGCAAATGCGGCACCGCGCCGCGGACGAAAGATTAACGTGCAGCGCGCCTGCAAAGCGGGCCAGGCGGAGTTACCGCTGCATAACGTGGTCCGAGGTGGGGGTTTCGGGTGACGTGGCGCTCTCTGCCTCGGTCATGACCTGAAAAGGCCGCGTCGGTGTGCTCCCGCCATTCTACGTAGGCCGTGGGCGACCTTGCCCTTGCCCCAACGGTTCGATCTCGGCGTTTTATCGGCGATCAGGAAACCGCTGCAAGGCGATTTTCGGACCCAGCAGAGTTTGCTAGCGGGCCAGACCTTGCGGCTCATTATCCGTTGGTCGCGGGTTCGAGCCCCGCCCGCCCCACCATAAAGCTGTATTACCTCGGCTGATGCTTGACATTTCGGCTTCGGGTGATGCCTGACAGTGTTTCGGCTGTGCTTGACAGTTGCTTCGGTTGATCCTCGACACTCCGGGTTCCGAGCGGGCGGCTTAGCGGCTCACGCCGCTGGACGGCGCCGACGACTTCGGCCGCCCGCTGCCCGCCGGGCTCCGACTTGCTGGTCAGGTTGCCGCACCGCTGCCGAAATGGCGGAACCGCCCGGATGGGTCGAAACTCACACGCGCGCAACAGGAGACCTATGCAAAACGATGACGACGAAGCGCGCCGCGACGAGCTGAATGCCGCGTCGCATCGCTGCCTCCGCGAGCTCGGCGCAGCAGCAGCCTCGCATTTCTCAAGTGGTCTGACACATCGGTGCCGAAGCGTTCATCCGCAGCGCTGGCAGGAGAATCTGGACTACAGTGGCAGCGCGTGGTGATCATCGACAGCGGCGCAACCACGGTCAGGTTGTTACCGGCCATGCCGTCACCGCCGCGCACGTGACGATGCTGCAACGCTTCCCGACATATGTCTTGCCGGTCCCGTCCACACGGACAGGACCGCCACAGGGCTGGTCGGCCGTACGAGCGCGTGTGCGATCACCCAGCGCACAAACATCGCCAAGCAAAGCGCCGGTAGTGGGTGATCACCTGCGATGCACGACCGCTACTAGCTGACATCGCGAACAGCGCCTGACCTCGCCTGCGCCGATGCCGAAACGAACAGGGGAAAAATCGATGAAACTCATGTCGCCCATGGATTCGATGTTCTTGATCGGCGAAACTCGCGAGCACCCGATGCACGTCGGCGGTTTGCAGCTGTTCACGCCGCCGGACGGCGCCGGACCGGAGTTCATGCTGGAGATCTATGCAGCGATGCTCGCGTGCGGGGACATCCAGCCGGCTTTCCGCAAGCGTCCGGCCAAGAGGCTCGGCGGATTCACCAACATGGCATGGGAATTCGACGACGACATCGACATCGAGTATCACGTGCGCCGCTCCGCCCTGCCCACGCCGGGACGGGTTCGGGAGTTGCTGGAACTGACCTCCCGGCTGCACGGCACCCTGCTCGACCGCCACCGGCCGCTGTGGGAAGCGCACATGATCGAGAGCCCGACCGACGGGCGCTTCGCCGTCTACACGAAGGTCCACCATGCGTTGGTCGACGGCGTGTCCGCACTCAAGCTGATGCAGCGGTCACTGAGTACCGACCCCGGCGAAACCGAGATCCGGGTGCCGTGGGCGTTGCCGCCGCGCCCCCGCCAGCGTGAAGTGGCGCCCCCGAAGGCGAGGTCGAGGCTGAGCCGTGCAAAGGGATCCTTCGGCGCGTTTGGCCCGTCAAGGCTGTCGTCGATTCGTGCCGGACTGCGCGAGCAACAGTTGACCCTGCCGTACCGGGCACCGCGCACCATGCTGAACGTTCCGATCGGCGGCGCGCGGCGTTGCGCGGCGCAGTCTTGGTCGCTGGAACGCATCGGGACGGTCAAAGACGCGGTCGGAGCGACTGTCAACGACGTTGTTCTGGCCATGTGCGCCGGCGCGCTGCGCACCTACCTCATCGATCTCAATGCCCTGCCCGATACGCCGCTGATCGCAATGGTTCCGGTGAACGTGCGCACCGAGAATGACCCTGGCGGCGGAAATGCGGTGTCAACGGTGCTGTGCAACCTGGCAACCCACCTCGATGATCCTGCGAAACGCCTGGAAACCATTCACACGTCAATGCAGGAAAACAAGAAGGTGTTGGCGCAGATGCCCAGGGCGCAAGCAATGGCATTGGGGATGCTCGTACTGGCGCTGCCGGTGGTCGGCCGTCTTCCCGGTTTCCGCACGGCGAGCCCGCCGCCGTACAACATCACCATCTCCAACGTCCCCGGCCCACGGGAGCCGCTGTACTGGAACGGGGCCCGCCTCGATGGCAATTACCCACTGTCGATCGCTTTGGACGGACAGGCGCTCAACATCACCGTGGCAAGCAGCGCGAACAGCCTGGATTTCGGACTTGTCGGATGCCGCCGCAGTGTGCCACACCTGCAGCGTCTCCTCGGCCATCTGGAAGCGGCGCTAAAGGACCTGGAACAAGCCGTCGCTGTGTGAGCGCCTGACAGTGTTTCGGTTGATCCTTGACGCTCGCTCATGAAGGAGTTGAGCGTGGCCGAGCAGAACGCACACTCGCTTTGCGTCTGGCCGAGCGGGATGATTGTCGGAACGCGTGGCGATGATCGGCAGGACACGATGGCAAAGAAGGCGAAGCATTCGGATGTTCCGACCGGAAAATTGAGCCGGAAGTGGTACGAGAAGGAGATGACCCGCCTGCAGGGTGAACTCGTCCAGATGCAGCTCTGGGTCAAGGAAGCGAAGGCAAAGGTCGCCATCCTGTTCGAGGGTCGTGACGCCGCCGGCAAGGGGGGCGTGATCAAGCGCATCACCGAGCGGAC
Source organism: uncultured Actinomycetota bacterium (assembly GCA_963840045.1). Classification (GTDB taxonomy): domain Bacteria; phylum Actinomycetota; class Actinomycetes; order Mycobacteriales; family Mycobacteriaceae; genus Mycobacterium. Next base: position 19,077 of record CAWIXL010000005.1, on the reverse strand, counting down.
TAGTCCCCGGGTCTTCCGCGTCGTCGCCCTTCCGACTCCGTCGGAGCGAGAGCAGACCCAGGTCTTCGCGCAGCGCTACATCGAGCGGTTTCCAGCGGGTGGCGAGATCTGCTTGTTCGACCGCTCCTGGTACAACCGCGCCGGCGTTGACCGGGTCATGGGGTTCGCTACCGGCGAGGAGTACAAGCGGTTTCTACAGCTCGTGCCGATGGTGGAGGAGGCATTCATCGCTGGCGGGATCCAGATCATCAAGTACTGGTTCGAGGTCAGCCAGGAAGAACAGACCCGCCGCTTCGAGGACCGGGCGCGGGACCCGCGCAAGATCTGGAAGCTCAGCCCGATGGACCTTGAGTCGCACCGTCGTTGGTACGACTATTCCCGCGCCCGCGATGCCATGTTCGCCGCGACGGACACGGAGATCAGCCCCTGGTACGTGATTCAGGCGGACGACAAGCGCCGCGCCCGCCTGAACTGCATCGCGCACCTATTGGACCAGGTGCCCTACGAGCGGGCCGAGCCAAAAAGGATCAAGCTGCCCGACCGCCAGAAGTCCCACGGCTATGTCGAACCGGACTATCCTTGGCGCTTTGTGCCGGAGCGATACTGACGGAACCGACGTTCCACACGAACACCTGTCCGATGATGGAAAGCCCCGTCTTGGCGCAGGGTGTCAAAAGTCGGCCTGTTTCTCATGGCCGGGCTTGTGAGGTCTGCGGTCCATCCACTTCGACAGCGGGTACAGCAACCCGTTACCGGCGACGACCAAAAATGCCCCCACGACCGCTTCGCGCCACATCCACACGCCGCAGAGCGCGCCCACCGCCCCCGTCGCCCACAGCGTCGCGGCAGTGTTCAGCCCGAACACCGTCATACCTGTTTTGAGGATCACGCCGGCGCCCAAAAAGCCTATGCCCGTGACAATCTGGGCGGCCACCCTGTTGCGGTCACCCTCTGTCGGGAAGTCGTAGGCACCCATAATCGTGAACAACGCCGAGCCCATGCTGACCAGCGCCATCGTCTGCAGCCCGGCCATTCGCGACCGCCACTGGCGCTCCAAGCCGATTACGATGCCGAGCAAAAGGGCCAGCCCCACACGGACAAGCAACTCCAACCCTGGCTGCTCCATCTTCATGCCATGAATCTTCACACGGGTGGCGGGGGGTGCACATGTGCTTTTCCGCGTTCGTTGGAGGTTCTTCTAATCATCACCCGAACACATCATCCATCGCACTCTGACACTTCTGGGCCTGTCGGCGCGTGTCCGTCTTCGCATGCTAGCGAATCCCGACCAACCCGTCTCACCCCGGCGTCACCCCGGCGACCGGGGGCGATTTGTAGCCGTACCGAGGGCGTACCGCGACCGTACCGGCAACACCCAAAAATGCTGTCTCACAGGCCATTCGACGCGATTCGGCTAACCGTTTCGCCTGGTCGCTGAGGCGCTGAATAAGGACTCATAATCCGTTGGTCGCGGGTTCGAGTCCCGCCCGCCCCACTATAAAAGGACTGCTCAGAGGCGGTTCTGGTGGTTGGCGTCACCCCTGGGAGCCCGTCTCAGTGTCACGAGTTGTCACAACTCGACCGAAACTGCTCGCGGCGGCCTTCAGGGCGTCGTCTTGGCTGTGCCGCCCGCGGCGGTTCTGCGTCACCGCGCGGCACACCGGGGAACAGGGATACGCGGAGAATTTTCAGTACGGTTGTACTAAAACGTCCCGCCGCGCACAAAACCGGAATAGGGTGCGTTGCGGATCGCGAGGGGGCAGATCTTACGGGATTGCCAACTGGGTATCGGGCCGTTGGTCTTCCCTCACCCGCCACGGAGGAGATGTTGCACCGCGTCCTGGATGTGCTCCAGGGGGTACACGCCTGCCACGGGGACAACGAGGGCGCCGTCGGCCACCAGCGGTGCCGCCTCACGAATGACAGGCATTACCTTGTCGCGGTAGTCGAAGTCGCCGACAAAGAATCGCGGACGGTGAGGTGCTTGCCGACCCGTGTCGAGGTGTCGACCCACATGGGTTCGTCCCTAGCCCAGGAATAGCTGACCAACCATCCACCGTCGGACAGCAATTCGAGCAGCCGCGCCACCCCCGGACCACCGACGGCTTCCACTGCCAGCGCCACTCGCGCGTCGCCGATCACTGCTCGAGCATCGCCGACCGCATCGGGATCGTCGACGTGGACCACGTCGGCCCCGGCTGCTGTGAGCTCGGCGAACGTTGTGTCGTCGCGGGCCAGGTTGATCGTCTTCAGTCCACGAAGCTTGGCTAACGCGATCAATGACCGTCCCACACCGGAGTTCGCGGCGTTCTGAACCACCCAGTCACCGGGCTGCAGGGGGGTGCATTCACTGAGCATCAACCCTGCTTTCGGGGGGTTGCTGCCCAGCATCGAGTACTGCTCAATGTCGCCGCCGGCGGGGAGTGCGAACAGGCCGTCGGCGGGCACGACGAGCTGCTCACGCCACGCACCGGCATACAGGGGCACCACGACCAGATCGCCGACTTGAAGTCCATCGACCTCGGCGCCAGTGGCAAGCACGCGCGCGACCCCCTCTGCGCCCGGTATGTGGGGCAGGGGTGGCCGCGCCAGCATGCCGGTGACAACCAGTAGGTCGTGTTTGTTCAACGGCGAGACCTCAACGCTCAACAGAACCTCATGCGGACCCGGTGGCGGCGGCTCCTCGATGTCGACGACGCGGAGCACCTGCGCGGGGTCCCCGAACTGTTCAATCTGGATGGCGCGCAAATTAATTCCCCTCCATCGAGGGCTAGGCGGCTGTGTGAGCCTGCCTAACCGATACGCTCTATTACCCCGCCGGAAGCTGTCAACCTGAGTGAGGCAGCGGTGTGCAGACACTCGAGGTCGGGATCCGCAACGGTGAGCGCGAGCATCGGTCCGGTGACCGTCAGGCCGGGCAGGCAGCCGACGGTGAACTTGGGTTGGCGAGCCGACTTACCGCCTGGGGACGTGCATCAGTTCGAGTTGTCGAATCGCTGGCGTTGCCGAACCCCGTATGCCGCCGCCTTCACGGCCTCGTCATCCTCCATCCCCGATCCCAGGGCACCGCCCAATGTTGCGACCGCCGCCACTAGCCAGGCCATCATCAACAGGGATGGGAGGCCGACGGGATGGCCGATCTCGTGAGCGACCATTTGCGGCGGCAGCCTCCACCAGGCGGTCAGCAGCAGCAGGATGAACAGCCCGATGTGGAGAATGGCGACGCCAATCGTCAGGGTGACGACAGTCGCCGCGTTGTACAGCGCCGCGCGTTCACGTTCGCCGGCGGAATGCGGCCGTTCCCATAATTTGTGCTCAAGGATGAGCCACGCGATCATCGCTGTGCTCGCCAAGATCGTCGCCGCGCTCAACCGCCAGGGGCCCATTGTGGCCGACAACTGCCAAATGGTCGGATACGCAAGGCTCACGGCCCCAGTGGCGAACGCGGCCATCATCACCTTGGACAGACCAGCAGCCAATCGCCACGGGCGGTTGGCGTAAACCATGCCTATCAGAAGCTGCAGTCGTGACAGGGCTGTCGGCGCGACGTAGCGGACGATATCGCCCTCCTGTGTCCGCGTCAGGCGCTTTACGGAGCGGTGTTGCTTCTCCGACTGGTGCGTCACTTCGGCCACGACTGTCCGCGCCAGGTTCCTCACCCGGCGATCGATAAGCAAACCGCCTGCTCCGGGGATGGAGATCAATCCGAACCGGTGACGCAAGCTGATGTCGGCAATCACCGGCGTCGTCCCGAGACGTCGTGGCAGATCGGTCAGGTAGATAACGATGTCCTCGGTCTCGCCAGCTGGGTCAATGATGCTGATCACCTCTACGACCTCGGCATGCTCATCCACCGGATAGGAGTGGCGTCGCACAGACACGTCCCACTTACCATCTGCGGCAGCGCAGTCCGTCAGCGCATTCGGGAGCGAATCAGAGAGACGTTCGGCGATCACCGCCGGAACACCGGGATCGGCGATTAGCAAGATTGATGACGGGGTGCCAGGCACTAGTGCCCGGCATACCCCTACCCCACACCGCCAAACGTCCCTGGGGGCCGTCCCGGGTCCGCACGACATTAGAGACTCCGCACGTCTGACCTGATTTGCTTTCCTCGGCCGAGATCCGCTTGGGTTCAGCATTGCCGAACGGTGGCAGGTCACCGGTCGGGGCGACCGCCGCCGATCAGGTCCCGAAGTACTCGTGGATTTGGCGGATCGCCATAGCTCCTTCGCCGACCGCGGACGCCACCCGCTTGACCGAGCCGCTACGCACGTCGCCCGCCGCGAACACACCGGGTCGGCTGGTCTCCAGCATCATCGGCTGCCGATGCGTTCGCCCCTGATTGCCATCGGTGTCTGAGTACAGCGCGGCCGGGCCGGTCGGCACGTAGCCGTGGTCGTCGAGTTCGACAGCGCCGGCGAGCCACGCGGTGTTAGGAACGGCGCCGATGAAAACGAACAGGGCCAGGGTCTGGATCGAATGACGCTCGCCCGTCCGTTTGTCCTCGGTCACCACCGCCGTGAGGGCGCCGTCTCCGTGCACCTCCCGGATCTCGGTACACGACCGCACGGTCACGCGGGGGTTCTGGTGGATCTGGTCGACGAGATATCGGGACATGCTCGTGTTCAGGTCGTCGCCGCGGATCACCACATACACCCGGGAAACCCGCGCGGCGAGGAAGACTGCCGCCTGGCCCGCTGAATTGCCGCCGCCGACGATGACGACCGGCCCCGTGCCGCACATCAACGCCTCTTGAATGGTGGCGGCGTAGTACACGCCGTTGCCCTCGAACGATTCGATTCCCGGGACGGCGAGCTTGCGATACCGCGCTCCCATGGCAAGCACAACGGCACGCGCGACCACCGACGCTTGATCGGCGAGTCGGAGCAGATGGTGTCCGCTGTCGGATTCGAGCCGGGTGACCTCCGCGGAGATCATGATCCGCGCGCCAAACTTGCCGGCCTGCAGAACGGCCCGTTCGGCCAGGTCGGCACCCGAGATCCCGCCCGGGAATCCGAGGTAGTTCTCGATCCTCGATGACGTCCCGGCCTGTCCGCCGGTTGCGATCCGCTCCATGGCCGCGGTGATGAGGCCGTCGGAAGCGCCATACACGGCCGCGCCGAGGCCGGCCGGACCAGCGCCCACCACGACGACGTCGGCTTCGTCGGGCACTGTGTCGGGTACCGGCAGCCCGACGCGGCGGCCCAGCTCGGTGTTGGTCGGGTTGCGCAGCACCTCACCGCCCCAGATCACCACCGGGGTATCTTGGGGCGATACCCCGAACCGGTGCAGCAGCCGCTCTGCGTGCTTGTCGCGTTCCAGGTCGATCCACTTGTGCGGTAACCGGTTTCGCGCAGCGAATCTTCGCAGCCGCGCGGTATCGGGGTCATAACAAGAGCCGATGATCCGAAATCCGGATCCTTCCTGGATGAGCAGCGAGCGGCGTAACAGGTACGCGCGCAGGATGAGGTCACTGAGCACCGGATCGTGGGCGACCAGGGCCCGCACCCGCTCGGTCGGTACCAGGAGTACTTCGCCGGGTTCCACCACTGCGGCGGTGTAAAACGCGGCTTGACCTTCGAGATCGCCCAGCTCCCCGAGGAACCGCCCGGGGCCATGTACCCGGATCACGTGAGGATTGCCCGCATCGTCGGTAGCGCTGACGGCGACCTTGCCGGACAGCATGACGAAGAAGTAATCGGAGCGCTCACCCTCGCGGACCAGCGTTTCGCCCTTAACGACGGCACGCCGGGCGCCGCCCGCCTCTAGGGTGGCGATCTGATCGTCGGACAGTCGCGGGTACGCGCCGTATATGTCGGGGGTTTCCGCCAGCGGAGTCGAGGCGCGCTGGTCGGTGGCGACCTCAGACATAGTTCTCATGGACGTAGCACCAGCGCCAGTTCTCGCCGGGCTCGAAGGACTGCACGATCGGATGGCCCACCGTATGTGCGTGCGCCCGGGCATGCCGCATCGGTGACGAATCGCAGCAGCCGACATGCCCGCACGTCAGGCACAGCCGCAGGTGCACCCACGATGTGCCGAGCCGCAGACATTCCTCACAGCCGTTCGTGCGCGGGCGTACCTGGCGAATCGCCGCCACGTGTGGATCTATACCTACGGATGTCATGACCGCGCCTCCTTCGCGCTGCCTGCCGAGAGTGCCTGATCCAGCCAATTGCGCAGCGCCGCAACGGGAGCGGCGCCCGCTTGCCGCGCCAATATCTGCCCGTGGTCAAGGAGCAGCAGTGTCGGCACCGCCTGCACCGTGAACCGCTGCGAAATCGCCGGTGCCTTGTCCACGTCGACCTTGACGAGTTTGAGTTGCCCGGCGCGTTCGGTTGCGAGCTGCTCCAGCGCCGGACTCACCATGCGGCACGGTCCACACCAGGGCGCCCACAGGTCGACAAGTACTGGAACCGAGGGCTTTTCGGCAACGTCGGCGAAGTCCCCGTCGCCGGCCGCAGCGATCCACGGCAGCCACTGGTGACAGTTGGCGCACCGCGGCTTCCCCGCGGCCGCCGCGGGTACGCGATTGCGTTTTCCGCAGTGCGGGCATGTCACGATGTCTGATTCCATGGCGCCTCCTCAGTCAGGCCGCTAGGGCCGGTTCCGAATAGCCAACGGCGAGTTCGCCATTCTCCACGGTGACGCGGATCTTGCCACCGCCCGCGATATCGCCGCGTAGCAACGCCCGGCCGATCTTGGTTTCTACCTCGTGGGCGATGTAGCGGCGTAGCGGCCGCGCCCCGTACACCGGATCGTAGCCGTGTTCGGCGATCGTCCGGCGAGCATCCGGGGTGATGTCGAGCTCGATTTGCCGTTCCGCCAACCGATCCCGCAGCTCGACCAGCTGCAGCTCGACGATCCGTTCGAGCTGCGGCATCGACAGCGGGGTGAACAACACGATGTCGTCGACGCGGTTGAGGAATTCGGGCCGGAAGTGTCCGCGCAGCTCGGCCATCACCCGGTCGCGCGCGTCGGGCTTGATCTCGCCGTCCGCGGTGACGCCGTCGAGCAGGTAGTGCGATCCGATGTTGGAGGTCATGATGACCACCGTGTTGCGGAAGTCGACCTGACGTCCCTGTGCATCGGTGAGCCGGCCGTCGTCGAGCACCTGCAGCAGGGTGTTGAACACATCGGCGTGCGCCTTTTCGATCTCGTCGAGCAGCACCACCGAGTAGGGCTTGCGACGCACCGCTTCGGTGAGCTGGCCGCCCTCCTCGTAGCCGACGTATCCCGGTGGCGCACCGACCAACCGGCTCACTGTGTGCCGCTCCTGGTACTCGCTCATGTCAAGCCGGACCGTGTTGTCCTCGCTGTCGAACAACGCGGCGGCCAGCGTCTTCGCGAGCTCGGTCTTACCGACCCCGGTGGGTCCGAGGAAGATGAACGAGCCGATCGGGCGGCGCGGATCCCGGATTCCGGAGCGGGCCCGAATCACCGCATCGGCGACCAGCTGGACCGCCTCGTCCTGCCCGATCACCCGCTCGTGCAGTATTTCGTCGAGCCGCAGCAGCTTTTCCCGTTCGCCCTCCTGCAATCGCGCGACCGGTATGCCGGTCCATGCGGCTACGATTTCGGCGATCTCGTCCTCGGTGACGACCTCGCGAAGCAATCGCTTTTCGCCCTGCTTGGACGTCAGCTGTTCCTCGGCCGCTTGCAGTTTGCGTTCCAGTTCGGTGATCTGACCGTAGCGCAACTCGGCCGCCCGGTTGAGGTCATAGTTGCGTTCGGCTTCTTCGGCCTGGTGTCGGAGCTGCTCGAGTTGCCCGCGCAGTTCCTGTACCCGCCGGATCGCCTGCCGTTCGGCATCCCATTGCGCGTGCCGGGCGTCGGCCTCCGCTCGCAGATCGGCCAATTCTTTGCGAAGTTCCTTCAGCCGGGACTTGCTGGCCGCGTCGGTCTCCTTGGCCAACGCCGCCTCCTCGATCTCGAGCCGGGTGACCCGACGGGTGATCTCATCCAACTCCGCTGGCATCGAGTCGATTTCGGTGCGCAGCCGCGCACACGCCTCGTCCACCAGGTCGATCGCCTTATCGGGCAGGAAACGGTCGGTGATGTAGCGATGCGACAACGTGGCGGCCGCCACCAGGGCGGCATCCTGGATCTTCACCCCGTGGAACACCTCGAGGCGTTCGCGCAGCCCGCGCAGGATCGAAATGGTGTCCTCGACGTCAGGTTCGTCGACCAGGACGGTCTGGAACCGGCGCTCCAACGCGGCGTCCTTTTCGATGTGCTTGCGGTATTCGTCGAGTGTGGTGGCACCGATCATGTGCAGCTCACCGCGGGCAAGCATCGGCTTGAGCATATTGCCGGCGTCCAGGGACCCCTCCGTCGCCCCGGCGCCGACCACGGTATGCAACTCGTCGACGAACAGCAAAATTCGACCCTCGCCCGCCTTCACCTCTGACAGCACCGCCTGCAGCCGTTCCTCGAACTCGCCCCGATACTTCGCACCTGCCACCAGCGAACCCATGTCGAGGGAGAAAATTGTCTTGTCCCGCAGGCCTTCCGGGACATCGCCGCGCACGATCCGCTGGGCCAGGCCCTCCACGATCGCGGTCTTGCCGACTCCGGGGTCGCCGATGAGCACCGGATTGTTCTTCGTCTTGCGGCTGAGGATCTGAATCACCCTGCGGATCTCGGCGTCTCGGCCGATCACCGGATCCAGCTTGCCGGCGCGGCCCTCGGCGACCAGGTCGCGGCCGTACTTCTCCAGCGCCTCGTAGGCGCCCTCCGGCGACGCCGAAGTGACCCGCTGGTTGCCGCGGACCTTGGTCAGCGCGCCGAGGAACGATTCCCGGGTAACGCCATGGGAGGCCAGAATCCGTCCGGCGGCACTCGCCGAACCCTCTTCGGCGACGCGCGATGACGAGGTGCTCCACCGATACGTATTCGTCCTTGAGCCGCTTGGCTTCCCGCTCGGCGGCCTCCAGCAGGTTCGCCAGGCGCCTGGTGACAGAGACCTGGCCCGGCGCGGCGCCCGGGCCGCTCACCTTCGGGCGCCGGTTCAGCTCGCGTTCCAGGTCCGCGCGCAGTGCCGCGGTGTCGGCGCCCGCCTGATCAAGCAGCCGCGGTACGAGACCCTCGGGCTGGTCGATCAGCGCCATCAACAGATGTTCGCCGTCGACCTCGTTCTGACCCATCCGGGTCGCGATGCTCTGCGCTTCGGCCAACGCCTCCTGTGACTTCTGCGTCAGCTTGTTGATGTCCACCGCGATGTCCTCCTTCGGCGAGAAGCGGATTCCAGCTCTTCGATGTGGTCCAGCAGGTCGAGCACCAGCCCGATCGCCGCGTAGTTCAGTCCCAGACCGGTCCTCAACCGCTGGATGCGGCCGACCGTCACCAACGCAGACGGTTCGAACCAGAGATCGCCGCGGGCATCCTGCCGGCAAGCGACGAGGCCGAGCGCCACCAGCCGGCGCACCATGTCGGGATGCAACCCGCAGCGTGTTGCGAAGTCGTCGAGCTGCATTCCGGGCCGCCGCGCCAGGACATAGCGTGATGCGGTCATGGTCCCCTCCTCGGGTCGAACGTGGACTCCGCCGCCAGTTGCTCGAACAGCTCACGTTCCCGCGCAGTGGGTTTCGGTGGCACCATCACCTTGATTTCTGCGTAGAGGTCGCCTGCGGCACCGCGCGGGTTGGGCATGCCTTCGCCGCGCAGCCGCAACCGCCGGCCGGTCGACGACCCTTGCGGCACCTTAACTTTCGCTTCGCCGCCGGGAGTTCGAATAGCGACAGTGGTCCCCAGCACCGCCTCCCAGGGCGACACCGGCAGATCGACGGTGACGTCGCGTCCGTCGAGCCGGAATCGGGGATGCGGCTTGATGCGCACCACGCAGGTACAGATCTCCGGCCGGTCCATCGCCGCTACCTCGGCCGCCCTCTCCCGCCAGCCGTATCCGCTGACCGTCGATGACACCGGCGGGAATGTTGACCCCGTAGTTGCGGCCATCTAGTGAGAGCTGGCGTTTGCCGCCCCGGTAGGCCTCCTCGACGGTCAGCTCCAGCACCGCTTCCTGGTCGGCGCCCGGAATCGGCCCGAATCCGCCACTGCCGCCGAACATGTCGCCGAACAGGTCTTCGATGTTGATGCCGCCGGCGCCGCCGAAGCCCTGGCCGTAGCGCACCCGCGCGCCGGAGGGCCCTGCGCCGCGGAAGCCACCCGCACCGGCGCCCACCCGCTCTTCCCAGTCCTCGGGAACCTGACGGAAGTCTTCGCCGAATCGGTCGTAGCGCTTGCGGGTTTCGGGGTCCGATAACACGTGATAGGCCTCGTTGACCTCCTTGAACCGTTCTTCGGCCGCTGGATCCTTGTTGACGTCCGGGTGATACTTGCGGGCCAGTGTGCGGAATGCCTGCTGGATCTGGTCGGCGGTCGCGTCCCGCGACACCCCGAGGACTTCGTAGTAGTCGCGGGCCACCCGATGCTCACTCCTCGCGTCGGCTGACCACCACGGCCGCCGGCCGCAGTTGCCTCGAACCTTCGCCGTAGCCCGGTCGAAGCACTTCGACAACCGTCCCGGGCGCACTGTCCGGCCGGTCCACCACACCGACCACCTCGTGACGCTCCGGGTCGAAGGGCACCCCTGCCTTCGCATCGCGCGGATAGCCGAGCTGCTCGAGAACCTGTCACGCTTGTTCGAGAATCGCTCCGCACGCCCTCGATGACCGCGTCGGACTGGTCACCGGCATGACTGATCGCCCGCTCCAGGTTGTCCACGATGGGCAGCCATGCGCCGGCCACCCTGGATCGTTCCGTTGCTCGTTCGCGGTCCAGTTCGCGGGCATACCGCTTGCGCAAATTGTCCAGATCGGCGACCGCGCGTCGCCAACGGTCCTCGAGCTTGGCCAGCTCCTTGTCCGAATCAGGTTGGGAGGCAACCGCTTCTGGCGGGTTTTCGCCTACCCGGTCATCGTCCTCTTCGGTCTTCGAATGCTCTGTCGGAACTGACCATTGCGGCTCAGCCCCGGTCGAACTCGGCGTCGACCACGTCGTCGTCGCCGACTCGCGAGCCCTGGCCGTTACCGGTCGGCCTGCTGCCCGTTGCCGCCACCGGACGGCATGGGTTGCAGCCCGTAAAGCACTTGCTGCAGTTCGGATGTCAGCGACTGCACCCGGTCCAGCGGGGCCTCTTCCTTGACGGCTTGCCGCGCGTCGGCGACCAGCATCTCGGCGCGTGCCCGATCGTGTGGCGCCGCCGAGTCGCCTAGTTCGGCGAGCCGGCGCTCCACTTGGTATGCCGCCGAGTCGAGCTCGTTGCGTGCATCGACCGCTTGCGCAGTTGCTCGTCCTCGCGGCGGTGCGCCTCGGCCTCGGCGAGCATCCGCTCCACCTCGGTCTGATCGAGGTTCGACTGCTCGCTGATGGTGATGCTCTGCTCGGCGCCGGTGTCCTTGTCGCGTGCGGTGACATGCAGGATGCCGTTGGCATCGATGTCGAAGGTGACCTCGATCTGCGGCTCACCGCGCGGGTGCCGGTCGGATGTTCTCCAGCTTGAACCTGCCGAGTACCCGATTGTCCTTGGCCATCTCGCGTTCGCCTTGCAGCACAACGATATCCACGGCCGGCTGGTTGTCCGCCGCGGTGGTGAACACCTCGCTGCGCCGGGCCGGGATGGTGGTGTTGCGCTCGATGATCTTGGTCATCACGCCCGCCGGCGGTCTCCACACCCAGCGACAGTGGGGTGACGTCGAGCAGCAAGACGTCGGAGACCTCGCCCTTGAGCACGCCCGCCTGGATTGCGGCGCCGAGCGCGACGACCTCGTCGGGGTTGACGCTCATGTTCGGGTCCTTGCCGCCGGTGAGCCGGCGGACCAGAGCCTGGACTGCGGGGATGCGGGTCGACCCGCCGACCAGGATCACCTCGTCGATGTCGTTGGCGCGTCACCTTGGCGTCGTCCATCGCCTGCTTGACCGGGCCCATGCAGCGCTCCACCAGATCCGCGGTGAGGTCCTCGAACTTCGACCGCATTGATCGTCGTGGTGAGGTGCTTGGGGCCGTTGGCGTCGGCAGTGACGAACGGCAGATTGACCTGCGTCTGTGTCACCGACGACAGTTCGACCTTGGCCTTCTCGGCCGCCTCGAACAGCCGCTGCAGCGCCTGCGGATCTTTGCGCAGATCGATGTTGTTCTCGCGCTGGAACTCGTCGGCCAGGTAGTCGACGAGCCGGCGGTCGAAGTCGTCGCCACCCAGATGCGAATCACCGGCCGTGGAGCGGACCTCGACCACCCCGTCACCGACGTCGAGAAGGCTGACATCGAACGTGCCGCCGCCGAGGTCGAAGACCAGCACGGTCTCGTGGCCCTTCTTGTCCAGCCCGTAGGCCAGTGCCGCGGCCGTGGGCTCGTTGATGATGCGCAGCACGTCCAGCCCGGCGATCCGGCCGGCATCCTTGGTGGCGTTGCGTTGGGCGTCGTTGAAATACGCCGGAACGGTGATCACCGCTTCCTTGACCCGCTCACCGAGGAACTTGCTCGCGTCGTCGACGAGTTTGCGCAGCACCTGCGCGCTGATCTCCTCGGGCGAATACTTCTTGCCGCGCACGTCGAACCGGGCGGCGCCACCCTCGCCCTCGACGACGTCGAAGCTGACCGCCTTGGCTTCTTCCGATATCTCGTCGAAGCGGCGGCCGATGAATCGCTTCGCCGAATAGATGGTGCCCTTCGGGTTCATGATCGACTGCCGCCTGGCCAGTTGCCCGACCAGACGCTCGCCGTTTTCCGTGAAGGCCACCACCGAGGGCGTGGTTCGCGCGCCCTCGGCGTTGGGAATCACGATCGGCTCCCCGCCCTGCCAGGCGGCGATCACCGAGTTCGTTGTCCCGAGATCGATGCCTACCGCTGTTGCCATCGTCTATTCCTTTCGGTTGTCGCTGGCGAGGATTTGCAGCGCACGGTCGGCGACCTCCAAGTCGGCGACGACGTCGTAGTACTTGGGCCGCAGTCCGCTGACGGAGTGGAAATCGCGGCGGCCGCCCTGCAGCGCGTGGATCAGCAGCCCGATCAGGGCGCCGACGATGGCACCGAAGATCAGGCCGTAGCTGGCCAGCACCAGGGCGGAGATCAATGGTTCGATCCAGTTAAATAGCCCGAAGATCCAGCCGATCAGCGCGCCGACCAGGGCGCCCGAGCCGGCACCGCGCAGCGCGGCCCTGCCGTAGTTCATCCGGCCGAGGATCTGTTCCACGTACTCCAGATCGCGGCCGACGATGGCCACCCGGTTTACCTCGAATCGCTGGTCGGACAGGTAGTCGACCGCGCGTTCGGCGTCGGCGTAGTTGTCGAAGGTGGCGATCACCTGGCGGGCGGGCTCGTTGGGCCGCACCGCCGATGTCGCAACCGTCGAATGCTCAGCCATCACTCCTCCTAAGCCTGTGAGCCATACGCATCACAGTCATGGCTTCTCCAAGTTGCGAAGGTCGTAAAGCCCCGACAACAGCGGACAGCAGCGCACGCCCTGTAACGCGCGTCGTATTTCGCTCCCAAACAAGGAGTCTGGCAAGCCGTAGCGGCTGTCGCGTGCTCCCGGTGAGCCGAAAATCTGGGCTCTGATTCGTCCTGTCAGCACCACACTGGAGTAGGGTTGCGTTTCGGACGCCGGGTGGGCACTTTCGGACCCGGAAAGGCGGTTCGGAACGCCAACTTCGGGTATGCCGTTCGCTAGTGACGCCTCAGCGGACACTCCGGCCACGGTGGCTCGAGAGGAGGCAGCCGAGCCTGGCCACTCCAACATGAACGGTGAATCGCACAGCCCGGCACGAGGGCGACCCGCCAGGCCGAACAGGCTTCGCCAGGGAGTTTGGCCGCGCTGTCGCGTGTCACTTTCAGTGACTCCGACGCCGGCGAGATCTTCCGCGTCGCGACCGCCGCCGTTGGCGACCTCGCATCCTGCCAGGTCGAGGCCAGTTACCGGTCGGTGGACGGCGGATTCGTTCGCTTTCCACCATCCCAGCCGGCACACCCCGACATCGAACGGCACCGCGAGTCCGGCTGGGATGGCCAGGTCGACGTAAAAGACGGCCGGTGGGGGTGGGCGTTCCCGCTGAGTCACCGAAGCACCGTCAACGGGTGTCTGGTGGTCAGTGCCGCCAGTGCACCGTCGAAAAATCAGATCCAGTTGCTGACCATCCTGGCCCAGCAGGCCGGCGCCGCCCTGGCACATGCCGCAATGCATGACCGCGACTTCGGTTACGCCGGCGAAGCTGGCAAAGTGCGAACGCCGATCTGAAGGTAGCGAACCGCGAACTCGCCACCACGGTGTCGCGGCTGCAACGGCAGACGAACGTGCACGAAGTATTGAGCACGGCGGTGGCCGCGGGAATGGGCGAGCAAGGTATCGCGGATGCGCTGTATCACCTGACGGGGCATTCGGTGGGTATCGAGGATCGGTTCGGCAACCTGCGCTGCTGGGCCGGACCCGGACAACCGCACCCCTACCCCAAACAGACTGACGGACGAGCGCGAACTCCTGCTGCACGAGCTGGCCGCACAGACCGGTCAGGCACGAATCGGAGGGCGAGTACTCACGCTCGTCCAGCCCCGGGCCGAGATCCTCGGTGTCCTCGCGTTGAACGACCCGGACGACACGGTGACCGAGGACAACTTGTTCGCCCTGCGCTATGGCAGCACCGTTTTGGCGTTGGAGCTTTCCCACCAGCGAACCGTCGCTGAGATCGAACTCAATCTGCGCCGCGATCTTGTCGACGATCTGTTGGCCGGCACCGACCGGGACGGGGCCTACGCTCGTGCCGACGCCCTGGGCCATGACCTGCGGCGCCCGCACTATGTGGTGGTGATGCAAAGCCGCCGGTCGCGCAGAGAGCACGCTGGCAACCGCCGCCGGGCGCGCTGCGACCGCGTTGCATCTGAACTACCTGCAAGGGCGCCACGCGGGCCTTGTTGTTCTGCTCACCGACGGCCGCCCGGACCCGCGGGCGTTGCACCACGCAATCAGTGAAGTCCTCGACAGCGACGACCAGCGTGATCGGCATCGGCACTCGATGCGAAGTGCCCGATGACTTTCCGCAGTCCTTCATCGAGGCGCGTCGCGCCCTGAACATCCGGCTGCGCTCGGCCAATCCGGAAGGCGCAGCGGCGTTCGACGAACTTGGTTTCTATCGCCTCATCGACGCCGCCCACGGCGGCGGCGAGGTCGAAGCCTTCGTGCGCGAATGGCTGGGCACACTCCTGGACTACGACGAGAGCAAGAACTCCGAACTGGTCCTGACCCTCAGCGATTATCTGGAATGCGGCGGAAATTATGACGAATCCGCGGCCGCACTGCACATTCATCGCAGCACGCTGCGCTACCGGCTGGCGCGCATCGCTCGAGCTCACCGGCCACGACCTCCGCAAGGTCGATACCCGGTTCAACCTGCACGCCGCGACACGGGCGTGGCGATTCCTCAACCCTGATGGCTGACCGGAGCCCGCTGCAACGGGCGTCTAGGGTGAGCCGTCGCCCGACTCACTCACCGTGATCTTGCTTGACTTGGTGCTTTCCGCTTTCGGCACATAGACGTTCAGCACGCCATGCGCCAACGACGCCTCGATGTCGCCATCCCGAAGATAACCCGGCAACGTGACACGAAACTCGAACTCACCGACCCGTCGGGTACGGCGGCGGAACAAACCCTCGCGCTTGCGCTCCTTCACCTCGCCGGTTACCACCAGCTCGTTGCCGTTCAGCTTGACATCGACGTCTTCGCGCCGCACACCCGGAAGCTCGACCTCGATGACATACGCGCTGTCGGTCTCGACGACGTCGGCCGCCGGCAACCAGGCACCATCACCGGTGAGGCCACCGAACACCGACTGCGCAGCCGATCCATCTCCGCATAGAGATTCTCGAACTCGCGCAACGGGCGCCACCTCTGAGTCCTGGCCTCAGCGTGAACGATTTGCAGTGGCAGACGATTCACTCGCCGGGGTCAGTCACGACAAGTGGGGACCGTCGGCATCAGAACACCAGCCGAAATAGCGTGAACACCCGGTTCCAGTGCTCGGTCGACGGGTTGGACACCGTCGGGTCCACCACGCGAAACGAACGGGCCAGCGCGATGCTCAACCCGCCGAACAGCTCTGGCAGCAGCTGCTCGGTGTCCTCGGCGAACGTAACGTCCCCAGGTGGTTGTCGCACCACCTGGCGCAGCAGCTCGCGGATCTCCTCGGCCTCCTCGAGCTTGTCGAACTCGCGCATTCGTTCCTGGATGCCCTTGGTGATCGGAAGGTCCTGCGCCACGATCACGTCACGCCCGTTCCACTTGGCCGAGTTGCGCCCGGCGATGGCAATGTCATCGATCTGCTCGTCGACGAACTCCCGGAAGCGACGTACGTCGTTCTTGTCGATCTTGATGCTTGCGACCGAGCGGAAGAACCGTTCGAACACCGGAATACCCGACGGATGGGTCACGCGTTACCTCCGGTCCATAGATCCAGACTGGCTCCCAGGCCGACCCTAAGGCTTGGCACTTTGTCGGTCACACCGAACCGGACCCGCAGGTGCAATCTCGCCAGGCCAGTTCGGCCTAACAGGTCGAGAGGCGCAGGGAACGCACTTCGGAGGCCGTAGCGGAGCTGGGATGAGATTCGAGCAACAGCTAACTAGCTCAAGAGCGGACGACCGAACGTAGGCCAGCGGGTGCGCACGGAGGTGTAGCAATGACCGCATCGTCAACCCAGACTGTTTTCGACGCCGTCGTCTCGGCTTGGGACGACGGTTCCGCGTTTGCCAAAGAGAGGACTCCCCGCTTCGGCCCGTCATCCTGATTGGGTGGCGCGCCGGGATTCAACGCCCAGGGGGACGCCGTCAGTTCGATTTGTCGAATCGCTGGCGTTGCCGAATCCCATATGCCGCCGCCTTCACGGCCGTGTCATCCTCCAACCCCGATCCCAGGGCACCGCCTAATGTTGCGACCGCCGCCACCAGCCAGGCCATCATCACCAAGGATGAGAGGCCAACAGGATGGCCGATGTTCTGCGCGACCATTTGGGGCGGAAGCGTCCACCAGGCGGTCAGCAGCAGCAGGATGAACAGTCCGATGTGGAGAATGGCGACGCCGATTGTCAGAGTGACGACAGTCGCCAAAGCGCGCCGTTTTTAGGGCGGATGCCTCATGTGCCGCCATGGGTGTCCGGTGGACGATTTCAGCACGGACATTTTCGAAACCGCACGCGAAGCCGCTCCCGCGATTCAGCGGCACCCTTGGGACAAGGGCGCTAACAGATGGTCATAGGATGCCGGGACGTAGGCGAAAAAGGTTGGGAGGCAACCATGTTCACTATCGACGAGCTGGCCACGATTCCGCTCTTCTCGGCGCTGGGGGAAAAAGAGCTGGAGTACCTTGCTGGCGCCGTGGAGGACATCCACCTCATCCCTGGGGAGTACGTAGGCTACGAAGGCGAAGGCCGGTCCCTGGCGATCGTGGTGGAGGGAAAGACCGAGCTGACGAAGCTGGTGAACGGCGTCGAGGAGGTGATTGGCGTCCGGCTTCCCGGGCGAACTCGGAGGCGAGATCCCGATGACGCTCGGTACGCCGTTGCCCGCCAGCATGCGAGCCGTCGAGCCCTCGCGCGTACTGAAGGTCACCGTCGAGGTGTTCCACACGCTCGCCGCCATGGCCCCCCAGGTCTCCGCAACGGTCGGTGCCGCCGCGTTGGAGCGCATGGATATGCTCAGAAACGCCACCGCGCACCCCCTTGAGCCCGCGATGTTCGTAATCGGCCCGCGCGTCGACCCGGGAGTGCATGGCTGCGATAGCTTCCTCCATCGCAACCAGATTCCCTACGAACGCCTAGACCCAGACGATCCTGCAGCTGTCGCACGCATCGGAGATGAAGCCGCCGTGGCCGCCCCCTATCCGGTGGTGGTGCTGCGCGACGGCACTCGGCTGATTGCCCCGACGATGCGTGTCGTTGCCACGGCCGCTGGACTCACGGTCGCGCCAAGCCGGGCGCACTACGACGTGGTGATCGTGGGCGGCGGGCCGGCGGGTCTGACGGCGGCGGTCAACGCGCCTCCGAGGGCCTGCAGACGGGGCTTATCGAGTCCTTCGCCCCCGGCGGGCAGGCCGGCACCTCGACCCGGATCGAGAACTACACGGGGTTCCCTACGGCGTCTCCGGTGACGAGCTCGCGAGCCGGGCGCTGCAACAGGCGAAGCGGCTGGGCGCCGAGATCGTCGTGACGCGCCGGGTCGAAGGCATCGACCCCGCCGACCATGACCGTCACGCTGGATGGAGGCGACGTTCTCCGAACGAAGTCGATCGTGCTCGCGATGGGCGTGGAATGGCGGCGCCTCCAAGTCGATTCGGTCGACCGATTCGTCGGCTCCGGCGTCTACTACGGTGCGGCACGCAGTGACGCCGGTCTGGCGCAGGGAAACGATGTGTATCTGATCGGCGCGGGCAATTCGGCCGGCCAAGCCGCCATCTTCTTCTCCAACCACGCCCGATCGGTGACGCTCCTCGTGCGCGGCGAGTCGCTCGCGGCGAGCATGTCTCACTACCTCATCGAGCAGATCGCAACGAAAGCGAACATCCGGGTGGAAACGCGATCCGAGGTTTTCGCCGTGCATGGCGACGAACAACTCGAGGCGATCGATGTCATCGATCGAAGCGCCGGCACGACATCTCGACGGGATACGACGGCGCTCTTCGTCCTCATCGGCGCCGAAGCGGTGACTGATTGGCTCCCCTCGGAGATCTCGCGCGACGAGCACGGCTTCGTCTTGACGGGGACCGACGCGATGAAGCGGGACAGTGGAAGTCCGATCGCGAGCCGTTCGCTCTCGAAACGAGCGCCCCGGGGATTTTCGCGGTCGGCGATATTCGCTCCGGATCGGTCAAGCGCGTCGCAGCATCTGTCGGCGAAGGCGGCATCGCGATCGCCCACGTGCATCGCTACCTCCAGCTCCCCCGCTAGCCGCGGCGCGCGGAAAAAGGCCGCATCTCTGCGGCCCTTCTCGGTGGAGCTGCCGGGAATCGAACCCGTTTCGGGGTGCTGGTCTCTGAGCCGAATCGGCACTGAGCTGCGAAATGACATTGAATGTGATTCACCAGAATTGACCT
>CAWIXL010000004.1:0-442000 GCA_963840045.1 uncultured Actinomycetota bacterium | reverse complement strand
CGGTGATGCGGTCGATGTGAGCAAGAAAATGCGTCAGCACCGCTTCGGGCGCCTCGAGTTGCGGCCAGTGTCCGATGTCGTCGGCGAGCATCACGACATCGGCTTCAGGAATTACCTCGGCGTAGCGCCGAGCCATGTGTGCGCCGGAATTCGGGTCGATCGGCCCGTCGATCAACCGCAGCGGAACCGCGGTCTGGCGCATTGCGCGCACCCAGCGGTTTCGGTGGGTGTAGCGGTCGTTGATGAATCGGCCGACCTTGTGCAAGACCCGTCGGCCGTCGTTGTAGTCCAAAATCTGGTTGAAGACGTCCATCATGTGTCGCGTCGGCTTGGTATTCGGCCCGAACATCTCGCGCAGCGTCGGCTCCAGCAGACGACGGGACAGCGGGCTGTCCTGCACATGACTGAGGATGTCGCCCAATGGGGTTCGAGACATCAGCTTCTGCGCCGCCCGTGGCGTATAGGACTCGATGAACATGCCTCCGTTGAGCCACGTGATCGAATCGATGTCCAGAGCGCCATAGGACTGCTCACCAAACTCGTGGCGGGCCAACAATTCCTGGCCTACGGAATCTCCTATGTCGTGAGCCAGGATGTGCACGGTGTCGACGTCCAGGTGCGCAAGCAGGGCTTCGTGCATGTCGGCGTGGTCGGGCACCGAGTATTCGTAGGCCACGGGTTTGTCGGAGAAGCCCATGCCCATCATGTCGGGTGCGATGACCGTGAACCGTCGCACCAGCGTCGGCCAGATCGGTGCCCAATCAAAGGAATTGAACGGATAACCGTGGATCAGCAGCAGCGGAGGTCCACTGCCCGCTATGCGGTAGAAGATGTTGAAGCCGAGGTAGTCGAAGCACTCTCCGGAGTCCAGCCAGCGTTTCAGTTCAGCGTCCATGACCGTAATCATCCTTGCGGCCCGGCAGGCTTGCTAGCGCGCGGCTGCGGAGAACTCCTGCCCGCCCGCCGGAAGCGACCACGCCACCGCGGTGCGGGCCGGAACTTTCCGTCTAAAACAGAGACAATCGCCTCATGCCCACCGAACCCCCACATCCACCGCCCGCCGCGCCGAAACCGCCGCGGGTGCACGTCACGCCCGAGGACTTGGAGAGGTTCGGCGACGAGGAGCAGGTGCGCGCGGCGTGGGACGAGGACCGACTGCGCGACGAGCAACCGCCGCATCACCAATCTTGAGCTGCGACGACAATGGGTTCACTGGGTTCACCGACGCGAAAGAGAAAAGGCTGCCAAGGCCTCGGCCCAGTGCGAACCGGTCTGGCTCGTCCAGCGCGTGGTCGGCGAGGAGATGCCGGCCGTGCTCGACAAACAAGGAAGACATCAAGGTTGTGGTCGACATGACCGCCCCGGTGCGAGAGGAGCAAGCGAGATGCGCGTTGTCGTCATTGGAGGCGGACCCGCTGGTGTGTCCGCGGCCCTGACCGCCGCCGAACTGGGCGCAGAGGTCACGCTCGTCGAGCGGGGGCGGGTCGGCGGCACCGCCTTTAACAGCGGCCCGGCACCCGTGCGCACGCTGGCTCGGGCCGCGCGCCTGGTGCGGGACTGGAGTTCGTGGGAAACGTTCGGTCTGCGCGGGCCACGGCCCGTCGTCGACCTCGCCGCTACCCTGGCCAACGCCCAGCGGGTGGCGGGCTACCTCTATGAACGCAAGCGCGTCGCCGACCACATCCGCTCCGTCGGGGTCGACCTCGTTGAAGAGGCCGGCGACGCCCGGTTCGTCGACGCCAACACGGTCAGCGCGGCCGACGGCCGCACGTGGACTGCGGATCGGGTGATCATCGCCGTCGGCGGCAAGGCTGGGCGACTGCCGATCCGCGGGGCCGAGCTCGGCCTGACCTACGAGGACCTGCGCAGCCTGACCTCCCTGCCCAACCGGGTCTGCGTCATCGGGGCAGCCGACACGGGCTGCCAGCTCACGTCGATCCTGGCGGACTTCGGCTGCGAAGTCACCCTCGTCGAGCACGCACCCCGGATCGTGCAGCGAGCCGATATCGACATCTCCGTCGCGCTCGAACACGCTTTCCGGGGGCGCGGCATCGAAGTCATCACCAGCGCAGAAGTCCACCAGCTCGAGGCGCTCCAACCCGGTGTCCGCGTCGGGTACCGAGTCGGCGACGAGTCCAGAACGGTCGACGTGGACGCGGCATTCTTCGCCGTCGGCTGGCCCGGTAACGCCGACCTCGTCAACGCCGCCGCCGCCGGCGTGGCAACCGAGCATGGCTACGTGACGGTCGACGCGTTCATGGCCACGAACGTCCCCCACATCTTCGCCGCCGGAGACGTCGATGGGAACAGCATGCTCGTGAGCAGCGCGACGCTCGAAGGCCGTGTCGCCGCCGAGAACGCGGTGCTCGGCCCGCGTCGGCGGGTCGTCCATGAGATCGTCCCAACCGGCAGTTTCACCGACCCCGAGTACGGCAGCGTCGGGCTCACCGAGGAGCAGGCCCGTTCGCGCTACGACTGCGCCGTCGCGGTGGCCCGCTACGAGGACATGCTGCGGCCCGTCGCCGACGGGCAGCCGGAAGGGTTCTGCAAGCTGATAGTCGAGACCGCGCGACGGCAGATCATCGGCGCTCACGTGCTCGGCGAGTACTCGGCCGAAGTGATCCAGATGGTCGCGGCCTGCATGGCGGCGAGGATGCGCGTCGAGGACGTCGCCGAGCTTCAATTCGCCTTTCCCACATTCACCGAGGGGGTCAGTCAAGCTGCCCAGATGGTGGTGAATCAGCTCGGTGTCCGTCCGATGCCCCATCTCTGGAGCAGTCTGAAGTCCACACCGTCGGTCCTGGGGTGATCGGCGACGCGGAACTTGCGAGCCCGCTCTACGATCCGCCCGTACGACCTCCTTCCGGGAGCAGCATTAGCCGAGGGCGCCTACGAGGGCATTCGTGCCCGCGACGATTGCCTCGAGTTGGGTCTGCGAGAGCGGGGCGAACAGTTTCGCCATCTGCGCGGTCGTCGCCGCTTCGGCCGCAACCTTCTGGGCCCCGATCGCGGGGGTGTATTCGACCATGTCCTCCTCGGCGAAACCGTGCCTCTTGAAGTTGTCGAGGTCCTTGTTGAACTGACAGGCAGTGGCAGGCGAGAGCCCGGCGGCCTTAACCGCATCGGTGTGCACACCGAAGCGCAACTCTCGCAACAGGATTGCTGCCCGGTAGGCCCGAGCGGTGGCCGTCGGCGCCGCTGGAGCTGAGCGGTAGCCGTCGAAAAACAGCCAGGAGCCCGAGGGAGCCGTGGCGACGAGAGCGCCTACCGCGTCGGTGAACGCGCCGAGCGCAGCCGAATCCACTGCGGCAAAGCTGGCCTCGGCATAGTCGTCGGCGGAACCGAGGTGGGCTGTCGCGATCGCGTCTTCGCTGGCCAGGCTGCGACCCTGGCTTACCAATGCGGCGATCATGCCGGGCTTGAAGAAGTAGAAGATGGCGTCGGCCGTCTCCGGGTCGACGCCACCGAGCATGGATGCTCGACCGGCACCGTAGAGGGAGATGACGTCGAGGCCGATGGCTTCGCCGCGGGCGACGGCTTGTTTGGAGAAGTAGAAGTTGGCCGCCAGGTGCCCGAGGGGGCCAGCGATGGTCGAGGCTGCGGTGGTCGCGTCCATCGCTCCAACCTAGCCAGGCTCCACCAGCTGCTGACAGTGGCCGATCCGCTGGAGACGGACGACATCACGGAGACGACACTTAATCGGTTTCCGCGGGGTTGAAGCGCCACCTGCGCGACTGGGGCCACCAACCCTTCCCTACCCGCACTTGAGCTGACTACTACTCCAGCGTGGCCGACACGCAACGAGAATGAATTGCAGGTCAGTCCCAGGCGGCAATGACCTAGCTGAGGAAGGACAATCGCATGGCAAATAAGATTGCGCCGCACGGCGGGCGCGGGCCGGCGATTCGGCGCGCTCGAGGCGGATCGCGATGAACGCTATGGCCGTCACGAATTTTGCCCGTGGGGCCGACCCCGAAGTTTTCGACGGTTGGATCCACGACGTGCGATCTGCTGCGGAGGCCGCACGAGGATTCGTTGCGCTCGCCGCGTCGATCTCTCGCGACGCACCGCTGGACTGGGCGGTCGCGGTGACCTTCGAGTCCGAGGACTCGCTCCACCAGTGGCTCGACGGGGCGACGTGGAAGCACTTGGTGCGCGCCGCTGTGGCACGGGGATTTCTGCGGCTTTCTTCGGATTTGGTGATCATTGAGGGCGCGGTGATACCCATCGGTGTGGCGATTGTCTCCTCCAGCGTGTCCAGCGGTATGGAGGCCGACTTCCAGGCTGCCCATATCAAGCTGACGATGGCCGCCTCCCAGTTCTCCGGCTATGAGGGCACGGCTCGTCTTCCCGCCGGGCGCGCCGGGAAAATGGATGTCGCTGATCCGGTTTCGCACCGAACCCCAACTGTCGGCATGGCTACGGTCGCCGCAGCGCAACGAAGTATTGCCGCCGGTGCGGTCGAGTCTGACGAGGGATTTCTCGGTACTCGCCCAGACCACCCCGTTCGGTACCACGGTGCGGAACGTGGACGGGAAGGCGAAGATGACGCCGAGCTGGAAGACGGCGATGCTCCTGCTGATGGTGCTCTACCCCATGGTGATGCTGCAGTCGAGGTTTGTGGCACCGGTGATCGGCAAGTTGGGTGCGCAGCCGTGGCTGTCAGTTTGGCTCAGTCAAGTTCTCAGCGTGGCGTTGATGCAATGGTGGTTGATGCCCACGGTGGCGTCATGGTGCCGTCGCTGGCTCGACCCGGTCGACGGCGCCAGTCGGCGAATCAGCCTGCGCGGCGCCGCAGTAGCAGTGATCGTCTATGCCGCGTCGTTGACCGCCTTCGCGACAGTCGAGGTGCTGCAGTACTGGAACTGACGTCTCGGATTGAAGAAGACCGACATATGAAACCCCCATATGTCGTGCCGTGCCGTTGCCGTGCCGTCCTTGCGCGGACGGGTTTGACGTAGATCTTTACGTGGCTCGGATATCCGGCAACTTGACAAAATCCAAAGGCCATCGGGACGACTTGCTCACTGCGTTGGGGTCCGTATACGAGAGTCTCCAAAGTCAGTCGCAATCCCTGCCAAGCTTGGTTGCCCCGTGAGCGGCTCTAGTCGAGATCCGCACCGCCGCTGGACCTTCCAGCGCCCGAGCAATGCGTGTGAGCGGCGGCCCGTACACCGTCTGGTCGCAGGTGCGGCTTGTCCAGGTGGTGCGTCCGCCGCCATGCCCGACGCAAGACTGGTCGGCCATCATGCCCGCGGTGGCAGCAGTGGGACGTAGGGAAATACCGTTGACGGTCGTGGGGATACCGTCTCTTTGCCGATGCCCAGACTCACAGGGGTGTTGGTGGCGAGACTGCACATCACATCGGGTGCGTTGTCGATGAGGCTGCGGCCGTTCCACGATGCGAACCCGAACATGGCGGATGTTCCCACGGTGTAGGGCAACACATTTGGCAACAGGCGGTCGGCGACAGCTTGGGCGTACGCCGTGGGATCGCTTGCAGTGCCGGTCGCCGCGACGGCCGCGGCGACGGCGGATACGACGGTGTCGGCGAAGGTGTCAACGTCGGTAGCCGGTGATCCGCCGTTGAGGCGATCGCTCAGGTCTTCGTTGAATGGGGCGAACAGCGGGTGGATCATCGGCAGGCCCGCCCGATTGATGCTGCGCCATCCGCCAGCGTCGGTGGCCAGCGTGGACAGGGCCCAGACGCCGATGCGGTGTTGGTGATCGGCACGCGTGGGCAGTTCGGCGGCGGGAACTTCCAGCACGATGGAGTACACCGTGTGGCCGGCGAATTGGTTGTGTGCTGTGGCCGGGTCCCAGGTGGTGAGGTCGACGACGGTGCCGTCTTGGAGGGCATGCTCGACGGCGTGCAGCACGTCGGGTTCCATCCAGAAAGGGTCACCGGCGATGCCGATCCACACACGCACACCGGCGTTGGTGGTCAGCGCTGTTTCGGTCACGCCGGTGGCGACGGTCGTGCCTGGCGCGTGCGGATCGGCGGCGTCGACGCCGGTCAGTCGGGTCAGCGTGTAGCGCTGCCGGCCAGCGCTGTCGCGGTCATCGAAGCGGAACCTCAACGTGAGGTCCTCCACAGCGTCGTCGTCGATGTCGATCCTGAACTCGTAGAGCGCTTCAGGGTGAAAGCCGGGGGTCGGAATGTCACCGGCGATTGAGCTGCAGACATTCATGACGAAGACGGTGCCGGACTGGCCAGCGAACACGTAGAGATCGGTGATGTCGAGCCGCACGTCAGCACGAGCCAACGGCGAATCCAGATGGTGTGACATGACTACTTTCCTCAGGTTGATTCGGAGCGGGTCAACCGCGACCTGCTCGCGTTCATTAAAGGCGAACAGCACCATGTCGCTTCGCTTGGCCGGGCCGGCGTGCTCTAACGCCCGGCGGTAGTCGTCAAGGCGGTAGACGGCTTCGGCGGGCACCGACAGCGAGCCATCAGCGACCAGTGAGCCCAGATACCGGTAGGTGTCGATGATCTCGGAGCGCGGCGCGTGGCCCAGCCAGGTGAGCAGCCAAAAACCCTTGTACCGCAGCTCGCGCCCAGCAGGTCGGCAGCCGGCACCAGCGACGGTCCGCCCCCCAGCGACCCGTAGGTCACGATGGTGAACCAGCACATGCTCACCACCGGCGGCCCGCACCTCGTCGGCGGCCTCGTCGCGCCGCACCACATTGAGCCCCACCACAGCGTGCGTGCCGTGACCTTCCGCCGCGCAAGTTCGGGCGTCGTGAAACGAATGCTGGCCGCCTGGCGATAACAGAAACGTAACGGGTGGATGGGCTGGGGCGGCGCTGCCTCCGCCGCGAGTGTGTTCCTGTTCGGAATGCCGCCTTGACCAGCGAACGTTAGGCAGGGGAAGTGAATGAAGGCCAAGAAAGTTGTGGCAGCCGTCGCCCTGAGCAGCGCGCTCTCGCTGGGAGCCGCAGTGGCTCCGGCACCGGCCAACTCAGATTCCGCAACGAACCGCACCGAAGGCGTCACGATCGACCACAACCCCCTCAGCGGCTACGAGGGCTACTGCACCTGGGGCGCCCAAGAACAGATACACGTTCACGCCGGTTACTACGTCAAAGCGCTCACCGGGAACGCCGAAAACTGGGCTGACCAAGCCCGGACGGCAGGGTGGACAGTGGTCAGCGAAGCACAGCCCCGCTCGATCGCCGTCTACGGCAGCTCGCTCGTCGGGGGCGTCGGACACGTCGCCTGGGTGGAGGACGTCGCCGGCGGGAACATAACGATCACTGAAATGAACTTCGGCGCCGGGGCCACCGCCGCCAACGGGTACCGCACCACAGGCTTCAGCGTGTTCGATACACGCTCCGTTAAAGATGTTCCGGGGATGAGCTTCATCTTGATCCCCTGAGGCGCCGTTTCGGGAGGGACGGTAGCCGGTGCCCCGCGCGCCCTTTCGGCAACGGCTCCGACGGTGACGGATCACGATGTCGATCCTGCGTCGGTGAGATGTGGCAGCACCGGCGCCAGGACCATCGACTTCATCGTTCGCCACCGCAGATCCACTCGCAACTGCCCCGATCGTGTTACGTATAGCGGGGGCTCACTGAGAATCAAGTCAGACCATCATCTGAGACTCTGCGGTCAGCGATGTGCTTGGTCGTCGCGGCGGTGACGGCCAGCCGACCCTTGTAGCGTTTGGGGTGGCTTCCGAGACGGCACAACATGATTCGCCGCCCGCATTACATACATCCCTCGGGCTCAGCCGTGACGGGCCGCTTCCTGGGCCAGCTGCACGCGCGAGGTGAGGCCGAGTTTGGTGTAGACGTGGGTGAGGTGGGTTTGCACGGTACGCGGTGAGACGAAAAGCCTTGTGGCAATGTCGTTGTTGGCCAGTCCTTCGCTGACCAGTCGGACGACGTCGCGCTCGGTGGGGGTCAGCGAGGCCCAGCCGCTGGTGGGTCGTTTGCGTTGCCCACGACCACGTTGGGCGTAGGCGATCGCCTCCCCGATGGACAGGGCCGTACCCTCGGCCGCCGCGGAGTCAAAGTCGTTCTCACCCATTGCGTCACGAACCACGGCCACCGAAGCTTCGTGGCTGGCGTCCCAGACCTTGAACCGGACCGCGCCCATACGTTGCCGGATAGCATCTGCCGCGCCGAACAGCCGGGCGGCTTCGCGGTGACTCCCAGCATCGCCGGCCAGAGCGGCGAGGCACTCCAGAGTGTCCGAAACGCCCAAATACGACTCAAACTCGGCGGCACATGCGAGCGCGTCGTGGGCATCACGCTCGGCCCGGTCTGGCTCACCTTGGGCGATCGCTACCCGGGCGCGTGTGGTCAACGCCTGCATCAGCCACCATCCGGTCGTTGTCGACACCGCGTCGTCGGCCCAGCGGCGGGCCGTGGCCAGATCCCCGCCCGCCAGGGCGGCCTGTGCGCTGCTAGGTCGCCCGAGCGCCACCCCGGCGGGGAAGGCACTGACGTGCTGCGGGGCAGCTTCGTCCGCTTCCTGAGCCGTCGCAGCATTGCCGGCGGCTAAGGCCGCGGTAATGAACGCCGGGTAGGCGGCGCCCGCGGAGAGCGCGCCAAGCTCGGCCGCGGATTCCACGGCCGCGTCGACGGCGGCCCGGGCCGCATCTGTGTCACCCTGCCACGCGAGTGCGATGCCCTGATACGCGAGGGTGTGCACCCTCCGAACCTCGTCGTGAGCTGCCTCGGCCTCAGCAGCCACCACGCTGAATTGCGTGACGGCTCCGGCCAGATCACCCTTCCACATCTGCGCGGTTGCCAGGGAAAAGCGGCACTGGCGCGAGTGCCACCGGTCGCCGATCGCGTCGGCGAGGTCGCGTCCTTCTTCGGCGGCCGCGCGCCCCGCGATCGGGTCACCCGCCACGACCACCTTCCCGAGCGCCTGCCAGCTGAGGAGTTCGCTGAGCCTCCACCGATCGTCCAACTCCCGGACGAGGCCGATCGCCTCGGCCAAATACGGCCGGGCCACCTCAGGAGTGGTGAAGACGGCGATTAAACAGCAGGCGCTCAGCACCCGGGCCAGCAGGGCCGGGTCATCGACCTCGCGCGCGATTGCCAGGGCCTGTTGCCCTTGATCCAGGCTGTCGGCGCCAACGACCAAAGAGCCGAGTAGGGCCTGGTCGGCGAGGGCCCGGGCCCGTACCGCGGACGCCACCTCGGGGTGCTGCGCATTGTCGTCGGCCAGCGCGGTGTCGAACCAGGCCAGCCCTTCCCGGGCGCGGCCCCGCGCGCGCCACAACGGCTGCAACGAGGAAGCGAGCTGCAGTGCGAGCTCGACGTCGGAGTTTTCGCGGCTCCACGAAAACGCGGCGCGCAAGTTGTCGATCTCGGTTTCGACCTGCTCGAGACGCTGCTCATAATCGGTGCGCCCCGGGGTGTCGAGCAGGGCGGCCATCGCGGTGTAGTGGTCACGGTGGCGCGCCCGCACGGCGTCGGCCTCGCCGGACTCGCCCAGTTTCTCGGCCGCGTATTGGCGCACCGTCTCCAACAGCCGGAAGCGGGTTCGCCGCTCGCGGTCTTCCGTCACCACCAATGACTTGTCGAGCAGCAGGGTGAGTTGATCGAGCACCTGGAAGCGGTGCAGCTCACCATCGCCGGCGACCGCTTGGGCGGCGTCCAGATCGAACCCACCGACAAACACCGCCAGCCGGCGGAACAACACCCGCTCGGTTTCGGTCAGCAGGGCGTGTGACCAGTCCACCGAGGCGCGCAGCGTCTGCTGGCGGCGCACCGCGGTGCGCGCCCCACCGGTCAGCAGCCGGAACCGGTCATGCAGGCTGTCGAGGATCTCGGCCAGCGACAACGCCCGCAGCCGCGCCGCGGCCAGCTCGATGGCCAGCGGCAACCCATCCAGCCGGGCGCAGATCTCGGTCACCACCGAAGCGGTCGCGTTGCCGACCACGAAATCGGGTCGGGCAAGCCGGGCCCGGTCGGTGAACAACTCGACGGCTTCTTCGGTCAGTGACAGCGACGGCACCCGCCAACTCACCTCACCGGCCACCCCGATCGGCTCACGACTCGTCGCCAACAGCGTCAACCCAGCCGCGGCACCGAGCAGAGCCACGACCAGCCCGGCGCACGCATCCAGCAGATGTTCGCAGTTGTCGAGCATCACCAGCATCTGCCGGTCGGCGACAAACCGGGTCAGGGTGTCCATCGTGGAGCGGCCGGGCTGATCGGGCAGCCCCAGCGCGCGCGCCACACCGATTGGCACCAGCTCGGGGTCGGTGATCGGCGCCAGGTCGACATACCACACCCCGTCGGAATACTCACCGACCACCGCGGCGGCGAGCTGGATCGCGAGCCGGGTTTTACCGACGCCGCCGGCGCCGGTCAGGGTCACGAGCCGGTTGTGGGCGAGGAGCTCCCGCAGCCGGGTCAGCTCGGTTCCGCGTCCCACAAAGCTGGTCAACGGCACCGGAAGACGCTGCGACGCCACGGTGCTCGACACCCGAAGCGGCGGGAACTCGGTGGGCAGGTCGGGGTGGCACAGCTGCATGAGGTGTTCTGGGCGGGGCAAATCCGGCACGCGATAGGTGCCCAGATCGACCAGCCAGGCATCGGCGGGCAGCCGATCGATCACCAGATCGCTGGTGGTGGCCGACAGGACAGTCTGACCGCCGTGGGCCAGGCTGCGCAGCCGCCCGGTCCGGCTGATGGTCGTGCCGACGTAGTTGCCTTCATCACGCAATTGCACCTCTCCGGTGTGCACGCCGATGCGCAGCCGGATCGGTGCCAGCGGTGCCCGTTGTAGCGCCAACGCGCACGCCACCGCGGCCGACGCCCGGGTGAACGCGATCACGAAGCTGTCGCCTTCGCCCTGCTCGATGGGACGTACGCCGTGGTGGGTTGCGGCCAGGTCGGCCAGAGTGCGGTCCAGGGTGGCGATTGCGGCGGTCATCGCCTCCGGTTGGGCCAGCCACAGCCGGGTCGAACCTTCCACATCGGCCAAAAGCAACGTCACCGTTCCCGTTGGCACCCGCTCGCTCACACCCAGATCGCTCCAGTCCAGACGATCACTTTCGCTCATGCTAACCAGCATCGGCGCCCGGCACGCGCAGAACATCCGCGCAAACACGCATATTGCCGCCGCTCGCGCGCGTATCTACGACCCCCGCGCGCGCAGATCTACGCGGTGCCGCCGATGATCTGAGCCCTCCCGGCGCCGGATAGTCGACTCAGTTGCTACCTGAGGAGGTTGTCGTGGCGAAGATTGGTGGGCATGCGGTCGTGTTAGGGGCGAGTATGAGCGGTCTCCTTGCTGCCCGAGTGCTGTCCGATTTCTATCGAACGGTCACGGTTGTCGAACGCGATGTACTTCCGAGCGGTAGTGCGCACCGACGCGGTGTGCCCCAGGGCGAGCACGCTCATGCCCTATGGCCGCGCGGGGCGCAAATACTGGACACCCTCTTTCCCGGTCTCCTCACCGAACTGATCGCCAACGGCTGCACGGTCTGGGATGACGGCGACCTCTCCAGGCTTTGCGTGTCCTTGGGTGGGCACCAAGTTGTCCGATCTGGCCGCTATCCCGATTTTCAACCCAGCGACGCGGGGTACTACCCGAGTCGTCCATTCCTGGAGGGCCATTGCCGTCGACGGGTACGCGCGATTCCCAACGTGGCGCTGATCGACGACCACGACGTCGACGCCTTGACTTCAGATGATGACGGCAGCCATATCACCGGGGTCACCGTCACGTCGCGATCGAGCGGCAACAAGCTTTCCCTCACCGCGGATCTGGTCGTGGACGCCACAGGTAGGGGGTCCCGCACGCCGGCCTTTCTGGAACACCTCGGCTACCAGCGTCCCATCGAGGACGAGGTGGTGATGCGGCTCTCCTACGCGAGCCAGCTGCTGCACATTCCGGCTGGGATGCACAAGGAGGTCTTCGTGCTCTTCGGGCACGTTCCGCGCCGGCCAACCGGTATGGCGTTACTGGCCTACGAGAACAACAGTTGGATGCTGACGGTGTTCGGCATGGTGGGACGCGAACCCCCGGCCGACCACGTGGGGATGCTGCGCTTTATCGAGGACTTCACGCCCGCTCACGTGATGTCGGCGCTGCGGTGCGCTGAACCGCGCGGAGAGGTGGCACGGTATCGCACTCCGTCCAGTCGGTGGCGCCGCTACGACAAGATGCGACGGTTCCCCGCCGGGTTGCTGGTCTTTGGCGACGCGATCGCCAGTTTCAACCCGAGCTACGGCCAAGGGATGACGGTGGCCGCCCTGCAGGCCATGGAGCTTGATCGCTGTCTGCGCCACGGCTCAAATAACCTCGCGGCGCGGTATTTCCGAGCCGCGGCCAAACCCATCCGCGTGGCCTGGCAACTCGCCGTGGGGGGTGATCTGACCCTTCCCGAGGTTGAGGGACCCCGGCCGCTGTCGACGCGGCTGATCAACAAATACGTCGATCGGGTGCAGGCCGCCGCCGAGACCGACACCATCATCGCCAAGCGGTTTATGCGCGTCGCGGGTTTCCACGATTCCCCCGCCAGTCTGATGCTTCCCTCAGTCGTGCTCAGAGTCGCAGCAACCAACCGGCGGCAGGCGCGCGCACCCCGACGCGGGCAAATACCGGCCGCTGCTGGATGACACGCACGCCTACTTACTTCACGAAACGCCTCGAACGCCTCGGCGGCGACCTGGCCGTGCTGCACCGGCGGCTCTCCGGTGAACATCTGCCACACGCTGATCGCCCCGGACCACACATCGGTGGCCCTGGTCAACGCCGCGCCGATGCTGCTCAGGCGTGCGGCGCGTTCCTGCTCGGGTGAACAGTAGGCCGGAGTCAGCCCGCCGAAGCCGGCCAACACACTGGCCCCCGGCGCGGCATCAACGGTTTCACCGGCCACCCCGCCGGCGTGGGCGTAGTCCAAGCCCCAGGCGAACTGGATCGCCACATCCAGGATCCGGGCCAGCACCTCGTCGCGGTCGCCCTCATACAGCCGGCCTGTCTCGATCGCCTCAGAAAGGCTGCCCCCGTCGATCCATTCGGCGAACACCCGCGGCAACCCGTCCAAACGCCGCACGTACACACAGGCCACCACCTGCGGGTGTGACCCCAACCCGACCCAGGTGTCGGCTTCGGTTTCGAAGTCGGTGATCCGCTGCGTGGACGACACCAGATCTGGGCGCGGGGTTTTGACCGCCAAGTCGATGCCCCACCCGCGTCGACGTGCGGTACGGAGACCGAGCTCAGCCGGGTAGCGAAGTGAAGACGTCGAGCGGTCGAACAGTCTTCAACATGACGAGCGGGATGTGTCGGCTCGTCGACCGCTGATAGGACACATACGGCGGGTAGAGGTGGCACATGTAGTCCCACACCCCGTGGCGTTCGGTGTCCTCCGGTTCGCGCCATGTCGCCTCGAACGCCTGAGTCGCGATCTGCACACCTATGGTCTCGCTGGCGATGATGTTGAGGTACCACTCCGGGTGCGTATCGGCCCCGCCCTTGGAGGCGACGATCACGATCTCGCCGCCGACGTTGCCGTAGATGAGAGGTTTCATGTAGACATTGCCCGACTTGCGGCCCGTGTACTTGATCAGGCAGTGGGTTGTCATCTCGCGGCCGCCGACGGCGCTTATGTCGACGATGTGACCTCGCACCCCGCCGGAATCGAGGTACATCGCAAGATGTTTTTCCCCCCAGTCGCCGCGGTCGGCGCGAATCGCAGCGGCGTCGCCGTCGCCCATGAGCTACTCCCCTTTGTTCGGCAGGTCGGTTGAGCCGACCCTACGGGGTACTGGCACTTTGCGGCCATGCTGTCGTCAAGAGTTGCACTGGTAGCGCCGCGACCCGATATCCGAGTGAAAGCCCGAGTTTCACGAGGTGCCGTCCAACCACACGCACACCAGGCAACTCCGACTGGGCGGCCCGCCTAGTGGACAACCAATTCGTTTGTGCCATAGGCATTTCCACACGAATTGACGCAGTCCAGCTGGTGGTGATCACGGCTCGCCTTTGCTGATAGGCGCACCCTGCATTGGTTTTTCGGGGCTTGGTCGGGGAATGCTGCCCGGCCAACCATGCTGTCCCAAGTTGCGTTATCGAACTTACGAGTTCAGAGTCCGGCAATCCCAGAATTACACCAGGCAGGCGATGCCGCCCGCGCGATTACATTCCTCGGAGCCCCGGCATCCGCGCACCACGCTGCTGAGCAATCGCCGGCCGCGGTACCGATGACGCGCGGCTGTTGAAAAGTCTGTGGAAACCCGCGTCTGCGTCCAGCGTCGCGAAAACATCGAATTTGACCACGCGAAACAACGCGAAAGTACGTGAAACGACCTGGGGATACGCGAACGGTGTTGATGGCATCAACAGCACGCGAGGGATGTGCTTCCGCCAGCCCTCCGGATCCGACGGTCTAAGCGGCCCGCGGGCGACGATGTAGGTCAGTGGACCGAGTCCACCGCCGCCAGGATGTCGGAAACCTCGCTGCGGGTCGTGTAGTTGGGGTGCACGTCGATCCAGCGGATCACCCCGGTGGCGTCGACGACCACCGTTGTGGGCATCGGCAGTGTCGTGCCGCCGTCAGCGTTGTGCTCGGCCAGATCCAGTCCCAGCTTCTGCTGTGCGGCAGCGGCTTCAGCGGAGGGCGTGGTCAGAATGCCGAGCGCGGAGGCGAGTTGGTTGCCGGGGTCGGACACCACCGCGTAGGTCAACTCGTTGGTTTGCGCGGCGCTCAGCGACCCGTCGGGCTTCTGCGGGCTGACCGCGATCATCGCCCAGCCGCGCTCGGCGAGGGCGGGAACCAATTCGGCCTGGTAGGTGCGTAACGCGATGTTGCAGAACGGGCACCACGCCCCCCGGTAGAACACCACCACCGCGGGCCGTTCGGCGCGTACCTGCGCCAACGAAGTGGCGGCGCCGTCCGTATCGAGCAGGTCACCGTCGGGCATCGGTGCACCCGGTGCGCTCACGCCCGTGGGCACACCTGCGGCGTCCAGGCTGACTCGTTCGGCGGCGAAGGCAGCCATGACCTCTGCCGGCATTGCGGCGGCGGGTCCAGTCAAGAACGCCTGCGTCTGCTGTTCGATGCTGGATGTCTGAGTCGTCATGGGACCACCTTCACGCGACGATTGGATTGATCACTCCACAAAACCACCGAGTTTTTGGATTGTCAACTCCAGAATCGGTAGACTCGGTCGCGATGGTCACTCCCAAAGGGCGCGCCACCCGGGACCGGATCGTGGCCGCCGCCGCCACCCTGATGTGCACCCGCGGGGTTGCCGGCACCAGCACCGAAGACGTCCAGGTCGCGGCGGGCGTCAGCGCGTCGCAGATCTATCACTACTTCGCCGACAAACGGTCGCTTGCCCGTGCCGTGATCGAGTACGAGACCGAGACCATTGTCGGGAACCAGGAATCGCTGCTGGTCCGCCTCGACGACCTGGACGCATTGCGCGCCTGGGCCGAGATCATCGTCGGCTATCAGCGGAATGGCGGTTACCGTGGCGGCTGCCCACTCGGGACGCTGGCCAGCGAACTCGCCGAAAACGACACCGATGCACGCGAAGACCTCGCAGCGGGCTACCGGCGCTGGCAACAGGCGATCCGCGCCGGCTTGGCCGCTATGGCGGACCGCGGCGAGTTCCTGCCCGGCACCGATATCGACGGGCTGGCCATCGCACTGCTGGCCGCCCTGCAGGGCGGACTTCTGCTGAGCAAGACGCTACGCGACGGCGAACCGCTCGAAACCGCACTCAACGCCATGATCGACCACATCGAATCCTTCACGGCCCCAGGAACGCAACGGAGTTGAGAGGATGGGTGTGCAGCTCGCTGCTGTGCAACGGATCCTGCGGCACAGTTCCATCACCGTGACCATCGGCACTTACGTCGAGGTAAACAGGCCAAAGCGAGCGCATGAACTCGCGCACCTCCGAGTCAAACAAGTGGAGCTGCCGGGAATCGAAACTGCATAACGCGGTTGAGCTGCGCAAAGAGTTCTCGAGTCAACACGATTAGTCTTGGTCGTTTACGAGAGGTCACGAGGTTTTGTTGACCCACGTCAACACCTCTGAGTCCGAACGTTTTGCGACTAAACGAGCGATCAACGCCGCAAGCAAGTGACAAGCATGACTACACTTCCCCGCGATTCAGTAGCAACTGCGTGTCGACACCGCTGGTGTGCAGGCGATCGCCACCCGCTGAAAATGCTGGTCGGCGGATAACGACGAGTCTCAGATCGGCATGCGGTAGCCATAGAACTCGTGGTCTTCGTTGTAGCCGCCATGTCCCAGCCCGAGGTGGGCGAAAGTCTCAACGAACTCGATCGCCTCGATCCATTTGACCTGCTTGAAGCCGAGTTCGCGTTCATTGCGCAGCCGCAGCGGCGCACCGTGGGTTTCGGTGAGCGGCTGGCCGTTCATCTCGTATGCCAACAGCGTTGTCGGTGCGCGCATGTGCTCGATCTTGTGGCAGTCGTAGTAGCGGCCTTCGGCCGGCCCACCGGCTCCGTAGGCAAAGGAGTAAAACACCACCCAACGAGCCGACGGCAGTGGGCGCACCACGCCGAGGATGTCTGACATGCGAACGCCTCCCCATTTGGCCACCCCGGACCAGCCCTGAATGCAGTAGTGCTGGGTGATTTGTTCGTGTTTGGGCAGCGCGCGAAGCTCGTCGTAGGACAGACTAACCGGGCTCTCTACGAGCCCTTCAATGCGAAGCGAAAACTGCGACCAGCTGGTGACCTGAAGCTCGCGATAGCGATCGGAGTCGGGGATGGTGCCGTTCGGCCATAGGTACGGCGAGATGTCCTTTTCGGAATACGTCGCGTTCGGATGCGGCAATTCCAGCAGCTCCTTGGCCCAGCCCACGGACGCGCGACCACACCGGCGGACCACGGCAGGGTATCGGGCCGTAATCGGAGAGGCGAGCATCCACAACGCGACAATGACGACCATGGCTAGGGCATAAATCACCACGGCCCAATACGATTGGGTATTGGTGCCAAACACAATATGGTTCACGTTGCCCACAAACCCGGTGATGAACACCATCGTCGTGTGGATCGCGATAAAAAAGATCATCCACACCAGGATCGCAAAGTGCACCGTCCGCGCTACCTGCCGGTTAAAGAGGCCCCGACCGAAACCGAAGCGCGCCGCGATCGCCGGACCCTGCAAGAGGCCAGTGACAAATGCGAGCGGCGCAGCGATGAACACGGTGGTGAAGTAGGCGATGATTTGCAAACCGTTGTAGTTGGTGAACCCGTGGTTGGCCGGGAAGTCCAGCGAGGCGTATTGCACCGCCGTGGACAGCGCATTGGGGAAAACATCGAACGATCGCGGGACGATCCGGCACCACTGCCCGGTAGTGAAAAGAAGAACGTAAAAACCGAGTCCATTGACCAGCCATAAGAGGTCGAAGCTGAAATGCCACCATCGGGCAAGCCCGATCGAATGCCGAAACCCCGGGATCCCCAACCACTTCGGAAGCGCCACCGAATCATCCTTGGCCGTCCAGATGCCGGCCGCGTCGTTTTTGTCCTGGCGATCGGCAGGGACCGCGCCCCGCAGCCGCAACCACTCGCTGCCCGGCCGGCACCCCGAGTTCAGATACAACCGCGGGTGATCAGCCAGGATCTGCACCCCCGCTCGCATCACAAACATCATGAAAACGATGTTGAAGAGGTGCTGCCAACGCAACCAGGCCGGCAATCCCGAATTTACCGGCGACGCAAAACTTGCCGACGTCCCCGGGTAGGTCTCGATGAAGCGCTGCATCCAGTCGTACTGGCGCAACTGCTGCGCCAGCGCGACGGCTACCAGCAGTGCGGCCACACCGATCGGCAGCAACCACAACGAATTCACCCACCGTCGACCAATCCGAACAGCGGGCACCTGCGCCTTTTCGGACTGCGGCAACCCCCCAGCCCACTCATCAAGATCGATGCGTTGATCCAGCAACCCCTTGCGTGCGCGCTGGTCGAGCAACGATTCAAGCCGGGGGCGAGAAGCCGCATCTGCACCCTCGCCGGATGGCCAACCATCCTCTGACCCCATGTCTGTCGACAACTCTGTACTCCCTCAGGGTCGGGCCAAAGTTGAAACGCCGACGCGCGAGCGCTAGCCGAGCACCTCAAGTTACGCCGACTTCGCTGTCGCCGACAGCAATTCACGTTTCACCGGCCAGATCCAGCGCCTTTTTTCGGCCGAGGTTGCGGCACCCCACCGGAGTGAGCGGTCGCAATGGCCAGCAGGCTCGTCGATAGCTGGCAAACACTGGTGCTCCGCGGCCCAGCCGACCTTCTCCTGTTCAGCCCCGTCAGCGAAACGGGGCCTCGCGCTGTCTGTGACACGAAGGACCTGCAGTCGCACAACGCGTACAATCCAGGTCCGTCGGAGGGAGACCCGCAGTGAAGATGTCGCCGTTCGACTACCACCGACCGGACACGGTCGACGAGGCGGTCGCACTCCTCGAAACGTACGGCGGGGACGGCAAGGTGCTTGCCGGTGGGCAAAGCCTTCTTCCGGTGCTCGCCCTCCGGCTGACCCATCTCGGGCATCTCATCGACATCGGCCGAGTGCAAGGCTTGCAGTCGATCGAGGTGAATCACGACGGCACTGTCTCGGTCGGAGCGACAGTGACACACGCACGGGTCGAGAGGTCCGACGTCATGGCCGCCGCCGCGCCCGCGGTAGTCGGCGCCATGCCGTACGTCGGGCATCGGGCGATCCGGAGTCGGGGGACGGTGTGCGGGAGCTTGGCCCATGCCGATCCGGCGGCGGAACTTCCGGCGGTTGCCCTGGCGGTCGGCGCGGAGATGATCGTGCAGGGCCCGGCGGGACAGCGGACGATGCGGGCGGGCGACTTCTTCGAGGGATACCTGTCGTCCGCGCTGGCGGAGGACGAGTTGCTCGTCGGAGTGCGCTTCCCCGCATGGACCCCACGCGCGGGATGGTCGGTGCTGGAGGTGAGCAGGCGACACGGGGACTTCGCGTTGGTCGGGCTGGTGACGACGCTCGAGATCGACGAGGCCGGGTTGCTGCGGCGACCGGCGTTGTCGTTCTTCGGTGTAGCCGGCACGCCGGTGCGCGTCGCCGAGGCCGAGCAGTTGCTCGACGGCAACGCTCCCGACCCGGCGCTCTTTGCGGAGGCGGCGAAAGCCGTGTCGGGTGCATTGCAGCCGCGCGCTGACGACCACGCATCGTGGGAGTACAGGGCGCATGTTGCGGGGGTGCTCACCCGCCGCGGGCTCGCCGAGGCCGCGGCGCGGGCCACGGACCGGGCGGGCGTCTGATGCGGGAGATCACCCTCCGGGTCAACGGTCGGGACGAGCGCGCGGTGGTCGAGGGTCGCACGACCCTGGCCGAATTGCTTCGCGACAAGCTCGGGCTCACCGGCACGCATCTCGGTTGCGAGCACGGTGTGTGTGGCGCGTGCACGGTGGCGGTCGACGGTCAGCCCGTCCGTTCCTGCCTGATGCTGGCGATGCAGGCGGAGGGAGCGACCGTCGAGACCGTCGAGTCGCTCGGCGACGGCGATGGCCTGGGGCTCATCCAGCAGGCGATGTGGGAGCGCCACGCATTCCAGTGCGCGTTCTGCGCACCGGGATTCCTCATGACGGTGCGGTGCCTGCTGGCGGACAACCCGACGCCGACGACGGCGCAGATCAAAGAAGAGCTCTCCGGCAACCTATGTCGTTGCACGGGATACGCATCGATCCTCGAGGGTGTCGCCGAAGCCGTGGCCAAACTGGCCTCCACCGCTGGAGGTGCGAACGATGCGTGAACAGATCATGGGGCGATTCGTCGGCGCCCGCGTCCGAAGGGTTGAGGACCGCCGCCTGCTGAGCGGGCGCGGTCGGTACGTCGACGATGTCGTCGTCCCGGACATGGCGCACGCGGCATTCGTCCGGAGCCCATGGCCCCATGCCCTGATCGGCGGTATCGACACCACCCGCGCCGCCGCCGTTCCCGGGGTGTACGCGATCTTCACCGGTCCTGACATCGCTGCGGTCACCAACCCGCTGATCGGGATGATCGCCTTGCCGGGCCTCTACGACCCGTGGCACTGGGCCCTGGCCATCGACCGCGTTCGTCTGGTCGGGGATCCGGTTGCCATCGTGGTAGCGACGTCACGCGCGGTGGCCGAGGATGCGGCAGAGATGGTCGACGTCGAGTACGAGGAGCTCGAACCGATCGCGACGTTGGCGCACGCCCACGATCCCAGCCGGCCGGCGATCTGGCCGAAGGCCAACGGCAACGTCGTCTACGCGGCGTCGGAGTCGTTCGGCGACGTCGATGCGGCGTTCGACGGGGCGGATCGAGTGATCGGCGAGACGTTCCGCCAGCACCGCCACGCCAACCAACCGATGGAGACCAGAGGCATGGTGGCCGAGATCGACGCCGACGGCAACCTCACGTTGCACGCGGCCCATCAGGCTGCGCACGTCCTCAAGTGGGCCATGGCAATGTGCCTGGCACGCCAGCCGGTGTGGATGTCGGTGCGCGACATGTTCCGCCAACGCGAACAGACGAAGGCCATATTCGCGGGGGCCCGCGAGTTCGTTCGCGCCCACCCGACGATGATGAAGGACACACAGCGGATGATGCCGATCATGCTGCGTCAGATCGCCAGGGATCCGATGCGAATGGTCCACCTCAACCGGGCAATCCTCGGATTGATGGCAATGCCCAAGGAACGCCTCCCGCGCGTCGTGACGGGCGACATCGGCGGTGCGTTCGGGTCGAAGAACACGGTGCTGCGTGAGGACGTCGCCCTGTGCGCTGCCGCGCTGCGCCTCGGTCGATCGATCAAGTGGATCGAGGACCGCAACGAACACCTCGTGCTCGGCGGCCAGGCCCGTGACGAACAGGTCGCCGTCGAGGCTGCGGTGATGAACGACGGGAGGGTGCGGGGCCTGCGCGCAAAGCTCACGATGGACGCGGGCGCCTATCCGGGATTCCCGTATGCGGCACCGCTTTACTGCCGCTTCATCCAGACGATGTTCCCCGGTCCGTACCGGTTCGACGCCATGCAGTTCGACACCGAGGTCGTCTCGTCCAACAAACCGACGTACGTCGCCTACCGGGGCCCGTGGGCGGTCGAGACCTGGGTCCGCGAACGGCTTTTCGATGTCATAGCCCGCGAGCTGGGGATCAGCCGCGCCGAGATCCGGGTGCGCAACATCGTCGGTCCCGACATGCTCCCGACGACGATGGTCACCGGTCCGACCCTCGATGTGCGCATGTCGGCCAAGACCACCCTCGAGAAAGCTCTCGATGTCGCCGACTTCGAAAATTGGGCAGAGCACCAGGCGGCGGCTCGGGAGCAGGGTCGCCGCCTAGGCCTCGGGATCGCGACCTACATCGAAGCGGCTCCGGGGCCGCCCGGGTTCGTCGACGTGGTCCTGCCCGGCTTCTCCGCGTTCGCCGGCGAGCCGATCCACGCAGTCCTCGAAGGCGATGGCAGCGTCACGGTCCACACCCGGCAGGTGCCCCATGGCCAAGGCCACGAGACGACGCTCGCGCAGGTGGCCGCCGACGAGCTCGGCGTTCCCGTTGAGGCCGTCCGAGTCAGATACGGCGACACGAACTTCGCGCCGTTCGGCATCATGGGCACCGGCGGAAGCCGGTCGGCGGCGATGGCGGGCGGTGCGGTCGGGGTGGCTGCGCACACGCTGCGAGAGCACATTGTCGACATCGCCGCGGACCTGTTGGAGGCATCGCCGGCAGACATCGTCATCGAAGACGGTGACATTCACGTCGCGGGCGTCCCCACAATGTCGCGGACCTTCCGCGAGGTCGCTGAGGAGGCGATGCGGCGTGGCGTAGTCGGCAACACCGACCGGCTGGGCCATGGTGAGGCCATCCGGATTCACCGGGACTGGAACGGCGGCGAAGGGGGATGGGCGCAGTCCACGCACGTGTGCTGGGTCGAGGTAGATCTCGAAACCGGCCAGGTGAGGATTCCTCGCTACGCGGTCGTGGAGGACTGCGGCGAGATGATCAACCCGGCCATCGTCGAAGGCCAGATCCGCGGTGGCGTCGCGCAGGGCGTGGGTGCCGTGCTCTACGAGAAGATCACGTACGGGGAGGACGGGCAGCCCCGGTCGGGGACGTTCATGGACTACCTGATCCCGACCACGATGGAGATCCCCGAGATCGAGATCCACCACATCGAGACGCCGACGGACATCGCCTACAACTATCGAGGCGTCGGCGAAGGGGGCATGATCGGCGCACCGGCGGCGATCACCAATGCGGTGGAGGATGCCCTCGCCGACCTCGGCGTCCGGATCACCGAACAGCACCTCCCGCCGACCAGGATCCTCGAGCTCGCAGGCGTCATCCCCGAACGCACCGACCGAGACGGCGAGGGCTGAAGCTAGCTGGCCCGCTCGCGGCCGCGCCACCGATCGAGGGAGATACCTGACTTGGCTCACGAATCGGGATTCGCGGTAGTCGCAGCGGGTTGACTTGTTGCTTTCCGTGCGGGGGCTGAGGGGATCTGCGCACTACATTCACAGCGGGGATCGGGCGGCCCGGATTTGTCGTAGGTGGCTGCGATGATGACGGCATGTCTTCGACCGCATCCGCTGGCGCCGTCGTGGTGAATCCTAGCGAGCGTCTTGA
This sequence comes from uncultured Actinomycetota bacterium, assembly GCA_963840045.1. Lineage (GTDB taxonomy): Bacteria > Actinomycetota > Actinomycetes > Mycobacteriales > Mycobacteriaceae > Mycobacterium. The sequence continues at coordinate 419,416 of CAWIXL010000004.1, read as the reverse complement.
GGTGCTGTTCGAGGAGCTGGCGGAGCTGACCGGTCAGCGCAACGCGATTGATGGGCGCATCGTTGAGATCGTCGCCGAGATAGATCGCGACCAATTGTGCGGGATCACCGGCGCCCGGTCGGTGCCGGCGTTGGTGGCGTGGAAGACCGGTTGCGCGCCGGCAAACGCCCACACAATCACCACCATCGCGAGCCGGCTGACGGAGTTCCCACGCTGCGTCCAAGGCATGCGAGAGGGCCGGCTGTCGCTGGATCAGGTCGGCGTCATCGCGGCGCGGGCCGGCGAGGGATCCGATGAGCACTACGCACAGCTGGCGCGCTGCGCCACGGTCAATCAGCTGCGCACCGCGGTCAAGCTGGAACCGCGACCCGAACCCGAACCTGGGACCGAGCCCGAGCGCTCGATCACCACGACCACCAACGAGAAGGGCAGCTGCTACCGGATCACACTTCCCCACCATGACGCCGCAAAGTTCGATGCCGCCGTGCAGTCTCATCGTGATGCGCTGATCGCCGAGTGGAAGCGCGATCACGGCAATGGCAAGGGCGCTTCAGATCAGCGGCCCCCGTTGCCTACCACCGCCGAGGCGTTTATGCGCCTGGTCGAGGCTGGATGGGACGCCGAGGCCACCCGCCGGCCCCACGGACAGCACACCACCGTGGTGGTGCATGTCGACGTTGAGCAGCGCGCTGCGGCACTGCATCTGGGTCCGCTCCTCACCGACGCCGAACGCCGATACCTGACGTGTGATGCCACGTGTGAGGTCTGGTTCGAACGTCACGGCGAGATCATTGGTGCCAGCCGGGCGACCCGCCTGATCAACCGGCGGCTTCGCCGCGCGCTGGAGCATCGCGACCGCATGTGCGCGGTTCCTGGCTGTGGTGCCACCCGTGGTCTGCACGCCCATCACATCCGGCACTGGGAAGACGGCGGCCCCACGGAGTTGGCCAATCTGGTGCTGCTATGCCCTTATCATCACCGGTTGCACCATCGTGGCGTCATCACTATCACCGGACCCGCAGGCGCTCTCATCGTCACCGACAACGCCGGCCGAATACTGAGACCGGGATCGCTGGCGCGCCCACCAACTCAACCCCTGCCCAGGGTGTCGCCGTGCCCGGGACCTACCGGCGAGCGCGCCGACTGGTGGTGGTATGAACCCTTCCAACCCCAACCACCACCGACAAACAACTAGCTTGGTTACTGGGGCCGGTCACTACCATCAAGGTGTCGAAGCTCAAACACATTGGGGCCAAAAGAAATTCGTTCACATTACCCGCCACCTACCGCGTCGTGGACAGCGGGGCCGGCAACCGAACTCGCACCGCCGGCGACCCGCGACCCCAAGACCTCCGCAACCCCTCATCAACACCCGCGGTGACAGTGGGCACTAATTTGAGCCGAGTCGGCCCGACCGATAGACGGCCAGCGCTGAAGCCGGCCGTCCCGCTCGCGGCCGCGCCACCGATTGATTAGAAACCAGCAGTCACGCAGCGTGATTACCAACGGCCGTCTCGCGGACAGTCGCTCGCAAGCGAAATCTCTTGTGAGACTTAGTCTTTCATGTGCATTCTGGTTGCGACGCTCCGCCTGTACCGACGCGCGCTTATCTCGGTCCAATTCCGCACGCGCGCCCGAGTCAACGACCGGCATGCGGTTGACCTCATCGAGCAGGTTCTGCACGCCTAGACGCCTGGGCATGGCAGTCATCTCGAGATGACCTGAATCAGATCGTCCAATGCATGCAGGTTGTGACCGTCGATGAATTCGTCGACGTACGGCAACGCTGCGGCCATACCGCGGGCCAGGGGGGCGTAACCAGGCGACGCCTTGAGAGGGTTGACCCACACCACCTTGTGAGCCACGCGCGACAGCCGCGCCATTTGATCGGCGATCACGGCCGGGTCGCCCCGCTCCCAGCCATCAGAGAGGATGACTACCACGGCGCCACGAGACATGCCCTGCATCCCCCACTCATCGTTGTAGTCGCGCAAAGTGTCCCCAAGCCGAGTGCCCCCGGACCAGTCGGGCACCACCGCGCCGGCGCGACGCAGCGCTTGATCGGGGTCGCGGGACACCAGCTCCCGCGTCAGCCGGGTCAGGCGTGTTCCGATGGTGAAGGCCTCCACGCGACGGCGGCCGGCCACCGCCGCATGCATGAACCGCAGTAGCGCCCGGGAGTAGGGGTCCATCGAGCCGCTGACATCACATAACAAAACAAGCCTGCGGGGTTGCAGGGTCGGCGCGTGCCAGGCTCGGCGGATGGGCTCTCCACCGGTGCGCAACGCGCGGCGCACAGTGGCGCGGATGTCGGGCTGCCGGTGCCGCCGCTTGGCGGGCCGCCGCCGCCTGCTGCGTCGCATCGCCGCTGTTGCACGAAGATCGGCCATCAACCGCTGCGCATCGGCAAAGTCTGCGGCGGTGTATTCGCCAAAGTCCTTGCTGCGCAGAACCTCTACCGGGCTGTAGCGTACGACCGTCGTGGGTGCTCGGCTCGGGTGCTCAGCGTCGTCTTCGGTCTGCAGCTCTGGGTAGTCGTCGACGCTGACCCTCTCCTCTGCGGCTATCGCGGCGAGACGGGCATCCGGCGGTTGGCGGAGCCAGACCGAACGAAATACGCGATCGAAGGTATCGATGTCCTCCGGCCGCTTGACCAGAACAGCACGCCCCGCCCAGTACAAGCTGTCACGGTCAGCCGGGTCAAGCTCGCTCAGCGCCGACACGAAGAGCGCGACCGAGCCGGTGGGAACGGCCATTTCCTCGGCGCGCAGGCGGCGTGCGAAGATCACCGCAAGCCGGTCCGCGCTGTCATACATCGTCGTCGGCCACCCGCACCAAGGTGTCGAGCCCTGCCGCCCTTGCCTTTTCGATGTCTTCGCGATACTTCAGCACCCAGCCGAGGGTGTGCTCGATCTCAATGTGGGCCAATTCCGGCTCGCCCAGTTCAGCCAGCGCTCGGGCCCAATCGATCGTTTCGGCCACTCCTGGGGGCTTATAGAGGTCGAGTTCCCGCAACGCCTCGACGGCGGCCGCGACCCGCCGTGCCAGCCGTTCGCTTGCCTCGGGCACGCGCAGCCGCACGATGGCCACTTCTCTGTCGAGGCTGGGATGGTCGACCCAGTGATAGAGGCAGCGCCGTTTGAGGGCGTCGTGCAGGTCGCGGGTGCGATTGGAGGTCAGGATCACTATCGGCGGCACCTCGGCCACGAACGTTCCGAGCTCCGGTACCGTCACCGCGAAATCAGACAAGATCTCTAGAAGGAACGCCTCAAACTCGTCATCGGCACGGTCGATTTCGTCGATGAGTAGCACCGGCGGGGGACCCTCGCGGTTGTCGAGGGCTTGCAGGAGTGGTCGCCGAACGAGGAATCGCTCGGAGAAGAGTTCATCTTCAGCGGCCGCCACAGCGTCTGCGCCACCGGTTTCCGCGGCCTTCAGGTGCAGCAGCTGGCGGGCGTAATCCCATTCATAGACCGCCTGCGACACGTCGATGCCTTCGTAGCACTGCAGGCGCAACAGCTTGGCGCCGGACCAGCGCGCCAAGGTTTTGGCAACCTCGGTTTTGCCCGCCCCGGCCTCACCCTCAAGCAGCAACGGGCGCCGTAGCCGCATGGCGAGATGAATGGCAGTGGCCAGACCCTCGTCGGCGAGGTAGCTGAAGCGGGCGAGGTCTGCTTTAAGCCGGCGGACCGCGTCGGTCGTCACGGGTGCACCTCCTGACAGGCTTCGAACGAGCCGCCGTGCGCGACCGCATACCACGCGGCTGCGCACATAATGCTGACTCTACGAAGCGACGAGGCCCGTAGCGCTGCCTTATCGAAAACATCGTCCCGAATGCGAGCGCCGCCCGTCCATGTGTCGCAATAGCGGGATAAGAAACCCGACAACCCGCCGTTGTAATGGCCGCAGCGTCGCCATCTTCAGGAACGCAGGGGTGCGGGCGCGATGATGGTTTCAACGTTACCGGTGTCGACGTCGTAAACGAGTCCGCTGACGACGAGATCGCGGGGCATTAGCAGGTTGGATCGCAGGAGCTCCACATCGGTGGCCACAGCCTTGGTCGGGTCGTCGATGTGCCTCGCGGCGACGTCGGTGGGGTCGATACCGAACATGGTGGCGAGCAGGTCGGCATGGTCTATCGCTGACAGGTGTGACATGCCGCAGTCAGTGTGTTGCATCAGGACGAGCTCGAACGCGACGGCGACGCCCTCGCGCGCGCCTATGGTGGCCAATACCGCGAGCTCATGGAGAACCCCTTGGGTCAGCCGTCCCCCGGGGTTACGCAAAACGATGGCTTCGTTGGGTTCAAGACCGAGAACGTGGGCGGGGTCGGCTCGATGATCAGCGCAACAGAGGACCAAGGTCCGCAGCTTGGGCTCGAGGGCGGGCCGGCCACCGCGGTAGGCGGCGGCGTAGTCCCGGTTGCGGTCCATCAGCATGTCGTGGGCGTTCATTTCGTGCTCCTCGAGTAGGTCGCCATCGGGCGTCTCTGTCAGTCCGCGCGGCCGCAGAATCGGGCGATCGCCGTCGCGAGCTGTTGTGGCTGGTCTTCGGGGGTAAAGCTGTAGGCGTCGGGGATCAACGAAACGCGACCGTCGGCTAGTTCGTCGGCGTAGCGGCGAGCGTTGGCGGGTGGGAAGACTTGGTCTTCGGGTCCCCATGCGAAGAGCACGGGGCGATCGAAGGCGGCGAGCAAGACTCGACCGGCCTCGTGTACTGGGCCGGAGCTCGCGCTGGACATCACCTTGCTGGTGTCGCGGAGGATGCCAGGGTCGGTGACGCAGGGTAGGGCGTAGGAATCGGAGACGAGGTCGTCGATGGGGTGTTTGATCAGCAGCCCATAGGCGGGTGGTGTCGCGCGGATGGCGCGGTCGCGCAGCCCCTCGAAGAGCTGGCCGAGGGTGGCGGGGTCCACGGCGACGGCGGGTAGGCCGTCGAACGGTGGTGGCGGAAACTCGTCGTAGGGTGTCTCGCACGAGTTCAGCACCAGGCGAGCGATTCGATCTGGGTGTGCAGCGGTCGCGATCTGGGAGTAGGCGCCGCCGGAGTCGTTGCCGATGAGCGTCACCTCGCGCAGCCGCAGAGCGGTGAGGGCCTGGGCGATTAGCTCCCCGCAGCCCGTCGGGCTGAGGTCGGCGTCGCCACGCATGGGACGCCGGTGGGATCCGAGCGGCAAATCCAATGTGATGCAGCGGAAACGGTCGGCGAGATGGTCGACGACGTCGCGCCAGAGGTTGGCGTTGGCGAGCCAACCGTGGGCGAAGACCAGCACTGGTCCTTCGCCACGCTCGAAGTACTCCAGATCGCCCGCGGCGAGATGAATCTCTTTGACCAGACCTAGTAGGGGTGAGCGCCAGAGGTGTGGGACGGATGTGGTTGGTGCGTCGGCGGTCGTCATGCGGTCAGCTCCTGGTTCTCAGTTGAGCGGAATCGTGCCCGGTAGTCGGACGGTCCGACGCCGAGGACTCGCAGGAAGGCGCGGCGCATCGTTTCGGGGCTGCCGAAGCCGCAGGAGGTCGCGATCGCCTCGACCGCCCACGTGGTGCTCTCGAGCTGGTCGCTTGCGGCCTCCACCCGGATGCGTTCGACGAACGCTGCCGGGGTCGTTTTGGTCTGCTCGGCGAAGATGCGTCGAAGGTGCCGTTCGGACATCGCGGCGCGCTTGGCGAGCTCGGCGAGGCGATGATCAGCGGCGGGGTCCGCGACGACGGCGTCGACGATCTGGCGGATTGGGGAGCCGACGCCGCTGGGCAGGGCCAGGCGTTGGGAGAACTGCGACTGGCCTCCTGGCCGCTGCAGGAACATGACCGTCCAGCGTGCGACAGCGCGAGCGACTTCGCGTCCGTGATCCTCCTGGATCAGGGCGAGGGCGAGGTCCATGCCCGCGGTGACGCCCGCGGACGTCACCGTTGCGCCGTCACGAACGAAGATCCGGTTGGGGCGCACAGAGACGTGCGGGTGACGGCGGGCCAGTTCGGCGCAAAACGCCCAGTGGGTCGTCGCGGCCTTGCCGTCCAGGAGCCCCAAGTTAGCCAGCAGGAACGCACCGGTGCACACCGAGCAGGTTCGTCGGGCGCCGGCGGAGACACGCTGCAGCCCGTCAGCGAGCCGCGGGTCGCCGACGGCGTCGTCGAAGCGCATCCCGCCGCCGACGATCATCGTGTCGACGCGGCCCGCCTGGACGTTGTCGAGTGCGGTGTCGGCGAGGAGTTTCATCGCCCCTGACCCGCGAACCGGGCTGCCGTCGGGCGTGGCGATCACCAGCTCGTAACCCTGCTGGCCGCCGAGCACCTGGGTAGCAGCATCGAACATCTCCGCTGGGCCGACGATGTCGAGGAGCTGCATGCCGTCAAACGCGACGAGCACGACTCGGCGCTTGGAGGGTGCCACGCAACCATGTTGATCGTGGACGCGGCATGTCCGCAAGGACATATATCCCTCGTATCCGGCCAACCCCTGGTCGGTCCTCGCTCGCCGCTGTAGGAATGGCGACCATGAACGCCACCCGCCCCGCGGTCCCCTCCCTTCAGCGCGATGATCGGCCATGAGCGCGGTCGGAAGCTGGGCCTGGGCTCAGAAGACCGGCGGCCGTCTCGGCCGGGCCGATCGCGCCGAGCTGGTCCGACAAGGCGTGCTCGCCCGGCTATCGAACCTTCCCGGCCCGTGGCGTCGCGGCCTCATTCCGGACGGCACGTCGTCGACGATGCCGATCGCGCCCGATACAGCGCTCGCGCGTGCAGCCGAGGACCGCGTCCGCGAGCTGTCAAGCCCCGTGCTCTACCGGCACTGCCTGCGTACATGGGCGTTCGCCGAACTGTTCGCCCAGCGTGATCGCGTGGCCCACGACGAGGAACTGCTCTACGTTGCCTGCGTCCTACACGACCTGGGGCTCACCGAAACCTACGACGGCCGCGACGCGACTGCGAAGTGCTTTGCGGTGGAGGGAGCGCGTGCCGCTCATGCGGTGGTTTCTGCGCACGGGCACCCCGCGACCCGTGCAGACACCGTGGCTGAAGCGATCTCGCTGCATCTCAACATCGACGTGCCCGTGCGCTACGGGCCGGTGGCCACGCTGCTCAGCAAAGGCGTCATGCTCGATGTCGTCGGACGGCGCCTGGAGCAACTGCCGCCGGAGCCCGTGGCTGACATCGTCGCTCGTTGGCCGCGCGCGGGCTCGGGCGAGCTGCTGCTCACAGATACGAAGCGTCAGGCCCGGCAGCGACCGCACTCCCGGGCCGCTCTGCTACACAAACTCGGCTTCACCGCGCTGGTCTCCGCCAACCCTCTCGATCACCCCTGATGCACAGGAATCCGGAGGGAAACGATCCGCGTGATGCTGCGGCCATCTGAGCGCGGACACGCAACGAAGGCCGAACGTTCAGCTCACCGGGAATCGAGTGGCTTTGCGTGTTCTTTGGTGGAGCGGCCGGGAATCGAACCCAGCGCAAAAAGCCTGCTGACCTGCAGAAACGCTGAATTTGCCGACGCGAAACGACGCTAAACGACCTGCGGAGACGCGAAAGGTGTTGACGCCGTCAACACGCCGAAGCCGTCTCCCCCGCTGCTAACGGACGCCCCCACGTCGCGAAGGTCGTCGGCAACGAAACGATGGTCGAGGCGGGGTGTCGATAGGCGTTCTTTGCTATTGCGCCGGCACCAAAGTGACCTTGTCCTCTGGCCGTGCGCGGGCTCTGGTCGAAGAATCAGCATCACATAGCCGCGCACCGGGTTTTTGAGTCCGTTTTGTTGCGTCCTGAGGAGAGGTGTTTCCGATGACCAAGGCCACGTCAGCCATCCCGTTCTCCGTCTGGCGGAAGATCGCCATGGCTACCTGGCGTCCCAGGACAGACCCGACGATTTCGGCCACGATTGACATCGAAGCCCCTCACTTGCTCGAGTACATCGACCAAGTCCGCCATGCCACTGGCCAGCACATCACCCCGGTGGACCTCGTGGGTCGGGCCGCCGGCAAGGTCGTCGAAGCCCTGCCGGGGCTCAACGGCCGGGTCGTGTTTGGCAGCTTCCTGCCGTCCCCCACCGTCGACTGCTTCTTCGTGGTATCGCTTCGGACAGATCCGGTAGCTGGAGTCGAGGCAGCCAGGACCGATCTATCGGGCACCGTTGTCCGTCGCGTCAATGAGAAGCCGCCCTGGGTGATCGCCAAGGAGCTGGCCGATCGTGCCGGCCGCATCCGCCATGACAAGGACCCACAGTTCAAGCAGATGAAGGCCATTGTCAAGGGGCTGCCGCCGTTGCTGCTTCGCCCGCTGATGGCGGGCGTCGGATTCGTCACCGAGAGCCTGCAGTTGCCTCTTCCTTTCGTCGGGCTCGAGGCCCGCCCGTACGGCTCGGTACTCGTCAGCAACGTGGGGACCTACGGCCTCGACTCGGCCTCTGCCCCGGTGCCGCCGTTCTGCCACGTGCCCATCACGATCCTGCTGGGGGCTGTGACCGACAAGGTGTTGGCTCGAGACGGTCAATCCGTCGTTCGCCCCGTACTGCCCCTGACGATCAATCTGGACCACCGGTTCGTCGATGGCTACCAGGCGGCGACGATGGCCCGCATCTTCCGCGAGTACCTGGATGATCCCGCCGCGTTCGACCCGGTGCCCGCTCCCATCCCGCCACGCAAGAGGCAGCACGCCTCCGTGCGGTCCAACGGGGAGAGCCCAGCGACCGGGCGGGCAGGAGGGCCGAACTCGTCGAAGGCGCAGGCGTAGCGAAAAAGACGGTTCACCGCTACCGGCGCACGGCCGGCGACACGTCAACGAACTGGCGCACCACGTCAATCTTCGATCTTCGACCCCGACAGCGCAGGGCTCATCGACGTCAAGCCAGCTACGTCCAGCAGTGCCGCGAGGTTTGCTGGGGGCCGCGCCAATGGCACTTCACATCGGTGGGCAAACTCGACTTGGCGGGGACCGGGTACGAAGGACGCGCTCGTCGCAAGAGTCCAACGGGATGGTTCGTAAAGCGCCCGCGTTGAGCAGACCCAGGACACGCGCGCCGGTGTTTGCGTCGCAGCGGCGTTCACTACATGTCCTTGTGGCCTCAAGTGCCGCCGCGTCGGCCAGAGTACGTTCGGCGCTTCAGTCGGTGCCTTTGGTCCTTCGGCTTGCATCTCTTCGGCCCTGACAGTCACGGCCTCCCTGAGTGATCCTGCGGGTGGGTGAATAGGCGACCAGAAAAGAACTGAAATGTGGCAAGCACCACGTGGCGCGATCTTGGTAGGCGTTGATGGCTCGGCAGCGGCACTGGGTGCCGTCCGGTGGGCGGCCCGTGATGCAGCGCTGCGGAATGTGCCGCTGACTCTGGCCCATGTCGTCGACGCCCCCTTACCGGAGTGGTTCGAGGTCGCCGCGCTGGCCGGCTCCAGGCAATGGCAGGAACAGCGGGCACGCGATTTCATCGAGTCGGCGATCAAGATCGCCAAGGAGAGCACTGGTGAGTGCGGTCCAGTGCAGATCGATAGCAAGGTGTTTCATTCGGCCACCGTCCCGACGCTTGTCGGCGTCTCCACAGAGGTGGAGATGGTCGTAGTCGGCTACCGGGGACATGGCGGGGTGTTGGACCGCAGCTTTCTGGGCTCGGTGAGTTCGGCATTGGTTTACCACGCGCATTGCCCAGTCGCCGTGATCCACGACGACGAAGCCATGATCCGCAATGCCGCACGGGCGCCGGTGCTGGTGGGCATCGACGGCTCACCGGCATCCGAAGCGGCGACTGCTATTGCGTTTGAGGAAGCCTCCCGACGAGGTGTCGGCATAATGGCTTTGCACGCCTGGACTGATCCCCGGGTTTCCGGCTCCAAGGGGTTGTACCAAGACTCCAAATGGGACGCTCAGCTGTCCGAGGAGGAGGAGACGCTCGCTGAAAGGCTGGCGGGTTGGCACGAACGCTATCCCGACGTGGGGATCCGTCGCAGAATCGAAATTGGTGATCCGGCACGTTGGCTGATCGAGGCGTCCAAACAGGCGCAACTGATGGTGGTCGGCAGCCACGGCTGCAGCAGGTTCCGTGGCAAGTTGCTGGGATCCGTCGGTGCGGCGGTGGTCAACAGGGCCAAGATCCCGGTGATCGTGGCGCGTCAGTCCTGACGGCGGCCGTTGCGGGCTGGCTTTAGCCAACAAATGTTGATGAGATGTTGACACGAAAACGGGCCGCATCTCTGCGGCCCTTGTTGTGGAGCTGCCGGGAATCGAACCCGTCGCAAAAATCTTGCTGACCTGCGGAGATGCTGAATTTGGCTACGCGAAACTACGCGAAACGACGCGAAACGACCTGCGCATGCGCGAGAGGTGTTGATGGCATCAACAGGCCGCCGCCGGCCCTGGCTGGAAGCCGGAGCCACCCGGCCGGCGCCGCTGGGCCAGCGCCGGATGGGTGTAGGGGTGATGTCCCGAAGCGAATCCAGGCAGCTGCCGGCGGTGCGCCTCGCTAGTGCTGAGCTATTCGGTGCGCCCACGGAGTCGCTGTCGCCTTTTCCCCTCGATGCGCGGGCTTGCGGATACGTGGGTGAGCACAGTGAAGTGTTACGCGTCGAGAGGTTGTCACTTGACTTTTACGACCACCTTGCCCTTTGCGCGCCCCTTTTCGACGTAGGCCAGGGCTTCCATGGTCGATTGGAATGGAAAGACCCGGTCTACAACGGGACGAATAGCACCAGAATCGATGAGTGAGCCAAGCTCGCGTAATTGGTCCCCGCTTGCCTTCATGAATAAAAAAGAGTAAGTCACTCCACGACGTTTGGCTTTCCGCCTGACATTAAAGCTAAGAACACGCATCGCTTGTATCAAAAGCCAGTCAGCCCCGAATTCTTTGGCAAAATTTGGCTCAGGCGGCCCGGCCACCGAGATGACTTTGCCGCCGGGTTTGAGCACCCGAAGGGACTTTTCGAGTGTCTGGCCGCCCTGGGTGTCAATGACCACGTCGTAATCATGAAGAACGGTTTCGAAATCATTACTCCTGTAGTCGATGACTACATCGGCTCCGAGGCGCTTCACCCATTCAACGTTCGCGGTGCTCGTGGTGGTGGCGACAGTGGCCCCAAGATGCTTTGCCAGTTGAATTGCGATCGTTCCAACACCTCCGGAACCGGCATGGATGAGCACCTTCTGCCCTGGTTGCAGCCGCGCTTTTTCTACCAGCGCTTGCCAAGCGGTCAGTCCGACCAGAGGTACCGAAGCTGCTTGCTCCATGTCCAGTCCGTGCGGCTTTTTCGCGACGTCATTTTCACTGATGGCGATCAACTCCGCGAAAGCGCCAATCCTGTCTTTATCGGGTCTCGCGTAGACTTCGTCACCCGGCTTGAATCGCTGAACATTTGGTCCGGCCTTAATGACAATGCCAGCGAGATCGTTGCCCAGCAGCAGCGGCAACTTGTACGGCAGAAGGGGCTTGAGCTCGCCATTTCTAATCTTGAGATCCAAGGGATTGACGCTGGCAGCGTGAATCTCGACCAAGACGTCACCGTCCCCCAGTTCGGGCTCGGGAAGTTCAACAGCCTCAACACTGTTCTCTTTCCCATACCGACTGACAACGAATCCTTTCATCGTTTGCCTCCGCCGAGCTCGTTTCTGGTTGATGGCATGGGTGGTGTCGTTCACGTGGTTCTCCTAATAGTTATGAGCGATGCACCGCCGCGTGGGATGCCCGCAAGGAGGCCTTGTCGACCTTGCCAACCGGGCTGTTGGCGATGGCGTCCACGACGTGGATCGAAGTTGGTCGTTTGTAGCCGCTGAGCTTGCGTCTGCAAGGTGCTTGCAGCGCTGCGGGATCCACAGCGTCCGCCCAAGGTGCCAGTTTGTTCGGACATCACACGATTGCTCCCGCCGGCTGCAGTTGACGGGTGAGAAACTCGACCTGGTCGTGCACCAGTGCTTCGAAGGCCTCGCCCAGGTAGAAGTCGAAATGGCCGGCTTCGTACCGTCTGATCTCCCCCCGCGGTGCCGTGCGCGCGTATCGCAGGGTTTGGGCCGGTGGCGTTACGCTGTCGGTGTTGCTGACGCAGAACAGGATTGGGAATTTGATCTTCTTCGCCGCGCGCCCGGGCCGGTAGGCCATGATGGTCGGAGCGACCCGCGCCGCTACTTCGTTCCGGAAGGTCGTGTCGGGCGGCAGCAGCGCCTGGTAGCCGGGAAGGGCGTCTGGGGCATTCATCAACGCGAGTGAACCGGGGGGCCGGCGAGGGGAATCATCGTGGGCGCCCGGCGGCCGAGCATAGAAGCTAAATCCTTTGCAACAGTGGGCAACACCTTGAGAGATTCAGACGGGCCCAACGCGAGTGCGGAGGCCAAACCGTCGGTGAATGGGCATTGGGCCACCGCCGCTTTCAGTTCGGGGTGGCGTGCGGCGACGGTGATGGCGTGACCGCCGCCAAAGGAGCTGCCCCAGACGGCAATTCGGGTTCCGTCGACGTCGCGACGGTTCCTCAACGTAGGCGATGGCCGCATCCCAGTCGGCGAGCTGTCGCTTGATCGACAGGAGCTGGCGGGGGTAGCCGCCGCTGTCGCCGAAGTGCCTATAGGTGAAGGCCAAGGCGGCGATACCGGCCTGTGCGAACCGCTCGGCGAAGGCGTCCAAGCGCATCTCGCGGGTGGCGCCAAGGCCGTGCCCGAGGATGACCACGGGCGGCGCGGTGACTCCGGTGGGCAGGTAAAGCCATGCGGCACAGGTGTCCTCGCCGGAACTGAACGAGACATCGTGACGGGTATACGGCTGTGAAGTGTTCATTACCGGCTCACCGCCCCGTTTGTCGAGCCGAGCCTGGACACCTGGCCCGACTCGAGCGCTTGGGCGTAGGTGCCCGCTCGGTAGAGAGGTAGTTCGCCGGTGGCCTCCGTGGTCGCGAGATAGTCGCGCATCAGTTTCTGACCGACATCGGACTGATCGGTTTGCAGGAATTCGGTGCGCTCGACGTGCAAGCCTTCCGACAGCGACATCGAGCCGCCGAAGTACACCGACCGCTTGACGGCCGCGACTGCCCCTTTGGTCCGCTTGCCGAAATGTTCGGCAAGTTCGTTCGCCCGCGTGACGACGTCGTCCGGCGCCACGACCTCGTCGACGGCCCCGTTGGCCAGCGCCTGCGCGGGCGTGAACGGCTTGCCCTCGAGGATGGCGACCAAGGATCGGTGGGTGCCGATCAGTCGGGTCAGTCGCTGGGTCCCGCCACCGCCTGGATTGATTCCCAGGAGTATTTCCGGCTGGCCGATGAAAAACTCCCCATCGGCCATGACACGCAGATCGCACGCCCAGGCGAATTCCGCGCCCAGGCCCAGCGCGGAACCGTTGAGTGCGGCGATGAAGATGACGCCGCTGGCGTTCATCCGCATGAACGTCGCGTGCAAGCGGTCAAGCTGGACGGCTCCCCGCAGCGGCGTCCTGCGCACCACCGGCTCCGGGACGCGGGCTGCGCGTCGGGCGACGCGTGCGACAGCGGAGGCGCCGCGTCGGCCCAACTCCGGGACCGCAGCGCCCTCTTCTTGCAGCCACCGCACGTCAGCATGGCTGACGAACCGGCCGGGACGCGCCCCGGTGAACACGACGGCATGCACGCTTGGATCGCGGTCGACGCGGTCCACCAACTCGTCGAGCTGGTTGGCGATGTCCAGGCCGAACAGGCTGTGTTGGCCGCCGTCGACCCGCACGGTCAGCACAGCTCCGTGGTCGTCTATCTCGAAGTGGCCAGTCATCGGTGTGTCCTCTCGTCGGAACGGTCCTATAACGAAGTTACAGATTAATATAACGAAGTTATACTAGTCTGGCAAGGACCAGTTCGACTTCCCTCGGGACTGCGCTGAGAAATGAGGTGAGACCATGCCGAACATGTCAGATGAGGAGACAGCGGAGAGTGCGCCGGAGCGGCTCATTACGGCCACGATCAGTCTGCTCGCCGAGCAGGGGCCTTCCGCCATCAAGGCGCGTACGGTGGCTGCCGCGAGTGGGCTCTCGACGATGTTGGTGTACCACTACTTCGGCGGGATTCCTGAGCTCACGCGTGCGGTGATCGACCGAGGGTTCAAGGAGCTCGACAGGGCGTTTTCCCAGTTGCCCGTGACGGAGGATCCGATCGCGGATCTGGCTGTCCAGGCGTTGACGTGTCGGCGGGTTGCCCGCGAGAACCCCCACCTGTATGACCTGATGTTTGGGCTATCCACTCGTGCGACCTACCGACCGGTGGCGGATTCAGGAGTTCGTTTGAGTGGTCGGTCGCCGGCGTTCCGAGGTGCTTACGCTCACGTGGCACAAGCGTGTGCTCGGTTGGTGAGCTCGGGCAGGATCAGACAACAGGATCCCGACGTTGTAGCTGCCCAGTTGTGGAGTTTCGTGCACGGCTTCATCACCCTCGAGCTGGCGGACACCTTCGTCGAATTTGACGAGCCGGTCAGGCAGATCCTGCTGCCAATGGGCGTGAATCTTTCTGTGGGACTGGGCGATACGCGTGAGCGTGCCCAAGCCTCGCACGAGGCGGCTGCGCGCATTTATACCTCGATCGCGCGGCCTGGCGAAAGTCAGGCGGGCGTATAGGACGACGTGATCTCGGCGGTGGGATTGCCGACACTGGGCAAGAGTTGGTCGTGCCTGCCCAATGCCTCAACCTCACGCTCGAGGGTAGGGACCACCTGGGCCGCGAAGCGCCTCATCCAGGGCCATGCCGCCGGCGAGTTCACGGCCGCCTTCGCCCAGTTGGCCACGACGACGGCGCGCGGGACATAAACGCGGCTGCGACGGCGCATGAGTCCGTCGACTATCGCGACGGCTGTCCGGTCGACACTGGTCGTGACGTTGCCGGGATATGGCAGCCGTGCGCGCAACTCCTGAAAGGAGGGAATGTCCGCCTCGGCGCCTCGAATGAGGTCGGTGTCGATCCATGAGGGATGCACAAGCCCGACCGTGACACCGAGGTGCGCCACCTCCTGGCGATAGGCCAGGGCGAGCATTTCGACCCCGGCCTTGCTTGCGGCGTATGAGGCCATACCAGCCAGCGGCGTGAACGATATCGCCGACGCCACGACCGTCACATGACCGCGACTGCGCTCCAGATGCGGCGTCGCGTACTTGAGGGTGCGGAACACACCGTTCAGGTTGATGTCCACTACTCGCTCAAACGACGCCGCGTCCATCTGGCGCACCGTCCCATAGGCCACGACCCCAGCATTGGCAACGACGATGTCGATACCACCCATCGTCTCGGCGCAACCATCGATCGCCGACCGCAGAGCAGCGCCGTCGCGCACATCGGCCTCCCACCACGATGCGGCGGGGCCCAGGTCGTCGGCGAGGGCACGCAACCGATCGGGCTCCAGTCCGATCAGCGCCAGCCGAGCACCACGGGCGGCGGCAACACGTGCGACCTTCTCCCCGATGCCACGTGCCGCTCCGGTGATAACCACTCTTCGACCTGCCAGTTTGTTACGCATCGGAGGAATATAACTTCGTTATAGAAAGAATGCAAACCGTCATGCCAGCTGTTCGACCGAGCAGCCAGGAACACTCACCAAGGGTCCAGCAGGATCTGTGCATTGCGAATGCCTGATTCGAGTAAGTCGTCGGAGAGTTCCCGATCGGATACGGCGCGCGCGAGTTGCATGGTGGCGACGAGGACGGTGAACAGCCCCAGCGCCGTTGTGCGAGCGGCGGACGGGTCGTGTGGAGACAGGTGCGTCGCAATCACGTCGACGATGGATTGCATTCCCTCGGTGTAGGAATCCCGAATGGCGTCGTCGCAGCGGCCGATCTCATCGAGCAGGGCAGCCGACGGGCAGCCCGTGCTCGGATTATCGCGATGATGTGGCGCGAGGTAGTCGCGCACGAAATCCTCCAGTGCCGCCCGGCCCTCGGGTAGCGAGGCGAGGACGGCACGCTGGGTGGCCAGTTGGTCGGCGACCACGTTGGCGACGAGATCGTCCTTGGACTCGAAGTGCGCATAGAACGCGCCGTTGGTCAGCCCCGCGTCAGTCATGAGCGCGGCGACACCTGAACCGTCGATGCCGTCCTGCTTGAAACGTCGGCCGGCGGTTTCGATGATTCGCCGCCGCGTTCCGGCTTTGTGCCCTGCGTCGTACCTCGCCACAGCTCGCGCCCTCCGTCGTCGCCTGAAAGTCGTCCTTGCTAATCATATCCGATTAACTTACAGTCATAATATTACAGTCATACGCCAATAGCATCTACAGGTAGGAAGACCACCCCGATGACTTCTCTGCACGATCCCCTACAGCTGCCCTGCGGGCAGGTGCTGCCGAACCGGATCATGAAAGCCGCGATGAGCGAAGCGCTCGCCGACTCGGGAAACTCGCCCAGCACCCGCCTTCGAGCGGCTCTACCGCACGTGGAGTCAGGGCGGGTACGGGTTGCTGGTCACGGGCAACGTGATGGTCGATCGCACTCAGTTGGGTGAGCCCGACAACGTGGTGATCGAGGACGACCGTGATCTCGACGCACTGACGTTGTGGGCCAAGTCCTCTCACGATGCCGGCGTACCGATCTGGGTCCAGCTCAATCACCCGGGCCGCCAGTCCAACCCCCTCGCGGTGGGCCACATTCCGGTGGCGCCGAGTGCCGTGCCGATGAGTCTCCCCGGTTCGCCGACACCGCGCGAACTGACGTCACCCGAGATCGAGGACATCATCGAACGATTCGTGACGGCGGCCGCAGTGTGCGAGACGGCCGGATTCGACGGCGTCCAGGTGCACGGCGCGCACGGCTACCTCGTGACACAGTTCCTCTCACCGCTGACCAACCTCCGTGACGACGACTGGGGCGGCGACCCACGACGACGGATGCGATTCCTCCTCGAGATCGTCCGCCGCATCCGCGCTCGGGTATCCCCTGGCTTCGCAGTGAGCGTGAAACTCAACTCGGCGGACTTTCAACGCGGTGGATTCAGCGAGGACGAGTCACGCGACGTGGTCGCGGCCCTGGCCGGCGAAGGCCTCGACATGATCGAGATCAGCGGCGGCAACTACGAATCGCCGGCCATGTCGGGCTCCGCCGCGGCCAGTACCCGCGCCCGCGAAGCCTACTTCCTCGACTATGCCCGCACGGTGCGGCAACTGGCAGGCGATGTGCCGCTGGCGGTCACGGGCGGATTCCGGTCACGCGAGCCATCCAAGAAGCGCTGCGCGCCGGTGACTGCGATGTGGTCGGGCTCGCCCGTCCGACGGTGACAACCCCCGACGCCGCGGCCGCCATCCTGTCCGACCGGATAGAGGTGCTGCCGACGCGAGAGCTGCGTTACGGGATGCGCCGCGTGCTGGGCAGGTTCGTCGACGTCAAGGCGCTCGACGGCGTGCTCAACATCAGTTGGAACACCGATCAACTGCACCGACTGGGTGCGGGACTCGAGCCTGATCTCGACCGAGGGCGGCTGGCCACGACGGTGGCCATGCTCCGCCGCAACGGCACAACCTCGTTCCGCCCCAAGCGGGGTGTCCGATGACGCGTCCGTCTTACGACGTTTGCGGGAAGGTCGTGCTCATCACCGGCGGAACCGGCGGAATCGGCAGCGCTACCGCACGCGAACTCATCGGCCGTGGCGCGAAAGTCGCCATCGTGGACGTCGACCCGCGGACGCCACAAATCGCCGCGTGCATGTCGTCACATTCGGCCATGGGCACGATCGCCGACGTGTGTGACCGCGACGCACTCGACCTCGCCGTCGCCGAAGTCGTCGACCGCTTCGGGCGCGTTGACGTCGCGATCGCCAACGCCGGCATCCTGTCTCGCGCCGCCACATTGCGCACTACGCCGACGCCATCAATTGAGTCCGTGCTCGCGGTCAACATCTGCGGCGTTGTCAACACCGTTCAGGCGGCGATGGACGAAGTCATCGCTCACCGCGGCCAATTCGTCCTGATCAGTTCGGTCTTCGCGTTTCTCAACGGAATGGGCACCATTCCCTACGCCATGAGCAAGGCAGCCGTCGAGCAGCTCGGCCGCGGACTGCGCGTGGAACTCGCCGCGCACGGCGTCTCCACGACGATCGCCTACTTCTCCCTGATCGAGACCAACATGATCAAGCAGGGTGTCGACGCCGATCCACTCGTCGACGAACTGCTCGCGAGTCTGCCCCGGCCCTTTCTCAAACGTCTTCAACCCGACACTGCCGCAACAGCACTCGCCAACGGCCTGGCGCATCGTTTGCCGCGCGTCGTGGAGCCGTCCAGGTGGAAGCCCCTGTCGGCGCTGCGCGGCCTCCTTGCGCCCGCAATGGATTCACATCTAATCCGTGACCGGCGGACCCTGGCCGCCCTGTCCCAACTCGACACCCGATCCCACACCGCAGGACAACCAAACCTCCCAATGTTCATAGAGGACACACGACCGAATCGAAAGGCAAGAAATGACGACCTGGAAAGACACTCCGACGCGCAAGATCGACGTCAACGGCGTCGAGTTCGCCTACCGCGAACTAGGCGCCGGGTCAGAGGTTCCGGTGGTGTTTCTTCACCACCTGACCGCGGTTCTCGACGACTGGGACCCTCGGATCATCGACGGCATCGCCGCGCACCACCGCGTGATCGCCTTCGACAACCGCGGCGTCGGCGCGACGGGCTCCTCGGTGCCACCCACGGTCGAACAGATGGGCGCCGACGCGATCGCCTTCATCCGCGCCTTGGGCCTCAAACGCGTCGACCTCTTGGGGTTCTCGCTCGGCGGCGGCGTCGCCCAGATGGTCGCCCTACAAGCACCCGACCTCGTGCGACGCATGATCCTCGCCGGCACCGGACCACGCGGCGGCGGCGGCATCGACAAAATGGCAACCATCGTCGGGATCGCCTACCTCAAAGCAGCACTCACGTTCAGCGACCCCAGGAACTTCCTGTTCTTTCCCCGCACAGTCGAGGGCAAACGCGCCGCGTCGGACTACCTCAACCGCCTCAAGGAGCGCACCCAGCGACCGCGACAGACGAATCTCGATGCAGGCCCGCATCGCTCAGCTCAAAGCCATCCGGCACGCCGGGCCAGAGCGAACCCGACGACCTGTCGGTCATCACGCAGCCCGTCTTCGTCGCCAACGGCGACCACGACCTCATGGTCGACAGCAGCCACTCAGCCGACATGGCGCGTCGACTGCCCAACGCCCAACTGAAGATCTATCCCAACTCGGGACACGGCGGAGTGTTCCAGCACCACCGAACCTTCGTCCCCGACGCGCTGCAATTCCTCGCCGAGGAAAGAGCTTTCGAGACCGTTAGGAGAACGTCATGAACCTACATCCGAGTCAACACAACGACGCGATCACGTCGTACAAACATGCGCCATCGCGCACGATCACCGCAGGGGGTGTCACCTACGCCTACCGCGAACTTGGGCCGAAGGGCGGGATTCCGGTCATCTTCTTCGTCCACCTCGCCGCCACGCTGGACAACTGGGACCCCCGGATCATCGATCCCATCGCTCGGCAGCATCACGTCATCGCCTTCGACAACCGCGGCGTGGGAGCCTCCACCGGAACCGTTCCCGACACCGTCGAGTCCATGGCCGACGACGCCTACACGTTCATCACCGCACTCGGTTTCGACACCATCGACATCCTCTCCTTCTCGCTCGGCGGCATGGTCGCCCAGGCACTGGTGATCAAACATCCTGAGCTCGTCCGCAAGCTGATCCTCACCGGAACCGGACCCGCAGGCGGAGAGGGCATTGACAAGGTTGCCGGTACCACCTACTACGACACATTGCGTGCCATCCTCACCCGGCAGGACCCCAAGGAGTTTCTGTTCTTCAACCGCGACGACGCCGGCAAACGAGCCGCACGCGCATTCGTCGAACGCCTCGACGAACGTACCGAGGATCGAGACATGCCGATCACGCTGAAGGCTTTCCGAACCCAACTCAAAGCGATCAAACGTTGGGGGCGCTCAACACCCGCCGACCTGTCTGTGATCACCCAGCCGACATTCATCGCGAACGGCGACAACGACCGCATGGTCCCCACGGCCCTCTCCGAAGACATGCACCGTCGCATCGCCGGTTCGAAGCTCACCATCTATCCCGACTCCGGACATGGCGCGATCTTCCAGTACCACCACGAGTTCGCTCGTACTGCAATGGATTTCATCGATAATTGACCGGGAACCCACACCTCACACCTTGAAGCTTCGAGGGCGAACGCGCCGGTGTCGGCACGTTGGCCGCAACGAAAACAGGCCAAGCCTTTCGGCCTAGCCTGTTTCCGGTGGAGCTGCCGGGAATCGAACCCGGTCCGGAAAGGGCCGTGACCTGCGGAAACACCGAAATTAACGACGCGAAACGACGCGAAATGACGTGAAGTGACCTGCCAATACACCGAAGGCGTTGACGCCGTCAACACCCCCGGCAGTCTCCCTGGGCCGCGCCGCTCTTAGCCTCGGCATGACCGAACGTGACTCGCGCATGGAGATCATCGGTAAGGCGCCAACCAATGCGCTGCCGCCAAACCTTGACTCGACCGGAACCGTCGCTCTTGTCACGCCGCCCGGCGCCTTTGTCCGGCGTCCTGCTGAGCACGGATCGGCCCGCACGGGCCGGCGCTGCGCAGATCTCATCCTGATCGCGTTGCTGCCTTCGTAGACTGCGGTGTCGCCGTCACCGTTGAGCTCGTCGCGCCCAGCATGATCACGCGAGTACCACAGCCTGAGCTCGGACCCCTGAGGAGGCTGCGCTGGTATCGGGTCGGACGGCGGTGAATTCGATTCCCGTTTGAAAGGGACTGGCTGTGTTATTCGGCTATCCGACCGGATTGCCACATTGCGCACAAAATCGAGCGCCCGGTCGAGGCTTCACGGCCGCACCTGGCACAGTAGCGGGAGTCCGTGGCAACCACGGGTGCGGTCTCACGTTGGACAGGAGGCGCCGCCGGCACGCCGAGTGCACTCGCCGAGGTCCCCGCCAGCTGGCGACTGTGGTAGACGGCCGCCTCGAAGGCCCTCGCGTCTTGGATGTTCACGAGTTGTTCGCTAATCCCAGGTCCCTCAACCAACACAGTTCCGTAGCCGAATATGCGGCCCAACAGCGTGTTGCTCGTGCTGACTCCGGAGATGGCGACCAGCATGACGTTAACGGACTGCTGGCTGATCAACCCATACTTGCCGATCACTCGTTGATCAGTGACCGCGTACTCCGCTGTCTGTTGGACGATCCACCCGCGAACCAGGCTCATGACGGCAGCGATGAAGATCACGGCGGCGATCCAAGGCAGCCACCCGGTCACCGTGCTGTACGGAAGATGAGAAACCGCACCAGGGTGTTTTTTTGACGTGGTGGTGCCAACTACACGGTTATACCAACTCTCACCGGTGTGGCTTGCCGCGATGGCGTATGCGCCCAGCAACACGATGAGTGAAAACGCCAATGTGATGCAACCACCGGAGAGCACAGGCACCAAGGACATCCGTCCGCGGTGTACGACGGTCTCTCCGGGACGGAGGTTCTGCTGAACGTAGTCTGACATGGCGACTCCTCCGCCCGTTTGACGCGCGTCTCTGACCGTGCCGGCGAATTCGGTGGCTGCGGGCGTCGGACATCAAGACCGTCAGATATGGTATCCGACCGCAGGCAAACCAGGGGCCTTTCGCCTGACGCCGGGCGGTACGACGTCTCCGCCGCTCGGTCGGGCGACTGGCATCTGACCTGCGATTTGACAGAATCTCGGTACGGTTTGAAATTCGGGCTCGGGCGTGCCGAGGTACAGCGTGGGGGTAATTCGGCCGCCTCGACGTCCTCGACCTTGAAACGCTGCGCAATTTCCCTGCGCAGCGGCACCCGCAAAGACAGCACTACCTATATTCAGGTGCTCTACCGGCTCGATGGTCGGCAGAAATCGACGGCGTTTCACGACCCCGTTTCGGCGGTCGACTTCGGTATGCCATGCGGAATCGGATGCTTGCTACGGTCGGGAGAATACGCCGCAATCTTGACTTAATCGCGGCATCTAGCGCATTTCATCGTCTGACCAGCATTTCTCGGTGGAGCTGCCGGGAATCGAACCCGGGTCCTACGGCATTCCCTCAAGGCTTCTCCGTGCGCAGTTCGCTATGCCTCTACTCGGATCTCCTGGTCACGCGAACCAGCCAGGATGACGATCCCAGTCGCTGTGATGTCCCGATGAGTCCCGCGACCGAACTCATCGGTTGATCCCTCTAGCTGACGCCAGGGTCCGGGTCGAGGGCGTTCCCGGTCTGACGGACCAGCTGTCGCTTAGGCAGCGAGAGCGTAGTCGCGCTGATGTGAATCGGCGCTTATATGGTTGCAACGACGCTTACGGTGGTCTCTTGCCTGCACCGGCACGCTTCCCTTGATTCGATGCGCGAAGTCGAAACCGTTCAGCCCCTCGCACCCCTGCCGACTTTCGGCAGGACAATCCATAGTACCCGCGTATCAACAAGCGGCAACGGAATTATCTTCCGGCAGGCTGCGATCAGATCACGAAATTGAGGTGCTCGACGATCCGCGCGGCCGACGTCCTGCGTCGCCGCCGAGTTCGACGTCCTGGCGCGTGCCGGGCACATCGGGCGACCGCCCGCCAGCCTGGTGAACTGCAGCGCCGTCCAGCCGGATCGTCGCCGTCGGCTCCTGCCCGCCGAAGTCGTCGACCACCTGGGCACGACCGTCGACGCTGACCCGGATATTCCGGGCCAACGGACCGGTCAGCTCGAACAGCACGCGCGAACCTTCGGGCGCTTTGCCGAGTTTGCCAACGACGAACCCCATGATGGCTGCGATCTCGTCGAGGGACAGTTGCGACGCGCGCCCGCCGAGTTCGTCGTCGGACGACGGCCGTCGCAACGCCATGCGGATGTCCTGCTCGTGCATCCAGCAGTCGAAAACCCGCACCCGCATGAACCGGCCATAGGTTTCGGGGCCCACCGGCGTCAGCGTCTGCGCGTTCCATTCGTCGTCGGACATGCCCGGCAAAACCTCGCGGCGACGCGTTGGTCACCGAGCGGAACCGCTCCAGCACGTCGGCGCCGGACTCCTTACCGAGATGGCGCACCCAGCATTCGTTCATCGCCCCGATGTCGTTGCGCACATGGTCGAGCGCCTTGACGTCGACGTCTGGTGCGGGTGGGGCGATGCCGGCCAGGAATGACTCGGTCCCGATCATGTGCGACACCAGGGCCTGCACGTTCCACCCAGGCAGCGGTGTCGCGGCCTGCCACTCTGCCTCGGGCAGCCCGTCCAGCAGCGCGTCGATGGAGTCCCAGACGGCGAACAGGCCGGACAGCACATCGGACTTGTCAAGTATGGTGAGGGGGCGGTCAGCCATGGTCGGATCTAGGCCGGTCAGCTTCGGATGGAGAGGCCGACCCGTGCCAGGATCAGACCGCTGACTATCAGCAGGACCCCTGCCGGAACCGTCCAGGGCGCCCCGCCAAAGATGGCGACCCAAGCACCGGCGCCCACCGCCAACAGCGCATGAATAAGGCGGGCAGCCGCAAAGGGACGATCTTTCAAGCTGGAAGCCAAAACCTGGCGACGTGTTACTCGAAGCAGCGAGCCCAGGTAAGCGATCAACATCGCGGCAAGCATTCCGCCGAGAACTCGGATCATCAGCGTGCGCCGGTCCATGGTGGGCGTCGAACCGACGACCGCAACCTCCAGTCCCAGGACCACCGCGAGGACGGTGATCCGCTGCAGCATCTTGGCGAGAACCGCGCCGATATTGCGGCGGGCAAGATCTCCGAGCGACGGGTCAAGGCCGGCGGCCCCCATGAAACCACGCAGGGCGTCGCCGAACTTGTTGCCACGAAGCCGATTAACGGCCAGATTGTTGACGGCCTCGGCATTACCCGGATCCAGCGACAAGGCCTGCTGATAAGCGGCGGTGGATTCCGGGATCCGGCCCACGTCGTGCAGGATCGAGCCGCGCAAGACCAGCGCGTCGGCACTCGCCGGATTAAGCCGTAGCGCCTCGTCCACTACGATTAGCGCCGCGGGAAGCTGGCGTGACCTTTGTAGCAGCCGCGCGTAAACCCGGTGTTGCAGAGGCTCATTCGGATGAGCGATGACGCCCTGCCAG
Source organism: uncultured Actinomycetota bacterium (assembly GCA_963840045.1). Taxonomy (GTDB): domain Bacteria; phylum Actinomycetota; class Actinomycetes; order Mycobacteriales; family Mycobacteriaceae; genus Mycobacterium. Next base: position 395,415 of record CAWIXL010000004.1, on the reverse strand, counting down.
GCCATCCACAGGGCGTCATGCGGCCGACCCAGGCCATCGAGGGATAGCGCGTAGATGCGCATGGCCATCTCGTCCTGCGGTGCGGCGGCTAATGCGGCGTAGGCGCTCGACGCGGCGCTGGGATAGTTATCCAGCAGATATTCGGCACGTGCGTAGTCGGCCAATACGGCCGGGTCATTGGGATGCTCTGCCAGCAGACCGCGCAGCACCTCCCGCGCTCGTTCATAGTTGCGGGTTTCGAAGTAGGCCTCGGCCCACGAACAGGCGGGGTGCTGGGTCACCGAATTTTCCTGCGGCGCAGATACTTTGCCAGCTCGTCGTAAGTGCCGTCGTTGTTGGCGAATTCGACGACGTTGCGGGCAGTCTCGAACCAAGGCCCGGCGCTGGGCCGGATCTGTGCAGTGGCGGCATCGACATCGGCCATCATCACGGGTCGAACCTGCCCACTGTGCATCGAGTCGGCCATCGCCAACTGGGTTGCGCTATCACAGATATGCGCCAGATCGGCACCCGAGAAACCCTCGGTGCGGTTGGCGATCGACTTGAGATCAATCCCCGCCACCGGCCGATCTCTGAGGTGGAACCGGACAATCCCGGCCCTGGCCTCGGCGTCGGGCAGGCCGACGAAAATCATCCGGTCAAATCGCCCCGGCCGCCGCATCGCCGGATCGACGTCCCAGGGAGCATTGGTCGCCCCCAGCACGTAAACGCCGTCGTTGCTGGACGTGGCCGAATCGAGTTCTTCGAGCAGGCTGTTGACAACGGTGCGCATTCCGGAACTGCCGCTGAGCGCGGAACGCCGATGGCCCAAGGCGTCCACTTCGTCGAAGAACAATACGCAGGGGGCGTTCCTACGGGCGTTGTCGAAGACCGAGCGGATGCTGCGTTCGCTCTCGCCCAGCCACCGATGCAGCACGTCGGCGATTCCCACCTGGTAGAAGTTTGCGCCCAGCTCACCCGAAACCGCTTTGGCGATATAGGTTTTGCCACATCCCGGCGGTCCGTACAGCAGCAATCCGCCCCGGGCCGATACCTTGTACGCCTTCATCAACTCGGGATTGCGGATCGGGCCGAGCAGCGAAAGTTCGAGCTGTCGTTTGACGTCGGCCATGCCCGCGACATCGGTGATCCGCACCTGACTGCGCTCGAGCACGTCGAAGTCGTCCTGGTTGACGACGTCGGGAGACGCCTCGGCCGGGGCCTCCAGGAAGGCGGGCGCGATGATGTCGGCGACTTCTTTTTCGGCAACCGACCAGTCGAAGTTGTCTTTGGCAGCAGCTCGCGGTTGCGCCGGCACCGGATCGCCGGGCGCCGCCAGCGCCGCGCTGCAGCGCTGCAACAGGCTCAGCGCGTTGGCGTTGCCCGCGTCCTGGCTCAGCGCCCTACTGCAGTGCGTCAGCGCCTCCGGGTAGCGCCCCCGGTCCGCCAACAGGCCGGCCAGATGCAACCGCAACTCGATGACGTCCGGGCTGCGCTCGACCGCAGCGGACAACTCCCGAATAACTGGGTCTTCACCCACCGTGGTCTCCCGACGTCATTACCCTTCGGCCATGTAGGCGCGCCACCGGCCTTAAGCCGCGCCGTCAGCTCATACCCTTGGCTCGGCGACCCATTTCCCGGACCACTTCGCGCTGGGCGTCGCGGCGGGCCATGTCCTGGCGTTTGTCGTAGGCCTTCTTGCCGCGCGCCAGTGCGAGCTCGACTTTCACTTTCCCTTCGGAGAAGTACAGCGACAATGGCACCAGGGCGAGGTTCCCGTCGCGGATCTTTCCGATCAGCGTGTCGATCTGGCGGCGATGCAACAGCAACTTGCGGTTGCGGCGGGGTTCATGATTGGTCCAGCTACCGTGCTGGTATTCGGGAATGTGCATGTTGCGCAGCCACACTTCGCCGTCGTCGACGGTGGCGAACGCGTCGGCGAGTGAGGCGTGGCCCTCCCGCAGGCTCTTCACCTCGGTGCCCTGCAGCGCCACGCCCGCCTCGTACGACTCGATGATCGCGTAGTTGTGCCGGGCCTTGCGATTGGAGGCGACGATCTGCTTGCCGCCACGCTTGCCGCCCACCGACTTGGCGCCGTGCGGATTGTTGGCCACAGCTACCGCCGCAGGTATATGCGCAACGTCACGTACGCCGTGAACCCGGACATCGCCATACCGAGCAGCAGCAGCCACGGGGCAACGAACAGGATGTCGGCGTAGTCAACCTTCGCGATCAGATTGGCTTGGTAGAACTGGCTGAGCGCATTTTCCAGGAAAAGCGCCCGTGTCACGATCAGGCCCAGTATGGCGATGGCGACGCCGGCCGTCGCCGCAATCACCGCCTCCACCAAGAAGGGCAGCTGGGTATACCAACGACTGGCACCGACCAGGCGCATGATCCCGATCTCTGTGCGCCGGGTGTAGGCCGCTACCTGAACCATGTTCGCGATCAACAGGATCGCCCCGACTGCCTGGACCGTTGCGATGGCGAACGCGACATTGCTCAGCCCGTCCAGCACCGCGAACAGCCGGTCGATCAGATCCTTTTCGTTGAGCACGTGGTCGACCCCGGGCTGGCCCTGCATGGCGGCATCGAAATCTTTGTGGTCTTCCGGGTTGTCCAGCTTGACGATGAACGAGGCCGGGAAAGAATCCTTGCCGGCCACGTCCTTGAACTGCGGGAATTTCCGGATGGCGTCGTTGTAGGCGTCGTCGCGGTTGAGGAACCGCACCGACTTGACGTCGCCGCGCCCTTCGATCTTGCTGCGCAGCGCCTTGCACGGGTCGGCATCGCACGATGGGTCGTTGGCCGAGACGTCTGTGGTCAAGAACACCTGGGATTCGACCCGGTCCAGGTAGATGGATCGGGAGTTCTGGGCCAGCTGGACAACCAGCATGCCGCCACCGAACAGGCCGACCGAGATCGCGGTGGTCAGGATCATCGCGGTGGTCATGGTGACGTTGCGACGAAGGCCGGTCAGGACCTCGTTGAGCAGGAAGCTGAAGCGCACTTAACGGTCCATTCCGTACACGCCACCCTGTTCGTCCCGAACCAGCCTGCCCAGGGAGAGTTCGACCACGCGCTGCCGCATCGAGTCGACGATGTTGTGGTCGTGCGTTGCCATCAGCACCGTCGTACCGGTGCGGTTGATCCGCTCCAGCAAATCCATGATGTCGTTGCTGGTGTCTGGGTCGAGGTTGCCGGTGGGTTCGTCGGCCAGCAGTACCAGCGGCCGGTTGACGAATGCGCGAGCGATCGCAACCCGCTGCTGCTCGCCGCCCGACAGCTCCTGTGGCAACCGGTTGGCCTTGCCGGACAGGCCGACGGTTTCCAGCACATCGGGCACCACCCGGTTGATCGTCTCGGAGCGCTTGCCGATCACCTCGAGCGCGAAGGCGACGTTGTCGAAGACGGTCTTTTGTTGCAGCAACCGAAAGTCCTGGAAGACGCAGCCGATCACCTGCCGCAGACCCGGTATGTGGCGACTGCGCAGCTTGTTGACATGGAACTTCGAGACCCGGACATCACCGGTGGTGGGCACTTCCGCACCCAGCAACAGCCGCATGAACGTCGACTTGCCCGAGCCTGAAGGGCCGATCAGGAAGACAAACTCACCCTTGTCGATCTTGACATTGACGTCATCTAGGGCCGGACGCGCCGACGATTTGTACTGCTTGGTAACACGGTCCAGGGTGATCATCACGGCACGCCAGTGTAGCGGTGATTTTCGCGGGCACGCGAAGATCAGCGAGCGGGCAGCGACGAAGTGGGCACCGGCCCCGGCCCCGGCTGCGGTTGCTGCGCGGGTGACGGTGATGTGCCCGGGGTTGGGGCGGGGGTACAGAACGGCGGGATACACGGCAGCTGGAACGGCGGAGGTGTCGTCGTCGTGGTTGTGGTCGTCGGGCTCGGTGTCGCCGTCGTGGTGGTCGGGGTCGACGACGGAGTCGTGTCACCGGGTTCCTCACTCACCATCGTGCGCGGCACCCAGGTGTAGTTCGGGTCAGGCTGCATTCCCGGCGGGATGGGCACATACCGGGTGGCCGGTGGGCCACCGTGACCCGTCTCATGCGGGCGGTAGGTGTCGTACACCCACCACACCACCAGGAACGCCATGATCAACGCCAAGGTCGAGGTGCGGACCCGCCCGCCGAACATGTAGCTCGGCCAGCGCCGGTCCTCATCCTCGCTGGGCTTCGGGGAAATGGTCGGTACTAGCTTCACCGCTGCTGCACCGGCCCCTGGTTTTCGTCCTCGGCGCCGCCGGATCCGGTGGTTGGAACCGGGCCGGCGTCGACGCTGCCCACCGTCGCGTCAGCCGTTGTCACGATCCCGGCCCGGGCGAGTGCCAGGAGGACGAGCTCACGCAACTGTCGGCCCGCCTCGAACTGCTTGCCGGGCAGTGTGCGGGCCACCACACGCAATGTGACGGTGCCGAGTTCGATGCTTTCCACCCCCATCAGCGTGGGTGCATCCAGCAGCAACTCCCCCAGCGCCGGTTGGTCGCGGGCGTGCGCGCACTCCTCGTGCAAGACCTTATTGACCAGGCTGAGGTCGACGTTGGTCGACACCGGGATGTCGACGACCGCGCGCGCCCAGTCCTTGGACAGGTTGACCGACTTGACGATCTGACCGTTGGGAATCGTGAACACCTCGCCCTCGCTGGAGCGCAACTTGGTCACCCGCAGCGTGACGTCCTCGACCGTGCCACGCGCCTCGGCGGCGATCCCAGCGACGGTCAACGCGACCAGATCGCCGAACCCGTACTGCTTCTCGATGATGATGAAGAACCCGCCCAGCAGGTCCTGGACCACCCGCTGAGCGCCGAAGCCCAGCGCGGCGCCCAGCACAGCAGCCGGCGCGACCAGCGAACCGACCGGCACGCTCATGATGTGGGTGATCTCGACGATGACGACGACGCAGATGATCGCGATCGACACCCACGAGATCACCGACGCTACGGCCTGGCGGTGCTTGGTTGCCTCCGAGCGCACCAACGCGTCACTTTCGGTGAAGCCGACGTCCAGCCGCTGGGTCACCCGTTGCGCCACCCAGTTGACGAAGCGCGCCGCCAGCACCGCCCCGATCAGCAGCAACACGATCCTCAGACCGCTGTTGACGATCCATTTGCCGACGTCGCCGCGCCAGAAGTCGTGCCAGCGATGGGCCATCGATATAGCAAGAACAGTGGTGTTAGTCGTCATCTTTTCGGTTGCGCCACCGGATCCCCGCTTCTAGGAATCCGTCGATGTCTCCGTCCAGCACGGCCGCCGGATTGCCCACCTCGTACTCGGTTCGCAAGTCCTTGACCATCTGATACGGGTGCAGTACATAGGAGCGCATCTGGTTGCCCCAGGAGCTGCCGCCTTCGCCCTTCAAGGCGTCCAGCTCAGCGCGCTCTTCTAAACGTTTGCGCTCCAACAACTTTGCTTGGAGCACCCGCATCGCAGAAACCTTGTTCTGCAATTGCGACTTTTCGTTCTGACAAGTCACGACAATACCCGTCGGGATGTGCGTTAAACGAACCGCGGAGTCGGTGGTGTTCACCGACTGGCCGCCCGGCCCGCTGGAACGGTAGACGTCGACACGCACATCGCCTTCCGGAATATCGATGTGGTCGGTGGTTTCCACCACCGGAAGCACCTCGACTTCGGCGAACGAAGTCTGTCTCCGGCTCTGGTTGTCGAACGGGCTGATCCGGACGAGCCGGTGGGTGCCCTGTTCGACGGACAGCGTGCCGTAGGCGAACGGCGCGTGCACGGCGAAGGTGGCGCTTTTTATCCCGGCTTCCTCCGCATAGGAGGTGTCGAACACCTCGACGGCATATTTGTGCTGCTCAGCCCATCGGATATACATCCGCATCAACATCTCGGCCCAGTCGGCGGCATCCACCCCGCCGGCCCCCGAGCGGATGGTGAGCAGCGCCTCGCGCTCGTCGTACTCCCCCGACAGCAGGGTGCGTACCTCGGCGGCTTCGATGTCGGCGCGCAGCGCCTTGAGCTCGGCATCGGCCTCGGCGAGCGCTTCAACGCGACTGGCGGCGCCTTCGTCCTCCTCGGCCGCCATTTCGTACAGCACCGGCAGGTCGTCCAGGCGCTGCCGCAGCTCCTCGACCCGGCGCAGCTCCCCCTGAGTGTGGGATAACTCACTGGTCACCCGCTGCGCGTTGGCCTGGTCGTCCCACAGTTTGGGATCAGACGCCTCGTGCTCGAGCTTCTCGATGCGGCTGCGCAGCCCCTCCACGTCAAGCACCCGCTCCACCGTGGTCAGGGTGGAGTCAAGGGCTGCAATGTCGGCTTGACGGTCGGGTTCCACAGGCGCCCACGTTACCGCCATCACCGTCTAGCATCAGATGACCATCGTGTGCACCGCACGACTGCGACGCTCAGCCCTTTCCAGCCCATCGGCGGCGCAGCCGGCACAAACAGAAGGTTCAAGCATGCGTCCATATCATGTAGCCGTCGTCGGTTCGGGACCGTCGGGGTTCTTCGCCGCGGCATCGTTGCTGAAGGCGGCCGACGCATCCGCCGAGATCGAGATGGCCGTCGACATGCTGGAGATGCTGCCGACGCCGTGGGGACTGGTGCGCTCCGGCGTGGCGCCCGACCACCCCAAGATCAAGTCGATCAGCAAACAATTCGAAAAGACCGCCGCGGATCCGCGCTTCCGTTTCTTCGGCAACGTGATTGTCGGCGAGCACATCGAGGCCGCCGAACTTGCCGAGCGCTACGACGCGGTCATCTACGCCGTCGGCGCGCAGTCCGACCGCGCGCTGAACATCCCCGGCGAGGACCTGCGGGGCAGCATCGCCGCCGTCGATTTCGTCGGCTGGTACAACGCGCACCCCAACTTTGAGCAGATGACACCCGATCTGTCGGGTGCCCGGGCCGTGGTGATCGGCAACGGCAACGTCGCGCTCGATGTCGCCCGGATTCTGATCACCGACCCGGACGTGCTGGCTCTCACCGATATCGCGGATCACGCACTGGAATCGCTGCGGCCACGAGGTGTCGAGGAAGTGGTGATCATCGGTCGGCGCGGACCACTGCAGACCGCGTTCACCACGCTGGAACTGCGCGAGCTGGCCGACCTCGAGGGCGTGGACATCGTGGTGGACCCGGCAGACCTGGAGGGCATCACCGACGAGGACGCGGCCGCGGTGGGCAAGGTGTGCAAGCAGAACATCAACGCGCTGCGCGGATATGCGGGTCGCGAGCTCCGCCCCGGGCACCGTCGCATGGTGTTCCGCTTCCGGACATCTCCGATCGAGATCAAGGGCGACGGCAAGGTGGAGCAGATCGTCCTCGGGCGCAATGAACTGGTCACCGACGACGGTGGGTGGGTATCGGCCAAGGACACCGGCGTGCGCGAGGAACTGCCGGTTCAGCTGGTCGTGCGCTCAGTGGGTTACCGCGGCGTCCCCACACCGGGCCTGCCGTTCGACGACAAGAGCGCGACCATTCCCAACACCGACGGCCGGGTGAAGGGCAGCCGCAACGAATACGTGGTCGGGTGGATCAAGCGCGGGCCGACCGGTGTGATCGGCACCAATAAGAAGGACTCCCAAGAAACCGTTGACACCGTGATGCGTGACTTGGCGGCGAACGAGGAGTTGGCCGAATTCGGTGACGACCACGCGGACAAGGTGGCTGACTGGCTGGCGTCACGGCAGCCCAAGCTGGTCACGTCGGCTCACTGGGAGATCATCGACCAATTCGAGCGGGCCGCCGGCGAACCGCATGGACGTCCCCGCGTGAAGCTGCCGAGCCTGGCCAGGCTGCTACACATCAGCCACGGCTGATCAGGGATCCAGCAGCACCCCGGGATTGAGGATGCCGGCCGGGTCGAGCGCGAACTTCGCCGCGCGAAGCGCCGCCGCGAATGGGTCCGGACGCTGCCGGTCGTACCACGGGCGGTGATCGCGACCCACCGCGTGGTGGTGCGTAATGGTGCCGCCCGTTGTGCTGATCGCATCCGACACGGCGGCTTTGATTTCGTCCCACTGCGCGTCGAGGGAGCCCCAACGCCCGCCGGCATAGATGCCGTAATACGGGGCAGGTCCGTCCGGGTAGACGTGGGTGAACCGGCAGGTCACCACGCCGGCCCCGCACACCCGCTCGATCGCAGTGCGGGCGGCCTCGGTCACCGCGGCGTGTAAGTCGTCGAATGCGTCCCAGGTGCAAGCGGTTTCGAAGGTCTCGCCGATGACGCCGCGGCGGGCGAGGGCGTCGCGCTGGTAGGGCATCCGAAGGAAAGCCGAGCGCCAGTTCTTCGACGCGTCGGTCGGGTCGGCCGCGTCGCCTTCGGTTTCGCGGCTGCGCCGGGCGACGACGGTGCCGCCGTGCTCGGCGGCGATCTCGACAGCCCGGTCGAGCCACGGGTCGATAGGGTGGTCGGCTGATTCGAAAGCGAGCACCAGCAACCCGCCGGCGACCGCGGTGCCGGCATTCAGGAACGCCTCGGCCGGATCCAGCAGCCGGCAATTCGCCGGGTAGAGCCCGGCTTGCGCGATCGTCCGGGTCGCCGCCACCGCGGCCGACCAGTCGTCAAATGTCAACGACGACGTGACCTGCCACCGGGGGCGGTTCTGCAACCGCATCCACGCCTCGGTGATGATGCCGAGCGTGCCCTCCGAGCCGACGAACAGCCGGTCCGGCGAGGGCCCGGCACCGGAGCCGGGAAGCCGGCGCGACTCGCTGACTCCGGCCGGGGTGACCACCCGTACCGACTCGGTCAGGTCGTCGATGTGGGTATAGAGGGTGGCGAAGTGGCCGCCGGCCCGGGTGGCCAGCCAGCCCCCGAGGCTAGAGAAAGCGAAAGATTGCGGGAAGTGACGCAGCGTCAAGTCATGCGGGCGTAGCTGGTCCTCAATCCACGGTCCGAGCGCTCCGGCCTGGATCCGCGCGGCCCGGCTGACCCGGTCGATCTCAAGCACCGCACTCATGGCGCTGACGTCCAACGTGATCGCCGGACCGTCAAACCGCGGCTCGACGCCACCGACCACGGAGCTGCCCCCGCCGTACGGGATGACCGAAATCCCTTCGCGCGCAGACCAATCGAGCACGTCGACAATGTCCTGCTCGCGGCGCGGTCGCAGGATCAGGTCGGGGACCCGGTCGAGGCGGCCCTGCAGGTTGCGCGCGACGTCGCGGAACGCCTTACCGCGGGCATGCCCGGCTCGATCGACAGTGCCGCTCGAGCACAGCGCGGCCAACGACGCGGGCGGGGCGATGCGCGGAGCCGCCACACCAAGCTCGTTGGGATCCGGCGGCGGGTGATCGGTCAGGTCTTGCCCGGGCAGCATCGCCGACACCCGTGACACCAGATCCCTGGTCTCCTGCTCCGAAAGCGCCTGCTCGACGGTGCCCCAGCCCCACCACGAACGCATGGCTGCCGGTGTCAGCGCTTGAGCAGGATGAAAGCGCCGCCGGCAACCAGCAGCGAGAGGGCTGCGGCGATACCCCAGCCGGTACCGGCGAACACCCAGATAACGGCGACGAGTGCCAGCAGCGGCGACACCGCGAACAGCACTATCCCCGGGTTCTGTTTGATGACCGCCAGAGCGCTCTTCGCCCGCATCGGATCAAGTTCCTTGCCTGCCATGCGTTCAGAATGCCAGAGAAATCGCACGATCACTCCCCTTCTGTGGCACTCATTCGGGTCACCATCAGGCAACCGGCCGCCGCGCGGGCGAAGTCCGCAGCGGGCAACGCGTTTCGCTCGTCCAATGGTTACCGGGCGTCATCTCGCCCTTGCCGAATTGGTAGTGCTGAATCCAGAGCGGAACAAGCGGAACAAGGAGAGTCTTTGGTTATGCGCGGAGATCCCGGGGTATGTAGACCGTCAGGGTCATCCGGCCAACGCCGCTTATTACTCACAACCTACCGAGATGTCCCTGGTAACGGTGGCCGCGCGAGGCGGCCGCCGCGATGTTGCTTGTCCCTGATCTGCGGCTCCGCAACGTGCTAGATTCCCAGCGTGAACACGTTGGTACTGCTCAGCCTGGGGGGCGCCGCTTTAACAGTAGTCGTTGGCGCATACAACTGCTGGCGAGCGCGGCGTGAAGCCGAACGGCTGGCTGAGTATAGCGAAGGGACTGAAAACGCGGAAACTAACACTCAGCATTTGCCTGACGAAATAACACATTCTTCTAGTCCGGGATTATCGGAAGACTTCGTTAGTGCGATCCAACAACAAACAGATGGGATTGGCAATCTATCAATGGACAGCAAATGAATGCCAGTAATGTTGGCGAGGACGCCATGATGTCCACCGGCACCGCCGAACTCTCGGAGATCTCAGGATCTGGCGCACGCCAGATAAATGAGGCGCTCGAAGCTTCACCGCGAGCCAAGGATTTTCACAAGAAAGCGGAAATGCTGCTGCTTTCCAAGTCGGAAGAATACCTCGCGAAAGTTGGAATCGCGGCCGTCGGTATTGCAGATCAACGAAATGGTGCGACGGTTGACGTCCCTGATGTTGAATCCGCGATAGCTTCACTGTCAGAGGTGGAGTCGAAAGCACGTGCGGCCATTGCAGACGTATCCAAGGCGGCTGGGTTATTCGGCCTCGGCGGTTTTGCTGCCGGTATTGGAGCGACGGCAATTGCGGCAATATGGCTGACGTCGGAACTCAACTCCAGAACGTGGTGGGTTATCGGAGTCTCAGGCTCTTTGCTGATCATTGGCATCCTGCTCAATATATGGGCGTTCCGGAAATTGGAGCTTTCGCGCCGGAAGCAGCCGAGGCTCCCGGACACCGGTACGGTTGCGCAGGACGCCGAGCCGCAGGAGGCCAGCGTCGACGAGACGTATGTGCAGGAAGTCGAGGTCCGTGGCTACCCGGACGCTCCGCCGGGGGCAGTCGCCGCCACGTGATTGCCTAAGCGAGGACATCGCTCAGGAACGACTGGACCCGAAGTGACACAAGTGGTTTGGTCGAGGGACCAACGGCCCTATTGACTCGTAGCGAGTCGCCGTAGCGTCGGTTGCGTGGACGTTGAGGCGCCGAACTTGTTCGTCGATCGTCGACGCACGGTCTCGGCCACTGACCATTCGGGACGGGAAGCGATCCACAGTTGCGGCGGCCGCCAGACGCGGTACTGAAGATCCGTGAGAAGCCCGAGGAAGGGTTGAGGCTATGACCGATGAGCCGGTTACTGTCCTGTCCGAAGACGAAAGCTGGGGTCGGTTGGGCGGCGTCGCCCTGGGACGACTGGTTACCACCTTCGCCGGTGAGCCGGAAATCTTCCCGGTCAACTTTGTCGTGCAACATCGGACCGTGCTGTTTCGAACCGCGGAGGGCACGAAGTTATTTTCCGCTGTGGCAAGCGGCACGGTGGTCTTCGAGGCCGACGACCACAACGTCGCCGAAGGCTGGAGTGTGATAGTCAGGGGCCGAGCCAGGGTGCTGCGGACCGACGCGGACATCGCCGAAGCCGAACGCGCACAGCTGATGCCGTGGACCGCGACGCTCAAGATTCACTACGTCCGGCTTACCCCGTCCGACATCACCGGCCGTCACTTCAAGTTCGGTCCGGAGCCAGATCCCAACGCGGCGTTTGCGTGACTGGCGCCCGGTCCGCGATACATCGCGTCGACCGTGTCGTGCCTACGAGCCCGAGTGCGCGTCTCGCCGGCCCGAACTTGGCTGAGTCGGCGCACCGCCGGCGCGCCACCACGCGGACTTTCGATTGCCGCCGGGACCAGTTCGTCGACGTCGGCCGGCGCATGTGAATGAAGTTGCAGCCCAGCATGTCTCAGCTTGAAAGGAACGCGCTTGGCCACGGACGCATCTGTCACATCAGTTACGCGTGCCCCTGCCGCTAGTCCTCCGTCCTTGGTCGCGGTACAGCCGGCGTGCACATTCCAGCGCCGCCGCTGTACCAGTTCTCCTCGTCGACAGGCAGATAGGGAGCTCACCGAGACACGGTTGTCGGTCTCTCTAATGCTCGGTGCAGCGCATCGACCCGGAACCAAGTTGCGCAACGAATCCGGCAGCAGCTGCTCGCCACTCTTGACGAGCGGCACCCGGCAGGGCCAAAAGTCCTTCGCTGCGGGGGGCTTCGGGCTCTGCCGCGGCCGGCGCAACCCGACGATCCTTGATTGCATGACCAAAGTCGTCGACAGGAAGGCTGGTCTGACCGGAAAGGCCGCGATGAACGCCCAGTTCCCGGATGCCGACACCCTCCGCACGGTCCTCACCCTGGCCACCCGGGCGCCGTCCGTCCACAACACCCAACCGTGGCGGTGGCGGGTGGGGGATACCTGCCTGGATCTGTTCTGCCAACCGGACATGCAATTGCACAGCACCGACCCGGACGGGCGAGACCTGATCGTCAGCTGCGGAGTCGCATTGCATCATTGCGTCGTTGCCTTGGCATCGATGGGCTGGCAGGCCAAGGTGAGTCGATTTCCCGATCCCGAGGACCCCCTTCACCTGGCCACCATCGAGGTTGCAGCCGCACACCCCCGATCAAGCCGACATCACGCTGTCGGCCGCCATACCGCGGCGGCGGACCGACCGGCGGGCCTACAGCTCTTGGCCGGTGGCGGGCGGGGATATCGCCTTGATGGCTGCCCGCACGGCTCGATGCGGGGTCATGCTGCGTCAGGTCGGGGCCCTGGAACGAATGAAAGCGATTGTTGCGCAGGCTGTCTGGAATCACCTGAGCAACGGCGACTACCTTCGCGAACTCACCACTTGGAGCGGGCGCTACGGCTCGGTCGCCGGGGTTCCGGCCCATAACGCCCCGCCGCCGGATCCCACCGCCCCGATCCCGGGTCGCGTGTTCGCCGGACCCGGCCTGACTCCCCCGCCGGGCGTCTCACCGGCCGACGACAATGCCGTGATCCTGGCGCTGGGCACCGAGCAGGACGACCGGTTGGCCCGGTTGCGTGCCGGCGAAGCGACCAGCGTCGTCTTGCTGACCGCGACGGCGATGGGGTTGGCGTGCTGCCCGATCACCGAACCCCTCGAGATCCGCGAAACACGCGACGCGGTGCGCGCCGACGTGTTCGGTTCCAGCGGCTACCCCCAGATGCTGCTGCGAGTGGGCTGGGCCCCGATCAACGCCGATCCGCTGCCATCGACGCCGCGGCGCAGCCTGTCCCGAGTTGTCGATTGGCCCGGCCAACGGCTATTGGAGCAGCGGCGCTGACCAGCGCAACAGTGTTCCGCCGCCGGCGGGCGAGCTCTCGACTGCTGAACTTGCCGCCGGCCTGCTCTGCGCGCCGAAGCAAATTCGTCAGGCCGCTTCCGCTGAACTCTTCGGGCATCCCGCGCCCGTTGTCGCTCACCTCGATGGACAAGTCGTCTTCGACGCTGACCCGAACGGTCAACGTGGTTGCCTGCGCGTGCCGGACGGCATTGCTGACCGCTTCGCGCACCACCGCCTCGGCGTGATCGGCCAGCGCACTCTCGACCACCGACAGCGGCCCGACGAATTGCACGGTGGTGCGTAACCCCGAGCCGGCGAATTGCGCCACCGCCTGATCGATCCGTTGCCGTAACCGGGTGATGCCCTGCGACGCCCCGTGCAGGTCGAAGATGGTCGTCCGGATTTCCTGAATGACAGCCTGCAGGTCGTCGATTGCCTCCGAGAGTCGTTGCTGCACTTCGGCTTCACGGGTCCGGGGAACCGCACCCTGTAACGAGAGGCCCACCGCGAAGAGCCGCTGGATCACATGGTCATGAAGGTCACGCGCGATGCGGTCCCGGTCCGTCAGTACGTCGAATTCGCGCATCCGGCGCTGCGACGTGGCCGCCTGCAACGCCAGCGCCGCCTGGTCGGCGAACGCGGCCATCATCTCGAGCTGTTCGTCGGTGAATGATCCGGCACCGCCTTGGCGCAGCACTACCACAACACCGGCGACGGTGTCGGTGGCGCGCAGCGGCAGCAGGAGTGCCGGACCGGCGTCGTCCGGGTTGTCCAGGACGAAACCCTCAACCTGCCGTGGCGTGCTGGTGACGAAGACGTCGCCCAGCGCCGTGCCCGCCACCGGAATCGTTCGCCCCGCACTGGAAGCCACAGCGCTGCCGATTGTTTCAGTCACCAACAGCTCCAGCACGTCGGCTGCCGGGGTGTCCTCGTCGACTGGAATGGCCACCACAGCCGCGTCAGCGCCGGTCAGCTTCAGCGCCTCCTCGGCGACCAGGCGGAACACGGTGGTGGGTTCGGCGCCGGACAACAACTCGGTCGCGATGTCACGGGTCGCCTCGATCCACGACTGTCGCGCCTTGGCCTGCTGGTAGAGCCGGGCATTCGCGATGGCGATACCCGCCGCCGCGGCCAGCGCCTGGACCAGCACTTCGTCGTCTTCGCTGAACGGCTGTCCAGTGGTCTTGTCGGTCAGATAAAGCGTGCCGAGGGATTCTTCGCGCACCCGAACCGGCACGCCCAGGAAGGTCCGCATCGGCGGGTGGTGCGCCGGAAAGCCTACCGAGGCGGGATGCAGCGAAATATCGTCCAGCCGTAAGGGTTTGGGTTCGTCAATCAGCAGGCCGATGACCCCCAACCCTTCGGGTAGGTGTCCGATACGCCGCACCGTTTCCTCGTCGATGCCCTCATGGACAAACTGCAGCACGCGATTGTCGCGGTCGTGGACCTCGAGAGCCCCGTAACGCGCGTCGACCAGATAGATAGCCGAATGGACGATCGAGCGCAGCGTGGCGTCGAGTTCGAGGCCCGACGTGACCACCAGCATTGCTTCCAGCAGACCGTCGAGCCGGTCGCGGCCCTCGACGATCTGTCCGACGCGGTCCTGTACCTCGACCAGAAGCTCGCGAAGACGTAGTTGGGACAACGTGTCGCGCAGTGGCCGCATGCCGGCGTCGCCCGTCTCGCTCATGCTCGGCACCTCACCGATCGAGAGGTGGACGGGAACGCTTCAATTCCGTTGCGAATACCGCGGCCTGCGTTCGGCGCTCCATGCCCAGCTTGGCCAGCAACCGGGACACGTAGTTTTTCACCGTCTTTTCGGCCAGGAACATCCGGTCGGCGATCTGCTTATTGGTCAATCCTTCGCTGAGCAGGCTCAGCAGCGTCCGTTCCTGGTCGGTGAGGCCGGAAAGCGGGTCCTGCTTCTCGGTGGTCCCGCGCAGTCTTGCCATCAGCGCCGCCGCGGCCCGATTGTCGAGCAGGGATCGCCCGGCGCCCACATCCTTGACGGCGCGGGCCAATTCCATCCCCTTGATGTCTTTGACGACATAGCCGCTTGCTCCTGCCAGGATCGCATCCAGCATCGCCTCGTCGGACGTGTAGGACGTCAGGATGAGGCAGCGCAAATCGGGCATGCGCGACAAGAGATCACGGCAGAGCTCGATGCCGTTGCCATCGGGCAACCGCACATCGAGCACCGCGACGTCCGGGCGTACCGCGGGAATCCTGGCCATCGCCTCGGCAACCGACCCCGCTTCCCCGACCACATCGAGTTCGGGGTCCGCCCTTAGCAAGTCGATCAGACCGCGCCGCACCACCTCGTGATCGTCGACCAAGAAGACCTTTATCAACGCAAGTCCCCTACAGATTGCCGCAGCGTACGGTCAGAACCGAGAACCCAATATCGTAGGCGCCGCACTGGTTATTGGCGGTGTGCGCGTCGACGACGAAAAGCTGTTCGGCGGCCGCGTTGTCGGCCAGATACTCGCCGATGGTTCCCCGGATGACGGTCGGCTCGACCCGCACCTCCGGGTACAGTCGCGTCCAGCGGGCCAGCCGGCGACTCAGTCGTGCTTGTGCTAAAGGTTTTTCGTCATGCTGTGCAGATACCGCGTGCAGCGGAACTCCCCGCAGGCTCGCCTCCTCGAACGCGTGTCGCAGCACCATACCGTTGTCCACTTCCGCGACAACCCATTTGACCCACGGGCTCACCGACCCACCGGGCGGCCGGTGAATCACGGCGACTGGGCACAGTGCCGATCCGGCGAGTGCCGCAGCGGCGGAACCTCCACCGCGGCAGGCGTGGTTGAGCCCGACCGAACCGACGCAGATCATGGCCGCCGACCTTGACTCCTGCATCAGCTGGGTAAGCGGCCTTCCCCACAGAATGTCGGTTTCGATCTTGACCGGCTTCCCGGTGGCGTCGACTGTGCGGTAGGCCTCGTACAGCGCAGCGCGGGCCGCGGACTGGCGACCGTCGTGCAGGCCGGCGCCGGCGGGCTGCCGCGGATCGATGACGTACACCAGGCGCACCGGAATGTCCCGGCTGACTGCCTCATCGATCGCCCACAGGGCCGCGTGGATTGCCGCCCTTGATCCGTCGACGCCGACGACGACTGCCGGGGCGGACTGAATGTTGCTCATCGCGGTCTCCTCTGCCGAGCGCCTTTGCTAATCCGTACGCTATTGGCCCCGGCCCCAGGTCCCCAGTGGCATTGGTCCCGAATTAGGTGCCATTGGTCCCTAGCAGCACGCCTGATCGCTGGAATGCCGTTCGGGTTCCGGGCCTTTGGCGGTTGTCAGATCCTGGCGGTGTGAGCGGATCCGGCGGCGGATGAGGTGGCCCCGGTGCCCCAGCTGGGCGGTGCGGCGTCGACTCTTGGCGGGGGTGCGGGGCTGGGCAACGTCACCGCGACCCTGGCCCGTGCCGGCACGGTCGGGTCGATGTCCGTGCCGCCGGGCTGGGCCGCACCTTCGAGCAGCCCCGTTAGCGCACTCTCGGCCGGCGGCGTATCCACCGGAGAACTGACCGGATCCGGGTCCACGGTCCGGCGCATACCCGGGACGCCAGGGTGGACGGCCTCGCGAGCCACCGGTGTGATCCCCCGGTACGGCTTCCGGATCACCGTGCTGGCACGCCCGCCGGCGGCCGGGTGACCGACCGCTATCCCGCGGGCGGCAGGGCCGGTGCGAACCTCCAGTTGTCCGGATTCTTCGGCGAATACACCACCGGCATCAACTGGCCCAGCACCGGCCACGCGTTGACGTCGACCGCCATGCGTTGATACACCGCATGCTCGTCGACGGTGGGCCCGTTGATAACCCCGGCGATGGTGACGTACTGCTCGCCACCGGCATCGGGTCGCGGGCTGACCCCGGTTACCAGCAACGTGCCGCTCAGCATCTCACCGCGCGGACCGCGCGGGATGAAGCGCGGGGCGAGGAACGCCACCAAGATCGCGGCCAGCAGCAGCACAATACCGAATTCCCACACACCACCCAGGTTAGGGCTTTACAGAAAGTCGTGGAAAAGTCTGCGAAAAACCATGGTAGGACTGCTGACATGAGTCAGGACGATCTGGCGCTGGCGCTGGCGCTGGCCGACCGGGCAGATGCGCTGACCACCACCCGGTTCGGCGCGCTCGACCTGCGTATCGACACCAAACCGGATCTGACTCCGGTCACCGACGCCGATCGGGCGGTCGAAACCGACTTGCGTGAGGCGCTCGGGCGCGACCGGCCCGGCGACAGTTTCCTAGGCGAAGAGTTCGGCGGGACAACCACTTTCAGCGGACGGCAGTGGGTGATCGATCCGATCGACGGCACCAAGAACTTCGTCCGCGGGGTGCCGGTGTGGGCCAGTTTGATCGCGTTGCTCGACGACGGCGTCCCGTCGGTCGGCGTGGTGAGCGCGCCGGCGCTGCAGCGACGGTGGTGGGCAGCCCGCGGGCAGGGCGCCTTCGCGGCGATCGACGGCACCGGGCCACGCCGGCTCTCGGTGTCGTCGGTGGCGGAGCTGGGTTCGGCCAGCCTGTCGTTCTCCAGCTTGTCGGGGTGGGCAGCACGCGGTTTGCGCGAACACTTCGTCGAGCTGACCGACGTCGTGTGGCGGGTGCGGGCCTACGGCGACTTTCTGTCGTACTGCCTGGTGGCCGAGGGAGCCGTCGACATCGCCGCAGAGCCGGAGGTGTCGGTGTGGGACCTGGCGGCACTGGACATCCTGGTGCGCGAAGCCGGCGGGCAGCTGACCGCGTTGGACGGCACCCCGGGCCCGCACGGCGGAAGCGCCGTGGCCTCCAACGGTCTGCTTCATCACGAGGTGCTGAGCAGGTTACGAGCCGCGTCGTTGTGAATTAACTAACACGACGGCCGCAATCTATCTTACTCCGGAGTAAGATAGGAATTAACCGCATGCCCCAACGACCGAGGCCGCCGACATGACTGACGTACAGCCCAGTTCAAAAGCCCAATCACCCCCGCGCGCCAAACGGCGCGGCCGCAAGACCGGTGTCGGGCTGCAACCACACAAACGGACCGGGATCGACATCGCGCTGGCGGTGCTGGCGCCGATCGCCGGCCAGGAGTTCCTGGACAAATATCACCTGCGGGACCCGTTCAACCGAACCCTGCGCTCTGGCACGAGAACGATATTTTCGACCGCGGCCGCCACTTCACGGCAGTTCAAGCGAGTGCAGAACCTGCGCGGTGCACCGACCCGGCTGAAGTCCAGTGGCAAGGACTACTTCGACCTGACGCCGGATGACGACCAAAAGTTGATCGTCGAGACCGTCGACGAATTCGCCGCGGAAATGCTGCGGCCCGCGGCTCACGACGCCGACGCGGCTGCGGCCTACCCGTCAGACCTGATCGCCAAAGCCGCCGAGTTGGGCATCACCGCGATCAACATCCCCGAGGATTTCGACGGCATCGCCGCCCAGCGCTCCAGCGTGACCAACGTGCTGGTAGCCGAGGCCCTGGCATACGGCGATATGGGGCTGGCGCTCCCGATTCTGGCTCCCGGCGGCGTGGCGTCCGCATTGACCCACTGGGGCAGCGCCAACCAGCAGGCCACCTACCTCAAGGAATTCGCCGGCGACAACGTCCCGCAGGCGTGCGTGGCCATCGCCGAACCGCAACCGCTTTTTGACCCCACCCGGCTCAAGACCACCGCGGTGCGCACACCCAGCGGATACCGACTCGACGGGGTGAAGTCTCTGGTTCCGGCGGCGGCCGACGCCGAACTGTTCATCGTCGCCGCCCAGCTGAACGGCAAGCCGGCGCTGTTCATCGTCGAGTCGTCCAGCCAAGGCCTGACCGTCAAGGCGGACCCGAGTATGGGGATTCGCGCCGCGGCACTGGGGCAGGTTGAGCTCTCCGGGGTTCGGGTGCCGCTGAACGCCCGGCTGGGTTCAGAAGACGCCGCCGAGGCCGACTTTGACACCGCCTACTCCGAGGCGATCGCGCTGTCTCGGCTGGGTTGGGCCGCGCTGGCGGTCGGCACCTCGCACGCGGTGCTCGACTATGTAATCCCCTACGTGAAGGAGCGGCAGGCGTTCGGTGAGCCGATCGCCCGTCGTCAGGCGGTGGCGTTCATGTGCGCGAATATCGCTATCGAGCTGGACGGGCTGCGGCTGATCACCTGGCGGGGCGCCGCCCGTGCCGAACAGGGCCTCACGTTCACCCGCGAAGCGGCGCTGGCCAAGCAGCTCGGCTCCGACAAGGGCATGCAGATCGGCCTGGACGGCGTGCAGTTGCTCGGCGGCCACGGATACACCAAGGAACACCCGGTCGAGCGCTGGTACCGCGATTTGCGGGTTATCAGCGTCGCCGAGGGCGTCGTAGTCATCTAAGTCGTCATCTAAGCGAAAGATCAATCATGGCAATCAATCTGGAGCTACCCCGCAAGTTGCAAGCGGTGATCCTCAAGACCCATCAGGGCGCGGCGGAGTTTATCCGGCCGATAGCGCGCAAATACGACCTGAAAGAACACGCCTACCCGATCGAACTGGACACCCTGATCAGCATGTTCGAGGGCGCCGCCACATCGGTGCCATTCGCCGGCGCCGATGCGCTGCGCGACGAGGACGAAGGCAGAGCGGAAAACCACAACGGCGCCAACATGGCCGCGCTGGTACAGACGATGGAGGCCAGCTGGGGCGATGTCGCGATGATGCTGTCCATCCCCTATCAGGGGCTGGGCAACGCGGCCCTCTCCGCGGTGGCCACCGACGAGCAGCTGGAGCGGCTGGGCAAGGTGTGGGCGGCGATGGCCATCACCGAGCCGGGATTCGGATCGGACTCGGCGGCGGTGTCGACCACAGCCAAGCCCGACGGCGACGAGTACGTGATCAACGGCGAGAAGATCTTTGTCACCGCCGGTTCGCGCGCCACCCACATCGTGGTGTGGGCCACGCTGGACAAGTCGCTGGGCCGGGCGGCGATCAAGTCGTTCATCGTGCCACGCGAACATCCCGGGGTCACCGTGGAACGACTCGAGCACAAGCTCGGCATCAAGGGGTCCGATACCGCCGTCATCCGTTTCGACAACGCCCGCATCCCCAAGGGCAACCTGCTTGGCAACCCCGAAATCAATGTCAGTAAAAGCTTTTCCGGGGTGATGGAGACCTTCGACAACACCCGGCCGATCGTGTCGGCCATGGCCGTCGGTATCGGTCGAGCCGCGCTGGAGGAAATCCGCAAGATCCTCACCAATGCCGGCGTCGAGATCTGCTACGACAAACCGTCGTACGCCCAAAGCGCCGCGGCGGCAGAGTTTCTGCGGATGGAGGCCGACTGGGAGGCCAGCTACCTGCTGTCGCTGCGTGCGTCCTGGCAGGCCGACAACAACATCCCGAACTCCAAAGAAGCCTCGATGAGCAAGGCAAAGGCCGGCCGGATGGCCAGTGACGTCACCCTGAAGTCCGTCGAATTGGCGGGCACCACAGGCTATTCCGAGCAGTCGCTGCTGGAGAAGTGGGCGCGCGACTCCAAGATCCTGGACATCTTCGAGGGCACCCAGCAGATCCAGCAGCTGGTGGTCGCGCGCCGATTGCTGGGCCTGTCGTCGGCCGAGCTCAAATAGGAGACGGGCGAGCTGGGGGTACCTCCCGCTTGCGGGGGAACGCAAAAGCCCCCGATTTTGGGCGAAATCGGGGGCTTTTGCGTCTGCTCACGCGGTCATGCGGATGACGGGCACGGTGCGATCGACGGCGAAGGCGTGGACGGCGACGCAGACGAGGTGCTGGTCCTGCACGGCGGCTGCGACCTCAGGCGAGGCGATAAGACCCTCGACCTCGGATCGTGTGCCGGTGCCGAACACGACGGCACCGTGATAGCGCCGGTGCGACGGGTTGTCGTGGGACACGCCGAAGGTCGCGTGCGCGATGGGCGCCAAGGGCGCGAAGGTGTAGCTCCGTAGGTCTCGTACGCCCGCAGCGTTCAGCGCGGGTCCCAGGCGATCATGCAGAAACGCACGGAAGGACCGGCCGAGGACGCCCCTGCGTCGACGCAGCAGCAGCACTGTGCGATGACCGACCGAGTCGTCGTGTCCAGTCGTCCACCAGCGTCCGCCTCGGGGTCCGGTCAAGTGACCGAGGCAATGCTCGAACGCGTTTTGCTCGTCGAGGAACACCTCCCGCATATGAAGGGGTACGCGCAAGGCCGCGGCCATGCCGGACAAGCGCACCTCGGTGAGCCCGTCGAGCGGCCAGGAAGGCGGGACCATGGTGCCGACTTTGGGAGTGGCAGGCCAGAATCCGTGATCGACCGCAGAGAAGTGATGCTGGTTGTACTCGCTGAGTCCCGGAAGTCGTTTGGCGATCTGGGCGTGCGGTCCCGCCCAGTACGAGCACGCAACATCACGTGGTAGGTCGGACCGAAGCCGTAGCGGGTACAGAGCTGACGTGGTGAGCAGTGGAGTCTGAAAGGCACCGGGTTTCTCGTCACTCGATCTTGGCGAAGTCATGACCCCGTCGCTCCTTCCCGTGTCAGGTCGAGCGCGATCTCGACAAGCATGTCCTCCTGGCCGCCGACCATGCCGCGCCGACCGGCCTCTTCCAGCAGCTCGCGGGCTTCGATGCCGTAGCGTTCGGCGGCGGCTTCGGCGTGCCGCAGAAAGCTGGAGTAAACCCCCGCATAGCCAAGGGTCAGCGTCTCGCGGTCGACCCGGACGGGCCGGTCCTGCAAGGGGCGCACGATGTCGTCGGCGGCGTCTTCAAGGGCATGAAGGTCACAGCCGTGGTTCCAGCCCATTCGAGTGGCTGCAGCGATGAAGACCTCGAGCGGCGCGTTTCCCGCGCCGGCGCCCATACCCGTCAGCGAGGCGTCGACGCGGCGCGCGCCGTGTTCGACGGCGACGATGGAGTTGGCCACTCCCAACGACAGGTTGTGGTGGCCGTGGATGCCGATTTCCGTTGTGGAAAGCAGGGTTTGACGCAGGGCGCCGACTCGATCGGCCGTGTCTCGCATGGTCATCGCGCCACCGGAGTCGACGACGTAAACGCAGCTGGCGCCATAGCCTTCCAGCAGCTTGGCTTGCTCCGCCAGGTACGTCGGGGTCGTCATATGGCTCATCGTCAAAAAGCCCACCGCGTCCATGCCGAGCTCACGCGCGGCCGCGATGTAATGCGCGGCGATGTCGGCTTCGGTGCAGTGCGTGCCAACGCGCACCACGCGAGCGCCGGCGCGATGCGCGTCTTTGAGGTTGGCCACGCTACCGATCCCGGGCAGCAGCAGCGTGGCAACTTTTGCCCGGGTAACGACGCCGGCGACGGCTTCGATCCATTCCAGATCGGTGTGCGCGCCGAAACCGTAGATGCAGCTTGACCCGCCCAACCCGTCACCGTGGGCAACTTCGATGGAGTCAACCCCCGCGTCATCCAGCGCCATGGCGATGGCGGTGGCCTGCTCGATGGTGTACTGGTGGCGAACGGCGTGCATGCCATCGCGCAGCGTGACGTCAGAGATGTAGAGGTTGTGAGTCATGAAGGCGCTCCGGCAGTTTCGTGTGCAACGGCGATCCGTTCAGCGGCGGCGACGGCCGCCGAGGTCATGATGTCGATGTTGCCGGCATGGACTGGCAAATAGTCTCCCGCGCAACCGATTTCCAGCAAGACGCTGACCCGGGTGCCGATGAACTTGCCGGTCTCGGGGATGTACAGCGCGTTGCCGGCGGTGAACTCCTCGAATTGCACCCGATGCTTGAGCCGGTATCCCGGCGTGTACGCCCTGACCTCGTCGACCATCGCCAGCACGTCAGCCTCGATCCGCTGCCGATCGGCGGGTTCACCCGGCAGACCCTCGACGAGGCAGAAGACGGTGTTGCGCATCAGGGTCGGCGGGTCCGCCGGACTCAACAACATCACCGCCTTGCCGCGCTGGGCACCACCGACCACCCGGGCTGCGGCGGCGGTGGTTTCGGTGAATGTGTCGATGCCGGCGCGCATGCCCGGTCCGGCCGACTTCGTCGAGATCGAGGTCACGATCTCGGCGTAGGACACGATCCCGGTTTTGGCCACCGCGGCGACGATCGGTGCGGATGCCTGCGCACCGCAGGTAGCCAGGTTGAGGTTCGGCGCGTCGAGATGTTCGTTGATGTTCACCGCAGGCACGCAGTACGGCCCGATCCCGGCCCCGGTGAGGTCGAGGATCCGTACCCCGGCGTCCGCCAGACGGGACAAGCTCTGAGTGTTGTCGGTGGCACCGGCGGTATTGAAGACGAGCTTGATGTCGGCGAAGTTCGGCATGTCGCCCATGGCGCCCAACGTCAGCGGGCCGTCGCCGCCGAGCAACTTCATCATCAGATCGGTGGCGATGTCGCCCGATCCGATGATCGCGACCGGCCAATTGCGCTGTGAGGTCATGGTTTACCCCTAGACCAGGTCCAGCGACACGGTGCCCAGGCCGTCGATCGTGGCGGCGGCGTGGTCACCGGCACCGACGAATGCCGCGGTGGTGAACGAGCCGGACATGACGAACTGGCCGGGCAGTATCTCGGTGCCGAAGGCCGCCAGCGTATTGGCCAGCCAAGCCACCGCCAGCGCCGGGTCGCCCAGCACTGCCGAGCCGACACCGGAGTCGATCTCGGTTCCGTTGAGCGACAACGACGCCCGCGCGCTCGGCAAGTCGATCCGATCGCGGTATGGCACCCAGTCACCCAGTACGACCGCTCCGGAACTGGCGTTGTCGGCGACGGTGTCCGGCAGGGTCAGTCGCCAGTCCGCGATCCGGCTGTCGACGATCTCGCACGCGACGGCGACCGCTTCGGTTGCGGCATATACGTCGTCGGCCGTGACCCCTGGCCCGTGCAGCGGCCGGCCCAGCAGGAACGCGACCTCGGGTTCGACCCGGGGTGCACAGAACCGGCTGGCCGGGACGGCCGTGTCGCGGGCCAGCACCATGTCGTCGAGGATGTAGCCGAAGTCGGGTTCGTCGACGCCGAGCAGCTCCTGCATTGGCTGTGCGGTCAGCCCGATCTTGTGACCGACCAGGGCTTGCCCGTCAGCGAGCCGACGGGCCAGGTTGACCTGCTGGATGGCATAGGCGTCGGCGACGTCGAGGCCGGGATAACGCACGGTCAGCGGATCGATTGGCGCCCGGCCGATCTGGGCGGCGTGTAAGAGGTCGGCAGCCTCGCCTGCGTCGATCGCGGTCAGTCTCATCGCGTTTCCCTTTTGTCGATCAGCCGGTGGGCCAGGTCGTACATCGCCTGCCCGTGCATCTCGAACAGCGCGAGCAGATCGACCGCGTCACCGCCGACCTCTTTGGCAATGAACAGGCCATCGGCAGCGGCGATCCGCATACAACCACCAGCTGGTCGGCCTCGGCGGCGGTCAGGGCCGGCACGAACTGGCGGAAGGTCTCGGCGAGTTGTTGCAGAGCCTGCGCGCGGACCTGAAGGAACATGGTGCGGGCGCGCGGTTCGACGGGCCGACGTTCCAGACCCAACATCAGGCCCAGCCGAAGGAAGTCAGGCGAATCCAGCAGGGCTTTGCCGGTCTGCGGCGACGAGGCTCCAGGAAATGCTGCTCGACATCCTGTTCCGCGATCTGCGCTGGAATCTCAGGCACCTGCCACGCCGCCAGCCAGGCGGCAAAACTGCGCTCGATGATCGCCGCGATGAGGTCGTCCTTGTCCTTGAAGTGCCAGTAGATCGAGCTGGCGGGCAGCCCGCATTTGGCGCTTACCAGCGCGATGCTGGTGCCCTCATAACCGCGCTCGGCCGCGATTTCGGTGGCGGCGTCCAGGATCCGAGTACGCGACAACTCTCCGTCGGCCCGGCTGCGACGGGGACGAGCAGGCTTTCGGCGCCTTTCCGCTTTCTTCGGGGCCATCGGCACCTCCTCCATGACTTGAAAATACGGTATTGACTCTGTAATGATCGCTACATTACCGTAGCGATCACTACAGTCAACCTTCAATCAGCCAACGAGAGGCAACAGCGATGGAGCCAGACTCCTGACGCGACGAGCTACGACGTCGCCGTTATCGGCTACGGCCCCACTGGCGCCACCGCGGCGAACCTCTTGGGCCAGCTCGGCCTGAAAGTGGTTGTCATCGAGCGTGATCCGGACGTCTATGCACGGGCTCGCGCGATTTCGACCGACGAGGAGGTCATGCGCATCTGGCAGTCGGTCGGTCTGGCGGAGCAGTTGCAGCAGGACATGTTGGCCGACCGGCCGATCTCCTTCGTCGACGCCGACGGTCAGCCCTTCATCCACCTGAAGATCGCCTCGCACGGCAGCGGGCACCCGCCGCAGCAGTTCCTCTATCAGCCCGCGGTGGATCGGGTGCTGCGCGAAGGGGTGGACCGGTTCCCGAATGTCGACGTGCTGGTTGAGCATGAATGCCTGCGTGTGGTGACGAAGGATGACGCGGTCGAGTTGCTGCTGGCCGATCTGCGCACCGATACGTTCAAGCGCCTGCGCGCGTCATACGTCATCGCCGCCGACGGCGGGTCGTCGCCGACCCGTGGACAGCTGGGCGTCGGCTATTCCGGACGCACCTATGCCGAACGCTGGATCGTCATCGACACCAAGGTGTTACGGCTGTGGGACGCACACGACCGGCTCCGGTTCCACTGCAACCCGGCCCGGCCGACCGTCGATTGCCCGACTCCGCTCGGCCACCACCGCTGGGAGTATCCCGCGCGTGCCGGTGAGGACGACCAGAAATTGGTTTCCGAAGAAGAGGTTTGGAAGGTTCTCAAGGCTCAGGGCATCACCGAGGATGAAGTCAAGGTGTTGCGTGCCGTCGTCTACTGCCACCACGTCCGCGTCGCCGACCGCTGGCGCGTCGGACGTGTCTTCCTGGCCGGCGACGCCGCGCACGCCATGCCGCCGTGGATCGGTCAAGGCATGTCGGCCGGTGTGCGCGACGCGGCCAACCTGTGCTGGAAGCTTGCCGCCGTGGTGAACGGACAGGCACCGGACTCGCTGTTGGACAGCTACCAGGCCGAACGCAAGCCACACGTCACCGAGGTGACCAGGCGCGCGGTGCTCGTCGGCCGGATCATCACCGAACGCAACAAAGTCGTTGCCGCCCTGCGTAACCGCACCGGCCGCCTTCTCATGCAGCTACCCGCGGTGATGGCTTGGTCGCAGAAATGGATGTGGATTCCGCAGGCACGATATTCCGACGGCTTCCTGGCGACCGGTCACCCAGCCGTCGGTTGGCAGATTCCGCAGCCGTGGGTCATCGACACCAAGGGCGCCACCGTGCGCCTCGACGACGTCATCGGTCGCCAGTGGACGCTGCTGTACACCGGCGAGGCCCCGTCAGGTAGCCCGGCCTGGACGGAGCTCGGCGTACCGGCGCTCCGGTTGTGCGGGCCGGAAGCTCGTCCCCAGGACGATGCCATCCGCGACAGCGGCGGCACCCTCCTGCATTGGCTACAGCGCAACAAAGCCAGCGCTGTGGTAGTTCGCCCCGACGGATTCGTCTATGCCGCAGCCGAATCCGGGCAACCGTTACCGCTCCCACCGCAAGGTTGCATCGCCGCCGCTACTACCACCAAGACCACCAAGATCGGAGCAACCGCATGACCACGACAGCATTGGCCGAGCACACCGTCTCGGTGGCGGGCCAGCCAATCTTTTTCGCCGAAGCCGGCACCGGACCCGCAGTGGTGATGCTGCACGGCGGCGGCCCCGGCGCCTCCGGGGTGTCCAACTATTCGCGCAATATCGACGCTCTTGCGCAGCAGTTCCGGGTGATCGTTCCCGACATGCCCGGTTACGGTCGCTCTGCCAAAGGTATCGACCAGCGTGACCCGTTTGGTTACCTGGCCGAATGCGGTCAGTGGATTGCTCGACGAACTCGGTATCGAGTCGGCGCATTTGGTGGGCAACTCCTACGGCGGCGCGGCCGCGCTCCGACTGGCGCTGGACGCACCGGACCGGGTGCTCAAGCTGGTACTGATGGGTCCGGGCGGCATCGGAACCACCCGCGGTATTCCGACTGCCGGGTTGAAAAGCCTTATGTCCTATTACACCGGGGACGGCCCCAGCCGCGACAGGCTGGAAACCTTCATTCGCACCTATCTCGTGTACGACGGCTCGTCGGTGCCCGACGACTTGATCGAGCTGCGGTATGCCGCCTCGATCGACCCCGAGGTGGTGGCCAATCCCCCACTGCGCCGGCCGTCCGGACCGGCTGCGCTGCGCACCTTGTGGCGCATGGACCTCACCCGCGACCGCCGGCTCAAGCAGCTGCGGACCCCGACCCTGGTGCTGTGGGGCCGTGATGACAAGGTCAACCCGCCGACCGGTGGGCCGATGCTGCTCAACGTGATGCCCAACGCCCAATTGGTCATGACCTCCCATACGGGTCACTGGATGCAGTGGGAACGGGCCGAGCTGTTCAACCAGCTGGTCACTGAGTTCCTCTCCGGCAGTTCTGGATTCGCATCATGAACGCCCCGGCACCGTCGGTGTTGGGCTCCGTGTCCGGCTCGGTTTCTGGGAAAGTCCAGCTCGGCTACATCGTCATCGAGACCAACAAGTTCGCCGATTGGCGCCGCTTCGGGCGTGACGCCATCGGAATGCACGTCGACGAAGCTTCACTCGGCTCCAGGCCTGACGTCATGCGGTTTCGCCTCGACGGCAACGAATGTCGCTTCCTGCTGCGCCGCGGGCCGGCCGAGGACGTGGTAGCCCTGGGCTGGCAACTGGACCAACACGAGACATTCGACGAACTCGTCGCCCGAGTGCGCCGCCATGGCGTGCCCATCACCGAAGGCACCGGCGAGGAAGCCGCGTTGCGTGGGGTGGAGCGAATCGCGCGGTTCCCCGGGCCCAACGGGCTTACGCAGGAGATCTTCACCGAGCCGCGCGCGGGTGTCACACTGCTGGACATGGCGGTGCACGGCGGCTTCGTCACCGGCCAGGGTGGGATTGGCCACGTCGCCGTCACGGCCAAGAAGCCGGAGCAGGTACGCGGCTACTACGCGACCGTGTTCGATGCCCGGCTCAGCGACTACATCGACGAGACCATCAGCGGCCTGAAATTCAAGATCCGGTTTCTACGGGTCAATGAGCGGCATCACTCGGTGGCGATCGCGGCTGTGAACAAGCTGCCGATCAACCCGATCCGCACCCGGGTTCAGCACCTCAACATTCAGGTCGCCGACCTGGACGACCTGACGGCTTCATACCAGCGTGTCAAGGACCTGGGCTTTCACATGGCGCTGAGCGTCGGGCAGCACACCAACGACCGCGAACTGTCCTACTACGCGATGACGCCGTCGGGCTTCGAATGGGAAGTCGGCTGGAACCCCATCGTGGTCGACGAAAACACCTGGGAGCCCACGACTTATCAGGGAATCAGCATCTGGGGTCATACCCGCGAGGGCCAGCGCATCATCGACAAGCTGGCCCAATTCAAGACTGCCGGCCAGTCGTTGCTTCGGCGCGAGGAGAACGTACTCACCCTCTCAACGAAAAGGAGTTCATGATGTTTACGCATCGACACCCATCACCACATGATCCCGCCGCGACTACCGAAAGGCCTTGGAGAAAGCGGGAATCGCCCACGCCGGTGGGGCAGCGTTGCCGGAATGGAGCATCGAAGGGTCACTCGAAGCGATGGATGAGCTCGGCATCGGCACCGCCATCCTGTCGGTTTCCGCGCCGGGCACCGCCTTCCTGCCTGACCCGGCCGACGCGGCAGCGCTCGCGCGTGATCTCAACGACTTCGCCGCGAAGGCCGTCGCCGCCCAGCCCGATCGGTTCGGCTTCTTCGCCACTGTTCCGCTGCCGCACGTCGACGCCGCGACGGCGGAAACGGTACGGGCGCTAGATGATCTGAAGGCCGACGGGGTGGTGCTGTTGGCCAACCACGCCGGCGTGTACCTGGGCGAGGAGGGCCAGGACGCGCTGTTCGCCGCCCTGGACGAACGCGCGGCCGTGGTGTTCGTCCACCCGGCCGAGCTGCCCGGCCCGACAGTTCCCGGCGTTGTGCCGTGGGCCGTGGACTTCCTACTCGACACGACCCGTGCCGTATATTTGTTAGTGCGCAACGGAATACGGCAGCGCTTCCCGAACATCAAGTTCATCCTCAGCCACGGCGGCGGATTCGTTCCCTACGCCAGCCACCGGATGATGCTTGCGATCGTGAATGAAACCGGCCGCAACCCCGCCGACGTCCTCGACGAACTCGCCGGCTTCTACTTCGACACCGCGCTGTCGTCGACCGCCGCCGCCTTGCCCACTTTGCTCGCGTTCGCCAAACCAGGGCACATCACCTTCGGATCAGACATCCCGTTCGCGCCCACGTTCGTGGCAAAGATGTTCTCAGACGGACTGGAAGGTTTCCCCGGCCTGGACACGGATGCCCGCGCAGCCATCGACCGCGGCAACGCGCTCCCACTATTCCCCCGGCTGACGACTCCGTAGCGGTCACGCTCGTTTACGCGGCGATGGCGGTCAACTGTCGGCGGTCCTCGTCATCGAGCTCGATGTCGGCGACGGCCAGGTTGTCTTCCAGGTGCCGCACCGAAGACGTGCCGGGAATCAGCAGGACGTTGGGAGCCACACTCAATGTCCACGCCAAGGCGACCTGCGCCGGCGAGCGGCCGAGTCGTTCGGCGATGCCCTGCACCAGTGGGTGGCTGAGCACCGGATTCGGCTGTAGGAACGCCGCTCCCAGCGGGAAGAACGGGACGAACGCGATGTCACGCTTCGTGCACTCCTCAAGCACCGGGGCCGAAGCCCGGTCGACGAGGTTGAAAGAGTTTTGTACACAGGCGATTTCGGTGCGCTCCAGGGCATGCAACAGATGCTGACGGTTGATGGCGCTCAGCCCGATTCCGCCGATCAATCCCTCGTCGCGGGCCTGGATCAGGACCGAAAGCTGGTCGTCGAAGGTTTGATCCGGCCCGTGGCTCTCGAATAGCCGCAGATTGACCGCGGCCAGTTGGTCGACACCGAGGGTGCGCAGGTTGGCTTCGATGTCGCGGCGCAGGTCCGCGGGATGCTCGACCGGCAGCCAGGCAGCGGTGTCATCCCGACGCCCGCCGACCTTGCTGACCAGCGCCAAGTTCTCCGGATACGGATGCAGCGCCTCGCGGATGAGTTCGTTGGCCACGTCCGGGCCGTAGAACTGCGCGGTGTCGATGTGGTCTTGCCCAGATCCAGGCCGAGCTCGACCGCACGCCGCAATACCGCCAGTGCCTCGTCGCGGTCCCGCGGCGGCCCGAACACGCCGGGCCCGGGCAGTTGCATCGCGCCGAAGCCGATACGAGCCACTGAGAACCGACCAAGTGGAAAGCAATCCATGGCAAGAGGTTAGCGTCGAACCCATGGACACGTTTCTCGCGCTGGTCGCACGCCAAGACGGAGATCAGATAACCACGTCGGTCGAGACACTGCAGCCATCCGACCTGCCGCCCGGCGAGGTGACGATCAAGGTGCTGTATTCGAGCGTCAACTTCAAAGATGCGCTGGCCGTGACACCGGGTGGCGGCGTGGTGCGCAACTATCCGATTGTCCCGGGCATCGACGTGACCGGCGAAGTCGTCGAGTCGCAGTCACCCGAATTCAGCGTCGGCGACAACGTCCTCGCCCACGGCTACCAGATCGGCACCGGCCACCACGGCGGCTACGCCGAATACGTCCGGCTGCCCGCCGACCAGGTGGTGGCCCTGGGCGCCTTGAGTCCGCGCGACGGCGCGGCGATCGGCACCGCCGGATTCACCGCCGCCATGAGCGTGCGGGCGCTGATCGATTGGGGCGTCGCACCCGACGCGGGGCCCGTCGTGGTCACCGGCGCCACCGGTGGCGTCGGCTCCGTCAGCGTGGACCTGCTGGCGGGCGCGGGCTATCAGGTAGTGGCTTCGAGCGGTAAACCCGAGGCTGCTGAGCGATTGAAAAGCCTTGGCGCTGCCGAAGTTATCGGTCGCCTGCCGGCCGATCCCGACGCCAAGCCGCGACCGCTGGCCAAGGCGCGTTGGGCGGCGGGAGTGGACTGCGTCGGCGGGGCGACGCTGGCCGACGTGCTCAGCGCCGTCGACTACGGCGGCGCGGTGGCCGCCAGCGGCCTGACCGGCGGCGCCGCCCTGCACACCACGGTGCTGCCGTTCATCCTGCGCGGCGTCGCGTTGCTGGGGATGGATTCCGTCCTGATGCCGATTGGCCCGCGCCGGGAACTCTGGGCACGTCTGGGCGACTCACTGCGGCCCCGTCATCTCGACCAGAACACCTCCGAAGTCGACGTCAAGGACGTTGTCGAGGTGCTCGACCAGGTGCGTGCGGGCGCGTTCTCCGGGCGGGCAGTGGTGCGGGTCGCGGGCGGGTTCTGAATCGGCAGTACGCTGTTCGGCATGCGCGCAGCACGGGTGACCCGGCTAGATGGTCCGGATGCGGTCGAGGTTTCAGAGGTAGACGAGCCCACCGACCCCAATTTTCAAGGTGTGGTCGTCGAGGTGCACGCAGCCGGCGTCGCGTTCCCGGACGCGCTGCTCACCCGGGGCCTCTATCAGTACAAGCCGAACCCGCCGTTCGTGCTCGGGGCCGAGATCGCCGGGGTGGTCCGATCGGCGCCGGACGACAGTCAATGGCGTTCCGGCGACCGGGTTGTCGGCCTGACGATGCTCACCGGCGGCATGGCCGAGGTCGCGGTGTTGTCGCCCGACCGAGTGTTCAAGCTGCCGGACAATGTCAGCTTCGAGGCGGGCGCGGGCGTGCTGTTCAACGACCTGACCGTCTACTTCGCGCTGACTGTGCGCGGGCGGCTGCAGAAGGGCGAAACGGTGCTGGTGCACGGGGCCGCCGGCGGCATCGGAACGTCGGCGCTGCGGCTGGCGCCCGCGCTCGGGGCGTCGCGCACCATCGCGGTGGTCAGCACCGAGGAGAAGGCCCAAATCGCAACGGCGGCCGGCGCGACCGACGTGGTGTTGACCGAGGGGTTCAAGGACGCGGCGAAGGAGTTGACGGACGGCCGCGGCGTCGACATCGTCGTCGACCCGGTCGGCGGGGACCGGATGACCGATTCGCTGCGCTCACTTGGGCCCGGCGGACGGCTGCTGGTGATCGGCTTCACCGGTGGTGAGATTCCCACGGTGAAGGTAAACCGATTGCTGCTCAACAATGTTGACGTGGTCGGCGTCGGCTGGGGCGCCTGGTCGGCAACGCACCCCGACGCGCTGGCCGAGCAGTGGGCCGGGCTCGAGCAACTGCTCACCTCGGGCCGGCTGTCGCCTCCCGAGCCGGTGACCTACCCGCTGGACGAGGCCGGCGCGGCAATCGCGTCGCTGGAGAATCGCTCCGCCAAAGGCAAAGTCGTCCTGCGCGTGCGCTGAATTTCCCAAGAGCCGGCGCCGTTAGGTCGCGATCACCGATACGGTGTCGTCGCCGGAGTTGGCGGTGTAGACGACGTGCGTGGCCGGGTCAACCGCGATGCCGTCCGGGCCCTTTCCGACCTTGACGGTTGCGGTGATTTTGCGCGCCTGGGGGTCGACCACCGACATCGTGCTGTCAGCGGAATTAGTGATGTAGGCGATGTGGATGGCCGGGTCCGCAACCAAGCCGTCGGGTGATTTTCCGACGGGGATGGTTTGGGTGACCTTGCGGGAGGCGGTGTCGATCACCGACACCGAATTGTCACCGGAGGTCGTCACGTAAGCGAACGAGTTGGCCACCTGCACCCAGTTCGGACCCCGTCCGACCGGGATGGTGACGGCGACCTGGCTCGTCGCGATGTCGATCACCGACACCGAATTGTCGTCGGAGTTGGTGACATAGACGGAGTGGGTGGGCGGGTCCACGGCCACACCGACCGGCTTTTTGCCGACCGGCGTGGTGGCGGTGACGGTGCCGGCCGCGGTGTCGATCACCGACACCGAACCCTCGTATTGGTTGGTGACGAAGGCGGTGTGGCTGCCGGAATCCACCGCCACCGCCCGCGGCCCCTTCCCGACCTTGATCGGCGCGCCGACCACGGTATTGGACGCGGTGTCGATCACCGACACCGAATCGTCGTCGAAGTTGGTGACGAAGACCTTCTTGGCCTGTGAATCAATCGCCACCCCCTCCGGCTTCCGGCCGACCGGGACGGAGGTCTTCACGGCGTTGGACGCGGCGTCGATCACCGTGACCATCCCGTCGCCGGAATCGGTGACGTAGACGAGCTTGGCGGCCGAATCCATCGCCACACCCAAAGGGGATTTCCCGACTTTGACGGTCGCGGTGACCTTGGGTGCTGACGACGCCGGCGCCGACGATGACGGGGTGGACGTGTTCGTTCCGTGTGCTGAGCAACCGCCGGCCATCAGCGCCGCAACGATGAGCGGAAACGTCAGGAAGGCGACATGCTTCATTGCTTGGCTCCTGATTCAACGGGGCCACACCCCGTCGAGAATCAAAGCACACACAAACCCGGAAGAATACGGCCGCGAATCGGACGCAGCCGCGTACTGCGGCAGTGCAGTGGGCGGCGGCCCTGTGGTCTTTGTGGGTCTCGTCCGCGACTTGGGGTGTCTGACAAACCCCGATCGCGTCCGCGCCGGTGGGGATCACCGCGCCGATACGGTGTCGTTGCAGCACTGTGCGGGTTCCAGCCCTGGTGGTCACGGCGTCACCGCCGAGATCGACGCTGGCGCGACACCTGCCTCGCACTTTTCCGCGCTGCCGTCGATCTCGGTGCAAGCCAGGCTTATAGCAATCCCGCCCAACGCCACCAAGGTGGATCGCCGGGCCTTGTGCGGGGCGAAAAGAGAAAGTAATGTCACTTTTAGTTTTATGTCTCGGCAAGGTTGCCAAATCCCAGGAAGTGATCCATGGAATCCTTTGTTCACCTTCGAAAAGGCCGGACGCCACGGCGTCTGCACGCCGATCTGGACGGCCTCAAGGATGACGAACTCGGCCGCGGCGGGTTCACCGGCCGAACCGCAAACATCTACCGCCGCCACGACCCCACCGCCTACCGGGCGGTCGGCCCGCTGCGTCCCGTCGATGTGCTGTCCAGCGATCTCAAACCGAGCGATGCCACCGACGCCAATGGCGGGCCGCTGCTGATGTTCAGCAACGCAGACTGCCGCATCCTGCTGAGTCGCCGCCACGAGGCGATGCCGTTCTACACCCGCCACGTCGACGGCGACCTGCTGTGCTTCGTACACCACGGCGCCGGGCTGCTGGAAACCGAGTTCGGGCCGCTGCGCTACCGGGAGGGCGACTGGGTCTACATCCCGAAAGCCTGCACCTGGCGGCAGGTGCCCGAAAGCGAAACCACGCTGCTGATGGTGGAGGCGACTGACGAGTTCCGTGCCCCTCCCCCAGGCGCTTTGGGTAGGCACTTCCCATTCGATCCGTCGCAGGCCACCATCCCGGAGCCGGCCCCGATCGAGGATGACGAGCGCGACGAGTACGAGGTCCGGCTCGTCCACTGGCCCATTCCGGAAGGCGGCCCCACAACGCTTTACTACCAACACAATCCGATCGACGTCGAAGGCTGGCGCGGCGACAACTTCGCGTTCACCTTCAACATCGCCGACTACAACGTGATCACCTCCGACAGCGTCCATCTGCCGCCGACGGTGCATCTGTTCATGCAGGCCACCGGGGTCTATGTGATGAACTTTCTGCCCAAGCCCGCCGAAAGTGTTCGGGGCACCGAGCGCACACCCTGGTACCACCGCAACGTCGACTACGACGAGATCGCCTTCTTCCACGGCGGCTCGCTGTACGGCATCCCGATGCCGCCGGGGCTGATCAGCCATGCGCCGCAAGGGGTGCACCACGGCGCGCCGGAGAAGGCCCGGGAACGGGCGCGGCGCAAGTTCGGGGACTATTCGCGCGTCGACTGGCAGGTGATCGCCGTCGATACCCGACGACGTCTGACACCGTCGGCCGAGGTGCTGGCACACGACCTGGGACAACACTGACCATGACCCGCCACGAATACGACCGCATTCCCTATCTCGTTGCCTTCCAGAATAATTCGGGTGTCCGCGACGTCTATGGTGGCCTGGCCGAGATCACCGTGCTGGAAAGCTATCTGCTGAAACCCAAGGACCGGCCCTCGGACACCGTGCTGGTGTTCATGCACCCGATCGGCGGCGGCGCCTACCTGCCGATGATCAACGCCTTAGCCCGCGCCGGCCACCATGTCATCTACTGCAACAGCAGATTCCGCGGCACGGACTCCGCACTGCTGATGGAGAAAGTGGTCGAGGATCTCGGCGAGTGCATCAAGGACGCCAAGAACCGGCTGGGCTATCAGAAGGTGGTGCTGGCCGGCTGGAGCGGCGGCGGCTCGCTGTCGGTGTTCTACCAACAGCAGGCCCAGCATCCGACCATTACCGCCAGCCCGTCCGGCGACGGCCCGGACCTGACCGAGCTGGGGCTGCCCGCTGCCGACGGCATCATGCTGCTCGCCGCGCACATCAGCCGGCACGGCACGCTGACCGAATGGCTGGACGCCTCGATCCTCGACGAGTCCGACCCAACCAAGCGCGATCCCGAACTGGATCTGTACGACCCGGACAATCCCAACCAGCCGCCGTACACCGAAGAATTCGTGACCCGGTACCGGCAAGCTCAGATCGACCGAAACCGTCGCATCACCGCGTGGGTGAAGGACAAGCTGGCCGAGTTGCGGTCGAGCGGGCGCCCCGGCAGCGACGTTGCCGAGTTCGGCTTCGTCGTGCACGGCACCATGGCCGACCCACGCTGGCTGGATCCCACCGTCGATCCGAACGAACGCACCCCGGGAACCTGCTATCTGGGTGATCCTCGAGTGGTGAACATGAGCCCGGTCGGGCTGGCCCGCTTCTCCACGCTGCGCGGCTGGCTGTCCCAATGGAGTTATGACGACGCGCGCGGCGACGGGGTGGCGTGCGGAGCTGATCTGGCGATCCCCGCGCTGGTCATCGGCAACCTGGCCGACGACGCCTGCACGCCCAGCCACACCCGCCGGCTTTTCGAGGCGATCGGGCATCCCGACAAGGAGATGCGCGAAATTCCCGGCGCCACACACTATTACGCGGGTCCCGACCAGCGCGACAAGCTGCGCCAGGCCGTAGACATCGTCACCGACTGGCTGATCCGCCACGAGTTCGCGAGCGCTGAATGACCCTCGATGGCCTGGCCGGACCGCTGGACGGCATCCGGGTACTCGAGCTGGGCACCTTGATCGCCGGCCCGTTCGCCGGCCGGCTGCTCGGCGACATGGGGGCCGACGTCATCAAAGTGGAACCACCCGGAGCACCGGACCCGTTACGAACCTGGGGTCAGGCCGAACTCGACGGGCATCACGTGTTCTGGACCGTCCACGCGCGCAACAAAAGAGCCATCACGCTCGACCTGCGCCGGCCGCGCGGTCGGGAGTTGTTCCTCGAGCTCATCGAGAAGTCCGACGTCGTGGTCGAGAACTTCCGTCCGGGCACGCTGGAAAAGTGGAACCTGGGTTACGACGTGCTCAGCCAACGCAACTCGGGCATCATCCTGGTCCGGGTATCGGGCTACGGACAGACCGGACCCGACGCGCACAAGGCCGGTTACGCGTCGGTGGCCGAGGCGGCCAGTGGGCTGCGGCACCTCAACGGGTTCCCGGGCGGGCCGCCCCCCCGGCTGGCGCTGTCACTCGGAGACAGCCTGGCCGGCATGTTCGGCGCCCAGGGCGCGCTGGCCGCGCTGTACCGCCGCAGCATCACCGGGCACGGCCAGGTCGTCGACGTTGCACTGACCGAATCCTGTTTGGCCGTACAAGAATCCACGATTCCCGACTATGACGTCGGCGGCGTGGTACGCGGACCGTCAGGCACCCGGCTGGAGGGTATCGCCCCGTCCAACATCTACCGCAGCGCCGACGGCTCCTGGGTCGTCATCGCCGCCAACCAGAACACGGTGTTCGCCCGCCTGTGCACCGCGATGGGGCGCTCGGAACTGGCCACCGACGACCGGTTCGCCACCCACGGCGCGCGGGGACGCAATCAGGACGAACTCGACAAGATCATCGGCGCGTGGGCCGCCGAGCGGCAACCCGGCGAGATCATCGAAACGCTTAAGCGCCGCAGGCGTCATCGCGGGGCCGATCAACACCGTCGCCGAGGTGGTCAACGACCCACAGCTGCGGGCCCGCGGCATGCTGGTCGACCACTTCGACGAACGGGTCGAACGAAACGTTCTCGGACCCGGGGTCGTACCGGTGCTCTCCGAATCCCCCGGCAGGGTCCGCAACGCCGGCCCCGCATATCCGGGACAGCACAACGACGAGGTCTATATCGGGCTGCTGGGCAAGACCGCCGAGGAGCTCGCACAGTTGCGCGCCGAGGAGGTGGTATGAGACAGCATGTCGATATCCGCGAGGTGTCGCTGCGCGACGGCCTGCAGATCGAGAAGCCAATTCCGTTGTCGGCCAAGCTGGAATTGCTGGCCGCGGTCGCTGCCACCGGAGTGCGCGAGGTCGAAGCCACGGCGTTCGTCTCGCCGTCGAAGGTGCCGTCGATGGCGGACGCCGCCGAACTGGCCGCCGAACTGCACAACTATCCCGACATCGAGTTCTCCGCTTTGGTCGCCAGCCCTAACGGCGCAAAGCGTGCCATTGCCGCCGGGTTGCGGGCGATCGAGTACGTGGTAGCCGCCGACGACGCATTCAGCATGGCCAATGTCGGTCGCACCAGCGCCCAGGCCACCAACCAGATCGGCGAAATCGTCGCCATCGCACACGACGGCCCCACCGGAACTCCTGTCGCCGTCGAAGTCATCGTGGCCACCGCGTGGGACTCGCCGTTTGAAGGCCCCACCCCGCCGCAGCGGGTCCTCGACATCGCCGCGGCCGCCCGCGAGTACGGCGTCGACCGATTCTCGATCGCCGACACCATCGGCACCACCACCCCGCGGCGGGTCAGTTCGCTTATCGCACAACTGCGTCCGGTGATCGGGGACATGCCGCTGGGCGGGCATTTCCACAACACCCGCGGCACCGGCCTGGCCAGTGCCTACGCGGCGGTCAGCTCCGGCGTCACCCGGCTGGACGCATCCGTCGGCGGCCTGGGCGGTTGCCCGTTCGCACCGGGCGCCACCGGCAACATCGCCACCGAGGACCTGGTGTATCTGCTGCGGGACAGCGATATCGACGTCGATGTCGACCTGCAAGCCGCAATCGAGGCAGCGAAAGTCGCGAAGTCGGTTGTCGGCCATGAGCTGCCGAGCGCACTGCTGCGCGCCGGCGACCGGATGCGGAACTGACGCCGACATGTCTCCCCAAGCACCGCCTACGCTCACCGCCAAGGGCCAGCGAACCCGGGACGCGATTGAGCAGGCGGCCCGGAAACTATTCGCCGAGCGCGGCTTTCATGGCACCACGTTGGCCGACATCACCTCGGCCGCGGGAAAATCGTCCGCGGTGTTCTACCGCTATTTCGCCGACAAGGAAGACCTGCTGGCCGCCCTGGCGGAGTCGTTTCTGCACGACGTGCTCAGCTCGGCACGGCTGTCCGTGCAGCTGCCCGAGTCGCCGGACGACAGCCAGTTCTTCGACTCGGTGGTGACTGGGTACTGGAACATCTTCAAGCAGAACATCGGCATCATGGTGGCCATCGCCCAACTGGGCGCCACCCAACAACGTTTTGCCGCACTGCAGAACGAATTCCGGCGCTTCGGAATGGATATGGTCACCGCGTCGGTGCTGCACGCGCAGCAGCAGGGCTACGGTCACGACCTGAACCCGCACCACACCGCCGCGGCCATCGCGCTGCTTTTCGAACAGTTCACCACCGTTTTTGGGGTGATGCCGCCGCCCGATACAGCCGGTCTGGGGCTTCGGATCAACGATCGGGAAGCCATCGCTACGCTGTCGACGGTATGGAGGAAGACGCTGTACGGGCGCTAGCGCAGCCTGCTGGCGGTGACAGGGCAGTGACTGCGCCCCCTGGACCGGCCAGCACCGGCCGCGCACTGGCCGAAAGGCTGCCGGCGGTACTCGGACCTCCGCTGGGCCTCGACGCCGTGAGCATCATGATCGACAACCTGCGCTTGTTGAGATACACCACCCGTCGCACCACGTGGGCATTCGACGCCGTCACCCCGCAGGGGCGTGGCGCGCTGATCCTGCACGCCGGGCAGACCGGGCAATTCGGAGCCACCTTCAAGGTTCAGGCCGCCGCCCAGCGGGCCGCCGCAGAGGCGGGTGTGCCCGTCGCGCGCTTCCTGGCCGCCGACGATTCCGCCGAGCTACTTGGCCACCCGTTCCTGATCACCGAGATGCTCGAGGGCGAAACCGACGCCTTCCGCATCGTCGACCAACTAGACCGCATTGATCCACAAGAAGGGCGCGGGCGGCTGCTGCACCAGTGCGCGTCTGCGCTGGCCACCCTCCACCACCGGATCAAAGCGAGCAACATTGAGCCGACCTCCCGCCAGCAACGACTCGCGACGTTCCGGCGTCAACTCGATGAAGCCGACGGCGCCAGCGCCACCTTCGAATGGGCGTTTCGTTGGCTGACCACCCACCAGCCACCGCCTGCGCCCCCTGTTCTGATCCATGGGGACTTTACGTTGGCAAACCTCCTCGTCGACGGCACCAACCTGACCGGCGTGCTCGACTGGGAATGGGTGCGCGTGGCAGAGGCAAACGACGACCTGGCCTGGTTCTGCACCCGGCCCTGGCGATTCGGCGCGCCGGCCCGCCTCGGGGCCGGCGGCCTGGGCAGCATCGAGGGCTTCCTGCGCGCCTACCAGGAGACCAGTGGCACGACCGTCGATCTCGCGGGATTTCACTGGTGGCGGGTAATGGCCGCCCTGACCTGGGGTTTGACGTTGCGCGATCAGGCAGCGCAGTGGTTGAGGCAGCAGGTCCCCACGATGCAGCTGGCGACAACGGGCCGTGGGGTCTGCCAGGCCGAGTGGGAGCTGCTCAACCTGCTCGAGGAGGAGCCCATCGATGACCTCGGGCAGCCGCCTGCGCGCGCGGCCCACAGCGGCATCTCGGCCAAAGGGTTGAAGGAACTGCTGGGGTGACGCGGCCCGATACAGCCGGCCTGGGGCTTCGGGTAAACGATCTCCGAAGCCATCGCTACGCTGTCGACGGTATGGAAGAAGACGCTGTAGGGATGCTGACGCAGCCGGTGGTAGCGCGGTGACAGGGACGTGACTGCGCCCCCTGGACCGGCCCCAGCACTGGCCGAAAGGCTGGCTGTCGTACTGGGACCGCCGCTGGGCCTGGACCCGGCGCACGTCACGATCGACAACCTGCGCGTGTTGAGACACACCGTGCGCCGCACCACGTGGGCATTCGACGCTGTCACCCCGCAGGGGCGTCGCGCGCTGATCCTGCACGCCGGGCAGCCCGGGCAAGACGGGAATACCTTCAAGATCCAGGCCCAGATCCACCTGGTCGCCACGGAGGCTGGTGTGCCCGTCGCGCGCTTCCTGGCCGGTGACGATTCCACCGAGCTACTTGGCCGTCCGTTCCTGATCACCGAGATGCTCGAGGGCGAAACCGACCCGTCCCGCATCGTCGCCCAACTCGACCGGGTGGATCCACGAGAAGGACGCGCACGGCTGCTGCACCAGTGTGCTTCTGTGCTGGCCACCATCCACCGGGTCAAGCCGAGCACCACCGAGCAAGACCCCCGCCAGCAACGACTCGCGACGTTCCGGCGCAAACTCGATGAATCCGACGGCAACAGCGCCATCTTCGAATGGGCGTTTCGCTGGCTCACCACCAACCAGCCACCGCCTGCGCCGCCGGTTCTGATCCATGGGGACTTCATGATGGCAAACCTCGTCGTCAACGGCACCAACCTGACCGGCGTGCTCGACTGGGAGTGGGTGCGCGTGGGGGAGGCAAACGACGACCTGGCCTGGTTCTGCACCCGGCCCTGGCGATTCGGCGCGCCGGCCAGACTCGGGGCCGGCGGCCTGGGCAGCATCCAGAGCTTGCTGCGCGCCTACCAGGAGACCAGCGGCACGACCGTCGATCTCGCGGGATTTCACTGGTGGCGGGTTATGGGCGCCCTATTCTGGGGTTTGACGTTGCGTGACCAGGCAGAGCAGTGGTTGGCGAAGCAGGTCCCCACGATGCAGTTGGCGACAACGGGCCACGGGGTCTGCGAGGCGGAGTGGGACCTGCTCGACCTGCTCGACGGAAAGCCCATCGACGACCTTACGGAGCCCGCTGGACCGGCGGCCCACAGCGGCACATCGTCCCCGGGGTGGAAGGACCTGCTGGCATGACGCGCCCATGCGAACCGACGAGGCAAGCTGGAGTCCGGCGGTGACGGAGGTGAATGGGGCCGCGCAGCTGCCCGCCAGGCTGCAGCGGGTGCTGGCACCGCCGCTTGGCATCAGCACAGCCGATATCGTGGTCGACAACCTACGTCCAGTGACACACAGTCCCTCTCGCACCACGTGGAAATTCGACGCCGTCACCCGCGATCGACGCCACCCGCTGATCTTGCAGATCCTGCAACCGGGACAGGAAATCAATTTCGAGCTTCAGGCCCGGGCCCAAGTCGCCGCCGCAGCGCTAGGTGTGCCCGTCCCACGCATCGTCACGGGCAATGACTCTCCCGAGG
Source organism: uncultured Actinomycetota bacterium (assembly GCA_963840045.1). Classification (GTDB taxonomy): domain Bacteria; phylum Actinomycetota; class Actinomycetes; order Mycobacteriales; family Mycobacteriaceae; genus Mycobacterium. The sequence continues at coordinate 353,767 of CAWIXL010000004.1, read as the reverse complement.
CACTTGGCCAGCCTTTCCTGATCACCGAGATGGTGAGGGGCGAGGCCGATCTACCGTGGCATCGTCGCGCAACTCGACAAATTAAACTGATGGTCAAGCCGGGCGCGCCGGGCTGCTGCAGCAGTGTGCGCGTGCGCTGGCCGGCATCCACCAAATCAGCGCGCACACCGACAAGCCGCAGCGCCAGTACCGACTTGCGCTGTGCCGGAACCGCCTCGATGCCCCGGGCATCACCAGCGCCACCTTCGAGTGGGCGTTTCGATGGCTCACTACCCATCAGCCACCGCCTGCGCCGGGGGTTTTCGTACACGGCGACTATCGGATGGGAAACCTCCTCGTCGACGGAACCAACCTGACGGCCGTACTCGACTGGGAGTGGCTACACGTCGGCGAGGCAAACGAAGACCTGGCCTGGTTCTGCACCCGGGCCTGGCGATTCGGCGCGCCGGCCAGCCTCGGGGCCGGCGGCCTGGGCAGCATCGAAAGCTTCCTGAGCAGTTACCAGCAGGACAGTGGCACCACTGTCGATCTGGTGGGGTTTCATTGGTGGCGGGTGATGGCCACCCTGTTCTGCGGCATTCTGCGGCGTCATCTGGTTCAGAGTTGGTTGAGCCGGGAAGAACGCTTGCTGGCATTGGCGTTGCTGGGCCGCCAGATCTGCGAAATCGAGTGGGACCTGCTCAATCTGCTCGACCAACGGCCCCTCAGTGACCTCGGGGACCTCGGGGCACCACCTCCGCAGGCGCCCGACCGCTTCGTCTCGTCCCCGGGGTGGAAGGACCTGCTCGCATGACGGGTCCGGCTGGGACCACCGGGACCACTGGGCAGGCACTCGCGAAAATATCGTCGACGAAGCAGGCTCGACCGATCCCGTTTGCGATAATTGGCCGCCAGGTCTGCGAGATCGAGTACGACCTGCTCAACCTACTGGTCAGGGGGGCGGATTGATGACGTCGAGCGAGTCTCTGCACGCGCGCCCTACGGCGGCCGAGCTGGTCTCGGCGGTCGCCGCCTTTCTCGAGGCCCAGCTCAACTTCGATGGAGGCGAAGCTGAGGCCGAGGTTTCCGCGGCCGCCCAGGCGTTGCGGATAGTCGAGCGCCAACTGCTCGCTGACCCAGGTGACGACGCGCGCGCCCGCGAAGCACTGGCCAAGCTTGGGTTCTCCGACGAGGCGCAGCTGGCGGAGGCGATTCGCGACGGTCATCTCGATGACCGCCCCGATGACGTCACGTCCTATCTGCGTGCTCTGGTTAACCATCGCCTGAATGTCTCCCACCCCGGATACCAGAACGAATAGCGCGGGCCACCGGGACCACAAGCCACAGTTCGGCCGTTAGCGCAGGCAGAAAGGGTTCGCATGGATTTCAACCTGCCCGAACACCTTCCGCCATTGCTCGCCGAGATGGACGCCTTCATCGAGCGTGAGATCGCCCCGCTGCAGGCGGAGAACATGCAGTACTTCGACCATCGCCGGGAGTTCGCGCGCACCGACGTGGACAACGACGGCATCCCGACACAGGAGTGGGAGGACCTGCTCGCCGAGATGCGGCGGCGGGCGGACCAGGCGGGCTGGCTGCGCTACGGATTGCCGGCCGCACTGGGCGGCCGGGACGGCACCAATGTGGACATGGCCGTGATCCGGGAACACTTGGCGCACAAGGGGCTGGGCCTGCACAACGATTTGCAGAACGAATCGTCGATCGTCGGGAATTTCCCGCAAGTGATCATGATGGAGCGGTTCGGCACCGACGCGCAGCGCCGTGCTTGGTCGGAGGCGTTGATCACCGGGGAACGCTCGATGGCGTTCGGCCTTACCGAGCCGCTGCACGGCTCCGATGCGACCTGGCTGGAGTCGCACGCCGAACGCGACGGCTCGCCACACGGAGACTGGGTGATCAACGGTTCCAAACGGTTCAACACCGGCGTGCACCGCGCCACCCACGACTTGATCTTCGCCCGGACCTCCGGTGAGCCGGGGCAGGCCCGGGGCATTACGGCGTTTCTGGTGCCAACCGACACCCCGGGGTTCGCCGTCCCCTATTACTGGTGGACGTTCAACATGCCCACCGACCACGGCGAGGTCGAGTTGACCGATGTACGGGTGCCCCCCGACGCGGTGCTCGGCGAGGTGGACCGGGGGCTGGAAGTTGCGCAAACCTTTCTGCACGAGAACCGGATCAGGCAGGCGGCCAGCAGTCTCGGTGCAGCGCAATACTGTATCGACCGTGCGGCCGACTACGCCGGAAAGCGCATGGTGTTCGGCAAGCCGCTGGCGGTGAACCAGGCCGTGCAATGGCCGCTGGCCGAACTGCAGACCGAAGCCCAAATGGTGCGGTTGCTGGTCTATTACGCTGCCTGGCACTTGGACCGTAATCACCACATGGAGGTCTCCGACAAGGTGTCGATGGCCAATTACCGCGCCAACCGGCTGGTCTGCGATGCCGCCGACCGGGCCATGCAGATCTGCGGTGGTCTGGGTTACAGCCGTCACGAGCCGTTCGAGCACATCTACCGCCACCACCGCCGCTACCGGATCACCGAGGGCGCCGAAGAAATTCAGATTCGCCGCGTGGCACAGCGGCTGTTCAAGTTCGGCCGGGACGCCAAGTGACTACTGCCCAGGACCTGACCGCCTCGCTACCTACGGTATTGGCGCCTGCGCTGGGCGCGTATACGGCGATCGACAACCTGCGCCAGCTCACCGGTGGCGCCAGCCGATCCACCTGGGCGTTCGAGGCGCTAACGGGCGAGGAACGCCGGTCGCTGATCCTGCGCACCGGGCCCTCCGACGATATGCACGCCAGCATGGAACTCGAAGCCCGCGCCCAGGTCGCCGCCGCGGCGGCGGGGGCACCCGTGCCGTACATCCTGGTCGCAGACGATTCGCCGGCCGCACTGGGCAACCCCTTTCTGATCTGCGATGCAATCAGGGGCGAGACCATCGTGCGGCGCATCCATCGTCAGCTCGACGACTGGGCCAGGGTGAACCTGCTGCGCCAGTGCGCCCAAGCGCTGGCCGCCATTCACCGGACCCAGCTGCGCGACCGGCGCTTGACCCGCTTGGACCAGCTCACGGAATGGCGCGAGCGGCTCGACGCGATGGGCGACACGACCGCCACCTTCGAATTGGGGTTCCGCTGGCTGGCCGCCCGCCGGCCGCAGACATCGCGCGCGGTCCTGGTGCACGGCGACTACCGGATGGGAAACCTGATCGTCGACGGCGCCGACCTTGCCGCCGTGCTGGATTGGGAGCTGGTGCACGTCGGCGAGGTGTACGAAGACCTGGCCTGGTTCTGCATCCGGGCCTGGCGATTCGGCGCGCCAGAGGCCCGGGCCGCCGGCGGCCTGGGCAGCATCGAGAGCTTCCTTCGAGCCTATGAGGAAGCCAGCAGGACTATCGTCGATCGTGCGGCGTTTCACTGGTGGCTGGCGCTGGCCACGCTGCGTTGGGGTGTGATCTGCCGGCACCAGGCGGAGCGGCATCTGAGCGGTGGGGTCCGCTCGGTGGAGCTGGCGGCGATCGGCCGCCGGGTCTGCGAGACGGAGTGGGACCTGCTCGACCTGCTGGATGAGGAGGCGCTGTGAACAGCATTTTTGGCCGCCCCACGGCTGCCGAGCTGGTCACCGCGGTTGCCGAATTCCTCGAAAAGGATGTCCGCGAGGCGACCACCGGACAGGTCAACTTCCACGCCAGGGTGGCCGCCAACGCGTTGCGGATCATCGAACGCGAACTGCTCGACGAGGGTGACTCGGCGACCCGCGCGGAGATCGCCCGGCTGGGTTTTAACGACGAGGCCGAACTTGCCGCCGCCATTCGGGCCGGGGAGCTCGATGCGTACCTTCCAGAGGTCAGCGCGATACTGCGGACGCTGGTGCGACATCGACTGTCGGTGGCTCATCCGGGGTATGCGCGGGAGCGGGAGTAGGGACCAGGAAGGAGCGACCACATGTCCCCAGTGCGAGGCCAAGTCGATCGACGAAGTGGCCGACGAGCTGTTCAGCGCCATCGAGAACAGCGACCGGGCGCTGGTGGATCAACTGTGGAACGACGACATCGCGGTGTGGCGGGTGGGCGCGCGCCGCGACGACGACAAGGCCCGGGCATTGCGTGTCATCGATTGGTTCATTGGCGTGACCGCCACGCGTCGTTACGAGATTCTGGACCGCCGGCTATTCGACGACGGATCGGTCCGGGGCTTCGTGCAGCAGCACATCCTGCACGCCAGCGGACATGCCGGCGAATCGATCTCATTGCGGGTGTGCATCGTGATCAAGGTGGGCACAAACGGCCGGATCAGCCGCATTGACGAGTACTTCGACCCGGCCGGCCTCGCCCCGCTGCTCGACAAGCGGGTCTAAAACGGTCGGTGCAAACGGTTAAACCAGTGAGGTGAGGCATGACGACGCTGGAAACACTGCTGAGCGATCCCGAAACGGCGGGCGTCTGGAACCTCGTTCCGGATCAGTCGTCGGTCACCTTCAAGATCAAGAACATGTGGGGGCTGGTACCGGTCAAAGGCCAGTTCGCGGAATTCAGCGGCGACGGACAACTTACCGCCAAAGGCGCGGTCTTCGGCCGCCTCGACATCCGCGTCGCGTCGTTGCACACCGGCATCGGCCGCCGCGACCGGCACCTGCTCTCGGCCGACTTCTTCGACGTCGAGCGCTTCCCCGAGATCAGCGTCGTAGTCACCGGCCTGCAACCAACCACCGGCAAGGCCGCTGACCTGCGGGCCAAGTTCACCATCAAAGGCACCACCGCCCCGGTGCCGCTGCCGGTCACAATCACCGAAATCGGCGATGGCGAGATCCGGATTTCCGGGGAAGCCACGGTCGATCGATCCCAGTTCGGCGTGGACTGGAACAAGTTCGGCGTAATGAGCACGGCGGTGACGGTGGCGGCAGAAGCCATCTTCGCGCGGGCGCCGCGGTAGGTGCGGGTACGGCACCAGTAGCATCTGCAGCGTGCCCGCCTCCACCGACACGTTGCGGATCCTCGTGTACAGCGACAACGTCAAAGCCCGCGAAGAAGTGATGACGGCGCTGGGCAAACAGCTGCACCCGGACCTACCTGAGTTGAGCTACCTCGAAGTGGCGACCGGCCCGATGGTGATACGGCAGATGGATGCGGGCGGCATCGACTTGGCCATCCTCGACGGCGAGGCGACGCCCACCGGCGGGATGGGCATCGCCAAGCAGCTGAAAGACGAATTGACGACCTGCCCACCGATCGTGGTGATCACCGGGCGTCCGGACGATGCGTGGCTGGCCAACTGGTCGCGCGCCGAAGCCGCGGTGCCCCACCCCATCGATCCGATGGTGCTGGGCCGGACGGTGCTCGGGACTGTTACGTACTCTCCCGGCATCACAGCGCTGACGACCGTAATCACCGACCCCGAGCATGTGCTCCGACGGTCGCGACGCTATCTTGAAGGTCGCAACCTATTGCACGTAACTGTGGCGGCACCCAGCACCGGCCGTCACAGCAGCCCGGTCACCGCCTGGCCGCTGCCTAGGTGTTTAGAAGGCGGCCCTACCGACGGATCATGGAGCGAGTTGAACGTCTATATACCCATCCTGGTACTAGGAGCGATTGCCACCGCCTTTGCCGTGGGATCGGTCGCGATCGCGAGCCTGGTCGGGCCATCGCGTTACAACCGGTCCAAGCAGGCGGCCTACGAGTGCGGGATCGAACCCACCGAAACCCAAGTCAGTGGCCCGCACGCGACGAGCGGGCAGCGGTTCCCGGTGAAGTATTACCTGACCGCAATGTTGTTCATCGTCTTCGACATCGAAATCGTGTTCCTGTATCCCTGGGCCGTCAGTTACGACGCGCTGGGGGCGTTCGCGCTGGTCGAGATGGTGGTGTTCATGCTCACGGTGTTCGTGGCCTACGCGTATGTGTGGCGCCGCGGGGGCCTGACGTGGGATTGAGGTAGGACGTGGGCCTGGAAGAACAGTTGCCCGGTGGCATTCTGCTGTCAACGGTCGAGAAGGTGGCGGGCTACGTCCGCAAAAACTCGCTGTGGCCGGCGACCTTCGGGTTGGCTTGCTGTGCGATCGAGATGATGGCGACCGCGGGGCCGAGATTTGACATCGCACGGTTCGGCATGGAGCGGTTCTCGGCGACGCCGCGGCAGGCCGATCTGATGATCGTGGCGGGGCGGGTCAGCCAGAAGATGGCACCGGTGCTGCGCCAGATCTACGACCAGATGGCCGAGCCGAAGTGGGTTCTGGCCATGGGCGTGTGCGCCTCGTCCGGCGGCATGTTCAACAACTACGCGATCGTGCAGGGCGTGGACCACGTGGTTCCAGTCGACATCTACCTGCCCGGCTGCCCGCCGCGCCCGGAGATGTTGTTGCACGCAATCCTCAAGCTGCACGAGAAGATTCAGGAAATGCCGCTGGGCGTCAACCGGGAAAATGCCATCGCCGAGGCGGAGCAGGCGGCGCTGGGCGCCAGACCCACGATCGAGATGCGCGGACTGCTGCGATGAGCTCACCGGATCACGACCCGAACGTGGCGGCCAGCGAGGGGGGCGGATCCCTGCCGTCCCGCGACGAGGCAGTGATGAACGTCCGCCACGGCATGTTCGGCGTCACCGGCTCCGGCGACACCTCCGGATACGGACGGCTGGTACGCGAGGTCACCTCTCCGGGCAGTAGCCCTCGCCCATACGGCGGCTACTTCGACGACGTGGTCGACCAGTTGATCGAGGCGCTGAAGCGCGATGGTGTCGAATTCGACGACGCCGTAGCCAAAGTCGTGGTGTACCCCCCGGGCAACCTGGCCGAGCTGACCCTGCACGTTCGCCGCGAGCTGCTGCCGCAAGTGGCCCAGCGCCTGCGCGACGAGCCGGAGCTGCGCTTCGAGTTGTGCCTGGGCGTCAACGGGGTGCACTACCCGCACGAGACCGGCTGGGAACTGCACGCCGTCTACCCGCTGATGTCGATTACGCATAACCGGCGACTGCGGCTGGAAGTGTCTGCGCCGGACAGTGATCCGCACATCCCGTCGCTGTTTGCCGTCTACCCGACCAACGACTGGCACGAGCGCGAGACCTACGACTTCTTCGGGATCATCTTCGACGGGCATCCGTCGCTGACCCGCATCGAGATGCCCGACGACTGGCACGGACATCCGCAGCGCAAGGACTATCCACTCGGCGGCATCCCGGTCGAATACAAGGGCGCGCAGATACCCCCGCCCGACGAGCGGAGGGGATACAACTAAATGAAAATCGAGCACAAATGACCGAAACCGAAACCCTCGTCGTCGCCGGCGGCCAAGACTGGGACAAGGTCGTTGAGGCCGCCCGCAATGCAGATCCCGGTGAGCGCATCGTCGTCAACATGGGACCCCAGCACCCGTCCACCCACGGGGTGTTGCGGCTGATCCTGGAGATCGAAGGCGAAACGGTCACCGAGGTCCGGTGCGGAATCGGCTACCTGCACACCGGAATCGAGAAGAACCTCGAATACCGCTACTGGACCCAGGGCGTCACCTTTGTCACCCGGATGGATTACCTGGCACCGTTTTTCAACGAGACCGCCTACTGCCTGGGCGTGGAGAAGCTGCTCGGCATCACCGACGAGATACCGGAGCGGGTCAACGTCATCCGGGTGATGATGATGGAGCTCAACCGGATTTCGTCGCATCTGGTCGCGTTGGCGACCGGCGGCATGGAACTGGGCGCGATGACCCCGATGTTCGTCGGCTTCCGGGGGCGCGAGATCGTCCTCAACTTATTCGAATCGATCACCGGTTTGCGGATGAACAGTGCCTACATCCGACCCGGCGGCGTGGCGCAGGACCTACCGCCCAACGCGCAAAGCGAGATCTCGGAAGCTCTGCAGCAACTGCGCCAACCACTGCGCGAAATGGGCGAGCTGCTCAACGAAAACGCCATCTGGAAGGCGCGCACCCAGGACGTCGGCTACCTGGACCTGGCCGGATGCATGGCTCTGGGCATCACCGGCCCGATCCTGCGGGCCACCGGCCTGCCCCACGACCTGCGCAAGAGCCAGCCCTACTGCGGGTATGAGAACTACGAGTTCGACGTGATGACCGCTGACACTTCCGATGCGTACGGGCGCTACATGATTCGCGTCAAAGAGATGTCGGAGTCGATCAAGATCGTCGAGCAGTGCCTGGACAAGCTGCGCCCCGGCCCGACCATGATCGACGACCGCAAGATCGCCTGGCCGGCCGACCTGAAGGTCGGTCCCGACGGCATGGGCAATTCGCCTGAGCACATCGCCAAGATCATGGGCAGTTCGATGGAGGCATTGATCCACCACTTCAAACTGGTCACCGAAGGGATTCGGGTCCCGGCGGGCCAGGTCTACACCGCGGTCGAATCACCCCGCGGTGAGCTCGGCGTGCACATGGTCAGTGACGGCGGCACCCGGCCCTACCGGGTGCACTACCGGGATCCCTCGTTCACCAACCTGCAGGCGGTCGCCGCAATGTGCGAGGGCGGGATGGTGGCGGACTTGATCACCGCGGTCGCCAGCATCGACCCGGTGATGGGCGGGGTGGACCGGTGACGGCAACCGGCAACGGTGGCGAGCGCGTGTTCATCCGGCTCGGACCGCCGCCCGAAGAGCCCAACCAGTTCGTCGTCGAGGGCGCGCCGCAGACCTATCCCGAGGACGTGCGGGCGCGGCTGGAGGTCGACGCCAAGGAGATCATCGGCCGCTACCCGGACAAGCGCTCGGCGTTACTGCCGCTGCTGCATCTGGTGCAGGCCGAGGACACCTACCTGACGCCCGCCGGGTTGGAGTTCTGCTCTGACCAGTTGGGACTTACCGGCGCCGAGGTGTCCGCGGTGGCGAGCTTCTACACCATGTACCGCCGCGGCCCCACCGGCGACTACCTGGTCGGTGTCTGCACGAACACGCTGTGCGCCGTCATGGGTGGCGACGCCATATTCTCCGACCTCAAGGACCATCTCGGCATCGGCAACGACGAGACCACCTCCGACGGAACCGTCACCCTGCAACACATCGAATGCAACGCCGCCTGCGACTACGCGCCGGTGGTGATGGTCAACTGGGAGTTCTTCGACAACCAAACACCGGAGTCCGCACGCGAACTCGTCGACTCGCTGCGCTCCGGCGAGCCGAAGCACCCCACCCGCGGTGCACCGCTGTGCGCCTTCCGCGAAACGTCACGCATCCTGGCCGGCCTGCCCGACCCGCGAGCCGACGAAGGCCAGGGCGGCGCCGGTGCGGCCACCTTGGCGGGATTGCGCGTAGCGCAGGAAAACGACATGCAGGCACCGGCCCCACCGGAAGGTCGGAGATGACTAGCACTACTAGTACCTCTGGCGCCCCGGCCACTCCCCTGACCCCGGTGATCAGCCGCTACTGGGATGACCCCGAGTCATGGACCCTGGCGACCTACGAACGCCATGACGGCTATCAGGCACTGCGCAAGGCCCTGGCCATGAAGCCTGACGATGTCATCGGGACCGTCAAGGATTCCGGTCTGCGCGGGCGCGGCGGCGCTGGCTTTGCGACCGGGACCAAGTGGTCGTTCATCCCGCAGGGCGACACCGGTCCGGCGGCCAAGCCGCACTACCTGGTGGTCAACGCCGACGAGTCGGAACCCGGTACGTGCAAAGACATTCCGCTGATGCTGGCGACACCGCACGTGCTCGTCGAAGGGGTCATCATCGCGTCGTACGCGATCCGGGCCAAGCATGCGTTCATCTATGTGCGCGGTGAAGTGCTGCCGGTACTGCGCCGGCTGCAGAACGCGGTCGCCGAGGCGTACGCCGCCGGTTACCTGGGTCGCGATATCGCCGGTTCCGGATTCGACCTGGAGTTGGTGGTGCACGCCGGCGCCGGCGCCTACATCTGCGGTGAGGAGACCGCGCTGCTCGACTCGCTGGAGGGCCGGCGCGGCCAGCCGCGGCTGCGCCCGCCGTTTCCCGCGGTCGCCGGGCTTTACGGTTGCCCCACGGTGATCAACAACGTCGAGACGATCGCCAGCGTCCCGGCGATCATCCTCAACGGCGTCGACTGGTTCCGGTCCATGGGCAGCGAGAAATCGCCTGGCTTCACGCTGTATTCGCTGTCCGGACACGTCACCCGCCCGGGCCAGTACGAGGCTCCGCTGGGCATCACGTTGCGTGAACTGCTCGACTACGCGGGCGGAGTGCGGGCCGGGCATCGGCTCAAGTTCTGGACACCCGGCGGATCGTCGACGCCGCTGCTCACCGACGAGCACCTGGACGTGCCGCTCGACTACGAGGGTGTCGGCGCAGTTGGTTCCATGCTGGGCACCAAGGCGCTGGAGATCTTCGACGAGACCACGTGTGTGGTGCGGGCGGTGCGCCGCTGGACCGAGTTCTACAAGCACGAATCGTGCGGGAAATGCACGCCGTGCCGGGAGGGCACGTTCTGGCTGGACAAGATCTACGAACGGCTGGAAACCGGCGGGGGCACCCGTGAAGATATCGACAAGCTGCTGGATATCTCCGATGCGATCTTGGGAAAGTCGTTCTGCGCGTTGGGCGATGGTGCTGCCAGCCCGGTGTTGTCGTCGATCAAGTTCTTCCGCGACGAGTACATCGCCCACGTCGAAAGAGGCGGTTGCCCGTTCGACCCGCGCGACTCCATGCTGTTGCCCAACGGAAAGGCTTGACCACCCGATGACCACCACTTCTGGTGCGGCCAGACCACAGACCGGCGACGGCGTGAGCCGGCCGGAGATGGTGACGCTGACCATCGACGGCGCCGAAATCAGCGTTCCCAAGGGCACTCTGGTGATTCGTGCGGCCGAGCTGATGGGCATCCAGATCCCCCGGTTCTGCGACCATCCGCTGCTCGATCCGGTCGGCGCGTGCCGGCAGTGCATGGTCGAGGTGGAGGGACAGCGCAAACCGATGGCGTCGTGCACCATCGTCTGCACCGACGACATGGTGGTGCGCACGCAACTCACCTCTGAGGCGGCCGACAAGGCCCAGCACGGCGTGATGGAGCTGCTGCTGATCAACCACCCGCTGGACTGCCCGATGTGCGACAAGGGCGGCGAATGCCCGCTGCAGAACCAGGCAATGTCCAACGGCCGCGCGGACTCTCGCTTCACCGACGAAAAGCGCACCTTCGCCAAGCCGATCAATATCTCCGCGCAGGTGCTGCTGGACCGCGAGCGCTGCATCCTGTGCGCCCGGTGCACCCGGTTCTCCGAGCAGATCGCCGGAGACCCGTTCATCGACATGCAGGAGCGTGGCGCCCTGCAGCAGGTCGGCATTTACGCCAACGAGCCGTTCGACTCCTACTTCTCCGGTAACACCGTGCAGATCTGCCCGGTCGGCGCGCTGACCGGAACCTCCTACCGATTCCGGGCCCGGCCGTTCGACCTCGTCTCCAGCCCCAGCGTGTGCGAGCACTGCGCGGGCGGCTGCGCGGAGCGCACCGACCACCGCCGCGGCAAGGTGCTGCGCCGGCTCGCCGGCGACGACCCCGAAGTGAACGAAGAGTGGAACTGCGACAAGGGCCGGTGGGCGTTCAAGTACGCCACCCTGCCGGACGTCATCACCACTCCCCTGATCCGCGACACCGACGGCGTGCTGCAGCCGGCGTCGTGGTCGCACGCCATCGTGGCCGCGACCCGGGGGCTCGAGGCCGCACGCGGCCGTACGGGTGTGCTGGTCGGTGGCCGGGTGACCTGGGAGGACGCCTACGCCTACGCCAAGTTCGCCCGAATCGTGTTGGACACCAACGACATCGATTTCCGCGCCCGGCCGCACTCGGCCGAGGAGGCCGAATTCCTGGCGGCCCGGGTCGCCGGCCGGCCGATCACGGTCAGCTACACCGATCTGGAATCGGCGCCGGTGGTGCTGCTCGTCGGGTTCGAGCCCGAGGAAGAGGCGCCGATCGTGTTCCTGCGGCTGCGCAAGGCGGCCCGCAAGCACCGCGTGCCGATCTACGCGATCGCACCGTTCGGCACTCGCTCGCTGACGAAGATGTCCGGCCGGTTGCTGCAAACCGCGCCCGGTGCCGAACCCGCGGCGCTGGACGGCCTGGCCACCGGCCACATCGGTGATCTGCTTTCCACGCCCGGAGCGGTCATCATGGTCGGCGAGCGGCTGGCCACCGTACCGGGTGGACTGTCCGCCGCCGCGCGGCTGGCCGACGCCACCGGGGCCCGGCTGGCGTGGGTGCCGCGACGGGCCGGCGAGCGTGGCGCACTGGAAGCCGGGGCGCTGCCCGCGCTGCTGCCCGGTGGCCGTCCGCTGGCCGACGAGGCCGCCCGCGCGCAGGTCAGTGCTGCATGGCACGTCTCCGAATTGCCGTCGGCGGCCGGACGTGACGCCGACGGCATCCTGGCCGCCGCCACCGACGGAACCCTGGGCGCGCTGCTGGTCGGCGGCGTCGAGGCCGGCGACTTCGCGGATCCGGAGGCGGTGCTGGCCGCATTGGACGCCGCAGGTTTCGTGGTCAGCCTCGAGCTGCGGCACAGCGAGGTCACCGGGCGTGCCGACGTGGTGTTCCCGGTCGCGCCGACGACGCAGAAGGCCGGTGCCTTCGTCAACTGGGAGGGCCGCTACCGCGGCTTCGCGCCGGCCCTACACGGCACCGCCCAGCAATCCGGCCAGTCCGACCACCGGGTGCTGGACGCGCTGGCCGACGAAATGGGCGTTTACCTCGGCCTGTCCACCGTCGAGACGGCCCGTCAGGAACTGTCCGGCCTGGGCAGCTGGGACGGCAAGCCCGCCGCGAGCCCCAACGTCACCGCCCCCGAGAACGGAAGCTTGCCCACCCGGGTCCGGCGAGGCGGTCTTGGCGGGCTGGCGGCAACTGCTGGACGCCGGCCGGCTGCAGGACGGTGAGCCGCATCTGGCCGGGACGGCGCGCGCACCCGTCGTGCGGTTGTCGGCCGATACCGCGGCCGAGATCGGCGCCGCAGACGGCGACGACGTCACGGTCAGCACGGCACGCGGCTCGATCACCCTGCCGCTGACCGTCACCGACATGCCCGACCGGGTGGTGTGGCTGCCGCTGAACTCGCCGGGCTCGGCGGTGCACCGGCAACTGGGCGTCACAATCGGCAACGTCGTGAAGATCGGGGTGGGGTCATGACCGGCTTCGGACACGACACCTGGTGGTTGGTGCTGGGCAAGGCGCTCGCGATCTTCGTGTTCCTGATGCTGAACGTGCTGCTCGCGATCCTGTTCGAGCGCAAGATCCTGGGCTGGATGCAGTTGCGGCCCGGTCCCAACCGGGTGGGGCCGTGGGGCGCCCTGCAGAGTCTCGCCGACGGGATCAAGCTGGCGCTCAAGGAGAGCATCACTCCCGGCGGCGTCGACAAGTTCGTCTACTTCGCGGCGCCGGTCATTTCGGTGATTCCCGCCTTCACGGCCTTCGCGTTCATCCCGTTCGGCCCCGAGGTGTCGGTGTTCGGCCACCGCACCGCGCTGCAACTGACCGATCTGCCGGTCGCGGTCCTGTTCATCCTGGGGCTGTCGGCGATCGGGGTGTACGGCATCGTGCTGGGCGGCTGGGCCTCGGGCTCCACCTACCCCCTGCTGGGCGGGGTGCGCTCCACCGCCCAGGTCATCTCCTACGAGGTCGCGATGGGGCTGTCGTTCGCGGCGGTGTTCCTCTTCGCCGGCAGTATGTCGACATCCAAGATTGTGAGCGCGCAAAACGGCGTCTGGTATGTGTTCCTGCTGCTGCCGTCGTGCGTCGTGTACCTCATCTCCATGGTGGGTGAAACCAACCGGGCGCCATTCGATTTGCCGGAAGCCGAGGGTGAACTCGTCGCCGGTTTCCACACCGAGTACTCGTCGCTGAAGTTCGCGATGTTCATGTTGGCCGAATACGTCAACATGATGACCGTTTCGTCGCTCGCCACGGTCATGTTCTTCGGTGGCTGGCATGCGCCCTGGCCGCTGAACATGTGGCCCGGCGCCAACACCGGCTGGTGGCCGGTGCTCTGGTTCACCGCCAAGATGTGGACCTTCCTGTTCATCTATATGTGGTTGCGCGCCAGCCTGCCCCGGTTCCGCTACGACCAGTTCATGGCGTTGGGCTGGAAGCTACTGATCCCTGCGTCGCTGGTGTGGGTGATGATCGCCGCGGTCATCCGCTCGCTGCGTGACGCGGGCTACGAGCATTGGACCCCGCTGCTGGTGGCCTGCAGCGCCGTCTTCGCCGTCGTGCTGGTGCTTACGCTGCGAAAACCGTTCGGCGGGCCGAGCGATCGCGCCCGGGCGCGGCAGCGCCGCAAGGAACTCCGGGACAGCCAGGAAAGTGTAAGCACCGCACCGGCATTCCCGACACCGCCGATGCCGGCGGAAAAAGTCGGTGCCAGCAAGGAGAACGCGCGTGCCTAAATTCCTTGATGCCGTTGCAGGATTCGGCGTAACGCTCGGTTCGATGTTCAAAAAGAGGGTCACCGAGGAGTATCCGGAGAAGCCGGGCCCGGTCGCGCCGCGCTACCACGGCCGTCATCAACTCAATCGGTACGAGGACGGCCTGGAGAAATGCATCGGCTGCGAATTGTGCGCCTGGGCCTGCCCGGCCGACGCGATCTACGTCGAGGGCGCCGACAACACCGACGAGCAGCGGTTTTCCCCGGGTGAACGGTACGGCCGGGTGTATCAGATCAACTATCTGCGTTGCATCGGTTGCGGTCTGTGCATCGAGGCCTGCCCGACCCGGGCGCTGACGATGACCAACGACTACGAGATGGCCGACGACAACCGTGCCGACCTGATCTACGAGAAGGATCGGCTGCTGGCCCCGCTGCTGTCCGAGATGACCGCGCCGCCGCATCCCAGGGCGGCCGGCGCCACCGATAAGGACTACTACCAGGGCAACGTCACCGCAAAGGGCTTGCGCGACAACCAGGACGCCGGAGAATCCCGGTGACCGCGATGCTGGCCAGTGGCCTGGCCGCCAATGTGGCTGCGGGCGCCATTGTCCGCACCTCCACCGGCGAAGCGGTGACGTTCTGGGTGCTGGGCGTCCTGGCGGTGATCGGCGCGGTCGGTGTGGTGCTGGCGGTCAACGCCGTGTACTCGGCGATGTTTTTGGCGATGACCATGATCATCCTGGCGGTGTTCTACATGGTCCAGGACGCGTTGTTCTTGGGCGTCGTTCAAGTCGTGGTCTACACCGGCGCGGTGATGATGCTGTTCTTGTTCGTGCTGATGCTGATCGGCGTGGACTCCGCGGAATCACTGAAGGAAACCCTGCGCGGGCAGCGCGTCGCCGCGATGGTGACCGGTGTCGGGTTCGGCATTCTGCTGATCGCCGCGATCGGCAACGTGGCGACCGGAGGTTTCCAGGGAATGACCACCGCCAACGCCAACGGCAACGTCGAAGGCCTGGCGGCGCTGATCTTCTCCAGCTATCTGTGGGCGTTCGAATTGACCAGCGCACTGCTGATCACCGCGGCGGTCGGCGCGATGGTGCTGGCCCACCGGGAGCGGTTTGAGCGGCGCAAGACGCAGCGCGAGCTCTCCGAGGAGCGGCTCCTGCACGGCGCCCGCGTCACCCCGCTGCCCAACCCCGGCGTCTACGCCCGGCATAACGCGGTCGACGTGGCCGCGCGGCTCCCCGACGGCTCTTATTCGGGATTGTCGGTCTCCAAGATTCTGCGGACCCGCGGGGCGGATGGCCTGGAAGTGGAGGCGACTCCGCAGGCTGAATCTGAAGCCAGCGCCGAAGCCGTCCCAACCTATTCAAGGCGGTGCGTCATGAACCCGGCCAATTATCTGTATCTTTCGGCGCTGCTGTTCACCATCGGGGCCGGCGGTGTGCTGTTGCGCCGCAACGCCATCGTGATGTTCATGTGCGTCGAGCTGATGCTCAACGCCGTCAATCTGGCGTTCGTCACGTTCGCCCGGATGCATGGGCATCTGGACGGGCAGATGATCGCGTTCTTCACGATGGTGGTGGCCGCCTGTGAGGTCGTCGTCGGCCTGGCCATCATCATGACGATTTTCCGTGCCCGCAAATCCGCGTCGGTGGACGACGCGAATCTACTCAAAGGCTGAAGAACGCCAAGATGACTCACTACACCTGGCTGCTGGTGGCGCTGCCGCTGGCGGGTGCCGCGATCTTGCTGTTCGGCGGCAGGCGCACCGACCCGTGGGGCCATTGGCTGGGCTGCGCAGCAGCGGTCGCGGCATTCTGTGTGGGCGCGACGCTGCTCACCGAGATGCTCGGGCGGGACGGAGCCGACCGCGTCATCCACCAGAAGGTGTTCAGCTGGATCCCGGTCGCGCAATTCCAGGTCGACTTCGCGCTGCAGATCGACCAGCTGTCAATGTGTTTCGTGCTGCTCATCTCGGGTGTCGGGTCGCTGATTCACATCTATTCGGTGGCCTACATGGCCGAGGACACCGACCGCCGCCGGTTTTTCGGCTATCTCAACCTGTTCCTGGCGTCGATGCTGCTGCTGGTCGTCGCCGACAACTATGTGCTGCTCTACGTCGGCTGGGAAGGCGTCGGCCTGGCGTCGTACCTGCTGATCGGTTTCTGGTATCACAAGCCGTCGGCGGCCACGGCGGCCAAGAAGGCCTTCGTGATGAACCGGGTCGGGGACGCCGGGCTTGCCCTGGGCATGTTCGCGATATTCAGCACCTTCGGCACGCTGTCGTATGCCGGAGTGTTCGCCGGCGCCAAATCCGCCGGCCCGGACCAACACACCGTACTGACCGCGATCGGGTTGCTGCTGTTGCTGGGCGCCTGCGCCAAGTCCGCGCAGGTTCCGCTACAGGCCTGGTTGGGCGACGCGATGGAGGGCCCCACCCCGGTGTCCGCGCTGATCCACGCCGCCACCATGGTGACCGCCGGCGTGTACCTGATCGTGCGGTCCAACCCGCTCTACAACCTGGCGCCCGACGCGCAACTGGCCGTGGTCATCGTCGGCGTCGTCACGCTGCTGTTCGGGGCGTTCATCGGCTGCGCCAAGGACGACATCAAACGCGCGCTGGCAGCCTCCACGATGAGCCAGATCGGTTACATGGTGCTGGCCGCCGGCCTGGGCCCGGCCGGCTACGCGTTCGCGATCATGCATCTGCTCACCCACGGCTTCTTCAAGGCCGGGCTGTTCCTCGGCTCCGGTGCGGTGATCCACGCGATGCACGAAGAGCAGGACATGCGCCGCTACGGCGGCCTGCGCACCGCCCTGCCCGTCACGTTCGCCACCTTCGGGCTGGGCTACCTGGCGATCATCGGGGTATTTCCGTTCGCGGGCTATTGGTCCAAGGACGCCATCATCGAAGCCGCGCTGGGGGACGGGGGCACCCGGGGCTGGGTGCTGGGCGGAGCAGCGCTGCTGGGTGCCGGCATCACCGCGTTTTACATGACCCGGGTGATGCTGATGACGTTCTTCGGCGAAAAGCGCTGGGCCCCAGGCATCCATCCGCACGAGGCGCCGAAGTTGATGACCTGGCCGATGATCCTGCTCGCCGTCGGCTCGGTGGTCTCCGGCGGGCTGTTCGCCTTCGGCGACGCCCTGCCGCACTGGCTCGAGCCGGTGGTCGGAACCCATGTCGAAAGCGCCCCTGCCCTGCCCTCCTTGGTCACCTCATTGGTGGCGTTGGCCGTCGTCGCCGTCGGCATCGTGGTGGCCTACCGGATGTACGGCGGCAAGGTGCACATCCCCAGGGTGGCCCCCGTCCAAGTCTCGCTTGCCACGACGGCCGCACGCGCCGACCTCTACGGCGATGCGTTCAACGAGGAGGTGTTCATGCGCCCTGGTGGGCAGCTGACCAACGCGCTGGTCGCGCTCGACGACGCGGGGGTCGACGGCTCGGTCAACGCGCTGGCAGCGTTGGTGAGCCGAACCTCGAACGGCCTGCGGCGAATGCAAACCGGCTTCGCGCGTAACTACGCGTTGTCGATGCTGGCCGGTGCCGCCCTGGTGATCGCGCTCCTGCTGGCGGTGCAGCTGTGGTGAGCCTCAACATACCCTGGCTCACGATCCTGTGGCTGGTGCCGCTGGCCGGTTCCGTCCTGATCATCCTGCTGCCCCCGGCGCTGCGGGAATTCGCCAAATGGACCGGCCTGTTCGTCAGCGGGCTGACGCTGGCGGTCGCGATCGTCATCACCGTCGGATTCGACAGTTCGGCCACCGGGCCCGGGACCTACCAATTCGTCGAAAGCCACCGCTGGATACCGGCGTTCGGCGCCGGCTACACCCTCGGCGTGGACGGCATCGCGTTGGTGCTGGTGCTGCTGACCGCGGTGCTGATCCCGCTGCTGCTGGTGGCCGGGTGGAACGACGGCGGCGAGCGCAACCCCCGGGGCGTGCACGCCTACCTCGCCCTGACGCTGGCGATCGAGTCGATGGTGCTGATCTCGGTGGTGGCGCTGGACGTGTTGCTGTTCTACGTGTTCTTCGAGGCCATGCTCATCCCGATGTATTTCCTCATCGGCGGCTTCGGTCAGGGCCCCGGACGGTCCCGCGCCGCGGTGAAGTTCTTGTTGTACAACCTGTTCGGCGGGCTGATCATGCTGGCGGCGGTGATCGGGCTGTATGTGGTGACCGCGCAGCACGGTTCGGGCACGTTCGACTTCCGCCAGATCGTGACCGGCTTTTCGTGGGGCTACTACCGGGCCGACCCCGCGGTGCTCAAGGCGTTGTTCGGCGGCTTCATGTTCGCGTTCGCGATCAAGGCCCCGCTGTGGCCGTTCCACCGCTGGCTGCCCGACGCCGCGGTCGAGGCGACACCGGCCACCGCGGTGCTGATGATGGCGGTGATGGACAAGGTCGGCACGTTCGGCATGCTGCGCTACTGCCTGCAGCTGTTCCCAAGCGCATCAGCGTATTTCCGTCCCCTGATCGTCACACTGGCCATCATCGGCGTGATCTACGGCGCTGTCGTCGCGATCGGGCAGAAGGACATCATGCGCCTGATCGCCTACACGTCGATCTCACACTTCGGGTTCATCATCGCGGGCATCTTCGTGATGACCAGTCAGGGGCAGAGCGGGTCGACGCTGTACATGCTCAACCACGGCCTGTCGACCGCGGCGGTGTTCCTGATCGCGGGCTTCCTGATATCCCGGCACGGCAGCCGGTCGATCTCCGATTACGGCGGCGTGCAGAAAGTGGCGCCGATACTGGCCGGCACGTTCCTCGTTTCGGCCATGGCCACCCTGTCGCTGCCCGGGTTGGCCCCATTCGTCAGCGAATTCCTGGTCCTGCTGGGAACTTACAATCGCTACTGGCTGGCCGCGGCATTCGGAGTCACCGCATTGGTGCTGTCGGCCATCTACATGTTGTGGCTCTATCAGCGCGTGATGACCGGGCCGGTGGCCAAGGGCAACGAACGGATCCGCGACCTGATGGGTCGCGAAATGGTCGTCGTGGCACCACTGATCGCACTGTTGCTGGTGCTCGGGGTCTACCCCAAGCCGGTGCTGGACATCATCAATCCCTCGGTTGAGAACACCATGACCGCCATCGGCCAGCATGATCCCGCGCCGAAAGTGCCAGCGGGCAACGCCGCACCCCGCACTGCCGGAGGACCGCACCGATGACCCTTCCCACCCCCAGCATCGAGTACTTCCTGCTGTGCCCGATGCTCATCGTCTTTTCCGTCGCGGTGGTCGGCGTGCTGGTAGAAGCGTTCGTGCCGCGACGTGGCCGCTATAGCGCACAGGTCACCCTGGCCTTGGCCGGTCTGATCGCAGCCTTCGTCGCCATCGTCGTGGTGGCCAGGTCGGTTCCGGCGTCCGGCCGCACCGCGGTGCTGGGCGCGGTGGCCGTAGATCGACCGGCACTGTTCCTACAGGGCACCGTGCTGTTGGTTGGGGTGATGGCGATCATCTTCATGGCCGAGCGCACTGCCCGCGGGGCCGCCGCTCAAGCCAAAGTCGCTGTGGCCGCTGGGCGTTCGCGCGGACTGGATTCCTTCACCCCGCAAGCGTCCGCAGTACCGGGCAGCGACGCCGAACGCGAGGCGGAGCGGGCGGGGGCCGCCCAGACGGAGCTTTTCCCGTTGGCGATGCTGTCCATCGGCGGCATGATGGTGTTCCCCGCCTCCAATGACTTGCTGACGATGTTCGTCGCGCTGGAAGTTCTCTCACTACCCCTGTATCTGATCTGCGGGCTGGCCCGGCACCGCCGCCTGCTGTCGCAGGAAGCGGCGATGAAGTACTTCCTGCTGGGCGCGTTCTCGTCGGCATTCTTCCTTTACGGTGTGGCGCTGCTGTACGGCGCCACCGGCACGCTGTCGCTGCCCCTTATCCGGAATGCGCTGGCAGCCCACGGAGATACCTCGCTGGCGTTGGTCGGCGTCGCGCTGCTGTTGGCGGGCCTGCTGTTCAAGGTCGGCGCTGTCCCGTTCCACTCCTGGATTCCCGACGTCTACCAGGGCGCGCCCACCCCGATCACCGGGTTCATGGCGGCGGCTACCAAGACCGCGGCGTTCGGCGCGCTGCTCCGGGTGGTCTATGTCGCGCTGCCTCCGGTGCACGATCAGTGGCGGCCGGTGCTGTGGGCGATTGCGATTCTGACCATGGCGGTTGGCACCATCACCGCGGTGAACCAGACCGACGTGAAGCGCATGCTGGCGTATTCGTCGGTGGCACACGTCGGTTTCATCCTCACCGGTGTGATCGCCGACAACCCGGCGGGACTTTCGGCGACGTTGTTCTATCTGGTCGCCTACAGCTTCAGCACCGTGGGCGCCTTCGCCGTCGTCGGCCTGATCCGCAACGCCGACGGTGTCGAAGACGCGGAACTGTCGCACTGGGCCGGGCTCGGACAGCGCTCACCCATTGTGGGCGTGATGTTTTCGATGTTTTTGTTGGCCTTCGCCGGTATTCCGCTGACCAGTGGATTCGTCAGCAAGTTCGCGGTGTTCAAGGCCGCCGCCCAGGGCGGCGCCGCGCCGCTGGTGATCATCGGTGTGATCTCCAGCGGGGTGGCCGCGTACTTCTACGTACGGGTGATCGTGCTGATGTTCTTCACCGAAGCGACCGACGACACGCCACAGGTGGTCGCGCCCGGCATCTTGAGCAAGGCCGCCATCGCCGTGTGTGCAGCGGTGACCGTGGTCCTGGGCATCCTGCCGCAGCCGGTGCTCGACCTGGCCGACCAGGCCGCGCAGTTGCTGCACTGACCCAACGAGGTCCCGAAGAACCAGCTAAGGTAGACCGTCTATCTAGTGTTTGCGGTTGCTGGGGAGGGTCGCATTGGAGGGGACGCCATTCGGCCGGTACCAGTTGATCGAGTTGCTGGGCCGCGGCGGGATGGGCGAGGTATGGCGGGCCTACGACACCGCGATCGGCCGGACCGTGGCGTTGAAGGTGCTGCCAGCCCACCTTGCCGATGACGAAACGTTCCAGCAGCGCTTCCGCCGCGAGGCGCGGGCGGCGGCCGGACTCGACGAGCCGCACATCGTGCCGATCCATGATGTCGGCGAGATCGACGGGCGCCTGTATGTCACCATGCGGCTCATCGAGGGCCGTGACATGCAAGCCATCCTGTCCGAAGGGCCGATGCAGCCGCTGCGGGCGGTGTCGATCATCGAGCAGATCGCCTCGGCGCTGCACGCCGCACACCGAATCGGACTGGTGCACCGCGACGTAAAGCCGTCCAACATCCTGGTCGCCGAAGACGACTTCGCGTACCTGATCGATTTCGGCATCGCCCGCGCCACCGGGGAAACCGGACTCACCGGTACCGGCAACGTGATCGGCACCTGGGCCTACCTGGCGCCGGAGCGGATGACCAGCGGACAGATCGAGCCGCGTGCCGACATCTACGCCCTGACCTGTGTGCTACACGAATGCCTGACCGGCAACCAGCCCTTCCCGTCCAAGAGTCTCGAACAACAAGTCGCGGCGCACTTGTCGATGCCGCCACCGCGCCCGTCAGCGCTGCGCCATGAGCTTCCCGCCCAACTGGATACCGTCATCGCCACCGGCATGGCCAAGGACCCCGAACAACGCTATGCGACCACCAGAGAGCTGGCGAAGGCCGCCCGCGAGGCGATCACCGACCCGATACCGCGACCTGCTTTCGCCCCACCGACCCCGCCCGCGCACCGCGTCGGCCACGACTCGTATCAACCGGCGGGATATCAACCGGCCACGGTCAGTGCGGCGTCGCCTAGCGCGCCCACCCAGTTCGGCCCGACCACCGGCCCCAACCGGTACCCGCCCCCACTGGTAGCGCCCCCGCCAACCGGCGCACCCGTCGACCGCAAACGCCGCCGCATCGCCCTGACGGCCGCCCTGGCGGTGGCGATCGTGCTCGCGGTCGTCATCGCCATTGGCGTCGCCAGCAGTGGCGATCACGATAACTCCGCCGCCAAAAGCCCGGGTCACTCCGCGCTTCCCAACGCCGGGCCCCTCACCGGCGTGTACCGCGCCGAATTCGGCCCAGAAACCGGTGCCACCGGAAAGCCCCTCGACAGCAGCACGAGAAGCGGTGTCGTCAACATTCGTTCCGCGTGCCGGCCGAGCGGTTGCCTGGCAACAGCCCTGGTCACCGAAGGCCCCGTGATCCAAAAGACGCTGGTTTTTGACGATGTGGGCGGGAGCTGGCTGACCGTCGGGATCACCAGCGCGACAGCACAATCCGTTTCGACCGGCTTCCGCAAGAATTGCAAAGACGATCAGCTCACCGATATCTGGGAAGTGATCACGTTACAGCCCAAGCCGGACGGCACCCTGTCGGGCCAATACCGGGCAACCAACAAGGACCGATGCAGCTCCATCCGCACGGTGACGTTCACTCGGACCGGAGATGTCGACGTCAATAGTCTGCCCGACCCGGGAAACCAAACAGCACGAGTCTCGACTCCCGCCGAAGCATTACACGGCCGGTATCACCGAACGATTACCTGGCCAGGCCGTCGCCCTCCCACTTTTGACGATGAGGACGTGATAACCGACTGCCTGCGTACGGGAGACCGGTGTATGAGCTACTTCCACGACACAAAGGGTGCGGACCCGTTGGTCTTCGCCGACGGGAAATGGACGTCGAGCAGCGACCATGACTATGACTGCACACCCGATCAGCGCGCCCACAACGTATCCACCAGCGAGTTTCCGCTGCCCCAGCCGCCGCAGGCTCCGATCACGCTGTTGACCGGACATGGACACAGCGATGTTTCACCGGGAAATAAATGCAGCGGCAGCCTCGATTTCCAGACCAAATACGAACGGACCGGCGACTGACCCGACCGACCCGCTCAGCTCAGGAAGGGACGCGTGGCCAACACGTAGATCGCCAAGACCGCCAGCGGCGCCGCCAAGGGCAACCACGGCAACTGCAGCGGGAACGACATCGCGACCAATCCGACGGACGTAAATCCCAGGGCCGCAACGATTGTCGCCCCACTGCCGACGACGGCACCGAAGGGCGTGCCGACCGCGTGCCGACACACCAGGTAGGCCGCGGCGCAAAGTCCGGACAGCGCGGTAAGCGCCGGCATCGGATTGGAGACCGCGATCGTGCCCACGCACAGCAGCACGGCAAGCGTCGCGGCCGGGCGATATACCATCCCCACACCGACCGCGATCAGGGCCAAGACGCCCGCGGCGAAGGCCAGTCCGTGGGATCCAACGTCGGCCGATGCCACCATCACAAACCCGAATACGGTTGCGGAAGCACGGGCGGCGGGTTGCGGGATGGTTGTCATGTCGGCTATCTCCGCGTCCGACGGCGGCGGTCGGGCATCACACCCATCGACTGCTCCAGGGTGTCATCGCCCCGCCAGGCCACCACATCGACACCGACGGTGGCCATGTCGCGATACATCGCGGAGCGCTGCAGCCCCCACATCCGGATCACCAGCGGATCCTGCTCCTCCTCGAAGGGCGAGCTGTCCAGAACGTCGACGGCCACCACGACATGGCCGCGCTTGCGCAGGTCGATCAGCGCCAGCGCGAATTCGGTGTCGAGCAGCGTGGAGAACGCGACGATGATCGCCCCGGCGGGGACGGCCGCGCGCGGCGCCAATGTTCCTGTTGTGCTTTCAAATAGGTCGCCGGCATCGAGCACCGTGTCGAGGATCCGATAGAACTGACGCTGCCCGATGTCGGCGCCGAGCCACCTCGGACGATTGCCTCCGAGCGCGACGATCCCGGCGCGGTCGCCGTTGCGCAAGGCGGTCTGCACAACCTGAGCGGCGCCCCGCACGACTCGTTCGGTGGCGTCGGTCGCCGGACCCGGCGGCTGCTGATACGTGTCGATCAGCACCACCACATCGGCGGCGCGATCGGTCAACCGCTGCGTCACGTGCAACCGGCCGCGACGAGCACTCACCGGCCAGTTCACCGCGCGCAACTGGTCACCGGGCACGTAGGGGCGAATGTCGGCGTACTCGACACCCGGGCCGATGTATCGGGTGAGGTGGGAACCCAGGCGGTCGAGCAACTCGGTCCGCGGAATTGCCGTCGATTGTGGCGGCGTCAACGGAAACACGATGACGTGAGCGGCATCAACAGTTCCCGTTCCCGTCAGCAACCCGCCGCGCGCGGCGACGTCCACCTGCACCTTGATGGGATACCGGCCCCAGCGTTGCGCCACTGCCGCAACAGATTTCGCTTGTCGAGAATCGGATTCGGCCACCTCGAGCTGCATGCCCCCGACCGACGAGATGGTGAGTTCGACGGCTGTGGTCTCGGCTCGAGTGCCCGATTGCACCGTCGCCCAGACAGTCAGCCGCGCCTGCTCGTTTTCAAAGAGTCGCTGCGAGTCGGGCTCGCCGTGCACCCGGATTTTCGGCACCGGGCGCTGCCAACTGATCGAGCACAGCACCCCGAGCAGCGGCGCCGCGAACGCGATCAGCTGCCAGCGAGCGCCGATTACCGCGGCGGCCAGTGCGAACCCCGCACAGGTGGCGATTGCCCGCGTCAGTGATGATGCGCGCCAACGTAACTCGACTTCGCGGCCTTCTATCACACCCGGCTCACACCGGGCTCATCCGGACCCGCCCTGCGCACGGGGAACGGGTAAGCGCCGCAACAGTTCGGCAATGACGTCGGCACCCTGAATCTTGCGCACCCACATCTCGGGGCGCAAGGTGATCCGGTGCGACACGGCCGCAGGGGCTAGCGCCTTGACGTCTTCGGGGATCACATAATCCCGGCCCAGCAGCAGGGCGCGGGCACGGGCGAGCTGGACCAGGTCGAGTTCCGCTCGGGGGCTGGCGCCCACCGCGACCTGCGGATGGTGTCGGGTGGCGGTGGCCAGCGACACCACGTAGTGCAAGACGTCCTCGTGCACGGTCACCTGCTCGACCGATTCGCGCATGGCCAGCAGATCTTGCACGTCCACAACTTGATTCACCGTCGCTTCGGCCGAACCGCGTTCCAGGCGGCGGCGCAGCATCGAGGTCTCGTCGCGCTCCGAGAGGTACCTGAGCTCCAGCCGCATTGCGAACCGGTCCAGCTGCGCCTCCGGCAATGGATAGGTGCCTTCGTACTCGATCGGGTTGTCGGTCGCCAGGACGATGAACGGCGTTGGCAACTTGTGGGTTTCGCCGTCGATGCTCACCTGGCCCTCGGCCATCGCCTCCAGCAACGCCGCCTGGGTCTTGGGCGGCGTGCGGTTGATCTCGTCGGCGAGCAGCAGGTTGGTGAAAATGGGCCCGGCACGGAAATCGAAACGCCCCGACTGCATGTCGTAGATGGTCGAGCCGAGCAGGTCCGCGGGCAGCAGATCGGGCGTGAACTGCACCCGGGTGAAGCGAAGCCCCAGCGCGGCAGCGAAGGAACGTGCGATCAGGGTCTTGCCCAGACCGGGCAGATCTTCGATCAGCACGTGGCCGCGGGCGAGGACCGCGGTGAGGATGAGCGTGAGCGCGGAGCGCTTGCCCACCACCGCACGTTCGATTTCGTCGAGCACCGCCTCGCAGTGGGCAGTGGTCTTAGTAGCCGTCCAAGCGGCCGGCAGACTCATATCGGGGTGACGCCTCCAATCACACCTGCTCCAACCTTTCCAGAATCTCTTCGAGCGCCGCACGGCCGGGGCCGGGTTGGCGGTCACGAGTATGGGTGACGTTGTTCGGGTTGACCCATTGCCACAATTCGGCGCCGAACAGCATTTGACCGGTGGCCTGGAATGCCGTCGGATCCTTGGCCTGCCGCTGGCCGGTGGCGATCCCGAATCGCCGCGCGAGCATCGGGCGCAGATGCCGGTCCCAGTCGGCCCGAGTGGACTCCGACCATCGGATCGTCGTCTCGGTGGTGGACAGCCAGCGGCGCAGCCCATCCCGCAGATCGTCCGGGTTCGTATCGTCCTCGGGTTCGGGTTCGTGTCCCACTATGCGGCGGATATTGAGCAACACCAGCGCCACCCCAACACCGGCTCCGACCAGCACGAACCGACGATCGTGCAGGATCAGTGCCAGCAGCTCGATCCCGACGATGAGGCAAACACCCAGAGCGATAAGTCTTTTCATGGCGCGCTCCGAGCGCCCAGTTCATCGAGGACAAGCCGAAGCACGCGGACCGCCACCTCGCGATGGCCCTCGTTCATCACGTGCGGACTGAACCGCGCCTCGGCGAACAAGTTCACCAGCTGGACGGCGTTGTCGGCATGCAGCGCATGGTGTTCGACGGCGCGGGCCAGCACCTCGGTCGCGGTGTCGAAGTCCTGCGGGGCGGCGTCGGGAACATGCGCCAGTTCGCGTTCCATCGCCGCATAGCACGCGATGATCGCCTCCCGTGGTTCGCGGCTGAGGTCGGCGATTTCGGCCAGTCCGAGTTCGGCTGCGCGCGCCAGCGATTCCGCGCGGCGGCGGCGGCGCCGCCGTGGATTGGACGTAGTCGTCGACGATGGCTACCGATGTGGCCGCACGCCGCCGGCGCCGCGCCATGATGACTGCTCCCGTGACGATTATCAGCAGGAACGGAACAGTGCTGGCCAGCAGGATTC
Organism: uncultured Actinomycetota bacterium; assembly: GCA_963840045.1. Taxonomy (GTDB): domain Bacteria; phylum Actinomycetota; class Actinomycetes; order Mycobacteriales; family Mycobacteriaceae; genus Mycobacterium. The sequence continues at coordinate 326,894 of CAWIXL010000004.1, read as the reverse complement.
CGAACATGTCGCCGGAGTTGTTCGGCGGATTCTGCCGCGGCGGCGGGGCGGTGGCCTTCGGCGACGGCGACTGGGTCGCATCCGGGGTGAGCACCGGCGGACTGTCACCGTCCGACGCGAATAGGTGGGACAGCAGCAGGGTCAGCAATAGCCAGGCGACGATCACCGCGAGCCCGATCAGCAGCACCCGCCAATTCGGTCGTCCCCTTCCGCTGCCGAGCAGTTCGGACAGATCTGCCGTGTTGGGCGCCACCGCCTGTGGATCCCGCAGCCGCGCGACGACCGCCATCGCGACCAGCGCGAGCGTCACACTCAGTACCGCGACCACGATCATCAACGCTGCCCGATTGCCGCCCAGCTCCGCATGCGAACTGTCGGGCGACGGAAGATATCCGCGCAGGGCGGCGGCAACGACGATCAACAGCACTATCAGGGCAACGACCCGCCCCGTGGGCTTGTCAGTCACCGGGCGGCCAATTTGGGCTTTGCGCGCAAGTGCGCCCCATAGCCGAAGGCTAGCGGCGCTGGCCCGCCGCGGTCTAGTTGGCCGGTCGGCAAGTGGTCATGGGCCTTGGACAGGAGGGTTGTCGCGCGGAGGTGGACACCGCGACGTCCGTCGAACAGGTGCCGTGCGGCAGATGTGCCTCATGTGTGCATCGTGATCGAGCATTTCGTCCGCCTCATCGCGACAACGTCGCGGATGGTCAACCTGCACGCCGCCTGACAACTAATCCGTCGTGAACGGCCGGAAGCTGCCGTCGAGGACCTGGTGATGGCCGATCGTGCGGCCGGTGACCTTGCCGGGGTCCACCAGCGTCAGCTCCACGGCGGCCCGTGCGAACTCTTCCGCGGGAGCCGTCTCGACGAATTCGCGCGCGTAGTAAGACAACCCCGGCGTGAGGATCGGTTTCGACGGCGACAGCGCGTTCACCGCGATGTTGTGGTCGGCGAGATCGAACGCCGCGCATTGGGTGAGATGCTCGAGCGCCGCCTTGGATCCGCCGTAACCGGGCAGCACTCCGGCGCTGCGGTCGGGGTAGGGCCCGTCGCCGGGCATGCGCGACGCCACCGAGGTGAGGTTGATGATCGACCCGCCTCCCGCGGCGATCATGTCGGGGCACACCAGCTGCATCAGCTCGTAGGCCGCGAACACCGCGATCTCGAAATGCCGCCGATACGCGGCCAACGGTGTACTGACGAAACCCGGCCAGCCCGGTTTGCCGCTCGCCGGCCGGCTTGGCCGGTTTGGCGGGCGCGCACCGGGCACCGGTGGCCGGCCGGGCGCGGTGAACGCCGCATTGTTGATCAGAATTGTGATGGGGCCCAGCGCATCTCGGGCCGAGTCCACCAACCGGGCGATGTCGTCGCGGTCGGTCAGATCGGCCCGGACCGCCACCGCGCGTCCGCCCGCCGACTCGATGTCGGCGACCGTCTCACCGATGGTTCCGGGCAACCGGTCGTCCCACACCTGTTCGGTGCGACCGGCAACGGCCACCGCCGCGCCCTCGGCCGCCAGCGCCAGCGCGATCGCGCGACCCAAGCCGCGGCTGGCGCCGGTGACGATCGCGGCCCGGCCCGCAAGGCGCGGCGGCCGCGATGTCACCGCGTCACCCCATGCACGACGATGGCGGTGGTCTGATCCACCCACGTTTCATCCAGCTTTTCGTCCGGGCGCAGCAGCATCCGCAGCATCGTCGCTCCCCCGATCAACTCGATCAACCGGTCCGGGTCCACATCGGGATGCGCCTCGCCGCGATCGACCGCCTCACGCAGCCGCACCCGCACCGCGGTGAACAGGTCGGCGAAGCGTGCCATCACCCGGGCATTGAGCTCGGCATCGGCCGTCATGTCGGCCACCAGTCCCGGCAACGCGGCCCGCACCACCGGGGTGGTGAACACGTCGCGGGTGGCCTCGATCATCATCCGGATGTCCGCGGCGATGTCGCCCGGCCGGGGCCTCCAGCGCGGTGGGCGCCACCGGGAACGCCGCCTCGTGCACCAGCTCGGCCTTGCTCGACCACCGCCGGTACAGCGCGGATTTCGTGGTGCCGGCGCGTTCGGCGACGGCGGCCAGGCTGAGGTTCGAATAGCCGATTTGCACAAGCAGTTCCGCGGTCGCCGATCAAGATGGCCGAGTCGATGCGCGGATCACGGGGCCGCCCGGCGCCGGGGGCCTTGTCAAGGGAGGGCGGGTCTGCTTTCATAACGCTACCTACCGTATCGTAATTGCCTCCGCAGAAGGAAGCACCCGTGGCCGATGAACCGGCGGTCGACAGCCATCGACCACCTCCAGCGCTCCAGCCGTGACGTCACCGCCCTGCCGGCGGTGATGTCGCAATGGCTGTCGACGGTGCTGCCCGGTGGCGTGACCCCCGAGGTGACCGTCGAGAGCGGCATAGATCGACGGGCATGTCGTCGGAAACCATCATCCTGACCGCCCGCTGGGCGGAAAACGGCCAGCCGGTCGAGCAGAAGCTGGTGGCCCGGGTGGCGCCCGCCGCCGACGACGTGCCGGTGTTCCCGACCTATCGGCTTGACCACCAATTCGAGGTGATACGCAGGGTCGGCGAAATGACCGACGTCCCCGTTCCGCTGGTGCGCTGGATCGAGACCACCGGCGACGTGCTGGGAACGCCCTTCTTCCTGATGGACTACGTCGACGGTGTAGTGCCGCCCGACGTGATGCCCTACACCTTCGGCAACAACTGGTTCGCCGACGCCCCCGCCGAACGCCAACGCGAACTGCAGGACGCCACCGTCGGGGTGCTGGCGAAGTTGCATTCAATTCCCAATGCCGAGAAGACGTTTGGCTTCCTGACCGAAGACCTCACCGGGGCTACCGCATTGCGCCGGCATTTCAACTGGGTGCGGTCGTGGTACGACTTCGCGGTGCCCGACATCGGCCGATCACCGCTGCTGGAGCGGACATTCGAGTGGCTGCAGGACCACTGGCCGGACCGAGGCCGCCGCGCGCGAGCCGGTGCTGCTGTGGGGCGACGCCCGGGTGGGCAACGTGTTGTACCGCGACTTCGCACCGGTGGCGGTGCTGGACTGGGAGATGGTGACGCTGGGTCCACGCGAGCTCGACGTTGCCTGGATGATCTACGCCCACATGGTGTTCCAGGAACTGGCCGGTCTGGCGACGCTGCCGGGCCTGCCGCGAGGTGATGCGCGAGGACGACGTCCGCGCCACCTACCAGCGGCTCACCGGGGTGGAACTTGGCTGACTTGAACTGGTTTTACGTGTATTCGGGCGTGATGTGGGCGTGTGTCTTCATGCGCACCGGCGCGCGGCGAGTGCACTTCGGCGAGATCGAGAAGCCCGACGATGTCGAATCGCTGTTCTACCACGCCGCGTTGATGAAGCGTCTTATCGGAGAGGACTAGCAATAATGCTCGGACCGCTCGACGAGTTCCCGGTACATCAGGTTCCCCAGCCGATCGCCTGGGCCGGGTCCTCCGACCGCAACTTCTATGACCGCTCCTACTTCAACGCCCACGACCGCACCGGGAACATCTTCGTGATCAGCGGCATCGGCTACTACCCCAACCTCGGGGTCAAGGACGCTTTCCTGCTGATCAGGCGCGGGGACACGCAGACCGCGGTACACCTTTCCGACGCCATCGACCAGGACCGGCTCAACCAGAACGTCAACGGCTACCGGATCGAAGTCATCGAGCCATTGCGCAAGCTGCGGCTGGTCCTCGACGAAACCGAAGGCGTCGCAGCCGATCTCACCTGGGAGGGCCTGTTCGACGTCGTCCAGGAACAACCGCACATCCTGCGATCGGGCAACCGGGTGACGCTGAACGCGCAGCGTTTCGCCCAGCTCGGCAGCTGGAGCGGCCGGATCGCCGTCGACGGCGAGGAGATCGCCGTCGACCCCGCCATCTGGATCGGCAGCCGCGACCGGTCCTGGGGCATCCGCCCGATCGGCGAGGCCGAACCGGCGGGCCGGCCCGCCGACCCGCCGTTCGAGGGCATGTGGTGGCTGTACGTGCCGATGGCGTTCGAAGACTTCGCGATTGTGCTGATCATCCAGGAGGAGCCCAACGGGTTCCGCTCCCTCAACGACTGCACCCGGGTCTGGCGCGACGGCCGCGTCGAGCAGCTGGGCTGGCCGCGGGTCAAGATCCACTACCGCTCCGGCACCCGCATCCCGACCGGGGCGACCATCGACGCCACCGCACCGGACGGCACGCCGGTCCACTTCGACGTGGAGTCCAAGCTGCCCGTACCGATCCACGTCGGCGGCGGCTACGGCGGCGATTCGGACTGGCTGCACGGCACGTGGAAGGGCGACAAATTCGTCGAGCGGCTGACCTACGACATGACCGACCCGGCGATCATCGCGCGGTCAGGCTTCGGCGTCATCGACCATGTGGGCCGTGCCGTGTGCCGCGACGGGGACGCGGATCCGGTGCAGGGCTGGGGTCTCTACGAGCACGGCGCGCTCGGCCGTCACGACCCGTCAGGTTTCAAAGACTGGCTAACGGTCGCACCGTAATTCGTCGATGATCGCGGCCAGGCTGGAAAGCCCGATGGGTGTGGGCTGATACAGGAAGACCGTGTCGGAAACGCCGTCGACGCGATCGCGGATGTAGGCAGCGATTTCCGCGGGCGTGCCGCAGCCCGCCAGGGTGTGCATTATCTCGTCGGAGATCAGGCCGCCCATCTCCTGCCAGCGGCCCTGCTTGGACATGGTGTTGAGTTCGGGCTGCAAATCCTCCCAGCCATGCGCGGCCAGCACCGGCCGGTAGGCCGGGGTGGACCCGTAGAACGCCAGCAGCTGCCGAGTGCTCGCGGCAGCGCGTTCCCGGTCGGCGTCAGTGTCGCCGGCCGACACGATGATCTCGGGAATGACGGCGAAATCGCCGGGCCGGCGACCGCTGGCCAGCAAGCCCTCGCGCACCGCGGGCATCGTGCTGTCCCGCAGAAAGCGCTTCGATCCGAACGGCATCACCAGCAACCCGTCGGCGTGCTCGGCAGTGGCGCGGGTCAGCCTCGGCCCCAGTGCGCCGACATAGATCGGCGGCGGACCGTACGGGTTCGGGCCCGGGCTGAACGTCGGCGTCATCAGCGTGTGCCGGTAGTAGTCGCCGCGAAAGTCCAAGCGGCCCCCGGAATTCCAGGCCGCGAAGATCGCGCGCAGCGCGGCGATCAGCTCGGTCATGCGGGCGACCGGATTGTCGAATTGCGCGCCGAACCTTTTCTCGATCTGCGGGCGGATTTGAGTCCCGAGGCCGAGGCTGAATCGGCCGCCGCTCAGCAGCTGATGATCATTGGCCTGGTGCGCCAGATGTATCGGGTTACGGGGAAACGCGATCGCCACATTCGTCATCAGGTCCAGACCGCCCACCGCGGCGGCCAGCGTCAGCGGCGCGAATACATCGTGCTGTCCTTCGAAGGTGGCAACGCCGCTCGCCCCGGCGTCGCGTAATTCCCGCGCGCGCTCAGCCGCGTCGGTCAGACCGTACAAGGCGGTGAAAACTTTTACGGGGTTAGGTTACGCACGGCCTAGTTAATGGCTACCGATTGCCCCACTGATCGACGAAATGCTGTCTACTAGAGGGCGTGACAAACCCGCCGTGGATTGTCGACGTTGTCGTGGTGGGCGCCGGCTTCGCCGGCTTGGCCGCGGCCCGCGAGCTGACCCGACTTGGCCACGACGTGCTGGTCTTGGAGGGCCGCGACCGGGTAGGCGGACGTTCGTTCACCGGCAACGTCGCTGGCTTGCCCGTGGATCTGGGCGGTTCCTTCGTAGGCCCGACCCAAGACGCCGTCCTGGCGCTGGCGGCTGAGCTAGAGGTTCCGACCACCCCGACCTACCACGACGGCAAGAACCTGATCTATTGGCGCGGCTGGGCCCGTCCGTACCGAGGCACCATCCCGAACGTTTCGCTGACCGGGCTGCTCGACATCGGCCGGCTGCGTTGGCAATTCCAACGACTTTCCCGGGCCGTTCCGATTGCCGCTCCCTGGGATGCGCGTCATGCCCGCGAGCTGGACGAACTCTCGCTCGCCGAGTGGTTGCGCTCGAAACGCGCCACCACGTCGTCACGTGACCTGATGGCCATCATGGCTCGCGTGACGTGGGGCTGCGAACTCGAGGACGTGTCGATGCTGCACGCCGCCCGCTACGCGCGCGCGGCCGGCGGCCTGGACCGGCTGCTCGATACCGAAAATGGCGCCCAGCAGGACCACTTCCCGGGTGGCACCCAGCAGATCGCCGAGGCGGCTGCGGCCGAACTCGGCGCGGCCGTGGTGCTCAACGCACCGGTCCGGCGCATCGACCGCCACGGTGCGGGTGTGACCGTCACCTCCGACCGTGGGCAGGCCGAGGCCGGGTTCGTCATCGTCGCGATCCCGCCGGCCCACCGCGCCGTCCATCGAGTTCACTCCCCCGCTGCCCGCCGAGTACGAGGAGCTCGCCAAGAATTGGCCGCAGGGCCGGCTCAGCAAGGCGTACGCGGCGTATCCGACGCCGTTCTGGCGGGACAAGGGATTCTCCGGCCAGGCGTTATCCGACCGGGGCCCGGTGTTCATCACCTTCGACGTCAGCCCTAAGGCCGACGGGCCAGGCATCCTGATGGGCTTCGTCGATGCCCGCGCCTTCGACTCGCTGCCCAGCGAGCAGCGCCGCCGCGACACGCTGCGTTGCTTTGCGTCGCTGTATGGCGACGAAGCGCTCAAGCCTCTCGACTATGTTGATCATCGTTGGGGTGCAGAGGAATTCGCGCCAGGAGGTCCGACCGCCGCGGTACCGCCGGGGTCGTGGACACGATACGGGCAGTGGTTACGTGAGCCGGTCGGGCCGATTCACTGGGCGGGCACCGAGACCGCCGAGGAATGGACGGGCTATTTCGACGGCGCCGTCAGGTCCGGCCAGCGGGCAGCCGCCGAGGTCGCAGCCCTGCTATGAGCTGATCCGCCGCATCCGGCTGTGCCGGGTCACCGATTCGACGAGCGCCCGCAGCTGGTGGTTCACCTCTTGGTGCTGTTCCAGCATCGAGCAGTGGCCGCCGGGCAGTTCGACCAGGCCGACGACGTTCGGCGCGGTTCGCGCGATCTTGCGGGACTGGCTGATCGGGGTCAGCCGATCGCGTTCGCTGCCGATCACCAGGGTCGGTACCGTCAGACCGTCCAGGCCGAGGTATTGCTGGCCGACTGACTCGACGAGCATCCGCACGCACCCGCCGCGGCCGGCGGGTGACGTCTGCGCGAACAGGTCGTAGATGAGGCTCGCGGCGCTCCGGTCCGCGTCGGCCGCGACCGCGAGCATGGCGACCAGATAACGGCTGGGCAGCTTCGCCACGCCCGGAACCGCGACCCCGCCGAACATGCCGATCAGGGCCCGCCCCGCGACGACTCGGGCCGGGGAGAACTCCCGCGGCACCGGCAACAGTCGCACCTTGCGCAACAGCTCACCGGTGGTGGTGTTCATCAGGGCAACGGCATCGGCGCGCTGGCGGACCTTGTCGCGGTAGCGCTCCGACCAGGCGGCGATGGTGATGCCGCCCATTGAGTGTCCGGCCAGCACCGCCCGCTCATGCGGGGCCAGCGTCGCCTCCAGCACCGAATCCAGGTCGGACGCAAGGTGATCCAGGCTGTAGCCGCCGCGCTTGGGGACGTCGCTTTGGCCGTGGCCCCGATGGTCGAAAGCGATCACCCGGTAGTCGGTGGCAAGATCGGCGATCTGGTACGCCCAGGCCCTGATCGCGCAGACGATGCCGTGGGTCAGCACAATCGGATAGCCGTCCGGTGGCCCGAACACTTCGGTGTGCAGCCCGGTGCCGTCCGCGGCCCGGACCGTCAGAGTGCGGCTCGGCGGCAACGCGTCTGGCACTTGGGAGTTCACGCGGCTCAGTGTGCCCACATGGGTCGATTGCAGAGTAGCCATTGTCACTCCCCCCTCGAACACGGCCCCGTTGCCTGCTCTTCGGATGTCCGCCACTTTAACCCCGAATCAACGACCAACCGCCTGAATCGGCAAAGTTCGTGGTGCAAATTTCAGGACGGCCGTGCAACATGACATTCGTGTCCCCGATATCGCGTCGGGAGTTCCTGACGGCGACGGCGAGCCTGATCGGCACCGCCGGCACTGGCGTTATGGCCGGCTGCACGCCGCACCGTGCCGCCGCCCCGCCGGACACCGCCGCCCCGCCGGACACCAAGTCGGTGCTCATCGTCGGCGCCGGAATGGCGGGCCTGGCCGCGGCACGCAGTCTTGTCGACGCGGGATGGCCGGTACGGTTGATCGAAGCCCGCGATCGCATCGGTGGCCGGGTCTACACCAACCGCGACTGGGGCGTCCCGCTGGAAATGGGGGCGTCCTGGATCCACGGCGTGACGGACAATCCGCTGACCGTGCTGGCACGGAAAGCGGCGGTACAGACCGTCGCAACCGAGTACTTCACCTCGACGAAGCTGGCGGTTGATCCCCGGCTGCAGCCGATCGACTATCACAAGAAACGCTGGCACAAGTTCGTGGCAAAGGCTTGTGACGACGTGGACGGCGGCAGCTTGGCTGCCGCTGTCGACGCCGCGGCGACAGACGAAGAGCTCTCCGACAAGGAACGCGCCCAGTTGGCCTTCTACGTCACCACCGAGATCGGCGACGAATTTGCCGCGGACGCGGACCGGCTGTCCGCCACGACATACGACGACGGCAAATACACCGGCGGCGACCAGGCCATCATCCCGAGCGGCTACGACGCCCTGCCGAAGCTGCTCGCCGACGGGCTCCAGATCGTGCTGAATACCCGGGTAACCGCGATTTCGCACGGCGGCAAGTCCGTCGTGGTGCGGGCCGGCGACCGAACCTTCGAGGGCCCCGCGGCGATCGTGACCGTTCCCCTCGGAGTGCTGAAGTTCGAAGCGATCAGCTTCGACCCGCCGCTGCCCGACGGACACGCCCACGCCATCAGTGCGCTGGGGTTCGGCGTGCTGTCCAAGAGCTACTTCCGCTTCGACCGGCGGACCTGGACGGCGGAGAACGCCTTCTACCAGTTCATCGGCCCCGAACCGAATATGTGGGCGCAGTGGTTCACCCTGCCGGCCGCCGCCGGCCCGATTGTGGTGGCGTTCAACGCCGGTGAGCGAGGCCGGTCCGTGGAGTCGTCCTGCCCCAACGACCTGATGGCCGGCGCGCTGCCCATCGCTCGACAACTGTTCGGCGACGAATCGCCCTCGCCGAGGTCCGGACATCGAGTTGGAGCACCGACCCCTATGCGCGCGGCAGCTACTCGTTCCACGCGACCGGCTCGGGTCTTGACGACCGGCGCCGGCTGCAGGAGCCGATCAGCGACCGCCTTTACCTGGCGGGCGAGGCCGTCGGCGTGGACAATCCCGCCACGGTGCACGGCGCCTTGCTCAGTGGGCAGTACGCCGCCGCCAAGCTGATGCAACGACTGGGTCGATAGCGAATTATACTGTGATCTAGTAACTTTCGAGTGCAGCCACATTGCGCCAACTCGGCCACGTCGTCTCCCAGACCCGATGGATTCTGCCGTCGCGGTAGGCGGCAATGAGGATGACCTCGATGCGGGTCGGCTGCTCGTCGGAGCGAGACGTGGTGATAAACACCCGCCCCGCGACCTTGTCCGCGGTCTCCACCCACGCCTGCTCGTCGTATTCGATCGCGTAATCGATTGACGTGGTATAGATCTCGCGGTGGCTGTCGCGGAATTCGGTGAAATTCTGCGCCAGCCCATCGGAATACATCACGAAGTCGGGGTCGTAATAGTGCTCGATGAGCTCGGCGTTCTTGGCGACCACCATCCGCTCGAACATCTCGCGAAGTAACGCAATTGACATTGCGGTGATCCTAGTCGTGCATTAACGCTGCAGCGCCTTCGCGCAGGCATCAAGGATCGCAAGGAAGCTCGACCGCAGCAGCCGACGGCTGACCGCCTCCAGCAGTCTGCCTCCCGCCCACATCGGATGGGTGTAGTTGGTCAGCCAGTCGACATGCGTCCCGTCGCCGGACGCGGTGAACGTAAGCGTGCCGCCCTCATGATCAAACGGGGGGAATGAACGGACGATCAGGTAGGAGTAGCTGTGCGGTCGATCGTAGGCCGTGATCTCCTCCCGGAACCACGTGCCTACCCCGGCCACTTGGCGCACCGCGCCCGCACCCGGCACCGACGAGTCCTTGGTGTAACCAGCCTTGATGACCAACGGAGCGGCGGCCAGATTGGCCGGGTCGGCCAGCCAGTCGAAGACCTGTCCCACGGGTGCTGCAATGGTGCGCTCCAAGTGAATCTCGACCATAGGATCTCCTGCCCGGCGGTATCGGCGTTGTCCAAGCACATGCTAGACGTCACCGAAACAACCACGGCCGGCGAACCGCGGGAACTGTTGCGCGCGTTAGGCGAACCCGTCTGTACGTCGAAGGGCTTCGGGAACCGAATCGACGATAGGCAGGCCGAGATCGCTGAAAATGGGCATCAGCCGGCGCAGCGCAACGCCGGGGACCACGCTGAAATTCAGATGAGCTCGCTGATGCTCGCCGTCGAGAACAACCAGCGTTCGCAAACCCGCGACGCCGAGGAAATCCAGGTGACTGAGGTCAAGAATCAGTGGCGTCTTCAGCTGCGAAATGCGGCGGATCGCCTGGCCGACCAGATTGGCATTCGATGCGTCGATTTCGCCATCGATGCGCAGCACAACGCCCATGCTGGGCTCGCGAACGTACAGTTGCGCCCCAGCGCAGTCGATCACATAACGGCTGCGTGGATTCTCGCAGCGCTCCGGTGGGTGTGTGTCGGGAAAAGCAGTCATGCGAAGTGCCCATCCAAATTACGTAGCAAGACCGGCGACAACCGCTCCACGACGCCGCTCCTAGTGCCCTCGGCTGGGATCTCAACCTCCTGCAAAAAGGGTAGCGCCAACGTCTCGAGGGCTGCCGAAAAATAGCACTGCCGAGGCGACGACATCGGTGGGAATGCATTGCAATGCATCAATTTCGGGTCATAGCGACGGCGCCAGACGGCTTCCCAAGTCTTCGTTTCCTGGCTAGTCCTCGGGTGGTTCCCTTCGTTTATTGTCCTGACCCGCGGCCGAAAAGCCCGGATTGACGGGCGTCAATTTCGGGACGGCTGTCCGTCGCGGCGCGCCTTGCCGGCCGCCCTGCCCGGACCAGCCGGTCACCGATTGGCGCTTCGCTTCGAAGCGTCTTTGTCCAAAATGCGAAATGCGCCGTGCGGCAACGATGCCCTCCTGCCGGCATCGGAATACGTTGGGAAGGTGCGCGACAAATCGCGGAGCCACCACGACCACCGCTCCCGGGTGGGCGCGTTCCGTTACGTCGCCCGCGACGACCGCTGGGAATGGTCCGACGAGGTCGCACACATGCACGGTTATGGACCGGGAATCGTCGTTCCCACCACCGCATTGATCCTGGCGCACAAACATCCCGACGACAGGGCGACGGTGGCCGACCTCATTGATCAGGTGCGCCGGGACGGGGCCCCGTTCAGCAGTCGGCACCGGATCATCGATACGAGTGGCGACGAGCACCTGGTGTTCGTGGTGGGCGATCGGTGGTACCAGGACGGCGCACCCGCTGGTATCTCCGGGTTCTACGTAGACATCACAGAGCAGTTCAACACGGATGTGCAGGACCGGCTGACCGAGGCGGTTGTGGAGATTGGTGCGCGGCAGGCCGTGATCAACCAGGCCATCGGCATGCTGATGCTGCGGTACGGGATCAATGCCGACTCCGCATTCCAACTACTGTCGAGGCTGTCTCAGGAATCAAACATCAAGCTGCGGACGATCGCCGAACGCGTAGTCGCCGACGCCGAGGCGCGCAACACGATCCTGGAATACGTGTCGAAGAAGAGTCGACCCGGCACTCTGCCGCAGGGACGACGGCAGCATTTCACGCCCACGCGGCGCAATAACGGCCACTAGATCACTGTCTGAGTGTGGCGTGCGGGCTCTGGCCGTAGATCTGCCGGTACAGCACCGCGAACCGGCCGGTGTGTAGGAAGCCCCAACGCTGCGCGATCTCGGTGACCGTGATCGCGGACCGGGTGCTGGCCATCAGGTCCTGATGGGCGTTGTGTAACCGGACACGACGGAGGTACTCGGTCGGCGTGGTGTCGAGCTGTTGCCGGAAGAGGTATTGCACCGCTCGGGGCGTGAGATGCACCGCGGCCGCAATGTCATTGATGCCGATGTCACCACCGGCATGGCCATGGATGAACGCCACCGCATCTTTGAATGCTTCCGGGACGGCCGGGTCGCTTAGTAGTTTTTGCTCCGCCGTCACATTGGACTGGTAGCACTCGAGCGTCGCGGTGGCCAGCAGTGGGGCCGCCGCGGCAGTGATCAGCGGTTGCTGGGCGGTGTCTGGGGACGCGAAGGTGGCGAGCACGTAATCCAGCGCTCGATGCCACGCGCGCACCGCAGCCCGCGAGCGTGGGCGCCAGTCCAGGAACTCGATTTGCCGCGGTAACGGTGCATGACCCGTCCGCGGCGACCTTGCGCAGCACATCCGCCGCAATGGTCACGACTTCGAACCGCGCATGCGACACCTGCAGGGCGCAGGGCAGGTCGCGGGCGACGAGCACTGGCCAACCCGGAGCCGGCCATTCTCCCCCCGCCACGGCCAGCGATCCGGTACGGGGCTGGATGACGACGACCGAGTCGGCGGCGGTGATCTCGCAGCCCACCTGACCCTGAATCAGCACTTCGTCGACCGTTATCGAATCCGCTTCCCAGCGCCGGTGATTGACCACAGAGCTTCTGGTGAGCCCGTTGATCCGCCAGCCCGGTGTGTAGGCGGAGGCAAAGAATCGTCGCGCGGTGACAGGGTCATCAGTGCGGAATTGCTCGTACCGAAACGCGGCCGGCTCCGACCTCTCAGCCGGATAGCGGGCGAGCAGCTGGCGGGCAGGGCGGATTTCGGCCGCCGCCGTGTCGGGTAGCCGGGCGGCTGCGCCCGAGGATATGCCGGATGCCGTGTTTACAGTGGTGCTCGTCATGATCGTCGTGGTCCGTATGGCCCACCTACCAAGAGATTACACAGCGGTCAATGCAGTGCCGTCCATCGCGTCACCGCGCTCCCGTTAATTGCGATGCCGCCGATCGCAAATAAGGCGAAGTGAGCTGTTGGTATGTGGCCAGCGATTCGAACGCAATCCGGTCCCAGGTGAAGCGTGACCGCACCCGGCTTCGACCCGCCGAACCCATGCTCTGACACTGAAAGTGTTGCGCTGGAAGGTTTCTCAAGGCGACGACCAATTCGTCGGGATTGCCCGGTGACAGCATCGAGCCCGGTTACGCCGTGCACGACGATGTCACGTAGCACACCGACCGGCGCTGCGACCACTGCCACTCCGCTGGCCATGGCCTGTAACACCGTCGTCGCACGCGGCGGCTGGCGCGGTGTGCACGCGACCAGGTCGGCGGATCGCAGCAGCTTTGGCAGCTGGTCACCGGAGACCGTGCCCATGAAGCGGACCCGGTCAGCCACCCCCAACTCGGTAGCGAGGTGTTTGAGGCCGGCTCGCGCCTCGTCGTGGTCGTGGTCGGTGGCGGCGGTTTCCGCGACAACGAGCTCGATGCCCGGAATCCTGCGGCAATGCTCGAATCACTATGTCGAATCCGTTGCACGGCAGTGGGTTCGGCGCGAGACAGAGAACGCGATGCAGGTCGGTACGGGTAAGCGCCGGGCCGACCGGCGTGTATCGCTCGGCATCGACGCCGCCCGCCAGAACCGACAACCGCGCCCGACTGTGACGAATCTTGGCCAGCACGTTGACGTCCGCGCTGCTCTCTGCGGTCACCCAGGTTGCGCTGCGAGCCAATAGCGGCTCGATGCTTCGACGTTCGGTATCGTCGTCCGGGCCGTCGGTAGCGGGTGAACGCGACGATGCCGCCAGACCCCTGAAGCTCTGGACGGTCGGAAGACGCTGCCGCCGCGCGGCAAGTTGAGCCGCCAAGCCGCCCAGCCAGTCGAACGCGTGCACGATGTCGGGTTGATCCGATGACCACAAGCCCTCGAGGGTGGCCGCCCAGTCGCCGACATGCGGCAACGCGTCGCGGTCTGACCGCGCCGCGTCGGGGCCGACGCATATCGGGACAATTCGGTAGTCCTGCGTGGCGCTTCGTCGTGCGCGTTGCCGACCTGATCGCCGAACATAGGCCGTGACCTCGTGGCCCTGCGCGGCAAGCGCGGCGGAAAACTGGCCCGTGTCCTCACCGGCCGGGTCGTCACCACTGACAATCGCAATCCTCATACTGCAACTCCCTTCACGGACAGGCGAGAATTCGCAAGGGTGCGCAAATGGCTATAGTTTTCTACCCGGCTCGGAGCATGGTTAAACCGACGTTTTCAGCCCTTTCGTCTGCTGTCCTAAGCGTTTCGCATACCGGATATCGGGCCGTGTCCGCGCCAGCTTGAGCTGCACTGGGGCCGCCGACAGGTAGACACTAGAAGCTATGGTGACCGACGCGCTTCATCCGGCGGTTGAGCTGGTGGCCCTGCTGGCGTCGGCTGGCGGATTGGAACCTTTGTCGATTGTGCTCAGTGACTTGCCTGCGGAATTTGCGGCTGCCGTCGTCGTGCAACAACACCTGGGAGGCCACTCCAGTGTGTTGGCGAGCATCCTGGGCGGACGAACAACGCATCGGGTCGACTGGGCGCACGACGGACAGCTGATGGTCGCAGGGCAGGTGCTCGTCTGCCCACCGGGAATGCACATGGAGCTGAGGCCGGACGGCTCCTGTTGCCTGCGCAAGATGGAGACGGCCGGCGAGCGACGCTTCGACGTGCTGCTGGCGTCGCTGGCCAGCTCATACGGAGCGCGAGGTCTCGCCGTGGTGCTATCGGGCTCCGGTCGAGATGGTGCCGAGGGCACCGTGGCGATGGAACGGGCCGGCGCCGTCGTCATCGCACAGAGCCCTGCAACCGCCCAGTACCCATCCATGCCGATCGCGGCGGCGCGGGCCGGCGCTGACCTGGTGTTGCCGGTTTGCGAGATCGGCCGGGTTCTGGCCGACATCGTCGGGGGCGCGCCCCTGCCGCAGCCTGGCGGCGAACCGCGCGAAGACTGGGTAGCACCACCGCGGGACCAATCAACGGAACGGCCGGCTACGGAGACCGACCGCGACACCGTGACCCAGCTAGCGCCGAACCGCACCGTCGACAACGCATCCGGCCGGGCGGAAGCCGCCCGCATGCGTGTGGTCGAACTGCGGCGCAGACGCCAGGACCTGGCCGCAGGACAGGGCGCCACAGCGCAAACTGTGGCGACCGCGCGTCGCAGGGCCCAAGAATCGTTTCGCCGCGCGAAACAGGCCCGCCAAGCTGCGAAGCAGGCAGCCGCGCGACGGGCCGACGGACCGGTACGCGCCGACCTCAGGTCGGCTCAACAACCTCCATGAGCAGCAGCGCCCCACCGATATTTCCGTCGGTGGAACGAAATGGCGTACACGTGACCCGTACCCGAGCCGAGCGACCGCGCCGGTTGATTGCGTCCACCACCGTTTGATCGAAACTCTCCGGATCCACGAAGGCGTTACCGATCAACGAGCGCACTGCCTCCAGCGGCAGTCCGATGTCCAGCGAGATAAGACTCTGCCCGGCCGTCTCGTCCGCCCGCAGCCCCCAGAGTTCTTCGCTGGCCCGGTTCCACACTGCCACCCGCATCTCCCGATCCACCACGACCATGCCCAGCCGGACCGAGCTGACCAACGAATCCAGGAAGGTCCTGGCGTCGTCCAATTCCAGGCTGCGTTCGTGCAGCGTGTCGTTGATGGTGTGCAATTCGTCGTTGGTGGATTGCAGCTCCTCGTTCATCGTCTCGAGTTCTTCGTTGGTGGACTGCAGTTCCTCGTTAGTGGTCTCGAGTTCCTCCACCGTGGACTGCAGTTCTTCGTTGGTGGTCTCGAGCTCCTCGTTGGTGGACTGCAGCTCCTCATAGGCCGCCTCGAGCTGGCGGTTAGTTTGAACGACCTTGTCCAGTAGGGCGCGCGTCGCGGTGACGTCGAAGAACACGACCGACACCCCGAGGAGGCCGTTGTCGGCGTCGATGAGGGGGTTGATATGGATCTCGAACCACACCGTCTCGGCACCCGGCGGCTGCCATTTGACGTCCTGAATCCGCGCCGAACGCCGCTCCACCTTGGCCTGCTCCAGGTAGATGCGCAGCTCAACCGGACGGTACGACACTTCTAGATCACGCAGCAGCCGGCCGATGTCCCGAGCCGAGAGGCCGAAGGTGGTCTCCGCCTGCTGGTTGATCATCGCGACGGTGTCTTCGCCGGTGACAACGATCTGAGCCACCGGGCTGGCGCGGTAAGCCAGCTCATGCAACGTGGTCAGGCCGGGCAGTTCGCCGTGGCGATCGTAGAATGCCGCAGCCGGGTCGTAGCGATCCACGCCGGGTGACCCGACGGCCTTGCGGAAGATGCGGTTTTTCAGGTTCAGCGGAGTGAAGCGATCACTATGGCTCAACAGCATCTCAGCGTGTCCGAGGAACAGCGTGCCCTGCGGCGCAAGTGCAAAATGCAAGCGTCCCAGCACGTTTCGCTGGGTCTCGGCGTTGAGATACATCAGGGTGTTGCGACACACCAGCAGGTCCACGCGGGAGATCGGGGCATCAGTGACCAGGTCGTTACGGCCGAAAATGACCGCGCGGCGCAGATCTTTGTGGAATACGTAGCGGCCATCGACCTGCTCGAAATAGCGCACCAACAGATCCGGCGGCACCGACTCGACGGCCCGCGCGTCGTAGGATGCGGCGCGCGCCTCGGTCAGCGCATCCTCGTCGATGTCGGTGGCGTAGATCTTGACCCGCTGCCTGAACGCGTCGGGTCCAAGCGCCTCGGCCAGCAACATGGCCAGTGTGTAGGCCTCCTGCCCGGACGCGCATCCCGCGCTCCACACCCTGATGAGGTGATTTGGACTGCGCTCGGCCAGCAGTCGCGGAATGACCTCGGCGCCGATGAAGTCCCAGGCCTCCGGATCGCGGAAGAACGCGGTGACGTTGATGAGGATGGTGTTGAACAACGCCGCGAATTCATCTGAGCTGGCCTGCAGGACGTCGAGGTATTCCTCGAACGAGGTGTATCCGGTGTGGTCCATTCGATGACGGACCCGGCGCATCAGCGACGTGCGCTTGTAGCCGGTGAAGTCGAAGCCGCGCGAGTCCCGCATGATGCCGCAATAAAGCCTCGAAAGATTCGTCGGTGGTGGCGTCCATTGGAGATCCCGTTCGAAGAGCGTTTGCCGCAGGACTTGAACACTACTCGCGACGCTAGAGCCGGTTTTGGCGAGCAACCAACGCCCAAACCGTCTTGCCCGACGACGTCGGGGTGCTACCCCAGGCACGGCAAAGTGCGGAAACGACGGCCAGACCGGATACGATTTGGACGCCGCGAACGGCATCTTCGTGGCGGCCCGCCGCGACGTGGCTGTCATCCTCCACCGCGATGGTGACGGTGTCTTGATAGCTCTCGGCGATCAATACCGGCGCACTTTCGGTATGGGCGAGGACGTTTTCGACAAAGACCGTCGCGACCACCCCGGCGACCGGAATCAGATCGCCCTGGTCCCAGGCGGTGAGCCAGTCGGTGATCAAGTTCCGGGCCAGACGAACGCTGATCGGGCTGGCGGGAAGCTGGGTCCGCACCCGCCGGCGGCCGTGCAACGACCGGTCAACGGCGGCGTCGAGCGCCGACTCGCGGGTCGGATGCGCCGGCACATACCGGGCCACGCCGCAGCGGGAGATCACCTGCCGACGCTGGGGGTCCGCGCACACCAGCAGGATCGGCACGTCCGGCCAGGTGCTGACGTGCCACCGAGCGCTGGCAAACACTGACCATGCTGACGGGGAAGGCACCGCCAGCCGGTTGACGTCGACTATCACCGCGCGCGGTTCGCCCAGCGCGGCCTTGATGACGGAATCGCGCAGCAGACGATAGGTAGTGCTGTCCAGCACTCCGTCGACTACCAGGATCGCCACGTCCTGCTGACCTTCTACGTCGATCCGGATAGGCGGAGTGGGTTCAACCACCGACATCTCCAGGACCAGGACCAGCGGCCGATAGCCGCTCGGTGAGGACGGCCAACGCGCGCTCGGTTTCCTCGGCAAGGCCGGTGTAGCGGTGAAAAAGCACACCGTGGCCGACTTTGGCGGCTAGTTGGCGGGCCAATTTGGCCTTCTCCTGCAGGCTGCGCAAGGCCACCCACATGGCACCCTCGACTTCGTCGCCGCGAGCGGCGATCAGCGCCTCGGGTGTCCATGCGTGGCCGACACGGCAACGAAAGCTGGCCTCGTCGATCAAAACCAGGGACCCGTTGCAATCCGGGCAGGTGTAGCCGGACGGCGGACCCAGCTCCTGGGTGTCGAAGTTAGTGGAGAAACGGCCCGCCATGGCAATGCGGTTCTCGAAAGACATCCCAGGGTTAGGCTCCATGGTCGACTCGTCGAACTTTCGCCGCGACAGCTCTTTGAGGACCGGGCCGACGTCGGCCGCCCTTACTTCGCGATCCACCACGCCGGCGTCACGCGCGTTGGTCGGCAACGTCGGGAACAACGCATCGTTGGGCGACTGGCCGATGGTCGTGCCGCCGCGCGAGCGAATCGCCGCCAGGCCCAGCACGCCGTCGTCGAGCACACCGGACATCAGCACCCCGACGGCACGCGGGCCGAAAGCCAACGCAACCGAACGAAACAACGCGTTGATCGCGGGCCGGTAGCCGTTCTCGGTCGGTCCTTGCGACAGCACCACGCGGTGGTCGGCGACAAGCAGATGGTGGTCAGGACGGGCAACGTAGATGTGTGCCGATTGCAGACTTGCGCCATCTTCGGCGGTGACGGCGGGCAGGGGTCCGCTGCGGTCAATGATGCGTGCCAGGACGCTCGGTGCGCCGGCGGGAAGGTGCAAAGCCATCAAGTAGGCGTAGGGCATGTCGGTCGACAATCCGGCGGCCACACTGGAGAGTGCTTCGACACCCCCCGCCGAGGCACCGATGGCCACCACACCCTGCAAGTCAGATCCGTTGGTCGCCTCAATCACCACACCTTCGGTTACCCCTTCCCAGGGTAGGCAACCGCGGAGGCGATGGGTAGATGGCACGGCGCCCGGAATACCTTGCCGACGCTGCAGTGCCGGCCCGGCGATTTCACACGTGCCAAACGTGGGGTTTGACTTTCGTTGGGCGGGGCATCCTGGCAAAGCCCTTCCAGGGCGTCCCAGCACAGACAGGAGGGTGATCGTGCCGAACCCGTCGATCAAGAACGAGAAGCTCTACCGCGACCTGCGCAAGCAGGGCAACTCCGAGGAGAAGTCGGCGCGAATTTCCAATGCGGCCGCCGCGCGGGGCAAGTCCGCGGTCGGCCGCAAGGGGGGCAGGGCCGGCTCCTACGCCGACTGGACTGTGCCAGAGCTGAAGAAGCGCGCTAAAGAGCTTGGCATGTCTGGGTATTCGGCTCTGACGAAAGACAAGTTGATCAACAAACTGCGCAACCACTGACCTGCGGTCGGCCGTCAACCGGTCAAGCCGAGGCGCTGCGCCAACACCAGGAACGCGACCGCGTAACGCAGCCTCTGGACGAGCACCATGGTGCGCGGCAGCACCGGCACCTCGATTGCCAGCACGTCGCGCTGTTCGGCACGATCCAGGCTCGCCGATTCGACGCGCACGCCGTTGATACGGTGCAGCACGTCGACGACCGTATCGCCGGTGCGAGGCTTGAAAAGCCAGTCTTGTGGCGGCTGTTCGATGCTGAATGCAGCTTCGGTCAGCGTGGCTGCGGCAACCACGGGGTCGACGTCATGACTGGGTTCGGTTGTGCCGTAAGCCCATAACGCATAACTGCCGGCCAATGCGAGGCGCGGGTCATTCTCCTGCAACGCTGATGCGGCACCGCTCAGCGCCTCTCGCAGCTTCTCGGTGCACGCGGGCGAATTGGTGGGCGTCTCAACGGGTGCCATCGCGGATGAGTCATACCCCGCCATCGTGGCGTGCAATCTTAGCTGAGCCGGCCGCCGCGTTCGTCACCTGTTTAAGTGTTGGTGGAATGGGCAATCCGCAGGCATGTCAGCGCCAGTGTTTCGAGCCTATGACCGGGCCGCAGTCGTGATTCCCGCCCGCAACGAGCGGGCAAATCTTCCGGCATGCTTGCGCGCGGTGCTGACTGCGGCTTTATGTGTGCCGATCCCGGTGGTAATCGTGGTGGTTCTGGACTCCAGCGACGACGGCAGCGCGGAGTTGGCCGGCCAGTACGGGCCCGATGTGCATTTCGTCAGCGTCGAGGTCTGCAATGTCGGTACCGCGCGGGCGGTCGGCTTCGGCTACGCCCGCTCGCTGTGCGGCGACGACAGCGAGTGCTGGTATGCCACAACCGATGCGGACAGCCGGGTTGACCCCGGCTGGCTGGTGCATCAGCTGGAGCAGGGTGCGGACATGGTGCTGGGCGTCGTACGAGTCACTGATTGGCTCCGCCAGTCCGACGACGTCGCCGATCGTTATCTGCGGGCTTACGCGAACGATGTGGATGACAGGGACGACCACGACCACATTCACGGGGCGAACATGGGGTTCAGTGCCCGTGCATACTGGCGGGTCGGGGGCTTTCGCACGCTATCCTCCGACGAAGATGTCGACCTGGTAACGCGTTTCGAGGCAGCCGGCTACTGCATCCACCGGGATGCCGAACTGTCGGTCATCACGTCGGCGCGCCTGCAGGGCCGGGCCCCGCACGGATTCGCCCATCGTCTATGTCAGTTGGGAGGAGCGGCGGGGGGCGGCATATGACGGCGGGCCTGGTACAGCACTGGCTGGATTCAGGGCGACTGGAGTTGCCGCTGCCCGGGTCGGGACGTACTGCCGAGCGCTGGCAACGGCTGGCGTTGCTGGCCGAGGAGGACATCGTGGCGGCCCGGATCGCCGAGGCCCATGTGGATGCCGTCGCGATACTCGACGAGCTGGGCGGCAAACCACCCGGGGCAGGGCAGCTTTGGGGCGTATGGGCGGCCGAGTCCCAGGACGCGGTACTGACCGCCACCAGCATCAGCGACGGCATGTTCACGCTCAACGGCACGAAGGTGTGGTGCTCGGGCGCCGGGTTCTGCTCCCATGCGCTGGTGACCGCACGGGTTGACAAGGGTAGCCGCGGGCTATTTGCGGTGACAGTAACCGATCCTGGCGTCAAACCGTTGCCGAGTACCTGGTGGAACGCCGGGATGGCCGGCAGCGACACCCGGCCGGTGCAGTTCAGCAACGTCCACGCTGTCGCCGTCGGCGATCCGGGCGACTACCTGAGTCGACCCGGTTTCTGGTACGGGGCGATCGGCGTAGCCGCCTGCTGGCTCGGGGGTGCGCGCAGGGTGGCCAGCCCGCTATATCGTTGCGCCAGCGGCGAATCAGCCGATGCGTATTCGCTGGCACACCTGGGCGCCGTGGATGCCGCGTTGGCCGCCGGCGAGGCGATGCTGGGCGCCGCGGCAGCTCAGATCGACTCCGATCCATTCGACCGGGAAGGCATCGCTCAACTGCTGGCCCGTCGTGCCCGCACGGTCGTGGAACACGCGGCCGAAGAAGCCATCACCCGCACCGGCCGCGCTCTGGGCCCGGGCCCGCTATGCCAGGACGGCCGGCACGCTCAGCGGGTCGCCGACCTGACCATTTACATACGGCAAAGCCATGCCGAGCGGGACCTCGCCGAACTCGGGCGACTCGCTGGGCGGCCCTGCTGAGAACGCCTTGAGCGAGGACATCTTGAGCAGTGTGCCGGCCGGCAACGGCGCCCGGTTTGCGGCCACGCCGCTTTCCGGCGGAGGAACGCGGGCAGAGGATTGGCTGATCCCCGAGGCTCTCCCCGCCCTGCCCATGCTGGACCTGCCCGAATGCCCGGGCCTGGTCGTTGTCGCGCCGCACCCCGACGACGAAACCCTCGGCTTGGGCGCGGCGATAGCACAACTGGCCTACGTCGGGCATCGACGTTCAGGTGGTGTCGGTCAGCGACGGCGGCGCCGCCCGGCCCGACTCGAAACCGTCGGAACGGATTCGCCTAGAAACCACCCGAAGCGATGAACTATGCAGGGCAACAGGCATTTTGGGAATCAGTTCGGTGCTATCGCTGGGTCTGCCCGATGGTCGACTGGCCGACCACGAGAATGAACTCACCGATTTGCTGGTGGAGATCCTCGCCGGTGTCGCGCCCGGAACCTGGTGTGCGGCCACCTGGCGGGGTGACGGGCATCCCGACCACGAGGCCGTCGGGCGCGCGGCGGCACAAGCATGCGCGCTCACCGGCGTTGCGCTGATTGAATATCCGGTTTGGATGTGGCACTGGGCCAGCCCGACCGATCCGGCGGTGCCGTGGGACCGCGCCCACACGGTGCGGGTGTCCGAGTGGGCGCTCGATCGCAAACACTATGCCGCGCAATGCTATCGCAGCCAGTTCGAGCACGGCGCCGACGGCTCGTCGCCGGTGCTGCCGGCGTTTGTGCTGCAGCGACTGCTGACGGTGGGAGAAGTGGTGTTCCGGTGACCGCTCGGCTACCCGACGACTACTTCGACCGGATATATGCTGCCGAGGCCGATCCGTGGCGGTTGTCGTCGCGCTGGTACGAAAAGCGCAAGTACGCGATCACGTTGGCCTTACTGCCCAGGCGCCGGTACCGACACGCCTTCGAGCCGGGATGCTCGATCGGGACGCTGACCTCGCTGCTCTTACTGCGCTGCGACCACGTGACCGCGGTGGACGTGGCCGACGCGGCGATAGACACCGCCGATGCGCGGCTCCGCGCGGCCAGGTTGCGGGGCCAGGTGACCCTGGCGCGGGCATCGCTGGACTCGGCGTGGCCACCAGGCCCGTTCGACCTACTGGTGCTCAGCGAAGTCGCTTACTACCTGACCGCCGACAAACTGGCCGAGGTGTTGCGGCGGGAGTGCCCTCGGCTGCAGTCCGGCGCGACCGTCGTCGCGGCGCACTGGCGGCACCCCGTGGCCGACTATCCGATGACCGGAGATAAGGCCCACGCGGTGATCGCCGCCACGACCGGTCTGAAGTCGCTGGGCTGCTACCGGGACAGTGACGTCGTCGTCGAGGTGTTCGACACCGGTGACGGAAGGTCGGTGGCGGCCGGCGAAGGGGTGCCCGGAGCCCGGGGATAACCATGCGGGTGGCGACGTTCAACATCCTGCACGGCCGCACCGTCGGCGACGGGGTGGACCCGCAGCGGCTAGAGGATTGCGTGCGCCGCCTCGACCCTGACGTGCTGGCGCTGCAAGAGGTCGACTGTCTGCAGCGACGATCCGGGTTGGCCGACCTCACCGCTGCGGCGGCCCAAGCGATGGGCGCAGTGGAGCACCGATTCGTGGCCGCGATCTCGGGTACGCCCGGGGCCACCTGGATGGCCGCCACGGGCCAGGAACAACCAGGAACGACGGCTTACGGGATCGCGCTGCTGTCTCGCTTTCCAGTGGACAGTTGGCAGGTGGTGCGGTTGCCCCGGGTTCCGCTGCGCGTCCCGATGTATTTGCCGGGGCCCAACAAGGTGATGATCGTCGATGAGGAGCCGCGGGCGGCGGTGATCGCGCGGCTGCAGACCCCACTCGGCACGCTGACGATGGCCAATACCCACTTGTCTTTCGTACCCGGCTGGAACCGGCGTCAGCTGCGCCGACTCATCCACGACCTGCGCGGCTTTCCGGGTCCGCGGCTGCTGACCGGCGATCTCAACCTCACTCCTGCTGCGGTACGCCGCTGGTCGGGCATGCGAGCGCTGGCAGTGGCAAAGACGTTTCCCGCGTCCAACCCAAACCGCCAGCTCGACCACATCCTGACCGACGACCGCGATCTGCGCGCCAGTGTGGCCGAGGCGCAGCTGATGCCGATCTCCGATCACCGGCCGCTGGTGGTCCAGCTTGACCGCGTGTGAGCCGCGGTTTCAGCGGTTGGGCGCCAGCTCTGCGATACGAGTGAACTCGAGATTCTCGAGGAGGTCTAGCGGGTCACCGAAAATTTGTAACGCGCCGGCTGTCTGCAATTCGGCGCCGCTTATGCCGCCGCTCAACACGCCGATGCACGGCAACCCCGCGGCCGCCGCGGCCCGCGCATCCCACACGGCGTCGCCGACGAACACGGCACGGGCGGCTGTCACGCCGGCTCGATCCAGCGCGACCCGCAGGATGCCGGGTTCGGGTTTGGCGGTATCCACGTCGTGCGAGGACGTCGTTGCGGAGAGGACGTCGTCGCAGTCGAGCACCTTGCGCAGCACTTCCAGTTCGTCGTCGGGCGCCGAGCTGGCCAGCACCACCTGCAGTCCGAGATCGGCGACACTGCGCAGCAATTCGCGCGCACCCGGCAGCGGCGACAACAGCGGGGTCAGGTCGCGGTAGTAGCGGCTGTGTGCGTCGCTGAGCCGGTCTTGCACGTCGGCGGGCGCGTTGTCGGACAGCGTGCTCACCAACTTGGCGCCGTCCATGCCGATGCAGCGGTGAATATGCCACGCCGCAACCGACATATCTTCGCTGTCGAAGGCACGTTGCCACGCATAGACGTGCAGGTAGTTGGAATCCACCAGGGTTCCATCTACGTCGAAAAGGACGGCAGGTGCGTCAGTCATTGGTGGGAGATACCCATATTAGTGGCGCCGACACACCACGTTCTCCCCACCGGGAAGGGGTAGGACTTTTTAGCTGAACGAGCTTGGTGAGCACCATTTCTGGTGAGGAGTGCATTTCGCAGGGCCTTGCGGCCCATCGCCGGGTCCGCGATGTCGAACGGGCTTGGGCGGCTGAGTATTCCGACCATCTCCACCTCCACCAAGTCGCTGAGCGGGTGCGGCTACTCGTGCTGGCCGGCTGACCCCTCAATCGAGGCAATGTGGTCTTGGACGCGCTCGATGTCGTCTGTTGACGGCATTTCATCGGTGACCTGGGTGATTGCCACCCCGACGTCAACGTTGTCGACGGGTTCCGGCCGAAGCCTTATGCGTCTGATGAGTTTGCCTGTGATCCTTGTGATCTCGTCTTCGGATACGCGCCGTGGCAGCAGTGCCAGCAGTGGGACGTAGCCGGTGGCCGGCGCAGCGGTCGGGTAACCGGCGCGCGCAAAGGCGACGATCCTAGACAGTCGATCAGTCCAACCCATGGCACTCCTCGCAAACCCGCCGCGCAGCACAGCATAGGCGGCAGTCTCCCGCAGGTATAGCCACCCGCGGCGATTCGAAACCCAGCAAATCAAAACCTGCTGCGGTAGAAGTGGTTTCCGCGCCGGCGCTCGTCGAACACGCGTCAACCACGCGCTCGACGGTATTGCGATTTAACACGAACAGATCGGTTTGGGCCGCAGTTTCGCGGGTATTGCCCTCCTCGGCGGCTTGTGAAAGCGGGGTGACGTCACGACCACTATCGCAGTCATTGGGGCGACCGGCACGGCTGGATCCCGCGTCGTCGACCGGCTGAGAGGCCGCGGCGTCGCGGTGGTGCAGATTGCCCGTGCCTACGGCGTTGACCTGGTCAGCGGGCACGGTTTAACAACCGCGCTCGAAGATGTCGATGTGGTAATCGACACGTCCGATCCGATGCCGGCCGATGACCACTCCGACATCACCGACACCGTCGTGACCGCCGCT
Source organism: uncultured Actinomycetota bacterium (assembly GCA_963840045.1). GTDB lineage: Bacteria > Actinomycetota > Actinomycetes > Mycobacteriales > Mycobacteriaceae > Mycobacterium. The sequence continues at coordinate 301,288 of CAWIXL010000004.1, read as the reverse complement.
CGCAACCTTGTGGGCGCATGCGCCGCGCAAGGGGTCCAGCGACTGGTCGTGTCGACGTTCGCCGGCATCGAGAAGCCCGTGTTCGACAGGTTCCCCCACTACGCGGCCAAGCGGGCGGCCAAAGAGCTTCTGCTGAGTGGTCCGGAACCGGTGACGATCGTCAGTTCGACACACTGGTACGAGTTCGCCACCAATCCCGTGGCGGTGATCTGCAACGACCGCGAAGTAGTGGCGCCGAATTGGCTGATTGAGCCCATCGCCGCGGACACCGTCGCCGACGTCTTGGTCGAGGCGGCTCTGGGTCAGACGCACGCACCGCGCACCATCACCGGTCCACAACGCATCCGGCTACCGGAATTGACGTCGAAGCTGCTGGCGCGGCAAGGTGATCGCCGCCGGGTACGCGCAGTACAACCCGCGCTGCCTGAGCTCGCCGCAGGAGCCCTGTGCGCTCCCGACCACGCGATAGCGCTTGGCCCCGACGTCGACGCCTGGCTGCGGACATCGGCGCCGCCCGGCGAAAGGCGCAGTCCGCCAGCCGAAGAGCCGACCACACGATTGACGCAACCCTGCTCGTCAGATTTTTCACCCGCGTAACGCCCGAAGCCGAAAGGAACGTCATGGCCGAATACACGCTGCCCGACCTGGATTACGACTACGGAGCGCTGGAGCCGCATATCTCCGGACAGATCAACGAACTGCATCACGGCAAGCACCACGCCACCTATGTCAAGGGCGCCAACGATGCTCTGGCGAAACTGGCTGAGGCCCGCGAAAAGGGCGACCACAGCGCCATTTTCCTCAACGAGAAGAACCTGGCGTTCCATCTCGGCGGGCACGTGAACCACTCCATCTGGTGGAAGAACCTGTCGCCGGACGGTGGGGACAAGCCGACCGGCAACCTGGCCGCCGCTATCGACGACGCCTTCGGCTCATTCGACGCGTTCCAGGCACAGTTCGCCGCCGCGGCCAACGGGCTGCAAGGCTCGGGCTGGGCTGTGCTCGGCTACGACAGCCTCGGTGACAGGCTGCTGACCTTCCAGCTGTATGACCAGCAGGCCAACGTGCCGCTCGGTATCGCTCCGTTGCTGCAGGTAGATATGTGGGAGCATGCCTACTATCTGCAGTACAAGAACGTCAAAGCCGATTACGTCAAGGCGTTTTGGAACGTGGTCAACTGGGCCGACGTCAGCAATCGGTTCGCCGTTGCTACCGCCAAAACCAACAAGGTGGTCGTCGTCTGAGCAATCGCTCGCATCCGGCCGCCGAGAGCGTCTCGGCGAAAAGATGCCTGATTCTGCCCATGCTAAAAAAAAAACTTGCGAGTCCAGCGCGCCGAACAGGTGTAACAGGGCACATGCAGGGGTATCTCCGTCCAAATAGCGGCTTCGCGAAAGGACGGTGGGCGATCGTGACTACGGACTTGCCGTCCAGTCGGCACGACTCTCAGGCATGGCTATCGGCCCGCACCGGGTGTATGTCACGCCGGCCGAGACACCAAACGTGGTCAGCGTCGCCAAGCCACGGTTATGACACGCGAGGAGAACCGATGAGCGCCGCACCAGAGCACACAGAGACGGTCGACATCGACGACGACGTCGAATTGGTCAACGAACAGATCAAGGCGCTCAAAGAACTTGGCGGGCAAGGCCAGGTAGGCGAAGTCCAACGTTACGACTTCAGCATCAGGTGGGGCACGATACTGGCGGGACGGCTACGTCGGCTGGTGCATTACAGCTCGCTGGGCATGCTCGACGACGCGGACGAACACAGATTTCACGCGCTGTGCGCCGAGTTACGTTCGCTGTCGGATCTAATCGACCGATTCCGGCTCGCTCGCCCGGTCTTGATCGATTCCCCGCCCGCCGCAGCTTAGCGGTTCCATTGCGGTTCGTAGACGAAATCTCTTGGGCCACCGCACTTGCCGACGTCTGGTGAGATGCTCAGCGATGTCTCTGACCGGGGTGTTGGTTTCTTGAGAAAGGCGTCTGAGCAATTCGAAGGCCTGTGTCGCATCGACGTCGAAGCGTTCCGTAACGACGCCGCGCGTCCATACCCGGCCAGGTAGGGCTCAAACCAATACAGCACGGCCAATCCGGCGGATTGAGGCAACCGGAGGTCTATTGCAGCTGTTCACGCAGGGATTGCAGGGTACCGGCCAGGATGCGCGAAACCTGCATCTGCGAGACGTCGATTCGGTCAGCGATCTGGCTTTGCGTCATCGATTCGAAGAACCGCATGTGCAAAACCTCGCGGTCGCGTTGCGGCAATGCTGCCACCAGTGGACGCAGCGCTTCGCGATTGGTGATCTGGTCGATGTGCGGGTCGATGTCACCGACCGAATCGGCGACCGATCTGTTGTTGTCCGAACCGGTGGCGCCGAGAGATGCGTCGAGAGACTCCAGCCGGTAGGCGTCGCCGGCAACGAGGCACTCGACAACCTCTTCGTGCCGGACTCCCAGCACCTCTGACAAGTCGCGGGCGGTCGGCGCTCGACCCAGCTTCTGGACCAAGTCGGGGGCGGTTTTGCCGATCTGGACGTGGAGCTCGCGCAAGCGCCGGGGCACATGCATGCTCCAGGTGTGGTCGCGGAAATGCCGCCTGTACCTCGCCCATCATGGTGGGAATCGCGAATCCGATGAAGCTGGGCCCCTTTTCGGGATCGAACCGGTTGATCGCGTTCAGCAGTCCCACTCGCGCTACCTGGATCAAGTCGTCGAGCTGTTCGCCGCGTTGTCCGAAGCGACGGGCGACGTGTTCGGCCAGGGGTAGGCATCGGACCACGATGCGCTCGCGCTGCCGTGCGTATTCGAGCGATCCAGCTGGCAGCTGACGCAATGCCAGGAACATGTCCACGACGTCCTGGTAGGAATCATCCGATTCAGGACGGGCCGGCCGAGCAGGCCGGGCGGCGACGATCGCGTCGGTCATGGACGCAAACGCCGCGCGAACCATGGTGCTTCGTAAAGAATTGTGCGCGAAGGGGTCTGCATCGCTCGCTCACTCCTGTGAGTCGGTGCGGCGGGCATCGCGGTTGTGCGCATGCTCCTCCTACCGCACCGTGATTCGTCGTGACGGATCGGTCGCAGCGCACGCGTTACCGAACGGAGACTGGGATTTAACGCCGCAGCCACACTGCTCAGCAGCCGTACGGCTACTGGCCGCTTTGAGCTAAACGGCGAACGGTCCTGAAACGGACCCAATGCCACAGTCTACGCCATGTCAGCTGGACCTGGGCCCGCCCTCGGGTTCGGTTTGCAGGACGACGGCGGTGTGGGCGTCGACGGTAATTATCGCCGCCGCATTCAATTCGCCGGGCGGCGCGGCGTCCTCGGTACCGGTGTAGACCACGGTCCGCCAACCGGTGCCGAACTCCGCGGAAGGAACGTGTGAATTCGATCGGCTCGTGGTGGGCATTGAAACACATTAGGAACGAGTCATCGAGCACCCGCTGTCCTCGCGCATCGCGGTCGGGAATGCCGTGGCCGTTGAGGAATACCGCGAGGGATTTTGCGAAGCCCGCGCCCCAGTCCTCCTCGCCCATCTCGGTGCCGTCGGGTGCGAACCAGGCGATGTCGGGCAGTCCGTTCTGGCCGCGGCGGCCCACCGGCTTGCCGCTGAAGAAGCGGCGCCTGCGGAACACGGGGTGATTAGCGCGCAGCGCCGACACCGCAGCGGTGAACTCCAGCAGTCGCGGCATCGGCGTCGGCCCACTGGATCCAGGTGAGCTCGTTGTCCTGGCAGTAGCCGTTGTTGTTGCCGTTCTGCGTGCGGCCGAGCTCGTCGCCATGGCAGATCATCGGCACACCCTGCGATAGAAGCAGCGTGGTGATGAGGTTGCGCTGCTGGCGGGCGCGCAGCTCATTAACACCGGCGTCGTCGGACGGCCCCTCGACGCCGCAGTTCCACGATCGGTTGTGACTCTCGCCGTCGTTGTTGTCTTCGCCGTTGGCCTCGTTGTGTTTTTCGTTGTAGGACACCAGGTCCCGCAGCGTGAACCCGTCGTGGGCGGTGACGAAGTTGATCGAGGCTACCGGTCGCCGCCCGGTGCGCTCGTAGAGGTCGGCCGATCCGGACAGCCGGTAGGCGAATTCGTCGAGCATGGCGGGCTCACCGCGCCAGAAATCCCGCACGGTGTCGCGGTACTTGCCGTTCCACTCCGTCCACTGCGGCGGGAAATTGCCCACCTGGTAGCCGCCCGGCCCGACGTCCCATGGTTCGGCGATGAGCTTGACCTGGCTGACCGTTGGATCCTGTTGCACGAGTTCGAAAAACGTCGCCAATCGGTCCACGTCGTAGAATTCGCGGGCCAGCGTCGAGGCCAGGTCGAACCGGAAGCCGTCGACATGCATCTCGATCACCCAATAGCGCAATGAGTCCATGATCAGCTGCAGCGCGTGTGGATGCCCGACGTTGAGGCTGTTGCCCGTGCCGGTGTAGTCCATGTAATAGCGCTTGTCGTCGTCGACCAGCCGGTAATACGCGGCGTTGTCGATACCGCGCATCGATAACGTCGGGCCCATGTGGTTGCCCTCCGCGGTGTGGTTGTAGACCACATCGAGAATCACCTCGATGCCCGCTTCGTGCAGGCTGCGCACCATCGCCTTGAACTCCTGCACCTGCCCTCCCGGCGATGTGGCGCTGGAGTATTTCGGGTCGGGCGCAAAGAACGAAATCGTATTGTAGCCCCAGTAATTCGCCAGATTCTTCTCGATCAGCGTCGAATCGTTGGCGAAGTGATGCACCGGCATCAGCTCGATCGCGTTAACCCCAATGCTCGTGAGGTGGTCGATGATCACCGGGTGCGCTACCGCGGCGTAAGTGCCGCGTATCTGCTCGGGAATGTCCGGATGGGTCTGTGTCAGCCCCTTGACGTGCGCCTCGTAGACGACGGTGTCGGCGTACTCGTGGCTCGGCGGGCGGTCGTTGCTCCAGTCGAAGTATGGGTTGATCACCACCGACTTGGGCATGCTCGCCGCGGAGTCGTCGTCGTTGCGGCTGTCCGGGTCGCCGAAGCTGTAGCTGAACAGGGACTGATTCCAGTCGAACGTGCCGTCGATGGCCTTGGAGTACGGGTCGAGCAGCAACTTGTTCGGATTGCACCGCAGCCCGGCCTCGGGCTGGTGCGGGCCGTAGACGCGGTAGCCGTAGCGCTGGCCCGGTTCGATGCCGGGCATGAAACCGTGCCAGACAAAGCTATCGACCTCGGGTAGCGCCATCCGGGCCTCGGTGCCGTCGGCGTCGAACAGACACAACTCGATTCGCTCAGCCACTTCGCTGAACACCGCGAAGTTGGTACCCGCACCGTCGTACGTCGCACCCAGCGGATACGCCTTACCCGGCCACACTTCAGCGGTGGGCGCGGGGGCAGGGGTGGCTGTGCTGGTCATGGCGCAGCTGATACCCGACCGACCGCGTCGGCAAACCGCACGTAGCGGGTTGCCGTGGTACACATCACGTTTACAAACGTGGTGGTCACGGCTTCAGCGTGATCTTCACCGCGCCATCCTGCTTCTTCTGAAAGATCTCGTAGCCGTGCGGAGCCTGATCGAGAGGCAGCACGTGACTTGCGAAGGCGTCGACGCCGAGCGGATCGTCGTCGATCAAGAGCGGCATGATGTCGTCCACCCACTTCTTCACGTTAGCCTGCCCCATCCGCAAGGTGATCTGCTTGTCGAACAGGGTGAGCATCGGGAGTGGATCGGCCATCCCGCCGTAGACGCCGATCAGCGAGATCGTTCCGCCGCGCCGCACGATGTCGATCGCGGAGTACAGCGCACTGAGCCGGTCCACGCCGGCGGTTTGCATCAGCCGCTTGGCAAGCGCGTTCGGCAACACCGCAGTGGCCTGCTGGGCCAGCCGAGCCGCCGGCGAACCGTGCGCCTCCATCCCGACCGCGTCGATCACCGAGTCCGTACCCCGCCCATCGGTCAAGTCGCGGATTGCGTCACCAAGGGAACAGTCCAGCCGGCTCATATCGATGGTGTGGATGCTCCGCTGCGCGGCGCGGGCCAACCGCTCGGGCACCAGATCGACCGCGATCACCCGGTAGCCGAGATGATCGGCGATGCGTGCCGCCATGTCCCCGATCGGACCCAGGCCGAGGACGGCTACCGTGCCACCGTCTGGGATGTCGGCGTACGCAACCGCCTGCCAGGCGGTTGGCAGCACGTCGGACAGATAGATGAACCGCGAATCCGGCGGTCCCACAGGGACTTTGATGTGGGTGAACTGCGCCTGCGGGACGCGCAGCAATTCAGCTTGGCCGCCCGGGATTTCGCCGTACAGCTCCGAATAACCGAACAGCGCCGCTCCCATACCCTGTTCCCGCACCTGGGTGGTTTCGCATTGCGTGTAGAGCTGCTTGTCACACATGTGACAATTGCCGCAGGAGATCTGGAACGGAATGACGACTCGGTCTCCGACCCGCAGGTCGCCCGCTTCTTTGCCTACTTCCCGGACAATTCCCATGGGTTCGTGACCGAGGATGTCCCCCGGTTTCATGAAAGCGCCGAGGACTTCGTAGAGATGCAGGTCGGAGCCGCAGATATTCGTCGAGGTGACTTCGATGATGGCGTCGGTGGGCTTTTCGATCTCCGGGTCCGGGACCGCCTCCACGCGCACGTCGCGTCTGCCGTGCCAGGTGACAGCTTTCATTAGATACTCCTGCTTGAAAAAGTCGCTGAGCTGGCTCATACCCGCCTGGCGACCTGTGAAACCCGGACCGACGGGTTGAGCCCGTCCAGCGTGGGTACCAAACGGTTGTGACCGGAGCCGGAGTGATCATTGTGGGCAGCGGACCCGCCGGGGTGGCGGCGGCAGAGTCGTTCCGCGAACACGACACTGACACACCGGTGCGAATTTTCAGCGCCGACACCGACCTGCCCTACGCCCGCCCGCCGTTGAGCAAGGACTACCTGCGCGGCCAGACTGACGACATCGCACTGCACCCCGCACAGTGGTTCGACGACCGGGCGATCGAGCTTATCCGCGATGCACCGGTCGACCGGCTGGATGTCGTCGAGCATGCCGTGTACGTCGGTGAGCGGCGCCATTCGTTCGAGATCCTGGTCTTGGCTTGCGGCGCAGCGCCCGTCGCCCCGTCCGTCCCCGGTGGCCAACACGCCCTGCTGCTGCGCTCGCTGGCCGACGCCCGTGTGCTGCGCGACGCCGCGGACACCGCGACGTCCGCCGTGGTGATCGGTTCCGGATTCATCGGCTGCGAGGCGGCCGCATCGCTGGCGCTGCGCGACGTGGCGGTGACTTTGGTTGCCCCCGAGCCGCTTCCGCAGATTGAGCGACTCGGCACCGAGGCCGCCGAACGCCTGCGCGACCTGGTTACACAGACGGGCGCGCGGCACGTCGGCGAGGTCGCTGTCGAGGAAATCGGTGACGCAGGAGTGCGCCTGGACAACGGTGTCACCATCGATTGCGATCTGGTGCTCGCCGCGACCGGTGTTGCGCCGCAGAGCCGCATCGCTGCCGAGGCCGGTCTGCAGATCCGTGACTCCCGCGTCGTCGTCGGCTCCGATATGCGCACCTCGGCACACGCCGTGTATGCCGCGGGTGACGTCGCGCTGGCGCGGAACGAAGCGGCCGGACGCCACCTCGCTGTCGAACACTGGCAGGACGCGACCGACCAGGGCGCCATCGCCGGGGCATCTGCTGCGGGTGAGCACGCGAGATGGGACGGCGTACCGGGATTTTGGACCTCTATCGGCGACGCTACGGTGAAGTACCACGCCTGGGGGGACGGCTACGAGCGCAGCCGAATGCTGCACCATGCCGACGGATTCACCTCCTGGTACGAGTCCGGGGACGCTGTGGTCGGCGTCCTCACCTACAACGCCGACGATGACTACGATCTCGGCGAGCGGTTGATCGCCCAGCGCCGGCCCGCACCGATAAGCATGCGCTGACATTCCGTTTAATGCTGCGCCGTGTCGGGCAATCGGCCGTTGTGGAAAACGATAACGGCGATGACATGCTGGACCAGTCAGAGAGCCTGGACTCCGACGAGGTGCGCAACAACGACGGCGACGAGGTGGCTGATCCACCCGATGAGTGGATCGATGCCGACGTCAACGAGTCGCTCGACGAAAAGTTGGCGGCAGAGACTTCGGACGGCCCGGACCTCGAGCCACCGTCCAGAGAAGCACACGATTCGCGGGAGGGCGGCGCACTCCGACTGGTCAGCGACGACGACCTGGACCGCATCGATCCCGCCGATCACGGTCGCGATAGCGGCCAGATCGACGGTGCGCCGGAGGACGGCGACTCATTTTTCAATGTCGAGAGGTGACTTGAACTTCCGCCATGCTTGCATCGCTGGTATGTGGAATGAGTAGGCCACGGCCATATCTCGGAGGCCTGAGTTCGGAAGTTTGGTTATCCCTGACGTTTACGGCCCTACGGGCCGGGTATGCGATCTGCAACACGTTAGGGATCGACCAGAATGAATGACAACACCGGGACGCAACCGACCCCAGACAGATCGGCTCCGCGGAGAATTCACCGCCGTCGCAGCGTCCAATCCGTTGCCGTGGCCACGGCTTGCCGCCTCTTTGTCAAGAATGCGGTGCGAATCTGGAGCATGCAACCGAACTTCCACTGGCCGTTCGCGGCGATAGACGCCATGGCTGGACTCACGCCGTGGCGAGGGCAGGCAACGATTCAGCCAGTGACACTTTCGAATTGCCGCGCCGAATTGGTCTCCGCGGATGGACTGTCCAAACCCCGTGCGGTGTTATATCTGCATGGCGGCGCGTTCTTGTCCTGCGGACTCAACACTCACCGCTCGTTGGTGGCCCGCCTGTCCCGGGCAGCTGACGCCGTTGTGCTCAATGTCGGGTATCGAATGCTGCCCAGGCACACATTCGCTGAGGCCGTCGCCGACTGTATGGACGGGTTGCGATGGCTGAGTCGGGAGGGCTATCCGCCGGAAAGTGTGGTGGTGGCCGGCGACTCTGCAGGAGGCCTTTTGGCTTTCATGCTCACGCTGAAGGTGATTGCGAATGGCGACCCCGCGCCAGCTGGAATAGCCACCGTCTCGCCACTGACCGACCTGGGTACGCGTCGTAGGCTGATTCATCGCAATGCCAACCGCTGTTCGATGTTCGGCCGCGACGTATTGCCGATTTTCGCCAAGTACGTCGACGAGTGCCATCGGCGGCTCAGCACAGGTGGTCGGCATCGGCCGCTGCTGCCGCCCGTTGATGCCGACCTGTCCCAGATGCCACCCGTCGCGATTCATGCCAGCGCCGACGAATTGTTGCTGCACGACGCGGAGTTGATGACACTGCGTTTGCACAGGGCCGGCGTCCGATGCGATCTACATGTGTGGCAAGGGCAAATCCATGACTTTCCGTTGGCCGCGGACATCTTGCCGGAAGGTCGCCGGGCGATCAGGTACCTCGGCGATTTCATCAACGAGGTGGCCGTTCCGCGGGATTCCGTGACTGCCGCCACCAGTCCCCCAGCCGCCTGAGCCAGGGCCGATTCAAGCGGTCTTGGCCAGCACCGCCGGGCGAGATGCGCTGTTGTCCTTGCCTACTCGGCGAATCAACAGACGGGTGGCCTTCTCCAAGATCTCCTGAGCAGCGTCGGGCCGGCGGACACGCGCCGCGCGTCGCACCGCTCCGGCGATGGTCAGGCCCTGCTCGTAACCGGTGACAACCCTCGGATCCACGTAAGAACCGCGGACCACCGCCGGCGTATTGCCGAGCTCCTCGGAGACCTCCCTCATCACCGCGGCCTCGACGCGTTTCGCGAGACGCTGCGACACTGCCGGATTCGCGTCGGCGAACGCCGCGGCGGCCAACACCGTTCCGTGCCAGGTCCGAAGGTCTTTCACGCTGTAGTCGTCGCCGACCAACTCCTTGAACCGCGTATTGAGGTCGTCCGCCCGAACTTCGGCCCACCGGGATCCCGTTCGGCACACCAGTAGCCGTTCGGAATCGTTGGCGCTGCGCAACAACGAACGCACGGCGCGAACCACTTCGGCGTCATCGATCTGCAGGGTTCGCCGCACGCCGCTCTTGGCGGGGTAGTCGAACTTCACAGTGTTGCGTTGGACGGTCACGTGCTGACATTGCAGTGTTGCGATGCCGTAGGATTCGTTTTCCTCGGCGTAGCGCTCACCGCCGGCGCGGAAGTAGCCCCGATCAAGCAGATGCAGCGCCAGCGCCAGCACTCGGTCACGCGTCAAGCCCCGCCCAGCCAGGTCCTGCGCGATCCGTTTGCGCCACGCGGGCAACTCCTTGGACAGCTCAAGAACGCGGTCGAACTTCTCTTCGGCACGCTCCTGCTGCCAGGCTTCGTGGTAGAGGTATTGGCGGCGCCCGGCTACGTCGGTGCCGACGGCCTGGATATGGCCGTTGGGATACGGGCTGATCCACACTTTCTTCCATGCCGGCGGAATAACCAGGTCCTTGATCCGCTGCAGGGTGTCCGCGTCAGAGATCGGATCTCCCTGCGCACTGCAGTAGGCGAAACCCTTTCCGCGGCGCTTACGCACGATCCCCGGCTTGCTCAGCACACTGCGCCGCAGCCGCATGTCCTTCTCCACTTCCATTGGCTTATCAGAATTTACCCACGCAGCCGGGTGTTCATACCTAGACGGTGGCAGGCGTGCGACAACCCGACGGGCGGGCGGTGACACAGGCCACATGTTTGAGCATCCGGTCATTCGGAAACCCTGCCCTGCAGCGGGAAATCCTGGATGCCGGAGCCAACCAGGCGCTCCGGTGTGGTCCCGCAGGCTGCATGCGATTGAAGAAGCCGGACGCGGCAGCCAACAAAAGAGCACTGAGAGGGAGACAATTCATGGGCAAGAGTGGACCCCAAGAGGCCGTCGAGGGCGTAGTCGAGGGCGTGAAGGGCAAGGCCAAGGAAGTCGTTGGAGCCGTAACGGGCCGAGATGACGTCAAGCGTGAGGGCGAAGCTCAGCAGGACAAGGGTGAAGCCCAACGCAACGCCGCCAAGAAAGAGGCCGAAGCCGATGCTGCTCGCGGCGCGGCCGGCGCCGCGGAAGAGCGTCAGCGGGCCAACCAGTAGGCAGTAGCGAGGAATGGCCCCAGCCCGCATCGGGTTGGGGCCATTTGCTTTGGACCTGCAGGAAAAGGCTCGCATGTTGACCGCATCGGGCCCTCGCGGATTAGCTGGTTGAATTGCTCAGTCCGACAACAAGATTGATTGTGGACGCCAGGATCACGGCCCCGAACAGGTAGGAAAGTAACGCCTGACAAAGCGCGATGCGGCGGAATTGCCCTGTCTCCAAACTGGTGTCGGACACCTGGTAGGTCATGCCGATGGTAAATGCGACATAGAAGAAGTCCACGAACCGCGGACTCTCTGTTCCATTGAAGTTAATACCGCGGGCCGAGTTCGAGTAGTAGACGTCGGCATAGCGGAGGCTGAAGACCGTGTGAACGACAGCCCACGCCGCGACAATGCTGACCACCCCGACTCCCGCGGCCAGCTCCTTCTCGGCTCCGGTCTTCGAACCCGCGGCAAGCAAATGCGCGACACCAGCCAGGCTCGCCACACTCGCCGACACGACGATCACATCGGTGATCCAGCCCCTCGGCGGGTCCTCGGGCCCGACATGCTCGCGCGTCCGGTCCGCGTCCATCGGCAGGACGACGATCCACGTCCACCCGAGATAAACGGTTGCCGCCGCGATCCATCCGAAGATCGGGGCATACCTCCATCCTCCCGTCGTGCAGACGACCAGCACCATGACCACGAGACCGACCAGTAATGCCACCAACCGCCGGAGTACGACGAGCCTCTGCGAGCGGGGCCGAGCTTGGTATTCCATACCGCAAGCTAAACACCGACATAAGATCGGCCCATGATTCGCCTCAGCGTGCACCACTGCCACGATCAGGCGACACAGCGCACGGCGTTCTCGTTCCTGGTGCCTCCGGGCTGGCACGCACAGTCGGGCGTGCAATGGAACCCGCAGTTTTTGCTCAAGCCCGTCACGCCCGCCGCGATGGCGCAGGCGCCCGACAACAGTGCGTGGATGGCGCTACTGCCCAACGGGGTATTCAGCTGGGTCGACAGCGGCCGCATGCGTGAGGGCGCGATGGATTACGGCGCACCGATCATGCGGCCGCGGCCCGCGGCCGACTTATTGCTGGGGGCGTTTCCGTCGCTGCGGCCGGGCATCGCCAACCTGCGGCTGGTGCACGTCGAGCCGGAGCCGGCGCCGCCGTGGGCCTCGCAGAAAATCCGCCAGGTGCTGCCGGGCGACGACAGCATCCGCGCGACGCTCGAGTACACGCTCGCCGGGCGCGCGTGCCGCGAGATCGTGTCATTGGTTTCCCACGTCGGCGACCCGACACCGATGCCGACGATGTGGGGCATCGAGCAGGTCCGCTACTGGTACGCGTTCCCGGCACTGTCGGTAGGCGCCACGATCGACCGCTGGGATGAGCACGCCAAGACGCTCGACGCGATCCGGCAGACCTTTCGCATCGAGCCGAGCTGGCTGCAGGCGGTGGAGGTGATGCTCACCCAAATCTCCAACAACGCGCTCCAGCAACAACAGTCGTGGTTCGCCGCGCAGCAGTCCGGGCACCGGGCGCAGGTGGCGATGGGCGATCAGCTGGTCCACATGGGCCAGGACCTCTCGAACGCGATGGACAACATCGTCATGGGCGGCTGGGAACAGCGCAACCAGGCCTACGACCGCATCTACGACAATCAGCACCTCGCGACGATGGGCGTCTCGCTCTACAACGACCCGTCGATGTCGACGCCGGTCGAGCTTCCCTACGGCTACCAGGGCGTGTGGGGCGACGGGCAGGGCGACTACGTGCTGTCCGAGGACCCCTCGTACGACCCGAACGTGGGCGCCGGCGGCCCCGGCCCGACCTGGCAGCGCTTGGAGAAAGTCGGCCCCTAGGGGCGCGAACAGACGCAAAAGCCTCTATTTCGTGCCGAAATGAAGCGCTTTTGCATCTGCTCGCGGGGACGGGAGCCTCAGCAGCACTGGATTGGCTCTTTCACCCACTTAAGCGGGCAATTTGGCGGCAATCCGGTGGGCGATTTTCACGGCCGAGTTGACAGCGTTGGCGCTACACGTCTCGACGTCGATGATGACGTTGTTTGTGGTGGCCAGCGCCCGTTCACAGCCCCAACCGGAGGGCGCGGTGGTCTGTGGAACTGTGATAGCGCTCAGTGTTCCGTTGGCGGTGTTCAACTGCCCCTTGGTCCACTGCATATCGGTGTAGCTGTCGGTGAATTGGTCGCACGCCGCCCATTGTTGGGCCGAGGTGTTGAAGAAGTCGCGGGCGCGCGCTGCGGAGGGAAATCGCACGACAGCCTGCGACACCTGATCAGCGAAGTTTTCGCCGTCGTCCTGACGTCTCTCGGCGCGAAGGATCTGGGCACGCATGGCGGTGTCACCGTTGCCGGAATAAACCTGAGCCTTCGCGGTACCGGCGAGGGCTAAGCACTGCGCGGGCACAACAATGCCACTGTCGTAAAACGAATATTGAGTGGCGGTGACTACCATCCCCGTCGCACGCATAATGGAGTTGACCTCGTCGGCAGAGACCAACGATCCGTCCAGCACACCTTCGTCGACTGCAGGCGCAACGCTCGGAGCGGAGCCCGTGAATTTCGACGACGCGGTGCTATTACGAAAAGTCGAATGACCCGCGATGACGCTCGCCATGAGCAAAACGACGGCAAACGCAGCGATCACGCCGAAAGCAACTCTCAGCGGCCCAGAAAGCGGTTGCACAAACGATGTTGTGGTGATCGTGCTCATTGGCACCGTCGCAGGCGACGGGTCGTTGTTCGAGCGGCTATGACGCGGTTGGTATCGGTATCGGTGCGTGCCGTAGGAATGACGTGAGTTAGCCGCCATCGTCGGACTGTTCGATATTCTCCGCCTGTGGATCTTGAGATTAAATTCCCCGTTGATCATCCGCACTGCGTCCCGTACACACCATTTTCTCCGCGGAAATTTTGACGTATGTCACCTTAACCGAGGTCGCAGTTCAAGTGCGGTTCCTTGGCGTGTGCGATTTGGCTCCGGCACGGCACTTTTCGCTCCTTCGTAGTTAGGGCGAGTCTGCGTCGATCCGCTACACATCCCGGCCAGTATTATGACCCCAGCGTCGACTATCAAACCGCCCCAAGACGCAAAAGCACCCATTTTGGTACCGAAATGACGCGCTTTTGCGTCTGCTCGCGGGCGCCAGGCCTCAGGGGGTCGTCACGTTCTCTTTGACAAACGACGCCAGTGCGTCGGTCAGCTGCGCGGAGAACGGCAGCGCCTTGGTGTAATTGGCCGGCGCTTTGCTGGTGTCCTCCTTGAGGACATGGCTCACGCCGGTCAGATGCACGTAGTCGGTCTTGGTGGCGGCGCTGGTCAGGCCTGACACCAGCAGATCGACATCCTGGCAGCCGATCTGAACGTCGGCGTCGCTGCAAGTGACCAGCACGGGCATTCCGCGGGGCAGTTTGGCGGCCACCGCCGCCGGGTCGACGGCATCTTCCTGCTTCAGAGCCTGTGCATTCGCGGCGTTTATCACCGGCTTGAGTCCCGCCGGTTCGTCGGGCGGCACCTGCCCGGTCGCGCGGAACTCCTGTATCGCCCTGTCTATCGCCGCCGTGTTCTGGGCGGCCTGCTCCGCGCTGAGTCGTCCGGCGCTGACGGCCGCGTCGGCCTGGGCGTGGGCCTGCTCGGACAGCAGGTCGAGGATGCGGCGGCTCAACGGCTGCACCAGACCCAGGGCCCGCACCGGCGGAGCGGTCCCGGGCGCGGCGGTGGACAGCAGCAGTGCGTATAGGGCGCCCTCGCTATGGCCGATCACCATCAGATGACTGCGGTCGACGACGGATTGGCCTGCCAGGAGGTTCATTGCGGCGGTCGCCTCGTCCTGAAACACGGCCATATCGACTTTTGTCAGATCGGCGGCGTAGGGCCCGAGCCCGGTCTCACCGGTGCCGAGCTTGTCATAGCGCAAGCTGGCCACGCCGTCGTTGGACAGCGCCAGCGCCAAATTCCGCAGCGTGTCGATGTGGCCCGGCATAAGGGCTGAATCGCCGTTGCGGTCCGTCGGCCCGCTGCCGGCTATCAATAACGCCCCGGGCACCGGTCGGCCCTGCCCAGCCGGGTGACGGAACGTGCCGTACACCGTCGTTTCACCCACCGAAAACGTGACGGGGTCCTCCACCCAGGAGGCCGACGGCGCGGCCACGGATGGCGTTGTCGCCGTGGGCTTTTGCGAGGAGCACCCCGCCACCATTCCCGCCGCGATCAGCACCGCGGCGGTCAGCCTCCCGACAACGGTATTAGACAACGGTGTTGAGCGGTTTCAGTACGTTCTCTAATTCTTGCCGCCCAGCCGGCGTATCGAAGTCATAGGTGGTACCACCGGCTATCAAAGTTCCCGCAGGACAGCGGTCTTCAAACAACACAACTGCATAGTTACCGGTGTCGCGCTTCGAAGGCCAATAAACACCCTGCGCCCAATCCACTTGCTTGCGATACCAGTGGCCCCAATGCCGCGTCTGGGCATATTGAATGGTTTCCGCGTCAATAATCCAGGAGTCCTGGCAAACACTGGCCAGAGCAACCGTATCCCACAACGATAGCAGGGTGAGGTCCGCAGTCGTCTGCACATTTGATAGACAGCGGCCTTTGTAGGACGCAGCAGGGACGCACCGCACCCCACTTGAATCGAAGGCTAAGTCGCGCAAGAATGTTTCCGCAACGGCAGATTGCTTAGTTGGCCCTACATAGATGTATGCATAGGGATCATCGTCTGTTCCGTCAAAGCGACCGCCGCCGAAATATTTGTGCGCCCGGGTGGGATTAAAAGCCGTACTGGCATAGGAAGACGAATGCACTCGCCATAACTCGGTCCCTTGCGGCAGGATATGATCCACCGGCTTGGCTTTTAGGCCGGCCGTTGGAGGTGGCGCAAAGGGCATCGCTAGTACCTCGCCTCGATCTGACTGATAAGTATCGTCCAGATATTCTCATCTTGGCCCAGCCCAAGTAATGCCGCCGGTGCTTGTTGAATTTGTGAATGCCTCCCCAGCCACCAATCAGCCGCTCCAAAGGGATCTCTCGCGGCATCGAGGCGCCGATTCACTGCTAACACAATTGCGTGTGGTCGACTACGGTCTAGCACAAACTGGAACCTAGGAACGAGCCGGTAGCCGTCGATCGTCGGCAATTCAATCAACAACCCATCATGCTGTTGAAGAAGCTCCGGTATATCATTCGACTCGAATTTCGGAACCGCAAGCAAGCGCTCTTGCAAGCTGCGGTGCAAGTCGAATCGAGGCGTCATGAGCGTGTTGCTGATGACACGCGCTAGATATTCGACAGCGGCTTCAAAGGTGGATGGTCCTCCCGAATACGGCAGCTCGTTTGCTGCCAGGGCATCGAAGATCGGATCGCCCGGAGAAAGTAACGGCCGCAATATGTCGATAATCCGCAACATTGAGCGCCCGTCGAACCGGTTAGTTTCAATGTCTCGAATGCAGGCTCGCAGCAGGCACATATCGCTAAACGACGCCAATTCCGCGATTCTCGGCCACCTGCCGACTAGCGTCTCTACCGCTTCAGGCAGCGCCACCTAGACCGCCTTCCCTATACCCAGGTACAGGGTAGTCGTCGAGACCCAAACCGACAGCGCCCTAGATCGGTGACGTCGCGACGGTGCTCGACTGGGATCACAACGCCTACCACCACCGTCTATTGCTCGGCCAGCTACCGCAGCGCTGCCATCGCGTGCTCGACGTTGGTTGCGGTGCCGGAACATTCGCGGCGCGATCAGCGCGCTGCATCACCTGCCGCTGCAGGACGCCCTGGTGCGGTTCGCAGCCCTGCTACCGCCCGGAGGAATACTCGCTGTCGTCGCCCTGCCCCGAGCCGGTCTGCCCAACGAACTGCTCACGGAAGTTGTTGCCGCGGTGGGACATCGCCTGCTCCGCACGGTGTTCGTGACTGCTAGGTAGGTGGGGAGCAAAGACTGGTTCGCAAAGGACTCGACCCACGCAGCCATGCCCGTCGTCATGGATCCTCAGCTGACGACCCGAGACGTCGCATACCAGGCCGGCGCAGTGCTGCCCGGCGTGCGGGTACGCCGACTCCTATTTTGGCGTTACCTGCTGCGCTGGAAAAGCCGAATTGACGACCTGGTAGAACAGCCGGGTCGCTGCACGGAAGACCGGTTACCCTGTCGACTAGGCAAGATGGCTGATGCGGTGGGCCCTACGGGCGGGTTACCGACTGACTTCTGGCCCGCAGTCGCGGTTGCCCAGGGGGCTCCACCAAGAGAATGCCCGGCCGACCAAGCCGTCGGCCGGGGCCGAGCTGGAGAAGGATGCGTCGCGGGACTGGTTTGATGAGCAGTGATCAAGAGCTGGGCGGCTTTCTTGGCGGGCCGATCGCGTGACCAGCGACCAGAGTGGGATTGGGCCGTCGGTGCCGGAAGGTCGCCCAGTCGACGACCTCGTCCCGGTCGGCACGCCCATCGATCTCGACAACTGCGCCCGCGAGCCGATTCACGTACCGGGCAGCATCCAGCCGCGCGGTGTGCTCGCCGTGGTGCACGAGCCCGGCTTCGAGGTGCGTCAGGTCAGCGCCAACGTCGCCGACCTGCTCGGTCGCCCCGTCGACGCCGTGTTGGGTCGGCACCTGTCGGCGCTGATCGGTGCAGAACAGGCCGCCCGGGTTGAGCAGGCGGCGTCGATCTTCGGCAACCTCAGCCGGCAAAACCCGCGTCGAATGCCTGATTGACGTCGCCGGCGAGTCACGGGAATTCGACGCCATCCTGCACCGTGATCCGGGTGGTGTGCTCCTGGTCGAGCTCGAAATCGCCTACGGCGAGCGGCCATTCTCGTTCCCGAACACCTATCTGGCGGTGCGCAGCTCGGTGGAGGAGCTGAACCGGGCCGCCTCGCTGACCGAGCTGTACGACACCGCCGCGCGCGCGGTCCGCGACCTCACTGGCTTCGACCGCGTGATGGTGTACCGATACGACGCGAACTACAACGGCGAGGTGGTCGCCGAGTCGAAACGCGAGGACCTCAACTCATTTCTCGGCCTGCACTACCCGTCTACCGACATCCCGGCGCAGGCGCGGGCGCTGTACGAGAAGAACTGGGTGCGGCTCATCTCCGATGTCGACTACACGCCCGTACCGCTGGTGCCGAGCATCGACCCGGCGAGCGGCACGCCGCTGGACCTCACCTACTCCACGCTGCGCAGCGTCTCGCCCATCCACGTCGAGTACCTGCAGAACATGGGTGTACACGCGTCGATGTCGATCTCGTTGCTGCGGCGCGGGCGATTGTGGGGACTCATCGCCTGCCATCACTACGCGGGTTCGCATCTACCGCCGTTCGGCACCCGGGCTGCGGCCGAGTTCCTCGGCTCGACCCTGTCGCTGCGGCTCGTCGACCGGTTCGAGGGCGACCAACTGCACCAGCGGCTGGCCGCGCAGGCGGTGCTGGCCAAGCTCACCGCCGCCATCCTGGGCCACGGCGAACCGCTCGCGGCGGCACTGCTCGGGGCGCCCGACCTGCTTGACCTGGTGCCCGCCGACGGCGTCGTCGTCGGCATCCAGGGCGAGAACCGGGTCCACGGGTCGGTTCCGCCGCCGGAGATCGTGTCCGCCGTCACCGCGTGGGCGCGCGGCGTGGACGACGAGATCGCGAGCAGCGATTGCCTGTCCGCCGAGCTACCGTGGCTCGATCTCGATCCGCAGGTGGCCGCGGGCGCCCTCGTGATCAACCTGCCTGACGGACAGTCCGCCGTCTGGTTCCGCCGCGAGGTGCTGCGCTCGGTGGACTGGGGCGGCGATCCGCACAACAAAGCAATCGCGGTCAGCGAAGGTGACGCGATCCGGCTCAGCCCACGCAAGTCGTTCGACCGGTGGCGCGAGACCGTCCGCGAGTGCAGCGAACCGTGGACACTGAGCGAGACCGAGTCCGCCGAGGCGTTGCGGCGCCAGCTGGTCGAGTCGCTGTACCGCCGCACCCGGGGGGCGCTGCGCGTCGCCGAGACGCTGCAGCGCAGCCTGCTGCCCGAGTCGATCCCGGCGCTCGAGAGCTGGCAGCTCTCCGCGCACTACGAGCCGGCCGCCGGCGGGAACGTCGGCGGCGACTGGTACGACGCGTTCGAGCTGCGCGACGGCCGCTTGATCGTGCTGCTTGGCGACGTCGCCGGGCACGGTATCAGCGCGGCCGGCACGATGGCGCAGTTGCGCAACGCTTTACGCGCACAGTTGTTCGCCGGCGCCACACCGGCCGAGGCGCTGAACCAGCTCAACGACTTCTGCGTGCATCTGGTGCCGGACGCGTTCGCCACCGTCATCGCCATCCGCGTCGATCTCAGCTCGGGGCAGGTCGAGGCCGCGTGCGCCGGCCACTTGATCCCGTACCTGACGGACTCGGTGACACATCCCGTCTCCAATCCCGTCCCGGCGCCGATAGTGCTTTCTCCACCAATAGGCCTCAGAAGCGCGACATACGCACCGAGCGCGTTCACCGTCGAGTCCGGGCATGGGTTAGTCATGTTCTCCGACGGGCTGGTGGAACGTCGAGGAGAGTCGATCGACGAAGGTCTCAAACGGTTGGCCACCACTCTCGGCCGTGCGGGCGACGCGACGGCGTCCCGGATTTGGACGGCGATGGGGTCAGACAACACCGATGACGACGTCACCATTGTGTCCCTTCGCCGCCCCTGAGCCGTCCCGCCCAGGGCCGCGGCGGTGAAGCTCGCGGTCAGATGTCTTCCCAATCAGCATGAAAACGGCTCCCAGAAGTTCGAACGCACGCCTATGCTTTGTGAACGACAGACGATCTACCCCTGTCGGGCGGGTATCGCGTTGTCTTCGGGACAGCAAAGGTTGCATTGATGGAGCCAGGGTCTCACCATCCACGTGCTCGGCATGCTCCAAGTAGGTCTTCGGGAATTTTGGAGAGCGCAAGAGGAGCTGGCTGCAGCGACCATGCCTGCTGGGCGTATTCATCCCGGCCCGAACGTGATGCCACCGCGGTCGAGTGGCTATTGGACGGAGCCCGCCTCGGACAACGTCTATTCGTCGTCACCGGTGATGACGACGGCGATGAGGAGCTGCTCGCCGGAATCGCCGGTGCCGACCCACGGGTCGCGCACGCGGTGGCCAACTTCGATCTCAACCAGCTGTACGACCTATCGGTGCCGATCGACGCCGACGCGCAACTAGCGATTTATTCGGAAGAGGTCGCACGGGCAGTAGCCGACGGCTTCAACGGCATTCGGGTGTTCTGTGACATCACGCCCCTGATCACAGATCCGAACCGCCGCGCCAGCCACGCCCATTGGGAACACGTTGCGGATGCGTGGATAGCCAAGGGCAACCCGCTGGCACCGCTGTGCGCCTACGACATCAGAGTGGTCGGTGACCAGCCGCAGGCGTTCATGGCTCTACACCCGCTGCGCCATGGCCCCGCCAACACCGCGACCACATTCGGGCTCTACTGCGAATCGTCGAAGACGATGCTCGGCGGCGAAGTCGATGCGTTCGGCGTATCCGCCCTGGCCTCGGCACTGGCCGCGCTACCGGAAGGTCCGCGCAGCCTCGACGTGAGCGACCTGTCCTACCTCTGTGGTAACGGTGCGGCTACCCTGGCACGCGCCGGCAAGACGGCGCCCCAAGAGCAGCCGAACCTGAGCCTGATCGGTGCCCAGCCGATCGTGCAGCGGATATGGGACATCCTCGACTTCGATATCCGAATGCTTCCCGACGAGAACATCCACACTCCGGCGAGCACTCGCAGCCCCGATGAACGGTGACCCTATTCAGAGCCGTCCGCGTCTAAAACGACTGAGCGGTGGGTAGGCAGAAGCGCAGGCGATCCGGCACGCCGGAATGTCGGTATTGCTTAGCCCTCGGTGGTCATGCAAGGCGCTGCCGAGGGCGCACCCTCTCGGCTCCTCCGCCGCCGGCCAGTCTGGCCAGTCCGGCCAGCAGCCGACGGCGACAACAGTCGAAGCGGCATGAAAATGGCCCCCGGAGGAATCTCCGAGGGCCATTCCCGCTGGTAGCGGGGACAGGATTCGAACCTGCGACCTCTGGGTTATGAGCCCAGCGAGCTACCGAGCTGCTCCACCCCGCGTCGGTAAACGCAAGGTTACCCAACAGGTGCGAAGCTCACCAAATCGCCGGTTCAACGGGGTGTCAGTGCGTGGGCCGGTTCAGCCCATAACGCTGCCTGATGTCATCCATCCAGTCGGGATCCCCGTACGTCAGCCCGTACTTGTCGGCCAGCTCACCGAATTCGGGTAGTTCGTGCAGGACCTGACCAGTCGGATCGTCCGCATGCTCGAGCAGCAGTTCACCGAGCTCGCGGAAGTAGTTCTCGAATCCACCCGGCGTGATCACCTCGATGATGCGGCCCGGCTCGTTGCCGGCGTTCCACATGGCGTGCAGCTGCCCGCGCGGCTTGGTGATGTACCCACCAGGGCTGAGCACCACCTCGTTGTCGTCGGAGCGGAAACCGATCTCCCCCGCCAGCACAATCGAGTGCTCGTCTTCGCGGGTGTGCCGGTGCGCGGCAGTGAGCGCGCCGACTGCAAAGGGATGCTCCAAGATCGCCACCTCGCCATTGTTGTTGCGGCTGGATAGCTTGAACACCGCGCCGAATCCGGGCAGCGCAACGCTGTCGCCCTCCCCGGGCTGGACCACCGTGACCCCGATCGGATTTACCTCATCCATGCGACGACCCTCCTCTCATCAACCAGTTTTACTGCGCTGTGCCCTTTCCGGCAGTCGACTATTCGGGCCAGGTGTTGTTCAGGATGATGTCGACGAAGTCGGCCCTCTCGAAGGCGGGGTCGAAATGCTGCAGCACATCCGCATTGACCGTGCCGAAGGTGCTGCTCGGGCGGTGCTTCATGCCGTCGTTGAATGCCGCCAGGATGCGCTGCTTGAAATCCGGCCGTGGATGCGCGGCAACGACCGCGTCCAGCGCCTCGGGGGCAAGGTCGTCACGGCCAAACCCCAACACGTCGGTTTCGACGCCAGCGGTGACCAAGGCGATTTCGGGCTCGAGAAATTCGGGGATCCCCGGGGTGGTGTGCAGGGCGATGCTCAACCAGACCTTGTCCGCGTCGGCCTTTTCGACGCCGTGTTGCAGCAGGAACTCTCGTGCGGCGTTGGCGCTGTCCACCTCGAAGCGGTTGTTGGAGGTGCGATACCGCTCGGTGAGGCCGAGGTCGTGGAACATCGCCCCGACGTAGAGCAGCTCCAGGTTTGGTTGCAGCCCGCGGCGGCGGCCCTGCAGCGCTCCGAACACGAACACCCGCCGGGAGTGGTCGAACAGCAAGTCGTTTTCGGCTTTACGGATGAGCTCAGTTGTCTCGCGGATAAGTTCGGTGTCCGGCACCGCGATGCCGGCGATGGTTTCAATTGACTTCACGGCCATGATTTTTCTCCTTTTTTGGGTTGATCTCGACTACTCGGGCCAGTTGTTGTTCAAAATCTTGTCGACGAAATCCAACCGCACCAACGTGGGGTCGAAGTGCTGGAGTATGTCGACGTTCATGGTGCCGAAGGTGCTCTGCGGGCGGTGCTTCATGCCGTCGTTGAATGCCGCCAGGATGCGCCTCTTGAAATCCGGCCGTGGATGGGCAGAGGTGACCGCGGCAACAACCTCCGGCGAGAAGGCATCCAGTTCAACACCGACGACGTCGGTCTTGACACCCGCTGCCAGCAAGGCGATTTCGGGTTGCAGGCGCGCCGGCACCTCGGGCGTGGTGTGTAGGGCAATCCCAAGCCACACCTTGTCGGCGTCGGCTTCGTCGACCCCGCGTCCCAGCAGGAAGTCACGGGCAGCGTCCGCGCCGTCGATCTCGAAGCGCTGGCTGGAAGTGCGATACCGCGCGGTAAGGCCGAGGTCATGAAACATCGCCGCCACGTAGAGCAGCTCGAGGTTTGAATCGAGCCCGAGGCGACGGCCATGCAGCGCGCCGAACAGAAACACCCGTCGGGAATGGTCGAAGAGCAGGTTGTCTTCGGCACTGCGGATGAAGTCGGTGACATCGCGGACGAGGGGGGTGTCGGGTACGGCGATGCCGGCAATGGTCTCAATGGACTGAGTTGTCATGTTAAGAAGTCTGCGGCGGAAGCTCCCTTCCACCCGTGTCCGTTTGAGCCGTCCTTCCCACAAAATGCGACACTCTCCGCACAGTGGGGCCAGGTCGTGCGGGCGTACCGTTGCGCCGTGCACATCGATGTGATGACGATTCCGCAACCGCTAAGTCAGATCGGCGACCTGGCCCGTCGCACTCAGCGCGCGGGGTTTTCCGGCCTGCTGTTCACCGAGA
Organism: uncultured Actinomycetota bacterium; assembly: GCA_963840045.1. GTDB lineage: Bacteria > Actinomycetota > Actinomycetes > Mycobacteriales > Mycobacteriaceae > Mycobacterium. Next base: position 277,938 of record CAWIXL010000004.1, on the reverse strand, counting down.
CCGGCCGCACGGCCTATCTCAACGCCGCCGTCGCCGCCCAGGCCGCACCCGGCCTCGAGTTCTCCACCGGAGTGGCGGTGGCATTTCCGCGTAGTCCCTTCGTCACCGCGGCCACCGCGTGGGAGCTGCAGGAAGTGTCCGGCGGGAAGTTCCGCCTCGGCCTCGGTACCCAGGTGCGCACTCATGTGGTGCGGCGATACGGCATGGCCTTCGAGCGTCCCGGTCCACGGCTGCGCGACTACGTGCTTGCCGTGAAGGCATGTTTCGCGGCGTTCCGCTCCGGGAAGCTCGACCACCACGGCGAGTTCTACGATCTCGACTTCATCACCCCGCAATGGAGCCCCGGACCCATTGCCGCGCCCGATCCCAAAGTCGATATCGCAGCCGTGAATCCGTGGATGCTGCGGATGGCAGGCCAAGTGGCCGACGGGGTGCATGTCCACCCGCTCGGCGAGCCGGGCTACCTCGCCCGTCACGTCCAGCCGAACGTCGCGGCGGGCGCGGCCAAAGCGGGCCGCTCCCTGGCCGATATCGCCACGATCGTCCCGGTGATGACGATCGTCGGTGACAGCGACGAAGAGCGCAGCAACGAACGAGAGTTGGTGCGGGCCAGCATGGCCTTTTACGGCAGCACGCCCAACTACGCGTTCATCTGGGACGAGGCCGGATTCGAGGGAACGACCGCGCGGATCCGGGAGAAACAGAAGGCCGGGGACTTCGCCGGCATGGCGGCACAGATCACCGATGAACACATCGCGGCCTTTGCCACCGAGTCGACCTGGGACGGCTTGGGCGACGTGCTGGCCGAGAAATACGCCGGCGTCGCAACGCGTCTCGTGCTGTACAACGCCCTCGGCGATCACGAGCGCTTCGAAAGGTACGGCGAAGTCGCCCGCCGGATGCAGGGGTAACGGCCAAGCGAGCGCGCGCAAAATGCCGAAGCTTGCGGCGTGTCGACGTACAGACGCGCGCGCTCGCGGCAAAAATAGCGGCCAAAGGCGCAGGCGGCCAGACAGCTACTTGGTGTTGTTGAACTTGGTGATGGCGTCGTCGAGCCGCTGCAGCGCTGCCCCGTAAGCACTGAAGTCACCCTTCTTCTGCGCGTCCCGCGCCGCTCCGATGGCTGCCTGAATCTCTTGCAGCGCAGCGGCTTTGGCTGGGGACAAAGTGACGGTCCCGTCAGGGGACGGTGGTACCGCCGTCGGCGGCGTCGGGGTTCCCGGGCCAACGGCGGGCACCGGCGGGGTCGCCGGCTTTGGCGGTACGCCACCTTCGGTGGGTTCGATTCCAGTCGCGGCGGCGCCGGCGCCCGGTCCGAACAACCCGTTGAGGGCGTCGCCGACCGTGGGCCCATACCCGATCTTGTCGTTGTACATCATCGCCACCCGGATCAGCCGCGGATACGACGAGGCAACGTCGCTGGTACCCGGACTGGCATAAACGGGTTCGACATACAGCAGCCCACCCTGGGCCACCGGCAGCGTGAGCAAGTTGCCCCACTTGATCCGGTTTTGGTTGTCCCGCCCGATCACGCCGAGGTCCTGCGATACCGCGGGATCGGTGGTGATGGCGTTATTGGCCAGCTTCGGGCCATTGACGTTGCCCGGAATGGTCAGCACCGTGATCTTGCCGTACGTCGCGGGATCGCAGCTGGCGCTGATGTAGGCGGCCAGGAAGTCTTGTTTGAACCTGTTCATGGCGCTGGTCAGCTGATACGACGCCGAATTGTCGTTCTTCAGAATGTTTTTCGCGACGATGTAGTAGGGCGGCTGATAGCTGCTCGCCGTCGGATTCGGGTCCAGCGGCACGTCCCAGAAGTCCGATGGAGAGAAGAAAGACTTCGGGTCATTGACGTGATACTTCGCCAGCAGCATCCGCTGCACCTTGAACAGGTCTTCGGGATAGCGCAGGTGCTCGGAAAGTTCGGTTGTCATGTCGCTCTTGGGTTTAACGGTTCCGGGGAAGACCTGCATCCAGGCTTTCAGCACCGGATCCTGCTCATCCTGCTGGTAGAGCGTGACGGTGCCGTCGTACGCGTCCACCGTGGCCTTCACCGAATTACGGATGTAGGAGACCTGCTTGTCGGGGCCCATCCGGTTGAAAGCGACCTCGGTGGAATCGGCGGTGGCCGATGACAGCGAAGTGAGTTCGGAATACGGGTAGTTGTCCAGGGTGGTGTAGCCGTCGAGGATCCATACCAGTCGCTTGTTGACGATCGCCGGGTACACGGCGCTGTCAGTCGTCAGCCACGGCGCCACCGCCTCCACCCGCTGCGCGGGGTCGCGGTTGAACAGAATTTTGCTGTTTGAGCCAATTACGCTGGAAAACAAGAAATTTCGCTCGGCGAACTTCGCGGCGAATACGCTGCGGGACAGCCAGCTGCCGAGCGCGACGCCACCGCCCCCGGTGTAGGTGTATCTCTTTGTGTCGGTGTTGGTTTCGTAGTCGTATTCGCGGTCATCACCGTTCTTTCCCACGATCGCGTAGTCGGCGGAAGTGTTGGAGATCACCGGACCGAAGTAGATGCGCGGCTGGTCCAGCGGCGCCGGCCCGTCGGACACCACGCCGCCGTTGGCCCCGACGACATTGACCAAGAACTGCGGGTAGCCGCCATTTTGGTTGGGATCATTGGCGATACCGCGCACCGTGTTCGCCGGCGACGCGATGAACCCGTTACCGTGCGTAAAGACGGTGTGCCGGTTGATCCAATCCCGCTGGTTGTCGATCAACCGGTCCGGGTTGAGTTCGCGGGCCGCCACGACGTAGTCGCGCAGAGCGCCGTTGCGGTCCAGGTAGCGGTCGATGGACAGCTGGTCGGGGAAGTAATAGAAGTTCTTGCCCCGTTGGAACTGGGTGAACGCCGGGCTGACGATGGTCGGGTCGAGCAGCCGGATGTTCGCGGTGGTGGCACGGTCGGCGGCGACCTGCTGGGCGGTTGCCGGCGCGTCGCCCGTGTAGTTGCGATAGCTCACCACATCATCGGTCAGTCCGTAGGCCTGCCGCGTCGCGGTGATGCTTCGGGCGATGTAGTCACTTTCCTTGCGCTGCGCATCGGGCTTGGCGATGAGCTGCTCGACGATCAACGGCCAGCCGGCACCCACGATCAACGACGACAGCAGCAGCAAAGCCAGGCCAATGGCGGGAATCCGCAAGTCCCGCAGGACGACCGCGGAGAACACCGTGATCGCGCAAATCAGCGCGATCGCCATCAGGATCAGCTTGGCCGGCAACACCGCGTTGATGTCGGTGTATCCGGCGCCGGTGAACGGCTTACCACTGCGGGTGTGCGACAGCAGGTCATACCGGTCCAGCCAATAGGCAACGGCCTTGAGCAGCACCAGCATTCCGACCAAGCTGACCAGTTGGATGCGCGCTGAGCGGCTCAGCGCGCCGGTACGTCCGGACAGCCGAATGCCGCCGAAGATGTAGTGCGCCAACAGGTTCGCCACAAGAGCCAGGAACACGGCCACGAACAGGTAGCTGAGCACCAGCCGGTAGAACGGCAGGTCGAACGCGTAGAAGCCGAGGTCCTTCCCGAATTGCGGGTCCCTGACCCCGAAGTCGCCGCCGTGCAAGAACAGCTGTATCCGAACCCAGTAGCTCTGCGCGACGATGCCGGCCAGCAGGCCGATCGCCGTCGGGATTCCAATAGCGACCAGGCGCAGCCGGGACAGCACGACGGTGCGATACCGCGCCACCGGATCGTTGTCGTTATTCGGGACGAAGACCGGGCGGGTACGGTATGCCACCGCGAGGCCGGCGAATACGATGCCGCCCACCAGCACACCGGCCACCAGGAACACCACGAGCCGGGTCACCAGCACGGTGGTGAACACCGAGCGGTAGCCAAGCTCACCGAACCACAGCCAATCGACGTAAGCGTCAATCAGTCGCGGACCCGCCAGCAACAACACGATCACACCGAGCGCGATCATGATCAGAATCCGGCTACGCCGAGTCAGTTTCGGCATTCTTGCGGTGGGCCGCATCCCCACTGGCTAAGCTCCCTGCTCTTCTGAGACCGGTTGCTAGAGAATTTCTAGACGATCACAACTGTACGCACCGCATTACCGGTCATCTCGGGCTAGCAACTCGGGGGCTGGCCCCCGGAGGTGACCGCGTGCAGCGCGTCGACCGCCTGGCTGAGTGTTTCGACCTTCACCAAGCGCATGCCGGACGGGTTGTCGGAGCTCGCCTCGTAACAGTTCTTTGCCGGCACCAGAAATATCGTGGCACCCGCGGCGTGCGCGGCGACCATCTTGTGTGTGATGCCGCCGATCTGGCCGACCTTGCCGTCCATGGAGATCGTGCCGGTTCCCGCAACGAAGTTTGATCCGGCCAGCTCACCGGTGGTGAGCTTGTCGACGACGGCCAGACTGAACATCAGGCCCGCCGACGGCCCGCCCACGTTGGCAAGGTTGAAGTCCACCACGAACGGCGCCCACGGCGCATCCAGCACCGCGACGCCCATAAAGCCGTAGTCACGGTCCTTATTCGAGCCCAGGGTGATCTGCGCGACACCGGCCGGCTCGTTCTTGCGGCGGAAGTCGATCGTCACCACCTGGCCGGCATGGGTTTTCTTCAGGATTGCCGTGAACTGCTCGACGTTGGCCACCGGAGTGCCGTCCACCGCGTCGATGGCATCACCGGTCTTCAGCTTGCCCGACGACGGACCCGGCTCGGTGATCTTGGCGATGGTCACCGCGTTCGGGTACTTGAGATATCCCAGCGCGGCGTAGGCGGCGCTGTCCTCGGACTGCTTGAAGTCGGCGTTGTTCGACTTGTCAACCTCGTCCCGCGACTTGCCCGGCGGGTAGATGAGGTCGCGCGGCACCAATTGTTCCTGGCCCGAAAGCCACAGGGTCAGTGCCTCGCCCAGGGTCAGATCATCACGCTGGGACACCGTCGTCATATTCAGGTGACCCGACGTCGGGTGGGTTTGGGTGCCTTCGATGTCGACCACCTGCTTGCCGTCGACCTCACCCAGCGTGTCGAAGGTGGGGCCCGGACCCAGTGACACAAACGGCACCGTCACCACCGCGAGCAACACGCCGAAGACCACAATCGGCACCAGCGCGACCATCAAGGTCAGAATCCGCCTGTTCACGCCGCTAAGACTAGACGGACCCCGTCAGGACTCGTTCAGCCACAAGCATGTGCTGAGATCGCACTTTCTGTGCTGGCCTTGAGTACCGTTGACCTTATGGCTGACCCGCCTTTCGGCTTCTCCTCCGGAGACGACGATCCTGAGCGCAAAGAACACGGGAAGAAAAATCCCGATTCGGGCTCAGGCGCGTCCGATCCGTTAGCGGCGTTTGGCATATCTGGGGACTTCGGCATGGGCGACTTGGGCCAGATCTTCACCCAACTGGGCCAGATGTTCAGCAATGCCGGCAACGTGATGGCCGGCGGCGAATCGTCGGGCCCGGTCAACTACGACCTGGCGCGACGAGTCGCGTCGAGCACGATTGGGTTTGTCGCGCCCGTCCCGGCCAGCACCAACTCGGCGATCGGTGACGCGGTGCACCTCGCCGAGACCTGGCTGGACGGGGCGACCGCACTGCCCGCAGGCACTAACTCGGCGGTGGGCTGGAGTCCCAGCGACTGGGTCGACAACACCCTGGAGACCTGGAAACGGCTGTGCGATCCGATGGCCAAACAGGTTTCCACGGTGTGGGCGGCGTCGTTGCCCGAGGAAGCCAAGAGCATGGCGGGCCCGCTGCTGTCGATGATGTCGCAGATGGGCGGCATGGCGTTCGGCTCGCAGCTGGGCCAGGCCCTGGCCCGGCTGTCCCGTGAGGTGCTGACATCGACCGACATCGGCCTGCCGCTGGGCCCCAAGGGTGTGGCGGCGATACTGCCGGATGCCGTCGAGTCGTTCGCAGCGGGACTCGAGCGGCCGCGCAGCGAGATCATGACGTTCCTGGCCGCCCGCGAGGCAGCGCATCACCGGCTGTTCAGCCACGTGCCCTGGCTGCCAAGTCAACTGCTGGGCGCGGTAGAGGCCTACGCCATGGGCATGAAGATCGACATGAGCGGAATCGAACAGCTGGCGCGCGACTTCAATCCGGAATCGCTGGCCGACCCCGCAGGCGATTGAACAGCTGCTGGGGCAGGGAGTGTTCGAGCCCAAAGCGACGCCGGCGCAGACGCAGGCGCTGGAACGGCTCGAGACGCTGCTCGCACTGATCGAAGGCTGGGTGCAGGTGGTGGTGTCCGCGGCCCTGGACGAGCGGATTCCGGGGGCGGCCGCGCTGGGCGAGACATTGCGCCGGCGCCGGGCCAGCGGCGGCCCGGCCGAGCAGACCTTCGCGACGTTGGTCGGCCTGGAGCTGCGGCCGCGCAAATTGCGGGAGGCCGCCGCGCTGTGGGAGCGCCTGACGCAGGCCGTCGGCGCGGACGCCCGCGACGCCGTTTGGCAGCACCCGGACCTGCTGCCCGCCGCCGAAGATCTCGATGATCCGGCCGCGTTCATCGACCGGATCATCGGTGGCGACACCAGCGGTATCGACGAGGCGATAGCTCAACTCGAGCGCGACGCCGACCGTGACGACCCCGGCCCCGGCGGTCCTGTGAATAACTGAGCGGGGCGTCTGCGCGCTGCGTGGCACAGTCTCAATTCATGCCGCGGTCGGCGCCCTCGCTGTCTGCGCTGGACCCCGGCGCATATCGAGCAGGCGCTTCTTTCTGTTTGGCAGGACTTATTCGCCTCGCGAGCGGGTATGTACGCGAGCATGGGTTACATCCACATCGCCGCGGCGGTCGGCATGGCCGTCGCCGTCCCGTTCAGCGCCCCGGTTGTGATCGGGGCGCCGTCTGCTCATGCTGACACCGCCATCAATAATTACGTTCGTTGCATACAAAGCGATGCGGGGATCCCGCCGAGGCAAACCGCGGAAGATTGGATTCCCACCGTTCGAATTATTGAGTCGCATCTCAATGCTGTTGAAACCCCTGCCCAAGTGGCGCAGAAATTAACAGAAATGGGAACCAAGCCGAACGATGCCGTTGTGGAAGTGCAGTGTGTTATCGCCACCGACCCATAGGAAAGTTTAAGCGAGACAGTGGTTTTCAGCGGCCAGCCGAAAAACCCACCGCCGGTCGGCTTCGCGAAGCGGGCCGGTACTGCCTTCGTCCTGCCCTGGGAATCGACACCGATTTCAGCGTGAATCGGGTAGGAGGAAGCTATGGGATGGACCACTGGCGCCGCCGCGGTGCCGCCAGAACATGAGACGGGTTGACCTTGTACGCACGCTCTACCACCTTCCACGCGCAATCCTCGTTGATCGACGCTGGAATTGCGCATTTTCGCGATGCCACCTGGCCCATCCTCCAGCGGATCGACGGTTGTCTTGGCATGTCCCTATTGGTCGACCGTGGATCCGGCAGATGCATAGCGACCAACTCCTGGCGGACCAAAGAGGCGATGCACGCGAGCGCCGAGGTGATGTTGCCGCAACATAAGCAAGCCGCAGAGATTCTCGGCGGCTCGCCGATCGACAACCTGTGGCAGATCGCGGTCATGCGCCGCGATCACCGCTCAGGTCCTGGTGCCTGCGTGCGTGCCACCTGGCTCAAAGCGCGGCCCGAGCTGTTTGAGAGCGCCATCGATTTCTACCGCCGGGCGATGCTGCCGGCTATCGAAGATTTTGACGGCTACTGCAGTGCCAGCTTGATGGTTGACCCCACGGCAGCGCGGGCGGTGTCATCGGTGACGTATGACAGCTTGGCAAAGATGGAACAAAGCGCGGACGTGACCGGCTCGTTGCAGACGGCAATGCTTCACGATCTCGGCCTCGACCAGGCCGACGTCGGCGAGTTCGAGCTGGCCCTTGCTCACCTCAGGGTGCCCAGGATCGCCTGAGCGGCTTCGTACTGTCTATTCAGCGACCCCGGTTCGCGGCGCGGGTGGCGTCTCCGCTGGCCAGAAGATGGCGGACCTGTGGATAACTGAACGAGGCGCCTGCGCGCTGCGTGGCACAGTCTCAAGTCATGCCGCGGTCGGTGCCCTCGCTGTATGCGCTGGACCCGGCGATGCCGGTGCTGCTGCGGCCGGACGGTGCCGTGCAGGTGGGCTGGGATCCCCGCCGCGCGGTTCTGGTCCGTCCGCCGTACGGCCTTTCCGCGACGGAGTTGGCCACACTGCTGCGGTCCATGCGATCGCCGGTAGCGATCACCGAGTTACAGCGCCAGGCCGGCCAGCGCGGCTTGGTGGACGCCGACGGCCTGTCCAACCTGGTCGCCCAGCTGGTTGGGGCGGGTGTTGCCACCCGCGGATGCCAGCAGTCTCGGGGCCGGGCGGCCTCTATCCGGGTACATGGCCGCGGGCCGCTGTCGGACCTGCTCGTGGAGGCACTGCGCTGCTCGGGGGCCCGGATTGCGCACACCAGCCAGCCGCATGCCGCCGTGACGCCTGCCGCCGTGGACCTGGTGGTGTTGGCGGACTACCTGGTCGCCGACCCGCGCATGGTGCGCGACCTGCACAACCAGGGCGTGCCGCACCTTCCCGTTCGGGTGCGCGACGGCACCGGACTGGTGGGGCCGCTGGTGATACCGGGCAAGACCAGCTGCCTGGGCTGTGCGGACCTGCACCGCAGTGACCGCGACGCCGCCTGGCCGGCTATCGCCGCCCAGTTGCGCGACACCGTGGGGCTGGCCGACCGGGCCACCTTGCTGGCGACGGCGGCGCTGGCGCTCAGCCAGGTCAACCGCGTGATCGCCGCGGTGCGCGGCGAGCAGGCGGTACCCGATCCCGGGCCGCCGCCCGCCCTGAACGCCACCTTGGAGTTCGATCTCAACGCCGGCTCGATCGTCGCGCGGGAATGGTCCAGGCACCCATTGTGCTCACTGTGCTCATGCTGACCGGGAATGTCCCGTGCTTATGCCGAGCAGACGCAAAAGCTCCCGACACGCCGTGCGTGCGGGAGCTTTTGCGTCTGCTCGGCGTGACTTGTTACGGGAAAACACCTTGACGGGCTAACCGTCATGGATGATGGGGGGGTGGCAGACATCAAGCGTGGCCGCGCCGCACGCAACGCGAAGCTGGCCAGCATCCCGGTCGGCTTCGCCGGCCGGGCTGCGCTCGGGTTCGGCAAACGGCTGACCGGCAAGTCGAAAGACGAGGTCCAGGCCGAGCTGATGGAGAAGGCCGCCAACCAGTTGTTCACCGTCCTGGGCGAACTCAAGGGCGGGGCGATGAAGGTCGGCCAGGCGCTGTCGGTGATGGAAGCCGCAATTCCCGAAGAGTACGGCGAGCCCTACCGCGAAGCGCTGACCAAGCTGCAGAAGGACGCCCCACCGCTGCCTGCCGACAGGGTGCACCGAGTGCTCGACGCACAGCTGGGCACCAAATGGCGGAGCCGGTTCAGTTCATTCGACGACAAGCCGGTGGCCTCGGCCAGCATTGGTCAGGTGCACAAAGCGGTGTGGTCCGACGGCCGCGAAGTCGCCGTCAAGATCCAGTACCCGGGTGCCGACGAGGCATTGCGGGCTGACCTCAAGACCATGCAGCGGCTGGTCGGGATGCTCAAGCAGCTCTCTCCGGGCGCTGACGTCCAAGGCATCGTCGACGAAATGATCGAGCGCACCGAGATGGAGCTCGACTACCGGCTCGAAGCCGACAACCAGCGCGCTTTCGCCAAGGCGTATCAGGACCACCCCCATTTCTTGGTGCCGCACGTGGTGGCCAGCTCACCGAAGGTAGTGATCCAGGAATGGATCGATGGCGTGCCGATGGCGGAGATCATCCGCCACGGGACCAAAGAACAACGCGACCTGATCGGCACCCGGCTCACCGAGCTCACCTTCGACGCACCGCAGCGGTTGGGGATGATGCACGGCGACGCTCACCCGGGCAACTTCATGCTGCTGCCCGACGACCGAATGGTCGTCATCGACTTCGGCGCGGTGGCGCCGCTGCCCGGCGGACTGCCCATCGAGCTCGGCATGACCATTCGGTTGGCCCGCGACAAGAACTATGACCTTTTGCTGCCGACGATGGAGAAGGCGGGGCTGATCCAGCCAGGCCAGCAGGTATCCGTCCGCGAGGTCGACGAGATGCTGCGCCAGTACGTCGAGCCCATCGAGGTGGAGGCATTCCACTACACCCGCAAGTGGCTGCAGAGAATGACGGCAGTTCAGATCGACCGGTCGGTGGCTCAGATACGAGCCGCGCGGCAAATGGACCTGCCGGCCAAGCTCGCGATCCCGCTGCGGGTGATCGGTTCGGTGGGAGCGATCCTTTGTCAGTTGGATGCGCATGTGCCGATCAAGAGGCTGTCCGAAGAGCTGATCCCCGGCTTCGCCGAACCAGACGTCGCGGTCGTGTAGCTGCCGCCCGACGGCCCGGAGAGGTTAGGCCGCGGTCAATCCCTTACGCGGACGTCCCCGCGGACGTTTGTGGCTCACGATCGAGCCTCGGTCGAAAATCTCGCCGCCCCATACTCCCCACGGCTCGGCGCGGTCCAGCGCCGCCGCCAGGCAGTCGCGCCGGATCGGACAGGTCGCGCAGAGCGTCTTGGCACGCTCAAGGTCGGCCGGGGTCTCGGCGAACCACAGGTCGGGATTGCCGACATGACACGGCAGCTCTGGCAGCGTCTGTTTGGGGACTGTCAGTGCCGACATGTCCTCTTTCACCTGCTTCCTGGTCGGGTGGCTGTCCTTTTTCGGTGATCCGGACCAGGTCGGGAGGTTGCTTTCCCAAAACTGTGGCCACGGATCCTGGTGACTTCGGGTCCGTGGCCATTTGGCGATCTTGGGGCTAGTTACTTACGTATGGCCCCGATCCACGGACGCGTCAGTCGCGGCGGCAGCGTGGTGCTTACCCGCGGGCGCCGTCTTAGCGGCGGCGGTACGGGTGGCATGGTTGATGCGCGCGGCAGCCACGCCTGTACCGAACGCGTTGCGGTTCAACACCGTGGCCACCTCCTCTCAAACGCCAGCCAGCAGGGTGCGTTTCGAGGGTAAACGCTAACAGCCGCCGGTGGCAAACGATTTTCTGACCTGCGGGTTCGCCTCTCAGGGGCGGCTGCGGACCAACTCCAGCACGTCTGGCCCGTATTGCTCCAACTTGCGTGCGCCGATACCCGGGATCGCGATCAGGGCCGCGTCGTCGCCGGGCAGCATCTCGGCGATCGCGATCAGCGTGTTGTCGGAGAAGACGATGTACGGCGGCACCTTTTGTTCCTTGGCGATGTCCAGCCGCCAGGCCTTGAGCTGCAGCAACAACTCCTCGTCGACGTCTCCGGCGCATGATTCACACCGCCGCAGCATGATCGCTGCCGGCGTGGTCAGGCTGTTGTTGCAGATCCGGCAGCGGGTCGCGGTCCCGCGGTTGCGCCGGGACTTGCTCGGCGCCGGATCCTGGCGCGTCTGCGGCGCGATCCCGTTGAGGAACCGCGACGGCTTGCGGCTCTGACGCCCGCCCGCGCTCCGCGACAGCGCCCAGCTGAGCGACAAATGCACTCGTGCCCTGGTGATTCCGACGTAGAGCAGCCGTCGCTCCTCCTCGACGGGTTCGCTATCGGGGCCGTGCGCCAGCGCGTGCGAGATGGGCAGCGTGCCGTCGGCCAATCCGACCAGGAACACCGCATCCCATTCGAGTCCCTTGGCGGCGTGCAGCGAGGCCAGCGTGACGCCCTGCACTACCGGTGGGTGCCGCGCGTCGGCCCGCATCCGCAGTTCGGTCAACAACCCCGGAAGGTCCAGCTGCGGACGCTGCGCGACTTCATCGTCAACCAGCTCAGCCAGCGAATTCAGCGCCTCCCAGCGGTCCCGCGCGCGGGTGCCGACGGGTTCGTCGGCCGTCAGCCCCAGCGGTTCCAGGATCGCGCGGACCACGTCGGGCAACGAGCCTTCCAGAGACCCGCCGCCGGCCCGCTCCGCCGCACGTTGCAGCGCCAGCAGGGCCTGCTTGATCTCCTGACGGTTGAAAAACCCCTCGCCGCCGCGGACCTGATACGCGATGCCCGCCTCGGTCAGCGCCTCCTCGTAGATCTCGGACTGGGCATTGACCCGGTAGAGCACCGCGATCTCGGACGGCGGCGTGCCGGATTCGATCAGCCGGCCGATCGATGCCGCCACCGCTGCGGCCTCGGCCGGCTCGTCGGAATGCTCCCGAAAAGACGGGGCCGGGCCCGGCTCACGCTGGCCGGACAGCTTCAGCTTGCTGCCCGCAACCCGGCCACGGGCGGCGGCGATCATCTGGTTAGCCAGCGACACCACCTGCGGGGTGGACCGGTAGTCGCGTTCCAGTCGCACCACCATGGCGTCCGGGAACCGGCGGGAGAAGTCGAGCAGAAAGCGCGGTGAGGCCCCGGTGAACGAGTAGATGGTCTGGTTGGCGTCGCCAACGACGGTCAGGTCGTCTCGATCGCCCAACCAGGCCGAGAGCACCCGCTGCTGCAACGGGGTGACGTCCTGGTATTCGTCGACCACAAAGCAGCGGTAGCGGCCCCGGAACTCCTCGGCCACGGCGGCGTCATTCTCGATGGCGGCCGCGGTGTGCAGCAGCAGGTCGTCGAAGTCGAGCAGGGTGACTGCCTCGTCGCGGACTTTGAGCGCCTCGTAGGCGGAGTACACGGCGGCGACTTTTTCGGCCTCCAACGGGGTGTCCCGGCCGGAGGAGGCCACCGCGGACGGGTAGTGCTCGGGGGTGATCAATGACGCTTTGGCCCACTCGATCTCGCCGGCCAGGTCCCGCACGTCATCGGTGCTGACATTCAACCGAGAACGCCCGGCCGCCCGGGCGACCATGGCGAACTTGGTGTCCAGCAGCTCCCATCGGGTGTCACCGATCACCCGCGGCCAGAAATACCGCAGCTGGCGGTGCGCGGCGGCGTGAAACGTCAGCGCCTGCACCGCACCGACACCGGAACCGGGAGGTGCGGCGGCGCCGAGCGCCCTTAGCCGGGAACGCATCTCCCCCGCCGCGCGCTGGGTGAACGTCACCGCCAGCACCTGCCCGGCGGCGACATGACCAGTCGCGACGAGCTGGGCGATGCGGTGCGTGATCGTGCGGGTCTTGCCCGTTCCGGCGCCCGCAAGTACACAGACCGGCCCGCGCGCAGCCAGCACGGCTTCGCGCTGCTCGTCGTCCAGCCCGGCGGTCAACGCGTCAGCGACCATCGGCATGGCGTCCATCTTGCCCGCGGTGGCCGACAAACGCGGTGCAGCGCCACGCCCTATGTCCCCTTCCCCAGCATTCCGCTTCGCGGAATGCGTCGTCGACGAGTTACGTTTACCGAGCTATGACCAATGCTGCGCTGACCATGTACACGACGTCATGGTGCGGCTTCTGCCATCGGCTCAAGACGGTGCTGAAAGCTGACGGGATCTCCTACCACGAGGTCGACATCGAACAAGACGCGACGGCAGCGGAATTCGTCGGCTCGGTCAACGGCGGCAACAGGACCGTTCCCACGGTGAAATTCGCCGACGGGTCGACGATGACCAACCCTAGCGCGGGCGAGGTCAAAGCGAAGCTGGCCGAGGTCGCCGGCTAAGCGACACGGCCGGCTACTCGAAACATCTGCCCGGCAATCGCCGGCCGCGCCGTAGCATATTGACCGTGTCGACGACGGACCGCAGAAGCTGGAGCGCTAGCCGGTTCGCGAAGGCCGTCATCCTCTGCGGTGCCATGGTGCTGATCTCGGGCTGTTGGGGCGGGGGTTCTCGGACCAAATCAGCTCAGGAAGGCGTCGACGCGTTGATCGTCAGCGTCGAAGAGGTGCGGCATATCGCCAGCGCCGACGATCTCGCGCCACATAAGCAAGCCGACCTGAGTAAGCCGCCGCCCGCGGACGCGAACGCGCCGGGGCCGTGTCGGGCGGTGGGACACAACGACCTCACATTCGGCAGCACATGGTCAGAATTTCGCAGTGCGGGCTATCACGGGGTCACCGACGACATCACGCCGGGAGGGATCTCCCTGGTCAACGGAGTCACTCAGGCAGTTGCTCACTATCCGAACAGCGGTGCCGCGAGTGACGCATTCCATCATCTTGATGTGACGCTGCAAGCGTGTGCCAACTTGCACGACCCCAACTTCAACTTCACCCTGGAGCGGCCGGATCCCTCAACGCTGAGGATCACCGCGGAAATGTGGAGCCACCTGTATCGACAGAAATCTGACTTCCTGGTATCTGTCGGCGTGGTGGGCCTTGAAGTAGCCGACCAGATTGCGAACAACGTGCTTCAGGTAATCACCGATCGCATCAAGTAGCACCTCTCAGTCAAGCGCGGCCCAGGATTCGATGATTACACGGGCTATCGAAATCGATCCGGGCAGAAGCAGTTTCGACTGCGATGCACTGGTCCAATCGCCGGCGTCAAGCGCAGCGCGCACCTCGGCGCGGGTAAACCATGCCGCCTCGACGATCTCACCGTCATTGAACGAGAACTCCTGATCCGGATCCCCCAGGGCATGGAAGCCGACCATCAGCGATCGCGGGAACGGCCACGGTTGGCTGCCCAGGTAGCGGACATCGTGGACGGACAAGCCGATTTCCTCGCGGATCTCCCGGGCGACGCAGACTTCGAACGACTCTCCGGCTTCGACGAACCCGGCCAGCAACGAGAACATCCGCTCGGGCCACACCGCCTGACGGGCCAGCACGGCGCGGTCTTCTCCGTCGTGGACCAGACAGATCACCGCCGGGTCGATCCGCGGAAACTCCTCATGCCCGGTAATCGGGTTGACGCGCGACCACCCGCCCCTGGCGGGTTTCGTCGGTGAGCCGTCCGCGGCGCTGAATCGGGCGCTGTCATGCCAATTCAGCAGGGCGGTGGCCGACGACACCAGTTGGCCGCTGGTGTCGTCGAAGATCCTGCCAAGCCCGCGAAGATTCACCACCTCGGCTTCCACATCGGGATCCTCCGGCGCCTCTAGCGCACCCCGGATAGCCCAGACATGGCGGCCACCTTCGATACGGCCCAGGAACACCGCATCCGGCGGCGGCTTGGCGCCCAGCGCGGCAGCCGCACCCAGCACCACCCTGCCGTCGGCGACGAGCACCTGGTTGCGCGAATCCACCCGCAACAGCGCCGCATCCGCCCATCCCGCGGTAGCCGCCTCGACGTCGGTGCGCAGTTGGTCGGCCCGGTCGGCGCCCACGCGCGACAGCAACGGAATGCTCTGCAGCTGAAATTCCACGCGAAGGCCCCCTAATGTCCCACGTGGCGACCCGCCGCGCCCGGCTCCGCCGCGCTTGCGATCGCCACGCAATCCAAACCGTGGCGACCCGCCGCGCCCGGCTCCGCCGCGCTTGCGATCGCCACGCAATCCAAACCGTGGCGACCCGCCGCGCCCGGCTCCGCCGCGCTTGCGATCGCCACTAGTGGCCCGCGTGGCGGATATAGAGCAGCCGGTCGCTGGCCTCTATGGCATCTACCTCGGGTGCACCGATGCGCAGCAGATGGCCGTCGCGGACCACACCAAGGACTATGTCGCGCAGATGCCGCGGGGAACCGCCCACCTCGGTCTGCTCCACCTCGCGTTCGGCGATAGCCAGCCCCGCATCCGGGGTCAGCAGATCCTCGATCATCTCCACGACGCTCGGCGTGGTTGTGGCAAGGCCCAGCAGCCGACCGGCGGTCTCCGAGGACACCACCACCGAGTTCGCACCCGATTGCTGCAACAGGTGCTGGTTCTCGGCCTCCCGGATGGACGCGACGATCTTTGCCTTGGGCGCTATTTCGCGCGCCGTCAAGGTCACCAGCACCGCGGTGTCGTCTCGATTCGCCGCGACAATGATCGATGCCGCGTGTTGTGCCCCGGCCAACCGCAGCACATCTGATTTGGTGGCGTCGCCGTGCACGGTCACCAGGCCGGCGCTGGCGGCGTGGTCGAGGGCCATCCGATCGGTGTCGACCACGACGATCTCACCCTGCGCGCCCTCGTCACCGAGCATCGCGGCGATCGCAGTTTTGCCCTTGGTGCCGTAGCCGATCACGACGGTGTGGTTGCGCACTTTGTTCCTCCAACGCTGGATCTTCCACGCCTGCCGAGAACGCTCGGACAGCACCTCGAGGGTCGTGCCGACCAACACCGCCAGAAAAGCGATCCGCAGCGGCGTCATCACCACGATGTTGACCAGACGCGCGGCTTCCGAGTACGCGGTGATGTCCCCATAACCGGTCGTCGACAGTGAGACCGCCGAGAAGTACAGACAATCCAGGAACGTCAGTCGCTCACCGCGTATGTCACGGTAACCGTTGCGGTCCGCGTAGACGACGACGGCGGCGCCGAACAACACCACCAGCGCGATGGCCACCCGTCGCGTGATGACCCGGAAGGGGCTGGCGTGATCCTCGGGGATGCGCAGGACGCCGACTAACAGGTGACCGGGCTGTCCGGCCAGGGTTTCATCCAGACCGCTCAGCTGCCGCGCCCTACCCTTGCGCACGACGGCCCGTCATCGGCTCAGTCCCAGCGCACGACACATCACGCCTCAAATGTAACCACGACCGCGGGTCTCCCAGTAGCTGGGCAGCGCACGTCAGACGCGGACAACGCGGCCGTTGGCGGATTCCGCCAGCAGCCCGGCCAGCTCCGCGGGGTCCGGCAGTTCCTCGGGCACGACAGTGACTCCGGCGCGGACGTAGTAGAAAGCGGTGCGCACCAACGACTCCGGGCATCCGCACAAAGCCGCCCAGGCCAGACGGTAGACCGCGAGCTGGACAGCGGCCTGCCGCATGGCTTCCCGCCCACGCGGCGGCTCACCGGTCTTCCAGTCCACGACGGTGGCGCCGCCGTCGGGTTCGGCGAACACCGCGTCGATGCGGCCGCGCACCAGGGTATCGAGGGTCTCGCCGATCGGCATTTCGAACGGCACCTCGACGGCCACCGGCGTGCGGGCCGCCCAGGGCGATGCGGCGAATGCCGCCTGCAACGCCGCCAGCTCCTCGGTGTCGCCGACGTCGGAATCCGCCGCACCGGGCAGATCGCCGAGATCGAACAGCAGCTCGCCGCCGTAGAACCGCTGAACCCAGGAATGAAAGGCGTTGCCCAGCAACGCATGTGGATCCGGGCGCGTGGGCAGCCGGTGCACCAGCCGCTGCGCCGCACCGGCCGGGTCGCGGGCCAGGTCCACCAGACCGCTGACCGACAACTGGCTGGGCAGCATGCGAGCTTGCGGCAGTGTGGCTCTAGCACGCTCGGCCAGCAGTGCATCGACGTCGGCGGCCCAGCCGTCTACGTCGGCTGGCTCAGCCGGCTCAGCCACTGCAGCCTTCGTCACCAACGCGGCCCCGCGTTCCACATCGCCGCGGCGCGCGCCCAACGGATCGGCGGGCCACACCGCCTCGACGAACTTTGTTGTGCAACGGGTTTCGTTCCCCATCGGCGGGTTCCGGCGCCCAGTGCTCGACCAGCCCGCAGGGTTCGCCGGCCGCGCCCGAACGGTCGATGACGTCCTTGAGTTCACACAGGAACTCCGACGGCCCACGCGGTTTGATCCCGGTGGGACCCCAGTGGTGACCGGACAGCAGCAAGGTGTCCTCGGCCCGGGTGATGCCCACGTACAACAGCCTGCGCTCCTCGTCGAGGCGGCGCTGCTCGAGCTGACGACGATGCTCAGAGATCTTGTCCGACAGCTGCTTTCGGTTGGTGACGGCAGAGGTGTCCAGCACCGGAATCCCAAGCGCGCCTGCCTGGGCGCGGTCGCCGCGCAGCAGCGGGGGCAGCTCGGCGGCATCGGTAAGCCAACTGCTCCTGGACGCGGTCGACGGGAACGTGCCACCCGAAAGGTGGGCGACCGCGACCACCTGCCACTCCAGCCCTTTCGCGGCGTGCACGGTAAGCACCTGGACACGGTCCCGGGCAACCGCCAACTGGGCGGGCGGCAACCCGTTCTCGACAAGTTCGGCCACGTCGAGGTAAGCGAGCAGACCGGCTACCGAGGCCGTGCTTGTCCGCTCCGCGTAGGCCGCGACCACGTCGGCGAAGGCGTCGAGATGCTCGGCGCCGGCCCAGATACCCGCAGTCGCCGCAGTGTCTGCCAGCGCGCGGACTTCGCAGTCGACCCCCAGCGCGCGGCGCACCTCGGCAACCAGGTCGGGCAGCGAATGACCGAGGTGACCGCGCAGCGTGCTCAGTTCGCCGGACAGTGCGCCGATGCGCTGGTATCCGGCAGCCGAATAGCAGTCGGCCGGGCCGGGGTCTCCGATGGCATCGGCCAGACACGCGGTATCGACGTCAGGACCGGCCGCCATCGCGATCGACTCGGGCGACGGTGCCTCGCCCGAATGGCGACCACCGAGCGCCAGGGCGCGCCGCCACAGCGCGGCGATGTCACGGCCACCCAGCCGCCAGCGTGGACCGGCCAGCACCCGCAGCACCGCCGCGCCCGCCGTCGGATCGGCGACCAGCCGCAACATGGCCACCACGTCGGCGACTTCCGGGATGGACAGCAGCCCCGCCAGCCCGACCACCTCGACCGGGATCCCGCGGTCACGCAGCGCATCGGCGATGGGTGCGGCATCTGCGTTGCGGCGCACCAGCACCGCAGCGGTCGGCGGGTTGACGCCGTCCGCCCGCGCTAGCTGATAACCCGTGTGCAGGTGGTCGGCGATCCACTCGCGTTCGGCCTGCGCATCGGGAAGCAACGCGCAGCGAACGGTGCCGGGCGGGGCGTCCGGGCGCGGGCGCAGCGAATGCACCGCCACCGATCGCCGCCTCGCCTCCGCCGATATGGCGTTGGCCACGTGCAGGGCCCGCGGCGGGTTGCGCCAGCTGGTGCGTAGCTCCAGCACCGGCGCCGGGGTGCCGTCGGATAGCGGGAAGTCGGTGGCGAATCGCGGCAGGTTGGTAGCCGAGGCGCCGCGCCACCCGTAGATCGACTGAATCGGATCGCCAACGGCCGTCAGCGCCAACCCGTCATCACAGCCGCCGCCAAACAACGACGACAACGCCACGCGTTGGGCGTGCCCGGTGTCCTGGTATTCGTCGAGCAGGACCACCCGGTAGCGGTTCCGCAGCTCGGAACCAACCTGGGGGAAATTCGCCGCCAGCCGTGCGGCGGAGGCCATCTGCGCACCGAAGTCCATCACCTTCGCGGCCCGCATTCGCCCGCCCAGCGCGTCCAGCAGCGGTACCAGCTCGGCGCGCTCGGTCTGGGTCGACAGCATCCGCAACAGCCATTGATTCGGGCCGCGCTCGCGCTGGTATGGGCCGGCCGGCAGCTGATGGACCAGCCGTTCCAGCTCCAGGTGGGTATCGCGCAGCTGCGCGGTGTCCACCAGGTGCTCGGCGAGCTGATTCCACAGCCGCAACACCATCGAGGTGACCGCCGCCGGCGACTTGTCGGTACGCAATTCGCAGCCGTAACCGTTGACCACATCGAACGCCAGCTGCCATAGCTCTGTTTCGCTGAGTAACCGGGTGTCAGGCTCGACGGGCAGCAGCAGGCCGTAGTCACGCAGCAATGAGCCGGCGAACGCGTGGTAGGTGCTGACCGCCGGGGAACCAGTCGCTTCCGGCGCCGCCGGGCTGTCCGAGCCCAGGCCGATCCCAGCCAACCGGGCCAGCCGGGACCGGACGCGGCGCAGCAGCTGCCCGGCGGCCTTACGGGTAAACGTCAAACCCAGCACTTGGCCCGGTTCGGCGTAGCCGTTGGCGACGAGCCACACCACCCGCGCGGCCATCGTCTCGGTCTTGCCGGCACCGGCCCCCGCGATGACGACCAGGGGGCCGGGCGGCGCGGCGATGACGGCGGCCTGCTCGGCGGTGGGTGGGAAAAGCCCCAGCGCGCAGGCTAATTCAGTGGGGCTGTAGCGCGCCGGTGCGGCCGTCACTGCGCTGACCCGTCGGCGTGGGCCGGACACGCGGGCCGTATCGGGCAGTGTGCGCAACCGTCGTTGCGCCGGGCGATGAACTGCGGCCCGGCCGTCGCCGCCGCCGCCTGTTCCACGAGATTGCGCCATTCCTCGCCGACGGCCGGTGTCAGCGGGTCCTGCTCGCGTTCGGTGACGCCGTTGGCTCCGGTCTTACCGAGGTAGACGAGGCGGGCACCGCCTGGCTCCCGATCGGCGGAGCCGGCCGACATCAAGCCCTCGGCCACCGCAAGCTGATACATCGCCAGCTGGGCGTGTTGTTGGGCATCGTCCTTGCTCACCGGGGTTTTGCCGGTTTTGATGTCGACCACCACCAGCCGTCCGGCCGCATCGCGTTCGAGCCGGTCGACTCGGCCGCGCACCCGGACTGCACCGAGGGCTCCGGCGACCTCGACCTCGGTACCGACCTCCGTCAGCTGGGTGCGGGTCTGCGCTCGCCACTCGACGAACGCCTGAATCATGCCGCGGTGCCGGGCCAGTTCGTTGGCCGAATACCACTGCGCATCGAAGGGCAGATGCTGCCACACCCGGTCCAGCTCGGTCAGCAGTTGTGATTCAGTTTTGCCCGGCTCGGCGATCAGCGCGTGTATCACCGAGCCGACGGTGGAACGCAGTTCGCGCATGTTGGTCCCGCCGTGCCGTTCGGCCAGCCAGCGCAGCGGGCAGTCGTTGAGTGTCTGCAGGGTCGACGGCGTCAGCGTGACGGGATCGTCGCCGTCGCCCAGCGGTTCACTGGTGCTCAGCGGAATCAGGCCGTGCCATCCGGCCGGGTCTGCGCCCGCCACACCGGCTCTGGCCAACCGGGCCAATTGCGTTGCCGCACAATCGCGGGCGGCGTCATCCACCGCTCCGTCCGGCGCGCACACCACGCTGCGCAGCCGGCCGACCAACGCCGCCGCCGACAACACACGTGGGGCTGAGATCGGTTGCACCGCAGCGGGATCGTCGCCGCCGCCCGCCCAGTGCGCGACCTCGGAGAAGAACACCGACGGTAGCGCGGCCTCCAGCCCGGCGCCGTCGGTGTCACTGTCCACGGCGGTTACCAGCAATCGGCGGCGTGCCCGCCCCATCGCCGCCACCAGCAACCGCCGCTCCTCGGCCAGCAGCGGCGCCCGCACCGACGCGTTCTCGGTGACACCGTCGAGCACGTCGACCAGACGTTGGGTGGCCAGGACACCGCCACGCGGAACCGTATTGGGCCACAAACCATCCTGCAGGCCGGCGATGACCACCAGGTCCCATTCGTGCCCGAGCGCGGCGTGCGCGCTGAGCACCCTGACCTGTTCGGCCGGCGACTCCGGCTCGCCACCGACGCCGGGCAGCTGCAGCGCCGCAACGTGCTCGACCAGTCCACGAAGCGACACACCGGACGTGCGAGACACGTACTGACCGGTGATGTCGAACAACGCGGTGACGGCCTCGAGGTCCCTGACGGCCTGGGCGCCGACCGGACCGCCACGCTGGCTGGCCGCCAGCCAACGCCGTTGCAGGCCGGACCGGTGCCATGCCGCCCACAGTGTGTAGCGCGGATCTTGACCGTCCCGGTGGCAGCGGGCAGCCGCATCCAGCACCGCGCGCACCCGCCGCAACGCGCCCGGCAGTGGTGCGTGACCAGTCAGTGCCTCGACCAGCAGCTCACCGAATCTACCTGGGGTGCGGTTGCTTTCGGTACGCTGCAGCGTTCGGCGCAGTTGGCGCAGCGAAACCGGATCGACACGGCCGATGGGCCCGGTGAGCAGCGTCAGCGCCCGCTCACCGTCGAGGCCGTCAGCGGTCGCGGCCAACACGGCGAGCAATGCCTGCGCCGCGGGTTCCGCCGACAACGGCACGCCGTTCGCGGGAATGGCCACCGGGACCCCGGCGGCGGCCAACGCGC
Organism: uncultured Actinomycetota bacterium; assembly: GCA_963840045.1. Taxonomy (GTDB): domain Bacteria; phylum Actinomycetota; class Actinomycetes; order Mycobacteriales; family Mycobacteriaceae; genus Mycobacterium. Next base: position 256,232 of record CAWIXL010000004.1, on the reverse strand, counting down.
GCGGCAACCGCGCGGCGGCCCGCGGCACCGACCTGACGATCACCGCCATCTGCGACCACGGCACCCCGTCGATCAGATGGGCACGCCGCAGCGCGTCGGCGATCACCGCCGCCTCAGCGTGCGCGGAGGCTGCCAGACGCACCGTGACCGATCCGTCTTCGCTTCCGGTGCCGTCGATCTGCCTGCCGCCGCTGCCCCCGGGCAACCGGCGCGCGATACCGCTGACCGCCCGCGCCACCGCGGGAGCACAGCGATGCGACACCGTCAGGGTCACCGACGGGCTGTCGTCGGATAGCAGTCCGACGGGCTCACCACCCCGGAACCCGAACACCGCCTGGTTGGGATCGCCCGCCATCAAAGCCAGTTCGGCGCCCGCCGCCAGCACTCGAACCAAGCGAGCCGCCTGCGGGTCGAGTTGCTGGGCGTCGTCGACCAATAAGACGCGGATCCGCGCGCGTTCGGCGGCCAGCAACTCGGGTTCGACCGCGAACGCCTCCAAGGCGGCGCCCACCAGTTCGGCCGCACCCAGCGCCGGCGCCGTCGCCTGCGGAGCCGCCATGCCCACCGCCGCCCGCAGCAACATCACCTGCTCGTACTGTCGCGCGAACTGGCCGGCGGCAGTCCACTCCGGACGCCCGCACCGACGGCCCAGCCGCTCCAGCTGCTGCGGGTCCATCCCGCGTTCGGCGCAGCGCGCCAACAGGTTTCGCAGCTCGGCGGCAAAACCGGCAGTGCTCAGGGCCGGCCACAAGTGCGCCGGCCAGGTGGTCGTGGCGTTAGGTCCGTCTTCAAGGTCGCCGGCCAGTAGTTCCCGGATTATTGCGTCTTGTTCGGCGCTGGTGACCAGCCGCGGCGGCGCATCCCCGGTGCGTTCGGCGGCCCGTCGCAAGACCGCGTAGGCGTAGCCGTGCACGGTGCGCACCAACGGCTCGCGGACCGCCGCGCGGCACGGACCGGTGTCGCGCGCTCGCAGCAACGCGGTCGTCAGGGCGCTGCGCGCCCGCACCGAGATCCGGCCCGAACCGGTAAGCAGCAGAACCGATTCCGGATCAACACCCGCGGTGATGTGCGCAATCGCGGCGTCGACCAGCAGGCTGCTCTTGCCGGTCCCGGGGCCGCCGAGGACACGCACCAGGCCGCGGGCACCCGACTCCAGCACTCCGCGCGCCTCGGCACCCCAGGTGTACGACATGGTCGAATGCAATCACGCGGGTCTGACAAGTCGGCCCGGCCCGGACCGGCGGCGCGGCCAGCGCTGCGCCCGCTGCCCTCGAACGCGAGCATCGGGATCACAAAGAAAGTTGCGATTGCCCATGCGGTGACACCAGGGTCGGCGACGCGCTCCGCGCCCGCCATCTATCCACGTGACCGTCAGCAGAATCGCTGAGCCTCAACAAAATTCGGGTCCGAAAGTTTTCGGCGATCGGTCAGTGCTGCGGTCGTATTCGCCGCGCCGGCGCGGATCACGCAGCAAAGCGTAGGCGTCGACTATCTGCAGCAGCCGCTCGTCGGCGCCTGCAGACCGCTCGATCACCCGCACGTCAGGGTGATGACTGCGCATTTGATTGCGGTAAGCATGGGCGATCTCGGCTTGCGTCGCAGTCGGCGACACGTCGAGCACCTCGTATGGATCGTTCATGGCATATCACCTCGCATTTCTTGCGCCGGAGGGCTGATGTGGCCGGACAGCCGATGTGGAAGTGGGCGCGCATACGCCCGGTCGCGCGCCCACTTCCAGCCCGAGAGTCGTTATGCGTTAATCGGTGTCCGCTGCGCGTTGTGGCTGATGTCGATCCGACGTGGCTTGGCCCGTTCGGCTACCGGGATCGTCAACCGCAGTACACCGTCCTGGTAGCTGGCCTCGATTCTGTCGGTGTCGAGGGTCTCACCCAAGAACAGCTGCCGACTGAACACGCCGCGCGGCCGTTCGGCCGACACCATGTCGCGATCCTGATTGAGGTCCGGACGTTCGGCGCGCACGGTGAGAACATTGCGCTCGACGTCAAGATTGAGCGAATCAGGCTGTACACCAGGCAGATCGAACTCGACGATGAATCGCTCGTTGTCTCGCCAGGCATCCATCGGCATGACCGCCGGCCGGGCCGGGGTGCCCAGCACCTGCTGCGTCAGGCGATCGAGTTCACGGAATGGATCTGTTCGCATCAACATCATGTTTCGCCTCCTCGTCGTGGTCGATAATCTATGTCATTAGACATATATTTTCTTGTAGCAGATGTGGTATCTTTGCGCAAGCCCTGTGATCAGATTTCTTGAGGCGGATGGAGCAGCGTGTGACCGATGACTCGACATCTCGATCCGCGCGGGGTGTCTACGGGATCTCGGTGGCAGCCGAGCTTTCCGGGCTCGCACCGCAGACCCTGCGACACTACGAAAGCTGGGGACTGCTCACGCCCTCTCGCACCGAAGGGGGTACCCGGCGTTATAGCGACGACGACCTGGAACGCCTGAAGAGGATTTCCGAGCTTGTCGAGCTGGGCGTGAACTTGGCCGGCATCGCCCGGATACTGGACCTGGAGAGCCGAAACAGCCGACTGGAGGGCCACAACACTCAGTTGCGCACCGACAACGCCAAACTGAAGTCGGATCGACGCCTGGGTACCCCGAAGGAGGGAACCGGCGAAAGATAAGGGGTTTGCGAACGTGAAGGATGGCGAGAGCTTCATTCCGACCGACGAGGTGCCTCAAGCCGATGCACTCGATCAGCAGCGACCCGCTGATTTTGACGACGAGACGGGCTTGGACACCGCCTACCTGAGCACGACGGACCGCGATGCCGACGAAGCCGACCTGATCGACCAGGCATTCGTCGTGTCTGATCCAGACGACGAACGAGGCGTCGACCAGTAGCCCGGCCCGACCGCGCCGACCGACCGCCCACTCCCCCGCAAGCCGGGGTACCCCCACTGAACGCCGCAGTCCGGGCTGGCACCATCGACGCGTGACCGCCGACCTTCACGTGTACCGCTTCGGACCGTCCGGCCCGGTCCAGGTATTGGCCATCCATGGACTGACCGGCCACGGACTGCGCTGGCAACACTTCGCCGGCTACGTGCCCGAAATCACCGTTGCGGCACCGGATGTGCTCGGCCACGGCAGATCATCGTGGGCCGCGCCGTGGAGCATCGAGGCCAACGTCTCCGCGTTGGCCGCACTGCTCGACGACGAGGTCGCCCACGGTGGGGCCCCGGTGCTGGTTCTTGGACACTCGTTTGGCGGCGCCATCGCGTTGCACCTGGCCGCGGCCCGGCCGGACCTAGTTGCAGCGCTGCTACTGCTCGACCCGGCGATCGCCTTGAACGGCGACTGGATGGCCGAGATCGCCGAGGCGATGTTCGCCCACCCCGACTACCCGGACCCCGCGGCGGCCCGCCAGGACAAGGCGGCGGACTCGTGGGCAGACGTGGACCCCGAAGTGCTCGACGCCGACTTGCAGGAGCACCTGGTCAAGCTGGCCAACGGACGGTACGGCTGGCGGATCAGCATGCCGGCGATGATGTCGTATTGGAGCGAATTGGCCCGCGACCTCGTGTTGCCGCGGGCAGGGACAAAGACCACCCTGGTGCGAGCCAAACGGACCACGCCCCCCTACGTCAGCGAACAACTTGTCGCGGGGCTTCGACAACGCTTGGGCGCCGACTTTGAGCTGCTGGATTTCGATTGCGACCACATGGTGCCCCACGCCAAGCCCACCGAAACCGCCGCGCTCATCCGCAAGCGGTTGGGAACGCACTAGCGATGGCCCCGGTGACGGACGACCAGGTCGAGCGGGTGCGCTCGCTGGTTGCGGCCATCCCACCCGGCAGAGTCGCCACGTACGGCGATATCGCCGGCGTCGCAGGACTTTCCAGCCCTCGCATTGTCGGTTGGATCATGCGGACCGACTCCTCGGACCTGCCCTGGCACCGAGTTATCACCGCGTCGGGTCGCCCGGCACGCCATCTGACCACCCGACAGCTGGAGTTGCTACGGGCCGAAGGAATTCTGGCCATGGACGGCCGGATCCCGCTGCACGAGGTTCGTTACGAATTCCCGCCCGGGGTTTAGTGGCGATTGCGAGCGCGGCGGAGCCGGGCGAAGCAGGTCGCCACCATCAGGACTAGAGCACCAACCGGATCAGTGCCGCGGTGCGGGCCAAACCGGGAAATGCGTCGGCTGCCGACCGCGGATGCAGCGCATGGACAGCTAAGCGAAACATCAACGCACGCAACAACATCTGCGGCCATTCCGGCAAAGCGTTCCAACGCTCGATGAGTCCGTCGTCGGCATCGCCCCAAGACAGCGCATCGATGACCACCACGGCGGCGGCCCATGATGCGGGCCGCCAGTATGGGGTGATGTCGGTGATTCCGGGCGCTGCTGTGCCGACGAAAAGCACTGTGCCGTAAAGATCCCCGTGCACCAGCTGGTTCGGGCTCTTGGTCGGCTTACGCAGTCCGCCGAGCTGGTTGATGATGTCGATCGATTGTTCGGCGTCCGCGGTCGGGGGGGCCATCCGCACCCCCGGCGGCACCGACTGCAACGGCCGTTCCTCCCACGCGGCGCGGTCGGCGGCGATGAAAACATCGACATCCCCCCACGGCGCCGAGGGCCCCTGCGTCAGGAATCGAGGACGTTCCAGTTTGCCGGTGGCCTCGTGCAGTCGCACCGCCGCCGAGACGACTTCGTCGTGCCTGGCCTCCGGTTTGCCGGCGACGAACGTGTCGGCCCGCCAGCCTGAAACCACATACCGCCCGTCGGTCGAGCGAACCGGTCGGGCCAGACGTACTCCGTCGACGAACAATGTTTCCCGCACCCGGGCCGACCAGGCCGCGCGGGCGTGGTCTGCCACCAGCGACAACACGACTTCGCCGCATCGCCAGCCGTTCTCCCAGCCAGCACCCAGCGGGAGGGGCTGCGCACCGGCCAAGCCAAACGCCACCTGTACATGGTCTGGCGGTGGCTCGACACTCACACGCGTCAGCCTAATGGTGGGACGATGCGCGTCCGCACGACGACGCGCTGTGCGGGTACCCCAGCCCGGAGTTAATACATCACCATGTCAGGCTGCATCTGTTTGGCCCACGCCACGATGCCGCCCTGCAAATGGACCGCGTCGGAAAAGCCGGCCTTCTTCACCGCGGCCAACGCCTCGGCGGAGCGCACCCCCGTCTTGCAGTACAGCACCGGCATGCGGTCCTGGGGCAGCTTTGCCAGTCCCTCGCCGGAGTTGATCAGCGATTTCGGGATCAGCTGGGCCCCGTCGATGTGGACGATGTCCCACTCCACCGGCTCGCGGACGTCGATCAGGGCCAGCTTCGTGCCGGAGTCCAACAACTCGGCCAACTCCCGCGGCGTGATGGTGGACCCGCCGGTCGCCTGCGCGGCGTCTTCGGACACCACCCCGCAGAAGTCCTCGTAGTCGATCAGCTCGGTGATCTTCGGCGTGGACGGGTCCTTGCGGATCGTGATGGTGCGATAGCTCATCTCCAATGCGTCGTACACCATCAGGCGGCCGAGCAGTGATTCGCCAATCCCGGTGATCAGCTTGATCGCCTCGGTACCCATCACCGACGCGACCGAGGCGCAGATGATGCCCAGCACGCCGCCCTCGGCGCAGGACGGCACCATCCCCGGTGGCGGCGGCTCGGGGTACAGGTCGCGGTAGTTGAGGCCCCGCCCGTCGGGAGCGTCCTCCCAGAACACCGACACCTGGCCCTCGAACCGGTAGATCGACCCCCACACGTACGGCTTTGCGGCCAGCACCGCGGCGTCGTTGACCAGATACCGGGTGGCGAAGTTGTCGGTGCCGTCCACGATCAGGTCGTACTGCTTGAACAGCTCGACGGCGTTACCGGGCTCCAGCCGGAACTCGTGCAACCGCACCTGGACCAGAGGGTTGATCGCACGGATCGAGTCGCGCGCCGACTGGGCCTTGGACCGTCCGACGTCAGCGACGCCATGGATGATCTGGCGCTGCAGGTTCGACTCGTCGACGACGTCGAAATCGACGATGCCGATGGTGCCGACGCCGGCCGCGGCCAAGTAGAGCAACGCAGGTGCCCCGAGCCCCCCGGCACCGATTACCAGTACTTTCGCGTTCTTCAGCCGCTTCTGCCCGTCGACACCCAGGTCGGGGATGATCAGGTGGCGGCTGTAGCGGGCCACTTCCTCGCGACTGAGCTGGCGGGCGGGTTCAACAAGCGGTGGCAGTGACGCCTGGGATGTCGACACCGAACATCTCCTCGAGTAGCTTTCGCGATTCGACTTCTAACGCGTCGTCTATAACCCATCACAGCAGCTCTGCCGAGTGACGGCAACGACATGCAGTGATCAACACTCGATCTGCCAGCAATGTTTCCCCCGCCGCCGCGACCCAGCAACGCACGAGTATCCCCACTTCAGGGGCCCCTTCCCGGACGGTTGGCATTCGGGTTGGGCACAGAGGTTGGGCACAGAGTTGGGCGAAGGGGCCCGGGCACGCAGAATAACGGCCATGAACGGAATTGACCTATTGCTCTTCTGCCCGGCGCGGCATCACATCGGCAATCTCGTCAAGAGCGCAACCCAGATCGGCTATCACCCGCGAGGCGGGCTGCTGGGCGCCTGGCCGCCGCACCAGTCCGACAGCTGGTGGGAAGTAAGGTGCCCCGAAGGCTGCCCAGGCGCGTTCGGCGGTCCCGTCGACCCGATCCGGCAAGAAGTAAACCGGCTCGCGGATGATCCCAACCGGACGACCGCCCATTACACCCTGACCAAGGTGTATTAGAGCTAAGCGATCGGGTAGGGCCAGGGGTTGAATCGGCAGGTCTTACCGTCCGCTTTGACGAATTCGGGGTCGAACTTGGCGCCGTCGTCATTGGACGTGGAAAACGTCTGCTGCATCATCACCGGGGCCAGGGCGCCTTGCTTGTCGCACGGTTCGTGGCGCACATACCCGATGGCGTGGCCGACCTCGTGGTTGATCACGTACTGCCGGTAGGAGCCGACGTCGCCTTCGAATGGCACGGCCCCGCGTATCCAGCGGGCCTCGTTGATGAACACCCGCGCCTGCCGGTCGGCCCCGTAAACCGGGTTGTAGCAGGACGTCTCCAACCGAAATTCGTAGCCGCACCCCTCACGCACCGTCACCGGAGACACCAGCGAAATCCGGAAGTCGGGTTTGCCTGCGTCGATCCGGATGAACGCGAATTGCGGATTGTGAGTCCAGCCCTTGGGATTGGCCAGCGTCAGATCGACCATCTGGGCGAATGCATTGTCTCCGCCGTACATCGTCGGGTCCATGCCGTTCTCGATCTCCACGGTGTACCTGAACACCTTGGCGGTGCCCTGACCAACCTGACTCGTCGTGCCCGGGACGACACGCCAGGACTTGTCGCCCGCTTCGGTGAAGGGCCCGCCCTCCGGCAGCGTCCCGGCCGGCAGATTGCCGTCGAACGCGGCCAGCCCGCGAGGTGGTGCGTCCAAGATCGCCGTGCCCACCGCACCGATGGCCGGCGGACCCTGAATGGACTCGCTCTTCGCCTGCTTCACCGAGGTGGTCCCAGTCACCGTCTGGTACACCACCAGGACGGTCAGTGCCATCAGGACCGGCAGCGCATACGCGCGCCAGCCATAGGTCGTCACGAACCGCCCGAGCCATGTCTGCTTGCGCCATTGCCGCGGCCGGTCACGTTCAGCCCGGGCCCGTCCGGCCTCGGCGAGTGGGTCGCGCTGGGCCCGCAGCGGCTCTCGCCACTCGTCGCGCAGCATCGGCACGCGACCGGTGCCACGCGGCGGACCCGAGAAAGTCATTTTCCCAGGATGGCATAGTCCCCACGAAGTGAGAGCGCTGGCGCGCCCGAGTGGCCGCCCATGGCTCGCATCTGCCAGCGACAACACCGCCGATGACGCTCGATGAGCCGTCTCCGGGTAGGCATGGGTAGTAATGTCTTTTCGACGAGCCGTGCGGCTGGCCACCGACAGCGCCAAACTTGAGCGGCTAACGAATCAGATGAGGACTCGATGAGCGATCTCGCCAAGGCCGCGCAACGTCGTGGCGTCAAGGCGGACCGCGTTCGGTCGGCAGACGGCGCGGCGGTGTCGAACCGGCGCGGCAACCGGTTGCCCCGCGACGAGCGCCGCGGCCAATTGCTCATCGTCGCCAGCGATGTCTTCGTGGACCACGGCTACCACGCGGCCGGTATGGACGAGATCGCTGACCGGGCGGGAGTCAGTAAACCCGTCCTGTATCAACACTTTTCGAGCAAGCTCGAGCTGTACCTGGCGGTGCTTCATCGGCACGTCGAAAACCTGGTCACGGGCGTGCAGCAGGCACTGCGTACCACCACCGACAACCGGCTGCGGTTGCACGCGGCGGTCCAGGCGTTCTTCGACTTCATTGAGCACGACAGCCAGGGCTATCGACTGATATTCGAGAACGACTATGTCACCGAGCCCGAGGTCGCCACGCAGGTGCGCGCGGCCACCGAATCGTGCATCGACGCGGTGTTCGCCTTAGTCAGCGCGGATTCCGGATTGGACCCGCACCGCGCGCGGATGATCGCGGTCGGAGTGGTCGGCATGAGCGTTGACTGCGCCAGGTATTGGTTGGACTCCGACCGTCCGATTTCCAAGTCGGACGCCGTGGAAGGCACCGTGCAGTTCGCCTGGGGTGGGCTGTCGCACGTGCCGCTTACCCGCTCTTAGCGCCTTTCCCGGCCGCCGCAGCGGCGTCCGCCCCGATTCCGAAGCCGACCCTGCGCGCGTCGGCGGCACCGATCTCGACATACGCGATCTTGGCCGTATGAATCAGGAAGCGACGGCCTTTCTCGTCGGTCAGGCTGAGCAGACCCGAGCCCTCCCGTACCGCGGCGCTGACGAGTTCTTCCACCTCACCTGGTGTCTGGGTACTAGAGAAGACCAGTTCGCGCGGACTGTCCGTGATACCGATCTTGACCTCCACGGTTGCCCCTTCCCCAAAAATTCCAGCGGTTCCTGTCGCAGACCTGTCAGCAGCAGGCTAGTGGAACCTCGGGCGCCTAGCGCCCCCCGGCCCCATCGGCACGGTTCGCGGTAAGCGAAACGAGGGCCGGCTCGCAGATAACGATTCGCTTCCAACTGGCCTCCACTTTGACCACCGTGCCCCCGCGCAAGCCGAACTGTGTTTTCACATCTATAACATCGGCCTCATCGGTACCACACTGCACCATCTCGACGACGAGGTAGAGGACTACCCGGACGACGAGTACTACGAGACCGGAGCCGACGACATTGACGGCGGCTACGGCGATTTACGCTGGTCAGGCGCGCCTCGCTGGGCACCGGTCGCCGCTGCCGGCGGCGTCGTGGTGGCGCTGGGCGCCATCGCGACCGCAGTCATTATCAACAGCGGAGACAGCGCGTCGATCAAGACCCCAGTCGGGCCCCCGGCCCCACGGACGACAGTGATGTCCACCACACCATCGACAGCTCCGCCCAGCTTCTCCCTCAGCCCGTCACCCAGCGCCTCGGCCAGCCCCCAACTGCCCCCCGAGACCCTCACCACCGTGACGCCACCTAGCGCGGTGCCAAGTCCTGCCGACGGGAATACCCGGCGCCGCGCCGCCGCCGACCGCGATACCGCCGTCGGCCACGCTCGATCCGCGCACCGTTTTCTACAGCGTGACCGGCACCAAGCAGCTCCTCGACCTGGTGAACGTGGTCTACACCGATGCCTACGGCTACCCGCGCACCGAGTTCAATGTGAGCCTGCCGTGGACGAAGATGGTGGTCCTGAACCCGGGCGTGCAGACCGAGTCGGTGGTCGTAACCAGCTTCTACAGCCGGCTCAACTGCGCAGTCGTCAACGCCGCAGGTCAAACGGTCGTGGCGTCGGCCAAAAACTCGTCCCTCGCGACCTGCACGCGTTAGCTCAGGCCGAGATCGCGCATTCGTTGGTCGTATGTTTCCTGCAGACGGTCGAAGAACGCGCTGATCTGGCCCAACCCGGTGCTACTGGATAACACCAGATCGACCAGCTCGTCATGGTCGGCCAGCAGGTACTGGGCCTGGGTGATCGTTTCGCCGAAGAGCCGGCGGGACCACAGCGCCAGCCGGCTGCGTTGTTTGCTGCTGACGGTCACTGCGGCGCGCACCTCGGCAACGACGAACTGAGAATGCCCGGTCTCCGCCAAGGCCGCCCGCACTACGTGGGCAACCTCGTCGGGCAGCCCACCGGCGATCTCCAGATACAACGCGGACGCCAAGGAGTCGGCGAGATAAGTCTTGACCAGGGCTTCCAGCCACGTGCTCGGCGTGGTGAGCCGGTGGTAGTTCTCCAGCGCCGACACGTACTTCGACATGGCCGGCACCACGTCGACGCGACGGTTTTCCAGAGCGTCATGCAGCAGTTCGTAGTGGCCCATCTCGGCGGCCGCCATGCTCGCCATCGAGATCCGGCCCCGCAGGTGCGGCGCCATCCGCGCCTCGTCCGTCAACCGGTAAAACGCCGCTACCTCGGCATATGCCAGCAGCGCGAACAATTCGTTGACGGCCGGGTGATCCGCCGGGATCCGTGGTGCGGGTGAATCTGCCACCTGGTCCGCGGGCGAAGTCATGGCAACACTCTAGTCGGCGGCCCTAGGAAGACGTGGGTACCGGCTGTACGACCAGTTATCATGGTGATTGGTATTGGCTGTATCTATGTGCGGCCGCTACCGGCGAAATGTGCGTGCACAACCGGCCCGCCCAGACTGAGCCCCTTCAGACAGACCATGGGGCCGGCCACTCGGCGACGTTTTCGATGTCGGAACTCGTGCGCGCGTCGACGCGACAGAGAACACCGACACAACACCGAATAACGTCACCGAAAGGCCCGTTACCCACGCATGACAGCGCTTAAGAGCACAACTGAACCAACATTTGCCAAACTCGGAGTCCGCGACGAAATTGTGCGCGCACTGGCCGAAAAAGACATCGACCGTCCTTTTGCAATTCAAGAACTCACGTTGCCGCTGGCGCTCGCCGGCGACGATGTGATCGGTCAGGCCCGCACCGGCATGGGCAAAACCTTCGCGTTCGGCGTCCCGCTGCTGCAGCGGATCACCGCCGGTAACCCAGCACGACCGCTCAGCGGCACGCCGCGGGCCCTGGTCGTGGTGCCCACCCGAGAGCTGTGCCTGCAGGTGACCGATGACCTCGCCACTGCGGCCCAGTACCTGACCGCAGGCGCCCCCGACGAACGGGAACGCCCGCTCTCGGTGGTGTCCATCTACGGGGGGCGCGCCTACGAACCGCAGATCGACGCGCTGCGCGCCGGCGCCGACGTGGTGGTGGGCACCCCGGGTCGGCTGCTCGACCTGTGCCAGCAGGGCCTCCTGCAGCTGGGCGGGTTGTCCGTGCTGGTGCTCGACGAGGCCGACGAGATGCTCGACCTGGGCTTCCTGCCCGACATCGAACGCATCCTGCGTCAGATCCCGGCCGACCGGCAGTCGATGCTGTTCTCAGCCACCATGCCGGACCCGATCATCACGTTGGCCCGCACGTTCATGGTGCAGCCCACTCACATCCGGGCCGAAGCACCGCACTCCCTGGCCGTGCACGACACCACCGAGCAATTCGTCTACCGCGCCCACGCGCTGGACAAGGTGGAGCTGGTCAGCCGAATCCTGCAGGCCGACGAACGCGGCGCGACGATGGTCTTCACGCGCACCAAGCGCACCGCGCAGAAGGTGGCCGACGAGCTGGCCGAACGCGGGTTCGCGGTCGGCGCGGTGCACGGCGATCTCGGCCAGATCGCCCGCGAGAAGGCGCTCAAGGCGTTTCGCGCCGGCGACATCAACGTGCTGGTCGCCACCGACGTCGCCGCGCGCGGCATCGACATCGACGACATCACCCACGTCATCAACTACCAGTGCCCCGAGGACGACAAGATGTACATCCACCGCATCGGGCGCACCGGCCGCGCCGGCCGCACCGGCATCGCGGTCACCCTGGTGGACTGGGACGAGCTACCCCGCTGGACGATGATCAACACGGCGCTCGGCCTAGGCTCCCCCGACCCGGCCGAGACGTATTCCAAGTCGCCGCACCTCTACACCGAACTGAACATCCCGACCGAGGTCGGCGGCACGGTCGGCCCGCCACGCAAGTCGCCGGTCAAGCGGCGCGACACCGAACGTGACGGCCAGAAGTCGGAGAAAACGCAGCAGCGGACACGCTCGGGCACCAAGCGCCGGCGCACCCGCGGCGGGCAGCCCGTCACCGGGCATCCCGCCGGCACCTCGCCTTCAGCCACCAACGGCGACGCGGTCGCGGAGGCGCCCAGCGGCGCCACTTCCCCCAGTGCGCCCGCCCGACGCCGCCGTCGGCGCCGCAAGCCCGCGGACGCCGCCACCCAAGCCAACTGAGTCATCGCTGACTTATGGTCAGACCCGAGCGCCGGACCAAGGCTGACATTGTGGCTGCCGCGGCGATCGCGGTCGTCGTCGCCGTGGTCGCGTCGCTGATCTGGTTGACCAGCGACGCCCGGGCCACCATCAGCCGGCCGGCCGGCACTCCGGCGCCCACCCCCACCCCGGCCAAAGAAGTCCCGACCTCGCTGAAACAGCTGTGGACCGCCGCCAGTCCCGCCACCACCGCACCGGTGGTGGCGGGCGGGACGGTGACCACCGGCGACGGCCGCCAGGTGGACGGACGCGACCCGGGCACCGGTGAGTCGCGCTGGAGCTATGCCCGCGACACCGACCTGTGTGGGGTGTCCTGGGTCTACCACTACGCCGTCGCGGTCTATCGGGACGACCGTGGCTGCGGACAGGTCAGCACCCTCGACGGGTCCACCGGTCATCGCGGGACAGCCCGCAGCAGCTACGCCGATCCGCGGGTGCAGCTCTCCTCCGACGGCACGACCGTGCTGTCGGCCGGCGACACTCGCCTGGAACTGTGGCGATCGGACATGGTGCGGATGCTGGCCTATGGCGAGGCCGACGCGCGGGTGAAACCGTCGAACCGCGGCCTGCACTCCGGATGCCGGCTGGAGTCCGCAGCGGCCAGCTCGTCGGCCGTGTCAGTGCTCGAAGCCTGCGCGAATCAGGCCGACTTACGGCTCGTTCTGCTGCGCCCGGGCAAGGATGACGACGAACCCCAGCAGCATCTTGTGGCCGAACCCGGGATCCGGCCCGGTTCGGGGGCCCGTGTGGTGACCGTCTCGGACACCAACACCGCGGTGTACGTGCCGTCACCGCAGCCGAGGGTCGACGTGATCGACGAGACCGGGGCCACGGTGGCGAGCACCCTGCTGCCCAAGGCGCCGTCGAGTTCAGCGGTGGTGTCACACGCGGGCAACCTGGTGACCTGGTGGACCGGCGATTCGTTGCTGGTCTTCGACGCGGGCAAACTGACTCTGCGCTACACCATCGCCGCGGGCGACACGGCCATGCCGCTGGGGCCGGGGGCGATGATGGCGGGTCAGCTACTGGTGCCCCTCACCGACGCGATCGGTATCTATGACCCACTCAGCGGCGTTTTTCAACGCGACATTCCGGTAGACCGGCAGCCGAGTACCGCACCGGTGGTTCCCGCCGCTTCGGGTTCGCGAGTGTTTGAGCAGCGCGGCGACACCGTCGTGGCCCTCGGTTAGTTGCGCGAGCAGACGCAAAAGCTCCCAAAACCAGCGGTTTTTGGGAGCTTTTGCGTCTGCTCGCGCAACCGGCGCTACAGGTCGATGTTGAAATTGGGCAGCGGTTTGCCGGACTTCCAATGCTTGACCAACGCCTTCGCCAGCTCGCGGTAGGCCACCGCGCCTTTGTTCTTACGCCCGGCCATCACCGACGAGCCCGAAGCGCTGGCCTCGGCGAAGCGCACCGTGCGCGGGATCGGCGGAGCCAGCACCGGCAGGTCGTAGCGGTCGGACACATCGACCAGCACGTCGCGGGTGTGGGTGGTTCGCGAGTCGTACAGCGTCGGCAATGCACCCAGCAGCCGCAGATCCGGGTTGGTGATCTGCTGGACATCGGCCACCGTCCGCAGGAACTGGCCGACGCCGCGGTGCGCGAGCGTCTCGCACTGCAGCGGCACGATCACCTCGTCGGCGGCCGTCAGCCCATTGAGGGTGAGCACTCCCAGCGACGGCGGACAGTCGATGATGACCACGTCAAAATCGTCGGAGAGTTTGGCCAGCGCACGCTTGAGCGCATATTCGCGACCGGCCCGCATCAGCAGCATGGCCTCCGCACCCGCCAGATCGATGTTGGCCGGCATCAGCGTCATGCCCTCGGCCGTCGTGACCAGCGCGGCATTCGGCTCGACCTCACCGAGTAACACCTCGTGCACGGACACGGGCAGTTTGTCCGGGTCCTCGCCGAGCGAGAAGGTCAAACAGCCCTGCGGATCCAGATCGACAAGCAGCACGCGCCGTCCCATATCCACCATCGCCGCACCAAGCGAAGCGACCGTCGTCGTCTTGGCCACGCCGCCCTTCTGGTTGGCCACCGCCAGCACCCGGGTCTTTGTCACAGTGCCATCCTGGCATGTTCCCCGCCGAGTGCTTCGCGCGACGGGTCCGGCATGTCGTCCGGCAGAATCCTCGGCATGGGCTTGCACAATCACCGACTCGTACTGCTACGCCACGGCGAGACAACATGGTCGAAAACGGGCCAGCACACCGGTCGCACCGAGATCGAGCTGACTGACGTCGGCCGGGCGCAGGCCATGCTCGCCGGGCGGGTTCTCGGTGAACTCAAACTTGATCGCCCGTTGGTGCTCAGCAGCCCGCGGCAACGCACGCTGGACACCGCCCGGTTGGCCGACATCACCGTCGACGAGATATCTCCACTGCTCGTTGAATGGGAATACGGTTCCTACGAGGGCCTGACCACCGCACAGATCCGCGAAACCGAACCTGATTGGCTGGTGTGGACGCACGGCTGCCCGCGCGGTGAGAGCGTCGCGGAGGTCAGCGATCGCGCCGACCGGGTCGTCGCACTGGCGCTAGAGCACATGGCGTCACGCGACGTGGTGTTCATCAGCCATGGTCACTTCTCCCGTGCGGTGATCACGCGCTGGATCGAGCTGCCGCTCGTCGAGGGCAGGCGCTTCGGCATGCTCACCGCCTCGATCGCGATCTGCGGTTTCGAGCACGGGCTGCGCCAGCTCGGTGCGCTCGGGTTGACGATTCAGTGAACTTCCCCGAACCGCCGTTCGCGCTATGCGGACCACGGGGGACATTGGTTGCCGACGGGGTGCGGACGCGCTACCGCGACGTGGCTGCGGCACAAGCGGCACTGCGGTCGGGGACGGCGCCAATACTGCTGGGCGCGTTGCCTTTCGACGTGAGCGGACCGGCCGCATTGCTGGTGCCCGACGCAGTGCGGCGCGCCGACGCGCTGCCCGACTGGCCGACGGGCCCGCTTCCGCCGGTGCGCGTCACCGCCGCCGTGCCGACGCTCGCCGAATACCGCGCCCGCATCAGCCGGGCCCGGGATCAGCTCACGGCACCTGGTGCCTCACTGCGCAAGGTGGTGCTGGCCCGCGCGTTGCGGTTGACCGCCGACGGGCCGCTGGATGCCCGCGTCATCCTGCGCCGTCTGGTCGCCGCCGACCCGGCCGCATACGGCTTCCTCGTCGACCTGACCTCTGCCGGCGACGACTACGCGGGCGCGGCCCTGGTGGGCGCCAGCCCCGAACTGCTGGTCGCGCGCTCCGCTGACCGGGTGGTCTGCCAGCCGTTCGCGGGTTCGGCCCCCCGCGCCTTCGATCCCGAGCTCGACGCGGCAAACGGTGCGGCACTGGCTAGTTCGGCCAAGAACCGGCACGAGCACCAACTCGTCATCGACACCATGCGTGCCGCACTCGAGCCGTTGTGCGACGACCTGACCATCGCGCCCGAGCCCCAACTGAGCCGCACCGCCGCGGTCTGGCACCTGTGCACACCGATCAGCGGCCGACTACGCGACACCTCCACCACCGCAATCGATCTGGCCCTGGCGCTACATCCCACCCCGGCGGTCGGCGGGGTGCCGGCCGACGCCGCGGCCAAACTGATCGGCGAGCTGGAAGGCGACCGCGGTTTCTACGCCGGCGCCGTCGGGTGGTGCGACGCCCGGGGCGACGGGCACTGGGCGGTGTCCATCCGGTGCGCGCAGCTGTCGGCCGACCGCCGCACCGCGCTGGCGCGCGCCGGCGGCGGCATCGTCGCCGAATCCGATCCTGATGACGAAGTCGACGAGACCACAACGAAATTCGCCACAATACTGGACGCGCTGGGAGTTGAGCGTGACTGAAAGCATCCGCCGCGCCATACCTGAAGACGCCGCCGATATTGCCGACATGATCCACGGGTTAGCCGAATTCGAACGCGCCGCCGATCAATGCACTGTCAGCGAAACACAAATTTCCGCAGCATTATTCGGCGATTGTCCGACGGTGAAAGGACACGTCGCAGTGGTTGACGGCGAGGTCGCCGCGATGGCACTGTGGTTTCTCAACTTCTCCACCTGGGACGGCATCGCCGGCATCTTTTTGGAGGATCTGTTCGTGCGGCCCAGGTTTCGCCGCCGCGGGCTGGCCCGTGCGCTGCTGTCGGCGCTGGCGGACGAATGCCTCGACAATGGCTACACCCGGTTGTCATGGGCGGTGCTGAACTGGAACTCCGATGCCATCGCGCTGTATGACAGGGTCGGCGCGCGGCCGCAGCGCGAGTGGACCACCTATCGGCTGTCCGGCTCCCCGTTGGCCGAACTGGCCGCATCGCGCTGATCGCGACCTGCGACCCAGCGCACGGCCGCGGGACTGAACAGCAGGACCAACACGGTCAGCGCCGCCAACGCCAGTGGAATCCCGAAGACCAGCTGATGCGAACCCACCGCGAGGTACCACGCCACCGGCAGTAGCAGCAGTTGGGTAAAGACCGCCAGCCCACGACCCCAGCGCCTACCGGTCACCAGCGCCCATCCAGCGGCAAGCACCCCGCCACCGACCAGGGCGAACCAGATCGCGGTGCCCAAGCCGTTGACCACGTGCTGGTCGGCTCCGGCGAGCCCGCGAACGACCAGCACCACGGCCACCACCAGCGCCGCCGCACCTTGCAGCGCGACGATGACACCGGCGCCACGTACGGCGGTCGGAGCCGGACCCCCGGCTGGATTCCTCACAGCGTCAGCGTAGTCACGCCCAGCGGCTACTCAGTGGGGCCTTAACCACACCCCATAAGCTGATCCATCATGCGCGCGGTGCTTATCGTCAACCCCACAGCCACTTCCACCACACCGGCCGGGCGCGACCTGCATAACGCACGCGCTGAAGAGCCGCCTCGAGCTGACCGTCGAGCACACCAACCATCGAGGTCACCCGACCGAACTGGCGCAGGCCGCCATCGAGGACGGGGTGGACCTGGTTGTCGTGCACGGCGGGGACGGCACCGTGAGCGGAGTGGCCAACGGTTTGCTCGGCCGCCCGGGCGCTACACCGAGCGGGGCCCGTGCCTGCGGTTGCGGTGGTGCCTGGCGGTTCTGCGAATGTGCTGGCCAGGTCGCTGGGAATTTCGGTCGACCCGGTGGCCGCCACCAACCAGCTCATCCAGCTGCTCGATGACTACCGCCGGGACCCGACCTGGCGCCGCATCGGCCTGATCGACTGCGGTGAGCAGTGGGCCGTGTTCAACACCGGAATGGGCGTCGACGCCGAGGTGGTGGCCGCGGTGGAGGCCGAACGCGACAAGGGCGGCAAGGTCACGGCGTGGCGGTACATCCGCGCGGCGGTGCCCGCCGTGTGGCGCTACACGCGCCGCGAACCCGCGCTGACGCTCGAGCTTCCCGACCGCGAGCCGATTACCGGCGTGAGCTTCTGCTTTGTGTCCAATTCCAGCCCGTGGACCTTCGCCAACGACCGGCCGGTGTGGACAAACCCAGGCTGCAGCTTCGACAAAGGCCTGGGGGTGTTCGCCCCACTGACCATGAAGACGGTCCCGACCTTGCGGATTGTCCGCCAGATGTTCGCGAAACGGCCCAAGTTCGAGTTCGACCACCTCATCACCGAGGACGACGTTCCGTGGCTGCGAATCACCTCCACCGCGGACCCAGGCGCCTGTCAGTTCGATGGCGACTACCTCGGCTTGCGCGAAAGCATGACTTTCCGGGCGGTTCCCGACCTGCTGCCGGTAGTCGCCCCACCCACCAAAAAATGGCTCTGAACAGCGGCGACGCCGGGCCCGACAGGACTTGTGGGAAATTTCTCTGGGTAAGTGGCGCAGCAGTGTAGTACAACTGTGTAAGGGCTTTGGTAAGAGTACGTCAAAGTGAGATAGCCCACGAGCTAACTTAACGCTATTGACATCTCTTGAGCCTGTGAAACGATCAAAAGGTTGCATGCAGAAATTTTGTAGGGGTACGGATACCTTTCTTGTGCACGAACTAGCAGCGTAAGAAAACGCCCGTGCGCCTTGCTGCGCACTCAGTGAGGAGTAAGTAGTTATGGATTGGCGCCACAGGGCGGTTTGTCGCGACGAGGATCCCGAGCTGTTTTTCCCGGTAGGGAACAGCGGCCCGGCGCTCGCGCAGATCGCTGACGCGAAACTGATCTGCAATCGATGCCAGGTGACCACAGAGTGCCTCTCCTGGGCCCTGAACACGGGCCAGGACTCGGGCGTCTGGGGCGGCATGAGCGAAGACGAGCGGCGCGCACTCAAGCGTCGCAACGCCCGGACGAAGGCACGTAGCGGAGTCTGACCCAGTTTCCAACTAGTGCGGCCTCGACATTTGTCGGGGCCGCACTGTTGCGTGCCCGCATTACAGCAGCAACCGGGCCCGGCGTCCGATCGGCACCCGCAGCACCACATCGGTGCCGTGCTGACGGCCTTCACGCATGCCCAACGTGCCGTCCAGTTCGGCGGACACCAAGGTCCGCACGATCTGCAGGCCCAGGCTGTCCGACTTCTCCAGGCTGAATCCCTCGGGCAGGCCCCGGCCGTCGTCGTGAACCACGACATCGAGCCAGCGCGCCGAGCGCTCGGCGCGGATCGTCACCGACCCTTCCGCGGTCGTCGGGTCGAAGGCATGCTCGATGGCGTTCTGCACGAGTTCGGTGATCACCATGATCAAAGCCGTGGCGCGGTCGGAGTCCAGCACGCCGAGGTCGCCGACCCGGTTGATCCGGATCGGCCGGTACACGGAGGCCACATCGTTCATGATCGGCAGAATCCGGTCGATGACCTCGTCGAGGTTGACCTGCTCGTCCACCGACATCGACAACGCGTCATGGACGAGGGCGATCGACGACACCCGGCGCACCGATTCGATCAGCGCCTCCCGGCCTTCGGCATTGGCCGTCCGCCGGGCCTGTAGGCGCAGCAGCGCTGCCACGGTTTGCAGGTTGTTCTTCACCCGATGGTGGATTTCCCGGATGGTGGCGTCCTTGGATATCAGGGCCCGGTCCCGGCGTTTGACCTCGGTGACGTCGCGGATCAGTATCGCGGCACCGGCGCTGGAGCCGTTGACCACCAGCGGCAGCGTCCGCAGCAGCACCGTGGCACCGCCGGCGTCGACTTCCATCCGCATGCTCGCGCCGCCGCGCAGCAAGCCGAGCACATGCTCGGCCACTTCCTGCGCCTCGAAGGGGTCGGAGATCAGCGGGCGTGTCACCCCGATGAAATTGCGACCCTCCAACTCGGTGGACAGGCCCATCCGGTGGTAGGCAGACAGCGCGTTGGGACTGGCATAGGCCACCACGCCATCGACATCCAGCCGGATGAAGCCGTCGCCGGCCCGCGGGGTGGAACGCGACATGGCCACGTCCCCCACGTCGGGAAACGTGCCGTCGGCCAGCATGTGCAGCAGATCTCTCGCGCACTCCAGGTAGGCAGTCTCCAGCTGCACCGGACGAGCGCTCGGACCGCCAGCTCGGTTTGGTGCTGCGTCAGCACCGCCACCACCTGACCGCCATACCGCACCGGGGATGCCGAGGCGTTCGGACCGGCCAGTTGCCACGAGTGCTGTTGCTCCCGCATCAATTTCCAGCGTGGGGGTGCCAGAGACGAAAGTCTCGGCGACCATCGGCAGCCCATCGGCGGGGACGACGCTACCAACCGCGTCGGTCTGCAGCACCGTGGGCGCGGTATTCGGCCGGCATTGCGCCACACACACCAGCACGCCGTCGTCGCGGCGGACCCACATCAGGTAATCGGCGAACGAAAGATCGGCCAGCAGCTGCCACTCCCCGACCACCGCATGCAGGTGGTCGACGGCGTTGCCCGGCAGCACCGTATGTTCGGCGAGCAGATCACCGAGAGTGGACATGACTCATCACCCAGTCGCTCCCGGTTTGCTGATCTGAAGGGTCCAATGGCTAGCTGATCACAGCGATGAGGTCGCCAGCCTGGATGACGTCGCCCACTGACACACTCACTTTGCTGACGGTGCCGCCGACTTCAGCCAGCACGGGGATCTCCATCTTCATCGACTCCAGCAGCACCACGATGTCCCCTTTGCCGATCTGGTCGCCCTCGCTGACCACGACTTCGAGCACGCTGGCCACGATCTCGGCGCGAACATCCTCGGCCATCTTCACCCCACTCGTTCCGACCATTGCGCATGCTGGCTGCGGGTCCCTCAGGCTCCCTCAGGCTCATGTACATCGAACCACAAGACGGGTCGGAACAGCGGCGCACGGGCTACCGGCGCGGCATCAGGGGCCGTCATGGGAGAATGTTCAATAACCGGGCGCCGCGCGGGCGCCCTGCATCTGACAGAACGACGGAGGTTTACCGATGGCCAAGCGTGGCCGTAAGAAGCGCGACCGCAAGTACAGCAAAGCCAACCACGGCAAGCGTCCAAACGCTTAGCGGTTCCGGCGGCGCCGGGACTGCGGACCCACCGCTGATGATGGTGGTCCGGCGAATCTCCAGCCGGAGCCGCTCGCGCAACCCCTCGGGGGCCTTCTCGCCTGTGCATTTGGTCGCGATCAGCGCCTTGATCCGCTCCTCGATCCCGTAATGCTTGAAGCATCCGGGGCAGGCCTCGAGATGGCGACGCAGCCTCTCACGGGTCTCGGGTGTGCACTCACCGTCGAGCAGGGTCCATACCTCGGCGATCACCTCCGCGCAACCCATGCTGCCGTGGGAATGATCGCCGTCGGCGCGTGATCCGGGTCGGTTGGACGAGCAGGAAGACTCGCTCATGACGACACCTCCTCGTGCGCCTGCTGACCGCGGATGAAGCCCCGCTCCTTGGCCACGTCGGCCAGGAGACCACGCAGCTGACGTCTGCCGCGATGCAGCCGCGACATCACCGTCCCTATCGGCGTATCCATGATCTCGGCGATCTCCTTGTACGGGAAACCCTCGACATCGGCGTAGTAGACCGCCATCCGGAACTCTTCCGGCAGTGCCTGCAGCGCTGCTTTGATCTCGGTGTCCGGCAGCGCCTCGAGCGCCTCGACCTCAGCCGAGCGCAGGCCGGTCGAGGAATGCTCGGCGTTCGCCGCCAGCTGCCAGTCGGTGATCTCCTCGGTCGGATACTCCGCCGGCTGCCGCTGCTTCTTGCGGTAGCTGTTGATGTAGGTGTTCGTCAGGATCCGGTACAGCCACGCTTTGAGGTTGGTGCCCGCCCGGAACGAGCGAAAGCCCGCGTAGGCCTTCACCATCGTTTCCTGCAGCAGGTCCTCGGCGTCGGCGGGATTGCGCGTCATGCGCAGCGCGCCGCCGTAGAGCTGGTCCAGCAGGGGAATCGCGTCGCGCTCGAAGCGCGCCGTCAGCTCTGCGTCCGACTCCTCATGGCGGATCGGGAACCTCGAGTTCGGTCGACGCCATCAATATCGGCCATCTCGAATAACACGATCCCTTCGTTCGGTGTACCGGACAGCACGAGCGACGCCGAGAAGCAAGCCACGCTCCTCGCCCAACAGGCTCGTCGCCGTTGACACCAGACTCCACCTCCTCCCAATCTAAAGGCTGCGACCGACAGTGTCTGCCCGGGTTTGCCCCGGCGACTTCGCTACAGAGATCGCATCAGTCAACATCGTTAACCTGCGCGCTATTTCCGGGGCCCAATTGGCACCGCCGGTCCCGCGAGCCAGCGGGTCAAGCAGGGCGTTAGTGTGACGCCATGTCCCACGCCAAGTCCCTGCAGGGCAAGACCATGTTCATTTCGGGCGCGAGCCGCGGTATCGGCCTGGCGATCGCCACGCGGGCCGCCAAAGACGGCGCCAACATCGCCCTGATCGCCAAGACCGCCGAACCGCACCCCAAGCTGCCCGGCACGGTGTACACGGCGGCCAAGGAGCTCGAGGAAGCCGGCGGACAGGCACTGCCCATCGTCGGGGACGTCCGCGATCCGGATTCCGTCGAGTCAGCGGTGGCCAAGGCCGTCGAGCAGTTCGGCGGCATCGACATCTGCGTCAACAATGCGTCGGCGATCAACCTGGGATCC
The DNA here is from genome assembly GCA_963840045.1 of uncultured Actinomycetota bacterium. GTDB lineage: Bacteria > Actinomycetota > Actinomycetes > Mycobacteriales > Mycobacteriaceae > Mycobacterium. Next base: position 233,859 of record CAWIXL010000004.1, on the reverse strand, counting down.
GTCACCGAGGTGCCGATGAAGCGCTTCGACCTGATGAACGGCATCCAGGTGCGGGGCACCTACGCGGTCTCCCAAGCGTGCATCCCGCATATGAAGGGCCGGGAGAACCCGCACATCCTGACGCTGTCGCCGCCGGTGCTGCTGGACAAGAAGTGGTTGAAGCCGACGGCCTACATGATGGCCAAATTCGGCATGACGCTGTGCGCGCTGGGGATCGCCGAGGAGATGCGCGACGAGGGCATCGCGTCGAACACGTTGTGGCCGCGCACGCTGGTGGCCACCGCCGCGGTGCAGAACCTGCTCGGCGGCGACGAGGCGATGGCGACGGCCCGCAAACCCGACGTGTATGCCGATGCGGCCTACGTCATTCTCAACAAGCCCTCCCGGGAGTACACCGGCAACTCGGTGCTGTGCGAGGACGTGCTGTTCGAATCCGGCGTCACCGACCTGTCGATCTATAACTGCGTGCCGAGGGCGCAAAACTCGGCGTCGACCTCTGGGTGGAAGAGGTCAACCCGCCGGGGTACACCGGGCCCTGAACGCGCGTCGTGATCGCAAGCGCGGCGGAGCGTGGCCGGCGCAGCAACACCGGGCATCGCCGCTCTGGTCAAAGCCGGTGTGCCGCATCAGATTTTGCACTTCGAGGTCATCAGCGACCTATCCGAGGGGACTGACACACAGCCCGAGCAGGTGTTCAAGACCCTGATCATCGCGCTGCCTGCCGAACTGGCCGTCGCCGTCGTGCCGGTGCCGTCGCGGTTGTCGCTGAAGGCGGCCGCCGACGCGCTGGGAGTGGCCAAAGCCACCATGGCCGAACCGGCCGCCGCCGAGCGGACCACCGGCTACGTGGTCGGCGGCATTTCCCCGTTCGGGCAGCGCAAGCTACTGCGGACGGTGGTGGACAGCTCGGCGTTGAGCTGGGACCGGGTGCTGGTCAGCGCCGGTAAACGGCATTGGGACGTCGCGATTACACCGCAGGACCTGATCCGTGTGACCGGCGCGATCACCGCAGACATCCAGGCGCACTCATAGCGGTGGGTGTAGTCACTTGACTACACTAGCTCGGTATGGTGTAGTCAAGTGACTACACCATAGGAGGACCGGATGAAAGCGAAGCGATCGAACATGAAGGACTTCGGGCTGACGGGGCTGGCAAGGATTGGCGTCGCGACGGTACTGGCGTTCGGGGGATTAATGACCGTCGGCGTCGGCATCAGCAACGCCACAGCGATCCAGACCGAGGGCACTTATCCGACCCGGGAGGCCTGTCATGCAGCGGGCCCGGGCGTCAAGGCCACAACGCCTGGAAACTGGAACACCTTCTGGTGCGTCCCGGCTCACACCGCTGCCAATACCTGGCGCCTCGTTCTAGCCAATTGATATTGTCGGAGCAGTGATTTCGCGCTTGAGGATCTTGCCGGTCGGCCCGTTGGGCAGGCTGTCGACCAGCCAGATCAGGCGCGGTACTTATCCGCGGCAACCCGGGTCTCAACGTACTCGCGCAGCTCGTCGAGGTCCCTGGTCGCGTTCTTCTTGAGCGCGACGGCCGCACCCACCTCCTCACCGAGGCAGTCGTGCGGGACGGCTACGACGGCGGCTTCGTGCCTCAGGGTGCCGGCCGATCACTTTCGCGGCCAAGGGATCTCGTTGACCTCAACAGACGCGGTTCATGCTTTCAGCCGGTGACGCACCTGCACCGCGCTGATGACATCAATGATGCCGATGGCGATCAACCAGCAGCCCGCAACCCAGGCCAGGACCGCGATCGAATCCAGCGGAGAAATGATCAGCACTCCGCCGCCGATAACGATGATCACACCGGAGATCACCTGCCAGCCGCGTCCGGGCAGGTGGTCGAGGGATAGCGCCGTGGCGAGCAGGGTTATGCCGCGAAACACCCAGCCGATGCCGATCCACAGGCCCAACAGCATGATCGACTCGAGTTTGTCGCGGAAGCAGAAGAATCCGAGCACCAGCGACACCGCGCCGGTGAGGAACGCCAACACTCTCATTGCGGCACCGGCGTGGGAACCGAAAGCGGCGAACATGTACCCAGTGCCGGTTACCACCAAGTAGATACCGAACAACACACCCGCCACCAGCAGGGTCTTGCCCGGCCACGCCAGCACGATCACACCGAGTGCTATGGCCGTGATGCCGGTGAGGAGGAGCAACTGCCACGCGTTACGAGCGAGTTGATGAAGGGGACCTTCGAAAACGGTCCTTTCGCTGGTTGTCATAGGAGAACCGTAGGCCGTAGCCGGCGCAAAGAGAATGTTCGCGGCCACAAATTCCGCCGTTGTTCGCACGTATCGGAAACAATGTCGGGCCGAATCGCTTTTGTCTCCGCAAGACAACAAGTCGTCGCAAGTTGGTGTGCTCGGGACATCGCGGCGCGGCGGTGGTGTGGGTAAATTCTGCAACGTACACAGCGATTCGATCAACGTCAGATCGAATCATCAAGTGCCACAACTTATCCCGATCACAGCGATGATTCCGCGCAGCGGAGAAAGTAGATGAAACCATGTACGAAGCGATCATGCAAATCACGATCTACCTGACGGCGGTTCTCTTCCCAATCCTCCTCCCGGGAATCATTCACGTGTTCCACGTCGTCCGTGACCGGCAGCAGACCCCCCGGCAGGTCCGGCCAATGCGCCTGCCACAAGCCAGGGCATTCCGCGGTCTCGCGGTTCCCGCCGCAGCGTGACTTCTGACCCACCAACCAGCGACCGGGCCCGCCACCAAGGCGGGCCTGTTCATTTCGGTCGCAAAACCGCGCTGCCGTACCAGTGACAGGCGAGCAACGCGAGTTCCACGTCGAGCCGGTCGCTGCCGATCTCCCGACCGCGCCGGTCGACGGCACGGGCCACGCGATACTTCACCGAGTTGAAGTGCATGTTGAGTTGCTCGGCGGCGACCTTGTAGCTGGCACCGCACCCCAGATACACCCGCAATGTCTCGCGTAACCGGGCGTCGTTGTCGTTATCGCCGGCAAGATCCCCGAGTACGGTGGCCACCCATTCGCGGGTGCCGGCCACGTCACCGCCAAGACGCGCCACAACGGATAGCCCCGGATCACTGGCGACGTGCACCGTCGGCGCGTTCGGCGCGCTGACGATCGCGACGCCGCGGACGTCCGTCGCCTCGCGGTGTGAGCGGCGAAAGCCCTCGACGCCGCCAGCCAAGGTCCCGATTGCCACACTCGGTGAGTCCGGCCGGTTTTGGGCGAACCGGCGAACCGTCTCGACGGCATCGTCCACCGCGGCTCGATAGGGCAACCAGCCCCACCCACAAACGCGGTCGGCGGCAACGAAAAGCGGGCTGGAGTCGACACCGGCGGCTTCGCCCAGTTCGCGGAGAAACCTTTGCAGCCGGGGAAGTTCGTCGCCTTCGGCGCCGAGGTCAGGGAACCACATGACCAGGCCGACGTGATGCCACCGCAGCGGATACCTGATCGAGGTGGTAGCGGTGTCGACATCGATGGCCTTGGTCGCGGCCAGGATCTCGCGCACCCGCACGCCGCGAAGACTGTTCTGGTTTTCCAGCCACCGTTCGCGTTCGTCTTCGTAGACCGCGACGACTTGCTGCGACATCCAGTCGATGTAGTCGAATATCGCGGCGGTCATCGCCTCGATCACCGCCACCCGGATCGGTTCCGGGATGTCCGTCGCACGTAGCTCGGCGAAAATCAGCTCACTCATCCGTCGCTGACCGAGCCGGTAGGCACGCACCAGCGCGTTGACAGGTACCCCATGCTGGGCCAGCCGGCGGGCGTATTCCATTGCTGCGGTGGGCGCCTCCACACGCTCAACCGCGATGTCGTAGCGCAACGCACGCAACATGGTGTCTACGTTGCCCTCGACGCTGGCACCGAGCAGCTCCAAGATCCGGGCATCGCGGCGCAGATCGAGGATCTGCTCCTCGAGATAACGGCGAACATCCGACGACACCTCGGCCAAACGATCGTGCAGTCGGGCGGCGACTTTTGCGACATAGCGGCTCACCCCGACGTCACTGTCGAGGAGTGGTTTGTCCACGGGTTCGACGTTAGCCCTCACGGTTGTCTTCCGGCGATAACTCAGCTACCAGGTTTTGTCGATTTGCGACTGTGTCACGCCGCGCGCGATTCGTAATGTCGTCGTCACTCTCCACTTAGGAACCAAGAACCACCAAAGCCAAGGAGCAAAGACAATGGGATTCACCAAACCGACTCTTCCCGCACTCGACCCGGATGCATTCCTACGCAAGCCACTGATGGAGCGGATGCGGATCCTTGCCACCGATTGGGCCGAAAATGGTTTCGGTGCACCGCGGATGGTTCACACCATCTACATCGTGAAGCTGGTCGTGTTCTTCGCGGTCGGCGGCATCACCGTGGCCACCGCGACGTCGGGCCTGCCGGCCTTCTGGCACGTAACGGAATGGTGGAACCAGCCCATCGTCTACCAGAAGGTGATCCTGTGGACCGTGCTGCTGGAATCGATTGGCATCGCCGGGTCCTGGGGCCCGCTGGCCGGCAAGGTCAAGCCGATGACCGGCGGCATCCTGTTCTGGGCCCGGCCGGGCACCATCCGGCTGCGGCCGTGGAAGTGGGTACCGTTCACCAACGGCGACCGGCGCAGCTGGTTCGACATCGCGCTCTACCTGGGGTTGCTTGCGAGCCTGGCCGTCGCCCTGGTGCTTCCGGGCGTGCACAGCGATTCACTGTCAAAGGCGTTACCACACAACACATCTGGGCTGGTGAATCCCGCGCTGTTGATCGCCCCCATGCTGCTGCTGGTGCTGATCGGTCTGCGGGACAAGACCATCTTCCTGGCCGCGCGCGGCGAGCAGTACTTCCCCGCGCTGGTCTTCTTCACCGCGTTGCCCTTTGTGAACATGATCATTGCGCTGAAGATGCTGATCGTCGTGGTGTGGGTCGGCGCGGGTTTCTCGAAATTCGGCAAGCACTTCGCCAACGTCATTCCGCCGATGGTCAGCAACACGATATTCGCGCCCAAATGGTTGCGACGCGCCCACTACCGCGACTTCGGGCGGGACATGCGGCCATCGCGGCTGGCGGACTTCATGGCACACGTCAATGGCACCACGGTCGAGATCTTGGCTCCGCTGGTCTTGTTCTTCTCCACGAATAAGTGGGTGACGCTGGTTGCGGCGCTGTTGATGGTGGGCTTCCACCTGTTCATCGTTTCGACCTTCCCGCTGGCGGTGCCGCTGGAATGGAACGTCGTGTTCGCCTACACCACGATCTTCCTGTTCCTCGGCTTCCCGAACTGGAACGGATACGCCCCGTGGAACATGTCGCCGCCGTGGCTGGCCCTCGCCATCGCCGCTGCGCTGCTGTTCTACCCGATCCTGGGCAATCTGCGGCCGGACAAGGTGTCCTTCCTGCCCTCGCTACGGCAGTACGCCGGCAACTGGGCCTCCGCCGTGTGGACTTTCGCGCCCGGCACCGAGGAGAAGCTGAACCGGGTCACCCGCTCGGCGGGCAACCAGGTGGATCAGTTCGTCGAGTTCGGCTACGAGCCGCAATGGGCCGAGATCACCTGCCAGAAGACGATCGCCTGGCGCTCCATGCACAGCCAGGGTCGCGGCCTGTTCTCGCTGCTGATCAGCCACCTGCCCGACATCGACACGCGGACCGTGCGGGAAGGCGAGTTCCTGTGCAACTCCACGATCGGGTTCAACTTCGGCGACGGCCACCTGCACAATGAAGACTTGATCAAAGCCGTGCAACGCGAAGCCGAATTCGAACCGGGCGAGTGCGTCATCGCCTGGGTGGAGTCGGAGGCCTTTGGCAGTGGCGTCCAGCACTACCAGTTGATCGACGCCGCACTCGGGGTGATCGAGACCGGGACGTGGAAGGTTGCCGACGCGGTCGCCGAACAGCCTTGGCTGCCCAACGGCCCGATTCCGACTCGAGTGGAATGGTCCCTGCGCGAGAACAACCACGGAGCGCTGGCATGAGCACGGCGGTAGTGGTAGGCGGCGGGCCCAACGGGCTCGCCGCCGCCCTCTCCCTCGCCGCCGAAGGCGTGCAGGTCACCGTGCTCGAGGCGGCCAACGAGGTAGGCGGTGGCGCCCGCAGCAGCGAAGCGATCATCCCCGGCCTGCTGCACGACCACTGCTCGGCGATCCACCCGATGGCCGTCGGCTCGCAGTTCCTGAGCCGCTTCGGCCTGGACCGGTATGGCCTGTCCTGGCGCTGGCCCGAGATCGACTGTGTGCACCCACTCGACGGCGGCAGCGCCGGCGTGCTGTACCGCTCGGTCGAAGAGACCGCGGCCGGTCTCGGTCGCGACGGATCGCGGTGGCAGCGTACGTTCGGCTACCCGGCGGCCCGATTCGACGCCCTCAGCGAGGACATCATGCGGCCGCTGCTGCGGGTGCCGCACCACCCGCTGATGCTGGCCCGGTTCGGCGCGCCCACCGTGCTTCCCGCATCCACGTTCGCTCGGACCTTCCGCACCGAGGAGGGGCGCGCCCTGTTCGGAGGCGTTGCGGCCCACGCCTTCCGGCCGCTGCACTACCCGATGACCTCGGCGATCGGGATGGGCATCATCGCGGCCGGCCACCGGCACGGCTGGGCGGTGGCCGAAGGCGGATCGCAGTCGATCACCAACGCCATGGTGGCGCTGCTGGGTGACCTGGGAGCCAAGATCGAAACCGGTGTGCGGGTCGAGAGGGCAGCGCAGTTGCCGCCCGCGGACGTCACGATGTTCGATCTGGCCCCCGGTGCGGTCGCCGGGATTCTCGGCGATCGTCTGCCGCGCCGAATCCGGCGTGCTTTCACCAGGTTTCGGCGCGGACCGGGCGCATTCAAGGTCGACTTCGCGGTCGAAGGTGGGGTGCCCTGGACTAATCCCGACGCGCATCGCGCCGGCACGGTGCATCTGGCCGGCAGCTATGCCGAACTGGCCGCCACCGAGCGCGACATCCACGCCGGACGGATGCCCGAACGGCCTTTCGTGCTGGTCGGCCAGCAGTATCTGGCCGATCCGCAACGCTCGGTGGGCAATACGCACCCGGTGTGGAGCTACGCGCACGTCCCCAACGGCTACACCGGTGATGCGACCGAGGCGATCATCACCCAAATCGAGCGGTTCGCCCCCGGTTTCCGCGACCGCATCATCGGGCAGGTGGTTCGCTCGACGACGCAGATGGCCGGGTATAACGCCAACTATGTCGGCGGCGACATCATGACCGGCGCCAAGGACATTCGTCAGCTGACGTTCGGTCCGCGAATCACGCTGTCGCCCTACACCCTTGGGCTGCCGGGCATGTACATCTGCTCGGCCGCCACCCCACCGGGGCCCGGCGCGCATGGCATGTGCGGCGCCAACGCCGCCGAGCTGGCGCTCGCGCACCTGACCAGGTAGCGCGAGCAGACGCAAAAGCCCCCGCACGCACGGCGTGTCGGGAGCTTTTGCGTCTGCTCGCGGTCCAACTAGACCGTCAGGTATCCGCCGTCTACCGCGACCGTGGTGCCGGTGATGTAGCGGGCGGCGTCGGTGCACAAGAACAGCACGGTCGGTGAGATTTCCTCGGGCATGCCCATCCTGGCCATCGGGGTGTGCCGCATTTCCGGTTCCAGCAGCGCGGGAATGTCGCGCATGGGATGGGTCATGCGGGTGTCGATCAGCCCGGGCGCCACAGCGTTGACCCGGATGCCGTCGTTGACCCAGCGTCGCGCCAGGTTCTTGGTGAAGGCCACCATTCCGGCCTTGGACGAACTGTAAGCCGGCACGCTGACCGCCGACACGAACGCCGACATCGACGCGATGGTCACTACGCTGCTGCCCCCGGCGGTGTTGCTCGCCTTGAGCCGCTCGTGACAGGCCATGGTCAACCGCATGGGGGCCACCATGTTGACCGCCACCGAACCGGCGTAGCCGTCGGGATCCCATTCGTCTTTGTGGGCCGCGTACGGGCCGCCGGCATTGTTCACCAGAATGTCGAGCTCGCCCAGCGAATCCGCCAGTGCGTCAATGGAATCGGTGTCGGACAGTCGGCATTGACGGTAGCCGAACGCGCCCAGGTCGGTCTCGGGATATTCGGCGGCCGATCCACGGGTTCCGGTCACCGTGACGGTCGCGCCGGCCTTGGCGAAATCGGCGGCAATCGCGTGCCCGATGCCGCTGGTGCCGCCGGTAACCAGCACGTTGGCGCCGGTGAAGTCGAAGCTGACAGTGTTCATTCGGTCATCCTCTACAGTCGATTCCCGAAGCGGAAGGGTTCGTCCATGGGGCTGCGCGGTCTGTCCGACAAGGTTGCCGTCGTGGCGGGCGGCGCCACCGGCATCGGTGCCGCGACCGCCGCGCGACTTGGCGAGGAAGGCTGCCGGGTGGTCGTCGGCGACATCGCCGTCGACGCGGCGGGGCAGACCGCCGCGCGGATCGTGGCGGCGGGCGGGGTGGCGACGCACGTCGCCTTCGACCTGTCCGATCCTGAGTCGGTGGCCGCCCTGATCGACACCGCCGCCGCGACCTACGACGGAGTCGACCTATTGTTCAACGTCGGTGCGGACATGGGCGCGCTGCGCGGCGACTCCGACGTCGTCGATATCGACTTCGGCGTGTGGGACCGCGTGATGGCGGTGAACCTGCGCGGGTACGTGGCGGCCATGAAATACGCCATCCCGAGAATGCTCAGTCGCGGCGGCGGCGCGATCGTCAACATGTCCTCGGCGGCAGCTTTCCAAGGCGAGCCCGCGCGACCGGCCTATGCCACTGCGAAAGCCGGTATCGGCGCGCTCACCCGACATGTCGCTTCGCGGTGGGGCAAGGAAGGTATCCGGTGCAACGCCGTCGCGCCGGGATTCACTGCGACCGAAGCAATTCGGTCGGTTCCGCAGTGGGAGCAGCTGCAGGCTGGCGCACTCAAACGCATACGCGGAACGCGCGTCGGCGATCCCGGCGACGTCGCGGCACTCGTCGCATTCCTGCTCTCCGACGAAGGTGCCTGGATCAACGGTCAGGTCGTCAACATCGACGGCGGCACGGTGCTGCGCTGACCGATCGGCGTCGCGACAGTGGCGCGAGCGCCACTTACCTAACGCTCGGCGGTCAGATATGCCGCAGTCATTTCGGCGATTTCAGCAGCCCACTGCTGCCACGTCAGCCCGTCGGGCCACCACGGCGCTACCGCGGCGCGGTGCGCACTGGCGGCGATCACACTGCGGAACGCGATGTTCAGCGCCGCATCCGGGTTGGGATGACGGATCTGCCCGCGGTATGGCGCTGCGGCTTCGATGAACCGTTGCTGCAGGGTGATCATCGTGCGCAAGCCATGCTCAGGGACATCGGCGCTGCGGCCCCCGGCCAGGATGGCGGGAATGACTTGGCCACTGTCGGCCATGGTCTGACTCAGCGCCGCGGTGAAGGCGTCGAGGACATCGGCCAGCGAAGAACTCTGCGCGGCAAGGGCTTCGGTGATGGCGTGTTCGAGTCGCGCCACCAGCTCGTAGCGGATCGCGTCGATCAGTTGTTCCTTCGAGGCGAAGCGACGGTAGACGCCGCCGACCGACACTCCGGCATGCTCCGCGACTCGGGCAATCGTGAACTCTTTGATGCCGTCGTTGACCAGCACCTGTTCGGCCGAGGCGAGCAACCGTTGCAGCGCTGCGCGACTGCGCGCCTGCTGCGGCGGGCGCACCGCCGACTTGGCCGCGCCATGCTCCACGACCCATGAGCCTACTGGTCGATCGGCCGAAGAACGGTGAGCCGACCGCTCAGCGATGGCACGTCTCGATGGTGCGTTCGGCACTGTCTGCACCTTTCGTCAATTCGGGGGTGGTCTCCCAGCTGACCGCCGCAATGTCGCGGTCCTTGAGCCGCCCAGCCTTGCTACAACCCTGCTCCAGACGCGCGAAAAGTAGCCGCATGCACGGTATTTGGCGGAGCCGGGTCATGCCCCCGCGGAAGGTCGGCTCTGCCGCCGAATTGCTGGTAGCCGCCCTCAGATCCTCTAGCACGGACATCCCTTCACACCAAAATGCGAATTCTGATTCATGATCGTAGGCGTTGGCCCCGTCGGCATCAATACCCCACTCAAACACCAACACCCGTAGACGAGCGCATCACCGCATGGTTACCATCAGAACCGAAATTCGCATTTGTCTTCGGCATGTTCGGCATCGATGCGCACCACGATCGGCGGTCAGAAGGGGAAGCGTGTTCAAGACAGTACGCAGGTTCTGGCTGCCGGTGCTGGTGGTGCTGGCGGTCGCGATCGGCGGGTTCGTTGTCTACCGGATGCACGGGATCTTCGGTTCCGACAACGAGATCACCCGCGAAGGCTCCGGCATCGCGAACGACGCAAAGCCGTTCAACCCGAAGCGGGTGACCTATGAGGTCTTCGGGCCGGTGGGCGAAGTCGCGACGATCAATTACCTTGACCTGTCCGCGAACCCGCAGAGCGTCAAGAATGTGCCGCTGCCGTGGACGCTCACGCTGACCACCACCGCGCCGGCAACGAGCCCGATCCTGCTGGCCCAGGGCAACGCCGAGACCATCGCCTGCCGCATCACCGTCGACGGAAAAGTCAAGGACGAGAAGTCTGCCGACGGCGTCGACGCCTTCACCTTCTGCCAGGTGAAATCGGCATGAGTACCCACACCAGGGGCGCCCGACCGACCGTCGCGCATGCCATTCGAACGCTCGCGGTGCCGATCCTGCTCGGGTGGGTGGCACTGGCCGTGTTGCTCAACGTCGCAGTTCCCTCCCTGGAGGACGTGGGTCAGGAGCACTCGGTGTCACTGAGCCCCGCGGATGCTCCTTCGATGCGGGCCATGAAACACATCGGACGAGTGTTCAAGGAATCCGACTCCGACGCCTCGGCGATGATCGTGCTGGAAGGCGACCAACCGCTGGGCGACGAGGCGCACCGCTACTACGCCGAGCTCGTCAGAAGACTCAGGGCAGACCCCACCCACATCACACATGTGCAGGATTTCTGGGGAGATCCGCTGACCGCGGCCGGAGCGCAAAGCAGCGACGGCAAAGCCACCTACGTGCAGCTCAACCTGGCCGGCAACCAAGGCGAAGCCCTGGCCAACGATTCCATCACCGCGGTCCGCCAAATCCTCGCAAGCGTGCCGGCGCCGCCGGGTGTGCATGTCTATGTCACCGGATCGACAGCCTTGATCGCCGATCAGCACCACGTCGGTGACAAGAGCCTGAAGTTGGTCACGGCGATCACTCTGGTCGTCATTCTGGTCAGCCTGTTCATCGTCTACCGCTCCTTCGTCACAGTGATCCTGGTCCTGGTGATGGTGATGCTGGAGATAATGGCGGCCCGCGGTTTCGTTGCGGCGCTGGGCCATTACGACGTGATCGGGTTGTCGACGTTCTCGGTGAACTTGCTGACCATGTTGGGTATCGCGGCGGGCACCGACTACGCGATCTTCGTCCTCGGCCGCTATCACGAGGCCCGCAACGCCGGCGAGGATCGCGTCACCGCTTTCGACACGATGTACCGGGGCACCGCGCATGTCATCCTCGGTTCCGGCCTGACGATCGCCGGCGCGACGTACTGCCTGCACTTCACCCGGCTGCCGTATTTCCAGACGCTGGGTGTTCCATTGGCGATCGGCATCATGGTGGCGGTGTTGGCATCGCTGACGATGGCGCCGGCGATGCTGGTCATCGGGACCCGGTTCGGGCTTTTGGAGCCGAAACGCGCGGCGCGAACGCGTGGTTGGCGACGCATCGGAACGGCCGTGGTCCGCTGGCCGGGACCGATTTTGGCGGCAGCGTGCGCGCTGGCGCTGGTCGGGCTGATCGCGCTGCCCGGCTACAAGACCAGCTATAACGACCGCAAGTTCATGCCCAGCAACATTGCGGCGATGCAGGGGTTCGCGGCAGCCGACCGGCACTTCTCTCAAGCCCGGATGAACCCGGAACTGCTGATGGTTCAAAGCGACCAGGATCTACGTAATTCCGCGGACATGCTCATCATCGAACGCATCGCCCGCAACATCTTTCACACTCCAGGCATCGCGCGGGTGCAGACCATCTCGCGCCCGTTGGGCACCCCGATCGACCACACCTCGATCCCCTATCAGATGGGCATGCAAGGCGTGGGCCAGCAGTTGACCCGGGACTACATGCAGTCCCAGATGGACGACATGCTGGTCATGGCCAACCAGATGGACACCATGGTCACCACGATGGAAACGATGATCGGGATCATGAACGAGCTCACCGGCGTTACCCATGACCTCGTTGAGCAGACCAAGGCGATGGCGGCCGAAACTAACGATCTGCGGGACAAAATCTCCAATTTCGACGATTTCTTCCGGCCCGTCCGCAGCTATTTCTACTGGGAGAAGCACTGTTTCGACATCCCGGTGTGTTGGACGCTGCGGTCGGTCTTTGATGCCCTGGATGGCGTCGACACTCTCAGCGACGCCATCGGCAATCTGATACCCCAGATGGACAAACTCAACGCCATCATGCCTCAAATGCTGAAACTGCTGACGCCGATGGTCGCGATGATGAAGTCGATGCACAACATGATGCTGTCGATGCATTCCACGATGGCCGGACTGCAGGACCAAGGCGCTGCGATGCAAGGCAAGGGCAATGCGATGGGTCAGGCGTTCGATACCTCCAAGAACGATGACTCGTTCTATCTACCTCCGGAAGTGTTCGACAATCCCGACTTCAAGCGGGGCATGGACATGTTCATCTCGCCGGACGGAAAAGCGGTGCGGTTCATCATCTCTCACCTCGGCGACCCAGCCAGCCCCGAGGGCATCGCCCACGTCGACGCGATCCGCAACGCCGCCTTCGAAGCCATCAAAGGCACCCCGCTGGAGAATGCCCGCATATATATCGCCGGTACCGCGGCCACCGCCAAGGACATGAAGGAGGGATCCACCTACGACCTGTTGATCGCCGGGGTGGGAGCGCTGATCCTGATCTTCGTTGTCATGCTGGTCCTGACCCGCGCCGTGATCGCCGCGGCGGTCATCGTCGGCACCGTGCTGCTGTCCCTCGGGACATCTTTCGGGCTGTCCGTGCTGATCTGGCAGCTCATCCTGGGCATCCAACTGCACTGGATGATCCTGGCGATGTCGGTGATCATCCTGCTGGCAGTGGGATCCGATTACAACCTGCTGCTGGTATCCCGATTCAAAGAAGAGATCCATGCCGGGATCAAGACCGGCATCATCCGATCAATGGCCGGCACCGGCGCCGTCGTCACTTCGGCGGGCCTCGTGTTCGCGTTCACCATGATCTCCTTCAGCGCCAGCGCCCTGCTGGTCCTCGGCGAAATCGGAACCACCATCGGAATGGGCTTGCTGTTCGACACCCTGGTGGTGCGGTCGTTCATGACTCCGGCTATCGCCGCGCTGCTTGGCCGCTGGTTCTGGTGGCCGCAACACGTACGCACCAGACCCCTGCCCACTCCCGCGGCGACCCCAAGTCGCAGCGGAATCGACGAGCGTAGTTACGCTTCCGCGTGACGCCAGAGGTGCGCGAGCAGACGCAAAAGCCGCCGACACCATCGTGTTTCGGGGGCTTTTGCGTCTGCTCGCGCTAATACTGATAGAACCCTTCGCCGGTTTTGATTCCCAACTTGCCCGCATCGACATAGTCCTGCAACAGGTCCCGCGCGCTCTTCGGTAGGTGCGGGAATTCTTCGACGTAGTGGTTTTCGATGTCGAGCGCGACATCGAGTCCGACCAAGTCCATCATCTGGAACGGCCCAGCCGGCACCCGCCAATTGACCTTGAACATCCCGTCGACATCCTCTGGGCGGGCGACGCCTTCGGCGACCACGGCCAGCGACTCACGCTTGATGGCCGCCCAGACGCGATTGAAGATGAACCCGGTGCACTCCTTGCGTGCCTCGAAGGGATGCACGCCGAATTCGGGCAGCACGGTCAGCAGCGTGTCGAGCAGGCCGCGGTCGGTCTGGCCGTCAGACATCAGATCGAGCGCGTTGACCAGCGGTGGCATGTAGAAGTGCATGTTGCACAAACGTGTTTTGTCCCGGACGTTTTCGGCCATCAGACGCGACGGGTACGACGACGAGTTGGTCGCGAATATGGTGTCCGGCGGTGCAGCCTGGTCGATCTGGCCCCACAACGGAATCTTGATCTCGAGTTTCTCCGGAACCGACTCGACCGCAAGCCAGGCACCGTCCAATGCCTCGTCGAGCGAGCTCGTTCCGACAGCGACGCCCGCTTCGCCAAAACCTCTATCAGCGAGCAGCTTTGGCAGGTTCTCTGCGACGTATTGGGTCGCTTCCGCGTGCTGTTCGGCACGCCGCGCGTAGATCCGCACGGTTCCCCCACGGCTGGCCAACATCAGCGCGATGCGCCGACCCAGCGTTCCCGCCCCGATCACCGCGACGGGGCGGTCCCGGATGTCTTCGAAAGTGTAGGTATATGAGCCAGTCACACACGCATGTTATGCGGCACCGCGCTCTGAGGCTCCGTCGTTAGCCGACAAAGATGTCCGATCTGTTGTCTTGCATAGACAAGACGGCCTTAAATCACTTGTGTCACTTGAGCTTCAGTGGTTTCGGGATGGCAATTCTTGTCGGTGGCCTCGGCTAGTTTGGGGGTATGGATCGAGATGCGATCACCGCGGCGTTTGAGGTGTTGGATGCCGCGGTTGAGGGTGTGCTCGGGTTGGATTTCGAGGACCTGACCACCCGTGAGCGTCTGGTCCTGGTGGAGCGCGTCGAGCGGGTGCGCCGGCGCTTACCCGCGGCCGAGCATCCGTTGATCAATCAGCTGGCCCGGCTGGCCAGCCCGGAGGAGTTGGGTGGCACGCTGTCCCACGCGATCGCCGAGTGGGCGTTGATCGACGCCAAGGAGGCCGGCCGGCGCGTCAAGGAGGCCGCCGAGCTGGGGCCACGGCGCGCGTTGACCGGTGAGCCGTTGGCGCCGCTGCTGGCGGCCACCGCGGCCGGGCAGCGGGCGGGGAAACTCGGTGCCGGGCAGGTCACGGTGATCCGCACGTTCTTGAAGGAGTTGCCGGGCTGGGTGGATGTGGGCACCCGTGCGCGCGCCGAAGCGGATCTGGCCCGGCTGGGCGGCCAGCATCGGCCCGAGAAGCTGCGCGGGCTGGCCGCCACCATGACCGACTGCCTCAACCCCGACGGCAACTACACCGACGACGACCGCGCCCGTCGGCGCGGCCTGGTGTTGGGCGCCCAGCACGAGGACGGCATGTCGGAGCTGCGCGGGTTGATCAGCCCCGAACTGCGCGCCACCCTCGAGGCGGTATGGGCCAAGCTGGCCGCCCCCGGCATGTGCAACCCGTTGGACGACACCGCGTGCGTGGACGGCGCCCCGTCTCAAGAGGCGGTCGACGGTGATGCCCGCAGCGGCGCCCAACGTAACCATGACGGGCTGCTGGCCGGGTTGCGGGGCTTGTTGGCCAGCGGGGAGTTAGGGTCAGCACAACGGGTTGCCGGCCACCATCATCGTGTCCACCACGTTGGCCGAGCTGGAATCGGCCGCGGGTAGCGCGCGCACCGGCGGGGGCACCCTGGTGCCGATGGCCGATGTGATCCGCCTGGGCCGCCATGCGCATCATTATTTGGCGATTTTCGATCAGGGTAACGCGGTCGGGCTGTATCACGCGAAGCGGCTGGCGTCGCCGGGGCAGCGGATTGTGTTGTACGCCAAGGATCGTGGTTGTTCGGCGCCGGGCTGCACGGTGGGCGGCTACTACTGCGAGGTGCATCATTGCACCGACTATGCGACCTGCCGCACCACCGACGTCAACGACCTGACCTTCGGCTGCGGCCCGCATCACCGCATGCTCAAACCGGGTGGCTGGATGACCCGAAAACGCCACAACGGCGACACCGAATGGATCCCGCCCCCACACCTCGACCGCGGCCAACCACGCACCAACACCGTCCACCACCCCGAAAAGCTGCTGCGCGACGGAGACGACGAAGAGGACGAAGACGAAGACGGCTAGACCCGACGGCTTTGCGCTGCGGATGAGCGGGCCAGCCACTAAAATCTGACGACGACACCACACACCGGATGGTCCGCGCACCGCGCTGCCACCATTGGGTTCTTGATCTCCGGACCGCTGCGTGCCGGGAAGGGCCTCGGCTTGAGGAGTACCGGAAGTGACCATCGACAATCCCTATTGGCAGGCCGTCAAGGATTGCGTTGAGAACGATGGCCTCACGGGCAACCCGGTGGTCGGTTACTACCGTTTGGACCAAACCGTAGAAGAGAACCTAGCCCGTTCCCCAAACCGGCAAAGGCTAGTCAGGAAGTACTGCTGGACCATTCCCGATCCCGATACCGTGGCGTTTGTGGCCAGGCACGCGCACGGCGGTTTGGTCGATCCGATAGCAGGCACCGGCTACTGGGCCTATGTACTTGCTCAGGTCGGCGTGAATGTAGCCTGCTACGACCTGAACCCGGGTAAGGAGCTGACCACCAATGGTTGGCACGACAACGACCTTTATGCCGACGTCTGTGCGAAGGACTGCACCGAAGCAGTTGCGCTGCATCCTGACTGGACGCTATTCCTTTCATGGCCGCCCCATGGCCTAGACGTCGGCGCGCGCATATTGATGGCGTACAAGGGGAGACGCGTCATCTACATCGGCGACAGCCACGGCGGTGCCACTGGCGACGATCAGATGCACCACATACTCGATACAGAGTGGACCGAAGCCGATTCTCACCTGCCGGTGCAATGGTGGGGTTTGCACGATCGGGTGACGGTGTACGAGCGTCGCTGAGATCGTAGGCCCACCGCGCTACAGCAGCTTCATCTGCTCCGCTTGCTGCTCGGCCGGCTCGAGCAGCTCGGGCCCGTTGTTGCGAATGTTGTTGACCAGCGTCGACACCTGGCGCAGCTGGATGTCGTGCACGTCTGGCGCCTGCGCCAGCAGCTCGGTGTCCAGCGGGGCATCAGGGTTCAGCCATGCATCCCAGTCGTTGTCGGCGAGCATCAACGGCATCCGGTCGTGAATCTCGGCTAGCTCCCCCACCGCATCGGTGGTGATAATCGTGCAACTGAGTAGCGGCGCTGTGTCTTTGGCCGGTTTCCACACCGACCAGAGTCCGGCCGCGAACAGCGGTTCCCCGTCACCCCGGTACATGAAGAACGGTGTCTTGGCGGCTTTCTTGCCCTCGGCGCGATCGGGGTTGACGCGCCATTCGTAGTAGCCATCCATCGGCACCAGGCAGCGCTTGGATTTGGCGCTGGAGCGGAAAGCGGGCGAGGTGGCGACCTTGTCGGCACGGGCGTTGATCAGCAGCGGACCTTTGGTATCCGGCGCTCCGTCGGCGCCGGCTTTGACCCACGGCGGCACCAATCCCCAACGCATCAACCGCACCCGACGCGTCGCCTCGTCGTCGGGCTCGCTGTGCCGAGACACAACGGCGGCGATGGTGGTGGTGGGCGCAACGTTGTAATTGGGCGCCGAAGCCCCGGCGCCGGCGGCGGCGGTGGCCTCGTCAATTGCCTTGATTTTCTCGGCCAGCAGGGCCGGATCCGTCGTAACCGCGAACCTTCCACACACAACACCCATAGTGGCAGAGCCACACGACAAGTAATGATGGACCGGTGAGCACATGGACGGCACCGGTCGCGGCGACCCCGGTCAATGCGACGGTCACCGTTCCAGGCTCGAAATCGCAGACCAACCGGACGCTGGTGCTCGCGGCGCTGGCCGCAGCACAGGGCCGCTCATAGGGGGCGCGTCGACCATCTCCGGCGCACTGCGCAGCCGCGACACCGACCTGATGATCGGTGCGCTGCGGGCCCTGGGCCTGCACGTGGACGGAAACGGGTCAGAACTGGCGGTAAGCGGCCGGATTGAACCCGGCCCCAACGCACGCGTGGACTGCGGCCTGGCAGGCACGGTCTTGCGCTTCGTTCCGCCGCTGGCGGCGCTTAGCGCGGTCCCGGTCACCTTCGACGGCGACGAACAGGCCCGGGTCCGGCCCATCGCACCGCTGCTCGATGCGTTACGCGGCCTCGGCGTCCCCGTTGACGGGTCCGGGTTGCCGTTCCGGGTTCAGGGCAGCGGATCGGTCGCCGGCGGCACCGTGGCCATCGACGCATCTGGCTCGTCGCAGTTCGTGTCCGGTCTGCTGCTGTGCGGGCCGTCGTTCACCGAGGGTCTGACCGTGCAGCACACCGGTGCAGCGCTGCCGTCCGCGCCGCATATCGCAATGACGGTGACGATGCTGCGTCAGGCCGGCGTCGACGTCGACGACTCGGCCCCGAACCGCTGGCAGGTGCGGCCGGGCGCCGTCAACGCCCGGCACTGGGACGTCGAACCCGACCTGACGAACGCCGTTGCATTTCTGGCGGCGGCGGTGGTCAGCGGCGGGACCGTGCGCATCACCGGCTGGCCGGCGAGCAGCGTGCAAGCCGCCGACCACATCCTGGGGGTCTTGCAGCGCATGAATGCCGTTGTGAACCAGACTGATTCGTTTCTCGAGGTGCGCGGGCCGGCCGCATATGACGGTTTTGAAGTCGACCTGCGCGACGTCGGCGAGCTGACACCGTCGGTAGCGGCGCTGGCGGCGCTGGCCACCCCGGGATCGGTGTCACGACTGACCGGCATCGCCCATCTGCGCGGCCACGAGACGGACCGGCTCGCCGCGCTGAGCACCGAGATCAACCGCCTGGGCGGCGACTGCCGGGAAACCCCAGACGGTCTGGCGATTACCGCGACACCGCTGCGACCCGAAACCTGGCGCGCCTACGCCGATCATCGGATGGCGATGGCGGGTGCGATCGTCGGGCTGCGGGTAGCCGGGGTCGAGGTGGACGACATCGGCGCCACTACCAAGACACTGCCGGAGTTCCCGCAACTATGGGCCGAGATGGTCAGGGGGTCGGGCGTTTGAGGCCCGGCGACTACGACGAATCCGACGTCAAAGTCCGCTCCGGTAAAGGGACGCGGCCCCGGACCAAGACCCGTCCGCAACATGCCGACGCAGAGTCCGCCATGGTGGTCAGCGTCGACCGCGGCCGCTGGGGCTGCGTGCTGGGCGGTCGCCCCGATCAGCGGGTCACGGCCATGCGGGCGCGCGAGCTCGGCCGCACCCCGATCGTGGTCGGAGACGACGTCGACATCGTCGGTGATCTGTCCGGGCGCACGGACACCCTGGCCCGCATCGTGCGGCGAGGTCCGCGGCGAACGCTGTTGCGGCGCACCGCCGATGACACCGACCCCACCGAACGAGTAGTGGTCGCCAACGCGGACCAACTACTGATGGTGGTAGCGCTGGCTGATCCACCGCCACGCACCGGCCTGGTCGACCGCGCGCTGATCGCCGCCTATGCCGGCGGCCTGAAACCGATTCTGTGCCTGACCAAGACCGACCTCGCCCCACCCGAACCGTTCGCCGAGCAGTTCGTCGACCTGGATCTCACGGTGATCGCCGCGGGCGTCGACGATCCCCTGCTCGCGGTGGCAGAGTTGCTCCCCGGCAAGATCACGGTGCTACTCGGACATTCCGGGGTCGGCAAGTCGACATTGGTAAACCGTCTGGTGCCCGAGGCTGATCGGGCGGTCGGCGAGGTCACCGACATCGGCAGGGGGAGGCACACCTCGACCCAGTCGGTGGCTTCGCTGCAACCGCTGGGCGACTCGCTGCCGGGTTCCGGCTGGGTCATCGATACCCCGGGCATCCGCTCGTTCGGCTTGGCTCACATCCAGCCCGACGACGTGCTGTTGGCTTTTGCCGATCTGGCCGATGCCGCTCAGGACTGCCCGCGCGGGTGCGGACACATGGGACCGCCCGCCGACCCCGAATGCGCGCTGGACACCCTGACGGGGCCCGCCGTGCGCCGCGTCGCCGCGGCCCGGCGGCTGCTGGCAGCACTGCGGGAGAGCTGACCGCCCGCCAATCTTCGCTGCGGGGGTGCCAAACTACGTCATGGCCCCTGACAAATCCCCGGTGGTACTGCTGCATCCGTTCCTTGTATCGGGCACCGTATGGCAGGACGTGGCGCCGCTGTTGTCGAGCTACCACCAGGTGTTCACACCCACCTTGCTCGGTCACAGCGGAGGTCCGCAGGTGCAGCGGCGGCCGGTCACAATCTGGGATGTGATCGACGCGGCCGAAGAATATCTCGACGAGAACGGTCTGCAGCGTCCCCACCTTGTCGGCAATTCGCTCGGTGGATTCGTGGCCATCGAGCTGGCCCGGCGCGGCCGGGCGTCCACCGTGTGCGCGTTGTCCCCCGCGGGTTTCTGGACTGGCGGGCGTGGTTCGGCTTCGCGTGCCGCAGGTGGCCGGAAAGTGCAGCAAAATCGCCATCATGTCTCGGCTCGCCGTGCCCGTCGGCCCCCTGATTTTCAAGTCAGCCGCGGTGCGCCGAATCTCGTTGCGATTCCTGAATAGCGCCCGCCACGGCGATCGACTGCCCGCAGACAAGATCGTCGAGATGACCCGGATCGTCGCTGCATGCTCCGTTACCAGGGAGGTTCTTTCCACCGACGAAGAGCAGATCGCCCCGCTGGACCCGGTGCCGTGCCCGATTACCCTCGCATGGTCGGAGAAGGATTCGCTGTTACCACTCGCTACCTACGGCCAAGTTGCCCGTGAGCGCGTGCCCGGCGCGACGTTCGAGATCCTGCCCGACGTCGACCACGTTCCCATGCTCGACGATCCAGGGTTGGTCGCGCGCACGATACTCGCCGTGACCGGGGCAGCTTGACCGCGCGAGCGCGCATGTTTGTACGGCGACACGCCGTTAAACGCGTACAAATGCGCAGCTTTCGTGCCTTGACCGGGCAGTGCTCAGCGAGACCTGACCAGCCGCATGCCAAGCTCGTCGGGTGGCACCAGATGCCCTTCGGTGCAGCGCATTTCCACCTCGGCGTCGGCGTCGCAGCCCAGATGGGTCAGCCGGAGCCGATGACGCCCGGGCAGGTAGCGCTGTCCCCACTGAAACATCGCCCACACCACCGGCATGAAATCGATGCCGGCGTCGGTGAGCACATACTCGTCGCGGCTGCGCTGCCCGGGCTCCCGGTAGGGCTGCCGCCTGAGTAGTCCGATGTCGACCAGTTCGGCCAGCCGTGCCGAGGTGGCTGCCTTGGTGATGCCCACCCGGCGCGCGAAGTCGTCGAACCGGGTGGTGCCGTAGTACGCCTCGCGCATGATGAGCATCGCGGACTTGGTGCCGACGACCGACATGGTCTTCTCAATCGCGCACTCGCCGACCGCCGACCACGCATCGCGGTCGGCCAGACGACCCTGCAGCATTGTCGCCAAGATCACCCTCCTGTCTGGGTTGCATTTAGTATACCTAGCTGTTACACCTGGGTATAGTGGTCAGTACTCAGCTCAAGGAGGAGCCATGACTCGGTGACGCCGTTATCGTCGGCGCTGTACGCACCCCCGTCGGCAAGGGCAAGGCCAGCGGCGCGCTGCACAACGTGCTGCCCGCCGACCTGCTGGCGCACAGCCTGCGCGAGCTGGTGGCGCAGACCGGCGTGGACCCGGTACACGTCGACGACGTCATCGCCGGCGCCGTCACCCAGGTGGGCGACCAAGCGGTCAACATCGCGCGTAACGCCTTGCTGGGCGCCGGATTCCCGGAATCGGTACCAGGAACCACGGTCGATCGGCAGTGCGGCAGCAGCCAGCAGGCCATCAGCTTCGCCGCCCAGGGCGTAATCGCCGGAGCCTACGACCTGGTCATCGCCGGCGGCGTGGAATCGATGTCACGCGTTCCGATGGGCACCTCGGTGCTGCCCGGCAGCAACCCGTTCGGCGAGGACATGGCGCGCCGCTACCCCGACGGCCTGGTGCCGCAGGGCATTAGCGCCGAACTGATCGCCGCCAAGTGGGGCTTCTCGCGCGCCGAGCTCGACGAGTTCTCTGCGGGCAGCCATGAGAAGGCCGCTCGCGCCACCAAGGACGGGCTCTTCGACAACGAGCTGATCCCGATCGCCGGGTTGGAAACCGACGAGATCATCCGGCCCGCCACCACCGTCGAAACGCTGGCCGCGCTGCAGCCTGCGTTCTACAGCGAGGCCATCAAAGAGCGCTTCCCGCAGATCAATTGGTCAATCACGCCGGGCAACTCGTCGCCGCTTTCCGACGGCAGTGCCGCGGTGCTGATCACCAGCAGCGAGGCCGCCAAGAAGCTGGGTCTGCGCCCGCTGGCCCGCATCCACACCACCACCGCGGTGGGCTCCGACCCGCTGTACATGCTGACCGGGGTCATCCCCGCCACCGAGAAGGTGCTACGCCGCGCCGGGCTGACGCTGGCCGACATCGACCTGTTCGAGGTGAACGAGGCGTTCGCGCCCGTCGTCCTGGCGTGGGCGCACGACACCGGCGCGGATCTGGCCAAGACCAACGTCAACGGCGGCGCCATCGCCATCGGGCACCCGTTGGGTGCCAGCGGGGCCCGCATCATGACGACGCTCGTCAACGCGCTGCACCAGACTGGCGGGCGGTATGGCCTGCAGACGATGTGCGAGGGCGGCGGCATGGCCAACGCCACCATCATCGAGCGACTCGACTAGGAGGTTGTACACCATGACCACTGCTAAAGAGGTTGCACGCGAAACCCGGTTCGACGGTGTGCGCGTGCGCTACGACAGCGACAAGGGCTACGACGAACTACTGGCAGCTCGTATGCTGGCCGACATCGGCGACCAGCCGGTGCTGATCAACGACATCGCCGCTTCCACGGGGACTGGCATTCCTACCAGGAGCGGGTCGAATCCCACGTCGGACCAAGCGGATTCATGCTGTTCGCGCTAATCGACCATGGCGCCTGGATCACCAAGGCCGGCATCGATCGGAAGGTGATGCGCGTCATCCTCGGCAACCCGCTGATCGCCATCACCATGCTGCGCCACGACGTCAGCGCGGGCCTGTTCGCCCCGGTCGAGGTGCTGGTGATCGACGAGGGTGAAGGCCGCAGCAGTCTGACCTACGTCAAGCCGTCCTCGCTGATGGTCTTGGAAAGGGACCCGGCGCCGAATCCCGAGTTGCTCAGCGCCGCAAAGGAACTCGACGCCAAGCTGGCCGCACTGGCCACCAAGGTGGCTAGCGGGTCCTGAATGCACTAGAACCGCAACGGTTGGATCTCATCATTCGCAGCGGTGAGGTCATCAAGAACCGGCGCCACCGAGGCCCTTCGGAAATGACCTCTCGCGTTCGAGCTGAACTATCGCGCCGGAGTGCAGCGTGCGCGAATGGTCTGTGCACCCGGACCGGTTAGGTCCTCGCAGTAGTCACTCCGGCCTGCTCGAGTCCGGCCAGGTCATCGGCAAGGGCCGCGCGTTCGGCGTGGACCATCGACCATATCTCGCGCCGCGCGGAAACCTCCGGCATTCGCACCTCCGATGTGACGTCGTTCAGGACATAGTTCCGACTCGTCGAGCCAGCCTGGGCAGGCTTTCCGAATTCCCTTGCGGCAGTTTGCTAGAAGGCTCGGATGAGCCGTCGGCCACCCGATGCATCTTGAACACGCTGGTCATCCCGAACAGGAAACGACCCCGCGGTTCGGTGTTCGGTCCGCACTAGGCTCGAAGCTGATACCGGGGATGTGATCAGTCAAATTTGCTGCTGTATTGCTGGCAGTAAGTTCCTGTCGCCGCACCCATGATCTTGGCGAGAGAGGTGTCGGCCAACTGCGGAAGCCCCGACTTCGCATCGGCGAGGGTTTGGTCAAATGTGAAACCCTTGGACCAGTCCGTACAAACCGCATGGCCGATTTGGATCATCGTCTGGTCCGAGCCGCCTGCCCAGGTGATCCCCTTGTCCTTGAGCGTTTGCAGGTAGGCGTCATCCGTTGCGTCGGCATTCGCGATCGGGGCGCTCATGACTGCGATGCCGCCCAGAATGGCAGCGAGCGGGCCGGTCATCTTCATTCGTTGACTCCTTCAGCGTGGACTTCGTTTTTGCGAGCCCCCCTGACACGCGACCGCAGATAGATTATCTGCGATCTTGCCGGCCCGCGCCCCTGGCGGACGTTGCTGACGATGCGCGAGGGTGGTTGTCGTGGTGCGTCCCGATGGTTACGTGGCTTGGGCATCGTCGCAAGCGAGACCCGACTCCGACGAATTGCGCGAACTGCGTGGCGTACTCACGCATTGGTTCGGTATCTAGGAAGCGTCAATCCCTACGTTCGACCCATTGAGCTCGAGAGGGCCCCGGCTCGAACGGGTCGCTGAAGTACTGCGTCTCATGGACCACCTCGCTACCCTCGAATTCCATGATGCTGACGGTGTAAAACGGTTGATCGTCGTAGGTCAAGACGAGCTCGCTGATCCAAAGATCGCCGCCACCAAGCATGCGTCGCACGGTGAAGCGTTTCGTATTGGGCTGGGCAGCGCGCGACGCCTCGATGTTGGCCCGGCCCCGGATCCGCTCGCCGGATTGCGGATAGTCGAGAACCGCATCGTCTCGGTAGATTTGGTGCTCCGCAGCAAAGTCGTTTACGTCGGAGGCCGCCCAGTGGCGCTGCAGGGCGGCCCGGACATCGTCATCACCCATGGCTAACTCCTCCCGGTGGATGCATAAGTAGGGACCTTTACTGACGTGTATCGCAGGAGTATCGTTCGGCCCTCATCGGGATCCGTCACAGATCTCAAGCTACCCGACAGTCAATACCGACGGAGGTACCGCTGATGACTCGTGTTGCGGTGATCACCGGAGCAAGTCGGGGCATCGGTGCGGCAACCGCACTGGTCCTCGCGGAGCAGGGGTTTCGGGTGGTCGTCAATTACCGGTCCAGTGCCGAGGAAGCAGACGAGGTGGTCCGGTCCGCGACCGCTGCGGGTGGGCAGGCCGTGGCAATTCGGGCCGATGTCACCGCATCCGGCGATGTCGCTGCGATGTTCGAGCAAACCGAACAGCGGTGGGGCCGGGTCGACGTGCTCGTCCAAAACGCGTTAATCCCTTACGATGTCACCTCGTTCGCCGAACTGAGCTGGGAGCAACTCGGCGGCAAGCTGGACCGAGAGCTGCATGCCGCCTACCTGGTGACCAAAGCCGTTGTGCCGGGCATGATTTCCCGCGGCTACGGCCGGCTGGTCTTTCTTACCACGGTGTTGTCCCGCCGGCCCCGTCAAGGCATGATCACGGTGGGCACCGCCAAGGCGGCACTGGACCAGTTTGTCCGGTACGTCGCACTTGAGCTGGCACCGGATGGGATCACGGCTAACCTCGTATCGCCGGCCACTGTGGCTGATCCAACGGCGAGCGCGCTGTTGACGGCTACCGAGGTGAGTCAACTCGGCGCAACTAACCCCATGGGGCGCCTGGTCCGCCCCGAAGAGGTGGCCAAGACGGTGGCTTTCTTGGCCAGCGAGGATTCCGGTTTCATCACCGGGCATTGCTTGGAGGTCAACGGCGGCCTCGCCATGGATTGAAGCGGGTTCAGCCGCTTGGGAAGTCAGCAGATCGAAAGGGGTGTTGGCCGTGCAGACGATCGATCTGGCCTATGTCGGGCGCGGTATCCACGAGGAACTGGTCGCCCATGTTGCAGACCAAGAGGACTACTTCGCGGATGAGGGTGTCCACGTCGCCATCCGCGACGGGATCGGCTGGCCGGCGGAGCGCCTGCGCCGCGGCGCCGTGATCGGCCTGGGCCGCACCTTGTTGTCGCGGCTGACCGACGGGATCGGCTGGAAAGTGCTCAGCGTCAACACCGATCGTCCGCTGTTCTGGTTTCTCGGCAGCGCCGATGTGACGTCGATGGCCGATCTTCGCGGGCGGCGCCTGGCTGTCCACGCCGCCGATAACCCCCCCGGAACATTCGCGCGGATCGTCCTGCGCAAGCACGGCCTGGATCCTGACCGCGACCTGGAATGTGTGGTGCGCCATCCCGGTGACTACCAGATGGACCTGCGACGCCTTCGCGACGGCTCCATCGACGCCGCCTACGTAGGCAGCACGCTCTCGCCCGAACAGGTCGCCGAAGAAGAAGGGTTCCACTTGCTGGCCTGGGTCGGCGATCACTTCCAAATCCCCACCGTCGGCGTCGCCGTCGACCCCGCCCATATTCCGCTGGACAGCCCCGCCCTGCAGGCAGTGGTGCGGGCCAACCAGCGGGCGCTGCGGACCCTTGCCGAACAACCCGGCCTGGCCGTCGATTACATCGCCTGGTTCCTCGACCGCCTCACGCGTGCTGAAGCGCAACGCCACTACGACCGCTACGTGCGCCCGTACTTCACCCCCGACCGCCGGGTGGACCTCAACATCGGGAACATCGCGCAGCAGGCGATCGATGCGATCGCGGGCGAACTCGGTCTCGCCTCAATGGCCGCGGCGGACTTCTATCAGCCGGGCGGACTCTAGGCCGCCAAGTCGCCGGAGTCGCTGACCGTTTCGGCAGTGGCACGCTTGCCGGCATGCTTGCCTCGGCGCCAACCCCGCACCGCGGCGATCGCGCTCTTCAGCCCGCGCCGGCGTCCGGTCACCGGATCGGTGCCCCCGAAACCAGGCTCCAGTTCGGCGAACATCCGCTCGCTGCGGGTCTCCGGCGCGTTGTCGGTGTTGTCGCGCAAGTATTTGTTCGGCAGCGAAAGTTTGGCGATCGTGCGCCAGGTCTTGCCGTACTGCACCAGGAATGAGCCTGTGGTGTAAGGCAAGTCGTACTTGTCGCAGACCGCGCGCACCCGCACCGAGATCTCGTGCAGTCTACTGCTGGGCAGGTCGGGGTACAGGTGGTGCTCGATCTGGTGGCACAGGTTGCCGCTCATGAACCGCAGCGCGGGCCCGCCCTCGAAGTTCGCGCTGCCCAGCATCTGGCGCAGGTACCACTGCCCCTTCGTCTCGCCGATCATGTCCGTCTTGGTGAATTTCTCTGCGCCGTCAGGGAAGTGGCCGCAGAAGATGACGGCGTTAGCCCACACGTTGCGGATCACGTTGGCCGTCGCGTTGGCCGTCAAGGTGGACCTGAACGTCGCGCCGGGCGACACCGACGTCAGCGCCGGGTACGCGACATAGTCCTTGACGACCTGCTGACCGGCCTTGACCAGGAACTCGTCGATCCGTTGCCGGGCCTCGTCGTTATCCATCTTCTTCTTGACGATTTTGCCGATCTCCACGTGTTGCAAGCCGACGCCCCACTCAAAGAGGAGGGCCAGCAAGGTGTTCCACACCAGATTCAAGATGTTGTAGCGCTTCCAGCGCTGGTCGCGGGTGACGCGCAGCATGCCGTAGCCGACATCGTCGTCCATGCCGAGGATGTTGGTGTACTTGTGATGCACGAAATTGTGGGTGTATCGCCAGTGCGTGGCCGATCCGCTCATGTCCCACTCCCACGTCGAGGAGTGAATCTCGGGATCGTTCATCCAGTCCCACTGGCCGTGCATGACGTTGTGGCCGATCTCCATGTTCTCGACGATCTTGGCCACGCCGAGCGTCACCGTGCCTGCCCACCAGGCTGAGCGCCGCGAACTTGCGGCCAGCAGCAGCCGACCGGAAACTTCCAGCGCGCGCTGCGCGGCGATGGTGCGGCGGATGTAGCGGGCATCGCGTTCGCCCAGAGAGTCTTCAACATCCTGGCGTATGGCATCCAGCTCAACGGCCAGGTTTTCGATGTCGGCGTCGGTCAGGTGCGCAAATACGTCGACGTCTGTGATCGCCATCGTCTTCTCCCCGCGTCGTTTGGTCTTGGAGGTATTCCCATACCTACGCTATCGTAACCTACGATTCCGTAAGTTACCTGCCAGTAACTACTAGATGTCGACTACGCAGTCCCCGGATGCGGCCGATATACAGGTCTGCACGCGGGTTCCTGGGTCGTGTTCCAGGCCGGTGCGCAGGTCACGGACGTGACCGTCGACCAACTCGACCACACACGACTGACAGATACCCATTCGGCAGCCAAACGGCATCTGAACACCCACGCCCTCACCCGCGTCCATCACGGACGTCGCGGCATCGGCGGCCACGGTCTTGCCGCTCCGCGCGAAAGTGACCGTCCCGCCCGCTCCGGCCGGTGCCGCCTTGGCCACCGCGAACCGCTCGAGGTGCAGCCGGTCACCGATACCCGCCGACGACCAGACCCTCTCTGCCTGGATGAGCATGCCCTCCGGCCCGCAGGCCCAGGTCTGGCGGTCGCGCCAGTCGAGCACCTCCGAGTCAAGGCGGGACAGGTCCAGCCGGCCCTGCGCGCGAGTCTCGCGCACTCGCAGCCGATAGCCGGGATGGTCGGCACCGAGGGCCGCCAACTCGGTGGCAAACATCACTTCAGCCTCGGTGGGTACCGAATGCAGGTGTGTGATATCGCCAATTTGATTGCGGCGCAACAACGTCCGGAGCATAGACATCACTGGGGTGATCCCCGATCCAGCGGTGAGGAACAGAATCGATCCCGGCGCCGGTTCGGGCAGCACGAAATTGCCCTGGGGTGCGGCCAGTCGCACGATGGTCCCCGGCTGCCACACCGGCCACCAGGTGGGTGGACAAGAAGCCTTCGGGCATTGCCTTGACGGTGATCGTGACCGTCCGTGGCGACCCGGACCCGGATATCCCAGCCGGGGTCGATGTCAGCGAATACGAACGCCAGCGCCAGCGCCCCTCGACGAGCAGCCCGATCCCGATGTACTGGCCGGGCTGGTAGTCGAAGCTGAAGCCCCAGCCCGGTTGGATGACCAGGGTGGCGGAGTCTTCTGTCTCCCGGCGGACCTCCAGGATGCGGCCCCGCAGTTCGCGGGCGGACCACAGCGGATTGGCCAGATGCAGGTAGTCGTCCGGCAACAGGGGCGTAGTCATGCGCGCGGCAATTTTACGCAGCGCGTGCCAGCCGGGATGCCGGTCCGCTCCGGCGACCGTCGCCCGCTTGGTATCGACGACATTGGCGGTGATCGGCGCGTATTTTTTGCTCATCTGGAAGCTCCTGCTCACGATGCGGCCTTTGGCTTCCGCTCAAGGTTCCAGGCCCGTCCAATAGAAGCTACGGTACCGTAACCTACGGTACCGTATCCAGACCTCCGGGGCTCGGAATGCGTCACAAATGCCGCGCCAAATCCGTTTACAGCGGAGCAATCGCGCCGAGACTGCAGCCAGGGCGTGAAAATTCGAAAACCCTAGCCCTGGTTACAGGGTCGGCGCCATGAGCGCAGGCTCGGCGGGCGCGGAGCCTCGATTTACAGCAGGTCGAGCAGGAAAGGCAGCTCCTGGTTGGCATACCAGGCCAGATCATGGTCCTGGGCGTCACCGACAGTCAGGTCAGCGTCCTCATCGCCGAGGTCAGCGGCATCGATTACCGCCATCGCCGCGGTGACGGCCGGTTCAGCGCCGGCGTTGTCGACGTACGCGGCGACGACGTCATCGATCGTGACGGGCGCGCCGAGCCTGACCACGGCGTCGTCGAGATCCGGACGGTACGTCACGTCGTCGACCTGCGCGGCCAGCACCGCACGCCGCGGCGGCAGGGCGTCGGGCGCCGGGTCGCGGGGCCCGACTCGGCCGCCAGCAGGCGCAGCGACGCGAGCGCCGCCTCTTGCAGCGCCACCTCGCCGAGCTCGTCGTCGTCGCCCTCGGCATAGGCCTCACGCAACGTCGGCGTCACCGCGAATGCGGTGCCGCTGATCGGCCACAGCGAGCCCTCGGCGACGAGTTGCTGCAGCATGGCCAGCGTGGCCGGGATGTAGACCTGCATCATCCGATCAGCGTCGCCACATAGTCGGTGACGTACGTAGCCAGCTCCCGTGGCGGGCGCTGGTAATTTCCACTCACCACCGGCCGCGCCGGCAGCTTGACCTTGGGAACCTCAACTTCCTCGAAGTTGATCGTGGACAGCAGGTGGGCCATCATGTTAAGCCGCGCGCGCTTCTTGGTGTCGGATTCCACGACATACCAGGGGCTGACCGGCGTGTCGGTGTGCACCATCATCTCGTCTTTGGCGCGCGAATAATCCTCCCAGCGATACACCGATTCCAAATCCATCGTGCTCAGTTTCCATTGCCGGAGCGGATCGTTCTGACGCGCCTTGAATCGGCGCAGCTGTTCCGCATCGGACACCGAGAACCAATATTTGCGCAGCAGAATCCCGTCGTCGATCAGCATCTGCTCGAAGAGTGGCGTCTGCCGCAAAAACAGCACATACTCTTGCGGCGTACAGAATCCCATGACTTTCTCGACGCCGGCGCGGTTGTACCAGGACCGATCGAACAGCACGATCTCCCCCTTGGCGGGCAGATGCGCGATATAGCGCTGGTAGTACCACTGACCGCGCTCCCGATCGTTGGGCGCCGGCAATGCGGCGATCTGGGCGACGCGGGGGCTGAGGTATTCGGTGATCCGTTTGATAGCACCGCCCTTGCCGGCGGCGTCACGGCCCTCGAAGATCACCACCAGACGCGCGCCGGAATGCCGTACCCACTCCTGTAATTTTACGAATTCCGTTTGCAGCCGGAATAATTCGGCTTGGTAGACGTCGTCGGGGATCTTCAGTGACGATTTCTTTTTGTTCGCCTTCGGCGGCGCGCCATCATTTGTCGCGGTGCTCACATCAACGAATGGTAGCCCTACGCAGGAATTTTGACCCCGAACACTTAGCGAGAAGCTTCCACCAGCTCATCGAGGGCTTGGCCCAACATGCCCGGCAGCATGTCGACATCGCTCATCGCATCACGGTCGGCATTGATTCCGAAATAGAGCATGCCGTTATACGACGTCACGCTGATGGCCAGCGCCTGGTTGTGCAGCAGTGGCGGCACCGCGTAGGTCTCCAGCAGCTTGGTGCCGGCGATGAACATCTGCGACTGAGCTCCGGGGGCATTGGTGATCAACAGATTGAACAACCGCGCGGAAAAGGTGCTGGCGACCCGAATACCCATGGCGTGCAGGGTGGGTGGCGCAAAGCCCGACAGCGTGACGATGGTCCTGGCGTCGACCAGGCTGGCGGCGGTCGGGTTGGATTCGGTGGCGTGCGCGATCTGCGACAAGCGCACCACCGCATTGCCCTCCCCCACCGGCAGGTCAACCAGGAACGGTGTCACCTGGCTGATCGCCTGACCCGGGCCACTCGAGTCAAGTTGGTCGTCCGGATACACCGATAGCGGCGCCATCGCCCGAATCGTCGCGGTCGGCGCCAGCCCTTCACCGCGCGACATCAGCCAGTTGCTCAACGCCCCGGCTATTACCGCCAGCACCACGTCGTTGACGTCGCAGTCGTAGCGCGCCCGCACCAGCCGGTAGTCCTCAAGGCTGCCGCGGGCAACCGTGAACCGCCGATTACGCGAGACGGTGGCGTTGAGCGGGCTGCTCGGCGCGGTGCCGCGCGCCAGAGTGCGGGCCACATCGACAAACCGGCGACCGGCGTCGATGAGTTGCCCGGAGTTCGTCACCAGCCCCGCCATCGCGGACCCGACAGCCTGCATTTGCGCACCCGGGCGCCCCACCCAGTCCGCGACCGCGCCCAGCAACAGCCGGGTGCCGCCGGGGTCGCGCTCCGGAATCCAGATGTCTTCGGGAAACGGTGGCGGACGACGGTTGCGATCGGCGATGACGTGGTTGATTTCCAGCGCGGTCATGCCGTTGATCAGCGCCTGGTGCGACTTG
The DNA here is from genome assembly GCA_963840045.1 of uncultured Actinomycetota bacterium. Taxonomy (GTDB): domain Bacteria; phylum Actinomycetota; class Actinomycetes; order Mycobacteriales; family Mycobacteriaceae; genus Mycobacterium. The sequence goes on along the minus strand of CAWIXL010000004.1, from coordinate 202,352 downwards.
GTGTACACGGCGACGCGGTTCTTGGTCAGCCCCTCGACCAGATACATCTCCCATAACGGCCTGGACTTATCCAGCGGTCGCGCCGCCAGCCGCGCGATCAGTTCGTGCAGCTGCTCGTCGCTGCCCGGCGACGGCAATGCCGAGCGCCTGACGTGATAGGTGATGTCGAAGTCGGGATCGTCGAGCCACACCGGCCTGGCCATCCCGACTTTGACTTCGCGGACCTTCTGCCGGTACCGCGGTATCTGAGCGAGCCGCTGTCTCGACGGTGGCCAGCAGCGTCTCATAGCTCAATCCGGCCCGCGGACGGCGCAGAATCGACACCGATCCGACGTACATCGGGGTGGCCGTGTTCTCCAGCCGATAGAAGGACGTGTCCGCTGGGGACAACCGGGTCACCATTGCGGCCCCGTCCTCCTTTGTCGATTCGTTGCGGGTCGATTGTTGTGTCCACCTATGTTCTCGCCCACGGTAACCGTCATCTCGGGCGCATCGCGGCGCGGGTACGCGCAACGCTCGATTGTGCGATGATGTCCGGCAAGCGAAAACGGTTGCAAACAAATGTCTGCCACTCTCCAGCAGGCTCCCCGTTCTTTGATCGATGACTTGGAGAGTGCCCCGTTGACCACTGGCCCTAGCGTGAGCCCGCCCCGCCGCGACGGTTTCGCCGTCATGCCCGTCGTGGAGTACGAGCCTCCGAGACAGAGCTTGCCGCGAAACGTTGCGCAATGCCGCCAATCATCCCACGCGGTGTTGCGGCGTCGCATCCCGAGCACGCCCCGCCGGCAGGCCGAGGCGGCAAGTGCCGCGGTCATGTCCGCGTCGATGCGCGAGGCGGCCGTCTTCGCCGACGCCGCTCTGCGCCGAGTGCTGGAAGTCATCGATCGCCGTCGTCCGGTGGCCCAGCTGCGGCCCCTGTTGGCAGCCAGCCTCGTCGAATCCGTGCTCTCGGTCGGCCGGACCGTCACCGGTTCAGCGGCCGAACACCCAGGCACCGCGGTCCTGCGTCGACTGCGGCTGCAGCCGGCTGGGCGCGCCGATCCGGAAACCGCTGCCGAGGTTTTCGGCTCCTACAGTCGCGGGGACCGAATCCACGCCATCGCCTGCCGCGTGGAACAGGTGCACCACGACCGGCCAGCCGAAACGACCGAAGCCGGTGGCTGGTGGTCGCCCTGCACATCGGTTAGCGGCGCTCAGGCACTCGCCGGTAGAGGCCCCCCGGTGTAGCGAGCCAGCACCGGCCCGGCGATCGCCATGATGAAGACGTACGACGTCGCCAGCGCCGCGACCGTGGGGATCGACGTGCCGACCAAGCCGATGATGATCAGGGAGAACTCGCCCCTGGCGATCAGTGCCGTGCCGGCGCGCAGCTGCCCGCGCCGCGCCACGCCGTCGCGCCGGGCGGCGAACATCCCGGTGAGCACCTTGGTCGCAGCGGTGACCACCGCCAACGCCAGGGCCACCGGAAGCATCGGAAGCAGCCCCTTCGGGTCGACCGAAAGTCCGATCGCCAGGAAGAAAATCGCGGCGAACAGATCACGCAGGGGGCTTAGCACTTTGCGTGCCCGAGCCGCGGTATCCCCGGTCAGGGTCAGGCCGACCAGGAAGGCACCAACGGCCGCTGACGCGTGCAATGTCTCGGCCAGCGCGGCCACCATCAGGGTGATGCCCAGCACCCTCAGCAACAGCTGCTCGGAGTCGGGGTGCTCTACCAGCCGGCCGACGTGATGGCCCCAGTGATACGAGGCGGCAAACGCCGCGAGCAGCGCGGCGATCGCTGCGGCCATGCCGCCGACGGCCTCCAGCCAGCTACCGCGCGACGCCAGCACCGTGAACAGCGGCAGGTAGCCGGCCATCGCGAAGTCCTCGAGCACCAGCACCGACAACACCGACGGCGTTTCCCGGTTGCCGAGCCGGCGCAGGTCCTCGAGCAGGCGCGCGATAACACCCGACGAAGAGATGTAGGTGACGCCGGCCAAAGCGAGGATGCCGACGCCGTCCAACCCCAGTAGCCAGCCGGCCACCGCGCCAGGCGTGGCGTTGAGGAGGATGTCGACGCCGGCCGATGGCAGGTGATGGCGCAGGCTGCTGGCGAATTCGGTCGCGGAGAATTCCAGACCCAGGGTCAGCAACAGCAGCACGATGCCGATTGGCGCACCCGTGGTGATGAACTCACCGGCGGCGGCCACCGGCAGGAGGCCGCCCTTGCCGAGCGACAGGCCCGCCACCAGGTACACCGGTATCGGGGACAACGCGAAACGGCGCGCGACGGCGCCCAGCACGGCCAGGGTGGCCAGGAGGGCGCCGAGCTGGAATAGCAGCGCCCTCGAAACCTCCACGGTTCAGCCCTTATCGAGGATCTGCTCGACCCCGGCGATGCCTTCTTCGGTGCCGATCACGATCAGGACATCTCGCACTCGCAACGTCTCAGACGGGCCCGGCGAGGCGAGCACGTCCTCGTCGCGCACGATCGCGACGATCGACGCGCCGGTGCGGGTGCGGGCGTGGGTCTCGCCCAGCGGCCGGTCGACGAACGGGCTGCCGGACGTGACGTGGACTTGGCCTGCCTCGAGACCGGGCACCTCACGGGTCAGTTCGGTGAAGCGCTCGGCGATCCGCGGAGCGCCGAGAATCTGGGCCACCGCGTCGGCCTCTTCGTCGCTGAGCTGAAACACGGGTCGGGCCAGATCCGGATCCTCGCGGGCATACAGGACGACCTCGAAGTCGCCGCTGCGCCGCGCGATGATGCCGATGTGCTCACCTTTATGGCTGGTGAACTCGTAGCGCAGGCCGACGCCGGGCAGCAGCACCTCCTTGACATCCATATCCGCAAGATACTCATAGCTACTAAGCAGCGATAGGGTTGGCCGATGGACGGGAACACAGTCAGCGTCGAGCGAGTCATCAAGACATCGCCCGACAAGATTTTCGCGCTACTGGCCGACGCGGGCAAACATGCCAGTTTCGACGGTTCGAATTCGGTGAATCACGCTACGCAGCAATCGGTGCCGCTGTCGATGGGCGCGAAATTCGGGATGGCGATGCGGGGCCGCAAGGAAACGCTGTTCATCCCCTACCGCACCAGCAACACGGTCATCGAGTACGAGCCCGACCGCCGCATCGCCTGGCAGACCACCGGCATGGGCGGTGTGGTCGGTGGCCGCATCTGGCGTTACGAGCTGAGCCCGGCCCCAGCAGACCAGGGCGGCACGCTGGTGCGCGAGACCTGGGATGTGTCCCAGGACAAGCAGAAGTGGATGATCACCAGCGGTTCGATGCCGAAACTGACCGAGGAGGGCATGCGCGCCAGCCTGGAGCGGATCGCGACGCTGCTCGAGGGTTAGCCCGAAACCGGTCCGGCCCCAACGGTTTCGGCCCCATGGTTCTCGGCCCCATGAGTTCCGGCCCCGCGCCGGCGTGGCCGGCGTGACTTGCGGGTTAGGGGCACCAGCATCGGCACCTCACTGCGGTAGTTGCGGTATTGATCGCCGATCGCCGCCACCAGGTTGCGCTCTTCCAGCTGTATGGCGATCAGGATGTAGCCCGTCATGCCGATCGCGAACAGCAGGTGCCCTGCGGTCATGGTGGGCGCCGCCCAGAACGCGATGAGGAAACCCAGCATCAGCGGGTGGCGCACCAGCCGGTAGAGCAGCCCGATACGAAAACCGATGTCGGTGTAAGGCTTTCCCCGCCACGCCAAATACACCTGCCGAAGGCCGAACAGGTCGAAGTGACTGACCAAAAATGTCGAGACCAGGGCGATCGCCCAGCCGAGCCAGAACAGCACCCAGACTGCCAGGCGCCCGGCCGGCAGTCCCACCTGCCACACCACCGCCGGCATGGTTCGCCACTGCCAATACAGCAGTAGCAGCGCGGCATTCGTCAGCCACACATAGGTGCTGCGCTCAATCGATTGCGGGACGAATCGCGTCCACCAGCGTTTGAACGCCGGGCGCGCCATGACACTGTGCTGGAGGCCGAACACCGCAAGCAGGGCCACGTTGACCGCGACCGCCGCTCCGATCGGCCCCGCGATTCCTTGGTCGACGGTGCGTGGCACCACGATGGCGCCGACGAAGCCAACCAGATACAGGAAGGTCAGCAGGAACAGCGCGTAACCCAGCACGCCGTAAACGATGATCAAGTAGCGCTTCATGACCTGATTGTCTGCCGCACAGGCGTGTTCGCATATAGGTCATTTGCCTCAACTTCGCGCGGAGGCCCCTAGTCATTTTTGACTAGTCCCGGGTGGGGCGAGCAGGGCGAGCAGACGCAAAAGCACCCAAAAATAGCGATTTTCGGGTGCTTTTGCGTCTGCTCGCCCAACCTAACGGCGCTTCACCGATTTCGGTGGTTTGGCACCGCGCCCTTGCTGCCGCGCGGCGGCCCGGCGCTCGCGCCGACTCGCCCCGCCTGGCACCCCGGCGGGCGTCTTGCGCGTTTTTTCGGGTCGCCGCCGTTGCGCTGCACCGCCGCCGAGCCGTCCTCGGACGGGCCGGAATAGGTCAGGGCGGGCGCCTCGTTGTCAATACCCTTGGCGCGCAAGGTAGCCGGCGCCTCTGCGCGAGGCGGAGCGGGCGCGTCGCTGGTGTCATCCTGCTCGGCGGCCGCGGCGGTCGCGAATTCCTTGAGCCCTTCCGGTTCTTCGACCGGGGCCACCTGCGGGGCGGGCACCGTCTCCACGGTGACGTTGAACAAGAAGCCGACCGACTCCTCTTTCATCCCGTCGAGCATGGCCGTGAACATGTCAAAGCCCTCGCGCTGGTACTCCGTCAACGGATCGCGCTGCGCCATCGCACGCAGTCCGATGCCCTCCTTGAGGTAATCCATCTCGTAGAGGTGCTCGCGCCACTTACGGTCGATGACGTTGAGCAACACGTTACGTTCCAGCTGGCGCATCGCGCCCTCGCCGGCCATTTCCTCGAGTTCGGTTTCCCTTGCGGCATAAGCACGTTCGGCGTCTTTGAGCAACGCGTCGAGCAACTCCTCGCGGGTGAGGTCGTCGCGCTCGGAGTCGTTGTCGCGCCGGGTCAGCGTCTCGTGCTCGATCCCGACCGGGTACAGCGTCTTGAGCGCCGTCCACAATGCGCCCAGATCCCAGTCCTCGGCATAGCCTTCGCTGGTCGCCCCGTCGACGTAGGCGGTGATGACGTCGACGAGCATCGCTACGGCCTGCTCCTGCAGGTTCTCGCCTTCGAGGATGCGGTGCCGCTCGGCATAGATCACCTTGCGCTGCTGGTTCATCACCTCGTCGTACTTGAGGACGTTCTTGCGGACCTCGAAGTTCTGCTGCTCGACCTGGGTCTGCGCGCTCTTGATCGCGCGGGTGACCATGTTGTGTTCGATCGGCACATTGTCGGGAAGATTGAGCCGGTTGAGCATCACCTCGAGCATGGCGCCGTTGAACCGGCGCATGAGCTCGTCGCTCAGCGACAAATAGAAGCGCGACTCGCCGGGGTCCCCCTGCCGGCCGGACCGGCCGCGCAGCTGGTTGTCGATGCGCCGCGACTCGTGGCGTTCGGTGCCCAACACATACAGCCCGCCGGCTTCGATCACTTCCTTGGCCTCTGCGGCGGCCTCCTCCTTGACGATCGGCAGCTCCTCGTGCCAGGCCTCGTCGTACTCGTCGGGAGTCTCCACCGGATCCAGACCACGGGCGCGTAACCGCAGGTCGGTCAGAAAGTCGACGTTGCCGCCCAGCACGATGTCGGTACCGCGGCCGGCCATGTTGGTGGCGACGGTGATGCCGCCGCGGCGGCCCGCTTCGGCGATGATGGCCGCCTCTTGCTCGTGGTACTTGGCGTTGAGCACGTTGTGCGGGATGCGCCGCTTGGTGAACTGCCGCGACAGATACTCCGAGCGCTCCACGCTGGTGGTGCCGATCAGCACCGGCTGGCCCTTCTCGAAGCGCTCGGCGACGTCGTCGACCACCGCGATGTATTTGGCTTCCTCGGTCTTGTAGATGAGGTCGGACTGGTCGGTGCGGATCATCTCTTTGTTGGTCGGGATGCTGATCACGCCGAGCTTGTAGATCTCGTGCAGCTCGGCGGCCTCGGTCTGCGCGGTACCGGTCATGCCGGCGAGCTTTTCGTAGAGCCGGAAGTAGTTCTGCAGCGTGATGGTGGCCAGCGTCTGGTTCTCGGCCTTGATCTCGACGTGCTCCTTGGCCTCGATGGCCTGGTGCATGCCTTCGTTGTAGCGGCGACCGATGAGCACGCGACCGGTGAACTCGTCGACGATGAGCACCTCGCCGTCGCGCACGATGTAGTCCTTGTCGAGGGTGAACAGCTCCTTGGCCTTCAGCGCGTTGTTGAGGTAGCTGACCAGCGGGGAGTTGGCCGCCTCGTAGAGGTTGTCGATGCCGAGCTGGTCTTCGACGAACTCCACGCCGAGTTCGTGCACGCCGATGGTGCGCTTACGCAGGTCGACCTCGTAGTGGGTGTCTTTTTCCATCAGCGGCGCCAACCGGGCGAACTCGGTGTACCAGTTGGAGCCACCGTCGGCGGGACCGGAGATGATCAGCGGGGTGCGGGCCTCGTCGATCAGGATGGAGTCGACCTCGTCGACGATGGCGTAGTGATGCCCGCGCTGCACCAGGTCGTCGAGCGAATGCGCCATGTTGTCGCGCAGGTAGTCGAAGCCGAACTCGTTGTTGGTGCCGTAGGTGATGTCGGCGTTGTAGGCCACCCGGCGTTCGTCGGGCGTCATGGTCGCCAGGATCACCCCGACCTGCAGCCCGAGGAAGCGGTGCACGCGACCCATCCACTCACTGTCGCGTTTGGCCAGGTAGTCGTTCACGGTGACGATGTGCACGCCGTTGCCGGCCAGCGCGTTGAGGTAGGCGGGCAACACGCAGGTCAGGGTCTTACCTTCACCGGTCTTCATCTCCGCGACGTTGCCCAGGTGCAGCGCGGCCGCACCCATCACCTGCACGTCGAACGGCCGCTGGTCGAGCACCCGCCAAGCGGCCTCGCGGGCTACGGCGAACGCCTCGGGCAGCAGGTCGTCGAGGGTTTCTGGGTTTTCTCGTCGGTCAGCCGCTGCCTGAACTCGTCGGTCTTGGCCCTCAGCTCGGCATCGCTGAGTTTCTCGATGTCGTCGGACAACGTGTTGACATAGTCGGCCACCCGCTTGAGGCGCTTGACCATGCGACCTTCACCAAGGCGCAGCAACTTCGACAGCACGGTGTTGTCCCCTTTGGGATGTTCCCCTGTTGGCAGGAGTCTGTTTGACTAGGCGACTCCCATCGTAGGTGACGACCTCGTGGTGGCCGCCGCAGCGGCGATCGCAAGCGCGGCACCGCCGGGCGCGGCGGGTCGCCGCCTGAGGACCGGTCAGGCCAGTCGGATCAGGCCATAGTCGTAGGCATGCCGCCGGTAGACCACCGACGGCTTTTCCGTGTTCTTGTCGTAGAACAAAAAGAAGTCGTGCCCGACGAGCTCCATCTCGTAGAGCGCGTCATCCACCGACATCGGCTTGGCCGGGTGATCTTTGGTGCGCACGACCCGCCCCGGCTCGTGGTTCGGTTCCGCGCCGTCGTGTTGGTGCGGCTCCGCGGCTTCGGCGTTGAACGCCTTCTCCGGTGGCGGTACCAGCGCCGTGGCCGCGGCCAGCGAAACCGGGGTCTTGTCGCCGTAGTGCACTTTGCGCCGGTCCTTGCCACGGCGCAGCCGGCTCTCCAGCTTGACTACCGCCGACTCGAGCGCGGCATAGAAGCTGTCGGCGCAGGCCTCGCCGCGGACCACCGGCCCGCGCCCCCGCACGGTGATCTCAATACGCTGACAGGCCTTGCGTTGGCGACGGTTACGTTCATGATCGAGTTCGACGTCGAACAGGTAGATAGTTCGATCGAACCGTTCCAGACGGGCGAGCTTCTGCGCGACATAGATGCGGAAGTGATCGGGGATCTCGACGTTGCGGCCTTTGAACACTATCTCTGCGTTTATCGGTTGGACCTGCTCGTCGGTGTCGCTTGGTATTTGGTCCAAAACCTGATCGGAATCCACGGTTAGCCTTGACATACGTGACAACTCGTTTCTCTTTTCACGTCACACGCGGCCTGCGCGTTTTGAATTAAGACGCACCGACGAGGTTGGGAGCGGTTGGCCGAAACGTCACCGCCGCAGGCAGCCCGCCGGTGCAAGGTGCCGAAATCTCACCCCCTTCCGCGATGGGTCTCAACCTGGGAAATCGTGACCAGAGTTGTTGAAGGTTGTTCTCGACGTTAGCCCGTGTTTGCCCCGCCGTGCCACCAATTTCGCAGAGCTGTTGCGAGTTCTTCACGTCTTCACAGCGGATTCACGGTTTTTACCGCCCTGCCCGGTTACGCGGCCGCGAGCGCCAATACGGCGGCCACCCGGATCCCGCCGGCCCGCAGGATCCGCACGGATTCGCGCGCCGTCGCCCCGGTGGTGACGATGTCGTCGACGATCACCACTTCTGCATCCAGGGGGGCACCCGGGCGCCAGGGCCGCCGGTCCCGCAGCAGCACCCGGCCCGCGACATTGCGCTCGCGGGCAGAGGTGCCCAAGCCCACCGAGTCGCGGACCAACGCCTTCATCCGCAATGCCGGGACGACGGCGATGTCCGGGTGCCCGGCGATCGCTCTGACTGCCATGCGGGTGACCGGGTCACCTCCGCGCCGCCGCGCCGCCGAACGCCGCGTCGGCGCGGGCACGATCGTCAGCGGGGTCTCGACCATGCCCCAGGCCAGTAGCCGGTGGACACCGGCGGCCAACGCGTGCGCCAGCGGTGCGACGAGGTCGCCGCGACCGTGCTCCTTCAGCGCCAGGATCGCCTGACGACGGGCGCCGGCATAACGGCCGAGCGCGAACACCGGCACCTGCGGGTCGACCCGGGGGTTCACCACATGTGGCTGGTCGGTGGCCACGGACAACTCTGCGGCGCAGGCGTCGCACCAACGGGTCGACGGCGCCCCGCAGCCGCCGCATTCCAGCGGCAGGATCAGGTCGAACACGCCATAAGTGTGCCGACTGGGGCCGACAGGGGCCGACACTAGCGGCTAAAGGGGCCAGACAATGCTGAAGATGCCCTGGCTCAACTGGCTGATGATCTCTTCGAGATTGCGCAGCGGCAACTCCATGCGCCATTGCGGCAGCACGCCGGACACCTGCAAAGAATCCGAGCCCAGGCTGACGTCGGTGACCAACAGCCCATGCGGCAGGTCGGGCAGCGGCACCGGGTAGGACGGAGTTCGCGTGGGCAGTGTCCAGCGCCGTTGCCCGGTCACCACCGCGGACGGTCGCAGCCACAACGTCGTCCCCACCACGTCGACTCCTACTTCCACACCGCCCAGGCCGGGTCGGCGCGCCCACTGCAGCCGAGCCGTCCCGTCGGCGCCCAACGCGGTGCGCAGATGCGGCGCCGCCTGTTTCAGTGCGTCGTCGACGACCTTTCCCGGCAGTGTCGCGGTCAAGTCCGCCGGCGCGGCCACTATCACCGGTGGCACGCCGGGACGAAGATGCACATTGTGCAGCACGGCCACGGCGTGCTGCAGGTGGTGCTGGTCCCAGGTGATGTCGCGTGCGGCGACCCGGACCTGGCCTAGCTGACCGACAGCCAACTCGCGTGGGTCCAGCGCAGATTCGAACTCGGTGACGGTGAGCACCACATCGTGCTCCCCCGCCCGCACCTTGATTTCCTTGCCGATCAGCAGCTGTTGAAGCGCAATGAACAGCGTCTTGTAAGGCATCGCGGCGGCCTGGGCGGCTCCCGCCGCAATCAGCGGCAGTCCCGTCGACGACCACAACGAACCCAGCATCTCTAACGCGCCAAAGGGATCATCCCAACGCAGCCGGGGAACTCTGGGCGACATCCGCAGCGCCTCCTCACTGCGAGGGTAATCGCTGAGGCAAGCGCAGTCAGCCACTTAGCCGGGCAAAACCGGCACCGCCCCGGGCACCATCAACCCCACGACCTCCGACCAGCCCTGCTGGCTCTCGGCAACCGACGCCGAATATTGCAGCAGCCCTTGCGGAGCCGAGACGTAAACCGTCGACGGATTCGCCGCGATCGCGAACAGCGGGATCGCCAGACCGCGGGCCGGCGCGTCGGAGTTCACCCCGTCGATGTTCACATACGAAACCGGATGCTCGGCATCGGTGCGGGTGACCACGATGTCGTCACCGGTCCGCCAGGACAACGACACCACCGAGGTGCCCAGCCCGAAGCCCAGCCGGCGCGGGTAGGTCAGCGCGAACTGTCCGGCCTGCGTCTGCTCGACACTGGCGAGGATCACCTGCCCGCCGATAACCATTGCGGCCCGAGTCCCATCCCGGGACAGCTGCAGGTCGGTGATCGGCCCCGGGAACCGGCTGGCCACAGCGACGGAATCCACCGGAATACGCGCGGGTTGCCCCGACGCAGGCTCCTGAATCGCCCGCAGCACGTTATTGGAATCCACCACCACCCACACCGCGTCGTCGAGCGACCAGCTGGGGCGCGACACGCTGTGCCCATCGGCGGACTGGACCGCCTCACCGCCAAGATCACCGATCCACAGCGACGCCGCCATATCCGGGGCGCCGCGTCGCAGGACCACCACGGACGCCACCTGACGCCCGCCGCGGGACAACGCGGCGCCGGCCTGGTCCGGCATCCGCCCGAACGCCCCGGGCAGCGGGACGATGTGCTGCCCGTCCAGCGCCACCAGTGACCCGTTCACCAGCGCATGCACCCCGGCACCCCCACCGTCGGCGACGCCCGGGTCGGTGGCCGCGACATCGGATGTGGTCCACCCCTCGGCGAACCTGTCATCCAGTGGGGCGCCGTCGGCGTTGATCACATACGGCCCTCGGATGTCAGCCCTGGCCAGCGTCCAGATGATCTGCGCGGCAAGCAATTGCCTGCTGTGCGGATCGGTGGTGGACAGTTTCTCCAGATCGATGCGCGCACCGCCGTAGCCGCTGCCGATCCCGTTCTTGCCGCCGTCGGCCCGGGTCACCGGCCCGCGCAGGCGCAGCGGCGGTGCGAGCAGATTGCGCACCGCGTGCGCCATCTCCGGTCGTGGACCCGCCAGTAGTTTGGAGATGAGCTCGGTGGCCAACAGATCGTGGTCGGAAACCGCGACGTAGCGCGGATCGGGAACCACGGTCTTACCGGTCGGGTCGGCGAAGTACAACGTGTTGCGCTTGTAGGTCGACTGAAACTGCTGCCAGTCCAGGAAGACCCCGTTGGGCAGGCGGTCGATTCGCCACCCGCCCGCCGTCTTGACCAATTCGATGGGACCCGGGTCCGGCAGCACGCCCTCTGCCGTCTCGAACACCCCCAAATCAGACAGCGAGCCCAGGATATCTGCCCGCATGGTCGCCGAAACACGTTCGGCGGCACGGGTTTCGACGAACACCACGTGGTCGATCAGCAGCGCGCTACCGGCGTCGTCCCAAGCGTTGGATGCCGACTGGGTGAGGAACTGCCGCGCCGCCAGGTGGCGGTTGGCCGGATCCGCGGTGGCCTTGAGGAATTCGCGCAGCAACACGTCGGGATCCATGCCCGGGGTGGGCTTGGGCAGATTCGTCGGTGCCGGCCGGTCGATGGTGCCGATGGCTTGCGGGGCCGACGAGGTCGGAACTCCCGCACAGCCCGCGAACAGCACGGCCACGCACCACAGCCGCACTATGGTCAGCAGCCGCCGCATCACCCGCTCCTGTCGGCGTGCTCACGATGACGCGGATGCTCGCGGCGCTCGGCGGCAGCCGGTTGGCTGGCGTGCTGCACGGGTTGCGGAATCGGCTTCATGGGCAACGGGCTGGTCGTCACCTTGTGGCCGCGGAACAGGGGAAGCGTCAGCCGGAAGCACGCGCCCTCGCCGGGTTCGCCCCATGCCTCCAGCCGGCCCTGGTGCAGCCGGGCATCCTCGATGCTGATTGCCAAACCGAGCCCGGTGCCGCCGGACCGCCGCACCCGCGACGGGTCCGACCGCCAGAACCGGCTGAACACCAGCTTCTCTTCGCCGGGGCGCAGCCCGACCCCGTAGTCGCGGACGGTGACGGCAACCGTGTCCTCATCGGCGCCCATCCGGATCCGCACCGGTTTGTGCTCGGCGTGGTCGATGGCGTTTGCGATCAGATTGCGCAAAATCCGCTCCACCCGGCGCGCGTCGACCTCGGCGATCACCTCGTGTTCGGGCATGTCCACCAGCAGCTCGATACCGGCCTCCTCGGCCAGGTGCCCCACATTGCTCAGCGCCTTTTGCACCGTGCTCCGCAGATCGAGCGCCTCGACGGACAACTCGGCCACCCCGGCGTCGTGCCGGGAGATCTCCAGCAGGTCGTTGAGCAGCGTCTCGAACCTGTCCAGCTCGCTGACCATCAGCTCGGTGGAGCGCCGCAGCGTGGGGTCGAGGTCGGAGCTGTGGTCGTAGATCAAGTCGGCGGCCATCCGCACGGTGGTCAACGGCGTGCGCAGTTCGTGGCTGACGTCGGAAGTGAAGCGGCGTTGCAGATTACCGAACTCCTCGAGCTGAGTGATCTGCCGCGACAAGCTTTCCGCCATGTCGTTGAACGACACCGCCAGCCGGGCCATGTCGTCTTCACCGCGCACCGGCATCCGTTCGGACAGATGCCCTTCGGCGAACCGCTCGGCGATCCGCGACGCCGACCGTACCGGCACCACCACCTGGCGGGATACCAACACGGCGATGCCCGCGAACAGGACCAGCAGCACCAGGCCGCCGGTGGCCATCGTGCCGCGCACCAGCGCGACCGTGGCCTGCTCGTTCTTCAGCGGGAAGATCAGATACAGCTCCAGGTTGGCCACCCGCGACGACGTCGGCGTCCCGAGGATCAGCGCCGGCCCCGAGAAGCCGTCGGTCCGCACCGTGGCGTACTGGTAGGCCGCCTGCCCTGCCTTGACGAACCCGCGCAATGAATTGGGCACCTGATCGACGGGTCCGGCGGTGGTCGCGGCGCGCGGACCGTCACCGGGCACTATCAGCACCGCGTCGAATGCACCGGCGAGGCCGACGGCCGAGGCCGGGTCGGTTTTCGAGGTCAGGGTATTGCGGGCCAGCTGCAGGCTGCTGTCCAGCGAGCGGGACTCCTCACCGTTGACGATCCCGCTGACAGTGCTGCGTGCCCGCTCGATCTGCTCGATGGCCGCCTTCACCTTGACGTCCAGCACCCGATTGGTGAGCTGGCTGGTCAACACGAAGCCGAGCGCCAAGATTACGGCCAGCGAAAGGCCAAGGGTCAGGGCCACGACCCGCAACTGCAATGATCGGCGCCAGGCAACGCTCATGACTCGGCTCAGCGCACCCACACCGCGCGTCATGGGGCCAGTGCGTCCCCAGCGACTACGAGTGCGCCGTCGCGAGCCCCAAATCAATGACGCCGTCCCCCATTAGCGGCGCGGATCACGGAGGTCCGGCCTTGTATCCCACTCCTCGAACGGTCAATACCACGGTCGGGTTCTCCGGGTCTTTCTCGACCTTGGCCCGCAGCCGCTGGACATGCACATTCACCAAGCGGGTATCCGCTGGGTGACGGTATCCCCATACCTGTTCGAGCAGCACATCCCGAGTAAACACCTGCCGGGGTTTGCGTGCCAGCGCGACCAGTAGGTCGAATTCCAGCGGGGTCAGGGAGATCTGCTCGCCGTTGCGGGTCACCTTGTGTGCCGGCACGTCGATTTCGACGTCGGCGATGGACAGCATCTCGGCGGGCTCGTCGTCGTTGCGCCGCAGCCGCGCGCGCACCCGGGCGACCAGCTCCTTGGGTTTGAACGGCTTCATGATGTAGTCGTCCGCGCCCGACTCAAGGCCCAGCACCACGTCTACGGTGTCGGTCTTGGCGGTCAGCATCACAATCGGAACGCCGGAATCGGCACGCAATACCCGGCAGACATCGATGCCATTCATGCCGGGCAGCATCAAGTCCAGCAGTACCAAGTCGGGACGCAGCTCACGCACTGCGGTTAGGGCCTGGGTGCCGTCGCCGACGACTGCCGTGTCGAAACCCTCCCCACGCAGCACGATGGTGAGCATCTCGGCCAGCGAAGCGTCGTCATCGACGACTAAGATCCTTTGCCTCATGACTGTCCATGGTGTCACCAGATCGGGACAAAACTCAGGCACCACACGGGCGTTTCTTGGATGCATCTTGTTCCGGACGCCCAAAATGGCCCTAAATTCGTGTTCCGGGCGGCCTTATGGGGTCCGATTGCCCGTCCCGTCACCCAGCACGGTGGCCGCCAACCGTCCCGGATCGACATCCGCGTCGACGACCAACCATCGCCCGCCCCAGCCCGCGGCGGCCAATCCGGCATAGACCGCGCCGGTGCGCTGCTGAAGTTCGTCGTCGCGTTCGTAGCTGTCGCGAGCCCGGCCTGGATCGCTTTCGGCCCGGCTGCGGGCGCGCTGCCCGGCGAGTTCGGCGGACACCGCGAGCAGCACCTGCCAGTCCGGTGCGGGCAACCCCAGCCGCTGGTATTCGATGCTCCGTATCCAGGCCACCGCGTCGCCGTCCGCGTCCTGGTGCAGGCGTGCCGCGCTGTAGGCGGCGTTGGAGGCGACGTAGCGATCCAGGATCACCACGTCATGATCGCGAGTCAGCCGCTCGAGCTCCTCCACCGCGCCGGCGCGATCGAGCGCGAACAGCATGGCCATCGCGTACACCGAAGAGGCGAGGTCGCCGTGCTCGCCGTGCAGAGCTTCCGCGGCGAGGTCGGCGGTGATCGACTGGCCGTAGCGCGGGAAGGCCAGCGTGGTCACCGACTTCCCGGCCGCCTCCAGTGCTTGTTGCAGCCCGTGTGACAACGTCCGCTTGCCGGCGCCGTCGACCCCTTCGATCGCTATCAACACCGCGCGAGCCTATCGCCGGGCCGGACCTGGGCCAGCGCGCGCCAACCTTCCCTCAACAGAGGCTGCGCATAAGACCCGGTACGGCGCACTACCTTCGGGTCAGTGCAACGGGCCGGACTCTCCATTCTGCGCATTGAGGAGTCCCGATACGTCGTTGCCCAGGTTCCCCAAGCCCGAGTTATAAGTGGGGAGGAGGGGGGCGGAGCCAGAGAGGCAAGGGTGCCCGCGTTGAGGTAGCCCGGAGATGTACTCTCCCGTGTTGTTGCCCCATCCCGACATGTAGGCAGGGCCGATGCCTGCCGGGGTGAGGCCGCCCGTATTTCTGTAACCCGAGCTATTGGCACCCGCGTTCAGGAAGCCGGAACCGTAATTGCCATGGTTTTCGTAGCCCGAGGAGCCAATGATGCCCACCGAAAGGGTGATCGGGGTACCCCGAGGGAGGCGTGAAACCAGAAGGCGGCGTAATGGTTTGGTCAATGTTGTCGGCGGAATCAAGGCCCGAGTTACCAATGCCCTGATTTGCGAAGCCCGATTCGTAGTAGCCCCCTTTGCCATACGTTCCGGTGACCGGGTCATTAGAAATGCCCGAGTCAAAGCCCGCGCCTTTGATTGAGATGGCAAAGGGGTCGTTTGCGTAGGGATTGATGACGCTGGCCAGACCCGTGTTCAGGTTGCCCCCGTTAATGAGGCCCGTGTTGATGGCGCCCGAGTTCAGCCAGCCCGAGTTTATGTCGCCCGAGTTGAAGCCGCCCGAGTTGATGCTGCCGGCGTTGGCGTTGCCCCAGTTTGTGTTGCCGGCGTTAAAGGAGCCCGTGTTGGTGGAGCCCGCGTTGAAGGCGCCCGTGTTGACCGAACCCGAGTTAAAGGAGCCCGTGTTGGTGGCGCCCGAGTCGAAGAAGCCCGTGTCGGCGGAGCCCGAGTTGAAGAGGCCCGTGCTACCAGCGGGTCCCCAATAGGTCGGACTTGTCATGCTCACACTGCCACCAGAGTTTCCGATGCCGGTGTTGAGGAAGCCCGAGTTTCCGATACCCGTGTTCCAAACGCCCGAGCTATGGAACTCCAGGCTCAAGGGCCCAACTCCCACACCCGAGTTCCCGATGCCCCACATACCGTCGCCGGAGTTGAAGAAGCCAATGTTATTGTTACCGGAGTTGAAGAAGCCAAGGTTATCGTTGCCGGAGTTGAACAAGCCAACGTTTCCAGAACCACCGTTGAAAAGCCCGCTGAAATTAAAGGCGAACGACTCATTGCTGCCATTTACCCCGAAGCAGAAGAAATCGTTACTGCCAGTATTCCCAAGACCGAAGTCATTATTACCATTGTTCCCAAAGCCGATGTTCGCATTGCCCGTGTTTCCGGTGCCATAGTTTGTGTTGCCGGTGTTTCCGCTGCCGAAGTTTCCAGAGCCCGTGTTTCCATTGCCGAAGTTTGCGTTGCCGGTGTTTCCACTGCCGAAGTTTGTGTTGCCGCCGTTGCCGTGGCCAAAGTTTGTGCTGCCGGTGTTGCCGCTGCCCAGGTTGTAGTTGCCGGTGTTCCCGCCGCCCAGGTTGTAGTTGCCGGTGTTGCCGCTGCCAATGTTTGTGTGGCCGGTATTGCCGCTACCGAAGTTTGCGTTGCCGATGTTTCCGCTGCCCAGGTTGTAGCTGCCCAAGTTGCCGCTGCCGACGTTTCCGTTGGCTATGGTGGCGGGGTAGGTGGTGCCGAAAGCCATCGACTGCCCGGTTCCCGAAGCCCCATTTCCGCTGCCCAGGTTGTAACTGCCGGTGTTGCCGCCGCCCAGGTTGAGATTGCCGGTATTTCCGCCGCCCAAATTGAAGTTGCCGACGTTGCCGAGGCCCAGGTTCAGGGTGCCGGAGTTGCCGGGGGTCAGGTTGATGATGCCGCCCCCGATGATGGCGGGGACGGCCAGGTAAAGGCCCTGCGATGTCCACTGGACCGACTGCGCGACCGCCGCCGACGCCCCGCTGAAATAACCCGACATCGCGGCCACATCCTGGGCCCACATCGCCTCATAGCCGGCCTCGGCGGCCGCGATCGCCGGCGCATTTTGGCCAAACAGATTCGAGGTCACCAACTGCACCAACCCCGCGCGATTGGCCGCCACCTCCAGCGGATGCACAATCGCGGCCTTCGCGGCGTCAAATACGGCGACTATCGCGTTGGCTTGGCCCGACACCTGCTCGGCCTGAGTCGCCGCCGCGCTCAACCATCCGGCGTACTTCGCCGCCACCCCCGCCATCGCCTGCGCCGCCGAGCCCTGCCAGAACTGCGACGCCAGCCCCGAGGTCACCGAGGAAAACGCGCTTGCCGCAGACTGCAGCTCAGCGGCCAATCCGTTCCAGGCCCCCGCGGCCGCCGCCATCGGCCCGGAACCCGCACCGGAGAACATCAACGCCGAATTGACCTCAGGCGGCAACACCGAAAAATTCATCTGGCTCCCATCGCACGCCAATGTCGGACACTCGGTACGCAGGCCAGTTTCACATGCCCAGTGCAAGTGTGGGCGTGGATTCATGGAGTTCAATTGCGCATCCGCCACGGCGGTGCCGTTCGCCGCCGTGCGACAGGCATACTTGCCTGCAGCACCGCGCGAGCGGACGTCAGAATTGGCCGCAGTTCGGGGTTGTCGGCACGCCGTTGAACCGGTCGGCGATCCACTCCATAGCCATCTCGCCGTCCACCGCCAGGGTCAGCCCATGAATGACCGCCAACTTATTCATGAATGGCGACAGCTCGTTGGTGTGGAATTGGATGTCGGCACCTTGAGCGCACCAGTCGCGGCCCATCTGGTTGGCCGCGGTCCACGGCACCGCAGCGTCGTAGCGGCCGATGTCGATCAGCACCGGCGCATTCGGCCTGAGCCGGCCGATGCGCTGCCGGTCAAGCACACTGTGAAACGGCTCCTCCTGAACCATTTGCAGCGGGTCTTCGGTGAAGTACTGCCGCAGGTGACGAAGGCCGAACCTGAGCACGGTCTCCGTGACGCACTCGTTCTGCGTCTTGGCCAGCATGTCCTCACCGAGGGGGGTGAGCTTCTCGTGGATCGCCGGTGCGACCTCGGGGTATTCGGCGATCATGCCGTTGATGACATAGCCGATAACTCCAGCCAGAATGCTGCCGTCGGCATAGGGCACCAGCTCGATCAGATCCGCTGGTGGCGCCCCGGCGAAGGTGCCGACGATGTTGAGCTCCGGTGCATAGGTAGCCGCCAGTTCGGCGGCCGACGCCGCTGCCGCGCCGCCCTGGGAATACCCCCAAAGTGCCACCGGCCCATGCGGATCCAGCGACGTCCCGGGCAAGCGCAGGGCTGCGCGTGCCGCATCGAGGAGCGCCTGACCCTGGGCCTCTCGGACCATGTAGGTGTGTACGCCCGGCGTCCCCAGATTTTCGTAATCGGTGACGACGACGGCAAATCCGCGTGACACCAGGATCGCGACGAATACCTCTTCATACCCGAAGGTGATGTCCAGGCCACCGGAGTAATGAATGCCCTGGTTGAACACGCGTGACGGCGCGCACTGATGACCCATACCCTGGGTGCCGGGTGCGTATGCGATCAGCGGGCGAGGCCCCTTTCCCGGCCACGGAACAGTCGGTTCGAAGTAGGTGCCGGTCACCGCGGTCGCGTTGCCACCGACAGTGCGGTACATGATCCGGGTGCCGGTCGCCTTCCAGTCGGCGACTTGAGGAATGGGCTCCGCGCGGATGTCGTCACCAAGTTGTCCCGGTAGCGGATCCGGCGGCGTGTAGAACTCGTCGGATTGGCCCGGGTCGGCATGTGCAGTGGCAGGCGGCCAGGCACCGCCCATCAGCCAGGCATTACCGGCGAATGAGAGCACCACAACAGGAATCGCGGCATGCCGAAGCACACGCGCGCAAGCTATCGCAATGGCCATGACAACAATCCGATCTCGACGCGAGAACAGGCGCTTGAGCCCGACGGGCGCCGTGCCGTCGGGCATTGCCCCGATCAACTCGACGCTGAGCCGCTGATCGGCGAAATCGAAAGCGCACGTCAAGTTATTTCGATTACGAAGAACGAGCTGCTGGCGCCGTGGCGGTGGCACGGCACGAGGCGTCGGCAACGACTGTGATTACCCTGTTCGGGGTTCGATTCGGACGGTCTTGAATGCGTCCTCGGACGTCAGCTCCCCAGCCGGCGGATGCCGCCGCACCAAGAGCCCGCGGTGATGGCCTGAAGAACCCACACTCGGGGGGGATTCCCCCAAAGATTCGGTATTAATCACGCATTCAATAACAATTCCGCGTGACCCTCGGGGCCGGGCGTCACGCTGGTGCGACGCCCGGCGCAACCGAGGCCGTCAGTACCGTCCTTAGTCGGCTTGGTCAGCTCCCGCTGGAGTACATGATGCGGGTGCCGTTCGCCTGCCAGCCGGGGACTACGCCAGACGGCTCGAGCACGAGCCGCGATGGCTCCTCGCGGATATCCTGGCCAGGTTGTCCGGGCAGCTGAGGCGGCGGAGTGTAGAACTGGTCGGTTTGGCCGGGGTCGGCGTGTGCAGTGGCCGACGGCCAAACGGCGCCCATAAGCCAGGCATTGCCGGCGAAGAAGAGCGCAGCCAAAAGAATTGCGGCGTGCCGAAGAAAACGCGCGCAAGGTATCCCGATAGCCATGATGAATAATCCAAAACTCGACGCGAGAATTGGCGGTTTAACCCGACGGGCGTCGTGTCGTCGGGCATCGCCCCATGAATTAGACGCTGAGCCGCTGAACGGCTAATCGAAAGCGCACCAGGTTAATTCGACAGTGAAGTACGACTGTAGGCGCCGAGCGGTCGCACGGGCACGAGGCGTCGTCAACTACTGTGATTACCCTATTCGGTTATCGAATTGGACGGTCTTGAATGCGTACTCAGACATCGCCTCCCCAGCCTGCGGGTGCCGTACTAAGAGCCTGCGGTGATGGCTTGAAAAACCCCACTGGCTGTGGGTTCCCAACAGAATCCGGTATTAACCACGCATTTAATAACGAAATGATATAGCGCTCGGGAACGAACGCGATGCCGGCTTGACCCGCGCGCAACCGCGGCCGTCAGTAGCGGTAGTGGTCCGGCTTGTAGGGACCCTCGACGTCGACGCCGAGGTATTCGGCCTGGTCTTTGGTCAATTTGGTCAGCTGACCGCCGAGCGCCTCGACGTGGATGCGGGCCACCTTTTCGTCCAGGTGCTTGGGCAGCCGGTACACCTCGTTGTCGTACTCGTCGTTCTTGGTCCACAGTTCGATCTGCGCGATGGTCTGGTTGGCGAAGCTGTTGCTCATCACGAACGACGGGTGTCCGGTGGCATTGCCCAGGTTCAACAGCCGGCCTTCGGACAGCACGATGATCGACTTGCCGCTGTCACCGAAGGTCCACAGGTCGACCTGCGGCTTGATGTTGAGCTTCGTGGCCCCGGAGCGTTCCAGCGCCGCCATGTCGATCTCGTTGTCGAAGTGGCCGATGTTGCCCAGGATGGCGTGGTCCTTCATCGCCTTCATGTGATCCAGCGAGATGATGTCCTTATTGCCGGTCGACGTCACGACGATGTCGGCGTCGCCGACGGCGTCCTCGACGGTGACCACGTCGAAACCCTCCATCAGCGCCTGCAGCGCGTTGATCGGGTCGATCTCGGTGACCTGAACCCGTGCGCCCTGGCCCTTGACGGCCTCCGCGCAGCCCTTGCCGACATCACCGTAGCCGCAGATCAGCACCTTCTTGCCGCCGATCAGCGCGTCGGTGCCGCGGTTGATGCCGTCGATCAGCGAGTGCCGGGTGCCGTACTTGTTGTCGAACTTGGACTTGGTCACCGAGTCGTTGACGTTGATCGCCGGGAACGCCAGGTCCCCGGCCGCGGCGAACTGGTAGAGGCGCAGCACGCCGGTGGTGGTTTCCTCGGTGACGCCCTTGATCGACTCGGCGATCTTGGTCCACTTCTGCTTGTCGGTCTCGAAGCGGCTGCGCAGCACGCCGAGGAAGACCTTCCACTCCGCGGAGTCGTTGTCCTCGGCGGGCGGCACCACGCCGGCCGTCTCGTACTGCATGCCGCGCAGCACCATCATGGTGGCGTCGCCGCCGTCGTCGAGGATCATGTTGGCCGGCTTGTCGGCGTCCGGCCAGGTCAGCATCTGCTCGGCGCACCACCAGTACTCGTCGAGCGACTCGCCCTTCCAGGCGAACACCGGTACACCCTGGGGCTCTTCGGGCGTGCCGTGCGGGCCGACAACGACGGCGGCAGCAGCATGGTCCTGGGTGGAGAAGATGTTGCAGGACGCCCACCGTACTTCGGCGCCCAACGACGTCAGGGTCTCGATCAGCACCGCTGTCTGCACGGTCATGTGCAGCGAGCCCGAAATCCGGGCCCCCGTCAGCGGCTGCACCTCGGCGTATTCGCGGCGCAGCGACATCAGGCCAGGCATCTCATACTCGGCGAGATCGAGTTCCTTGCGGCCGAATTCCGCTAGCGACAGATCGGCGATCTTGAAGTCGATCCCGTTACGAACGTCGGGGCTCAGGGAATTTTCGGTCGTCGTCATGGGGTGTTCTTATCCTTCTTGCCGTGTCTCGGGGCTCGGGGG
The DNA here is from genome assembly GCA_963840045.1 of uncultured Actinomycetota bacterium. Lineage (GTDB taxonomy): Bacteria > Actinomycetota > Actinomycetes > Mycobacteriales > Mycobacteriaceae > Mycobacterium. The sequence continues at coordinate 180,960 of CAWIXL010000004.1, read as the reverse complement.
GATTCAAGCTACTTAGCCTGTTTACGCTCGCCCGCCACTCTAGTCACTGCTTATCGGCGACCGTCGGGCCCCACCCCGGTCAGGGGATGTTGGCGACCCCGTGGCGCTCCGCGAACGGCGTCATCAACCGCGCCAGGTCCGCCGCGACGTCGTGGTCGGCTTCAGGCGGCATCGACACATAGCTCAGGCACAACCGGACGATGGCACGGGAGAGCACGGCGGCGTCGTCATCGGTGGTGGCCACCCAGGTCTGGGTGAAGGCCACCGACAGCCGAGAAGACGCGCGGGTGATGATGGGTGCGCTGTCGGTGGTGATCAGCTGCAGCAGGTCGGGCTTGGCGACGCCGGTGAGCAGCGAAATCACCAGAGGATCCGCCGCCGACTCGGCGAAGAAAGCCCGGAAACCCTGCAGGAACGCTTCGTAGATGTTGCCGACGTTGGCCTCGAGCGCGGCATGGACGATGTCGACCAGGCGATCGGTCAGGCGCAGGGCATAGCCCTGCGCCAGGCCCTGCCGCGAGCCGAATTCGTTGTAGATGGTCTGCCGGCTGATGCCCGCGGCGCGGGCCACGTCGGACAACGTGATCGCCGACCAGTCGCGGGTGAGTAGCAGATCCCGCATCGCGTCCAGCACCGAGTCACGCAGCAGGGCCCGCGACGCCTCGGCGTAAGGAATCCGCTTCATAGGCGCGAGAGTAATGCTCACGACCGTGCCACCTCCACCATCACGAAGTCCGCCTTGGCCGCACCGCAGTCCGGGCAGCTCCAATCCTCGGGTATGTCGTCCCACCGGGTGCCGGGCTCGATGCCGTCTTCCGGCCAGCCCAGCGCCTCGTCGTACTCGAAGCCGCACTGCACGCACTGAAAGAGCTTGTAGTCACTCACTTTGTTTGCTCCTAACTATTCTGGGCGAGTTGGAAGTCGGGCTTTTCGCGGACGGCGCAGTCCGGACAGCACCAGTCGTCGGGAATCTGATCCCAGCTCGTGCCGGGTGGGAAGCCTTCCTTGGCTTCACCTTTGGCCTCTTCGTAGACGTAGTCGCAGACCGGGCACTGATAGCTGGCCATCATGCCGACACCCCGTGCTTGGCCAGGATCCGCTGCCGGCGCCGCGGTTGCACGTTCACCCGGGTGATGTCGCCGTCGTAGTGCGCGAGCACCCGGTGGTCCATCACCTTGCGCCACAGTGGCGGGAAGTAGGCCAGTGTGATCATCGACGCGTAACCGGACGGCAGACTGGGCGAGCCGTCGATGCTGCGCAGCGTCTGATAGCGCCGGGTCGGATTGGCGTGATGATCGCTGTGCCGCTGCAGGTGGTACAGGAACAGGTTGGTGACCAGATGGTCGGAGTTCCAGCTGTGCTCGGGAGCGCAGCGCTCGTAACGGCCGTTGGCCGTCTTCTGCCGCAGTAGCCCATAGTGCTCGAGGTAGTTGACCGTCTCAAACGTGGTCCAGGCGTATACGGACTGAATGACCACCAACGGGATCAGCGCCGGGCCGAACACCGCGATCAGCACACCCCAGAACACCACCGACATCAGCCAGGCGTTGAGCACGTCGTTGCGCGGATTCCAGGGACTCCTGTCCTGGCGCCGCAGCCGCTGCGCCTCCAGGCGCCATGCCGAACGCAGGCCGCCGACGACACTGCGCGGCAGGAACTCCCATAACGTCTCGCCGAAGCGGCCGGACGCCGGGTCCTCCGGAGTGGCCACCCGCACGTGGTGGCCGCGGTTGTGCTCGATGTAGAAGTGCCCGTAGCAGCTCTGGGCCAGGGTGATTTTGGCGAACCAGCGCTCCAGTGACTCCTTCTTGTGTCCCATCTCGTGCCCGGCGTTCATGCCGACGGCACCGAGAACACCGACGGATAACGCCAGCCCGATCTTCGCCGGCCAGCTCAGCCCACCGTGATAACCGAGCCAACTCAGGTCCGATGCGGTGAACAGATAGGCGGCCACGATCACGCTCGTGTACTGGAACGGGATGTAGGCGTAGTTGCAGTAGCGGTAGTACTTGTCGTTCTCCAGCGACTCCATCACCTCGTCGGGCGGGTTCTGGCCGTCCGGGCCGAACCGCAGGTCGAGAGCGGGCAACAGGATGTAGACGAGAAACGGCCCGACCCAGAACAACACCTGGGATGCGGTCTGCCAGCCAAGCTCATTCATCCCCCAGATGAGCGGCAAGATCGCCAACAGCATCGTCGGGGAGATCAGTCCCATCAGCCACAGGTAGCGCTTCCTGTCGCGCCACACCGCTACTTCGGGGCTTACCTCAGTAGTCGTCATATGCCAAACCTCCCTGTGTGTCACACCACGTCGAGGTTTGACAATATCGAGCTTTGCGTCTCCTGTCTAGACAGAAGGCGCTGTTTTGTAAAGAAACTATGCGGCTGCGGGGTCTTTGTCCGGGTCAGGTTCCTTATCGACCGCTACGGCCTGCCGACGTCCCTGCACGGAGTGCCGGAGGCCATAGCCCACGTAGATCAACGTTCCGACCACCAGCCAGACGGCGAACCGGACCCAGGTCAATGCGGTCAGGTTCACCATCAGCCACGCGCAGGCCAGGATCGAGGCGATCGGCAGCACCGGGACCCCGGGAGCCCGGAAGCCCCGCTGCAGGTCGGGCCGGGTGCGGCGCAGCACGATGACACCGGCGGAGACGAGTACGAACGCGAACAGCGTTCCGACGTTGACCATCTCCTCGAGCTTGTTGATGGGGAACACCGCCGCCGTCAGGGCCACCACCACCGCGACCACCACGGTGATCCGCACCGGGGTCCCGTGCGAACCGGTCTTGGCCAGCGACCGTGGCAGCAGCCCGTCCCGGGCCATCGCGAACAACACCCGGCACTGCCCGAGCATCAGGACCATCACCACCGTGGTCAGCCCGGCCAATGCCCCAATCGCAATGATTTCGCTCGCCCAGTGCACCCCGTTGGCCGCGAATGCGGTGGACAGGTTCGCATGCGGGGTGCCGGGGACGGTCTTGAGCTGGGTGTAGGAAACCATGCCGGACAGCACGACGGAGACCGCGATGTAAAGAACAGTCACAATCGCCAGCGACACCAGGATCCCCTTCGGGACGTCCTTCTGGGGATTCTTGGTCTCCTCGGCCATGGTGGCCACGATGTCGAAACCGATGAACGCAAAGAACACGATCGATGCCCCGGCCAAGACGCCGTACCAGCCGTAGTGGCTGCTGTGCGCTCCGGTCAGCAGCGACAGGACCGACTGGTTGATGCCTTCGGCGTCGCCTCCATGCTCGGGCTTCGGGATGAACGGCGAGTAGTTGGCGGGTTTGATGTAAAAGGCGCCGACCACGATGACCAGCAGCACCACCGTCACCTTGATGGCGGTGACCACCGCGGAAAATCTCGACGACAACTTGGTGCCCAGGGCGATCAGCGTCGCCACCGTCCCGACGATCACCAGCGCGCCCCAGTCCAGATCGACCGATCCGACCTGGACTATGCCCCCGCCGAATCCGAATACCGAACCCAGGTAGCTCGACCAGCCCTTCGACACGACGGCTGCGCCGATCGCCAACTCCAGCAACAGGTTCCAGCCGATGATCCAGGCGATGAACTCACCGAAGGTGGCGTAGGAAAAGGTGTATGCGCTGCCCGCCACCGGCAGCGTCGAGGCGAATTCGGCGTAACACAGCGCCGCCAGCGCGCAGGTGATCGCCGCGATCACGAACGATATCCAGATGGCCGGGCCGGTGATGTCTCCGGCGGTGGATGCGGTAACCGTGAAGATGCCGGCGCCGATCACCACCGCGACACCGAATACCACCAGGTCGAACCAGGTGAGGTCTTTGCGTAGCCGCTTACCCGGCTCGTCAGTGTCGGCGATCGACTGCTCGACCGACTTCGTGCGCCATCGACCGGCCATTTGCCCGTCCTTTCCTGACCCAGGTTGTGACGGCACAGTACCTAAAGGACGGGTGCCCGGGGAGTATGTCACTCGCGGAATCGCGGGAAACAATCTCCTGTTGAGCGGCGCTTCTCATCCGTGGCACCGGAAAGTTGGGTCCAGCATGCTGACACGGGTGGCGTAACGTCGCGTTGGTGCGCGGTCAAGGGGAAAACGCGAGGGACCACGCGGTGGTCATCGGGGGCAGCATCGCCGGGTTATGCGCGGCGAGGGTGCTCTCGGACTGGTATGCGCGGGTGACGGTATTCGAGCGCGACGACCTGCCGAGCGCGCCGGCCCACCGCGCCGCGGTCCCCCAAGATCGGCACCTACACATGTTGATGGCCCGCGGCGCAATGGAATTCGAGAGCATGTTTCCCGGCCTGCTGGAGGACATGGTGGCCGCGGGCGTGCCCATGCTGGAAAACCGGCCGGACTGCATCCACCTCGGCGCCGCGGGCCATGTCCTCGGCACGGGGCACACCCTGCGTGAGGAATTCACCGCCTACGTGCCCAGCAGGCCGCATCTGGAGTGGCAGCTGCGACGGCGAGTCCTCGACATCGACAACGTGGACATTGTGCAGCGCCATGTCTTGGAGCCGCGGTTCGACCGTGCGCGGCAACGAGTGACGGGCGTGCTGCTGGATCCCGGGCGCGACGGCGACGCGGAGCAACCAGAATTCGTAGCCGCTGACCTTGTGGTCGACGCGGCGGGCCGTGGTACCCGGCTGCCGGTGTGGCTGACGCAGTGGGGATATCAGCGCCCCACCGAAGACGTTGTGGACATCGGTATCAGCTATGCCACCCACCAGTTCCGTATCCCCGAAGGCCTGATCCAGGAGAAGGTAGTGGTGGCCGGCGCCTCCCACGACGAGTCACTGGGCCTGGGCATGCTGTGCTACGAGGACGGCACCTGGGTACTGACCACGTTCGGGGTGGCCAACGCCAAACCGCCGAAGACGTTCCCCGAGATGCTTGCGCTGGCGGACCAATTGTTGCCGGCGCACTTCAACGCCGCGCTGGCGCAGGCAGAACCGCTGGGCGAACCGGCATTTCACGCCTTTCCGGCCAGCAAGTGGCGCCGCTACGACAAGCTGGACCGCTTCCCGGCCGGGATCGTCCCGTTCGGTGATGCCGTGGCCAGCTTCAACCCCACCTTCGGTCAGGGCATGACGATGACGTCGGTGCAAGCCGAAAATCTGCGGATGGCGCTGGAATCACCCGACTCGGATCAAAACGGGGAGCTGGCCGCCCGGCTCAATCGGGCCACCGCCAAGACGACGTTTCCGGTGTGGATGATGAACGCCATCGGCGACATCACGTTCCACCATGCCGCCATCTCCGGGCCCATGCCCTGGTGGTGGCGACCATCCGGTGCGCTGTTCGACCAATTTCTGGGCGCCGCCGAAACCGAACCCGTTCTCGCGGAATGGTTTTTGCGCCGGTTCTCACTGCTCGACAGCCTGTACATGGTGCCGCCACCGCGCATCATCGGCCGTGCCATGCGGCACAACATTCGGCTGTGGTTGGCCGAACGCCGAGCAGCCAAGAACAGGCGGCCGGCAGCACGTGGCGATCGCGAGCGCGGCCGGGCCGATCGCAAGCGCGGCCGCCGCCGATCGGACGCGCGGCGGCAGCCGGGCGAGGCGGGTCGCCACTATCAGGACACGGGCGATGCAAGTCGCCGCCGTCGGACCCGCCGGCCAGGCGGGTCGCCACCATCAGGACTGATCACAGACCGACAGTTGCCCTGAACAACTTGGCGGGCTCGTGTGCGAGCAGCCGGATGGGGCCGTCGTCGGCGGCCACCCAGGCAGCCATACCGCGTTCCAGCGCAAGCGAACCGGACTTTCCGTGCACCGTCATCGAACCCTCGGTGCACAACAAGATCTGGGGACCCTGCGAGGCCCCGTGCGGCGAAGCATCGACTTCATGGCCCAGCCACTCGCCCTCAACTACCAGCAGCGACACCGCGAATTCCTCGGCCGGGGTGTCGTAGACCAGCGCCAGTCCGTCCCGGTGGATCGGCGGGCGCAGCTCCGCCTCGCCGGTGGGGGCGAAGTCCAGCACCCGCAATAGCTCCGGCACATCGACGTGCTTAGGGGTGAGGCCACCGCGTAACACATTGTCGGAGTTGGCCATTACCTCCAGCGCGAATCCACGCAGATAGGTGTGCAAGTTGCCGGCGGGCACGAAGATTGCCTCGCCGGGGGCCAGACTGATCCGGTTGAGCAACAGCGCGGCCAGCACGCCGGCGTCACCGGGATAGCGTTCACCGAGTTCCAGCACTACCTTGACTTCGGGCCCGAATTCCGTTGCGCCGGAACTGACGTAGTTGATGGCACCGTCGAGCACAGCGGGCACCAACACGTCGATGTCGGGCTGGGGGGCGGTGATCCAGGTGGTGAACAGCGCACGCAGGCCGTCGGCGTCGGACTGGTCGCTCAGCAAATCGATGAAGGGGTCGAGGTCGGAGACGGCCAACGCCCGCAGCAGCTCTTTGGTACGTGACGCCTGGCGGAATCCGGCCAGCGCCTCGAACGGCTGCAGCGCTACCAACAACTCGGGCTTGTGACTGGTGTCGCGGTAGTTACGGACCGGCGAGTTGACCGGAATGCCAAGGCGCTCCTCACGCAGGTAACCCTCGACCGCCTGCTCGGCGCTGGGATGGGCCTGCAGCGACAGCGGCTCGTCAGCGGCCAGCACCTTGACCAAAAACGGAAGCACGTCACCGAAGCGAGCCCGTGCGGCGCTGCCGAGCTGCCCTTCCGGATCGGCGGCCAGCGCGTCCAGCAACGAAGTGTCGCCGTTCCCGGTCTCCAGCCAGGCCGGGTCACCCGGGTGTGCACCGAACCAGAGTTCGGCCTCGGGATGAGCGGCTGGAACCGGCCGCCCGGTGAATTCGGCGATAGCGGTGCGCGATCCCCACGCGTATGTCCGTAACGCCCCGCGTAGCAGTTCCACTTGTGTATCTATCCCCGCGCCAGCCGCAGATAAACCGCGGCCATCTCCAGCCGAACGGCCAATATCGCCAGTTGCTGCTCGGCGCCGCTCGGCGCGGGCGAACCAGTGGCGCCATCCGGTGCGTCGGGCACATCCTCGGCGGCAATCACGTCGACATCGTCGAGGCCCGCGACCCGCGCGGCCAGCACCGTCCGGTCGCCGCCCAGTGCGAGCGCCACGACGCGCAGTCGGGCCGGCAGCGGCCCGTCGATCTCTTCGTCGTGAAACAGTGCCTCCGCCGGATCTTGGAATCCATCGGACGCCGCAGCCCGCAGCGCGACAACCGCATCGGCCAGCCCGGCGGCGGCGACGACCTGCCCTCCGATTCGCAGCAGAACCGAGCTGCCATGCCGGGCCAGCGCCAGCGTCGCGGCACAGTCGCCGGCCAGCGCCACCCGTCTGCCGGACATGCGCGCGGCGAGTGTCTTGGCCGGATTGGTGAACAGCTCGCGGGCGGCACTGTTGTGCAGCGCCTCGGCGTCCAGTTCGTCGGCGAGCAACCCCAGATCCACGCTCACTTTGGGATCGACGGTCTGCAGGGCGGCCAGGCCGGCGGCCAGATACCGGCACAACCCGAACTCATCGGGGACCAGCAGCCGCGGCGCCAACTCCGCGACACGGCCCGCCGTGCTGTCGCGCAGCGGACCCTCATAAGGCGCCACCACGACGACCCGGGCACCCCGGCGCACCCCGGTCGCGGCGGCCCCAACCAGGGCCAGGTCACCGGGGTCGTCGCCCGCGACGATCAGCACGTCGAGCGGCCCGACCCACGGCGGTGCCTCGGCGGCGACCACGATCGGCGCGCCGGCCACCCCACCCAACGTCGCGGCCAGTATGGTGCCGGCGGTCTCCGCGCTACCGTGGCCGGCTCTGGCTACCCAGATCACGCTGCGCGGCCGTTCGCCGGAGCGGCGCAGCGGTTCCAGAGCGCCTTCCTCTTGCGCGGCGGCGACGGTCCGCACCTGCGCGCCCGCCATCGACGCGGCCCGCAGCAGGCCGTCCCGGTCGGCGGCCAGCAGGCCCTCGGTGTCTTCGAGATCGATCGCCCGCGTCGTGTTCATGCCCGGGCCCCGTCGGGCGCCGCCTGGGCGGCGATCTGCGTGCTGACCTGCGCAACCACCGCGTCGACATCGTCGGTGGTGCGTCCTTCCACATTGAGTCGCAACAACGGTTCGGTGTTGGAGCTGCGCAGGTTGAACCAGCTGCCGTCACCCAGATCCACGGTCACCCCGTCGAGGTGATCGATGGAATGGATCCGGCTGCCGAAAGACTTCAGCACGGCGTCCACACAGTTCGACGCGTCGGCGACGGTGAAGTTGATCTCGCCCGACGATTCATAACGTTGGTAGTCGGCGGTCAGCTCCGACAGTGGCCTCAGGGGCCGCGGGTGCCCATCTTGCTCGCCGAGAGCGGCCAGCACATGCAGCGCGGCCAGCATTCCGGAATCAGCGCCCCAGAAGTCACGGAAGTAGTAGTGCGCCGAATGCTCACCGCCGAAGATCGCGCCGGTGTCGGCCATGAGCGCCTTTATATAGGAGTGTCCGACCCGCGAGCGCACAGGTGTGCCGCCGCGCTCGCTGACCAGTTCGGGCACCGCGCGGGAGGTGATCACGTTATGGATGACGGTTGCGCCGATCTCCCGGTTGAGTTCCCGCGCGGCCACCAGGCTGGTCACCGTCGACGGCGAGACCGGCTCGCCGCGTTCGTCGACCACGAAGCACCGGTCGGCGTCCCCGTCGAAGGCCAGCCCGATGTCCGCACCGGTGTCGCGCACAAAGGCCTGCAGGTCCACCAGGTTCGCCGGGTCCAGCGGGTTGGCTTCGTGGTTGGGAAATGAGCCGTCGAGTTCGAAGTACAGCGGCAACAGGGTGATCGAATCTATCGCGCCGAGCACGGCCGGTGTGGTGTGGCCGGCCATGCCGTTGCCGGCGTCCACGGCGACCCGCAAGGGACGCAGCGCAGAAGTGTCCACCAGCGAACGCAGGAACGCGCCGTAGTCGTCCAGCACATCGCGATCGCTGATCGTTCCGGTTGACCCGTTATATCCCGGGACACCGGCGATCAGGTCATCGCGAATGAGGCTCAGCCCGGTGTCCGCGCCGACCGGTTTGGCACCCGCCCGGCACAGTTTGATGCCGTTGTAGGCCGCCGGATTGTGGCTGGCGGTGAACATCGCACCGGGACAGTCCAGCACCCCCGAGGCGAAATACAGCTGATCGGTCGAAGCCAAGCCGATTCGCACCACATCAAGGCCCTGGCCGGTGACCCCGGACGCAAAGGCGGCGGCCAGCGACGGTGAACTGTCCCGCATGTCGTGGCCGATCACCACCTGGCGCGCGGCCTCGGCCCGCATCAGCCGGGCGAACGCCGCGCCGAGATCGCTGGCCAGCGACTCGTCGATCTCTTCGCCGACCAAGCCGCGCACGTCGTATGCCTTGATGACACGGTGGACAGCCGCGGCGGTCCGGGACATGCGGTGGCTCCTGAAGACGTGGACTTATCTAGCCTCTTGGCCGTCAGCCTAACGGGCGGCGCCGATTGCGGGTTCGAACAGCCTCGAACCGTCTCGAACAGTTCGGCCCGGATCCCCCGGGTGTTGGCCCGGCGATGGTGAGCGCGGGAACCGGGCAATCGATCTACTCGGCTGGATCGGGCAACACCCGCAGATGTCCGCGCCGGCGTCCGGAACGATGCTCGGGCGGCGCGAGCAGGCCACTGCTGCTGGGCGCCGTGGCATGGGCTCCCGAGGGATGCAGGTGGGGTTCGGTGAAGCCGTTCAGCGGCGCGCCGGTCCCGGTCGCAACGGCCAGGCCCCGATCGCGCGGGCCGCCCTCACGCACCGCGTCGGCCAGCGCGACCAGCTCGTCGTCCTCATCGGGATGGGTGGGCAGCGGTCCGGCGTGGCGAACGAGTTCCCAGCCGCGCGGGGCGGTGATACGACCGGCATGCCCGACACACAGATCCCACGAATGCGGCTCCCGAACGGTCGCGAGCGGACCTACCACCGCCGTGGAGTCCAAGTAGACGAACGTCAACGTCGCCACGGCATAGTGCGGACACCCGGGCCGGCAACAGCGACGGGGAGCGTTCACGATCGAAAGGCTATCGTGCGCAAACGCCACCTCAGCGCCGGACACGCGCAACCGGCGGCGGCGGGATGTGCAACCGTTACCATCGGCGCGTGAGTGATTTCCGCGGCGATTCGCGCAGCTCCCCGCGGGGGGGTCGGTCGGGGGGCCGATCGGCTTCATCCCGGGCGACCCGGCGCGGTCGCGATATGCGCGGTCCGTTGCTGCCGCCGACGGTGCCGGGCTGGCGCAGCCGGGCCGAACGGTTCGACATGGCGGTGCTGGAAGCCTACGAACCCATCGAGCAGCGCTGGCGGGATCGGGTTTCGGAGCTTGACGTGGCGGTCGACGAGATCCCCCGCATCGCCGCCAAGGATCCCGAGAGCGTGCAGTGGCCGCCCGAGGTCATCGCGGACGGACCGATTGCGCTCGCCCGGCTGATCCCGGCCGGCGTGGACGTCCGCGGCAACTCCACACGGGCGCGAATTGTCTTGTTCCGCAAGCCGATCGAGCGACGGGCGAAAGACACCATCGAACTCGGCGAATTGCTACACGAGATCCTGGTGGCTCAGGTTGCCATCTATCTGGATGTTGAGCCGTCGGTCATCGACCCGACGATCGACGACGACTGACCGGGCGGTCACCCGGCGTGCGCGTGCGACCGGTTCGGACCCGGCTGACCGCTAGATCACGCCACGCTTGAGGCGGCGACGCTCGCGCTCGGAAAGCCCGCCCCAGATGCCGAACCGCTCGTCGTGAGCGAGGGCGTAGTCGAGGCACTCATGGCGTACCTCGCAACCCAGGCAGATCTTCTTGGCCTCGCGGGTGGAGCCACCCTTTTCCGGAAAGAAGGCTTCCGGATCCGTTTGCGCGCATAAAGCGCGGTCCTGCCATTGGTCCGGGGTCACCTCCAACGGTTCCGGCTCGAATACGGCGGGCGCTTCGGGAACCACACTTAAATGCGGCCGGGCTATTCCTACCGATGGTCCGACCGAAGGCGAGCCGATAGCGGTGTGCGGTGCGCTTGCCATAACTCCCCGAAGGTGCTCATACGACATGCTTCGTCCGCCTCCTCAGATGCGTTGAGAGAGTGAATGTTTCCCACTGTTCTGGTTTACAGACAATTCGAACAAGTGATCGAATCTCGGTCTGCGACACCGGAACCGGCCGGCCAACCGGGAAATGACACTGATGTGATTAGACACGGGTTGACAGGCCGGGTCAAGCATTACGACGCATTTCCATACCATCTCGTGATCAAATTTCGGCGTTTCTGTCACACTTGGCCTTCGGCGTGTCGAGTGCAACGCCTCACAATTGCCAACTCCCCCAGTCACAATGGCCCCTAGAGTCACTTATATCACCACTAATAACATCCCGGGACCAAATCGACGTCACGCTCGGACCAAATCGCTCAACCCGACACACCGGTCCGCCGCGGCGTCGTCGGGCAGTACTGTCAAGCGCTGTGAAGGTCACCGTTCTGGTCGGTGGGGTCGGCGGCGCGCGCTTCCTCCTTGGAGTGCAGCAGCTGCTCGGTCTGGGTCAGTTCGCCAAGCCGGAACGCCCGGACACCGGGCACGAGCTGAGCGCCGTCGTGAACATCGGCGACGACGCCTGGATCCATGGGCTGCGGGTCTGTCCGGACCTGGACACCTGCATGTACACCCTCGGCGGCGGCGTCGACCCGCAGCGCGGCTGGGGTCACCGTGACGAAACTTGGCACGCTAAAGAGGAACTAACCCGCTACGGCATGCAGCCCGACTGGTTCGAACTCGGTGACCGCGATCTGGCGACCCATTTGGTGCGCACCCAGATGCTGCGGGCCGACTATCCCCTGTCACAGATCACCACGGCATTGTGCGACCGCTGGCAGCCCGGCGCACGGCTACTGCCGGCCAGCGACGACCGTTGCGAGACGCACGTGGTGATCACCGATCCGGCCGACGGCAACCGGCGGGCGATCCACTTCCAGGAATGGTGGGTGCGCTACCGCGCCCAAGTGCCAACGCACAGCTTCGCTTTCGTCGGAGCTGAAAAGGCCGGCGCCGCAACCGAAGCGGTGGCGGCCGTCGCCGACGCCGACATCATCATGCTGGCGCCGTCCAATCCGGTGGTCAGCGTCGGAGCCATCCTGGCCGTCCCCGGTATGCGCGGGGCGCTGCGAGCGGCCACCGCCCCGATCGTCGGCTACTCGCCGATCATCGGCGGAAAGCCGTTGCGCGGCATGGCCGATGAGTGCCTGCGGGTGATCGGGGTGCAGTCCACCGCGGAGGCGGTCGGCCGGCATTACGGGAGCCGCCGCGCCACCGGGATACTGGACTGCTGGCTGGTGCACGACGGGGACCTGGAAGATTTTGAAGCCGAAATCGAAGGGGTCGCGGTGCGGTCGATACCGCTGTTGATGAGCGACCCGCAGGCGACGGCACAGATGGTGAGCGCCGGGCTGGAACTTGCGGGCTTAAAAGCGTGAGCAGCGTGAGTGGCGTGAGCGGCGTGACCGACCACGGGACCGGCTCGACGATCGAGATCCTGCCCGTCACCGGGCTTCCCGAATTCCGGCCCGGCGACAATCTGGGTGCTGCCATCGCCGCGGCCGCGCCGTGGCTGAGCGACGGCGATGTCGTGGTGGTCACCAGCAAGGTGGTGTCCAAATGCGAGGGCCGGCTGGTACCGGCGCCCGAGGACGAAGAGGCCCGAGATCAATTGCGCCGCAAGCTGGTCGACGATGAGGCGGTGCGCGTGCTGGCGCGCAAAGGCCGAACCCTGATCACCGAGAACCGACTCGGGCTGATTCAGGCCGCCGCCGGGGTGGACGGATCCAACGTCGGCCGCGCCGAACTCGCGCTGCTGCCGGTCAACCCCGACGCCAGCGCCGCGGGGCTGCGCGCCGAGCTGCGCGAGCGACTCGACGTCACCGTCGGCGTCGTCATCACCGACACCATGGGCCGCGCCTGGCGCAACGGGCAAACCGACGCCGCCATCGGCGCAGCCGGTCTGACTGTGCTGCACAACTATTCGGGTTCCATCGACAGGCACGGCAACGAGTTGGTGGTGACCGAGATCGCGGTCGCCGACGAGGTCGCGGCGGCCGCCGATCTGGTCAAGGGCAAGTTGACCGGGCTTCCGGTGGCCGTGGTGCGCGGGCTGCCCAAGACCGCGGTGGCCGACGAGACCTCGACAGCGCGCGAACTACTGCGGGCCGGCGAGGAAGACCTGTTCTGGCTCGGCACGGCCGAGGCCCTCGAGCTGGGCCGCCAGCAAGCCCAGTTGCTGCGCAGGTCGGTGCGCCGGTTCGGCGACGAGCCGGTGCCCCCGGAGTTGGTCGACGCCGCGGTGGCCGAGGCCCTCACCGCACCGGCCCCACACCACACCCGGCCGGTGCGGTTTGTCTGGCTGCGGACCCTGGCCACCCGGACCCGGCTGCTGGACCGTATGAAAGACAAGTGGCGCGTCGACCTGTCCGGTGACGGCAGGTCCGCCGACTCGATCGAGCGGCGGGTGGCGCGCGGTCAGATCCTCTACGACGCGCCGGAGGTCGTCATTCCGTTCATGGTGCCCGACGGCGCACACGCCTACCCGGATGCCGCCCGCACCGACGCCGAGCACACCATGTTCACCGTCGCGGCCGGAGCCGCCGTGCAAGCCCTGCTGGTGGCACTGGCGGTGCGTGGATTGGGCAGCTGCTGGATCGGCTCGACGATCTTCGCCGCCGACCTGGTCCGCACCGAGCTGGAGCTGCCGCCCGACTGGGAGCCGTTGGGCGCCGTCGCGATCGGCTACTCCGCGGACCCGGCCGGGTTGCGCGACCCGGTTCCGGTGACGGACCTGCTGATCCGCAAATGAAGACATTCGCGGGCAAGGCGGCGGCGTCGGCGGACAAGATTCGCGGCGGCTACTACACGCCAGCGCCCGTTGCCCGGTTCCTGGCCGGCTGGGTTCGCGGGGCCGGTCCGCGAATCCTGGAGCCGTCCTGCGGCGACGGCGCAATCCTTCGTGAGCTGGCCGCGCTGAGCGACCAGACGCACGGAGTGGAACTCGTCGCCGGCGAGGCGGACAAGGCGCGTGAATTCGCGCCCGTCGACTCCGAGAACCTGTTCACCTGGCTGCGCGACACCGGCACCGGCAGCTGGGACGGCGTCGCAGGCAATCCGCCCTACATCCGATTCGGCAACTGGCCGTCCGAGCAGCGTGAGCCGGCCTTGGAACTGCTACGCCGCGTCGGGCTGAACCCCACCAAGCTGACCAACGCCTGGGTCCCGTTCGTCGTCGCGAGCACGATGCTGGTGCGCGATGGCGGGCGGGTGGGTCTGGTGCTGCCCGCCGAGTTGCTCCAGGTCACCTATGCCGCGCAATTGCGTGACTTTCTGCTCAGCCGCTTCCGCGAGATCACGCTGCTGACCTTCCAGCGGTTGGTGTTCGACGGCATCCTGCAGGAGGTCGTGCTGTTCTGCGGCGTCGCCGGTGCGGGACCGGCGCAGATACGCACGGTCAATCTCAGCGATGCCGGGGCGCTGGCTCACGCGGATTTGAACGTCGCGTGCAGTGATTTTTGGCCCGCGCTCCTGCACGAAAATGAGAAGTGGACAAAGTATTTCCTCGACCCCTCCCAGATCGAGGTACTGCGAACGCTCAAGCAGTCCGCCGCCTTGGCGCGACTGGGCGAGTTGGCCGACGTGGACGTGGGCATTGTTACGGGCCGCAACAGCTTCTTCACCTTCACCGATTCGCAAGCCGAAGCGCTCGGCCTCACCGCACACTGCGTCCCGCTGGTCTCGCGCAGCGCGCAGCTCAGCGGTCTTGTTTACGACACCGACTGCCGCACCAGCGATGTCGTCGCTCAGCAGCGGACCTGGCTGCTGGATGCTCCACAGCACCCGACCGATGCCGCCCTCGTCGCCCACATCGATGCCGGTGAGGCCGCCGGCGTGCACCGGGGCTACAAATGCTCCATCCGCAAGCCGTGGTGGAGCACGCCGTCGCTGTGGATTCCCGACCTGTTCATGCTGCGCCAAATCCACCTGGCACCGCGCCTGACCGTCAACGCCGCCGCGGCAACCAGCACCGACACCGTCCATCGGGTCCGGCTCCTCCAGCAGGGTGGAGCGCGACCAGACCCGCGGGCGCTGGCGACGGTTTTCCATAACAGCGCGACGTTCGCCTTCGCCGAGATCATGGGCCGCAGTTACGGCGGCGGCGTCTTGGAGCTGGAACCCCGAGAAGCCGAGCAGCTGCCGGTTCCCCCACCTTCCTATGCCGGCGCCGAACTCGCCGCCGACGTCGATCTGCTGCTGAAGGCAAACGAGATCGACAAGGCGCTCGACATCGTGGACCGGCAGGTGTTGATCGACGGACTCGGCGTGTCGCGCGACGTCGTTGCGCAGTGCCGATCGGCGTGGGTCGCGCTGCGGGATCGCCGGACGAAGCGGGGATCCCGGTGAGCCTCCGACAGTCCACGATCACGATCCTCACCGAGTGGCAGGCACCCGACCCGGGCCAGGACTCGTTGCGCCACGCCGTGCTCGCCTTTGTGGAATCACGGCCCGATGCTTGCCTACGCGACTGCGTGCCGGGCCACGTCACCGCCTCCACATTGGTGCTTGACGACACCGGCGGTCAGGTGTTGCTCACCCTGCATCCGCGCCTTGGTCGCTGGGTCCAGCTCGGCGGGCACTGCGAGGACGACGACGGCGACATCGTCGCCGCGGCACTGCGCGAGGCGACCGAGGAATCCGGTGTCGCCGCTCTGCGCATCACGCCCGAACTGGTCGCCATTCATGTCCACCCGGTCACCTGCTCGCTGGGCGTGCCGACCCGGCATCTCGACTTGCAGTTCGTGGCGCGCGCGCCGGCCGGCGCGCAAATCGCTCTCAGCGACGAGTCGGTGGATCTGCGCTGGTGGCCCGCCGACGCGTTGCCGCCCGGGTCCGACGCCGCGCTGGCGCATCTAGTGGAGCGGGCGACCCAACGAGCGTGAAGCCAGCCGCACGTTCGATCGCGAGCGTGCAGCCAGCTTCACGCTCGACGGAGGGACGGCGACTCAGACGTCGGACGAGTAGCGGATCCCGCCGTCGGGAATGGTGACACCGGGCCACACCCGGGCACCACGCAGCAGCTCGCAGCGCGCGCCGATGTCGGCGCCGTCGCCGATCACGCCGTCGCGGATCAGCGCCCGGGGACCGATGCGCACACCGAAGCCGATGATCGAGCGCTCGATCACGCTGCCGGCCTCGACCTTGACACCGTCGAAGATGACCGCGCCGTCCAGCCGGACGCCGGCGCCGATCTCGGCGCCCCGCCCGACGACCGTGCCGCCGATCAGCACCGCACCTGGCGCCACCGCAGCGCCGTCGTGCACCAACCGCTCACCGCACTGGCCGCTCAGCGCCGCTGACGGCGCGATCCCGCGCACCAGATCCGCCGATCCGCGTACGAAGTCTTCGGGTGTGCCCATGTCGCGCCAATAGCTGGCGTCGACGTAGCCGCAGACGTTGACGTGCACGTCGGAGAGCAGCGCCGGGAATATCTCGCGTTCGACCGAAACCTCGCGGCCCCGGGGAATCCGGTCGATGATCTCGCGCTTGAAGACGTAGCAGCCGGCGTTGATCTGATCGGTCGGCGGATCCTGGGTCTTCTCCAGGAACGCCAGGACCCGGCCGTCCTCGGAGGTGGGCACGCAGCCGAATGCCCGCGGGTCACCGACCCGCACCAGGTGCAGGGTGACGTCGGCTTGGTTGTCGCGGTGGAATTCCAGCAGCTGGCCGAGGTCGGCGCCGGACAGCACGTCACCGTTGAACACCATCACGGTGTCGTGGCGCAGCTTGCTTGCGACGTTGGCGATGCCGCCGCCGGTCCCCAGCGGCTGCTCCTCGGTCACGTAGTCGATCTGCAGGCCCAGCTTGGACCCATCGCCGAACTCGGCCTCGAACACCGCGGCCTTGTACGACGTACCGAGGATCACGTGCTCGATGCCCGCCGCGGCAATCCGCGACAGCAGATGGGTGAGGAACGGCAGTCCGGCGGTTGGCAGCATCGGCTTGGGCGCCGAAAGCGTCAGCGGCCGCAGCCGGGTGCCTTTACCGCCGACCAGGACCACCGCATCGACTGGGAGGTTAGCCAACTCAGTGCCGCCCTTCTGCCAGCTTCAGCGATCTCCGGCGAGAACTGCGCACCATCAAGCGGGAACGGACCGCCAACGATCCCCGCAGCGTCCAGCGCAACGGGGCCCGCCACCACCCGGGATACCGATCGGCCAGGAAGATGTAGGTGCTGCGGTGATGGGCTGCCAACAGGCTGGCCTGGTGGGGACCGGTGGCGTGGCCCTTGTGGTGCAGGACTTCCGCCGACGGCACGTAGACGCTGAGCCAGCCGGCCTTGGCGAGCCGGTCACCGAGGTCGACATCCTCCATGTACATGAAGTAGCGCTCGTCGAATCCGCCGACCTCGTTGAAGGCCGGCCGGCGGACCAACATGCACGACCCGGACAACCAGTCCACCGGGCGTTCGCTGGGCTCGAGCCGCTCCTGCCGATAGGCCGCCGTCCACGGATTGCGCGGCCAGAAGGGACCGAGCACGGCGTGCATGCCGCCCCGGAACAGGCTCGGCAGGAGGCGTGCGGACGGATATACCGACCCGTCGGGATCGCGGATGAGCGGCCCCAGCGCGCCGGCATGGGGCCACCGGGCGACGGCGTCCAGCAGGGCATCGATGCTGCCCGGTCCCCATTGCACGTCCGGGTTGGCCACGATCACCCAGTCGTCGTCGGCTCCGGCCTCGGTGGCCAGCCGAGCCATCGCGCGGTTCACCCCCGTTCCGTACCCGAGGTTGGCCCCGGTCCGGAACAGCCGGACGTTGTCGTACCGCTCGACCGCCGCCTCCGGGGTGCCGTCCGTGGAGCCGTTGTCGGCCATCAGAACCATCACCGGCCGCTCGGTGGCCAGCGACAGCGAGGCCAGGAAGCGCTCCAGATGGGGTCCCGGCGAGTAGGTCACCGTCACGACCGGCAGCACGTCAGTCACGCGTAGAGGGTAACGGTCGATCGGCGGGGGCAGCGCCCTGACTTGCTGCCAGCGCCGCGACAAGTGCACTGCGCCAGGGCCTTAGCGGCGTCAGGCCGGCCGCCGCGGATTGCCGGCTGGACAACGCGGAGTAGTGCGGGCGGCGCGCCGGCCGCGGGTTTTGCGCGGTGCTGACTGGTCGCACCCGCTGGGGATCGGCGCCGCATTCTTCGAATACCGCGCGGGCCTGCTCGTATCGGGAGACTGCGCCCTCGTTGGCCGCGTGCACGATGGGCCCGGACACCCGACCGTCTGCCACCTGCAGCACCGCGTCTGCCAGGTCGGCAACGTAGGTCGGCGAGCCGGTCTGGTCGTCGACCACGTCCACGGCGCCGTCCCCGGCGGCCAGCCGGCGCATCACGGCGACGAAGTCTTTGCCGGTACCGCCGGTGTAGACCCAGGCGGTTCGTACCACGATGGCCCGGGGCAGCGCCGCCAGCGCGGCCTGTTCGCCGGCGAGCTTGCTGCGGCCGTACACACCCAGCGGCGCGGTTTCATCGCCGGGTTCGTAGGGACGCGGCGGCTGTCCGCCGAAATCGCCGCCGAAGACATAGTCGGTTGAGATGTGGATCAGCCGGGCCCCGGCGCGTGCGCAGGCCCGCGCGATGTGTTCGGGGCCTGCGGCGTTGACCGCGTACGCGGCCGATTCGTCGCTCTCGGCGGCGTCGACGTTGGTGTAGGCCGCGCAGTTGACCACGACATCACCTTCTTGTAGGCCTTCTTGTAGACCCCCGTGCACGATCCGCCGCGCGGCTTCCGGGTCGGTGATGTCCCATTCCGACGAGGTCAGCGCCACGACGTCGCGACCCAGACCAGCCGCCCGCGCCGCCAGACAGCTGCCGAGCTGTCCGCCCGCACCGGAGATCACCAGCCTTTCTGACCTGCCCGACATGTGTTTGAGTCTGGCACGCCGGGTTTGGCTACCCGAGAAGCGGCTGTGTCGCAAGTAACCTGTTGTGATGCCTGTGCAACATGTGGCTCGTGTGGTTGGCGCTGTGCTCACCGTTGCCGTCGTGCTCGGCACTGGGTTCGCCTGGAGCAACGTCCGATCGTTCGAGGACGGCATCTTCCACATGTCAGCCCCCTCGTTGGGGAAGGGCGGCGACGACGGCGCGATCGACATCCTGCTGGTCGGCCTGGACAGCCGTACCGACGCGCACGGCAATCCTCTGTCGGCCCAGGAACTGGCGACGCTGAAGGCCGGTGACGAGGACGCCACCAACACCGACACCATCATCCTGATCCGGATACCGAACAACGGGATGTCGGCCACCGCGATCTCGATTCCGCGTGACTCCTACGTCCAGGCCCCCGGCCTGGGCAAGACCAAGATCAACGGTGTCTACGGTCAAACCCGCGAGATCAAGCGGACCCGCCTGGTGCAAGCCGGAGCGTCGGCCGCCGAAGCCGCCGCGCAAGGCACCGAGGCCGGTCGTGATGCGCTGATCAAAACGGTTGCCGACCTCACCGGAGTCACCGTCGACCACTACGCCGAGATTGGGCTGCTCGGCTTCTCGTTGATCACCGACGCCCTCGGCGGGGTCGAGGTCTGCCTCAAAGAGCCGGTATTCGAACCACTTTCCGGTGCCGACTTTCCGGCCGGCCGGCAGAAGCTCAACGGCCCGCAGGCGCTCAGCTTCGTCCGGCAGCGCCACGAGCTACCGCGCGGTGACCTGGACCGGGTGGTGCGCCAGCAGGTGGTGATGGCCTCGTTGGCACACCGGGTCATCTCCGGCCGGACGCTGTCCAGCCCGACCACGCTGCAGCGGCTGGAGTCCGCCGTCCAGCGTTCGGTGGTGATTTCCTCGGGGTGGGACATCATGGATTTCGTCCAGCAACTGCAAAAGCTGGCCGGCGGCAACGTCGCCTTCGCCACCATCCCGGTGCTCGACGGCAGCGGCTGGAGCGACGACGGCATGCAAAGTGTGGTGCGCGTCGACCCGCACCAGGTGCAGGAGTGGGTCGGCGGCCTGCTGCACGAACAAGCGCAGGGCAAGACCGAGCAGCTGGCCTATACGCCCGCCAAGACCACCACCAGCGTGGTCAACGACACCGACATCAACGGACTGGCCGCGGCGGTGTCAGACGTGTTGACCTCCAAGGGCTTTGTCGGCGGCCCCGTCGGCAACAACCAAGGCGGTCACGTCAAGACCAGCCAGGTGCGCGCCGCCAAGTCCGACGACCTGGGCGCCCAGGAGGTGGCCAAACAACTGGGCGGGTTGCCGGTCATCGCCGACGCGTCCGTACCACCCGGATCGGTCCGGGTGGTGCTGGCCAACGACTACACCGGTCCGGGCTCCGGGCTTTCCGGCGGCGGGGCCGTGACGCCGGCGCGCGCCTCGGCTGGCGGGCCTCCCGACGGCGGCAGCGCTCCCCCGCCGTCGCCGATCCTGACCGCCGGATCCGACAAGCCCGAATGCATCAACTGACCACGCTGAGCGGGGCGATCCTGGACCCGATGCTGCGGGCCGACCCGGTCGGCCCGCGCATCACCTACTACGACGATGCTGTTGGCGAGCGCATCGAGCTGTCCGCGGTGACGTTGGCCAACTGGGCGGCCAAGACCGGCAACCTGTTGCGCGACGAGCTGGGAGCGGGGCCGGCCAGCCGGATCGCGATCCTGCTGCCGGCGCATTGGCAGACCGCGGCGGTGCTGTTCGGGGTGTGGTGGATCGGCGCCGAGGCGGTCCTGGCCGGGCCCGCGGACCTGGCGCTGTGCACCGGGCAACGGCTGGGCGAGGCCGACATAGCCGTCTCGGGCGGCTCCGGGCCTGCAGAGGTGGCGGTGCTCTCGCTGGATCCGTTCGGCCGGCCGGCACCAGACCTGCCGGTCGGCGTTACCGACTACGCGACCGCGGTGCGGGTGCACGGCGACCAGATCGTTCCCGAACGCCAACCCGGTCCCGCGCTGGCCGGCCGATCGGTCGACCAGATCTTGGCCGACTGCCAGAAGTCGGCGGCGGCAAGGGGTTTGACGTCGAGCGATCGGGTGCTGTCCAGTGCGTCGTGGGCCGCGCCCGCTGACCTGGTGGACGGTCTGCTGGCGGTCATGGCCGTCGGCGCGTCGCTGGTGCAGGTGGCCAACCCCGACCAGTCGGCACTACCGCGCAGGATCGAGACCGAAAAGGTCACCCGCGTCCTCTGAAGCCGGGCGCACATTGCATTAGCCTCACCGGATGAGTTCCGGCAACCCCAGACCATCCACTGGGCTGACCGGCCGGGCGATCCGCACGATTATCGCGGTGGTGGCGGCCGGATCCGTGGTATCGGTTTCGGGCGCCTGCCACAGCGGCAAGGGCGGCTCGCCCGCCGGGTCCGCCTCGACCTCGCCCGGCGCCCCCAGCTCCGTTGCCCTGCCCACGCTGACCGCGCCGTCGCAGGTCGTGCTGCCGTTCACCGGTCTCAACGATCCCCTTGACGTGGCGGTCGACAGTGCGGGCAACATCTACGTCACCGACCTGAAGAACAGGCGAGTGCTGAAGTTGGCCTCGGGGTCCATGGGGTCCACCACCCAGACCGAGCTGCCATTCACCGACCTGGTCGCACCGAAGGGCGTGGCAGTCGACAATGCGGGCAACGTCTACGTCAGCGACGACGACAAACGCCTGCTTAAGCTGCCGGCCGGCACGACCACTCAGGTGGAAATCCCCATCACCCACGATGACGTGGCCTGGGGCCCCGACGACGTCGCGGTCGACGGCGCCGGCAACGTGTACATAACCCGGATAAACGGCTGGCTGGAAAAGCTGGCGGCCGGTTCGATGACCCCCAGCCGAGTGCCGAACACCAATGACGCCACCAGTGTGGCGGTGGATGAGGCCGGCAACGTCTATACCGCCGTCGGCAGCGCCTGCGCCCTCGACTCCCACGAGTACCTACTGAAAATCGAGGCCGGCACTGATGCTCAGAGCCGGCTTTTCACGGGTCTCAGCTGTGCGTGGGGTGTCACCGCCGACCCCCTGGGAAACGTCTACGTCACCGATACCACCATCACCACCGTCAAGAATCGAGTTGTCAAGCTCACGGCCGGAACCGACACCGCGGCCGAACTACCGTTCACCGGTCTGAAGAACCCCCTTGGGGTGGCCGCGGACAGCGCCGGCAACGTCTATGTCGTCGACAACGGCAACAACCGGATACTCAAGCTCCCGGCGGGGTAAGTCCTGGAATCGGGTTTGCCACCGTGGAAGGTCGGTAGATTCATGTTGATATCGCAATATTTCGATGTTAACGTCGTCACAGGGTCGGGTCAGGACGCACAGACGAAAGGTTTTGGGCAATGGCGGCATACGGGCTCTTGGGCAAGGCAGCGACGACGGTCGTCACCGGGCTGGCCGGGGTGACCGCGTACGAGGTATTGCGCAAGGCCCTGGCCAAGGCACCGCTGCACGAGACCGCGGTCACGGCCGCGGAGCTGGGGCTGCGCGGAACCCGCAAGGCCGAGGAAGCCGCCGAGTCGGCCCGGCTGAAGATCGCCGACGTGATGGCCGAAGCCCGAGAGCGCATCGGCGAAGAAGCACCTACCCCGGCCCTCGCCGACGTCCACGAGCACGAGCACTGATCCTGGCGCTGGCCCAGCCATGAGCCTCGCCTTGGTCCCATCCGCGGCCGAGCCAAAAGACCCTGAAGACCCTGCCCTGGAAGTGGTTTCGGACGCGGCGGGACGGATGCGGGTGCGGGTCGCCTGGGTCCGGAGCGATTCACGGCGTGCCGTGGCGGTCGAAGAGGCGGTCGCCAAGGAGCACGGCGTGCGGGTGGTTCATGCCTATCCGCGCACCGGGTCCGTCGTGGTGTGGTACTCGCCGAAACGTTGCGACCGCTCGGCGGTGCTGGCCGCGATCAGCGGCGCCGCACACGTTGCCACCGAACTGATCCCGGCTCGCGCGCCGCATTCGTCGGAGATCCGCAACACCGACGTGCTGCGCATGGTGGTCGGCGGCGCGGCGCTGGCCTTGCTCGGTGTGCGCCGCTACGTGTTCGCCCGACCGCCGCTGCTCGGCCCGAGCGGTCGGCTGGTCGCCACCGGCGTCACCGTCTTCACCGGCTACCCGTTCCTGCGCGGCGCCCTGGGCTCGCTGCGTTCCGGCAGGGCGGGAACCGACGCGCTGGTCTCGGCGGCAACCGTGGCCAGCCTGATCCTGCGCGAGAACGTGGTCGCACTCACCGTGCTGTGGCTGCTCAATATCGGTGAGTACCTGCAGGATCTGACCCTGCGGCGGACCCGGCGGGCGATTTCGGAGTTGCTGCGCGGCAGCCAGGACACGGCGTGGATCCGCCTGGCAGACGGGCCCCAGGCCGGCACTGAGATACAGGTGCCCATCGACACCGTGCAGATCGGCGACGAGGTTGTGGTGCACGACCACGTCGCGATACCGGTCGACGGCGAGGTGGTCGACGGCGAAGCGGTGGTCAACCAGTCCGCGATCACCGGCGAAAACCTGCCGGTGTCCGTCGCGGTGGGCGCCCGGGTGCACGCCGGTTCCGTCGTGGAGCGCGGCCGCCTGGTGGTGCGCGCCCATGCCGTCGGCAACCAAACCACCATCGGCCGCATCATCACCAGAGTCGAAGAGGCGCAGCACGACCGGGCGCCGATCCAAACGGTCGGCGAGAACTTCTCCCGCCGGTTCGTGCCCACCTCATTCATCGTTTCGGCCCTCACCTTGCTGATCACCGGAGACGTCCGGCGCGCGATGACCATGCTGCTGATCGCCTGCCCGTGCGCGGTGGGCCTGTCCACCCCGACCGCGATCAGCGCGGCGATCGGCAATGGCGCGCGCCGGGGCATCCTGATCAAGGGCGGATCGCATCTCGAACAGGCGGGCCGGGTGGACGCCGTTGTGTTCGACAAGACCGGAACCCTGACCGTCGGGCGTCCGATCGTTACCAATATCGTTGCCATGCATAAGGATTGGGAGCCCGAGCAGGTGCTGGCGTATGCGGCCAGCTCGGAGATCCACTCGCGTCATCCGCTGGCCGAGGCGGTGATCCGCTCGACCGAGGAACGCCACATCAGCATCCCGCCGCACGAGGAGTGCGAGGTGCTGGTCGGCCTGGGCATGCGCACCTGGGCCGACGGCCGGACCCTGCTGCTGGGCAGCCCGTCGCTGCTGCGCGCCGAAAAAGTGAAGGTGTCCAAGAAGGCGTCCGAATGGGTCAACAAGCTGCGGCGGAAGGCCGAGACCCCGCTGCTGCTCGCGGTGGACGGCACGCTGGTGGGCCTGATCAGTCTGCGCGACGAAGTGCGGCCCGAGGCGGCGGCCGTACTGAAAGATTTGCGCGCGGGCGGCGTCCGCCGCATCGTCATGCTCACCGGCGACCATCCGGAGATCGCCAAGGTGGTGGCCGACGAGCTGGGCATCGACGAATGGCGCGCCGAGGTGATGCCCGAGGACAAGCTCGAGGTGGTGCGCGAGCTACAGGAGGCCGGCTACGTCGTCGGCATGGTCGGCGACGGCATCAACGACGCGCCGGCGCTGGCGGCCGCCGATATCGGGATCGCCATGGGTTTGGCCGGAACCGATGTCGCCGTCGAAACGGCCGACGTCGCGCTGGCCAACGACGATCTGCACCGACTGCTCGACGTGCGGGACCTGGGTGCCCGCGCGGTGGACGTAATCCGGGAGAACTACGGCATGTCCATTGCCGTCAACGCCGCCGGGTTGCTCATCGGCGCGGGCGGCGCGCTGTCGCCGGTGCTGGCAGCGATCCTGCACAACGCGTCCTCGGTTGCGGTGGTGGCCAACAGCTCTCGGCTGATCCGGTACCGGCTGGACTGAGGTACGACGGGATGTCGCGAGTCAACTCGCAGTGTCGTGCGTGTTGCACAGCGCCGGCATGTACGGGCGAAGCCCGGCGTCCACCAGCCCACCGGCGCTTACGCCATTCGCCAGCAATGTCGGGCAAGGAGCCGATTCCAGAGCCAACCAGTGTTTGATTGAAACCCGCCACGCGCAGCCCGACGGCGCAATCCCAGCACCTCCTCGCTTGACGTTGCCACTGAACATTTTCTGCTTTCAGGATTGCGATGCAAAACCTGGCTCAGAAAATCGCCGGTAAGTCGGGGAAGCACAGCACGCGACTATCGAGAAGGTGCGGCCCGCACTTCACCCCACCAAGACAAATCCACAGGTACTCACAGGTCCTGATAATTGTTCGCGGCCGGCGTGGTCGGTAGTGTCCGGTGGCAGGTCACCTCTTGGAGGCGGGCAGCATGTTCGTTCTTGCGGCGCATCAGCGAGAGCTGTTCGTGGACGAGATGTTCGCCGGAGAATTCCGTGCGGGCCATTGCTTTCAATAACTTTCATCGATGTTTATTTAATTCCATGAAAACAGTATTGCCCGGTCTAACGTTCGACCGGTACCTCTACAGGAAGGAGAAAGACGGTGATCACATTGCGGGACCACACCGTTGAGGATTATGTCGCATTGCGCGACATGGACGCCACCGACGTGGGTATGTTGAGCGAGGACGATTCCGCCTGTCTTGACGAGTTAGGCCACTATCTCGCCTCCACCGATGCATGGCAGCGCTTCGCGATCTGGCTGCTGCATAAGCACTTTGAACCTACTGCCGGAGAGGTGTTTGTGGAACGCGTCATCACTGCGCCGCGCGGAACCGAAACCACGCCTGTCCAGCGTTGCTGCGCAAAGGGTTTGAACGCGACCTCGATGCGCTTCGACCCCGACGTCAGCTCTGGTGTCGGCGTCATCGGCATGGAGTTCGCCGACCCGGGCGACTTCGGCTCCACCTCGTCTGTGAGTCCCGACGACGAGGCCATCTTGACCGGCCTCGCCGACCGGCTGCGGGCCCACGGCAAAACCGAGCGATTCGGCGTGCGGTTGATCCGCAATCCGCTTGGCCTGCTGGAAAGCGAAGTGCTCCTTGAAACCTGCGACATCGCACACCGGACCCTGCACTGCAGCGTCGGCGAGCGTGACCGCGTGCGCCCCGCCACCACCGTCGAAACAAGCTGGCAATGGAAACCGAGCCTGAGCAAGACCGGATACAAGGTGAGGCGGTACTGTGCGTACCAGTGTCAAATGGATAGCGGGAATAACCACTATCCGGTGGGCCACTGGTCCACAGACTGACTTACTTCTGGCATCGTCAAGCTATCTTGAGATACGTCGAATACCTCGATTTCCAATGGTTGGGTGCCGGGGTGCGGAGCAGCTGTGAACGGGCCGATCTGCGGGATGGTCCAGGGCCCCCGCGACGGTCCCGCGATTTCACCGACTCGGCGATACGTCTCCTGAAATACCTTATCCCGCAACATGGGCCGGCCACCGCGGTGATCGTTGTGTCCATCGCTGGAATAGCCATCTCGGCGGTTGGCCCGCGAATCCGGCGGCCGCACTGCTGATCTGGCTCTAAGCAGGGCCGAACTTGTTCGCCGACGCGTCGGAGAAGCTGGTCGAAGCATGGCGGGCCCGTGCCAGCCCCTGCTATCCATCGGATCTGCGGATCGCGCCGCGGCCGAGCGTCATCACCACAACCGGCACGGTTATTGCGGACGGTTTCCCCGCGTCGTCTCACAATCGAGCCATAGCATCTACCTAGCTGTACCTAACAATGAAGCACAACGATGAATGAGAACAACAACCGAACAACTCACGTGACCGCCCCAAAGCACTTGGCTTGCGTCATGTTTGGCAGAAGGAGAGCAGCCATGTTAACGATGCGGGATCACGACGTCGAGGATTATGTCGCTTTGCGCGACATGGACGCCACCGACGTGGGTATGTTGAGCGAGGACGATCACGCCTGCCTAGACGAGTTAGGCTACTATCTCGTCTCCACCGATGCATGGCAGCGCTTCGCAATCTGGCTGCTGCATAAGCACTTTGAGCCGGCTGCCGGAGAGGTGTTTGTGGAAAGCGTGATCACGGCGCAGCGTGGAACCGAAACCGCGCCTGTCGAGCGCTGCCGCGCAAAGGGTTTGAACGCGACCTCGATGCGCTTCGACCCCCACGTCAGCTCTGGTGTCGGCGTCATCGGCATGGAGTTCGCCGACCCGAGCGACTTCGGCTCCACCTCGTCAGTGAGCCCCGACGACGAGGCCGTATTGGCCGGCCTCGCCGACCGGCTGCGGGCCCACGGCAAAACCGAGCGATTCGGCGTGCGGTTGATCCGCAATCCGCTTGACCTGCTGGAAAACGAAGTACTGCTTGAAACCTGCGACATCGCACACCGGACCCTGCACTGCAGCGTCGGCGAGCGTGCCGACGTCCGCGCCGGCAGCACTATCGAAACAAGCTGGCAATGGGAACCAAGCCTGAGCAAGACCGGACCCGAAGTGAAGCAGTTCTGCACGGCTCTGTGTCAATCAGACGGCTACGAGGGACACTATACCGCGGGTCACTCCTCAAGCTAACTGCCTCGGGCACTGCTGATTTGGCTCCACGCCAGGATACTGAACGTGACGGTGCAGCGGACCACGAGGGCGGTGCGCTCCGACTACGAGACGCTCCTGGCACTGCTGCGCCAGTACGTCCGCCCTTACCGGCGGCCAGTGACGGTGCTGATGGTGCTGCAGCTGATCAGCACGCTGGCTTCGTTATATCTTCCGACGGTCAACGCCGCGATCATCGACAACGGCATCAGCAAGGGTGATACGGGGACCATCGTCAAACTCGGCGGAGTGATGCTCGCGGTCACCGGCCTGCAGGTGCTGTGCTCGGTCGGGGCGGTCTACTTCGGCTCGCGGACCGGGATGGGGTTCGGCCGCGACCTGCGCTCGGCGATGTTCCATCACGTCACCACCTTCTCCGAGCACGAGACCGCCCGATTCGGCGCGCCGTCATTGCTGACCCGCACCACCAACGACGTCCGGCAGATCCAATTCCTGGTTCAGATGACCGGCACCGTTGTGGTCATCGCGCCGATCATGTGCGCGGGCGGAATCTTCATGGCCATCCACCAGGACGCCGGGCTGTCGTGGCTGCTGCTGGTCAGTGTTCCCGTACTGGCCGTCGCCAATTACCGGATCATTTCGCGCACGCTGCCGCTCCTGCGCAGCATGCAGAAGCTGATCGACACAATCAACCGGGTAATGCGCGACCAACTGGCCGGTGTCCGGGTGGTCAGGGCGTTCGCGCGCGAGGACTTCGAACGCGAAAGGTTCGCCCAAGCGAATCTAGCGCTGTCGAACACCGCTCTGGCCGCGGGCAACTGGCAGGCGCTGACGCTGCCGGTGACCACCTTGACGATCAACGTGTCGAGCGTCGCACTGATCTGGTTCGGAGGCTTGCGCGTCGACAGCGGCCAGATGCAGGTCGGCTCGCTGATCGCTTTTCTGGCGTACTTCATGCAGATACTGATGGCGCTGTCGTTGGCGACAATGCTGCTGGCCGCGTTGCCGCGGGCTTCCGTGTGCGCCGAACGGATCACCGAGGTGCTGTCCAGTCGTCCGGCCGTCGACAACCCGCAAAACCCCGTCTTCCCGCCGCGCGGGGTGGCGGGTGTGGTGCGGTTAGCCGGGGCCACATTCTGCTATCCGGGTGCCGACCGGCCTGTGCTGCAGAATGTTTCGCTGACCGCGGTGCCCGGTACCACCACTGCGATCGTCGGCGCCACCGGTTCGGGCAAGTCGACGCTGGTGTCGCTGATTTGCCGGCTCTACGACGTGACCGCCGGCGCTGTCCTCATCGACGATGTCGATGTCCGCGACTACGACACCGAGCGACTCTGGTCGGCGATCGGTCTGGTACCTCAGCGCGGATACCTGTTCTCCGGCACCGTCGCGGACAACCTTCGCTACGGCGCGGCCCCAGAACAGGTGGTCACCGACGAAGAGATGTGGGAAGCGCTGCGAGTGGCGGCCGCCGACGGTTTCGTCTCCGCGCACGATGACGGGCTGCAGATGCGCATAGCCCAGGGCGGCATCAACTTCTCCGGTGGACAACGGCAACGGCTGGCGATCGCCCGCGCGGTCATCCGGCGCCCGGCTATCTACCTATTCGACGACGCGTTCTCCGCACTCGATGTGCGCACCGACGCCATGCTCCGCGCGTCGCTACGGGGGATCTCCGCGGATTCCACGGTCATCATTGTCGCGCAACGGATCTCGACCATCGTTCAGGCCGACCAGGTGGTCGTCGTCGACAGCGGACGCGTGGTCGGCTCGGGTACCCATGAATCGCTGCTGGTCGACTGCCCGGCATACGTCGAGTTCGTCGATTCCCAATCGATGGGTGCCGGGGTTGGGGGCCAGCCGTGGCCGGGCCGGTGAACCCGCCGAACGGGCCTGTCAGGGGGACCGTCCAGCGGCCCCCGCAGCGATCCCGCGATTTCACTGGCTCGGCGATACGTCTGCTGAAACGCCTTACCCCGCAACGCGGTCCAGCCACCGCGGTCATCATGCTGTCCATCGCCGGGATAGCCATCTCAGCGGTTGGCCCGCGGATCCTGGGCCATGCCACCGACCTGCTGTTCAACGGTGTTATCGGCCGGCAGCTGCCAGCCGGAATCACCAAGGAACAAGCCGTCGCGGCCGCCCGCGCCCGCGGCGACGATACCTTTGCCGACTTGCTGTCCGGAATGAACCTGGTACCCGGGAAGGGCGTGGACTTCAACGCGGTGGGCCATACGCTGGCACTGGCGTTGGGCCTATATCTTTTGGCCGCACTGCTGATTTGGTTCCAAGCCAGGATACTGAACATGACCGTGCAGCGGACCATGAGGGCGCTGCGCTGCGATGTCGAGGACAAGCTGCACCGGCTGCCGCTATCTTACTTCGACGGCCGGCAGCGTGGTGAACTGTTGAGCCGGGTTACCAACGACATCGACAACATGCAGACATCGATCTCCATGACAATCAGCCAGTCGGTGACCTTGGTGCTGACAGTGGCAACGGTGCTGGTGATGATGCTCTCGATCTCGCCACTGCTGACGATGATCACCTTGCTGGCGGTGCCGCTGTCGCTGCTGGCGACCCATGCGATCGTACGACGTTCGCGGTGGCTGTTCGTCGCCCAGTGGGCCAATACCGGACGGCTCAACGCCCACATCGAGGAGACCTACAGCGGTTTCACGGTGCTCAAGACGTTCGGTCATCGAACCCAGGCTCAACAACAATTCCGCGAGCTCAACGACGAGGTGTATGAGGCCAGTTTCGGCGCCCAGTTCTGCTCCGGTCTGATGGCGCCGGCGACCATGTTCATCGGCAACCTCGGCTACGTCGCAGTGGCGGTTCTCGGTGGTATGCAAGTGGCGACCGGCCAGATCACGCTGGGCAGCATCCAAGCGTTCATTCAGTATGTGCGCCAGTTCAACCAGCCGATCAACCAGATCGCCGGCATATACAACACGCTGCAGTCCGGAATGGCAAGCGCCGAGCGGGTGTTCGACCTGCTCGACGAGCCCGAGGAACCACCGGACGGCGAACTGATCCTGCCGCGGCTCAAGGGCCAAGGCCTGCCCGGCGACGACGCGGGCAAGTACGGCCCGTGGGGGTCCCCCCGGTTGCGGGGGCGAAAAGCCGGGCGATCGAACCTGAGCGGACGGGTCGAGTTTCAGCACGTAAGCTTTTCCTACCGCCCCGGCACTCCCGTGATCAACGACCTGTCTCTGGTGGCCGAGCCTGGCAGCACGGTGGCGATCGTCGGGCCGACCGGGGCGGGCAAAACCACGCTGGTGAACCTGCTTATGCGGTTCTACGAGGTTGACTCTGGCCGAATCCTGATCGACGGCGTCGATATCGCATCGGTGAGCCGGCACTCGCTGCGATCGCGGATCGGTATGGTGCTGCAGGACACCTGGTTGTTCGACGGGACGATCGCGGAGAACATCTCATACGGGCGGCCTTGGGCGAGTGAAGGCGAGGTGTTCGAAGCCGCCAAGGCGGCCCACGTGGACCGGTTTGTGCGTGCACTCCCGGAGGGTTATCAGACGCAGGTCAGCAACAACGGTGGGAATGTGAGCGCCGGTGAGAAGCAGCTTATTACGATTGCGCGAGCGTTTCTTGCCCGCCCACAGCTGTTGATCCTCGACGAAATGACCAGTTCCGTGGACACCTGCACGGAGCTGCTAATTCAGCGTGCGATGTCTGCGCTTCGCCAGGATCGAACGAGTTTCATTATCGCGCACCGTCTTTCGACGATCCGCGATGCCGACCAGATTCTGGTGGTGGAGGCTGGCAAGGTTGTCGAGCAGGGCAACCAAGCCGAACTGCTGGCCCGGCGAGGCGCCTACCACCGCATGACGCGAACCCAGGACGCTGCTGATGCAATGCCCCTGCGAAGCATCAGCAGCGTTCAGCAGCCACAGTCGTGGCCGTGCCAGGACCGGATGCCCTGCCACACCGCGACGCCCGCGATGGCCAGCCCGATCCCGGGGTCGATCCACCAGCCGCCGGGCCAGGCGGCGCTGACCGCCAGGCCGACAAGCACCCCGGCCGCCTGCGCGGCGCACAGGTAGTTCTGGGTGCCTTCGCCCTCGGTGGCCCCCGAACCCAGCCGGTGGCCCAGCCGGTGATTGGCCCGACCGAGAATCGGCATCAGCACCAACGCGAACGCCGTCAACCAGATACCGATCACCGACGTCTCGCAGTGCTGGCCGTCGGCCAGGTGGCGGATCGACTCCGCGGCGATGTAGGGGGCGGTCAGCCAAAACGACACCGCGACACCGCGTTGGGCGCGCCGCTCCGCCGTCGGCGACAGCGTGCGGTCGCCGGTGAAGCGCCACAACACCATCGCGCTGGCCAGGCCCTCGGACCCGCCGCCCAGCGCCCACCCGGTCAACGCGACCGATCCGACCGCCAGCCCCTGCCACAGCCCGACGCCGCCCTCGACGAGCAACACGGCCAGGCTGACCCACGCCAACCGCCGCGCCGCGCGGGCACCCTGCTGCCACCCTGCGTCGCGCGCGACCGCGACGGCCGAAGCGGGTGCGGACTGGGCGATGGCCATCCGGCGATGGTAAACGCGGGTTTGCCTCCAGGCTGCTACCGCCACGTGTCGGTTTCATTACGAGCGGCTCGCGGGCTTGAGCACCGGCGCTGAACTGGCCCGGAGAGCGTGTCGTTAATCTATCTAATAAGTAGCAGCAGAAGGGACGTTCACGATGACCCGTACCGACAACGACACCTGGGACTTGGCGACCAGCGTGGGGGCCACCGCCACCATGGTCGCCGCGGGGAGGGCCAGGGCCACCAGGGCCGCGTTGATAGACGATCCGTTCGCCGAGCCGCTGGTGCGTGCCGTCGGCGTCGACTTCTTCACCCGGTGGGCAGCCGGCGAACTGGACTCCGCCGACGTCGACATCCCCGGCGCCGCGTGGGGCATGCAGCGGATGACCGACATACAGGCCGCGCGCACCCGCTACATCGACGCGTTTTTCGCCGAAGCGGCGAGCGCTGGCATCCGCCAGGTGGTCATCCTGGCCGCCGGACTCGACGCGCGCGGCTATCGACTGCCATGGGCGCCCGGAACGACGGTATTCGAGATCGACCAGCCGCAGGTCATCGAATTCAAGACCACCACGATTGCCGACCTCGGCGCCAAGCCCACCGCCGACATCCGGGCCGTCCCGATCGACTTGCGCCACGACTGGCCGTCGGCACTGCGACAGGCCGGGTTCGACACCACGCAACCCGCGGCCTGGGCCGCCGAGGGTCTGCTCGGCTTTCTGCCCGCGGAGGCGCAGGACCGGTTGCTGGACAACGTCACCGCGCTCAGCGCCGACGGCAGTCAGCTGGTGGCCGAGGTCTTTCTGAACTCCCCGGCCAACCAGCAGGCTTTGAACGGCGCCATCCACAAGTGGCAGGAGCATGGTCTCGATGTCGCACTCGACAATCTGGGCTTTCCCGGCGAACGCAATGACGTGGCTGGTTACCTGCAGGACCGCGGCTGGCAGCCGGTGCGGACGCCATTGAATCAGTTGTTGGCCGACAACGGGCTGCCGCCGCAATCCACCGGCGAAGACGCCCCATTCGGCGAGAACTATTACTGCACCGCGGTGTTGCACAAGGCGGTTTGAGGAAAGGCCCGGTAGTAAGGGAGGCGCACCGCATGCCTGACAGCAAGCCAAACAGCAACGCCGCCAAGCCACTTGACGGGTTTCGGGTACTGGATTTCACCCAGAACGTGGCCGGCCCGTTGGCCGGACAGGTGCTGGCAGATCTGGGTGCCGAAGTCATCAAGGTCGAGGCACCCGGTGGCGAGGCGGCCCGGCACATTACCGCCGTGCTGCCCGGACGCCCGCCGCTGGCCACGTACTTTCTGCCCAACAACCGGGGCAAGAAATCGGTGGCAATGGACCTGACCACCGACGAGGCCAAGCAGCAGATATTGCGGCTGGCCGACAGCGCCGATGTGGTGCTGGAAGGATTCCGCCCCGGGGTGATGGAACGTATGGGCCTGGGGCCCGACGACCTGCGGTCGCGCAACCCCAAGCTGATCTACGCCCGCCTGTCGGCCTTCGGCGGCAACGGCCCGCACAGCACCCGGCCCGGCGTGGACCTGATGGTCGCCGCCGAGGCCGGCATGACCACCGGGATGCCCACACCGGACGGCAAACCGCAGATCATCCCCTTCCAGCTCGTCGACAACGCCAGCGGCCACGTATTGGCCCAGGCGGTGCTGGCCGCGCTGCTGAACCGCGAACGCCACGGCGTGGCAGATACCGTCCGGGTCGCGATGTACGACGTCGCCGTGGGGTTGCAGGCGAACCAGCTGACGATGCACCTGAACAAGCCAACCGAGGCGCCCAAGCCGAAACCCGACCAGGCACCAACGGCCAAGAAGCGCAAGGGAGTTGGCTTCGCCACCCAGCCGTCGGACGCGTTCCGGGCCGCTGACGGATACCTGCTGATCAGCGCCTACGTGCCCAAGCACTGGGCCAAGCTGTGTCAGATCATCGAAAGGCCCGATCTGCTCGACGACGAGCGGTTCATCGACCAGCGGGCACGGGCGCTCAATTACCCCGAGCTGACCGAAGAACTCGAGGCCGCCCTGGCCGCCAAGACCGCCGCCGAATGGGTTGAGCTGCTACACGAAGGCGGCCTGATGGCCTGCCTGCCCTACACCTGGAAGCAGGTCGTCGGCACCCCGCTGTTCGCGGAGAACGACCTCGCCCTGGCAGTCGGCAGCGGTGACCGCGCCATCACCGTGATCCGCACGCCGGCGCGCTACGCCAGCTTCGACGCGGTCGCCACCGATCCCCCACCCGCACTCGGCGAACACAACGACTTGTTCCTGGGCGAGCAGACGTAAAAGCTCCCAAAAACAGGGTTTTTGGGGCGCTTCTACGTTCCCCCGCGAGCGGGAGGCGCCCCCAGCTCGCCACTAAACAGCAACGTGCTTCCCTTTGTTTCCGGGAGGAGGACAGTGCAGCCGAGGCTGATGAGTATCAAGATTGCCATCATCAACCCAATGGCCCAGGACCCGACGCTTGCCAGCAGCACGCCCGCAAGCATCGGCGGCACCGCGCCGCCGATGATTCCACCCACGTTGAATGCCAGCCCGGTACCGGTGTAGCGGTAGCGGGTCGCAAAGGTTTCCGGGATAAACGAGCCGAGCGGCCCTATCAACACGCCCAGGATCGCGTAGGTGACGACGATCGCGACACCGAACATTGTCGGGTCCCCGGTGTCCATCAAGGGCATCACCGCGAACGCCCACGGCACGCCCACCGCGAAGCCGCACAGCATGACACCCCGCCGGCCGAACCGGTCAGACCCGACCGCCGCCAGCGGGATCAACGCGATCATCGACAACCCGCCCAGCACACCGACAAGCAGGATCAGGTCCCTGGAATGCCCCAGTTGGGTGCGGGCGTAGTTCATCAAATAGGTCCCGGCCATGAAGCTGAGGGTGAAAGGCCCAACCGCGCAACCAGCGGCGAGAACGACCTGTCGAAGCTGGGTCCGGAATAGCTCGAAGATTGGAGCGGTCGGCCCGGTCGCATCCGCCTGTTCCTGCATTTCCGTTGCGAAGACCGGTGTTTCGGTGATGTTCAGCCGCACGTAGAGGGCAATGACGATCAGCACGGCACTGAACAGAAACGGCGCCCGCCAACCCCAACTCAAAAACGCGGGGCTTGTCTCGCCGATGGTGAAGTTGACGACCAGCATGGCGAGGTTGGCCAGCACCAGGCCCACGGCGGCTCCGAGCGGGGTGAACATCCCATATCGCCCGCGGCGTTCGCCCGGTGCGTGCTCCGCAACCAGTACGGCCGACCCGGCCCATTCGCCGCCGACCGCTATTCCCTGCAGGAGTCTCAGCACAAGCAAGGCCAGTGGTGCGGCCACGCCGATCGTTGCCACGCCGGGGAGCAAGCCCACCGCCACGGTGGACAGACCCATGATCAGCAACGTCGCGACCAGCGTCGCTTTCCTGCCGAGGCGATCGCCGAAGTGCCCGAAAATGCCTGCTCCCAGCGGTCGGGAGAAAAACGCCGCAGCGAACGTTGCCAGGGACGCGGTCGTCGCCATCGTTGCACCCAAGTGGGGAAAGAACACACTCGGGAACACCAACGCTGCCGCGGTGCCGTAGAGGAAGAAGTCGTAGAACTCGATCGCAGAACCAACCAGGCTCGCCATAGCCACCCGTGTCATCCGGGTCCGCTCGGCGGTCCCGGTGCGCCGCAAATCCGGCCGCGAATCCGGGTGTGCCCGCTGGAAATTCACCCGGATATGCTATCGGCCGACAGCCCCGGGCTGATTAGGGCACCAGCTTGACCGCCCGGTCGTTGCCGCGGTCGGCGACGTAGACGGTCCCCGCGTTGTCCACCGTCACCCCGAGTGGGGTGTTCAGGCCGGCCAACGGCAGCACGGTCGGGGTGTTCGACCCGGCCGGCAATTTCATCACCTGGTTCCCGTCGTGTTCTGTGACGTAGACGGTGCCGGCGTTGTCCACCCCGATACCCCAGGGCACACTCACGCCGGTGAACGGCAGCACGCTCTGGGTGCTCGACCCGGCCGCCAGCTCCAGCACCCTGTTGTTGTCGGTGTCGGTGACGTAGACGTTGCCCGCGGGGTCCACCGCCACGCCATCCGGGTTCTTGAGGCCGGTGAACGGCAGCACGGTCTGGGCGTTCGACCCGGGCGCCAACTTCAGCACCCGGTTGTTTCCCCGGTCGGCGACATAGACGTTGCCCTGGCCGTCCACCGCCACCCCTTCGGGGTAATTGAGGCCGGTGAACGGCAGCACGGTCTGGGCGTTCGACCCGGCCGCCAGCTTGATCACCCGGTTGTTGAAATCGGCGACATAGACAGCGCCGGCATTGTCAACCGCCAGCCCCTGGGGCTGGTAAAGACCGCTGAACGGCAACACCATCGGAGTGCCCGACCCCGCCGGTAGCTCCACCACCCGCCCGTACATGCCCTCGCTGGTGACGAACACATCGCCGGCTTTGTCCAGCGCCACCCCGCCCGGCGAGAGCCGGAAGTCGATGCCGTTGAACGGCACCACGGTTTGTCCGGGCACCGGCTTCGACGAAGCCGACGAGGGACGCGTGCCCAGATAGCCGGTGACGCCGATGGCACAGGCGAGCAGCACAGCGGCGGCGCCGGCGATGATCCACGGCTTGCGTTTCCGGCCGGGCCGGAACGCGCCGCGCGCGAACTCCGGCGGCGTGCTCCCAGAGGCGGCCGAAGGCAGCGACGCCATCGGCGGCCAGCTGCCACCGGCGCCGGGTACGGGCCGCGCCGTAGGGCCCACCATCGTCCCTGCCCAGGGCGCTGCCCCCGGTGTCTCCGGCGGGTTGGCGAAAAGTGGCGCGTTGTCGCCTTGGCGCAGAATCGTCGCTTCCAGGTGCTGGTCGGCTCCGGTCAGTGCGTCGTGCGCTGCGGCGGCCAGATCACCCGCGGTGCGGTAGCGCTCTTCAGGAATCTTGGCCATGCCCCGGGCGATGACCTCGTCCAAGGCCGGCGGAAGCATCCCGGGCCGCAGCTGCAGGCTGGGCCGCGGGACGGGCTCGAGCAGATGCGCGGCGATCAACCGTTCCACGCTGTCGGCGTGGTAGGGCGGCGCCCCGGTCAAGCACTCGCCCAACACACAGGCCAGCGCATAGATGTCGGCGCGATAGGTGACCTCGGTACCGGTGAACCGCTCCGGGGCCATGTAGTTGTAGGTTCCGATGGCGGTCCCGACCTGAGTCAGCCCCGGGTCTGTGGCGGCGCGGGCGATACCGAAATCCACCAGATAGGCGAAGTCGTTGCCGCCGATCAGGATGTTTTCCGGTTTGACGTCGCGGTGCGTCACACCGTTGGAGTGCGCGGCGTCCAGCGCCGCGGCGATCTGGCGCACCACCGCCACCGTCCGCGCCGGGGTCAGCGGACCGTAGTGCTTCAGCATCGTGCGCAGCGAAGCGCCGGCGATCAGGCGCATCTCCACGAAGAACTGCCCGTCGATCTCGCCGTAGTCATGGATCGGCACGATGTGGGGCTCGGTGAGCCTGCCCGCGGTGTCGGCCTCGCGTTGCATCCGTGCGCGGAACTCCGAGTTGTTGGAGAACTGCGGCGAGATCAACTTCAACGCCACCACCCGGTGCTTTCGGGTGTCCTCGGCCTGATAGACCTCGCCCATCCCACCGCGGCCCAGCAACTGCATCAGTTGATAAGGCCCGAAACGCGTCCCCGACCGTGAAGCCAATTCTGCACCGTTCACTTCTCGACGCTCCCTTCAACAGGCATCTCAGTAAGGCTTCTCATTACGAGATCGCGTTCACAGCCGCCGCCACCCGCGCCTGGAACGCACTGGGCAGCGGAATGGACCCGTACTGGTCCAAACCAACCTGGCCCGCACCGACGGCGGCCTGCATGAACGCCTTGACGGCCGCGCCGGTCGCGGCATCCGGATACTTCGAGCACACGATCTCGTAAGTCGCCGCCACGATCGGGTACGCACCGGGCTGGGTCGGCTTGTAGAACGACGACGTGTCCACCACCAGGTCATTGCCCTGCCCGGTAATCCGGGCCCCGGCAATGGTTTTGGCGACCGAGTCGGTCGTGATCGGCACCGCGTCAGGGCTCGCCGACGTGATGATCTGCGCCATGTTCAGCTGTCTGCCCACCCCGAACGACCACTCGTTGTAGGTGATCGACCCGTCGGTGCTCTGCACGGCCGCCGACGTGCCGTTGTCGCCGACGGCGCCGTCACCGACACCCCCGCCGAACGTCTGACCGACACCTTTGCCCCAGGCACCGTTGGATGCGGCATCGAGGTACTGCTCGAAGTTGGATGTGTCGGCGGATTGATCGCTGCGGTAGAAGACGTGAATGGGCTCCGAGGGCAGGCTGGTGCCTGGATTGAGCGCCTTGATCGCGGGGTCATCCCACCTGGTGATGCCGCCGTTGAAAATCTTTGCGAGCGTGGGCCCGTCGAGCTTCAGCGAGCTCACACCGCTGATGTTGTAGGTGACCGCGATCGGTTCGAACACCGCCGGCAGGTCCCAGGCCGGCGCACCGCACCGCTGCGCCGCGTGGTCGACCTGCCCCTTCGACGGGTTCAACGGGTCGCCGGAACCGGCCAGATCGCTGACGTTGCTGAGGAAATCCGTCACCCCGGCGCCGGAGCCGTCCGCGTTGTAGTCCAGCGTGTACCCAGGGCAGGCATGGACGTAGGCGTAGACGAACTGCTCGATCGCGTTCTCTTGTGCGGTCGCGCCGCTGGCCGCGAGTTTCTTCTTGCCGCCGCATTGCACCGGTGGCGACGCGGGAGCGGCGCCCGATGACGAGGCATGGGTGGTGCTACTGCATCCCGACAACGCCAGTGCGGCGGCGGCCAGCAGGCTCAGCACGGCGCCAGATCTGTTCAACTTCACCGGAACTCCTCTGGACAATCAAGGCGGCGATCGCTCTCTCCGCCACCGGGAGCCCCCCGTGGGTACACCCACGAGCGGGTGAACCTGTGAACATGCAAGTCCCGGAAAATGAGCGGAGCATTAGCGGCGCCTTTGAAAAGGTGCAGAGCGATTAGTCGCGCCTGCGAAAATGGGAGGAGATTAAGCATCGGATTAGCAACAGCTTTGAAGCTATGCGGACGATTAGCGACAACTTTGAAGATATGCAGAGGATGGCCGCGCTCAACGCTTTGCGCGGCTTGACGACGTAGCTTTATGGCGTGTTGATTAGCCCTGAACAGCTCACCGGCGAGACCGGCGCCGCCACTGCTGATGTCGCCCCTCCGGCCATGGCCGCGCTGAACCTCACGCTGTGTTTCGGCGCGAAAATCGTGCTCGACCAAGTGAGTCTGAACTTTCCGGCGCGTGCGGTCACGTCCTTGCTGGGGCCCACCGGCTCCGGCAAGACGACCTTCCTGCGCACCCTTAATCGGATGAACGACAAAGTCTCGGGCTACCGCTACACCGGTGATGTCCTATTGGGTGGATACAGCATCTTCAAAAACCGTGACCTCATGGAGTTTCGCCGCACAGTCGGCATGTTGTTCCAGCGACCTAATCCGTTCCCGATGTCAATCATCGATAACGTGGTTGCCGGCCTGCGCGCGCACAAAATGGTGCCGCGCAAGGAATTCAAACACGTCGCCGAGGCCCGGCTCACCGAAGTCGGCCTCTGGGATGCGGTCAAGGATCGCCTCGGCGATTCGCCATTCCGGCTCTCCGGCGGTCAGCAGCAGTTGTTGTGCCTGGCCCGCGCGCTGGCGGTGAACCCCGAGGTGCTGCTGCTCGACGAGCCCACCTCCTCACTGGACCCGACCACCACCGAGAAGATCGAAGAGCTCATCCGATCGCTCGCCAATCGGCTCACCGTGATCATGGTGACTCACGATCTCGCCCAGGCCGCCCGCATCGGTGACCGTACCGCCCTGTTCTTCGACGGCAGGCTCATCGAGGAAGGGCCCACCGAACAGTTATTCCTAGCGCCGAAGCACGCCGAAACGATGCGCTATGTCTCCGGACTATTCGGCGACCGCGGACTTCTCGGCGTGGTAGTGGGGGCAGCAAATGGGGGACCAAGAAATAGCCGAGAAAGGTGAATCAAACAATGAAAAATCGGTTGTCTATCCTGCTCACGCTGCCGGTGGTGCTGGCGGCAGCGGCTTGTGGTTCGACCCCAACCGGCGGTTCGTCGAGTGCTGGGGCGCCCGCCGCCGGTAACGTCGCCACCACGCCCCCGACGTCGAATGTGGCGTTGGCGGAGACCGGCGCCACCGAGCTGTATCCGCTGATGAATCAGTGGGTTTCGGCCTACCACTCGAAATATCCGAACGTGACGATCACGACCGGGGCCACCGGGTCGGGTGCCGGGATCTCCCAGGCCGCTGCCTCGGCGGTCAACATCGGCGCCTCCGGTGCCTACCTGTCCGAGGGTGACATGTCCGCGCACCAGGGGCTGATGAACATCGCCTTGGCGATTGCCGCTGAGCAGGTCAACTACAACCTGCCCGGGGTCAGCGCGCACCTCAAGCTGAGCGGCAAGGTGCTGGCCGCCATGTACCAGGGCAGCATCAAATCCTGGAACGACCCGCAGATCACCGCCCTCAACCCCGGCGTCAACCTGCCGGCCACCCCGGTGGTTCCGCTGCACCGTTCCGATGGGTCCGGCGACACCTTCGTGTTCACCCAGTACCTGTCCAAGCAAGACCCCGACGGCTGGGGTAAGTCGCCCGGCTTCGGCACCACCGTCGCCTTCCCCGCGGTGCCCGGCGCGCTGGGCGAGAACGGCGCCGGCGGCATGGTCACCGGCTGCGCCGACACCGCGGGCTGTGTGGCCTACATCGGCAGCAGCTACCTCGACCAGGCCACCGGCAAGGGACTCGGCGAGGCTCAGTTGGGCAACGCCGCCGGCAATTTCCTGCTGCCCGATGCGCAAAGCATCGGGGCCGAGGCCGCCGGCTACGCCGCGCAGACCCCGGCCAATCAGGTGGTCTCGCTGATCAACGGGCCCGCCGCGGACGGCTACCCGATCGTCTACTACGAGTACGCCGTCGTCTACGCCAACCAGCAGGACGCGGCCACCGCGCAGACGATGCAGGCGTTCCTGCACTGGGCGATCACCGACGGTAACGCCCCCTCGTTCCTGAACCCGGTGCACTTTCAGCCGCTGCCGGCCGCGGTGGCGAAGTTGTCGGACGCCCAGATCGCCAAGATCACCGGCTAAAGGGCATTCGGTGACCGTCACAGTCCCCGCCGGGCTGTCGGCTGAGCGCACGGCGCGCCGGCGCGTCCGTCGCGACAGCCGCCAGGGCATCACGGTCCGGTGGGCCGGTCGGTTGAGTGCGGTGGTACCGCTGCTCGCGCTGGCGTTCGTGCTGGTGACGCTGGTTGTCGAGGCGGCGGGCGCGATCAAGGTAAACGGGCTGCATTTCTTCACCGGCACCGAATGGAACCCGGGCAACACCTATGGCGCCACCGTCATCAGCCACGGTGTCGCGCATCCGGCCGGCGCAATCTATGGTGCGTTGCCGCTGATCGTGGGCACCCTGGCGAGCTCTGCGATCGCGCTGATCGTCGCGGTACCGGTGTCCATCGGAGCGGCGCTGGCGATCGTGGACCGATTGCCCAAACGTCTGGCATCGGCGGTCGGCATGGTGCTCGAATTGCTCGCCGGCATCCCCAGCGTGGTCGTCGGCCTGTGGGGAGCGATGACGTTCGGACCGTTCGTCGCCCACCACCTCGCCCCGGTGATCGCCCGCAACGCTCCCGACGTGCCGGTACTGAGCTACTTCCGCGGCAACACCGGTAACGGAGAGGGCATGTTGGTGTCCGGTCTGGTACTGGCGGTGATGATCATTCCCGTCATCGCCAGCACCACCCGCGACCTGATCCAGCAGGTGCCGGTGTTGCCCCGCGAGGGCGCGACCGCGTTGGGCATGTCCGATTGGGAGCGTGCGCGCAGAGTCACCCTGCCGTGGGTGTCCAGCGGCATCATCGGCGCGGTGGTCCTGGGCCTTGGACGTGCGCTGGGCGAGACGATGGCGGTGGCCATGGTGTCCGGGGCGGAATTGGGCGCGATGCCCGCCAACATCTACTCGACGATGACCACCATCGCCGCCACCGTGGTGTCGCAACTGGATTCGGCGCTGACCGACTCCACCAACTTCGCCGTCGAGACGCTGGCCGAGGTTTCCCTGGTGCTGATGCTGATCACCTTGCTGACCAACGTAGCCGCCCGCGCGCTGGTGCGCCGGTCATCGACTACCGCGCTGCCCGTGGGCCGTGGTGTTTGACATGGGAGTGTCGGAAATGCGGTCAGTCGCCACGCGCCGCAAGATCGTCGACGGATTGTTCTGGGCCGGCTGCTACGGCTGTCTGGCGGTGGTGGTCGTCCCGACGGTGTGGATGCTGATCGGCGTCGTCAGCCGCGCTTTGCCGGTATTCCACTTCAGCGTGCTGGTGCAAGACACGCAGGGCAACGGCGGCGGCCTGCGCAACGCCATCATCGGCACGGCGACCCTGGGTCTCGGTGTCTTGCTGGTAGGCGGCACGGTGAGCGTGTTGGCCGCGATCTATCTGTCCGAATTCGCCACTGGCAGAACACGATCAATTCTACGTGGCGCCTACGAAGTGCTGTCCGGCATCCCGTCCATCGTGCTCGGCTACGTCGGCTACATCGCACTCGTGGTGAACTTCGACTGGGGGTTTTCCCTGGCGGCCGGGGTCCTGGTGCTGTCGGTGATGAGCATTCCCTACATCACCAAGGCCACCGAGTCCGCGCTATCTCACGTGCCGACCTCGTACCGGGAAGGGGCTGCGGCACTGGGGCTCCCACTCGGTTGGACGCTGCGCAAGATCGTGCTGAAACCGGCGATTCCCGGGATCGTCACCGGCATGCTGGTAGCGCTGGCACTGGCGATCAGCGAGACCGCGCCAATGCTGTACACCGCGGGATGGTCGGATTCCCTTCCCACCGGACAACTCACCCACTCGCCGGTCGGCTACCTGACCTATCCGATCTGGACGTTCTACAACCTACCCACGAAATCCGCCCAGGACCTGTCCTATGACGCCGCGTTCTTGCTGATCATGTTCCTGCTGGTGCTGATCGTGCTGGGACGGCTGATCACCCGGTTCAGCAGGCGGCACTCGGAATCTTGAGTCGCGACAGCTGCACCGGTGGAGGCTGATCGCTGCCCCCGTGGACTGGACTCGGCACTGGCGGCCAAGACCACCGCCGAAGGTCGTCGACGCCCCGCTGTTCATCAGCGAACCAGCTTGACCACCCGATCGCTGCCGCGGTCGGCGACGTAGACGCTCCCCGCGTTGTCCAACGCCACCCCCAGGGGAGTATTGAGGCCGGTCAACGGCAGCGCGGTCGGGGTGTTCGATCCGGCAGGCAATTTCAGCACTTGGTTGTTGTCGTGTTCTGTGACGTAGACGGTGCCGGCGTTGTCCACCGCGATACCCCAGGGCACGCTCACGCCGGTGAACGGCAGCACGGTCTGGGTGGTCGATCCGGCCGCCAACTCCAGCACCCGGTTGTTATCGGTATCGGTGACGTAGACATTGCCGGCGGGGTCCACCGCCACGCCATCCGGGTTTTTGAGGTCGGTGAACGGCAGCACAGTCTGGGTGTTGGACCCGGGCGCCAACTTGAGCACCCGGTTGTTTCCCCGGTCGGCGACATAGACGTTGCCCTGGCCGTCCACTGCTACACCTTCGGGGTAGTTGAGGCGGGTGAACGGCAGCACCGTCTGGTTGTTCGACCCGGCCGCCAACTTGACCACCCTGTTGTTGAAATCGGCGACGTACATGGCGCCGACGTTATCCACCGCCAGCCCCTGGGGCTGGTAAAGGCCGCTGAACGGCAGCACCGTCGTGGTGCTCGACCCGGGAGCCAACTTCACCACTCGCCCGTACATGCCCTCACTGGTGACGTAGACACCGCCGGCGGCGTCAACTGCCACCCCGCCCGGGGAGAGGCGGAAGTCGATACCGGTGAACTGCAGCACGGTTTGTCCGGACGCCGGGTTCGGGGGGTGCGAGGGCCGCGTCACCACGTATCCGGTGGCCGCGATGACGAGAAGCACGGCCGCGCCGACAAGGATCCACAGCTTGCGTTTGCGGCGGGGCACCGCTCTGTTCGCGGGATCGGCTAAAGTCCGGTGGGCCCGCAGGGCCGACGGTGACCGGAGAGCTCGTCGGGCTGCGCCAGCTGGCGCCGCCGGCGGCTGGAGGCGGCGCCAACGCCGGCTGGGCGGTGGGTGGGTTTGTCGTTCGTGACCATGCCCTGGCCTGGGTCATGGCCTCAGCGCCGGTCAGCCCCTTATCGGCAGCGCCCGCCGGAAATGTTGCTCTCTCGCCTTGCCACAGAATCAGGGCGGCCTGGTGCTGCTCGGATGCGGTCAGCGCGTCGTGGGCGGCGGCGGCCAGATCACCGGCGCTGCAATAACGCTCCTCGGGGTCTTTGGCCATGCCCCGGGCGATCACCTGGTCTAAGGCCGG
The DNA here is from genome assembly GCA_963840045.1 of uncultured Actinomycetota bacterium. GTDB lineage: Bacteria > Actinomycetota > Actinomycetes > Mycobacteriales > Mycobacteriaceae > Mycobacterium. The sequence continues at coordinate 136,575 of CAWIXL010000004.1, read as the reverse complement.
CGGAACCGTCAAAGGTCGCTGCTGGCTTGGCCGCGGGGCAGCGTCTCCACAGATGCGCGGCGATCAATCGTTCTATCGTGTCGGCCCCATACGGCGGCGACCCGGTCACACACTCGCTCAACACGCAGGTCAGCGCATAGATATCGGCGCGATAGGTGACCTGTTCGCCGGTGAACCGCTCGGGGGCCATGTAGTTGTAGGTTCCGACGGCCGTCCCGACCTGAGTCAACCCTGGGTCTGTGGCGGCGCGGACGATACCGAAATCGACCAGATAGGCGAAGTCGCTGCCGGTGACCAGGATGTTTTCGGGTTTGACATCGCGGTGCGTTAAGCCGGTGGCGTGCGCGGCGTCCAGCGCGGCGGCGACCTGGCCCACGATGGCCACCGCCCGTGCCGGCGCCAGCGGACCATCGCGCGTCAACATGGCGCGCAGAGTGGTGCCCTCGATCAGGCGCATGTCCAAATACAGCTGTCCCTGGATCTCGCCGTAGTCATGGATCGGCACCACATGCGGCTCGGTCAGCCGGCCCGCGGCCTCGGCCTCGCGTTGCATCCGCGCGCGAAACAACGGATCGCCGGAGAATTGCCCCGAGATCAGTTTCAACGCCACCACCCGGTGCCTTCGGGTGTCCTCGGCCCGATAGACCTCGCCCATCCCGCCGCGTCCCAGCAACTGCATCAGCTGATAGGGCCCAAACCGCGACCCCACCCGCGAACCCGGGTCACTGTGGCTCACCGTGGAGCTCCCTCCGGCTGATTAAGAGATAGCACTCGTAATCCAGAGTAATTACGAGATAGCATTCACCGCTGTCGCCAGTCTCGATTGGAACGAGCTCGGCAGCGGAATTGATCCATATTGGTCCAAGCCAACTTGGCCCGGCCCAATTGTGGCCTGCATAAAGGCCCTCACCGCCGGGCCGGTTGCGGAATCCGGATATTTCGAGCAGACGATCTCGTAGGTCGGCTCCACGATCGGGTAGGCATCGGCTTGTGTCGGCTTGTAGAACGACGACGTGTCCAGCACCAGGTCGTTTCCCTGCCCGGTGATCCGGGCCGCGGCGATTGTCTTGGCGACTGAATCGGTCGTGATCGGCACGGCAGCAGGACCTGCTGACGTGATGATTCCGACCATGTTCAACTGTTTGCCCACCGCGAACGACCACTGGTTGTAGGTGATCGAACCGTCGGTGCTCTGCACGGCCGCCGACGTGCCGTTGTCCCCGGTGGCGCCGTCACCGACACCCCCGTTGAACGTTTCGCTGGCGCCTTTGCCCCACGCACCGTTGGATGCGGCATCGAGGTATTCCTGGAAGTTGTTTGAGTTAGCGGATTTGTCGCTACGGAAGATGACGTGAATAGGCGCCGACGGCAGGCTGGCGCCTGGATTGAGCGCCTTGATCGCCGGGTCGTCCCACCTGGTGATGCCGCCGTTGAAAATCTTTGCGAGCGTGGGTGCGTCCAGCTTGAGCGAGCTCACGCCGTCGATGTTGTAGGTGACCGCGATCGGCTCGAAACACCGCCGGCAGGTCCCACGCCGGCGAACCGCACCGCGCCGCCGCCCTGTCAGGTTCACCTTTTGATGGGTTCAACGGCACGCCGGAACCCGCCAAATCGGTCTGGTTATCGATGAAGTCCCTGACCCCAGCGCCGGAGCCGTTTGCGGTGTAGTCGAGCGTGTATCCCGGGCACGCGTTGACATAGGCGTAGACAAATTGTTCTATCGCGTTCTCTTGTGCCGTCGCGCCGCTGGCCTTGAGTTTTTTCTTGCCTCCACATTGCACCGGCGCCGGTGCCGACTCTGGCACCCGGTCCAGACGAAGTGGTATTGCTATCGCATGCCCGATAACACCAGGGCGCTGGCGGCCAGCAGACTCAAGGCGGCACGAGATCGGCTGAACCTCACTGAACTCCTCTGAAGAACAACGAATACTCCCACTCTGCCACCGGTTCGAGCCCAGCCACGCACCGCGTCCCGTCGCACGGATGCGTCGCTGGTCGGTAAAAAGCATGTGAACCCAGCATGAACCCTGGGAAGCTGGACGAAGCATTAGCAGTGCCTGTGAAGATGCACGGAGGATGAGCAGCGGTGGACCCCGGGTGCGATCGCACCACGTAGCATCGGGTCTTAATGGAATGTGAACAGCTCGAGGCAGCGACCGATGGCATTGATGCTGATGTCGCTGCTCCGGCCATTTCGGTGCTGAACCTCACGCTGGGTTTCGGCGGGAAAATCGTGCTCGACAATGTGAGTCTGGATTTTCCGGCGTGTGCGGTCACGGTCTTGCTGGGGCCGACCGGTTCCGGCAAGACGACCTTCTTGCGCACTCTTAATCGGATGAACGACAAAGTCTCGGGCTACCGCTACACCGGTGATGTCCTATTGGGTGGAGACAGCATCTTCAGAAACCGTGACCTCATGGAATTTCGCCGCACCGTCGGCATGTTGTTCCAGCGTCCCAATCCGTTCCCGATGTCAATCATCGATAACGTGGTTGCCGGCCTGCGCGCGCACAAAATGGTGCCGCGCAAGGAATTCAAACACGTCGCCGAGGCCCGGCTCACCGAAGTCGGCCTCTGGGATGCGGTCAAGGATCGCCTCGGCGATTCGCCATTCCGGCTCTCCGGCGGTCAGCAGCAATTGTTGTGCCTGGCCCGCGCGCTGGCGGTGAACCCCGAGGTGCTGCTGCTCGACGAGCCCACCTCGTCACTGGACCCGACCACCACCGAGAAGATCGAAGAGCTCATCCGATCGCTCGCCAATCGGCTCACCGTGGTCATGGTGACTCACGATCTGGCCCAGGCCGCCCGCATCGGTGACCGTACCGCCCTGTTCTTCGACGGCAGGCTCATCGAGGAAGGGCCCACCGAACAGTTATTCCTGGCGCCGAAGCGCGCCGAAACGATGCGCTATGTCTCCGGACTATTCGGCGACCACGGACTCCTTGGTGTCGTGGTGGGGGCCACACAGCCCAATGGGGGCGCAAACGGGGAAAAGAGGCAGCCGGGGGAAAAGAAAGGTAGCGAAAAGTGGGGGGCGTGAAAATTCGTTTGCATATCCTGTTGGTCGCTGTGCCGGTGGTGCTGGCGGCAGCGGCTTGCGGTTCGACCCCAACCGGCGGTTCGTCGAGTGCTGGGGCGCCCGCCGCCGGTAACGTCGCCACCACGCCCCCGACGTCGAATGTGGCGTTGGCGGAGACCGGCGCCACCGAGCTGTATCCGCTGATGAATCAGTGGGTTTCGGCCTATCACTCGAAATATCCGAACGTGACGATCACGACCGGGGCCACCGGGTCGGGTGCCGGGATCTCCCAGGCCGCTGCCTCGGCGGTCAACATCGGCGCCTCCGGTGCCTACCTGTCCGAGGGTGACATGTCCGCGCACCAGGGGCTGATGAACATCGCCTTGGCGATTGCCGCTGAGCAGGTCAACTACAACCTGCCCGGCGTCAGCGCGCACCTCAAGCTGAACGGCAAGGTGCTGGCCGCCATGTACCAGGGCAGCATCAAATCCTGGAACGACCCGCAGATCACCGCCCTCAACCCCGGCGTCAACCTGCCGGCCACCCCGGTGGTTCCGCTGCACCGTTCCGATGGGTCCGGCGACACCTTCGTGTTCACCCAGTACCTGTCCAAGCAAGACCCCGACGGCTGGGGTAAGTCGCCCGGCTTCGGCACCACCGTCGCCTTCCCCGCGGTGCCCGGCGCGCTGGGCGAGAACGGCGCCGGCGGCATGGTCACCGGCTGCGCCGACACCCCGGGCTGTGTGGCCTACATCGGCAGCAGCTACCTCGACCAGGCCACCGGCAAGGGACTGGGCGAGGCTCAGTTGGGCAACGCCTCCGGCAATTTCCTGCTGCCCGACGCGCAAAGCATCGGGGCCGAGGCCGCCGGCTTCGCCTCGCAGACCCCGGCCAACCAGGTGATCTCGCTGATCAACGGCCCCGCCGCGGACGGCTACCCGATCGTCTACTACGAGTACGCCGTCGTCTACGCCAGCCAGAAGGATGCGCGCCACCGCGCAGACGATGCAGGCGTTCCTGCACTGGGCGATCACCGACGGTAACGCCCCCTCGTTCCTGGACCAGGTGCACTTTCAGCCGCTGCCGGCCGCGGTGGCGAAGTTGTCGGACGCCCAGATCGCCAAGATCACCGGCTAAAGGGCATTCGGTGACCGTCACAGTCCCTGCCGGGCTGTCGGCTGGGCGCACGGCGCGCCGGCGCGTCCGTCGCGACAGCCGCCAGGGCATCACCGTCCGGTGGGCCGGTCGGTTGAGTGCGGTGGTACCGCTGCTCGCGCTGGTGTTCGTGCTGGTGACGCTGGTTGTCGAGGCGGCGGGCGCGATCAAGGTGAACGGGCTGCATTTCTTCACCGGCACCGAATGGAACCCGGGCAACACCTATGGCGCCACCGTCATCAGCCACGGTGTCGCGCATCCGGCCGGCGCAGTCTATGGTGCGTTGCCGCTGATCGTGGGCACCCTGGCGAGCTCTGCGATCGCGCTGATCGTCGCGGTGCCGGTGTCCATCGGAGCGGCGCTGGCGATCGTGGACCGATTGCCCAAACGTCTGGCGTCGGCGGTCGGCATGGTGCTCGAATTGCTCGCCGGCATCCCCAGCGTGGTCGTCGGCCTGTGGGGAGCGATGACGTTCGGGCCGTTCGTCGCCCACCACCTCGCCCCGGTGATCGCCCGCAACGCTCCCGACGTGCCGGTACTGAGCTACTTCCGCGGCAACACCGGTAACGGAGAGGGCATGTTGGTGTCCGGTCTGGTGCTGGCGGTGATGATCATTCCCGTCATCGCCAGCACCACCCGCGACCTGATCCAGCAGGTGCCGGTGCTGCCCCGCGAGGGCGCGACCGCGTTGGGCATGTCCGATTGGGAGCGCGCGCGCAGAGTCACCCTGCCGTGGGTGTCCAGCGGCATCATCGGCGCGGTGGTCCTGGGGCTTGGACGTGCGCTGGGCGAGACGATGGCGGTGGCCATGGTGTCCGGGGCGGAATTGGGCGCGATGCCCGCCAACATCTACTCGACGATGACCACCATCGCCGCCACCGTGGTGTCGCAACTGGATTCGGCGCTGACCGACTCCACCAACTTCGCGGTAGAGACGCTGGCCGAGGTTTCCCTGGTGCTGATGGTGATCACCTTGCTGACCAACGTAGCCGCCCGCGCGCTGGTGCGCCGGTCATCGACTACCGCGCTGCCCGTGGGCCGTGGTGTCTGACATGCGAGTGTCGGAAATGCGGTCAGTCGCCACGCGCCGCAAGATCGTCGACGGATTGTTCTGGGCCGGCTGCTTCGGCTGTCTGGCGGTGGTGGTCGTCCCGACGGTGTGGATGCTGATCGGCGTCGTCAGCCGCGCTTTGCCGGTGTTCCACTTCAGCGTGCTGGTGCAGGACACGCAAGGCAACGGCGGCGGCCTGCGCAACGCCATCATCGGCACGCTGATCCTGGGTCTCGGTGTCTTGCTGGTAGGCGGCACGGTGAGCGTGTTGGCCGCGATCTATCTGTCCGAATTCGCCACTGGCAGAACACGATCGATTCTGCGTGGCGCCTACGAGGTGCTGTCCGGCATCCCGTCCATCGTGCTCGGCTACGTCGGCTACATCGCACTCGTGGTGAACTTCGACTGGGGTTTCTCCCTGGCGGCCGGGGTGTTGGTGCTGTCGGTGATGAGCATTCCCTACATCACCAAGGCCACCGAGTCCGCGCTTTCTGCAGGTGCCGACCTCGTACCGGGAAGGGGCTGCGGCACTGGGGCTCCCGTTCGGTTGGACGCTGCGCAAGATCGTGCTGAAACCGGCGATTCCCGGGATCGTCACCGGCATGCTGGTGGCGCTGGCACTGGCGATCAGCGAGACGGCGCCAATGCTGTACACCGCGGGATGGTCGGATTCCCTTCCCACCGGACAACTCACCCACTCGCCGGTCGGTTACCTGACCTATCCGATCTGGACGTTCTACAACCTGCCCTCGAAATCGGCCCAGGACCTGTCCTATGACGCCGCGTTCTTGCTGATCGTGTTCCTGCTGGTGCTGATCGTGCTGGGACGGCTGATCACCCGGTTCGCCCGGCGGCACTCGGAATCTTTGTAACGACCAGGCTGCCGCACGTTCCGGTAGCTGTGCCTCTCATCGGGCGGCTTGATCTCGTTGCCGACGAGCGGGGCGCCGACCAAAGCAGGCCGGCCGGAACTCGTAACCGCAGTAGCGGGCTTGCTCGTCAGTGCAGCGCTGACTACGTATGGTGAGCCGGTGGAGAGCACGCCGTTCGGCCGTTACCGCCTTATCGAATTGCGGGGCCAAGGCGGCATAGGCGAGGTGTGGCGCGCGCACGACACCGCGACCAACTACCGAACTGTGGGGATCAAACCACTCCCGCCGCAGCGGGCCGCCGACCACAGTCCCAGCGTCGGAAAAACCGAAAGAATCCTCCAAGACGGCCGGTGCAGGCTGCAAAAGGTTTGGGAATCCGCACATCGCGAATCTGCCAGGCCGAATCGAGGACGCAATGACTGACGAACCCCAGGGGCACGGATGGTGGCAGGCGTCGGATCTCAAGTGGTACCCACCGCAGAAGCGCCCCGACCCCGGAGCGCTGCCGCCCCCGCCCGCAGCCGATGCGGCCCAGCAACAGCCCGCCGACTTGACCCTGGCCGCCACCCCGCCCCCTCAGCAGCAACAGAGACCCGCAAAGACACGACAAGTCATCGAACGCGACAAGTTGGGTGTACTGAGCAAGATCGGTCAGGGCGGACAAGGGGTGGTCTATAGGGCACCCAACGTCAAAACCAAGTTCGCGGCGTCGATGGTCTACAAGGAATACAAAACCCAGGCCATAGCCGAGATCGATTTCACCGTGTTGGCCTCCATGCCGGCCCTGGTGGAGGAATCACTGACCTACACCCAGGCTGAACGATTGATCTCGATTGCCGCCTGGCCGTGTGCGCTCGTCGAAGATGTCGGCACCCCTACCGGATTCGTGATGCCGGCCATCCCCGAGGAGTTCTTCATCCCGCTGACCACGGCCAAAGGGGTTGCCAGCAGCACCGCCGAATTCCAGCACCTACTGAATCATCCGACGGTGCTGGCCGCGCGCGGCATCACCCTGGATGACGCGCAACGCTGCACGTTGCTGTGTGAAACCGCCTCCGCACTAGCGTTTTTGCACAAACACGGTGTCTGCGTCGGGGATATCTCCCCGAAAAACCTGCTCTTCTCCCTGACCCCGCATGAAGCGGTCTATTTCATCGACTGCGACGCCATGCGCATCAACGGTGTCTCGGCCCTACCCCAAGTTGAAACCCCCGGATGGGACACACCGGCGGGTGAGGAACTAGCCACCATCTACACCGACGCCTACAAACTGGGCCTACTCGCCCTGCGGCTCTTAACCGGCGACCAAGACATCACCAACCCCCACCACCTCCCGGCCACCACACCAACCCAACTGCGCCAAATCATCACCGACACCCTCACCAAACCACCCCACCAACGCCCCCTGCCCGAAGCCTGGACCTCCGTCCTGGGCAACGCCATCGAATACGCCCAACACCAACAAAAAGCTCCAACACCGGCCAGTGCCACACCCGCCCCACCACCAATACCCGTCGTGCACTCCCGACCACCCGGGCATTCCGCACCCCCAGCCCGCCCGTCGGCGCCGCCTCCCCCAATGCCCCGACCCGCCGAGCAGCCGCCCACCGAGACCGGCACACCGCTACCACCGCCGGGGGGGCAGCGCCCACGCCGGCAGCCGAAGTGGGCCGGGGTCGCCGCGCTCATCGTGGTCATAGCAGCCGCCGGCATTGTCCTCAGCGTCATCACCAGCCAGCAGCACAAGAACTCGAACGGCTCATACGGTCCTCAAGTCACGCTGCCGTTCACCGTCCTCGACGCCCCCGCCGGTGTGGCGGTAGACACCGCCGGCAACCTCTACGTCACCGACTATCGCAACAATCGGGTGGTGAAACTGGCGGCGGGCTCGACCACCCAGACCGTGCTGCCCTTCACCGGCCTCGACAACCCCGACGCTGTGGCGGTGGACAGCCGCCGGCAACCTCTACATCGCCAACCATGGCACCGGTCGGGTGGTCAAACTGGCGGGGGACTCATCCACCCAGACGGTGCTGCCGTTCACCGACCTCAACCGGCCCAGCGGTGTGGCGGTGGATGCCAACGGCAACCTCTACATCGCCGACGACAGCAACAGCCGGGTGCTGGAGCTGGCGGCGGGCTCGGCCACCCAGACCGTGCTGCCGTTCACCGGCCTCAAATACCCTCTCGCTGTGGCGGTGGACAGCGCCGGCAACCTCTACGTCGCCGACGAGACACGATCGGGTAGTGAAACTGGCGGCGGGCTCGGCCACCCAGACCGTGCTGCCCTTCACCGGCCTCGACGCCCCCCAGGGTGTGGCGGTGGACAGCGCCGGCAACGTCTACGTCACCAACAATGGCACCGGTCGGGTGCTGAAACTGGCGGCCGGGTCGAGCCACCCCGACCGTGCTGCCGTTCACCGGCTTCAAGCAGCCTATCGGTGTGGCGGTGGACAGCGCGGGCAACGTCTACGTCGCCGACAATGGCAACAGCCATGTGGTGAAGCTGCCGGCGGGGTGAGGCCCCGCACGGCGGACGCGCGAGGCTGCGGGCCAGTCCGACCGGGCGGCCCTCCCCACGACCTGCTGCGTGCTTGCTCGCGGTGGACGGTCCCGGCGACCACCGACACGACCAAAGACCCACGCCGACGTCTAACGAATGAGGCGGATGCGATTCTCTCCGATACCCGGCCTGACCGGAATCAGATCAGCGTGAGGTTACGCGCGCTGGCGCGGCGGACAGCGTCAATGGGAATCGACTGATCGAGAGTCGCGAACCGGCCGCCGTTGGCGGTTGCGAGCGCAAGTAGATATGCGTCGGTTACCTGGCGATGCCCGTGCAATCGCGAGTAGTCGATAAGTTCGTCGTCGAGCAGGCTGACCGAACATGGCCAGTACTCGTGATGATCGGTCGCCGCGGCGCGCGCCAACCTGCCGATCGCCTGGGCGGGTGGCACCGGGTTAGGGTATCGAGGCTGGCTGATGATTCGAACGAAGCCGTTTTGAGTTATCGCACACGATGCCCAGCCGTGGACGATCTCGGCATCGACCCACCCGCGAGCACGCTCGTGGTCGACGTGATCGCTGTCGAGCAGTGCGATAAGGACATTGACGTCCAGCAGGGCGCGCGTCACACGGCTTCCTCGTCACGCAGACGGTCGATGAGAGCATTGGACACAGCGGTCCCCCGATGTCCGAAGGGCTCGAAACCATAGAAGCTTTCGTGCCCCGTACGTGGATCGGCGTTTTGCAGTTGCGTCAGCGCCTGCCGGGCAAGATCGGACAGGACCTCACCTGCGGTGCGGTTCTCGCGGCGCGCCCGTTCCTTCACCGCGAGCAGTACGTCATCGTCCAATGACAGGGTGGTGCGCATGCATCTGATGCTAGCGCATCAGCTTGGTGGGCGACGGTCCCCGCCAGTGCCGCCCGGCGGCACTCGGAAGCCGCATAGCGCGACGGCGCCCGCACGGCTCGTTTTCGCCGCGCTCGAGTATCTTTGAATTGCTAATGAATACACCGGTGAGGCACCGAATCCACCAGACCATCGGCGAGGATTTCTAGGTACTTCGGCGGGCAACACATATTTGCCGGCCGTAAATTTGGCCGATCTCGCGTCCAACGGCGGACGCCGCTTGACGACCAGTCGGCGACCCGCTTGGCCGGTCTCTAGGGGGCGCACGATATGACCACCGCCGTCAACAAATCCGTCGAAGCGCTGAAATCCGGGGCGTTCGTGCGCAATCTGCGGCATGACCTGCCCGCCTCCCTGGTCGTCTTCCTGGTCGCGCTGCCCCTTTCGCTGGGGATCGCCATCGCCTCCGGGGCTCCGCTGATGGCCGGTTTGATCGCAGCGGTGGTGGGGGGCATCGTCGCCGGTTCGCTCGGCGGCTCGGCGCTCCAGGTGAGCGGCCCGGCCGCGGGCCTCACCGTCGTGGTCGCCGGTCTGATCGCCGACTTCGGCTGGAAGATGACCTGCATCATCACCATCGGTGCCGGCGCGATGCAAATCCTCTTCGGGGTGCTCAAGGTGGCTCGCGCGGCGCTGGGCGTCGCTCCGGTGGTGGTACACGCGATGCTCGCCGGCATCGGTGTGACCATCGTCTTGCAGCAGGTCCACGTCCTGATGGGTGGCTCGTCGCGAAGCTCAGCCTGGGAGAACATCAAGGCGTTGCCGAGCGGGATCCTCCACCATGAGCTGAACGAAGTGATCGTTGGCGGGATTGTCATCGCCATTCTGATGTTGTGGCCAAAGCTGCCGGCCAAGATCCGGATGATCCCGGGCGCCCTGGTGGCCATCGCGGTGGCGACCGCGTTCGCGGAACTCGCGCACCTGGCAGAAGTCGACCGAATCAACCTCTCGGGCAGCTTCTTCCGCGCTGTCAGCTTGCCGCATCTGCCCGCTACAGCCCCCGGCGGAGCGCCGTGGATTCATGAGATCAGTGGTGTGGCGGTGGGCGTCATCACCGTCGCCCTGATCGCCAGCGTCGAATCGCTGCTGTCCGCGGTCGCTGTCGACAAGCTGCACAAAGGCCCGCGCGCGAACTTCAACCGGGAGATGATCGGGCAGGGCAGCGCGAATATGCTGTCGGGGCTGCTCGGCGGGTTGCCGATCACCGGTGTCATCGTCCGCAGCTCCACCAACGTGGCCGCCGGTGCTCGCACCCGCGCGTCGGCGATATTGCACGGCGTCTGGATCCTGCTGTTCGCGTCGCTGTTTACCAGCCTGGTGGAACTCATCCCCAAGGCAGCGCTGGCCGGCCTGCTCATCGTGATCGGCATCCAGCTGATCAAGCTGGCTCACATCAGACTCGCCTGGCGCACGGGTAATTTCGCGATCTATGTGATCACCATCGTGTGTGTGGTGTTCCTCAACCTCCTCGAAGGCGTGGCCCTTGGACTGAGTGTCGCGATATTCATGCTGCTGACGCGATTGGTGCGGGCACCCATCGAGGCCCGGCCGTACGGTGACATAGACTCTCAAGAGACCAAGAAGTGGCGGATCGACATCGACGGCACGCTCAGCTTCCTGCTGTTGCCACGCCTGACTCAGGTGCTGTCCAACATGCCGCCCGGGTCTCATGTGCGGCTCACGCTGAACGCGGATTACATCGATGAGGCGGTGTCCGAGACCATTTCGGACTGGAGAACCGCCCACGAGGCGACGGGCGGAGTCGTCGTCATTATCGAGACGTCGCCGGCGACGCTGCATCATGCGCACACCAGCCGGCCCAAGCGTCACTACCAACGCCCCTCGGACGCGGTGTCGCGGCGCAACGGTGACCACAACGAAGTCGGGCCGTCGATTCTTGACGGGGTCGACGAGTACCACCGCAACGGTCGCGACGAGCTGTATCCCCGGCTTGCCGACCTGACCAGTTCGTCGACGCCGAACGCGTTTTTCCTCACCTGCGCCGACTCACGGATCTTGCCCGACGTCATCACCGCCAGCGGGCCCGGTGAGCTGTACATCGTCCGCAACGTCGGCAACCTGGTACCCACCGATCCGGCCGACCGATCGGTCGACGCCGCACTCGATGTCGCGTTCAGCCAACTCGGTGTGACTTCGGTGGTGGTGTGCGGGCATTCGTCGTGCCGGGCGATGGATGCGCTGCTCTGCGGCCACACCTCGCAAGCGGTGGGCGAATGGCTCGAACACGCTCGCGCCAGCGTCACCGCGTTTCGGGATGACCATCCGGCCCGCGCGAGCGCCAAGGCCGATGGCCTCAGCGAGGCCGACCAGCTGAGCATCGTGAATGTCGCCGTCCAGATGGAAAGACTGAGCCACAATCCGATCTTGGCCCCCGCCAAGGCTTCTGGCGATTTGAAGATCTACGGCATGTTCTTCGACATCGCCACGGCCCACGTGTACGAGGTGAATCAGAACGGCATCGTGCGCCCGACCGAACCGGCGCCCACCCCGTAGCGTCAGATTTGCGGAAGACGGACGACCTGAAGGAAGAACTCGTCGATCTGCCGGACCGCACTGATGAACTGGTCGAGGTCGACCGGCTTGGTGACGTAGGCGTTGGCATGTAGTTCGTAGCTCCGCAGAATGTCCTCCTCGGCCGAGGAGGTGGTGAGCACGACCACCGGGATACGGGACAGGTCGGGGTCGGACTTGATCTTCTGCAGCAGCTGCCGCCCATCGTATTTCGGCAGGTTCAAATCCAGCAGGATGAGGTCTGGCCGCGGCGCGTCCCGATATGGGCCGCGCCGGTACAGATATTCGAGCCCCTGCTCACCGTCACGCGCGACGTGCAGCCTGTTCTTGAGCTTGTTGTGATCGAACGCTTCTCGGGTGATGAGCTCGTCACCCGGGTCGTCTTCGACGAGCAGGATGTCGATTGCTCGACCGGCTGGTGTCATTTGTTTGCTCCTTCCACAGGGGCCAGGCGTATTACATCCGACCCCATTGGCGTACCGATGGGCTCAAGGAGGGGTTCAGTGATGGGCAGCGTGAATTCGAATCGGGTGCCATCGGTGTACGACGTGTCGATCCGGATGGTGCCGCCGTGGTGCTCGACGATTTTCTTGCACAGCGCGAGACCCATGCCGGTTCCGGAGTACACGTCGCGGCCGTGCAAGCGCTGAAAAATGATGAAGACCTTGTCGGTGAACTCCTCGGCAATGCCAATTCCGTTGTCCGAGACGCTCAGTAACCATTCGTCTGGTGCCCCGCCGGCAATCGATGACGATACGGGGCGGGCGATCGTCGTCCCGAAATTTCACCGCGTTGCCGATCAGGTTCTGCCACAGCATCGCCAGCAGCGTGGGGTCTCCCATGATCTGCGGGAGATGCTGTTTGGGGCGCACGATTTGAGCGCCCGATTCCTCGATCGCAGTGGCCAGGTTGGCCAGGGCGACATCCAGCGAGGTTTCCAGCTCGACCCCGGCATGTATGGTGCCCAGCCGGCCGACCCGGGAAAAGCTGAGTAGGTCATTGATGAGCACCTGCATGCGTTTGGCTCCGTCGACCGCGAATCCGATGTATTCGGTGGCGCGCTCGTCGAGTTTGTCGCCGTATCGCTTCTGCAGCAGCTGGCAAAACGAGGCGACCTTCCGCAACGGCTCCTGCAGATCGTGGGAAGCGACGTAGGCAAACTGCTCGAGTTCGGCATTCGAACGCCGCAATTCCTCAGCCTGCTCGGCCAGCTGCGCTCGGGCCGTTCGCGACGCGTCGAGCTCTGTCACAAGTCGCTGCCGCATGTTCTCCACGTCGACGGCGATGCCCCGAATGTCTTTGGGGCGCCGCGGGGGCGAAATGCGCTCGCTGAAGTTCCCCTCGGTGATCCGCCGGCAAGCAGCAGCCAGGGCGGCCAGCGGAAGGGTGACGGTGCGCCGAGTCAACAGCCCCAGGATTGTCGCGGTGAGGCAAAATACCAGCACCATTGCGGCCAGCACCCTGTCGCGCCAGTTGTCCATTTGCTCGACCTGGTCGACGGCATACGTTCCGCGCCTGCGTCAAGTGCCGGTTTTGGGAATCGAAAAGCTCACGCAGATGGTCGAATTCGGCCTTGCCCCGTTCCGCGGTCGCGGTGCTCACCACATTGTGAGCATCCGGGGCCACGCTGGCGATGACCGGCTCGGCATAGTTTGTCCGCCACTGGGCCGCGCCCGCCTCGATCGCGTCCAGATCGGCGAGCAGGTCGTCGCGCTGACCTATGTGCTGCCGGATGTCTCGGGCCGCCGCCTGTTCGGCGTCCTGCCCTTCGTAGTACGGCCCGAGGAACTGCCGATCGGCGGAGATCAAATAGCCACGGACGCCCGTTTCCTGGTCCCGCAAAGCCGACTGCAGCTCGCCTGCCGCCACCCGTGCCGGCGAAATACCGTTGTTCAGCTCGCGCGACACCTGGTCGGTGCGATCGAGCAACACCGAACCGACTGCCGCACCCGCGAGCATCAGCAGACCCATGGTCAACAGAATCAGGAATTGCCACCCGCGCACGGTGAGCTGCGCGCCTTGCAGCCGCGACAAAAAGTTGGTCACGTCGCGGTCATCTCGCGGTCCGCTGCACACGCAGCACGGCTATGTCATCGGTGAGCCCACCGAGCGGCTCAGCCCGTTCCTGGGCCCCGTCGATGAGCGCGTCGACGAAAGCCGGACCGGGCAATGCCGCGTGCTCGCGGGCCAGCTCAAGCAGACCGTCCTCGCCGAGCCGTTGCCGGCCATGTCCGGAATATCCCTCGAAGAGTCCGTCGGTGAGCAGCAGTAATGCATGATCGGCGGGCAATTCGATCTCGTTTAGCGGCCAGTCGCCGGCGAACAGGCCCAGAGCCGGCCCACCCGGCGGCACGATCCATTCCACGGTGTCGGCGCCGTGCAGCAACATCCCGGGATGACCGGCCCGGATCGCGGTAACGGGTGTGCCGTTCGCGCGGCCGGCAGGATCGGCGGGAATCTGCAAGGTAAGCACGGTCGCGAAGATCCCGCTGCCCGCCCGTTCGGCGTGCAGGACCCGCTCCAGCTGACCCATCAGGTCGGCGCCGTGCACACCGGCGAAGGTGAGCGCACGATAAGCGATCCGCAATGCGGCGCCCAGAGCAGCCTCATCCGGCCCGTGTCCGGCGACGTCGCCAATCAGGACGTGCACGGTCCGGTCCGGTGTCTGAACGACGTCGTAGAAGTCTCCGCACAGCAAGGCGTCCTCGCGGCTGGGCCGGTATCGGGCGACAATCTCGACACCCGGGTTGTCAAGCAGCAGCGGGGAAGGCAGCAGACCGCGTTCCAGCAACGCGTTTTCCCGGGCCCGGAGTTGGCTTGCGTGCAGGTCGACGGCAATCAGCTCGGCACGTTTGCGCTCAATCGCGTACAGCAGCGCACGCCGCAGCATCTCGGGTTCGACACGCCCCTTGACCAGGTAATCCTGCGCACCGGCAGCGACCGCGGAAGCCCCGAAGTACTCGTCGTTACGCCCGGTCAACACAACGATGGGGAGGGTGGCATCGTGCGTGGCGATGCGCCCCAGGGCGTCGATTCCATCGGAGTCCGGCAGGTGCAGGTCCAGCAGTACGCAATCGGGGCGGGTAATTGCCAGCTCGCGCTCCGCGTGCGCCATCGACTGCGCCCAGACCACGCGGATATCGGCGACGGTGTCCGCGATCAGCTCCTCGACCAGCAGCGCGTCGGCCCGGTCGTCCTCGACCAGCAGCAACGACAGCGACTGCCAAGTCGCCGCCTGGGTAGCTGGAGCGCGCACAGACATCAATCCCCATTTACGCCATTTACGCGCGGGCGCAGGCCCGCGACCACGTCATTCACCGTCATTCCCCCTGGGCCGCGGCAAAGAACCTTCGCTGACGCGCAACTACCGCAGCGGCGGTGCCGATGCAGGCCCTAACCCTGGATGGTATGCGGTGGAGCCGGGCTTTTTCTCCCTGTTCGTCAAACTGCGTCCGGAGCGGCATTCAGCGGAGCAATGCTCGTGACATGACCACCCGCTGAATTTGGTTGGTGCCTTCGTAGATCTGGGTGATCTTGGCGTCGCGCATCATCCGCTCGACCGGGAAGTCGATGGTGTAGCCGGCTCCGCCGAACAGTTGCACCGCGTCGGTGGTGACCTCCATCGCGACGTCGGAGGCCAGGCACTTCGACGCGGCGGAGATGAAGCCCAGATTCCCCTCGCCGCGTTCGGCGCGCGCGGCGGCGGAGTAGACCATCAATCGCGCGGATTCCACCTTCATCGCCATGTCGGCGATCATGAACTGCACGGCCTGGAAACTGCTGATCGACCGGCCGAATTGCTTGCGGTCCTTGATGTAGGCGATCGCCGCATCGAGAGCGCCCTGCGCGATGCCGACCGCCTGCGCCCCGATGGTCGGGCGGGTGTGGTCCAGCGTCGCCAGCGCGGTCTTGAAGCCGGTGCCGGGCTCGCCGATTATCCGGTCGCCGGGTACCCGGCAATTCTCGAAGTAGAGCTCCGTGGTGGGCGAGCCCTTGATGCCCAGCTTGCGTTCCTTCGGGCCGACGACGAAGCCCTCGTCGTCCTTGTGCACCATGAACGCCGAGATGCCGTTGGCACCCTTGTCCGGGTCCGTCACCGCCATGACGGTGTACCAGGACGACTTGCCGCCGTTGGTGATCCAGCACTTGGTGCCGTTGAGGATCCAATCGTCACCATCGGCCTTGGCCCGGGTCCGCATCGACCCCGCGTCCGAACCGGCCTCGCGCTCGCTCAGTGCGTACGACGCCATGGCCGAGCCGTCGGCGATCGACGGCAGCACCTGCTTCTTCAGCTCTTCGGAGCCGCGCAGGATCAGGCCCATGGTGCCCAGCTTGTTGACCGCGGGGATCAGCGACGCGGAACAGTCGACGCGCGCGACCTCCTCGATGACGATGCACGTCGCCACCGAGTCCGCACCCTGGCCGCCGTACTCCTCGGGCACGTGCACCGCGTTGAAGCCCGACGTGTTCAGCGCGTCCAGGGCCTCCTGCGGGAAGCGGGAGTTCTCATCGACATCGGCGGCATGCGGAGCGATTTCCTTTTCCGCCAACGCCCGAATCGCCGCCCGCAGCTCCTGGTGCTCCTCGGGCAGTTGGAACAGATCGAACGACGGATTTCCGGCCCATCCAGCCATTTCAGACCCTCCTAATCCATTGCTACTCGGCGGTCACTCTAACGTGAAGCTGTTGCAGCGCCGCATCCTTGGCGCGCACGGTGTCGGCCAGCTGGTCCTGGAACGCGACGATCCGGGCGCGCAGCCGCGGGTCCGACGACCCCAGGATCCGCACCGCCAGCAAGCCGGCGTTGCGGGCGCCGCCGATAGACACCGTGGCCACCGGCACTCCGGCCGGCATCTGCACTATCGACAGCAGGGAGTCCAGACCGTCCAGCCGGGCCAGCGGCACCGGCACCCCGATCACCGGCAACGGCGTCGCGGCGGCGACCATCCCGGGTAGGTGCGCGGCGCCGCCCGCCCCGGCGATGATCACCTCGATGCCCCGGTCGGCCGCGCCGCGGGCATAGTCGAACATCACCGCGGGGGTGCGGTGCGCCGAGACGACCCGAACCTCAGCCGGGATGTCGAACTCGGCCAGCGCCGCCGCGGCGTCCTGCATCACCGACCAGTCGCTGTCGCTGCCCATGATCACCCCGACGCGAGGCGGTTTAGCCATGCGGGTCCCATCCGTCCGTCCACTGCCCGTGTGACAACCAGTGTGCCGCTAGCTCAGCGCGTTCACGCAGCTTGTCCAAATCAGCACCGACAAAGTTGACATGACCGATCTTGCGGCCGGGGCGCTCGGCCTTGCCGTAGAGGTGAACCCGGGCGTCAGGCATCCGCGCAAACAGATGGTGCAGTCGCTCGTCGACCGCCATCGACGGAAGCTCCGGGGCGCCCAGCACGTTGGCCATCACCGTCACCGGCGCAACGACGTCGGTCTCGCCGAGCGGGTAGTCGAGCACCGCGCGCAGATGCTGCTCGAACTGACTGGTGCGCGAACCGTCCATGGTCCAGTGACCGGAGTTGTGCGGCCGCATGGCCAGCTCGTTGACCAGCAGCGCACCGTCGGTGGTCTCGAACAGCTCCACCGCGAGCACACCGACGACGCCGAGTTCGGCCGCCAGCCGCAACGCCAGCTGTTGCGCGGCGACCGCCCGCGCGTCGGGCAGCGCCGGCGCCGGGGCGAACACCAGCACGCAGATGCCGTCGCGCTGCACCGTCTCCACGACCGGCCACGCCGCGCCCTGGCCGAACGGCGAACGAGCCACCAGCGCCGACAGCTCGCGGCGCAGTTCCACCCGCTCCTCGACCAGTACCGGCACGCCGGCGGCCAGGTATTCGCGGGCGATGTCGCGGGCGTGCGCCAGGTCGCGGGCCATCGCCACGCCCCGGCCGTCGTAGCCGCCCCGGACCGCCTTGACCACCAGCGGCCTATCCACCCGCCGGGCAAACGCGTCCAGGGCTTCCAGATGATCGGGGCCCTCGATACCCGCGTAGCGCGGCACAGCGGCGCCCAGGGCCTCCAACCGCCGCCGCATGACGAGCTTGTCCTGGGCGTGTACCAGCGCCTGCGGCGGCGGCGCCACGGTGACGCCCTCGGCCACCAGCTTGTCCAACAGCTCGGTCGGGACGTGCTCGTGGTCGAAGGTCAGCACGTCGGCTCCCGCCGCCACCCGGCGCAGGTCTTCCAGATCCGTGTGCGAGCCGATCACCACGTCGGGAGTGACTTGGGCGGCGGGTTCGTCGGCGGTGGTTGCCAGCACCCGCAGGGACTGTCCCAGCGCTATCGCGGCCTGATGGGTCATCCGGGCGAGTTGACCACCACCGACCATCGCGACCAGCGGCGTTCGTGTACTCGGCACGGCCACCATGGTGTCATGGTGTTTGACCGGCGTGTTAGCGGCTATGCGACCAAATCGTTATGTATGATTTTGCATCACTTTTGGGTACCTACGTACACTGGCGTGCTGTGTCCTTTGCCGATGCCACAATTGCGCGCCTTCCCGGGATTCTTCCAGCCCTTTGCGCTGCGCCACCATGAGCTGATCAAATTTGCCATTGTCGGCGGCACCACATTCATCATCGACTCGGCAATTTTCTACACGCTGAAGCTCACGATTCTTGAGCCCAAGCCGGTAACCGCCAAGGTTATTGCCGGAATCGTCGCGGTCATCGCGTCTTACATCCTGAACAGGGAGTGGAGCTTCCGCAACCGCGGCGGCCGCGAGCGCCATCACGAGGCGTTGCTGTTTTTCGCGTTCAGCGGCGTCGGGGTGCTGCTGAGCATGGCGCCGCTGTGGTGCTCCAGCTATCTCCTGGACCTGCGGGTGCCGATGGTGTCGCTGACCATGGAAAACATCGCCGACTTCATCTCGGCGTACATCATCGGGAACCTGCTGCAGATGGCGTTCCGGTTCTGGGCGTTCCGGCGCTGGGTGTTCCCCGACCAGTTCGCCCGCAACCCCGAGAAGGCCCTGGAATCCGCCCTGACCGCCGGCGGCATCGCCGAAGTCTTCGAGGACAACCTCGAAGGCGGCAACGTCACGCTGCTGCGCGCCTGGCGGCGCAGCCGGGCCAACCGGTTCGCTCAGCTGGGCGACTCTTCGGACCCGGTATCGAAAACTTCGTGATACAGCAGCGCGTGCACCTCGCGCAGGCGCGGAATGTCGTAGAACTCCAGCGGATCTTGTGACGCGGACTCGATAATCAGCGTCCCGGTGCGAAACATCCGTTCGGTCAGCCGGTCGCGAAACTCCACGCTGTTGATCCGCCCCAGCGGGATGTCGATTCCGGTGCGGGTCAGCACCCCGTGCCGAAACATCACCCGCCGGTTGGTGACGACGAAGTTAGTGGTCAGCCAGCTCAGGAACGGCCACAGCGTCAGCCAGCCGACGATCACCAACCAGATGGCCCAGACCACCCCGTAGATCACATTCTTGGCCATCTGATGCCAATGGGTCGTATTGACGAACCCGGAGCCCAGCGTCGCCAGGCCGGTCGCCAAGATCAGCGCCAGGACGGGCCAGACCAGAGTCTTCCAGTGTGGATGGTTGTGCAGGACGACCTGCTCGCCCTTGGCCAGAACATTCTCCGGGTAACCCACGTGGGAAGGCTAACGCAAATGGAGCACGTCGCCGGCCGAGATGACGACGGAATCGCGCTCGGTTTGAATGCACAGCCGGCCCTGGTCGTCGATATCGCGCGCGGCGCCGACGACCTCGCGGCCACCCGGTAGCTCAGCGCGCACCCGGTTCCCCAGCGTCAGGCTGCGGGCCCGGTAGTCGGCCGCCAGCTGCGGGTCGGCTCCATTGGCGGCCCGCCAGCCGGCGATCCGCTTCCCCAGCTCGCGCAGCAGCCGGGCGACGAGCTGGTCGCGGCCGGGGGCGGATACGCCGAGGTCGAGCAGCGAGGTGGCCCCGTCGACCTCTTCGGGGGCATGCGTGACGTTGAGTCCGACGCCGATCACCACATGCGGCCGAGCGACCTCGGCCAGGATGCCCGCCAGCTTGCCCCGGCGCTCTGGCGGACCGGCCAGCACATCGTTGGGCCACTTCAGGCCGGCCTCGACCCCGCCGGCCGCCAGCAACGGGCCCACAGTGTCCACTACCGCGACACCGGTGGCCAGCGGCAACCAGCCCCACGAAGCGACCGGGACATCGACCACGGACACCCCGACCGACATGGTGATCTGGGCCCGCGGCGAGGCGGACCAGCCGCGGCCCTGCCGCCCACGGCCGGCGGTCTGGTGCTCGGCGATCAGCACCGCCCCGTCGATATCGGCGCCGGACGCCGCGCGCGCCATCAGGTCGGCGTTGGTGGAACCGGTCTGCGCGACGACATCGAGCTGCCGCCAGCCGGCACCGATCGCCTCGGCACGCAAAGCTTCGGCGTCCAGCGGTGCTCTGAGCCGATCGCGGTCCGTCACGCGTCCAGCCTAGAGAACGGCGGGGCACCCTTAAGGCATGACGACCACGGCGCCGGAGCCCGGGTTGCCGGGACTACCGAACAGCGACCCGGCGTGCCCGCCGAGACCAGGTCCGCCGACCGGTTCACGAGGATCGAGGGTGCTCCCGCCGTTCCCGCCGTCGCCGCCGTTGCCGATCAGCTTGGCGTCGCCACCGTAGCCGCCTTGCCCGCCACCACCACCGGCCTGCGTCCCGTCCGCCGAACCGGCCCCGCCGATGCCGCCATCCCCGCCGTGTCCACCGTCGCCGTATAACAGTCCGCCCTGGCCGCCGTAGCCGCCCATGCCACCATTGGTGCCCGAATGACCCGCGAGGTTGGTCGACCAACCATCGCCGCCCGCCCCACCGGCCCCGCCGACCCCGAACAGCCCCTTAGCGAAGCCGCCGTCACCGCCGTTGGCACCAATCGAGTCAGGCCCGCCGGCACCACCGCGCCCACCGCTGCCGCCATTCCCCCACAGCGACCCGCCGGCGCCCCCTTTGCCGCCCGAGGTGGCAGGAATGGCCGTACCGGTGGCATCCACGCTGCCGGCATACCCGACTCCCCCCTGGCCGCCATTGCCGATCAGCCCCGCGGCACCGCCGTTGCCGCCGAGCATTCCGGGCGCGTTGGCGTCGCCACCCTTGCCGCCGTCGCCGATCAGGAACCCGCCCGCCTGGCCGATTTGTCCCGCCGCGCCGTCGGCGCCATTGCCGATCAGCGGGCGCTGGAACAGCGCCTCGGTGGGCGCGTTGATCAGGTTCAGGAGTAGCTGGACCGGCGACAGGTTCGCGGCCGCCGTCGACGCCCCGGCGTGATAGCCGAACATGGCGGCCGCGTCCGCGGCCCACATCTGCTCGTATTCGCACTCGGTGGCCGCGATCGCGGGTGCGTTCAGACCGAACAGGTCCGACATCACCAGCGACACCAGCTGGTTGCGGTTCGCGGCGACCAACAGCGGATGGACCACGGCCGAACGCGCGGCCTCAAACGCGCTGGCCACCGCCGTGGCCTGCCCGGACGCCTGCTGAGCCGCCGATGACGCCGCGCCCAGCCAGCCCACGTAGGGCGCGGCGGCGTTCGCCATCGCCGTGGCGGCGGCGCCCTGCCAGGACGCACCCGCGAGGCCCGTCGTCACGGAATTGAACGACGCTGCCGCCGAAGCCAATTCGCCGGACAACCCCTCCCACGCGGTGGCAGCCTGCAGCATCGGGCCGGAGCCGGCACCCAGGTACATGCGCAGTGAGTTGACCTCGGGTGGCAGCATCACAAAATTCATCGCGCTAGCCCTTTCTCACTGCTGTTTTCTTGTTTTTATGTGTTGCGGATCGTAACGACGATCCATGCAGCTCATAGGGCGTTCCGCGAATTTGCCCGCGCCGCGCCGCGGGGCCGCCCGCGGGTTGCCGATAACATCGAGTCCCATGACTAGCGTTACCGACCACACCGCGGAACCCGCCGCCGAGCACACCGTCGACATCCACACCACCGCGGGCAAGCTGGCCGAGCTGCACAAGCGTCGAGAAGAGTCACTGCATCCGGTCGGTGAGGCCGCCGTCGACAAGGTGCACGCCAAAGGCAAGCTGACCGCGCGCGAGCGAATCTATGCCCTGTTGGACGAGGAATCGTTCGTCGAACTCGACGCGCTGGCCCGGCACCGCAGCACCAACTTCGGGTTGGAGGCAAACCGCCCGGTCGGCGACGGCGTGGTCACCGGCTACGGCACCATCGACGGCCGCGACGTGTGCATCTTCAGCCAGGACGCCACGGTGTTCGGCGGCAGCCTCGGCGAGGTGTACGGCGAGAAGATCGTCAAGGTCCAGGAACTGGCGATCAAGACCGGCCGGCCGCTCATCGGGATCAATGACGGCGCGGGCGCCCGCATCCAGGAGGGTGTCGTCTCGCTCGGCCTGTACAGCAAGATCTTCCGCAACAACATCCTCGCGTCCGGCGTGATCCCGCAGATCTCGCTGATCATGGGCGCCGCCGCCGGCGGACACGTCTACTCCCCCGCGCTGACCGACTTCGTGGTGATGGTCGACCAAACCAGCCAGATGTTCATCACCGGACCCGACGTCATCAAGACCGTCACCGGTGAGGACGTCACCATGGAGGAACTCGGCGGCGCCCACACCCACATGGCCAAGTCCGGCACGTTGCATTACGTCGCCTCCGGCGAGCAGGATGCCTTCGACTGGGTTCGCGACCTGCTGAGCTACCTGCCCCCCAACAACTTCACCGACCCGCCGCGCGAGGCCGTGCTCCATCCCGAGGGCCCCATAGAAGAGAACCTCACCGACGAGGATCTCGAGCTGGACACGCTGATCCCGGACTCGCCGAATCAGCCCTACGACATGCACGAGGTGATCACCCGGATCCTCGACGAAGACGAGTTCCTGGAGATCCAGGCGGGTTACGCGCAGAACATCGTCGTCGGGTTCGGCCGCATCGACGGCCGGCCGGTCGGGATCGTGGCCAACCAGCCCACCCAGTTCGCCGGCTGCCTGGACATCAACGCCTCGGAGAAGGCTGCCCGGTTCGTACGGACCTGCGACTGCTACAACATCCCGATCGTCATGCTCGTGGACGTTCCGGGCTTTCTGCCCGGTACCGGCCAGGAGTACAACGGGATCATTCGGCGCGGCGCCAAACTGCTGTTCGCCTACGGCGAGGCCACCGTCCCCAAGATCACGGTCATCACCCGCAAGGCCTACGGCGGCGCCTACTGCGTCATGGGCTCCAAGGACATGGGCTGCGACGTCAACATCGCCTGGCCTACCGCGCAGATCGCGGTCATGGGCGCCTCCGGCGCCGTCGGGTTCGTCTACCGCAAGCAGCTGAGCGAGGCCGCCAAGGAGGGCAAAGACGTCGACGAGCTGCGGCTGCAGCTGCAGCAGGAGTACGAGGACACACTGGTCAACCCGTACGTCGCCGC
The DNA here is from genome assembly GCA_963840045.1 of uncultured Actinomycetota bacterium. Classification (GTDB taxonomy): domain Bacteria; phylum Actinomycetota; class Actinomycetes; order Mycobacteriales; family Mycobacteriaceae; genus Mycobacterium. The sequence goes on along the minus strand of CAWIXL010000004.1, from coordinate 113,158 downwards.
CGAGCGCGGATACGTCGACGCGGTGATCCCGCCGTCCTATACCCGCGGCTACATCGGTACGGCGCTGCGCCTGCTGGAACGCAAGATCACCCACCTACCGCCCAAGAAGCACGGGAACATACCGCTGTGAGTCGAGTGAGCGACGGGAACGAGACGAACGGTTCAGCCCCTGTGATGTCGAACGAAAACGCGATGACCGATATGACGGACTCGAGTCAGCCTCAGCACCGGCACGAGCCGCACATCCAGATCCTCAAGGGACGACCCACCGCCGCAGAGCTGGCCGCCCTGATCGCCGTGCTGGGCAACGCCGGCGGCGCTCCCGAGCCGGCCCAACCCCAGAAGTCGCGCTGGGGACTGCCGGTGGACAAGCTGCGGTTCGCGGTCTCCAACTATCAGCGAGTCACCCTGCAGGAACGGCTACACATGCAGCGATGACCCGCCTGGTGCTGGGGTCGGCGTCTCCCGGTCGGCTCAAGGTGCTACGCCAGGCCGGCGTCGACCCGTTGGTGGTGGTGTCCGGCGTCGACGAGGACGCGGTCATCGCCGCTTTGGGGCCGAATGCGTCCCCGGGTGAAGTCGTCGGGAACCTTGCCCAGGCCAAGGCCGACCAGGTGGCGGCCGGCCTGGACCCCGACGTCACCGCGGATTGTGTTGTCATCGGCTGCGATTCGATGCTCTACAGCGACGGCCGACTGGTCGGCAAGCCCGCATCGCCGGACGCCGCCCGAAGCCAGTGGCGGTCGATGAGCGGCCGCTCCGGTCAGCTGTACACCGGGCACAGCCTGCTGCGGCTGCTGGACGGTAATGCTGATCAGCGCGCATCCGAATCGTCAATCACCACAGTGCATTTCGGGATGCCCGCGGAAGCGGACCTGGAAGCGTACATCGACAGCGGCGAACCGCTGGCCGTCGCAGGCGGATTCACGCTGGACGGGCTGGGCGGCTGGTTCGTCGACCGGATCGAGGGTGACCCGTCCAACGTCATCGGACTGAGCCTGCCGCTCACCCGCGCCCTGCTGCAGCGGGTCGGCCTGTCCGTCGCCGAACTGTGGGCGGCCAATCGTGTCACCTAGCCCGAAGCCCGGCACGCAACGTCGCCGCGCTTTATCCGTTGCCGCCGCCATCGCCATGGTTCTCGGCGCGATCCTGGTGCCCCCCGCACCGCCGACCGCATCGGCGCTCCCGGCCGGTTTTCCCGACATGAGCGCTTTCACCGCTGTCGACCCGGCCCCGCATGTGGTTCGGTTCGTCCGGGGTGGAGCGGCGGTTGGTTTTGCGACGCCCGACGGTGTCGACTGCCAGTGGGGTGTCCTCGCCGACCCCGACGCTCACACCGACATCCGGTGCTCGGGTGACATCCCCGGCATTCCCGCGGCGGTTCCCGACAAGGGCGGCTCGGGGTGCGCCCTACTCGCCAAGTCCGGCGGTCTGGTCGGCTCGACCTACATCTACGTCTTCGCCCGGCACGGCGGATACACCTGCCCGCCCTTCCCGGCGTCATTGAATGCGGGCGAGAAGATCACCTATTCGAACATCACCTGTGCCGTCGCGCCGGGAAACGTCACCGCCTGCGTCGACCCCATCGTCAACCACGGATTCGTGCTGCAGCCTTCGGGCAGCTGGGTGTTCTGACCAATGACGAAGGCGAAATCCGTTGCCGCGCGCCGGCGGTCCCGGCGCTGGTTGCTCGGGGGGCTCGTCATTCTGATGGTTGCGGCGGTGGTCACCGTGACGGTGCGGTGGTTCGGGGGGCCCCGGCCCGGCGGCGGCCATCCCGCGGCGCCGATCGGCACGCCCGCAGACTTGTTGGTGGCGTTTCCGCTGAATCGCCAGCTCGTGCCTGGGTGGCGTACCAGCGCCGCCGCCCTTGGCCTGCCGCCAGGTGTCGGCGTCGGCAACGTGTTCGCCACCAAAGGCAGCAAGGCCTACTTCGCGACGGACTGCGACCCCAACTGCGCGGATCACCCGGCCACCTGGGTGTACGGCCTCGACACCCGCACCGGCGCCCGGTTGTTCGCACCGGTGTCGCTGGTGGGTGTCGTACAAACCCAGCCGGCCTGCTACCTGAACGGGCCGTCGGTGGCGTTTTGCGTGACCACGACCGACCGAGCGACGGGCGAGCACCGGTTCGTGTCGGTGGTTGACCTCGACCGGGGTGTGGTCGCCTTCACCGGCCCCACCGATCTGAACACTGTTGCGGAAGGCCCGAAGCCCTGGGTGGGCGCGGTGGGCAACTATCTCGGTGAATCCCAGGTTGTCGCGCACGTCATCAACAACGGCGTGTACGGCATCGGGCAGCACGCCGAATTGACGTGGTTCGTTCCCGGTGACGGGCAGGCGTTCGTGCCGCACCAAGGGTTGATCGGTGGCATTCCGCCGCTGACCACCGCCGTGCAGGGGCCCACCGTCGCCGATCCGGTCTTCCGGGTGTTCTCGGCGCTGGACGGCAAAGACCTGACCCCCACCCCACCGAAAGGCACTGCTCTCAAGCGGGCGACCGTCTACAACGGCGGCTTCGCGTATCAATTCGAGGAAGCCGGTAAATCGGGCGTGCTGTTCTACGACACCGCCGGCCGGCTGATGGGCCGCCAGTACGCCGACCACTACCCGATCTTGGTGGAGAACGCGGCGCTGCCGATCATCCTGGATGCGCCGGTGTTGCGCGTCTACACCGCCGCCGGCAAGCTGCTCGCCTCGATTCCGGCCGACACCGCCTACAGCGAAGCCCCGCTGTTCGGGGTCATCGGCACCAAACTGTATGCCTGGTTGGGTTACTCGCGCGGCGAACACTGGCAGCAATGGGATCTGCTCACCGGCGAACGCGGAATCACCTGCGGGTTTCACCTCAGTGGGTTGGTCGGATCCGATGGCCATGTCGTGCTCGCCGAGGACGAAGCAGGAATGTACGTCGCCACCGACATGTCCACCTGCCAAACCCTGTGGAAGACGCCGACCCGGGATGGCCTCACGCGGCGAATCAACACCGGGCTGATCCGGGCAACCCACGACGAGGTCGTCTCGCTGCAGCCGCCGAGCTGACGGTGGCGGTCCTGCGGCCGGCGGTAGGCTCGATGACGTGCCCTTACCCCCAGACCCACACCCTTCCCTGTCGGCCTACGCCCACCCCGAACGGCTGGTCACAGGCGACTGGCTGTCTGCGAACATGGGCTCACCCGGTCTGGCGATCGTCGAATCCGACGAAGACGTGTTGCTCTACGACGTCGGTCACATTCCCGGCGCGGTGAAGATCGACTGGCACACCGACCTCAACGACCCGCGGATCCGCGACTACATCAACGGCCGGCAGTTCGCCGGGTTGATGGACCGCAAGGGCATCTCCCGCGACGACACCGTGGTGATCTACGGCGACAAGAGCAACTGGTGGGCGGCCTACGCACTCTGGGTCTTCACCTTGTTCGGCCACCCCGACGTGCGGCTGCTCAACGGCGGTCGTGACCTGTGGCTCGCCGAGCGCCGGGACACCACCCTGGACGTCCCGACCAACACGTCGACCGGCTATCCCGTCGTCGAGCGCAACGACGAGCCGATCCGTGCGTTCAAAGACGACGTACTGACCATTCTGGGCACCGAGCCGCTGATCGATGTGCGCTCACCGGACGAGTACACCGGCAAGCGCACCCACATGCCCGACTACCCCGAAGAGGGCGCGCTGCGTGCCGGCCACATCCCCACGGCCAAGTCGATCCCGTGGGGGAAGGCTGCCGAGGAGAGCGGTCGATTCCGCAGCCGCGAAGAGCTGGAAGAGCTTTACAGCTTCGTAAGCCCGGACGACAAGACCGTCGTCTACTGCCGCATCGGTGAACGCTCCAGCCACACCTGGTTCGTGCTGACGCACCTGCTGGGCAAGCCCGGGGTGCGCAACTACGACGGCTCGTGGACCGAGTGGGGAAACACCGTGCGGGTGCCGATCGTCGCAGGCGAGAGCCCCGGCAACGTACCGACCTGATGGGAGCCCGATGAGCATGCCCGCCGCGCTCGCTGAAGTGGTGTCCGACTTCGCCGAAGTCCAGGGCCAGGACAAGCTGCAGCTGCTGCTGGAGTTCGCCAATGAACTTCCGGCGCTGCCGTCCGACCTGGAAGAGGCGGCGATGGAGCCGGTGCCTGAGTGCCAATCCCCGCTCTTTCTGCATGTCGACGCGCACGACCCGAGCCGGGTCCGGCTGTATTTCAGCGCGCCCCCCGAAGCGCCGACCACCCGTGGATTCGCCTCGATCCTGGCCGCCGGTCTGGACGAACAACCCGCCGCCGAGATCCTGGCGGTGCCGGAAGACTTCTACACCGACCTGGGTCTGGCCGCTCTGATCAGCCCGCTCCGGTTGCGCGGGATGTCAGCGATGCTTGCCCGGATCAAACGGCGACTGCGCGACACGTCCCAAGAAACCTCCCGAGAATCCTGAATTCCCGGCACCGCCTCATCGCGCGCGCGGCGAGGCGCTTAGAATTCCCCAGGGTTGTAAGAAATTCTCTTAGACAAGCAACGTCTGCAGATATGCCAACAGGAGGCGCAGTGGCTAGTCACGCCAGCTCCAGGATCTCCAAGGTTCTTGTCGCCAATCGCGGCGAGATCGCGGTCCGGGTGATCCGCGCAGCGCGCGACGCCGGCCTGCGCAGCGTGGCGGTCTACGCAGAGCCCGACGCCGAGGCGCCGCACGTGCGGCTGGCCGACGAGGCGTTCGCGCTGGGTGGTCAAACCTCGGCGGAGTCCTACCTGGACTTCGCCAAGATTCTCGACGCGGCGTCAAAGTCCGGCGCCAACGCGATCCACCCCGGCTACGGCTTCCTTTCTGAGAACGCCGAATTCGCCCAGGCGGTGATCGACGCCGGTCTGATCTGGATCGGGCCCAGTCCGCAGTCGATCCGCGACCTCGGCGACAAGGTCACCGCCCGTCATATCGCGGCCCGCGCCCAGGCTCCGCTGGTGCCGGGCACTCCGGACCCCGTCAAGGACGCCGACGAGGTGGTGGCTTTCGCCAACGAGTACGGGGTGCCGATCGCGATCAAGGCCGCCTTCGGCGGCGGCGGCAAGGGCATGAAAGTGGCCCGCACCATCGAGGAGATCCCCGAGCTGTACGAGTCAGCGGTGCGCGAAGCCGTGTCCGCGTTCGGCCGCGGGGAGTGCTTCGTGGAGCGTTACCTCGACAAGCCCCGCCACGTCGAAGCACAGGTGATCGCCGACCAGCACGGCAACGTCGTCGTCGCCGGCACCCGGGACTGCTCACTGCAGCGCCGCTTCCAGAAGCTGGTCGAGGAGGCGCCGGCTCCCTTCCTGACCGACGCGCAGCGCAAGGAGATCCACGAATCGGCCAAGCGGATCTGCAAAGAGGCCCACTACTACGGCGCCGGAACGGTCGAATACCTGGTCGGCCAGGACGGGCTGATCTCGTTCCTGGAGGTCAACACGCGGCTTCAGGTCGAGCACCCGGTCACCGAGGAAACCGCGGGTATCGACTTGGTGTTGCAGCAGTTCAAGATCGCCAACGGCGAACAGCTGGATCTCACCCAAGATCCTGAGCCCCGCGGACATGCCATCGAGTTCCGGATCAACGGCGAGGATGCGGGACGCAACTTCCTGCCCGCCCCCGGGCCGGTTAGCAAGTTCCACCCGCCCACCGGCCCCGGCGTTCGGTTGGACTCCGGTGTTGAGACCGGCTCGGTGATCGGCGGCGCGTTCGACTCGATGCTGGCCAAGTTGATCGTGTACGGCGCCAACCGTCAGGAGGCGCTGGCCCGGGCCCGGCGCGCCCTGGACGAGTTCGAGGTCGAAGGCCTCGCCACGGTGATCCCGTTCCACCGCGCTGTGGTCTCCGACCCGGCGTTCATCGGCGACGACGACGGCTTCACGGTGCACACCCGCTGGATCGAGACCGAGTGGAACAACACCGTCGAACCCTTCACCGGCGGCGAACCCCTCGATGATGACGACGTCCGGCCACGGCAGAAGGTGGTCGTCGAGGTCGACGGACGCCGTCTCGAAGTATCGCTGCCCGGCGATATGGCACTGACTAACGGCACCCCCGATGCGGCCGGCGTGATCCGCAAGAAGCCCAAGCCGCGCAAGCGGGGCGCGCATGCCGGTGCCGCGGCTTCCGGTGACGCGGTGACCGCGCCCATGCAGGGCACCGTGGTAAAGGTCGCTGTCGAGGAAGGACAGGAGGTCACCGCCGGTGACCTGGTGGTGGTCCTCGAGGCGATGAAGATGGAAAACCCGGTCACCGCGCACAAGGACGGCGTCATCACCGGACTGGCGGTCGAGGCCGGCGCGGCCATCACTCAGGGCACGGTGCTCGCCGAGATCAAGTAGGGGCCAACTCAGGGAAGGCCGTCGAGCGTGAAGCTGGCTGCACGCTCGTGCTCGAACGTAACGCTGGCCGCACGCTCGAACGCCCCGACATTGCCTCGACGTTGCCTCGATGGGCTGAGCAGCGTTCCTGTGAATCGGGTTGGAGAACGTTGTCGCCTCGGCCCACCACGGGTAGGGTTCGAAATAGGTTGAGTTCACAGCCGCTCGGGAATCGTCAGTAATGCGCCGGGCAGGCTAATGCCCTGTCGTGATGTGTTTTTAGCGCAGACTGGCGTGATCCACAGCACGAGTCCCCTATCGACTGATGGGAGCAGCAATGCCTGTGATCCGATCGTGCGAACAAGGCAGAGCCGCCGAATTCACCTCTCGCCCAGGCCCATCCGCCACCGTCATAACCGCACAAGGTGAAATTGATGCCGCCAACGCCAATCAGCTCACCGAGTACGTCGAGGGCTTTGCCCGCCAGTCCGGCCGAGTGATCCTTGACCTGAGTGGTCTGGATTTCATTGGCACCGCCGGCTTTTCGGCGCTGCACCGGATTAATGTGGTGTGCTCGGCCATGGGCGCGCAGTGGGTCCTGGTACCCGGCCCAGCGGTGCGCCGGTTATTACGGATCTGTGATCCCGACGGCACCCTGCCGACGACGCTGTGGCTGGCGCATTCCGCAATGGGAGCTGGCGCGGGAGCCGGAAGCGACGAGCCGCCAACGCGAAGCGGCTTACTCCAATTGGTCGCGCAACCGGGCTAGCGACTTAGCCAGCAGCCGGGACACGTGCATCTGGGAAATGCCGACGCGCTCGGCGATCTGAGTTTGAGTCATCGATTCGAAAAACCGCAGTATCAATACCATTCGTTCCCGCTCGGGCAGCGCCTCGAGCAGTGGGCGTAGCGCCTCCTGATCTTCGATCCGATCGAGGCTGGCATCGACGTCGCCGAGCGTATCGGCAATCGCGCGGGCGTCGTCCTCGTCGCTGCCACTGGCACTGTCGATGGACAAGGTGTTGTAGGAGCTGCCCGCCACCAGGCCCTCGACCACTTCCTCGCGGTCCATCCCGAGTTCCTCGGCAAGCTCCGACGCGGTTGGGGCCCGGCCGAGCCGTTGGGACAGCTCCGCGGTGGCCGTGCCAAGGCGCAAATGCAATTCCTTGAGACGCCGAGGGACCTTGACTGACCAGCTGTTGTCGCGGAAGTGGCGCCGGACCTCTCCCATGATCGTGGGCACCGCGAACGATACGAAATCGGACCCGGTCTCCACGTTGAAGCGCACTACCGCGTTGACCAACCCGACCCGGGCAACCTGAACCAAGTCGTCACGTGGCTCGCCCCGGCCTTCGAATCGCCGGGCGATGTGATCCGCCAGCGGCAGGCACCGCTGCACGATCTCGTCGCGGTGGCGTTGGAAATCCGATGAATCGGCTTCGATGGTGGCCAATTCCCGAAACATGTCCGGGACATCGGCGTATTCGTTGGGACGCGACACGGAACCGCCGGCAGCTCGGGCCGTCACCGGCTAGAGGCCGCCCGTGGTGCCGTCAGCGTGATGCCGAATACACTGCCGGATTCATCGGGCTCGCGTCCGTCGTGGAAGGTCTGGACGTCATCGGCCAGCGAGGTCAGTACATGCCAGCTGAAGCTGCCCGGCGAGACCACGTCATGGGTGTCGCACGCCGCGGAGGCCTCAACCACTAATTCGTTTTCATGTGGGTCAACAACGACCGTAAGGATTGCGTCGGGAGTAGCCGAGCGGATCAACCGGGTGCACACTTCGTCCACCGCAAGTCGCAGGTCCGCCACGGCATCAAAATCCAGATCCTCGAAGGTGCCGATCGCACCAACCAGGGTGCGCAGCATCGCCAGGTTCTCCAGGCGCGCAGCAACATGCAGTTCGACAGCACGCTGTCCCCGCTGGCGCTTACCAGCGCGCAATTCCGCATCGGTCATGTATTCTCCCGGCAATATCTGATCGACACTACGCCTGCCTTGGACCCTGCCTTCGAGCTGGCTACTCATGATCGCCGCCGGGTGTAGTGCCCGAAATGGACGAAACTGAGATAACCAACCTACGGCGGACACGCGAAGTCGAGCGCGCCGCCGTAATCGCCGGGATCATGCTGGTCATATTTATCGTGGTCACATTAGGAAACGCAGTCGTTGTTTTCATGATGCTATGGCCCATGATGCGAGTAACCACGCTAACGCGCTGCCGGTACTGATCATGGTCTAGACGTGATACCCGCTGGAGGCGGGCGGTAACCTCCGAGGTTCGGGTTTTCCGGCGAGATTTCGGCCGGGGTTTGGCGGCTTGCGGGAAAACCAAGGCCGCGATCGGGCCAACGCCACCACGGTCGGCCACGGTGCCCGGACGACCGGGGCGAAAGAGCTTGGCCCTTCCGGTTACTCGCGGCTAGGTGGCCAGCCGTTGGCGCTGGGCTTCGGGGTGTTCGGCGTACCACCGCTCCTCGATGCGGGCCACACGGCGATGCTCCACGACGAACCATAGCGCTCCGGCGACCGATCCGAGCACGGCGATCAGTACCGTCGTACCGAGCCACTCGTAATGTCGGTAGCCGGCAGCTACCGCTGTGCTGATCATCCCGAACAGTGCCACGATCAGCAGGATCAAGCCGGGCCAGAAAAAGTTGTCCTTCATGACGAAACCCGCGTGCGGTTGCGTGGTCCGGGAGTAATCCGTCGGATCGTGATGCGTGTCGCCCATCACGTCTCCTCTCTCATCGGACGAGACAAACAAAATGTTACCCACTCGGCGGAACCAGCGGAATGCTGAATTTGCGCGGGCCAGCGGCCCGAGCGAATACGTTTTAGCCGCGCTACCCCCCGAACCCGTCGGTGCGGCGATCTGCGTTTGACTCGGCGCATACAAACCAGAGGTCGTAGTCGAATTCCCGCGGTGCCGCGAATTACCCGGCTGTGTCGTGTGTCACCTCGGGTCAGGTCGATGCAGCCTCCTCGCGGGCGACCAGATCGGGCAGCGAAATTGCCCCGATCGTTGTCACGAGCCAAACCACGACCGTTGTGGCCAGCCAGGATGCAAAGCCGTGAATGGTGAGCCCGTGGGTCAATCCCGAGGCAAGACCTAGCGCGACAATGGTCAACGCCAGGCCGGTGGCGCCAAGGAACAGCGACGCATAACCATGGGGTAACTTCAAGATCAACAACGACAGCACCGCCTGCGTTGCCGAGAACACCAGCACCGCGACGAGGAACCCCGACACCGACAACGAAACTCGGGGAACAACCCACGCCGCCACCAGCAGTCCGATGGACCATGATCCTAGAAGCACAACTGCGCGCAGCAACATTTGCCTCATGACAATAAGCGTAGGTCTCGGGAGTGCGGCTGTGAAGAACGTGTTGACTCATCAAAAGGGCCCGGCGGTTCCCCTGTCCGGGTCCCGTTAGCCGGTCCTCGCGACCCGATAATTTCGGCCTGAGTAATTAATCACCGCGCCGCTCGCGGTCCACGACTCAAAGTCCCATCACCGGACCGGCGATCGGGGGAACGGCCATGGAAAGCGTCATCACCATCAGCGTCAGCAAAAACCAGCCCGCGCCGTGCCATCCCCACCAGGTGCCTTCGACGCGCCACACACGATAGGTGCGCAGGAACGCCCACAATCCGCCGGCGAGCAAGATCAGGGGCCCACCGAGCGCCAGCATCGTGCGCTGCGGCGGGCCGCAGGCCGCGGTGTCGACGCTACTCATCCCGCCACAGGTACTTACCCACATCGCAGCCACGATGACGAAACCGACTCCGGCGGCGGCGGCCAGGACCGTGAACCGGATGGCGGCATGGACCTCGCTATCCTGCTGGCCCAAGCGATCACCATGTGTTCGCTCATGTGCTTGCTGCATTTCGAACCTCACATTCCGCGTCCGGCGGCCATCGGTCTGTCGTTCGCTACGTCGTATTTTGTTCCGGCCTAAATGTCTCTAAATGTCATCTCCCGCCGGCGGCATTGTGTTGCTGGCTTTCGGGAAGTCGACAGATGCTGAATACCCGCTCACAGCCAAGGTAATCGTCCTTTTTCGCTAAATCACAGCCGTTAACGCAGCGCGCAGCGCGGCCATCGCCGCGTCGATATCGGCGCGCGAAACGGTCAACGCGGGACGGAACCGCACTCCGTGTTTGCCAGTGGGCAGCACAATCACCTCGCGTTGCCACAACCGGATGATGAGTTCGTCGCGCTCCGCGGTGGTCGGCAGGCTGAACGCACACATCAGGCCACGACCGCGAGGGTCGAGAACGACACCCGGAAAGTCCTGGGCGAGTTCGTCGAGCCGGTCGCGCAGGTAGCGGCCCTGCCGAGCTGCGTGGTCGAACAGTCCATCGGACTCGATCACCTCGAGGATCCGCCGGGCGCGCACCATGTCGGCCAGGTTGCCGCCCCACGTCGAGTTGATTCGTGACGTGACCGCGAAGACGTTGTCGGCGATCTCGTCGACCCGACGACCGGCCATCACTCCGCACACCTGGGTCTTCTTGCCGAACGCGACGATGTCCGGCTGCACGCCCATTTGCTGGTAGGCCCAGGGGGTTCCGGTCAACCCGCAGCCGGTCTGCACCTCGTCAAAGATCAGCAGCGCGTCGTACTCGTCGCACAGCGCCCGCATCTTCGCGAAAAACTCGGGCCGGAAGTGGCGGTCGCCGCCTTCGCCTTGGATGGGTTCGGCCAGGAAGCACGCGATGTCGTGCGGATGCGCCTCGAACGCGGCGCGGGCCTGGCGCAGCGACTCGGCCTCTCAGCGCGTCCATCGCCCGCCCGTCCAGGCCCGGCCGAATGAACGGCGCGTCGATGCGCGGCCAGTCGAATTTCGGGAAGCGCGCCACGGTGACCGGCTTGGTGTTGGTCAGCGACAGCGTGTAGCCGCTGCGGCCGTGGAATGCCCCGCGCAAGTGCAGTACGCGGGTACCGAGCTCCGGGTCGATGCCGCGGGCCTCGTTGTGGCGGCTCTTCCAGTCGAATGCCACCTTGAGGGCGTTCTCCACGGCGAGCGCACCCCCGTCGACGAAGAACAGGTGCGGCAGCGCCGGATCGCCCAGCACCCGCGCGAAGGTCTCCACAAAGCGGGCCATCGGCACCGAGTACACGTCGGAGTTGCTCGGTTTATTCAGCGCGGCCTCGGTGAGTTCGGCCCGAAACTCGTCGTCGTAGGCCAGCGCGGGGTGGTTCATGCCCAGCGCCGACGATGCGAAGAACGTGAACATATCGAGGTAGCGCCGGCCGTCGCGCGCATCGACGAGATACGAACCCGCCGAGCGGTCCAGATCGAGCACCAAGTCGAAGCCGTCGGCCAGGATGCTGCGCGCGAGCACCTCATGGACCTGGTCGGGTTCGAGGAGCCGATCGGCGAGCGTAACCGGTGTCAGGGCGGCGGTCATGCCGTCCAGCATAGCCGGATTCTTACGAAATCTTGACGCCTAGACCGTAAATATTACGGTATGTACTGCCTATCGCTGTAAAAAGTATTCAATATGATGGTACTTCGAGTCTTCACGTTCGCGGTTGTCCGGATCCGTTGCAGCAGGTCCTCGAGCACGCGCGGGGACTCGACGCGCACCAGCAGGATGTAGCTTTCTTCGCCGGCCACCGAGTGACACGACTCGATCTCCTCGATGTGTTCCAGGCGGGCCGGCGCATCATCGGGTTGAGACGGATCTATAGGAGTGATGGCCACGAACGCCGAAAGTAGGTGCCCGACCGCCTCCGGGTTGATCCGCGCGGAATACCCCGACACCACGCCACGAGACTCCAGCCGGCGCACCCGGGACTGCACCGCCGAGACCGACAGGCCGGCGCTTGCGGCGAGCTCCGACAACGTGGCGCGGCCGTCGGCGGCCAGAACCCGCACCAGGATCCGGTCGATGTCGTCGAGCGTCTCACCCATGGCCGGAGACTATCGCAGTGGCGGTCCGGCATGAGTCCAGCGAAAGTGAGCCCCCGGAAGGGGCGGGAGACGCTGCCGACCTGGCAGCTGCGGGCGAGCTTCGCCGCCGGGCTGTCGGCCATGTACGCCCGCGAGGTGCCCGCGTACGCCAAGCTGGTCGAGGTCAGCGAGCAGGTCAACTCCGACTACGTCCGGCGGCATCGCGACGCCGAGCGACTCGGCTCGGTGCAGCGGGTCACCGCTGAGCGGCACGGCGCGATCCGGGTCGGCAGTCCCGCCGAGCTGGCCGCGGCCGCCGATCTGTTCGCCGCGTTCGGGATGGTGCCGGTGGGCTATTACGACCTGCGCTCCGCCGATTCACCGATTCCGGTGGTGTCCACCGCGTTTCGCCCCATCGACACCGACGAGCTGGCGCGCAATCCGTTCCGGGTGTTCACGTCGATGCTGACGACCGGCGATCCCCGATATTTCGATGCCGGCCTGCGCGCCCGGGTGGAGACCTTCCTCGGGCGGCGCCAACTGTTCAACCCCGCACTTCTGGCGCGGGCACGCATTGTTGCCGCCGAGGGCCAGTGCGACGCCGAACTGGCGCCGGCCTTCGTCGCGGCAGCGGTAGCCGCTTTCGCGCTGTCCCAGGAACCGATCGACACGTCCTGGTACGACGAGTTGTCGCGGGTGTCGGCGGTGGCCGCCGACATCGCCGGCGTCGGCTCCACCCACATCAACCACCTGACGCCGCGGGTGCTCGACATCGACGATCTGTACGCCCGGATGACCGGGCGCGGGATCACAATGATCGACGCCATCCAGGGCCCACCGCGCACCGACGGACCCGCGGTGCTGCTGCGCCAGACGTCGTTCCGCGCGCTGGCCGAACCACGGCTGTTCCGCGACTCGTCTCGTGGCGGGACGCCCACCGTCAGCCCGGGCAGCGTGCGGGTGCGGTTCGGCGAAGTGGAAGCGCGCGGTGTCGCGCTGACCGCGCGCGGGCGCGAGCGCTACGACGCGGCGATGGCTCAACTGATGGCGGCCTGATCCGGCCGCGGTGTGGGGCCGGTTTTCCCTTCGACCGATGCGGAGATGGCCGCCCAGGGGTTGGCCTACTATCGCGGCGGCGATCCGTCGGCGCCCATCGTCTACGAGGATTTTCTGCCCGCGTCCGCGGCCGGCATCTTCCGTTCCAACCTGGACCGCGACACTCAACCCGAGGACGTGGCCGACGATTCGACTTACGACATCGACTGGCTGGCGGGCGCGATCGGCCGCGACATTCACGACCCGTATGAGCTCTACCAGGAGGCTTCGGCACGATGAACACTCACGAGTTGCGCGCCCGGGTACTCGAGGCCTTCGACGCCGTCGGCGCCGACGCCGCGCTCGGCGAGCCAGGCGGTCCGGGCCTGCCCGCCAGCACCCCGATCACCGGCGAGGTGCTGTTCACCGTCACGCAGACCACACCCGAGCAGGCTGATCACGCGATCGCCGACGCCGCCCGGGCATTTTCGGCATGGCGAAGCACACCCGCCCCGGTGCGCGGCGAACTGGTGGCCCGGCTCGGCGAGCTGCTCACCGTGCACAAGCGCGACCTGGCGGCATTGGTAACGGTCGAGGTCGGCAAGATCAGCTCCGAGGCGCTGGGCGAAGTGCAGGAAATGATCGACATCTGCGGTTTCGCGGTCGGCTTGTCGCGCCAGCTCTACGGCCGAACGATCGCGTCGGAGCGCCCCGCTCATCGGCTCATGGAGACCTGGCACCCGCTCGGCGTGGTCGGCGTGATCACCGCGTTCAACTTCCCGGTCGCGGTGTGGGCATGGAACGCGGCGGTAGCACTGGTGTGTGGCGACCCGGTGGTGTGGAAGCCCTCGGAGCTGACACCGCTGACCGCGCTGGCCTGCCAGGCACTGATCGCGCGGGCCGCCGCTGATGTCGGTGCGCCGCCGGCGGTGAGTGGCCTGCTCCTGGGCGGCCGCGACCTCGGCGAGCTGTTGGTCGACGACCACAGGATCGCGCTGCTGTCCGCGACCGGTTCGGTGCGGATGGGGCAGCAGGTCGGACCACGCGTCGCGCACCGCTTCGGCCGGGTGCTGCTGGAATTGGGCGGCAACAACGCGGCCATCGTGACGCCGTCGGCCGACCTGGATTTGGCGGTCCGCGGCATCGTGTTCGCCGCGGCCGGCACCGCCGGTCAGCGCTGCACCAGCCTGCGCCGGCTGATCGTGCACCGCTCGGTGGCCGACGACGTGCTGGCCCGCGTCGCCGCCGCGTGTCGACAGCTACCGGTTGGCGACCCGTCGGCGCCGGGCACGTTGGTCGGCCCGCTGATCCACGAGACCGCCTACCGCGACATGGTGGGCGCGCTCGAACAGGCACAAGCCGACGGCGGCGAGGTCACCGGCGGCGAGCGCCAGCAGGTCGGCGGCTCAGCCGCACCGGGCGCGTACTACGTCGCACCCGCCGTGGTTCGGATGCCGTCGCAAACCGCGATCGTGGCGACCGAAACGTTCGCCCCGATCCTCTACGTGCTGACCTACGACGACCTCGACGAGGCCATAGCGCTGAACAATGCGGTGCCACAAGGACTCTCGTCGGCGATCTTCACCACCGACCTGCGCGAGGCGGAACGCTTCCTGGCCGGATCCGACTGTGGCATTGCCAACGTGAACATCGGCACTTCGGGTGCCGAGATCGGCGGCGCGTTCGGCGGCGAAAAGGAAACCGGCGGCGGGCGGGAGTCCGGTTCGGACGCCTGGAAGGCCTACATGCGGCGCGCCACCAACACGGTCAATTACTCCGAGCGAGCTGCCGCTGGCCCAGGGTGTGCAGTTCGGCTGACCGTGTGGCCTGGCTGAACGCATTACACCCATGAGTAGTATCTGTCACATGGCAACGGCCAGGAGGCGGCTTTCCCCCGAAGACCGCCGCGCTGAGTTGCTTGCTCTGGGGGCGGAGGTCTTTGGGAAGCGGCCTTATGACGAGGTCCGCATCGACGAGATCGCAGAGCGAGCTGGCGTGTCGCGCGCGCTGATGTATCACTACTTCCCTGACAAGCGGGCATTCTTCGCCGCGGTCGTCAAGGACGAGGCGGACCGGCTTTACGAAGCCACCCAAAACCTCCCGCCCACCGGGCTGACGATGTTCGAAGAAATCCGGATCGGCGTGTTGGGGTACATGGCCTACCACGAGCAGAATCCGGAGGCCGCGTGGGCGGCGTATGTCGGCCTGGGCCGGTCCGACCCGGTTCTGCTGGGTACCTCTGACGAGGCCAAGAACCGGCAGCTCGAGCACATCATGGAGCGCATCGGCGGACTGCTGGGCGCCATTCCTGGGGCGAAGCTGGAGCCGGACGTCGAGCGCGACCTGCGGATCATCCTCAACGGTTGGATTTCACTCACCTTTGAGGTCTGCCGGCAGCGAATCATGGACCCCACGGCCAATGCCGAGCGCCTGGCCGACGCCTGCGCGCATTCACTGCTGGACGCGATCGGCCGGGTGCCGGATATTCCACCCGAGCTGGCCGGGGCGATGGAAACCTCGCGGCACGTGCCGCAGTAGTCGTTTTGTCGGTGCCTCTTGGCACGATGACTAGGTGACCACGTTCGACCGATTCAGCGCGATTACTCGCGAATGGTTCGACAGCACCTTCGCCGCGCCCACCGCCGCGCAGGCCAGCGCGTGGGAAGCCATCGCCGCCGGCAAGAACACTTTGGTCATCGCGCCGACCGGGTCGGGTAAGACGCTGGCGGCGTTCCTGTGGGCCCTGGATAACCTCGCCAGTTTGGCTCGCCCGGGCAATTCCGGGGAGAGGCCGCCCGGGACCCGGGTGCTGTACGTGTCCCCGCTCAAGGCGCTGGCGGTCGACGTCGAACGCAATTTGCGCACCCCGTTGGCCGGGCTCACCCGGCTCGCCGAGCGGCGCGGTCTGCCCGCACCCGAGATCAGCGTGGGGGTCCGCTCGGGCGACACCCCGCCGGTGCGCCGCCGCCAGCTGATCGCGCAGCCGCCCGACGTGTTGATCACCACCCCGGAGTCGCTGTTTTTGATGCTGACCTCGGCCGCCCGGGAGACGTTGGCCGGTGTGCAGACCGTCATCGTCGACGAGATCCACGCGATCGCCGCCGGCAAGCGCGGCGCGCACCTGGCCCTGTCGCTGGAGCGGCTGGACGATCTCGCAGGAGGCCGGCGTGCGCAGCGCATCGGGTTGTCGGCGACGGTACGTCCGCCTGAAGAGCTCGCCCGGTTCCTGTCCGGACAATCTCCGACGACCATCGTGGCTCCGCGGGCGGACAAGACCTTCGACCTGTCCGTGCAGGTGCCGGTGCCCGACATGGCCAACCTGGCGGACAACAGCATCTGGCCCGACGTCGAGGCGCGCCTGGTCGACCTGATCGAATCGCACAATTCGACGATCGTCTTCGCCAATTCGCGACGGCTCGCCGAGCGGCTCACCTCGCGGCTGAATGAAATTCACGCTGAACGGACTGGGATATCGCGCTGGCCCCGCAGGCCAACCCGCGGGTGGCCGGGGGCGCGCCCGCGCACGTCATGGCCAGCGGCCAGACGTTCGGGGCGCCCCCGTTGCTGGCTCGGGCCCACCACGGCTCAGTCAGTAAGGAACAGCGCGCGATAGTCGAAGAGGAGCTCAAACGCGGGCAGCTCAAGGCGGTGGTGGCGACCTCGAGCCTGGAGCTGGGCATTGATATGGGCGCGGTCGATCTGGTGATCCAAGTCGAGGCGCCGCCATCGGTGGCCAGCGGCCTGCAACGCATCGGCCGAGCCGGGCACCAGGTGGGCGAAATCTCGCGTGGGGTGCTCTTCCCCAAACATCGCACCGACCTGATCGGTTGCGCGATAAGCGTGCAGCGGATGCGCGACGGGGAGATCGAGACCATGCGGGTACCCTCCAACCCGCTCGACATCCTGGCGCAACACACCGTGGCCGCGGCCGCCCTCGAACCCCTGGACGCCGACCGGTGGTTCGACACGGTGCGCCGCAGCGCGCCGTTCGCGACGCTGCCGCGCAGCGTCTTCGAGGCCACCCTGGACTTGCTGGCCGGCAAATACCCGTCCACCGAATTCGCGGAGCTGCGACCCCGGTTGGTCTACGACCGTGACACCGGCACCCTGACGGCGCGGCCCGGCGCGCAACGGCTGGCAGTCACCTCCGGCGGCGCGATCCCAGATCGTGGAATGTTCACCGTCTATCTCGCTACCGACTCTGAGAAGCCCTCGCGGGTAGGCGAGCTCGACGAAGAAATGGTCTATGAGTCCCGTCCCGGTGACGTCATCTCGCTGGGCGCCACCAGCTGGCGAATCACCGAGATCACCCACGACCGGGTGCTGGTGATCCCCGCGCCCGGCCAGCCGGCGCGGTTGCCCTTCTGGCGCGGCGACAACGTCGGCCGTCCCGCCGAGCTCGGCGCCGCGCTGGGGGCGTTCACCGGCGAGCTGGCCGCCCTGGATCGCGAGGCGTTCGGCCAGCGCTGTGCGACCTTGGGTTTCAACGACTACGCGACCGAGAACCTATGGGCGCTGCTCGACGAGCAACGGACCACCGCCGGGGTAGTGCCCACCGACACCACACTGCTGGTCGAGCGGTTCCGCGATGAGCTGGGCGATTGGCGGGTGATTCTGCACTCGCCGTACGGACTGCGGGTACACGGTCCGCTCGCGCTTGCGGTGAGCCGTCGGTTGCGGGAACGCTACGACATCGACGAGAAGCCGACCGCCTCCGACGACGGCATCGTGGTGCGCTTGCCGGACACCGGCCTGTCGCCGGGAGAGGACCGCCCGCCGGGTGCCGAACTCTTCGTCTTCGACGCCGACGAGATCGACCCCATAGTCACCGCCGAAGTGGGTGGTTCGGCGCTGTTCGCGTCGCGGTTCCGGGAATGCGCGGCGCGCGCCCTGCTACTGCCCCACCGACACCCCGGTCGCCGCTCGCCACTGTGGCACCAGCGCCAGCGCGCCGCCCAGTTGCTGGAGGTGGCCCGCAAATACCCCGACTTCCCGATCGTGCTGGAGACCGTTCGCGAATGCCTGCAGGACGTCTACGACGTCCCCACCCTGGTCGAACTGATGGCGGGCATCGCGCAGCGCAAAGTGCGGGTGCTCGAGACGGAAACCACGAGACCCTCCCCGTTCGCGGCGTCACTGTTGTTCGGCTACATCGGCGCGTTCATGTACGAGGGCGACACCCCGCTGGCCGAGCGCCGCGCCGCGGCGCTCGCGCTGGACAGCACGCTGCTGGCCGAACTGCTCGGCCGAGTCGAGCTTCGCGAGCTGCTCGATCCCGAGGTCGTCGCCGCGACCGGCCGGCAATTGCAGCACCTGTCGGCGGACCGAGCCGCGCGCGATGCCGAAGGCGTCGCGGATCTGCTGCGACTGCTGGGCCCGCTGACCGTTGACGAGGTCGCGGACCGGGCCAGCGTCTCCGACGGCAACAACATTAATGGCTGGCTGGAAGGCCTACTCGCCGCCCGCCGCGCGCTGACGGTTTCGTTCGCCGACCGCACTTGGTGGGTGGCCGTCGAAGATATCGGCCGCCTGCGCGACGGGGTCGGGGTGGCGGTTCCGGTCGGCGTCCCGGCCAGCTTCACCGAAGAGGTAGCCGATCCCCTGGGCGAGCTGCTCGGCCGCTACGCGCGCACCCGCACCCCGTTCACCACCGCCGCAGCCGCCGCCCGGTTCGGGCTGGGCTTGCGGGTCACCACGGACGTGCTGGGCCGGTTGGCCGGTGACGGCCGGCTGGTGCGCGGCGACTTCGTCACCCCCGCTGTCGCTCCCGGAGGGGATGTCCGGCGTCACCGGAGCCGAGCAGTGGTGCGACGCCGAGGTGCTGCGCATTCTGCGGCGACGTTCGCTGGCTGCGCTCCGGGCCCAGGTCGAACCGGTCAGCACCGCCGCCTACGGGCGGTTCCTGCCGGCGTGGCATCGGGTGGGCACCGCTACTTCTTCGGGCCTGGACGGCCTGATGTCGGTGATCGATCAGCTCGCCGGGGTACGGATGCCGGCCTCGGCGCTCGAGCCGCTGGTGCTGGCCCCGCGGATCCGCGACTACACGCCGGCGATGCTCGACGAGCTGCTCGCGTCCGGCGAGGTCACCTGGTCGGGTGCCGGGTCAATCTCCGGCAGTGACGGGTGGATCGCGCTGCATGCGAGCGATTCCGCACCCTTGACACTGGTCGCCGCGGCCGAGCTCGACTTCACCGACTCGCACCGGGCGATCCTGGACACGCTGGCCGGCGGCGGTGCGTATTTCTTCCGCCAGCTGGCCCACGAGGGGCTGGCCGAGGCGTCGCTCAAGGCTGCCCTGTGGGAACTCATCTGGGCCGGCTGGGTCACTGGCGACACGTTCGCACCGGTGCGCGCGATGCTCGGCGGCGCCGGAACCCGCAGGCGTTCTGCCCCTGCGCATCGCGCGCGCCGCCCCCCGCGGCTGAGCAGTTACAGCGTCGCGCATGCCCAGTCCCGCGCCTCCGACCCGACCGTGGCCGGCCGTTGGTCGGCGGTGCCGGCCCCCGAACCGGACTCCACCCTGCGCGCCCACTACCAAGCCGAGCTGCTGCTCAACCGCCACGGCGTGCTGACCAAAGGCGCGGTCGCGGCCGAGGCTGCACCCGGCGGGTTCGCCACCCTGTACAAGGTGCTGCGCGCATTCGAAGACGCCGGCCGGTGCCAGCGCGGCTACTTCGTCGAGTCGCTGGGCGGGGCGCAGTTCGCCGTCGCATCCACCGTCGACCGGCTGCGCAGCTACCTCGATGGTGTCGACCCGGAACGACCGGAATACCGGGCGGTCGTGCTGGCCGCAGCCGACCCGGCCAACCCCTACGGCGCGGCACTGCCCTGGCCGATCCGCCGCGAGGAGGGCGGCGAAAGTCCCGGCCCCGGCGCCCGGCCGGGCCGCAAAGCCGGAGCGCTGGTCGTGCTGGTGGACGGCGAGCTCGCCTGGTTCCTGGAACGCGGCGGGCGGTCGCTGCTCACCTTCACCGACGACCCCGCCGCCAACCACGCCGCGGCCACCGGGCTGGTGGACCTGGTCGCCGCCCGGCGGGTCGCATCGATCCTGGTCGAGCGGGTCGACGGGGTACCCGTGCTGCACCCCGGTGGGCCCAGCCCGGTGGTGGACTGCGCTGACCGACGCCGGCTTCGCCCGCACCCCGCGCGGGTTGCGATTGCGCTAAGCCATGCCCGAGGGTGACACGGTCTGGCACACGGCGGCCGAGCTGCGAGAGCACCTGGTCGGGCGCACCCTGACGCGCTGCGATATCCGGGTGCCGCGGTTTGCCACCGTCGACCTGACCGGGCAGGTGGTAGACGAGGTAATCAGTCGCGGCAAGCACCTGTTCATCAGGATCGGGCCGGCCAGCATTCACTCGCATCTGAAGATGGACGGCAGCTGGCGGGTCGGCACCCGACCGGCGCGGATTGATCACCGGGCGCGAATCATATTGGAAGCCAACGATATCCGCGCCGTCGGCGTCGACCTCGGGGTGCTCGAAATCCTCGATCGAGACCACGACGGCGAGGTGGTCGCACACTTGGGACCTGACCTGCTGGGCCAGGACTGGGATGTGGACGTTGCCACGTCGAATCTGACCGCCCGTCCCGACCGGCCGCTGGCCGAGGCGCTGCTGGACCAGCGGGTGCTGGCCGGGATCGGCAATGTCTACTGCAACGAACTGTGCTTCGTCAGCGGACGGTTGCCGACCGCGCCGGTCAGCGCCCTGGCAGACCCGCGAAGACTGCTCGGCCGGGCCCGGGAAATGCTGTGGACAAACCGCCTCCGCTGGAACCGTTGCACTACCGGCGACACCCGGGCAGGCCGGCAGCTGTGGGTCTACGGGCGAGCCGGGCAGCCTTGCCGTCGCTGTGGCACGTTGGTCAATAGCGACGACACCGGCGACCGGGTGGCGTATTGGTGTCCGGCCTGCCAACACTGAATCGTCCCTATGACCAAGGGCTTCGCCAGATTGAATGTCGCATGCAATGATCTGCACAACGGAAAGGTTCAGAAAGGACGGCCAACCAAGTGCGTTCGCTCAGCCCTGTGCGATCACTACCGGCCGTGCTTTTCGTTTCGGTCACTCTGGTCAGCTTTGCGGGCGTGGCAGCCCCGGCCGCTCATGCCGACGCGGTCGATGACAATTTCCTTTCGGCGCTCAAGGCCAAGGGCATCAACTTCGCGTCCGGGCAAGCCGCGATCATTGCCGGTCATGAGGTCTGCGACGAACTCGATCTCGGCAGGCAGCCGTCCGACGTGGCAAACGACGTGACGAAAAACAGCAACCTGGACGGCTATCATGCCGGGTTCTTCGTCGGCGCCAGCATCGCCGCTTACTGCCCGAGACACAACTCGTAAACAACCCGTGATCTCCGTGCAACGAAATCGGTAACCCGCGACCTTAAAATCGGGTCACCGACTAGCACGGAGAGAGCTACTAAGTGATCACAAAAGTGTTGTTCAGCGCCGCGATCGCTCTCGGCGCTGCGGTGGCGGTAGCAACACCGGCCAACGCCGACCCCAGCGCGTTCCGAGTTCTCAACTGCAGCTGCGAACAAGCGGTTCCGGATGGCGTGGCAACTGTCACTTACACGGACCAAACGGATCTGGGAATTCAGAACGGTGAGGCGTATCTGCAGCAGACGCCGGATCTAGTCGGCTCCTGAGCTGCCGCGCCGGCTCAACCCGCTGACGGCGGTCGGGGGATAATCCTCCCCTTGAGCTCCTTGCCAATGGCGATATCTTCGTACTTTTGCTGCTTCCGTTTGCGCCAACCACTGCCCGCCGAGATCGGCGGCGCCATCAGCGGGGGCAGCGGGAACCCGGGGTCTGCCGCGGTAAGCGGCGTGGCCGCCGACGCGAGTTGGACCTGCGAAGCGGGCAACAACCCCACCACGGCGGGCGGCGCGGTCAAGTTGCCCATCTTCACTCCAATACTCATCGCCGCCGTGGGTTCGGCTGACAGGCCGGCCGCGCCCAACGCGCCCAACCTGCCCGCGGCTCCCGCCGCTCCCCCCACCGCCCCCATACCTTCCTCCAGACCCTGACCGATGTCACCGCCCACCGACTGGAGTGCCTGGGCCGACGTAGTTTGCGCAAAATAGCTGAGCATGTTGATCGGAAATCCGGACGATATGAACTGGTTGGCGTAGGTGTTCGCCAGTCCGAACCAGCCGCTCTGGGGGTCGAAAGTTGTGATATCCGTCAAGAGCGACTGCAAAGTGGGGGCAGCGGGCGTCGCAGCGGCCGCTTGCACCGCAGTGCCCTGAGCCGCCGCCGCGGTCGGATTGACAATCTGGGGCGGCGACGTGAACTGGGACATCGTGCTGGTGGCTTGCGCCGACGACGCCTGATAGCGGTTCATCGCCGCCGAGTTGTTCGCCCACATGGTCTGGTATTGCTCTTCGGTTTCGGCGATACGCGGAAGGTTGAGCCCGAACCCGTTGGTGGCCAACAACTGCGCCAGCCGCGTCCTGTTGGCAGTGACCGCCGCGACCGGAACCACCGAGGCGCTGGCCGAGCTGAATGCCGCTACGGCGGCCATCCCCGAAGCGGCTACCTGCTGACATTGCTGCGCGGTGGTGCGGACCCACGCGAGGTAGGGCTCGACAGCATCGGACATCGCCTGAGAGGAAGCACCTTGCCAGGCGTCAGTCAGTGGCGCCAACCCCGAGACATAGATTCCCGCCGATTCTTCCAAGCTGGCGGCAAGCTGCTGCCAAGCGTCGGAAGCCTCGATCAGTGGTCCCGCGCCAGGTCCCGAGTGGATCAGCGCCGAGGTCAACTCAGGCGGGAAGGCCAAGAACTCCATGAGACCAACATTTACTCCCGTGGGAAAACTTTTGGAACATCACGTCTACAACAGTGAAACAAACGGCGGAACATTGAGGGTCGACTTCTGTAACACTAGTCTCGCGCGTGCGCCCGGAAAAATTGCGCGATGACTTGCGACGCGTCGAGCGCGCGGGTGGTGGGCCCGATCAGCGCCTTGGGCAGATATTGTTTGCCGCCCGGCCAGGTGTGCCCGCCCTTGTCGATCCGGTAGAACACCACTTCGGTGGACGCCGCACACGCCGTGGAATCGAAGCGTTGAACCGACGTTCCGTCCCCGACATCGCGCAGATCTTCCTTCGACGGATCGCCTTGGCAGCCGTCGGCCGAGCGCCATTTGTCCACCATGCTGGCAACCGCGATGGAGTGGCTGATTCCGCCGCGGCCCTTCACGTCCCCGCCGTTGAACGGCACCAGCGGGTCGGCGGTTCCGTGCGCTTCCAGCACGGATATCGGCCGCGACGGATTGCAGGCCACTCCCACGCCCAGGGTGCCCGCCACCGGCGCGACGGCGGCGAAGACATCGGCGCGATCACAGCCCAGCCGGTTGGACATGAAGCCCCCGTTGGACATGCCGGTGGCGAAGACATGTCCGGCGGGCACGCCGTAGTCGGCCTGCAGCTTGGCCACTAACGCAGCCAGGAATCCGACGTCGTCGACATGCCGGCGGTCGGCCGGGGCCGCGCCTCGCCCGTCGGCCCAGCTTTTGTCGTAACCGTCGGGATAGGCCACCAACAGGTTATTGGTGTCGGCAACGGAGTCGAAGTCGGTCAGACCCTGCTGTCCCACTCCGGTACCGCCGCCACCGTGCAGGTTGAGCACCAGACCCCACGGCGGGCCGGGCGGCACATGCACGGTATACGTGCGGGTCAGGCCGCCGAACTGAAGTGATCCCGGCTGATCCCGGGAGCTGGCGGATACCTCGCGCCCACAAGCGACCAGGCAAAATGCAAGGACGCCGACCGACAGCAAACGCGCCCATGCCATGCCGCTAAGTTACCGATCGTCGCCAAAGCAGGATGCTAGGGGGCCTCGGCTCACGAGATGGCGTCGACCGCGGCCGCCAACCTCGACTTGAACCCGTCCGGAATAGGGATATATCCGTTGTCAGCCAGGCCATTCTGGCCAGCGCCGGTGGTGCTCTGCAGGAAAGCCTTGACCGCCATACCGATCTGCGGATCGGGATACTTCGAGCAGACGATCTCATAGGTCGCCAAGACGATCGGATACGAGCCCGCTTCGTTCGGCCGGTAGAACGAGATCGTGTCGAGAGCGAGGTCGTTGCCCGGGTGGGTGATCCAGGCCGAGCCAATCGTCTTCCCCACCGAGTCCGCGTTGAGTGCCACCGGGTCCGGGCCGGCCGACGTGATGATCTTGGCCATGCCCAAGTCCTGCGCCTGGGCGAACGACCATTCGTTGTAGCTGATCGCCCCTTCGGCCCGCTTGACGGCCGCGGCGGCACCGTCATTGCCCATGGCGCCCTCGCCGACACCACCTTTGAACTTCTTTCCGGCACCCTTGCCCCACGCACCGCCGGAAGCCGTGTCGAGATATTTCTGGAAGTTATCCGAGGTCCCGGACTCGTCGCTGCGGAAGATGACGTGAATCGGCTCGGCGGGGAAGGTGACACCCGCGTTCAGCGCCTGGATCGCCGGATCGTTCCAGGTAGCAATGGCGCCGTTGAAGATCTTGGCCGCAGTCACACCATCGAGAGTCAGCGAATTCACGCCTTTGACGTTGTAGGTGACGGCGATGGGGCCGAACACCACCGGCAGATTCCACGCCGGCGAGCCGCCACAGCGTTGCTGGGCCTCGGCGTACTCCTTGGGGACCATCGGTGAGTCCGACCCGCCGAAATCGGTTCCTTTGCCGGTAAATTCGCTGATCCCAGCTCCCGACCCATTCGCCGTGTAGTTCAGCGTCTGACCTGGACAGGACTGTTCGAACGCGTTGACGAACCGGGTCATCGCATTGGCCTGCGCCGTCGACCCGCTGGCTTTCAGCGTCTTCGTTCCGCCGCATGCCACCTTCGTTGGCGATGCGCCCGGCGTCCCACCCACACCAGCGACATGGTTGTCACTGCCACACCCCGACAGCACCAGCGCACTGCTCCCCAAAACGCACAGCGCGGCACCGAATCGGTTGAAGTTCAAATTGGCTCCTTCGCGTAACCTCAACGAATTCGTCAGAAGACCGCTGCCGGGCCAACCGGCATTATCGAGATCGCCATCCAGCAGATTCAAACATTGCCGCAACTTTGGTAGGTAGCACGGATGTTAGCGGGAGGTTACATCGCAACGGCCTTATCGTGAACCGGGCCTGTTGCCGGTCCGGTCTTCGGTTGGAAAGTCCGTGAATGAAAGGGTTGACTATCCGGCCGCGATCGGCTGCCCAGCCCGTCGTCTGCCCCGGGCACTGCCGCGCCGACTCGGCCTGCCCAACGATTTCCGGGCCATGATCAGGCCGCGACCGGCTGTCGCCGTCCCAACAGCGAAGTACGGAAACCTGACGGGCAGATGAACAAATGATGTACAACTATTGGCCGACCTGGACCCGCGGTTGTGATCAATCGCAGTGCCCGCGAGAATTTGACCGTAGCAAGTCTGCCTTCAATGCTGTTGGCGCAACTTGGGGAATAAGTCAACTCACTTCAGGGAGCACACCCGAAATGGTTACCCGCCTTCTGACGGTCACGGCAGTCGCGTTGTTTGGCCCGCTGGCAGCGGTCTCGATCGCTCATGCCGACACCGCCGACAACAACTTTCTGGGGACACTGAGGTCCGAGGGCATCACTGACCACATTTCGCCCGCACACGCGATCGAGGCGGGCCACACGGTCTGCTCGAAACTTGAATCCGGCATGTCGCCTAACGATGTGGTGACTGACGTGCTGAACAGCAGCAGCATGCCCGCCTATCATTCCGGCTACTTCGTCGGCGCGGCCATCCAGGCGTATTGCCCGCAGTTCACGCCCGAGGAGGGCCCGGCCGAGAAGCCGCCGAGCTAGTCGCCCGCTCTAGCCCGCCGCGCCCTGACCGACAGCTTGGACCGACGCGTGCTCGTGTAGCGCCTTTTCGGCGTCCAGGTCAACGGGCTTGAGGTCGAAGATGACCTCTTTGACGGATCCGGTGAAGGCGTAGGGCGCCTTGTCCTCGTAGTCGCGGTCAACGACCAGGCCGTTGTCGCGGCCGACGTCCAGCCCGGCGTAGGACGTGAAGGCCAAGCTCACCGTTTGGGGCAACTCACCCTCGCCGATCAATCGCTCGCCGGCCCACAGCGTCACCCGGCCGCCGGAGCCGACGACGGGTGCGGCGGTTTCGAAGACCATCCGCACCGTGACGTCGCCAGTGGGGATCGGTTCGGTGGACACCTGCCGGTAGGTCTCGACGCCCAGGAATGAATAGGTGTGGTGTAGGCGCCGCTCCTCGTCGAGCCACAGGGCGAACCCGCCCATGAAGTCGGCGTTGGCGACGATCACGCCCTGCGCACCGTCGTCGGGGACGACCAGACGTGCCTCGATCGCGTAGGAACGGCCGAAGATGCGCGGCACCATGCCGCGCTGAATGTTCTGCATGCCTCCTTTGAAGGTGAACCTGGCGGTGCCGGGCAGCGGCGGCAGGTCACCGAACATCACCGCGATCCCGCCCAGCAGTGGCAACACCCGGTTTCGTTCGGCTTCCTGCCACCACAGCTGCTTGAGCTCGGCGAGCTTGCCTGGATGTTTGGCCGCCAGGTTTTGGGCCTGGGAGAAGTCGTCGGGCAGGTAGTAGAGCTCCCAGACATCCTTCTCGGGGTCGTAGGTCCCGGGGGCGAACCGCTGCATGGTCTGCGGAGATAGATCCCACGGCGCCTTGTCCAGTCGGGCGCAGGCCCACCATCCGTCTTTGTACATGGCGCGGCTGCCGAAGTTCTCGAAGTACTGCACCGTATGGCGCTCTTCCGCCACACCGTCATCGAAGGTGTGCAGGAAACTGGTTCCGTCCATCGATTCCTGCTGGAACCCGTCGACACTGGTCGGCTCCGGTAATCCGATGGCCTCCAACACCGTTGGCGCGATATCGATGCAGTGCGCGAACTGGTTACGAACCTGTCCATCGGGCCGGATCCGGGACGGCCAGGCCACCACCATGGGATCGCGGGTGCCGCCCAGGTGGCTGGCCATCTGCTTGCCCCACTGGAACGGGGTGTTGTTGGCATGTGCCCATCCGGAGGCGAAATGCGGGGCCGTGAACTCGTCGCCGAGCGCCTCGATTCCGCCGTATTGCTCGATGAGCTGCAGCTGCTGGTCAGCGTCGAGATCCAGGCCGTTGAGGAATGTCATCTCATTGAACGAGCCGGTGTTGGTGCCCTCCATGCTGGCGCCGTTGTCGCCCCAGATGTAGAAGACCAGCGTGTTGTCGGATTCGCCGAGATCGTCGATGGCGTCGAGCAACCGGCCGACATTCCAGTCGGCGTTTTCCGAGAACCCGGCGAACACCGCCATCTGCCGGGCATAGAGCTTCTTTTGCGTCTCCGACAGGCTGTCCCATGCCGGGAACAGGTCGGGCCGCCCGGTCAGCTCGGTGTCGGGCGGGATGATCCCGAGCTGCTTTTGCCGTTCAAAGGTCTTGCGCCGGTAGACATCCCAGCCCTCGTCGAACTGCCCCTGATATTTGTCAGCCCATTCTTTGGACACGTGGTGCGGTGCGTGGGTGGCCCCGGTCGAGTAGTACATCATCCACGGCTTGGTGGCGTTCTGCGCCCGCACGGTGTGTAGCCACTCGACGGCTTTGTCGGTGAGGTCGTCGGGGAAGTAGTAGGGGCGCCCGTCAGGACCCTCGGGTATGCCGATGACGGAATTGTCCTGGCTGATGATCGGGTCGTACTGGCCGGCGGCGCCGGACGGGAATCCCCAGAAATGGTCGAATCCCCAACCGAGCGGCCAGTTGTCGAATGGCCCCGCCGCGCCCTGGACGTTGTCGGGGGTCAGGTGCCACTTGCCGAAAGCTCCTGTCACATAACCGTTGTCGCGCAGGATCCGCGGCAGCGAAGCGCAACTGCGCGGCTTGACCGTCGAGTAGCCGGGAAACGGGCCCGGGAACTCGCAGACCGAGCCGAAGCCGACCCGGTGATGATTGCGCCCGGTAAGCAGGGCAGCACGAGTCGGTGAGCATACCGCCGTCACATGAAAATGGTTGTAGGCCAATCCATTCTGTGCAACACGGGAAAGAGTCGGGGTTCGGATGCCACCGCCGAAGGTGTCCGGGCCGCCGAAGCCGGCGTCGTCGATGAGCACGATCAGCACATTCGGTGCGTCGTCGGGCGGAAAGGGACCGGGAACTATCGACCAGTCGCCGACTGAGTCCGCCATGGTGCGGCCGATCGTGCCGCCGAAGGCACGCTCCGGCAGCGGCAGCCTGGTGCGGTCCGGGTTGAACTTGGCCATCGCTTCTTGCAGTGCCGAACCCAAACTCCGCAACGTCGAATGACTGAGCTCCGCGACTGATTTCATCGGCGATCCGGCCAATGTCTGGCCCACGGCCAGTCGGCCCGACGCCGGTGTGACGGCGATGATCACGGCACTGCCCGCGGACATCGCCTGCCCGATCTTGTCGGCCAGCCCACTCTTGATCCGATGGTCGGCGAACGTGCCCGCCAAGGCGCCGGCCGCGGCACCCAGCCCTGCCGTGGCCAACAGCGCCGGCGAGAACAGTCCGACAGCCAGGCCCACTCCCGCACCCCACGCGGCGCCACGGCGGCCGAGCCGGTTTCCGGTGTCGAGCAGGACGGGATTGCCCTCGGCGTCCTTGCCGACCAGTGCCGCACCCCGCAACGGAAGGCTCTTGGCGTTGGCGCGATCGGCGAGGGCCGCAAAGTCGTGCCGTGCCGCGTCGAGGTCCTGATAGCCGGCGACGATGACCAGCGCGTTTTCATCACTCACAACGAAGCTCCCTGTTACTGACGAACTCCCGGCGCCGCCCGGTGAGCGGATCGTCGAACTCGATACGCTGCGCCAGCAGCTGCAGCGGCCTGCTGAAGTCGTCGGGCGCGACCTCAATAACGTTGGGGTACAACGGATCCCCAAGGATCGGCACCCCCAGCGACGCCATCTGCACGCGCAGTTGGTGGGTACGTCCGGTGCGCGGCGTCAGCCGGTACAGTCCGTCCGGCGATATCAGCTGCACCAGCGTCTCGGCGTTGGCCACGCCCGGTTCGCAGACCGCCTGCAGGTGCCCGCGACGCTTGACGATGCGGCTGCGGACCAGCCGTGGCCAGGCCAACGCCGGATCGACCGCCGCCCGCGCCAGATAGGTCTTGCGCACCAAACCGCGGGCGAACAACGTTTGGTAGGTGCCGCGCAACTCGCGCCGGGCAGTGAACAACAGCACCCCCGCGGTCAGCCGGTCGAGCCGGTGCGCCGGGCTCAGCTCGGATAGCCCAAGGCCGCAGCGCAACCGTATCAACGCTGTTTGCGCGACATGGCGACCCCGCGGCATGGTGGCCAAGAAGTGGGGCTTGTCGACGACGACGATGTCGTCGTCCTGATATAGCACCGGGACCTCAAAGGGCACGCGCACCTCTTCCGGCAGGTCGCGGTGCAGGTACACGAAGGAACCGGGCGGCAGCACGGTGCCGGCATCGACCACCGCGCCGTGGCCGTCGACGACCTCTCCGGCGAGCACCTTCGCGCGAGCCGACTCGCCGAACCGGGCGGTGAGCTCGGTCAGCACCGATCCGCCGTGCAGCCGCAACCGCGCGGGCCCCAGCGCCTCGCGAACCCCAAGCACCGCGGGCGTCATTGCGATCCTCCTAGACGGATACCGGCGTCGCCGGTCTCCACCAAGTGTCACAGGCTTGGAGCCGACCGGTCACGTCGGCGTACGCCGACTCCCTGTGGGTGAGTCAATTTGGCGGACGCGGTGAGACGACACGGGCCGACCGCCTGATCGCATCCAGCAGATGGGTCGAGCCATAGCGATCCTCCCAGACGCACGCGGGCGTCCGCGAACGACAGACCTTGAAGGGCATCGAGGCAGTTGTTACCGGTGATTTCAGGCTGCGGACCGCCGGCGCTTTGGCTGTTTGCAGTTCGGTTGGTCGGGGTGCCACTGATCCTTCGTGCATCTGCCCCCGGCTGGCGGAAAGGGCCTTGGTTGCGACAACATTGGCGCTAGCTTCACGGGAATCGCAGCATCTCAACTCACCGGAGTTCGGGCGGTGCATACATGACATTGGTTGGCGCACTTCCCAGCCAGGGTGTGGCGGCGCGCCCGGCACGCAACTGGCTCGCCGATGTCGCCGTGTTCGTCGGCGCCGCGGTGCTGCTGTGGTTGGTGGTGCGCGTCGGCCGTGGGACGGCCGTGCCGTGGACCGTGCCGAGCGCACCCTCGACGGTGTCCACCGACCCCATCCATTTACCGTATTACGCTGCCCGCTCGCTGCTGCGAATGTTCGTCGCGCTGGGCTTGTCCCTGGTGTTCACGTTCTTCTATGCCACCGCGGCGGCGCGCTCGCGCCGCGCCGAAAAGGTGCTGATCCCGCTCCTGGACATCTTGCAATCCGTGCCAGTCCTGGGATTCCTCGCGGTCACCATCACCGGGTTCATCGCTTTGTTTCCCGGCTCGCTGCTGGGTTTGGAATGCGCGTCGATCTTCGCCATCTTCACCTCGCAGGCGTGGAACATGACGTTCGCGTTCTACCAATCGCTGATCGCCCAACCCCACGATCTGGACGAGGCATCCCGGCTGCTGCGGCTATCACGATGGCAGCGGTTCTGGCGGGTCGACCTGCCCAGCGGGGTGATCCCGCTGGTCTGGAACGGCATGATGAGTTTCGGCGGAGGCTGGTTTTTCCTGACCGCGTCGGAAGCCTTGAGCGTCAACAACCACAAGTTCGCCCTGCCCGGAATCGGCGCCTACGTCGCCGCTGCCAGCAGCGAGGGAAACCTGACGAGGGTGCTGCAGGCCATCGCGGTCATGATCGTGTTGATCATCATGGTCAACGCGCTGTTTTGGCGGCCGCTGACAGCATGGTCCGAACGATTCCGCATCGAGGAATCCGAGGCCATCGAAACGCCGCGAAGTCTGACGCTGGACGTGCTACGACGCTCGCGCATCCCAGGCATCGTCGGCCATCCGCTCGGGCGATTGGTCTATCCGGTCGACCGGGCGACGGCGGTGTTCGGGATGACCGGGCGTCCGCTGAAAACATCAACCGTGCGCCGCCGCGTCGGCGACGCCGTATTCGTTCTCGCCCTGATAGTCGCGCTCGGCTACGGCGCGTTCCGGGTGATCGATTACATCGTCGGCAGCGTCGGCTTCACCGAAGTCGGCCACGCGGCGCTGCTCGGCTTGGCCACCTTCGCGCGTGTCGTGGTGGTGGTCGTGGTCTCGACGGTGATCTGGGTGCCGATCGGAGTATGGATTGGCTTGAATCCCAAGGTGACTCGGCTGGCTCAACCGGTGGTGCAGGTGCTGGCGTCGTTCCCGGCGAACTTTCTGTTCCCGTTGTTCACCGCCGTGCTGCTGGCCACCGGGATCAGCATCAATTGGGGCGGCATCCTGCTGATGGCCCTCGGTACGCAGTGGTACATCCTGTTCAACGTCATCGCCGGGGCCAGCGCGATCCCCACTGAGCTTCGCGACGCCGCCGCCAGCCTGCGGCTGCCCACGGTGCTGAGGTGGCGCACCCTGATACTGCCCGCAATCTTCGGCAGCTACGTCACCGGCGGCATCACCGCGGCCGGGGGCGCGTGGAACGCTTCCATCGTCGCTGAAGTCGTCCAATACCACGGCACCACGTTGTCCGCTGTCGGGCTCGGTTCCTACATCACGCACGCCACCGCGGTGGGCGATGCCCCGCGCCTCCTCATTGGCGTCATCGCGATGAGCTTCTATGTCGTGACGACGAACGTCGTGCTGTGGCAACGCCTCTACCGCCTGTCCGAGCGGCGCTTCTCCCTATCCTGATCCGCAACAGGCTCGACGGAGGCTGCCATGACTGAAGACGACGTGATCATCCACCTCGACCATGTCGGAAAAAGCTTCACCAAGCCCGACGGTGGCACGTTGGTGGTCCTCGAAGAGATCAATCTCGACATCCGTGCGGGCGAGGTCGTCGCCATACTCGGCCGCTCCGGATGCGGCAAATCGACGCTGTTGCGCATCATCGCCGGACTGGTTGCCCCCACCAGCGGTGTGGCGCGCAACCACGGCGCCGAACTCGACGCCGCCAACCCTGGTACCGCGATGGTGTTCCAAAGCTTCGCCCTGATGCCCTGGCTGACCGTACAAAAGAATGTTGAACTCGGGCTGGCAGCACGCAAAATCGTGCCAGCCGAACGGAGTAAGCGTGCGCTGGAGGCCATCGATTTGATCGGCCTCGACGGTTTCGAATCCGCCTACCCCAAAGAACTGTCCGGCGGGATGCGCCAGCGCGTCGGGTTCGCCCGGGCGCTCGTGCTGCAACCCGATCTGCTGCTGATGGACGAACCTTTTTCCGCCCTGGACGTCCTCACCGCCGAAAACCTGCGCAACGAGCTGATGACCCTGTGGACCGGCCAAGAATTTCCTACCAAGGCCATCTGCCTGGTCACACACAACATCGAAGAAGCGATCCTACTGGCCGACCGCGTCATCGTGCTGAGCAGCAACCCGGGCCACATCCTCGCCGAGCTGCCCATCGAGCTAGAGCGTCCCCGCGATCGCCGTTCGCCATCGTTTCAAGCACTCGTCGACAAACTGTATGAACTGCTGACCGGCACGGGACCGGCAACAACACTGGTCGAACCCGCCACTGCCACGCCAACCAGCCACCCTCTACCCCGGGCTACGGTCGGCGGCCTAGCCGGGCTGGTCGAAATCGTCTACGGAAAAGGTGGGCGCGCCAGCATCCCCGAGATCGCCGCCGACCTGAGCATCGATACCAAAGACCTGCTGCCGCTGGTGGACGCAGCCTTGATGCTCGACTTCCTACGCGTCAGCGGGGCCGACCTCGAACTCACCCCCATCGGCAAGGATTTCACTACCGCCGACATCCAAACCAGCAAACAGGTCTTCGCCCAACAAGCGCGCACCCGCGCGCCCTTGGTGCACACCATTTGCCGCGCTTTACACGACTGCCCCGACGCCAACCTGCGCGCCGGATTCTTCCTCGACATCCTCCAACGGCGATACAACCGGCACGAAGCCCAAGAACAAGTCGACACCGCCGTCGACTGGGGCCGCTACGCCGAACTCTTCGACTACAACGCCCACACCGACCAAATCACGGCGGACCCCAACGCCACATTTGACTGATCGCGACGTGTACTTCAAGTGCGTGGAGTACTGGCGCTGACGTAGTTAGACCGCACGGCAGACCTTCGTTCCAATCCTCGTCGAACACATCGTTCGCAACCACATGTTAGAAACCCGTCCGGCAGCTGCGTCGCCGCTGTTCACCCGTATCCGTCAAGACTTGCACCACGCAGCCCAAGGCTCCCAATTTTGTGCGGTAACCATCGGACGAGCTTCGGCCACCGATCGGTTCCCGATGGTCAGCGCGCACGCGTGGTTGTGTCCGCCATGAGGGCAGTGATCGCCTCGACATCGGCCGGTGCGGGCAAGCCCCAGTCGGGCTTGTAGTCGAACAACTCATCGACCCGCACGGTCCGGAGGTCAACGTCGAGAAGCTCGATGGCCTCAAGCGGAACGAGGGCGGGGTGGACGTGGCCGCAGGCGCGGGCCAGGCACAGCAGTTCAAAGCGCAGCAATATGGTGTGACGGCGCTGCCACAGATCCCAGCCGGCCAGCCCGGCCAGACTCCCGCCGACCGCCGCCGCCAGCGATCGTCGCCTCACGCTGGACCGGCACCCAGGTCGGCGCCGACGCTGTAGGCGCTGATGACGCCCAGCAGGTCGCGGGCTACGAGGGCTTTCGCAAAGTCGGCGACGGACGCGTCAGCGGCGACGCGCGCCACCTGGTCGCCGGCAACGGTCCAGATCGGGATCGAAGCCGCGGAAGGGATAGCAGTCACGCCACCATGCTCACCGGGCTTGCTGGCCTTTTCTAGTGACCTGAGTCCTCAATTCGGGTGAAACAAGTAACCGGCGGGACTCAATTGAGAGGCACCGGCTCGAGGATCTCGGCGCGCGCTTCCGGTGCGCTGGCGCGCAACTCGTCGGCCGACACATCGTCGGGCTGGGCCTGCGACAGCACCTCGGCCTCCACCCGCGCGTTGTAGTTGGCGACCTCACGGTTGACGTCCTCGGCGGTCCACCCCAGCACCGGAGCGATCAGATCGGCCACCTCGCGCGCGCAGTCGACCCCACGGTGCGGGTACTCGATGGAGATCCGCATCCGTCGGGCCAGCACGTCCTCGAGGTGCAGGGCGCCCTCGGCGGCGGCGGCGTACACGGCTTCCACCTTCAAGTAGCCCGGCGCCTCCTTGATCGGGCCCAGCAGTTCGGGGTTGTCGGCCGCCAGGGCCAGTACGTCGTCCATCAGCGAGCCGTAGCGGTCCAGCAGGTGACGCACCCGGTACGGATGCAGACCTACTCGCTCGGCGACGTGTTCGATCTGATTGATCAGCGCGAAATACCCGTCGGCGCCCAGCAGGCCCACCTTCTGGGTGATCGACGGCGCCACCCTGGCCGGGATGAACTCAACCGCGGCGTCGATCGCGTCGGCGCCCATCACCCGGTACGTGGTGTACTTGCCGCCGGCGATGGCCACCAGGCCGGCGGCGGGCACCGCCACGGCGTGCTCCCGGGACAGCTTGGAGGTCTCGTCGCTCTCCCCGGCCAGCAGCGGGCGCAGCCCCGCGTACACGCCGTCGATATCGGCATGCGTCAACGGGGTGGCGAGCACGGTGTTGACGATCTCGAGGATGTAGTCGATATCCGCCTTGGTGGCCGCGGGGTGGGCCAGGTCGAGGTTCCAGTCGGTGTCGGTGGTTCCGATGATCCAGTGGCTTCCCCACGGGATGATGAACATCACCGACTTCTCGGTGCGCAGGATCATCGCGACGTCGCTGACGATGCGGTCCCGCGGCACCACCACGTGCACGCCCTTGGACGCGCGCACCTGGAATCGCCCGCGCTGCTTGGACAACGCCTGAATTTCGTCGGTCCAGACCCCGGTCGCGTTGACCACGACGTGGCCGCGGACCTCGGTGACCGCGCCGTCCTCGGAATCGCGGACGCGCACGCCGACCACCCGGTCGGCCTCCCGCAGCAATGCGATCACCTGAGTCGAGCAGCGCACGACCGCGCCGTAATGCGCGGCGGTGCGCGCGACCGTCATGGTGTGCCGGGCGTCGTCGACGACGGTGTCGTAGTAACGAATGCCACCGACCAGCGAACTGCGTTTCAGGCCGGGGCTCAACCGCAGTGCGCCGGCCCGGGTCAAATGCTTTTGCGCCGGAACCGATTTCGCGCCACCAAGGCTGTCGTACAGAAAGATGCCCGCGGCCATGTAGGGCCGCTCCCACACGCGGTGGGTCAGCGGGAACAGGAATGGCAGCGGCTTGACCAGGTGCGGCGCCAGCTTGGTCAGCGACAGCTCACGCTCGTAGAGCGCCTCGCGCACCAGCCCGAATTCCAGTTGCTCGAGGTAGCGCAACCCGCCGTGGAACATCTTCGACGAGCGGCTGGATGTGCCCGAGGCCAAGTCCCGCGCCTCGACCAGCGCCACCTTGAGCCCACGGGTCGCGGCGTCGAGCGCACACCCGGCGCCGACCACCCCGCCGCCGATAACCACCACATCGAACTGCTCGTTGCCCAGCCGCTCCCAGGCCACCGCGCGTTGCTCAGGTCCCAGTGCGTGGAGTGGGCTGCTCACGACAAAGAACTCCTCATTCGCCGAAACTCCTGTCAGTTACTCATCGGTAGGGGCAGTGCCAAACCAAGGCTAGTTCGTCCGACGTGTTGGGTCGCTTATTTAGTCCAGATCATCGTGGGCCATCAGCCGGCGGGCGGCTTCGGTGATCGAGCCCGACAGCGACGGGTAAACCGCCAGCGTCTGGGCCAGCTCGTTGACGGTGATGCGGTTCGTCACGGCGACGGCAATCGGCAGGATCAATTCCGAGGCGATCGGGGCCACCACCACGCCGCCGATCACCACACCGGTGGACTTCCGGCAGAAGATCTTGACGAAGCCCTGCTGCAGGCCCTGCATCTTGGCCCGCGCGTTGGTGCGTAACGGCAGCATGATGGTTCGCGCGCTGAACGAGCCGTCGTCGATCGCCGACTGCGGGACGCCCACCGCGGCGATCTCGGGCCTGGTGAAAACCGTTGCCGCGACCGTGCGTAACCGGATCGGGCTGACGCCCTCGCCCAGTGCGTGATACATCGCGATCCGGCCCTGCATGGCGGCGACCGAGGCCAGCAGCAGCAGACCGGTGCAGTCGCCCGCGGCGTAGATGCCGGGCACCGATGTCCGGGAAACCCGGTCCACGGTCAGGTAGTCGCCGCGGCCGAGCTCGATGCCGACGCGTTCCAGGCCGAGACCGCTGGTGTTGGGCACCGACCCGATGGTCATCAGGGCGTGGCTGCCCTCGACGGTGCGGCCGTCGGTCATCGTGACCAGGACCCCGGCGTCGGTCCGGACGACCGACTCGGCGCGCGCGTTCTTGAACAGCTGCACCCCGCGTTCGGCGAATGACTCTTCCAGCACCAGCGCGGCGTCGGCGTCCTCGTACGGCAGCACCCGGTCCCGGCTGGCGGCCACCGACACCTGCACACCCAACTCGGTGTAGGCGTGCACGAACTCCGCGCCGGTGACCCCGGAGCCCACCACGATGAGGTGCTCCGGCAGGGCTTCCAGGTCGTAGAGCTGCCGCCAGGTCAGGATCCGCTCGCCGTCCGGCTGGGCCGACGGCAGGATCCGCGGGCTGGCGCCGGTGGCGATCAGCACCACGTCGGCGTCGTGCTCGCTGGTCGAGCCGTCGGGGGCGGTCGCCCTGATGCGGTGGCTGGCCATACCGGGAGCGGGGTCGATCAGCTCGCCGCGGCCGGCGATCAGCTCGACGCCCACGCTGCGCAGCTGGGCGGTGATGTCGGCCGACTGCTCGGCGGCCAGCTTCTTCACCCGGGAATGGATTTGCGGCAGCGAGATCTTGGCGTCGTCGATGTCGATGTCGAAGCCAAGCCGCGGGGCCCGGCGCAGCTCGGTGCGCAGGCCGGTGGAGGCGATGAAGGTCTTGGAGGGCACGCAGTCGTCCAGGACCGCCGCCCCGCCCATGCCCTCGGAGTCGATGACGGTGACATGGGCTGTTTCTGGATGTGAAGTGGCGGCGACCAGGGCGGCCTCGTAACCGGCCGGGCCTCCGCCGATGATCACGATGCGGGTCACCACAGCCCATAACCTAGTGGCGACGATGCAGCCACGCGAGCCTGTCCCGTCTAAGCTTTCCCCGTGCCGCTCTACGCCGCCTACGGATCGAACATGCATCCCGAGCAGATGTTGAAGCGCGCACCGCACTCGCCGATGGCCGGAACGGGCTGGTTGCCCGGGTGGCGGCTGACGTTTGGCGGCGAAGATTTCGGTTGGGAGGGGGCGCTGGCCACGGTCGTCGAGGACCCGGATTCCAGGGTATTTGTCGTGCTCTACGACATGACACCCGCGGACGAGAGCAACCTCGACCGGTGGGAGGGCTCCGAGTTCGGCGTCCACAAGAAGATTCGCTGCCGGGTGGACCGCGAGTCTTCGGACACCACGATTGATCCTGTTCTTGCCTGGCTGTACGTGCTGGATGCCTGGGAGGGCGGGCTGCCGTCGGCGCGCTATCTGGGCGTGATGGCCGATGCGGCCGAGATCGCCGGCGCGCCAGACGATTACGTGCACGACCTGCGTACTCGTCCCGCTCGCAACATCGGCCCGGGCACCACTGCTTAGCTGCTTTTGGCCGCGGGGTCGCGCGGTTCTTTCCCGCGAACGCGCGCAAATGTACGGCCGGACACCCCTTTGCCTGGCATTTTGCGGCCCGTCGCGTAGTGCCGTCACGCGGCTCGCGCGCGCTGCAGCCTCGAGTCAAGTCGCCGGACGAGTCCGGCAGGCCGGTACCGACGTCCTCGGCGATGATCGGGTACGACCACCCAGCCCAGATCCTGCAGTGCCGCGGAGCGCTGGCGGTCGTAAAGAAAGCCTCCGGTCCGCTGTGCCAGTCAAGGCCGTCGTACTCGGCTGCGACGAGGCATTCCGGCCAGGCGAAGTCGAGCCGCCAGATCCGGCCGTCCAGGTCCACGACCTCGTACTGCAACACGGGCGGCGGCAATCCACCGTCGATCATCACCAGCCGGGCCTCGCTCTCCATTGGAGACTCAGCCCGCGGGTTCGCCAAGCCCAGCAACTCGCGGACGGCGACGATCCCACGCCGCCCGGACTGCTGCTCGATCGCCCGGTTCAGTTCGTCGCGACCGCAGGTGCCACTGCGCAGCGCAGCGTCCAGCGTCGCCAGCGCTCGAGGCGGACGCAGCCCGCGCGCCACCTCAATCGCCGTCCATGCGGGCGTGGTCGCGGGCCGCCCCGCGATCACGGTCAGCGGTGCGCCTTCGCGGCGGTGCACCACCAGGCCAGGCGTCGAATGCAAGCGCCGGCCGACGGGGTTGAGCACATGCAAATCCGTTGGCCCTTCGGTGTCGAAGCCATAGGCCGCCGCGGCAGTACCTATGCACGCCGCGACCGTCGTGCCGCTTGCCAGATCGAGCCCGCGCAGTCGCAGCCGGGGCGTCAGCTCACCGCAGCCGTAGATGCCGTGCCAAATCTTCTGCAGTACACCGCTTTTCACGCTCGATTCCAGACCGCGACGGGTGAGGAATGTCAATGCCTGGGCGGTGGTAACGACTCCACCTTGGACGTCGAGTAGCCGGCAGAGCTCTTGGTCCACGTCCGCAATCGTCGAGGGTGGCCCTCATGCCGACAATTCACCGCGACGAGCGTCCGCAAAATGCCGACCGAAGAGGGGGTTGACCGTACATCTGGGCGCGCTCGCGACCCTAGAACTGGGCCGCCTGCTCGATGATGTTGACCATTACTCGCAGCCCGATCGCCAGGGCCCGCTCGTCGAGATCGAACGTCGGCTGGTGCAGATCCAACTGCGGTCCCTCGCCGGACCACACACCCAATCGCGCCATGGCGCCGGGGATTTCCTCCAAATACCAAGAGAAGTCTTCTCCGCCGCCGGACTGCCGGGTGTCGGCCAGCACATCGGGGCCGACGGCTTCGATCGCATGGGTCAGGATGCGGGTCGAGACGTCCTCGTTGACCACCGGCGGCACGCCGCGCCGATATTGCATCGTGTGTTCGATCGCCAGCGGCGACAGCAGGCCCGCGACGGCCTCGCGGATCATGTCCTCGAGGGCGACCCAGGTCTGCCGGCTGGCGGTGCGCACGGTGCCGGCCAGCACGCCGGTTTGCGGAATCGCGTTGGGCGCCACGCCCGCGTTGACCGCGCCCCACACCAGCACCGTGCTGTTGCGCGGATCGATGCGCCGTGACAGCACCCCGGGCAGCCCGGTGATCAGTGTGCCCAGCCCGTAGACCAGGTCGGCGGTCAAATGTGGACGTGACGTGTGTCCGCCGGGGGAATACAGCGTGATCTCGATCTGGTCGGCCGCCGAGGTGATCGGGCCCTGCCTGACCGCGACCTTGCCCACCTCGAGCCGGGGATCGCAGTGCAGGGCGAAGATCCGTGACACCCCGCTGATCCCGCCGGCCGCGATCGCGTCGACGGCGCCGCCGGGCATCAGCTCTTCGGCGGCCTGGAACAGCAGCCGCACCCCCACCGGCAGCTCGGGCACCGACGCCAATGCCAGCGCGGTGCCCAGCAGGATCGCGGTGTGGGCGTCATGGCCGCAGGCGTGCGCGACGTTGGGCATCGTCGAGGCATACGCGGCGCCGGTCCGCTCGGCCATGGGTAACGCGTCCATGTCGGCGCGCAGCGCGATCCGGGGCTGATGCTCGGGGCCGAAGTCGCAGGTCAGTCCCGTTCCACCGGGCAGCACCTTGGGGTTCAGCCCGGCGTCGGCCAACCGTTCGGCGACGAACTGGGTGGTCGCGAACTCCTGGCGGCCCAACTCGGGATAGCGATGGATGTGCCGGCGCCAGGCGACCAGATCGTCGTAGTGCGCGGCCAGCCAGGATTCGGCGGTGTCGACGAGGCTCATGACGCCGCCCCACTGGCCGATGGTCGCGACCCGCTGCGCCCGGCTTCGCCGCGCTTGCGATCGCTCCTGGCCCTGCGCTGCTGGGCATCCAGCACCCGGTCGCGTTCATCGGGAGTCTGGGCGAGGCGGACGATCGTGCGCGCCAGCATGATCGCTCCCTCGACGACCGCGCGGTCGGCGCTGGGACCGGCGGCAGCGGCGGCGAAGGCACGCTGGTGAACAGTGGCGCCGCCCGCGTCGACGCCGATCACCGGATGGATCCCCGGCAGCACGTGCGTCACGTTGCCCATGTCGGTGCTGCCCATGGGCAGGCGCGCCTCGACCTCGGGCGCCGCCGGCTCACGGCCGAGCCGGCGCATCTCCTCGCGGCAGACGCCGGTCAACCATTGGTCGGGCTTCAGCTCCGCGTATGGCGGTGCGGCGGCGTCGATTTCGTATTCGCAGCCGGACGCCAACGCGCCCGCGGCAAAGCACGCGTACATCCTGCCTTCCAGCTCACGCAGTGACTCCGATTCGTGCGCCCGCATCGCATACTGCAACGTCGCGCTGCCGGGAATGACATTGACCGCCTGACCGCCCTCGGTGACGATGCCGTGCGCCAGTTGTCCGGGCGCCATCTGCTGGCGCAGCAACCCGATCGCCACCTGCGCGACCGTCAGGGCATCGGCGGCGTTGACCCCTAGATGCGGCGCGACTGCGGCGTGCGATTCCTTGCCGCGGTAATGCACGGTGACCTCAGACAGAGCCAGCGAGCGAGCCCCGGCGATGTCGGTCGGTCCGGGATGCACCATCACCGCCACCGCGACGTCGTCGAACGCCCCGGCCTGCAGCATCAGGGCCTTGCCGCCGCCGGCCTCCTCGGCGGGAGTTCCCAGCAGTGCCACCGTCAGGCCTAGGTCGTCGGCCACCTC
Organism: uncultured Actinomycetota bacterium; assembly: GCA_963840045.1. Classification (GTDB taxonomy): domain Bacteria; phylum Actinomycetota; class Actinomycetes; order Mycobacteriales; family Mycobacteriaceae; genus Mycobacterium. Next base: position 72,059 of record CAWIXL010000004.1, on the reverse strand, counting down.
GGCCAGCGCCAGGGCCGTGCCCACCGCCGATGCCGCGATGATGTTGTGGCCGCACGCGTGCCCGATCCCCGGCAGCGCGTCATACTCGGCGCACACTCCGACCACCAGCGGTCCGCTGCCGAAGTCGGCACGAAAGGCGGTGTCCAAACCCGCAGCGGGCGAAGTGATTTCGAAACCGCGTTCGGCGGCCAGCGCCTGCGCTTTCGCGCAACTGTGGTGTTCGGCGAACGCCAGCTCCGGCTCAGCGTGGATCGAGTGGGACAACTCGACAAGGTCGGCGCCACGACGCCGCACCACATCGTCGACGATGTCCAATGCGGTGGCTGCGGGCATGCAGGCAGTATCTCACTGACGGGCGGCGGCTAGGCCCACATCAGGGTCACACCGGCGTCACACCCGACCGGCGACGAATCCCGCCGCCTGACCGGGGTAGGGCGGCGGTTGTAGTCGTGGTGCGCGTCCCGGTCGCGACCGCCCACGACGCAGATCGGATCACCGGGGCTGCACAGGTCGATGGAACGCCCGGCGAACTGACCCGCCGAGGACAGTGGCGTGTTGAAGCGGTTGCCGGGGTTGCCGAACACCGCGACCGCCGCGATCTTGCCGGCCAGACCCGGGTCCAGCGGAGCAGCCGATCCGAGGTTGCCGATGGTGCTCGCCCAGCGGCGGCACCCCCGCCAGCATCGAGACCGCGGCGGCGCCCTGTGAGAAGCCGCCGAGCACCAGCCGCGTGGCCGGGCACTGGTCGGCCATCTGCGCGATGTGATCCCGTGCGTCGTCGGCGGCGTCGCCGGTGGTCAAGAAGTTGTAGCTGGCCGGATAGTTCACCGCATACGCGTCCATGTGGCGTGAGCCGAGGTCAGGCTGCAGTGCGGCAAACAGCGCATCACCCACGGCCCCCAACCCGGGTGGCTCGGCGGTGCCGCGGGCGAAGATCAGTTGAACGTCGGGACATTCGTCGGCTCGTGCCGTCGGCGCCGGCCCGCCAATGACCCCGGTGACGGCGGTCACCGCGACCGCGACTGCAACGACCACGCCGAAAACCGACCGTCTCGCAAAACCCATGCGGGAGATCCTGACACATACCGGCGCTAAGCTCGCGCACTGTGACCGACGCCGCACCCGACCCCGACGAACTCGCGCGGCGGGCGGCACTGGTCATCGCGCAGCGCACCGGGTTCGACGAGCACGACGTAGCCATCGTGCTCGGTTCGGGATGGTCTCCGGCCGTCGTGGCGCTAGGCGACCCCACCGCCGCGCTACCCATGGCCGAACTGCCTGGATTCACCCCACCGAGCGCGGCCGGGCACACCGGTGAGCTGAGTTCGGTGCGCATCGGCGAGCACCGGGTACTGGTACTGGCCGGTCGCGTGCACGCGTACGAGGGCCACGACCTGTGCCACGTCGTGCATCCGGTGCGGACGGCCTGCGCGGCCGGAGCACGCATCGTCGTGCTGACCAACGCCGCCGGCGGCCTGCGTCCGGACCTGGCCATCGGCCAGCCGGTGCTGATCAGCGACCACCTGAACCTGACCGCGCGTTCGCCGCTGGTCGGCGCGCAGTTCGTCGACCTGACCGACGCGTACGCGCCGCGGCTGCGCCGGCTTGCCCGCGAGGCCGACCCGGAGCTGGCGGAAGGCGTCTACGCGGGCCTGACCGGGCCGCAGTACGAGACACCCGCCGAAATCCGCATGCTGCGCCTGCTGGGCGCCGACCTGGTGGGCATGTCGACCGTCCACGAGACCATCGCGGCCCGCGCGGCGGGCGCCGAGGTGCTGGGCGTGTCCCTGGTGACCAACCTGGCGGCCGGTCTCAGCGGTCAGCCGCTCAGCCACGCCGAGGTGCTCGCCGCCGGCGCCGCGTCGGCGACCCGGATCGGCTCCCTGCTGGCCCTGATCATTCAGCGCATCGCCCGTGCGCCGTGACGCCCGAGGAGTGGATCGCGCACGACCCGGACCCGGCCACGGCCGCCGAGCTCGCCGCCTGCGGCCCCGACGAGCTGGCGGCGCGGTTCGCCCGGCCACTGACGTTCGGCACCGCGGGGCTGCGCGGACCGGTGCGCGGCGGACCGGACGCGATGAACCTCGCGGTGGTGTTGCGCGCCAGCTGGGCGGTGGCACAGGTGCTGAAGGAGCAAGGCCTGGCCGGCTCGATGGTAATCGTCGGTCGCGACGCCCGGCACGGGTCTGCGGTATTCGGGCCCGCCACAGCGGAAGTGTTTGCCGCTGAAGGCTTTTACGTGGTGCTGCTGTCCGATCCGGTGCCCACGCCGGTGGTGGCGTTCGCGGTGCGCGACAACAAGGCCGCCGCTGGAATACAGATCACCGCGTCGCACAACCCGCCGGGAGACAACGGCTACAAGGTGTACTTCGCCGGCGGCATGCAGATCGTCTCCCCCACCGACCGCGAGATCGAGACCGCGATGGCCGGCGCTCCCCCGGCCGACCAGATCGCCCGCCGGCCCGTCGAACCCTTCGACGCCGACCTGATCGAGGAGGAGTACATGACCCGTGCGGCGTGGGTGCGCCGCTCTTCTGGTTCGGTGCGGGTGGCCCTGACGCCGCTGCATGGCGTGGGCGGTGCGGTGGCCGTCGAAACCCTGCGCCGAGCCGGGTTCAGCGACGTGCACACCGTCGCCACGCAGTTCGCGCCGGACCCCGACTTCCCCACCGTCGCGTTCCCCAATCCCGAGGAGCCCGGCGCCACCGACGCCCTGGTGGCCCTGGCCGCCGATGTCGAGGCAGACGTCGCGATCGCGCTGGATCCCGACGCCGACCGGTGCGCGGTCGGGATTCCGACCGCGCGGGGATGGCGGATGCTGTCCGGCGACGAAACCGGCTGGGTGCTGGGTGGCTACATCCTCGCGCATGAGCAGACCGGACACGCGGTAGCGGCCAGCACCGTGGTGTCGTCCCGCATGCTGGCGGCGATCGCCGAGTACTACGACGCGGTGCACGTCGAAACCCTCACGGGCTTCAAATGGCTGGCGCGCGCCGACGAGAAGGTGCCCGGCACCTTGGTCTACGCCTACGAGGAAGCGATCGGGCACTGTGTGGACCCCGCCAACGTGCGCGATAAGGACGGCATCAGCGCCGCGGTCCTGATGTGCGATCTGGTGGCCATGCTGGCAAAGAACGGCCATTCGGTACCTGATGTGCTCGACGAGCTCGCCCGACGACATGGCGTGCACGACGTTGCCGCGGTGTCGCGCCGGGTCACCGACGCAGCCGACGCCGCCGCGCTGATGCAGCGGTTGCGGACAGACCCGCCGTGCCGGCTGGGTGGGTTCACCGCAACGATGACCGACATCACCGACGCGCTGATCTTCACCGGCGGCGACGACGACACGTCGGCCAGGGTGGTGGTGCGGCCCTCCGGGACCGAACCAAAGCTGAAGTGCTACTTGGAAGTTCGCTGCGCGGTGACCGGCGACCTGCCGACCACACGGCAGCGGGCGCGCACGCTGCGAGACGAGCTAATCGCCGCGGTTGCGGGCTGGTGAGCCAGCCCAATCAACGGGGCCCGAACTGGCGGTCTCCGGCATCGCCGAGACCCGGGACGATATAGAAGATTTCGTTCAGCCCGTCGTCCACGGCCGCGGTGAACACCCGGACGTTCGGGGCGACTTTCTCCACAGCCGCAAGGCCTTCCGGTGCCGCCACCACGCAGAGCACAGTGATATCCCGCGCGCCACGGCGCAGTAACAGCCCGATGGTGTGCGTCATCGACCCGCCGGTGGCCACCATCGGGTCGAGGACCATCACCGGGAAATCGGACAGGTCGTCGGGCAGCGACTCCAGATACGGCACCGGTTGCGCGGTCTCCTCGTCGCGGGCGACGCCAACGAAGCCCACCCGGGACTCCGGAATCGCGGCGTGCGCCTCAGAAACCATGCCCAGCCCCGCGCGCAGCACCGGAACCAGCAGCGGCGGTCTGGCCAGCCGCGACCCCACCGTCTCGGCCAGTGGCGTGCGTATCGGGACCGGCTCGCTGGGCGCGTCCCGGGTGGCCTCGTAAACCAGCATCAGCGTCAGCTCGCGCAGTGCGGCCCGGAACGTGGCGTTGTCGGTGCGTTCGTCGCGTAACGCGGTCAATCGCGCGGCGGCCAGCGGGTGGTCAATGACGCTTACATCCACGGGTGTCGACCTTAATGGCGATCGCAAGCGCGGCGAAGCCGGGCGCAGCGGGTCGCCATCATCTGGCCATGGCGATCGCAAGCGCGGCGAAGCCGGGCGCAGCGGGTCGCCATCATCTGGCCATGGCGATCGCAAGCGCGGCGAAGCCGGGCGCAGCGGGTCGCCATCATCTGGCCATGGCGATCGCAAGCGCGGCGAAGCCGGGCGCAGCGGGTCGCCATCACCTGGCCCAGCCGATCGCAAGCGCGGCGAAGCCGGGCGCAGCGGGTCGCCATCACCTGGCGAAGCCGGGCGCAGCCCACCCGGCCGATCGCAAGCGCGGCGAAGCCGGGCGCAGCGGGTCGCCATCATCTGGCCCAGATAACCAATCCGATCACGGAATCGTAGCTCCGCTGAAACGCTCGCGCGCGTCCCGTTGGCCGCCCGAATCCGCCCATATACTCCCCGGATGCGAGCCCTGCGGCTGTTCTGCGCCGTGGTGGCGACGGCGGTGATCGCGTTCCCGCCGGCTACTCGGATAGTCCTCGCCGCAGGCACTCTCCCGACACCCACGCACGTGGTGATCGTGGTGGAAGAAAACCGCTCGCAGGCCAACATCGTCGGCAACAAGTCGGCGCCCTTCATCAACGCGCTGGCCGCGGGCGGCGCAATGATGGCCCAGTCGTTCGCCGAAGCACACCCGAGCGAACCGAACTACCTGGCGTTGTTCGCCGGCAACACGTTTGGCCTCACCAAGGACAGCTGCCCGGTCGACGGCGGCAACGTGCCCAACCTGGGCGCTGAATTGCTAACCGCCGGTTACACATTCACCGGGTTCGCCGAAGGCCTGCCGACGGTCGGCTCAACCGTCTGCAGCGCGGGCAAGTACGCACGCAAGCACGTGCCCTGGGCCAACTTCAGCAACGTTCCCCCGGCGAGCTCGGTGCCGTTCTCGACCTTTCCGGCGTCTGACTTTGCCCGCCTGCCGACGGTGTCGTTCGTCATTCCCGACAACGACAACAACATGCATGACGGCTCGATCGCCCAGGGCGACGCCTGGCTGAACCGCGAATTGTCCGGATACGCCAACTGGGCCAGGGCCAACAACAGCCTGCTGATCGTGACCTGGGACGAGGACGACGGCGGCAGCCGCAACCAGATCCCGACGGTGTTCTACGGCGCGCATGTGCAGCCGGGAACCTACAACGAGCAGATCAACCACTACAACGTGCTTGCCACACTCGAGCAGATGTACGGGCTGCCCAAGACCGGCAACGCAGCCAACGCGCCCGTGATCGCCACCATCTGGGGCGGCTAACCGCTACCGGGCCGCGGGCAGCGGCAATGGCCGTCGCTATTGTGTGCCGCATGGCTGCTGTCCTCGTGCCCATCCGCCTGAGCCTGTCCGATGGTGACCGCTACACCGTGTGGGCACCCCGCTGGCGCGATGCCGGCGACGAGTGGGAGGCGTTTCTGGGCAAGGACGACGACCTGTACGGCTTTGAGACCGTCGCCGACCTGGTCGCATTCGTGCGCACCGACTCCGACAACGATCTGGTCGATCACCCGGCGTGGCAGGACCTGACGGAAGCCCACGCGCACCACCTCGATCCGGCCGACGACAAGAAGTTCGACCTGGTCGCCATTGAGGAGCTGGTGGCCGAAAAGCCCACCGCGGAGTCGGTGTCCACCCTGGCAGGAACGTTGGCGGTCGTGTCGTCCATCGGGTCGGTGTGCGAGCTGGCGCCGGTGTCCAGGTTCTTCAACGGCAATCCGACCCTGGGCACGGTGTCCGGCGGAATCGAACACTTCGCCGGCAAGGCGGGCCAGAAGCGATGGAATGCGATCGCCGAAATCATCGGGCGCAGCTGGGACGACGTACTCGCCGCGATCGACGAGATCATCAGCATTCCGGAGGTCGACGCCGCGCTGTCCGAAAAGGCCGCCGAGGAACTGGCGGAGGAGCCCGAAGAGCCCGAAGCACCAGCGGAGGATACCGACGAGTCCGGTGACTCCGCCGATGACTCTGCCGAGGAGACCGGCGACGCCGAAGCCGACGAAGACGACGAGTCCGAAGAAAGAAGACGAAGCCGCAGCCGAAGCGGACGAAGCCGAAGACGAAGCCGAAGACGAAGACGCGGACGACGACGTAGAAGAAGAGGAACGCGCGGCCGGCGACACCGTCGTACTGGGCAGCGACGAGGACTTCTGGCTGCAGGTGGGTATCGACCCGATCCGGATCATGACGGGCGCCGGCACCTTCTTCACGCTGCGCTGTTACCTCGACGAGCGGCCGATCTTCCTGGGTCGCAACGGCCGGATCAGCGTGTTCACCTCCGAGCGGGGTCTGGCCCGCTACCTTGCCGACGAACACGACCATGACTTGTCCGATCTGAGCACCTACGACGACATCCGCACCGCCGCCACCGACGGCTCGCTGGCGATCGACATCACCGATGACAACGTCTACGTGCTCAGTGGGCTGGCCGACGATTTCGCCGACGGTCCGGACGCCGTGGACCGTGAGCAGCTGGACCTGGCCGTCGAGTTGTTGCGCGATATCGGCGACTACTCCGAGGAGAGCACGGTCGACAAGGCGCTCGAAACCAGCCGACCGCTGGGCAAGCTGGTGTCCTACGTGCTGGACCGCGAATCGGTCAGCAAGCCCGCAGCCCCGTATTCCGCGGCGGTGCGGGAGTGGGAAAAGCTGGAACAGTTCGTGGAGTCACGGCTAAGGCGCGAGTAGCGGGGCGAGCCGCCGGGCAGCGCTGACCCGGGCCGTTTGACGGACAACAAAGACTCCTCTTTACTGGCGGCAAGTGCCCGCCGGCATACCGAGAGGCGGCCGAGCGGGAGGTGAGTCAGTGACGCTTCCCGGAATCGGCCCGTTGCCGCTGGACGAGTTTCAGCGCCCGGGGATGCTGCTATTCGGCCTGATCCCGCTGGCTCTACTAGCCCTCTATCTCGTCGTTCAGGCCCGACGTCGGCAACGCCTCCACCGGTATACCGAAGCGCACATCCCGCAGTCGATGTGGCGGCACCTTCCGGTCGCGGTATCGCTGCTCAGCCTGGCGCTGCTGACCGTCGCACTGGCCACGCCCACCCACGACATGCGCATACCGCGCAACCGCGCCGTCGTCATGCTGGTGGTCGACAATTCGAATTCCATGCGCGCCACCGACGTCGAGCCCAACCGCCTCAAGGCCGCGGAGGAAGCGGCCATAAAGTTCGCCAATCAGCTCACGCCGGGAATCAACCTCGGACTCGTCGGTTTCGCGGGGACCCCGTATCTGCTGGTACCCCCCACTCCGCACCATCAAGCGACGGTCGATGCCCTGCCGAAGCTCCAGTTTGGCGACAGCACCGCCACCGGCGAGGCCATCATGACCGCGCTGCGTGCGATCGAGGCCTCAGCCGTAGCGGGGGGCGACGCTCCGCCACCGGCCCGCATCGTGCTGCTTTCCGACGGCGCGTCGAACAAGCCGAAAAACCCCAATGACCCGCATGACGGTGCCTACACCGCGGCACGGCTGGCCAAGGATCATGGGGTGCCTGTCTCGACCATCGCGTTCGGAACCAAGCAAGGCACCATCGAGCTCGACAAAAAACAGGTGAACGTCCCCGTCGACGCGGATCAGTTGAAAACGATCGCGCGGCTGTCCGGCGGGCAGTCCTACACCGCCACCGACCTCAGCGGGCTCAATCGCACCTACGAAAACATTCAGCAGGAGATCGGATACCGCACGGTGGCCGGGCCCGGCAGTGCCGGGTGGCTGCGCCTGGGCGTCATTGCCGCCGTCGTCGCCGCAGTTTTGGCGTTGTTGATCAACCGGCGGCTTCCGGTCTGATCGGTCAGGCCTGCCTGGCGTGCGCGAGCAGCGCGCGAGCGTAGCCGAAACAGCACACTATCCCGACGATCGCGGAGGGCGCGATGGCCATCGCGATGTGGGGCGTGCCCGCCAGCGCATGGCCCCCAACGAGCCATCCAATCGCCAGCGTCGATGCTCCGAGCGAGGCCAACCAGAAGCCGCGCACCGGATGCGCACCGGATTCAGCGGCCCAGTGGAAGAACCGTTCCAGAACCAGCACCAGCCCCAGCGTCGTGACCACGCTCAGCGCGGCCTGCGTCAGGCCCGCACGCAGCGCCACATCCGGGCCCAGGTGGAGGTGGGTGAACGCGGCCCAGCTGCCATACAGCCCACCCGCGGCTACCGCGATCAAGACCGGCCGGGCGCGCCCGCGCTGCCGCGGGCCGGCCTGGTAGGCGCTCATCGGGCTGACCGTCCGCGTAGCAGGCGCAACAGGCCGCCAAGGATGTTGGCTGTGTCCAGCGGCACCCAGGTCATCAGCGAGCTGCCCTCGGTGTAGTGCGGATTGAGTTGGGTGTAGAAGCGCGCGAAGGGGTCGCGTTCGAGTCGGCGCAGTCGCGACGCGTCGTTCGGGATGGCCGGTGAACGCACCACCCAACGCTCCTCGCTGATCGGGACATAGTGCCGCCGCGCGCTGATCACGCCCATCAGCGCCGAAACATCGGGCGGGGTCTGGTGCGTGCGGCTCGGGTAAACCCGGGGCATCGTCGAGGCGATCAGGCGGTAGGCCGCCGGGGAGGAAGTGCGGGTGAAGTAGGCCAGCGGGATGCGCGGGTGACGGAGCTTGAAGCGCAGCGCCTCACGAAGTCCGAAGAGTGCGCCTGACGATCCGCCGCGATAGCCCAGTCGGCACAGCACGGCCGCGTTGAATACCGCGTGCGTGCGGCCCGCGTATTCGATGCGCTCGATGTGGGCGTAGGAGAAACCGGCAAGTTCGTCGTCGGCGCCGTGGAAGAGCGCGAGGCTGAACTCGCCGGAGCCGGCGATGAGCGTCTCGAGCTCATCGCGCGTGGTGCCGTGTGCGGTCTCGCTGTAGACACCGTAGAGCCGGTCTAAGACGGCAGACTGCTGCGCGAGCTCAGCCGCTGACCTTCGCAGGTACTCGGTGCGGACGATACGGCGAGCACCAGCGGACGGCAGCTCCACGCGGGATGCGCCAATGCTCACATCCGGCGGGCGTCCGGTGGTGAACGTCGACGTCTCCGGGAACGTACATTCGTTACCGGCCATAGAAGAGCGCCCGACGAACATTGTCAGCTCCGCGGAATTCACAAGGTATGTGGTCATGGTCAACTCCTGCGTTCTCCATTGAACTGCGACTCCGATAGCGCTTTTTGCGCTTTCAACTGGGATCAGCATCACATCGGGACCTTTATGAAACCTTCATAGAAAGCGGCTTCGAGCTGTAGTTCCGACAGCACGTGGTTCGAACGGGTTTGACAGTCGTTCGTCGAGGTCCCGGACGACGACCGGCCCTAGTCGGCGACGGGCTCTCGCGAAGTGTTTTCGAAGACTAAATGGTGCTCGGCTATCCGAATCCGGTCACCTTCGGTAAGGGCGGCGCTGGTGTGGATCCGCCGGCCCGAAACGTAGACGCCGTTCGCCGACCGCAAATCGACTATGACGAAACTGGAACCGGTATCGACGATCGCCGCATGGTGGCGGCTGACCTTGGCACTGGAAAGAACAATGTCATTGTTTGGGCTGCGGCCGATACGCGTGGTGGTGGCGACCAGCGGACACGTAAGCCCGTCGTCGCTGCGCAGGGAGGGGCCGTGCGCGACATCCGGACGCGCCGTGATGTGCGCCGTGAGGGTCTTGATGGTGTCGTCAGCATTCGATTGGGCGACCTTACGGACGTTGAGCGGTTGCTGGCGAAGGATTCGCGCGTATAGGTCACGCACCGTGGGACCAGGGTCGACACCGAGGTCCTCGGCGAGCGTGTCCTTCAGTCGGTGATAGGCAGCGAGCGCATCCGATTGGCGGTCGGAGAGGTAGTAAGCGGTGATCAGCTGCGCCCAAAGCGGTTCCCGATAAGGCTGGTCGGCGGTAAGCGTCTCAAGCTCACTGATCACCGCATCGGATCTTCGGCAAGCGTTTTCAATTTCGGCGCGGGCGATGTGTGTCACGACCTTTTCCTCGACCAATCCCTTGGCAAAGGCATCGACGAATTCGAAGTCGCGCAAGTCATCGAGCACTGCACCACGCCACTCACCGAGCGCGGCCGAATAGTGCTCGCCGGCCTGCTCGAACCGCCCATCCGCGGCCGCCCGAACACCAGCGTCCTTTTCGGCCACGAATCGGCCAAGGTCGTATTGGCTGTCGAGAACCGCCAGGCGGTAGCCGTGGGGTGCGCTGGCCAAGAGGTCGCGGTTTTCGCCGCCGACGCCAGCCATCAGACGACGCAGATTTGAGACATATGAGTAAAGCGTGTCTTTTGCCCGCACCGGAGGTCCCTGCTCCCACGCCGCGTCGACCAGCAAATCGATGCCGACCCGTCGGTTGCGATTGATCAGCAACATTGCCAGCACCGCGCGCTGCTTTGGGGTCCCCAACGGCACGACCGAGCCATTCACACTCATCTGCAATGGCCCTAAAACGCCGAACCCCACATCGTGTTGCACAGTCTTTCCCCTATGCCCCAAACCTAGTGAAGCCGTGGTGCCCATTGTGAGCACGCCACGACCACCTAGTGGTCGATTTCCGGGAAATTTTCGGGACCGTTAACAACGCGGCGTACCACGCGGGATCTTAAATGTGCGGGTCAGACGTCCTCGGGCGGATGCCGGCGGAGCCGAGCAGTGCTGGAACGACCTGATGACTTTTCAGCGGTTGCTGCGGCTAGCCAGTCGAGCGGGTATCACGCTTCATGAAGTAGTCAGCCCACGACACCACTTCGGGGTGCTGCCTGAGCAGTGCCCTTCGCTGCCGCTCGGTCATGCCGCCCCAGATGCCATACTCGACCCGCTTGTCGAGCGCCTCCGCCGCGCACTGCTTCACTACGGGGCAGTGACGGCAGATAACCGCAGCCTTGCGTTGCGCAGACCCCCGCACAAAAAGTTCATCGGGATCTGTTGTCCTGCATACCGCCTCCATGACCCAGTCGTCACCCGCTGCCGCCAGTGCGCGCAGATTGCTGTTGAGGCCGGCAAGGCTCACTCGCCGCCCAGCCGGTCGTGTTTCTGACACCGAAATTATTCCCTTCCTTCCGGACGCGACTTGCCGTCTCGGCTTTTGACCGTCGGGCCGCGCGTTCACGATCCGGCGGGTTGCTGCGCCATCCGGCCAGCGCCACCATCAGGCCGCGTGGTGGCCGTTTCCGTTGGCGCGGTGTGCGGATGGTTGCCCGTCGGCGTCCGACGACGTCCCGGTGATCGCGCTCTGAGCTGTGGTCATCCGCCCAGCGGTGCGCCCAGGCTCGCCGTGGTCGACGCCGTTCATCGTCAGAATCGGATTCGGCCGTCGCCGGGTGCGAGGATCGTCGACCAACTGGTAGTCGGCCCACAGGCTGGTGAGATTCATCGGTACTCCCGCTGCCACGAGCTGAGCAAGCCCAAGCCAGAGAGCGCGAATGCCGTCGGTGTTCTTGCGATCAAGCGCGACGGCATTGTGCCGCAGGCCTTCCAGGCACTCGCCCAGCAGATTGGTCAACACGTCATCCGGGCCGACCTCCACGAACGTCCGTACACCCGAGGCCCACATTGCCCGCACCTGGCCGGCGAAACGGAGCGGCTGCGCTAGCTGACCGGCGAGCCTGGCACGCATCGCGTCCGCGTCACCGTCGTAGGGCGACGCGCTCGCATTGGCAAGGACCGGCACCGTCGGGGTGTTGAACGGGATGCCGGCGAGGTAGTCCCGAAACGCACACACCGATCCCTCTCTGGAGCGGTCGGTTTCGGCGATGAGAGCACCCCGTTGGCGGGCGATCTGAAGTGCCGCTTCGTCATCGACAACCCCGGCGGCGCACAGCGCCATGACCTCCCCGGAGCCGTGCCCACCGACCGCAATTGGCTTAATGCCCAAGGCGCGGAAGATCTTCAGCAGGCTGAGGCTATGCGCGGCAATTGCGGGTTGCGCCCATTCGGTTCTGGCCAAAGTCGTCTCGCTTTCGGGCGCTTGGTCGGCGAAAACCTCTCTTGGCCAGACGATCTCGTGGAGATCATGGTCAGCATCCAGAAGCGAAGCACGGGCCATCTCCCACGGGAAGAGTGCCGGCTCGAAAAGCTGCGGGATGTCAGCACCCATCCCAACGTATTGGCTGCCCTGACCGGAAAAAAGCAGAGCGACCGGGGCGGATTCCTGCGCGGAATAGAAATAGCCGAGAGGTGAGGCGAACGGTGCCACATCGCATTCGGCGACCAGTCTGCCGGCAGCTTCGTCCAGCATCGATCGAAGACCGGCGACGTCATCGGCGACCAGAGCCAAACGGTGCTGTTGCGCTGGGTCATAGCACAGCTGCGTCGCGTGGGCGATATAGCGCAGCATGTCGGCATCATCGCTGAGCGATGCCGCCAAACTCCTGGACTTGTCGGCCAGGTCTGTCGCGGTGGAAGCGCCGAGCACCACCAGTTCGGACTTCCAGGATCGATGCCGCCAGGCGCGATCGCCGCTGCCAGAGTATTCCTCAAGTGTCACAAGATAATTGGTGCCACCAATGCCGACAGAGCTCACCGCGGCGCGGCGCGGAACGCCCACCTCGGCAATCCAGGGCATTGCCTGCCTGGACAGGTAAGACGATGACTTGTCGACGTCGAGAGCCGGGTCGACTTTGATGGTCGGCGGAAGAATTTTGTGATGCAGCGCCATCACCGCCTTGAACAGCTCGCAAGCACTGGAGGCGGACTTCGTCTGCTCTACTTGCGATTTCACCGATCTAAGCGCGCGCAACTGCGGGTCTTGCAGGTCCGACAAACCGGCCGCTTCGTAGTCGCCGCGCAACGCCTTTACCTGTCCCGCCAAACTCGGACTGCAAGCAATTTCAACCCCATGATTCGACGATGCGGCCGAACCCCCGATGATGGCGTATATCTGGTCGTCGTCGCGCTCGGCGTCTTCCAGACGCTTCAGCGCCATCATGGCGAGTCCCTCGGCAGGCATCGTCTCGTCTGCAGTACCTGAGAGCAGGCCGCAGTCGCCTAACGGTGAGAGCGCCGCGGCTCCGCCGACACCACGGAGCATCAGGATGTCGTCAAGCAGTTCCACCCCACCGGTGATGACCATCTCCGAGTCACCGAGATACAGCTCCTCGAGCGCGATTTCGACGGCCGCGACCGAACTCGCGGCAGCGGCATCCACGACACAGCTAGTTCCGCCGAGGCCGAATCGGTCCGCAATGCGTCCGACGGCAACGTTGCCCAGCAGTCCCGCGAAGGTGCTTTCTTGCCGAGACGCGTCTGCGGCAGCATCGCGTTCTTTGCCGCGAAGTGCCCTGTCCCACCAGGAATCTGGTAGCACGTCGGACATGTTGGCAACCATCTCGGCAGTGCTGCTGACGCCGAGCACCACTGAGATCCGGTCCCGGTCGAGATGGGAGAAGTCGCCTCCGGCAACGTCTTCCAATACCTGCTCGGCGACCGCGAGCGCCAGCAGTTGGGCGGCGTCGGTGGTCGGCACCACGCTCGGCGGGATTCCGAAGTCCATGAGCGAGAGGTCGAAAGGAAGAAAGCTATCGCGTCGAGCATGCGTCTTGCCGGGTGGATCCAATTCCGCATCGTAATTATCGCGAACATTCCGGTGCGATTCGGGAACATCGGAGAGCAGATCGGAACCGCCGACGATATTGCGCCAGAAATGTTCGGCATTAAGGGAACCGGGGAATAGGGCGCTGACGCCTACAACGGCAATTGGAGGAAAGCTAAACATACTTTATGACCACTTTCGTCGGCGAACACACTCAACGATTCGGCCTCGATCTCCAGGGTGCGGACGCGATACCCGTCACGTCCGGCCACCACCCCTCTCAGACCGGCCGCTGTGAGCCGTGACCGCGTTGTGCCTTGCATCAGCCCACTATCGGGTGGCGACCTTTATAAATCCTTACTAAGCGCGCGTGCCATTGGCCTGGCCCGATGAGTTCGCCGGGAGCCCTGGTTTGCTGCGTATTCTTGGTGGACATGCTCAATGGACGTCGAGGTATGTAAATGGATCGCGACCTGGCTGCTACGGAGTCTGAAGCGGGTGGGGCAACTGGTGATCTGTTCGGTGGCATTGCCTCCGAGTTAGCTGCTGTCGGATTCGCGGACGCTCGGGAGATCGGGCGTGGTGGGTTCGGAGTTGTCTATCGCTGTCGGCAGGTGGCGCTGGAGCGGGTGGTGGCCGTCAAGGTGCTCACTTTGGGCCTTGCTGAGGACCGGGCCCGGTTTGTGCGTGAACAGCAGGCGATGGCCCGGCTGACGGGCCATCCCAACATCGTTGCGGTATTAGAGGTGGGCGAGACCGGGTCGGGTCATCCGTTTTTGGTGATGCCCTATTTCGGGCAGGGCAATATTCAAGGGCGCATCGACCGGCTGGGCGCCTTCGAGGTCGCCGAGGTGTTGCGGCTGGGAGCAAAGATGGCCGCGGCGTTGGCGTGCGCGCATCAGGTGCAGATCGTGCACCGCGATGTGAAGCCGGCCAACATTATGTACACCGATTACGGTGAGCCGGCGTTGGGTGATTTCGGTATCGCCCGCACCGGTAGCGGGTTTGAGACAGGCGCCGGGGTGTTCATCGGCTCGCCGGCGTTCGCCGCCCCGGAGATGCTCGCCGGTGCGGTACCCACCGCGGCCTCGGATATCTATGGGCTGGGCGCGACCCTGTTCGCCGCGTTGACCGGTCACGTGGCTTTCGAGCGGCGAGTCGGGGAAAAGCTGGTGGCGCAGTTTGTCCGGATCACCACCGAGCCGGTGCCCGATCTGAGCGGCCACGGTATCCCCGCGGCGGTGGCCGCGATTGTGGACAGCGCCATGGCCCGCGACCCGACCGATCGCCCCACGGCGCGCGAGCTTGGTGAACTCATCCAGCGGGCCCAATCGCGTCTGGGGCTGCCGCTCACCGAGATGGTGTTGCACGCAGGCCATGAAGGCCGCGAATCCGAACCGCGCCACAACGGCTCGGTGGCGTCGGCGCCGGTGACGGGCGGGCGCGCGGACCGGCTGCCGGCGACGGTGGCCAGTTTCGTGGGCCGCGAGGCCGAGGTCAGCCAATTACAAGAGTTGGTGTCGGCCGCGCGCCTGGTCACGCTGATCGGTACGGGTGGGGTCGGCAAAACCACCCTGGCCGCCCAGACCGCCGCCACATTGCGCCCCCAGTTCAGCGGCGGACTGTGGTGGGTGGAGCTGGCCGAACTGCGCCAGGGCGGGCTGCTCACCGAGGTGGTGGCCACCGCGTTGGGTGTGCGTGATCAGATGGGACGCGCGCTCAGCGACGTGCTGGTCGACTTCCTCGCACCGCGTCACAGCCTGCTCGTGCTGGACAACTGCGAACACCTCGTAGACGACGTGGCCAAACTCGCCGAGATCCTGCTGCGCGATTGCCCGCAGCTGCAGATCCTGTCCACCAGCCGCGAAATCCTCGATGTCGAGGGCGAAGTGGTCTTGCGGCTGGCCCCGCTGTCGTACCCGGCCCTCGACGACGATCCCAGCCTGCGCACGCTGGCCGGCTATGAGGCCGTCCAGCTGTTCGTGCAGCGCGCCCGCGCCGCCGTACCCGGATTCGAACTCGACGAGCGCAACGCCACCGCCGTGGCCCGCATCTGCGCCCGCCTGGACGGGTTGCCCCTGGCCATCGAGCTGGCCGCGGCGCGCCTGCGCGCGATGTCGGCCGAGCAGATCGCCGACGAGCTCGCCGACCGCTTCACCTTGCTCTCCCGCGCCCGCCGCGGCGCCTTGACCCGCCGCCAAAGCCTCGCCGCCTGCGTGGAATGGAGCTACGAGCTGTGCAGCCCGCCCGAACAACAACTGTGGTGTCGGCTCTCGGTGCTCGCCGAAAGCTTCGACCTGCCCACCGCCCGGGGCATCTGCGGTGCGGACATTCCCGCCCAGGAATTCCTCGACCTGCTGTGCACCCTGGTCGACAAATCCATCCTGATCCGCACCGAAGACGACGGCGTGGTGCGCTTCCGGCTCCTCGAGACCCTGCGCGACTACGGAAAAAGCCGCCTCCCCGACACCGAATACACCCACTGGGCCCAACGCCACGCCAGCTGGTATCACCGACTGCTCACCGACGCCGAAACCCGTTGGTATGGCCCCCAACAACTGCAGTGTGTCCGGCGCCTCACCCGCGAAATGCCCAATATCCGCGAAGCCCTGCACTTCAGCCTGACCGATTCCCCACCGGCGGCCGCCGACATGACCGCCGCCCTGCGCCGCTTCTGGGTGTACCACGCGTCGCTCAGCGAAGGCTGCCAATGGGCAAACCGTACTCTGGCCGCCCTCTCACCCGCGCCCAGCGGCGAGCGCATCCGGGCACTGTTCGCCGCCGCACACCTGAACCTGCGGCACGGCGACCCCGAGACCGCCGCCAACGCCATCGCTGAGGCGCGCACCCTCCTCGAGGTCGTCGACGACCCCATTACCCGCGGCAGGCTCGACTTCTTCGAGGGCTACACCAGCCTGCTCGTCGGCGTTCTCGACCACGCCCGCGACAGCCTGCGGCGAGCCATGGATATCACCGACGACTTTGAAGTCCAGGTGTACTCGGTGTCGGCCATGAGCTGGCTGGATCTGATTTCTGGCGACGCCCGCAGCGCGCTGGCCTGGTCCGAAAAAGGTGTCGCGTTGGCCGAAGCCTGCGGTGACTGGGCGATGCGAGCGGTCGTGATGGGGTCGCTAGGCGTCTCGCACTGGCACCTTGGCGACCTACCGCGCGCCGAACAAGTCGTCCGCGATGGCCTCGAGCTTGCCTTCGAAGTCAATGACAAATACGCCGTCGCAAACGGGCTGGAAGTCTTGGCATGGATCAGCGCGGCACGCAGTCAGCCGCGCCAAGCTGCCGTCCTGCTGGCAGCGGCCGCCGAGATAAGCCGAGCCAGCGGGGCCCCGCTCGCTACTTTTGTTCTCGGGACGTTCCACACCGAATGTGAACGTCATATCCGTGAGCAACTCGGCACCGATGAATTCCAGGCGGCCTGGAACGAAGGCGCCGCGCTGAACATGGCCGGCGCCCAGACGATTTCCGTAGATTTCGGCAACGCCGCGAGTCAGCGTGATGTTGACAATTCGGCCTAGTCGGGGGTCTTCGGATCGTTGGTAGTTCGGCTTCCGTAGTCGCCTGGCATAAGGTATGCATGCTTGCTGATATTCGCAGCCAGAGCGGGTGGGGCCACAGTGGGTGACGACGCGTTTGTCACGCAAATCGAAGTAGGGTGTGACGTCGCTGCAGAGTTGAAGGCTGCCGGTTTCGCCGACGCTCGGGAGATCGGGCGTGGTGGGTTCGGAGTTGTCTATCGCTGTCGGCAGGTGGCGCTGGAGCGGGTGGTGGCCGTCAAGGTGCTCACTTTGGGCCTTGCTGAGGACCGGGCCCGGTTTGTGCGTGAACAGCAGGCGATGGCCCGGCTGACGGGCCATCCCAACATCGTTGCGGTATTAGAGGTGGGCGAGACCGGGTCGGGTCATCCGTTTTTGGTGATGCCCTATTTCGGGCAGGGCAATATTCAAGGGCGCATCGACCGGCTGGGCGCCGTCGAGGTCGCCGAGGTGTTGCGGCTGGGAGCAAAGATGGCCGCGGCGTTGGCGTGCGCGCATCAGGTGCAGATCGTGCACCGCGATGTGAAGCCGGCCAACATTATGTACACCGATTACGGTGAGCCGGCGTTGGGTGATTTCGGTATCGCCCGCACCGGTAGCGGGTTTGAGACAGGCGCCGGGGTGTTCATCGGCTCGCCGGCGTTCGCCGCCCCGGAGATGCTCGCCGGTGCGGTACCCACCGCGGCCTCGGATATCTATGGGCTGGGCGCGACCCTGTTCGCCGCGTTGACCGGTCACGTGGCTTTCGAGCGGCGAGTCGGGGAAAAGCTGGTGGCGCAGTTTGTCCGGATCACCACGCAACCGGTGCCTGATCCGCGTGAGCACGGTATCCCCGCGGCGGTGGCCGCGATTATGGACAGCGCCATGGCCCGCGAGCCGGCTGATCGACCCAGCGCGTTTGCGCTCGGTGAACTCATCCAGCGGGTGCAGTCGCAGCTGGGTCTGCCCGTCGATGACATGGCGCTGCCCAGCGGGCAAAGCCCTGATCGCCGTCCCACCACGGTTACCCCAGTCTCGGTAACCGGTGCCGCCGGACGGAGGCTACCGGCGCGGGTTGCCAGTTTCGTGGGCCGCGAGGCCGAGGTCAGCCAATTGCGAGAGTTGTTGTCGGCCGCGCGCCTGGTCACGCTGATCGGTACGGGTGGGGTTGGCAAAACCACCCTGGCCGCCCAGACCGCCGCCAGACTGTGCCCCCAGTTCAGCGGTGGACTGTGGTGGGTGGAGCTGGCCGAACTGCGCCAGGGCGGGCTGCTCACCGAGGTGGTGGCCACCGCGTTGGGTGTGCGTGATCAGATGGGACGCGCGCTCAGCGACGTGCTGGTCGACTTCCTCGCACCGCGTCACAGCCTGCTCGTGCTGGACAACTGCGAACACCTCGTAGACGACGTGGCCAAACTCGCCGAGATCCTGCTGCGCGATTGCCCGCAGCTGCAGATCCTGTCCACCAGCCGCGAAATCCTCGATGTCGAGGGCGAAGTGGTCTTGCGGCTGGCCCCGCTGTCGTACCCGGCCCTCGACGACGATCCCAGCCTGCGCACGCTGGCCGGCTATGAGGCCGTCCAGCTGTTCGTGCAGCGCGCCCGCGCCGCCGTACCCGGATTCGAACTCGACGAGCGCAACGCCACCGCCGTGGCCCGCATCTGCGCCCGCCTGGACGGGTTGCCCCTGGCCATCGAGCTGGCCGCGGCGCGCCTGCGCGCGATGTCGGCCGAGCAGATCGCCGACGAGCTCGCCGACCGCTTCACCTTGCTCTCCCGCGCCCGCCGCGGCGCCTTGACCCGCCGCCAAAGCCTCGCCGCCTGCGTGGAATGGAGCTACGAGCTGTGCAGCCCGCCCGAACAACAACTGTGGTGTCGGCTCTCGGTGCTCGCCGAAAGCTTCGACCTGCCCACCGCCCGGGGCATCTGCGGTGCGGACATTCCCGCCCAGGAATTCCTCGACCTGCTGTGCACCCTGGTCGACAAATCCATCCTGATCCGCACCGAAGACGACGGCGTGCTGCGTTTCCGGCTCCTCGAGACCCTGCGCGACTACGGAAAAAGCCGCCTCCCCGACACCGAATACACCCACTGGGCCCAACGCCACGCCAGCTGGTATCACCGGCTGCTCACCGACGCCGAAACGAAATGGTTTGGCCCCCAACAACTGCAGTGGATCCAGCGCCTCACCCGCGAAATGCCCAATATCCGCGAAGCCCTGCAATTCAGCCTGACCGATTCCCCACCGGCGGCCGCCGACATGACCGCCGCCCTGCGCCGCTTCTGGGCCCACCATGCGTCGCTCAGCGAAGGCTGCCAATGGGCAAACCGTGCCCTGGCCGCCCTCTCACCCGCGCCCAGCGGCGAGCGCATCCGGGCACTGTTCACCGCCGCACACCTGAACCTCCGCCAGGGCGACCCCGAGACCGCCGCAAACCGGATCGCTGAGGCGCGCACCCTCCTCGAGGTCGTCGACGACCCCGTCACCCGGGGCAGCATCGCTTTCTACGAGGGCTACATCAGCCTGGTGGCCGGCGTTCTCGATCACGCCCGCGACAGCCTGCGGCGAGCCATGGATATCACCGACGACTTCGAAGTCCAGACGAACTCGAGATCGGCCATGAGCTGGCTGGATCTGATTTCTGGCGACGCCCGCAGCGCGCTGGCCTGGTCCGAAAAAGGTGTCGAGCTGGCCCAAGCCAGCCGTGGCTACGAGATCTTGGCGGTCGCATTGGGCACGGTTGGCGCCGCTCACTGGTGCCTGAGCAACCTGGACCGTGCCGAAGAATTGCTCCGGCAGGCCATCGAAATCGCCGTCGAAGTCAATGACAAATACGCCGTCGCAAACGCGCTGGAAGTCTTGGCGTGGGTTACGGATTCGCGTCAGCGGCCGCGACAAGCCGCGGTCCTGCTGGCAGCGGCCGCCGAGATAAGCCGTATCAGCGCAGCCCCGCTCTCGTGTGCCTTGTTCGGAACATTCCACAGCGAATGTGAACGTCATGTCCGTGAGCAACTCAGCACTGAAGAATTCCGAACGGCCTGGGAGCAAGGCACCGCACTGAACATGGCGGACGTCGCCCAGACAACTTCGCTTGATCTCGCCGGCTTCGCCAGGGCCTGATGGCAACCGGCGGGTTGCGGTCGGATCGATCAGGCGGGCAGCCTGCGGTTCAGCAACAGCCCGGCCAGCACCGCGCCGGCCATCAAAACCGCACCGAGCAACATCCAGGCGCTGCTGGCGTCGCCACGCACCGTTTCGTAGCCGATCTGCTGCTGCAGGGTCGCATACACGTCCTTGAGCGATTCCAGGCTGTCGGCATGGAATGCCTGACCGTCGGTGATCTCGCAGATTTTCTTCAGGGTTTGGTCGTCGACGGGTACCGGAATGGTGCTGCCGTTGAACTCAACCGTGCCGTAGGGGGTGCCGAAGGAGATTGTCGAGATCTGCACACCCTGGGATTTGGCGGCGCGGGCCGCCGTGAAAGCGCCTTCCGGGGCGTTGGGGTCCAACGGAACGTTTTCGGCACCGTCGGACTCCAGCACGATCCGCGCGGGCGGCGGACCGTCGCCGCCGCCCATCACCGCTCCCACCGTGGCGATCGCCTGCAGCGCGGTGAAAATGCCCTGCCCGGTTGCGGTTTTCGGAGCCGGCTGCAAGCCGTCGATCGCCGCTTTGACGGCACCACGGTTGGTTGTGGGAGAGACCAGCAGCGTGGCGTTGGCGGCGAATGCCACCAGCCCAAGGTTGATCGCCGGCGTCAGGTCGCCGGCGAATTGCTTACCGGCCTCCTTGGCGGCGGCCAGCCGGCTCGGGGCGACATCGGTGGAGGCCATGGATTCCGAGATATCGATGACCAGCATCACCACCGCCCGGTTCAGCGGGATCCGGATGTTCGAAGTCGGCCCGGCCATTGCCGTCGTCAGCAGCACCAGCGCCGTGACCAGCAAAATCGTGGGCACGTGCCGCCATCGCCCCAGGCGAGCCGGCGCGACTGAGTTCAGCACGTCCATATTGGCGAATCGCAGAACTCGCCGCCGACGGGTGAAGAGCATCACGACGTACAGGCCGGCCACCAGCAGCACGATCAGCAGGAACAAGAAAAACCATGCGTACTGGAAACCTGTGAGCGACACCGGGCCCAACAGAGGCAACTTCACCTCACCAACCTGCTGTCCGCATCGCCCGCCGTCAAGTTGACATGCCCGAGCCGCTGCTTCAGTTGACCGTATTAGGTTTGCGGCCAACGTGGCCATCACGCTGACCACGTGGTATCCATCGCTTAGCCTGAACCACCGCCTATGGACGCTGCGGCAGCGGGCGACCGCCCCCTTGAAATCGTTCGGCGAGGCCCGCTGAGCTCACGCCGTCGGATCTCGGAATGGTGTCGAAGCGATTGCAATACGCGTTATCTCGGGTCCGGCCGAACACGATTGGCTCTCACGTAGCAAGGTGTTACACGACTGAAACAGCATGTTTACCGACGACTTGCTAGCGTTGCGTCGAAGTTTGCCGCCCACCACCGAATCTGATGTGAAACGTCTTTGCTACCGGAGGTGAAGTGAGGGTCCTGTTTCTGGCCACACCATTATTCGTCGCCGCCGCCATATCCGCTCCGGTAGCTCACGCGAGCCCGGTGGACGACTATGTCGGTCACAACGGTCAGGCGGTGTGCGCGGCACTCGATAGGGCCCAGAGCAACGGGGACATTTTCCGACTCACACTCACCATCGCGCACTCCGGCGGATTCAACGTCAAGGAAGCCGCGAACGTCATCGGACGATCGGCCGCCGCCGATTGCCCATGGGAATCGTCGAAGATGAGGCAAACCGGCGGACCGGCGACTGCGCCGGCCGCGCTCCCGGACCAATGATCGCTGCCGGCCGTGCGCGCCGCGCGCTACCCGAGCGCGGTGACCGCCATGGCCAGCGTGAGCCAGACGATGACAATCAGCACCCAGGCGGCCATCTGGACCTTCAGGCCGGTACGGATTCTGCCGGTCCAGTTGCCTGACGCGTCGCGGTCCAGGTCGTAGGGAAACGACGTCACACACAACGCCCGCGCCGGATTGCGCGGATCGGCCAGCACCACCCCGCCGTGGTATTCGCGCCCCGACACCGTTATCTGGCCGGGGGAGCCGTTGACCGTATAGCTGATCCGGGTCTTGGTGCTCGGTCCGCTATAAAAGGGGCGTTCCACCTGCCACCCGCGCGCTACCGGCAGCTTCACGTTCGAAAACGTCGTGCCGCTGTAATACGTTCCCTGGGTAAGGATCTGCGACCCGGTGACCCTCGCGACCTGCCCCCGCTCGAGCAATTCAAACCGCTTCTTGGCGCCCACGAGACTGAACGCGTAAATCGCGACCAGGGTGAGTATCGCGACCACCGAAAACGCCACTGGCGCCTGTGCCCACAAGGCGATCAGGCCGCACCCGACCGCAGTCCCAACCATGAACAGAATCCAGACATACCACCATCGAAACGGCAGCATCTCAACTAACCAGAACGACGCCGGAATTTTTCGCGGCTCCGGAGCAAGTCGCGAATCGGCTGCGGCCGAAGGATACTCGCCCTGCCGACTCCTGGGAAGCAGGTGAACCGGGTCACTTGGGCTGCTGCTTTGGTAGACGACCTGGCCGCCGACTTTGATCGTGCCGCCGGCGCGCAGGCCGGCGCGTTCCAGAATTTCTTCGTACTGTTCGGGCGACAACCGGCCGTCGATTGCCGCGCGCTTCAATGCTTCTCGCAGCTGAGCCAGCTCAGGACCCGAAGGTGCACTGGTCTGCCGATTTTGCCGGAAGCCCAAGGCTTGTCCGGACTGTGCGTCGCGGTCTTGCTGCAAGGCCTGTGCCAGCCGCTGTGCGTGCGCATCGAGGGCGCCCGGTCCGGAGTCCACCTGATCGCCGCGCGCGGCCGCCTTCGCTTCGGCCAGTTGACGTTCCAGGTCGGCGATGCGCCTCTGGGGGTCCTGGGAATCCGGGTCCATCAGTGCATCGTGCCATCCAAAAGTTGCGGCCGCAGGAAATCGAGGACTAGCCGATGAGCACCGCGAACCGGGGCTTGATCACCTCGTCGATGATCGCCAGCCGCTCGTCGAACGGAATGAACGCCGATTTCATCGCATTGACGGTGAAGCGCTCGAGGTCGCTCCAGCCGTAACCGAACGCCTCGACCAGTCGATGCATCTCGAGGCTCATCGACGTATCACTCATCAGCCGGTTGTCGGTGTTGACAGTCACCCGGAACCGCGCTCGCGCCAGCAGGTCGAACGGGTGCTCGGCGATGCTTTTGACGGCGCCGGTTTGCACGTTCGAGCTGGGACACAGCTCCAGCGGGATTCGCTTGTCCCGCAGGATCGAAGCCAGCCGGCCCAGCCGGACGCCGCCGCCGTCACCGGTTGCACCGCGTTCCAGGACTTCGATGTCGTCGACGATCCGCACCCCGTGGCCCAGCCGGTCAGCGCCACAGAACGCGATCGCCTCATGGATGGATGGCAGCCCGAACGCCTCACCCGCGTGAATCGTGAAGCGCGCGTTGTGGTCTCGCATGTATTCGAAGGCGTCGAGGTGACGGGTCGGCGGGTTGCCGGCCTCGGCGCCGGCGATGTCGAAACCCACCACCCCCTTGTCGCGGAACCGGATCGCCAGCTCGGCGATCTCCCGTGACAACGCGGCGTGGCGCATCGCCGTGACCAAACAGCGAACGGTGATCCGACGGCCCGCGGCGGCACACGCCTGCTCCCCGGCGACGAACCCGGCCAGCACGCTGTCGACCACCTCGTCGAACGACAGCCCACGGTTGATGTGCAGCTCGGGAGCGAACCGCACCTCGGCATACACCACCGAGTCGGCAGCCAGGTCCTCCACACACTCGTAGGCGACGCGGTACAGCGCCTCGGGGGTCTGCATCACCGCCACGGTGTGGGAAAACGGCTCCAGATAGCGCTCCAGCGAGCCGCTGTGCGACCGGGTACGGAACCAGTCCGCCAGCGCGTCGACCTCGGTGGCGGGCAGCCCGTCGTAACCGACCTGTCCGGCAATGTCGACGACGGTGGCCGGGCGCAGCCCGCCGTCGAGGTGATCGTGCAGCAGGGCCTTGGGTGCTCGCCTGATCGTGTCAAAGGTCAGTGGGCGCAAGGGCGGAGTCATTTGACGATCCGATCGATGATCAGCGGACGCTGAATTGGTTGCGTGTCCTGCACGCTCCAGCCGCCATCCAGCTCGGCCAGTGCGGCGCCAAAGCGTTCCGGGGTGTCGGTGTACAGCGTGAATAGCGACTCGCCCGCGGTGACGGCCTCGCCGGGACGACGGTGGATCCTGACGCCGGCACCGGGCTGCACCCGTTCACCCGGGCGGGACCTGCCCGCGCCGAGCCGCCATGCTGCCAGCCCTACCGCCATCGCGTCGATGTCGCCCATTGTGCCGCCTCGGCCGGCGGTCACGGTTTCCGAACACCGACCAATTGGCAACGGTTCTGACAACTCACCGCCCTGCGCGGCGATCAGCCGTCGAAATCGATCCATCGCGGTGCCGTCCCGAAGCGTCTGCCCCGGATCGCGGCCGCCGATTCCGGCGAGCTCGAGCATCTCTTCGGCCAGCCGCACCGTCAGCTCCACCACGTCGGCCGGCCCGCCGCCGGCCAGCACCTCGAGCGCCTCGGCAACCTCGAGCGCATTGCCGACGGTGGCGCCCAGCGGACAGTTCATGTCCGTCAGCAGGGCGCGGGTGGGCACGCCGTGCGCCGCGCCCAAATCGATCATCGTGTGCGCCAAATCGCGGGACTGCGCTTCGGAGTCCGTGAACGCCCCGGAGCCGACCTTCACGTCGAGCACCAACGCGCCCGCCCCCTCGGCCAGCTTCTTGCTCATGATCGAGCTGGCGATCAACGGCAGCGACTCGACGGTGGCGGTGATGTCGCGCAGCGCATACAGTTTGGCGTCGGCCGGCGCCAGCTCGCCGGCGGCGAATATGGCCGCGCCGACGCCGCTGAGTTGTTCACGCAGTCGCTGGTTGGACAGCTCGGCGGTGAACCCGGCAATGGACTCCAGCTTGTCCAGGGTGCCACCGGTGTGCCCGAGTCCGCGCCCGGCCGCCTGCGGGACCACGCCGCCGCAGGCGACGACGACGGGCACGACCGGCAGTGTGACCTTGTCGCCGACCCCACCGGTGGAGTGCTTGTCCACGGTCGGCAAGGCCAGATCGCTGAAGTCCATCCGGGCGCCGGAGCCGAGCATCGCCGCGGTCCACCTGGCAATCTCGCCGCGGTCCATGCCGCGCCAGAAAATCGCCATCAACAGGGCGGCCATCTGTTCGTCGGCGACGCGGCCGTCGGTGTAGGCCTCGATGACCCAATCGATGGCGGCATCGGACAACCGGTCGCCGTCGCGCTTGGTCCTGATTACCGTTGGCGCATCGAAGATAAAGCCGCTCAAGAATTTTCCCGCGCGAGGTCGTCGACGCCGAATGCGTCGGGCAGCAGCTCGCTGAGCCGCCGCGGCCCTGCCGGATGGTCGATCAGCAGGTTGGGGCCACCATGCTCCAGCAGGACCTGACGGCATCGCCCGCACGGCATCAGCACCGACCCGGCCTCGTTGACGCAGGACAGCGCGACCAACCGGCCACCGCCGCTCGTATGCAGGGCGCACACCACGCCGCATTCGGCACACAGACCCAGGCCGTAGGACACGTTCTCCACATTGCAGCCGGTGATCACGCGGTGGTCGTCAACCAGCGCGGCCGCGCCCACCCGGAACCGCGAATACGGCGCGTACGCGCCCGCTGCGGCTCGGGTTGCCTTGTCTCGCAATATGTTCCAATCAATCAACAACATTCTGTGCTATCCCGCCGCAATTTCACCACGCGGGCCCGATTGCTCGCCGACCCCTTCATGCGTGACCAGCCTAGGCCGGGATCGGAATGTTAGATACCACCCGCCACCCGGTCAGGCTAAGCTCAAGTGCCCCTGCTTGTGTCCATGCAACAACACGGCTTGAAGGCGGTGAGGAAGGGTTGAGCACCCAAGCGACAACCGCGGGTCCGACTGCACCTAAATCTTCATCGGGGGCGTCATCGCGTAAGCGACGGCCGCCCCGGACGCTGTATCGGGGCGATCCCGGTATGTGGTCGTGGGTGTTGCATCGCATCAGCGGCGCGACGATCTTCTTCTTCCTGTTCGTCCATGTTTTGGACGCCGCGATGCTGCGGGTGAGCCCGCAGACCTACAACGCGGTACTGGCCACCTACAAGACCCCGCTGGTCGGTGTGATGGAGTACGGTCTGGTCGCCGCGGTGCTCTTCCACGGGCTCAACGGGATCCGGGTCATTTTGATCGACTTCTGGTCACACGGCCCGCGTTACCAGCGGCTGATGTTCTGGATCGTCTGGATCGTCTTCCTGCTGCTGATGGTCCCAGCCGGGGTCGTCGTTGGCATCCACATGTGGGAGCACTTCTGATGAGCAGCCCCGACCTTCAACTCGGGCGCGGCCAGTCAGCACCGGTGCGGCTGCGCAGCCATGACCGCCCGGCCAGCCTGGACAATCCCCGCTCGCCGCGCCGGCGCGCCGGCATCCCCAACTTCGAGAAGTTCGCCTGGCTGTTCATGCGGTTTTCCGGTGTCGCGCTGGTGTTCCTGGCGGTCGGGCACCTGTTCATCATGCTGATGTGGGACAACGGCGTTTACCGCCTCGACTTCAACTTCGTGGCGCAGCGCTGGGCGTCGCCGTTCTGGCAATTCTGGGACCTGGCGCTGCTGTGGCTGGCGCAATTGCACGGCGGCAACGGCATCCGCAACATCATCGATGATTACAGCCGCAAGGACGTCACCCGCTTCTGGCTCAACAGTGTGCTGCTGTTGGCGATCGGGTTCACCTTGGTGCTGGGGACCTACGTGATTGTGACCTTCGACCCGAACATTTCCTGATCCGACGGAGGCAACCGGAGTTGATCCAGCAACACCGATACGACGTGGTGATCGTCGGCGCCGGCGGTGCCGGGATGCGGGCGGCCGTGGAGGCCGGTCCCCGAGTGCGAACCGCGGTGCTGACCAAGCTCTACCCCACCCGCAGCCACACCGGCGCCGCCCAGGGCGGGATGTGCGCGGCGCTGGCCAACGTCGAGGACGACAACTGGGAATGGCACACCTTCGACACCGTCAAGGGTGGGGACTACCTGGCCGACCAGGACGCCGTGGAGATCATGTGCAAGGAAGCCATCGACGCGGTCCTGGACCTGGAGAAAATGGGGATGCCGTTCAACCGCACCCCCGAGGGCCGCATCGACCAGCGCCGCTTCGGCGGGCACACCCGGGACCACGGCAAAGCCCCGGTTCGCCGGGCCTGCTATGCGGCCGACCGCACCGGCCACATGATCCTGCAGACGCTCTACCAGAACTGCGTCAAGCACGACGTGCAGTTCTTCAACGAGTTCTATGCACTCGACCTGGTGCTCACCCAGACCCCGACCGGCCCGGTAGCCACCGGGGTGGTCGCCTATGAGCTGGCCACCGGTGAGATCCACGTGTTCCACGCCAAGGCCGTGGTGCTGGCGACCGGCGGCTCGGGCCGGATGTACAAGACCACCTCCAATGCGCACACCCTTACCGGCGACGGCATCGGCATCGTCTTCCGTAAGGGACTTCCGTTGGAGGACATGGAGTTTCACCAGTTCCACCCGACCGGCCTGGCGGGTCTGGGCATCTTGATCTCCGAAGCGGTGCGCGGCGAGGGCGGCCGGCTGCTCAACGGGGAAGGCGAGCGCTTCATGGAGCGTTACGCCCCGACGATCGTCGACCTGGCACCCCGTGACATCGTCGCCCGCTCGATGGTGCTGGAAGTGCTGGAGGGCCGCGGCGCCGGCCCGCACAAGGACTACGTCTACATCGACGTCCGCCACCTCGGCGAGGACGTGCTGGAGGCCAAGCTGCCCGACATCACCGAGTTCGCCCGCACCTACCTCGGTGTCGACCCGGTGCACGAGCTGGTCCCGGTCTACCCGACCTGTCACTACGTGATGGGCGGCATCCCGACCACCGTTGCCGGACAGGTGTTGGCCGACAACACTTCTACCGTCCCGGGCCTGTACGCCGCCGGCGAATGCGCGTGCGTCTCGGTGCACGGCGCCAACCGGCTGGGCACCAACTCGTTGCTGGACATCAACGTCTTCGGCCGCCGCGCCGGCATCGCCGCGGCCGGCTACGCGCAGGGTCATGACTTCGTAGATATGCCGCCGGACCCCGCGGCGATGGTCATCGGCTGGGTCAGTGACATCCTCTCCGAGCACGGTAACGAACGCGTCGCCGACATCCGCGGCGCCCTGCAGCAGACGATGGACAACAACGCCGCGGTGTTCCGCACCGAGGAGACGCTGAAGCAGGCACTCACCGACATCCATGCGTTGAAGGAGCGTTACTCGCGAATCACCGTGCAGGACAAGGGGAAACGTTTCAATAGCGACCTGCTGGAGGCCATCGAGCTGGGCTTTTTGCTGGAGCTGGCCGAGGTCACGGTGGTCGGCGCGTTGAATCGCAAGGAATCCCGCGGCGGCCATGCGCGCGAGGACTATCCGAACCGCGACGACGTCAACTACATGCGGCACACCATGGCCTACAAGCAGGGCACCGCCCTGCTGACCGACATCGCGCTGGACTTCAAACCCGTCGTGCAAACCCGCTACGAACCCAAGGAACGGAAGTACTGATGGCTTTGGAAGAAGAAGGGGCACGAGAGGGGGCACCAGAGGTCGCGTCAGAGGGGGCACCAGCGTCAGAGGTCGCGTCAGAGGTCGTGCCCGGGGACCCACCCTTGCCGCCGATCCCGGAAGGCGCGGTGCTGGTGACCCTCAAGATCGCCCGGTTCAACCCCGACGATCCCGAGGCATTCGCGGAAACCGGTGGCTGGCAAAGCTTTCGAGTGCCGTGTCTGCCCAGTGACCGGCTGCTCAATCTGCTGATCTACGTCAAGGGCTACCTCGATGGCACGCTCACCTTCCGGCGCTCCTGCGCGCACGGGGTGTGCGGCTCGGACGCCATGCGCATCAACGGCGTCAACCGGCTGGCCTGCAAGGTGTTGATGCGCGACCTGCTGCCTCACAAAAAGGAGGGGAAGCCGGGCAAGCCGCTCACGGTGACGGTGGAGCCGATCCGCGGACTGCCGGTGGAGAAGGACCTCGTGGTCGACATGGAGCCGTTCTTCGACGCCTACCGCGCGATCAAGCCGTACCTGGTCACCACCGGTAACCCGCCGACGCGGGAGCGGATTCAGAGCCCGACGGACCGTGCCCGCTACGACGACACCACCAAATGCATCCTGTGCGCGTGCTGCACCACCAGCTGCCCGGTGTTCTGGAGCGAGGGCCAGTACTACGGCCCGGCCGCGATCGTCAACGCCCACCGGTTCATCTTCGACAGCCGCGACGAGGCCGCCGCCGAACGTCTCGAGATCCTCAACGAGGTCGACGGCGTGTGGCGCTGCCGGACCACGTTCAACTGCACCGAATGCTGCCCGCGTGGCATCGAGGTCGACCAAGGCCATCCAAGAGGTCAAACGCGCGCTGATGTTCTCGCGTTAGGTTGCCGAGCAGACGCAAAAGCTCCCACACGCACGGCGTGTCGGGAGCTTTTGCGTCTGCTCGCCCTGTCAGCGGAAGTAGCCCGCGACGTTGGTTCCGGTGTTGAAGCCCCCCGAGGTGGCGAGCCCAGAGCTAAGCAGGCCGGAGTTGCTCTTGTTCGAGTTCGCAATGCCAGACAGGATATGCCCGACGTTGAACAGGCCCGCGTTCTCGTCGCCGGAGTTACCGATACCCGCCTGGTCGATGCCCTTGTTGAACCAGCCCGAGTTGAAGCCGACGGTGTTTCCGAACCCAGACCCTTTGTCGCCCGAGTTGAAGAAGCCCGAGCTGACGGTGCCGGTGTTGCCAAAGCCCGAGTTCGTGTTGGCGTGGACGTCCGCGCTACCGATGGCGGTGTTCAGGATGCCCGAGTTCAGGGCGCCGGTGTTGGTGTAGCCCGAGTTGCCCCATCCGGTATTGGTGCCGCCCGCGTTGAAGCCGCCCGTGTTGTAACTGCCCGAGTTGAAGTTGCCGGTGTTGAACAAGCCCGAGTTGAAGGCGCCCATGTTGACCGAGCCTGCATTGAACGAGCCCATGTTCTGCTGGCCCACGTTGAAGCTGCCCGCGTTCAACAAACCCGCGTTCCCGAAGCCCGTGTTATAGAACCCTGAGTTCCAGGCGCCCGTGTTGTAGCTGCCCGCGTTGTCGAAGCCGAAGTTGCCTTTCCCAGAGTTGAAGAAGCCCACGTTGTTGTCGCCCGAGTTGAAGAAGCCGACGTTGTTGTCGCCCGAGTTGCCGATGCCGATGTTTCCGGCGCCCGAGTTCAGACCGCCGATGCCGAACTTGTTGTCGCCGGTGAGCCCGAAGCCGATGTTGTTGTTGCCGGTATTCCCGAAGCCGATATTGCCGTGGCCGAAGTTCCCGAAGCCCCAGTTGCCGTTGCCGGCGTTCCCGGAGCCCACGTTGTTGCTGTAGGTGTTTCCGCCGCCCAGGTTCCCGCTGCCGTTGTTGCCGCTGCCCAGGTTTTTGCTGCCGATGTTGCCGCTGCCCGCATTGAGGTCGCCGCCGTTGCCACTGCCCCGGTTGTTGCTGCCGTAGTTGCCGCTGCCGAGGTTTTGGTTGCCGTGGTTACCCCAGCCCAGGTTGGTGTTGCCGGTGTTGCCGCTGCCCACGTTGGCGTCGCCGACGTTTCCGCCGCCCGAATTGCCGTCGCCGATGTTTCCGCTGCCCAGGTTGAGGGTGCCGGTATTGCCGCCACCCAGGTTGAAGTCGCCGGTGTTGCCCAGTAGCGCGGCGGCGGGGGTGGCGCCGGCGGGGGTCGCGGCGGTGCTGGTCGCGCCCTGCGGGTGACCCAGGCCCGCCAGACCAGGCAGGGCTTGCAGCGCCCGTTGCCACGATGTCAATTGCGAAACCACTGCCGAAGCCCCGCCGTGATACCCGGCCATGGCAGCCGCATTCTGGGCCCACATCAATTCGTATTCGCCCTCGCAGGCCGCGATCGCCGGCGCGGCGAAGCCCAACAAGTTGGACCGCACCAGCGACATCAGCTCAGTCCGATTGGCCCAGACGGCCATCGGATGCACCGTCGCCGCCCGCGCCGCCTCAAATACCGCGGCCACCGCGTTGGCCTGGGCGGCAGCGCTCCCGGCCCGCGCCGCCGCCCCACCCAGCCAGTCCGCATACGTCGCGCCCACGGCCGCCATCGCCGCCGACGCCCGCCCCTGCCACGCCGAACCCACCAGCTGCGTCGTCACCGTTGAGAACGACGACGCCGCCGAGCCCAGCTCGGAAGCCAAACCGTCCCACGCCGCCGCCGCGTCAAGCATCGGAGCTGAACCCGCACCGGCGAACATCCGCGCCGATTGCACCTCTGGAGGCAAAAGCGAGAAATTCATGGGCCGACCGTAAATATCAGCCGGGGGGTCGCGCCTGAGTAGACGGCTACCTAAATATTCGGGTCACTTTCGCGGCCTACCTCCCATGGGCCGCCGAGCAGACGCAAAAGCTCCCGCACGCCCGGCGTGTCGGGAGCTTTTGCGTCTGCTCGCCAGCTAATTCGGCGGCAGCTTCAGCACCCGGTTGTTGCCCGAGTCGGCGACGTAGACATTCCCGGCGGCGTCGACGGCGACGCCCTGGGGAGCGTTAAGGCCGTTGAACGGCAGCGTGATTGACGTGTTCGAGGCCTTGACCAGCTGCATGACCCGATTGTCGCGGCCGTCGGTCACGTACAGGTTTCCCGTGCTGTCGACGGCCAGAAAATCCGGCCGCCCGACCGCGTAGGGCAGGACGGTCGCGACGTGCGCCGTCCAGGGCAGTTTCAGCACCCGCTCGTTCTCCCGATCGAGGACGAAGAGGACACGGTCGCTGCCCACCGCCACGGCAGAGGGACCCTCCAGGCCGCTGAAGGGCAGCTCGGTCTGACCGTTCGAATGCACGAGCAGCTCGAGCACCCGGTTGTGTCCGGAGTCGGTGACAAAGACGGCGCGGTCGTTGCGGGGGTCGCGCGAATTGACCGCCACACCCGTGGGTTCGGCGAGGTCGGTAAAGGGCAGCACGGTCGGGCTGGTCGACCCCGCCGCCAGCTCCAGCACCCGGTTGTTTGCGGGGTCGGTGACCTCTAAGTCGCCCGCGTCGTCGACCGCTATCGCGACGGGCCGGTCCAGGCCGGCAAACGGTGCCACGGTCTGGCTGTTCGAGCCCGCGGCCAGCTCCAGCACCCGGTTGTTGCCGCTGTCGACGACGTAGACGTTGCCCTTCGCATCGACTGCCACGCCCTGGGGCCTGTCCAGACCGGTAAACGGCAGCACGAGCTGAGGCTGCGTTTTCGCGGCATGGAACGGGAATTGGTGGGTGAGCCGCAAGACTTCGGCAACGGCGAGTACCACAACCAGCACGAGCGCGGCGATGGTCAGAGCGCGGGTGCGGCGACGGTTGGGCGGTGGGGACGGGGTCGAGGGTGCGGCGGCCTGCGTCGGGGCGGCGGCGACGACGTCGTCGGTGAGCGCCGCGCGGGCAGCCACAGCCAGTTCGTGTGCCGACTGGTAACGGTCAGCCGGCTCCTTCGCCATGCCCCGTGCGATCACCTCGTCGAACCCGGCGGGTATCGCAGGGTCGAAGCTGCTGGGTTTGGGCGGCTCGTCCTTGAGATGGGATACGGTCAACCCCTCCACACCGCCACCGCTGAACGGCAACCGCGCGGTCAGACACTCGTAGAGCACACAGGCCAGCGAGTACACATCGGCACGAGCATCGATGGTCGTCCCGGCCTTGAAGCGCTCCGGGGCCATATACGCCGGACTTCCCGGGGCCACGTTGGTGAGCGTCAAGCGAGCGGCATTGGCCTCTTGAACCAGCCCGAAATCGATCAAATACACAAAATCTTCGCCGACCATCAGCAAGTTCGACGACTTCACATCGCGGTGCACCAGCCCGGACTTGTGTGCCGAATCCAGCGCTGCGGCAACCTGTTCGACCACCCGCACCGCCTTCTCCGGACTCATCGGTCCGTCGCGGTCGAGCGCCTGGTTCACGTCGACGCCGTCCACGATCGGCATCACCAGATACAGGCGCCCGTCGATCTCACCGGTCTCGTAGATCGGGATGATGTTCGGGCTCGCCAGTCGGCCCGCCGCGTACGCCTCACGGCGAAACCGCTCCTGAAAGCCCGGCTCGGCAACAAGTTCCGGCCGCAGCACCTTGACGGCCACATCCCGCCCCAGCGCGGTGTCGTGGGCTCGATACACCGCGCCCATCCCGCCCTGACCGAGCTTTTCGAAAAGCCGATAACGACCGAACTCCACTTCATCTGCCGGCACCTCCGCCGGGGCGTCGCCGGCCGCGGGTGTGAGTGCGTCCTGGGCGGCGACGGCCAACTCGCGGGCCGTTTGGTAGCGGTAATCGGGGACTTCGGCCATGCCCCGGGCAATCACCACGTCGAATCCCACCGGAATTGCCGGGTCGATGTCGGTGGGTTTAGGCGGCTCACCCTCGCTCACCACGGCGGGCTGGCCGGTCAGGCACTCGTAGAGCACGGCGGTCAGGCCGTAGATGTCGGTGCGGGGATCGGCGGTATCGGTGCCAGTCGGGTCCAAACCGTCGATGCCCGACGGATGGGCGGCGACTCCGAAATCGATCAGATACACGAACGCGCCGCCCACCAACAAGTTCGACGACTTCACATCGCCGTGGATCAGCCCAGACACGTGGGCGGCTTCCAGTGCCGCGGCGGCCTGCACGATCACCCGCACCGCCACTGTCGGGTGCATTGGGCCGTCGCGGCTGAGCAGATCTTGCACAATGATGCCGTCGGGAACGACGGGCATCACCAGATAGAGCCGCCCGTCGATCTCGCCGGCCTCATAGATCGGGATGATGTTCGGGTCGTTGAGCTGGGACGCAATGGAGACCTCATGCCGGAACCGCTCCGCATAGCCCGGCTCGGCAGCCAACTCCGGCGAGAGCACCTTGATGGCCACATCGCGGCTCATCAGCATGTCGTAGGCCCGGTACACGGTGCCATTGCTGCCGCGTCGGAGCACCTCGAGCAGCTGGTATCGCCCGAAGACCTCCCTATCCACCCCCTCCACCGGCAAGCCTCCTCCGAGCACACGAAAACGGTGCCTGGATGCTACCAACGTGTCTAAGTCAGGTCCGCCGGCTCGGCGGCCAGGGCATCCTCGCCATATGCGGCCAGCAGGTCTTCGACCACGACCTGCCACGCGTCGTCGTCCACGCAGAGCTGGCTTGCGGTGAGCACCAGCCGGTCGGGGGCTCCAGGAGCAGGGACACCGCGAAGAGCCGACCGGTGTGCATATCGAAGCTGGCGCGTTGCCTCGCGATGACGTCCTCGATCGCGACTCCCGGGGGTTCCACCCCCCATCCCCAGCCGCCGCCCGGGCGCAACGTCCACGCGTCCAGGCGCGGTTCGAACACGGAGCCAAGGGCCGGGTGGGCGTCGAAGACGGCATCGACGGCGTTGCGGATAAGCCGTTGGTCAACACGCGAGTTGGCGACGAGAACGTCGGTGTGCGTCAGAGGCTCGATGTCCTCGAGCCGCGGCAGCTCATCGAAATAGCAGTAAGTCACGACCAAAGCCTTGGCCGCGGTCCTCAGCAGATTCTTGGCAGATTCTTGGAATGCGCCCGTCACGCGTCCCCTGTCACGTAAAGCCGGCCTGCCTCGTCTGACGGGTATGACACAGAAAACCCGCATCGAGCCCCTGCCCCCGAAGCGCGCCGGCCTGCTGACCCGCACCATGTATCGGGTCGCCAAGCGGCGCTACGGCGAGGTCCCCGAGCCGTTAGCGGTGACCGCGCATCACCGGCGGCTGCTGACCGCGGGCGCCGTCCACGAAACCCTGGTGCAACGGGCGTCGCGCACCCTGCCCGCCAGCGTGCGTGAGCTGGCGGTGCTCTGGACGGCCCGCAAGATCGGCTGCTCGTGGTGCGTCGACTTCGGGTCGATGCTGCAGCGCCTGGACGGCTTGGACATCGACCGCCTCAAGCAGGTCGACGACTACGCGACCTCGCCGGCGTACACCGACGACGAGCGGGCCGCGATCGCCTACGCCGACGCAATGACCAGCGATCCGCATACCGTCACCGACGAACAGGTCGCCGACCTGCGGGCCCGCTTCGGCGATGCCGGGGTGATCGAGCTGACCTACCAGATCGGGCTGGAGAACATGCGGGCCCGGATGAACACCGCGCTGGGCATCACCGAGCAGGGCTTCAATTCCGGTGATGCGTGCCGCGTGCCCTGGCTTGCCGCGGAGCAAACGGCCAGTCGTTGACACGTCGTACCGGGCCGGCGGAATCCCGGTGTCAATGAGCCGCCAGGCCGACCTACCCCACGGATACCTCAACTTTGTCGGCCTCGGCGGCCGGTGCTCCGAAGCATCCGCCGAGGCCGCCGGAGCGCTGCGATTCTGCCTCGCTTTTGCGGGTCCGGCCCGCATCACCGACGCAGTGGGGAGCCGGTGAACTTATCCGGGTTGGCGATATCCCAAAGGGCGCAGACCTGTCCGTCGCGGACAGTCATCGCGGTGATCCGCGGCGCCATGTCCCAATACCCGTCGGAACCGGCGACGCCCGCCGTGTAGACCCCCAGTTCCCCGTTGACCAACGCCAGCTGGTTCGCCGTGAAGAACGCCGGGCCGTACCGGCGGGCCAGGCCGAACATGAACCGGACCACCTTGTCCGCGCCATGGATGACGTGCACCGCAGTCGACGCCTTGCCATTCGCATCGCCGGTGAAGATCACGTCGGGATGCAGCAGCTCGACGACGGCATTCAAATCGCCCGCGGCCATCGCGGCCATCAGCTTGCCGACCACCTCGTTGTGGCTGGGATCGGGCTTCTCGGATATCAGGGCCGGCTCGGCGGTGACGGCTTTGCGGGCCCGCGACCCCAGCTGCCGGGCGGCGGCCTCGCTGACGCCCAGCACCTCAGCCACTTTCGCGAACGGGACGCCGAACCCGTCGTGCAGCACGAACGCGACCCGCTGATCGGGGCTGAGCCGTTCCAGCACCACCATCGCCGCGAACCGGGCGTCCTCGCGGGCAACCACCTCAGCGAGCGGGTCGCCCCCGTCAAAGCCGGTGACCACCGGCTCGGGCAACCACTGGCCGGTATAGGTCTCGCGCCGGTGCGCCGCCGACCGCAGCTTGTCCAGACCCAGCCGGCTCACGACGGTGGTCAGCCAGGCCCGTAAATCGGCGATCTTGCCGCGCTCCTGGGCGTTCCAGCGCAGCCAGGCTTCCTGAACGATGTCCTCGGCGTCGGCCACGGTGCCGGTCAGCCGGTACGCGACCGCCATCAGATGCGGGCGCAGGGCTTCGAATTGGGTGACCTGCGTGGAGGTCATACGCCGAGCGTAACGCCGGCGACACTGTCGACGCCGAAAGTCGCGGTGGCGTTACGCTCGCGGCAATGACCGATAACCTCTGGCTGCATTACGCCCGGCACGGCCCGGGGATCACGCCGCCGATCATCACCCGCGGCGACGGTGTCACCATCTTCGACGACCGTGGCAAAAGCTACCTGGACGCACTGTCCGGGCTGTTCGTGGTGCAGGTCGGTCACGGCCGCACCGAACTCGCCGAGGCCGCCGCCCGGCAGGCCGGCACGCTGGGTTTCTTCCCACTGTGGGGATATGCCACCCCGACCGCGATCGAGCTCTCCGAGCGTCTTGCGCGGTACACCCCGGGCGACCTGAACCGAGTGTTCTTCACCACCGGCGGCACCGAGGCGGTGGAAACCGCGTGGAAAGTGGCCAAGCAGTACTTCAAGCTCACCGGCAAACCCGGTAAGCACAAAGTCATTTCGCGGTCGATCGCCTACCACGGCGCCACCCAGGGTGCGCTGGCGATCACCGGGTTGCCGATGTACAAGGCGCCGTTCGAGCCGGTCACACCCGGCGGCTTCCGGGTGCCCAACACCAACTTCTACCGCGCGCCGAAGCCGTTCGACACCGACGTCAAGGCATTCGGGCAGTGGGCCGCCGACCGCATCGCCGAGGTCGATCGAATTCGAAGGCCCGGATACCGTCGCCGCGGTGTTCGTGGAGCCGGTGCAGAACGCCGGCGGCAGCATCCCGCCGCCGCCCGGCTATTTCGACCGGGTGCGCCAGATCTGCGACGAGTACGACGTGCTGCTGGTTTCCGACGAGGTGATCTGTGCGTTCGGCCGGATCGGGTCGATGTTCGCCTGTGACGCAGGTGATCATGTCGGGTTCGTGCCGGACATGATCACCTGCGCCAAGGGGATGACGTCGGGCTACTCACCGCTGGGCGCGATGATCGCCAGCGAGCGGTTGTTCGAGCCGTTCAACGACGCCAAGACGATGTTCGCGCACGGCTACACCTTCGGCGGGCACCCGGTGTCGACGGCCGTCGCGCTGGCCAACCTCGACATCTTCGAGCGCGAGGGCCTCAACGAGCGCGTCAAGCGACAGTCCCCCCGTCTGCGCGCCACCCTGGAGAAGCTGTATGACCTGCCCATCGTCGGCGATGTCCGCGGCGAGGGCTACTTCTTCAGCATCGAACTGGTCAAGGACCAGGCGACCAAGCAAACCTTCACCGGCGCGGAACGCCAAGCGCTGCTGGGCCACGTGTCTTCGGCACTCTTTGAGGCCGGGCTGTATTGCCGCACCGACGACCGCGGCGATCCCGTTATTGTGCTGGCGCCACCGCTGATCAGCGGGCAAGCCGAGTTCGACACCATCGAAGCCATCCTGCGCGACGTGCTGACCCCGCTTTGAGGGTGGGTGTGCCGAACGTGGGGGAAATGTACACCTTTCCAACGGTGATTTCCGTGCGTAGGCCCCACGCTCGGTCGCAGTTAGCGACGCCAGAACGCCGGCTACTCCCAGAAACGCAGCCTGGACACGCGCCGACCGCGGTCGGTGTCGCCGAGCAGCCGCTTGACGGCGTCGACGGCCACCAGCACCTCCCGTGCCTGCACCTGCGTCTGGCCCTTCAAGAACCGCCTCAGCGCATTGCACAGGTGAACGAGCGCCGCGTGCAGATCGGATTCCGACGTCGCATCGCGATGCTGCTCGAGCTCCTCCAGCAGCCCCTCGAGTCCGGAACGCCGAACCTGGGTTGCCTTCTCCACCTGCTTGAGCAGGTGCTTGAGGGATCGCGGGGCCGGGGGACCCGACTCGGGCTTAGAAACCACAGCACGAAAACTAGCAGGAGCGGGCATGGCGGCGGCCGGAGCGGGACCGCTGCGCGCCGCGAAGCGGGCGCCGGCCATCATCGGCGCGGCGGCGAAACCGGCAGTTGCCCAACCCGACGGCATCTCGACGGGCTGCACAACCTCGTCCAGCGGACCGGCGTCGGTGCGCTCCGGGTCGATGGCCACGAACGCGGTGAACCTGGACAACACCCCGAATCGCAGGGAGTGCGCCACCAGGCGCTGGGACAGTTCCTCGTCGGCGCGCCCGGAGGCGTATTCGTCCTCCAAGTCGCGCACCACCGCGCGCGCCCAGATCTTCTGGACGGCGGTGGCGGCCGGTGCGATCCGGGCGGGCAGGGCCTTGATGAATGGTCCCGACGCGCCGGCGGCTTGCACGTGCAGCACCGCGGAGTCGGGCGAGCCCTGGTGGGGCCCGCCGGTAGCGTCCGGAGATCACGCAGGGCACACCGGCGAAGGCGTCGGGATCCCGGTTGGGGGTCACGGAGCCGTCGATGGTCTCGACCCCTTCGGCCCGCACCCGCAGTTCGGTCAGCGACGGGCGTCCGATGGTCCTGGCCAACCTGGCCATGACGTCGTCGAGGCGATCCTCCGATTCGACCAACTCGGCCCGGCCGTTGCCCAGACCGGCGAGACGTTCGAGGAAACCGGCGTTGACGGCTCGGTCGATGCCCACGCAATACACCCGGGTCGCCCCGATCCGGGGTGCCAGCGTCCGCAGCAGCTGGTCCTCTCCGGTGATCTGGCCGTCGGTGACCAGGACCACGCTCGCCAGCCGGGTTGAGTCGGTCCCGGCGAGCATGTCGACCGCCTTGCGCAGGGGTTCGGCCATCTCGGTGCCGCCCCGGGCGGTCAGCGAGCCCAGCCACGACGCCGCGGCGAACCGGTTACGGTCCGACGCCTCCACCAGTGCGTCTCGCAGGGTGGCCGGCGTCTCGATGACATTGTCGAAGGCCATCACGCAGAACCGGTCTGCGGCGTCGAGCATGTCCACGATCCGTCCGGCCGCGCGGCGTGCGGCGATCATCTTCCAGCCGCCCATCGACCCGGAGCGATCCAGCACGACGACGACGTCGCGCGCGGTGCTGGACGTGTCGGCCGGTGGCACCACGGTGACCGACCAGGTGCCCTCGTCGCCCTCGGCGTCAGGGACCAGCAGCGCCGACGAGCACAGCTCCTGGCTGTCCACGCGGAAGCGCAGCACGAAATCACGGTCGGCCCGGGCGCCGGGCTCGAGCTGCAGCCGTGTCAGCCCGTCCGGCAAGGGTTCCAGCACGGCGGTGGGCAGCGATGCCCGCAGGTCGGACACCGGCAATCCGCCGTCGTCCAGGGTCAGGGAGATCTGCAGGTCGGGCCGCTCGTCGACCTCGGATAGGCGCGGCGGAGTGACCCGAGACGCGTCGGGCACGGCATCGGTGTCGGACGCCAAACCGCTGCCGGTCTGATCCCCCGGCAGCCGGGTCCCGGTGGTGTACCGCGGGGCGACCACCAGCGGGAAACGGAAGGTCGCCTCGCCATCCTCGAACGCCAGCGGACCGGTCAGCACCATCTCGATGGTTGCTTCCTCACCGGGGCCGAGGTTGCCCACCCGCACCGAGAACACGTCGGGGCGGTCCTCCTCCACGATCGCGGCACGCTGCCCGGAGACCACGGCCTGCTCGTAGTCCGCGCGGGCCTGGCCACGCTCCTTGAGCACGCCGACGACCCGACGTCCGGCCAGGGAAGCGACGAAGTCGGTCACGCCCGCGCGAGCCGGCAACGGGAACACGTAGGTGGCCTCGATGGTGGTATCGCCGGTGTTGGCGAAACGCTGACGCACGGTGCAGGTTGCGGTCACGCCGACGACGACGGTTTCGACGCTCAGCGCCTTGAGCGGCAGCCGTTCCCCGGTCGCCGAGCTCAGCTCGCCGCAGGTGGGCCGGTCTCCAGCCGGTGTCACCGGGGCGGCCTCGGCGGTGAGGAGCGGAAGTAATTCAGCACTCATTGGTAGTCCCTTCAGTGTTGGCCTGTAATGGGGCAAAGAGTTCGAGCAGCGGCGCGGCGGCGCGGCGCAGGGTGTCGATGGCGGGCAGCGGGTCGGCAAGCCCGTCGATCAGCAGCGTGACGGTGTCGGAGAGCC
This sequence comes from uncultured Actinomycetota bacterium, assembly GCA_963840045.1. GTDB lineage: Bacteria > Actinomycetota > Actinomycetes > Mycobacteriales > Mycobacteriaceae > Mycobacterium. The sequence goes on along the minus strand of CAWIXL010000004.1, from coordinate 31,515 downwards.
GGACGGCCTGCAGGTTGTTGACGGCCGGGGCGGTGGCCGGTGCCGGTGCTCGTGCTGGGCCGTGCCGGCCGCCGGCACCGTCTGCCAGAAACGGCCGGCCGCGCGCGACGGCTCCGCGGGCGTCTCCGGGTCGCCGAGGTCCGCGGGCATGGCGCCGGCCGGGATCGCGGCCAGCGACTCCAGCTCCGCCTGCGGCATCGCCTCGAGGCGCTGGGCGATCTCGTCGAGCGACAGCCCCTGGCCCTGCAGTCGCTTGATGGCGACCAGCCGTAGCAGGTGGGTCCGCCCGTAGGTAAGGGCGCGCCCTCGCGTGCCGGGACGCGGCAGCAGGCCCCGAGCGGTGTAGTAGCGGATCATCCGCTCGGCCGGGACCGGCTTGGCCTGGCGGTTGTCGGGCACCGCTCCGGACGCCTGCACCGCGGTGGCGGCGGCGGCGGCGAACTCGGACAGCGTGAGAAGTTGGTTCATGACTAATTGACAGTGTCATCCATGTTTTTGACACTGTCAACTCTGGTCGGGTTCCGCGACCGCGGCGACTCGCTGATTCAGCCCGCCCTGCCGCGACCTGCAAACCGTCTAGATGATTCGGCCCCACGCACCAGGTGTTTCCAATACGAACGAAACCTCGATCGGCTGGGCCGACTTGGCTAACCTGATCGGCCGTCGAATAGTTGGTCTCATTCCGAATCCCGTTGACGCGGGTGAAGACGGGACGAGAGCATCCTGTTGCATGGAGTGACTTCAGGAAGCAATCGCGGTCAGCAAAATGACGTCGACGATTCGTCGAAAAATGCTGAACTGATCGGCGTCCCGCCGCAACATCCGGTGATTTTTTAGCTTCAATGGTTACTACGAGTTTGGGCGGGTTGATATTCGGAATTCCGACTGCGCGACTCCTGAAATGACGCTTACGGTTACAACGTCTACATGATTGACTTGGCGGATGGGCCCAGAGCTGGCGACACAACGCAGTGTGCGCCAGCCGATCGTCGCTCAACTCGGCGCGGACGGCTTCGTGGATGCCGTGGAAATTGGTCACGGTGGTTTTGGTGTGGTGTACCGCTGCACGCAAGTCGAGCTGGACCGGGTCGTGGCCGTCAAGGTGCTCACCGTCGACCTCGACGAAAACCGTCTTCGTTTTGAACGTGAGCAACGGGCGATGGCCAGGCTGACGGGACATCCGAACATCGTCGCGGTGTTCCAGGTCGGCGAAACATACGTCGGCCATCCGTATATCGTGATGCCGTTCTACCGGAAGGGTTGCATCCAAACCGAAATCAGCCGGCTCGGCCGCTTGAGTTTGTCGGACACCCTGCGGCTGGGTGTCAAAATCGCCGGTGCCCTCGAATCGGCGCACCATTTGGACATCCTGCATCGTGATGTAAAACCGGCCAATGTGTTGCTCACCGACTACGGTGAGCCGGCCTTGACCGATTTCGGGATCGCGCACATGGTCGGTGGATTCAGGACAGAGTCAGGCGTCTTTACCGGCTCACCCAGTTTCAGCGCTCCCGAGATATTTGCCGGGCATGTCCCTGATCGCTCATCCGACGTGTACGGCTTAGGCGCGACACTGTTCTGCGCGTTGACCGGCCATGCTCCGTTCGAGCGCCGGAGCGGCGAGCAGGTGGTGGCACAGGTCAGGCGCATTATCAGCGAAGAGGTGGCCGATTTAGGCGACTATGACGTCGACCAGGATGTCGCGACCGTTATTGGAAAGGCGTTGTCGCGCAACCCGGATGATCGACCGTCCAGCGTCGAGTTCGGCGAAGAACTTCAACGCCTACAACGGGATCACGACCTGGACATCGACGTGATGGCACTGCAGGATGGCAAACGATCCGGCAGCGCTTCCACCCGCTCGGCCCCCGCGGCGTCGGCCGCCCGTAGCCGGGGAAATCTACCGGCGCCACTGGCCGGCTTTGTGGGTCGCGAGAATGAGCTTTCCGAATTGGGGGCGCTGCTCGCGAATTCGCGCCTGGTGAGCTTGACCGGAGTCGGCGGTGTCGGGAAAACCACGCTGGCCTTGCAAGCCGCGCGTGAGCAGATGCCATATTTCGACGACGGTGTATGGCTGATCGAGTTGGGCGATGTCAGTGACAGCGCGTTGCTACCCGGTGTCGCCGCATCCGCTTTGCGCATCCGCGATCAGGGCGGCAGACCCTTGATCCAGGTGATGGTTGACGCCCTTGCCGAGCGCGAGGCCCTGGTGCTAATCGACAACTGCGAAAACGTCATCGACGACGCGGCACAGCTGGTGGAGACCCTGCTGCGCGGCTGCCCACGGCTGCACGTTCTGGCGATCAGCCGCGAGGTCCTGGGCATCGGCGGCGAAACAGTGCTGGCGCTATCACCGCTGCCCTACCCCGACACCGCCAGTGTCCCTACCAGCAGACTGGCAAGCTATGACGCGGTGGCGTTATTCGTCGACCGAGCCCGCGCCGCCCAGCCCGGCTTTTCCCTGACCCGAGACAACGCTGCCGCGGTCGCGAGTATCTGCGCCCAGCTCGATGGCCTGCCGCTGGCGATCGAACTGGCGACGGCACGGCTGCGGGTCATGTCGGTGGACCAGATCGCCGAGCGGCTCTCTGACCGGTTCGGCTTGCTCACTCGGGGCAGGCGCGGGGCACCCACCCGCCAGCAAACGCTGCAGTGGTGCATCGGGTGGAGCTTTGAGCGCTGCACCACACAGGAACAAGAACTGTGGGCTCGGGTGTCAGTGTTCGCCGGCAGCTTCGAACTCGACGCCGCGCGTGAGATTTGCGCTCGAAACATCTCGGCCCAGGAGTTACTCGACGAACTGTGCGCGCTGGTGGATAAATCCATCCTCATCCGCAACGAAGACGACGGCCTGGTGCGGTTTCGGCTCCTGGCCACGCTGCGCGAGTACGGCAAGACCAAGATCGGCAGTAACGACGATTATCGGCAGCTGCAACAGCGCCACCTTGACTGGTACCAGCGACTGGTGAGCCAAGCCAAAGCCGAATTCTTCAGCAAGCAGCAAGTCCGCTGGATCAAATGGTTGCGGCGCGAGATGCCCAATCTTCAAGAGGCGCTGCAATTCGGCCTCGAAAACTCTCCGACGACGGTGCTGACGATTGCCGCCGGCATGCGCCACATGTGGACCTCTGACGGGATGCTTGAAGAAGGACGGCGTCTGCTCGATAGCGCGCTGGCCGCAACCGCCGCCGAGCCGACCCCGGAGCGGATCGAAGCGGTCACCGTCCTGGCGCATTTGGCCCTCTTACAGGCTGACTGGGCCACGGTGACGACCCGGGTGGCTGAGGTCCGCGAACTTCTCCAGGTCCTGCCCAATCCCGAAGCCCTGGGTCAAATCGAGTGGATCGAGGGATTCGGGGCCTTGATGCGCGGAGAGATGGACCAGATACAAGCGTGTGCGGAACAAGCACTGGCCGCCTCTGACGACTTCGAAGTCCAAACCCTGGGAATGTCTTTGATGTCCTGGCGGTATTGGGTGGCCGGCGATGCAGAACGTGCACTGCAATGGGCTGAGAAGGCTCTCGCTTTGGCCGAATCGCGCCATGAGGCGAATACGCGGTCATATGTTTTGGGCATCGTCGGGGTCGGCCGGTTCGCACTGGGTGATCTCGAGCTTGCCGAGCGTTTGCTGAGCGAAGGTCTGCGACTGTGCCGCACGATCGATCAATCCTGGACCGGTTCCAGATTCTTGGACGCGTTGGCGTGGGTCGCGTCGGCAAACCACGATGCGCGGCGTGCCGCAGTCTTGCTGGCGGCGTCGGCTGCGATCAGCCGCGCAAGCGGTATTAGTTCGACCACCACGTCCTTTGCCGGCATATTTCAGCGCCAGTGCAAACGTCAAGCCCGCGAGCAGCTCTCAGAGACGGAATTCGATGCCGCCTCGATCGAAGGCAGCTCATTGAGCTTCGAGGAGGCCGCGGCATTCGCCTTGCGCGAATACATCTGAACACACCGCCCAGCGATGCGGCGCTTTCAGCTTACTCAACGAGTTGGCCGGAAAATGTTTGGTACCAACAGGATTTGATGCAAAAGTTCCCGAGCAAGGAGGAACGCTGATGATAGTTCAGTGGCCCGAAGACCTGGAGGATGTGTTGGTCGGTGACCAAGTGGTGGCGCTGGCCTCCGTCACCCCTGCGCGAGGAGTGGTGTTGACGCCGGTTACGAACTTCGGACCACACGACCGCAGCACGGGAACGGCACGGATCAACAGCTCGGTCAGCGCCAACAAGAAGCTGGACCGCATTCAAGCAAACCCGAACGTGGCCTTGGCTTTTCACACGCGGAGGTTCAGCACCGCAGCCGGCAGTCAATACGTCCTCGTGCAAGGCACCGCGACCATCGGCCCACCGGTCGAAGATTTCCCGGCGACCATGGGTGTGCGCTGGACCGAAAAAGACGGGGCGCCCCCGGGTGGCTTATGGCGTCGCTGGCTCAGGATCTACTACACCCGCGTGATGGTCGACATAGCCGTACGGCGCATCATCGTGTGGCCGGATCTGCACGCCGGCGGCGACCCACTGGTCATCGGCGATCGCCTCGGCCCTCCGCCGCCGCCGCAGACGCCGCCCAGCGGCGGGACCGCGGCTCGCGTCGACAGCAGCCGCGTGGCGACAACGGCAACCAAACTGCCACATGTCCTTCTTGGCTGGGCAGGCGATGACGGGCTGCCCATGGTGGTACCCGTTGGCGTATCCGCGACCGACGGAAACGGCAGCGCGGTCGTGCTCAACGCAGCCGGTGCCGTTCTGCCACCGGGTAATCGACGCGCCGGGCTCACCGCACACGATTTCAGCTGCCGGCCCCCGAGCGAAAACGAGCGCGTGCAGACCGGTTGGCTAGAAGTCGACGGCGGCGGACACACCGCCAGGTACTACCCGCACACGGATTTCGGCTTCTTCCTTCCACCATCAACGCTGCTGTATCGGCTGGCGATGGGCGTCTTCACGCGACGTGCGGTGCGGGCTGCACGTCAAGTGTCGGCTGGATGAGATCGGATGCTGGGCGGGTTCAACGACACCTATCGCGTGAGAATGAGCAGTTTTCCCTGCGGATTGGCGATGTGATTCTCGAAATACCCGGCGCCGTACTTGTCCAGCCCTGCTTGGGACACGAACGGATCACGCCACTCGCACTTAGCGAACCCCACTGCCGATGCGACATCCTCGATACATGATCGGTGCCAGCGGTAAAACTCGAACGTCAAACCCGCTATCCGACCCGGATGGAAGCGAACCAACCCTCCGTTTTGGCCGTCCGCTCTGGAAAACCAGTAACCGAACTTTTCCTCGGAGTCTGTTGCGTCGTGATATTCGATCCTGAAGTCAGGATTGAACCCGAAGGTTACGAACCGGCTGCCCGGCTCGAGTACCCCATAGATGTTGCGTAGCACGGTAGCGAGTGCTTCAACAGTTGGCATGTAGTGCAGGAGATGTATGGCCGTCACTACTTCGAAGACTCGAGACTCTCGCAGCGCCAGGACATCGTCTACCGCATATTCGATTCCGAGCGGATTGTTCGCCTCTTCCTGTTTTGCCAGGGCGATCAGCTCGGGAGATAAATCGGACCCGCTGACCGGGTTTGCTCGTGCGAGTGAGCGAAACTTCCTGGTATAGAAGCCATCTCCACACGCAAGGTCGAGCAGTGCCTTGTCGATGACGTCGCTGACACCGTCCAGGATGACCGGAGTCTGGCAGTATTCGTGGTACACAGCCATGTTCGCCATGCCCTGGCGATACTGCCCCGCGACCTCATCGTAGGCCTGCCGTGTCGCATCTCGTTTCACATTGTCGACAGCTTCTGTCATCTCGGTCATCTCGCTTTTGCATCAGTGGTCCGGGGTATTCCGGTCCGGCCAAATTTCGACGATTAGGACCTGAATTCGTCTCATAATAGCGATAATCGGCGCCGCGTCGACAAGGTCATACCCAGGTAGGGCCTTGCGCCGACTTCGTGCCGTGACAATCAAATTTATCCGTTGCAATATGGCCGCCGGCCCGTCAACACCGACAACTCCCCCAGACCGTTGCATAGATGTAGGCTCGGCTCAACCGGCTTCTGTGATTGATGTGTGAAGGCAGGAACGTGGCTGTGGTGGGTGTGTCGTATCCGGCGCATCCCGGCGCCAGCGGTCCCATCGCCGCCGAGCTGAGTGAGGCCGGTTTCGAGGATGCCCAAGAAATCGGTCGCGGGGGCTTCGGGATCGTGTATCGCTGCACCCAAACCACGCTTCAGAGAGTGGTCGCGCTAAAGCTGCTCACCATGGATCTCGAGGGAAACCGTGCGCGTTTTATCCGCGAGCAGCAGGCCATGGGTCGACTCACCGCCCATCCAAATGTGGTGGCGGTGTTGCAGACCGGCGAAACCCCAAGCGGTTATCTGTACCTGGTGATGCCGTATTACCAGCGCGGCTCCCTGCACGAACGCATCCGCCGTTGTGGTGTGCTGCCAGAAGACGAAATGCTGCGGATGGGGGTGAAGTTGGCCGGCGCGCTGGAGTCCGCGCACCGATTGGGCATCGTGCATCGCGATGTCAAACCAGCAAACGTTTTGCTGACCGATTACGGCGAGCCGGCGTTGTGCGATTTCGGCATCGCCCACACGGCCGATGGATACAAAACGGCCGACGGTATCTTCACCGGATCGCCGGCGTTCACAGCTCCGGAGGTGCTCGCCGGCGAGGTGCCCAGCCACGCCGCGGACGTGTACGGTCTGGGCGCCACCTTGTTCGCCGGGCTGACCGGGCGCGACGCATTTGAACGCCGCAGCGGTGAACAGGTGATTGCGCAGCTGCTGCGAATAACTCAGGAGGACGTGCCGGATCTCCGCGAGCACGGCATATCCGAAGACTTCGCCTTCATCGTCGAGACGGCGATGTCGCGCGATGCCAGCCAACGGCCGTCGGCGCTAGTGCTCGGCGAGCAGCTGCAGTGCGCGCAGGCGGATCGTGGTCTCACTGCCGACGACATGGCGCTGCGTGGCGCTGATGGATCCGCGCGGCCGGCACGGTCGGCTCGGTCGGCTCCCGAGGTGCCGGCGCGTCCATCGGTTGGCAATCTTCGGGCGCCATTGACCAGCCTGGTGAATCGGCGCGCGGAATTGGCGGAGCTACAGAAGTTGTTGTCACAGTCGCGACTGGTGACGTTGATAGGCGTTGGCGGCGTTGGAAAAACAACGCTGGGCACACGCGCCGCCGCCAAACAGTGTCAGTCGTTCCCGGGTGGCGTGTGGCTCGTCGAGCTGAGCGACCTGCACGATGGCTCGCTGCTCGTACACGTCGCGGCGTCGGCGCTCGGGTTGCGTGATCAATCAGCCACCGCGCCAATCGACCGGCTGATCGATTTCCTCGGTCACCGTGAAGCACTGCTTGTACTCGACAACTGCGAACACATCATCGACGCCGCCGCGGAACTCGTCGAATCCCTGCTGGGGCACTGCCCGCAGCTACGCATTCTGGCGACCAGCCGGGAAGCGCTCGATGTCGGGGGAGAAGCGGTGCTGTCACTGCTGCCACTGCAATGTCCTGATGGCGACTCGGAGCCAACGCTGAGCGAGCTGAATGGGTTTGACGCGGTTGCGTTGTTCGTCGAACGTGCCCAAGCCGTGCTGTCGGGCTTCACCCTGACCGCAGACAACAAGGCCGCGGTGGCACTTATCTGCGCCCGACTCGATGGCTTACCGTTGGCGATCGAGCTAGCCGCTGCGCGCCTTCGCGCACTGTCCCCTCAGCAGATCGCCGAGAAGTTATCTGAACACTACGAATTACTCGGCCGTGGCCGCCGCCGCGCGACTGCCCGACAGCAAACCCTCACACTGTGTGTGCAATGGAGTTTCGACCTGTGCTCACCTGACGAGCAGCAACTCTGGGGCAGACTATCGATATTCGCCGGCGGCTTCGAACTGAATGCGGCCCATGACATCTGCGGGCAAAGGATCACCAGCGAGGATTTCCTCGATCTTGTCTCCGCGTTGGTCGACAAGTCGATTCTGATTCGCAGCGAACACGAGGGCGAAGTAAGGTTTCGGCTGCTGGAACCGCTTCGCGACTACGGCCGGATCAGCATCGCCGACAGCGGGGACTACCCCTCGCTGCGTCGGCGCCACGCCGACTGGTACCGCGCGCTGCTGGCCGACTCCCGTGCGAATTGGTTTGGAAATCAACAGGTCAAATGGCTTAATCGCCTCAACGTTGAGATGCCCAACATTCGAGAAGCGCTGCGCTTCAGCGTCTCCGATTCCGCGCTAACCGCCATGGAGATGGCGGCCGCCGTGCGCCCGTACTTGTATGCCCGCGGGATGTTCAACGAAGCAATCCGCTGGCTCGACCTAGCGTTGAGTGCTGCGCCGCCGGAGCCGACACCGCAGCGTTTCCAAGCGCTTTGCGGGACCGTATGGATTCTGCCGGCGATAGGGGACCTCGAGACCACCCGGCTCCGCATCGCTGAGGCACGAAGCCTCCTCGATGTGGTCGCCGACCCGGCAGCCCCGGCCATCCTCGATTGCTCAGATGGGTTCGTCGCGTTGCACAGCGGCGATTTTGAGCTTGCCCGCGACTATCTTCGGCGCGCCATCGCCCGCACCACCGACTACGAGGTGCGGGTTGTCTCGAGGGTACTGATGGGCTGGGTGCACGACTTTTTCGGCGAAAACCAGGACGCATTGCACTCTTTCGAGGACGCGCTGGTTCTTGCGAATTCGTGCGGCGAGTCGGTCTGGCGGTCAGCGGTTCTGGCATCGGTGGGAATCGGCCGCTGGCGCCTTGGCGACACCGAATTTGGGTCGCAGGCGCTCCGGCAGGGTTTGCAGCTTTCGGTGGACGTCAATGACCCCCCGCATGCCATGGAGTATGTCTTGGGATTGGGGTGGATCGCGGGCTCCACCGGCGATCATCGGCGCGCCGTCATGTTGATGGCGGCTGCCTCCGCGGTGAGCCGCCTGCTAGGGATCCCGTTGCACTCCTTTCCTTACCTCGGCCGCTTCCACGAGGATTGCGAACGTCGCGCCCGCCAGGCACTGGATCCGGCGGAGTTTGATGCCGCATCGCGCGAAGGCGACTCACTGACCTACGAAGCTGCAGTGGCCTTAGGGCTAAGCGAAAGCGGCGCGTGAACAGCCGACAGCATTCCGGTATGTAACATCTGTCACACCAGTCACAGCGCGGCTCCCCGGAATCCGGCGACCCATCCCCTAATCTGCACATACGATGAGCCTCTTACGTTCCGCATCATGCCTGGCGGCAGCAGCTTTCATGGTTGCTGCGCCGGCCGCGCTGGGCCTGCCCACCGCGCTGGCCGAGCCCGTCCCCGGTCCCAACGCCGGCCCGCCCAGCTGCCCGTATCAGGTGAACACGCCACCCGCGGTGGATTCGTCGGAAGTCCCTCAGGCCGGTCAGCCGCCACTGCCACTCGCGCTGCCGCCCAAGCCGATCGGTGGCGACGCGCTGGCCGGCTGCGGGATCGTCGCCGCACCTAACACCCCGGCACCGCCCGGCGACGTCTCCGCCGAGGCCTGGCTGGTGGCGGATCTGGACAGCGGCGCGGTGATCGCCGCGCGCGATCCGCACGGCCGGCACCGCCCGGCCAGCGTCATCAAGGTGCTGGTGGCGATGACGTCCATCAACGCGTTCAACCTGAACAAGTCCGTCCCCGGAACCGCTGACGACGCGGCCGCCGAGGGCACCAAGGTCGGTGTCGATGCCGACGGCACGTACACCGTCAATCAGCTGCTGCACGGGCTGCTGATGCATTCGGGCAACGACGCCGCGCACGCGCTGGCCGTGCAGCTCGGTGGTATGCAGACCGCGCTGGAGAAGATCAACGTGCTGGCCACCAAGCTCGGCGGCCACGACACCCGGGTGGCGACGCCGTCCGGGCTGGACGGGCCGGGCATGAGCACCTCGGCCTACGACATCGGCCTGTTCTACCGGTACGCCTGGCAGAACCCGGCTTTCGCCGACATCGTCGCGACCCGCACCTTCGACTTCCCCGGCCACGGCGACGCCCCCGGCTATCAGCTGGAAAACGACAACCAGCTGCTCTACAAATATCCGGGCGCGCTGGGCGGCAAGACCGGTTACACCGACGACGCCGGCCAGACGTTCGTCGGTGCGGCCAACCACAACGGGCGACGGCTGGTGGCGGTGCTGCTGCACGGAACCCGGCTGCCGATCGCACCATGGGAGCAGGCGGCGCACTTGCTGGACTACGGGTTCAGCACCCCGGCGGGCACTCAGGTCGGCACGCTGATCGAACCCGACCCCGCGCTGGTGAGCGCCGGGCGGGGCGGTGCCGTTGGCCCGCAGGCAGAGCCGCAAGCTGCCGGGATGATTTCGTCGGCCGACGCGCTGCCGGTGCGGGTGGGCGTCGGTGTCATCGGCACCCTCGTCGTGTTCGGGTTGATCATGGTGGCCCGCTCGATGAACAGCCGACCGCAACACTGAGTTGCTGGGCAACCGGTTGACCGCCCCAGGCCGCTATGGCAGCCTTCTGCGGGATGACTGCCCTTTACGAGGATGCGGGCCTCACCCTCGACGACCACGGAATCACCATCCGCCGCTACTATTTCCCCCTTGCTACGCCGAAACACATTGCCTACAGCGACATCCGGGGCATCAAGACTCAGCCGATGGGCTGGGCTTCCGGCAAGGGCCGCTTCTGGGGCGCGTCCGACCCGCGCTACTGGTTCCCGCTGGACATTCACCGGGGCGACAAGAAGGCCCTGCTGATTCTCGACATCGGCAGCCGAGTGCGGCCGTGCATCACCCCCGAGGACCCGGACAAGGTGATCGCGTTGCTGCAAACCCACGTAAACAGCTGACCGGTCGGTGCACGGGGGACGACTGGTCGGGCTCACCGCAGCCAGCGTCGGCGTCATCTATGGCTACGACCTTTCCAGCATCGCCGGCGCGCTGTTGTTCATCACCGACCAATTCCACCTGACGACACAGCAGCAAGAACTTCTGACCACGATGGCGGTGATCGGCCAAGTCGGCGGGGCATTCGTTGGCGGCATGCTCGCCGATGCGCTCGGACGAAAGAAGTCGACGGTGCTGATCGTCGTCAGCTACGCGGTATTCGCGCTGCTGGACGCGTTCTCGGTCTCGATGCCGATGCTCCTGACGGCCCGGCTGTTGATCGGTGTGACCGTCGGCGTGTCGGTGGTCGTCATCCCGGTGTACATCGCGGAATTGGCACCGGCCGCAAGGCGCGGATCGTTCGGGGCCGCCTATCAAGTGGCAATAGTCAGCGGCATCATCCTCGGCTACGTGGCCGGTTACCTCCTTGCCGGCACGCACGGTTGGCGATGGATCTTCGGTTTGGCCGCGGTACCGGCGTTGCTATTGCTGCCGTTGGTGATTCGCATGCCGGACACAGCTCGGTGGTACGTGTTGAAGGGCCGAGTTGCCGAAGCGCGCCGGGCTCTGCTGCGAACGCAGCCAGAGGCCCGCGTGGAACAGGAGCTGGCCGAGATCACCCACGCTCTGAGCGAAGGCAGGGGCCGACTGTCTGAGATGCTACGACCGCCATATCTGCGGGCCACCATCTTCGTGATCACGCTCGGCGTTCTAGTCCAGATCACCGGCATCAACGCGATCATCTATTACAGCCCCCGGATATTCGAAGCCATGGGCTTCAAGGACAACTTCGCGCGGCTGGCGCTGCCCGCAATAGTGCAGGTCGCCGCTCTGGCGGCGGTGTGCACCTCGCTGGTACTGGTCGACCGGGTAGGCCGGCGTCCAATCCTGTTGTCCGGCATAGCCCTGATGATCGCCGCCAACGGGGTGCTGATCGCCGTGTTCGCCCGGGGCCTGGGCCACAGCGGTGGCCCCACGCTGGTGTTCGGGTTGGCCGGCGTGCTGCTGTTCATCATCGGGTTCAACTCCGGGTTCGGCTCGCTGGTATGGGTATACGCCGGAGAAGCCTTCCCGACTCGCCTGCGGTCGATGGGGTCCAGCACGATGCTGACGTTCAACCTGACGGCCAACGCGATCGTCGCCGCCGTCTTCCTGACGATGCTGAATTCACTCGGCGGCGCAGGAGCTTTCGCGGTATTCGGTGGTCTCGCGGTGGTTGCTTTTGTCGTCGTCCACCGGTATGCGCCGGAGACCAAGGGGCGCCAGCTCGAGGAGATCCGGCAATTCTGGGAGAACGACGGTCGCTGGCCCGACGAGACACCGGACGCGGATGGGCGATCGTGAGCGCTCCGGGCCGGCTGATGGCCGCGGAAATCGCCGAGCAGCCCGCGGTGTGGCGCCGGTTGCTGACCGAGGGCGCAGAGCCCATCGCCGCGGCGACGGTCCGGATCACCGCGGCCGCACCACGATTCGTGCTCTTTGTGGCTCGCGGCAGCAGCGACCATGCGGCGCTGTACGCGAAGTACCTCGTCGAGATCATGCACGGGTTGCCCGCCGGCCTGGTGTCGCCGTCGACGATGACGGTATATGGGGCGCGTCCACAGTTGCGCGACGTGCTGTACGTGGCAGTGAGCCAATCCGGCGGCTCGCCCGATCTGGTGCGATCGGTCGAGGTCGCGCGCGAACAGGGGGCTTTGACCCTGGCGGTGACCAACAACGCGAACTCCGACTTGGCCACCGCCGCCGAGATCCACGTCGACGTGCTGGCCGGGACGGAACGATCGGTCGCGGCAACCAAGTCATATACGGCCGAGCTGCTGGGGCTGTATTTGTTGTTCGGACGGCGCGACGTCGATGCAAGTGACGTAACGCAGCTGCCCGGTCTGGGTGAACGCGTATTGGCCTGCGATGTCGACGATTTCGCCTTCCGCTACCGGTTCGCGCAGCGGCTCATTGTTACCGCCCGCGGCTACTCCTACCCCACCGCATGCGAGGCCGCGCTCAAACTGATGGAGACGTGTTACCTATCCGCTCAGGCATTTTCGGGCGCAGACTTACTGCATGGTCCGCTCGCCACCGTGGACGCACAGGTGCCGGTGCTGGCCGTCGTCTCCGAGGGTGCCAGCGGCCGCGCGATGCTGCCGGTGCTGTCCCGGCTGGCTGAACGCAGGGCCGACATCGTGGTCATCGGCGCCGGCCCCGCCCCGCAGCACCTGGCAGGTCGGATCGCGTTACCCGCCGGGATACCCGAGGAGCTGGCTCCGTTGCTGGAAATCCTTCCACTGCAGCAACTCTCGCTGCGGCTGGCGATCGCCCGCGGCGAGGACCCCGACAATCCGCGCGGGCTGCACAAGGTGACTCAGACCCTGTGACTCTGATCAGCTCGGGCACCATGGTCCTTCAGGGCCGCATCTGCCGACCCGGATGGCTGGAGACTTCCGGTCGCGCGATCCTTGACTGCGGGACCGGCGCGGCACCCCGACTGGCCGACGCCGACTTCCCCGATTCCGTTGTGGTACCTGGATTTATCGACATGCACGTGCACGGCGGCGGCGGAGCCTCCTACACCGATGACGAAACCCCGCAAGCCGCGGAGTTCCACCTGCGGCACGGCACCACCACCACGCTGGCCAGCCTGGTCACCGCCGCGCCCGCGGAACTGCTCGCCGCCGTGCGGGCACTGGCCGAGGCGACCCGACAGGGCGTCATCGCGGGCGTCCACCTGGAGGGCCCGTGGTTGAGCCGCGCGCGCTGCGGAGCGCACGATCCCACGCTGATGCGTGATCCGGACCCCGCCGAGATCGACGCCGTGCTGGCCGCCGGCGCCGACGCGATCCTGATGGTCACGCTGGCACCCGAGCTACCCGGATGCGACGCGGCGATCCGGCGCTTTCTCGACGCGGGAGTGATTGTCGCCGTCGGACATACCAATGCGACGTACGAACAGGCCCAGCACGCCATCGCACTGGGTGCGACCGTCGGCACCCACCTGTTCAATGCGATGCCGCCGCTGCACCATCGTGAGCCGGGGCCCGCTTTGGCGTTGCTGGACGACCCTCGGGTGACCGTCGAACTGATCGCCGACGGCGTGCACATCCATCCCGCGGTGGTGAGCGCGGTGATCGAGGCTGTGGGCCCCGGCCGGGTTGCCGTCGTTACCGACGCGATCTCGGCGGCCGGCTGCGACGACGGAACGTATCGGCTTGGCACGGTGCCGATCGACGTCGCGTCCGGCGTGGCGCGGGTGCGGGGCACGTCGACGATCGCGGGCAGCACCGCCACCATGGATCGGCTCTTTCGCAGGGTCGCCGCGCTGGGCTCGGACTTCGACGCGGGTCTGGCCGCCGCGGTTCAGGTGACCTCGGCGACACCTGCCCGGGCCCTCGGGCAATTGCGGGCGGGCAGCCTGCAGTCCGGCTATGACGCTGACCTGGTGGTGCTGGACCGTGATCTGCGGGTGAGCGCCGTCATGGCCCGCGGCGGCTGGCGTTGGCGATCTTGATTTACCACAGCTAACTATCAGCCGCGTCAATTCTGTCGCTTTTCGGCTCCCCGAGGCGGTCGTCGGTGGGCTGCCTGCCGGCGCGGGGATGACGCGACTCGTCGAAAACTGCCGTATTGGCAGCAAAACCGGTCTACGGCGCGTAACCTTTCGCGCCGTTCTGAAGATTGATTTGAGTGACGCCCCGACTTGATGGGAGCCCACTATGCCGTCTTATCTGATCGCAGATCTCGAGGCCTTTGCCGCCGCGTCCGCGGACTTCACCGGGATCGGAGAGACGATCCGAGCGGCCAACTCGGCCGCGGCGACCTCGACAACCGGCATTGTGGCGGCCGGCGGTGACGAGGTCTCGGCGGCCATCGCCCGCTTATTCGGCGGCTTCGCCGATGACTACCAAGCGCTCAGCGCACGGGCGGCGGCATTTCATGCCCGGTTCGTGCAGTTGATGGGCGCGGGCGAGGCGGCGTATGCCGCTGCGGAGGCGGCGAATGCCTCGCCGCTGGCGGGCCTGGAGGACTTGTTGTCGCCGTGGCAAGCGCTGACCGGGCGGCCGTTGTTCGGTAATGGCGCTGACGGGGCAGCGGGCACCGGGCAGGCCGGTGGTGGTGGCGGGTGGCTGTTCGGCAACGGCGGCAACGGTGGTTCCGGCGCAGCCGGCAGCAACGGCGGCGCCGGTGGCTCGGCCGCCCTGTTCGGCGCGGGTGGTAACGGCGGCGCGGGCGGAGACGCGGTGATCGCCGGCGGCAACGGCGGCAATGGCGGAGCCGGCGGCAGCAACGGGCTGCTGGGCGGCGGCTACGGCGGCGCCGGTGGAGCCGGTGGAGCGGGCAAAGCCGGCGTGGCCGGGCAGGTCGGCGGCAACGGTGGCGCGGGCGGCGTAGGCGGGACCAACCAGGCGCTCTTGGGCAGTCTCGGCGGAGTCGGCGGGATGGGTGGGGCGGCCGGGGCCGGCGGGGCCGGCGCCGCGGCCACCGCGAGCGGCGCTACCGGTGGGACCGGCTTTGCCGGCGGCGTGGGCGGGGCCGGCGGAGCCGGTGGCTCCGCCACCTCGCTGATTTTCGGTAGCAGTGGTGCAGGCGGTGTAGGCGGCCACGGTGGCGCCGGCGGCGTGGGCGGCGACGGTGCCGACGGCGTGCACGCGGCCGGTGGGACCGGAGGCACCGGCGGCAACGGCGGCGGGGCCGGTGACGGCGGAGCCAGCGGCATCGCCGGATTCTTGGGCAAAGCCGGCGGCGTGGCCGATAACGGCACCGCTGGCACCGGCGGCACGGGCGGCATCGGGGGCGATGGCGCCACCGGCTTCGCGGGCACGACGGGCTTCGCCGGAGGAGTGGGCGGCACCGGCGGCAACGGCGGATCCGCCGGCTCAACCGGCACCGGCGGCAACGCCGGAAACGGCGGCGCCGGCGGCCACGGCGGCACCGGGGGCACCGACGTCGGGCTCGGTGCCCAGACCGGTGGTGCCGGCGGCGCCGGCGGTGACGCCGGAACGATTGGCGCCGGGGCGACCCTGGGCAACGGCGGCGTAGGCGGCACCGGCGGTAACGGCGGCCACGGCGGTGACGGCAACACCGGCGCCGCGGGCGCCGTTGGGCACGACGGCGGCATGGGTGGCAAGGGCGGCAACGGCGGTAACGCCACCGGCACCGCCGGTGTCGGCGGCGAGGCCGGCAACGGCGGCGCCGGCGGCACCGGCGGCATGGGCGGTGCGGACACCGGAACCGGCGGGACTGCGGCCCCAGACGGCGGGTCCGGCGGCAAGGGCGGCGACGCCGGGACGGCCGGCA
Organism: uncultured Actinomycetota bacterium; assembly: GCA_963840045.1. Lineage (GTDB taxonomy): Bacteria > Actinomycetota > Actinomycetes > Mycobacteriales > Mycobacteriaceae > Mycobacterium. The sequence continues at coordinate 15,377 of CAWIXL010000004.1, read as the reverse complement.
CCGGCATGACGGTGGGTGACGACGGTGTCGGCGGTGCCGGCGGCACCGGCGGCACCGGCAGCGACGGCAACGCCGGCGGCGCCAACAAGGTCGGCGACAGCGGCGGCAAGGGGGGTGTCGGCGGCAATGGCGGATCCGGCGGTGCCACCGGCACTGGCGGCAACGCCGGCAACGGCGGCCACGGCGGCAACGGCGGCGCCGGCGGCGCTGACGTGGGATCCGGCGGCAAGGACGGCGGAGCCGGCGGTGACGGTGGCGACGCGGGAACCGTCGGCGGCGGGACTATCGCCGGCGTCGGCGGTATCGGCGGCACCGGCGGCACCGGCGGGATCGGCAGCAACGGCATCACCGGCACCGCCGACCTTCCCGGCGACACCGGCGGCAAGGGCGGTGCGGGCGGCAACGGCGGCAACGCCACCGGCGCCGGCAGTATCGGCGGCAACGCCGGCAACGGCGGCAACGGCGGCACCGGCGGTCACGGGGCCACCGACCTCGGGAACGGCGGAAGCGCGGCACCAGCCGGTGGAACCGGTGGCGACGGCGGCGACGCCGGGACGGTCGGCACCGGCTTGGCGGGGATGGGCAGCGGCGGCATTGGCGGCAACGGCGGCGCCGGCGGTACCGGTAGCGACGGCAACACCGGGAGCGCCGGCACTGCGGGGGACACCGGCGGCAAAGGTGGCGTCGGCGGCAACGGCGGCAACGCCACCGGGACCGGCGGTGTCGGCGGCAACGCCGGCAACGGCGGCGCCGGCGGAACCGGCGGCCATGGCGGCACCGACCTCGGCACCGGCGGCCCCGCAGCCCCGGCCGGCGGCGACGGCGGCGCCGGCGGCGACGCCGGAACGGCCGGCACCGGCTTGGCGGGGATCGGCAGCGGCGGCACCGGCGGCGCCGGCGGAACCGGCGGAACCGGCAGCGACGGCAGGACCGGCGCCGCCGGCACCATCGGCGACACCGGCGGTAAGGGTGGCACCGGCGGCAACGGCGGCAACGCCATCGGCGCCGGCAGCGTCGGCGGCAACGCCGGCACCGGCGGAACCGGCGGAACCGGCGGTCACGGCGGCACCGACCTCGGCACCGGCACAACCGCGGCCCCGAACGGTGGCGACGGCGGGAACGGCGGCGACGCGGGAACGGCCGGCACCGGCGTGACGAACGGCAACGGCGGCAACGGCGGCGCCGGCGGAACCGGCGGAACCGGCACCGGCGGCAACACCGGCGCCGCCGGCACTACTGGCGACACCGGCGGCAGGGGCGGCAACGGCGGCAACGGCGGCAACGCCACCGGCGCGGGCAGCGTCGGCGGCAAGGCCGGCAACGGCGGCGCCGGCGGCAACGGCGGTCACGGCGGTGCTGACAACGGCACCGGAACCGCGGCCCCGGCCGGCGGCACCGGCGGCGACGGCGGAGGGGCGGGCCAGGCCGGCACCGCAGCCAGCGCCGGCAACGGCGGCACCGGCGGCGCCGGTGGCACCGGCGGAACCGGCACCGGCGGCAACACCGGCGCCGCCGGCAACGTCGGCGACACCGGCGGCAAGGGCGGCAACGGCGGCAACGGCGGCAACGCCACCGGCGCGGGCAGCGTCGGCGGCAAGGCCGGCAACGGCGGCGCCGGCGGCAACGGCGGTCACGGCGGTGCTGACAACGGCACCGGAACCGCGGCCCCGGCCGGCGGCACCGGCGGCGACGGCGGAGACGCAGGCCTGGTCGGCACCGCCGCGACCGCCGGCAACGGCGGCACCGGCGGCGCCGGCGGCATCGGCGGAACCGGCACGGACGGCAACACCGGTAGCACAGGCAGTATCGGCGACACCGGCGGCAAGGGTGGTAAGGGCGGAGCGGCGGCGACGCCACCGGGACCGGCAGTGTCGGCGGCAACGGCGGTGCGGGCGGCACCGGTGGCGGCGGCGGTAACGGTGGCACCGACACCGGCCCCCAGACCCCTACCGTGGCACCGGCCGGCGCCGACGGCGGCAACGGCGGTGACGGCGGCAACGCCGGCACCGGCACCACCGCGGGTAACGGCGGCGCCGGCGGCAAGGGCGGCAACGGCGGCACCGGCACCGACGGCAACTCCGGCGCACATTCTCCAACGCGGGCGACGCCGGCGGCGCCGGCGGCAATGGCGGCCACGGCGGCGACGGCGGCGACTCCGGCTGCCGGCGGCACCGACGGCGCCAGCGGCGGTGGCGGCAACGGCGGCCACGGCGGCGATGGCGGCAACACACGTCGCCTTCCTTCATCCGACTGGCGGGGTAGGCGGCGCCGGTGGCAACGGCGGCGCTGCCGGCACTGCCGGCAGCGGCGGTGCCGCGAGCCCGCTGGCGGCGCGGGCGGCGACGGCGGAACGGCGGCAGCGGCGGCAACGGCACCAGCAACACCGGTCTCTCAGGCGCGGGCATTCACCGGTTCCGCCGGTGGAGCGGGTGGCAACGGCGGCGCCGGCGGTGCTGGCGGTACCGACACCCGCCGACACCGGCGGCAACGGCGGCAACGGCGGTACCGGCGGGCCATGGCGGCTCTTTCACCGAACCCCTCGGTTCAATCACCACCCACTCGGCGGCCCCGGCGGGGCCGGCGGTAACGGCGGCAACGGCGGCGCCAGCACCGGCGGTCTCGACACAAACACCGGCGGAACGGCGGCAGCGGCGGGACTGGTGGGGTCGGCGGCACCGGGACCAGCTCCGGTATAGCTAGCGTGTCGCCCGGCAACGGCGGCACCGGCGGAAGCGGCGGCCTGGGCGGAGGCGGCGGCCTAGCTGCCGGCGGCGCCACCGACAACACTGGCGGCAACGGCGGCATCGGCGGCGGCGGCGGTGCCGGCGGCAACGGCGGCAATGCCCACTCGGTTCGGCAAAGTTAGGCGCCACCGGTGGTAGCGGCGGCGTCGGCGGCCAGGGCGGCGGCGGTGGGGACGGCACCGGCGGCCTCACCGGCGGTACCGGCGGCAACGGCGGCGACGGCGGCGGCGGCGGCACCGGCGGCAAGGGCTCCACCGGCGACCCGGCCAATCCGGTAAACCGGCGGACCGGCGGCACCGGCAAAGGTCCCAACGGCTTAGTCGGCGGTGGCGGCGGTGACGGGGCACCCCCGGAGGCACCGGCGGCGGTGGTGGCACCTAACGGCAGACACTACTGGGGCCCTTGACGCCGTCGCGTCACCCTCTTCGAGCTGCTGGCCGTCGACCGGGTATCAGCTACCGACGCCAGTGCGTCAATCGCGAAAGCGTCAACGCGCCAAGGGCTCCCGCGGCCATTGCGGCCACCGTCTGGCGGGCGCTGAGACCTTCGTCCACCTGTATCCGCGGGCTGATGATCGCGGGCGCGGGAGGTTCGACGGACCGCTCGCGCGGATCATCCGATGCCGTGGCCGCCCACGCGGTGCAGAACAGCACCAGATACGCCGTGACATAGGCGAACACCATCAAGCCCAATACCGGCCCGAACGTGGCACCCGCCGGGCTGCGCAGCACTATCCCGAGGTAGAGAGATCCGGCCTGCTTGAACAGTTCGAAGCCGATCGCTGCCAACAATCCCGCCCTCATCGAAGCGACGAGGTCGACCGACCCCCGCGGCAGCCTGGCGATCATCCAGGTGAACAGCAGCCAGGACACCAGGAACGACACCACTATCGAAACCAGCCGAAAGATCGAGTCGAACACTGAAAAGTCAGGTATTCCAAACCATCTCAGCACCGCAGCCATCGGCTCGGCGTGGCTCAGCGCGCTAAGGCCGATGGTCGCCACGATCACCACGAACGTCCCCAGCATCGCCAACAGGTCGGACAATTTGTCGCGAACGTAACCCGGCGAATCGACTTTGTGCTCCCACCACATCTCGGTCAAAGCCGCCCGCAGATGCGACATGAACCCGAGACCCACCCAGGCCGCGGTGGCCAGACCGATGACACCGACCGATGCCCGCGCCCGGATCGCCGAATGCATCAAGTCGACCAGCTGCTGCCCCAGCCCAGCCGACACCGACGACCGGATGTGGTGTTCGATCGTGCTCATCAGCTCCGGCCGGCTGGTCAGCAGGAATCCGGCCGCCGCGAAACCAACCATCAGCAAAGGAAACAGCGCGAAGATCGAGTAGTACGAGAGGCCGGCCGCGAAGAAACCGCCGCTGCGGTCGTCGAAGCGCTGGTAGGCGCGTATGACGTGGTCCAACCACCCGAACCGGGCTCGCAGCCGATCCAGAATCCCTGGCTTGGTCGGCTCGGTCATCACCAACCTATTCCCGTTGCGGAAGGAACCCTAACCGATCGTAAACTCGCTGCACGGTTTTGCCGGCCACATCGTCGGCGCGCTGCGCTCCGGCCGCCAGGACCGCCTCCAATTCGGCGGGGTCGGCGATCAATTCGTCGACGCGGGCCTTGATCGGCTGCAGGAATTCGACGACGGCCTCGGCGGTGTCCTTCTTCAGGTCGCCGTAGCCGCGGCCCGCGTAGCCGTCGACGAGGGTGTCGATGCCCACCCCGGTGACCGCCGACTGGATGGTCAGCAGGTTCGACACGCCCGCCTTGGCGTCCGGGTCGTAACGGATCTCCCGTTCGCTGTCGGTAACCGCAGAGCGAATCTTCTTGGCGGACAACGCCGGATCGTCGAGCAGGTTGATCAACCCGGCATCGGTGCTCGCCGACTTGCTCATCTTCGACGTCGGGTCCTGCAGGTCGTAGATCTTGGCCGTCATCTTTGGAATGAAGACGTCGGGGACGACGAAGGTGTCCGGGAAGCGGCTGTTGAACCGTTGCGCGATGTCGCGCGCCAGTTCCAGATGCTGCCGCTGGTCCTCCCCCACCGGCACCAGTTCGGTGTCATACGCCAGCACGTCGGCTGCCTGCAAGACCGGATAGGTGAACAACCCGACCGTGGTGGAATCGCTGCCCTGACGCGTCGACTTGTCTTTGAACTGCGTCATCCGCGAGGCCTGCCCGAAGCCGGTGAAGCAGCCCAGCACCCATGCCAGCTGGGCGTGCGCGGGTACCTGGCTTTGCACGAAGACGGTGCTGCGGGCGGGATCGATACCCAGCGCCAGGTATTGCGCGGCGGTGACCAGGGTCCGGCGTCGCAGCGCGGCGGGATCCTGCGGGATGGTGATGGCGTGCAGGTCGACCACGCAGAAGAACGCGTCGTGGTCGTCCTGCAGCGGCACCCACTGCCTGACGGCGCCCAGCGCGTTACCGAGGTGAAGCGAATCGGATGTGGGCTGCACGCCGGAAAAAATCCGGCGGGATTCGGTAGCGGTGCTCATGATGTCCCGATCTTTTCACGGGGGCACCGGCGTCCCTGCTGCCCGGTCGCCGCAGCGCGACACGCTCAACGAGTGACGGGAATGCCCGGACTCGTCGATTCAGTCCGGCGGCGGGCGAAGTACAGCCCAACCCGCTTGGCTGAGCCCGGCAGGCCCCGTTGGCGTCGGGTATCCGCGCCGGGGGCGAAGTTGTAGTCGCGGAGTTGAAAGTGCGGCTGCGGATGGCCGATTCGAGTGTTGTGGTCGGCCGTGGCGGCACGTCCTTGTTCTTGTCGAAGTAGTAGCTGTTGGCATTCTGCCCGCGAACCCGGCGCCGATTATCGCCACTTCAATGGTCATGAATATTGCTCCTGCGCTGTCGACAGTGCGGCTTGTTGCGTAGTGGCTGCCGCGATGACCTCGGTGATGATGTCGGCAACAGCGTGTGGCTGGTCGTATTGCGGACAGTGCCCCGCCCCGTGCAGCGTCCGCAACGTCACACCGGGATACCTTCGCTGAAAAGCACTAATGCCCTGCGGAAGACAGATCCAATCTTTGGATCCCCAGACCAGGGTCACCGGGGCGCTGAAGGGGGCGGAGTGCAGCACGCCGGGCGCGCTGAGCTCGGCGATGGCTTGCCCGCCCAGCACCAGTTGACGACGCAGGTCACCGGGACCCCAGTGCGAGGCGTACTGCTCCCGGGATTCGGCGGAGAGCCGACCCGGCGCCACCGCACGGGCAAAGACCCTGCTGATCACAGCCGGTGCGACCACGGTGCCCCGAATCACCGGCCGAGTCCGCAGCTCAAGCAGGCGGTCGCTGACCGGACGCGTGCGCCGCACCACTTTCATCCACCACGGAATGCTCAAGCCCGCAGGCCCAATCGCGACTACCGCGGACAGCGGGAGCAGACAGGTCTGCGCGGCTCGCAGGGCCACCGATCCGCCCACCGAATTGCCGACCAGGATCAGCCCCCCGCCGGTGTCGTACTGGCGCACGGCCGCGGCGGCGAACCGGTCCAGCACTGGCAGAAACTGGCCGGCATTCGGACGGGCGGCGCGTCCGAAGAACGGTAGATCGAGCGCGACCGAGTGGTGTCCGCGCTCGGCCAGATCCTGCATCACAGCGCGCCAACCGTCGGCCGAGTCCGAGAAGCCGTGCAGCAGCAGCACCGTCGGACCCGCGCCACCGGACTCGATCACCCGTGTTCGCACCCCACCGACAGTGGCGGCCGTAGCCTTCTTGAGCGCCGATACGCGGCGTCCGTCAGGGCCTGCGGTCATAGCCGTGCCAGTAGGCCGTTGAGCGATGGCAGCAGGCGCACGGCGTGATAACCGACCCGCGTTTCGATACCCACCGACACCAGGGCACGATTACGCGCGGCAGCCCGGACCACGGCGTCGGCGACCGCACGTGGCGGATGGCCTCTGCCGAATATCTTTGCCAGCTTGTCCTTCTCGTCCACTACGCTGCCGCGCAGCCGGGTGTGTTGCAATATCGGCGTATTGATCACGCCCGGACATACCGCGGACACCCCCACCTGACTGCGGGCCCAGTCCGCGCGCAGGCATCGGGAAAGCATCACGACGGCAGCCTTCGAAGCACAGTAGGTGGCCATCCGCCGGTTGGGCAGATACGCAGCGCCCGAAGCGATGTTGACGATGTGCCCTGCCCGCCGTTCGACCATGTGCTCACCGAAGGTCCGGCAACAGTGGACGACGCCGTCGAGGTTGACTGACCGCAGCCACGTCCAGTCCTCTTCGGTTGTCTGCAGAAATGGCCCGCCGACCCCGACGCCGGCGTTGTTGACCAGGATGTCGACGGCGCCGATTTCGCCCGCCACGCTTTCCGACAGCGCCTTGACCTCCTTGAGCTCAGCCACGTCGCACCAGTAGGCGGCGGCGGGCGCGCCCTTGTCCCGACACCGCTGCGCCGTATCCTTGGCCCCGGCTTCATCGATATCGGTGGCGACCACCACCGCCCCCAGCTCGGCGAAACGAACCGCGGTCGCCGCCCCGATACCGCTGGCCGCGCCGGTGATAACGACGACCTTCCCGCGTGGACTGTTGCCGTTCATGTCGTAACGGCCCGGGGTCGCGCAATCATCTTCAGACCGTGTCGGGGTCGCAACGTCAGCGTCGCCTCGGGTTCGACGGGATGGCCGGGCACCAGGTCGAAGACATACCGTTGACTCAACATCGCGGTGATCAGCACCGATTCCATTGTCGCGAAACCCTGTCCGATACAGCCGCGTTTGCCTCCGCCGAACGGCAGGTAGGCCGAGCGAGGCCGGTCTTTGCCGGCACCCGGCAGGAACCGGCTGGGGTCGAACTCTTCGGGGTTCGGCCACCACCGTGGATCGTGATGAACCAGATGCACGGGCACGATGACCGTGGTCCCCTTGCTGATCCGGTGTCCGCCTATGACGTCGTCATGAACGGTCACCCGTGGAATCGCCCAGGCCGGCGAGAAGTACCGCATCGCTTCAAGGAAAACAGCTGTGGTCCAAGGTAGTTCGGACAGATCCTGCGCGGTTGGAGTGCGACCTCGCAACACCGAGTCCACCTCGTCGAGCATCCTGGTGCGGGCATCCGGGTTGAGTGCAAGCAGATACCACATCCACGACAACGCGTTAGCCGTTGTCTCGTGGCCTGCGAGCATGAAGGTGATCGCCTCGTCGCGCACCCGCTTGATCGACAGGCCACCGTGGTCGTCGGCCGCGTTGAGCAGGTGGTTGAGCAGGTCCGGTGTTTCCACCGGGTTTTCGCGGCGGTCGTTGATTACCTGCCAGACCGCGTCATCGATGTGTCGCACGATCTTCTGAATAGGCCGAAACGGAGGTGGCAACGGCAGCGGGGTGAACGCCAGCCGGGAGGTCGCACGCCACGCGGCCGCCGGCGGCGCCGTGACGAGGAACAAGCGCAACAGCCGCTCGCCGAAGCGCAAACCACCGGTGACCATCGGCGACATGCCGGCAGCCACCGCCCCGAAACCCTGGCTGAACAGGGAATTGCCCACCACATTGAGGGTGAGCTCGACCATCGCCCGCACCATGTCGACCTCGAAGCGCCCTGGCCGCGGCGCCCATTCCGCCAGCACGGCGTCGACCGGCTCGATCATCAGATCGACCAGGCCATTGAGGTGGCGCTTGGCGAACATCGGCGACAACATCGTGCGATACCGCTGCCAGGACTCGTCTTCGTCGGTGAACAGACTGACGCCCAGGATGGCGCGCAGCAGTTCGTATTCGTAGGACTTGTGATAGTTCAGCCGTCCGGCGTGCAGCACGTGGTCGATGTGCTCGGGATGACACAATGCGACGTAACGCCTTGTGGCGGTGCGGAATCGGGTGACGTCGTGGCCGCGGATCCGCGCTATCCAACCGCGCTGATAACTCAGGCCCACGGTCATGGCGTCAGATGTCATCCGCAGTCTGCTCAGACGTGTCGCCGGCGCAACGGCTATTTCCGACTCAGAGTCCGGCCCAACCCGCTCGATCACTGACATCACAGTCCCCCCTCCGGGACGAGGTAGGCGATCGCCGGTCAGCCGGCGGCACACACCGCTCTGGTGATATCCGCCACAACTGGTGTCGCCTGCCACCAATTTTGTGGAGGGGCCCAACCGTTGTCAATATGGAGACCATGAAACGCCGCGGCGTTTGGGGCGGGCGCACCCACGAGGAGCGACGGGCAGACCGCCGCGACCGGATGATCGCCGCGGCCATCAAGATTTGGAGTGAGCAGGGCTGGGCGGCGGTCACCATGCGCCGCGTCTGTGCACTGACCTCACTCAACGACCGATACTTCTACGACGAATTCACGGACCGGGACGGGTTACTCGTGGCGACCTGGCTGAACATCCAGGACACCGTTCTCGCCCCGGTCGCCGCTACCTACGCACAGTGGGGGCCCTACAAATCATGGGAAGAACTCACCCGCCTCGTGACCACCGTGTTCGTCGACCGGATCGTTGCCGAGCCCGCAAAGACCAAGATTCTGCTGAGCCGCAGCGAAGGCAATCCGGTACTGGACGTTCAGCGCCAGAAGTCCCTCGAACGGGCCGTCGGCCTCGTCATGGCCGCTGCGCGCCCACGACTCAAACCCGGATTTGACGAGCAAACACTCCAGATGGACGCTGTGGTCAGCGTCGGCGGCTTCGTCGAACTGCTGCGCGCCTGGCAGAGCGGGTTCGTCGCTGTGGATTGCGAGCGCATCGTCGAGCACACCTGCAAATTCGCAGTCAGATTTGGCGCGAGCTACCTGACGGCCCGATGCGAGGCCCAGACCCCCGACGGCCACGCGTCGTAGCAGCGCTGCCGACCTTGCGGTACCGCCGGTACCGCACATACTGTCGGCAATATGACACCTCGCGCGCCGATCCACTTGGGTTCGGGAGAGCCGGTCCTGCTACTGCACCCGTTCCTGCTGTCCCAGACGGTCTGGGATGTCGTCGCCCAGCAGCTTGCCGACACCGGCCGCTACGAGGTGTTCGCCCCGACGATGGCCGGCCACAACGGCGGGCCACGCGCCGGCACCTGGTTCCTGAGCTCGAGCGTGCTGGCCGATCACGTGGAACGTCAGATGGACGAACTGGGCTGGGACACCGCCCACATCGTGGGCAACTCGCTGGGTGGCTGGGTCGCATTCGAGCTGGAGCGGCGTGGGCGCGCACGCAGCGTCACCGGCATCGCCCCGGCCGGCGGTTGGACACGCTGGAGTCTCGCCAAGTTCGAGGTGATCGCCAAGTTCATCCTCGCTATGCCGCTATTTACGCTTGCCTTTTTGTTCGGGACGCGGGTGTTGCAGGTGCCGTTCAGCAGGCAGTTAGCGACGTATGCGATCAGCGCATCACCAGATGGGGTCAGCGAGCGCGAACTCAACACCATCATCGACGACGCCGGCCACTGCCCCGCCTACTTCCAGCTGCTGGTCAAGGCGGCGCTGATGCCCGGCCTGCGCGAGCTCGCGGAAAACGCCGTGCCGGCGCACCTGGTGATCTGCGAGAAGGATCGGGTTGTGCCCGCCCCCAGGTTCAGCCGCCATTTCACCACCCTCCTGCCTAAGGACCACCAGGTCACCACGCTTGAGAACGTCGGGCACGTGCCGATGTTCGAGGCGCCCGGGCGAGTCACCGAGGTGATCAGCGAGTTCCTCGACAAATGCAGCGCACCGGCGGCCCGGGTCGCTGAGCCGCCGGCCAGCTAGGAATTGGCTAAAGCCTTCTGCAGGTTGTCGGCGATGGATTCGAGGAAATCCGAGCTGTTCTGCCACGCCTGATCCTTGCCGATGAGCAGCGCGAGGTCTTTGGTCATCTTTCCGCCCTCGACGGTGCCGATGACGACGTCTTCCAGCGTTTCGGCGAAGTCGATGACCTCTGGCGTCTGGTCCAGCTTGCCCCGGTGCGCCAGTCCGCGCGTCCAGGCGAAGATCGAGGCGATCGGGTTGGTCGAGGTCGGTTTCCCGGCCTGGTATTGCCGGAAATGCCGGGTGACGGTGCCGTGCGCGGCCTCGGCCTCGACCGTCTTGCCGTCGGCCGTCATCAGCACCGACGTCATCAGGCCCAGCGAGCCGTAACCCTGCGCGACCGTGTCCGACTGGACGTCGCCGTCGTAGTTCTTACAGGCCCACACGTAGCCGCCCTCCCACTTCAGGCACGCGGCCACCATGTCGTCGATCAGCCGATGCTCGTAGGTCAGCCCTTCGGCTTCGAACTTCTCCTTGAACTCCGCCTCGTAGATCTGCTCGAACTCGTCTTTGAACATGCCGTCGTAGGCCTTGAGGATGGTGTTCTTGGTCGACAGGTACACCGGCCATTTCGCGTTCAGGCCGTAGGCGAACGACGCGCGCGCGAAATCCCGGATGGAGTCCCTGAAGTTGTACATCCCCATCACGACGCCGCCGCCCTCGGGAATCGACACCATCTCGTGCACGATCGGCTCGCTGCCGTCGGCGGGGGTGAAAGTGATTGAGACGGTGCCAGGCTGGTCGACCTTGAAGTTCGTCGCCCGGTACTGGTCACCAAAAGCGTGCCGGCCGATGACGATTGGCTTGGTCCAGCCCGGAACCAGGCGCGGAACATTCGAAATCAGGATGGGCTCGCGGAAGATAGTTCCGCCCAATATGTTTCGGATCGTCCCGTTGGGCGATAGCCACATCTTCTTCAGATCGAATTCCTGCACGCGGGCCTCGTCGGGAGTGATCGTCGCGCACTTGACACCCACTCCGTGCTTTTTGATCGCATAGGCCGCGTCGATCGTCACCTGATCGTCGGTGCGGTCGCGGTACTCGATGCCCAGGTCGTAGTAGTCCAGGTTGATGTCGAGGTGGGGAAGGATGAGCATGTCTTTGATGAGCTTCCAGATGACACGGGTCATCTCATCGCCGTCGAGCTCTACTACGGGTCCTTTGACCTTGATCTTGGGTCCGTTGGACATCAGTGTCGGCGTCCTCCCCAAGTCCTCCCCGAGTCCTCACCAGCCGTAACAGCGGTTGCTCGTGACGCCAGCCTACAAGGCGCCTTCACCGGCCCTTAGGCAAACATGAGCAACAAGCTGAGCCGCGGCAGTTGGCATCGACTGGCTGCGATGCGATAGGCTTCGAAGCGGTCATGAGCGCCAGCGTCAAGCCCCGGCTTGCTGGCCGGCAACCCTCCAACCGCGGTGGGGTGCCCCGGGTGATGACCAGGTTGAGTAGCCGTAGCCGGCTACGCGGCAAGCGCGGGTCCGTCATAACGGGCCCCCTGAGCTGACAGGGATACCGTGATGCGCACTGCACCCCGATCGGGCTGGTGCAGAGATTGGTTGCTGGTATCTCTGCTGGCGAATGGCCGCTCGGCGCCAATTGCCGTCATCAGACGCCATCCCTTTCCGTATCCCGTTTCCAGCAGAAGGCACCTCATGAGCGCTGATAGCAGCACCGAAACCGATCCGACCGCGCACTGGTCGTTCGAAACCAAACAGGTTCACGCCGGCCAGCAGCCGGACCCGGCCACCAATGCCCGTGCGCTGCCGATCTACCAGACCACGTCCTACACCTTCGACAACGTCGCGCACGCCGCCGCCCTGTTCGGGCTCGAGGTGCCGGGCAACATCTACACCCGGATCGGCAACCCGACCACCGATGTCGTCGAACAGCGCATCGCCGCGCTGGAGGGCGGGGTGGCCGCGCTGTTCCTGAGCTCCGGGCAGGCCGCTGAGACCTTCGCCATCCTGAATTTGGCAGGCGCGGGTGATCACGTCGTCTCCAGCCCGCGCCTCTATGGCGGAACTTATAACCTGTTCCACTATTCGCTGGCCAAGCTCGGCATCGAGGTCAGCTTCGTCGACGATCCCGACAATCTGGATTCCTGGCAGGCCGCGGTACAGCCGAACACCAAGGCGTTCTTCGGCGAGACCATCTCCAACCCGCAGATCGACCTGCTGGACACCCCCGGCGTCGCCGAGGTCGCGCACCGCAATGGGATACCGCTGATTGTCGACAACACCATCGCCACGCCGTACCTGATCCGGCCCTTCACCCAAGGCGCCGACATCGTGGTGCATTCGGCCACCAAGTACCTGGGTGGCCACGGTTCGGCGATCGCCGGCGTGATCGTCGACGGCGGCACCTTCGACTGGACGCAGGGCCGCTTCCCCGGATTCACCACACCGGACCCCAGCTACCACGGCGTGGTGTTTGCCGAGCTCGGGCCACCGGCGTTCGCGCTCAAGGCCCGCGTGCAGCTGCTGCGCGACCTCGGCTCGGCGGCGTCGCCGTTCAACGCGTTCCTGGTCGCCCAGGGCGTGGAGACGCTGAGCCTGCGAATCGAGCGGCACGTGGCCAACGCGCAGCGCGTCGCCGAGTTCCTGGAGGCCCATGACGGCGTGCTGTCGGTCAACTATGCGGGCCTGCCCAGCTCGCCTTGGTACGAGCGGGGAAAGAAGCTGGCGCCCAAGGGAACCGGGGCCGTACTGGCGTTCGAGCTGGCCGGTGGCGCAGAGGCCGGCAAGGCGTTCGTGAACGCACTGAAGCTGCACAGTCACGTCGCCAACATCGGTGACGTGCGCTCGCTGGTGATCCATCCGGCGTCGACCACCCACGCCCAGCTGAGCCCCGAGGAGCAGCTGTCCACCGGCGTCAGCCCGGGGCTGGTGCGGCTGGCCGTCGGCATCGAAGGAATCGACGACATTCTGGCCGACCTGGAGCTCGGCTTCGCCGCTGCCCGTAGATTCAGCGGCGAATCCCGTTCCGTGGCGGCGTTCTGAGGGGCCCTGCCATGACGATCTCCGACGTGCCCACGCAGACGCTGCCCGCCGAAGGCGAGATCGGCGTCGTCGACATCGGCTCGCTGACGCTGGAGAGCGGCGCGGTGATCGACGATGTCTGCATCGCCGTGCAGCGCTGGGGCGAGTTGTCGCCCGCGCGCGACAACGTGGTGGTGGTACTGCACGCGCTCACCGGTGATTCGCACATCACCGGTCCGCCCGGACGCGGGCATCCCACGCCCGGCTGGTGGGACGGGGTGGCCGGGCCCGGTGCGCCGATCGACACCGACCGCTGGTGCGCGATAGCCACCAATGTGCTGGGCGGCTGCCGCGGCTCGACCGGCCCCAGCTCGCTCGCTCGTGACGGAAAGCCCTGGGGCTCAAGGTTTCCGCTGATTACGGTGCGTGACCAGGTGGAGGCGGATATCGCCGCACTCAGCGCGCTCGGCATCACCGAGGTCGCCGCCGTCGTCGGTGGATCGATGGGCGGCGCCCGGGCCTTGGAATGGGTCGTCGGCCATCCGGACCGGGTGCGGTCCGGGCTGCTGCTGGCGGTCGGCGCGCGTGCCACCGGAGACCAGATCGGCACCCAGACCACCCAGATCGCGGCCATCAAGGCCGACCCTAATTGGCAGGGCGGCGACTACTACGAGACCGGGAAGGCACCAGACGACGGCCTGAAGATCGCCCGCCGCTTCGCGCACCTGACTTACCGCGGCGAGCTCGAGCTCGATACTCGGTTTGCCAATGAAGCCCAGGACTGACGAGGATCCCAGTCCGATAGGCGGCGGACGCTACGCGGTGCAGAGCTACCTGGAACACCAGGGCAACAAGCTGCTGACGCGGTTTGACGCCGGCAGCTACGTGGTCTTGACCGAGTCGCTGACCAGCCATGACGTCGGTCGCGGCCGCGGCGGGGTTGCCGCGGCCCTGCGTGGGTGCCCGGTCCCGGTGGTGGTCGGCGGCATCACCTCCGACCGGCTCTACCCGCTGCGTTTGCAGGAGGAGCTGGCCGAGCTAATGCCAGGATGCATCGGGCTGCGGGTTGTCGAGTCCATCTGCGGGCACGACGGCTTCCTGGTGGAATCCGATGCGGTCGGCGAATTGATCCGCGAGACACTGGAATTGGCCGATAGTTCGGCGTCAGGTAAGGGCGCGTGTACACGGTGACCCGCTCTCGGCACGACCGCTCGCTGTCATTTGGTTCCGCCGCGGCTGCCTACGAGCGAGGTCGTCCGTCGTATCCGCCCGACGCGATCGACTGGCTGCTGCCGCCCGGCGCGCGCAACGTGCTCGATCTGGGTGCGGGAACCGGCAAGCTGACCACGCGGCTGGTGGAACGCGGCCTGGACGTAGTGGCCGTCGACCCGATCCCCGACATGCTGGAAGTGCTGCGCGCCTCGCTGCCGGAGACACCGGCGTTGCTGGGCACCGCGGAAGAGATTCCGTTGCAGGACAATAGCGTCGACGCCGTGCTGGTCGCCCAGGCCTGGCATTGGGTCGATCCCGCGCGAGCGATTCCCGAAGTCGCCCGCGTGCTGCGGCCCGGCGGGCGACTGGGTTTGGTGTGGAACACCCGCGACGAACGACTCGGCTGGGTACGCGAGCTGGGCCGGATCATCGGCAGCGATGGCGACTCGAGCCGCGTGGGCGTGACCCTGCCCGAACCGTTCGCCGAGATGGCACGCCATCAGGTCGAGTGGACGAGTTACCTGACGCCGCAAGCATTGATCGATCTGGTGGCCTCACGCAGCTACTGCATCACCTCACCCGCCGAGGTCCGTACCAAGACGCTCGATCAGGTACGCAAGCTGCTGACTACCCATCCCGCGCTGACGAATTCGGCCGGCCTGGCGCTGCCCTACGTCACGGTCTGCGTACGGGCGACACTCGCCAAA
>CAWIXL010000003.1:0-453165 GCA_963840045.1 uncultured Actinomycetota bacterium | reverse complement strand
GGGTCTGGTATGTCATTCATGTTGGCGGCGCCGGATGCGCTGGTAGTGGCGGCGGATGATTTGTCGAATATTGGCTCGACATTGAGCGCGGCGAACCGCGCGGCAACGGCCGCGACGGCCGAGGTGCTGCCGGCAGGTGCCGATGAAGTGTCGGCGGCGACGGTGGCTCGGGCTCGACCATCGGCGCTACCGGCGGTAACGGCGCCACGGGCGGTTCCGGCTCGATCGGCTAACGACGTGCGCTCAGCCGAAACGCTCAGCCGAACGCGGTGTCGATGATGCCCTGCTGCTCGACGGCGTGCACCTTCGATGAACCTGACGACGGGGCCGACATGGCCCGGCGGGATATGCGCTTGATCCCGGTGAGCCGGGGCAACAGTTCGGGCAGCTCCAGCCCGAATCGCGGCCAAGCACCCTGGTTGGCCGGCTCCTCCTGAACCCAGAAGAACTGCTTGGCGTTCGCATAGCGGTCCAGTGTTTCGTCTAGCCGCCGCCTGGGCAGCGGGGCCAGCTGCTCGATCCGCACGATCGCCACATCGTCGCGCTTGTCCTTGGCCTTGCGGGCGGCCAGCTCGTAATAGATTTTTCCGCTGGTCAGCAGGATCCGGGTGACCTTGTCGCGGTCGCCGATGCCGTCCTCGTAGGTGGGTTCCTCCAGCACCGAGCGGAACTTGATCTCGGTGAAGTCCTTGATGTCGCTGACCGCTGCCTTGTTGCGCAACATCGACTTCGGCGTGAACACGATCAGCGGGCGCATCACCCCGTCGAGGGCATGCCGGCGCAACAAGTGGAAGTAGTTGGCCGGCGTCGACGGCACCGCGATCGTCATCGAACCTTCGGCCCACAGCTGCAGGAAGCGCTCGATCCGGCCCGACGTGTGGTCGGGCCCCTGTCCCTCGTGGCCGTGCGGCAGCAGCAGCACCACCGTGGACAACTGGCCCCACTTGGCTTCACCGGAGCTGATGAACTCGTCGATGATCGACTGCGCGCCGTTGACGAAGTCGCCGAACTGCCCCTCCCACAGCACGACTGCGTCCGGGTTACCGACGGTATAGCCGTACTCGAAACCGACAGTGGCGTACTCGGACAGCGGTGAGTCGTAGACCAGGAACTTGCCGCCGGTGGGTGTGCCGTCCTTATTGGTGGCCAGCAGCTGCAGCGGCGTGAACTCGGCGCCGGTGTTGCGGTCGATGATCACCGAATGTCGTTGGGAGAAGGTGCCGCGCCGGGTGTCCTGTCCGGAGAACCGCACCAGCTTGCCCTCGGCCACCAGCGAACCCAGCGCCAGCAGCTCGCCGAACGCCCAGTCGACCTTGCCTTCGTAGGCCATCTCCCGGCGCCTCTCCAGCACCGGCCGAACCCGCGGGTGCGCGGTGAAGCCGTCCGGAAGTGCCAGGAACGCGTCGCCGATGCGGGCCAGCAGTGACTTGTCCACCGCGGTGGACAGGCCCGCCGGAATCATCTGGTCCTCTTCGACCGACAGGCTGGGCAGCGCGCCGTGCTTCTCCAGGTCGCGGACCTCGTTGAACACTCTTTCCAACTGGCCCTGGTAGTCGCGCAGCGCGTCCTCGGCCTCCTTCAATGAGATGTCGCCGCGGCCGATCAGCGCTTCGGTGTAGCTCTTGCGGGCGCCCCGCTTGGTGTCCACGACGTCGTACATGTACGGGTTCGTCATCGACGGGTCGTCGCCCTCGTTGTGACCGCGCCGGCGGTAGCACAGCATGTCGATGATGACGTCCTTCTTGAACTGCTGCCGGAAGTCCACCGCCAGCTTCGCCACCCACGCGCAGGCTTCCGGGTCGTCGCCGTTGACGTGGAAGATGGGCGCGCCGATCATCTTTGCGACGTCGGTGCAGTATTCGCTGGACCTGGAGAACTCCGGCGCGGTGGTGAAGCCGATCTGGTTGTTGACGACGATGTGGATGGTGCCGCCGACGCGGTAGCCGGGCAGGTTCGCCAGGTTCAGCGTCTCGGCGACCACTCCCTGGCCGGCAAAGGCGGCGTCGCCGTGCAGCATCATCGGCACCACCGAGAAGCGCTGTTCTCCGTCGCCGTCCAGTAGGTCCTGCTTGGCCCGAACCAGACCCTCCAGCACCGGGTCCACGGCTTCCAGGTGCGACGGGTTGGCGGTCAGCGACACCTGAATGTCGTTGTCGCCGAACATCTGCAGGTACACACCGGTGGCGCCGAGGTGGTATTTGACGTCGCCGGAGCCGTGTGCCTCCGCCGGGTTGAGGTTGCCTTCGAACTCGGTGAAGATCTGCGAGTAGGGCTTGCCGACGATGTTGGCCAGCACGTTGAGCCGGCCGCGGTGCGGCATCGCGATGACCACCTCGTCCAGGCCGTGCTCTGCGCACTGGTCGATCGCCGCGTCCATTAGTGGGATCTGGCTTTCGGCGCCTTCCAGCGAGAACCGCTTCTGCCCGACGTACTTGGTCTGCAGGAACGTTTCAAACGCCTCGGCGGCGTTGAGCTTGCTCAGGATGTATTTCTGTTCGGCCACAGTCGGTTTGACGTGCTTGGTCTCGACCCGCTCTTCCAGCCACTCCTGCTGCTCGGGTTCGAGGATGTGGGTGTACTCCACGCCGATGTGGCGGCAGTAGGCGTCGCGCAGCAAGCCCAGCACGTCGCGCAGCTTCTTGTACTCGCAGCCGGCAAAGCCGTTGACTTTGAACACCCGATCGAGATCCCACAACGTCAGGCCGTGGGTCAGCACTTCGAGGTCGGGGTGACTGCGGAACCGGGTGGTGTCCAGCCGCAGCGGATCGATGTCGGCCATCAGGTGGCCGCGGTTGCGGTAGGCCGCGATCAAATCCATGATGCGGGCGTTCTTGTCGGCGATCGAGTCCGGGTTGTCGGTGCTCCAGCGCACCGGCAGGTAGGGGATGCTCAGCTCGCGGAAGATCTCGTCCCAGAAGGCGTCGGAGAGCAACATCTCGTGGATGGTGCGCAAGAAGTCGCCGGATTCCGCACCCTGGATGATGCGGTGGTCATAGGTCGACGTGAGGGTGATCAGCTTGCCGACACCCAGATCGGCGATGCGCTGTTCGCTGGCGCCCTGGAACTCGGCGGGGTATTCCATCGCGCCGACGCCGATGATGGCGCCCTGGCCGGCCATCAGCCGCGGCACCGAGTGCACGGTGCCGATGGTGCCGGGGTTGGTCAACGAAACCGTTACGCCGGCAAAGTCTTCGGCGGTCAGCTTGCCGTCGCGGGCCCGTCGCACGATGTCTTCGTAGGCGGTGACGAATTGCGCGAACCGCATGCCCTCGGCGCCTTTGATGCCGGCCACCACCAAGGAGCGCTTGCCGTCTTTGCCCTTCAGGTCGATCGCCAGGCCCAGATTGGTGTGCGCGGGCGTCACGGCCGTCGGCTTGCCGTCGACTTCGGTGTAGTGCCGGTTCATGTTCGGGAACTGCTTGATCGCCTGCACCAGCGCGTAGCCCAGTAGATGTGTGAACGAGATCTTGCCGCCGCGGTTGCGCTTGAGCTGGTTGTTGATGACGATCCGGTTGTCGATGATCAGCTTGGCCGGAATGGCCCGGACACTGGTCGCGGTCGGCACGTCCAGCGATGCGGACATGTTCTTGACGACGGCCGCGGCGGCGCCGCGCAGCACCTGCAACTCGTCGCCTTCGGCCGGCGGGGGAGTGGCGGCTTTTGCGGCACCGGAAGCCCCAGAGGCCCCGGAAGCCACGGTAGCCGCCGGTGCGGCGACCGAGCCGTTGCCGTCGGAGGCGCCGGAGGGTGTGGCGGCAGGGCTGGCGTCGGGCTTGATGGGAGATGCCGGCGGCGCGGGGGCTGCGGCGGGCCGTGCCGCCGCGGCGGCCGGCTTTCCGGCACCGGCGGCCGGGGTGGCGGCGGTGGCCGGCTCGGGAACCGGCTCCGGGTTGTAGTCAACCAGGAATTCGTGCCAGCTCGGATCGACCGAGGATGGGTCGTCGCGGAACTTGCGGTACATCTCCTCGACCAGCCATTCGTTTTGCCCGAATGGTGAACCAATGTTGCTCACGGCCGCTGTTCGCCTCAATTCTTTTGTCCTGCAGTGCCATTACCAGCGCTGCTGCGCGACGCCTGACATTTACGGCACCCCGGTTGGCGGGGTACCTCACACCCGCGGCGGACTGGAACGTCTCCGCCCCATAAAGGCTAACGCTTCGTCGGCAATTCGCGAGAGAGACCGCGAAGCCCCTCGCTGTTAGCCGGCCTCGTACCCGGCGTCCTGGATTGCCGGCAACAAATGCAGGGTGACTGGCCAGCGTGCCGGCGGGATGCCGAACGCCTGCCGCGCGTTCCTGACGATCTTCTTGCCGAAGATGCGGTTGCCGACACCGCCCACCGCGGCGCCGACGCCGACCGGCAGCATCTTGCCCATCAGGAGGGCGCCGCGCCTTATCGCGTACCGCTTGACGGCGTACTTGAGCAGCCGGGTGTTCAACCGCGCCAGCGATGACATCGGCAACGAAGCCATGCCCTCGGCCAGCCAGCCGCCGTTGGTGCGACTCGGGCCGATCAATTCGCCGATGGCACGCCTGCTGTCGTCCCCGACCAGGACGGCCAGCACCAGAGCGCGGCGGCGCTCCCGGTGATCGGCGGGGATGCCGTATACCTCGGCCGTCGCCAGCACGAACAAGGCGGTGGCCTCCAGGAAGAACACGGTCTCCCCGGCGCCCGCTGACAGCGCCGTCAGGGTTCCGATCCCGGGGAACGTCGCCACCGAACCCACCGCCGCGCCGCTGGCCGTCAAGGTGGCCAGGTAGCGCTTCTCCAGCTTGGCGGCGATCTCGGCGGGGCCGGCGCCGGGGTGCGCACGGCGCAGCCGGGCCACATAGGCCTGTGCCGCCGGGCCTTGTATCCGCGCGCTACGTTCGATGACCTGCGCCAATGCCCGCGCGGACGCTTTGGGTCGACCGTTGTTGTTGGCCGGCAGCTGGTCCGGTGTGTGCCTTTTTCGTCTGGCGCTCATATTGCCTCTCCTGCGGATGGCGTCTCCTTAGGCTAACCCGCGTTTGCCGGACCGCGGGTCACGCAGCTAATTGCCCCCCGAGGATGATGTGAGCCGGATATAGGGTCAATGTGGATGCGTGCTGTTTGTCGTCCGTATTGCTGGGCGCCCACTCCGCTTGCCGGCGGTGCGCCCCGCAGCCAGGTGAATGAGGTCGGGACATGACGACGGCTCGGACGTCCGGGCCCGGGACCCAAGAGGGCCGCGCGGGTCGCAGTCGCAGACGCCGCACCAGTCCCACCGGCAATCGGTGGAAGAAAACCCCGTGGTACACGCTGTGGGCGATGATGATCGGCTTCTTCATGATCATGGTCGACTCGACGATCGTCGCCATCGCCAACCCGACCATCATGGCCGACTTACGCATCGGATACGACGCGGTGGTATGGGTGACCAGCGCGTACTTGTTGGGGTACGCGGTGGTGTTGCTGGTGGCCGGCCGACTCGGCGACCGGTTCGGCCCCAAGAACCTCTACCTGATCGGTCTGGCCGTGTTCACCCTCGCCTCGGTGTGGTGTGGGCTGTCGGGCAGTGCCGCCATGCTGATCGCCGCTCGAGTGGTCCAAGGCGTCGGTGCCGGGGTGCTCACCCCGCAGACCTTGTCGACGATCACCCGGATCTTCCCGCCGCAGCGCCGCGGCGTCGCGACGAGCGTGTGGGGCGCGACCGCCGGTGTCGCCAGCCTGGTGGGCCCGTTGGCCGGCGGCCTGCTCGTCGACGGGCTGGGTTGGCAGTGGATCTTCTTCGTCAACGTCCCCATCGGCATCATCGGGCTGGCGCTGGGGGTGTGGCTGATCCCGGTGTTACCCGTCCAGTCGCACCGGTTCGACCTGATCGGTGTCGGGCTGTCCGGGGCGGGCATGTTCTCTCATCGTCTACGGGCTGCAGCAGGGCCAGTCCGCCCATTGGGACCCGGGGATTTGGGCGGTGATCGTCACGGGTGCCGGGCTGATGACCGCGTTCGTCTACTGGCAGGCCATCAACACCCGTGAACCGCTGATCCCGCTGGACATTTTCGCCGACCGGGACTTCCGCGTGTGCTGCATCGGGGTGGCCATCATCGCGTTCGCGACGACGGCGATGCTGCTGCCGGTGACCTTTTTTGCGCAGGGGGTTTGCGGGCTGTCACCGACGCGGTCGGCGGTGCTGATCGCGCCGATGGCGATCGCCAGTGGCGTGTTGGCGCCGCTTGCCGGCCGGATCGTCGACCGGCACCATCCACTGCCGGTGCTCGGTTTCGGCTTCTCGGCCCTGGCGGTTTCGCTGACCTGGCTGTCGTTCGAGATGGATCCGGGCACGCCGATCTGGCGGCTGCTGGTGCCGTTCGCCGGGATGGGTGCCGGGATGGCGTGTGTGTGGTCTCCGCTGACCGCCACCGCGACCCGCAACCAGCCCCCGGAGCTGGCCGGCGCGAGTTCTGGTGTCTACAACGCGATCCGGCAGCTCGGAGCGGTGCTCGGCAGCGCCGGTATGGCCGCGTTCATGACGTGGCGGATCGGTGCGGCGATGCCTTCAGGCGCTGGGCAAGCCGGGCCCGTCGGGCAGAGCGGCCTGCAGCTGCCGGGATTTCTGCGCGAATCGTTCTCGGCGGCTATGTCGCAGTCGGTACTGCTGCCGGCGTTCATGGCGCTGTTCGGCATCGTCGCCGCATTGTTTTTGGTCGACTTCAGGCTGCCGTGGGCGACCCGCCGGGCCGTGTCCGAGGATGACTCCGTTGTCGACGACGACTACGACGATGATCCCTATGTCGAGTACCTACTTCTTCGGGAACCCCTCATCCTGTTTCAGGAAGCCGACACCTTGGAGGAGGAGGCCGACACCGAGCCGCTGCGGGTGCACCCGGGAATCATGGGCCCCGCCTTGTTGCCGCGAACGGGCTCGATCGGCTTTGCCCACGACGGGGTTCACGCCGATGACGATCGGCTGCTGAGCCCGATCGCAGAGACCGCTTCTGTGCCGGGGGCCCACCAGAGCGACTGGTTTACGCCGCTGCTGGCCACACCCCAGCGTGGTTCGCACGCGGCGCCTGACCCGCCCGGTTGGGGCCAAGCTCCCCGCAACAAGCACTATCGCGCCGATTCGCCAGACCCTGGCTCTGGTCGTCATTCCTTGTAACGCGCGTCGGTGGCGCCCGGTCGCGGCAATCCCATCTGTAACTCGAGTCGCAAGTCCAGCGAAATTGTGAAATCAGTCACAAATCCGTATTGACGCGTGGTACAGTTCGCTGCGCCGCCGTCGCGGATTTTCTTGGTATGTGTCGCTTGTGAGGTGAGGGGAGCCCAGATGTCGTCTTTTCTGATCGCTGCACCGGAGGTTTTGGCTTCGGCGTCGACGGATTTGAGCGGGATCGGGGAGGCGATCAGCCAAGCGACATCGGCGGCGGGGCCGTCGACGACGGGGATTGCGGCGGCGGCTGCCGATGAGGTGTCGGCAGCGATTGCACAGTTGTTTGGCAGCCACGCGCAGGACTTTCAGGCGCTCAGCGCCAAGGCGGCGGCGTTTCACGCCCAGTTTGTGCAGTTGATGGGCTCGGCCGGCGCCACGTATGCGGCCGCGGAGGCGGCGAATGCGTCGCCGCTGGCGGGCATCGGGGACTTGTTGTCGCCGTGGAAGGCGCTGACCGGTCGGCCGTTGTTCGGTAATGGCGCGGATGGGGCGGCCGGTACCGGAGCTGCCGGTGGTGATGGTGGATGGCTGTGGGGTAACGGCGGAAATGGTGGGTCGGGGACCACTGGTGTCAATGGCGGCGCGGGTGGGGCTGGCGGGTCGGCGGCCTTTTTGGGCAGTGGCGGCAACGGCGGGACTGGCGGCAACGCCACGGGGGCCGGTGGTACCGGCGGCGCCGGTGGGGCCGGGGGCGGTAATGGGATGTTCGGTGGCGGTAATGGCGGTTCCGGCGGTGCCGGCGGGATGGGCGGTGCTGGCGGTAACGGCGGGATGGGCGGTGCCGGCGGGGCCAACAACGCGACGACTGGTGTGGCCGGGACCGGCGGGGCGGGTGGTGCCGGCGGCGCCGGCGCTACCGGCACCTCCAACGCGTTGGTGGCCGGGATGGCCGGCGGTGCCGGGGGCAACGGTGGTCACGGCGGTGACGGCGGTGTTGGCGGGGCCAGCGCGTACGGCAATGGCTCCGGGGCCGGTGGTGTGGGTGGGGCCGGCGGCGGCGGTGGTAATGGTGGTGATGGTGGCGCCGGGGCGAACGGCGGCAATGCGGGTAGTGGCGGTGGCGCCGGCAACGGCGGCAGCGCCGGTAACGCGCTGGGTGTGGCCGGTAGTGGTGGGGCCGGTGGCGTTGGTGGCGTTGGTGGTCTCGGCGGAGACGGGATTGATCAAACCGGCGCCGGCAAAACCGGCGGGCTGGGTGGTAGCGGCGGTGGCGGCGGCAACGGCGGCGCTGGCGGCAACGTCGGCGCCGTTGGCAGCGGCGGGATCGCTGGCAAGGGTGGTGATGGCGGCCACGGCGGCGACGCCGGTGGCGGTGGTGCGGCTGACGTGGGCCAGCTTGGCGGGAATGGCGGCGTGGGCGGCGCTGGCGGTAACGCCGGGGCCGGGGGCAATGGCCCGACCGGCGGCGATGGCGGCCTCGGTGGCGGCGGTGGCACCGGGGGCGGTGGCGGCACCACCGGTGCGCCGCAGGGCGGCGGCCTCGGCGGCGCCGGCGGACACGCCGGCGCTGGCGGCGCTGGCGGCGTCGGCACCAGTGGCGCCGGCGGCGCCGGCGGAGACGGCGGGCTGGGTGGCAACGGCGGCGGCGGCGGTGCCGGCGGCGGCGATGGCGGCAGCGTCATCGCCCAACAGAAACTTTCTGAAGGCATCAGCCAGTTCGGCCCACGCACCTTCGCCGGCGCAGGCGGCGTCGGCGGCGCCGGCGGCGATGCCGGCAGCGGCGGCGTCGGTGTCACCGACGGCGGCCAAGGCGGCCATGGCGGCCAGGGCGGCCAAGGCGGCACGGGCGGGAACGAGATATTCAGCAGTGATCAAAATGTAGACAGCGGCGCAGCCGGCTTTGGCGGCAACGGCGGCGGTGGCGGCGCCGGCGGCGGTGGCGGCACGGGCGCCACCGGCGTAGGCGGCAACGGCGGTGTGGGCGGTACCGGCGGCGCCTCCGGCAACAGCGGCACCGGCGATGCGAACGGCGGCGCCGTCAAGTCCGAACTCGCTGCGCAGGCTATGCGCGTCATAGGTCCTCAAGGCGGTCAAGGCGGCGCCGGCGGCGATGGCGGCGACGGCTTCACCGGCGCCGGCACGGGTGGCGACGGTGGCGTTGGAGGCAAGGGCGGCCTCGGCTCCACCGATGGCGCCACTAGCCAGGGCTACTTCGGCGGCAACGGCGGCGCCGGCGGCAATGGCGGCAATGCCACCGGCCCAGGCGTTGCGGGCGGCAACGCCGGCGCCGGCGGCGCCGGCGGCGGCGGCGGTGCCGGGGCTCGACGCAACGAACGGGAGCTTCGGCGGCTTCGGCGGCGGCGGCGGCCAGGGCGGCACCGGCGGCAACAGCGCTGGCGGCGTGGGCGGCAATGGCGGCGTCGGCGGCGCTGGCGGCGACGGGGCCGGCACCGGCACAGCCGCCCTCAGCACCGGCGGCGGCAGCGCCGGAGACGGCGGCCAGGGCGGCGCCGGCGGCAACGGCTTGACTGGCGGGGGCGCCGGTGGCGCCGGTGGCGTGGGTGGCACTGGCGCCAATGGCGCCGATGTCACCGCCACAAGCGGCGGCGGCGGCAATACCGCCAATGCCCTCCTCCAACAACGGGGAGGCTACAGCTCCGGCGGCGACGGCGGCTTCGGCGGTCAAGGCGGCAATGGCGGTATTGGCACTGGGGCTGGGGCCGTGGGCGGCAACGCGGGTGCCGGCGGCGCCGGCGGGGCCGCAGGTTCTGGCGGCGCCGTTGTCCGGCCCAGGTTCCGAAAGCGACGGGGGCTTCGGCGGCGGCGGCGGCGGCGGCGGCACTGGCGGCGGCGGCGTCGGTGGCGGTGGCGTGGGGCGTCGGTGGCGTCGGCGGCCAGGGCGGCAATGGCGGTAGCGGCACCGGCGATGGAAGCAGCAGCTACGGCGGCCGTGGCGGCTACGGCGGTCAGGGCGGCGATGGCGGCGTCGGGGGCTGGGGCCGTGGGCGGCGATGCTGGGCGGTGCCGGCGGGAAGGCGGCGCGGGCGGCAATGTTGACGGCGGCGCCGACGGCGCTAATACATCCACCTACGGCGGCGACGCTGGCGGGGGCGGCGATGGCGGCACTGGCGGCCGCGGCGTCGGTGGCGGTGGTACGGGTGGCGTCGGCGGCGCGGGCGGCCAGGGCGGCAATAGCGGTAGCGCCAATGGCATCTCCACTGCTGATCAAATCGATCAAAGCACGAGCCAGGCCGGTGGTGGAGGCCAGGGCGGCCACGGCGGCGATGGCGGCAACAGCGGCGGCGCGAGTGGAAACCCGCGCCAGTTCCTGGCTGCCGGCCAGGGCGGCGACGGCGGTTCCGGCACTGGCACCGGGGCCAACGGCGGCAACGCCGGTGCCGGCGCGGCGCCGGCGGCACGTCGGCGACGTCGACACCGCGAGCAGCAGCGCGGGCGGTCAGGGCAGGAGCTCCGCCGGCAACGGCGGGAGCGGCGGCGATGGCGGCAACGGCGGCTTCGCAAACGTCACCAATGGCGGCGTAGGGGGCGACGGCGGCGACGGCGGCGCCGCGGGCGCCGCCGGCACCCCGGGCAAAGGCGGCGTTCATCACCGTCGGCGGCAATGGCGGCAACGGCGGCAGCGGCGGCACCGGCGGCGACGGCTTCGCCGGCGGCGGCGCGGGTGGCAAGGGTGCCGCCGGCGCCAATGGTGCGGACGCCCTCGGCGGACTCACTGACCCCAACGCCCAAAGTTCGGGCGGCAGCGGCGGCGACGGCGGCCGGGGCGGCGACGGCGGCTTCGGCGGCGACAGGGGCAGCGGTGTGGCAGCCAACGGCGGCAACGCCGGCGACGGCGGCGCCGGCGGCAACGCCGGCAAGGGCCTGCGCCGGCACGACGGTCGTTGGCAATGCCGGCGGCGTCGGCGGCGACGGCGGCTACGGCGGCGGCGCCAGCAACGGCGGCACCAACGGCAACGGCGGGAACGGCGGCGACGGCGGCAACAGCAGCGACAGCTTCGGCAGCCAAAACTGGGCCGGCATTAATTCGTACAACGGCGGCAACGGCGGCCCGGCGGCGACGCCGGCCAGGCGTTCGGCGGTGTCGGCGGCAACGGCGGCAACGGCGGTAACGCCGGCACCGCCGGTAATGCCGGCAACGGCGCGGACGGCACCGGCCGGGCCGGCGGTAGTGCGGCAACTTCGACGGCCGCCACGGCGGCAATGGCGGCAACGGCGGCAACGCCGGTGACGCCACCGGTCTCAACGGCGACGGCGGCAAAGGCGCCGCTGGCGGCAAGGGCGGCAACGGCGGCAGTGGCAGCACCGACGGCAGCACTGGCAGCATGGACGGCGGTCGCGGCGGCGACGGCGGCGACGGCGGCCAGGGCGGCAACGCGGGCAACGGCGGCCACAGCGGGAGCCGCGGGTACGGCCGGTGCCGGCGGTAGCGGTGGCACCGGCGGCAACGCCGGTAATACCGGCAGCCGTCAACGGTGATGGCGGCAACGGTGGTGGCGGCGGCAACGGCGGCAATGGCGGCAGTGGAACTGGCACGGTGACCTTGCCAGTGGCACGGGTGCTGACGGTGCCGTGGGCGGGAACGGCGGCAACGCGGGCAGCGGCGGCGCATGGGTACCGGCACCGGCGGCAGAGGCGGTGATGGTGGCAGCGGCGGTGCCGGGGGTGCTGGGTCGATGGCACCGGCGCGGCCGGGGGCCATGGTGGTGCCGGTGCCCAGGGCGGCTCCGGTGGTAGCAGTAGCGATGGCAGCAACGGCGGCGGCGGCACCGGCGGCAGCGGCGGTGGCGGCGGCCAGGGCGGTTCGGGTACGACGGGTGTGAACAGCGACGGCGGTATCGGCGGCAAGGGCGGCGACGGTGGTGACGCCGGCGAGGGTGGCGCTGTCGGGCACCGGTGCGGGTGCCGCCGGTCACCGGCGGTAGTGGCGGAAGGGGTGGTACTGGCGGCAACGGCGGTACCGGCGGGGCCGGTGACCCGTCGGGCAACTTCAGCGGCGGTAAGGGCGGCGACGGCGGCGCGGCCAGCAACGGTGGTAATGGTGGTGTTATGGCGGCGGTGGTGGCGACGGCGGGGGCGGTGGCTCCGGCGGTGACGGCGGAGACCCGCGGGGCAGCGGTACTGGCGTGCAAGGTGATGGCGGTAACGGCACTAACGGCGGTACAGGCGGCGATGGCAACGGCGGTGCGCTCGGTGGCTTCGGCGGCGCCGGTGGCGGCGGGGCACCGGCACGAACAATGGCGGCCCCGGCAGCGTCGGAGGCAACGGAAGTCCGCCTCCCTAACACCTGCGAGTGCGGCTTGGCTTACGCGGCCATCGGTCCGGCTACTGGCGCCGGTGCGGTCGGCGACGCAATTGGCGATAAGTCCTCCTCGGGCGAGCTGGGGCGGCTAGGGGCGGCAAATGGCAACGGCACAAATTCCGAGAGCTCGGCGGCCCTTGGATCCGCTATCCGAGTCACTGTTATTACTTAGCCAAAACAATGGCTATTTGAGCCGTCCCTGCACGTGGCGCGTGAGGATCGCAGCCGCGAGGTGATCCTTGACTTTGAATTGAATTTAAATATGAGAACTGGCAGCGCTGGCTTGAGAATTCATCGGCGCGCTTGGCCACAGTGCTGCGCGCGGCGCGCAAGCTATTGCATACATCGAGTTAGCACCGGCTAGTGCGCGCTCGGGACGGCTGCGCGCTGCCGCGACTGTTTTGTCCGAAGCGCAGGCCCGATCCACCGCGAATGATTTGCAGTGTGAAATAGGTCACACTTTTTAGTTTCACATGCGTACAGTAAGTGCACCTCTTGAAACGGGTTTCTTGGTTGTGTGTCGCCTTGAGGTGATGGGAGTCCAAGATGTCGTCTTTCCTGATTGCCGCTCCGCAGGTTTTGGCTTCGGCGTCTACGGATCTGAGTGGGATCGGGGAGGCGATCAAACAAGCGACGTCGGCGGCGGGCCCGTCGACGACGGGGATTGTGGCGGCGGCCGCTGATGAGGTGTCGGCGGCGATTGCGCAGTTGTTCGGCAGCCATGCGCAGGATTTTCAGGCGCTGAGCGCCAAGGCGGCGGCGTTTCATGCCCAGTTTGTGCAGGCGATGGGATCGGCGAGTGCCGCGTACACGGCCGCCGAGGCGGCGAATGCCTCGCCGCTGCAGGGTCTGCAGGATCTGTTGTCGCCGTGGCAGTCGTTGACCGGGCGGCCGCTGTTCGGTGATGGCGCCGATGCGGCGGCCGGCAGCGGGCTGGCCGGTGGCAACGGCGGGTGGCTTTGGGGTAATGGCGGCAATGGTGGGTCGGGCACCACCGGTGTCAATGGTGGGGCGGGCGGGGCCGGCGGATCAGCGGCCTTGTTCGGCCACGGCGGCAATGGCGGGGCCGGCGGTAACGCCACCGGGGTGGGCGGGACCGGTGGTGACGGTGGGGCCGGGGGTGCCAATGGGCTGCTCGGTGGCGGTAACGGCGGCAATGGCGGTGCCGGCGGGTCCGGTGGTGCCGGCGGCAATGGGGGTAATGGCGGTGCTGGCGGTGCCAATAATTCGTTGGCATCGCTGAGTGCTGTCGGTGGCGACGGCGGTACCGGCGGCGCCGGCGGCACCGGCACGACGGGTACCTCGAACACGGCGTCGCCGAACGTGGCCGGCGGGGCCGGGGGCAATGGTGGCAATGGGGGCAATGGTGGGGCCGGTGGGGCCAACAACGCGATGCTCAGCGGGCCGAACAGCGGCGGCGGGGCGGGCGGCGACGGGGGCGCCGGCGGCGGCGGCGGGACCGGCGGCGACGCCGGTGCCACCGCGCTCGGCGGCAACGCGGGCAATGGTGGTAGCGGCGGCAACGGCGGCAACGCCGGTGATGCCGGCGCAACGGTCGGCAACGGCGGGGCGGGTGGCGGCGGCGGCCAAGGCGGCACCGGCGGTATCGGCACCACGACCAGCAACGGTGGAGACGGCGGTACCGGAGGCAACGGCGGTACCGGCGGCGTGCCAGGCACCATCGGAACGAGCGGTGGCACGGCGGGTGCCGGTGGTGCCGGCGGCACCGGCGGTACTGGCGGCGGCGGGGTCAATGGCGCCAACGGCGCCTCCCTCAACATCGTCGGCGCGAACGGTGGCCAGGCGGGCAATGGTGGTGCCGGCGGCAATGGCGGCAACGCCGGTAACGCCCTGGCCGCCGCCGGCGGCGGCGGTACCGGCGGTGTCGGCGGTACCGGCGGCACCGGCGGCACCGGTTTTGACGAGACCAACTTCGCCACGCCCGGCGGCCAGGGCGGTGGCGGCGGCACTGGCGGCAACGGGGGCCTCGGCGGCAACGCCGGAACTGTCGGCACGGCAGAAATCGGCGGCCAGGGCGGTGACGGGGGCGGCGGCGGCAAGGCTGGTGGCGGTGGCGGGGCTGACTCGGGCTATAGCGCCGGCGCCGGCGGCGGCGGCGGCACCGGCGGTAACGCCGGGCGTGGCGGCCTCGGCCTGATCGGCGGCGCGGGTGGCACCGGCGGCGGCGGTGGAAATGCCGGCGACGGGGGCCTGGGCGACAACAGCCAGGGCGGCCAGGGCGGTCTAGGCGGCAACGGCGCCCTCGGCGCCGGCGGTTTCCTCGGCGGTGGCAAGGGTGGTGACGGCGGCGTCGGCGGTCTCGGCGGCAATGGCCTGGACACCGCCACCGACGGAAGCTCCAGCCATGGCGGCCAAGGGGGCCAAGGCGGCCAAGGCGCCATTGGCGGTAACGGCACTAGCGCCCAGGCCGTGGGCGGCCAAGGCGGTGCCGGCGGCGCCGGCGGCCAAGGCGGCAGCGGCGGCAATGTTTCCGGCACAATTCCTCGAGCTACGGCGGCGACGGCGGCCAAGGCGGCCAAGGAGCCACCGGTGGGAATGGCCTCGGTGGCGGCGGCAAGGGTGGCGACGGCGGGGCAGGCGGAATTAGCGGCAATGGCGGCAACGCCGGATCCGACACTGCCACCAACGGCTACAGCCAGGCCGGCTATGGCGGTCAAGGCGGCCAAGGCGGCAATGGCGGTAACGGCACTGGCGCTGGGGCCATCGGCGGCCAAGCCGGCGCCGGCGGCGCCGGCGGCGCCAGCGGTAACGGCGGCAATGTTGACGGCATATCTGGCTACAGCTTTGCCGAACACGGCGGCGACGGCGGTAACGGTGGCACTGGCGGAAACGGCGTCGGTGGCGGCGGCGCGGGCGGCGCAGGGGGTATCGGCGGCAAAGGCGGCAGCGGCGGAACGGCCACTAATCCCGTCGCACAATGGCTGCATCGAGAGCTTGGGCGGCTACGGCGGCTAAGGCGGGCAAGGCGGCCAGGGCGGGAACGGCACTGGCGCCGGGGCCATCGGCGGCCAAGGTGGCGCCGGCGGCCAAGGCGGCGCCGGCGGAACCGGCGGCACTGCTACCGGCTACGACGCCGAGAGCTACGGCGGCTTGACGGCGGCAACGGCGGCCAAGGCGGCGGTGGCGGGGACGGCGTCGGTGGCGGCGGCGCGGGCGGTGCCGGCGGTGCCGGCGGCCAAGGCGGCACTGGCGGAAGCGCAACCGGCACTTACAGTTACAGCGCGGGCGGCTATGGCGGCTACGGCGCCCAAGGCGGCCTTGGCGGTAACGGCACCGGCGCTG
Organism: uncultured Actinomycetota bacterium; assembly: GCA_963840045.1. Lineage (GTDB taxonomy): Bacteria > Actinomycetota > Actinomycetes > Mycobacteriales > Mycobacteriaceae > Mycobacterium. The sequence continues at coordinate 437,431 of CAWIXL010000003.1, read as the reverse complement.
GGGCCGCGGGCGGCGCCGGCGGCCAAGGCGGCGCCGGTGGTGCCGGCGGCGACGGCGGCACTGCTTCGGGCACAAATTCCGAAAGCGACGGCGGCGAGGGTGGCTACGGCGCCAACGGCGGCAATGGCGGCACCACCAACCTCGTCAACGGTGGCGTCGGCGGCAAGGGCGGCGACGGCGGCGCCGGTGGCGCTGCCGGCGCGGCAGGCACAGCAGACACGTGGACCTACGCCGAGGGCGGCGGCGGTGGCGGCGGCGGCGGCACAGGCGGTAACGGCTTCGCTGGCGGTGGGGCCGGCGGCGCCGGTGGCGCTGGCGGTGCCGGCGGCAACTTGACCGCCGCAACTACAGACCCCAACGGCAACAACTACGGCGGCTGGGGCGGCTGGGGCGGCACCGGCGGCAACGGCGGTAACGGCATCGGTACCAACGCCACGGGCGGCAACGCCGGCGCCGGTGGCGCCGGCGGCAACGCGGGCACCACCGTCTCCGGCCACCTGGTCTACGGCGAAGAGGGCGGTCGCGGCGGCGATGGCGGGGTCGGCGGCAACGGCACCGGCACCGGTACCAACGGCAACGGCGGGGCCGGCGGTCAGGGCGGCAACAGCGCCGCCGGCTTCGGCGGCGGCGATGCCTATGACGGCGGCGACGGCGGCAACGGCGGCAACGCCGGCACCGGCGGTGTCGGCGGCAACGGCGGCAATGGCGGCAACGCCGGCACCGCGGGCAACGCCGGCGACGGTGCCGCTGGCACCGGCCAAAACGGTGGCAACAGCTACAGCTACGGCGGCGAAAGCGGCAGCGGCGGCAACGGCGGCAACGCCGGTGACGCGACCGGCCTCAACGGCAACGGCGGCAACGGCACCGCCGGCGCCAACGGCGGCAACGGCGGCAGCGGCGGCAGCGGCGGCACTGCCGTGGGCAGCGGCGGCGCGGGCGGCTACGGTGCCGCGGGCGGCAACGGCGGCAACGCGGGCACCGGCGGCCACGGTGGTACGGCCGGCACGGCCGGTGCCGGCGGCACCGGCGGCACCGGCGGCAACGCCTTTAGCGCCACCGACACCAACGGCAACGGCGGCGCCGGTGGTGCCGGCGGCAATGGCGGCAACGGCGGCAGCGGCACGGGCACTGGGACTCTTGCCAGCGGCCAGGGTGCCGACGGTGCCCTCGGTGGCAACGGCGGCAGCGCGGGTACCGGCGGCATCGGCGGTACCGGCGGCGGCGGCGGTATGGGCGGCAGCGGCGGCAGCGGAGGTGCTGGTGTGAACGGCACCGGCGCGGCCGGCGGCCAGGGCGGTGCTGGCGCCCAGGGTGGCTCCGGTGGTAGCGGCGAGGGCACCAACGGCAGCGGTGGCGGCGGCGGGAACGGTGGTGGCGGCGGCCAGGGCGGCGTTGGTGTGGCGGGTGCTAGCAGCGCAGGCGGCACCGGCGGACTGGGTGGTGCCGGCGGCAATGCGGGTAAGGGTGGCGCCGCGGGCACCGGACCCGGTACCGCGGGCACCGGCGGCGGCGGTGGCACTGGCGGTACCGGTGGCACCGGCGGCGAGGGCGGGCCTGGCGAAGGCACCTTCAGCGGCGGCCTCGGCGGCAACGGCGGCCAGGGCGGCGTCGGCGGCGACGGCGGCGCCACCCACGGTACCGGCGGTAACGGCGGCAGCGGCGGCGGAGGCGGTGCTGGCGGGACGGCCCTCGGCAGCGGCAATGGCGGGAACGGCGGTAACGGTGCCAACGGCGGTAAAGGCGGCAACGGCGACAGCGGCGCGAACGGCGGCACCGGCGGTGCCTTGGGGCCCAAGGGCACCGGCACCAATCCCGGCGGCCAGAATGGCCAGGACGGCCAGGCTGGCGGCAACGGGAGTCCGTAGCCAGTCGGAGTGGGAGGCTTAACCGCGCCTGACGTGCGCCGGTCAGCGCCAGGAACGCGCCCAAGTCCACCGGACCGGCGGGGTGCCCGGGCAGGTCTGGGGCCCCGGCCGATGTCGACGTTGAGCCGATTCCTGTTGAGTGGGAACGGGATTCCGGGCTATCGATCGAATTACCTTGTGGCGGAAAGGCATTAGCAGCCCCGTGCGGCTAACCGCGGCCGGCGCCGTCGGAACGGTGCGGCGTCGACGTGGCGCAGATCCTCGTCGGCGCCGCCCGGAACGGGCGGCACCGATGGCTCACAGGGCCCCGACGGATCTCCGTAACGAGGCAGCGGGCCCGACCCGTCGCGGCCGGTCGCACCGAGATTTGCGCAAGGCATGAGATTCATTTGTGAAATCGGTCACAACCCGGATTGACGCGTTGTACAGTTCGCTGCGCCACGTTGCGGGCTTTTCTTGGTTGTGTGTTGCCCTGAGGTGATGGGAGTCCAAGATGTCGTCTTTCCTGATTGCCGCTCCGGAGGTTTTGGCTTCGGCGTCAACGGATTTGAGTGGCATCGGGGAGGCGATCGGCCAGGCGACGTCGGCGGCGGCGCCGTCGACGACGGGGATTGTGGCGGCGGCTGAGGATGAGGTGTCGGCGGCGATTGCGCGGTTGTTTGGTAGCCACGCGCAGGATTTTCAGGCGCTCAGCGCCAAGGCGGCGGCGTTTCATGCCGAGTTTGTGCAGTTGATGGGCTCGGCTGGGTCAAGCTATGCGGCCGCGGAGGCGGCGAATGCTTCGCCGTTGGCGGGCCTGGCGGACTTGTTGTCGCCGTGGAAGGCGCTGACGGGGCGCCCGTTGTTCGGTGATGGTGCGGATGCGGCGGCGGGTTCTGGTCTGGCCGGCGGCAATGGCGGGTGGCTGTGGGGTAACGGCGGCAGTGGCGGGTCGGGGACCACGGGTGTCAATGGTGGCGCGGGCGGGGCCGGTGGGTCGGCGGCCCTGTTCGGTCATGGCGGTAATGGGGGTGCCGGGGGGAACTCGACCGGCGCTGGGGGTACCGGTGGTGCTGGTGGGGCCCGGGGGGCTTATGGGCTGCTGGGCGGGGGCAATGGCGGCAACGGCGGAGCCGGCGGCGCGGGCGGGGCGGCACCGATGGGGTGTCGAACGCGACCTTGTCCGGCGTAGCTGGGGGGCCGCGGTAACGGCGGTAACGGCGGTAATGGTGGGGCGGGCGGGGTCAACCAGTCGCTGCTGGGTGGGGCTGCTGGGGCCGGTGGCGTCGGCGGTGCCGGAGGCGTCGGCGGTGGTGGTGGCGCCGGTGGTGCGGGCGCCCTTGGCGGTGCTGCGGGCAATGGTGGTTTCGGCGGGGCGGGTGGCAACGCTGGCGATGCTGCCGCGACCGCCGGTGGCGGCGGGGCGGGTGGCGTCGGTGGTGTCGGTGGCGCCGGTGGCGCCGGTATCGACGAGACCGCCAATGGCATCCACGGCGGCAACGGCGGCAACGGCGGCAGCGGCGGCAACGGGGGTCTGGGCGGCAACGCCGGGACCGTCGGTACGGGCGGGATCGCTGGCAAGGGCGGTGATGGTGGCATGGGCGGCAACGCCGCTAGCGGTGGCGCCACCGACGTGAACCATGTCGGCGGCACCGGCGGCACTGGCGGCCAGGGCGGAAACGCCGGCGCGGGTGGCAGTGGCGCGACCGGCGGCGTGGGTGGCACGGTGGTGACGGTGGCACTGGCGGCCAGGGCGGTAACGCCGGGGCCGCTGCCGGCGGCGCGGCGGGCGCCGCGTCCGCCGGTAGCACCAGCGCGGGTGGCGGCATCACGATCGACGCGAGTGCCCCTGCCAAAGGCGGCGGCGGCACGGGCGGCAACGGTGGCCAGGCCGGCGCTGGCGGGACTGGTGGCGCCAGCTTGAGCGGCGTCGGCGCTGCCGGCGGTGACGGCGGCGTCGGTGGCAATGCCGGCGGCGGCGGTGACGGCCCCAACCCGAATGGTCGCCCTGGCAGCGGCGGCGGACGGGCGGCGCCGGTGGCACGCCGGCAACGGCGGCATCGGTGCGACCGACGGCGGTGTGGGCGGCAAAGGCGGCCAGGGCGGACAAGGCGGCACCGGCGGGGACACGTCGAGCACCGGCCCCAGCTCCGTCGCCGGCGGTGGCGGCGGTGGCGGCGAAGGTGGTAGCGGCGGCACCGGCGGCACCGGCGTCACCGGCGTCGGCGGAGCTGGCGGCGGGGGCGGCCAGGGCGGCGCGGCCGGCAACAGCGGCATCGGCAACGGCAATAAGCTCTCGGCCCGCATCCAAGGTGGGGAAGGCGGTGTCGGCGGCAATGGCGGCGACGGCTTCACCGGCGGCGGCACGGGTGGCGACGGTGGCGTCGGCGGTGCCGGCGGCAACGGCAACGAGGGCGTCACCAACGGCGGCTTCAGCGTTGCCACCAATGGCGGCCAAGGCGGCCAAGGCGGCAACGGCGGTAACGGCACCGGCGCTGGCGCCGCGGGCGGCAATGCCGGCGCCGTGGCGAGGGTGGCGCGGGCGGTACCGGCGGCACCGCCGACGATCGTTGCCGACCAACGGCGGTAACGGGGGCGGCGGCGGCAACGGCGGCACTGGCGGCCAGAGCACCTACGGCGTCGGCGGCGCAGGCGGTGCCGGTGGCGTCGGCGGCGCCGGCGGCAGCCCCGGCACGGGCAGCAGCGCCAGCACCGGCGTCCGGTTCAGCAATGCCGGAGGCGGTGGTGACGGCGGCGCCGGCGGAGACGGCGGCACCGGCTTGACCGGCGGTGGCGCCGGGGGCGCCGGCGGCATGGCCGGCAACGGCGCTAATGCCGGCGACGTCACCACCGACGCAGGCGGCAGCCAGGGCGGCGGTGGTGGCAACGGCGGCCAAGGCGGCAACGGCGGTACCGCCACTGGCGCTGGAGCCGTGGGCGGCGCCGGCGGCGCGGGCGGCGTCGCGGGCGCCGGCGGTAGCGGCGGCAATGTCGGCGCAGATTCCGAGAGCGACGGCGGCCAAGGCGGCCAAGGCGGCGGTGGCGGCAACGGCGGCCAGAGCATCGCCGGCGTAGGCGGCAAAGGCGGCGGCGGCGTCGTCGGCGGTGTGGGCGGCGAAGCCGGCTCGGGCGATTCCAGCGTCGGCGGCGGCGGTGGCTCCGGCGGCCAAGGCGGCAACGGCGGCACCGGCTTCGCGGGCGGTGGCGCCGGTGGCGAGGGTGGTGCGGGTGCCAAGGGCGGCGGTGCCGGCGACGCCGCTGCCGGCACCAGCCAGGGCGGCTTTGGCGGCCAAGGCGGTAATGGTGGCGATGGCGGTGCCGGCACCGGCGCTGGGGCCGTGGGCGGCAACGCCGGGGGCGGCGGCGACGGTGCCAACGGCGGCGACGCCGGCAGTGTCGTCACCCAGAACCAGAGCATCGGCGGCACCGGAGGAAACGCCGGCACTGGCGGCACTGGCGGCGACGGCGTCGCCGGCGGTGGTTCCGGCGGTCAAGGTGGCCAAGGCGGCCAAGGCGGCGCGGGCGGTAGCGGCAACGGCGACCAAAGCGTCAGCACCGGCGGCGGTGGCGGCTCCGGCGGCCAGGGCGGCAATGGCGGCACCGGCACCGGGGCTGGGGCCATGGGCGGCGCCGGTGGTACCGGGGGCGCCGGCGGCGGCGACGGCGCGGGCGGCGATGTCGACGGCGTCAATGCGCTGAGCAACAGTAACGGCGCCGGCATCGGCGGCGCGGGCGGCACTGGCGGGGACGGCGTCGCTGGCGGCGGCAAAGGCGGCAACGGCGGCATGGGCGGTCACGGCGCCGACAACGGCAACGGCAGCGGCGGCGGCAGGACCCAGGGCGGCTTTGGCGGCCAAGGCGGCCAGGGCGGCAATGGCGGTGCCGGCACTGGCGCCGGGGCCGCGGGCGGCAACGCCGGAACTGGCGGCGCCGGCGGCGCCGGCGGACCGGCGGCGATGTCGACGCCGCCGGCACGACCGTGGGCGGCTTCGGCGGCTCCGGTGGCGGTGGCGGCGATGGTGGCAGCGCCGACTTCGTCAACGGCGGCGTCGGCGGCAACGGTGGCAACGGCGGCGTCGCAGGGGCCGGCGGTGACCCGGCAAAGGCGGGATGGTCACCGTCGGCGGCAGCGGCGGCGCCGGCGGCGCCGGCGGCAGCGGCGGCGACGGCTTCGCCGGCGGCGGAACGGGTGGCACCGGTGCCGCCGGCGCCAACGGCGCTGACGCGACCACCGGGCCCCTCGACCCCAGCGTCCTGAGTCTTGGCGGTAGCGGCGGCAACGGCGGCAGCGGCGGCAACGGCGGCGCCGGCACCGGTGTGGGCGCTTCGGGCGGCAACGCCGGCGCGGGCGGCGACGCCGGCGACGCCGGCAAAGGCCTCCCAGGCACCAACATCTTTGGCAACGAGGGCGGCTACGGCGGCGACGGCGGGGTCGGCGGCAACAGCAACGGCGGCACCAACGGCAATGGCGGGGCCGGCGGCCGCGGTGGCAACAGCAACGACAGCGTCGGCAGCTTCGACGCCGGCAGCGGCGGCGAGGGCATTGAGTCCTCCGGCGGCGGTGACGGCGGCACCGGCGGCAACGCCGGCACCGGCGGCGTCGGCGGCAACGGCGGCAATGGCGGCAATGCCGGCACCGCCGGTAATGGCGGTAACGGCGCCGCCGGCACCGGGCAAGACGGCGGCAGCGTGATCAACGCCGACGGCCACCACGGCGGCAACGGCGGCAACGGCGGTAATGCCGGTGACGCCACCGGTCTCAACGGCAACGGCGGCAACGGCACCGCGGGCGGCAAGGGCGGCGACGGGGCCGCTAACAGCGCTGCCGGCGGCAACGGTGGCACGGGTGGCGATGGTTCCTCGGGCGGTAACGGCGGCAACGCGGGCACCGGCGGCCACGGTGGTACGGCCGGCAAGGCCGGTGCCGGCGGCGGGGGCGGCGCCGGCGGCAACGCCGGTGACTCGACTGGCGTCAACGGAGACGGTGGTGCCGGCGGCAACGGCGGCAGCGGCGGCAGCGGCGGCACGAACAGTGTTGCCGGTGACACGTTCGGCGATGGTGCCGCCGGCGCTTTGGGCGGTAATGGTGGCAACGCGGGCAGCGGCGGCAGCATGGGTACCGGCACCGGCGGCCAAGGCGGTGCCGGTGGCAGCGGCGGTGCCGGGGGTGCTGGTCTGGATGGCACCGGGGCGGCCGGTGGCCATGGTGGCGCGGGCGCTCAGGGCGGCTCCGGAGGTAGCAGCGACGACGGCAGCAACGGCGGCGGCGGCGCCGGCGGTAGCGGCGGTGGTGGCGGCCAGGGCGGTTCGGGTACGACGGGTGTCAACAGCGACGGCGGTACCGGCGGTAAGGGTGGTGACGCTGGTGCTGCCGCGGACGGTGGCGCGTCGGGCACCGGTGCGGGGGCCGCGGGTACCGGCGGTAAGGGCGGCATGGGCGGTACTGGCGGCAATGGCGGTACCGGCGGGGCCGGTGACCCGTTGGGCGACTTCAACGGCGGTAAGGGCGGCGACGGCGGCGCGGCCACCAACGGTGGCAACGGTGGTGCCATCGGTGGCGGTGGCGGTGACGGCGGGGGTGGTGGCTCCGGCGGTGACGGCGGGGCGGGCAGCGGTACCGGTGTGCAAGGCGACGGTGGTAACGGCACCAACGGTGGTACAGGCGGCGACGGCAACGGCGGTGCGCTCGGCGGCTTCGGCGGCGGCGGCGGCGGTGTGGGCACCGGCACGAACAATGGCAGCGCCGGCACCGACGGCGGCAAAGGGAATCCGCCTCCCTAACACCTCCGATTGGGCGGCTCAGCCGCGCCTAATGCACGTCGGTCAGGGCCAGGAACGCGCCGAGGTCGACCAGTCCGGCGGGGGTGGCGGGCAGGTACTCGGTCAGCGCCTCCGAGCGCACGATCACCGCCGCGTACTGCGCCCGGCTGACGGCCACGTTGAGCCGATTCCTGTTCAGCAGAAACGACATTCCGCGTGGCACGTCATCGATCGACGATGCCGTCATCGAGATGAAGACCACCGGCGCCTGCCCGCCCTGGAACTTGTCCACCGTTCCGACGCGGACCCCGTCCAGCCCGGCCGCCGCCAACCGCCGGCGCACCAGCGCCACCTGGGCGTTATACGGCGCCAGCACCAGCACATCGGAGGCGGCCAACGGCCGGCTGCCGTGTTCGTCGGTCCACATCGCGCCGAGCAGCTGCTCGATCTGGGCCGCGACCGCGTCGGCCTCCTCCGGGCTATCGGTCGAATTACCTTGGTGGCCAACGGCAACCACGTGCACACCGGGTTGACACCCGTCGAGGCGGCGCGCGGCGGTGCGCTCGGCATACGAATGCAGCCTGCCCTCGTAGGACAACCTGGAGACCGCGGCACACACCGCCGGATGCATCCGGTAGGAGAGGTCCAGGAAGTAGCCCCGCTCATCGGGCAGTGTGCGCTGACCGTCAACCAGCCAATCCAGCGCGGACGTGTTCACCGGCTCGGGATGGGTGCCCTGACTGACCTGCGGCAGCTGCTGCGGGTCGCCGAGCAGCAGCAGATTCGCCGCCGCGGGTGCCACCGCGATGGTGTTGGCCAAACAGAACTGGCCCGCCTCGTCGATCACCAGCAGGTCCAAGCTCCCCGGGACCACCCGATTGCCGTTGGCGAAATCCCATGCGGTACCACCGATCACGCACCCGGCGTGGTCGGCGATAAACGCCGCGTACTCGCTGCCGTCGATCTCCTGCCAGCGCGCGGCGCTGTGCTCGTACCGCTTCTTCGCGACCCTCAGCGGATCCAGCCCGGCGTCGATCACACAGTCCAGCAGGTTCTCCACCGCGGCGTGCGACTGCGCGACAACGCCGATGCGCCAGCAATGTTCGGTGACCAACCGCAGGATCACCTGTGCGGCGGTGTGCGTCTTGCCGGTCCCGGGTGGGCCGTGCACCGCCAGGTACGACGAGTCCAGGTCCAGCGCGGCGGCGGTGATGTCGGCGACCACGTCGGTGCTGCGCGGTAGCCCGGCGCCGCTGCGGGTGCGGGGCGGGTGTCGCAGCAGCATGTCGACGAGCGCGGTGCGGGGGAGTCGCGGCAACCCGGCTGCCACGGCAGCCGCCGTCGACTCGATCGAATCCCGCAGGGCCGTGGTCGACACCGGCGGCCCAGGGGTGAGCGCGAACGGTAGCTGGTGAAAAATGTTGCCGTCCTTGCCTGTTCGTTCCCGGATCACCACTTCGGTGGGCACGCCGGGGTCGTCGGCCTCGACCACCTCGGCGTGGGCCGCCGCCCGGCGGTCGGGGCTGTCGGTCATGCCGGAGGGCGCCGGCGGCTCGTAGAGCGCAAACACCTGCCGAGCAAGGTCGCCACGCGCCAGTTCACCGTGCAGCCGCACCCGTCGCTGCGGCTTGCGGGCGCGCGGCGGTGTGTGCCATTCGACGGTGACCGACACGTCGTCGGCGACGAAGACGTCCGTGTTATCCGCCCATTCGTCGACGGGAAAGTTCAGCCGGTCGAAATGCGCCCACCAGAACGGCTTGTCCTCGCGCCGATGGTAGCCCCGCGCGGCGGCCACCAGGGCGACGGCGGTCTGCTTGGGCGTCCGGTCGCCGACGGCGCCGTCTCCGGTGAAAGCCGCCAGCTTCGCGGCCAAGTGGTCATGGTCTTCGATGGTGCCGACGTCGGGAACCGGTTGCACGCCAATCGGTGTGACACCGGCTTCCCAGGCGCGCATCAGCAGCCAATCGCGCAGTTCGCGAGTGGACCGGCAGTCGTAGTGGTTGTACTCCTCGATCTCCTTGAGCACGGTTGCGGCCTCGTCGAGGCGGCCCTCGGACCGCAGGTCGCAGTAGCGGGCGTAGGAGGTGATGGAGTCGGTGGCGGTGGTGACGTCACCGGATCGCAGTTGCGCGCCCATATACAGCGGCTCGAGCGCCTTCAGGCTGCACGACTCCGCGCCCACGCGAATGCTCTTACGCACCAACGGATACAGGTCAACCAGCACGCCGTTGCGCAGCAAGTCGTCGACCTCGTCCTCGCCGACGCCGTACCGTCCGGCCAGCCGCAACAGCGCCGTCTTCTCGTACGGCGCGTAGTGGTAGATGTGCATGTTGGGCCGGCGCTTGCGGCGCTTGGCCACCAACGCCAGGAAATCGGTCAGCGCCTTGCGTTCGTTTACCCGGTCGTGCGCCCACAGCGGGCGAAAGGTCCTCGCCGGGCCGCCTCCAGGACGCCGAACAGATATTCCAGACCCCAGTCGCGGCCGTCGGCGCGTCCACAGCGGGTCGCCCTCGAAGTCGAAGAACAGGTCGCCGGGGTCGGGCTCGGGCAACAGGGTCAGCGGCTGCGGGTCGACGATCTCATACCGCGGAACACCGGTATCGCGCTGCAGCACTTGCAGTTTGGCCTGGGCGGTCAATTTGCCGAGCGCGCTGGGAGCCAGGTCGGGCACCGGCCCGCAATGCTCGGCAAGCTCGGCGAAGGTGCTGATCCCCGCCTCAATGAGCTTGTCCCGCTGGCTTATCCGCATTCCGGCGACCAACAGCAGATCGTCGGTTGCGCGCAGTTGTTCGTTGCACAGCGGACAACGCAAACACGCTCCCACCCGCTCGTCGTTCCAGCGCACCGCGGCACCGGAGGCATAGTGCTCGTCGAGCACGCGCTGCACCAGCGTGCGTTGGGATTGATACACCGGAATCAGGTCGCACAGGCGATCGCCGGATTACCGTCCCGTCGCCGAGTTCCAGCTCGGCCTCCGGTGCCACCGGGACACCCGCGTGGGCCAGCGTGTCGGCGTAGGCCGCCAGTTGCAGCAACGCGGGGACCTTGGGGGAGCGGGCCAGCTTGGTGTCGGTGACCCGGTAGTGATCGCCGTCGCGCACCAGGAAATCGGCGAAACCGATGAAACGGCCGTCGAACATCGCGGCCTGATACACCACCGGGGCGCGGTTGGCGATGGCGCGCCGGGTCGCCTCGGCGGCGGCGGTCAGCCCCGCGAGTGTGTATGCCGGACGGCCGATTACGGCGATCCGATCGCCGAACTCGTCGCGCAGCCGGTCGAGCCGGCGTCGCTGTGTTCGTTGCCGAGAGTGACGGTTCGCGCCAGCAGATCGTCGTCAGCTGACCGCGGGACCCCGGCCGAGTTTCGCGTCGAAGTCCCGCAACAGCGCGTACTCGCACCGAGCCGCGGCGGCCAGATCCGACGCGCTGTAGACGATCCTTTCCCCCTGGTTGATGTCGGGCGGCAAAGGCGGGAACCAGGGACTTTCGGCATCGGCGGTACCGGTAGAGGCCGCCGGGTCGATCCCAGATGCACGCCGGCGTGCGGTGGCGGCAACGGCGGCGCGATCTCCGGTTCCGGCGGGGCCGGCGGCGGCGGCGGGATTAGCTAGGCGGCCTGGGCGGTCACGGTGGGGACGGCGGCAAAGGTGGCACTGCTGGGCTGATCGGCAACGGCGGCACCGGCGGCACCGGTTGGAGAGAGCCGGTTTACTGGCCGGGAGGCCACGGCGGGGCCGGCGGCAACGCCGCGTTCCTTGGCAATGGCGGCAACGGCGGTGGCGGGGGCGTCGGCCCGACGACGGGCGCGGGCGGGGCCGGCGGCAAGGGCGGTCTGATCGGCGAGGACGGAGAAGCCGGCTCGTCGTAGCCGGCGTTGGAGCCGGACTACCGAGTACCGCCGCGAATGCGGGCGAAATTGCAGTACTGCACTACTCAGCCCGTCTACCCCGTTGCGAGTGACGATTCCCAGGCGGAGATGGAGACGGGGGCGAGATGTCGTCATATGTGATCGCGGCGCCAGAAGCTTTGGCGGCAGCGTCGGCGGACTTGGGCGGGATCGGATCGACGATCCGGGACGCCAACGCGTCGGCCGCGGCGTCGACGACGGAAGTGCTGGCCGCCGGCGAGGATGAGGTGTCGGCGGCGATCGCCAAGTTGTTTGGCGCCTACGCCCAGGAGTATCAGGCGCTCAGCGCGCAAGTGGCGCTCTTTCATGACCAGTTCACCCAAACGTTGGGCGCCGGTGCGCACGCGTACGCGGCCACCGAGGCGGCCAACGCGTCGCCGCTGCAGGGCTTGGCGGACCTGTTGTCGCCGTGGAAGACGCTGACGGGTCGGCCGCTGTTCGGCAACGGCTCCAATGGGGCGGCGGGCACCGGAGACAACGGCGGCGACGGCGGCTGGCTGTTCGGCAACGGCGGCAACGGTGGGTCCGGTGCTGCCGGTGGCGCCGGCGGCAAGGGCGGCTCCGCTTTCCTCTTGGGTCACGGCGGGAACGGCGGGGCCGGCGGAGGCGCGGCGACGCCCGGCGGCAACGGTGGTGCCGGCGGCGCGGGCGGGGCCAGTGGGCTATTTGGCGGTGGGCTATTGGGCGCTGGGTACGGCGGCAACGGTGGTGCCGGCGGCGCGGGGGCGGACGCCACGACTGGAGCCGGCGGGGCAGGCGGGGCCGGCGGGGCCGGCGGCGCCAACAGGCAGTTGATGTTCGGCACCGCGGGAACAGGCGGCGACGGCGGGGCCGGTGCGGCGGGCGGTACCGGTACCGCGGGCGCCGTGGGCGGTGTGGATGGCGGCACCGGTGGCGCGGGTGGCGCCGGTGGGGCCGGCGGTGCCAGCGGCGCCAACCCCGCGCTGCTCGGCACTGGCGGCAATGGGGGCAAGGGCGGTGCCGGCGGACTCGGCGGCCAGGGCGGCGCCGGCTTTGCCGACAGCGGCAGCGACAACGCCACCGCCGGTGGGGCCGGCGGCGCCGGTGGACAAGGCGGCGTCGGCGGCGCGGTCGCCCCCGGCGGTCGCGACACCTTCGCCTCGGACTACAACGACACCGGCGGTGTCGGCGGTCAAGGCGGCCAGGGCGGTGCCGGCGGTCAGGGCGGCGCCACCACCCACAGCGGCCATACCAGTGGGGACGGCGGCCAAGGCGGGCAAGGCGGGCAGGGCGGCGTTGGTGGGGCCAGCGGGTTATTCGCTGGCTTCGGCGGCAGCGGCGGCGCCGGCGGCGCCGGTGGTGCCGGTGGCCACGCCGTTTTCGACGCCACGAATGGCAGCGGCGGGCTTGCTGGCGGCGGCGGTGCCGGTGGTCAAGGCGGCGACGGCCTCGCCGACGACGGCAGTTTCATCATCAAGAACGCCGGGCTCGGCGGCAGCGGCGGCCACGGCGGCGACGGCGGCACCGGCGGCGCGGTCGGGACCGGCGGCACCGGCGGCAGCTCGGGCGACGGCGGCAGCGCCGGCTCCGGCGGGGCTGGCGGGGTGGGCGGTGATACCACCCGCTCCAATCGCATGGCGGGCAGTGGCGGCGACGGCGGTGACGGCGGCCGAGGTGGCGCCGGTGTCACCGGTCCGGCCGGCGGGTCCGGCTCCGACGGCGGTCAAGGCGGCGACGGCGGCGTCGCCGGGGCCGCCGGCCATGCCGTGTCCGCCGGATACGAGGGCCTGCACGGCGCCGGCGGCGACGGCGGCCAGGGCGGGGCCGGCGGCCAGGGCGGGGCCAGCGACGCCGCCCACCACACCGCCGGCGACGGCGGCACCGGCGGTGCCGGCGGCGCCGGCGGCGGGACCGGCTCAGCGGCCTGGGCAACTTTTTCCGCACCGTCGGCAACGGCGGCTCCGGCGGTGCCGGCGGTGACGGCGGTGCCGCCACGGCCGGCGGTCACACCGCCGGCAACGGGGGCCAAGGTGGGCAGGGTGGCCAGGGCGGCGACAGAAGCTCCTACGACGGCACCGACGGTGCCGGCGGTGGCGGTGGCGACGGTGGCGGTGGCGGCTTGGGCGGCACCGCCGTCACCGGCGCCACCAGCGGTGATGGCGGCGACGGCGGCAAAGGCGGGCACGGCGGGCACGGCGGCACCGGCCGCGTCGATGACGGCACCAACAACGCCACCGCCGGCGGTGCGGGCGGAACGGGCGGCGTCGGCGGGGCAGCCGGCGCGGCCGGCACCGGCGGCACCGTCGGCACTCCGACCGCTGGCGGCGCGGGCACCGGCGGCACCGGTGGCCAAGGCGGTACCGGTGGCGCCACCACCAGCAGCGGTCACTCCGCCGGCGCCGGCGGGACAGGCGGTTTGGGCGGCTTGGGCGGCGCGGGTGCTACCGGACCCGCCGGCGATACCGCATACACCGGCGGCCAGGGCGGCGACGGCGGCCTAGGGGGCCAGGGCGGCAACGCCGTCGCCGGCGCAACCAACGGCAGCGGCGGCCAAGGCGGCTACGGAGGCCAAGGTGGCACCGGCGGCACTGGCGGCGCCGACGACGGCAGCAACAACGCCGGCACCGGCGGCACCGGCGGCACCGGTGGGGGTGCCGGCCTTGGCGGCGCGGCCGGTACCGGCGGCACCGGCGGAATCGAGGGCGGCGTGGGTGGCGCCGGCCGAGGCGGCACCGGTGGCCTCGGCGGGGCAGGTGCCACCGGCGCCGCAGCCACCGTCGGCCAGCCGGGCGGTACCGGTGGCTTCGGCGGCGCCGGCGGCCAAGGCGGTCAAGGCGGCGCCGCGGCCAGCGGGGGCGCCAACGGCGCCGGTGGCATCGGCGGCGCGGGCGGTCAAGGCGGCCAGGGCGGCGCCGGACATGCCGACGACAGCAGCCATAACGCGACCGACGGTGGCGCCGGTGGGGCCGGTGGGCAGGGCGGCGCCGGTGGCGCGTTGGGCACCGGCGGACACGGTGGTGTCGCCGGCTATGGCGGTCAAGGTGGCCAAGCGGGTGCGGGCGGCCAGGGCGGTGACGCCAACGTCAACGGTCACACCGCCGGCGCCGGCGGCCAGGGCGGGCAAGGCGGCCAGGGTGGCGCCGGCATCACCGGCGGCGCATTCGGCGGCTTCGGCGGCGACGGCGGCTACGGCGGCGCCGGCGGTCAGGGTGGCAATGCCGTCGCCGGCGCCATCAATGGCAGCGGCGGGGCCGGCGGTGCCGGCGGTGCCGGCGCTCAGGCCGGCGACGGCGGCACCGACGACGGCACCGCGTGGTACTCCGGGCACGGCGGCGAGGGCGGCCAAGGCGGCCGGGCCGGCCAGGGCGGCGACGGCGGCGCGGCCGGCACCGGCGGTACCGGCGGCCACGGGGGCACCGGCGGCGACGGCGGGCAAGGCGGCGGAGGCGGTGCCGGCGGTTCCAGCGCGACGGGCGCCGGTGGTACCGGCGGGGCCGGCAACTACGGCGGCCCAGGCGGGGCCGGCGGCTCGGGCGGCGTCACCGGTGGAACCGGCGGCCACGGTGGCGCCGGCGGCGACGGGGGTACCGGCGGCACCGGCTCCTCCGGCAACCCCGGCGCCGATGGCACCGACGGTGCCGCGGGCAACCCGGGCAGCGTCCCCTCCGGCTCAACGGGCGGCGGCGGCGGCAACGCCGGTGCGGGCGGCACCGGTGGTACCGGATCGCCATAGGTCTCGGCCCTCAGCTGCGGGTCGGGTGAGCGACTCAGCCGCGCGGGTTACCGATGAGCTCTACTCCGTTGCCGTTCCAGCGGAACCTGACCACGCTGTTGAGTCCGATGCCGTTGGCATATGTCAGCGCGACGGTGTCGCCGGTGCTCTGCGAGGTGTCAATCCCGTTGAACCCGTAGGTGTCTGGCACGCCTTGCGGTATGTACTTGCCGAGATGGAACATCACCGCCCGGGTGGTGGGATTGTCTCCGTTCGTGTTGGCCTTGATGATCACCGCCGACAGCTGAGCGCACTCGTTGTAATTGCCACCCAGGGGTTCTGGGTTCCAGGCTTGCTGGCTGCGCGGATCGCGAGGCAGCTCGGAGACCACTTTGGCGATGGTGGGTGACGCGAGGTTGACCGCGCACGGGTCGGGCGGCGCACTGCTGGTGGGCGGTGCGGCCGTCCCGGACGTCGGACTCGGTGTCGCGGGTGCGGTGATAGAAGCGGTCGACGTGGGCTGCGGCGTCTTCGCGACCGTGGAGTCCCCCGAACCGCACCCGGTCAACGTTGCAATTGGCACGACGACAAGACCCGTCAACAGCGCCGCGCGGCAAGGTGGCGACCACACATCGCGCACCGTACTCCGCGAGCGTGCACGCTCGCACCGTCGACACGGCGTGTCTGTCCGCAGACACGCACGCTCGCGACCCATGATATTGATTCAATCCAATCTATGAGAAAGGCCCAATAAATCCCCTGCGGCCAGGGCGGCCTCGGCGGCCTCGGCGGCGCCGGCGGCAACGGCGGAACCGCCGGCAACGGCACCAACGGCGGCAACGGCGCACTCGACGGCACGCCCGGAATGCCCGGCAACCCCGGCCCGAATAACCCTTAGACAACCCCTAGCCCTCGCCCTGGCGGCGCCGAGCGTCCGCGCTTGTACGGCCCACGCGGCGTGTCTGTGTACAGACACGCACGCTCGCGACAACTGTCGCAAGCGATCACCACTAAACTCCCTACCGAAATGGCCATCCCCGAGACGTTCGCCGACCTGCAGATTCATCCCAAGGTCTTGCAGGCGATCGTTGACGTCGGCTACGAGTCACCGACGGCCATCCAGGCGGCGACAATTCCCGCGCTGATGGCGGGCACCGACGTGGTGGGCCTGGCGCAGACCGGCACCGGTAAGACGGCCGCCTTCGCGATCCCGATCCTGTCCAGAATCGATACCACCAGCAAAGCAACCCAGGCGCTGGTGCTCGCGCCCACCCGCGAGCTGGCCCTGCAGGTGGCCGAGGCGTTCAGCCGCTACGGGGCCCGGCTGCCGCAGATCAACGTGCTGCCGATCTACGGCGGCTCGTCGTACAGCGTGCAACTGGCCGGGCTCAAACGCGGCGCCCAGGTGGTGGTCGGCACCCCGGGCCGGGTCATCGACCACCTCGAACGCGGGACGCTGGACCTGTCGCGGGTGGACTACCTGGTGCTCGACGAGGCCGACGAGATGCTCAACATGGGCTTCGCCGAAGACGTAGAACGCATCCTGGCCGAAACCCCGGAATACAAACAGGTAGCCCTGTTTTCGGCGACCATGCCGCCGGCGATCCGCAAACTCACCACCAAGTACCTACACGATCCGTTCGAGGTCAGTTCCCAATCGAAAACCGCTGCGGCGGAGAATATTTCGCAGCGTTACCTCCAGGTGGCCGGTCCACGCAAAATGGACGCACTGACCCGAGTCCTGGAAGTGGAGCCCTTCGAGGCGATGATCGTCTTCGTAAGAACCAAGCAGGCCACCGAGGAGGTCGCCGAAAAGCTGCGTGCCCGTGGGTTTTCCGCGGCCGCCATCAACGGCGATATCCCGCAGCCGGTGCGGGAGCGCACCATAGCTGCGCTCAAAGAAGGCGGTGCCAAGGGCATCGACATTCTGGTCGCCACCGATGTCGCGGCCCGGGGGCTGGACGTGGAGCGGATATCGCATGTGCTCAACTACGACATCCCGCACGACACCGAGTCCTATGTACACCGGATCGGTCGCACCGGCCGGGCCGGCCGCAAAGGCACCGCGCTACTGTTCGTCTCCCCACGGGAGCGCCACCTGCTCAAGTCGATCGAAAAGGCAACGCGCCAACCGCTCACCGAAGCCGAACTGCCCACCGTAGAGGACGTCAACGCGCAGCGGGTAGCGAAATTCGGCGATTCCATCACTGGCGCCCTGGGCGCTGCGGGGCTAGAGCTGTTCCGCCGCCTCGTCGAGGACTACGAACGCGAGCACGACGTCCCGATGGCCGACATCGCCGCGGCGCTTGCGCTGCACTCCCGCGATGGCGAAGCCTTCCTGATGGCGCCCGACCCGCCGCCCGAGCGTCGCCAAGAACGTTCGGACCGTCCCGACCGTACCGAAAAACCCAGGAGCACAAGATCGTTCACCACTTACCGGATCTCCGTGGGCAAGCGGCACAAGATCGGCCCGGGCGCGATCGTCGGCGCCATCGCTAACGAGGGCGGTCTGCATCGCAGCGACTTCGGCCACATCGCCATCGGACCCGACTTTTCACTGGTGGAACTCCCGGCCAAGCTTTCCAAAGCGACTCTGAAAAAGCTTGAACAGACCCGCATCTCCGGTGTGCTGATCAACCTTCGGCCCGATAAGGCCCGACCGAAGACCGGCGATGGCCCCAAACCGCGCAGAGAACGCGCCGGATGACCCTGTCCGAGGAAAGAGACGCCCAGGGCGGACTGGAGCAGACCGCCCACGTGGATCGGGTCGCGTCGCTCACCGGTGTTCGCGCCGTGGCCGCCCTGCTGGTCATCGGCACGCACGCCGCGTACACCACCGGCAAGTACACCCACGGCTATTGGGGCCTGGTCGGGTCCCGGATGGAGATCGGCGTTCCGATCTTCTTCGTGCTGTCCGGTTTCCTGCTGTTCCGCCCGTGGGTGAAGTCGGCCGCCACCGGCGCCCCGCCGCCTTCGCTGAGTCGCTATGCGCGGCATCGGGTTCGGCGCATCATGCCCGCGTACATCGTCGTCGTGCTGATCGCCTACGTGCTGTATCACTTCCGCGACGCGGGCCCCAACCCCGGGCACAGCTGGCTGGGTCTGGTCCGCAACCTCACGTTGACGCAGATCTACACCGACGGGTACCTCGGCAAGTACCTGCACCAGGGTCTGACCCAAATGTGGAGCCTGGCGGTGGAGGCCGCGTTCTACGTGTCGTTGCCGCTGCTGGCCTACCTGCTGTTGGTGGTGATCTGCCGGCGACGATGGCAGCCGAAGCTGATGGTGGGCGCTTTGCTGGCGATGACCTTGATCAGTCCGGCCTGGTTGATCCTGGTGCACAGCGCGCACTGGATTCCCGACGGCGCCCGGCTGTGGCTGCCTACCTATCTGGCCTGGTTCCTCGGCGGCATGCTGCTGGCGGTATGGCAGGCGATGGGTGTGCGCTGCTATGCCGTCGGGGCGATACCGCTGGCGATCATCTGCTATTTCATCGTTTCCACTCCGATAGGGGGCGCACCCACGACGTCGCCGGCCGCGCTGAACGAGGCGCTGGTCAAGACGGGTTTCTATGGGGTGATCGCCACGCTTGCGGTGGCGCCGCTGGCACTGGACGGCGACGGTGCCATCAAAGGCTGGTACGCCCGAGTGCTGGCCAGTCGACCGATGGTGTGGCTCGGTGAGATCTCCTACGAGATCTTCTTGATCCATCTCGTGACGATGGAGTTCGCGATGGTCTACGTGGTCCGCGTACCACGTCTACACCGGCTCGATGCTGAACCTGTACATCGCAACGGTGGCCATGACCATCCCGCTGGCCTGGCTGTTGCACCGCTTCACCCGCGTGCCCGACTGACCCAGGACCGGATCCCAGGCAGGTAGGTTACCCTGTCCTAAGTTGGCGGCAGGGACGAAGGGTAGCCAGGGCACATGACCGAACTCAAACCGTCGCGGGGCTGGCAGGGCGCGGTGCTGAAGATGATGCGCGCCGGGGACTACCGACTAACGGTGACCGGCCGGCGTGAGATCAGCCCCCGCTACCTGAGGTTGAGCTTCGATGCCGGCGGCATGCTTGACCAGCACCCGGTGCATCCCACGATGTGGATCCGGATCTGGTTCGCCGACGGGCACCAACGTGGTTACACGCTGGTGGACCCGGATCCCGAGGCCGACACCTTCGACCTCGAGTTCGCGCTGCACGACGGCTGCGCGTCGGACTGGGCACGTAGCGCGCAACCCGGCGACACCGTCGAGGCGACGGTGCTGGGCAGCAAGTTCGCTGTCCCGGACCCGCCCCCCACCGGCTACGTCATCGTCGGCGACACCGCCTCGCTGCCGGCGATCAACTCCCTTCTCGCGTCGATCGGCGACGCTCCTGCGCGCGTCTTTCTCGAGGCGTGCTGCGACGACGACAAGTGCCTGCCGGTGGTGTGCAGTGCCCCGAAAATCGATGTCACCTGGGTGGACCACCAGGACGGCTGTGACTCGCTGCTCGAAGCGGTGCGCTCGGCGGCCTTCGACGCGGGTGACCACTTCGGCTGGGTCGCCTGCAACACCCGCACCACGCGATCGGTTGCCAGGGTATTACGCGAGGACTTCGGTATTCCGAAGAAATCCATTAAGTCGCAAGCCTATTGGGTCGCCTGATTACGAGTCTGCGATTATCACTGGGCCGGCTTTGACGGGTACCCCGCGGATGGGTTCGGGCGGTCCAATCAGCCCTTTCGGCGGCACTGGCGGCGTCTTCGGCGCCGTAACCGGCGTCGGACTCGACCCGGGTGGCTTCGGCAGGCAGTGCAACAGTTGCGCGAGTGGTGCCATCCGTGACCACGCCGCCGAAGTGGTGGCGTGATAGCTGCCCATCGCGGAAACATCGCAGGCCCACATCTCGGCGTATTCGCTCTCCTTCTGCGCGATCGCCGGGAAGTTCAGCCCAAACAGATTTGTGCGTGCCAGCGCCGCGGTCACGGCCCGATTCAGCGATACCAGCTGCGGGTGAACGGTGGCGGCATGCGCCGCCTCGTAGGCGGTCGCCACCGCCGAGGCTTGGCCGGCGGCATCCTCGGAATGGCCGGCCGCCGCGGCGAGCCATGCGGTATACGGCGCCGCCGCGGCCGCCATCGCCTGCGCGGCCGGACCCTGCCAGGTCTGATGTGTCATGCCCGTAGTCACCGCGGCAAACGAGGTCGCCGCCGACCGCAATTCGTTAGCCAGGCCGGACCAGGCCGACGCCGCTCGGACCATCGGCCCCGACCCCGCGCCGGCGTGCATGCGCGCCGAATTGACCTCAGGGGGCAAACATGGGTAACTCATCGCCAATCCTTCCCGTAGGGAAGTTAAATCAATCGCTTCACCGCAGCAAAGCCAATTCCGTGGACACAAGCTGCCATCGCCAGAAGCTGTTGGGTGCGCACGAGAGACATGGCGCGCGCATCACCTCCACGACGGTCAATGGTTGCCGGATCACCGAGGCGATGACTCGACGAGCCACAACATAACGTCGGTTTGGGAGCGCCTGACGAAATTGGACGAAAAAGATCCCAGTAATTCGTGGACGGGCTTAGGCCCCGCGCGCGAGGCCCAGAAATTGACTTGAGCAGGCGATTTGTTGGCGCGACCGGGTTCTCAGTGCGCTTCGAGTGGTTCCAAGTCTGGCACCGGAGCTTCCATCCTTACCCGTTCCCGCTCCCCGTTGGTCGCCTCGGAGGCTGGCTTCTTCGGTGCTTCCTGCGCGCCCGCCGCTGGAGCCGCGGCCGGCGAGGCGGACGACTTGATGGGTACGGCGGCCGGCGGTTGCACCGGCTCCTCCGGTGTCGACACCGCAACTGGCTCGGTGGCGACGGCCGGCGGGGGTGGCGCGGCCGGCGCGGCTGCACTGGCAGCTGGTCCGCTGTCGCTCGTCCGGGCCGCGGCTGACCCGAGTAACAGTGCTGCCGAAGCAATCGAGCCTGCGCCAGAGCCAAGACCGCCCATGGGTGCCATAGCGGGTGCGACGGCGGCAGGAGCCGGCGCGGCCGAGGCGGGTTGCCCGGCGGCTTGCATGGGTGCCGCGTCTTGCATCGGCGCCGCGCCTTGTGCGGACGGCGCAGCCGTCGTACCTGCCATCGCCGCCGGGGCCATCGCGCCTGCTGAAGCCACCGCGCCGACTGATTGCGCCGCGGATGTCGCTCCGGAGTCCGACCCAGATCCCGCCCCGGCTCCCGCACCCGATGTCGGAGCCGTCGCGGCTGGCGCCGTTCCCGCGGAGCCCATGCCGCCTGCGGCGCCCATCGCCCCTCCCGCCATTCCGGGCAGGCTCGACATCAGCTGCGCCAGCGGCGCCAGTTGCGACGCGGCCGCCGAAGCGCCGGCGTGGTAGCCGGTCATCGCGCCCACATCCTGGGCCCACATCTCGGCGTACTCCATCTCTTTCTGCGCGATCGCCGGAAAGTTGAGTCCAAAGAAGTTCGCATTTGCCAACGCGTTGGTGACCGCACGATTGATCGATACCGCCATCGGGGGCACTGTGGCCTCAAACGCAGACTCGAACGCGGACACCACCGCCATGGCTTGGGCGGCGGCCACTTCGGACTGGGAGGCCGCCGTGGCCAGCCACGCGGTATACGGTGCGGCCGCCTGCGCCATTGCCTGCGCCGCCGCACCCTGCCAGACCTGATTCGCCAGGCCCGACGTCACCGAGGAAAAGGAGGACGCCGCCGCACGCAGTTCGCTGGCCAACCCGTTCCAGGCGTTCGCGGCATTGACCATCGGCCCGGATCCGGCGCCCATCCGCATGAGTGCCGAAATGATCTCCGGCGGCAACATTGGAAAGTTCATTACCAATCCTTCCGTCAGGAGTTGCGGACCTCGTGTTCGGCCCCGACCAAATCGTCAGTGGCGCTTGCACCAGTGTGCCCGCAGATATTCGCTGATCGATGAGCCCAACATAGCGCTCATCCGCCCGCGCAGACACAAGAATTGGACGAAAATCGCGCGATCCCGTTGAACGGGTACTTCCACCCCCCGTCCCGCACCGCGCGGACCAGGTGAAATGGCATTCAATATGCTCCAACGTGCTATTGACAACGGCCCCGATACGTGAACTGGCTGAATGTCTATTGACGCGCGGTCGCCGGCGTCACGACAGGGACGACGAATTCGTCGATCATCGCCTGCTCGTCGGCTTCGTCGTGGCCCGGGAACATCAGCAGCGAGGTGATTACCCGCACCGCCCAGCGGGCCCGTCGTTCGACGACGGCCGGGTCGTCAGGCCCCAGTGAGCTCAAGAACCCCGCGGCCAGGGCGGTAATCACCTCGGACTGCCCGGCCATCTCGCCACCCAGCGGCGGACGAGTGGTGGCGAACCAGGACGCCAGTGCGGGGTTATCGCGAACCATCCGCAAGGTGGCGGCGATGCTCGCGATCAGCCTTTCCCGCGGATCGGCGACGTCCTTGATCTCGTTGTTGATCTCGCGGCCCAGGCGGTGGGTCTCGCGGTGCACGTATGCGGTGCGCAGCGCCTCCCGGCTCTCGAAGTAGCGGTACAGCGTCGCGCGGGAACAGCCCGCGGCCCTGGCGATTTCGTTCATGCCGAGGGATGCCGGGTCATGCTCGGTGTAGAGCTGTTCGGCCGCGTCCAGTATCCGGTCGGCGGCTACCTCGCTGCGGCGTGCGGCCAGCCAGTCTCCCGCCATCAAGACTTCACCCGGACCGGCACCGACAGCGGACGCCGGACATAACTGCCGCCGGCCCAGACGATGCGCGACTCGTCGACCTCGAAGTCGGGGCAGCGGGCCAGCAGTTCGGTCAGCGCGACCCGGGACTGCATCCGGGCAGCGGCCGCGCCCAGGCAGTGATGTGCACCGTGGCTGAAGGTCAGGATGTTGCGCGGACCCCGGCTCACGTCGAGTTCGTCGGCGTCTGGCCCGTATTGGCGCTGGTCGCGGTTGGCCGACCCGTAGAGCAGCAACACCCGGCGTCCGGCCGGGATGGCGGTGTCGCCGATCGTGATGTCACGGGTGACCGTGCGGGCCAGCCCCTGCGCCGGCGAGGTCAGCCGCAGCAGCTCCTCCACGGCGTCGGGGATTTGCCCGGGTTCGTCCACCAGTAGCCGACGCTGATCGGGCCGCTGGTGCAGCAACGGCATGGAGCCGCCGAGCATGCCGGTGACGGTGTCGTTGCCGCCGGTGACCATCGTGAACGTGAAACCCAGTATCGACAGAACGCCGGCGATGTCGCCGTCGGCGCCCACCCCGGCGGCGACCAGGTGGGAGATGGTGTCGTCCTCGGGTTCGGTGCGGCGCCGCTCGATCAGCCCGGTGAAATAGGCCATCATCGACCCGACCGCGTCGCCCACGGTTTCCAGCGCCCCGGCGATACCACCGTCAGCCGTGTTGGCCGCGACGATGGCCTGGGTCCATCCGTCGAACTGGGCCCAATCCTCCTCGGGCACACCGAGATAGTGGGCAACCACCATCGACGGCAGCGGCTTGAACAGCTCGGTCACGATGTCACCGCCGCCGTTCGAGCGCAACCCCTCGATGCGCTCGACGACGAACTCGCGGACTTTGGGCTCGACCGCCTCGACCTGTCGCGGGGTGAAACCGCGCGACACCAGCTTGCGGAACTCGGTATGCACCGGCGGATCCTGCATGACAAACGGCGGATTATCCTGCAGCCCAATCATTTCCAGATCCCCGTAGTTGACCGTCAGGCCTTGTGCGGAGGAGAACGTCTCGTGATCGCGTGCCGCCGACCACACGTCGGCGTGCCGTGACAGCACGTAGTAGTCCTGCTCGGGGTGTTTCGGGGGGACGACGTGGTGAACCGGGTCGTGGTCTCGCAGCGCGCGGTACATCGGCCAGGGATTCGGCCAGGTTTCCGCGGTGGCGAGCTCGAACTTCGCCGGAGCGTCTTGAGACAAAGCTACAGACATGTCTTATTCGTACGACAGAGTCAGTAATATGTCAACCGGGGGCGCATTGAGTGTACGTGCTGGGCTCACACGCAAAGCGCCGTCAGATCCCCGAGCCGGGGTTCAGGATGTCGTCGGGGTCCAACGCCTGCTTGATGCGCCGGTTGAGGTCCATCACCTCCGGCCCGAGATAGCCGGCCAGCCATGGCCGCTTCAACCGGCCCACGCCGTGCTCGCCGGTGATCGTGCCGCCCAGGTCAACGGCCAGGTCCATGATTTCGCCGTACGCGAGTTGGGCGCGCTCGGCCATGTCGGCGTCGGCGGGGTCGTACACGATCAGCGGGTGAGTGTTGCCGTCACCGGCGTGCGCGATCACCGAGATCATCAGGTCGCGCTCGGCGGCGATGCGTGCGATTCCGCTGACCAGCGAGCCCAGCGCCGGCAGGGGCACCCCGACGTCTTCGAGCAACAGTGGCCCCTTGGCCTCGACCGCCGGGATGCAGAACCGGCGCGCCGCGACGAATGCCTCGCCCTCATCCGGATCGTCAGTCGAAAACACTTCTGTCGCACCGTTTTCGGCGAACACCGCGGCCATCACCTCGGCGTCCTCGGACCCGGCCCGGCCACGCTCGTCGGAGCCGGCCACCAGCATGGCCGCCGCCGAACGGTCCAGGTCCATCCGCAACTGGTCTTCCACGGCGTTGATCGCCACCGAATCCATGAACTCCAGCATCGCGGGCCGCAGCCGCCCGGTTACCCCCAGCACCGCATCGATCGCCGACTCGACCGACGCGAAACTCGCCACCACAACGCTCGACGCATTCTGTGCGGGCAGCAGCCGCAGCGTCACCTCGGTGATGACGCCCAGGGTGCCTTCACTGCCGACGAACAGTTTGGTCAGCGAGAGTCCCGCCACGTCCTTCAAACGCGGGCCACCCAGCCGCACCGCGGTGCCGTCGGCCAGCACCACCTGCATGCCCAGCACGTAGTCGGTGGTCACGCCGTACTTGACGCAGCACAGACCGCCGGCGTTGGTGGCGATGTTTCCGCCGATGCTGCAGATTTCGAACGACGACGGATCGGGCGGATACCACAGGCCGTGTTCGGCGGCGGCCTTCTTCACCTCCGCGTTGAACAGCCCGGGCTGGCAAACCGCGGTACGGGTAACCGGGTCGACGGTGATATCGCGCATTTTCTCCGTCGACAGCACGATCCCGTTGTCCAGCGCGGTCGCCCCGCCGGACAGGCCGCTGCCGGCTCCCCGGGTGACCACCGCGACCCGGTTGGCGCTGGCCCAGCGCAGCACCGTCTGCACCTCTTCGGTGTGCCGTGGCCGCACCACGGCCAGTGGTTTCCCGGCCGCGGGGTCCAAAGCGCGGTCGTGCCGGTAGCCCTCGGTGATGGTGGGGTCGGTCACCACCATCCCGTCGGGAAGGCCGGAGATGAGGCCGGCCAACAAATCCGCGCTCACGGCCCGAGTTTACGGCCCCGAATCGACAGCGAGCTCGGGCGCACGATCCAGTTCGCGCAGCGACGGCAGCGGGATTGCGATTAGCCCGGTCAACACGATCGGCACCGCCAACGCCAGAAACGTCACCTTAAGACCGGCATGCTCGGCAAGCGGACCGGCGAACAACAAGCCCAGCGGGCCGGCTGCGAAGGCCAACGAAGTCATCACCCCGGCCACCCGACCCCGCAGGAAGTGCGGCGCCCGGGTCTGGACCACGTAGGCGTAGATCGGCTGAATCGGTCCGTACACCAGGCCGATCACCGCGGTCAGCACCAGGATGACCGGCAACGGCGGCAGGAACGCGATGGCAATCGTCGCCGTACCGAAGGTGACGGTGGCGATCAGCACGATTACCCGCCGGCGCGCGTGCTTCGACAGTGCTCCGTAGCCGAGCGCACCCACCAGGCCACCGAGCGAAAGTGCCATCAGCACCCAGCCCAGTTGGGCCGGTTGGTGCCGGTCGCTGAAGTATTTCGGAAACAGCACGCTCTCCATCGGCAGGTACAGCGCGGTGACCACCAGATCGATCAGGGCCAGGGTGCGCATCACCCGCAAGCTCCACACGAAGCGCAGGCCCTCGGCGATGCCCGACAGCATCCCCTCGGGCCGGGTCCCTTGCTGCGGCTTGCCGACGCCCTCCAGCCGCAAAGCGGCAATCGCGAGGATGGACATCCCGAACGCCCCCGCGGTCACCCACATGGTGTTGATGCCGCCGACCGTGGCGATCATCAAGCCGCCGATGCCCGGGCCCACCATGAAGGCCAAGTTGACGATCGCCTCGTAGCTGCTGTTGATGCGGTCCAGTGACCAACCCGCCCGGCTCGCCGCCTCGGGCAGCATCGACTGCCGCGCGGTCATGCCCGCCGGGTCGAAAGCGGCCGCCAGCGCGGCCAACACCGCCAACACAGCCACGTTGATCGCCTCGCCGCCGAATGCCCAGGAAACCAGCGGGACGCCGACTACCGCCGCGCCGGACAGGGTGTCGGACACGAGTGACACCTGGCGACGCCCGAAGTAATCCACTGCCGTGCCGGCGATCACCGTGGACAACAGCAGTGGCAGCGTCGTGGCGCCGGCCACGATCGACGCTTGCTCGGCGCTGCCCTCGCGCTGCAATACCAGCCAGGGAAAGGCGACTATCGAGATGCCGTTACCCGCCGTCCCCATCAAGGTGGCGAACAAGATGAGGAGTGCTGGAAGGCGGCTGCTGGTACTCATGGGTTTCTGGTTCTGTGGGATGTCGCGGGGATGTCGCGGCTGAATTTAACGCGAAAGCGGCAGCGCCGACCACCGAATTTCGTCCCGCCCAGCACCTGAATGCAGGATGGACGTGTGTTTATCCACCCGAATACCGGTCAGGCATTCGGTTCTCCGGTCGACCCCGGGACCGGCTGGCCCGGCGATCCGGCCACGCCGCACACTGCGGTGGCCCGCGACAGCGCGCAGGTTTCCGCGCTGGCGGGCGCGGCCGGGTCAATACCGGAACTCGACGCGGTGATCAGCATGTGCCGGGCTTGCCCACGGCTGGTCAGCTGGCGTGAGGACGTCGCCGTCGTCAAGCGCCGGGCCTTCGCCGACCAGCCGTACTGGGGTCGTCCGGTGCCGGGCTGGGGTTCGGAGCGACCGTGGCTGTTGATCGTGGGGCTGGCGCCCGCTGCGCACGGTGCCAACCGGACCGGGCGGATGTTCACCGGCGATCGATCCGGAGATCAGCTGTACGCGGCGCTGCACCGGGCCGGACTGGTGAACCAACCGACCAGCGTCGACGCTGCGGACGGCCTGCGGGCCAACCGGATACGGATCGTCGCGCCGGTGCGGTGCGCCCCTCCGGACAACGCGCCGACGCCGGCCGAGCGACTGACCTGCTCGCCCTGGCTGGACGCCGAGTGGCGGTTGGTGTCCGATCAGGTCCGGGTGATCGTCGCCCTGGGGGGGTTTGCCTGGCAGGTCGCGCTGCGGCTGCCGGTGGCATCGGGCATGCGCAAGCCGCGGTTCGGTCACGGTGTCGTCGCCGAGCTGCCCTCCGGCGCGCGACTGCTCGGCTGCTATCACCCGAGCCAGCAGAATATGTTCACAGGTAGGTTGACTCCGGCAATGCTTGACGACATTTTCCGCGACGCGAAGAAGTTGGCAGGGGTGACGTGAAAGGTACGGTCCTGATTTCCGGCGCCAGCGTGGCTGGCACGGCTTTGGCATATTGGCTTGTGCGACAAGGCTATTCGGTCACCATCGTGGAGCGCCACCCGGGGCTGCGGCGGGGCGGTCAGGCGATCGATGTGCGGGGTCCGGCGCTGACCGTGCTGGACCGCATGGGTTTGCTGGCCGACGTCGAGAAATGCAAGACGCGCATTCGGGGCGCGTCCATCGTGGACCGCGACGGCAACGAGCTGTCCAGTGACACCGAATCCACCCCGACCGGCGGCTTGATCGACAACCCGGATATCGAGCTGTTGCGCGACGACCTGCTCGAATTGCTGTTCGACGCAACAAAACCCGAGACCGAATACCTCTTCGACGACAGCATCGTCGCGATAGCCAACCGCGGCCCGGCGGCCGAGGTGACGTTCGAACGCGAGCCCGTCCGCAGCTTCGATCTGGTCTTCGGCGCCGACGGGCTGCATTCCAACGTGCGCGGGTTGGTTTTCGGCCCCGAGGAGCGATTCATCAGGCGGCTGGGCACTTTCGCGGCCATCTTCACCGTGCCCAATTTCCTGGACCTGGACTACTGGCAGGCCTGGCACTACGGGGACACCACGATGGCCGGGGTCTACAGCGCGCGCAACAACCGCGAGGCCCGGGCCATGTTGGGCTTCATGGACCCCGACCTGAGCATCGATTTCCGTGACACGGCGGCCGCATTCGCCGAGCTGGACCGGCGGATGGCCGGCGAGGGCTGGGTACGCCCGCAGCTGCTGGGATACATGCGGATCGCCGACGATTTCTATTTCGACGAACTGGCGCAGATCGTGATGGATCACTGGTCGATCGGCCGGGTGGCCCTGGTGGGCGACGCCGGGTACTGCGCCTCGCCGTTGTCGGGCCAGGGCACCAGCGTCGCCCTGCTGGGCGCCTACATCCTTGCCGGTGAGCTGGCGGCCGCCTCCAACGGGGACTGGGTAGACCACGGGATGGCCTTTACCAACTACTTTCGGCTGTTCAACGGCTACGTCGAGCGCACCCAATGGCTGGCCAGTGACAACATTCCGGGCGGCGAACCAATCTCCCAGGAACAGTTCGACGCAGTCGTGCATTCGATCACGCTCAAGGATTACTGAACTGGATCCAAACCGGCGTGCGCCGGGGCCTGGGAACGTTCGCATCGCCGCGCGCGTTGACGCCATCGTGCGTCTTTCCGTTCTTGATCTCGTCCCGGTACGCACGGACCAGTCGACCAAGGATGCGCTGGCGGCCACCGTGCAGCTTGCGCAAACCGCCGACCGATTGGGTTTCACCCGGTACTGGGTCGCCGAACACCACAACATGCCGTCGGTGGGAGCAACCAGCCCGCCGGTGCTGATCGCTTACCTGGCTGCCCAGACCCGGCAGCTCAGACTCGGATCGGGTGGTGTGATGCTGCCCAACCACGCGCCGCTGGCGGTGGCCGAGCAGTTCGCGCTGCTGGAGGCGGCCGCCCCGGGCCGCATCGACCTGGGCATCGGCCGGGCGCCCGGATCCGATCCGGTGACGTCGTATCTCCTGCGCGGCACCAATGATGAGCGCGACATCGAGAACTTCCCCAACTATCTCGACGACGTCGCCGCGCTGATGAGCGCGCGCGGCGTGGTGGTTCCGCTGCGCTCCGGGGACTACCGGCTCAAGGCCACCCCGGCCGCGGCCAGCGAACCACGGTTGTGGCTGCTGGGTTCGTCGATGTACTCAGCGCAGTTGGCCGCCGCCAAGGGGCTGCCCTACGTGTTCGCGCATCACTTCTCCGGCAAGGGAACCGAAGAGGCGCTCGACGTCTACCGCTCCCGGTTCGTGCCCGGCGCGTTCGCCGCCGAGCCGGTGACGTTTTTGACCGTCAACGCAGCGGTCGCCGAAACACGTGACGAGGCAACGGCATTGATCCTGCCAAACCTGCAGATGATGGCGCGGCTGCGGACCGGGCGGCCGCTGGGGCCGGTGCCGCTCGTCGAAGAAGCGCAGGCGGCGCAAGTCAGTCCGGCCGAGCAGCACATAGTCGACAGCGCGCTCGAGCGAGCCGTGGTCGGTTCGCCGTCAGAGGCCGCCGAACAGTTGCGGGCACTGGCGGGGCGGTTCGACGTCGACGAGGTGATGGTGCACCCGGTCGCATCGGCGCGCCGCGGCACCGACCCGGCCAGCGCCCCGGCCCGGGTGGCAACGTTGGAGCTCCTGGCCAAGGAATTGTTTTAGTCGGTCACGCCCGCCTGCTGAGACTGATTGCGCTCAGGCACGTGGTTGGCGATCCAATGCTGCAGGTCGTTGGGGGGTAGCGGCGGGCTGTGCAGGAAACCCTGGGTGATGGTGCATCCGTACCGGCGCACCGCGTTCAACGTGACCTCGTCTTCGACTCCCTCGGCGACCAGGTCGGCTCCCAGGCTGCGCGCCAACGCAACCGTGGATCGCACGATGGCAACCGATCGCGGGTCCTGGGCCAGACGTGCCACGAAAACCCGGTCGAGCTTCAGCTCGTCAACCGAGACGTCCTGCAGGCGGGCCAGCGACGACCATCCGGTGCCGTAGTCGTCCAGCGAGATTCGGACACCGAGCCGCTGCAGCGCGGCGACCGTGTTACGGGACCGCACCGAGTCGACGAGGGTACTTTCGGTGATTTCGACGATGAGAGCGTCGGCCGGCAAGCCATACTTTTGCAGCAGCGCCTCGATGGTGCCCACCAGGTCAAGGTCAAGCAGATTCGTCGTCGACAGGTTGACCGCGACGGTCAGCCGGACGCCCTGCTCGCGCCACGACTGGATCTGTGCGAGGGCGACGTTGACCGTGCGATTGGCCACCATGCGCATCAGCCCGGCGCGTTCGGCGGCGGGCAGAAATTCCTCGGGTAGCAGCAATCCACGGCTGGGATGGTGCCAGCGCAGCAGTGCCTCGACGCTGTGCACACTTCCGTCGCTGGCGTTGATCTTGGGCTGGTAATGGCAGGTCAGGGCGTCACCGTCGAACAACGCGGCCCGTAGTTCCTCGACCAGGTTGGGGTCGTTCTCGCGGTACAGCTCAAATGTCGGGTCGTAGACCGCGATCTTGCTTTTGGCGGATCTGGCATGGGGAAGCGCCGTCTCGGCGCGAGTCAGCAGCTCCTGCGGATGGTCACAGTGGTCGGGACACAGCGCGATCGCGATGCGGGCATCGACTTGCAGGGTGATCGGATCCAGCGCGAATGGTTCGCTCAAGGCCTCGAGCAAACGACCCGCCTGGGCGCGTGCGGCAATCAGGTCGGCCCCTTCGGCCAGCAAGATCGCGAACTCGTCAGCACCTACCCGCGCCAGCAGGTCCTCGCGGCGCATGTTGCTTGATAGCCGATTTGCGATGTGGCACAACAGCTCGTCGGTGAAATGCTTGCCGACCGAGTCGTTGATCTCCGCAAACTCATAAAGATCCAGCAACAGCAGCGCCCGACGTGATGGCCCCCTGGTCGTCAGCGGCGGCCCGGAGGGAGCGATGGCCAGCCTGGTCGTCCCTGCCGCTTCGGTCAGGGCGGTCGCCAGTGAGCGCCGGTTGGGCAGCGTGGTCAAGTCATCGGTCATTGCCTGCTTGTGGTTTTCGGCCTGCAGGCTGATGTCGCGGAAGGTGACCGCAAACCGTGCAGCGACCGCAACCAGGCTCAACGCGGCCAGTGTGGTAGCCAGTCGGGAGTTATGACCCAGGACGGTGACTGCCAGCGCCACGACGGTGCACACCACGGGCGCGACGTAGAAGCTGAGTCCGCGCCGGGGTGAGGGCGTCGCCGACGACCACGGCGCCCAGCTGGCCATCGCCACCAGCAATGACGCTGCGGGCCACCAGGCGTCGAGCAAGGTGCCAACCCGATATGCGTGCGCGGCGGTCTGGAAGAGATACACCGTGTCCGCGACCGCAAACATAACGAACCCGACGGCCAGCAGATCCCAGCGTAACTCGTTGCGGCAGCCCAGAATTGGTAGCATGCCGGCGGCCAGAGCCAGCAGGATCAGATCGCCGAACGGGTAGATCAGTCCCACCAGCACCGTCGCCGGTGTGTGGGTCGCGGCCGTGTGGATAGGCCCCGCCGTCAACGCCTCGGCCACCGCGGCCATGGCTAACCCGCAGACCAGGCAATCGAGCCGGATGGGAACGGGGACTCGCGTCAGGCGCGCCCGCATGAGCAGCAATAGCCCGGCGTAGGCGAACGGATAGAACGCCAGGTACGCGGGATCGGCCACGGACGGCGACTGGCCCTCCGGCACCCACAGGATGTAGATAATGTCACCCAACGCCGAACAGGCCATCCCCAGCGCGATCAGAGTCCAGGCGGAACTGTCGGCAGTGACGCGGGACGCGCGAACACCGATCAGCGCAGCCGCGATCAGGTTCAGCGCCGGGTACAGGAAATCGTCGAAAAAGACGCTGTGGCAGCCACTCACGTTCAGCACGCTCGAAGCGGCGAAAACGACTACCCCGATCGTCATCAACACCATGGCAATCCGGATTGCCGTCGGCGGCCACCGAACAGCCTTGTGCGGCGACTTGTCCGGTCGATCTCGTGTTGACGTCGTCTCAGCCGCGAACAGCCTGACCGCGGGTCGAGCCGTACCCTCAGCGACCTGATCGGCGGGAGCGAGCCGGGGAATTGCATGGGGCAGCGGCTGGTCCGGCACGAAGCTGCGGATACATTGGCCGCCTTCGCGTTTGGCGGCGTACATAGCCAGGTCTGCGTGCCGGAGCAGCTCGTCCACGGTGCATCCCGAGGCGGTGGCAGCCATGGTGAACCCGATACTCGGGCGCACCGTCAACGGCACGCCGTCGATCACGATGGGTGTATTGAACGACTCC
Source organism: uncultured Actinomycetota bacterium (assembly GCA_963840045.1). Taxonomy (GTDB): domain Bacteria; phylum Actinomycetota; class Actinomycetes; order Mycobacteriales; family Mycobacteriaceae; genus Mycobacterium. The sequence continues at coordinate 404,860 of CAWIXL010000003.1, read as the reverse complement.
AGGACTCGATGCGCTGCCGCGTGCGATTCCCCGACGGAAGCCTCGATGAGCACCGCGAACTCGTCACCACCAAGCCGTGCGGCGGTACCCGTTTCCCCGAGCTCGGTGGTGAGTCGCCCGGCGACCCGGATGAGCAGCTCGTCGCCGGCCGGATGCCCCAAGGCGTCGTTGACCGCCTTGAAGTTGTCCAGGTCGAGGCACATCACCGCAACCGGTGCGGCGTCGAGACTCCGACGGGCGACGGCTTGTTCCACGCGGTGCAGGAAGTGAGCGCGATTGGGCAAACCGGTCAGGCTGTCCCGAAAGGCTTCCTGCGCCACTTCGGACAACAGCCGCTGGTTTTCGACGAGCACGACGAGCTGTCGGGCGAGCACGGCGGCCACCAGGATTCCCAGCGCGGCCAGCATCGGCCCGTGCTTCATCTGGCCTACCGCGCGGTCCAATCCGATCGCGGCGGCCAGTAGCAGCGGCAGGTATGGCAACCACAGCCGGACCCGGGACGCATTCGCATTTTGCGGCGGCGCCGTGGGGGACTCGTTGACGCTGGACAGCCCGGCAAGCGCCAGCATGCCGAGGCCGGCCACCCGGGACACGTCGACCAGATCGCCGGTGAGATAGCTGCCGATTCCGGTGTGGAACACGATCACGATGTCGGCAACACCGATCATCGTGATTCCGCCGGCCAGCAGGTTCAGGCTCGGCCGCCGGCCAGGACGAGCCCGCGACAACATCACCAGCGCCGTTGTGATGACCATGACGTCGGCGGAAATGTGCGCCAGCGTCGCGAGCTCTGAACTGCTGCCCTCGTCCACCAGTTTGCCGACGACGAATACCCACGAGACCACGAACAGCGAACTCGCCACGATGAGGCCGTCGAGCACCAGTTGCCAACTGCGGTTGATGCGATCGGATAGCAGCACCAAAGATGCCAGAGCGCCGACGGGGTACAAGAGCAACACAAGCTCGGTCGCCGCCGGATGAGTGGCGTGATCGAGTTCCGGGCGCACGTCATAGACCGACCAGATGATCTCGCCGACCGCCCAGCCCGACAGGCCCGTCGCCAGTGCCAGCCAGCCCGCTCTGCGTCGCCCGTCCGCGGCGATAGCGGCCCGCCCGGCACACGCCGCCGCGAACAAAAGGCAGAGCACCGACACAACTTCGTCGAGCGGCCGGGTCGCATAGGCGCCCCGCCACCCCCAGACCCACGAGGCCGCGACCAGTGCCGCGGCGACGACATAGCCCCCGACGATGGAACAGCTAAGGCCCATGCTCAGCCCGGACAGCGGGCACGGCATTCCCGTCCACCGCTTCATTTCCCCGCTCCCCGGCCTGCTCCAAGTCGGATGGGCACCTACGCGGCGCAGCACCCAAAAGCTTCACCGCGCGTTTTAGCAGAATAAACCGCTGTGCCCCGCTCGGCCGGACTACCTGAATTACTGGCTGGCCCCCGACGTACTAGATGCCGGCCAGCGCGTCACGCAGGATCTGCCCGGTGGCCTCGCGGTCCGGGTCCCGGCGCAGCACCAGCCCCTTGGCCACGGACAGCTTGTCGCCGTTGCGCCGCGGCAGCACGTGCAGGTGAACGTGGAACACCGACTGGAAGGCGGCGCCGCCGTCGTTGATCCCGACGTTGGTCGCATCGGCCAATTCCGTCGAGCGCGCCGCCCGCGCGATCCGCTGGCCGAGCACGGCCATGCCGGCCAGCGTCTCCGGTGGTGTGTCGGTGAGGTCGACGGTGTGGCGTTTGGGAATCACCAGGGTGTGGCCGCGGGTGAACGGGCGGATGTCGAGGATCGCCACATAGTCGTCGTCTTCGTAGATCCGGATGGCCGGGGCTTCCCCGGCGACGACGGCACAGAACACGCAGGGCATCCCGCCACCGTACTGGCCGGCTGACTTGCGGTCGGCGTAGACCGGCCGGCACGTCGCTTGGGCAAGCGGGATACGCTGCCGCCGTGGACGCTAGCGATCTGGCCTTCGCCGGCGCGGCCGCCCAAGCGCGCATGCTGGCCGACGGTGAGCTCACCGCACCCGAACTGCTCGAGGTGTATCTGGAGCGGATTGTGCGCCTGGACAGCCAGTTGCGCTGCTACCGCGTGGTGCTGTTCGACAGTGCGCGCGACGAGGCCTATCTGGCGCAGGATCGTCTCGACGCGGGGGAGCGGTTGCCGCTGCTCGGCGTGCCGATCGCGATCAAAGACGACGTCGACGTCGCCGGCGAGGTGACGACCTACGGCAGCGGCGGCCACCGTCCGGCCGTGCACGCCGACGCGGAGGTGGTCCGCCGGCTGCGCGCGGCGGGCGCGGTAATCATCGGCAAAACCAATGTGCCCGAGCTGATGATGTTCCCCTACACCGAGTCGCTGACGTACGGGGCTACCCGCAACCCGTGGCACCCCGGGCGCACGCCGGGCGGCAGCAGCGGCGGCAGCGCTGCCGCGGTAGCCGCCGGGCTGGCCCCGATGGCACTGGGCTCCGACGGCGGCGGCTCGATTCGCATCCCGGCGACCTGGTGTGGCCTGTTCGGGCTGAAGCCGCAACGCGATCGGGTCCCCCTCGAGCCGCATGACGACGCGTGGTACGGACTGAGCGTCAATGGCCCGATCACGCGTTCGGTGCTGGACGCGGCGCTGTTTCTCGACGTGACGGGCACGGTTGCCGGTCCCGAAGGCGAGTTCGTGGCGGCCGCCACACGCGAACCGGGCAAACTGCGAATTGCGTTGAGTACCAAGGTGCCAACGCCGCTGCCGGTCCGGGTGGGGCAGGATCAGCGCGCGGCGGTGGCGCAGGCCGGTGCGCTGCTTCGCGAGCTGGGCCACGACGTCGTCACCCGCGATCCCGACTATCCGGCCGCGGCGATGTACACCAATTTCCTGCCCCGTTACCTGCGCGGCATCTGCGACGACGGCGACTCGCTCGCGCATCCCGAACAGCTGGAACCGGGCACGCGTGCCATCGCGCGGCTGGGTTCCTTCTTCTCGGACCGGCGGATGGTGGCCGTACGTGCCGCCGAGGCCGCGGTGAGCAGCCGGATCCAGTCGATCTTCGACGACGTCGACGTCGTCGTCACACCGGGCAATGCGACGCGCTCCGCCCCGCATCGGTGCCTACCGGCGGCGGGGCGGGTTGTCGACGCTGCTGCTGCTGGGCCAACGGGTTCCGTATCAGCAGGTGTGGAACCTCACCGGCCAGCCCGCCGCGGCCGTCCCCTGGGACCTCGACCACGACGGCCTGCCGATCTCGATCCAGCTCGTCGGCCGCCCGTATGACGAGGCGACGTTGCTGTCACTGTCCGCCCAGATCGAAGCCGCCAGACCGTGGGCCCACCGTCGGCCACCGGTGTCATGACGCGAGGGGCGTCACGATATCTGGGCCGCCCGCCAGGCGGCGAGTTTCTCGCCCGGCTTCATGGCATGCGCCGGGCTGGTTGACGGCAGCCGCTGGTAGTGCCGGTACTCCGGGGCCCCGTCCGGCCCGTTAGCTAACCTGTCGAACAACGCGGCCGCCTTGGTGCCGTTGAAGTAAACCCGGGTGATGCCGGGGTAGTCGGCGAACAGCTCGGCAAACCCGTTGACGACCAAGCTCTTCGGATCGATCGCCGAATCCGCGCTTCCCACCCGGCGGCACTGGTGCAGCACATCCCAGAGGGCGACGCCGTGGGATTGCAATGCCGCCAAACGGTCGTCATACTCCGCGGCCGCGTCGAAGCCGAAGAGCTGACTGGTGATTTGCCAGAACGCATTTCGTGGATTGGCGTAGTACTGGCCCGCCGCCAGTGACAGTGCGCTCGGAAAGGATCCCAGGATCAGCACCCGGGCATGGTCGTCGACCACGGGCGGGAGTCCCCGCAATAGCGGTGCGGGCTGGGCCATATCTAAGCCATATACCAGCCGTACCTGATGCCCGCCGCCGTTATACGTTGGCCCCATGGCCGACCACGTGGACGACGATCTGCTCGACGGACTCGAAGGCGCCGCGCGCGCCGAGCGAGCCGAGCTGGTCGAGTGGCTACTCGAGCAGGGCATCACCGCCGACGAGATCCGGTCCACCAACCCGCCGCTGCTGCTGGCCACCCGGCATCTCGTCGGCGACGACGGCACCTACGTGTCGACCCGGGAGATCAGCGAGACCCACGGCATCGAGCTGGACCTGCTGCAGCGGGTGCAGCGCGCAATTGGACTGGCCAGAGTGGACGACCCGGACGCGGTCGTGCACATGCGCGCCGACGGCGAAGCCGCCGCATATTCCCAGCGATTCGTCGAGCTGGGGGTGGCTCCCGATCAAGTCGTCCAGGTCGTGCGCGTGCTCGCCGAGGGGCTGTCGCACTCAGCCGAGGTGATGCGCTACGCGGCGCTGGCGACGATCATGCAGCCGGGAGCCACCGAGCTGCAGATCGCCCAGGCGTCCAAGGCGCTGGTGAGCCGGATCGCGCCGATCCTGGGCCCGATGATCCAGGACTTACTGTTCATGCACTTGCGGCACATGATGGAGACCGAAGCGGTCAATGCCGGCGAGCGCGCAGCCGGAAAGCCGTTGCCGGGCGCACGCCAGGTCACCGTCGCTTTCGCCGATCTGGTCGGCTTCACCAGGCTGGGTGAGGTGGTATCGGCCGAGGAGCTGGGGCAACTCGCCGGTCGGCTGGCACACCTGGCCCGGGACCTGACCGCCCCGCCGGTGCGGTTCATCAAGACGATCGGCGACGCGGTGATGTTCGTCTGCCCCGATCCAGAACCCTTGCTGGACACCGTCTTAAAACTGGTCGAGGTCGTTGACACCGACGACAACTTTCCCCGGTTGCGGGCCGGCGTTGCCGCCGGGATGGCGGTCAGCCGGGCCGGCGACTGGTTCGGCAGCCCGGTGAACGCGGCCAGCCGGGTCACCGGGGCGGCGCGGCCGGGGACGGTGCTGGCAGCGGATTCGGTACGAGAGGCGGTCGGTGATGACGCCGGATTTCAGTGGTCTTTCGCCGGCCTGCGTCACCTCAAAGGCATCAAAGGCGTGATGAGACTGCATCGGGTCCGGCGCGGGTCGGCGCCCGCGGCTTCGCTCGACGGCGTGCCGCCCGGCCAATAGCGGTACTGGCAAGGGCAGGCCCGGAGCGACTCTCGGGGGCGGTGGACAGCAACTTAGGCGGTCCTGCGCGGCCGGTTTCCACCCCGTCTTCCGGCACTTTGGGAATGGTCTCTTCCGGGCCTGCTTCGCTAACAAAAATACAACGTGGAGCCGCTGAGCTCAACTGTTGTTCTGCGCAGGGTAACAACCGACGGGGCAGACCGATCGGTCAGTCGGCCAGTCGTACGGTGATGGTGACCCGGCCCTTTGTATCGCGTTTGGCCAGCGCATGCCCAATCCGCTCGGTCCCGTCGAGTTGCAACTTCACTGGCCCGCCGTCGCCGAGGAAGTTGCGCCACCACGTCTTCGTCTCAGGCAGGTTGGCGCTGATGGTGATTTCGTCACCGGTGCGGCGGTATGCCACGGGGGTGCTGAAGCTGCGTCCGGAACGCCGCCCGGTATAGCTGAGCATGGCGATGTTGCGATTCACCAGCCCGCCAAAGCGTCGTGAGGTGACCACCGCAGCTACCGGCGCGTTGAAAAGAGGCGCGGCGCGCATCAGTAATCGTCCAAGTGTTTTCGGTCGCATAGTCACCATCGCAAATGTCCTTTCAGGTGTGAAACGGCGCTGGGAAAAGTCGCGGGCCCCCGGATCAGGCGATCAAAGTGAGGCACAGCGCGGCGAGTGCGAGACCCTGCAGGATGGCGCGAGCGTTGATGATCCGGTCCCAATTGGCCTGCAGCACACGCACCTGCGGCAGCACCTGGCCGTTATCAGCGGCGGCCGTGAGCTGTCGGTTGATCGGCGCGCTCACGCGGGCGTAGAGCAGCAGCCAGACCAACAGCAGCACAACGGCGACAGCGGCCGGGAGGGCCTGAGCCCAGTGCCCGGCGAGCGCGGCCAGTGCGGTGCTTGCGGCGGCCGCGACGACACCGGTTGCCCCCGGCACGGGCATTCGCCGGTCGCCGTAGCGGTGCACATACCCGGTCACCGCGCCCAGTGCCTGATCGTCAACCTGGGCCAACGCGGGTCGCAACACCAACGCGCAGAACACGTCGGTGCCGTAAACCACCGCGATACCCATGACGGCGATCAGCGCCGCCAGCTGCGCGAGCTGCGTCATGGCCATGTCGAAACCGCCTTATTGTCATTGCTAGAGATACTAGCGATGCTAGATGCGATCGCCACGCATGTCAATAGCAGTGCTATTGGTGCTAGCAATGCTATTGTCGCGTATGCCGATCGAGGACCGCCGTGCGCGCGAGCGAGCGGCGCGACGCCGGCTGATTATCAGTACGGCGCGGCAGCTGGCCGAAGCCGAAGGGTGGGATGCCGTCACCACGCGTCGGCTGTCCGCTGAGATCGAGTACAGCCAGCCCGTTCTCTATGCGCACTTCGCCAACATGGATCAGCTCGCGCAGGCCGTCGCCATCGACGGATTCGGCGAACTTGCCGAGACATTGCATACCGCGCGCGCCGGCGCCGCGACGACCACCGACGCGCTGAGACGGCTCGCGCACGCCTACGTCGATTTTGCTCGACAAAACCCGGCGCTTTACGACGCGATGTTCACCCGCTCGACCACCTTGCACTTCGCCGCCGAAGACACGCCGCCCGAATTGGAAGCGGGATTCGCCGAGCTACGCAACGTGGCTGCGGCACTTGCAGAGCACCAAGACGCCGACACACTCGCCGAGGTGTTCTGGTCAGCTCTGCACGGGCTGGTCACCCTCACCCGCAATGGCCGGCTGCGTCCAGGCCACGAGGCCAACCGCGTCGACCTTCTGGTCGCTCAACTGTCCGCCCAACACGAAACGATGCGCTAAGCGGCCGCTGGTCTGGGTTCTAGAGAAACTAGAGAAAAGGGACAGACCAAGCTGGTGTTCACTGCGGGTGAACCCTATTTCGTAATGGCTGTAACGGTGTAATCATGTAATCATGAAACACGCACACATGCACGGGCGGCGGTACGGCCGCCCCGGGGGCTGGCAGCAAGCTCAGCAACCCGATGCCACTGGCGCGGCGGAATGGTTCGCCGGCCGCTTGCCCGAAGGCTGGTTCGACGGTGATCCCACGGTGATCGTCGACCGCGAGGAGATCACGGTGATCGGCAAGCTGGCCGACGCCGAGAGCTCCGGGAAAGAAGAGAGCAGCGACCGGGCGGAAGGCCGGGTCTCCCGCTTCCGCGAAAAGACCCGCCCAGAGCGGATGAACATCGCCGACGAAGCCCACGACCGCTACGGGCGCACCACTTCCTGGGGCGTCGAAGTCGGGGGCGAGCGAATCCTGTTCACGCACGTCGCCGTACCGGTGATGACCCGCTTGAAGCAACCGGAACGTCAGGTGCTTGACACGCTGGTCGACTCCGGCGTCGCCCGGTCCCGCGCCGACGCACTCGCGTGGTCGGTCAAGCTGGTCGGCGAACACGCCGAGGAGTGGCTGGCCAAGTTACGGGACGCGATGTCCGCGGTCGACGACCTGCGTGCGGAGGGGCCGGACCTTCAGGCTTAAGCGGCCCGGATAAGCCGCTGCCCTATTGGTTGTTGATCTTCGCGGCGATCTTGTCGGCGATCGCGCCGGCTTGATCGTTCAGCTTGTACGCGCACGCGTTGATGTCGATGACCACATTGTTCGCCACGCTCATCGCGCGCTCGCACTGCCAGCCTTTGGCGGCTTCCTGGATGCTCTCCGCCGTAATCCTGGGCGCATGACCGCTGACCGAGGAAACCGTCCAGCTATACGTCTTGTTTTTGGACGTGTTGGTGACGGTAATGGTCTTGCCGGAACAGGCTTTCCACTTGTCCTGCGACGTCTGTACGAACGCATTGGCTTTGTCGGCCGACGGAAAACTCACCACGGCTTGGTGCACCCAGTGGTCGAAGTCATCCCCCGACTCGCTGGACACCAACCCGTTGACGCCGGTGTAGCCGGTGCCCGCATACTGCGGTTCTTGGGCCGCGTAGAGCACCCCCTGACAGGCCGGCGCTGACAACGTCAGCGAGGACTTCGCCATGGTGGTGATGGGATCGCCGGGTGTCATGTTCGTGGCGCTCATGGCCGAGTTGATTTCCGAGGCGTTGAGCAGCAGGGTGCTGAGGTGGTCAGCCGCGATCGGCTCGGGCGGCGGCTTTGGTTTGGGTTTGAGGACCAGCCAGATGCCGAGCACGCCGACGAGGACGACGAGCACCACGGCAACCGCGGCGATGACGGGCCAGGGGTTGCGTTTGGCCGCTGATTGCGGCGGATGCTGAGGCTGGTGCTGAGGCTGATTCCAACCCGTGCCGGTGGGCTGTTGTGGTGGAGGCGGGCCGGGCGGCTGGTTGCCCCAGTTGCCGGTGCCGTGGTAGTACCCGCCGCTGGGTGTCGGTTGGTTTGGTACGGGCATGGGCCCACTGTCGGGGGCCCAGCCGGGCCGGGGGGTCGGTGCGGGCTGCGGCACGGGGCCGGAGTTGGCCGGGCCGGGGTAGGGCGCGGGCGGTGGCTGGATCGGTGTCGGTGGCGGTGTGGTGAAGTTCTGCCGGGGCGGCACCGGAGGCGGGGTCATTCCGGTGGCGTCCCGGGAGGGCGGGGGAGTGGTCGCCACCGGACCGGGCAGGGTGGCTTCCCGGCTGCGACGCAGGATGTTCGAGGCGTGGTCTTGGTCGGGATTGCTGAGCGCCTCGTGGGCGGCCACTGCCAGATCACCGGCGCTGGCGTAACGGTCTTCGGGCTTTTTGGCCATGCCCCGCGCGATCACCCCGTCCAAAGACTTGGGGATGCCCGAGCGTTTGGCGCTGGCCTGTGGGACGGGGTCCATCAAGTGGGCGGTGACCAGCACGCTGGCGCTGTCGGCGCGATACGGCGGGGCCCCCGTCAGGCACTCGAACAACACACAGGCCAGCGCGTAGATGTCGGCGCGATAGGTGACCTCGTCGCTGGAAAAGCGTTCCGGCGCCATGTATTTCCAGGTGCCCACCGCCGTGCCCAGTTGGGTGAGTTTCTCGTCGGTGGTCGCGCTGGCGATCCCGAAGTCGACCAGGTACGCGAAGTCTTCGCGGGTGATCAGAATGTTGGGCGGCTTGACGTCGCGGTGCATAACGCCGGCGGCGTGGGCGGCGTCCAACGCCGAGGCGATCTGGCTGATGATGGCCACCGCCCGCGGCGGGGTCAGCGGCCCGAACCGTTTGAGCAGGGTGTCCAGGTCGACGCCCTCGACGAGGCGCATCTCCAAGAACAGTTGCCCGTCCACTTCGCCGTAGTCGTGGATGGGCACCACGTGGGGTTCCTGCAAACGTCCGGCGATGCGCGCTTCACGCTTCATCCGCTCGCGAAACACCGGGTCCTTGCTGAACTCTGCGGTCATCACCTTGACCGCGACCGTCCACTCCTTGACGGTGTGCTCGGCCTCGTAGACCTCGCCCATCCCGCCGCGGCCCAGCAGCCGTTTCAGGTGGTAGGGCCCAAACATCGTCCCCACCCGCGAGCCCTGCGAATCGCTCATCGCTGATCCTCCCAACCGCCGCCGCAATGCCGCCGACACTATCAACAGCCTGACACCCGGGGTCGGACTCGCGGCGGTCCTGCTGGTCGGAGGAGCAACCGGCCGCCGTTCAGTGCAGTTCGTACGAATCGCGTGAAACCCGGAAGTAATGCCCGGTGCTGCTGTCGGTGCATATCATGCCGGTTGGCTCGCTGCGGCAGGTGAGCGGAGTCATCGACCACCTGTTGCCGTAGGTGAGTGTCGGCAAATTACTACCCCGCAGCGTATCCGAACTGCAGACGAGTGTCGGCGCGATGCCCTGCTGCAACTCGAAGCGATCACCCCACGACCCCTCACACCGGTCCGGGCGCGGCGGCGCCACCCAGGTGTGGTCGGTGATTTCGCAGCCGGCAAACGCCTTGTTACCCAGCGAGCCCATCTCACAGGCGATGTTTCCCGACGGGGACTGGAATTGGTAATAGGTGTCGGCCCGCGCCGGTGTGGGGCTGAGCACCGCCGCGAACGCGGGCAGCACCAGCACCGCGAGGGTCTTGCGCATCACCGGAGTGCCTCCAGCCGTTCCAAGGATTTCACAAGAATTTGCCAAGCGCTGCCGCCGATCCTTTATGCATGCCCGAGAAAGCGCAGATGACCATCGCGACCGGCTTGAGGGCCAGCCTCGCCATCTTGACCGTGCTGCCCGAGCAGTGGCGGGTCAGCGCCGAGCGCGCTTGGTCATTCGGGGTGTATTACGTCGGCTACCGGATGCTCTCGGTTCAGTTTGCGTGCGGCGATCTGGCCGTCAGTGGGGTGCCCTTTGTGCTGAAGCAGATCTGAGGGGCCGGCCGGGTTCACTTACCCGCCTTGCGCTGGGGGTCGAGTCGCTTCAGGCGTATCGCGAGCAGGATGACCAGCAGTACCGCTTGCAGGGCGCAGACCGCCACGGCGAGGAGCCAGCTAACTTTTGAGTAGTCCCATAGCGGATCTATCTCGCTATTCGACATTCGGCGCAAGTCGTTGAGATCGATGGTGGAAGCCGACATCGCGAAGGCCCACCGCGACGGTGACAGCCACGCCAGTTGTTCCAGTGGGATCCGACCCTTCACCCCGAATATCCCGCCGCAGAGCACGAGTTCGGCCATGACCACCAGCACCAACATCGGCATGCCGCGATCGGCATTGCCAATCATCGCCGAGATCAGCAATCCGATCATCATCGAGACGACGGTGACGGCGACGACTGCCATCGCCACTTCGAGCCTGGGCGACGGAATCAACACGAACTGGTCCGGAGGGAGCCGGAACGCAACTCCGAGGAATCCCAGAATCAGCGCTTGCACGGTGGTTATTGCGGTCAGCACCACCAACTTGGAGGCCAAGTAGGCGCCGCTTGACAGGCCGATGCCGTGTTCGCGCTGGTAGATGGCCCGTTCCTTGACGATTTCGCGGATCGAGGCCGCGCACCCCATCAGGCCGCCGCCGATGATCAGCAGCGTCAATATCTGTGCGGGTTGACCCGACTTCAACTCCATGGCCTTGGCGATCGACAATCCAGCCTTGCCCGGCGGGGCGTACGCGCACAGGCTCAGCAGCATCGGCAGGATCAGCAACGTCACCGAATACTGGCGATCGGCGGCGATGACCGCCAGATAGCGCTGGCACAGGGTGGCGAACTGGGCGAATGCGCTCTGCTGAGCGACCGGCTTCGTCCGAGGTCTGGCCGCCGGTGGCGGCCGGAATGCGGGGAGCGGGCCGCTGAGGGCTTGCTTGAGGGCTGAGGCGTTGAACCGGCCCGTCCAGTCGGTGCCGGTGTCGTGTTCGAGGAGGTTGAACAGGTCGGCGAAGTCGCTGCAGTTGAAGTAGCTCAACGCCTGTTTCGGCGGACCGAAGTAAGCCAGGCGGCCGCCGGGCGCCAAGATGAGTAACCGGTCGCACATGTTCAGCTGCGCGATGTTGTGGGTGACCACCACCACGGACCGACCGTCGTCGGCCAGGGTGCGCAGCGTTTGCATGACCGATTTCTCGAACCCGGGGTCAAGGCCCGAGGTGGGTTCGTCCAGGAACAGCAGCGATGGTTTGGTCAGCAGTTCCAGCGCGACGCTGGTGCGTTTGCGCTGACCGCCCGACAGGCTGTCGATGCGTTGATTGGCGTGCGCCGTCAGCCCCAGCTCGGACAGCACCTCTTCGATGCGGTGCTTGCGCTCCGCGGCGGAGACGTCGTGTGGAAACCGTAGCCGGGCTGCGTAATTCAGTGCCCGACGTACGGTCAGCTGCGTGTGCAGGATGTCGTCCTGCGGCACGAACCCGATGCGGTGCCTGAGCTCTGCGTAGTTGTGGTAAAGGCTGCGGTCGTCGTATCGCACCTCGCCGCCGCTGGCGGGACGGAACCCGGTCAGCGCGCCCAATAACGTCGATTTCCCGGCACCGCTTGGTCCCACAACCGCCATGAAGCAACGTTCCGGCAGGGCGAAGCTGACGTCGGCCAACAGCACCTTGCCCTTGGGGGTGACCACCCGCAGGTTTGACGCCTCGTACGAGATGTCGCCGGTGTCAACGTATTCCACCAGCCGGCCACCGGCGAGGTGCAGCAGTTGATGGCCGATGCCGACAATGTCGTCGGGTCCGATGATCGCGCTATTGATCCGGTTGCCGTTGACGTAGGTTCCGTTGGCGCTGTTGTTGTCGACGAGTTCCCACACGTCACCGGAGCGCCGCAACATGGCATGGCGGCGGGACACCAGCAGGTCGTCCAGGACCACGTTGTTGTCGCCCGCGCGGCCGATGGTGACGACCAATTGGTCGATGTTGTGTACCGCGGTCGGGGGTCTGGCGATGGTCGTCTCGATGCGTGGTCGAGGCGCAGCACCGTCCGGGGCCCCGGGTCCCGGCGGGGCCGCGACCGGATACAGCTCCAGCTGCTGCCCGGAGGACACCGAACCCAGCATCACGGTGACGGGCTGACGTATGGTCAGGCTCTCCACCCGCTGGCCATTTAGGTACATCCCGTTGTTGCTGTGGTTGACCAGAACCCATCCGTCCGGCGTCGGCTGCAACACGGCGTGGTCCCGCGACACCCGCGGGTTCTCCAAATGGACATCGGCTTCGTTGGCGCGACCGATGGTCCAGGAGCGGCCGGAATTTGCCTGCCAGGTTCGTCCGCCCGCCCGTAGCTCCAATTGGAGTGGATTGGTGGTGACGATCTCGGTCCTCTCGTCCATGCGGAGCCTCCGGTGCGTCTACGTGGTTTCTTGGATCTTTATTTGACACGACTCAGGAGTGCGAAGCCCACCACTTGTATAGCTGATCGAGGTTAGGTCCTTGGGTTTTTCCGGCCGCCAGCGCGAATACCATGGATTGCTGGTTGCTCCACATCACCTGGGGCTCGTTGCCTTTGTAAATTCCGCAGGCGATCTGGCCGAGAATGGTGTTCGGCTGCTGGGTGTGCCACCACGTGCCCGGCGACGCTTTTCCGCCCGGGCAAGTCTGGATCGAGAAGGTACCCGTAAAGCTGGTAAAGGCGTCCTGCAGCGATTTGAGATCCGGGTAGAGCCCGTAGCCCGCGACCGTCGGGCCACTGGGGTCGGTGTTGGCCCCGCACTTCACCGAGACCAAGGCTCCTGGCATCGGTTGGTTGTCCCGTGTGCAGGCGCCGGGCGGATAGCCCGCGGGCAGCGCTCTCAGCAGCCTTTGCAGATCTGCGGAGGCGGTGGCCGTCGTCGTGGTGGGTGGCCTGGTCGTGGTAAGGGTGGTGGTCAAAGTCGTCGTGGTCGCCGTGGTCGTCGTGGTGTCCGCGGTGTCGCGGCGCTCGTCGGGTTTCCGCATGGCCATCCCGATGCCTATTGCGGCGGCGACGACGACCACCACGAGCAGGGCGATCCCGGCGACGATGAGCCAAGGATTGCGGCCGCGCCCCGGCGGGGGCTGGGGTGGGGGCTGATGCGGGGGCTGGTTCCAGGCCTGGTTATAAGGTCCGGTGCCGGCGAACTGCTGCGGGGCAGCTGGTGGCGCGCTCGGTGGCGGCCCGGTGCGCGCTTGGTGGCGGGCCGCCCCAGCTACCGCCCGAGTAGTACTGCGGGGTGGGCTGGTTGGCGGCGGGCACGGGGCCGCTGTTGGGAGCCCAGCCGGGCTGGTCGGGCCGCGCAGGCTGCGGCGTCGGCGGCGTCCTGGGCGCACTTGATGGCCCGGCGTAGCGCGCTCGCAGGTGCTCGATGGTCGCAGGCTCGACCGCCTTGTGCGGCAAGGTGGATTCGTTGCTGCGGCGCAGGATGTCGACGGCCTGGCTTTGATCCGGGTTGGTGAGCGCCTGGTGGGCGGCCAGCGCCAGATCGCCGGCCTTGGCGTAGCGCTCGTCAGGCCTTTTGGCCATGCCCTTGGCGATCACCGCGTCGAACGATCGCGGGATGCCGGCGCGCTTGGCGCTGGGCTGCGGGACGGGGTCCATCATGTGCGCGGTGACCAGCACGCCCGCGCTGTCGGAGGTATACGGTGGGGCTCCGGTCAGGCACTCGTAGAGCACGCACGCCAGCGCATAGATGTCGGCGCGGTGGGTGACTTCGGCGGTGGAAAACCGTTCGGGCGCCATGTATTTCCAGGTGCCCACCGCGTCGCCGATCCTGGTCAGTTTCTCGTCGGTGTTGGCGCTGGCGATGCCGAAGTCGACCAGGTAGGCGAAGTCGTCGGGGGTGACCAGGATGTTTTGCGGTTTGACGTCGCGGTGCATCACCCCGGCCGCGTGCGCGGCGTCCAGGGCTGAGGCGATTTGGTTGACGATGGCGACCGCTCGCGGTGGGGTCAACGGACCCGTCCGTTTGAGCAGGCTGTCCAGGTCGGTGCCCTCGATGAGGCGCATCTCCAAGTACAGCTGCCCGTCGATTTCGCCGTAATCGTGGATGGGCACCACGTGGGGTTCCTGCAAACGGCCGGTGTGGCGGGCTTCGCGTTTCATCCGTTCGCGAAACACCGGGTCCCTGCTGAGGGATTCTGACATCAGCTTGAGGGCGACCGTCCACCCCTTGACGGTGTGCTCGGCCTCGTAGACCTCACCCATCCCACCGCGGCCCAGGGGGCGTTTGAGGTGGTAGGGCCCGAACATGGACCCAGCGCGAGAGCCCTGTGTGCCGCTCATCGCTGACCCCTCCAAACAAACCCCGCAACCCTGCCGACAATATCAAGTCCCTGCAGGCAGATGCGCCGGCCAGCAGACGCAGCATCGTGCGCCAAAAGTCTCCCGCGTGCGAGTCTGCGTCTGCTCAGCGGGGTTAGCCGTACTTCCCCCACCAAGTGTGCAAGTCATCGATGGTGATGGGAGAATCCCCGAACACGTCACTGAGCGTCAGCTTTTGCTCGTTGCTCCAGATCAGGTTCGGCTGGTTCTTGTAAGTGCCGCAGGCGATCTGGCCGACCGTCACGTTCGGATCCTTGGAGAGATGCCACCCGTCCGGTGACGGTCCCTCGCCGGGACAATTCGCCAGCTGCACCGCGGCGATGTCGTCGGTGAAGGCCTGCTTCACCGCGTCGGCATCGGCGAACAGCCCGTAGATCGCGCGTGTCGGGCCGCCCGCATTGGTGTTTTGCCCGCAGCTCACCATGGCCAACGAATGCAGCCAGATGCTGTCCGGCTTCGGGGTGGCCTGCTTGCAGGCACCCGCGGGGTAACCGGCGGGCAGCAGGCTGAGCAGCGTGTTCAGCGCGCCGGCGCTGGGCGCGGTGGAACTTTGGGTGGTGGTGGTCGTGATGGGCGGGGGCGTGGGGGTCGTAGTCGCCACCGGCGTGTTGTCGGGTTTCATGACGGCCCAGATGCCGATGGCGGCCACAACGAGCACCAGCACCAGGGCCGCGGCGCCGGCGATGATGGGCCACGGGTTGCGTTTCGCCGGTTGTAGCGGCTGGTGCTGAGGCTGGTTCCAGGACGTCGGCCCCGTCGGCTGTTGAGGCGGGCCCGGGGGCTGGTTGCCCCAGTTCCCGGTGCCTTGGGGGTAGTACTGCGGGCTCGGTATGGGTTGGCTCGGTATGGTTGGTTATTAGTGCGGGTTGGCCCTGTGCGGGCATAGGCCCGCTGTCGGGGGCCCAGGTGGGTTGGGCGGTGTAAGGCGGTGGCGTCTGCTGGACCGTAGGCGGTTGCGGTGCGGTGAAGTTGGATGCGGCCATTGTCGGCGGGGTCGGCTGGGGCGGCACCACGCCGGTGCCGGCCATGGTGGGCAGGGGATTGGCCGATGCGGGGCCCTGCAGGGTGGCTTCCCGGCTGCGACGCAGGATGTCGGAGGCATGATCTTGATCAGGATTGCTGAGCGCATCGTGGGCGGCCAGCGCCAGATCACCGGCGCTGGCATAGCGGTCCTCAGGTTTCTTGGCCATGGCGTGCGCGATCACCGCGTCGAACGACTTGGGGATGCCCGCGCGCTTGGCGCTGGCCTGCGGGACGGGGTCCATCAAGTGGGCGGTGACCAGCACGCTGGCGCTGTCGGCACGATACGGCGGCGCCCCGGTCAGGCACTCGTACAGCACACAGCCCAGCGCGTAGATGTCGGCGCGATAGGTGACCTCCTCGCTGGAAAACCGTTCCGGCGCCATGTATTTCCAGGTGCCCACCGCCGTACCCAGTTGGGTGAGTTTCTCGTCGGTGGTCGCGCTGGCGATCCCGAAGTCCACCAGGTAGGCGAAGTCGTCCCGGGTGATCAGAATGTTGGGCGGTTTGACGTCGCGGTGCATGACCCCGGCGGCGTGGGCGGCGTCCAGCGCCGAGGCGACCTGGCTGATGATGGCCACCGCCCGCGGCGGGGTCAGCGGCCCGAACCGTTTCAGCACACTGTCCAGATCGATGCCCTCGATGAGGCGCATCTCCAGGAACAATTGCCCGTCGATTTCGCCGTAGTCGTGGATGGGCACCACGTGGGGTTCCTGCAACCGGCCGGCGATGCGGGCTTCCCGCTTCATCCGCTCGCGGAACACCGGGTCCTTGCTGAAGGTCTCCGACAACAGCTTGACCGCGACCGTCCACTCCTTGACGGTGTGGTCAGCCTCGTAGACCTCGCCCATGCCGCCGCGGCCCAGCAGCCGTTTCAGGTGGTAGGGCCCAAACATCGACCCCACCCGCGAGTCCTGCGAATCGCTCATCGCTGATCCTCCAAACCAACCGCGCAGACAATATCAAGGGCCTCCGACCGAACCGCCGGCCGCAAACACGTGACACAGCATCCATGACGGTAAGGCCCCGCCAGCCCAACCGCACTACAACTACGTATCCAAGGCAAATATCTTGCCCCGCCCGGTGCCGACCTGAAAAGAACCTCCGCCTTTGCGAAAGGCTCGGCGGGCGTTCGCTAGTTCCCGCCGCGAGCGTCCGGGGTGATCTGGAAGGTGAATTCGTGGTCGCAGATGCGGATGTGGTCGCCGTCGCTCAGCGTCGCGGCGGCCCGGATCCGCTGGTACTGCACATGCACGCCGTTGGATGACCGGAGGTCGTTGATGATGTAGTTGGTGCCGGTGTCGACGATGACGGCGTGGTGCCGGCTGACATTGGCGCTGTCGAGCACGATGTCGTTGTCGTGCAGACGCCCGATCCGCGTCGCCGCCGATTGCAGCGGGTAGCTCTGGCCGTTCGCCCCGCGCAGAAAGGCCACGACTTTCTGGCCGGAGATGCTGGTGCGCTGATCGAGCACCGTGACAGTGCCTACCGCGGTGGTCGTGGCACTCTTCTTGGCGTCCAGCGGCTCCTGCCGCAGAATCTGCTCGTTCAAGGCACGCAGTGTCTGGCCGGGGTCGATGCCAAGGTCGTCGGCGAGCGTCGTTTTCACCCGGCGGTAGGCGGCCAGCGCGTCGGACTGGCGGTCGGTGAGGTAATAGGCCGTGATCAGCTGCGTCCACAGCGGCTCGCGATACGGGTGCTCATTGGTCAGCGCCTCGAGGTCAGTGATCACGCCGGCGGCGCGTCCGCAAGCGATTTCGGCTTCCGCCTTCGCGGTGTGAGCGAAGATCTTGTCCTCGACGAGGGCGGTGGCAAAGGTGTCGACGAACTGAAAGTCGCGCAAGTCCTCGAGCACCGGTCCGCGCCATTCGGCCAATGCGGCCGACAGGTGCTGGCTGGCCTGTTCGAACCGACCGGTTGCGGCCGCGTGCACACCCGCGTTCTTCTCGGCGATGAACCGGCCGATATCGCAAGTGTTCTCGGGGATGCTCAGCCGGTAACCCGGCGGCGCCGCGGCCAACACCGCTCGTGGGTCGATGCCCGCGCCGGCCAGCAGTTTGCGCAGATTGGACACGTAGGAGTGGATGCTGGCCCTGGCCCCCGACGGCGGCCACCCCTCCCACACGGCCGTGATGAGCCGCTCGACCCCAACCGGACTGTTGCGGTTCATCAGCAGCATGGCCAGCACCGCCCGCTGCTTGGGCGTACCCAACGGCACCACTGCGCCGTCAACACTCATCTCCAACGGTCCAAGCAGCCCGAGTTCGAGACGTTTGTCCACCATCGCGCTTACCAGCCCTTCCGGGTGCCCTGCGGCGTCACGTGCCAAGGTGCAAATAATGTGTCAACAAATGTCTTGCCAAATGTCATTGTGATACGAAGTCCGCGGATTCGGTAACAATGGCGCACTCGGCATTTGCGTCCGCTCTGTGCTACCGCCCGCCGCCGGGTTGACTGAAATGCTTGCCCTGCCAAGGCGATCATTGAGCCTTCAGTGAATTATCTTGGCGCTCATCAGAACACGCAAGCGGCGGACAGCCGGCCCGGTACTTGTGCACCGGGTGGCTGCCCGCCGTTGTGATCGACATTGCTTTTGTCCGAGCGACGTCCGGAACATTCTCCGATTAGGTTGTGGTGACCACGAACTCGTTGCTGGTCTCCCACGCTTGCAGGAACAGCTCCATGGGGATCTGCTCGTCGCGGCCCTTGGGGTTGCCGCTGTCGTTGAGGTGCACGATGTTGTTGGCGGTGTCGATGCCGGTCACCACCACCGCGTGGTCAGACACCGGGTTGCCGTGGTCGTCCTTGCTCTCGATGGGCTGGTGCCAGATCATTTCGGCGTTGAGGCTGACGATCAGCTTGTGGCCGCCGCCCAGGAGCTGCTCGAGCCCCTCGATGCCCGCCGGAACGCCGGTCTTTGCCGAGACCTCCTTGTTGCTGGCCACCGCGCTGACCTTGTACGCCTGCAGCAGCGCCGGGAGGTCCGACGTCCTGGTGCCGTGGCCCGAGTTCGGGTCCTTCTTGGAGGCCGGCTTGATGTAGATCGAGCCGGGGTGGCTGGGGCTCGGGGTGGACTGGCGACCTTGATGATGGCCCGCTCCGACGGCTCCTTACCGGTGACCTGACCGACCACGTCGGCGGCCGACATGATGGCGCAGTCGTCGTATTGCTGGTGACGCCACCACTGGGCGGCGGCGGCGGGGTCGCCGTACATGGTGCCCGAAGCGGCGTCGGCCGGGCCGGCCAGTCCCAGGGTGAGTGCGGTGGCGACCGCCGCGAAGGTGGCCGTCTTGGCGAGGGTGGAGATCTTGATGGTCTTCATTGGTGGTCCTTTTCTCATTCCGCTGCTGCGGTGTGGCTTGTTGAGAAAAGGTTCTGGCCTTGACCTCTTCGTTATCTCTACGAATCCTTGGAGTGATCTCCGCGCCGCCACGGCGGGCAGCATTCATCGTCAGAAATGATGACCAAAAGGCCTGTTCAGGTACCGCGATGGGACCCCTGGGTCCGGGCATGGCAGGGTGTTACGGGCACGCCGGACATGCGTGTATCGAAGGCGGCTTCAAGTGCCGCAGCGGCGCCGCAATCGGGTCCAGCGGCTACGTAGAGGTATTGCAGCCGAACGCGTCGATCGTCCCGGAGCCGCCGCCAAGGTTCTTCACGGCGTCAATCTCGGCGGCCTGCAGCGTGGGGCCAGTCCCGCCCGCATACGCTGTGGCGTTCTCGGCGACCGCGCCGCAGGCACTGAAGGTGACCAACACCTTGCAGTCGGAATAGCCGCAGGCACTGGTCGCCCCCGCGATCGCCGCTGCTTTCGTCGCGGCGTGCAGCGCTCGGCCGTACACCTTGTGAGCGTCGGAGATGGCGATGGCACCGACTTGGTCGTCGGCGCTTGCTACCGGGGCCAGGGCGGCGGTCATCGCGGTCACCGCCGCCATGCTGCCGACCGTGACCGCAACTCGTCGCTGAAGAGCGCGCATTTCCATGATGGTTCCTTTCCCAGGCCGACGGTCCGGTGAAGTTGAAAAGGGTTTGGGATGCATGGTGGTTGTGATCAGCGACGGCTTATACCGGTGGTTTGGTCGCGGTGACCTGCTTGCCCCAGTCGGACATGGTCAGCGTGATTGTCGAGTTCTCGGCCGGAACGATCTGCAGCTGGACGAGATGGTGGGACCCGTCGGAGGCGATCCAGACGGTGGTGGGCTCCTGCGTTTCGCTCTCCGGGCCCAGCCGGCGGCCGGCCAGGCGCGCGACGTCGTTGGATGACGAAGTCCCGGTGATCTTGGTGGTCGCGACGCCGTTCACCGTCTCGCTTCCGGCCACCTTGGGGTTCTTGAGGTTAGTCAGGATGTTGGCCAGACCCTTGTTCGGGTCGAGCAGCGTCGACACGTCGTAGATGGACACGCCGTCGCCGTAATCGGTGAACTTGCCGCCGGGATCCGCGACGTCGGAGTAAAGGTGGCCGTCGACGAACACGAACTTCGAATCGACCGGCTTGCTGCCGATGGTCAGCGTCGCGGTGCCGGTGGCGGCCGTTGCCGGTGTGTTGGACACGTCGCCATCGAGCTTGGTAAGCGAGAGGTTGGGCACGTTCCCCTGCACCGCAACGGTGAGGTGCATCCCGGTAACCTGGCGCATCGCGTCGGCGGCCTGTTTGACGACGGTCGAGGCGTCAACATTCCCCGTAGACGGAGACGATCCGCCGGTGCTCGGGGCGTTGTTCGACTTGGAGCAGCCGCCGATCGCGAGTACGAGGGCGAGCACTGCGGCCGCCGCGGCGACGACGGTTCGATGTGGAAGCTTCATCAGCATCTCCTTCGGTTGGCTCACAGCTGTTTGCTGCATAGAAATTCCGTGCAGCAGAGTCAACAGCCGAACACAGAGCCTATAGAGCAGGACGTCTGGTTTGGAAGGGGTCTGGCAAATACCGCACGAACGAGTTTGTCGAGATGAGCCGACCGAAGAGTTGCCGGCGAAGGGTCAGGACCGTTGTCGACGGGTGCCGGCCCGACTGACTCCTGGCGTGGGCAGCGGTGCCGACGACTGTTGAAAAGGCTTCGAAAAGGGATGTGCACTAACTAAACTCGCCGGATCGAGCGCAGCACATACTGCGGGGATCCCGGTGGCCGTGATCCCCGCATGTTGGCGGGTTTCCTGCTGCGCCCCGGCCTGGCCGGCGTACTGGGGGCAGTAGTCCTGGGCCGCGTAGGTAACGAGGGCCCGCGCCTGCTCCTGGGTCGTGCCGCCGTCGCTGACTATTGCCGACGTAATTTGGTCGGCGGTGGCAAGGTCATGGCAAGGTCAGCGCCACGGCGGCAGCGCCGAGCGCGACGGCGGCGGCTGCGGTGATGCGGCGGGTGAACATTGTTGAGCTCCTACGGGGTTGGCTTGGCAGGACATGCTGGGTGACCTCGGCGTCCGGCCCGTGCCTTGGCGGATGCTCACCGACTTCTGCTGGATTTCGTGGCCCTTAGGCCTGAGTCATGCCGTAATAGACCCCGCGCTCGGCCATGAGTTCGGCGTGGCTGCCCTGTTCAACAATCTTGCCGGCCTCCATAACCAGAATGCGGTCGGCGTCACGGATCGTCGAAAGGCGATGCGCGATAATGAAACTCGTTCGATCCTGGCGAAGCTCGGACATGGCGCGCTGAATCAGGGCCTCGGTGCGGGTGTCGACCGAGCTGGTCGCCTCGTCCAGGATCAGCAGTTCCGGTCGCGAAATGAACGCGCGCGCGATGGTGATGAGCTGCTTCTCGCCGGCGCTGATGTTGCCGCCGTCGTTGCTTACCCGAGTCTGGTAACCGGCAGGCAGCGTCCGCACAAACAGGTCGACATAGGCCGCGGTGGCGGCTTGCACCACCTCGTCTTCGCTGGCCTCGGGCCGTCCGTAGGAGATGTTCTCAGCAATCGTCCCGTCGAACAGCCAGGTGTCTTGCAACACCATGCCGATTCGGGATCGCAGGCTTTGCCGGCTCATCGAGGTGATGTCGATCCCGTCGATGAGTATGCGACCGGAATCTACGTCGTAGAACCGCATCAGCAGGTTCACCAGGGTGGTTTTGCCCGCCCCGGTCGCGCCGACGAGTGCCACCGTGCTGCCCGGTTCGACCATCACCGACAGGTCTTCGATGACCGGGATGCCGGTGCGGTATGAAAAGCTCACGTGCTCGAATTCGACACGTCCGGTTGGGCTTTGGCCGTTATGAGATGGCCCCGATCGGTTGGACGTCAGCGCGGGTGCGGGCTGCGTGTCCGGCGCTTCCTCCGGTTCGTCGAGCAGGTCGAAGACGCGCTCGGCGCTGGCCGCCCCGGATTGCAGGGTGTTGTACATGCCGGCCACCTGGTTGACCGGCGTATTGAACTGCCGGACATATTGAATGAACGCCTGGATGTTGCCGAGCGTGATCTGCCCGGCGGCTATCTGCAGTCCACCCACCACGGCCACCGCAACATAGCCGAGGTTGCCGATCAGGGTGGTCGCCGGTGACACCAGACCGGAGATGAACTGGGCGCCGAAGCTGGCCTGGTAGACGTCGTCGTTGTATTCGCGGAAGCGTTCTCGAGCCGCGGCCTGGTGGCCGAACGTCTTGACGACGGTGAAACCGCTGTAGGTCTCTTCGATGTGCGCGTTGAGCCGTCCGGTCCTGGTCCATTGCGCCGTGAACAGCCGCTTCGAGCGGCGCGCGATTGCCCGCGTGGCCACCAGCGACACCGGCACGGTCAGCAATGTGATCACCGCAAGCAGCGACGAGATCGACAGCATCATCGCCAGCACCGCCACCACCGTCAGGACGAGGGTCAGCAGCTGGCTGATGGTCATCGACAACGACGTCTGCAGGTTGTCGACGTCATTGGTCACCCGGCTCAACAGCTCGCCACGCTGCCGTCCGTCGAAGAAGGACAGCGGCAGCCGGTTCACCTTGTCCTCGACGTCGGAACGCAGCGCAACCATGGTCCGCTGCACCGTCACGTTAAGCAGCCGGGCCTGCACCCAAACCAGCAGCGCGGCGACCAGATACAGCGACAACGCGACGCCCAGCGTCCTGGCTACCGCGGCGAAGTCCACGCCCCGACCCGGCACTACGTTCATCCCCGACAGCAGGTCGGCAAACGCCTTGTCACCGTGTTGCCGGGCGACGGCGATGGCCTGCTCCTTGGTGATACCGGCGGGCAGCCGGCGTCCGATTACGCCGTTGAACAAGAGATCGGTCGCGTGGCCCAGGATCCGCGGAACGACAACACTTATCGCGGTTCCGGTGCTGCCCAGCAGCATCACCACGGCAACCAGTCGGCGCTGTGGTGCCAGCCGCTTGAGCAGCCGAGTCACCGACCCGGTGAAGTCGCGCGAGCGCGCGACGGGGGCCAGTGGCCGCATCGCGCGGCGGTGCGCCGACGCTGCCCGTCACCGTCGGCCCCGCTGGCTTGGTTGTTGCGGGGCTGCGGAAATCAACGACTGGGAATCCGCGAACTCGGCGTAGATGGGGCAATCCGCCAACAGCGACTCATGAGTGCCCGCACCCACCAGGTTCCCGTTGTCTATCACGATCACTTGGTCAGCCGCCGATGCAGTCGAAATCCTCTGTGTGACAATGATAGTCGTGGCCTCACTGGAGATCTCGCGCAGCGACGCCCGCACCCGCGCCTCGGTGTGCACGTCCAGTGCGGAGAAGGCGTCGTCGAACAGGTAGATGGT
This sequence comes from uncultured Actinomycetota bacterium, assembly GCA_963840045.1. Lineage (GTDB taxonomy): Bacteria > Actinomycetota > Actinomycetes > Mycobacteriales > Mycobacteriaceae > Mycobacterium. Next base: position 381,474 of record CAWIXL010000003.1, on the reverse strand, counting down.
GGGGCGGCGGATTACCGCGCGCGCGATCGCCAGGCGCTGCCGCTGTCCGCCAGAGAAGTTGATGCCGCCTTGGGCGACGCGCATCTGCAGTCCTTGAGAGCCATCGTCTCCGGCGAACTTGTGTGCCCGGATGAACCCGTCGGCCGCGGCCACTCGCAATGCTTCCCACATGTCGTCGTCGGTGAGTGCCTGTTCTGGGGCCGCGCCGTAACGCAGATTGTCGGCGACGCTGCCGGAAAACAGGTAGCCGCGCTGCGGCACCAACCCGATGCCCGACCAGAGCCGCGTGGTCTCGTAGTCACGCACATCGACACCGTCGACGAGCACGGCGCCATCGGTGACGTCGTAAAACCGGCAGATGAGTGAGATCAGTGTCGACTTGCCCGAACCCGTGCTGCCCACGATCGCGGTGGTAGTGCCCGGCAGCGCGGTCAGTGAGACATCCTGCAGCACGGGGTGGTCGGCCCCCGGATAACTGAACGTCGCGCGGTCGAATCGCACCACACCCCGGATGCCGTCGCGGGGGAACCTGGGGTGCTCCGGGTTGGTGACGATCGTGCGGGTGGCGAGCACCTCGGTGATGCGCTGGGCGCAAACCGCCGCTCGCGGCAGCACCGCCAGCGTCATCGTCGCCATCATGACGGCCATCAAGATCTGGGTGAAATAAGAGAGGAAGGCGATCAGCGAACCGACCTGCATCTGCCCGCTGTTGATTCGCAGCCCGCCGAACCAGATCAGGGCCACGCTGGACACGTTGATGGTCAGCGTGGTCACCGGCAACGTCAGCGCCTGCCAGTTTCCCGCGCTCAGCGAGGTATTCGACAGCGCGGCATTGGCCCGGGCAAATCTGTCCCGCTCGAAGCCCTCGCGCGCGAAGGCCCGCACCACCCGGACACCGGAAAGCTGGTCGCGCAGCACTCGATTGATGCCGTCGATCAGGCTTTGCATGCTGCGGAACATCGGCAGCATCCGAGAGATGATCCAGTAGTTGGCCCCGGCCAGCACCGGAACGCTGACCAGCAACAGCCACGACAGGCCGGCGTCCTGGTGAACGGCCATGAAGATGCCGCCGATCGACATGATCGGCGCGGTGATCAACACGATGCAGGTGATTTGCACCAGAAATTGGATCTGCCTGACGTCGTTGGTGGTCCGGGTCAGTAACGACGGCGCGCCGAATCGCGCGGTCTCATGCTCGGAGAAGGTGGTGACGTGATTGAACATTGCCGAGCGCAGGTCCCGGCCAAAGCCCATCCCGGTCCGTGAACCGAAGTAGATCGATCCGATCGAGCACATCACCTGTAAGCCGGTAACGCCGAGCATCACCCCGCCGAGCCTGATGATGGTGCCGGTGTCGCCCTTGGCGACGCCGTCGTCGATGATCGTGGCGTTGACCGTCGGTAGGTACAACGAGGCCAGGGTGCTGATCAGCTGCAGCGTCATGAGCGCCGCCACCAGTCGGCGGTACGGTCGAATGTACTGGCGCAGCAGTGCCAGGAGCATTGGGTAACTGTCGCACACTCCTCGAAATGCCTGATCAGATGGCGTGTCAGTGGTTGACCCCGTGGGCTGCGGCTACAGTGCATCGTGTGACCAGCAGTAGGCCCCGCGGCAGACTCATCGGCAGAATCAGAAGAGGTAGTGGTGCGGCGTAACGTGACGGCACTGGCCGTAGTGGCGTCGGCCTTGACGATCTTGATCCCGACGGTCGCTGGGTGCTCCGGCTCCGGCGACAACAACCCGGGAGCGTCGACACCCGCAGGGCCGGGCGGGGAAGGCAAGCACGGCCCTTTCTTCCCGCAATGCGGCGGCATCGGCGATCAGACGGTGATCGAGCTGACCAAGATCGCGGGGCTGAACAACACCGCAAAGAATTCGGTGGGCTGCCAATGGCTGGCGGGCGGCGGTATCAGCGGCCCGCATTTCTCCTTTTCCTGGTACCGCGGCAGCCCGATCGGGCGGGAACGCAAAACCGAGGAGCTGTCGCGCGCAAGCGTCGAGGACATCAACATCGACGGTCACGGCGGTTTCATCGCCATCGGCAATGAGCCGAACCTGGGTGACTCACTGTGTGAAGTCGGGATTCAGTTCCACGACGACTTCATCGAGTGGTCGATCAGCTTCAGCCAGAAGCCGTTCCCGCCGCCGTGTGACATAGCCAAGGAACTAACCCGTCAGTCGATTGCGAACTCCAAATGAGAAGCGTCCGAAGAGGTGCCAGGGTCGGCTTCGTGGTCTTGATTGCCGCGCTGGTGCTCATAACCGGGTGTTCGCGGTCGGTAGGAGGGACCGCCGTCAAGGCGGGCGGGGCCGGGGTTCCGCGCAATAACAATTCCGAACAGCAGTACCCCAACCTGCTCAAGGAATGCGAGGTCCTGACCACCGACATCCTGGCCAAGACCGTGGGCGCCGATCCGCTTGACATTCAGAGCACCTTCGTCGGCGCGATCTGCCGGTGGCAGGCGGCCAACCCGGCCGGTTTGATCGACATCACCCGGTTCTGGTTCGAGCAGGGCAGCCTGAACAACGAGCGCAAGGTCGCCGAGGGCCTGAAGTACAAGATCGAAAACAAAACGATCCAGGGCATTAATTCGATCGTCATGCGCCCCGACGATCCGAACGGCGCTTGCGGAGTGGCCAGCGAAGCCGCGGGTGTGGTCGGCTGGTGGGTCAATCCCCAGGCGCCCGGTATCGATGCCTGTGGGCAGGCGCTGAAGCTCATGGAGCTGACGCTGCAGACGAACTCCTAGCGATACCCCTGCTGCACAAGCGCTTTGACGCGATCGCGGCGCATTGCTAGCGCGGCACGTGGAAGTCGACGAGAGCGGCGCCGCCGGGGCCCACTCGGTCCCAGCGGCCCGCCACCCGCAGTACGGCGATGGCCGACGTCGGGAATTTCAACGAAATGCGTTCCACGGCGTCGAAGTCGGTGCCGTCAGCACCTGCCAAGCCGATCGCGACCGCGGACGTCGTCGGTTCGTGCCCTACGACCAGCAGCGTGCTGACATCGTCGGGAACCTTGTTGATCTCTTCGATCACCGTGCCGGGAGTGGCGCCGTAGAGTCGTTCGACATAGCGGACCGGCGCGTCAATACCGGTGCCGGCCAACGTGTCCCGGGCACGGGTCGCCGTCGAACACAGCACACCGTCGATTGCCGGCAGATTACCGCGCAGCCAGTCACCCGCCAGCCCGGCCTCTCGGATGCCCCGGGACGCCAACGGCCGATCGTGGTCGGTGACGCCGTCCGGGTACGCCGACTTCGCGTGCCGCATCAGCAGTAGGGTGAGGTGCCGCTCATTCATCGGACTCACGTTAGTGAGTACCGTCTCAAGATCGCTACGTGGCATCCCGATCTCGTCCGCGGCGCGCGGTCAAAACGGGTCCTCGCCGCCGTATGTGGCGAATGCTGTTCTGCACCAAAGGTTTTCAACTTATCAGGTGCGGCTGCGCTGCCAGGGTTGCACGAGTCGCGATCCGCCCCGCCTCCAGCGCGGCGTCGATCGACTTGAAGTCCAACGGATGGATCGCCGACATTTCCGGCCCGACAATGGCTGCGATCCGTGGAAGCTCACCCAAGTTCCCGCTGGACGAGGCGAGTTCAACGGTACGCAGCAAGGTCTCCTGCAGTGGCGGGAGGGCGGCATCGGTGCCCGTTACCAGACGCCGGACAAAGCCGGGCGGCTGGAAGATCGCCGGCAGCGGACCAAAACCCTTCGACGGCACGAAGTTACTGCGCAGATCGACGCATATCACTTCGCCGTCCCGGTCCTCGCACATGACGTCGGCCGGCAGATTGTTCAACAGTCCGCCGTCGATGAGAATCTGATCGCCGTGGTGTACCGGCGGAATAAGGCCCGGGATCGAGATCGAGGCCCGCACGGCCAGCCCCAGCAGCCCACGCCGATGAATGATCTGCTGACCGGTGATCATGTCGGCGGAGACCGAGAAAAACCCTTTCGGCAGATGCTCGATCAACGTGCTGCCGAAGAATTCGCCGACAATACGGTCGATCCGTCCACCCCGGGTGAGCGCCACCGCGGGCAGCGTGTAGTCACCCAGCGGGCTTGTCTCGGCGATGTACATTCGTGCCGCCGCGATCGCCTCCGACGGGTCCATCCCCAACGCGAAGATGGCGGCGGCGATAGCGCCGGCACTCGTTCCGCCAAACCGATCGATAACGACGCCGGCCCGAGTGAGCTCTTCGTAAACCCCGAAGTGCGCCAGCCCCCGAGCACCGCCACCGGCCAGCACCAGACCCAGTGATCGGCCGGCGATTCTGCGCGCGAGCGAGGCGATGCCGCCGTCGTTGGCGCCATGCTGGGATACCGGCTGCAGCAGATCCCACCAACTCGGATCCGGTTCGGTCATCGTGACCAGGTGGACCGGTACCTCGGCGGACGGTCGTTGCAGTGCGTCCCCCTTGCGGCGACACTTTCCTCGGACGGCGCCGATTCACCAGGACCACGAGCCGGTCGCTTTGCGCGGCCACATATTGTCGCCAGAGTTCGCCTGAGCCTTTGTCGGCGACCACCAACACCCAATCGTTGCCGCGCTCCGCGCGGTCAAGGTTTTCGCTGAAGGCTTCGACGAGTTCGGCGTAGTCATCGATGGCAGCGGTGGTCTCGACGGGCGGCGCCAGCACCGCCGTCTTCCCGTATGAGCCCAGGCGAGTGGCGATCGCGTCGACAATCGGGGCCGCGGCGGCGTCCCCGGTTGACAGGATGCCCACCACCCTGCGGACCCGAGACGCGGTCACCGATCGTGACTCGCGAAGCATCCTCGCCATCGCTCGCAGCATCGCCGACTGCAGTTGCGGAGTCGCTGCAAGCACCGCGGTGAACGTCTCGGCGTCGATCCGCCACACCACGCCGTCCCGGAGAGCCCGCACCGCGGCCGAACGTGGTTCGCCGGCTATCAAACCCAGTTCACCGATGGAATCGCCGCGGGCCATTTCACGAATCACCTGTCCGTCGTCACCGACAGCGGCGAATCGCCCCGAGTCGATCACGTAGATGGCGTCCGACGGGTCGCCCAGCTGGAACAGCCACTCGTTGGCGCGGATGTGCTGACGCTCGACGGCACTCGAGAGTCGACCGAGCTGTTCGTCATCGATGTCGGCAAGAATCGGAACGCTCCGCAGGGCGCTTCGCGCGTCGGCCGCGCGTCCCCGGCGATTAGCGCTCATTGTTTGCTGAACGCATTCTGGCCCCTTCGCTGCGCTGCGCAGGCTTTAAATGTCAGTCAGGAGCTTATCTGTCGGGTCAAGGCGCCGGCCGGAAAGCTCGCCAAACGAATTTGGCCGGACTTCGCGAGATCACCGACGGTACGCATCAAAAACCTAAAGGCATCACCAACCAAGGCAAAAGCGGATGAACGACAACCAATTTCAGCGGTACCGGCTTCGGGCCGGCTCGATGCGGCGCCGCGAATGCCGCTCGGGATCGTCATCGCAGCAACCCAAAATCGGGCCACGGAGGACGTCCAGCTGGCGATCGAATGCTGTTGTCGCAGAATGAAACCAACCCGCCGAACCACCAGGCCGGGAGTTCCGTGCCGGCTAACGCATGATACTGCTCGCAATCGGGCAATTGTCTCTATTCGAACACACTAGAGACAGCATCGATGCACTGCATGTAATGTCTGCACCGTCACTAATCGCCGCCGCAAAGGATCGCCGTGACTCCAAAGGACCAGCGGATTAGCGTGGCCGCGGCGTATCTCGCCGCGCAAGGCGACATGCGAAGCCGCAGCGACGTCCTGGCTGCGTGACAAGACTGCCGACAGAAACCGCCACCGGAAGCATCCGCGAGATCGCGGCCACGGCTAGCAGCGAGGCGATCATGACTCCTTCCATCGAGGCGCCGGGCGGACCAGGAAATGCGTTGGGCTACCTTGTCATGGACGACGGCGGCTCCGAACGGCAGGTGCCGATCGTCGATCAGCTGTTCGTGGGTCGGGAATGCGCGGGGATCAGCGAGTCGCGCAGGCTGGTGATCCGCGATCCCGAGATCTCGCGCACCCATCTGGAAATCCGATTGGACCCCGCGAGCGATCAGGCTTTCGTCATCGACACCAGCACCAACGGCACGTTGCTCAACGGCCTGCGACTGGAACGTGCGGTGCCGCGGCCGATCAGGCCCGGTGACGAAATCCGGATCGGCGACATGGCGCTGAAGTTCCGCTCGCAGCAATTCGCCACCGACAAGAAATCCGCCGCCCCGCCGGGGCTCACGCGGACACGCATCAGCCAGGCCGCCATGGTCATGGTGGTCGGCGACATCATCAACTACTCCACGATGTCCCAGGTCACCGATGAGAAGGTCATCGCGCAGGGCCTGCACACGCTGTGGCATGAGGTGGGCGGGATTTTGCAGGCCCACGGCGGCACGCTCAACCACTACGCCGGCGATGCGATCTTCGCGATCTGGGAGGCGAGCAGGTTCAAGGATGCCGCGCAGCGCGCGATCGACTTCTCGCTCGCCGCGAACCAACACGTCGACGAGCTGGCGCCGAAGCTCCCGTTGCGTAATCCGGACGGATCGCCGATCCGGATGGGGTGGGGTGTCGTGCAGGGCATGGTCGCACTGGCCGCCATGACGCGATCGGTCGAGGCGGTGATCGGCGACTCGACCAACGTGGCGTTCCGGTTGGCCGGGGTCTCCGGCCGCCAAGGGCGGGCATCGGTGATGGTGACGAGCGGCGTGCGCCGCCTGGTCGAGTCGCATTTCCAGTGGGGCGCGGGGGAAGAAGTCGAGCTCAAGGGCCGCAGCGGGACCGAGATGGTTTTTCCCGCTATCAGCCGCATACCGCAGCAAACCGACGACTTCGCCGACCCGGAAGGAAATCGCGATCCCACGGCGGAAAATCCCATCCCTGAACCGCGCTGAGCCACTCGGCGTCAATCGACGGGCCTAACAATGGATCTGAGCACTGTGCGGGCCAAGCGCCCGAACCCGACCGAAACCGCATCCGGCGCATCCACCGACGCCTCCGGGACGACGGTGACCAGTAGGGGGACCAGTAGAGGCCCGACCACCCCGCTCACCGTGCGCCGCCAACCCTCGTCGACGGCTGTGCTGTTGGTGGCGTCGTTCGGCGCCTTCCTGGCCTTCCTCGACTCCACGATCGTCAACGTCGCGTTCCCGAACATTCAGCAGTCTTTCCCGACCTACGCCATCAGCAGCCTGTCCTGGGTGCTGAACGCCTACAACATCATCTTTGCCGCGTTCCTGGTGGCGGCGGGCAAGCTCGCCGACTTGCTCGGCCGCAAGCGGATGTTCGTCTACGGCGTGGTGGTGTTCACGCTGGCGTCGGTGTTGTGCGCGGTCGCCGGCAGTGTCGAGCAGTTGGTCGCGTTCCGGGTGCTGCAGGGCATCGGGGCGGCACTGCTCGTTCCGGCATCGCTGGCGCTCGTCGTCGAGGGTTTCGACCCCGCGCACCGCGCGCACGGGGTGGGTTTATGGGGCGCGGCGGCGGCCATCGCATCGGGCCTCGGTCCACCGATCGGCGGCGCGATCGTGCAGGTGTCGGACTGGCGATGGGCGTTCCTGGTGAACCTGCCGCTGGGCATCGTGGCGGTGATAGCGGCCCGGCGCGAGTTGGTCGAGAGCCGCGCGCCCGGCCGGCGCCGGGTGCCCGACCTGCGTGGCGCGTTGCTGCTCGCCCTTGCGCTCGGGCTGCTGACCCTCGGACTGATCAAAGGTCCGGACTGGGGCTGGACCGGCGCCGCAACCATCGGTTCGTTCGTCGCCTCCGCGGTCACTCTGGTCGGGTTCGTGCTGAGCTCCCGATCCCATCCGGCGCCGCTGATCGAGCCCGCCTACCTGCGCATCCGGTCATTCGTCGCCGGCAATGTGCTGACCACCATCGCGGGCGCGGGTTTCTATGGCTACCTGCTGACCCACGTGCTGTTCCTCAACTATGTGTGGCGCTACAACTTGCTGGAGACCGGTTTGGCCGTGGCACCGGCGGCGCTCGTCGCGGCCGTTGTCGCCGCGGTGCTCGGCAAGATCGCCGACCGGCGCGGCCACCGGGTGATCATCTTCTTTGGTGCGCTGATCTGGGCGGGCAGCCTGGTGTGGTACCTGAAGCGCGTCGAGATACATCCGGACTTCCTCGGTGCGTGGCTGCCCGGCCAGCTCCTGCAGGGAATCGGCGTCGGCGCCACATTGCCGCTGCTGGGCAGCGCCGCCCTGGCCAGGATAGCCAAAGGAGGCAGCTACGCGACCGCGTCGGCGGTGGTGAGCAGCTGCCGCCAGCTCGGCGCCGTCATCGGGATCGCCCTGCTGGTGGTCTTGATCGGATCCCCGCCTGGTGTGGATACGTTACGGCGCGGGTGGGCGATGGCGGCGATCTGCTTCGTCGCCGTTGCCCTCGGAGCGGTGTTCCTGGGCCGCACCGGTCACGCCCCGGAGGCCGAGATCGACCCCGAACCGTTGCCGCAGCTTGAGCCGCGGCAACCCATGCCGATAGCCGTCCTGCCCGAACCCGCACCTGCGCCCGCCCGCGAGGGTGACCCGCTGAAGAAGCTGCCGTTGTTCGCCGGGCTGGACGATGCCGCGCTGGCCGACCTGCGCAACAGCGCAGAGGAGGTCGAACTCGAGGCGGGCGCGTACCTCTTCCGCGAAGGAGATCCGGCCGACTCCCTTTACGTAGTGCGTGACGGCCGCCTGCAGGCGGTGCAGGGCACCGCCGGGTCCCAGGTCGTGGTCCGGGAATTGGGCCGGGGCGCGGTGATCGGCGAGCTGGGCCTGCTGATCAACGCGCCCCGCTCGGCGTCGATCCGCGCTGTGCGCGACTCCAGGCTGGTGCGGCTCACCAAGGCCCAGTTCAACAAGATCGCCGACGCCCGCGTGCTCGGTGCACTAGTCGAGGAGCTGGCCGCCCGGTTGCACAATGCGCCGCCCCCAGCGACGTCGCGGTCCGCGTCGGCGGACGTAGTCATCGCGGTTGTCGGCGTCGACGCAGCTGCGCCGGTGCCAATGGTGGCCAACGAATTGCTCTCCCAGCTCTCGGCCTACGTCGTAGCAGTGGACCCTGGGCGGGTCGACCGCGATGGCCTCGAGCGCGCCGAGGAATATTCAGACAAGGTCGTGCTGCAGGCATCCCAGAGCTCGAGAGCCGAGGACGCGGCCTGGCGGGACTTCTGCCTGCGCGTTGCCGACCGGATCGTGCTCGTGGCAGCGGACCCGGCGCCGCCCGCGGACCTGCCGGCGCGGGCCAACGGCGCGGACCTGGTGCTCCTGGTGGTCGGAGGGCCCGCCACCCGGGAACACCGACGCGCCTGGGAGGAGCGGATTACGCCGAAATCGGTGCACACCGTCAGTCCGGCAACGTGCACGGACGATCTGCGTCCGCTCGCCGCCCGCATCGCCGGCCGCTCTGTCGGGTTGGTCCTCGGCGGTGGCGGCGCGCGGGCGTTCGCCCATCTCGGGGTGCTAGAGGAGCTGGAAGCGGCCGGGGTGATGGTTGACCGGTTCGCCGGCACCAGCATGGGGGCGGTCATTGCGGCGCTGGCCGCCACCGGCCTGGACGCGGCGGGCGTCGACGCCTATGCCTACGAGTACTTCATCCGCAACAACCCGGTCAAGGACTACACGGTGCCGGTCAAGGGGCTGATTCGGGGGCGGCGCACCCCGGCCCTGTTACGTCGGGCTTTCGGCGACCGGCTGGTGGAGGAGCTGCCGAAGGAGTTCCGTTGCGTCAGTGTCGATCTGCTGGGCCGGCGGGCCGTCGTGCACCGCCGGGGCCCGGTCGTCGACGCCGTGGGTTGTTCGCTGCGGCTGCCCGGAATCTTCCCGCCTTACTTCTATGACGGCACGTTGCACGTCGACGGAGGGGTGCTCGACAATCTTCCCGTCTCGGCGCTGGCGGGCGACGAGGGGCCGCTGGTCGCGGTATCGATCGGCTTCGGTGGCGACCCGAAACCCGCCACGAAACCTGAATCAGCCCAGCAGTTTTCCCGTCCGCCACGCATTCCGGGGATCGGTGAAACGCTCACGCGCACGATGATGATCGGCAGCGGTGGCGCAGCCGCGGCGACGATGACCAAGGCCGACGTCGTGATCCGGCCCGACAGCCGCGGCGTCGGGCTGCTGGAGTTCCACCAGATCGACCAGGCCCGCGAAGCCGGCCGCGCCGCGGCCCGCGAGGCGTTGCCGCAAATACTCGCCCTGCTGCACCGGTGAGCACGCATTCAAGGAGTCAGCGATGAGCGCACCCCAGGGCACGCGGGTGGAGACCACGTTCGGGCCCTATTACCTGAAGCGGCTGCTGGGCCGCGGTGGCATGGGCGAGGTTTATGAAGCCGAGCACACCGTCAAGAAGTTCACGGTCGCGCTGAAACTGATGTCGCAGGCGGTCAGCCAGGATCCGGTGTTTCGCAAACGGATGGAACGCGAAGCCCTCATCACCGGTCGCTTGCTGGAACCCCACGTGGTCCCGATCCACGACTATGGCGAAATCGACGGTCAACTGTTTGTGGAAATGCGCCTCATCGAGGGCACCGACCTGGCGACAATCCTCGAAGACCACGGGGCGCTGCCCCCGGCGCGTGCGGTGGCCATCATCCATCAGATCGCCTCGGCGCTCGATGCCGCTCATGCTGCCGGGGTGACGCACCGCGACGTCAAACCGCCGAACATCCTGGTGACCCGCGACGACTTCGCCTACCTGGTTGACTTCGGTATCGCCAGCGCGCGCACCGACGAGAAACTCACCCAGCTGGGCACCGCGGTCGGCACCTTTAAATACATGGCGCCCGAACGGTTTACCAACGACGAAGTGACCCAAAGTGCCGACATCTACGCGCTGGCCTGCGTGCTCTACGAGTGCTTGACCGGGGCAGCGCCTTACCGCGCCGACAGCACCGGCGTGCTGATCACCGCCCACATGATGGAGCCGATCCCGAGGCCCAGCATGGAAGGCGTCGAGGTCGCGCCGGCTTTCGATGCGGTGATCGAGCGCGGCATGGCCAAAGTCCCCGACGAGCGCTACGCCAGTGCGGGTGCTCTGGCGGCGGCCGCGCACGAAGCGCTCAGCAACCCGGAACGAGACCGCGCCCACACCATCTTGCGTCATATCGATAGCTCGCCGACCGCGCCGGAGCCACCCAGTGCGCCGGCCGGCCCTCCGTCAGTGCCGCCCGCCGCTGGGCAACCCGCGGCGCTCGTCGATGGCGCCGCTGCGGCGGGCGCGTCGGGCATAGCTCCGGCGCCCCAACGCAAACGCTGGCCGATCCTGGCCGCCGCCGCCGGCGTTGTCGTCGTCGCCGTAGCCGGCGCCGGCATCTGGCTGGCCATGAAACCCTCTCCCGCGCCCGCTACCAACCAGCCGAAACCAGTTGCGGGCAAGACCGCGCCGCCATCGACCCCAGGTCCCAGCGACGCCCAGGCCCGGCTGCTCAGCGTGCTGCCGCCCGGCTATCTCGCGGGCGTTTGTACGCCGGCCACTCCCGAGTCGGACAGCATTTGGACCGCGGCGGCGGCGATGGTGACCTGCGGGCAGAACACCCAACCAGGCGGTCCGACTAAAGCCACCTATGGGCTGTTCCCGACTCCGGACACGCTGAAAAAGGCTTTCAAAGATGACATCGCCAATGTCAGCCTGGTGAACTGCCCGGGCGAGGGTAAGTCACCCGTTACCTGGCACTACGACCAAACCCCTAACTCCACCGCCGGCATGATCGCGTGCGGGAACTACGACAGCCACCCGAACGTGATCTGGACCAACGACGAAAAGCTCATGCTCAGTGACGTTTCCGGCGATCCGGCTACCGTCGAGGATTTGCACACGTGGTGGGACAACTACGGCTGATCCGGGGGCTGATCCGGGGCCTGATCCGGGGCTGATCCCCGCTTTCGGGTAGCACCGCACCGAATCGCGCCGAACCTGCCGGGCAAGGTCCCGCGTCTTGTCGGTGCGCGGACCTAAACTCGCGGTGCCTTGATAGCCACGTACTCAGGAGGGACGGAATGCGGTTCCTGCACACTGCCGACTGGCAGCTGGGCATGACCCGGCACTTCCTTGCCGGCGACGCGCAGCCGCGGTATTCGGCGGCCCGGCGCGACGCGGTGGCTGGGCTCGGCGCGCTGGCGGCCGAAGTGGGCGCCGAGTTCGTCGTGGTCGCCGGTGACGTGTTCGAACACAATCAGCTCGCCCCCGCGGTCATTGGCCAGTCCCTGGAAGCCATGCGCGCCATCGGAATTCCCGTCTATCTGCTGCCGGGCAACCACGACCCGCTGGATGCGTCGTCGGTGTATACCAGCGCACTGTTCACCGCCGAATGCCCGGACAACGTCGTCGTGCTCGATCGGGCCGGCATCCATCGGGTGCGGCCCGGGCTCGAAATCGTCGCGGCGCCATGGCGATCCAAGGCCCCGACCACCGATCTGGTCGCTGAAGTCCTGGCGGGTCTGTCGGAGGGGATGCCGACCGAACGGGTCACCCGGGTGCTTTTGGCGCACGGTGGCGTCGACGTGCTCGACCCGGACCGTGACAAACCCTCGGTGATCCGGCTCGCCGGGGTCGACGCCGCGCTGGCCCGCGGTGCGATTCACTATGTGGCCCTTGGGGATAAGCATTCGGTCACCGAAGTCGGTGGCAGCGGGCGGATCTGGTACTCCGGCGCACCGGAAGTCACCAACTACGACGACATCGAAGCCAACCCCGGTCATGTCCTGGTAGTCGACATCGACGAAGCCCACCCGCAACGCCCCGTCACCGTGGACGCGCGACATATCGGCCGCTGGCGGTTCGTCACGTTGCACCGTCAGGTCGACACCAACCGCGACATCGCGGACCTGGACGTGAATTTGGACCAGATGACCGACAAAGACCGCACCGTGGTGCGGCTGGCACTGACCGGTTCGCTGACCGTCACCGATCGTGCCGCGCTGGATGCCTGCCTGGACAAGTACGCGCGGTTGTTCGCCTGGCTGGGTATGTGGGAGCGCCACACCGACCTGGCGGTGATACCGGCTGACGGCGAGTTCACCGACCTCGGCATCGGAGGGTTCGCCGCAGCCGCCGTCGACGAGCTGGTGGCGACGGCACGCGCGGGCGACGGGGCATCTGCCGCCGATGCGCAGGGTGCGCTGGCGCTGTTGCTGCGACTCGCCGATCGGGGGGCCGCATGAAGCTGCACCGGCTGGTCCTGACGAACTATCGGGGCATCGCCCACCGGGAGATCGAGTTCCCCGACCACGGTGTGGTGGTGGTGTGCGGCGCCAACGAGATCGGCAAGTCGTCGATGATCGAGGCGCTGGACTTGCTGCTGGAATCCAGGGACCGGTCGACGAAGAAGGAAGTCAAACAGGTCAAGCCGACCGACGCCGACGTCGGCTCCCAGGTCACTGCCGAGATCAGCTGCGGGCCTTACCGTTTCGTCTACCGCAAGCGCTTCCACAAGAAGTGCGAGACAGAGTTGACGGTGCTGCAGCCCCGCCGCGAACAGCTGACCGGCGACGAGGCGCACGAGCGGGTCCGGGCGATGCTTTCCGAGACGGTGGACAACGATCTGTGGCGCGCCCAGCGGGTCCTGCAAAGCGGGTCGACCGCCATGGTGAATCTGTCCGGCTGCGACGCGCTGTCGCGGGCGCTCGATGTCGCGGCGGCGCAATCCGACACCGAAGCTGCGCTGTCGGGCGCCGAGCCGTTGCTGATCGACCGGATCGACGCCGAGTACGCCCGCTACTTCACCCCGACCGGACGTCCCACCGGGGAGTGGGCCGCCGCGATCACCCGGGTGAGCGACGCCGAGTCCGCGGTGGCCGGGTGCGCGGCGGCGGTCGCCGAGGTCGACGACCGGGTGCGTCGCCACGCTGCTTTGACCGAGCAGGTGGCCGAGCTGTCGCAGCAGCGGATCGCGGCCCGCCCTCGGTTGGTCGCCGCCGAGGCCGCGGCCGAAAAGATAGCGGCGCTCACCGGCCAAGCCCGGGAAGCGGAGCTGGTCGCCGCGGCCGCGGGCGCGACCAGCGCCGCGTCCACCGCCGCCCACGCCGGGCGACTGCGGCTGCGAACCGAAATCGACACGCGTGCAGCGACTGTCGCCCAAGCAGAAGCCGAAGCACAAGAAGCCGCCGCTGCGCAGTTGGTGGCTCGGGCCGACGCCGAAGCCGCGGATGCCGCGGTCGAGGAGGCCGCCCGGGTCCGGGCGGAACTGCAGCGGCGCACCGAATCGGCCCGGCGCAGCGTCGAACAGCTCGCGGCCCGCGCGGAAGCGGACCGGCTGGCCGCCCGGCTGGCCAAGATCGACGACATCCAGCGCGACCGCGACCGCATCGGCCAGGAGCTGTCGGTAGTCGTCATCACCGGGGAAAAACTCCAGCGCATCGAAAACGCCGCGGCCGCAGTCGACCGCACCGGCGATCAGCTGGCGTCGATCTCAGCGGCGGTGCAGTTCACCGCCGCGGCGGACATCGAACTGGCAGTCGGCGACGAACGGGTGTCGTTGTCCGCGGGCCAGAGCTGGTCGATCACCGCCACCGGCGCCACCGAGGTCGAGGTTCCCGGTGTCCTGACCGCGCGCATCACACCCGGCGCCACCGCACTGGACGTTGAGGCCAAACATGCTGCGGCACAGCAAGAGCTGGCCGCCGCGCTGGCCGCCGCCGATGTGGCTGACCTGCAGGCAGCACGATCGGCCGACCAGCGGCGCCGCGAACTGCACAGCGGTCGCGACCAGTTGACCGCCACCCTGGCCGGCCTGTGCGGCTGTGACCAGATCGAAGACCAGATCGAGCAACTGCGCGAGCGGCTGGAGCAGCTGCAGGCCGGTCAGCCCGCCGGGGCTTCAGCCCTCGAAGCCCTCGATGCCCTCGAAGCCATTGACGCCACCGCCGCCCGTGCCGAACTCGAAGCCGCCAAAACGGCGCACGCGGCCGCGGAGGCCGAAGCCGAGACGCGCGGTAAGAAAGCCGCCGCGGCCGGCTGCCTGCTCGCCGAGAAGTCGACGCGGGCAACGGTTTTACGGAACAAGGCGGCGACTGCGCGCGCCGAGCTGGATGCCGCCGCCGACCGGCTGGCCCAGGAGCGGATGTCGGTCAGCGACGAGGCCCTGGCGTCGGTGGCAGACACGGCGCTGCAGGCGGCACAAGCCGCGGAGCGACGGGTCGCCGAACTGGCCGAAGAGCTGGCCGTCGCCGAACCGGATGCGGTGGCCACCGAATTGGCCGACGCCGCTGCGGCGGCCGATTCGCTGCGCGATCACTACGAGGATGCTGCCGGTGCGTTGCGCGCGATAGGCATTGAACTCTCGGTGTTCGGCAGCGAGGGCCGCCAAGGCAAGCTCGACGCCGCCGAGACCGAACGCGAGCACGCGCTCAGTGAGCACACCCGGGTCGGCCGCCGGGCCCGGGCCGCGGAGCTGCTGCGGTCGGTGATGGCGCGCCACCGCGACACCACCCGACTGCGCTACGTCGAGCCCTACCGCGCGGAGCTACAGCGGCTCGGGCGTCCGGTGTTCGGCCCCGATTTCGAGGTCGACGTCGACAGCGACCTGTGCATCCGCAGCCGTACCCTGGACGGCCGCACGGTGCCCTTCGAATCGCTGTCGGGCGGGGCGAAAGAGCAACTCGGCATCCTGGCCCGGCTGGCCGGCTCGGCGCTGGTCGCCAAGGAGGACAGCGTTCCGGTGGTGATCGACGACGCGCTGGGCTTCACCGATCCCGACCGGCTGGCCAAGATGGGAGAGGTATTCGACACCGTCGCCGCCCACGGCCAGGTCATCGTGTTGACGTGCAGCCCCGACCGGTATGACGGCGTAAAGGGTGCCCACCGTATCGTTCTCAACGTTTAGCACTCGGCGGCCGCCCGGTGCGTCATACACTCACTCGAAAACAGGGATGAGCGATGGACATTCAGTGTGATTATGTCGTGATCGGTACCGGTTCAGCCGGTGCGGTCGTGATCAATCGGCTCAGCGCCGATCCCGATACCGCGGTGGTGGCATTGGAGGCGGGGCCACCCGACAAGAACAGATCCATTGGAATCCCGGCCGCGTTTACCAAGCTGTTCCGCAGCGAGGTCGACTGGGACTACCTGACCGAGCCGCAGCAGGGGCTCGCCGGTCGGAAGATCTACTGGCCGCGAGGCAAGGTGCTCGGTGGCTCATCGTCGATGAACGCGATGATGTGGGTGCGCGGATTCGCCGCGGACTACGACGAGTGGGCCGTCCGGGCCGGCCCGCAGTGGTCCTCCACCGAAGCGACTCGATTATTACCGCCGCATCGAAAACACCACCGCCGCCGCGGAATGTGTCAGCGGTGACGACAGCGGGCTGACCGGCCCGTTACACGTATCCCGCCAGCGTAGCCCGCGCGCCTCGACCGCGGCCTGGCTGGCGGCGGTGCAGGAGTGCGGATTTCCCGCGGTGCAACCGAATTGCGCTGCACCGGAGGGCTTTTGCGAGACTGTCGTCACGCAGTGCCGGGGTGCCAGGTGCAGCACCGCATTCGCCTATCTCAAGCCGGCGATGAGTCGCGAGAACCTCACGTTGCTGACCGGGGCGACCGCGACCCGAGTCGTTTTCGATGGAACCCGTGCGGTCGCAGTGGAATACCAGCAAGACGGTCAACCCTGCGTCGCCCACGCCCGCTGCGAGGTGGTGCTCTGCGGCGGTGCCATCAACAGCCCGCAGCTGCTGATGCTTTCCGGTATCGGTGATCGAGACCAGCTCGCCGAGCACGGCATCGACAGCGTCCGTCACGCACCCGAGGTGGGGCAGAACCTGCTCGATCACCTCGTGACGATACTGGGCTTCGATGTCGACGACGACAGCCTGTTGGCAGCCGACAAGCCGAAGCAGCTGGTCAACTACCTGCTGCGGCGCCGGGGCATGCTCACCTCCAATATCGGCGAGGCGTATGGATTTGTGCGCAGCAGACCCGACCTCGAGCTGCCCGACCTGGAGCTGATCTTTGCGCCGGCGCCCTTCTACGACGAGGCGCTGGTCCCGCCGGCCGGCCACGGCGTGGTGTTCGGGCCCGTCCTGGTCGCACCGGAGAGCCGCGGCCAGATCACGCTGCGATCCGCCGACCCGCTGGAAAAGCCGCTCATCGACCCGCGTTACCTGTCGGATCCTGATGGCGTGGACCGTGCCGCGATGATGGCGGGCCTGCGGATATGCGCCCAGATCGCCGAAGCTCCCGCGCTCAGAGATCTGCTCGGGGCGATCGCGCGACCTCGCAACAGCAAGGTGCTCGACGAGACCACCCTTGAGCTGGCGCTCAACACCTGCTCGCAGACCCTCTACCACCCGCTGGGCACCTGCCGGATGGGCAGCGATGAGGCGAGTGTGGTGGATCCGGAGCTACGGGTCCGCGGGGTCGACGGACTCCGGGTCGCGGATGCCTCGGTGATGCCCAGCACGGTTCGTGGCCACACCCATGCGCCGTCGGTGCTGATCGGGGAGAAGGCGTCCGATCTCATCCGCGGCTAGCCCGCCGCCCACTGCAGACTTCGCGCGACCTCGGCAGAATGGGATGGTGGCTGGGGGAGAACGATGACCATGAACGCCAAACGGCGCCGGGTGCACGACAAGCTGGCGGCCCTGCCCGGTGTGCGGCCGGTGCGTCGGCCGGTGTCGCCGGGCAGCGCTGAAGAGTTTGATCTGTATTACGTGCGCTGCGGCCGCAAGTCCGCGCACCCGTTGGTGATCCTCCCGGGGGGCCCGGGCGTGGCGTCGCTGCTCCTGTACAAGGGATTGCGTCGGCGTTTCGCTGCTGCCGGTCTGGACGTGATCATGATCGAGCACCGCGGGGTGGGGATGTCGCGCCACGACGACTCCGGCGCCGACCTGCCGCCCCAGGCGATCACCGTCGATCAGGTCGTTGACGACGTGGCGGCGGTGCTGGACGACGCCCATGTTGACTCGGCCGTCATCTACGGCATCTCTTATGGCACCTATATCGCGGCGGGAGTGGGCGTCCGGCATCCCGGTCGCGTGCGGGCGATGATCCTGGATTCGCCGCTGCTGTCTGCCGGTGACACCGTTGACGTGCGCGACGCCATTCGCCGGTTGCTGCTCAAAGGCGACACTTCGGAAACCGCCGAGCTGGCACCCAAGGTTCGCCGGCTGCTGGATGACGGGGTGATGACGCCGTTGGCCGGGCAGATCGCGGCGACAATGTACGGCTACGGTGGAACTGCGCTGCTGAATCGCCAACTCGACCTATTGCTCGACGGACGAATCATGCTGTGGCGGGCGTTGTTTAGAGTCACCACCACCATGGTCACGCGCAAAGTCGCCGTACCGTAACGAAGCCGACCTGGTCGGCCGCATCGCATTCCGCGAACTCGACTATGCCGCCGAGCCCGACGGTCTGCCACTGGATCCTGCCGTGGCGATCCGCGAAACGTACGCCAAGACAGCTTCTTTCGAGGGCGAGCCTTATGACCTGGTGGCCGAGATGCCGAAATTCAATTGGCCCACGGTGGTGATTTCCGGTAACCGCGATCTCATTACCCCGCCGGCGGTGGCGGAGCGGGTCGCGTCGCTGGTGCCGAACGCGGTGCTGTTGAAGTTGCCGAGCATGGCGCATGGCGCGCTTGACTTTCGCGAGGCCGCCGCCCTGGCCGTCAGCAGCGCGGTATGGCGCGGTGAACTCGACGGGCTTGCCGACCGGGCGCCGATGCTGGACGCGCTTCCGGTGCGCCCGGTTATCCGTCTGCTCTGGAAGGCAGTTGGCCTGGCGGCCATGGCCGAGCGTGCGCTGCCGCTGGTACGGCGAGAAGACGCAAAAGCACCCTAATTCGAACCGAATTAGGCGCTTTTGCGTCTTCTCGGCACCGCTAGCTCGGTATGAATCCGACTGTCGTCCAATCCACGTCCGCCAGACCGGGCGAGCCGAAGTTGGCCAGACTGCTCCGTACCGCCCTGTTTCCGGGCGACTGATACAGCGGCAGACTGAAGCCTTCCTGCCAGAGCATCTTGTCGACTTCGTTGGCGAGCGCGCGCGCCTTGGCCGGGTCCAGCTCGGAAAGAGTTTGATTGATCTTGGCGTCGATCTCCGCGTTTCCTATTTTGCCGAAGTTGCTGCTGCCTTTGGAAGCGTAGATCTGCGGGAGCGCGCCACAGCGGCAAAGCGCCACCCACCCAGCTGAATTGAACGATGTCGAAGTCGCCGGGGGTCACGTACTGGCTGAAGAAGCCGTTGCCACGTCTTGATATCGAGCTGCAATTTGACACCGATCTGCGCCAGGTTTTGCTGGGCGACCAGGGCGATCTGCTTGGCGGCCGGTGCATCGTAGACGACGTCGCGAACGACCAGCTGTTTGCCGTCCTTCTCGCGCACGGCTCCGTTCAGCTTATAGCCCAGCGCGTCTAACTCCCTGCGGGCCTGGTCGGGGTTGTAATCGGCTGGTGCGCTGTTGTTTTGGTAACCCTCTTGGCCCACGACGTAGACATGGTTGTTCAGCGGTACCGGATGGTCGGTCAGGCCGTGTTGTGCGACATCGACGATGGCGCGGCGGTCGATGCCTTTGGAGATCGCCAGGCGTAGCTCCTTGTTCTCCATGATGGATCCGTGGCGCGCCGTTGAAGGTGAAGTGGGCCCAGGTGGGGGTCGGGGCGCGCCGAATAACGATTCCGGCGGTGCGCTGCGCGATGACCATTTCGTCGAGCGTGCCCACCCCGGCAGCGTCGATATCGTTGTTCTGCAGGGCGGGAATCGCGGCGGTCGGGTCGAGGACCAGGAAGGTGATGGAGTCCAGCCGCGGTTTGCGGCCCCACCAGCGCGGATTGCGAGTCAGCACGATGCGCTGCGCGCCGTGGTCGATCTTGGACACGACGAACGGTCCGGCCGATGGGCCGGGCGCCTCGAGCTGGCCTTTGTTGAAGACCTCCGGGTTCGTCCGTCATGCTGCGGGGCTGTATCCCGCCGGCAAACATCCCTTGCCATTCGGCGTACGGCTCGTTGAACGTGACCACCGCCTGGCGCTCGTCAACGCCCATGGTCACCGATTTCACCCGATCGAAACCGGCATTGCTGGCGATCAAGAACCGCTCGTCGTGACCGCTGCATGCTTCGGCCTCTGATTTGAGGTCTTCCCAGGTGAGCGGGGTGCCGTCGTTCCAGGTTGCCTTTGGATTGATGGTGTAGGTGACGACCTGCGGGTTGGTGCCGGTCAACTCGGCGCCGGTGAAGTAATCGGTGTTGAGTTTGAGGCTTCCGTCCGGCTGGCTGATAAACGCACCCGGCAGTGTCGCCGAGAGGATTTCGCCGGTGTCGGCGGTATTCCCGTCGATGTTCAGTCCGTTGAAGTTATCCGGAAATAACGTCAGCGCGAGCCGCAGGTTGCCGCCGTCGCGCAGCGTCGCCGGATCCCGCGGGTTCATGTCGCTGGTGCTGCCGATCCGCGTTCCCTGCGCCCGCGGCGGGTCGTGATAGCCGTTCCAGCAGCCGGTGAGGGTCATCATGACCAGGACTAGTAGGACCAGCGCCAGCAGCGCGATGCTGCGAACCATCGGCGGGCACTTCATCCGCCCGATGTTAACCGCCGGCGACATCGGGGTGGGCCCGCGGAACGGCGGCCAGCAGTCGCCGGGTGTACTCATGCTGCGGATTGGTGAATACCTGGTCACCGTCGCCCTGCTCGACGACCGTCCCCCGGTACATCACCGCGACCCGGTGCGCCAGGTGTTTGACCACGGAAAGATCGTGCGACACAAATAGATACGACAAACCGAACTGTCGCTGCAGGTCCAGCAGCAGGTTGATGATGCCCGCCTGAATCGAAACGTCGAGCGCCGAGACCGGCTCGTCGAGCGCAAGGATCTTCGGCTGCAGCGCCAGCGCCCGCGCTATACCGATCCGCTGCTTCTGCCCACCGGAGAACTCGGCGGGATAGCGGCGGGCGTCGGCGCGGTCCAGCCCGACGATCGCCAGTAGTTCGGCGACCCGCGCCTCGCACCGCGGCCTGTCGAACCCGTTGGCGACCAACGGTTCAGCGATCACGTCGAACACCGGGAGGCGGGGGTCCAATGAGGCCACCGGGTCCTGAAACACCACCTGCAGTTCGGTCCGCAGCTTACGACGGGCGCGCCTTGTCGAGGGTCGAGACGTCGGTGCCGAGAATCTCGATGGAACCCGCCTGAGGTTTGGTCAGCTCCAGAATCTGGCTCAGTGTGGTCGATTTGCCCGAACCGGATTCGCCGACGATGCCAAGGGTGCGTCCCTGCTCCAGGGTGAGGCTGACGCCGTCGACCGCCCGCACCTCACCCACCCGCCTGCGCAACACCACCCCCTTGGTGAGTGGGTAGGTCTTGGCGAGGTCGGTAACCCGCAGCACCAGCGGCGGTTCGCCGGCAGCGACCTCGGTTTCGGCCGGTTTCGTTGACACGCCGAAGATTTCGTCCGCGCTGCGTCCCGTGACGTCGTCGGTGCGGATGCACGCCGCCCAATGCCCATCTGCGACGCTAATGAGATCGGGCTCCGCCGAACGACATTCATCGATCGCCAGCGGACAGCGTGGAGCGAAGGGGCACACGCCGGGCGACAACGACGACATCGTCGGCGGCGCGCCGGGGATCGGAATCAGCCGGGTGCCCTGCGGGGCATCCAGCCGTGGCACCGAGCCCAGCAGTCCAACGGTGTAGGGCATCCGTCGGTCGCGGTATAGATCGTCGACGCTGGCGACCTCGACCCCGCGTCCGGCGTACATGACCATTGCCCGGTCGGCGAACTCTGACACCACACCGAGGTCGTGGGTGATGATCAGCACGCCGGCGCCGGTGACGTCGCGCGCGGTTCTCAGCACGTCGAGGATTTGGGCCTGCACGGTGACGTCCAGCGCAGTCGTCGGTTCGTCGCAGATCAGCAGGTCGGGATCGTTGGCGATGGCGATCGCGATCACCACCCGCTGACGCTCGCCGCCGGAAAGCTCGTGCGGGAAGGCTCTCGCTCTGCTTTCCGGCTGCGAGATGCCGACCAGGTCGAGCAGGTCGACGGCACGCTTGCGGGCATCTGCGCGACGGATATCGCGGTCGTGAACCTGGATGGCTTCGGCTATCTGGTCGCCTATCGTGTAGACGGGGGTCAGCGCCGACATCGGGTCCTGAAATATAGTCCCGATCGTCTTGCCCCGGATCCGTGACATCGCCTTGTCGTTCAGCCCGAGCAGTTCCTCGCCCTGCAAGCGCGCCGACCCCGACACGTTCGCGTACTCGGGCAGCAATCCGATGACCGCCATGGCGGCAGTGCTTTTGCCCGAACCGGATTCACCGACGATGGCGACGACTTCGCCCGGGTCGATGTGGTACGTCGTGCCGCGCACCGCGGACACCGAAATGTCCCCGGTCTCGAAGGTGACGTTCAGATCCGTCACTTCCAGCAGCGCTGCCACTTCTGTCACTTGGGGACCCGCTTCTTGCGCCGCGGCGGCCGGCTGCGGGGATCCAGAGCGTCGCGCAGGCCGTCGCCGGTGAGGTTGGCGCACAACACGATCAGGACCAGTGTGGCGGCCGGGAACAGGAAGATCCAGGGGAACGTGGTGGTCGAAGGAGTGCCATCCGCGATCAGCGTCCCCAGCGACACATCGGGTGGCTGAACTCCGAACCCCAGGAAGCTCAGACCAGTTTCGGCCAGGATCGCGCTCCCGACGTTGAGCGTCGCGTCGATGATGAGAATCGAGGCGACGTTGGGCACGATGTGATGCACGATGACCCGGCGGCTGGACACTCCCATATACCTTGCCGCACGTACGAATTCGCGTTCGCGCAGGCTCATGGTCAAGCCGCGCACCATCCGCGAGCTGACCATCCAGCCGAACGCCGCCAGCAACACGATCAGCCACAGGACATTGTTCGACCCTTTGGTGCGTGCGCTGACGATGGCGATCAGCAGAAAGCTCGGCACCACCAGCAGCAAGTCGACCAGCCACATCAGTGCCCGGTCACGCCAGCCACCGAAGTAGCCGGCAATAGACCCGACGGTGGCGGCAAGGGTGGTCGAAATCAGTGCCACACAAAAGCCGATCAGCATCGACTTCTGCATGCCACACAGCGTCCGGGCCAACAGGTCCTGACCGAGCGCGTTGGTGCCGAACCAGTGCTTGAGCGACGGTGGCTGCAGCAGCGCGTCGTAGTCGAGATGGTTGTAGTCGTACGGGAGTAGCGGTGGCAGCGCGTAGCAGCCGACGAATCCCACTACCAGCAGAACCAGCGCAACCACCGCGGGCCGGTTGCGAATAAACCGGCGTGCTATCAGGTTTCGGCGCGAGATAAAGGCGGCAGTGTGAATACCCGCCTTGATATCCAGGTCGGCCTCTTGGGTCGTCATGTCACTCGCACTCTCGGGTCCAACACCGCGTAGAAAACGTCGGACAGCAAGCCGGCGAGCAGAACCGCCAACCCGGAAAACAGCGTGATCGCCGCGACAACGTTGGTGTCCTGTGTGGAGATGCCCGACACCACCCACTCGCCCATGCCGTGCCAGCCGAAGATCTTTTCGACGAACACTGCGCCGACAACCAACCCGCTGACCCCGTAGGCGAACAAGGTGGCCAACGGAATCAGTGCGGTGCGCAGACCGTGTTTGAAGAGTGCACGCCGGCGGGTCAGGCCTTTGGCGCGCGCGGTGCGGATGAAATCCTCGCCGAGCACATCGAGCATTGCGTTGCGCTGGTAGCGGCTGAAGCCTGCCATCCCGAGAAGGGCCAGCGTCAGCGTCGGCAACACGAGGTGCTGCGCGCGGTCGACCAGTTGCTCCAAGAGGCCGTCGGGCGGGATTGGTGATGTCTCACCGGTGTACAGGAATATTCGAACGCCAACGAAGTTGTTCACCCGCAGCGCGGCCAGGATGAGCAGGCCCGCCAGCACGAATGAGGGAATGCTCAGCAGGATCAACGACAGCACCGTGATGACGCGGTCGCTCAGCCGGTACTGCCGAATGGCTCCCCAAGCCCCCAGGATCACGCCGATTGTCGTGCCCAGCACGGAACCGGTCACCACGAGCCGCAGGCTGATCCCGATACGGTGCCATAGTTCCCGGGAGACCGGGTGACCGGTGACCGTCGCGCCGAAGTCGCCCTGGGCGACACCGGAAACCCATTTCGCGTACCGAATGGGTATTGGCTTGTCCAAGCCAAGCTCCGCCGCCTTGCGGTCGACGAGCTCTTTGGGCGGCGGTGGGTGGCGCTGGGTGTAGGTGTCGAGCGGACGAAACGTCAGCGAGGCCAGGCAAAAGGTCAAGAACGACGCCAGCACCAGGAGCACGATGTAATTGACGAATCGGCGCGCAAGGAAGCGGATCATGCTGGACCGCGCCGCCTGCGTCGCATTGGGACAGGGTAAGAGATGCGGCGTCGGTTGGCGCGAGCAACGTGGCCCTGCGGCCAAAACTGGGGCGGAACGATTCCAATCCGACTGATCAGGACCAGTGAAATCCGGGCAGCCGGTTGTTACGATCCACCCCGGCACCGATCTGCTTAGCACAAGGAGAATGGCGTGACGGTTACCGAGGACTACCTGGCCAACAACGCCGAATACGCGGGCAACTTCAACGGGCCGCTGCCGATGCCGCCAAGCAAACATGTCGCGGTTCTGGCGTGCATGGACGCCCGGCTCGACGTCTACCGCATCCTTGGTCTCAATGAGGGCGAGTCGCACGTCATCCGCAACGCCGGCGGGGTCGCCACCGACGACGCCATCCGCTCACTGGCCATCAGCCAGCGGTTGCTCGGGACTCAGGAGATCATCCTGATTCACCACACCGATTGCGGGATGCTCACCTTCACCGACGACGACTTCAAGAGCACCATTCAGGAAGAGACCGGGGTCAAACCGCCATGGGCGGCCGAGGCCTTCCCGGATGTGGCGGAGGATGTCCGGCAGTCGTTGCGCCGCATCGAGAACAGTCCGTTCGTGACCAAGCACGTGTCGCTGCGCGGCTTCGTCTTCGACGTCGCCACCGGCAAACTCAACGAGGTCACTCTGTAGCCGACCATTCGCCGGTCGACAGCTGGGCTCTCCCCTGTTCTTGGCCCTATCCTGGGGCGATCGGGGGTAGTCAGGACCCGTAGATCGGTGGTGCTCGGGATGACGGCGCCCGCGGCGTGCGGGTCATGCGGCACTGGCCTGCGAGAAAACGCCAAGTTTTGCGACGAGTGCGGTGCGCCAACCGCCGTTTCGGCTGACACGGCGGAATACAAGCACGTGACGGTCCTATTCGCCGACGTGGTGCGGTCGATGGACATCGCAACCACCGTGGACATCGAGCGGTTGCGCGAAATCATGACCGAAGTCGTGGAGCGGTCGGCGGCGGTGGTGCAGCGCTATGGCGGGACGGTGGAGTACAACGGCGACGGGGTGATGGCGCTGTTCGGCGCCCCAGTTGCTCTGGAAGATCACGCTTTTCGGGCATGTTTAGCCGCTCTGGCGATTCAGCAGGAGGCCGCTCGGTTGGCGGCCGAGGTGCAGCAACGCGATGGCGTGGCGTTGCGGTTGCGGGTGGGCCTGAATTCGGGTCGGGTGATCGCCGGTGAGATCGGTTCGGGGTCGCTGGGGTACGCCGCGACCGGTGCGGCGGTCGGGATGGCCGAGCGGATGGAATCCGCGGCGCCCCCGGGGGCGGTAATGCTGTCCGAGACCACCACGCGGCTGGTAGAGCACACCGTGCTGCTGGCCGAACCAGAGTGGGTGCGCATCAAGGGGGCCGATGAACCGGTGTGCGCGCGCCGGCTGTTGGCGATCAGCCCGCGGGATGACCCAGTCGGGCACGCCGAGGCGGCCTTGGTCGGCCGGCGCTGGGAGATGGCGGCGCTCGACGCGATGGTGGACCGTGCGGTCGGCGGCCGTGGTGGTGTCGTGACGGTGGTGGGACCGCCCGGCATCGGCAAGAGCCGGGTGGCCCGCGAAGTCGCGGCGCTGGCCGCCGGTCGCGGGGTCGAGGTGTTCTGGGCTTTCTGCGAGTCGCACGCTAGTGACGTTCCGTTCCATGCCGTGACGCGGCTGCTGCGGGCACGCCTGGGCGTAGCAGACTTGGACGGTCAAGCCGCCCGCGCCAAGGTGCGAAAGCAGATACCCGATGCCGACCCGGAGGATTTGCTGCTGCTTGATGATCTGCTGGGTATCGGCGACCCCGAGGTGGCGCCGCGCCAGATCGACCCGGATGCCCGGCGGCGCCGGTTGACCGGATTGATCAACACCGCGTCGCTGGCCCGCACCGAACCGGTCCTGGTCATCGTCGAGGATGCGCACTGGATCGATGCGGTCAGCGAGTCGATGCTGGCCGACTTCCTCACCGTCATTCCGCGCACCGCGTCGATGGTGCTGATCACCGCCCGCCCCGAATATGGGGGAGCGCTGACCCGGGTGCCCGGCGCCCAGACGATAGCCCTTGCCCCACTGGGTGATTCGGACACGGCGGCGCTGCTGAGCGAGCTGCTGGGTGCGGATACCTCGGTCGGCGAGCTGGCGGCGATCATCGCCGAGAAGGCCGCCGGGAACCCGTTTTTCGCCGAGGAAATGGTGCGCGAGTTGGTGCAGCGCGGGATGCTGGCCGGTGAGCGCGGTGGCTACATCTGTCGGACGGATGTTGCCGAGCTGAGCGTGCCGGCCACGGTGCAGGCGGCCATCGAGGCGCGTATCGACCGGCTGAGCAGCGCGGCCAAGCGGACGTTGACCGCCGCCTCGGTGATCGGAGCGCGTTTCGGCGCGGAGCTGCTGGCCGCGCTGGGCATCGATCCGGCGGTCGACGAGCTGCTGCGCGCGGAACTGATCGATCAGGTGCGGTTCACCCCGAGCGCCGAGTACGCGTTCCACCATCCGCTAATCGGCGCGGTGGCCTACGAATCGCAGCTGAAATCCGATCGCGCCGAATTGCACCGGCGCCTGGCCACCGCGATCCAAGAGCGTGCGCCGGGATCGGTGGAGGAGAACGCCGCGCTGATCGCTGAACATCTGCAGGCCGCCGGTGACCTGCACGCGGCCTATGGCTGGCACATGCGCGCCGGCGCGTGGTCAACCAACCGGGATATCAATGCCGCCGCGGTCAGCTGGGAGCGCGCCCGCCACATCGCCGACGGACTCCCCGCCGATGACCCCGGCCAATTGCCGATGCGCATCGCCCCCCGCGCCATGCTGTGTGCCATCGCGTGGCGAGGCCGAGAAATCGAGGAAAGCCGGGCCCGCTTCGTGGAGCTGCGTGAGCTGTGCAGCGCGGCCGGGGATAAGGTCTCGCTGGCCATCGGCATGAGCGGAGTGCTCGCCGAGCTCTTCTACGCGGGGCGCACCCGTGAGGCGTCGCGGTTGGTATCCGAACAGATGGCGCTGCTCGAGTCGATCGGCGAACCCACCCCGATCGTGGGGATGGCGTTTGCCGCCTTCTGCATCTGGCTCGATGCCGGTGAATTCGGCGAGACCTTGCGGTGGTCGCAGACCGTCATCGATCTGGCCGCCGGCGACCCCGCCAAGGGCGCCGAGTTCGGTCTGGGATCACCGCTGGCGGCCGCAATCGCATTCCGCGGCGCCGCCCGGTGGTGGCTTGGCCGTCCCGGATGGCGACAAGACGTCCACGACGCCCTCGCGATGGTCCAAGACAGCGATGCGACAACCCGCGCCGGTATCGTCGCCTGGACCTACGGTTTCGCGATCCAATACGGGGTGCTTGGGGCTGATGACTCCGCGCTGCGCACGAGCGAGGAGGCGGTCCAGACCGCCGCGGCAGCCGGCAACGATATCGCGCTGAGTTTGTCCGAGTACACGCTGGCCGTCGGGCTGCTGAATCGGAACGCCGCGGCCGAGCGTCATCGCGGGCTGGAACTGATGACTCTGGCCCGCGACATATGGCTGCGCGAGGGTGTTCTGTTCTTGCTGCCGGTCACCGATGTGTGGGCCGGCCGGGAACGGGCCAGACGCGGCGACCGCGATGACTGCCCTACCGGTGATGCGCCAAGCCGTCGACCAGATGCATCAGGAAGAACAGGTCTTCTACGGCGTGTGGGGCACCGGCGTTCTGGTGGAGACGCTGCTGGAGCATGGCACCGAGGCCGACGTACGCGAAGCCGAGGAAACGATCGACCGGTTAGCGAAGCTGTGGCCGGACGGGGGCGTTCAAGGTTCGCCGGTGCGCGAGATCACGCTGCTGCGGCTGCGTGCGCTGCTGGCCGGGGCCCGCGGCGACGATGCTGCCCACCGGGACCTGGTAGGCCGCTATCGCGCGCTGGCCACGAAGCTTGGCTTCGAGGGACACATCGCCTGGGCCGAGGCGATGGGATGACGGCGTGCGGGTCGTGCGGCACTGGCCTGCGGGAGAGCGCCAAGTTCTGCGACGAGTGCGGTGCTCCCGACTGCGGTTTCGGCTGACACGGCGGAGTACAAGCAGGTGACGGTGCTGTTCGCCGATGTGGTGCGGTCGATGGACATCGCGGCCACCGTGGACATCGAGCGGTTGCGCGAAATCATGACCGAACTGGTGCAGCGGTCGGCGGCGGTGGTGCAGCGCTATGGCGGGACGCGTGGAGTACAACGGCGACGGGGTGATGGCGCTGTTCGGCGCCCCAGTTGCGTTGGAAGATCATGCTTTTCGGGCATGTCTTGGCCGCTGTGGCGATCCAGGAGGAGGCGAACGGGTTGGCGGCCGAGGTGCAGCGCCGCGATGGCGTGGCGTCTGCGGTTGCGGGTGGGCCTGAATTCGGGTCGGGTGATCGCCGGTGAGATCGGTTCGGGGTCTCTGGGATACGTCGCGACTGGTGAGGCGGTCGGGTTTGCCGAGCGGATGGAATCGGTGGCCCCACCGGGTGGCGTGATGGTGTCGGAGTCGACCGCGCGACTGGTCGAGCACACCGTGCTGATGGGTGAACCGGAATGGGTGCACATCAAGGGGTCTGACGAACCGGTGCGTGCGCGCCGGCTGGTGGCGATCCGGCCGCGTGACGGGTTACCAGATGGATCAGCCGGGCGCGCCGAGCCGAGCTTCGTGGGGCGACGCTGGGAGATGGCGGCGCTTGACGCCATGGTGGACCGCGCGATCGGTGGCCGCGGTGGTGTCGTGACGGTGGTGGGACCGCCGGGTATCGGCAAGAGCCGGGTGGCCCGCGAGGTCGCGGCGCTGGCCGCCGGTCGCGGGGTCGAGGTGTTTTGGGCCTTCTGCGAGTCGCACGCCAGTGACATTCCGTTCCATGCCGTGACGCGGCTGCTGCGGGCGCGCACTGGGCGTCGCTGACCTCGACGGCGAAGCCGCCCGCGCCAAGGTGCGGAAGCAGATCCCGGATGCCGACCCGCAGGATTTGCTGCTGCTTGATGATCTGCTGGGCATCGCCGACCCCGACGTGGCGCTGTCCCAGATCGACCCGGATGCGCGGCGGCGCCGGTTGACCGCGACTGATCAACACCGCGTCGCTGGCGCGCACCGAACCGGCGCTGTACATCATCGAGGATGCGCACTGGATCGACTCGGTCAGCGAGTCGATGCTGGCCGACTTCCTCACCGTCATCCCGCGCACCCCGTCGATGGTGCTGATCACCTCCCGCCCCGAGTATCAGGGAGCGCTGACGCGGGTGCCCGGCGCCCAGACGATAGCGCTTGCCCCACTGGGTGATTCGGACACCGCGGCGCTGCTGGGTGAGCTGCTGGGTTCGGATCCCTCGGTCGGCGAGCTGGCGGCGATCATCGCCGAGCGGGCCGCCGGTAACCCGTTTTTCGCCGAGGAGATGGTGCGCGAGTTGGTGCAGCGCGGGGTGCTGGCCGGTGAGCGCGGTGGCTACGTCTGTCGCGCGGATGTCGCCGAGCTGAGCGTGCCGGCCACGGTGCAGGCGGCCATCGAGGCGCGCATCGACCGGCTGAGCGCCCCGGCCAAGCGAACGTTGAACGCGGCGTCGGTGATCGGAGCCCGCTTCGAAGCCGAGCTGCTGGCCGCGCTGGGGATCGATCGCGGTGTTCGATGAGCTGCTCGGCGCGGAGCTGATCGATCAGGTGCGGTTCACCCCAAGCCCCGAGTACGCCTTCTGCCACCCGCTGATCCGCGCGGTGGCCTACGAATCGCAGCTGAAATCCGATCGCGCCGAATGGCACCGGCGCCTGGCCGCCGCGATCCAAGAGTCGGCGCCGGGCTCGGTGGAGGAGAACGCCGCACTGATCGCCGAACATCTCCAGTCCGCCGGCGAGCTGCACGCGGCATACGGCTGGCACATGCGCGCCGCCGCGTGGTCAACCAACCGTGACATCGGCGCCGCCCGGGTCAGTTGGGAGCGGGCACGCCAAATCGCCGACGCGACTGCCCGACCCCGACTCCGCCCAAGACCCCGGCCAACTGTCGATGCGCATCGCCCCCAGCACCATGCTGTGCGCCACCGACTGGCAAGCCCGAGCAATCCAGGAAAGCCGGGGCCGCTTCGCGGAGCTGCGGGAGTTGTGCAGCTGCGGCCGGGGACAAGGTCTCGCTGGCCATCGGCATGACTGGGCTGGCCACCGAATTCCTCTACGCTGGGCGTTCGCGTGAGGGCTCGCGGCTGGCATCCGAACAGATGGCGCTGCTCGAGTCGATCGGCGATCCCAACTTGACCATGGGGTTGGCGTTCATAGCGTTCGCCAACTGGTTCGATATCGGCGAATTCGGCGAGATCTTGCGGTGGTCGCAGACCGTCGTCGACCTGGCCGGCAGGCGACCCCGCCAAGGGCGCCGGCTTCGGCATGGGATCGCCGCTGGCGATCGCGTTGGCATTGCGCGGCGTTGCTCGGTGGTGGCTGGGCCGTCCCGGATGGCGGCAAGACCTCCACGACGCCGTCGCGATGGCCCGAAACCACGACCCGGCAACCCTCGGCGTTGTCATCGCCTGGACCTACGGTCTGGGGATCCGTTATGGGGTGCTTCGCGCCGATGACTCCGTGCTACGCGCGATCGAAGAGGCAAGGCAGACCACCCAAAGGGCCAGCAGCGATATCGCACTGATCTTCGCCGAGTACGCATTGGGTTGCGTGCTGCTGTATCGGGACGCCGCGGCCGACCGTCGCCGCGGGCTGGAGCTGATGGTGCAGGCCCGCGAGTGGCTGCGCGAGCGGATGCTCTTCCCTGGTCCCGGTCACCGAGTTGTGGGTCGCCCGGGAGAGGGCCGGGCGCGGCGACCGTGATGCTGCCATTCCGGTCATGCGCCAAGCCGTCGACGAGTTGCACCAGGCGAGGAGCGGCCCGGTTATGGCGTTTGGGGCACCGGCGTTCTGGTGGAGACGCTGCTCGAGCGTGGCGCCGAGGGCTGACCTGGCCGAAGCCCAAGAGGCGATTAACAGTCTGGCGAACCTGCCGGCAGACTGGGCGATCCGCGACGTCACGCTGCTGCGGCTGCGCGCCCTGCTAGCCCGGGCCCGCGGCGACGATAGTGCCTACCGGGACTTGCTGAGTCGCTATCGCGCAATGGCGGAATCGCTTGGCTTCGAAGGACACATCGCCTGGGCCGAGGCGATGAGATGACGGCGTGCGGCGGTGGTGCAGCGCTATGGCGGGACCCTCGACTACAACGGCGGGATGATGGCGCTGTTCGGCGCCCCAGTTGCGTTGGAGTGCTCTGCGGCGCTGACGCCGAGACTGTTCGCGTCGACGGACCCGGACCCAGGGCCGATCCAGTAGCGCTTGTGTTGGAACGCATAGGCAGGTAAGTCGATGCGACGCGCGCCGGTGTCCTCGAACATGCCCGCCCAGGTCGGCGATTTCCCGATTACGTGGGCCTCGGCAGCCGACAGCAAGAACCGACGCATGCCGCCTTCGTTACGTCGAAGTGTCCCAACCACATAGCTGTCCTGGTGATCCTCGCCGTGATACGCCTCCAGTGATTCCTGGATGGCGGCAGTCAACACCGGATGCGGACTGGACTCAACGAATGTGCGATAGCCGTGTTCGTAGGACCATCGGACGGCCTGTTCGAATAACACCGGTTGGCGCAGATTGGCGAACCAGTATTCGCCGTCGAGAATCTTCGTGTCCACCCCGGCGCCGGTGACCGCAGAGATGAATGCGATCTCGCCGGTCCGTGGCTGCAGCCCAGAAAGTGACCCGCGCAATGCCTCCCGCAATGCCTCCATATCGGCAGAATGCGAGGCGTAGTCGACAGGGATCCGCGTGGCCGGCAGCTCCTCCCGCTTACACACGGCCATCAACTCGTCCAATGCGGCTGCGTGTCCGGTCACGACGGTCGAAGACGGACCGTTCTGGGCGGCAATGGAAATCGAGTGACCCCACGGTTTGATCAGTGCGTGAACCCGTTCGTCGGGCCGGGGGATCGAAACCATGCCACCGGTTCCCGCGATCGCGCTGATCGCCTTGCTACGCAAAGTGACCACCTTCGCGGCGTCGCGCAACGACAGGGCTCCAGCGACGTAGGCCGCGGCGATCTCGCCTTGCGAATAGCCGAGGACGGCGTCGGGATGGACACCCAGTGCCCGCCATTGCGCGGCCAGCGACACCATCACCGCAAACAGGACGGGCTGCACCACGTCGACCCGGTCCGGGCTGCCGGAACCGACGCCGCCCCGCACTGCCTTAAGCAGTGACCAGTCCAAAAACTCGGCGAAAGCGACATCGCAGAGTCGCATCTGATCAGCGAACGCTTGCGCGGAATCCAACAGCTCGACCGCCATCCCCGTCCACTGCGATCCCTGGTCGGGAAAGACAAAAACCGTTCGCCCTGCCGTGCCCACGTGGTTCCTCCGGGTGTCGCGCTCCGTGATAGGAATCGTCATCCGAGTCCGGTGCCACGAGCGCAGTAGCGCGCTACTGCAATCTCGCCCGGCCGGCGCGCGGCACTACGTAGTTGCAAAATAGTCAGCCATTTTCGCCAAAATTGCCGAACAGCAGTCCGCCGGTGCCGCACTCCACAGTAATGAAGAAGGACATCGTTGTTCCGCTATCCGTGGAGTTGCGCGCTACTTCAATCTCGAGGGTTTCGGCGCGGTACTCCCTACTCTGTTGGGGCCCCGGGGCGCGGTAGCAGGGCGGCGAGTTCCTCGCGGCTGGTGGTCCCGGTCTTCGCCATGGCCCGGTAGATGTGGCTTTCAACGGTGCGGACCGAAAGAGTCAGTCGCTCGGCGACTTCGCGGTTGGATAATCCCGCACCGATCAGCATCACGATTTCTCGCTCGCGATCGGTGAACGGCAAGGGTTCGCTTGCCTGACGAAGCGCCGGAGTCCATACGCCGCCACATTGTTCGGCCAGCGCCTCTGCGCGGGCGGCGCATCCCAATGCCGATCCCCGCAGGCCCTGGTCGCGATATACGAGGGCGGCTTGGGCGGCGGCATCGATCGCGGCGACGAGATCGCCCATCCGCTCGAATTCCTCTGATACCGATGTCAATTCAGCGGCGTCGCCGCCACTCAGGGCCGCCGAGAACCGCGCAGCGACGCCGACGCGTGGTCCCTCGACCGTCGCTTCGAGTTCGCGCAATCTGAGCAAGCCCGAACGGTCACCGAACTGGGTGGCGGTTTGCAGGCACATCACTTCCTCCGCGAATCTGCCCTTCGCCGAGGCCCTTTCGGCCGCAGCCGACAGCACAGTGATCGCCTCACTGACGGCGCCCTGGCCCGCGGCAACCCACGCCCGGGCCAGGCTGCGTTCATAGTCCAGCGACCGGAACGGACGTCGCTGCCGGTTAAGGGCGGCCAGTGCGGTAGCTGCCTCAACGGCGGAACCGCACATGGCGAGCACAGTCAGGCGCGGCACGCGGTAGCGATATCCCCAGCCCAAGCCATGCGTGGCGGACATCCCTACCGCTGCCTGTTCCAGCAACGCGGCCGCGGAATGCAGCCGCCCGGCACCAAGAGCGGCCCGACCCGCCACGGCGGCACCGAGCAATTGGGCCGCCCCCGGCAGGTCGGCCGCCTCACGGCGCACCCGCTCGGCCACATCAAGGGCGTCCGCAATCCGGCCGGCCAGCAGCAGCGCGCCGACGTGTGCGTCTGCGATGTTGAACCTCATGTGTGGAGCGTCGAAAGAGCGTGCCGCAGTGGTGTATCCCGCCTCTGCGATGGCGACGGAGTCGGCGGTGCGGCCGGCATCCGCGGATATGGCGGCCAGCACCCAGGCGATCTCAGCGCCAACGACGGCGGGCAGGTCGGCCAAGACCAGGCTCTTCGACGCCTGCATCGCCGCATCCGGGTCGTCTACCGCAAACCAGTACACCGTGAGGAAGGCATCGATATAGCTACGGGCCTGCGGTGACGTGGTGTGCGCTGCGTCGTCGATGATTTCTTTCGCGCGCGCGGGGTCACCCAGCGCCCACAGCATGTTGCTGGCCCGCAGAAACGCCAATCTGGCGCGCTCGCTGTCGGTCAACTGGCCGGTGCCGACCCCGGCCAGCACCGTGTCGGCCTCCTCGCCACGGCCCAACCACGAAAGCGCATGCGCACGGACAAAATTCGGCTCCGGTCCGGCTCCTGCGCGGACGGCCGCTTCGGCAAGTCGATCGGCAAGGGGCAGATCCGCCAGCCAGACGGCGCCGTGGGCGGCCTTAACGAGTAGGTCGGGGTCGGGTATGAGGTCGGAGTCCAGACTCAACGTGGCGCGGCGCACCACGACCTGGATATCGTCGCGGTCATCGGCCGCGGCGAGTTCGGCCGCCACCAGTCCGCGCAGCCGTCGTAGCCGGGTCGGCGCCGCGCGCCTGCGGCGCACCTCGCCGTACAGCGGATGCGCCACCCGCACTTCCATGCCGCTAACTGCGGGTTCGAGGGTGATCAGGGCACGGGTGTCGGCCTCCTCGATGGCTGCCGGATCGGCGATGCGCCTCAGGTAGGCAAGTTCGATGGGCTCGCCAACAACCACCGCGTCGACCACATCGCTGACCGACGCGGGCAGGGCTCCGATGCGCGATTCGATCAGCTCAACCAGGCCGGGCGGCACGACGGGATCACCGAGCCAGCGCCAATACCCGTCCTGTCGCACGATTCGACCATCGGCGACCTCCTGTTCGACGATGTTGCGCAGATACAGAACATTGCCGCGAGTTAGTTTCCAAAGCCGCTGAGCAGCAGCCGGATCCACCGGTCCAGCCAAGGCGGCCGACAGCAGCGCGGTTGTTTCATCGGCCGACAGCAACTGCAGGTCGAGCCGGTCGAACTGGCCGACCGTCCAGATCTCTTGCACCGCGGCGGGAATCGGGTCGCCATCACGAACCGTGAAGATCACTTTTGCCGCGCCCCGCTGCACTATCTGATGCAGAACGAACAGCGACAGGTCATCGAGTAGCTGGACGTCGTCGATGCCCAGCACCACCGTGGTGCCCGAAGGCGCCGCCGTCAGCGACTCCATCACTCCGCGCAGCAGTTGGAGGGTGTCGGTGACGCCGGGCTGCGCCCACGCGGCGAAAGCGCCCAACGGAACCGCCCGCGCGGCCGATGTGCCGACCGCCCACCGGCCTTCGCATCCGAGTGACACGGCGGCCGCCAACGCCTCCCGGGCGATCCGGCTCTTGCCCACACCCGCTGGACCGCAAACAACGATCCCCGAGACATCCGAGGCCAGGATGGCGGCCTCGATAGTTCGCATCTGCTCCGACCGGCCGATGAGCGGCCACGACAAGCGCACCTCAAGAGCGTACGGCGATCACCGCAGACAGGTGCGCTAGCCCGACCGTTACCCGGTAATCGCCTTGATCAGCGCGTCAAGGCCGAACGTGATCACGGCGATAGGGAATGCGAGAACGAACATGGATAGGAAAGGAACACCGACCACGAAGGCGCGAAGCGGGCCTGGTACGAGGTTGATCCACGAATCTGATCCCGCGATGAACTGCGCTACCAGGTTCTCGTAACCGACGAGAAGCGAGCGCACGCCCGTTTCCAGCCCCTGCAACAACGAGACGATGGCGTCCTCAGCGCTGGCAAACGAGGCCGCGCTCGCGTTCAGGTTGTGCACGAACTGCTCCTGGAACGCCGCCGCCTGCCCGGCCATCGCCTGATACTCCTGGGCATGCTGGGAGAACAGGCGCGCGATACTCACCGACACCTCGTCGGCCGCCGCCGGGGCCATCCCCTGGGTGGTCAGGGCCGCCGCCCTATGGGCTACTCAATTGTGCCGAGCAGACGCAAAAGTTCCCGCACGCTCGGCGTGTCGGGAGTTTTTCGTCTGCTCGCAAGCCCCGGCTCGCGCCGCTACCCGACCTTTAGGTCGCCAGCGCCTTGGCGAGCAGCACACCCGGGGGTCCACGATCTCGGCCTCGCAGTTGACCAGCGACCGCCCGCGCCGCAGCACCCGGCCCACTCCGATCACATCCGTCGCCCGCGCCGGCGCCATGAAGTCGATCGTCATCGATACCGTCACGCCACGCAGTTCAGGGGGCACTTGCCCGGTTTTGAAAGCGCCGCACCAGGCCGCCGCCATGACGGTGCATCGGCCAGGGTGGCGATGGCGCCGCCTGCACCATGCTCGCCGAGGGTTGTATTGGAGGGATCCCACGGCAGCCGCAGCCTTACTTCGTCGTCGCGGAGCTGATCCGCGACGATTCCGAGCTTGGCGACTAGAGGCGATTGAGGCAGGAACTGCGCGATCACGTCGCGGCCGGAGGTGGGCGGCTCGAGGGTAGTAGACATCCGTCCATGCTTTCGCACCGCCGCTCAGCCGCGAACGGCTGTGGCCCCCGCGTGTCCTATTACGTGGGGTGCGTGGCTTACCGGGTCACCCGCCCACCGGGTTATTGACAGCGGTGGGGGAGGCTGCTTTTATAGATGGTAATAATAATAAATCTGGCCAGTTCTACCAGAATTACCAGGAATAGTTGGCAGGGGATTCAATGACCGTCGACGCACAGGCTGGCCCCGCGGCCGGGCACAATCCATCTTCGGGGGACCGCCGCCCGCTTCCCGGGCAATACGAATTGAGCCATCTGCGCTCGCTGGAGGCAGAGGCCATCCACATCATTCGGGAGGTCGCCGCCGAGTTCGAGCGGCCGGTGCTGCTGTTCTCCGGCGGCAAGGACTCCATCGTCATGCTGCACTTGGCGCTCAAGGCTTTTCGGCCCGGCCGGCTGCCGTTTCCGGTGATGCACGTCGATACCGGCCACAACTTCGACGAGGTCATCGCGACGCGGGACGAACTGGTCGCCGCGGCCGGGGTGCGTTTGGTCGTTGCCTCGGTGCAGGACGACATCGACGCCGGCCGGGTTGTCGAAACCATCCCGTCGCGCAACCCGATCCAGACGGTCACGCTGCTGCGCGCCATCCGGGAGAACAAGTTTGACGCGGCATTCGGGGGAGCCCGGCGCGACGAGGAAAAGGCGCGCGCCAAGGAACGGGTGTTCAGCTTCCGCGACGAATTCGGCCAGTGGGACCCGAAAGCCCAACGGCCGGAGCTCTGGAACCTTTACAACGGCCGGCATCACAAGGGCGAACACATCCGGATCTTTCCGCTGTCCAACTGGACCGAGTTCGACATCTGGTCCTACATCGGAGCGGAGAAGGTGACGTTGCCGTCGATCTATTTCGCGCACCGGCGCAAGGTGTTCGAGCGTGACGGAATGCTGCTCGCGTTACACCGGCACCTGCAGCCACGCGCCGACGAGCAGGTATTCGAGGCGACCGTGCGATTCCGCACCGTGGGTGACGTGACCTGTACCGGCTGTGTGGAATCGGCGGCCGCCACGGTGTCGGAGGTCATCGCCGAGACCGCGGTGTCCCGGCTCACCGAACGAGGGGCGACCAGGGCTGACGACCGGATCTCGGAGGCTGGGATGGAAGACCGTAAACGGCTGGGTTACTTCTGATGGCCGCGCCAACCACGCTGCTACGCATCGCAACCGCGGGCTCTGTCGACGACGGCAAGTCGACACTGATCGGTCGCCTGCTCTACGACTCCAAGGCCGTGATGGAAGACCAGTGGGAGTCGGTGCAGCGAACGTCCAAGGAGCGCGGTCACGACTACACCGACCTGGCGCTGGTCACCGACGGGCTGCGGGCCGAGCGTGAGCAAGGCATCACCATCGACGTCGCCTACCGCTACTTCGCCACTCCCAGGCGGAAATTCATCATCGCCGACACCCCGGGTCACATCCAGTACACCCGCAATATGGTGACTGGCGCGTCCACCGCTGCACTGGTGATCGTGTTGGTCGATGCCAGGCACGGCCTGCTGGAGCAGTCCCGGCGGCACGCGTTCCTGGCCTCGTTGTTGGGCATTCAGCACCTGGTGCTCGCGGTCAACAAGATGGATCTGGTCGGCTGGGACAAAGAGATTTTCGAGTCGATTCGAGACGAATTCCATGCCTTCGCCGCCCGCCTGGATGTGCAGGACGTGGCTACCATCCCGATGTCGGCGCTGCACGGCGACAACGTCGTGACCAAGTCGGACCAGGCGCCGTGGTACGACGGGCCCGCGCTGCTGTCGCACCTGGAGGAGGTCTACATCGCCGGTGACCGCAACCTGGTCGACGTGCGGTTCCCGGTTCAATACGTCATCCGGCCGCAAACCCACGAGCATCAGGACCACCGCAGTTACGCCGGCACGGTGGCCAGCGGGGTGATGCGTCCCGGTGACGAGGTGGTCGTGCTGCCGATCGGCAAGACCACCCGCATCAGCGCGATCGATGGACCGACCGGCCCGGTGGAAGAGGCGTTTCCGCCGATGGCGGTCTCGGTGAGTCTGGCCGATGACATCGACATTTCGCGCGGCGACATGATCGCCCGCACCCACAACCAGCCGAGGGCCACCCGGCAATTCGACGCGACCGTGTGCTGGATGGCGGATTCCACGGCGTTGGAGCCCGGCCGCGACTACATCATCAAGCACACCACCCGGACCACCCGCGCGAGGGTAACCGACCTGGACTACCGGCTCGACGTCAACACCCTGCACCGGGACAAGACCGCTACGGCGTTGAAACTCAATGAACTTGGCCGTATTTCGCTGCGCACCCAGGTGCCGCTGCTGCTCGACGAGTACACCCGCAACGCCAGCACCGGATCTTTCATCCTGATCGACCCGGACAGCAACGGAACTGTGGCGGCGGGCATGGTGTTGCGCGAGGTCTTGGCGCACAAGGCAAGTCCCAATACGGTGCGGCATGAGTCTCTGGTGACCGCCGAGGATCGCGGCATTCGCGGCAGGACGGTGTGGCTCACCGGCCTGTCGGGCGCCGGGAAGTCGTCGGTGGCTATGCTGGTGGAGCAGAAGATGCTGGAAAAAGGCATTCCCACTTACGTTCTCGACGGCGACAACCTGCGGCACGGCCTCAATGCCGACCTCGGGTTCTCCATGGCAGATCGGGCCGAGAACCTGCGCCGGCTCGCGCATGTGGCGACGCTGCTCGCCGATTCGGGCCAGATCGTATTGGTGCCGGCGATCAGCCCGTTGGCCGAGCACCGCGCGATGGCACGCAAAGTCCATGACGACGCCGGATTCGAGTTTTTCGAGGTGTTCTGCGATACCCCGATAGCGGAGTGCGAGCGGCGTGATGCCAAGGGCCTGTACGCCAAAGCGCGCGCGGGTGAGATCACGCATTTCACCGGGATCGACAGCCCATATCAGCGGCCGAAGAATCCCGACCTGCGGCTCACCCCGGACCGCGGCCTCGATGACATGGCGCAGAGTGTGATCGATCTGCTCGAAGCGCGAGCATGAACGATCACCAGCTGGCCGGGCAGTTGGCGACCCAAGCCGGAGAGCTGCTCCTCGCGGTGCGCGATGAGCTGGCCGCGGCGACCGAGTCCGAGCGAAAAGCGGCGGGGGACAAGCGATCGCACGATTTCCTGATGGGGGAGCTGGCGCGGTCCCGGCCGGCCGACGCGGTGCTGTCCGAAGAAGGCGCCGACAATCCGGTGCGGTTGCGGTCCGAGCGCGTGTGGATCGTCGACCCGCTGGACGGCACCCGCGAATTCTCCGAACTCGGTCGGCAGGACTGGGCCGTACACGTGGCGCTGTGGGAGTCCGGTGAGCTCGTCGCCGGCGCGGTAGCCCTTCCGGCGCAAGGCCTTACGCTGGCGACGCCCGAGGTCGCTCCGCCACCCGCGGACCCGGGTGCACCCCGGATCGTGGTGTCCCGCACCCGCCCTCCGGCGATCGCGGTGCAGGTATGCGAACACCTCGGCGGCACCCTGGTACCGATGGGATCGGCGGGCGCCAAGGTCGCGGCGGTGATCCAGGGATTGGCCGACGTCTACGTGCACGCCGGGGGTCAGTACGAATGGGATTCCGCGGCACCGGTAGCGGTTGCGCGCGCGGCCGGTTTGCACACCTCGCGGATAGACGGTTCTGCGCTGCAATACAACCGGCCCGACCCGCTGTTGCCGGATCTGCTGGTGTGCCGGCCGGAGTACGCCGACGCGGTACTCAGTGTGGTCGGCTGACTGGCAGAATCCACAGAATGCGCATGTCGGCCAAGGCGGAATACGCGGTGCGGGCGATGGTCCAGCTGGCGGCGGTCGACAACGGCACGCTGGTCAAGACCGAGGATTTGGCCCAGTCGCAAGGCATACCGCCGCAGTTCCTGGTCGATATTCTCACCAACCTGCGCACCGACCGCCTGGTACGAAGCCACCGCGGTCGCGAGGGCGGTTATGAGCTGGCGCGCCCGGGTAACGAGATCAGCATCGCCGATGTGATGCGCTGCATCGACGGACCGCTGGCCAGCGTCCGTGACATCGGGCTCGGCGATCTGCCCTACTCCGGGCCAACCGTGGCGCTCACCGACGTATGGCGCGCGCTGCGGGCCAGCATGCGTTCGGTGCTGGAGGAGACCACCCTGGCCGACGTCGCCGCCAACGCCCTGCCCGAGCACGTCGCGCGGCTCGCCGACGACTATCGGGGCCAGGAGAGTGTGCGGCACGGCCCAGCCCGCGGCGTGGCTAGCCTCGGGCGTCAGCCGCCCGAGCCGTAGGGGCGGGTGAGGATCTCCATCGCATGCCCGGAGGGGTCCGGAAAGTACACACCGCGACCGCCGTCGTGGTGGT
Organism: uncultured Actinomycetota bacterium; assembly: GCA_963840045.1. Lineage (GTDB taxonomy): Bacteria > Actinomycetota > Actinomycetes > Mycobacteriales > Mycobacteriaceae > Mycobacterium. The sequence continues at coordinate 340,613 of CAWIXL010000003.1, read as the reverse complement.
TGATCTCGCCGGGCCGCTTGGCACCCGGGTCCGCCCAGTGCGGCAGGTCACGCGACTGGATCTTGCCGTAGATGGTATCGAAATCTTCGTCGGAAACCAGGAACGCGTAGTGCTGCCGGGGAATCTCCTCGCCCTCGGGCACGTCCGCGTAATCGAGGCTGGCGCCGTGCTCGAGTGCGACGACCAGGAAGTGGCCGAAAGCCGCGGGGCTGGGCAGACCGAACAACTCCGCAAGAAACTCCGCGGACTCGCGCTTGTCGTGGGACCTGACGATCGTGTGGTTGAAACTAATACTCACATTTTTTTCCTCCAGTCCTTTCCAGCTGAACCACTCCCGCCGCGAGCGTGCGCGTCTGTACAACGACACGCCGGGCCGGCCGGCATTCTGCGCACGCTCGCGCACTACTTCGGCGCGGTCAGCTCCAATGCGATGTTGTCGGGGTCGCGGAACTCCAGGATGTATGACGGCCCGATGTCTTTCACCGGCTCGTGCGGTATCCCCAGTTCTTCTAGATGTGCAGCCGCGGAATCCAATTCGGCCTTGCTGGCCATCCTGAACGCGATGTGGTCCAGGCCGGTCGATCCTCGTCGAAGCGGTCTGCGGCAACCGGCCGCAGCCCGAGCAGCGTGCCGCCGAGGTCGTAGATGACGCCGCCGTACAGGAAGTCCAACTGGCGTCGCGTGGCCTCGTTGGCGTTCTCGGGCACCTCCAGCAGCACGGGCCAACCGAACACGCTCTCGTAGAACTGCCGGGATCGCTCGATATCGGTGACCGTGAGCCGGACATGCGCGATGGAAGTGCTGATTAACCCCATCGGCCCATGCTGCCAGAATCACATTCGTGCGGATAGCGATGACCATGCCGGTGATGGAGCCGGATTTGGATGCGACGCTCTTGAAGAGCTGGGCGTGCGCGATCGACGAGGGCCCGTTCTCGTCGCTGTGCTGGGGCGAGCGCATCGCATTTGAAAACCCTGACAACCTGACGCTGCTCGGTGCGTTGGCCGCCTGGACCGATCGAGTGCGGCTGGTGACGACGGTCATCGTCCCGCAGTTGCACGATCCGGTGATGCTCGCGAAGGCGCTGGCCACGGGCGACATGCTGGCTGGCGGGCGGCTGACGGTGGGCTTCGGGGTCGGTGGCCGGCACGAGGACTACCACGCCGTCGGGGCAGACCCGGCGACACAGACGATGCGTGACATGGCCCAGCGGGTGGCGGTGATGAAGCGGGTGTGGGCCGGCGAAAAGATCACCGACTCGGTGGTGCCGGTCGGGCCGCCGCCGGTGCAGCCCGGTGGTCCGCCGCTGTTCGCGGGCAGCATGGGGCCTAAGAGCATCCGCAGCGCCGCCGCCTGGGCCGACGGACTGGCCGGCACCACCCTTGACCTCGACGTGGCCAAGCAGAATGAGCTGTTCGACGTGGCGCGGGAGGCGTGGGCTGCGGCGGGCAAGCCCAAACCGCACCTGGCGACGTCGTTCTGGTTCGCATTCGGGTCGCCCGAGCAGGCCCGCGCCCAGGTGCATCGTCATCTGCGGCGCTACATGAACTGGATACCGGCGGAGTACGTCGACGCGATGGCGCCGATGACCGGCTGGGCCGGCAGCGAAGACGAGCTGCTCGCGGTGCTGCGCAAGTTCTCCGAGATCGGCACCGACGAAGTACAGCTGATCCCGACCAGCTCAGACGTCGAGCAGCTGCGTCGCGCGGCCGACGTGGCCGCACAGCTTCTAGGGTCGTCAGCCGAGCAACCCGAAGGAGACTTGCATGGCGATGCCGATCGATCTCGTCTTCGTCCGGCACGGCCAGTCGGAAGCCAACATCGTCCAGGCCGCCGACAAAGGCGGTGTTGCGCATGAAATGGGCGAACTGGTCAATGACCGACCGGACTGGGAGCAACGCCTATCCGGCCTGGGCGTCCGACAGGCGCTGAAGGCCAAGGAATGGATCGACGAAAACCTCGGCGGCGCGGCATCGTTCGACTTCCGTTATTTCTCACCGTATCTGCGCACCCGCGAAACCGCCGCCCATATCGGTGGGTCGGACTGCGGCCAGTGGATCATCGAAGACCGCCTCGTCGAACGGAGTTGGGGCATTTACGGGACGCTGTCGAAAGCCGACCGGGAGGAGATGTTCGGTCTCACCACCAAGATGTACAAACAGTCGCCGTGGTACACGAAGCTGGAGGGTGGGGAAAGCCGCTACGAAGTCAGCGGCCGCTTCCGTGACTTCCAAGGCACGCTGCACCGCGAGGGCGCCGATAAGCGGGTGCTGGTGGTGACACACGGCGACCTGATGGGCATTGCGCGCTACAACATCGAGCGCATGCTGCCGGAGCAGTTCGAGGAAATGGAGAACGACGAATCGCAAACCATTACCAACTGCACGATCCTTCATTACTCGAGACGAAACCCGAAGAGCCCGAAAGAAGTACGGGAGAAGTTGAGTTGGCGAAGGATCGTGAATCCGACGGAAGTCGCGACGTCGCCGTTCGGCGGGGAGTGGGTCGAGCTGCCACCGCGGCCGGCGTACACCGGCGCCGACCTGCTCCGGCAGGCAGAGCGGGCCCCGCGTCTCATTCCCGGCGAGTAAGCCCTCAGGCGACGACCTCGTCGGCGGTAGCGGGCTGCTGGGGCGGCTGTCCCTTGCGCAGCGTCGCCAACAGCTCGCGGTACGGGCCGACGACGTAGACGGTGTCGCCGGCGCGGAGCCGGGCATCGCGGCGCGGATGCAGCTTGACCGGCGCGTCCTGCCGGGTGATCGCGATGACACGGGTTTGCGTAGACACGTCGAACATCTGCATCCCGTCGAGTTCGCTCCCTGCGGCAACATGCATTGCGCCGACCATGAAGGAGCGCTGACCGACCGAAAATGTCCCCAGGACCTGCAGGCCCATCGCGGCGCCGATGAACCAGGGCGCGGCCAGTTCGACCGTGGACCGAACGTTGACGAATTCGAACCGTTGCGCCACCGCGGACCCCAGCGCGCGATCGTAGACACGCAGCACAATCGGCACGTCGGGGCGATTGATCTCGGGCATGAACCGCTCTCCGAGCATCTCGCGCAGCACGATGCCGGTCTCGATGTTGACCATGTCGTCCTGGGTCAGCACCGCGACCGCGCGGGCCCGGTCGATCCGGGCCGCTTCCAGCGTCTGGTGCAACGTCGCGTCCCCGAAGATCACCGGCACGTCGAGTTCCTCGGCTGACGACAGGAAGCGGTTGTTCTCGTCGCGTTCGATCACCGCTACGTCGTATCCGGCGGCGGTCAGATCACTGACGACGCGGATGCCGAACGAGCCCAGTCCGACAACGATGACGTGATTACGCAGGTGGCGCACCCGCTGGCGTCCGGCCGAGTGGGCGAAACGGCGCGACAGCAGCAGATCCGCGACGAAGGCGACGAGAACCGCGGTCGTGAGCACGCCGCTGAACATCAACATGATGGCGAACAGTCGCAGCGCGGTGTGCTGATGGACGAAGCTGAAGTCGCCGTAGCCCACGGTCGCGATCGTTTCGGTGGTGAAGTACAGGGCATCGATCCACGTCATTCCCGGCGGGCGCTGGTAAGCGAAACGCAGCAAGATCGTGGAACCCGTCACCAGGAGCAGTGCGGCGGCAATCGCCCGTACAAACATCGGGTTGACGTCGCTGCGCAGGGTGGTTGCGGCGTCGAGCGCCTTTCGCAGCCGCGGTCGCTGGGTGCGTGTTCCTTTCCGGCGCGCGATCTTGATGCCGCGCGCGGCCAACTCGTCGGCGGTACCGATCATCGCCGTCCAGTCACCGCGATGTACCTGCAGATCCCGGCCCGGACATGCCATGACCTGGCCGGGGACCGGGGAGTTCTCGCCGCGAATCACCGCCACCGGCGCCAGGTCGCCGTAGATCTCGCGCAGCGTCGCGTCTCGCGTTGCCTCGGTGCCCGAGACGACGAATTCAATGCCGGCCGCTTCGAGCGGGTGCGCGGTGTGCGCCAGGCATGCCTCTACGAAGGAAGGCGCCGCGAGTTCGGCGACGTCGAGGATCGCGCCGGGTCCGTTGTCGACGGCCACCGCCGCTCGCAGCACGTCGTTGGCGAGCCGGGCGACGACGCGCACACCGGGATTGGCTTTCCTTGCCAGCAGTGCGATTTCGAGATTTGTCGCGTCGTCATCGCCGGCGCAGATCACCGCGAGCGCGCGAGCGACTCCGGCGACACCGAGGTCGGCGGCGGCAGCGAGTCTGACTATGCGGGCGCCGGCGTTGTTCAGCTCCTCGACGATCGTCGTCGCGAGCGCGTCGTCACCGCTGACGATGATGTGGCCGTGCATGGTCATTCACGTTTTCCGCAGCATCCCGCATGAAAACCCACTTCTCGTGACACTGGTGCGCATTGTTTCTATGACTATCGGCCACCACGCAGATTTGTGCCACCGAAACGCCGATGGGCCCTCGGGCTGGGTGTCACCTCACCCTCAGCTGACGCTGGCGCCAAACGAATTGATTGCCAGACCGACGCCGCCGTTCCAGGGCTCGAAGCCGGCTTGGATGCTGGTGAGGTACCACGAATTGGTCACCGTACCCCGGCTTTTCACGTCGTTGACGAAATCCAGGACATTCAAGTTCCAGCTGTCTATAGGTGCTGTCGCGACGTACGAGATCACGCCGTTCTGGCCGTTATTGCCCTGCCAAACCTGCCAGGTCTTGCCACCGATCGTGGTGTTGCCGGCAGCGGATCCGACCGGCTGGATGGCACCCTGACGGTTGAACCAGATCATGATCTCCTGCTGGTTGACCCCGTCTTTTTTCGGCGTGGGATCCAGCCAGATGTCGTAAGCAGCGTCGAAAGTACCATTGGCATAGGCATAACTGATGTTGCTGTTAGCGCTGTGGATCTGGCTCAGCTGCATCGGCAGGCTGGTCCCCGGCGAACAGTTGTTGTAGTGGCAGCCCAGATAAACCGACGGATAGGCCAGCGGGGCGCCGTTGGTGGGGGCGGAGCCGGCCTCGGTCGTGATGGCAAACCCTGTCGGGGTCACGTCAATGCATTGTGCGGCGCCGGTGCCCCACCGGTTGTTCTGAACCACGTACGCACCCTCGATCGTCGTCGACCCATACTGGTCGCAGATCTGATTGCCCGCAGGTGTCGCATCTGCGACCCCGGCGGTAACGATGACGTAGGCTGGAGACGATGACGCTCAGTAGCGACGTCCGGAGAAAGTTATCGCTCAATAGGCGGCGCACGGGCTATTAAGTCCCTTCACTCGTATGTTGTTGGGATCGTAGCCGTCATGAAATCCTGAGGCCGGCGCTGCCACTGCAGCGAATTCGGTCGGCGGTTTCGGGGCTCCTAGTCCGCCGCCAGCACGCAGAATTCGTTGCCTTCGGGATCGGCGAGCACCACCCAGGTCTGCTCGCCCTGACCGATGTCGACGTGGCGTGCGCCCAGCTTCACCAGCCGCTCGACTTCGGCACGCTGGTCATCCGGCCGGAAGTCGAAGTGGATGCGGTTCTTTCCGATTCGCCGGTCGTCCACGCGTAGGAACATCCAGTTCGGGCCGACGCCGGGCGGTGCGGTCAGCCGAACGTCACCGTCCTCGTCCACATCAAATGGCCACCCCAGCGCCCGCGACCACCACTTCCCCAGACCGGTCGCGTCCACTGCGTCGATACAGATCTCGTAGCACCTCAACCCCATGTCATCAGCTCCGTCCTGAGAACCTTGACCATCGCGAGGGCGGCGCAGCCGGGCGAAGCGGGTGGCCACCCATCGACGCTACCCGCGGCGTGGTCGCGATACTGGCGGCGTGCCTTACATCGAAACCGTCGCGACCCGCGAGATCTATCGGAACCCGTGGATGGTGCTCCGCGAGGATGACATCCGCCGCCCGGACGGCAGCCCCGGCATCTACGCCGTGGTGGACAAGCCGGCCTACGCGCTCGTGATGGCGTACGACGGCAACCGTTTCCGGCTGGTGGAACAGTTCCGGTATCCCGTCGGCGCGCGGCGCTGGGAGTTTCCGCAGGGCACCGCTCCCGACGTCGTGGACATCGAACCGACCGAGCTGGCCGCGCGTGAGCTGCGCGAGGAGACCGGATTGCGCGCGACGTCATTCGAGGCGCTCGGCCAGGTCGACATCGCACCCGGAATGTCCAGCCAGCGCGGGTGGGTGTTCCTGGCCACCGGGATCGCCGAGGGCGAATCCGATCGCGAGCACGAGGAGCAAGACATGCGCAGCGCGTGGTTCTCGCGCGAAGACGTCGAGCAGATGATCCGCTCCGGCGTGATCGTCGATTCGCAGTCGATTGCCGCCTACGGCCTGTTCCTCCTACACGGGCGATGAATTCTGTGGCCGGCGTTGGTCAGTACGGGTATGAGCATCACTTCGCGCAATCTCGACGGATATGGGGCGCCGCCGATTGGGTGGGGCCGCGTTAAAGCAGCGCTGGACAGTCGGCTGACGCAGGCGCCGGGTAGCGGCGGACCGCAACGCCACACCATGTGGCTGACGACGATCAATCCGGACGGCGGCCCGCACGTGACGGCGCTGGGGGTGGTTCCGCTTGCGGGCAGTTGGTACTTCACCTCCGGGCTTGCGACCCGGAAGTCGCGCAACTTGGCGCGCGACCCCAGATGCGTCGTCAGTGTCGCCACCGAAGCGTTCGACCTCGTCATCGAAGGTACCGCCGAGCGGGTTACCGATGCTGCTGAATTGACCTCCGTCGCGGAGGCTTTCGTTCGTGAAGGATGGCCCGCCGAGGTCGAAGGCGACGCGCTCACAGCGGAGTACAGCGCTCAGTCGGCCGGCCCGGCGCCATGGCACGTCTATCGCGTGAAACCAGCTACGGTCTTCGCGCTGGGCACGTCGGAACCGTTTGGCGCCACAAAGTTTCAGTTGGACTGACGTTCAGTTGGACTGACGTGATCGTGTCCGTGCCGATATCTCGTTGCGTCGTCGACCCCGCACCATTGACACGATGTGTTGGCGGTTGGGGATTCAGCTGGCGGCGGTGTTCAGCGCCATCGCAATCGTGGTCTTCGGCATTTCCGCCGTTTCGGCGCATGCGGCGACGCCGTCGTGGAACGGGAAATACTCGCTGGTGAGGTACGCCGTGGACAAGTCCGGCACCAGTGCGGCCGCCGGCCAAGCCGAAGGCCACTTTCAGCGCCGACTACGTCTTCGTGACGGCGTGTTCGGCCGGTAAGTGCGTTGCGACGGCGACCGACGGACCTACTCCCAAGAACCCGACGCTGCCCCAGCCGTCGCATTACACCTGGGATGGAACAAGGTGGGCCGAGCACTTCGACTTCCAATGGGACTGCTATATGGGTGAGGGCGCTCCGAAAGTGTGGGCACCCGCCAGGTCGTGGGCGTACTACACGCCCCAGCCGGGCGGGTCGCTGCGCGGTACCTGGCACACCGACATCGCCAGCGGGCCGTGTCGCGGCTCGGTCGAAATGCCGGTCGCGGCGTTTGCCGCGGCGCCTCGGTGACGGTATCCGCCGGCGGATGGTGTTGGCCGGCATAGCGATTGCCGCGGCGGCCGGGGGCGGCTACTTGAACGGAAGCGCAGACCACGCGTAGAACTGACCGGTTCCGGCGTCGTGCAGGCCCTTTTGGTCCCACCAGAAGTCGTGGCAGACGCCGCGGTCCCAGGGAATGGGTCTGCCCGCCGGATCAGGGTCGCCGGGGCACCACTGCATGCAGGTCCCACCCGGGCATCGCGGGACGGCCTGGGCGATGGGTGCAGTCAACCCGAAACCGCCCCAGGCCAACAGGGTCGCTATCCCCACCATGCCCATCTTGATCAGGCTCGGATTTTTGCGCTCGGCGCCCCTTTGGGGCCTGCTGATACGCAGAAGTTGCGGCGGTCGCTTCATGTTTGGGCTCCTCATCGGCGCTGGACGACACCAATCAGGCTGCCGCACAACGCTTGCCGGAATTTCGCGAAATTCTTGCGAAATTCTTGCGTTCGGCGACTGATGCTGCCCAGCCCCTGCCAAGATGATTCAAGCCGAGCGCGGACGGGTGAAGGGGCACGCATGCTTGAAATGATCGCCAAGGGGTCTGCCAACGAATCCGATCGTGCACCGCTGCTCTTTGTCCATGGTGCCTGGCATGGAGCCTGGTGCTGGGACGAGCACTTTCTCGACTTCTTCGCCGACCGGGGACACTCCTGTTATGCCCTGAGCCTGCGCGGACACGGCGCAAGCCCCGGGAGGGAGCGGCTGCGCCGGACCGGGATCCGGCACTATGTAGCCGATGTCGCGGAGGCGGCGGCGCAATTACCTGCTCAGCCGGTTCTGATCGGGCATTCGATGGGCGGCTTTGTCGTTCAGAAGTACCTGGAACACCACACCGCCGCCGGGGCCGTTCTCGTCGCACCCGTTCCGCCTACCGGCGTATTGCGGGCAACTCTCTACGTCGCACGCCACTACCCGGTGTCATTCGCCAAAGTCAACGCCTTGCTGAGGCTGGGCCCACTGGTTGAAACCGCGGAACTGGTGCGAGGCCTACTTTTCTGCGCGTCCACGCCGGACGAGTACATCGACACGTATAAGCCGCGGCTCCAAGATGAGTCCTACCGGGCATTCCTTGACATGCTCGTGCTCAATCTGGTCAAGACCAAACAAGTCAGCCGTATCCCGATGCTGGTGCTCGGGGCCGAGCTCGACACGATGTTCTCCCAGCCCGAAATTCGGCGCACCGCAGCGGTATACGGCACCACAGCGGAGATCTTCCCGGACATGGGCCACGACATGATCCTTGAGCCGGGATGGCGCGCGGTGGCCGAAAGAATCGACGGCTGGCTCACCGTTCAGCAGCGGTGACAAAGCATCATGCGGCCGAGATCGTCGACATCAGGGGCCGAAGCGTTTCAAACAGCGGCTGCCGGTCGCGGATATAGAAGTGGCCACCGCGAAGAATCTGCACCGAGAAGTCTGCTGTTGTCCGCGAACGCCATTCGTGCAAGTCGGACTCGCTCACGAGCGGATCCTCGCTGCCCCCAAAGACGTGTATCGGGCAGGGCAGCTCCCCGGCGTGATCTTCCTGATCCGTCGAGCACAGCCTCAAGTCGTGTCGAGTGGTCGTGACGGCCCGCTCATGCAGGGTGGGCCAGCGCGTCAGTTTCGGGGGCAGGCCGCCCAGATCGGAAAGGAGCGTGGCGAGCTGGTTGTCGTCGAGGAGATCCACAGCATGGATCGGCGGCGGGAGATGCGGTGGGGCATAGGCGGACAGGAAGACCGCCCGAGGCAGGGGAGAACCCTCCGCCGCGCGCACGCACGCTAACCGGTATGCCAGCAGGGCGCCGAAACTGTGGCCGAAAAACATATGCGGGTCGTCAAGGCTGGATCCCAACTGATCGTTCACCTCGTCCACGAGGTGTCGCAGCGTGGCGAACCGCTCGCGGTTGGCAATCTCGACCGGAATCACCTCGACGGCTGGCCTCAGCGCCTTGGTCCACGCGTTGAATACCAGCCCGCCGCCCCCGGCGTGATGAAAGCAGAAGAGCCGCACGGTCCAGTCGCCTTTCTATCGGTGGCTTGCGGAAACCACCATCGCGCAGCGTCCTTGCCAAATTCTTGGGAGATTCTTGCGGCCGCTGATCCGAAGGCGCGCTACCGGCTCGGCGGATGCATACATCGCGAGATCAGCTAACACGATCGCGACAGCCATGCGGTATCGGCCAGGCAAACCGTTTATCGCGTGTTAGCCGAGATGGCGGGGAGTAACCGGTCGGTTCAGCTGGAACGTGCAACGATGAATTCGATGAAATCGGTTAGTCACCAGGATATTTCAAAGAGTACCTTACTTGACGTGTAGAGACTTAGCGCCATCGAAGCGCCAACGCGTATGCGTTCCCGATGCTGGGGCGTCAGCTTACTTCGACACATGTCCAGCAACGCCGGTTGGACATGTCGCCGACTATACGAGCCCGGACGAGACTGTTAGTCTCGGTCTGAGACGGTAAGTCTCAAGGATCGATGTCTACCGGGGGGGTAGCGCATGGTCGACACCCTGATTCGACCGAGCAGCCGCGGGGAATTCGCGCTTGACCACCTCTCGAAGGGCAGCCGGTTGTGGCTGCTCACGGTGGCGTGCCTAGGCACGCTCCTCGTCATCTCCTCGATGGTCGCGCTGAATACGGCGCTGCCCGACATCGCGAAAACCACATCGGCGACACAGACCCAGCTCACGTGGATCATTGACAGTTACACCCTCGTGCTTGCCTGCCTGTTGTTGCCCGCCGGAGCACTGGGGGACCGCTATGGCCGACGCGGCGCCATGCTATTCGGCCTTGCGGTCTTTGGCACCGCATCCCTGGCACCAACACTTTGGTCGGCTCCGGTGCAGCTCATCGCGGCTCGCGGAGTCGCCGGTGCGGGTGCGGCCTTCGTCCTTCCGGCCACGCTGTCGTTGATCACGGCGGCCCACCCAAAGGACGAGCGCAATAAGGCCGTGGGTTTCTGGGCCGGCGCCGCCGGGTCGGGTGCCGTCGTCGGGATGCTCGGGTCTGGCGGCTTGCTGCACCTCTGGTCCTGGCGCTCCATATTCTGGGTATTCGCGGGCGCGGCGCTGAGCCTGTTCATGCTCACGTTGACCATCGCAAGCTCGAAGGAAGCGAACCCCAAGCCGCTTGATTGGCTGGGCGCGTTGCTTAGCGCGTTCGCCGTGGCTGCGCTCGTCCTGGGCATCCTGGAGGCGCCCGCGCGCGGCTGGTCCCACCCACTCGTGCTGGGCTGCATCGGAATGGGGCTGGCGTTGGGCGCGGCCTTCGGTGTCGTCGAGATGCGCCGCCGTGACCCCCTGTTGGATGTCAGGCTGTTCGCGGTTCCGGCGTTTGCGACCGGCGCCGCGACGATCACCGTCTTCTTCATCTCCATGTTCGGCTACATGTACCTGCTGATGCAGTACACCCAACTGATCCTTGGCTACAGCCCGATCAAGACCGCATTCGCGCTGTCCCCAATCATGGGGCCGATGTTGGTGCTGTCGGTGCTGTCGTTCTGGTATCTGCCCCGACTGGGGCTGCGCGTGGTTGTGTTCGTCGGACTCGTGCTGATCGCGTTGGGCCTGCTATGCATGCTCGGCGCCAAAACCAATTCGTCGTACTGGGATATCGCATGGCCCATGCTCGTGATGAGCACGGGCATCGGACTTTGCACCGCGCCAACGACCTCCGCCATCATGACGACCGTCCCCGACGACAAGCAGGGCGTGGCGTCGGCGGTCAACGACGCCACGCGAGAAATCGGCGCTGCACTGGGCATCGCGCTTGCCGGGTCGATCTTGGCGGCGGACTACACCACGACGTTGACTCCCAAATTGGCCGAGTTTCCCCCGCCGGTCAGAGGCGCTGCCACCGCGTCGTTGGGTCAGGCGCTCGAGATCGCCCGACGTTTAGGTCCTGCGGGTGACCCACTTCGCGAATTCAGCAAGGCGGCATTCGTCAATGCCATGGATGCCTCGCTGCTGGCGCTGGCCCTATTCGTGGCTGCCAGCTCCGTCGTGATCGGGCTGTGGGCGCCGGGTCGCCACGACCGGCAATTGCGGCTTGCTCACCGCGTCAAGAACGCATGGCGGTCCAGTAGCGACCCGGCGGCATCAGCCTGAGTGTGTCGGCCCCACCGCCGCGCCTCGTCGTCGGCGATATAATCGGCCACTCTGTCTTCATGCCAAAGGAGTGTCAAACCGACGTTGCCTGACGACGATATTCGCCAAATGCTTGATACCGCGATGCAGCATCATCTGGCCGGGCGTCTGGCCGACGCCGAGCCGATCTATCGCCAGGCCATCGCCGAGCATCCCGATCAACCCGACGCCTACCATCGGCTGGGCATGCTCGCCGCCCAATCCGGCGACATCGAGCAAGCGCTCACCCTCATCGACCGCGCCATCGAGATCGATCCGAACGAATGGCGCTACCACCACGGTCGCGGCGAGGTGCTCCTGGCGGTCGAGCAATACACCGCCGCGATTGCCGCATTCGAGCAGGCCCTCCGGCTCAATGGCGATGCGCCCGAAGCGCTCTTCAAACTCGGCGTCGCCTTGCACGCGACACAGCAGCTTGATCGCGCCATGGCGCTGTATCAGCGCGTGCTTTCGATCAACCCCAATCTCGCCGAAGTGCACAACCACCTCGGCTCTGCTCTGCAGTCTGCCGGAAGATCGTCCGAGGCGATCGAGGCGTTTCGGCGGGCAGTGCGACTGCAGCCGGTGAACGCCGAGGCATTGAGCAACCTCGGTAGCGCGCTTCAGGAGGCCGGAAGACTCGACGAAGCGATCGCCGCCTACCGCGCCGCGCTAACATTCCGCCCCGATTTCTTTCCCCTCTACAACAATCTGGCCAGCGCCCTCGCCGAGCAGAATCGACTCGACGAAGCCGCCAACGCCCTGCGTCAAGCCGTAGCGGTGGATCCCGAATACGCTATCGGCTGGAGCAACCTCGCCAAGGTGCTTCGCCAGCTAGACAAATTGGACGAGGCCATCGACGCCTGTCGCATTGCCGTCAAACTTCGTCCTGATTTCATCGAGGAATACACGAGTCTGGCCAGTATCCTCAAAAACTCCGGCCGGATGAATGAAGCGCAAGAATGTTTGAAAACCGCTATTGAATTGAAGCCCGACGACATCAACCCGCACAGCGCTTTCATCTTCAACACGCACTACATGAGCGAATTCGATGCCCCGGCGCTGCTGCGGGAAGCGCAGCGATTCGAGGCTATCCACGCAGACTACCTCGGGCGCGATATCGCGCCTCATGAAAACAACCGCGATCCCGACCGCCGCCTGCGCATCGGCTACGTTTCTTGCAATTTCATCAATCACATCGACTGGATGTACACAATTCCTTTCTTTACCCATCACAATCACGAGGAATTCGAGATCTTTTTTTACGCCGATGTGGAGCGCCCCGATGTATTCACCGAGGACTTCGAGGGCCTGGCCGACGGTTGGCGTCCCATCGGCGGTCGCAGCGACGCTGAGGTGGCCGACCTGATCCGTGCGGACCGCATCGACGTCCTGGTCGATCTGGCCATGCACTCGGGCAAGTGCCGCCTGCTAACATTCGCGCGCAAACCAGCTCCGATCCAGGTCGCGACCCTCGCCTATCCCGGCACGACCGGCCTGAGCGCGATGGACTATCGCATTACTGACCCCTATCTGGACCCCGACGGCGAGTCCGATTCGCATTACTCCGAACGTTCCTTTCGAATCCCGGGCTGCTTCTGGGTTTACAACCCCCTCCTGGATGACGTCTTCCCCAGCGAGCTACCCGCGCTGTCCAACAACTTCGTCACGTTCGGCTGCCTGAACAATTTCTGCAAGGTCAGCGACGAGACGCTGACGCTGTGGGGCAAGGCAATGGCCAATGTGCCGAATTCGCGATTAATTCTTCATTGTCCGGCCGGCAGCCATCGCCAGCGCGTCCTGGATAAGCTCGGCGAGCACCATGTCGCCCCCGAGCGCATCGAATTCGCCAGCCGCCGCCCGCGCTATGACTATTACAAGCTTTATCAACGCATCGACATCTGCCTCGACACCATTCCCTGCAATGGCGGCGCCACCAGCGTCGATTCCCACTGGATGGGTGTGCCCGTCATCACGCGTATCGGCCGGACCGTTATCGGGCGCGGGGGCTTTAGTGTGCTGTCCAACCTCGGCCTTCCCGAGCTGGCCGCGCAATCTGACGACGAGTTCGTCAGCATTGTCACGGCCCTTGCCAATGACTTGCCGCGCCTGGCGCGTTTGCGCGGCACATTGCGCAAACGGATCGAGCAATCTCCTATTATGGACTGGCGTGAGTTCGCCCGCGGCCGCGAGAATGCCTACCGGGAAATGTGGCACACCTGGTTGGCGGAAACTTCGACATAAAAACGACGTCAAAGGAGTATCGAACCGACTTTGTCTGGCGATATTCACCAAATGCTGGATACGGCGATGCAGCATCATCTGGCTGGGCGTCTGGCCGACGCCGAGCCGCTCTATCGCCAGGTCATCGCCGAGCATCCCGATCAGCCCGACGCCTACCATCGGTTGGGCATGCTCGCCTGCCAAGCCGGCAACGCGAGCAAGCGGTCACCCTGATCGACCGCGCCATCCAGATCAACCCGAATGACTGGCGCTACCACTGCGGGCGCGGCGAGGTGCTTTTGTCGGTCAAGCAATACACCGGCGCCATCGCCGCATTCGAGCAGGCGCTCGGCCTCAATGGCGATGCGCCGGAAGCGCTCTTCCGGCTCGCCGTCACTTTGCACCAGACACAAGAGCTTGATCGCGCCATTGCCATGTATCAGCGCCTGCTTTCGATCAACCCCAATCTCGCCGAGGTGCACAACCACCTGGGCTCTGCGCTGCAGTCTGCCGGGAGGTTGTCAGAGGCGGTCGGCGCTTATCGGCAGGCGGTGGCACTGCAGCCGGTGAATGCTGAAGCACTGAGCAACCTGGGTAGCGCGCTTCAGGCTTCCGGAAAATTCGACGAAGCGATCGCCGCCTACCGTGCCGCGCTGGCATTCCGCCCCGATTTCGTTCCCCTGCACCACAATTTGGGCAACGTCCTGGCCACGCAGAAGCGATTCGACGATGCCGCCGCCGCCTTGCATCGTGCCGTGACGCTGGATCCCGAATTCGCCGTTGGCTGGTTCAGTCTCGCCCAGGTCCTTAGCCAGCAAGGGCAATTCGACGACGCTGTCGACGCCTGTCGCAACGCCGTCAAAGCCCGTCCTGATTTCGCCGAGGCTTACACCATTCTCGGCGGTTGGCTGAAAGTCTGCGGCCGGCTGGATGAATCGCTCGAATGCTTCAAAGCCGCCGCCGCATTGAAGCCCGACGACAGTGAATTCCACAGCCGTGTTCTCGGCACCGTTCACTATATGAGCGAGTTTGACGCGCCGGCGCTCCTGCGGGAAGCGCAGCGATTCGACGCCATCCACGCCCGCCCCCTCGGCCGCAATGTCGCGCCGCATGAAAACAACCGCGATCCCGACCGCCGCCTGCGCATCGGCTACGTCTCGCCCAATTTTCGCTTTCATGTCGAGCGGTATCTCGCGTATCCCCTGTTGTCCCACCACAATCGCGAGCAATTCGAGATTTATCTCTACTCCAATGTCCCGAGCCCGGATGCCTTTACCGAGCGCTACGAGGCGCTGGCCGACGGCTGGCGTCCCATCACCGGTCGCGCCGACGCTGAGGTGGCCGAGCTGATCCGCGCCGACCGCATCGACATCCTGGTCGATCTAACCCTGCATACGGCCGATAACCGTCTCCTGGTCTTTGCGCGCAAGCCCGCACCGATCCAGGTCACCTGGCTCGGCTATGCCGGCACGACCGGCCTGAGTGCGATGGACTACCGCTTGACCGACCCTTATCTGGACCCCGACACCGAGTCCGATTGTCATTACTCCGAACGGTCCATTCGTCTCCCGGATACCTTCCATTGTTACGACCCGTTCCTGGATGACGTCGTCCCAAGCGAGCTACCGGCGTTGGCCAACAATTTCCTCACCTTTGGCTCTTTTAACAATTTCGGCAAGGTCAGCGACGAGACGCTGGCGATGTGGGGCAAGGCACTGGCCAATGTGGCGAATTCGCGACTGGTGCTTCATTGTCCGGACGTAGGCAGTGCTCGCCGGCGCGTTCTGGACAAGCTCGGCGAGCACAACGTCGCCGCCGAGCGCATAGAATTCTTCAGTCGCCTTGCTCGCCTTGATTATTTCCATCTCTATCACCGTGTCGACATCTGCCTTGACACCCTTCCCTTCAGCGGCGGAATCACCAGCATGGATTCCTTCTGGATGGGCGTGCCCGTCGTCACGCGTGTCGGCCGGACCGTCATCGGGCGGAATGGATGGAGTCTGCTTTGCAACCTCGGCCTGCCTGAGCTGGCCGCGCAATCGGACGACGAGTTTGCCGGCATCGTCACTGCCCTTGCCAATGACTTACCCCGTCTGGCAAATTTGCGCCGTACATTGCGCGAGCGGATTGAGCAATCTCCGATAATGGACGCACCGAAGTTCGCCCGAAACTTCGAGAATGCTTACCGGCAAATGTGGCACACCTGGTTGGCGGAAAATTCGACGTAAACCATATGCCGCTAAACTGACGGCACCATGGTCTTCTTGTAGGATTTGAACTCCGCGTAGTTCATTTCGTCCCACGCTCGATCTCTGAGCTCCTCGAGCTGCGCGGCCGGGACGACCGTATTTTTCATGTTGGCCCGAGTCCAGTTCATCGGGTCCGGATCGAAGTCGGGGTCGATGTGACCCCCGGCGATGGCCATGTCGAAGAGCGTTGTGCCCGGCAACGGCATCACCAGGAAGAAGTTCGTTGCATCGAGGCCGTAGGACACGTGGTCCCGAGCCATGTTGATGGTGTGCTCGACCTCCTCCAGCGTCTCGTCGGGATAGCCGAGCATGTAGTTGCCGGTGATCCGCAGTCCGTAGTCCTTGCACGCCGCGATCAGGGCCTTGATGTCGGCCTGCTCGATGTTGAGCTTGTTGCTCGCGTACTTGCGCATAATCCGCAAGTTGCCCGTTTCGAACGGCAGGGAAATGTCGATGAACCCGGCTTCCACCAGTGCCTGGAGTATCTCGTGATCCGGCTTCCATCTTTTGAGCAGATGGATGATGTTGACGCCGTTGACATCGAGGATGTCGAGGTTGGAGCCGCGGATCTTGTCCAGCAGCCGCAGGGCGCGTTTCTTGTTGGCCAGCAGGGAGTCGTCGGAGATGAACACCGTCTCCACGCCGAGTCCCTTGAGGGTCTCGAGCTCCAGCAGCACCCGATCGTCGGACTTCATTCGATACTTGCCGATGGGACCGCTGATATCGCCTTCCTGCTCCCCGGAGATGTGGCAGTAGGCGCAATGGAACGGGCATCCGAGTGAGGTCATCAACTGCCCGTACCGAACCTCGTTGTGCAGACGTTCGAAGTCGCCGCCGTGCGGCCTGCTGACCGCCCAGTACCGCTTGTTGGGAAGCAGGTCCCAGGCGGGCAGCGGCAATGAGTCGAGATCCCATTGGATGTCGGTGGACTTGACCGGGTTGACCCGGATCCGGCCGTCGTGCATGGTCGCGACGCCGTTGATGGTGGAGAAGTCGGGTGTTTTCGACCGTCGTACCGCATCGACGATCTCGGTAATCGTGTCCTCGGATTCGGAGAGGCAGACGACCTTGAAGCCGGCCGCGAAGAATTGAGGTAGCCGGGACCGCGCGTTGACGCCGCCGGAAATGAGGATCTTCTCGGGGAAATGCTCGAGGATCAGCCTGGCCGTGTAAAGGACCATGGTTTCCTGCTGGGTGAAGATGGAGGTCAGCCCGACGATGTCGTAGCCCGCCACCTCTTCGAGGATCCGTTCGTCTGACACGCCCGTTCGCAACAGTCCGCTGGGCAGTTCGGTCGACGAGCGGTAGAAGACCTCGTCAAGGTCGTCGCGGTCGTTTCCCACGCAGGCATCGAAGATTGCGACGTCGGTTCCGCGCCGGAGCAGCGCGCCGGCCAGGCTCGGGTAGGCCAGTGACCCGTTCGGCTTGACGATCGTCCCGCGAAGATTCTGGTTGGGCGGGTACAGGAGTAGCACCCGAGGGTTTGGCGCAGCCATGGTGCTCCTCTGTGGTTTCGGCTCAGCGCCCGCGGTAACACATGACGAACAGCAAGCATATAAGCCCGCCGTGCGTGCGGCGGCCGATCAACGACCGGAAATTTGTTGGGTAGTCATCGGGCAGCGGAGACGGCACTAGCGTCCCGACTGGCTGTGCCGACTGTTGGCCAGGGTAGTACAGCGGCGCGGCGACGCCGCCGCCGCTGGAAGTGCCACCTCTAGCCCGCCGGGGCCTGCACCTTCGGGGAGAACCATTGCTCCCGTTTGTACTGTTTGAAATACGAAGGGTTCGTGTCCAACCATGCTTGATCTCTCAGCTCCTCGAGCTGCGCGGCCGGGATGACCGTGTTCTTCATGTTGGCCCGCGTCCAGTTCATCGTGTCCGGATCGAAGTCGGGGTCGATGTGGCCACCGGCGATGGCCATGTCGTAGAGCGTTGTGCCCGGCAACGGCATCACCAGGAAGAAGTTGCATGCATCCAGGCCGTAGGACGCGTGGTCCCGAGCCATGTTAACGGTGGTCTCGAGCTCCTCCAGTGTCTCGTCGGGATAGCCCACCATGTAGTGGCCGGTGATCCGCAGGCCGTAGTCCTTACAGGCCAAGATCAGGGCCTTGATATCGGCTTGCTCGATGTTGAGCTTGTTGGTCGCGTACTTGCGCATGATCCGCAAGTTGCCCGTTTCGAACGGCAGGGAAATGTCGATGAACCCGGCTTCCACCAGTGCTTGGAGTACCTCGTGATCCGGCTTCCATCTTTTGAGCAGATGGATGATGTTGACGCCGTTGACATCCAGGATGTCGAGGTTGGAGCCGCGGATCTTGTCCAGCAGCCGCAGGGCTCGCTTCTTGTTGGCCAGCAGGGAGTCGTCGGAGATGAACACCTGCTCCATGCCAAGTCCCTTGAGGACATCGAGCTCCGCCAGGACCCGATCGTCGGACTTCATTCGATATTTGCCGATCGGTCCGGGGACGTCACCTTCCTGCTCCCCGGAGATGTGGCAGTAGGCGCAATGGAACGGGCATCCGATTGACGTCATCAACAGCCCGTACCGAACCTCGTCCAGATGCTCGAAGTCGCCGCCGAACGGCCGGCCGACCGCCCAGTACCGCTTGTTGGGAAGCAGGTCCCAGGCAGGCATCGCCAACGAGTCGAGATCCCATTGGATGTCCGTGGATCCGACCGGGTTGACTCGGATCCGGCCGTCGTGCATGGTCGCGACGCCCGTGATCGCCGAGAAGTCGGGTGTTCTCGACCCCCGTACCGCATCGACGATCTTCGTGATCGTGTCTTCGGCCTCGGAGAGGCAAACGACGTTGAAGCCGGCCGCGAAGAATTGAGGTAGTCGGGACCGCGCGTTGACGCCGCCGGAAATGAGGATCTTCTCGGGGAAATGCTCGTGGATGAGCCTGGCCGTGTAAAGGACCATGGTTTCCTGCTGGGTGAAGATGGAGGTCAGCCCGACGATGTCGTAGCCCGCCACCTCTTCGAGGATCCGTTCGTCTGACACGCCCGTTCGCAACAGTCCGCTGGGCAGTTCGGTCGACGAGCCGAAGAAGACCTCGTTGAGGTCGTCGCGGTCGTTTCCCACGCAGGCATCGAAGATTGCGACGTCCGTCCCGTGCCGGCGGAGTGTGCCGGCCAGGCTCGGGTAGGCCAGTGACCCGTTCGGCCGACATATCGTCCCGCGAAGGTTCTGGTTGGGCGGGTACAGCAGCAGCACGCGAGGATTCGGCGCAGCCAATGGGCACTCCTTTATGGTGTCTGCCTAGCTCCGCGGTAACGCGTACGGAGCAGGCGACATATAGCCTAAGCCGAGATTTCCGTTGACCGTGGTCAATTGCGACGATCCCACTCGGCTGGAAGCCGCCGGTCGAACCTCTTCTCTTGGTGCCGCTAGCCCGCCGCTAGCCCGCCTCTCGCCCGCCTCTAGCCCGCCGCGGCCTCCACCTTCGGCGGGAACCACATCCCCTCTTTGTACGCTTTGAACTCCGCAGAGTTGGTTTCCAACCAGGCTCGATCTCTGAGCTCCTCGAGCTGCGAGGCCGGGACGACCGTGTTCTTCATGTTGGCCTTCGTCCAGTTCATCGTGTCCGGTTCGAAGTCGGGGTCGATGTGGCCCCCGGCGATGGCCATGTCGTAGAGCGTTGTGCCCGGCAACGGCATCACCAGGAAGAAGTTCGTTGCGTCGAGGCCGTAGGACACGTGGTCCTTAGCCATGTTGATGGTGGTCTCGACCTCCGCCAGCGTCTCGTCGGGATAGCCGAGCATGTAGTGGCCGGCGATCCGCAGGCCGTAGTCCTTGCACGCCGCAATCAGGGCCTTGATGTCGGCCTGCTCGATGTTGAGCTTGTTGGTCGCATATTTGCGCATGACCCGCAAGTTGCCCGTTTCGAACGGCAGGGAAATGTCGATGAACCCGGCTTCCACCAGTGCCTGGAGCATCTCGTGGTCCGGCTTCCATTTTTTGAGCAGATGGATGATGTTGACGCCGTTGACATCGAGGATGTCGAGGTTGGAGCCGCGGATCTTGTCCAGCAGCCGCAGGGCGCGTTTCTTGTTGGCCAGCAGGGAGTCGTCGGAGATGAACACCGTCTCCACGCCGAGTCCCTTGAGGGTCTCGAGCTCCAGCAGCACCCGATCGTCGGACTTCATTCGATACTTGCCGATGGGACCGCTGATGTCGCCTTCCTGCTCGCCCGAGATGTGGCAGTAGGCGCAATGGAACGGGCACCCGATTGAGGTCATCAACTGCCCGTACCGAACCTCGTCGTACACATGATCGAAGTCGCCGCCGAACGGCCTGCGGATCTTCCAGTACCGCTTGTTGGGAAGCAGGTCCCAGGCGGGCATCGGCATCGAGTCGAGATCCCATTGGATGTCGGTGGACTTGACCGGGTTGACCCGGATCCGGCCGTCGTGCATGGTCGCGACGCCGTTGATGGTGGAGAAGTCGGGTGTTTTCGACCGCCGTACCGCATCGACGATCTCCGTGATCGTGTCCTCGGATTCGGAGAGGCAGACGACCTTGAAGCCGGCCGCGAAGAATTGAGGTAGCCGGGACCGCGCGTTGACGCCGCCGGAAATGAGGATCTTCTCGGGGAAATGCTCGCGGATCAGCCTGGCCGCATTGAGGACCATGGTTTCCTGCTGGGTGAAGATGGAGGTCAGCCCGACGATGTCGTAGCCCGCCACCTCTTCGAGGATCCGTTCGTCTGACACGCCCGTTCGCAACAGTCCGCTGGGCAGTTCGGTCGACGAGCGGTAGAAGACGTCGAGGTCGTCGCGGTCGTTTCCCACGCAGGCATCGAAGATTGCGACGTCGGTTCCGTGCCGGCGCAGCGCGCCGGCCAGGCTCGGGTAGGCCAGTGACCCGTTCGGCTTGCATACCGTCCCGGGAAGATTCTGGTTGGGCGGGTACAGCAGCAGCACGCGAGGATTAGGCGCAGCCATGGCGACTCCTCTGTGTTTCGGCTCAGCGCTCCCGCGGTAACGCGTAACGAACAGCAAGCATATAGCGTCATTTTCGTTGATCGTGGTCGATTATGACGATCAACGGGTGATCGCCGACAAGAACCACCCCGTTGGTTGACCATCCGGTCGAAATCGGCCCGGGGCGCGTCCGTCGTGCCCCGGGAGGGTGACCAACCCAGCGGATTGCGGCGGTCCAGCTTCGTCGTCGGCGATATACTCGGCCACATTCCTCGCGAAGGAGTGTCAAATCGCCTTTGTCTGACGACATTCGCCACAGGCTTGATACCGCGATGCAACATCATCTGGCTGGGCGTCTGGCCGACGCCGAGCCGATCTATCGCCAGGTCATCGCCGAGCATCCCGATCAGCCCGACGCCTACCATCGGCTGGGCCTGCTCGCCTGCCAATCGGGCAACGCCAAGCAAGCGGTCACCCTGATCGATCGCGCCATCCAGATCGATCCGAACGAATGGCGCTACCATTGCGGCCGCGGCGAGGTGCTCCTGGCGGTCGAGCAACATAGCGACGCGATTGCCGCATTCGAGCAGGCGCTCCGCCTCAATGGCGATGCGCCCGAAGCGCTGTTCAGACTCGCCGTCACCTTGGAACAAACAGCAAGAGCTTGATCGCGCCATTGGCCTTGTATCAGCGCCTGCTTTCGATCAACCCGCAATCTCGCCGAAGTGCACAACCACCTGGGCTCTGCGCTGCAGTCCGCCGGAAGACTGAGCGAGGCGATCGCCGCATATCGGCAGGCAGTGCGACTTCAGCCGGTGAACGTCGACGCCCTGAATAACCTCGGTAGCGCGCTTCACGAGCACGGAAAATCCGACGATGCGATCGCCGCCTACCGCGCCGCGCTGACATTTCGCCCCGATTCCGTTCCCCTGCACCACAATTTCGGCAACGTCCTCGCCGACCAGAAGCGATTCGAGGAGGCCGCCGCCGCCCTGCGTCAAGCCGTGACGCTGGATCCCGGACTCGCCGTTGGCTGGTTCAGTCTCGCCCGGATCCTTCGCCAGCTAGACCAATTCGACGACGCCGTCGAAGCCTGTCGCGAGGCCGTCAAAGTCCGTCCTGATTTCGTCGAGGCGTGCACCACGCTCGGCGCTATGCTCACAGAACTCGGCCGGCTGAACGAATCGCTTGAATATCTCGAAACGGCCATCGCATTGAAACCCGACGACATCAAATCCCACAGCTGTCTTGTCGGCACCGTTC
Source organism: uncultured Actinomycetota bacterium (assembly GCA_963840045.1). GTDB lineage: Bacteria > Actinomycetota > Actinomycetes > Mycobacteriales > Mycobacteriaceae > Mycobacterium. The sequence continues at coordinate 318,339 of CAWIXL010000003.1, read as the reverse complement.
ACTATATGAGCGAATTCGACGCGCCGGCGATCCTGCGGGAAGCGCAGCGATTTGACGCCATCCACGCCCACCGCCTTGGCCGCGATATTGCGCCGCATGAAAACAATCGCGATCCCGACCGGCGCCTGCGCATTGGCTACGTCTCACCCGATTTCACCGCTCATGCCGTGTCGTATTACGCGCTTCCCCTGTTTTCCCACCACAATCGCGAGCAAGTCGAGATTTTCTGCTACTCCAATGTCGGGAACCCGGATGCGTTTACCGAGCGCTTCGAGGCGCTGGCCGACGGCTGGCGTCCCATCAGCGGTCGTGCCGACGCTGAGGTGGCCGATCTGATCCGCGCGGACCGCATCGACATCCTGGTCGATCTGACCATGCACACGGCCGACAACCGTCTCCTGGTGTTCGCGCGCAGGCCCGCTCCGATTCAGGTCACCTGGCTCGCTTATCCCGGCACGACCGGCCTGAGCGCGATGGACTATCGCTTAACCGACCCGTACCTGGACCCCGACGGCGCGTTTGACGGTAATTACTCCGAACGGTCCTTTCGCCTCCCGGACACCTTCTTTTGTTACGACGGTCGCCTGGACGACGTCGTCCCAAGCGAGCTACCCGCGTTGGCCACCAACTTCGTCACCTTTGGCTGTCTCAACAATTTCTGCAAGGTCACCGACGAGACGCTGGCCATGTGGGGCAAGGCACTGGCCAGTGTGCCGAATTCGCGATTGATTCTTCTTTGTCCGGCCGGCAGCCCACGCCAGCGCGTCCTGGACAAGCTCGGCGAGCACCAGGTCGCCCCCGAGCGCATCGAATTCGCCAGTCGCGTCCCGCGCCGTGATTATTTCCACCTCTATCGCCGCATCGACATCTGCCTTGACACCATTCCTTACAACGGCGGCACCACCAGCCTGGATTCGTTCTGGATGGGTGTGCCCGTCGTCACGCGCATCGGCCGGACCGTAGTGGGCCGCAGCGGCTGGAGCCTGCTTTGCAACCTCGGCCTGCCTGAACTGGCCGCCCAAACTGATGATGAGTTCGCCGCCATCGTCACCACCCTTGCGAATGACTTGCCGCTACTGGCAAATTTGCGCCGCACTTTGCGCGGGCGGATGAAGCAATCTCCCCTGATGGACGCACCGAAGTTCGCCCGAAACGTCGACAATGCCTACCGGGAGATGTGGCACGCCTGGTTGGCGGACACTTCGATATACACAACGCCGCGGTCACCGGTGAATCGAGCCAGCGATGTCAAAGGAGTATCGAAACCGACTTTGTCTGACGACATTCGCCAACTGCTGGAGACGGCGATGCAGCATCATCTGGCTGGGCGGCTGGCCGACGCCGAGCCGATCTACCGCCAAGTCATCGCCGATTATCCCGACCAGCCCGACGCCTACCATCGGCTCGCCATCCTCTCCTGCCAAACTGGCAACGCCGAGGAGGCAGTCATCCTGATCGACCGCGCTATCCAGATCAATCCGAATGAATGGCGCTACCACTGCGGGCGCGGCGAGGTGCTTTTGGCGGTCAACCGATACACCGACGCGATCGCCGCGTTCGAGCGAGCGCTCGGGCTCGATCGCGATGCGCCGGAAGCGCTGTTCAGACTGGCCGTCACGTTGCACACGATAAATCAGTTTGATCGCGCCGTTGCCATGTACCAGCGAGTGCTTGCGATCAACCCGAATCTCGCCGAAGTGCACAACCGCCTCGGTTCTGCCTTGCAGTCTGCCGGAAGACTTTCCGAGGCTATCGCCGCTTATCGGCAGGCAGTGGCGCTCCAGCCGGTGAACGTCGAAGCGCTCAATAACCTCGGTAGCGCCCTGCACGAGGACGGAAAATTCGACGAAGCGATCGCCGCTTGCACCGCTGCGCTGACATTTCGGTCCGATTTTGTTCCTGCATACAACACTCTGGGCAATGTCCTATTCGACCAGAAGCGATTCGACGAAGCCGCCGACGCCCTGCATCGTGCCGTGACGCTGGATCCCGAATACGCAGTTGGCTGGTTCAGTCTTGCCAAGGTCCTCAACCAGCAAGGCCGGTTCGACGACTCCGTCGACGCCTATCGCAACGCCGTCAAAGTCCGTCCTGATTTCGCCGAGGCTCATACCCTGCTCGGCGGTATGCTCATAGACCTCGGCCGGCCGAATGAAGCGCTTGAATGTTTACGAACGGCCGTCGCATTGAAGCCCGACGACATCAAATTCCACAGTCGTCTCATCGGCACCGTTCACTTCATGAGCGAATTCGACTCGCCGGCGATTTTGCGGGAAGCGCGGCGATTTGACGCAATCCACGCCCACCGCCTCGGCCGCGATGTTGCGCCGCATGAAAACAACCGCGATCCCGACCGCCGTCTGCGCATCGGCTACGTCTCTGCCGATTTTTGCGTTCATAGCTTGGCGTATTTCGTGATTCCCCTGCTTACCCAGCACGATCGCGAGCAAGTCGAGATTTTCTGCTACTCCAATGTCTCGCGCCCGGATGCCTATACCGAGCGCATCGCCGCGCTGGCCGACGTCTGGCGTTCCATCACGGGCCGCGGCGACGCTGAGGTGGCCGAGCTGATCCGCGCGGACCGCATCGACATCCTGGTCGATCTGACCATGCACATGCCCGAGGGCCGACTTTTGGTGTTTGCGCGCAAGCCCGCTCCGATTCAGGTCGCCTGGCTCGCCTATCCCGGCACGACCGGCCTGACGGCGATGGACTATCGCTTGACCGACCCCTATCTGGACCCCGGCGGCGAGTCGGATTGTCATTACTCCGAAAGGTCCATTCGCCTCCCGGACACCTTCTGGTGTTACGACCCGCAAATGAATGACCTGGATGATTGGGCCCCAAGCGGACTACCGGCGTTGGTCAACAACTTCCTCACCTTTGGCTGTCTCAACAATTTCTGCAAGGTCACCGACGAGACGTTGGCGATGTGGGGCAAAGCACTGGCCAATGTGCCGAATTCGCGATTGATTCTTCTTTGTCCGCCCGGCGGCCCTCGCCAGCGCGTCCTGGACAAGCTCGGCGAGCAAGACATCGCCCCCGGACGCATCGAATTCACCCCGCGCCTTGCGCGCCGTCAGTATTTCCATCTCTATCGCCGCATCGACATCTGCCTTGACCCCCTTCCCGCCAACGGCCACACCACCAGCCTGGATTCGTTCTGGATGGGCGTGCCCGTCGTCACGCGTATCGGCCGGACCGTTCTCGGGCGCGGCAGCTGGAGTCAGCTGTGCAACCTCGGCCTGCCTGAGCTGGCCGCACAAGACGACGATGAGTTCGTCGGCATTGTCACTGCGCTTGCCGGCGACTTGCCCCGTCTCGCGGGTTTGCGCCGCACCTTGCGCGAGCGGATGAAACAATCTCCCCTGATGGACGCGCCGAAGTTCGCCGATGACATCGAGAACGCCTACCGGGAGATGTGGCACACCTGGTTGGCGGAGACTTCGACATAACAGCTATGGCCGCGGTCACGGGTGGATCGAAGGCGGCGACGTCAAAGGAGTATCGAACCGATTTTGTCTGACGATATTCGCCAGAGGCTTGAGACGGCGATGCAGCATCATCTGGCCGGGCGTCTGGCCGACGCCGAGCCGATCTATCGCCAGGTCATCGCCGAGCATCCCGATCAGCCCGACGCCTACCATCGGCTGGGCATGCTCGCCTGCCAGGCTGGCAACGCGCAGCAAGCGGTCATCCTGATCGACCGCGCTATCCAGATCAACCCGAATGAATGGCGCTACCACTGCGGTCGCGGCGAGGTGCTTTTGGCGGTCAACCAATACACCGGCGCGATCGCCGCATTCGAGCGAGCTCTCGGGCTCAATGGCGACGCGCCCGAAGCGCTGTTCAGACTCGCGGTCACGTTGCACAAGACCGAACAGCTTGATCGCGCCATCGCGGTATATCAGCGCCTGCTTTCGATCAACCCCAATCTCGCCGAAGTGCACAACCACCTCGGTTCTGCTTTGCAGTCTGCCGGGAGGCTGGCCGAGGCGATCGCCGCTTTTCGGCAAGCGGTGCGACTCCAGCCGGTGAACGCCGAAGCACTGAATAACCTCGGTAGCGCGCTGCACGAGTCCGGAAAATCCGACGAAGCGATCGCCGCTTACAACGCGGCGCTGACATTTCGCCCCGATTCCGTTCCCCTGCACCACAATTTGGGCAATGTCCTCGCCACGCAGAAGCGATTCGACGAAGCCGCCGCCGCCCTGCATCGTGCCTTGGCGCTGGATCCCGATTCGCTGCCGGCTGGTGCAGTCTCGCCAAGGTCCTTAGCCAGCAAGGCCAATTCGACGCCGCCGTCGACGCCTGCCGCAATGCCGTCAAATTCGATCCTGATTCCGCCGAGGCTTACACCATGCTCGGCGGTTGGCTGAAAGTCTGCGGCTGGCTGAACGAATCGCTGGACTGTCTCAAATCCGCCGCCGCATTGAAGCCCGACGACAGTGAACTACAGAGCCGTGTCATCGAGACCGTCCACTACATGAGCGAGTTTGACCCGCCGGCGCTCCTGCGGGAGGCGCAGCGATTCGACACCCTCCACGCTCGCCGCCTCGGCCGCAATGTCGCGCGGCATGAAAACAATCGCGATCCCGACCGCCGCCTGCGCATCGGCTACATCTCGCCCAATTTTCGCTACACAGTCGCGCGGTATGTCATGTTTCCCGTGTTGTCCCAGCAGAATCACGAGCAATTCGAGGTTTTCTGCTACTCCGACGTCGGGAGCCCGGACGACCTCACCGAGCGCTACGAGGCGCTGGCCGACGGCTGGCGTCCCATCACCGGTCGTGGCGACGCGGAGGTGGCCGAGCTGATCCGCGCGGACCGCATCGACATCCTGGTCGATCCGACCATGCATTCGGGCAACGGCCATCTCCTGGTGTTTGCGCGCAAGCCCGCACCGATCCAGCTAACCTATGGCGCCTATCCCGGCACGACCGGTCTGAGCGCGATGGACTACCGCTTCACCGACCCCTATCTGGACCCCGACCGCGAGTCCGATCGTCATTACGCCGAACGTTCCATTCGTCTCCCGGACACCTACTGGTGTTTCGACCCGTTCCTGGATGACATTTTCCCAAGCGAACTTCCCGCGTTAGCCAACAACTTCCTCACCTTTGGCTGTCTCAACAATTTCTGCAAGGTCACCGACGAGACGTTGGCGATGTGGGGCAAGGTACTGGCCAATGTTCCGAATTCGCGATTGATTCTGCATTGTCCGGACGTTGGCAGCGCTCGCCGGCGCGTCCTGGAGACGCTGGGCGAGCACGATGTCGCCGCCGAGCGCATCGAATTCTTCAGTCGTCTCCCGCGCCTTGATTACCTCCGTGTCTACCACCGCGTCGACATCTGCCTAGACACCCTTCCCTACACTGGCGGGATCACCAGCCTGGAATCCTTCTGGATGGGTGTGCCTGTCGTCACGCGTATCGGCTGGACCGTCGTCGGGCGCCACGGCTGGAGCCAGCTGTGCAACCTCGGCATGCGCGAGCTGGCCGCACGAGACGACGATGAGTTCGTCAGCATTGTCACTACGCTCGCCGACGACCTACCGCGTCTGGCGGATTTGCGCCGTACGTTGCGCGACCGGCTGAGTCAATCTCCTCTGATGGACGTGCCGAAGGCCGTTCGAAATATCGAGAAGGCCTACCGGCAAATGTGGCACACCTGGTTAGCGGAGAATTCGACGTAAAACCGACGTCAAAGGAGTATCAAACCGACTTTGTCTGACGATATTCGCCAAAGGCTTGAGACGGCGATGCAGCATCATCTGGCTGGGCGTCTGGCCGACGCCGAGCCGATCTATCGCCAGGTCATCGCCGAGCATCCCGATCAGCCCGACGCCTACCATCGGCTGGGCATGCTCGCCTGCCAAGCCGGCAACGCGCAAGCAAGCGGTCACCCTGATCGACCGCGCTATCGAGATCGATCCGAATGAATGGCGCTACCACTGCGGTCGCGGCGAGGTGCTCTTGGCGGTCAACCAATACCCCGGGGCGATTGCCGCATTCGAGCGAGCGCTCGGCCTCAATGGCGATGCGCCCGAAGCGCTGTTCAGACTCGCCGTCACCTTGCACCAGACCGACCAGCTTGATCGCGCCATCGCGGTATATCAACGCCTGCTTTCGATCAACCCCAATCTCGCCGAAGTGCACAACCACCTCGGTTCTGCTTTGCAGTCTGCCGGGAGGCTGGCCGAGGCGATCGCCGCTTTTCGGCAGGCGGTGCGACTCCAGCCGGTGAACGCCGAAGCACTGAATAACCTCGGTAGCGCGCTGCACGAGGACGGAAAACCCGACGAAGCGATCGCCGCTTATAACGCCGCGCTGACGTTCCGGCCCGATTCCGTTCCCCTTTACAACAATCTGGGCAACGTCCTTGCCGAGCAACAGCGATTCAACGAAGCCATCGCCGCCCTGCGTCAAGCCGTGACGCTGGATCCCGCGTTCGCCGTTGGCTGGTTCGGCCTTGCCAAGGTCCTTCGGCAGCGAGGCCAATTCGATGTCGCCGTCCAAGCCTGTCGCAACGCCGTAAAGGTTCGTCCTGATTTTGCCGAGCCTTACACCATTCTCGGCGAAATGCTAAAAGACCTCGGCCGCCTGAACGAATCGCTCGAATGTTTCAAATCCGCCGTCGCGTTGCAGCCCGACGACAACGAAGTCCACAGCCGTGTCATCGAGACCATGCACTATATGAGCGAATTCGACGCACCGGCGCTGCTGCGGGAAGCGCGGCGATTCGACGCCATCCATGCGCATCGCCTCGGCCGCGATGTTGCGCCGCATGAAAACAACCGTGATCCCGACCGCCGCCTGCGCATCGGATACGTCTCGCCCAATTTCCGCACCCATGCTGAGTCCAATTTCACGATTCCCCTATTTTCCCATCACAATCGCGAGCAATTTGAGATTTACTGCTACGCCGATGTCCCACACCCCAATGCCTACACCAAGCGCATCACCGCGCTCGCCGACGTCTGGCGTCCCACCAGCGGTCGGGGCGACGCTGAAGTGGCCGAACTGATCCGCGCGGACCGCATCGACATCCTGGTCGATCTGACCATGCATACGGCCAACGGCCGTCCACTTGTCTTTGCGCGCAAGCCCGCTCCGATCCAAGTCGCCTACCTCGCCTATCCCGGCACGACGGGCCTGAGCGGTGTGGACTATCGCCTAACCGACCCCTACCTGGACCCCGACAGTGAGTCCGAATGTCACTACTCCGAACGTTCCATTCGCCTCCCGGACACCTTCTGGTGCTACGACCCGCTCAAGAACACCGATCCCGGCGAGCTACCCGCGCTGGCCAACAACTTCGTGACCTTCGGCTGCCTCAGCAAATTCTGCAAGATCAGCGACGAGACGCTGGCCCTATGGGGCAAGGCACTGGCCAATGTGCCGAATTCGCGACTCTTTCTTCATTGTCCGGCCACCAGCGGTCGGCAGCGGGTCCTGGACAAACTCGGCGAGCATAATGTCGCCGCCGAACGCATTGAATTCACCCCCTTCGTCCCGCGCCATGATTATTTCAATCTCTATCCCCGCATCGACATCTGCCTTGACACCATTCCTTACAATGGCGGGACCACTAGCCTGGATTCGCTTTGGATGGGCGTGCCCGTCGTCACGCGTATCGGTCGGACCGTCGTCGGCCGCCTCGGCTGGAGTCAGCTGTGCAACCTCGGCCTGCGCGAGCTGGCCGCGCAAACTGATGATGAGTTCGTCAGCATTGTCACCGCCCTCGCCGACGACCTGCCGCGGCTGGCGGAGTTGCGCCGCACTTTGCGCGACCGAATGAAGGAATCTCCTTTAACGGACGCGCCAAAGTTCGCTCAAAATATCGAGAATGCCTACCGCCAAATGTGGCACGCCTGGTTGGCGGACAATTCGACCTAACAGCAATCGCCACGGTCACCGGTGATTCGGAGGCCAGCGACGTCAAAGGAGTATCGAATCTACTTTGTCTGACGACGATATCCACCAAATGCTCGATACGGCGATGGAGCATCATCTGGCCGGGCGTCTGGCCGACGCCGAGCCGATCTATCGCCAGGTCATCGCCGAGCATCCCGATCAGCCCGACGCCTACCATCGGCTGGGCATGCTCGCTCATCACCGCGGCAATGCCGACGAGGCGGTCACGCTCATCGACCGCGCCATCCAGATCGATCCGGACGACTGGCGCTACCATTGCGGTCGCGGCGACGTGCTTTTGGCGGTCAAGCAGTACAGCTACGCGATTGCCGCATTCGAGCGAGCCCTCCGGCTCAATGGTGATGCGCCGGAAGCGCTCGTCGGGCTGGCCGTCACCTTGCACCAAACACACGAGCTTGATCGCGCCATCGCGGTGTATCAGCGCTTGCTTTCGATGAACCCCAATCTCGCCGAAGTGCACAACCGCCTCGGTTCCGCTTTGCAGTCTGCTGGGAGGTTGCCAGAGGCCATTGCCGCCTATCGGCAGGCGGTGGCACTGCAACCGGTGAACGTCGAGGCATTGAGTAAGCTCGGTAGCGCGCTTCAGGCGGCCGGAAGACTCGACGAAGCGATCGCCGCCTGCCGCGCCGCACTGACATTCCGCCCCGATTTCGTTCCCCTCTACAACAATTTGGGCAACGTTCTCGCCGACCACAAGCGGTTCGAAGAAGCCGCCGCCGTGCTGCGTCAAGCCGTGACGCTGGATCCCGAATTCGCCTCTGGCTGGCATAGTCTCGCCAAGGTCCTTCGCGAGCGAGGCGAATTCGACGCCGCCCTCGACGCCTGTCGCAACGCCGTCAAGGTCCGTCCCGATTTTGCTGAGGCTTACATCATGCTCGGCGGCACCCTCAGAGACCTCGGCCGGCTGGACGAAGCGCTTGAATGTTTCCGAAAGGCCGTCGCATTGAACCCCGACGACATCAAATCCCACAGCATTCTCGTCGGCACCCTTCAGCTAATGAGCGAATTCGACGCGCCGGCGATCCTGCGGGAAGCGCAGCGATTCGACGCAATCCACGCCCGCCCCCTTGGCTTCGGTCTTGCGCGGTATGAAAACAACCGCGATCCCGACCGTCGCTTGCGCATCGGCTACGTCTCGCCCAATTTTCGCGTTCATATCGATATGTGTTTCACGATTCCCCTGCTTACCCATCACGATCGCGAGCAATTCGAGATCTTCTGCTACTCCGATCTTCGGCGCCCGGATACTTTTACCGAGCGCATCGTGGCGCTGACCGACTGCTGGCGCCCCATCACCGGTCGTGGCGACGCTGCGGTGGCCGACCTGATCCGCGCGGACCGCATCGACATCCTGGTCGATCTGACCATGCACACCGACAACGGCCGTCCACTTGTCTTTGCGCGCAAGCCCGCTCCGGTCCAGGTCGCCTGGCTCGCCTATCCCGGCACGACCGGCCTGAGCGCGATGGACTATCGCTTGACTGACCCCTATCTGGACCCCGACAGCGAGTTGGATTGTCATTACTCCGAACGGTCCATTCGCCTCCCGGACACCTTCTGGTGTTACGACCCGCTCCTAGATGATGTCGTCCCAAGCGGGCTGCCCGCGTTGGCCAACAACTTCGTGACCTTCGGCTGTCTCAACAATTTCTGCAAGGTCAGCGATGAAACGCTGGCCCTGTGGGGCAAGGCGCTGGCCAATGTGGCGAATTCGCGATTGATTCTTCTTTGTCCGGCCACCAGCGATCGCCAGCGCGTCGTGGACAAACTTGGCGAGCACAATGTCGCCCCCGAGCGCATCGAATTCGTCGCTCGCCTCCCGCGCCGTGACTATTTCGATCGCTATCGCGGCATCGACATCTGCCTTGACACCCTTCCCTACAACGGCCACACCACCAGCCTGGATTCGTTTTGGATGGGTGTGCCCGTCGTCACGCGTGTCGGCCGGACCGTCGTCGGGCGCGGCGGCTGGAGCCAGCTGTGCAACCTCGGCCTGCCCGAGCTGGCCGCGCAATCTGACGATGAGTTCGTCAGCATTGTCACCACCCTTGCCAATGACTTGCCGCGTCTGGCGGATTTGCGCCGCACCTTGCGCGATCGAATGAAAGAATCTCCCTTAGCGGACGCGCCGAGGTTCGCTCAAAGCATCGAGAACGCCTACCGGCAAATGTGGACCACCTGGCTGACAGACAAGGCTCGCTGACGCCGCGCGGTTGTCAACAGCGCCAGGATGCTCGGCGGATGCGCCGAGCCAGCGTCCAGGGTGGGGCCAGGCCGAAGCTGGCGCGCTTGAGCGCAGATTCGATGCCATGAGTGCAGCGTCGACCTTGGGTGTGAGCCCAGGGCGTTTGGGCGTGAGCCCAGGGCTTTGAGTGTGAGCCCAGGGCTTTGAGTGTGAGCCCACGGCGGGATCTGCGCGGGCGATTTTCCCGCCGTGCACGCACAGCCAACGCCACCAGCTCACACTGAACGCCCTAACTGCACACGCGACGCTCTGGGACGCCCGCCCATCAGAGCCCGACGCCGACGAGTTGCTACCGACCGTGGCCTGTCTGGAAAGCTTCTCGCGCTGACTTGTGCCCTCTGAATTCCCTTCTATGAGTTCGACTTTCGTGATTAAGTACGCCCAGAGCGTTACGAGCGACAGGCTCCGGAAGGCGACGTCTTTCCGGTTGGCTTTGGGAGATGATGTCAGCGTGACGATGAAGAAGACCAATCAGGTGCTGCGGATCGGTGAGTTCGAGCCGACATTCGAGGCCGAGCTCGCGACGCGATACGAACTCCCCAAGCTTCCCGACGGTCCGCGACGAACCGAGTTCCTAAGGGAACACGGGGCCGAGATTCGCGTCGTGGTGACGTCGGGCCAACCCGGCATCGATGCCGCCACTATCGCCGCGCTGCCCAACCTGGCGGCGATCGTCAACAACGGGGCCGGCGTGGATTCCATCGATCTGGAGGCAGCGAACCGCCGCGGTATCGGCGTCAGCAACACTCCGGACGTGCTGTCGGACACCGTCGCCGATACGGCACTGGGGCTGATCCTGATGACACTGCGCCGTTTCGGTGCTGCCGACCGCTACGTGCGGGCGGGTCGCTGGGCGCGCGACGGGCACTTTCCCTACGCGAGGGACGTCAGCGGCCTTCAGGTGGGGATTCTGGGCTTGGGTCGTATCGGCTCGGCGATCGCAACTCGGCTGCTCGGATTCGATTGTGCCATCGCGTATCACAACCGCCGCCGGATTGCCGGGTCGCCGCACCGGTATGCCGAGTCGCCCGTGCAGTTGGCCGAGTCGGTCGATGTGCTGGTCGTCGCCACGACGGGCGATCAAAAGACGTGCAATCTGGTCGACCGCGCCGTCCTCGAGGCATTGGGCCCCGAGGGTTACCTGATCAACATCGCGCGCGGCAGCGTCGTAGACCAGGACACGCTGGTGGAGTTGCTGGCCGGCGGCAGGCTGGCCGGGGCGGGGCTCGACGTCTTCACCGATGAGCCGAACGTGCCGGTCGAGCTGTTTGCCCTCGACAACGTGGTGTTGTTGCCGCACATCGGCAGCGCAACAGCCCGGACCCGTCGCGCGATGGCGCTGCTCGCGATCCGCAACCTCGACAGTTACCTCAGCACGGGTGAGCTGGTGACACCCGTACTGCGACCCCGCGGATGACTTACCTACCGTCTTTTGGTCACTGCGGAGGCAACCCTCTTTGCAGTTCACTGACGGTGTCGAGCTGGCGTTGCACGGTCGCGAGGCCGGCCTCCAAAGCGGTCATGTCGGGCGCTGTGGCGGCCGCGGCGTAACGCGCGACCGCGGCTTCGATGTACTCGACCGTTGTCGTGATCTTTCCCAATAACGCGTCTTTATGAGTGGGAGTGAGCTGCGCAACGGCGACGAGGTGATCATCCAGGTTGATTGCGGCCTGTTCTAGATCCGCGCGTAGCACAAGTGTTGAGCCCGTATCGAAAGAGTCGGCGGCGTGTAACGCGGTCATCGCGTCACGCAGCCTGCGGTGAAGTTTGGCTTCAGGTTCATGCGATACGGCCCAGGTCCGAGGCACGCGCGTTGGACGGCCCGGGATCAGCTGACTGTTGCGGGAAAGCGCTCGCCGCTGGTTGCGGTTGACGACCACCACGACGGCGACCGCCAAACCCACGATGAGGATGAGCGCCGGTATCAGCAGCACGGCGATGTTCACGGACTACCTCCTGTGGATAGTGTGCGATGGCGCCCTGCTCGAATGATGCCCGTGCGAGCGTGTTTACACGCCCTGACCAGGTACGTGGCGACCAGTGAGGGGAAGCAGGGCGTGCGGGCGAACACCATCGTGCCCGGATTGATCCTCACCGATGCCGTACGCGCGCATCTGTCCACAGAAATCCTCGACGGCTTGAGCCGTGCCAGGTTGACGCCGTACATCGGACAACCGGAGGACGTCGCTGATTTGGTTGCTTTCCGGGGCAAATGATTTCGATCGACGGCGGAATGTCCGCTCATGTCCCCATGAACACCAGCGATCAAATCTCATTATTAGGACAAACAATTCTGGCCGATGTGGTGACGCATCGGTTAGCGGATGAGGCGCGATTAAATTATGCGACTTCGCGAATTCCCACCTCAAATGCTGGTCGGCCCGAGCGAATACGCGCCCGTCTCCGGGTGGTGATACCAGCCGCTGGCCGCATGGGTGCCGCCGTCGACGTGGATCGTTTGCCCGGTGATGTAGCTGGACAGGTCGGACGCCAGAAACACGGCCGCGCCGGCCATCTCATCGACGTGACCCGCGCGGCCCATCGGGACGGTGAGGCCGAAGCGCTGCTCGGAGCCCGGCGGCGCAATCTGCTTGATGCCTTCGGTCAGGGTGATGTCGGGAGCCAGCGCGTTGACCCGAATGCCGTGCGGAGCCAGCTCGAGTGCCGCCGTCTTGGTGTAGTTGATGACGCCGGCCTTGGCCGCCGCATAGGTCGCATAACCCGGCGCGGCGCGCACGCCTTCGATGGAGGTGACGCTGATGATGCTGCCCGGCAGCTGCTGCTCGACGAGATTGCGCGCCACCCGCTGCGTGCACAGGTAGACGTGGCGCAGATTCGACCTGTACAACGCATCCCAGCCGTTCTCGGTGGTGTCGAGGATCCGTGACCAGAAAACGCCGCCGGCGTTGTTGACCAGGATCGTCACCGCCCCGAGTTCGGCGGCGGTCTGCGCGAGCGCGGCGTCCACCGCGGCGCTGTCGCGCACGTCGACCGTAATGCCCAGCGCACCGATCTCCGCCGCCGCCGACGCGCATGAGTCGGGGTTGCGTTCCCAGATCGCGACCCGCGCGCCGAATGCCGTGAATCCCGCCGCGATGCCGCGACCGATGCCCGCGCCGCCGCCGGTGACGACCGCCACCCGGTCGGTCAGAAGAATGCTGGACGTATCGAGTGCCATGGACTGAATATAGAACGATCCCCACGTAAAGATTTACAGTCTTGACTAAATATGTTTAATATGTAACAACCGAAAGGGCTGCGATGGCGAGCACGATCTTCGTCAGCGGCGCGACCGGGCAGACCGGCGGCAACGTTTGCGAGCAGCTGATCGAGCGTGGCGACCGGGTGCGCGCCCTGGTTCGCAACCCGGACGACGCCACGGCGCTGGCCCAGATCGGCGTCGAACTGGTCAAGGGCGATATCAGTGACGCGGACGATGTGCTTCGCGCGGCCAAGGGCGCCGATGCGGCGATCCATTGCGCGGCATTGCTGGGTGGTGCCAGCCAGGACCTGGAAGCCTTCAAGGCCGTCAACATGGTCGGCACCACGAACGTCCTGGACGCGGCCAAAGCCCACGGCATGCGCCGGGTGGTGGTGCTGAGTACCGCCACCTTCCTCGATCTGAGCACCGATCTCGACTTTGAAGAGGCCCCCGTCCTCGAGAACCCGCCAGACGACCCCTACACCGTCACCAAGCTCGCAGCCTTCCTGGAAGCGCACCGGCGCGCTGCCGCGGGCGATGACGTGCTGACCTGCCATCCAGGGGCGATCTTCGGTCCTGCCCCGGTCGTCGCACGCGCCTTGCACCGCACCAGCTTCAACAGGGTGCTGCTGGCGGGCATGCGCGGAAAGATCAAGCGTTACTTGGCTTTCCCGGTGACCTGGGTGGCGGGCAAGGACGTTGCGAACGGCTCGATCGCCGCGCTGGATCGCGGCGTCGCCGGTGAACGCTACCTGCTGATCGGCCGGCCGCAGGAGAAATTCACCACTGCCGGCGGTATCAATCGCGCCTGCGAGATCGCCGGAATCGACCACCGCGTCGACGATCTGGACTTCCGCACCGATCCCGAAGCGCTGACCGCGGAATTCGGGCCCACCTTGATGGCCATCGCGGAAGCCGCGGCCAAGGACGATCGCCAACCCAGAACACACGACAACCTGACCACTCAGCGCCTCGGGTACGCTCCCATGTCCTTTGACGACGGGCTGCGATTGTTGATCTCGTGGCTGCGCGAGCTCGGCAAGCTGTAGGGGCTGCCGTCGTGTCGATCGCGGCTTCGCGCCGATCCGGTTCGGCTCATGGGGATTTGGCCGATCGGATCCTCGACGCGGCCCAGCGACTCATGGTCCGTGCCGGCGCCCGCAAGATGTCGCTGTCGGACGTGGCGACGCTGGCCGGGCTGTCCCGGCCCACCATCTACCGGTATTTCGTGTCAAAAGAAGAGCTCATCGACGCGCTGGGTAAGCGCGAGCGGCGACGCTTCAACACGGCGATGGACGAAGCGATGTCCGGAGTGGTCGGAGTCGCCCGCCTGGAAGCCGCGGTTGACGTCATCGCGACTTTCGTGGAGAACCAGCCACCCGGGCGATTGCTCGACCTCGAACCGACATTCGCGCACGAACAGATGGCGCAAGCGTTACCCATGATCACCGAAGGGTTGATGGAGGTCCTGCAGCGCTGTGACCGCGAAAACGCCCTCGCGAGCGCCGTGGACCCCCGTGACCTTGCCGGCGCCATTGCGCGAACGGCGCTGAGCCACTATATATTTCCCGACGCTGACTACACCGCGACGCGCCGCCAGATCCGCGCCGCCGCCGGTCTCGCCGCCCGGGCTTGATCTCTCGCCGGTTGGATCCGCGAGGCAACGCGCGGCGATCGACGCTCGTCAACTAGTCCAGCTGGAACTTGTTGGCGCCGAACGGTTCCGACGTCCGACCGGAAGCTCGGCCACGTCCGGCTCAACCCCGTTCAAGAAGATGTCCGCGCGCGGTTCGCTCATACTAGCCAGCCCGCGCCCTGAGCGAGTCCTGCGCGGTTCGAACGGTGTTGGCCGCCGGTGGTGGGTGGGGCGTCAGCCCGCAAGCCGCTACCGTCTCCTGCCACCCGTTCAGAGCACGTTCCGGGCTGCCTGCCGGTCGCTGGCGTAACGAGTTGGTTCAGGGTTTCGGACCAGCGTCTGGCACTCGAGCCCTTTCTGCCATGCTGCCTGCGGCTACGCCGGTCATCGGGCAAATTGCCGTGTGCCCCGGTGCATCCGCTATCGACGACAACAAGACGCTGGTGAGCCGTTTACGGGCGCCACAAGAGGGTAATTGCCCAGCAAAACTGCGGTCGTGTCACTTCGTGGTCAGGGAAGGTGGAGATGGCCTTTTCGCTTTCACCACGTCCCGGCCACCACCGGGCGGACGGTCCCCTGGTAGAGCACCATAGCCATGCCGTCGCTGGTGAGACTCTCCTCCTCGCCGATCGCCGAAAGCCGCTCGAGCGCATCCAACCGCAAGACGGACGTGGCCGACACCGGGTCGGTCGGCGCCACCGCCACTCCCGCCACCGGGGACACCGCCAGCGACACCCACCTACAATCGGCGACCGCTGCCGCGGTGACCACCACCAGTCCCACCGCCAGCGGGCCGATGGACCGTGCATCGGAGCGCAAGTAGTAGGGCGCGGTGAACAGCGCGACGTGGTACACCAACAGCGGCAGAAACACGTCGAACACGATCTCCGGCGAGATTTTGGCGGGCCAGCGGATTCCGAACTAATCGGGACCGCCGCCGAGACCAGGACCGGGCCGATGACCACAGCAGTCGTCAACTTGGTCTTAGTAGTGAAAGGGGCTGTATGACAATGGATTTCGCGATGCTATCACCGGAGATCAACTCCGCGCGGATGTACGTGGGGCCCGGGTCGGCCCCGATGCTGGCGGCCGCTGCGGCCTGGGACGAACTCGCCGCAGCTCTGCAGTCGACGGCGGCCGCATACAGTTCGGTGGTCTCGGGGGTGACCGCTGGGCCCTGGCTGGGCCCTTCGTCGGTTTCGATGGCGGCCGCGGCGGCGCCATATGTGGCGTGGATGAGCACCACCGCCGCCCAGGCCGAGGAGACGGCCACCCAGGCCAAAGCGGCGGCCGCCGCCTACACGGCGGCGTTCGCGGCGACGGTGCCGCCGGCCGTCATCACGGCCAACCGCAGCGAACTGATGGCGCTGTTGCGGAGCAACCTGCTAGGTCAGAATGCCCCGGCGATCGCAACCACCGAGGCGCAGTACGCCGATATGTGGGCCCAGGACGCGGCCGCGATGTACGGCTACGCGGGTTCGTCGGCGTCGGCGACCTCCTTGACGCCGTTCAGTCCACCCCAGCAGAACACGAACCCCGTGGGGCCGGCCGGACAGGCCGCCGCGGCCGGCCAAGCCACCGGTACCCCGGCCGGCAACGTGCAAAGCGCAGTCTCGAGCTCCCAGCAGGCGTTTTCGGCGGTGCCCAACACGCTGCAGGGCTTCGCAGCGCCGGCGCAGGCCCTGAGTCCCTTGGACACGCTAAACGTGGTCGCCGACCTGATAACGATCTTCCTCGACACGCCGGCGAACGTGGCGACGCTTCTCATCGACGCACCGCTGGCCCCCTTGGCGGCGGTTTCCCTTCCCATGGACATCCTCAGCGCCGGGACCGGTTTGCACACCGACAATATCGTCAGCGGCTGGGACGGCAAGGAGGCCTGGCCGTCGTCCGGAACCAGGCCGCCCACCGAGTTCCCGGCCAAAATCACGGGCCCGATCGGGTCGTCGGCGCCGGCGACAACGGGGGCGGTGTCGGCGGGCCTGGGCGAGGCCAA
The DNA here is from genome assembly GCA_963840045.1 of uncultured Actinomycetota bacterium. GTDB lineage: Bacteria > Actinomycetota > Actinomycetes > Mycobacteriales > Mycobacteriaceae > Mycobacterium. The sequence continues at coordinate 301,323 of CAWIXL010000003.1, read as the reverse complement.
CACGGTCGGGACATTGTCCGTGCCGCCCACGTGGACCATCGCCACACCGGCGGTGCGCCCCCTCGCGGTGATGCTGCCGGCGCTGCCCGTCAGCGCCACCGCGGCTGAGGCCGCCGGGAACGCGGCGCAAGTCGGGTCGGGAAGCATGTTCGGACAGATGGCAACCGCGGGCATGGCCGGGCGAGCCATGGCCGGCACGTTGGGCACCGAGGTCAGCAAAGACCAGGCCAGAGGGACGGCAGGCACCCGGGTTCGTGCCGGCACCGGAGGGACCGCGATGACGGCTGACGGCGCCGCGCCTGAGGCGCGCGGCGACGCGTCGCCGGAGACGCCGCGGACCGTGGTGACGGGAGTCGCTGCCGAATTACGCGAGTTCGCCAAGCTCCGCGACGAGGGAATTCTGACGGAGGAGGAATACACGGAACAGAAAAACCGCCTGCTCGGACGCTGAATCATGCCTTTGATCGAGCTGCTTGAGCGTCGGTTTTCCACAGACGAGACACACCAATGATGGATTTCGGGATTTATCCACCGGAGATCAACTCCGGTCGGATGTATACCGGTCCAGGGGCGAGCCCCATGCTGGCTGCCGGGACGGCCTGGGATGAGCTGGCTTTCGAGCTGAACTCGGCGGCAGCCTCGTACAGTTCGGTGATCGCGGAGCTGGCCGGGTCGTGGTCGGGTCCGTCGTCGGCATCGATGTTGGCCGCGACCGCGCCCCATCTGGCGTGGATGAGCATCACCGCCGCGCAGGCCGCGGAGACGGCCGCCCAGGCCAAGGCCGCGGCCGCCGCTTACGAGGTTGCGTTCGCCGCGACGGTGCCGCCACCGGTGATCGCGGCCAACCGCAGCCTGCTGATGGCGCTGGTGGCGACGAATTTCTTCGGGCAGAACACGCCGGCGATCGCCGCCACAGAGGCCCAGTACGCCGAGATGTGGGCCCAGGACGCGGCGGCGATGTACGGCTACGCGGGTTCGTCGGCATCCGCGACGACGCTGACACCGTTCACGAACCCCACGCAGGCCACCGACCCCGCCGGGTCGGCCGGGCAGGCGGCCGCGGTCGGCCAAGCCACCGGCCCCGGCGGCAACGCACAAAGCGTCCTCGCGAGTGTCCAACAAACGTTGTCCGCGATCCCCAACGCGCTGCAGAGCGCCGCAACGGCGCCGCCGGCCGCGGCCGACCCGCCGATCCCGGTCACTGCGATCAGCTTGCTCAGCGACCTGCTCACACTCTTCCCGATCGCGCTAGGCGACGTGGTCGAACTTGCCGCCGTGGCACCGTTCACGTTGCTGAGCCCGGTGGCCTTTCCGGCGATCGTCATCGACCTGGGAACGGGATTGAGCACCGACGATACCGTCAGCGGCTGGGCAGGCGAAGAATTCTTGCCGGGGATAGGGTCGCCGCACCCGACGGAGTTCCCTGCGATCATCACGAACCCCGGGCCGCTGGCGCAGGCGGCGTCGACCATGTCGGCGGGTCTGGGCCAGGCGAAGGCGGTCGGGGCATTGTCGGTGCCGGCGGCGTGGACGGTCGCAGCACCGGAGGTGCGCCCGGCCTCGCTCGCGCTGCCGGCCGCCGGCGTCAGCGCCATCGCCGGAGAGGCGGTGGAGGCCGGCTCGGGAAGCGCGTTCAGCCAAATGGCACTCGCAGGTATGACCGGGGCGGCCATGGGCGGCCCCGGCGCCGGCCGGGATGGCGGCAACCCGGCGGCTGGCACGCGTCCGGCGGCAGTCGCGGCAAACTCGGGTAAGGCCGCGCGCGCTGACGGTAACGGGGAAGCGTCCCGGGACAATCCACGGATCGTGATGACGGGAATCGCGGCCAGGATACGCGAGCTGTCCAAGCTCCACGACGAGGGCACTCTGACCGACGAGGAGTACGCCGAACAGAAGAACCGCCTGCTGGGGCGCTGAACCAGGTTTGGGGGCAGCCCGATCGCCATCCCGGCTTCACCCCGGGGCCGACGGTGCTCGAAGGCCCAATCACCGGGACCGAGTAGCCGCCCGGGTGGTGATGTCGCCGTATGTGGGCTTTCCACTCGTTATGCTCTCGCCGGCTTCCCGCTTGCCGGTCGCGTTCGGTGGCTGGCCTTTGTTATCGGCCTGACGAACATTTCGTTCAGAGCCCTTGTCGGCGGTTGAACTGGCGCAAAGCAAGTACTCCCCATAGACGAGTACGAGAGAATTTGCGCCGATGCCGCCGCCTCGATCGCGGCCCATGCCGACGTCGACCGCGATTATCGGGCGCTATTCGGCCGCTGGTGCGGAGATAGCTGACCGCAGGGTCGCCCGCCGGTGACGCGCCGGCGATTGCGACCTATCCCCGGGATGCATGGCGCTTGGCGGATTCGACGAGCCCTGGCGACGGCGGACGCGATGGCAACGCTGGCCACGCCGAATCCCCGACGCCGGGCAATTGGTCGGCTCACAGTTCACGCGAGTTTCTTGCGGATCCGGTCAAGTCCCTGGGAGTGGTGTAACGGCTGATCCTTCGATTTGGTGGGGTTAGAAGGGTTGGTTGGGGTCGGTGTTGGTGGTGTCACCTCCTGTCGTGGGTTGCCATCCGGTGTCGGGGTCGCAGAAGTGCTGGGGCCATGGCGCGGGGACGCCGTCTTCGTCGTGCCAGCCGGTGTGACCGGTGTCTGCGAGTTGGTCGAGGTAGGTTTGGCGGGTCGGTCCTGGCCCGAATTCGTTTGGGGTGCTGGGGTTTTGTCATGCTGCGGGCTCCAGTTCGGGCAGGCCGTTGGTGGCCGATGGCGCGGGTGCGGGTTCGGGGTTGCCGACGGCAGCGGCTCGGGCCAGGATGTCCAGTCCGAGGTAGCGGCGGCCTTCGGCCCATTCGTCGTGTTGTTCGGCCAGGACCGCTCCGACGAGGCGGATGACGGCGTCTCGGCCGGGGAAGATACCGACAACGTCTGTGCGCCTGCGGATTTCGCGGTTGAGGCGTTCGTTGGGATTATTCGACCAGATCTGGCGCCACAGTTCGCGGGGGAGGGCGGTGAAGGCCAGTATCTCAGCGCGGGCACCATCGAGGTGTTCGGCCACCGCGGGCAGCTTGTCGGCCAGCGCGTCGACGACACGGTCGAACTGGGCGTGCACCGCGTGCGCGTCGGGGAGGCCCCAGAGCTTGCGAGTGTGATCAACGACCCCGACAACGACGGAGGGGTCATCGACGAGCTGGCCGGTAGCCTGATCTTCGACATCCGCGATCTGGCCGACATCTACGCCTACCGTGAATCCCTGCGCCGGTAGGGAATTCGTAATGGATATCGAGCCCATCGACCCCGACAGCGCGCCGGAACCCTGCAACCATGAAGGGTGCAGCCGCAACGCGACTCACATCGCCCGTACACCTCTTGCGGATGTCACCTCATGCGACGAGCACGTCGCAACGCTGGCCGAAGTCGTCGCCATGGTGAGGTCCGGGCGTGGGCGGTGGACTCTGTCCGAGGCAACGGATGAGCGGGACTAGATGCGTTACTGCATCCACGACTGCACACCGGCCAGCGCCGCCGCCGACGCCACCGTATGCCGCTGGCGATGGCGCTGGCGATGCGCGTGTCTGGCCGGGTGGTCGCCTTATCTGTTAGGTAATCTGACTCAGGCTCGGAGACGTGCCGATTGAAAGCAGATGTCTGGCGAGGGGGTTGGAAGTCGTTCTTCCCGCATTGATTCCCGGCCCCGATGGCCACGACGTGCCCCCTCCGGGGCGCTGGACATGTACACGCTCGGAGTTCGAGAGCACCTTTGTTCGCCCTGACATAGATGTTCGTCGAAAACTTATCGAGGACCTCGACGTCTATGCCGACCAGCAAAAGAAGAATGGCCTGGTCGTTACAAGCTATTGGCTGGCGGGGAGCTTCGTCTCAAGCAAGACCTCCCCCGGCGACATCGACGTCACCGCTGTAATCGATGGATCTGCTTCCATGCCCACCCCTGGTGCTCGCGATTGGATGACCCCCAAGAATCGGTGGAAGCATACGATTCACCCCGACGTTGGTCGGCTTCTACTCGTGGACGGGTATTCGATCACCAAAGTCCCAGATAGCCATCACGGCCTGGACGACTACCATCGACTTCGGGGCTACTGGGATGATTGGTGGCAACGCTGCCGGGTCACCGGTGCCAAACTGGCCCGTGGGTATGCAGAGGTGGTGGATTGGATATGAGCACCCGCACCATGCAGTACCAGGATGCCGTTGAGTCGTTTCGGGTACTGGCTGAAGACGCAGCTAATCTCGCACTGCGCGGAACTGCCGACGACGACTGGATGGTCGCAGCCAATGCTGAGTCGGCACTCGCACTCCGCGAACTCGCTGCTGGGGCGGCGGATGAACTTCAGCACCTTCAACGATCAACCCCGAGCATCGATGACCTGAAGGCTCCGCTGCTCGCCGCTGTCGGCGCTGCCGATCTGGCACTTGAGCGCGTCAGCGAGATCACGGCCACGCTGCGCGGGCGTGCCGGTGAGACCCGAGCGGACGCCGAGGCCCGCCTCGCGGAAAGCCGCGCGCGCATAGCCAGATTGCAGGAGGAACTGACCTCCGACGAGCTACGCAAATTCATCGAGACGTACGCGAAGGCCGCGCAGACGACCTATAACACGCTGGTCGAACGCGGCCAAGCGGCGTTGGAGCGGCTGCGGGACACCCCCGCGATTCAAACGGGCCGCGTCGGCGATGTGGAATGGCGGAGCCGCGCTGTCGGCGAACGTGCGGCAAAGTTGGTCGGCGTGGAGTTGCCGTCGAAGAAGGCGCCGGCCAAGAAAGCCCCGGCCAAGAAGGCTCAGGCCAAGACACCGGCCAAGAAAGCGCCTGCGAAGAAGGCTCCGGCCAAGAAAGTCGCCCGTAGGAAGTGACAAGCACTGAACGGGCAACGGCCTATCGCGGTGCGCCGATCTAAACAACCTGTATCTTCAGGCCAATTGCCGTGGGGACCATCGTCTGGACACCCGAGCTGGCCGGGAAATTGCCCGCAGGCCCGATTAATTTGCTGGCGCTCGCCGAGCCGCCGAGACAATCGCACGCTAATCGCACGGGCCCCTCGGCTATAGCTCACAAAAACCGCCTCTGAGCTGCGCAAACTCTGGTGCCCCCGGCAGGATTCGAACCTGCGGCCTTCTGCTCCGGAGGCAGACGCTCTATCCCCTGAGCTACGGGGGCGCATCACAACCTGCTGCGCCTTTGGGGCTTTGCACAAGCAGGGGACAGACTAACGCATCGTCGTGACCGTCCGGCCACCGCAATGGATTCGAGGCGCAAGCACCCCAGACCATAGGATGGACGTTCGTGACCCCCGCCGACCTGGCTGAGCTGCTCAGAACCACCGCCGCGGCGGTGTTGGCCGAGCATGGCCTGGACGCGTCCGCGTTGCCGCGAGACGGTCACCGTCGAACGGCCGCGCCTCCCGGAGCACGGCGATTACGCTAGCAACCTGGCGCTGCAGCTGGGCAAAAAAGTCGGCGCGAACCCGCGCGAGCTGGCGGGCTGGCTTGCCGAAGCGCTGGCACACGCCGACGGCATTGCGTCGGCGGAGATCGCCGGACCGGGCTTTATCAACATGCGCCTCGAGGCGTCGGCGCAGGCCAAGATCGTCGACGACGTCATTGACGCCGGCACGAAGTTCGGCGACTCCGACCTACTGGCCGGACACAAGATCAACCTCGAATTCGTCTCGGCCAACCCCACCGGACCGATCCACATCGGCGGTACCCGCTGGGCCGCCGTCGGCGACGCTCTGGGCCGGCTGCTGGCGACGCAGGGCGCCGACGTGGTGCGCGAATACTATTTCAACGACCACGGCGCCCAGATCGACCGATTCGCCAGCTCACTGATCGCGGCGGCCAAAGGCGAGCCCACCCCGGAGGGTGGCTACGCGGGCAGCTACATCATCGACATCGCCGCGCAGGTACTGCAGAAGGCGCCCGACGCGCTGAGCCTGCCCGAACCCGAGATGCGGGAGACCTTCCGCGAAATCGGAGTCGACTTGATGTTCGCCCACATCAAAGAGTCATTGCACGAATTCGGCACCGACTTCGACGTTTACACCCACGAAGAGTCGATGCACACCAGCGGACGCGTCGAGCAGGCCATCGCCCGGCTGCGCGAGACCGGTAACGTCTACGAAAAAGATGGCGCAGTCTGGTTGCGTACCAGTGCTTTTGGTGATGACAAAGATCGCGTCGTGATCAAGAGCGACGGCAAGCCCGCCTACATCGCCGGTGATCTCGCCTATTACCTGGACAAGCGGGAACGCGGTGCCGACTTGTGCATCTACATGCTCGGCGCCGACCATCACGGGTATATCGCCCGGCTCAAGGCCGCGGCTGCCGCGTTCGGCGAGGACCCGGCCACCGTCGAGGTCCTGATCGGGCAGATGGTCAACCTGGTCCGCGATGGCCAGCCGGTGCGGATGAGCAAGCGCGCGGGCACGGTGATCACGCTCGACGACCTGGTCGAGGCGATCGGCGTCGACGCCGCCCGATACAGCCTGATCCGCTCGTCGGTGGACACCGCGATCGACATCGACCTGGCACTGTGGTCCTCGGCGTCGAACGAAAACCCGGTCTATTACGTCCAATACGCACATGCCCGGCTGTCGGCGCTGGCCCGCAATGCCGCCGAACTCGGCCTGATCCCCGACACCGGACATCTCGAGCTGCTCGACCACGACAAAGAGGGCACGCTGCTGCGCACCATCGGCGAATTCCCGCGGATGCTCAAAACAGCGGCGTCCCTGCGGGAACCGCATCGGGTCTGCCGCTACCTGGAAGATCTCGCCGGTGACTACCACCGGTTCTACGACTCCTGCCGGGTCCTGCCCCAGGGCGACGAGCAACCCAACGACCTGCACACCGCGCGGCTGGCACTGTGCCAGGCCACCCGCCAGGTCATCGCCAACGGGCTGTCGATACTCGGCGTCAGCGCCCCGGAGCGAATGTGAACGTGCACCCGGCCGGACCCCGGCACGCCGAAGAGACTCGGCACGCGGCCAATCCGTCGCGGCCGCAGTCCGTCGACGAGTTACTGCGGCTGGCGTCGAATGTGTGGCCGCGCAATACCATCCGCGATGAGGCCGGCGCGGCCAGCATCGCCGGGGTCGCGGTGACCGACCTCGCCCGGGAATACGGCACCCCGCTGTTCGTCATCGACGAAGACGACTTTCGGGGCCGCTGCAAAGAGATCGCGGCGGCATTCGGCGGCGGCAACAATGTGCACTACGCCGCCAAAGCCTTCCTGTGCACCGAGATAGCGCGCTGGATCGACGAAGAAGGTCTCTGCCTCGACGTCTGCACCGGAGGCGAGTTGGCCGTCGCGCTGCACGCAAACTTTCCGCCGGAACGGATCACGTTGCACGGCAACAACAAATCCGTTGCGGAATTGACCACAGCGGTCAAATCCGGAGTCGGTCACGTCGTCTTGGACTCGATGACCGAAATCGAGCGCCTCGATGCCATTGCCGGCGAAGCGGGCATCGTCCAGGACGTCTTCGTCCGCCTCACCGTCGGGGTCGAGGCGCACACCCACGAATTCATCTCTACCGCGCACGAAGACCAGAAGTTCGGGCTGTCGCTCGCCAGCGGCGCGGCAATGGCGGCGGTGCGGCGGGTATTCGCCACCGATCACCTGCGGCTGGTCGGTCTGCACAGCCATATCGGCTCGCAGATCTTCGATGTCGCGGGCTTCGAACTCGCCGCGCATCGCGTCATCGGCCTGCTACACCAGATCGTCGAAGAGTTCGGTGTCGACAAGACGGCACAGATTTCCACTGTCGACCTCGGTGGCGGCCTTGGCATCTCGTACCTTGCCGCCGACGATCCACCGCCGATGGGTGAGCTGGCCGGCAAGCTGAGCGCCATCGTGAGAAACGAGTCGGCCGCCGTTGGACTGCCGACACCCCGGCTGGTGGTGGAGCCCGGACGCGCGATCGCCGGACCGGGCACCATCACGCTGTATGAAGTCGGCACCGTCAAAGACGTCGACGTGAGCACCACCGCACACCGGCGTTACGTGAGCGTCGACGGCGGTATGAGCGACAACATCCGCACCGCGCTGTATGACGCGCAATACGACGCCCGGCTGGTGTCACGAGGAAGCGATGCGCCCGCTGAGCTAGCCCGTATCGTCGGAAAGCACTGCGAGAGTGGCGATATCGTCGTGCGCGACACTTGGGTGCCGGGTGACATACGACCCGGCGATCTGCTTGGCGTCGCGGCAACCGGCGCCTACTGCTATTCGCTGTCGAGTCGCTACAACATGATCGGCCGTCCCGCCGTGGTGGCGGTGCGCGCTGGGCGGGCCCGCCTGATCCTGCGCCGGGAGACGGTCGACGATCTGCTGAGTCTGGAAGTGAGGTGAACCATGCCCCGTGACGAAAAGCCGGTCGGCGTAGCGGTACTCGGGTTTGGCAACGTGGGCAGCGAAGTCGTCCGCATCATCGAGGACAGCGCGGACGATCTCGCGGCCCGGATCGGCGCCCCATTGGTGCTGCGCGGCATCGGGGTGCGTCGTGTCGCCGCCGACCGCGGTGTGCCGATTGGTCTGCTCACCGACGACATCGACGAACTTGTCTCGCGCGACGACGTCGACATCGTCCTCGAACTCATGGGGCCGGTGGAACCGGCGCGCAAAGCGATCCTGGCCGCACTTGAGGGTGGCAAGTCCGTTGTCACGGCGAACAAGGCGCTGTTGTCCACGTCCACCGGCGAATTGGCGCAGGCCGCTGAAAAAGCAAATGTCGACCTATATTTCGAGGCGGCAGTCGCGGGCGCCATTCCAGTCATCCGCCCGCTGACTCAGTCGTTGGCCGGCGACACGGTGCTGCGGGTGGCCGGCATCGTCAACGGCACCACCAACTACATCCTTTCGGCGATGGACAGCACCGGTGCTGACTACGACAGTGCCCTCGCCGACGCGAGCGCGCTCGGTTACGCCGAGGCCGATCCCACCGCAGACGTCGAAGGCTACGACGCCGCGGCCAAGGCTGCGATCCTGGCGTCGATTGCCTTTCACACCCGGGTGACGGCCGACGACGTCTATCGCGAAGGGATCACCAAGGTCACACCAGCCGATTTCGAATCGGCCCGCGGCCTGGGCTGCACCATCAAACTGCTGGCGATTTGCGAGCGCATCACCACCGACGAGGGACAGCAACGGGTTTCGGCCCGCGTCTATCCGGCACTGGTGCCGTTGTCGCATCCGCTCGCTACCGTCAGCGGTGCGTTCAACGCCGTGGTGGTCGAGGCCGAGGCCGCGGGACGCCTGATGTTCTACGGCCAGGGGGCCGGCGGCGCGCCTACCGCCTCGGCGGTCACCGGTGACCTGGTGATGGCCGCCCGCAACCGGGTACTGGGCAGCCGCGGGCCACGGGAGTCCAAATACGCTCAACTTCCGATCGCGTCAATGGGTTTCATCTCTACTCGCTATTACGTCAGCATGAACGTCGCCGATAAGACTGGCGTATTATCTGCTGTAGCAGCAGAATTCGCGAAGCGCGAGGTCAGCATTGCCGAGGTCCGCCAAGAAGGCGTGGTGGACGAGGGCGGACGACGGGTGGGAGCCCGCATCGTGGTGGTTACCCACCATGCCACCGAGGCGGCGCTCTCCGAAACCGTCGAGGCGCTCGCGGATTTGGACGTCGTGCAGAGCGTGACGAGCGTGCTGCGATTGGAAGGGACCAGCCTATGAGCGCCCCGCGTACGGCCATCCATCAACCCTGGCCGGGCGTGATCGCGGCGTACCGCGACCGGTTACCGGTCGGCGACGACTGGACCCCGGTAACGCTGCTCGAAGGTGGTACCCCGCTGATCGCCGCGACCAGGCTCTCCAAACAGACCGGCTGCACGATCCATCTCAAGGTCGAAGGACTCAACCCCACCGGTTCCTTCAAGGACCGGGGCATGACGATGGCCGTCACCGATGCGCTCGCGCGCGGGCAACAGGCCGTGCTGTGCGCGTCGACCGGCAACACCTCGGCGTCGGCGGCGGCGTACGCTGCCCGCGCCGGCATCACCTGCGCGGTGCTGATACCGCAGGGCAAGATCGCGATGGGCAAGCTTGCGCAGGCGGTTATGCACGGCGCCAAGATCATCCAGATCGACGGCAACTTCGACGACTGCCTGGAACTGGCCCGCAAAATGGCCGCCGACTTCCCGACGATCTCGCTGGTCAATTCGGTCAACCCGGTGCGAATCGAGGGTCAGAAAACGGCGGCATTCGAGATCGTGGACGCGCTGGGCACCGCACCGGACGTGCATGCCCTCCCTGTCGGCAATGCCGGCAATATCACCGCGTACTGGAAGGGGTACACCGAGTACCACGACGCGGGCCTGATCGACAAGCTGCCCCGCATGCTGGGAACGCAGGCCGCGGGCGCAGCGCCCCTGGTCCTTGGCCACCCGGTGAGCCACCCGGAGACCATCGCGACCGCGATCCGCATCGGCGCACCCGCGTCCTGGACGTCCGCAGTCGAGGCCCAGCAGCAATCCAAGGGCCGTTTCCTGGCGGCTACCGACGACGAGATCCTGGCGGCATACCACCTGGTGGCTATGGTCGAAGGCGTCTTCGTCGAACCCGCGTCCGCGGCCAGCATCGCGGGCCTGCTCAAGGCCATCGACGACGGCTGGGTGGCTCGCGGCTCTACGGTGGTGTGCACGGTAACCGGCAACGGTCTCAAGGATCCCGATACGGCGCTGAAGGATATGCCGAACGTGTCACCGCTACCGGTCGACCCGGTACTGGTCGTCGAGAAGCTGGGGCTGGTCTAGTGGCGATCGCAAGCGCGGCGGGTCGCCACGCATTGGAACGAGTGGCGATCGCAGGCGCGGCGGAGCCGGGCGCGGCGGGTCGTCACGCATCGGAACGAGTGGCGGTCGCGGGCGCGGCGGAGCCGGGTGCGGCGGGTCGTCACGCATTGGAACGAGTGGCGGTCGCGGGCGCGGCGGAGCCGGGTGCGGCGGGTCGTCACGCATTGGAACGAGTGGCGGTCGCGGGCGCGGCGGAGCCGGGTGCGGCGGGTCGTCACGCATCGGAACGAGTGGCGGTGGCAGGCGCGGCGGAGCCGGGCGCGGCGGGTCGCCACGCATTAATGCAAGTGAAGATTTGTTGGTGACCCCAATGCTGCCCGCCGGGCTGGTGGCGAGTGCCGTGGTCTCGGCGTCGAGTGCCAACCTCGGCCCGGGTTTTGACAGCATCGGTCTGGCCCTGAGCCTTTACGACGAGATCGTGGTCGAGACAAAAGATTCCGGCTTGGATGTGGTCGTCGAGGGCGAGGGCGCCGGACAGGTACCGCTGGGACCCGATCACCTGGTGGTGCGCGCCATCCAGCACGGGCTGCGCACCGTCGGGGTCAGTGCTCCGGGATTGGTGGTGCGCTGTCGCAACGCCATCCCACATTCCCGCGGTCTGGGGTCCTCTGCGGCTGCTGTGGTCAGTGGCCTGGCTGCGGTTAATGGCCTTGTGGCACAAATAGATTCGACACCGCTGAATGAAGCTCAGCTGATCCAGCTGTGCTCGGAGTTCGAGGGTCATCCCGACAACGCTGCCGCTGCAGTGTTGGGCGGTGCGGTGGTGTCGTGGATCGACCGTAGCGGCGGACAGCCGGCCTACTTTGCGGCACCCTTGCGGCTGCACCCCGAGATCCAGTTGTTCCTCGCGATTCCCGAGGAGCGCTCGCTGACCGCGGAGACCCGGGTGTTGCTGCCCGCGCAGGTCAGCCACGAAGACGCGAGGTTCAATGTCAGCCGTGCGGCATTGCTGGTGCTGGCGTTAACCGATCGGCCGGATCTGCTGATGGCGGCTACCGAAGACGTGCTCCATCAGCCGCAACGCGCTCCGGCGATGCCGGCTTCGTCGGAATATCTGCGGCTGCTGCGGCGTCATAACATCGCAGCAACGCTTTCTGGGGCGGGACCGGCGGTTATTGCGCTAAGCAGGGATCCGGGTTTGCCGCTGGAAGTGTTGCAGTACGGCCTCGTAAATGGGTTTACCGTGACCAAGATGACCGCCGGCGATGGAGCTCGCTGGAGCCCGGGAGTCACAGTCCCCGGTTGATCGACACACTTGCAGGCGGTTTGCTTGCTTCCAGCAGGGAAGCGGGCTATCCTCGGACCCGTCCAGCAATCGCAGCATCTGCATCTGCAAAAATACTGCCTTGCCGCTAGGACAACTACCAATTCTTCTCGTGGACGAGGTTCGCCGTTTAGCCGCCGACCTGGCGATCATCGTTGCGAAGTCGATGATTTGGCACTCGGCGATTTGACCGACTGCTCGGTTTTTAGGACCCCCCGCATCAACTTGATCAGCGGGGGAAGAAAGGAAATCCGTGACTGATACGGACCTGATCGCGGCTGGCGAAAGCACTGACGGCACTGCGCCGTCAAATGCCGTGACCACAGACACCCCAGACGTCAAGACCAATGCGTCGGGCGGCTCGCTGTCCACCATGGTGCTGCCCGAGTTGCGCGCTCTGGCTAATCAAGCCGGGGTCAAAGGGACGTCGGGCATGCGCAAAAACGAACTGATCGCTGCGATTCAGGAAATCAGGGGACAGGCCAACGGCGCCTCCGCCGGTGGCAGCCCGTCATCTGGCGACAGCGACAATTCCAACGCAGCGGCGGGTACCGAAACCCCGGCCGCGCATGAGGAACAGAATGATTCATCGGTCGAGGCGCCTCGCCGTGAGCGACGCAGCGCCTCCCGTGACACGGGGTCATCGTCCCGCACTGCCACAGAACAGGAAGGCCAGGGCTCGTCAACCGACGGGGATGGCAAGCGCCAAGGCTCCCGACAGGAGACCAGGTCGGACAACAGAAGTGCACCGAAGTCGGACGAGAGCGGAGCGGACGCCGGTAGCGACCAGAGTGGCGACCAGCAAGGCTCGGGCGGCCAGCAGAACCGCGGCGGCTCGAATCAGCAGGACGACGACGGTGACGGCCGTGGGGGCCGGCGTGGACGCCGGTTCCGTGATCGCCGGCGGCGCGGAGAACGGTCGGGCGAAGGTGGTGCCGAAACCGAACTGCGCGAGGACGACGTCGTCCAGCCGGTAGCCGGCATCCTGGACGTCCTCGACAACTATGCGTTCGTGCGCACCTCGGGTTACCTGGCCGGTCCGCACGACGTCTATGTCTCCATGAACATGGTGCGCAAAAACGGCTTGCGCCGCGGCGACGCGGTGACCGGAGCGGTTCGGGTGCCCCGAGAGGGCGAGCAGCCCAACCAGCGCCAGAAGTTCAACCCGCTGGTACGCCTGGACAGCATCAACGGCGGGTCGATCGAGGACGCCAAGAAGCGGCCCGAGTTCAGCAAACTGACGCCGTTGTACCCCAACCAGAGGCTTCGGCTGGAAACCCAGCCCGACCGGCTGACCACCCGGGTCATCGACCTCATCATGCCGATCGGCAAGGGCCAGCGCGCGCTGATCGTCTCGCCGCCGAAGGCCGGTAAGACGACGATCCTGCAGGACATCGCCAACGCGATCGCAAGGAACAACCCGGAATGCCACCTCATGGTCGTGCTCGTCGACGAGCGCCCTGAGGAGGTCACCGACATGCAGCGCTCGGTCAAGGGAGAGGTCATCGCCTCGACGTTCGACAAGCCGCCATCGGACCACACCTCGGTCGCCGAGCTGGCCATCGAGCGGGCCAAGCGCCTCGTCGAGCAGGGCAAGGACGTGGTGGTGTTGCTCGACTCGATCACCCGGCTGGGCCGCGCCTACAACAACTCGTCGCCGGCGTCGGGCCGCATCCTGTCCGGCGGTGTCGACTCGACCGCGCTGTATCCGCCCAAGCGCTTCCTGGGCGCCGCCCGCAACATCGAAGAAGGTGGATCGCTGACCATCATCGCCACCGCGATGGTCGAAACCGGATCCACCGGTGACACGGTCATCTTCGAGGAGTTCAAGGGCACCGGCAACGCCGAGCTCAAGCTGGACCGCAAGATCTCGGAACGCCGGGTCTTCCCCGCGGTCGACGTGAACCCCTCGGGCACCCGCAAGGACGAGCTGTTGCTGTCGTCCGACGAGTTCGCCGTCGTGCACAAGCTGCGCCGCGTGCTGTCGGGTCTGGATTCCCACCAGGCCATCGACCTGCTGATGTCGCAGCTGCGCAAGACGAAGACCAACTACGAATTCCTCGTGCAGGTGTCCAAGACGACACCTGGGAACATGGACAACGACTAGCCCTGACTAGCTTCGACTAGCCTGTTGAGCCGTGCCGGAGACGCTTCAGCAACTGCTTCGTGAGCGCTTGACCCAAGACACGCCGGCCGTGAAGTACGGCGAGCGGGTGTGGACTTGGCGGGAACATCTTGCCGATGCCACGGCCGCCGCCGCGGCCCTGATTAGCACCGCTGATCCCGATCGGCCGCTGCATGTCGGCGCGCTGCTGGGTAACACTCCCGAGATGCTGACCGCCATGGCGTCTGCGGCGCTCGGCGGTTATGTGTTGTGCGGAATCAACGACACGCGTCGCGGCGATGCGCTCGCCAGGGACATCGTGCGCGCCGATTGCCAGATCCTCCTCACCGACCCGACTCGTCGAGAGTTGCTGGACGGCCTCGACCTGCCCGGCGTGCAGGTGTTCGACGTGTCGGGCGAGTCCTGGTCGGCCCTGCTCGCCAGCGCTGCAACGCTGGCCCCGTATCGCGAGGTCACGCCCACCGACACGTTCATGATGATCTTCACCTCCGGGACCAGCGGCGAGCCTAAGGCGGTACAGATAATGCATCTGGTCGTGGTGTTTGCCGGCATATCACTGATCGAGCGGTTCGACCTCGATGCCCGCGACGTCTGCTATCTGTCCATGCCGCTGTTTCACTCCAACGCGCTGCTCGCCGGCTGGAGCGTGGCGGTGGGCGCCGGCGCGGCGATGGTCCCCGCGACGTTTTCGGCATCCGGGCTGCTTCCCGATTTGCGCCGCTACGGGGTCACCTACATGAACTACGTGGGCAAACCGCTCGCCTACGTGCTGGCCACGCCCGAGCAACCCGATGACCACGACAACCCGTTGCGCGTCGCGATGGGCAACGAGGCGAGTGAGCGTGACGTCACTGAGTTCGGTCGCCGTTTCGACTGCACGGTGTGGGACGGTTTCGGTGCCAGCGAGGGCGCAATCATCATCGCCCGGGAAGACGGCTGCCCGCCGGGTTCGCTCGGCAAGGGCTTTCCCGGCGTCGGTGTCTATAACCCGGACACCCTCGCCGAGTGTCCCAACGCCGCCTTTGGCGACGATGGCGCCCTGACCAATGCCGACGAGGCGATCGGGGAGTTGGTTAACACAACGGGCGCCGGAATGTTCGCCGGCTACTACAACGATCCGGCAGCCACCGAGGCACGGCTTCGGCACGGGATGTATTGGTCCGGCGACCTGGCCTACCGCGACGCCGACGGGTGGATCTACTTCGCCGGGCGCAGCGGCGACTGGTTGCGCGTCGACGGAGAGAACATGACCACGGCGCCGATCGAGCGGATCCTGCAGCGGTTGACGCCGGTTAGCCAGGTCGCGGTGTACGCGGTACCCGACGAACATGTCGGCGACCAGGTGATGGCCGCGATGGTGTTGCAGGACAACGCCGATCTGACACCGGAGGAGTTCGGTCAATTTCTGGCCGGTCAGCCCGATCTGTCACCCAAAGCTTGGCCTCGGCGTGTCTGGCTCACCGATCGGCTGCCGACCACCGCGACCAACAAGATCCTCAAACGGGAGCTGTCCGCTCGCGGCGTAGCACCCGACGGCGGTGTGCTCTGGACACGCAGCGCGCAAAGTAAGGTCTATGCCCAGCTTGATCGCGGTTAGCCGTCCCCTACCTGCCGGGAATGCGCGGGCGCATCTCGGTGTTTGGGCTGATGGCGGTTGACCTGGCATAATCGACGGTCGACCACCCTAGAACCGGCTCAGGTTCAGAGGAGTTCCTGCCCGACCGCTTGATCGAACACAGCGGGCCCGGGCGGCCAACGATCGAAGAGGACACGATGAAAGCAGACATCCATCCGGCCTACGAGGCGACCACGGTCGTCTGCGGATGCGGCAACACCTTCGAGACCCGCAGCACCAAGCCCGGCGGGCGCATCGTGGTCGAGGTTTGCGCGCAGTGCCACCCGTTCTACACCGGAAAGCAGAAGATCCTGGACAGCGGCGGCCGGGTGGCGCGCTTCGAGAAGCGCTACGGCAAGCGCAAGGTCGCAGCTGACAAGGCCGAAGCAACCGACAAATAGCTGCCGCATCGACGCCCGAACTGTGCGTGAACCCGCGCAGGCCGGGCGTCGGTTCGCGTTTGCGGTGGCAGTTTGGCAGTTTGCGCAAGGCGCAAGGGAGGTGAGACATGACGAAGCCGGTGCAAACGATTGACGTGCTGCTCGCCGAACACGCCGACCTTGAGCGTGCGCTGGCGGATCCCGAATTGCACAGCAATCCCGACGCGGCTCGCAAAGCCGGACGCCGGTTCGCCCGCCTGGCCCCGATCGTCGCCACTCACCGCAAGCTGGTGTCTGCGCGCGACGACCTGGAGACCGCACGCGAACTGGCCGTCGACGACGAGTCGTTCGTCGATGAGGTCACCGAATTGGAGGCTCGGGTAGCCGAACTGGACGTCCAACTCACCGACATGCTGGCTCCCCGCGACCCGCACGATGCCGACGACATCCTCCTTGAAGTCAAATCCGGTGAGGGCGGCGAAGAGTCGGCGTTATTCGCCGCCGACTTGGCCAGGATGTACATTCGCTACGCCGAGCGGCACGGCTGGACCGTGACCGTGTTGGACGAAACCACTTCGGATCTCGGCGGTTATAAGGACGCCACGCTGGCCATCGGCACTAAGGGCGCCGCGGCCGACGGCGTGTGGTCGCGCATGAAGTTCGAGGGCGGGGTGCACCGGGTGCAACGTGTCCCGGTGACCGAATCTCAAGGCCGCGTGCATACTTCTGCGGCCGGAGTACTGGTGTATCCGGAACCCGAGGAGGTCGGCGAGGTACAGATCGACGAGTCCGATCTGCGCGTCGACGTCTACCGCTCTTCTGGCAAGGGCGGGCAGGGCGTCAACACCACCGATTCCGCGGTCCGGATCACCCATCTGCCCACCGGGATTGTCGTCACCTGTCAAAACGAACGGTCGCAACTGCAGAACAAGACCCGTGCTTTACAGGTGCTGGCCGCGCGTCTGCAGGCGGTGGCCGAGGAGCAGGCGCTGGCCGACGCCTCGGCGGACCGGGCCAGCCAGATCCGCACGGTGGACCGCAGCGAGCGCATTCGCACCTACAACTTCCCGGAGAACCGGATCACCGATCACCGAATCGGTTACAAGTCACACAATCTCGATCAGGTTCTGGACGGCGACCTGGACGCCATGTTCGACGCGCTGGCAGCGGCTGACAAGCAGTCCCGGCTACAACACTCATGACTCGCTTGTGGCGCGAGATCGACTCCGCTGCGGCACTACTCGCCGACGCGGGGATCGACTCGGCGCGCTTCGATGCCGAGCAGTTGGCGGCTCACCTGGCCGGCACCGACCGCGGCCGGCTGCCCTTGCTCGAGTCGCCCGGCGACGAATTCTTCGGGCGTTACCACGACGTGGTCACCGCGCGTTCGCAGCGGATTCCCTTGCAACACCTGATGGGTACGGCGGCGTTCGGGCCGGTAGTGCTGCAGGTCGGACCGGGTGTGTTCATACCGCGTCCGGAGACCGAAGCAATATTGGCGTGGGCCACTGGACAGCGGCTTGGAGCGCGGCCGTTGATAGTCGATGCGTGCACCGGATCCGGCGCCTTAGCCGTCGCGCTGGCCCGGCACTGGCCGGCAGCCCGAGTTATTGGCATTGACGACTCCGATGCGGCCCTCGACTACGCACGTCGCAACGTCGAGGGCACCGCGGTTGAACTGGTGCGCGCCGACGTCAGCACGCCGGGCTTGCTTGGGGAACTCGACGGGCAGGTCGACATGCTGGTGGCCAACCCGCCCTATGTTCCCGACGATGTTGTGCTGGAACCCGAAGTGGCCCAACATGATCCGTTCCACGCGGTGTTCGCTGGGCCGGACGGGATGGCGGTGGTCGCCAGCCTCGTCGACCTCGCCGGGCGCTGGCTGCGTCCGGGTGGTTTGTTCGCCGTCGAACATCATGACACCGCATCGTCATCAACTGTCGAATTATTGTCGGAAGCAAGTCTTTTCGACGACATCAGCGCGCGGCGAGATTTGGCCGGCCGGCCACGGTTCGTGACGGCCCGCAGGTTGGGGCGTCACGCGTCGGGGGAGAGGAGTGGCGCCAATGACTGAGGTGTTCGACTGTGCCGACCCTGACCAGCGTGCGCGTGGAATCGCCTCGGCGGTAAGCACACTCAAGGCCGGCCGGTTGGTTGTCATGCCGACCGACACCGTCTATGGCATCGGAGCCGACGCCTTCGACAGTGCGGCGGTGGCCGCGCTGCTGTCGGCGAAGGGACGTGGGCGTGACATGCCGGTGGGCGTCCTCGTCGGCTCCTGGCACACCATCGAGGGTCTGGTCTACGCGATGCCCGAGGGTGCCCATGATTTGATCCGCGCATTCTGGCCGGGCGCGCTAAGCCTCGTGGTGACCCAGGCCCCGTCGTTGCAGTGGGATCTCGGTGATGCCCGCGGCACCGTGATGCTGCGAATGCCGTTGCACCCGGTCGCCATTGAGTTGCTACGCGAGGTGGGGCCGATGGCGGTATCGAGCGCCAACATCTCCGGCCATGCGCCCGCGGTTGACGCCGGCGAGGCGCGCAGCCAGCTCGGCGACCTCGTCGAGGTCTATCTCGACGCGGGTCAGTCCGCGCAGCAGGCCGCCTCCACAATCGTCGACTTGACCGGCGACACCGCACGCGTGCTGCGAGCGGGACCGGTGAGCGCCGAGCGGATCGCCGAGGTCCTCGGGGTTGAGCCCGCGAGTTTGACCGCCTAGCCCATGGACTCGTAATCGCTCTCAGGTTGGTGCAGTAGGGTCTCGAGGTGTCCATCGACCTGGCCGATCCAGCCAGCCTTGCCGGTGGTCTGCTCGCCCTTTCTGATCGCGGCGCCGGTGTCCCGTTGCGCGAGCTTGCGCTGGTCGGGTTGACGGCAGCAATCATCACCTATTTCGCGACCGGGCCGGTGCGGCTACTTGCCACCCGGCTGGGGGCAGTCGCCTACCCGCGAGAACGCGACGTGCACGTAACGCCGACCCCGCGCATGGGCGGGCTGGCGATGTTTCTGGGCGTCCTCGCGGCCGTCTTTCTGGCGTCCCAACTCCCGGCCCTGACCCGCGGCTTCGTCTATTCCAGCGGCATGCCCGCGGTGCTGGTGGCGGGCGCTGTGATCATGGCAATCGGGCTGATCGACGACCGTTGGGGTCTCGACGCGCTGACCAAGTTCGCCGGCCAGATCACCGCGGCCAGCGTGCTGGTCACCATGGGTGTTGCCTGGAGCGTGCTGTACATCCCGATCGGTGGTGTCGGCACCATCGTTTTGGACCAGGCCTCGTCGATCCTGCTCACCCTGGCCCTGACCGTGTCGATCGTCAACGCGATGAACTTCGTCGACGGACTCGACGGACTGGCAGCCGGATTGGGACTCATCACGGCCTCGGCGATCTGCATCTTCTCAGTTGGCTTGCTCCGTGACCACGGCGGTGACGTGCTGTTCTATCCGCCGGCCGTAATTTCGGTGGTGCTCGCGGGAGCGTGTCTGGGCTTTCTGCCGCACAACTTCCACCGAGCCAGGATTTTCATGGGCGACTCCGGCTCGATGCTCATCGGCTTGATGCTCGCTGCCGCCTCCACCACCGCCGCCGGCCCCATTTCGCAGAACGCGTACGGCGCTCGCGACGTGTTTGCTCTGCTGTCACCGTTCCTGCTGGTGGTGGCGGTGATGTTCGTCCCGATGCTCGACTTGCTCCTCGCGATCGTGCGCCGCACCCGCGCTGGCCGCAGCGCGTTCAGCCCTGACAAGATGCACCTGCACCATCGGTTGCTGCAGATCGGTCATTCCCATCGCCGGGTGGTGCTGCTGATCTACCTCTGGGTGGGCATCGTCGCGTTCGGCGCCGCGAGCACGATCTTCTTCAACCCCCGCCATACCGCCGCGGTAATGCTGGGCGCGATTGTTGTCGCCGGCGTCGCGACCGTGATCCCGCTGCTGCGCCGTCGCGACGACTTCTACGACGAGGACCTGGACTGACGCCGGACGGGCCTACGACAGGGAGTAGTAGGGGGCTCTACCATATGGTACGGTGCAGCTAGAACCCCGAAATAAACCTCGCGGGTCGCCGGCCACCCGGCCCTTCGGATGCCAATCCGACCGCGCCGATTCACGACCGACACAGAGAGCTGCCCCATGGGTGTTTCCAGCGCAACGACTGCGATACGCTCTGCGGGCCACCGATCGATCAGTCGGGTGGTACCGGCTCCAACAACCCGGGATTGAGGTGCTGCAGTGACGACACCAGCGCAGGACGCGCCGTTGGTGTTTCCCGCTGTTGCATTCCGTCCGGTTCGCCTCTTTGTCATCAGCGTCATGCTCACCGCACTCGCGACGCTGGCGGCCGGTTTGGCCGGGCGCGTGATGCTCGGTGTGTTCTTTGGTGTCGGAATGCTGCTGGGTTTGCTCAACGCCCTCCTGGTGCGGCGTTCGGTTGGGGCGATCACCGCTCAAGAGCACCCGCTGAAAAGGTCGATGGCGCTCAACTCGGCGTCACGGTTGGCGGTCATCACGGTCATCGGGCTGGTCATCGCGTACCTTTTCCGGCCCAATGGGTTGGGTGCACTGTTCGGGCTGGCGCTGTTCCAGCCGCTACTAGTGTTTTCGACCGCGATGCCGGTCTGGAAGAAGTTGCGCGAGGGGGAGCCGCCTGAGTCTGCTTCCGCTTCTGCTCCTTCTTCCGGGGGCCGTACGGCAGGATCGGACAGCGGTGTACTCGCGGGTTCGGAAGGGACGGAAGGGAGGAGCACCAGCGATGACTGAACTGATCCTGGCCGAGGCCCAAATCGAAGTCGGCGAGCACCAGACCGCCAAGTGGCTGGGACTGACCGTCAACACCGACACGGTGCTGTCCACAGCGATCGCCGCAGCGATCGTGATCGCACTGGCCTTCTACCTGAAATCCAAGGTGACTTCGACGGGCGTGCCGGGTGGGGTGCAGTTGTTCTGGGAGGCGATCACCATCCAGATGCGCAGCCAGGTCGAGGCCGCGATCGGCATGAAGATCGCGCCGTTCGTGCTGCCCCTGGCTGTGACCATCTTCGTCTTCATTCTGATCTCTAACTGGCTCTCGGTCCTGCCGTTGCAATACAAAGATGCAAAAGGGCATACCAGCGAGTTGCTCAAGTCGGCGGCGGCTGACATCAATTACGTGCTGGCGCTGGCTCTTTTCGTATTCGTCTGCTATCACGCTGCGGGGATCTGGCGGCGTGGCATCATCGGGCACCCGATCCAGGTGCTCAAGGGGCACGTGGTTTTCCTGGCGCCGATCAACCTGGTCGAAGAACTCGCCAAGCCGATCTCGTTGTCCCTCCGGCTTTTCGGCAACATCTTCGCCGGCGGCATCTTGGTGTCCCTGATCGCGCTCTTCCCGCCGTACGTTATGTGGGCACCCAACGCGATTTGGAAATCGTTCGACCTGTTCGTCGGAGCTATTCAGGCCTTCATATTCTCCATCCTGACGGTCTTGTACTTCAGCCAGGCGATGGAGCTCGAGGACCATCATGACTAGAACCGCCACGAATTGCCCTGCCCTACGCACTATTACAAGAGCCTGGTAGACCGCTACCGGATAGCCACCAGATAAAGGAGGAGAAGAAATGGGAGATCCCAATCTCATCGGGCTCGGCGCCCTCATCGGCGGCGGACTGATCATGGCCGGCGGCGCCATCGGCGCCGGTATCGGTGACGGCATTGCGGGTAACGCGCTGGTTTCAGGTATTGCCCGGCAGCCCGAGGCGCAAGGACGGCTGTTCACTCCGTTCTTCATCACCGTCGGTTTGGTTGAAGCGGCCTACTTCATCAACCTGGCGTTTATGGCGTTGTTCGTCTTCGCCACTCCGATCACCCCGCAGTAATACGGCGGGTGACGGGTCGTAATGAGTGAAGTGACCCCTACTGTTCTGGCCGCGGGCCAGGCGGCAGCGGAAGGCAACAACTTCCTCGTGCCCAACGGCACGTTCTTCTTCGTGCTGGCCATCTTCCTGGTCGTGCTCGGGGTTATCGGCACCTTCGTCGTGCCGCCGATCCTGAGGGTGTTGCGGGAACGCGACGCCATGGTCGCCAAGACCCACTCCGACAGTAAGAAGGCGGCCGAGCAGTTCGCTGCCGCCCAGGCCGACTACGAAGAGGCGATGAAGGAAGCCCGAGTCCAGGCATCGTCGCTCCGCGACAATGCCCGGTCGGAGGGTCGCAAGGTCGTCGAAGACGCGCGGGCCGGCGCTGAGCAGCAGGTGGCATCGACATTGCAATCGGCCAGTGATCAATTGAAGCGGGAGAGGGACGCCGTGGAACTGGGTTTGCGCGCCAACGTGGGAACCATGTCGGCGACCCTGGCCAGTCGAATCCTCGGTGTCGACGTCACCGCCTCGACTGCGACGAGGTAGCCGAAACCATGTCGACTTTTATCGGACAGCTCGTTGGGTTCGCCGCCATCGTTTTGTTGGTGTGGCGTTATGTGGTGCCGGTCGTGCGGCGCATGATGACTGCCCGGCAAGAAGCGGTGCGGCAACAGTTGAAAGAGTCAGCTGAGGCCGCTCAGCGCCTGACCGAGTCGACTACGGCCCACAGCAAGGCCGTCGAAGCAGCCAAATCGGAGGCGGAGCGCGTCGTCGAAGAGGCCGAGACAGACGCCGGGCGGATTGCGGAGCAAATGCAGTCCCAGGCCGAGGTCGAGGCGGAACGCATCAAAGCTCAGGGGTCCCGCCAGGCCGATCTGCTGCGTGCACAGCTGATCCGTCAGCTTCGTCTGGAGCTCGGCCACGAATCTGTGCGCCAGGCAGGAGAATTGGTGCGCAATTACGTTGCGGACTCGGCGCAGCAGTCGGCCACCGTCGATCGATTCCTGGACGAGCTCGATGAAATGGCGCCGTCGGCGGCAGATGTCCGGTACCCCCTGGCGGCAAAGATGCGCTCCGCCAGCCGTCGGGCCTTGGCCGGCTTGCTGGATCGATTCGGCGATGTAGCGCAGGATCTCGACAAGCAAGGTCTTTCCACCCTCGCTGATGACCTGACAGCGGTTGCGAAATTGCTTGACCGCGAGATCGTGGTGACCCGGTATCTCACGGTGCCCGCCGAAGACGCTGCACCCAGGGTCCGGTTGATGGAGCGGCTGGTGTCGGGCCAAGTCGGCGACCCCGCTTTGGATGTGTTGCGGGCGGCGGTTTCCGAGCGCTGGTCGGCCAACTCCGATTTGATTGACGCCGTCGAACACGTTGCGCGCCAGGCATTGCTGGAACTCGCCGAACGCGAGGGGCAGGTCGACGACGTGGAGGACCAGTTGTTCCGGTTCTCCCGCATCCTCGACGCGCAGCCCCGGCTTGGCATCCTGCTCGGCGACTACGCGGTTCCGTCCGAAAGCCGTCTGGGGTTGCTGCGCAACGTGCTCCAGAGCGCGAGCGGCGGCGTCAACCCGATCGCGGCCGCGTTGTTGTCACAGACCGTCGACCTGTTACGGGGTCAGCCGGCCGAGCAGGCCGTGTTGACCCTGGCCGAGGTGGCGGTGGCCCGCCGCGGCGAAGTCATCGCGCAAGTCACTGCGGCCGCCGAGCTCAGCGATGCTCAGCGCGGTCGGCTGACCGACGTGCTGAGTCGCATCTACGGCCACCCGGTGACGGTGCAGATGCAGATCGAACCCGAGTCGCTGGGTGGGCTCTCAATTGCTGTGGGCGACGAGCTGATCGACGGTTCGCTCTCGTCTCGTCTGGCCGCGGCGCAGGCTCAGCTACCCGACTGAACTTCAACTAGTCATCATCCCCAGGTGCAGGACGAACAAGAGGAAGACGAGAAGCCATGGCCGAGTTGACAATCTCCGCTGATGACATTCAAGGCGCCATCGAGGAATACGTAAGCTCCTTCACCGCCGACACCTCCCGCGAAGAGGTCGGCATGGTCGTGGATGCCGGGGACGGCATCGCGCACGTGGAAGGTTTACCGTCCGCGATGACCCAGGAGCTGCTCGAGTTCCCAGGCGGAATCCTCGGCGTCGCGCTCAACCTTGACGAGCACAGCATCGGCGTGGTGATCCTGGGCGATTTCGAGAAGATCGAACAAGGCCAGCAGGTCAAGCGCACCGGCGAAGTCCTGTCAGTTCCGGTTGGCGACGCGTTTTTGGGGCGCGTCGTCAATCCCCTTGGCCAGCCGATCGACGGCCAGGGCGACATCGAGACCGACGAGCGGCGGGCACTGGAGCTGCAGGCGCCGTCGGTGGTGCAGCGGCAAGGTGTGAAGGAGCCGCTGCAGACCGGGATCAAGGCCATCGACGCGATGACCCCGATCGGTCGCGGCCAGCGCCAGCTGATCATCGGCGACCGTAAGACCGGGAAGACCGCGGTCTGCGTGGACACCATTCTCAATCAGCGCCAGAACTGGGAGTCCGGCGACGAGAAGAAGCAGGTGCGCTGCGTATACGTGGCCATCGGGCAGAAGGGCACCACGATCGCCTCTGTCCGCCGCACGCTGGACGAGGGCGGCGCGATGGACTACACCACTATCGTCGCGGCACCGGCATCGGACGCCGCGGGCTTCAAATGGCTTGCGCCGTATACCGGTTCGGCGATCGCCCAGCACTGGATGTACCAGGGTAAGCATGTGCTGATCGTTTTCGACGACCTGACCAAGCAGGCCGAGGCCTACCGCGCCATCTCGCTGCTGCTGCGCCGTCCGCCCGGCCGCGAAGCCTATCCCGGCGACGTGTTCTATCTGCACTCGCGGCTCCTCGAGCGCTGTGGCAAGCTGTCCGACGAACTCGGTGGCGGGTCGCTGACCGGCTTGCCAATCATCGAGACCAAGGCCAACGACATCTCGGCCTACATCCCGACCAACGTCATCTCGATCACCGACGGGCAGTGCTTCCTGGAAACGGACCTGTTCAACCAGGGTGTGCGCCCGGCCATCAACGTCGGTGTCTCGGTGTCCCGCGTCGGCGGGGCGGCGCAGATCAAGGCGATGAAGGAGGTGGCCGGCTCACTGCGCCTGGACCTGTCGCAGTACCGCGAACTCGAAGCGTTCGCCGCCTTTGCCTCTGACTTGGACGCCACGTCAAAGGCGCAGTTGTCGCGCGGTGAGCGTCTGGTCGAGTTGCTCAAGCAGCCGCAAAACCAGCCCATGCCCGTTGAGGAGCAAGTGGTTTCGATCTTCCTGGGGACCGGCGGTCACCTGGACTCGGTTCCCGTGGAGGACGTCAAGCGGTTCGAAGCCGAACTCCTGGACCACATGCGGGCCTCCGAGGAAAAGTTCCTCGAAGGGATCCGCTCGAGCCAAAAACTCGGCGAGGAAGAGGAAGAGAAGCTCAGCGAGATCATCAACCACTTCAAGAAGGGCTTCGCGGCCACGGGCGGCGGTTCGGTGGTGCCCGACGAACACGTCGAAGCCTTGGACGAAGACGAGCTCGAAAAGGAGTCAGTGCAGGTCAAGAAAGAAAAGCCCAAGGACAAGAAGGAATCCAAGGACGCCAAGAAGGACAACAAGTAGCTAACGATGGCTGCCACACTTCGCGAATTACGCGGCCGGATCCGCTCGGCAGGGTCGATCAAAAAGATCACCAAGGCTCAAGAGCTGATCGCTACATCGCGCATCGGCAAGGCGCAGACCCGGCTGCGATCCGCACGGCCCTACGCATTCCAGATCACCTCCATGCTCCTCACCTTGTCTGCCGAAGCGGCTCTCGACCATCCGTTGCTTGTCGAGCGCGCCGAACCGAAGCGTGCCGGTGTGCTGGTGGTGTCTTCTGATCGTGGTTTGTGCGGCGCGTACAACTCCAGCATCTTCCGTCGCTCCGAGGAGCTGTTCTCCCTACTGAGGGAGGAAGGAAAGCAGCCCGTTCTGTACACGGTGGGCCGTAAGGCGGCGAACTACTTCAAGTTCCGGAACTGGGACATCACCGAGTCGTGGACGGGCTTCTCGGAACAACCCAAGTACGAGAACGCCGCGGAGATCGCGTCGACTCTGGTCGATGCCTTCATGCACGGCCTCGGTGACAACGACGATCAGGAGTCCGATGACGAGCAGGGCGTTGACGAACTGCACATCGTCTACTCGGAGTTCAAATCGATGATGTCGCAAACGGCGGTGGCCCACCGTATAGCGCCGCTGGTGGTCGAGTATGTCGAGGAAGACCAGGGACTGCACACTCTGTACTCCTTCGAGCCGGATGCGACAACGCTGTTCGACGCGCTGCTACCGCGTTACCTGACCACCCGCGTGTACGCGGCGTTACTGGAATCCGCGGCATCGGAGCTGGCGTCGCGCCAACGTGCGATGAAGTCGGCAACGGACAACGCGGACGACCTCATCAAAGCTCTGACGCTGGAAGCAAACCGCGAGCGGCAGGCCCAGATCACCCAGGAAATCAGCGAAATTGTCGGTGGCGCAAATGCGCTCGCCGACGCCGCCAAGTAGCCCCACAAGGAAGCGAAATAGATATGAGCGCTACTGCCGAGAAGAGCGAAAAGTCGACCAACAGCGACACCAACGGCCGCGTGGTACGGGTGACCGGGCCGGTCGTCGACGTCGAATTCCCACGGGGTTCGGTGCCGGAGCTGTTCAACGCGCTGCACGCCGAGGTCACGTTCGAATCACTGGCGAAAACCCTGACGCTGGAGGTCGCAAACCATCTCGGCGACAACTTGGTGCGCACCATATCGATGCAGCCCACCGACGGGCTGGTGCGTGGGGTAGAGGTGACCGACACCGGTAACTCGATCTCGGTGCCGGTCGGTGAGAAGGTCAAGGGCCACGTCTTCAACGCGCTGGGATACTGCCTGGACGAGCCGGGGTACGGAGAAGACTTCGAGCGCTGGTCAATTCACCGCAAGCCGCCCGCGTTCGAAGACCTGGAGCCTCGCACCGAGATGCTCGAGACCGGGCTGAAGGTCGTCGACCTGCTGACCCCGTACGTGCGCGGCGGCAAGATCGCCCTGTTCGGTGGTGCCGGGGTGGGCAAGACGGTGCTGATCCAGGAGATGATCAACCGTATCGCCCGAAACTTCGGTGGCACTTCGGTTTTCGCTGGCGTTGGCGAGCGTACTCGCGAGGGCAACGACCTGTGGGTCGAGCTCAAAGAAGCCGATGTGCTCAAGGACACTGCGCTGGTATTCGGTCAGATGGACGAGCCGCCCGGCACCCGTATGCGGGTCGCGCTGTCCGCACTGACCATGGCCGAGTGGTTCCGTGATGAGGCGGGCCAGGACGTGCTGCTGTTCATCGACAACATCTTCCGGTTTACCCAGGCCGGTTCGGAGGTGTCGACGCTGCTCGGTCGTATGCCGTCGGCGGTGGGGTACCAGCCCACGCTGGCCGACGAAATGGGTGAGCTGCAGGAGCGCATCACCTCGACGCGTGGCCGGTCTATTACGTCGATGCAGGCGGTCTACGTGCCCGCTGACGACTACACCGACCCGGCTCCGGCGACCACGTTCGCCCACCTGGACGCTACGACCGAGCTGTCGCGGTCGGTGTTCTCCAAGGGTATTTTCCCCGCGGTGGACCCGCTGGCGTCGAGCTCGACCATCCTGGACCCCAGCGTCGTCGGCGACGAGCACTACCGGGTGGCACAGGAAGTCATCCGAATCCTGCAGCGTTACAAGGACCTTCAAGACATCATCGCCATCCTCGGTATCGACGAGCTGTCCGAAGAGGACAAGCAATTGGTCAACCGTGCGCGGCGCATTGAGCGGTTCCTCTCACAAAACATGATGGCGGCCGAACAGTTCACCGGCCAGCCCGGTTCGACCGTCCCGGTAAAGGAGACCATCGAGGCATTCGAAAGGCTGACGAAGGGCGACTTCGACCACGTGCCCGAGCAGGCCTTCTTCTTGATCGGTGGACTCGACGACTTGGCCAAGAAGGCCGAGAGCTATGACGTCAAGCTATAGACATCCGGTTGAAGATACAAAGGTGGTGTGGCATGGCTGAGTTGAACGTTGAGATCGTCGCCGTCGACCGTGAAATCTGGTCGGGCGAGGCAACGTTCGTTTTCACCCGCACCACCGTCGGCGAAATCGGGATCCTGCCCCGCCATATCCCATTGGTGGCCCAACTGGTCGATGACGCCATGGTGCGTGTCGAACGGGAAGACGGAGAAGACCTTCGGATTGCGGTGGATGGCGGCTTTTTGACGGTCACCGAAGAGGGCGTCACCGTCCTTGCTGAATCAGCCGAGTTCGAGAAGGACATCGACGAGAGCGCGGCCCAAGAGGATTCCGAGTCCGACGACCCGAAGATCGCCGCCAGGGGTCGCGCCAGATTGCGCGCTGTCGGCGCGATCGACTAACCGCCGATGAGCGCAGCCATGGCCGGCATGGCCGTGCTCGTCGTTGTGTTGGGGGGTGCCGTCCTCGCCCTGAGTTACCGGTTGTGGAAGCTACGTCAGGGTGGAACAGCAGGGATCATGCGGGATATCCCCGCGGTCGGGGGACATGGCTGGCGGCACGGTGTGATCCGCTATCGCGGCGGTGAAGCGGCGTTCTATCGGTTGTCCAGCCTGCGGTTATGGCCGGATCGTCGGCTCAGCCGACGAGGCGTGGAGATCATTTCCCGACGCGCACCACGCGGCGATGAGTTCGACATCATGACTGACGAGATCGTCGTACTGGAACTGCGCGACACGACGCAGGACCGTAGGTCCGGCTACGAGATCGCGCTTGATCAAGGGGCATTGACCGCGTTCTTGTCGTGGCTGGAGTCCCGTCCGTCGCCGCGCGCACGCGGTCGCAGCGTGTGACCGCCGCGTTCCTTTAGTACCAGGGCCTTACGGTCTGACATCCATATTCTTCGGGGCTGACATCGCGCATAGTTTGGCTGAATTGCCAGCGATGGCCGGCGAGGTCTTCCACCGAGCACTCGCGTTCGCCGTACTCGCGGTCGGTCGGCGGCTCTATCACCTTAGCGCCGGCTGCCCGGGCACGTTCGAACTGCGCATCCACGTCGTCGACCCGCACCTTGAGCTCATGTGTCACGACGCCGGCCGTCGGCGGGTGCCGCTCGCCGTGGTCGTCGGCGACGATCATTGCGCCGTCCGCACCGATACCCATTTGCGCACGGTGACTTTCGCCGATTCGAACCCGTTCGGTGAAACCGAACGCGGCGGTGAGCCAGTCCACCGCAGCCCGCACGTCGGGATAGACAAGCACCGGGATGACTGTGGCCGGGGGAATCGACCGGTTACGTTTCATGACAAGGAATCTGGGGAACCTGGGGGATCTAGGGGGATCAGGGGAGTCTGGCTAACCGGCGTCGCGGTCTCCGCCGCCGGGTTGCCACAGCACATCATCGCCGCCGTTGGCCACCCGGGACAAGATAAACAATAGGTCCGACAGGCGATTCAGATATTTCGCCGGCAGCACGCTGACTCCGTCCGGATGGGCGTCGACCGCGGCCCAGGCCGACCGCTCCGCCCTGCGTACCACCGTGCGGGCGACATGCAGTAGTACTGACAACGCTGAACCACCTGGCAGCACAAAAGAATTCAACGCAGGTAGCGCCTCGTTAAATCGATCGCACCACGCCTCGAGCCGGTCGATATATGGTTGGCTGATTCGTAGCGGTGGATGCTCGGGATTCTCCACCACCGGGGTGCACAGATCCGCGCCGGCGTCGAACAGGTCGTTCTGGATCTGACGCAGCACCTCCGCAATTCCCGGGTCAGGCTTCCCCAGCGCGATTGCGACGCCCAGCGCGGAGTTGGCCTCGTCGCAATCCGCGTACGACACCAGGCGGGCGTCATTCTTCGAAACCCGCGAAAAATCGCTCAACCCAGTGGTTCCGTCGTCGCCGGTCCGGGTATAGATGCGGGTCAGGTGTACTGCCATAAGGAAACCGTACCGGTCCGGCAAAATGATCGAGACTGAGCTGACTGACAAGCCGATACCGCTTTACTAGACTGACGCGGGTGGCTGAGCGTTTCGTGGTGACCGGCGGTAACCGGTTGTCCGGCGGAGTCGCAGTCGGGGGTGCCAAGAACAGCGTCCTCAAGCTCATGGCCGCGACATTGTTGGCCGAAGGCACCAGCACAATCACCAACTGTCCCGACATCCTCGATGTTCCGCTGATGGCTGAGGTGCTGCGTGGCCTGGGCGCCACCGTCGAACTTGACGGCGACGTCGCCCGGATTACCTCGCCCGATGAACCGAAATACGACGCTGATTTCGCCGCCGTGCGGCAGTTCCGCGCCTCGGTCTGTGTGCTGGGGCCACTGGTCGGCCGGTGCAAGCGGGCCAAGGTTGCGCTGCCGGGCGGTGACGCAATCGGATCACGCCCGCTCGACATGCACCAGGCCGGCCTGCGGCAGCTCGGCGCGCACTGCAATATCGAGCACGGGTGCGTGGTGGCTCACGCGGAAACGTTGCGCGGCGCAGAGATTCAGTTGGAATTTCCATCGGTGGGAGCCACCGAGAACATCCTGATGGCCGCTGTCCTGGCTGAGGGTGTCACCACGATTCACAACGCCGCACGGGAGCCCGACGTGGTCGACCTGTGCACGATGTTGAACCAGATGGGTGCACAGGTCGAAGGCGCGGGTTCGCCGACCATGACGATCACCGGCGTCCCGCGGCTGTATCCGACCGAGCACCGGGTCATCGGAGACCGCATCGTGGCCGCGACGTGGGGCATTGCCGCCGCCATAACCCGCGGCGACATAACGGTGACGGGCGTCGACCCGGCGCACCTGCAGGTAGTGCTGCACAAGTTGCACGACGCGGGTGCCACCGTCACCCAGACGGACGACAGTTTCCGGGTCGCCCAGTACGAGCGGCCCAAGGCCGTCAATGTCGCGACGTTGCCGTTCCCTGGCTTTCCCACCGATCTGCAGCCGATGGCGATCGCTCTGGCATCGATAGCCGATGGCACGTCGATGATCACGGAGAACGTGTTCGAGGCCAGGTTCCGGTTCGTCGAAGAGATGATCCGGCTCGGCGCCGATGCCCGCACGGACGGGCACCATGCCGTCGTCCGGGGTCTTCCACAACTCTCCAGCGCACCGGTCTGGTGTTCGGACATCCGGGCCGGCGCCGGTTTGGTGCTTGCGGGCCTGGTCGCCGATGGAGATACCGAGGTCCACGACGTCTTCCACATCGATCGCGGCTACCCATTGTTCGTTGAGAACCTGGCGTTTTTGGGAGCGGAGATCGAGAGAGTAGAGTAGCCCGAAGGTTGACCAATCCACGACGACTTCAAGGTCGTTGATCACGGGGGTTGACGCAGCCCATGCCAGCGAGTACAGTGGCAGGGTTGCCTGCTTACGGGTGTTGTTTGAGAACTCAATAGTGTGTTTGGTGATTTTCATTTTTTTGTTGTTGTTTTTTGGCCATATTTGCACCCCCCGTGTGTGGGTATGGCTGTTTTTTTGATGCCAGTTAATTTGGTGTCTTTTTGTTAGGTCAGATTTTCTCTGATTGTGAATTCACCTCGTTATCGAGGGGTTTTTGTTTGGAGAGTTTGATCCTGGCTCAGGACGAACGCTGGCGGCGTGCTTAACACATGCAAGTCGAACGGAAAGGCCCTTCGGGGTACTCGAGTGGCGAACGGGTGAGTAACACGTGGGTAATCTGCCCTGCACTTCGGGATAAGCCTGGGAAACTGGGTCTAATACCGAATAGGACCTTGGGATGCATGTCCCTTGGTGGAAAGCTTTTGCGGTGTGGGATGGGCCCGCGGCCTATCAGCTTGTTGGTGGGGTGATGGCCTACCAAGGCGACGACGGGTAGCCGGCCTGAGAGGGTGTCCGGCCACACTGGGACTGAGATACGGCCCAGACTCCTACGGGAGGCAGCAGTGGGGAATATTGCACAATGGGCGCAAGCCTGATGCAGCGACGCCGCGTGGGGGATGACGGCCTTCGGGTTGTAAACCTCTTTCACCATCGACGAAGGTCCGGGGTTTCTCGGATTGACGGTAGGTGGAGAAGAAGCACCGGCCAACTACGTGCCAGCAGCCGCGGTAATACGTAGGGTGCGAGCGTTGTCCGGAATTACTGGGCGTAAAGAGCTCGTAGGTGGTTTGTCGCGTTGTTCGTGAAATCTCACGGCTTAACTGTGAGCGTGCGGGCGATACGGGCAGACTGGAGTACTGCAGGGGAGACTGGAATTCCTGGTGTAGCGGTGGAATGCGCAGATATCAGGAGGAACACCGGTGGCGAAGGCGGGTCTCTGGGCAGTAACTGACGCTGAGGAGCGAAAGCGTGGGGAGCGAACAGGATTAGATACCCTGGTAGTCCACGCCGTAAACGGTGGGTACTAGGTGTGGGTTTCCTTCCTTGGGATCCGTGCCGTAGCTAACGCATTAAGTACCCCGCCTGGGGAGTACGGCCGCAAGGCTAAAACTCAAAGGAATTGACGGGGGCCCGCACAAGCGGCGGAGCATGTGGATTAATTCGATGCAACGCGAAGAACCTTACCTGGGTTTGACATGCACAGGACGCGTCTAGAGATAGGCGTTCCCTTGTGGCCTGTGTGCAGGTGGTGCATGGCTGTCGTCAGCTCGTGTCGTGAGATGTTGGGTTAAGTCCCGCAACGAGCGCAACCCTTATCTCATGTTGCCAGCGCGTAATGGCGGGGACTCGTGAGAGACTGCCGGGGTCAACTCGGAGGAAGGTGGGGATGACGTCAAGTCATCATGCCCCTTATGTCCAGGGCTTCACACATGCTACAATGGCCGGTACAAAGGGCTGCGATACCGCAAGGTTAAGCGAATCCTTTTAAAGCCGGTCTCAGTTCGGATCGGGGTCTGCAACTCGACCCCGTGAAGTCGGAGTCGCTAGTAATCGCAGATCAGCAACGCTGCGGTGAATACGTTCCCGGGCCTTGTACACACCGCCCGTCACGTCATGAAAGTCGGTAACACCCGAAGCCAGTGGCCTAACCCTTTGGGAGGGAGCTGTCGAAGGTGGGATCGGCGATTGGGACGAAGTCGTAACAAGGTAGCCGTACCGGAAGGTGCGGCTGGATCACCTCCTTTCTAAGGAGCACCACGAAAAACACTCCAATTGGTGGGGTGTAAGCCGTGAGGGGATCTCATCTGTAGTGGATGAGGACCGGGTGCACAACAGCAAACGAAAAGCCAGACACACTATTGGGTCCTGAGGCAACACCCTTAGTCTAAGGATGTTGTCCCACCATCTTGGTGGTGGGGTGTGGTGTTTGAGAACTGGATAGTGGTTGCGAGCATCTATTGGATGCGTTGCCCTCCGTAGATCGGAGCGGTGGCGTATTCATAAATGTGTAATTTTTATTCTTTGGTTTTTGTGTGTAAGTAAGTGAATAAGGGCGCATGGTGGATGCCTTGGCATCGAGAGCCGATGAAGGACGTGGGAGGCTGCGATATGCCTCGGGGAGCTGTCAACCGAGCGTTGATCCGAGGATTTCCGAATGGGGAAACCCAGCACGAGTTATGTCGTGTTACCCGCATCTGAATATATAGGGTGCGGGAGGGAACGCGGGGAAGTGAAACATCTCAGTACCCGTAGGAGAAGAAAACAATTGTGATTCCGCTAGTAGTGGCGAGCGAACGCGGAACATGGCTAAACCGCACGCATGGGTAACCGGGTAGGGGTTGTGTGTGCGGGGTTGTGGGATTGATACGTCTCAGCTCTACCTGGCTGAGGGGTAGTCAGAAAGTGTCGTGGTTAGCGGAAGTGGCCTGGGATGGTCTGCCGTAGACGGTGAGAGCCCGGTACGCGAAAACCCGACACCTGCCTTGTATCAATTCCCGAGTAGCAGCGGGCCCGTGGAATCTGCTGTGAATCTGCCGGGACCACCCGGTAAGCCTAAATACTTCTCGATGACCGATAGCGGATTAGTACCGTGAGGGAATGGTGAAAAGTACCCCGGGAGGGGAGTGAAAGAGTACCTGAAACCGTGTGCCTACAATCCGTCAGAGCCTCCTCGTGGGGTGATGGCGTGCCTTTTGAAGAATGAGCCTGCGAGTCAGGGACATGTCGCGAGGTTAACCCGTTGAGGGGTAGCCGCAGCGAAAGCGAGTCTGAATAGGGCGTATCCCCGTAAGGGGTGTAGTGGCGTGTTCTGGACCCGAAGCGGAGTGATCTACCCATGGCCAGGGTGAAGCGCGGGTAAGACCGCGTGGAGGCCCGAACCCACTTAGGTTGAAGACTGAGGGGATGAGTTGTGGGTAGGGGTGAAAGGCCAATCAAACTCCGTGATAGCTGGTTCTCCCCGAAATGCATTTAGGTGCAGCGTTACGTGTTTCACCACGGAGGTAGAGCTACTGGATGGCCAATGGGCCCTACTAGGTTACTGACGTCAGCCAAACTCCGAATGCCGTGGTGTATAGCGTGGCAGTGAGACGGCGGGGGATAAGCTCCGTACGTCGAAAGGGAAACAGCCCAGATCGCCGGCTAAGGCCCCTAAGCGTGTGCTAAGTGGGAAAGGATGTGCAGTCGCAAAGACAACCAGGAGGTTGGCTTAGAAGCAGCCACCCTTGAAAGAGTGCGTAATAGCTCACTGGTCAAGTGATTGTGCGCCGATAATGTAGCGGGGCTCAAGCACACCGCCGAAGCCGCGGCAACCGAAAGGTTGGGTAGGGGAGCGTCCCTCATGCAGCGAAGCCATTGGGTGACCGGTGGTGGAGTGTGGGGGAGTGAGAATGCAGGCATGAGTAGCGATAAGGCAAGTGAGAACCTTGCCCGCCGTAAGACCAAGGGTTCCTGGGCCAGGCCAGTCCGCCCAGGGTGAGTCGGGACCTAAGGCGAGGCCGACAGGCGTAGTCGATGGACAACGGGTTGATATTCCCGTACCCGTGTGTGGGCGTCCCTGACGAATCAGCGGTACTAACCACCCAAAACCGGATCGACCATTCCCCTTCGGGGGCATGGAGGTTCGGGGCTGCGTGGAAACTTCGTTGGTAGTAGTCAAGCGAAGGGGTGACGCAGGAAGGTAGCCGTACCAGTAAGTGGTAACACTGGGGTAAGCCTGTAGGGAGAGCGATAGGAAAATCCGTCGCTCATTAATCCTGAGAGGTGATGCATAGCCGATTGAGGCGAATTCGGTGATCCTCTGCTGCCAAGAAAAGCCTCTAGCGAGCACACACATGGCCCGTACCCCAAACCGACACAGGTGGTCAGGTAGAGCATACCAAGGCGTACGAGATAACTATGGTTAAGGAACTCGGCAAAATGCCCCCGTAACTTCGGGAGAAGGGGGACCGGAATACCGTGAACACCCTGCGGTGGGAGCGGGATTCGGTCGCAGAAACCAGTGAGAAGCGACTGTTTACTAAAAACACAGGTCCGTGCGAAGTCGCAAGACGATGTATACGGACTGACGCCTGCCCGGTGCTGGAAGGTTAAGAGGACCCGTTAACTCGCAAGGGTGAAGCGGAGAATTTAAGCCCCAGTAAACGGCGGTGGTAACTATAACCATCCTAAGGTAGCGAAATTCCTTGTCGGGTAAGTTCCGACCTGCACGAATGGCGTAACGACTTCTCAACTGTCTCAACCATAGACTCGGCGAAATTGCACTACGAGTAAAGATGCTCGTTACGCGCGGCAGGACGAAAAGACCCCGGGACCTTTACTACAACTTGGTATTGGTGTTCGGTACGGTTTGTGTAGGATAGGTGGGAGACTGTGAAGCTTTGACGCTAGTTGAGGTGGAGTCGTTGTTGAAATACCACTCTGATCGTATTGGATACCTAACGTCGAACCGTATACCCGGTTCACGGACAGTGCCTGGCGGGTAGTTTAACTGGGGCGGTTGCCTCCTAAAATGTAACGGAGGCGCCCAAAGGTTCCCTCAACCTGGACGGCAATCAGGTGTTGAGTGTAAATGCACAAGGGAGCTTGACTGCGAGACTTACAAGTCAAGCAGGGACGAAAGTCGGGATTAGTGATCCGGCACCTCTGAGTGGAAGGGGTGTCGCTCAACGGATAAAAGGTACCCCGGGGATAACAGGCTGATCTTCCCCAAGAGTCCATATCGACGGGATGGTTTGGCACCTCGATGTCGGCTCGTCGCATCCTGGGGCTGGAGCAGGTCCCAAGGGTTGGGCTGTTCGCCCATTAAAGCGGCACGCGAGCTGGGTTTAGAACGTCGTGAGACAGTTCGGTCTCTATCCGCCGCGCGCGTCAGAAGCTTGAGGAAACCTGTCCCTAGTACGAGAGGACCGGGACGGACGAACCTCTAGTGCACCAGTTGTCCCACCAGGGGCACCGCTGGATAGCTACGTTCGGACAGGATAACCGCTGAAAGCATCTAAGCGGGAAACCTTCTCCAAGATCAGGCTTCTCACCCTTTTAGAGGGATAAGGCCCCCCGCAGAACACGGGATCGATAGGCCAGACCTGGAAGCTCAGCAATGAGTGCAGGGAACTGGCACTAACCGGCCGAAAACTTACCAACACGCAAGAACGAAATCGCAACCACGAATCCAGTGTTCACGACTTAATTGTCGTGCGACACCACACCCCCCATCAATACACTTGAATGAAAAATAAATAGAGTTACGGCGGCCACAGCGACAGGGAAACGCCCGGTCCCATCCCGAACCCGGAAGCTAAGCCTGTCAGCGCCGATGATACTGCCCAATCCGGGTGGAAAAGTAGGACACCGCCGAACATACACAAAAACACCCCCTGCATAGGGGGTGTTTTTGCATGCAATTATGCCGCGTGAGCGCTAATCGAACAGCGTCAAATTTATCGATGTCCGGCTTTTCTCTAATTCGAGCAGGGTTTTCTTCCGGCCGAGTCCGCCGCCGTAACCGGTAAGGCTTCCGCTGGCGCCAATTACCCGATGGCACGGGACGATGATCGCGATGGGGTTGTGACCGTTGGCCAATCCGACCGCGCGTGCGGAACCGGGAGCGCCGATTTGTTCAGCGATTTCACCATAGGATCGCGTTTCCCCGTACGGGATCGTCAGCAGCGCCTTCCATACCCGCTGCTGGAATTCGGTGCCGCGCAAATCGAGTTCGATATCGAAATCGGTAAGGTCGCCGGCGAAATAGGCATTGAGTTGGTCGACCGCGTCGTCGAACACCTCGTGATCCGCCGTCCAGCCGGAGCGGTTTGGTTCGTAGGTCTGGTCGACCATCCGCAGATTCGTCAATGCGCAGCCGCGCCCAGCCAGGGTCAACGGCCCAATCGGGCTTTCGATGGTGCGGTAATAAATCATGCAATCCCCCTTGGAGATTCGAGCGGCCATTGGTTTACCGAATGATCGAGCGTGGTCCAGAGATGCTGGACGGCGTAGGAGCGCCAGGGACGCCAGCGGACGCTGTGCTCGACGAGCGTGCGTTGTCCCGTGGGCAGGCCCAACTGCTTGGCGGCCAGACGAAGGCCAAGATCGCTGGCGGGAAAGGCGTCCGGGTCGCCAAGCCCGCGCATCGCGATGATCTCTGCAGTCCAAGGGCCAATCCCCGGCAGGCTCAGCAACTGTGCGCGGGCACTTTCCCAGTCGCACCCGGCGTCCAGGCCGACGCTGCCGTCGGCAAGGCCGGCGACGAGGGCGTCAAGGGTCCGTCGTCGGCTCTCGGGGACGGCCAGATGGATGGGATCGATCGGCCCGCTTTCCAAGAGCTGATCGACCGACGGGAAGGTATGGGTCAATGTGCCCTCAGGATCGTGGACCGGCTGCCCGTAGGCGGCGACCAGCCTGGCCAGGTGGGTTCGCGCGGCCTTCGTCGACACCTGTTGGCCCAGCACCGCGCGCACGGCGAGTTCAGCCTCGTCGACCGTGCGCGGAATGCGTTGTCCCGGCGCCTTTGTCACCACCGGTGCCAGGTCCGGGTCGGCGGTAAGCGCTTCGACGACCGCTTCGGGGTCGGCATCGAGATCCAAGAGCCGTCGACAGCGGGCGATCGCTGTGGTGAGGTCGCGGAAGTCGTCGAGCACAAGACGGCAGCGGACATGATCGACAGCCGGCGTCAGGCTGACCACGGCGTTGCCAGACGGTAGCCGCAGACTACGTCGGTACGTACCGTCGCGGACCTCCTCGCAGCCGGGCACGGCGCCGGCGGCCAGGTGGCCGAATACGCCCTCGTAGGCGAACGGGGTGCGCACCGGTAGCCGCAGCGACAATGTCCCCGGTGAGGTGGCTCCGGGTTTCAGGGACCCGGACCGGGTCGCTGCGCGTGTGCGCAAAGCGGTCGGCGTGGTTTCGAACACCAGACGCACCGTGTCGTTGAACTGCCGGATGCTGGAAAACCCGGCGGCGAATGCGACGTCGCCGAACGGCAGGTCTGTGGTCTCGATTAATACCCGGGCGGTCTGGGTTCGTTGCGCTCGTGCCAGCGCGAGCGGGCCGGCGCCGACCTCGGCCTGCAAGAGTCGCTCCAGTTGACGTGTGGTGTACCCGACGCGGGCGGCAAGGCCGCCGACGCCCTCGCGATCCACCGTGCCGTCGGCGATCAGCCGCATTGCCCGTGCGACAACGTCACCGCGCACATTCCATTCGGGAGAACCCGGAGAGGCGTCGGGGCGGCATCGCTTGCACGCCCGAAAGCCTGCTCGTTGAGCGGCCGCGGCGGTCGGTAGGAATCGCACATTACGGGCGAACGGTGGGCGCACGGGGCAACTGGGTCGGCAATAGATTCGGGTCGTCAGCACCGCGGTGACGAACCAGCCGTCGAACCGAGCGTCCTTGGACTGGACCGCTCGGTAGCAGCGTTCGAAATCCTCGTGCACGCTTCCACAGTTACACCTGCCCACCGACAAGACTGGCGGAAAAACGACATCAACGTGGCTGGGCCGATCCGGCAGCCGGTCCGTTAAGCTAGCTAAGTATCGACCTTCCGGC
This sequence comes from uncultured Actinomycetota bacterium, assembly GCA_963840045.1. Lineage (GTDB taxonomy): Bacteria > Actinomycetota > Actinomycetes > Mycobacteriales > Mycobacteriaceae > Mycobacterium. The sequence goes on along the minus strand of CAWIXL010000003.1, from coordinate 262,393 downwards.
CCGGCCGGCGTGAAACATGGAGGAACGGGTGTCATCAGTTGGTCCGGCACGTACCGAGGGGGACACCTGGGATCTGGCTTCCAGTGTGGGGGCGACGGCAACGATGGTGGCTGCCTCCCGAGCGCTAGCTTCTCGTGGGCCGGATCCGTTGCTTGCTGACCGGTTCGCGGAACCGTTGGTGCGTGCGGTCGGACACCCGTTTTTCACGCGCATGCTGGACGGCGAAATTCCTCTCGACGATGACGATGCGCCGTTGAACCTGCAGCAGCGCAGCGAGCAGATGACGGTGCGCACCAGGTTTTTCGACGATTTCTTGCTCACCGCGACCAACGCCGGCATACGCCAGGTCGTCATTTTGGCTTCCGGCCTGGACGCGCGGGCCTACCGGTTGCCGTGGCCGGTCGGCACGGTGGTGTTCGAGGTCGACCAGCCCGAGGTGATCACTTTCAAAGGCGCCACGCTGGCCCAGCTCGGGGCCGAACCGACCGCCGAACGCCGCGCCGTCGGCATCGACCTGCGTGACGACTGGCCCGTCGCGTTGCGCGACAACTTCTTCGACGCGACCGCACCCACCGCATGGATCGCTGAGGGACTGCTGCCCTACCTCCCACCGGCGGCCCAGGACGGCCTACTGGACAACATCACCGCACTCAGCGCGAGGGGCAGCAGGCTGGCCACGGAAAACATCACCGACATGGGAGTTTTCACCGACGAGCGCGCTCGGTCCATGCGGGCTGCTTGGCGCAAGCACGGACTGGACGTCGACGTCGCCGACTTGGTGTGGCTCGGTCCGCGCCGCCCTGCCGCCGAACACCTGGAATCCAACGGTTGGCAGGTAACCAAACACACCACCGAAAACCTCTATGCCGCCAACGGATTCGAGCTGCCCGATCACGAGATATTGGCGGAGTTTCGGCGCGCCATCAGCTACCTCACCGCCGATCTGAGCTGACTCGAAAGTAGCTGCGGCAGAGGTTGTTTCGCCCGCAGGAATAAGCCTCCGCGGCTGGCTCGTTGGGATCGGCATGGAACCCTTCACCGAGACCGCACGTCAGGAATTCCTCGCGGCAAAGCATGTGGCGGTGTTGTCCGTCGCTGCCGTCGATGGCCGTCCGCCGGCCAGCGTGCCGATCTGGTACGACTACACCCCTGGCGGAAGCATCCGGGTCAACACCGGTGCGTCGTCTCGCAAGTCCAGGCTCATCGAGCAGGCCGGTGCGGTCACGCTGGTCGTACAGCGCGAAGAGCCGCCGTACCAGTACGTTGTCGTCGAGGGCACCGTCGTCGAAACCACCACGCCCACACCATTGGAGGTGCGCGAAGCGATCGCGATTCGTTACCTGGGCGAGGAGGTCGGGCGCGCGTTCGTCGGTAGCCTGGAAAATCAGGAGAGCGTGTTGTTCACTATCCGCCCCGATCGCTGGCTCACCGCCGATTTCTCCGCCGGCCTCTGAGGTCCGACCGCCCGGTAGCGGGTTACTCGCCTAGCTTGACCGCCTCGATCGGCGACGCCAGCCGGGTTGGTTGCTCGTGCCCGCGAAGCTTCACGTGGCTACCCAAAGACCAGCGTCCGCGCTCACTTTCGCTCGCGCCGTCCAAGGTCTGCGACGAAGCCAGCAATTTGCCGGGGGCCGATTTCGCTAACTCGCACAGTCGCGCCGCCTCGTTGACCGGCTCGCCGATCACGGTGTACTCGAACCTTTCTTTGGCGCCGATATTGCCGGCGACGACCTGTCCCGCGGCGACGCCGATGCCGGCCTGGCACTCGGGCATTTCGTTGGCCAACCGGTCCGCCATCGCCCGCGCGGCGGCCAGCGCTTCGTCTTCGGGGCAGTCGAGCTGGAGCGGGGCGCCGAAGATCGCCAGTGATGCGTCGCCCTCGAACTTGTTGACCAACCCGCAATGCCGGTCGACCTCCTCGACGACGATCGTGAAGAACCGGTTCAGCAGGTGAACGACATCGGCTGGAGGTTGGCTGGTGACCAATTTCGTCGAGCCGATGATGTCGATGAACACCACGGCGACATGACGTTCTTCCCCACCCAGTTTCGGTTTATCGCGTTCGGCGGCGGCGGCGACTTCGCGGCCGACATGGCGGCCGAAAAGATCGCGCACGCGTTCGCGCTCACGCAGCCCGTCGACCATCGCGTTGAAACCACGTTGTAGCTCACCCAGCTCGGTCCCGTCGAATACCACCAGGTTGCCCCGCAAATCGCCCTGCTCGACACGCTGCAGTGCGGCGCACACCACCCGCACCGGCGTCGCCGTCAGCCAGGCCAGGATCCACATCAGGATGCACCCGAGGATCAACACTGCGACGGACACGAACATCACGACCACCAAGAATTGAACGTAGGTGATCTGATGAATCAGGATCTGGAACATCGACCCCAGGGCGATGGCGATGATGGGCAATGCCGAACTGACGAACCAGACCACCATCGTTCGGCCCATGATGCCCGCCATCAATCGCCGTGGCGGTCGTCCCGCCTCGAGCGCCTGAGCGGCCACCGGGCGCAGCGCAAACTCGGTGAGCAGAAAGCTGCTAGTGGCGACCAGAACGCCGCAAATGCTTACCACGAACACGAATCTCGGGATGAACAGGCGGTTGACCAAACCGTAGAGGGTCGTCGCCAGCGCCCCACTGGCTCCCCACAGGATGAGCTCGACGACCGCGACGCGCCACGGGGCCAGGAAGATGTTTCGCTCGTCAGTGGGGGTGGGTTTGCGCTCCTCGAGCGCCCAGCGCATCGCGGACACTGTCCGTCGGGTAATCCAGTACGTACCCAGCGCCAGGACAAAAACGACCCATGTCGGCATCACTACGAAGGTGAGCCACCTCGGCGCGTCGTGGAAGACGCTCGGTTCGGGAATCACGACCGCGACAAACAGCGCGTCAACCGCAATCCCGATCAGGTTCGCCCCCATGATGAGGACGGTCAAGATGGTCAGGATGCGTACCCGCCGACGGCGTTGGCTTTCCGACACCCGCCCAAGTAACCAGGATCCGTACGCATGGGTTTCCGGCAGCCGGGCGCTCTGACGGGTCACCGTTTCGAGCACCCGGCCCAGGCGTTGTGCCATGGTCGTCTTGGGCATTGTGAAGTCAGCCTAATTTGTCGCGACACGCTCGAAGAACAGATCGAGGAGGAAAGGCGACATCGAAGTGGGGCCGTCGGTAGCCTGCCGCCGGCGATGCGGGATTATTTGCGCGGCTTGGCCGGCTCGACTGGCGACGCCAGCTGGGTACGCTGGTCGTGCCCGCGAAGCTTCACGTGCCTCCCCAAAGACCAATGCTCGCGCTCACTTTCGCTCGCGCCGTCCAGTGTCTCCGACGAAGCCAGTAACTTGCCCGGACGTGATTTCGCGAGTTCGCACAGCCGGGCCGCCTCGTTGACCGGTTCACCGATCACGGTGTACTCGAACCGCTCTTTGGCGCCGACATTGCCCGCAACGACCTGTCCCGCCGCCACGCCGATGCCGGCCGGACACTCGGGCATTTCGTCGGCCAGCCGGTCAGCCATGGCCCGCGCGGCGGCCAGCGCCGCGTCTTCGGGGCAGTCGAGGTGGTTGGGGGCCCCGAAGATCGCCAGTGACGCGTCACCCTCGAACTTGTTGACCAGCCCGCAATGCCGGTCGACCTCCTCGACGACGATCGTGAAGAACCGGTTCAGCAGCTGGACGACGTCGGCTGGAGGTCGGCTGGTGACCAACTTGGTGGAGCCGATGATGTCGATGAACACCACGGCCACATGACGTTCTTCGCCACCCAGTTTCGGTTTCTCGCGTTCGGCGGCGGCGGCGACTTCGCGCCCGACGTGGCGGCCGAAAAGATCGCGCACGCGTTCACGCTCGCGCAGACCGTCGACCATCGCGTTAAAACCGCGCTGCAGCTCGCCGAGCTCCGTCCCGTCGAACACCACCAGGTCTCCGCGCAGATCGCCCTGCTCGACACGCTGCAGCGCCGCACGCACCATCCGCACCGGTGTCGCCGTCAGCCAGGCCATGATCCACATCAGGATGAACCCGAATACGAATGTTGCCGCCGCCACGATCAACACGCCGACCGCGAATTCGGTCTCGGTCAGATTCCGCATCGAGAGCTGGAACACGGCGAGCAGTGCGATGCCGACGATGGGAACGCCGGAACCCATCAGCCACACCACCGTGGTTCGGCCCATGATGCCCGCCGTCAAACGTCGCGGCGGTGGACCTGCCTCGAGCGCCTGTGCGGCCACCGGGCGCAACGCGAACTCGGTGAGCAGATAGGTACCAGTGGAGACCAGCAGGCCGCAAAAGGCCACCGTGATCAGGAACCGTGGGATGAACTGCGTGTTGACCATGCCGTAGAGGGTCGTGAACAGCGCCGCGCCGATTCCCCACAGAATGAGATCGCCCGTCGCGACTCGCCACGCGGCCAGAAAGGTATTGCGCTCGTCTTCGTGGGTCGGTGCGCGTTCCTCGATCGCCCAGCGCAGTGCGAGCACGGTGCGTCGCGTAATTGCGTACGTGCCCAGCGCCAACGCAAAAACGATGTAGCCCGGTACGACGCCGAACGTGAGCCACGCGGGCGCGTCGGTAAACACGCTCGGTTGGGGAATGGCGACGGTCACCAGCAGCACGTTGACGGCGATCCCGATCAGATTCGCCGCCAGGACAAGGACGGTCAAGATTATCTGGATCCGCACGCGGCGGCGTTGCTGGTTCTCCGACACCCGGCCAAGCAGCCAGGAACCGTACGCGGGGGTTTCCGACAGCCGGCCGCTCTGCCGGGTCAACGTCTCAAGCACCCGGCCCAAGCGTTGCGCCACCGACTTTTTGGCCGGCGTCCTCTTGTTGGACGACGTGTTCTTTTGGGCCGACGTGCTCTTTTTGGCCGACATTATGCGTCAGCCTAATTTGTCGGCCACGCTCTAAGGTGAGTCGGGTGCGTCTAGTGATTGCCCAGTGCACCGTCGACTACGTTGGCCGGCTTACCGCGCACCTACCATCCGCCCGCAGGTTGCTGCTGTTCAAGGCGGACGGTTCGGTGAGCGTGCACGCTGACGACCGCGCGTATAAGCCGTTGAATTGGATGAGCCCGCCGTGCTGGACGAGCGAAGAGTCGAGCGGTGAGTCCCCCGTGTGGGTCGTTGAGAACAAGGCGGGCGAACAGCTGCGCATCACGATCGAGGAGATCGAGCACGACTCGAGCCACGACCTGGGTGTGGACCCGGGGTTGGTCAAGGACGGCGTGGAAGCCCATCTACAGGCATTGCTGGCCGAACACGTCCAACTGCTGGGCGCGGGATACACGTTGGTCCGCCGCGAGTACATGACCGCGATCGGGCCGGTCGACCTGCTGTGCCGCGATGAACGAGGCGGCAGTGTCGCAGTGGAGATCAAGCGGCGCGGCGAGATTGACGGTGTGGAGCAGCTCACCCGGTATCTCGAGTTGCTCAACCGCGACAGTGTTCTCGCGCCGGTAAAGGGAGTGTTCGCGGCTCAACAGATCAAGCCGCAGGCCCGTACATTGGCCACTGACCGCGGTATCCGTTGCCTGACACTGGATTACGACCAGATGCGCGGTATGGACAGCGACGAGTACCGGCTGTTCTGAGTTGCCCGACTAAGCTGGTGGGATGGCTCGGCGCCGTACCCCGCCACGCCGGCAGCAGCCGGCAACGCTGTCGCCAATTCTGCGCCGGGTGGAGACTGGGCCCGACGGCTACGAGTACGAAGTAAGTCCGGTCGCCGCGTCCCGCGCGGTCAAGACCTATCGCTGTCCCGGATGCGACCACGAAATCCGTTCCGGCACTGCGCATGTGGTGGTATGGCCTGCTGATCCGACGCAGCCGGCCCGGGAAGATCGGCGACACTGGCACACGCCGTGCTGGGCCAACCGCGCAACACGCGCTCCGACCCGAAAGTGGTCCTAAATTTGTGGTGGTCCTCAGTTTGTCCGGCTGCTATTTAGCCGGCTCCACCAACTCGATCAGTACCCCGCCGGCATCTTTGGGGTGGATGAAGTTGATCCGTGAGTTTGCCGTGCCACGCCTGGCCGTTTCGTAGACCAGCCGCACACCCTGCGAGCGCAGGCGCCGGCACAGCGCGTCGAGATCGCCGACTCGGCAAGCCAGCTGTTGGATGCCCGGTCCGCGCTTGTCCAAGAACTTTGCTATCACTGACGACTCGTCGAGTGGGGCCATCAACTGGATCTGCGCCGTGGTCCCGGGCACAGACAGCATCGCCTCGCGGATTCCCTGGTCATCGTTGACTTCTTCGTGCACCAGGATCATGCCGAGGTGGTCGTGATACCACTCGATCGACGCGTCGAGGTCGACGACGGCTATTCCCACGTGATCGAGGCCGTTAACCAAAGAGGCTGCCAAAACCTGACGGGCGTCAGCTTGATCGGTCGTCATCACATAACGGTAACCTGGCGGGCAAGATTGCGCTTCTCCGGTAGGTCGAATCGGCCTTCCGAGACGCCCAGGAGACGGCCCAGGAGGTAGGCATGACGACATCGGTGATCGTTGCTGGAGCGCGGACGCCCATCGGCAAGTTGATGGGTTCCCTGAAGGATTTTTCAGCGAGTGACCTGGGCGGCATCGCGATCGCCGCCGCGCTGGAGAAGGCCTTCCCCAATATCGAGGCGCCCGCGTCGCTGGTCGAGTACGTGATCATGGGCCAGGTGTTGACCGCCGGCGCCGGTCAGATGCCCGCCCGGCAGGCGGCAGTGGCGGCCGGCATCGGCTGGGATGTTCCGGCGCTGACCATCAACAAGATGTGTCTGTCCGGTATCGACGCAATTGCACTCGCTGACCAGCTCATTCGCGCCGGCGAGTTCGATGTGGTGGTGGCCGGTGGCCAGGAGTCCATGACCAGGGCGCCCCACCTGTTGATGGACAGCCGGGCGGGGTACAAGTACGGCGATGTGACGGTCTTGGACCACATGGCCTACGACGGCCTACACGACGTCTTCACTGACCAGCCGATGGGCGCGCTGACCGAGCAGCGCAACGATCTCGACAAGTTCACCCGCCAGGAACAGGACGAATACGCTGCGGGGTCGCATCAGAAGGCGGCCGCGGCGTGGAAGGACGGCGTCTTCAACGACGAGGTCGTGCCGGTGAATATCCCGCAGCGTAAGGGCGACCCGCTGCAGTTCAGCGAGGACGAGGGTATCCGCGCCAACACCACCGCCGAATCGCTGGCCGGTCTCAAACCGGCGTTTCGCAAGGACGGCACCATCACCGCGGGCTCGGCATCCCAGATCTCCGACGGGGCGGCCGCCGTTGTTGTGATGAACAAGGCAAAGGCCCAGGAGCTCGGGCTGACCTGGCTGGTCGAGATCGGTGCGCACGGAGTGGTAGCTGGACCGGATTCGACACTGCAATCACAACCGGCCAACGCGATCAAAAAGGCGCTTGATCGCGAGGGCCTCTCAGTGGACCAACTCGATGTCGTGGAGATCAATGAAGCGTTCGCAGCGGTGGCGCTGGCATCGATGAAGGAACTCGGCGTGAATCCCGAGATCGTGAACGTCAACGGTGGTGCGATTGCCGTCGGGCACCCTATCGGCATGTCGGGAGCCCGAATCGCGCTGCACGTGGCGCTGGAGTTGGCGCGCCGGGGTTCCGGCTACGGGGTTGCCGCTCTGTGCGGCGCCGGCGGGCAGGGCGACGCGCTGATCCTGCGGGCCGGTTAGTCGGGTCCCGGCGGTCTCGCCGATGTTGCTGGGACGGTATCCGGCGGGGTTGATGTGATATTGGTCATACCCGGCGATCGGCGTCCCTGAAGCGGGGATGGTTGCCCGAATTCTCGCTTGCTCCGCACGACCGGGTGAGTCGATGACCAACGCGTCGTGACAGACTTGAGGACGTGACACGTTCGCGACCCCCGATCGGGCCTGCCATGGCCGGCGCGGTCGACCTGTCCGGCCTCAAACAGAGGGCACAGCAGCCTGCCGCGCCGAGTGGCGCAGGCGCTGGCGGATCAGCGGGACCCGGTGTTACGGAGATTACCGAGGCCAATTTCGAAGACGAGGTTATTGCCCGGTCCGACGAAGTGCCGGTAGTGGTGCTGTTGTGGTCACCGCGCAGCGAGGTGTGCGTCGAGCTGCTCGACACCCTGTCCGGCCTGGCTGCGGCTGACACCGGCAAGTGGTCACTGGCGACGGTCAACGTCGACGCGGCACCGAGGGTGGCCCGGATATTCGGTGTCGAAGCGGTGCCGACCGTGGTGGCGTTGGCTGCGGGACAGCCGATCTCGAGCTTCCAGGGTCCGCAGGCCGCCGATCAGCTGCGCCGCTGGTTGGACTCCCTGCTGTCGGCGACGGTCGGAAAGCTCAGGGGACCAACGGATTCCGAGGGCGTTGCTGAGGTAGACCCAGTGGTTGCACAGGCGCGCCAGCAGCTCGAGGAAGGCGACTTCACCGCCGCACGGGAGTCATATCAGGCGATCCTGGATGTCGATCCGGGCAGCGCCGAAGCCAAGGCCGCGATCCGGCAGATCGACTTCCTCACGCGCGCAACCGAACAGCGACCCGACGCGGTGGTGATCGCCGATGGCGCTCCGGATGACCTCGAGGCGGCGCTCGCGGCGGCCGACGTGCAGATTCTCAACCAGGATGTCACTGCTGCGTTCGACCGCCTGATTGCGTTGGTGCGACGCACATCTGGCGATGAGCGCACCCGGGTACGCACCCGGCTGATCGAGCTGTTCGAGCTTTTCGATCCTGCCGATCCCGACGTCATTGCCGGCCGGCGCAACCTCGCCAACGCGCTTTACTAGCGAGCAGACGCAAAAGCGCCCGACACGCCTGGCGTGCGGAGGCTTTTGCGTCTGCTCGCCCTAGTCCGGTTTCTACGGCGGCCGCGGGCCGGCCGGCTACGACGACTTTCCGTTGTTCCCGGCCTTGCCGATGAGGCCTCCGGTGCCGCCGTTGCCGCCCGCGCCCGTGTTCGGCCCTGGCCCGCCGTTGCCGCCGTTGCCGCCGTCGCCGATCAGCACGCCGGCACCGCCGTCGCCGCCCTTGCCGCCCGTGGCCGACGACGACGTAGACAGAGTCTCCCCGCCGGCCCCGCCATCGCCACCGTTGCCGATCGCCCCGGCCTTGCCGCCGGCCCCGCCGGCCCCGCCGTCGCCGTCTTCCCCAATCCCGCCCGCGCCGCCGTTGCCGCCGGAGCCGGAGAACAGGCCGGCGTTACCGCCATGCCCACCGTTCCCACTGGATAAGGCGCTACCGCCGGAGCCGCCGGCGCCGCCGGAGCCGGCGAGAACGCCGCCGTTACCGCCGGTCCCGCCGGTCCCGCCGACCGAGCCGCTGTCGTCGCCAAGCCCGCCAGTCCCGCCGGAGCCGCCCGAGGCGAAGAGTCCGCCGGCCCCGCCGGTGCCGCCGGTCCCGCCGAGAGCCTTGTCGCCTGTCCCGCCGGTGCCGCCGGAGCCCCCAGTGCCGAGGGAGAACGTCCCAGCGCTGCCGCCGTCCCCTCCGTCCCCGCCGGCCACGTGGTTGAGGCCGGTCCCGCCGGTGCCGCCGGTACCGCCGGAACCGAATAGCCCTCCGGCACCGCCGTCCCCGCCGGCACCGGCGACCGTGCCTCCGACGCCAATCCCGCCGTTCCCACCAGCGCCGCCGGACGTGAACAGGCCGCCACGGCCGCCTGCTCCGCCGCCCCCGCCGTCCAAGCTGGCACCGCCGGCACCGCCTACGCCGGCGTTGCCCCCGAACAGCCCAGCGGCGCCGCCGGCGCCGCCGGTCCCACCGGCCCCTGCAGTGCTGGCGGCGGACAGGTTTCCGCCGGCCCCGCCGATGCCGCCGGAGCCGAATAGTAGGCCGCCTTGGCCGCCGGCCCCGCCCGCTGCGCCATTGCCGGTGGCGGTGGCAGCGGCGCCCCCTGCGCCGCCGGCCCCGCCGTTGCCGATCAGCCCCGCGGCCCCGCCCTTACCGCCGACCTGGCCGGGCGCGCCGGACCCGCCGGCCCCGCCGTTGCCGATCAAAATCCCGCCGTCATCGCCGGCTAACCCGCTCCCCGGCGCAGCGTTAGCGCCGTTGCCGATCAGTGGGCGGCCCAACAGTCCCTGGGCGGGCGCGTTGATCGCGTTCAGTGCGTTCCGCTCCAGGGCCTGCAAGGGCGATGCGTTGGCGGCCTCAGCGGCGGCATACGACGACGCACCCCCATTCAAGGCTTGTACAAACTGGGCATGGAACCGCGCCGCCTGCGCGCTCAGCGCCTCATATGCCCGGCCGTGCGCCCCGAACAGCGCAGCAATGGCCGATGACACCTCGTCGGCGCCCGCTGCCAGCACCCCCGTCGTCTGGGGCACCGCCGCGGTGTTTGCCGCGCTAAGCGTCGATCCGATGCTCGCTAAGTCTGAGGCTGCGGCCGCCACCATCTCCGGCACTGCGATGACAAAAGCCATTTGACACCTCTCAGCAGGTCACGACCAACCGTCAATGACGTGCCCCGGGCATCGCTCGCCCACCCACCGACCAATGGGGGCAGCGAATCATATCGCGCCTCAGGCGCTACTTCTCAGTTCTTGCTACGTTTTCTGGAACTACGCTTCCCGCCCTGGTTCCCGAGCTTTATTAGGACGAGCAGACGCAAAAGCCGCCGACACGCCGAGCGTGCAGGGGCTTTTGCGTCTGCTCGCGCTACTCAGGTTCCAGCCACAAGGCCGATGTCGGTGGCAGCACCAGCACCGTCGACGCCGGGCGGCCATGCCACGGGTCGTCGGTGGCGTCGACGCCGCCGAGGTTACCGATCCCCGACCCGTTGTAGACCGTGGCGTCGGTGTTCAGCACCTCGCGCCAACGGCCCGCAAGCGGCAAGCCGAGTCGGTAGCCACTGTGCTCTGCACCAGAGAAATTGAACACGCAGGCCAGCATCGAGCCGTCATTCCCGTACCGCAGGAAACTCAGCACGTTGTTGGCGGAGTCATTGGCGTCGATCCACGAATAGCCCTCGGGGGTGGTGTCTTGACTCCACAGTGCCGGGCGGCTGCTGTAGATGTCGTTGATGTCGCGCACCAGACGTAGAACCCCGTTGGAGAAGCCGTTTTCGTCGAGCTGGAACCAATCCAAGCCGCGCTGCTCGGACCATTCGGCGCGTTGGCCGAATTCCTGGCCCATGAACAGAAGTTGCTTGCCGGGGTGCGCCCACTGGTAGGCGAGCAGGCTGCGCAGCCCGGCTGCCTTGGCGTGATTATTGCCGGGCATCCGTCCCCACAGCGTGCCCTTGCCGTGCACTACCTCGTCGTGGCTGAGCGGCAGCACGTAGTTCTCGCTGAAGGCGTAGAGCATCGAGAACGTCATCTCGTGGTGGTGGTAGCTGCGGTGCACCGGATCATGGCTGACGTAGTCGAGCGTGTCGTGCATCCACCCCATGTTCCACTTCATCGAAAAGCCAAGGCCGCCAAGGTTGGTCGGCCGGGTGACCCCAGGCCACGACGTCGACTCCTCGGCGATGGTGACGATGCCCGGCGCCGCCTTGTGTGCGGTGGCGTTCATCTCCTGCAGAAACTGCACCGCTTCCAGGTTCTCTCGGCCGCCATAGATGTTCGGGGTCCAGCCGCCCTCGGGGCGCGAGTAGTCCAGGTAGAGCATTGAGGCCACTGCGTCCACCCGCAACCCGTCGATGTGGAATTCTTCGAGCCAGTACAACGCGTTGGCCACCAGGAAGTTGCGCACCTCGGCGCGGCCGAAGTCGAAAACATAAGTACCCCAGTCTAATTGCTCACCGCGCTTAGGGTCGGAGTGCTCGTAGAGCGGGGTGCCGTCAAAGCGGCCCAGCGCCCACGCATCCTTCGGGAAGTGCGCCGGCACCCAGTCCACGATGACGCCGATGCCGGCCTGGTGCAGGGCATCGACAAGTGAGCGGAAATCGTCAGGAGAGCCGAAGCGGGATGAGGGCGCGTAGTACGAAGTAACCTGGTACCCCCACGAGCCGCCGAACGGGTGCTCGGCGACCGGCAACAGCTCAATGTGGGTAAATCCTTGTTCGGCAACGTAATCCGTCAGCTCGCGCGCCAGTTGGCGGTAGCTCAGGCCGGGGCGCCAGGAGCCGAGGTGGACTTCGTAGGTGCTCATCGGATCAAACACCGGGTTGCGCCGGGCGCGCCGCGTCATCCAGTCGTCGTCATCCCAGGTGTAATCGCTCGTGGTCACCCGTGATGCGGTTTGCGGCGGCACCTCGGTACCAAAGGCGAACGGGTCGGCCCGATCGGTGATGACTCCGTCGGCGCCGTGTACCCGGAACTTGTACAGGCCGCCTACCGGCAAACCGGGCCAGAACAACTCCCAGACCCCGGATGAGCCCAGTACCCGCATGGGGGCGTCGTTGCCGGTCCAGCCATTGAAGTCGCCGACCAGACTGACGCCCTTGGCATTAGGCGCCCACACGGCGAACGAGACTCCTTCGACAACGCCGTCGGCCGTTTTGAACGATCGGGGGTGGGCACCAAGGACCTCCCAAAGTCGCTCGTGGCGACCTTCGGCAAACAGGTGCAGGTCGACCTCGCCCAGGGTCGGCAGGAAGCGGTAGGCGTCGGCCACGGTGTACGGGTCGGATTCCCGGTAGCTCACCTGCAGTCGGTAATCGATGAGGTCCACGAACGGCAACGCCACGGCGAACAGGCCAGAATCGAGGTGCTGCAGCGGATATCGGGCGTCTCCGACCAGAGCAACGACGTCGACCGCATTCGGTCGGTACGCCCGGATGACGGTATAGTCGCCGTACTCGTGGGCGCCCAGGATGCCGTGCGGATTGTGGTGCGCGCCGGCTACCAGGCGCGCCAAATCGTCGGGCCCCGGCGCCAGGTGCGTCCCGGGGAGTTGGTCAGCCCTGCTCATAGCCCCTCACCTCCGGCGTAGCAGCGTGATTCGGGATTCTTCCGGTATCAGCGGCATGTTGATGATGTGGGCGACCGCCCGCCCAGGGTCGATGCGAACGTAATTTGCTTGCCCCCATTGGTATTCCTCGCCGGTTATTTCGTCGCGGACCCAGAACCGGTCGTATGGCTCCATACCCAATGCCGGCATGTCTAACCAGAGCGTCGCTTCCTCGGGCCCGAAGGCGTTGAGAGTCACCACGACCAACACGCAGTCGCCGGTCGCCGGGTCGAACTTGCTGTAGGCCAGCAATGCATCGTTGTCCAGGTCGTGGAAGTGAATGGTGCGCAGCTGCTGCAGCGCGGGGTGCAACCCGCGAATTGCGTTGAGCCGCGCGATAAACGGCTCCAGCGATCTGCCTTCGGCCAACGCCCCGGCAAAGTCGCGGGGACGCAATTCGTATTTCTCCGAGTCCAGGTACTCCTCGCTGCCTTCCCGCACGGCGCGGTGCTCGAAGAGTTCGTACCCGGAGTAGACGCCCCACGCCGGACTCATGGTCGCCGCCAGCGCCGCGCGGATGGCGAACATACCCGGACCGTTGTGCTGCAGTACGGCGTGCAGGATGTCCGGGGTGTTCACGAACAGGTTCGGCCGGCGGTAGTCGGCGAGTGCGGCGATGTCGTTGCCGAACTCGGTGAGTTCCCACTTGGCCGTGCGCCAGGTGAAGTAGCTGTAGGACTGCGTGAAACCGAGCTTGGCCAGCCCGTACTGGCGGGCCGGCGGTGTGAATGCCTCGGAGAGAAAGAGCACGTCGGGGTCGATGGCTTTGAGCTGACCGATCAGCCAGGCCCAGAAGTCGGGCGGCTTGGTGTGCGGATTGTCGACCCGAAAGAACTTGACGCCGTGGTCGATCCAGTGTCGGACCACGCGCAGCACTTCGTCGTAGAGACCCGCGGGGTCGTTGTCGAAGTTCAGCGGATAGATGTCCTGATACTTCTTCGGCGGATTCTCCGCGTAGGCGATGGTGCCGTCCGGCAATTCGGTGAACCACTGGCGGTGGTCGCGGGCCCACGGATGATCGGGTGCGCATTGCAGCGCCAGGTCCAGGGCGACCTCCATGCCCAGATCGCGCGCTGCGGCAACGAAGTCGTCGAAATCGTCGATGGTGCCCAGGTCGGGGTGGACGGCGTCGTGGCCACCCTCGTCGCTGCCGATGGCCCACGGCGATCCCACCTCTCCGGGCGCGGCGGAGGGGTTGTTGTTGCGGCCCTTGCGGTGCACCTTGCCGATCGGATGGATCGGCGGCAGGTACACCACGTCGAATCCCATCTCGGCGATGCGTGGCAGCGCCGCCGCGGCGGTGGCGAAGGTACCGTGCACCGGGTTGCCGGCGTCGTCCCAGCCGCCGGTGGAGCGGGGGAACATCTCGTACCACGCGCCGAACCGGGCCAGCGGCCGATCCACCCAGACCCCGAACTGCTCGCCGCGGGTGACCAGATCGCGCAGCGGATAGTCGGTCAAGATCTCGTCGATTTCGGGCGCCCCCAGCCCTAAAGCGAGCGCGGAGCGGGTCACCGGATCCCCCGGGCGTCGCAGCGCCGCCGCGGCTTCCATCAGCGGCCAGCGCTGCGCGCGGGGCACGCCCGTCGCGGCACGCTCGAACAGCGCGGCGCCGACCAGCAGATCGTTGGACAGTTCCTTTTCGCCCTGGCCGGCGTCCAGCTTGGCTACCAGCCCATGCCGCCAGGTATGGATCGGGTCACCCCAGCCGTCGACCCGAAAGGTCCACAATCCGACGCGGTCGGGCGTGAATTGACCGTGGAAAACGAAGGGCTCCAGTCCCATGGTCATCGGAATCAGCTGCGGTTTGACCCGTTGCGTGTCGGCGGGGCTGACTTCAGAACTGGCGAGAGAGCTTGTTTCGGGAGCCTGTACCGCCTTGATCCGACGCACCTCGGTCACCTGTGGGTAGCGCGGCCCGAGGCAGCGCACGACCAGCGTCGCCGCCACCGCCTCATGACCTTCCCGCCATACCGCGGCGCTGACCGGGACTGTCTCACCGACCACTGCCTTGGCGGGGTACGCACCACACGAGACGACGGGCTGGACGTTATCGATCTCGACACGACCGGGCACCGAATACTCCGTTCCGATTATGCGGCCAGACCGCGGTGTGCTCCGTCGCGGAATGCCTTTCGTCGGGGGAACTTCCTTTCGTCGGGAAGCCTCTTTGCGCCCCAATACCTAACCCGATACCCACCCTAGTGTCCGGTCACACACCGCGCGGTAAACCGTCACTTGGTCGCCCTGCGCCCGCCGCAATTCTCAGTAAGGTAGTGACGTGTGAAGGCCCTCCGTCGGTTTACGGTCCGTGCTCACCTACCCGAGCGGCTCGCCGCGCTGGAACAACTGTCCACCAACTTGCGGTGTTCCTGGGATAAGCCGACGCAGGACCTGTTCGCGGCCATCGACCCGGCGCTGTGGGCGCATTGCGGCAACGATCCGGTGGAGCTGCTGGGCGCGGTCAACCCCGCTCGGCTAGACGAATTAGCGCTCGACGATGGGTTCCTGGGCTGGCTCGATGGGCTGGCGGCCGATCTGAACGACTACCTGAGTCGCCCGCTGTGGTATCAGCAGCAGGCCGATGCGGGTATGGCAGGGAAAAGTGGCCCAAACGCCGTTGCGTACTTCTCGATGGAGTTCGGCGTTGCCGAGGTGTTGCCCAACTACTCGGGCGGTCTGGGGATCCTGGCCGGCGATCACCTCAAGTCCGCATCCGACCTGGGCGTTCCACTGATCGCGGTGGGGCTTTACTACCGCTCCGGCTACTTTCGTCAGTCGCTGACCGCGGACGGCTGGCAAAACGAGACCTACCCGTCGCTGGACCCGCAGGGGCTCCCGCTGCGGCTACTCACTCATACCGGCGGTGATCCGGTGCTGGTCGAGCTGACTCTGCCGGACGATGCGCAGCTGCGGGCCCGGGTCTGGGTCGCGCAGGTGGGTCGTGTTCCACTGCTCCTGCTGGATTCCGACGTGCCGGAAAACGAGCATGACCTGCGCAGCGTCACCGATCGCCTGTACGGCGGCGATCAGGAGCATCGCATCCGGCAGGAGATCCTGGCCGGTATCGGTGGGGTCCGGGCGATCCGCGCGTTCACCGCGCTTGAAGGGCTGCCCGCGCCCGAGGTATTCCACATGAACGAGGGTCACGCCGGGTTCCTCGGACTGGAGCGGATCCGCGAGTTGGTCACCGATTCGGGATTGGACTTCGACACCGCGTTGACGGTGGTGCGGTCGAGCACCGTGTTCACCACCCACACGCCCGTGCCCGCCGGTATCGACCGGTTCCCGGTCGAGATGGTACGGCGCTACTTCGACGACGACGCGGATGCCGACGGCATGTCCACGCTGGTGCCGGGGGTGCCAACGGCCCGGATCATTGCGCTCGGCGCCGAGGCCGACCCGACCAAGTTCAACATGGCCCACATGGGCCTGCGGCTGGCGCAGCGGGCCAACGGCGTCTCGCTGCTGCACGGCCGGGTGAGCCGGGCGATGTTCAACGATCTGTGGCGCGGCTTCGATCGCAACGAGGTGCCGATCGGGTCGATCACCAACGGCGTTCATGCGCGCACCTGGGCGGCGCCGCAGTGGCTGCAGCTGGGCCGGGAACTTGCCGGGTCGGACTCGTTCAGCGACCCCGGCGTCTGGCTGCGGCTGCAGCAGGTCGATCCCGGCCATTTGTGGTGGATCCGCTCGCAGTTGCGAGCGCTGCTGGTCGAGGATGTCCGGCGGCGGCTGCGCCTATCGTGGCTGGAGCGGGGTGCGTCGGAGGCCGAACTGGGTTGGATCGGAGCGGCATTCGACCCGAATGTGCTTACCATCGGGTTCGCTCGGCGGGTGCCGACCTACAAGCGGCTGACACTGATGCTGCGCAATCCGGATCGCCTGGAACGGCTGCTGCTGGACAGCCAACGGCCGATCCAGCTGATCGTTGCCGGCAAGTCCCATCCGGCCGACGACGGTGGCAAGGCGCTGATCCAACAGGTGGTGCGGTTCGCCGACCGGCCGCATGTGCGTCACCGCATCGCCTTTCTGCCCAACTACGACATGTCGATGGCCCGGCTGTTGTATTGGGGCTGCGACGTGTGGCTGAACAACCCGCTGCGGCCGCTGGAGGCGTGCGGGACGTCCGGGATGAAGAGCGCACTGAACGGCGGATTGAATCTGTCCATCCGCGACGGCTGGTGGGACGAGTGGTACGACGGCCAAAACGGTTGGGAGATACCGACTGCCGACGGGGTGGCCGACGAGGCCCGGCGTGATGACCTGGAGGCCAGCGCGCTCTACGACCTGCTGGAACGCGCCGTGGTGCCCACGTTCTACGAACGTGACGACCGCGGGGTGCCACCACGGTGGATCGAGATGGTGCGGCACACGCTGCAGACGCTCGGGCCGAAGGTGCTGGCTTCCCGCATGGTGCGCGACTATGTCGAGCACTACTACGTGCCGGCGGCGGAGTCGCTACGTAAGACGGTCACCGCCCCGGAACAAGACGGAGACAGGTTCGCCGCGGCCCGGGAACTCGCCGCCTACCGCCGGCGCGCACAAGAAGCGTGGCCCAAGATCGACATCACCGACGTCGACAGCACCGGCCTGCCGGACACTCCGTTGCTCGGGTCGAAGCTGACCCTGACGGCAACCGTCCAGCTGGCCGGCCTCGGGCCCGACGAGGTGACGGTGCAGGCGGTGCTGGGCCGGGTCGATGTCGGCGACACGCTGCTGGATCCGGTTACCGTCGAGATGGCGCACGCCGGCACCGCCGATGGCGGCAGCGAGCTCTTCACGACCAGCACACCACTGCCGGTGGCGGGAGCGGTCGGGTACACGGTGCGAGTGCTGCCGCGTCACCCGATGCTGGCCGCCAGCAGCGAGCTCGGCCTGGTCACGCTGGCTTGACGGTCAGGCGGACAAGCTGTTCGATGCGCAGCGCAGCCGCTCCAGCGCCGCGCGGACCTGCGCCGCATTGGTGGTCTGCCAGAACGGCGGCAGCGAGGCTGCCAGGAAACCGCCGTAGCGGGCGGTGACCATCCGGGAGTCCAGCACGGCAACCACGCCCCGGTCGGTGACGCGGCGCAACAGCCGGCCCGATCCCTGCGCCAGCAACAGTGCCGCATGGCTGGCGGCGACGGCCATGAAGCCATTGCCGCCGCGCGCGGCCACCGCGCGTTGGCGCGCGCTCAGCAGCGGGTCGTCCGGCCGCGGGAACGGTATGCGATCGATCAGCACCAAGGACAACGACGGTCCTGGCACGTCGACGCCCTGCCACAGGGACAGCGTGCCGAAGAGGGATGTCGCCGGATCCGCGGTGAACTGCTCCACGAGCGCGGAAGTGCTGTCGTCGCCTTGACACAACACCGGCGTGGACAGCCGTTCGCGCATTGCTTCGGCCGCGGCCCGCGCGGCCCGCATCGACGAAAACAGCCCCAGCGTGCGTCCGCCGGCAGCGGTGATGAGTTCGGCGATTTCGGTCAGCTGCTCGGCCGAGCCGGTGCCGTCCCGCCCCGGCGGCGGGAGGTGGGCCGCGACATAGAGGATCCCCGCCTTGGCGTGCTGGAACGGCGATCCGACGTCGAGGCCGCGCCAGGGCGCGTGTTCGGCGGTGCCGGTCAAGCCCCACGCCGTCGCCATTGCGTCGAACGAACCGCCGACCGTCAGCGTCGCCGACGTCAACACCGTCGTCGAACGTGAGAACACCCGATCGCGCAACAGGTCCGCCACCGTCAGCGGGGCCACCCGCAACACGGCGCGCGGCGAACCCCGGTTGTCCTCCTGATCCAGCCAGACCACGTCGGTGCGATCGGGGATAGCGGGGGTGAACGACGTCAGGATCCGAGCCGCGGTATCGGAGATCTCGGTCAATGCCGCGGCCGCTTCGGCGCGCGCCGATGCCGCCTTGGCGTCGCTGGTGCTGTCGATCGCCGAGCGCGCCGCGCTGGCCGCGTCGCGAAGCGCGGTCAGGTAGGTCGCCATCTCGTCGTCGAGATGATCGATGCGGCCGGGTTGGGCGTCGTGGATTGCCGAGGCGAAGGTGGCCGAGGCGGCCTCCAGGCGCTGGGTCAATTCGGTACCCACCAACCGGGTGATGCGCCGCGCGGCGACGACCGAGGGTGGCCGACGTCAGCTCCGCGGTAGCAACCGATGTCACCCGGTCCACCAACTCGTGCCCCTCGTCCACCACCAGCAGCGCGTGTTCCGGCAGCACCGCCGATTCGGAAACGGCGTCGATGGCCAGCAGCGCATGGTTGGTGACGACGACATCGGCCCGGCCGGCGGCGGCACGCGCCCGTTCGGAGAAGCACTCAGAGCCAAACGGACAGCGGGCGACGCCGATACATTCCCGCGCGGAAACGCTGACCTGAGACCAGGATCGATCCGGCACACCGGGCTTGAGGTCGTCACGGTCACCGGTGTCGGTCGTCGACGCCCAGCTGGTGAGCCGTTGCACGTCGCGCCCCAACGCGGTCACCGCCATCGGGTTGAAGAGTTCCTCCTGCGGTACGTCGTCCTCCTCGCCAGCTGCACTGCCGGCCTCACTGCCGTTGTGGATTTTGTTCAGGCACAAGTAATTCCGCCGCCCTTTGAGCAGCGCGAACTGCGGGCGGCGCGGCAGCGCCTCGGCGAGCGAATCGGCCAGCCGGGGCAGATCGCGATCGACGAGCTGGCGCTGCAGGGCGATCGTGGCGGTCGACACCACGACGGGGGCTTCGTCGCTGACGGCCCGGACAATCGCTGGAACCAGATACGCCAGCGACTTGCCGGTGCCCGTGCCGGCCTGCACGATCAGGTGCTCGCCGGTTTCGAAGGCCTGCGCGACGGCGGCGGCCATCTCTTGCTGGCCGCGCCGTTCGCTGCCGTCGAGCGCGGCCACCGCGAGAGCCAGCAGCTCGGCCACGGACAGAGACGCGGACACGCCGTAGACCGTAGTCGAGTTAGGCGCTGATTGTCTGCGTCGGAATCGCCGGCTCGCCGGGTCCCAATTTAAGTCCCTCCCACGGCAGGCTGTGCAGCCCGAAGGCCACCAGCTGCCGGGCCGCGGACAGCGAGCTGGTGTCGGCGACGACGGTTCCGCCGCGGACCAGCGGAGTCGTCAAGACCCGGCACGGTTCGGAAGTGGCGGGTGGACGGCCGGCCGGATGCACGATCTCCTCGGTGATGGTGCCGGTCGGGCGTGACAGCCGCAGCGCCTCCTTGTGGCCGCCGCGGGATTCCTTGTGGCTGCTGCGCTTCTGCACCGGAATGCCGTCGACCTCGACCAGTTTGTAGACCATGTTCGCGGTCGGCGCGCCCGACCCGGTGACCAGCGACGTGCCGACGCCGTAGCCGTCGACCGGCTCCGCGCGCAGCGCCGCGATGGAGAACTCGTCCAGATCGCCGGACACCACGATGCGGGTCTTGGTGGCCCCCAGCTGGTCGAGCTGCGCGCGCACCTGCCGCGCCAGCACTCCCAGCTCGCCGGAGTCGATGCGGACCGCGCCGAGCGTCGCGCCCGCGGCCGCCACCGCGTTGGCCACGCCGGTCGTCACGTCGTAGGTGTCCACCAGCAGCGTGGTGTCGGTGCCCAGCGCGTCGACCTGGGCGCGAAACGCGGCCAGCTCAGTCGCGTCGGGAGACCCGTCCTGCATCGTGTGCAGCATGGTGAAGGCATGCGCGGCGGTGCCTTCCGTGGGTATTCCGTAGTGGCGCTGGGCCTCCAGGTTGGATGACGCCGCGAAGCCGGCGATATAGGCCGCCCGGGCCGCCGCGACCGCCGCACGCTCGTGGGTTCGCCGGGAGCCCATCTCGATCAGCGGGCGGTCCCCGGCGGCGCTGACCATGCGCGCCGCCGCTGTGGCGATCGCGGCATCGTGGTTGAAGATCGACAACACCAGCGTTTCGATCACCACGCACTCGGCGAAACTGCCGCGCACCGAGAGTATGGGAGATCCGGGGAAGTACAGCTCGCCCTCCGCGTAGCCGTCGATGTCGCCGCCAAACCGGAAATCCCGCAGGTAGCGCATTGTGTCGGTGTCCAGGAACTGCGCCAGCAACAGACACGCGTCATCGTCAAACCTGAACTGCGGCAACAGTTCCAGCAGCCGGCCGGTTCCGGCGACCACTCCGTAACGGCGACCTGCGGGGAGTCGGCGGGCGAATACTTCGAACGTGCTGCGACGATTGGCGTTGCCGCCGCGCAGCGCCGCAGCCAGCATGGTCAACTCGTACTTGTCGGTCAGCAGCCCAGCTAAGGTCGGCTCGTTCACATCGCAAACCGTATCGGTTGGCTTCGGATGGCGGTGTGTCTCGGTATCCTAGAGGCCATGGCTGCTATGTCGGCGCCGACTAAACCGGGCACTACCGGGCAACGCGAGTCCGCTCCGGTAGAGGTCACGGCAAGTCCATGGGTCACCATCGTGTGGGATGACCCCGTCAACCTGATGACCTATGTGACGTACGTGTTCCAAAAGCTGTTCGGCTACAGCGAGCCGCATGCGACCAAGCTGATGTTGCAGGTACACAACGAAGGTAAGGCGGTCGTGTCGGCGGGTAGTCGGGAATCGATGGAAGTCGACGTGTCCAAGCTGCATGCCGCCGGTTTGTGGGCGACGCTGCAGCAGGACCGCTGAGAACCAAGGACATCCGGTATTTCCGTGCGGAAATGGAAGCGCGTCGAGACCGCCGGCGGTCCGCGTTTTCGGTCCACGTTGGCCGTGCATGAGGCGGCCCTGCTCAAGAACTTGGTCAGCGCGATGATCGGCTTGCTCGACGAGCGCGGATCTTCAGCGCCACCAGACGAACTGGAGGAGATCACCGGTATCAAGACCGGTAATTCGCAGCGCCCGGAGGATCCGATGCTGCGCCGGCTGCTGCCAGATTTCCACCAGCCCGACGACCCCTCACACCGTGCGGATCCGTTCCATCTCGATGACGACAGCCTCAACGCGGCGTTGCGCGGTTTGCACGAGCCGGAGATCATCGACGCCAAACGCGTTGCCGCACAGCGGTTGTTGGATACGGTTCCGGACAACGGCGGCCGGTTCGAGCTGACCGAGGAGGCCGCGAACGCCTGGATCGCGGCGGTCAACGACCTGCGGCTGACGCTGGGCGTGCTGCTCGAGATCGGCCCGCAGGGGCCGGAGCGGCTGCCGGCCGACCATCCGCTGGCCGCGCACTTAGACGTTTACCAGTGGCTGACCGTGTTGCAGGAGTACCTGGTCCTGGTGCTGATGGGGCCTCGTTGAACTTGATGGAGAGATGAACTTGACGGCGGCCCGATGAACTCCATCACCGATGTCGGGGGTATCCGCGTCGGTCACCACCAGAGGCTGGACCCGGACGCGTCCCTCGGCGCAGGTTGGGCCTCCGGCGTCACTGTCGTGCTGACACCGCCGGGTACCGTCGGCGCGGTCGACTGCCGGGGCGGCGCGCCCGGTACCCGGGAGACCGATCTGCTGGACCCGGCTAACACCGTGCGCTTCGTCGACGCGGTGCTGCTGGCCGGCGGCAGCGCCTACGGCCTGGCGGCGGCCGACGGGGTGATGAGCTGGCTGGAGGAACACCAGCGCGGCGTGGCGATGGGTGGCGGTGTGGTGCCCATCGTGCCGGGCGCGGTGATTTTCGACCTGCCGGTCGGCGGTTGGGACTGCCGGCCTACGGCCGAGTTCGGTTACGCCGCAGCCGAGGCTGCCGGTGACAGCGTGGCCGTCGGGACGGTCGGTGCCGGGGTAGGTGCGCGGGCCGGCGTCCTCAAGGGCGGGGTTGGGACGGCTTCGACAACCCTGACAACGCTGGCGTCCGGCGTGACCGTGGGCGCGGTCGTCGTGGTGAACTGCGCGGGCGAGATCGTCGACCGGGCGACCGGCCTGCCGTGGATGGCGGACCTGATCGACGAGTTCGCGCTGACGCCGCCACCGGCCGAGCAGATCGCGGCGCTGGCACAACTGCCATCGCCGCTGAGCCCGCTCAATACGACGATCGCGGTGGTGGCGACGGACGCCGCGCTCAGCCCGGCGGCATGCCGGCGGGTCGCGATCTCCGCCCACGACGGCCTGGCCCGCACCATCCGGCCGGCGCACACCCCGCTGGACGGCGACACGGTGTTCGCGTTGGCCACCGGGGCGGTCGAGGTGCCGCCGCCGGGGGACGCTCCTGCGGCGCTGTCCCCGGAGACGGCGCTGGTTACCGCGGTGGGTGCGGCAGCCGCCGACTGCCTGGCCCGCGCGGTGCTGGTCGGTGTGCTGGCCGCCGAGTCGGTCGCCGGAATACCGACCTACCGCAGCGTGTTGCCCGGTGCATTCGGGACCTCATCCGGGGAGGGTCGCCCGGGAGAGGAACCGTCGTGCTCGTGATCCGTGCTGACCTGGTGGAGGCAATGGTCACCCATGCCCGTCGCGACCATCCCGACGAAGCGTGCGGCGTCCTGGCCGGACCGGAAGGCTCCGACCGACCCCAACGGCACATCCCGATGGTCAATGCTGAGCGCTCGCCGACGTTCTACCGTTTCGACTCCGGCGAGCACTTTCAGGTGTGGAAGGCCATGGAAGACGCGGGGGACGTGGCTGTCGTCATCTATCACTCGCATACCGCGACCGAGGCCTACCCCAGCCGCACCGACGTCGACCTCGCGGCCGAACCGGATGCGCATTACGTGCTGGTGTCCACCCGCGATCCGGACCGCCACGAGCTGCGCAGCTATCGGATCGTCGACGGCGCGGTCACCGAAGAACCTGTCGATATCGTCGAGCAGTACACAGAAAGGCCAACATGAACGTCACCGTGTCAATCCCGACGATCCTGCGCCCGCACACCGGTGGTGAAAAGCGTGTCTCGGCGAGCGGCGACACACTGGGTGCAGTCATCGGCGACCTGGAGGCCAACTACTCGGGCATCTCCGAGCGGCTGATCGATGACGGCAAGCTGCATCGCTTTGTGAACATCTACGTCAACGACGAGGACGTGCGGTTCTCCGGCGGCCTGGCCACCGAGATCACCGACGGCGACTCGGTCACCATCCTGCCCGCCGTGGCGGGTGGGTAAGCGGAGCGAATGACGCGTTACGACTCGCTGTTGCAGGCTCTGGGCAACACACCGCTGGTTGGTCTGCAAAGGCTGTCGCCGCGTTGGGGAGCAGAGCCGCACGCGCGGCTATGGGCCAAGCTGGAGGATCGCAACCCGACCGGCTCGATCAAGGACCGGCCGGCGCTGCGGATGATCGAGCAGGCCGAGCGGCAGGGACTGCTCACACCGGGCGCGACGATTCTGGAGCCCACCAGCGGCAACACCGGCATCTCACTGGCGATGGCAGCCCGGTTGAAGGGTTACCAGCTGATCTGCGTCATGCCGGAGAACACCTCGGTGGAACGGCGACAGCTGCTGGAGCTCTACGGTGCGCGGATCATCTTCTCCCCGGCCGAGGGCGGGTCAAACACCGCGGTGGCCAAGGCCAAGGAACTCGCCGCGGCCAACCCGTCGTGGGTGATGTTGTACCAGTACGGCAACCCCGCCAATACCGACTCCCACTACCACGGCACCGGGCCCGAGCTGCTGGCCGACCTGCCCGAGATCACCCACTTCGTCGCCGGTCTGGGTACCACGGGCACGCTGATGGGCACCGGCCGGTTTCTGCGCGAACGTGTTCCCGACGTCAAGATCGTGGCCGCCGAACCCCGTTACGGCGAAGGGGTGTACGCGCTGCGCAACATCGACGAAGGATTCGTGCCCGAACTGTATGACCCACAGGTCCTGACCACCCGATACTCGGTCGGCGCGGCCGAGGCGGTGCGACGCACCCGCGAGCTGGTGGACTCCGAAGGCATCTTCGCCGGGATCTCCACCGGCGCGGTGCTGCATGCCGCCCTCGGAGTCGCGGCCAAGGCCGTGCAGGCCGGCGAGCGTGCCGACGTCGCGTTCGTTGTTGCCGACGCCGGGTGGAAGTATCTGTCTACCGGCGCCTATGCCGGTAGCCTGGATGATGCCGAGAACGCTCTAGAAGGGCAGCTATGGGCATGAACGCGTCGGGCAAGCGTGGGGCCAATCTGCCGGCGACCCAGACCAACAAACGGCCGCAATGGGTGGTCGGCGGGGTCACGATCCTCACCTTCGTGGCGTTGCTGTATCTCGTCGAGCTCATTGACCAGCTGATGGGCGGCCGGCTGGACAACAACGGCATCAGGCCGACAACGACCGATGGCTTGTGGGGCATCATCTTCGCGCCCGCTGCTGCACGCCAGCTGGCCGCACCTGATGGCCAACACGATCCCGCTGCTGGTGCTGGGGTTCCTGATGACACTGGCCGGAATATCCCGGTTCGTCTGGGCCACCGCGATCATCTGGATCCTCGGCGGTTTCGGCACCTGGCTCATCGGCAACTTCGGCAGCAGCTGCGGCCCGACCGACCACATCGGCGCCTCCGGCCTGATCTTCGGATATCTGACCTTCCTGCTGGTGTTCGGGTTCTTCGTCCGCAAGCTGTCGCACGATCGTCATCGGGCTGGTGGTGTTCTTCGTCTACGGCGGCGTTCTGCTCGGCGCGATGCCCGTGCTCCACCAGTGCGGTGGCGTGTCCTGGCAGGGCCATCTATGCGGCGGGATCGCCGGCGTCCTGGCCGCGTATCTGTTGTCCGCTCCCGAACGCAAGGCTCGCGAGCGGAAGAAGGCCGCCCGTTCGCCGCACTTGAAGACATGAACTCGCCGCTGGCGCCCGTCGGGGTCTTCGACTCCGGCGTGGGGGGACTGACGGTCGCGCGGGCGATCATCGACCAACTGCCCGACGAGGACATCGTCTACGTCGGCGACACCGCGAACGGCCCCTACGGCCCGCTGACCATTCCGGAGATTCGTGCGCACGCGTTGGCCATCGGCGATGATCTGGTCGGCCGCGGCGTCAAGGTGCTGGTGATCGCCTGCAACTCGGCGTCGGCGGCGTGCCTGCGGGATGCTCGTGAGCGCTACGACGTTCCCGTCATCGAAGTGATCCTGCCGGCGGTGCGCCGTGCGGTCGCCACCACCCGCAACGGGCGCATCGGGGTGATCGGCACGCGGGCGACCATCACCTCGCACGCCTACCAGGACGCCTTCGCCGCCGCCCGCGACACCGAGATCACCGCGGTTGCCTGCCCGCGGTTCGTCGATTTCGTCGAGCGCGGCGTGACCAGCGGTCGGCAGGTGCTCGGTCTGGCCGAGGGCTATCTGGAGCCGTTGCAGCGTGCCGGGGTCGACACGCTGGTGCTGGGTTGCACGCACTACCCACTACTGTCCGGACTGATCCAACTGGCGATGGGCGACAACGTCACGCTGGTCTCCAGCGCCGAAGAGACGGCCAAGGAAGTGCTACGGGTGCTCACCGAGCGCGACCTGTTGCGTCCCCATGACGCGCCCCCTGCCACCCGGGTCTTCGAAGCAACCGGCGACCCCGATGCGTTCACCAAACTCGCGGCACGATTCCTTGGTCCGGCAGTTACGGGTGTGCAACCTGTTCATCACTCGCGCGTCCGCTCGGGCTTCGGAGAAAATCTGACGACCGAATGAGCAATGTTTTCCTCATCTCGCGATCCGACATGGCACAGTAGTGTCCGTGCGAATAACCGTGCTGGGCTGCTCGGGAAGCGTTGTCGGTCCGGATTCGCCTGCGTCCGGTTATCTGGTTCGGGCGCCAGACACCCCACCGTTCTGCATCGACTTCGGCGGCGGTGTCCTCGGCGCTTTGCAAAGGTATACAGATCCTGGCTCGGTGCAGGTGCTGCTGTCGCACCTGCACGCCGACCATTGCTTGGATATGCCGGGATTGTTCGTGTGGCGTCGCTACCACCCGTCGAAACCCGTCGGCAAAGCGTTGTTGTACGGCCCGAGCGACACCTGGTCGCGGCTGGGCGCAGCCTCGTCGCCCTACGGTGGCGAGATCGACGACTGCTCCGACATCTTCGACATTCACCACTGGGTCGACGGCGAACCCGTGACGCTGGGCGCGCTGACCATAGTGCCGCGGGTGGTAAGGCACCCGACCGAGTCGTACGGCTTGCGGATCACCGATCCCAGCGGCGCGTCACTCGTCTACAGCGGCGACACCGGCGTCTGCGACGAAATCGTCGACTTGGCGCGTGGTGCGGACGTTTTCCTCTG
Organism: uncultured Actinomycetota bacterium; assembly: GCA_963840045.1. Taxonomy (GTDB): domain Bacteria; phylum Actinomycetota; class Actinomycetes; order Mycobacteriales; family Mycobacteriaceae; genus Mycobacterium. The sequence continues at coordinate 235,425 of CAWIXL010000003.1, read as the reverse complement.
CGAGGCCTCGTGGACGCACGCGCCGAGCGAGCGTCCGCCCGATCTGCATCTGTCCGGCACTGAGGCGGGCAGGGCCGCGGCACAGGCGGGCGTTGGCGAGCTGCTGCTGACGCACATCCCGCCGTGGACCTCACGCGAGGACGTGATCAGCGAGGCCAAGGCCGAGTTTCATGGTCCGGTGCACGCGGTGGTGTGCGGCGAGACGTTCGATATACCGCGCCCCTGAACTAAGTGACCAGTCGACCAGACCAAGCTCAGCAGCTACGCGACCTCAAGCTGCTGCGCCGCATCCGGGACCGGATGGACCGGGACTACGCACAGCCATTGGATGTAGCGGCGCTTGCGCGCGGCGTGAACATGTCGGCGGGGCATCTGAGTCGCCAGTTCAAGCTCGCCTACGGTGAGTCGCCGTACTCCTACCTCATGACGCGACGCATCGAGCGCGCGATGGCGCTGTTGCGTCGGGGCGACCTGTCCGTCACCGAAGTCTGCTTCGCCGTCGGCTGCTCGTCGCTGGGCACCTTCAGCACCCGCTTCACCGAGTTGGTCGGCATGCCGCCCAGCGCTTATCGGGAACAGACAGCCGGCGCGACGCGGGGCATGCCGTCATGCGTGGAAAAGCAGGTGACGCGACCGATCAGGAATCGAGAAGCGCCCGGCACCGCGCTGCACCTAGCGTGAAAGTCATGAACATCACCATCCACTCGAGCTTCCTGCCGCACGACGACCCGGACGAATCCCTGGCCTTCTATCGCGACACGCTGGGGTTCGAGGTTCGTCTCGACGTCGGCAAGGACAAGATGCGCTGGCTCACGGTTGGTCCGCCCAACCAGCCCGACACGTCCGTCGTGTTGTACCCGCCGGCCGCCACTCCCGGAATCACCGACGACGAGCGCCGGACCATCGCCGAAATGATGGCCAAGGGCACCTACGGCACGCTCCTGTTGGCCACCAAGGATCTCGATGGCACCTTCGAGCGGCTGCAAGCCAGCCTGCATAACGGCCAAGTGGAGCTGATCCAGGAGCCGACCGAGCAGCCATACGGAGTTCGTGACTGCGCGCTGCGCGATCCGGCCGGCAATATGGTCCGCATCCAGGAGCTGCGCTGAGATGGCGGGGAGCGATACTCCGTCGCAACTGATCGACCAAAGGATCAAAGAGCTGGGTGACTGGCGGGGCGATATGCTCGCTCAGATCCGGAAGCTCATCAAGCAGGTCGACCCCGACGTGGTTGAGGAATGGAAATGGCGAGGAGTCCCGACCTGGTATCACGACGGGACTGATCTGCACCGGCGAGACATATAAGGACATCGTGAAGGTCACCTTCGCCAAGGGTGCTTCACTCGATGACTCCTCCGGCCTGTTCAACTCCAGCCTGGGGGGAAACACCAGGCGTGCCATCGATTTCCACGAGGACGACAAGACTCGATGAGAAGGCCTTCAAGGCCCTCATTCGCCATGCCGTGGAGCTGAACACGTCACGCTCTCGCTAGTGTTGGCGTCGTGTCCAAACGAGAAGATGGTCGGCTTGACGACGAGCTTCGCCCCCTGGTCATCACCCGCGGGTTCACCGAGCACCCGGCCGGATCGGTACTGATCGAATTTGGTCACACCAAGGTCATGTGCACCGCCAGCGTCACCGAAGGTGTGCCGCGCTGGCGTAAGGGATCGGGATTGGGGTGGCTGACCGCGGAGTATGCGATGCTGCCGTCGGCCACCCACACCCGCTCAGATCGCGAATCGGTGAAAGGCCGCGTCAGCGGACGCACCCAGGAGATCAGCCGGCTGGTCGGCCGGTCGCTGCGGGCGTGCATCGATCTGGCGGCGCTGGGGGAGAACACGATCGCGGTCGACTGCGACGTGTTGCAAGCCGACGGCGGAACCCGCACCGCGGCCATCACCGGCGCCTATGTGGCGTTGGCGGACGCGGTGACATACCTGGCTGCGTCGGGCAAGCTCTCGGATCCCAGGCCGCTGTCGTGTGCCATCGCGGCGGTCAGCGTCGGCGTGGTCGACGGCCGGATCCGGGTGGACCTGCCCTATGAGGAGGATTCGCGCGCCGAGGTCGACATGAACGTCGTCGCTACGGACACCGGGACGCTGGTGGAGATCCAGGGGACCGGTGAGGGCGCGACGTTCCCGCGTTCGACGCTGGACAAGCTGCTCGACATGGCACTGGGTGCCTGCGACACGTTGTTTGCCGCACAGCGCGATGCCTTGGCGCAGCCCTACCCGGGTGTGCTGCCGGAAGGACCTCCGCAGCCGAAGGCGTTCGGAAGCTGACCCGGCTGCTGGTCGCCAGTCGCAATCGCAAGAAGCTGGCCGAGCTGCGCCGAGTGCTCGACGGCGCGGATCTGTCCGGGTTGACTCTGGTGTCGCTGAGCGATGTGGCGCCGTTCGACGAAGCGCCGGAGACCGGTGCGACCTTCGAGGACAACGCGCTGGCCAAGGCGCGCGACGGATTCGCCGCGACAGGTCTGCCCACCGTCGCCGACGACTCCGGCTTGGAGGTGGCCGCTTTGAACGGCATGCCCGGCGTACTGTCAGCGCGCTGGTCGGGTCGCCACGGCGACGACGGCGGCAACACCGCGCTGTTGCTGGCGCAGTTACATGACGTGCCCGACGAGCGGCGCGGTGCGGCGTTCGTGTCGGCCTGCGCGCTGGTTTCCGGGCTGGGAGAGACCGTCGTGCGCGGAGAGTGGCCGGGCACGATCGCTCGGGAGCCGCGCGGCGACGGCGGGTTCGGCTACGACCCCGTCTTCATCCCGGACGGTTGTGACGGCACGGCGGCGCAGTTGAGCCCGGCGGAGAAGGACGCGATATCGCACCGGGGTCGCGCACTGGCGCTGTTGGTGCCGGTGTTGCGGGCGCTTGCCTAAGCCGGGTGTAGCCACAACCGCCACATGCGTACCTGGCAGAGGACCGCGCCGCCTTTGTCCACCTCACAGCGACCAATTCGGTATTCCTGGCCGCCGTCGTGCCGGTATCTGAAGTTGTCGCTGTGAGGTGGACAAAGGCGGGCTCGCTTTCGCGAGAGACTCCTGTGGCGGATGTGACTTTGCGGCCATTCCGTCCTAAAGCCCGAAGCGCGCCTTGACGTCCTTGGTCTGGAAGTGCTCGACGATGATGCCGAGCAGCGGGATGGTGCCGGCCAGCAGCACACCGATGGTCTTGCCGATCGGCCATCGGACCTTGATCGCGAGGTTGAAGGCGGCCAGTACGTAGATGAAATACACCCAGCCGTGCACGACCTCGATCCAGCGGATCTCGTGGTGGAACACGATGTGCGAGACGATCTCGTAGCACAGCGCGATCAGCCAGATACCCGTCGTCCAAGCCATGACTCGGTACCCGAGCAGCGCGGTGCGGATCTTGTTGGCGGGGAAGGCAGGCGCTTGCGTTTTGGGTGTCTCGGGTGTGGTCATGCGGTGGTCCTGTTCTGCTTTTCGGCGTCATTTTTCGCGAGCTCGGCCAGGTAGGCGTTGTACTCGCGCAACGCGCGATCGTCGGGCGGTTGCTGCGCCGGTTTCGGTCGTTCGGGCAGCAATCCGGCGGGTATTTCGGTTATCGGGGCGTTCTTCTTCGGCGCCGGGGGTGCTTCTTCGTAGCGAACGAACTTGCGGTACGCGTAGAGGCAGAACCAGGCGAACAGCGGCCACTGCAGCGCGTAGCCGAGGTTCTGGAAGGTGCCGGAGGCCGACTGATACCTGGTCCACTGCCACCAGCCCAAAGCCAGGCAACCGCAAGCCGCAAGGATCACCAGGGCGATCAGCGCAGGCCTGCGACGACGGGTAGTGGACACCTCACGACGGTACCGCGGTCAAGACGCGCCACTGACAAGCTCTATGCAGGCGAAGCGATAAGATCGCAGGACCCTGCGGGCGTGGCGAAATGGCATACGCGATGGCTTTAGGTGCCATTGCTCGAAAGAGCGTGAGGGTTCGACTCCCTCCGCCCGCACCGATGTTTCCGCAGGTCAGGACGGGTTTACCGACCCCGAAGCGGCCTCCGTGAGCACATTTTGAGGACACTTCGGTGAGTACCGGGTGTGCAACGTGGCCGCTACCGCGTCCAGATCAAAGAGATCGGCATAGACCCGCAACGTCACGGACGGGTCTTTGTGCCCGAGCATCCGCGCCAGCGCCAAGACGTTGACACCCGCTGAGACCGCCAGGGATGCGCACGTGGGTGCCTTACGCGAACGAAAACAACGAGGTCTCCCCCTGGGCACCATTGCCAGGGTGCGATCCTATCGACACTCCGACAACCAGCGGCCTGGTCCGCGATCACGTGGAACTCTATAGGGCACCGGACATTCCAGCCGTGCGCGAGCATAACCGAGCGGCTGTCGAGCGGTGGAAAGCCGAGTCAGAGCAACGGTTAGAACATCGCCGAAAGCGTTGGCGGGAAATCAAAGCCGCGTCTAACGTCACCGAGAACAGACGGCTAGCCGGATACGCCAAGAACACAATCGACGGCATCATTAAAGATGTGGAGGCCGTGCAGAACGGACCCTATTGAAGCGACACCCTCTACCTCAAGGCCGGACAACTGGCAGGCTGGCATGAACTTGGTTTCGTAGAGGACAACGAAAGCGACGCCAAGGCAACGCTTCTAGAGGCGGCGGCACCCTGGAACGACAAAGAAGAGAAGCGCGCCAAAACTCACATCAAAAACGGTTGGGACAAGCCGATTCCACCGGACATACCTGCCTATGTTTTCGAGGACACCGGCATACCCGCCGAAGTGCGAAAGAGCCCTGCCGCCGAAATGCGAAAGGGTCCTGCCACCAACACCATTGACGGCGCCGGCAAGACCGGCACAATTCGCCTTCCTCGGCAAGTGCGGCGACCTCTGTGACTGACCGGCCCGTTTTCGCGCGACTCCGACAAAGGAAACGGTGCCGCACCGCAGACACCGGCCACGGCCTTTCCGCCCTGGCCGGTGTCTGTCGGGGCCACGTAACAGACACACCCTGACCTACCAATCGAGTCAGGGTGTTTTCGTCTGTCAGCGTGGCTGTCAGGCCGCAGAATTGGGGCTTATGGTAGTAACCGGTCGGCAATCCGCTTGAGGCACAGGATCATGTCTCTCCGCGAATCCTCCGGGTAAGTCGCAATACTTTCGACGCGAAACACGTTGCGCTTCCATGCTTTTAGCATGGTAATCACGTCGGTGTCCCGCATGACCGTGAATCCGTCAACCGCCTTGCCCGGCTTAGCTTGGTCGGTTGTGGCCTGCTGGCGCTGGCGCTCGGTCGTGCTGGTCAGGTGCTTGCCGATGATCTCGTGCCAGGATATGTGCAACACGTTGCACATATCGGCCTCGGTGGGGAACTTATCCGCGAACGCCATACGGTACTGAAGTTCACGGCGGCTGTTGCCGGTGGCCATGCACAGCGCGTGCAGGGCACCCTTGGGGCAACCGCTGCCGGTCACCATGGCCCGCCCGCGCTACCCCTAGGGCCGTGGCCTACCCTGTCGAGGCGATTCGTCCCGGCGGACGGGAAGTGGGAAGCCACCAGAACCCACGCCCGCGTGGCTGGTGATCGAAGTCTCTTTAGGGTGGCAGGATGAGCAAAAAATGGGAGTACAACTTTCAAGTGTTTACGGCTGCGTGGGACGAAGGTACGAGCTACGCAATGTCCGGCTTGATGAAGGCAGCGGACCAATTAGGGCAAAACGGATGGGAGATGGTTAATTTCTCGCTGGTAAACGTATACACCGACTCCGTAGGCAAAGGAAAGACTGCCATGCAAGCAGTCCAGCGGATGGAATGTAAGATGTGGAGCGTCGCGGCTATGTTCAAACGGCCCATCGAATAGCCGTGGACGCATCCGACGATACGGCACCATTTTGGTTTCGCCTTAGTCCAGCCCCGCATGATGCCGATTTGAGGACGCCGGGGTGGTTTGCTGATGGTTTGTCAGCCTGTTGCGGCGGTGGCGATCAGGGGTGGCCCGTGAGCACATCGTGAGCACAATTTGAGCACAGTTACAGATAACTCGTTGGAACCGTGTAATCCCATAAGTGCAGGTGAACATCTATACGGCACGTGACCAGCGTTGCTGATGAGGGTTCGACTCCCTCCGCCTGCACCCATCTGGCGACTCGACATCGGCTGTTCACCTGGGAACTACTTCAATTGCGGCGTCAGGCCATAACTGCCGTATGGCTTACAGTTGACCCGTCAGTCGGACCTGCTGGTCCGTATCGAAGCTGGGAGGCACGTTGTCCACGACGATATCGATTCCCCGATACCCCGGCGATGTGACGTTCGACTGGCTCTCGACGGCACTCGGCGTCGAGGTGTCGGCGGTCGACGTCGCGGCAATCGGAACCGGGCAGACTGGGGCGACGTACCGGGTGTCCGCCCAATATGCAGGAGATCCGGGTGATTTGCCGCAGACCTTCGTCATCAAGCTGCCGGCCCAGGACGACACCGTGCGCGACCGGGTCACCATCGGCTATCGCAGCGAATGCACCTTCTACAGCACGGTGGTAGACCGCGTGCGGGTGCCAACACCGCGGTGCTTCTACTGCCAGATCAGCGAGGACGCGCTCGAATTCGCCCTCCTGCTGGCCGATCAGGCACCTGCGGTGCAGGGCGATCAGATCGCGGGCTGCGGTGACCAGCAGGCGCGGCTGGCCGTTACGGCGCTGGCAGGATTGCACGGGCCAAGCTGGTGCGACCCGTTCTGGCTGGATCTGCCCGGTGTCGCGTTTCCGCGCCCGGACGAGCCCAGCGCCAGGGGCCTTGGTGACGTCGCGAAGATGAGCGCTGATATCACGCTGCAAAAGCTCGGTGACCGCATGAGCGCCGATGACCGCGAAACCTTCACTACAGCAATGGGTTTGGTGACGCCCTGGCTACTTGCCGCGCCGGACCGGTTCGCACTGCTGCACGGTGACTATCGACTCGACAACCTGCTGTTCGACCCCGAAAGCACACGGGTCGCCGTGGTTGACTGGCAGACGCTCGGTACCGGCCTGCCTGCACGGGATCTCGCGTACTTCACGGCGACCAGCCTGAATCCGCAACTGCGCCAAGCGATTGAAGAAGACCTCGTGGACGCCTATCACCGCGCGCTGGCCGGTTACGGCGTCACCGGATACGACCGCGAAACCTGTTGGCGCGATTACCGACTCGGGATGCCTCAGACGGTCTTGATTTCGGCACTGGGTTTTGCGTTCGCCACCGCCACCGAGCGCGGCGACGACATGGTGCTTACGATGCTTGCGCGGGGCTGCCAGGCGATCCGCGATTTAGGAACCCTAGACCTGATCGAGCGCTGATCGAGCACTAGTCGAGAGCTGAACACCATGACACCGGAATTGCTCGGACAGACCGTCGTCGTGATCGGCGGCAGCGCTGGCATCGGGCTCGAGACCGCGCGGCGCGCCAGGGCCGAGGGGGCCGACGTCATCCTCACCGGCCGTAACCCCGAACGGCTCGACGAAGCGGCGCGCGATGTCGGCGCCAAAAGCGCTGCGGCCTTTGACGTCAACGACTCCACCGCGGTGCACAGCTTCTTCGCGGGTCTGCCCACGCCGATCGACCATGTGATGATCACCGCCGGCGGCCCGACCTACCGGCCCCTGCTCGAGATGGACACCGACCAGGTCCGCGACGCGATCAGCGGGCACGTGGTGCGCTATCTCAATGTGGCGCGCAACGCCGCGGGCAGGATGCGGGCCGGCGGCAGCTTGGTGTTCATGGGTGGTACGGGCGGGCGGCGCATCAGTCGTTCCCTCGGTATCGTTTCCGCGGCGACGGCCACGCTGCCGCCGTTCACCGCGACTCTGGCCCTCGAGCTTGCGCCGATTCGGGTGAACCTTATTGCCGCCGGGTTCGTCGACACCCCGTTGTCGGCATCGCTGCTCGGCGACCGACTCGATGAGCGCCGCAATGAACTGCGCGCGTCGCTTCCGATCGGACGGGTCGTCGGGCCCGCCGACGTCGCCGCCCTTGCTGTCCACCTGATGAGCAACACCGCGCTCACCGGTGCGACCTACGACATCGACGGCGGCCAGCAGTTCGTGTGAGCGCAGGTCAATCGTGCCGGGCGGCTTCATGAACCAACTGCACGCGCGATGTCGCTGATTCAATCCGAGTATCGCGTACCAGTAGTTGTGCAGGTCAGAGCATATGTCTAGATCAGCTTACTGGTGTTCAGGCAACATGCATGCAATAGCGTCTCGGCTTGACCGCCTAGCCATAAGAGCGCCCCTCGGCCACAGCCGCTATGCACTTTCCGTACTCAGACCCTGACCCTGAATACGTCGCCGCGCAGCACGACAACGTGGAGCACGAATCGGCGTGCGCCACCGGGGTAGCGACGGACAGCGGGGCGAGGGCGATAGCCGGGGCTGCGGCTATCGCGGCGATGAGTTTCTTGTTCATTGGGGCCTCTCCAAGCTGGCCGTTTGCCAGCTACCCCGGCCATCAGCCGGGTGGTGACTACATGATCCTCCTGCGCACTCGCCTGCGCGGGCATTACTCGGATTTTGTACTTGCACCGTGTTGTTGCAAAGAGATTGGGGTGCGGCGCACGCATAGATGTACCACGACCGGCTAGCCGCTCGTTACCCCGCCATCGCGGCGGCGGAGCAAGAGGCAAAGGATGCGCGGTGTTGGGCTTCTTCGATGGCGTGGCCGGCCTGCTGGCCCTGCGACTGGTAGCCGGCAGATGTCGCCGACGCAGACGCCGTGTTTGTGCAGGAATGCCAGCCCGGAGCCGACCTCGTGCAGCAGCGTGCAGCGTTGCGCGGATCATGGTGCTTACGATGCACCGGTGCGACCTACGACATCGACGGTGGCCAGCAGTTCGTGTTAGCCAGGGTCAATCGTGCCGGGCTGCCTCGTGAACCAACTGCACGCGCGAGGTGATTCCGAGTTTGGCGTAGACATGGGTGAGATGCGTCTGCACGGTGCGTGGGGAGATGAACAGCCGAGCGCCGATGTCCTTATTGCCGAGTCCCTCTCCGACCAGGCGCACGACGTCGATCTCAGTCGGGGTCAACGACTCCCAGCCGCTGGAGGGCCGTTTGCGTTCGCCCCAGCCGCGTTGCGCGTAGGCGACCGCCTCGTCGGTGGGCAGCGCCAGGCCGGCGTCCCACGCCGCTTCAAAATCAGTCTCTCCCAGAGTATTACGCACCGCCGCTACCGAAGCTTCGTAGCCGGCGTCGTATATCCGGAAACGCACCACGCCGGTGCGCTGGCGCATCGCGTACGCCGCTCCGAAGAGTCGCGCCGCCTCCAGATGGCTGTCAGCGTCACTGGCCAGACCGGCCAGAATCTCCAGCAGGTCCGGGACAAATAGGAGAGCCCGCATCTCGGCGGCGCGGGTCAGCGCGTCATGAGCGTCGCGTTCGGCTTGCCCGCGCTCGCCTTGCGCCCACGCGACCCGCGCCCGGGTAGCCAAAGCCTGCGCCGTAAACCAGCCCTTGGCCGTAACAACGTCATCATCGGCCCAGTGCCGTGCTTCCGTGAGATCACCACGGGCCAAGGCGATTTCAGCCTCCGGCTTAGCGGTCGTGGTCGACAGCCTGGACCGCAAGTCGCCCAACCGTTGGCGGGCCGCCTCGCTGGCATCGGTAGCCGCGTCGACATCGCCACCGGCTAGCTCCGCGAAAGCCAGCGAAGCATACACCACACCTTCCATGTACCTCCCGATCTCCGCGGCACCATCGAGCGCCTCAATCGCCAAGGCGCGTGCCGCATCTGCCTGTCCGCGATAAGGCAACACATGGCATAGGCTCGACCGGGCGGACACCTGCCAGATCAGCGCGTGTGCCGCGTCCGCTTCGGCCATCAGCTCGCGATGCCGCGTTTCGGCAGCGGCGACATTCCCGAGCACCCATTGCGCTCCATTCAGACACCAGCCGCAGCCCCACACGTACAACTGGTCACCGATCTCCTCGGCGAGGTCGCGTCCCTCCGACCCGGCCGCGAGTGCGGTAGCGATGTCGCCGGCGCCGACGGTTGCCGTGAACGCCTGGCTGTAGAGAACTTGGCTCATCCTCCACCGGTCGCCTACGGCTCGGGCCAACTCGGCCGCCTCCGCCAGATACGGCCGGGCCAAGTCGGCATTCCAGCCGGTAACGCGGCCGCAGGCGACGAGAGTGCGCGCCAGCAGTGCGGGCTCCTCAAGCTCGCGAGCGATTGCCAGTGAACGCTGCGCTCGCGCAATACTTTCCGAGTCGCGCATATTGTCCACGAACGCCTTGTCGGCCAGCGCCTGCGCCAACGCTGCGGGTGTCACCTCGGCGCCCGGCAGCTCGGCGTCTGCCAGAGCGAGGTCAAGCCAGTCCGATCCCTCCTTGACCAGGCCCCGCGTCAGCCACAGCCGCTGCAGCGACGCGGCGAGCCGCAATGCGTTATCGGTGTCCGAGTTCTCCCGGCTCCAGGCGAATGCCGCACGCAGATTGTCGATTTCGGTCTCCCCCTGGTCGAGCAGCAATTCCATGTCGCTGTTCCCGGGCGCGTCCAGTGCCGTGGCCATTGCCGTGTAGTGATCGCGATGCCGGTCGCGGACAGCGACGACTTCAGCGGATTCGCTGAGCTTTTCCTGCGCATATTGCCGCATCGTCTCCAGCAGCAGGTATCGCGTTGGGCCCCCATTGGTTTCGGCTATCACGAGCGACTTGTCAACGAGCAACGCCAGCACATCCAACACCTGGTGGCGGGCCAGGTCTCGGTCGGCGACCACCTCTTGGCATGCCTCCAAGTCGAAGCCGCCCAGGAACACCGCCAGCCGGCGGAACAAGATCCGCTCCGGCTCGGTCAACAACGCGTGCGACCAGTCGACCGATGCCTGCAACGTCTGCTGGCGGCGCACAGCGGTCCGTGAACCGCCGGTGAGCAGCCGGAACCGGTCCTGCAGACCGGCGAGAATCTCCTTCGGCGACAACGCCCGGACCCGTGCGGCGGCCAACTCGATCGCCAGCGGCATCCCATCCAGCCGTCGGCAGATTTCCTCCACCGTGGCCGCATTGTCGTCGTCGATGCTGAAGCCCGGCCGGGCGTGGCCGGCACGGTCGTTGAACAGCCGCATCGCGTCGTCGGCCAGCGACAGGGACGGCACTCGCCACGTCACTTCGCCGGCAACACCGATCGGTTCCCGGCTGGTCGCCAATAGCATCAACCCCGGACAGGCACCCAGCAGCGCCGCGGCCACGTCGGCGCTGGCGTCCAGCAGATGCTCGCAGTTGTCCAGCACCAGAAGAATCTGCCGCGCTCCGATGAACTGCACCAGCGCATTCCGCGGGGAACGTCCCGGCTGATCCGGCAGCCCGAATGCGCGGGCCACGGTGAGCGGCACCAGCTCCGGGTCGGTGATCGGCGCCAGGTCGACATACCACGCCCCGTCGCTGTAGCCGTCCGCGACGGCGGCCGCGACCTGCAATGCCAACCGAGTCTTACCCGCACCGCCGGCGCCGGTCAGCGCGACCAGTCGGTGCTCAGCGAGCAGGCCGCGCACCTCGACCATTTCCGTGTCGCGTCCCACGAAGCTGGTGAGTTGGGCTGGGAGATGTTGGGCGGCAGAGATTTCAGGGAATTCGTGCAGCCGAAGAGGCGGGAAGTCGTTGCACAAATCGGAATGACAGAGCTGTAGCACGCGTTCCGGGCGGGGCAGATCGCGCAGCCGATGGGTGCCCAAGTCGGTCAGCCACGCGTCGTCGGGCAGCGCGTCGGCGACCAAATCGCCGGTGGTGCCGGAAAGTACTGTTTGGCCGCCATGCGCAAGCTCGCGCAGGCGCGCGGTCCGGTTGATCGCCGGTCCGATGTAATTGTTCTCGTCGCGCAGCTGTACCTCGCCGGTGTGCACGCCGATTCGCAAGCGCAACGGCGCCAACGGCGCCCGCTGTAGCGCCAGCGCGCAGGCCACCGCATTGGAAGCTCGGCTGAACGCGATGACAAAACTGTCGCCTTCGCCCTGTTCGACAGGGCGAACCCCATCGTGGGCGCTGACCAACTCAGCGAGTGTGTGATCCAAGTCGGCGATCGCGGCCGTCATCTCCTCGGGCCGCGAGTTCCACAACTGCGTCGAACCCTGAACGTCGGCCAACAGCAACGTCACGGTCCCGGTTGGCAGGGGCTCTCTCATCGCCGCGTCGCTCCAGTCCAATGACGGCGTCCGCCTGTCTGAGGCCGCCCGGTCTCTGATTTCGCCCATGTTAGCCAGCATGCGGCGGCAGGTACCGGCAATACATCCGCGGTTGCGCGTAGATCGCAATCTGATTTGCCGCGAGGCGAGCGCCACCTGCTACTTTTTTTGGCCCCTGACCAGGTTTGACCCGATGATCAGCCGCTGGATCTCGCTGGTGCCCTCGTAGAGCCGCAGCAGGCGAACGTCGCGGTAAATGCGTTCCACGGGAACCCCGCGCATATATCCGCTGCCGCCGTGAATTTGCACTGCGAGGTCTGCGACTTTGCCGGCCATCTCGGTGCAGAAGAGCTTGGCCGCCGACGGCGCGATTCTGCGATCCTCGCCGGTGACCCACTTGCGCGCCACATCGCGGACCAGCGCGCGCCCGGCCAACACCCCGGTCTGCTGGTCGGCGAGCATTGCCTGCACCAACTGAAAGCTGCCGATCGGCGTGCCACCCTGCGTCGCGGTGGCGGCGTACGCCACGGATTCGTCGAGCGCGCGGGTAGCGGCACCCACAGCGATCGCCGCGATGTGGACCCGGCCGCGTGCCAACGCGGTCATCGCCGCTCGGTAACCAATGTCTTCGCTGCCGCCGATGAGCGCGTCGTTTCCGACGCGGACGTCGTCGAAGCTGACATCGGCGGTCCACGCGCCCTCCTGGCCCATCTTGGCGTCCTTGGCGGCTACCGCGACACCCACGGCGTCCGCGGGAACGAGGAACACGGCGATGCCGGGGCCTTCGTCGTCGGCGGGCCGGGTGCGGGCGAAGACCACGAAGAGCCCGGCGACCGGCGCATTGGTGATGAAGCGCTTCTGCCCGGTGATCACCCAGTTTTTTCCGTCCCGAGCCGAGTTGTCACGAACGGCTTTGGTGCGCAAACCGGCTGGGTTCGACCCGGCGCCGGGCTCGGTCAGCGCGAAGGATGCGACGACCTCGCCGGATGCGATCGGCTCGAGCCAGCGGCTCTTCTGCTCGTCGGTGCCGAAGCCGACGAGAACCTGTCCGGCGATGCCGTTGTTGGTGCCGAACATGGAGCGCAGCGCCAGCGAGGTGTAGCCGAATTCCATGGCCAGCTCGACATCTTGCACGAGGTTCAGGCCAAGGCCACCCCACCGCTGTGGAATCGCGTAGCCGAACAACCCCATCTTCTTGGCGTGGTCGCGCAGGTCGTCGGGAACTCGGTCGTCGGCCAGGATCTCCTGCTCGCGCGGGACGACGACGTCGCGGACGAAGTGACGGGTTTGGGCCAGGATCTCCTGAAAATCGTCGTCAGAGACTTCGGGGCTTTCGGCGGTGGTCATTGATTGGCGCTCCTCGTTGGCAGGCAGTTGCCAAGGCGGATCCTATATGAAATATGATATTCGAGCTGAGGGTGCCCGTCGGGGGCCAAGACCGTTAGGGGTGCGGATCTAGATGTCTTTGTTGAGCGGTCAGACCGCGGTGGTGACGGGTGGAGCGCAAGGACTTGGCCTCGCCATCGCGGAGCGATTCATTGCCGAGGGCGCACGGGTTGTGCTCGGTGACGTGAATCTTGAGGCGACCGAGGCCGCGGCCAAGCAATTGGGCGGCGAAGAGGTGGCCGTCGCCGTGCGTTGCGATGTCACCAAAGCCGACGAGGTCGAGGCGCTGATCAATACCGCTGTCGAGCGTTTCGGCGGCCTGGACATCATGGTCAACAACGCCGGGATCACCCGCGACGCGACAATGCGCAAGATGACCGAAGAGCAGTTCGACCAGGTCATCGACGTGCATCTGAAAGGGACCTGGAACGGCACCCGGCTGGCCGCGGCGATCATGCGGGAACAGCAGCGTGGCGCGATTGTGAACATGTCCTCGGTGTCGGGCAAGGTCGGCATGGTTGGCCAGACCAACTACTCGGCCGCCAAGGCCGGCATCGTGGGAATGACCAAGGCGGCCGCCAAAGAGCTTGCGCACCTGGGGGTGCGGGTCAACGCGATTGCGCCCGGCTTGATCCGCTCTGCAATGACAGAAGCTATGCCGCAACGTATTTGGGATTCGAAGGTGGCCGAGGTGCCGATGGGACGGGCCGGCGAACCCAGCGAGGTCGCCAGCGTCGCCTTGTTCCTGGCCTCCGACTTGTCGTCGTACATGACCGGCACCGTCATGGAGATCACCGGCGGCCGGCACCTATGACCAACCGGCGTGCGGCCGTCATATGTGAACCCGTGCGGACGCCGATCGGCCGATACGGCGGAATGTTCAAGTCGCAGAGCGCCGTCGATCTCGGCGTCGCCGCGTTGCGGGGGCTGCTGGAACGGACCGGACTGGCGCCGGAGGCGGTGCAGGACGTGATTCTCGGGCACTGCTATCCGAGCAGTGAGGCGCCGGCGATCGGGCGGGTGGTGGCGCTGGATTCCGGCCTGCCGGTGACGGTTCCCGGCATGCAGGTCGACCGCCGCTGCGGGTCGGGTCTGCAGGCGGTGATCCAAGCGTGCCTGCAGGTGGGCAGCGGCGACAGTGACCTCGTCATCGCCGGCGGCTGCGAAAGCATGAGCAACGTCACCTTCTATTCCACCGACATGCGCTGGGGCGGTGCCCGTTCCGGTGTCCGGGTTCACGACGGGCTGGCGCGGGGACGCACCACCGCCGGTGGCCGCCACTATCCGGTGCCCGGCGGAATGCTGGAGACCGCGGAAAACCTGCGCCGCCAGTACGGCATTTCACGGCTGGAGCAAGACGAGCTTGCGGTGCGGTCCCACCAGCGTGCGGTGGCTGCGCAGAAGGACGGCATCCTGTCCCAGGAGATCATTCCGGTTGCGGTGCGCACCAAGCACGGCGAGGACCTGTTCGACACCGACGAACATCCCCGCGCCGACACCTCGGTAGAGTCGCTGAGCAAGCTCAAACCCGTTCTGCTGGGTCAAGATCCGGAGGCGACGGTCACTGCCGGCAACGCCAGCGGGCAAAATGACGCGGCATCCATGTGCGTGGTCACCACACCGGAGAAGGCCGACGAACACGGGCTGACGCCCTTGGTCCGCATGGTGTCCTGGGGGTCGGCGGGCGTGGCCCCCGACATCATGGGTATCGGCCCGGTGCCGGCAACCGAAGTCGCGCTGGCCAAGGCGGGCCTGTCGCTGAGCGACATCGACCTCATCGAGCTCAACGAAGCCTTTGCCGCGCAAGCGCTTGCGGTGATGCGGGAATGGAACTTCGGTGCTGCCGACCATGACCGAACCAACGTGCACGGCTCGGGGATCTCGCTGGGCCATCCGGTGGGCGCAACCGGGGGCCGGATGCTGGCGACTTTGGCCCGTGAGCTCAATCGCCGTCAGGCGCGTTACGGGCTGGAGACCATGTGCATCGGTGGCGGCCAGGGGCTCGCCGCGATCTTCGAACGGGTCGCGTCGGCGTGAAACCGCTGGCCGGCATCACCGTCGTCGAAGTCTCCAGCTTCGTCGCCGCACCGCTGTGCGGGATGACGCTGAGCCAGCTTGGCGCACAGGTGATTCGGGTCGATCCGATCGGAGGCGCCTCCGACGTGCAACGATGGCCGCTCGCCGCAACCGGAACTTCGATCTACTGGACCGGCCTGAACAAGGGAAAGCGTTCGGCCACCATCGATTTGCGCTCGCACGAAGGTCAGGAGCTGGTTCAGCGGCTGATCCTTGAAGGTGACGGCATCGTCGTGACCAACACCGCCGGCCTGTTCTGGTTGAGCCATGATCAATTAGCCGCCAAGCGTTCCGATGTCATCCATGTCCAGTTGCTGGGCCGCGGCGACGGATCCACCGGAGTGGACTACACCGTCAACGCGGGTATCGGATACCCACTGGTCACCGGTCCAGCCGACCATCACAGGTCCGATCAATCACGTGTTACCGGCCTGGGATGTGTGCTGCGGCCTGTATGCGGCGCTGGCCGTCCTTGCCGCCGTGCGCAGTCGTGACCAGTCCGGGGCGGGTGCGCGCATCACCCTGGCGCTGGAGGATGTCGCCCTGGCCACGGCGGGAAACCTTGGGCTGTTGACCGAGCCTCAGGTGAACGGGACGCAACGCGAGCGGCTGGGCAACTCCATCTATGGCCAGTACGGCCAGGACTTCACCAGTCGTGACGGGGTCGCGTTCATGGTTGTCACGCTGACTGGCCGGCACTTTCGGGACCTGGTCGAGGTGACGGGCACCGGCGCGGCGGTATCGGCGCTTGCCGAGGCCCTGGGCGTGGACTTCGGCGTCGAAGGCGACCGGTACCGCTACCGTGACGTGCTTTCGGGCCTGTTCGCGACGTGGTTCGCCGATCACACGGCCGAGGAGATCACCGCCGCGCTGTCGACCACCACCGTGTTGTTCGAGCGGTACCGCACCTTCGCCGAGGTGGCCGCGGACCAGCGGGTCACGGCCAATCCACTGTTCTCCCGGCTGGACCAACCGGGTATCGGCGAGTATCTCGCCCCCGGCATGCCGACGGCTTTCGACGGCGTTCATCCCGCCGGCGCAGCCGCGCCCGCCTTGGGACAAGACACCGCCGACATCCTCACCCAGTGCCTGGGATTGACGACCGCGGACATCGCGCGCTTGATCAGCGCGAAGACGATCGCCTGTTGAGCGGGAAGGGAAGACGGCGCATGACCAAACTCGCCCAGACGCTGGGTCTGACTGAGTTCCAGACCGAAATCGTCTCCACGGTAAGGCAATTCGTTGACAAGGAGATCATTCCCAACGCGCCCGAACTTGAACGCGCCGACACCTATCCGCAGGACATCGTCGACCAGATGCGGGACATGGGCCTGTTCGGATTGATGATTCCGCAGGAGTACGGGGGGCTGGGGGAGTCGCTGCTGACCTACGCGTTGTGCGTCGAGGAGCTGGCTCGCGGCTGGATGAGCGTCTCGGGCGTGCTCAACACCCACTTCATCGTGGCGTACATGCTGCGCCAGCACGGCACCGAAGCGCAGCGGCAGCGCTTGCTGCCGCGGATGGCAACCGGCGAATCCCGCGGCGCGTTTTCCATGTCGGAGCCGGAGCTGGGCTCCGACGTCGCCGCGATCCGGACCCGGGCCCAACGCAATGCCGATGGCACCTACACCATCGACGGCCAGAAGATGTGGCTGACCAACGGCGGCAGTTCGACGCTGGTGGCGGTGCTGGTGCGCACCGACGAAGGCGCCGACAAACCGCACCGCAACCTGACCGCGTTCCTTATCGAGAAGCCAACGGGTTTCGGCGAAGTCGCGCCCGGACTGCTGATACCCGGAAAGATCGACAAGCTGGGCTACAAGGGTATCGACACCACCGAACTCATCTTCGACGGCTACCAGGCAAGCGCCGACGACATTCTCGGTGGTACTCCGGGCCAGGGCTTCTTCCAGATGATGGACGGCATCGAGGTGGGCCGCGTCAACGTGTCGGCGCGAGCATGTGGCATCGGCATTCGCGCTTTCGAGCTGGCGGTGCGCTATGCCCAGCAGCGTCGGACCTTCGGCAAGCCGATCGCCGAGCACCAGGCCATCGCGTTCCAGCTCGCCGAGATGGCGACCAAAGTCGAAGCGGCACATCTGATGATGGTCAACGCGGCACGGCTCAAAGATTCCGGGGAGCGCAATGACGTCGCCGCCGGAATGGCCAAATACCTTGCCAGTGAATTCTGTTCGGAGGTCACCCAGCAGAGCTTCCGGATTCACGGGGGCTATGGCTACTCCAAGGAATACGAGATCGAGCGGCTGATGCGCGATGCGCCGTTCCTGCTCATCGGCGAAGGAACCAGCGAAATCCAGAAGCAGATCATCAGCAAGCGACTGCTTGCGGAGTACCGGATCTGATGCGATGACGACTCCGGATTTTGCTGCGCGCACTCAACTTTCAGAGGACGTCGCGCGTTTCGTGCGGCGCAGGATTTTCGACGGCAGCTACGCGGCGGGGCAGTATGTTCGGCTGGACCAATTGGCCGCGGAGTTGGGGATCAGCGTCACACCGGTGCGTGAAGCGCTGTTCGCCCTGCGCGCCGAGGGTTGGGTCGCTCAGCAGCCGCACCGCGGCTTTGTGGTGCTTCCGGTAACGGGGCGCGATGTCACCGACGTCGCGAATGTGCAGGCGCACGTCGGCGGCGAACTGGCCGCGCGGGCGGCGGTCAATATCACCGACGACCAGCTGCGTCACCTCAAGGAAATCCAGGCCCAGTTGGAGGAGGCCTACGCCGGCGGTGACGACGAGCGGACGGTTCGGCTCAACCACGAGTTTCACCGGGCCATCAACGTTGCCGCGGATTCGCCGAAGCTCGCCCAGCTGATGTCTCAAATCACCCGCTACGCACCCGAATCGGTCTTCCCCGTCGATCGAGGGCTGGCCGGAACCAGTCGATCAAGGACCATCGGCGCATGCTGTCCGCGCTGAAAAAGCATGACGACGAGCTTGCGCGCGACTGCGATGTCGGAACATCTCGCCGCCGGCGCGGTTCCGTTGATCGAGCACCTCGTCGCATGTGGCGTCGTTGCCGACGCGGATGTGCGAAACTTCCTCGGTCGGAACGTGGCGATCGTCGTCGGCTGGGCGGCGCCGGGCCGGCTAGCTGATGTGGCTCGTCGCGCCTTGCCGCCTCTCAGCGAGTTACTGGACTCGAGCCCCGCTGCTACAACGGGTTTCGTGACCAGCAAGCATCCCTCGCTGATCGCTTTTCCCGCCGCGGCAGTGGAAATCGGAGATTTCGTGGAACCTGCCTCACCCGCGGAGGGCGGAAAACCGGGTACGCGCCCCGCCAACAACCAGGGTTTGCGGGTTGCTCGGCTGCCGATTTCTTGCTATCGATAGATGAGCTGAAGCGACTGACTCTTTCAATCGGTAATCGAGCATGGACGGGACAACATGCCAGATCGTTCTGTTTTTCAAATGGTCTTTAGGGGCAACAGTCGCGGACGCGGAACCCCCGATACGGTTGCGCACTTCGAAGATCGCTCAAAAACCACGATCAAGCCTGGCGCGTCGCTATGGGCCAGCATCACCGAAATCGACTTCACCACCAAACTTCCCGATCAACGGCGACGCCTACCTCTTCGTTCAGCAGGTCGTTCCTGCCTATGAAGACGGAATCGTTGATGTCAGCGTGTGGATCGACAACGTCCCCGACGCCATCAACTGGCAGTGCAATCTGTATATCTCGCAAGAGTGGGGCTAGGGAGAAACCATGGCCATCGTTGTGGCGAGCAATCACGGAATTGCCCGCGGACGCCAACCCTTCAAGGTGCCGTTTCCCGGCGTGACGCCTACATCGGCCTGCTGGGCGACCGTGTGCGAAATGGATCCCTCAAACCAACACCCCATCTACGGTGGCGCCTACTTGACCATCGAACAAGTAGTGCCCGGGAATGGTGAGGTGAACGGCCAACTTTGGATTGATAACGTTCCGAACAACATCCAAAGCCGAGTCACCGTCTTCCACGACGACTTCCTCGAACGCCGCTCCGGTGTTCACGGTTCAGAGCACGGTGCGTCGAGGGCGTGGACACGTGCCATGCCCCATCAACGACCCTGCTTTCATAGGACGCCCCAACGTCTGGGCAAGCGTCACTGAAATCGACGCCACGGGAGCCAGACCGATTTACGGCGACGCCTTCCTCACGATCTCGCAGATCGTGCCAGACCCCGTCCACGGGATCGTTACGGTCGGCGTGTGGATTGACAACGTTCCCGACGAGATCAACTATCAGGTCACGGTCACCGGCCTACCGTGACGGAATCGGCAGGTGGGCTGCCGACGTAAAACCGTTCTAGCCCTTCTCCTCCGCGCCGTCACCGCGATCGGCCAGCGCCCTTGGCGATACCCGAGCGCCGGAGGGATCCCGATTTTGCCAATCACAGGGCGCTGGGATGCCGCCTGGGCCTACGCTGCCATTGGGGAGGTCAACAATTGGAGAGAAAAGTGCCCCCAACGCTTCGCGCATCCGCCATCTTCGTTGCGTGCGTGACAGCGATCGCGCTCGCGTCACCAGCTACTGCCGACCCGATGGACCCGATCCCCGGTAATGGCGTCTTTGTCGTCGGGCCCGACATTGCGCCGGGCCTTTACCGCACGGCGGGTTCGGCGTCGACCATTGGGGTTTGGATAAACAATGTGCCGACCCAGGGCTCGATGTGCGCCTGGTTCACCTACGGCACGCCCGATGCGAACAAGGACCATGTACTGCAGACGAACATGTCTGTCGGTCCGATGTTCGCGAATATCAACACCACGGTTAAGGCCTTCGAGTCGCAGAATTGTCAACCCTGGACACGGGTCCCCTAAGGCTGGTTCGCCTCGATCAATATCTCGCGCAGCCGTCGTGTGTCGACCTTGCCGGTGCCGCCGCGTGGGACGTCGTCGTCGGACGCCAGCACCAGCCATACCGTCGGCACCTTGAAGGCGCTCAGCACTTCTCGGGCCGAGCCGCGCAGCTGCTGGACGCTGAGCGGCTCGTCGCAAACCACCGCCGCTCCCACTCGTTCCCCCTTAGCGCCAGGCACGTTGGTGACAAAGGCATTGTCGATACCGTCGATGGCGCGCAGCGCCCGTTCGACCTCGCCGGGGTAGACGGTGGCACCCTTGACTTTGAACATGTCGTCGGATCTGCCTTGGTAGAACAGAAAGCCGTAGTCGTCCAAATGGCCGAGATCGCCGGTGGGATAGAAGCCGTCGGCAGTGAACAGGTCTTCCCGGCTGCGGCGGCAGATGCCGCGCAACGTGTGCGGCCCCCGGATCTGGATCATGCCAACGGTTCCCGCGCGGAACGGAAGCGCCGGTGTCGGGGTCGACGATGCGAACCTCCATGCCAGGGAACGGCTTTCCGCAACTGCCCCAGGCCGAGGGCGGCATGTCCGTGTCGGCCGGGTATCCGCAGTACGGTCCGAACGCTTCCGTCATGCCGAACAGCCTGGCCCGCGCCCCGGGTTGGGATCGCTGTTCGGCCGGTAGCAGGGCTTCCAGGCTGCCCGGCCGTAACGCCGAGAGATCAACGCCGATCCTGCTTGGATGCCGCGCCAGCGCCTCGGCCTGATCGGGCCAGCCGCGAAACAGGGTGACCCGCTCGCTTTCCAGCAGGCGCAACGTGGTTTCGGGTCGCGGGACTTCTTCGGTCACCAGAGTTGCACCGGCCGCCAGCGCGGACAGCATTCCGCCGCCGAGACCGCCCACCCAGAAGAACGGCATCGGCAGATACAGGCGGGTCTCGGCGGTGATACAGCGCGCTGCCAGTCCCGACCGCACCGCACCCAGCGCGCTGGCATGCGAGTGCACGACTCCCTTGGGCGCTCCGCTGCTCCCCGAGGTGAAGACGATGACCAGAGGGTCAGCCGCGGTGACCGTCTCGGTCATGGCGTCGACGATCCGGCGAGCCCGCTCTCCCGCGGTAGCCTGGGCGAGCCGGTCAGCCACCCAAACCTGCTGTAAAGCAGGAAGTTCTGCGCGATCAACAGACTCCAGATCGTCGAGATACCGATGTCCGCGGAATTCCTGCACGCCGATCAAAAACTGCACCGCGGCCATCCGTAGCTGCGCGATCAGTTCGCCGGCCGGCAGCAGGGTGCTCAACGGAACCAGTACGGCACCGATACGTGTCACGGCTATCGCGAGCTGTACCCATTCGGCGTTGTTAGGCATGATCAGCCCGACGCGGGTGCCCTTACCCGCACCGGCCTCAACCAGGGCAGCGGCCAAAGCCCTTGTGGTCGTCTCGAGTTCGCTGTAGCTGACGCGGTGCGTCGGATCGATCACCATCGGCTTGGAGCCGTGCTGGGAGGCCTGCAGACGCACCAGGCGGTCGATGGTGTCAGCCATCGAAGAGCTTCTTCAGCTTTGGCATATCGACCTTGCCGCTGGACAGCACTGGTACCTCGGCGCGGGGCAGGGCGACAAACCGCCTGGGGATCTTGTACGCCGACAGTTCCGTCTTGAGCCGCTCGCGTAAGGCCGCTTCGTCGAAATCGGTCTGGGCGATGACCGCGGCAACCAACTCGCCGCGCTCGTCGTCTGGAATACCCATGACATAGGCCACCAGTCCGAGTCCTGCGATGACCTTCTCGACCTCGGTTGGCGAGACATTGGCGCCGGCGGTTTTGATCATCGCGCTGAGCCGGCCGACGAAGTACACGAATCCTTCGGTATCGGCGCGCACCAGATCTCCGGTGTGGAACCAGCCCTCGGCGTCGAAGCAGTCTTCCCGACTGCGTTTGTAATACCCCTGCATCAGGTAGGGCCCTCGGATGCACAGCTCTCCGACCTCGCCCACCAGGACGACTCGACCGGTGTCGGGGTCGACGATCATGGTCTGGAATCCGGGTGCCGGCTTACCGAACGATCCGCGCCGCTCTTCGGGTTGATCCGATTCGTCGCCGCTGATCAGTAGCACGCTGCCGGCCTCGGTCATCCCAAGCATGTTGTGCCGCAACTCCGGGTCAGCGGGCCGGGTGTCCGCAGCCATAATCGGGTACAGATTGCCCCGGCGCATCGACGACAAGTCCCGTCCGGGAAAGCTCGGGTGGTCTGCCAGGTGAGCGATGGCGGCGGCGAAACCGTTAGTCATGGTGGGCTTTTCGGCTTCGAGCAGGCTGAGTGTCGCGGCGGGATCCCCGGCGTTGGAGCACACCAGCGTCGAGCCCGGCAACCAACGTGGCCAGCAGGCCGAAGGCGAACCCGCCGATCCAGCAGAACGGCGAATTGCAGAACAGCTTGTCCGCCGGCGTTAAGCCGCGGATCCCGTTGAGGTTCTGCTGGTGTCCCAGCAGGCCGGCGTGTGTGTGCACCACTCCCTTCGGGGCGCTGGTGGAACCCGAGGTGTACACGATCGCCAGTGGGTCCGATCCGTCGACGTCGTCTTCCATCGCCGCCACCAGCGCGGGGTCGACGGTCCCCGCCAGCCGGTGGACCCGCTCGCAGTTGACCGCGACATGTCGCAATTGCGGTGCGGCAGGACATAACAACGGGGTGTCAGCATCAAGGTCTGCATCCGGAAGGATCTCGCCCAGCCGTCGCACATAGTCGTGGGAGCGGAACGATGCGGCGCTGAACAGGATCGTCACATCGCTGTCGAGCAGCTGCTCACGCATCTCCCGCGCGGTCGCGAAGGTGGAAAACGGGACGACCACCGCACCAATTCGTGCCGCCGCCAACATCGCGACGACGAACTCGATGCCATTTGGATAGAGCAGTCCCACGTGCGTCCCTTTGCCGGCGCCGAGGCCGAGCAGTCCGCGCGCCAACTCGGCCGAGCGGTGATCGGCCGCTGCGTAGCTGATCCGGTCGTCGTCGCAAACCAGCAACGACTGTTGTGGCCGCGAGCGGGCTTGGCGTCGCAGGATCTCGGCTACCGTGGCAGAGTCACCGGGCATGGTCGCGCTGCGCTGCGGCATCACCGAAGAAACTCCGGACGGCGTTCAGATCGGCCTTACCCGACGGTGTGCGCGGGATCGCGCCGACGATCGCGATGTCAGTGGGAATCTCGTAGCGGGCCAAGTGTGTCCGCAGATATTCGACCAACTCCTCGGGGTCGATGTCGGCGTCGGTGGCGGCGGATTCGCGCAGTTCCACCATGGCGACGGGCGTCTGGCCCAGACGCCCGTCGGATCGCCCGATGACGGCGGCGGCCGCCACCGCGGGGTGGCCTTCCAGGGCGGCACGCACATCATCGGGCATCACCTTGAACCCGCCGCGGATGATCGCCTGGTCGGCGCGCCCGAGGATCCAGACAAAGCCATCCCCGTCGATGCGTGCCATGTCCGTGGTGCGCATCCACTCCGCTGATGGTCCCAGCTGTCCCGGCTTGACCTCCAGCAGGCCGACCCGATCCGGCCCGAGCGGCCCGCCGTCGTCATCGACCACGCGCAGTTGGGAGCCCGGGTTGGCCCGGCCTACGCTGCCGCGCTTGGCCCCCCAGTACCGCTGGTAGTCGGCCAGCGTCCACCCGGCCACGCCGCCGCCGAATTCGGTTGCGGCATAAGAGGTCAGGACCGGGATACCGTACTTGTCGGTGAACGCGTCGGCGTCGTCGGCCGACAGCGGCGCGGTGCCGCAGGTCACCGCTCGGATGCTTTCCAGGTCGGCTCGTGGCAGGTCGGAATGTAAGACCGTGCGTAATGCGGCCGGCACCAGGGATACGGTGCGGGGCCGGTGTCTGCGCACCGCCTGTGCCCAGCTGTCGAGTTCGAATCGTTCCAGCAGCACAAAGGATCTCGCCTCGGCGATGCATTGCAGCACCCGGAAAACGCCGCCGATATGCACCAGCGGTGAGTTGACAATTGCGACGCCGCGGCGCAGTTCAGTGGGCGCGTGATGCGGCTCGGGACCCATCACACTGCGCGCCAGCATGTCGTAGCTGAGGTCGATTCGTTTGGGCGGACCGGTCGTTCCACTGGTCAACATCCGCACCGCGACGCCGGGCCGGGCGCCTACGGCTACCCGCGGCGCTTCGTCGGTCCGCTCGAAGACGTCTGAAATGGACAGCGTTACGGTGTCTGGCGTCGCGGTGACCAACGTCGCGAGATCATCCGATTCGCCGAGCACCATCGGCAGGCGCAACGTGGCGATATCGGCCCTGGTTCGGTCGTCACCGCGAGACGGGTTGATGACGACGACGGTCCCACCGCACAGCAAAACCCCGAGGAACGCCGCCACCTGAGCGGGCCGGTTTCGCAGCAGCATCCCTACCTGGTGGTGGCCGCCGCCCGGACATGTCGTTGACCCGATGCGCCTTGCCGCTGACCCGATTTGGCCCCACGAGAGCCATCGGCCGCCGTACTCGATCCCGGGTGCGTCCGGCTGCAGATCCAGCACATCGGCGATGCGCTGACTGAGCGGATGAGGGTGCATCAGCGGATCTTGGGGTCAGGTGCGGTATCCCCGCTGTCCTGCTGGGCGGCCAACTCGGCCTGGCCGAGTGGGTTACCCAGCCGGGTATAGATCAGACCCTGCTCCATCGCCGCCCGGTAGGGCCTGTCCAGCGACTCCCAGATCGCCTTGACGGTGCCCTGCGTCGCCGACGGCGGCTTGGCCGCGATCGTCGTCGCGATCTGATGGGCGCGTGTCCATAATTGTTCTGGGTCAACGACTTCGGTCACCAGTCTGATGCGCAGGGCGGTCTCGGCGCAGACTCGTTCATCGTTGCCCATCAGGGTTATCCGCAGCGTCTCACCCAGCCCGATGCGCCGCATCAGCCCGATCGGCTCCATCGCGGAAACCAGACCCACCGACACGTGCGAATCGAAAAAGGTTGCGTCTGCCGAGCAGATGACCACGTCGGATTCGTTGATGAAATAGAACGCGCCCGCGGTGCACATACCCTGAACGGCGCATACCACCGGCTTCCACATCTTTTGCCATTTGGGGCTCAGCGATTCGCCAGGATCCTCGTGATTCCAGATATTTTCGGGCTGACCATAGGGGGTCTTGATATCGAGGCCGGCACTGAACGCTCGGCCAGCCGCCCTGAGTACCACCGCGTGCACCGACTCGTCGAGTTTGACCATGTGCCAGGCTTGCGCCATCTCCTTACACATGGTGCGGTCGAACGCGTTGAGCTTGTCGGGCCGATTCAGCGTGATGGTGGCGACGTGGTCGGCGGCGTTGATGTCGAGCAGGATCCGTTCGAAACCGTCGGCGCTCACTGGCATTTCCAATCGGGGGCCCGTTTTTCCACGAAGGCCTTTGGTCCCTCGAGTGCGTCGTCTGTGCGCAGCACCCGTTCGCGGAATGCTTCGGCGAGCATCTCGGCTTCGTGCAGCGGTAGGTCCAGGCCCTTGAGAATGGCCAGCCGGGTGCCCCGAACGGCCAGCGGCGCATTGGAGTTGACGATGCCGGCGATCTCCTGCGCCCGTTCGAGAAGGCGGTCGTGCTCCACGATTTCACTGATCAATCCGAGATCGAAGGCGCGCTGCGCGCTCATCCGCTCGTGCTTGCCCATCAGCGCCATCCGCAGAGCGACCGATCGGGGGAGCACCCGTGCCAGCCGCACCAGCTCGCGTCCTGCCACCAACCCGATGCTGACGTGCGGATCGAAAAAGGTCGCCCGGTCGGACGCGATGACGATGTCCGACGTGGTGACCCAATCGAGGCCGGCGCCACAGCACAACCCGTTGACCGCGGCCAACACCGGCTTGGCCATTCGGCGAAACGGGGGCGTGCCTTCCTGCGGCGCCTCCCACTGGTCGTAAGTCGACAGATATGGCCGATCGTAAACCACCTTGCCGTCACCTGGGATGGCTTTGACGTCGGCTCCCGTGCAGAAGGCGCGACCGGTGCCGGTGACGACGAGCAGCCACACCTTGTCGTCGCTCTCGGCCTCCTCGTAGGCGGCCCGGAGTTCGGTGATCATGTGCGGGCTGAGGGCGTTGAGTGCGTCCGGACGGTTCAGCGTGATGGTGGCGGTGTGCCCGTCGACCTCGTAGTTGATCGTGTCGAACGAGTCAGCAGGCATGGTCATCGTCCTTGAAATTTGGGTGCGCGTCGCTGCCGGAAGGCTTCCAGGCCCTCTTTGAAATCACTTGTCCGACAAGCCAGTTCCAAGTTGAAAAGCTCCTGCGTCAGGGACTGGTTCAGTGTCGCGTGCTGGCCGAAGCCAAGCGCCTGCTTGGCCAGTCCGATCGCCACCGTTGGGCCGCACGCCAATCGTTCCAGCAATTCCTCGACGGTGTCGTCGAGTTCGGGCCGGCCCACGGCTTGGTGGATGAGTCCCCAATCGGCCGCATCCGTTGCGGTGACCTTCTCGCCGAGAAGCAGCATCCGCCTGGCGCGCGCCAGCCCAACCAGCCGGGGGAGCAGCCAAGTAGCGCCCGAATCCGGGCTGAACCCGCGGTCCACGAACGGCTCCCAGAACACGGCGTCGTCAGCGGCCACGGTGAAGTCAGCGGCCAGCGCAAGATTGCAGCCGATGCCCACCGCCCAGCCCTGGACGCTGCAGACCACCGGCAGCTGGATGGTGTGCACCAGCTCGATCACGCGGTGGGCGGCATGCGGTATCCGCCGCACCAGATCACCGGTGCGGGGACGTTGGCCGCCGCCGCTGTTGGCGGCCACCCAGTCGGCACCGGCGCAGAAGTCCGCTCCGGCGCTTCGGATGTGAATGGCACGCAGCGAGTCGTCGGCGGCGGCAACCGTCAGGGTCGCGACCAAAGACTCGATCATCAACTGGGTCAACGAGTTACGCCGCAATGGCCGATCGAGCGTTACCCGCAGCACCGCGCCATCTCGGGATGCTGTCACCGAACCCTGGGCGTCGGCCGCGTCGGCCTCGTGACTCACGGTCGAATCCGGCCTTTCTCCGCCGATACGGTTACCCATACAGTAGGCAATACGATTGCTACGCTGTATAAGTTATCAAGGAAAAGCTGCCGACGGAACAACCGGGTGAATCCGGTGGAGGAGGAGTGGCGCCGATGACCCAGCGCCGGCGACGATGCAGAGCGCAGCGATGAGGAGGAGTGGCGCCGATGACCCAGCGCACACCCGCAGCTCCCGGTGACGCGAGATTCGGCGAAGCGCCCCTCGCCCAGACCGTGGCGGCCGCCGCCGCGATCCGCCGGCTTAGCTCACTATTGCTTTCGCTGGAACACCCCCACCCAACAGTCGACACGATGGTCGCGAAATTCGCCGAGTGGGAACGCGAGCTGGCCGTGGTGGCTCCGCGTGACAACGCGCCCCGAATCGGGGCGATCGACGACGACCCGCGGCGTATCTACCTCAACCACGCCACCGACATCGGTGCGTATAACCCGTGCTTCCCGGAGTACCGGTTTGATCACCTCGATGCCGAGAATGCTCGTGGCCGAGTCGTCTTCCCGCTGGTCTACGAAGGTCCACCGGGATTGGTGCACGGCGGATTCCTCGGCGTCTTCTTCGACTGCGTGATACAGCACCACAATTGCGTGACCGGCCTGTCCGGCAAGACGCGTTCACTGGTCGTGACCTTCCGCCGGCCCACGCCGATACTGACCGAGCTGCAATTCGACATCGCGCGATCGCAGATCGACCGGAGCATCACGTCGACAGCGCGGCTGCTGCTCAATGACGCCAATGACCCCAATGACGACGTGCTGTGCACGGGCGAGGTCAGTACGGTCGCGTCGCCGCCGGAAAAGCTATCGGTATTTCAGTTCGCCAGGCGGCGAAAGGAGCCCACTACATGACCGCCCCGGGTGCTTCGGACGATCGCGTGCTTTTCGACGTGGATCGCGAAAAGCGGATCGCCACAATCACGCTCAACAATGCCAAGCAGCGCAACTCTTATGACGCCGGCATGCGCGAGGCCATCGCGCGCTGTCTGGATCACGTGGCCGAAGACGACGATCTCACCGTGGTGCTGCTGCGCGGAGCCGGCGGAGTCTTCAGCACCGGCGCTGATATGAACAACGCATACGGGTGGTACGGCGGATCCGGTGCCGAGAACGAAGGCGATGATCGAAAGGCCAACCGGCGGCCGAGTCAGCGCCGGCGGCTTACGGTGGACCGCAAGTCATTTGGCTTCTATCACAACTTCATGGGCTTCCCCAAGGTGACGGTGGGGGAGATCGCCGGCTATGCCCTCGGCGGTGGCTTCGAGATGGCGCTGATGACCGACATCACCGTCATTGCGCGCGACACGAAAATCGGCATGCCTGCAACACGCTTCCTCGGGCCCGCGCTGGGCAGCCTGCACATGTTCTTCCATCGGCTGGGGCCGGTCTTGGCCCGGCGTCTGCTGCTCACCGGTGACATCGTCGAAGCCGGCGAGATCGAACACCTCGGAATCTTCACCGACACATGCGATCCCGGCTCGGTTGAGGCGCGCGCCCGGTACTGGGCCGAGAAGGCGGCGAAGATGCCAGCCGACGGAGTGGTTATCGCCAAGGAAGCTTTCCGTCTTGTCGAGCAGACCCAGGCGTATCACGGTGAGGAGGTTGCGAGCTATCTGTTCCACGCCTTCGGCACCAACTTGCAGTTCGCGCCGGACGAGTTCAACTTCGTCAAAACCCGCGCACAGCACGGGACGAAGGAAGCGTTCCGGTTGCGGGACGAACACTTCCACGTGCCTGAGCCACCCGGGACCTAAAGCGCAATAACGCGATCCGCGCGAGGGTTCAGCGCCCCGTCGTCTTCCGTTGCCGGGACGCCACCGGCTTGGCCTTCGGCGCCTCTTCGATCAACTGGCCCGCATGGTCGAGGATGCAGTCGAGCCCGTACTCGAAATTGGTTTCATCGGGAGCACCGATGCGGTGTCCTTTCCCGGTGACTTGGGCGATGAGGGGGGTGGTTTGGGGGTCGATGGCCACGGCGTCTTCGATGGACCGCGGCCCGCTCTCTGGCGTCTGGTTCTTCTCGTAGAGTCGCTGCAGTACCACTGACCCGCGGACGTGCAGCGAAATTGCCGAGTAGGTGTCGAAAGCGTCCTCGGCCGAAAGGCCAGCCTCCACCAGGTTGGCGATCGCGCGTTCCATCTCCTGAGCGCCCAGTCGCGCCGCCTTGGGGCTGAGTGCGGCGCGGATCAAGATCAGATCGCACAGTATCGGGTTGCCCATGAAGGTCTTCCGCATCGACCGTGCGTGGTTTCGCAAGGTTTCGCGCCAGTCTTTCGCTTCGACGTAGGGGGTGGCGAATACGTACTTGCTCAACGCCCGGTCGGTCATCGCGTTGAGCAGATCGTCCTTCTTGCGGAAATACCAGTAGATGCTCGTCACGCCCACGCCGAGGTGTTTGCCGAGTAGCGGCATGCTCAGGTTGTCGATCGATACTTGCTCTGCGAGTTCGAATGCGCCGCTGATAATATCGTCGGGATTGATGGATCCGCGCTCGCGTCGTTGACGCTTGTCGGGGGTTGCCTGCTTTGCCACCACGGGCACCTCCATCAAAATCTGTGCTGCGTATGCGGTCCGCCGGTTGGCCGCCAACGGCCGGTTCGGGCGGTTGTCCGTCTGTTACTGTAATACCTATCGTAGGCTTTTTGGTAAATACAGCTGGGTAGGCGCGCATGACCGGTCTACGGCCGTCGGGTGAACCATGGATCTAGGGCTGGCCAATGCCGCAGCGGTGGTCGTCGGTGGCAGCAGCGGTATGGGTTTGGCCACGGCCCGTTGTCTTGCCGAAGAAGGCGCCCGGGTTGCTGTGGTGGGCCGCTCAAAAAGCAAGCTGGGTAGCGCCGTTGCCGATTTGACGGGTCGCGGCAGCCCGGATGCGCTCGGGCTCGTCGCCGATATCGGCGACGCCGCACGAGTCGACGAGGTGTTCGCCGAGCTCGGCAAGCGGTGGGACGGCGAACTCAACGTGCTCATTAATACGGTCGGGCCGGGAGCGCCGGGCGGCTTCGAAGATTTGACCGACGAACAGTGGCGCCAATCCGTCGAAGACGGCGTAATGGGTATGGTGCGCTGCGTCCGCTCCGCACTTCCGCTGCTGCGCAAGGCTAAATGGGCTCGGATAGTCAACTTTTCAGCGCACTCGACTCAGCGGCAAAGTGTCATGCTGCCCGCCTACACGGCAGCCAAGTCGATGCTGACGAGCGTCTCCAAGAACTTGTCCTTGCTGCTGGCCAAGGACGAGATCCTGGTCAACGTGGTTTCGCCGGGCAGCATCGCGTCCGAGTCGCTGGTCGGTTGGGCGAAGTCGGTCGGCGTCGATGGCAACGACCCTTACCGTCTGATGGACGCCATTGCCAAGCATTTCGGACATCCAGCGCAGCTGCCGCGCGCCGGCCTGCCAGAAGAAATTGGGCCAGTCGTCGCGTTTCTCGCATCGCGGCGCAACTCCTACATGACCGGCGCCAACATCAACGTCGACGGCGGTTCGGATTTCACCTGACGTAAAACGGTTGGCTGACAAGAGGAGTGGACCATGGCGGTGAACTGTGAAGGCGAGTGAAGCGCGGGCCTGGGCGCCCGGGGCGTTGCGGGGCATCGGTGACTCGCTGTACACGCCGTTTTGCGGCGACGACGGCGACGACATCGACTGGGACGCCTACCGGACGCTGGTGCGCTACTGCGTCACGGACCTTGGGCACCCTATGTTGTGGTGTACCAGTGGTATCGCCGAGTTCTGGTCGCTGACACTCGACGAGCGGAAGCGCTTGCTGGAAGTGGCAATCGAGGAGGCGCGCAGCGCTAATCCTGCTGTCGTCGTACAGGCCTGCACGTCGGCCATGACGGCCAAGGACTGTTTGGACTTGACGCTGCACGCACAGCAGGCGGGTGCCGACATCGCCTACATCCAAACGCCGATGATGGAGGTGCACGGCGGCGAAGGCGTGCTGAGATTCTTCAAATACATTGCCGCGCGCACAGATATCGCGCTGGGCATGTTCAATTCGCCGTCGTCGGGTTATGTGTTGTCCCCCGCCGAAAGCGCGCGGATCTGCGACGAAGTGCCCGCGGTGTGCGCCACCAAGGAGGGCGCGTTCCGGCCCGAGAGCAGCCGATTGCTGCACCAATTGGCGCCGGATCTGGTGCTCTGGGAGTGTGACCGGACGGTGTACCGCGCCGGATGGCTGCGTGCCGGGATTGTCTGCCCGGCTCAATTGGGCACTGCGGGCTATCTTTTCGAGACGCCGCAGCGGCGGCTGTTTTCCGAGTATTGGGACCTGGTGCTCGGTGACAAGCTGCTTGAGGCGATGGACTACGGGCGTGATTCCGGCTTGGACCAATTCGATCTCGACCTCGGATCCTGGTGGACCTGTTACCCGGGACGATCGGATTACTTCACCCACTGGGGTGGTGCGTTCAAGTACGCCGCTTCGTTGCTGGGCCTGCCGATAGGTGCGTATCCGCATTCCCGGCCTCCGCAAGCGGAGCTGCCGCCGGAGGCCAAGGCGCAGATCGAGAATGCCTACCGCCGCCTCGGGCTCATCGATTCGTAGCGAATTCGTCGCTTCGTGCCAGGTCCGCATGGGCGCGGCGGCGGTTGTAGAATGCGGTACCGATAGGTATACAGTAAGCGTACTGAGTTGCCCGGGTCAGTCATGCGTGAGGAGCTGCCGATGAGTGCCGCCGACGCCGAAGACGCGGTGCTCTACGAGGCCACCTCCACCGGGGTCGCCATCCTCACGTTCAATCGTCCGGAGCGGCTCAACGCATGGGGTCCCGACATTGCCGCGGGGTTTTACGCCGCCATCGACCGCGCCGAAGCGGACCCGGCCATCCGGGTAATCGTGCTGACCGGTCGGGGCAAGGGGTTCTGCGCCGGCGCCTATCTGGGCGCGCCGAGTTCGGCGACGGATCTCGCCGACAAGATGGGCGAAACAATGGAGAAGGCGGCGCAGACGGACCTGGCCGCACTGGTCGGGGAACGTCCTCCGCATTTCGTGACCACGCTGCGCAAGCCGGTCATCGCCGCCATCAACGGATCCTGCGTCGGTATCGGTCTTACCCAAGCGCTCATGTGCGATGTCCGGTTCGCCGCCGCCGGAGCAAAGTTCGCCGCTGTGTTCGCCCGCCGCGGCCTGATCGCCGAGTTCGGCATCTCGTGGATACTTCCGCGCTTGACCAACTGGGGTGTCGCCCTCGACCTGTTGTTGAGCGCCCGCACCTTTCTCGCCGAGGAGGCCGCCGGGCTTGGCCTGATCAAGGAAGTCGTCGCGCCCGAGAATCTGATGCAGCGCGCCCTGCAGTATGCGGACGACATTGCGCAATATTGCTCGCCGGCTTCGATGGCGGTGATCAAGCAGCAGGTCTACGGTGACGCCACTCGCGATGTCGTGGAAGCCACTTCGCGTGCCGAGGTGCTGCTGCGCGAGGCGATGCCGCGCCCGGACGTCATCGAGGGGATCACCAGCTTTCTGCAGAAGCGACCGCCACAGTTTCCTTCGCTCAGTTCAACCGACGCTTAGGGGTACCGGAAAGGGACGATGATGGGGAACCTTGCTTACCAGGCGATCGATTTCGACAACCACTACTACGAACCGGTGGACGCCTTTA
Source organism: uncultured Actinomycetota bacterium (assembly GCA_963840045.1). Taxonomy (GTDB): domain Bacteria; phylum Actinomycetota; class Actinomycetes; order Mycobacteriales; family Mycobacteriaceae; genus Mycobacterium. Next base: position 202,418 of record CAWIXL010000003.1, on the reverse strand, counting down.
CCCGGCATTTGGACAAGAGGTTCCGCAGGCGTGGCGTCCAGATGTACAGCGACGGTAGGCACACCCAGGCCATCATCGGCGACCGGGTCAACCGTTTCATTCCCAACCCGACGTTCGATCCGATCATCGTGCCGGGCTGCCTGGACCTGCTGTTCCGCGGTGAGATTCCCGAGGGCGTCGATCCAGCATCCTTGATGCAGGTCGAGAAGCTGGAGCTGCGACCGGAATACCAGAACCGCGACGCCCGGGTCGCGGTTATCGACACTCAGGGCATCGAGACGGGCGTCATGTTCCCGACATTCGGTTGCGGTGTGGAGGAAGCGCTCAAGGACGACGTGGACGCCACCATGGCGTCGCTGCACGCCTTCAATCTGTGGCTCGACGAAGACTGGGGCTTCGACCGCGACGATCACCGGGTCTTGACCGCCCCGATGATTTCCCTCGCCGACCCGCAAAAGGCCGTCGAGGAAATCGATTTCGTGCTGGGTCGCGGGGCACGACTGGTCCACGTGCGCCCGGCTCCGGTGCCCGGGATACCGAAGAACCGCTCACTCGGGCACAAGGCGCACGACCCGGTCTGGGCCCGGCTCGCCGAAGCGAACGTTCCGGTGGCGTTCCATCTGGGCGATAGCGGCTATCTGAAGATCGCCGGAATGTGGGGCGGCAAGGACACGTTCGAAGCCTTCGCGGCTCCGGACCCGCTCGACAAGATCCTGGTCGACGACCGGGCGATCCACGACACCATGGCTTCGCTGATCGTGCACGGGGTCTTCGATCGACATCCCAAGCTGCGGGTCGCCAGCATCGAGAACGGCTCGGAATGGGTGCACCGGCTCGTCAAGCGGCTGAAGAAGACGGCGAACCAGCAGCCGCGTTGGTTCCCCAACGACCCGGTCGACACGTTGCGCCACCATGTCTGGGTGTCGCCTTACTACGAAGAAGATCTCGTAGCGCTGGCAGAGCGGATAGGCGTCGATCGCATTCTGTTCGGCTCCGACTGGCCGCACGGAGAGGGCCTGGAATCACCGCTGTCATTCACCGACGAGTTGGCCGGTTTCGGCGAGGCGGACGTCCGAAAAATTATGCGCGACAACGCCTTGGACTTCCTCGGTGTGACCGTGCCGGCTGTTTAGGGCGGCATAACCTAATGAGCGAATGGACCGTCGGGGCTGTGCTGGACGCCATCGCCGATGTCGTTCCCGACCGCCTGATGACCGTGTGCGGAAACCGGCGGAGCACATACGCGGAGTCGGCCGAGCGAACCAATCGGCTGGCAAATTACTTCAGCGGCAAGGGCTTTGGGGTCCATCGCCCGCGCGAGACGCTCAACCGCTGGGAGTGCGGTCAGGACCGCGTCGCCCTGATCATGTACAACGACCTGTACCCCGACATGGTGATCGGGTGCCTGAAGGCACGAACCGTGCCGGTCAATGTGAACCACCACTACGCGCCCCGGGAGATCCGCGACCTGCTCGACTACGTGGCTCCCCGCGCCATCATCTATCACCGCTCCCTGGGTGCCCGATTCGCTGAGGTGTTGCCGCCCGAATCTACCGAGCTACTGCTGTCGATCGACGACGGAAGCACGGCTCCCGAACTGCCGGGCGCCATTTCGCTGGACGACGTCATGGCGGCGGGCGACGCCCAATGCGACGTGGTGGGATCGCCGGACGACCTGATCATGATGTGTACCGGCGGGACGACCGGACGTCCCAAAGGAGTTCTGTGGCGCCAGAGCGACATGTACGTCTTGTCGATGGTAGGGGCCGACCACGCGAGCGTCACCGAGATCCACGACAAGGTTCGCAACGGCGGACCCCCGTGGTTCGCCGTCTCGCCACTGATGCACGCGGCCGGCATGTGGACCGCCTTCGCGGCGCTGTGCGCCGGTCTGCCGGTGGTGCTGTACGACGACCGCAACAAGCTCGACGTACGGTCGGTGTGGGAGACGGCGGAGCGCGAAAAGGTGGGGATGATCACGATGGTCGGCGATGCATACGCCGGGCCGCTGGTGGCCGAGCTGCGGGCGGGCCGCTATGACCTGTCGTCGGTGCAGTCGATTGGCACCGGTGGGGCCGCCACGAATCCGAAATACAAACGGGCGCTGATGGAATGCCTGCCGCACGTGACCATCATCGAGGGCTACGGCTCGTCGGAAACCGGCAATATGGCGTTTGGCTACAGCCGCGAGGGAACCGCGAGCGACACGTTCGAACCCAGGTTCGGCGCGACGGTCGTGTCTGCCGATCGCGGCCGGTTCCTGCAGCCCGGCGAGCAGGAGATCGGCTGGGCGGCCCGGAAGGGCCGTATTCCGCTGGGGTACTTCAACGACGCCGAAGCCACGAAACGAACCTTCCCGGAGATCGACGGCCAGCGGGTGGTGATACCGGGCGACCGGGCGTCGGTTGAAAAGGACGGCACCATCCGGTTGTTCGGGCGTGACTCGCTCGTGGTGAACACCGGCGGCGAAAAGGTATTCGTCGAAGAGGTCGAGGAAGTACTGCGGGCACATGAAGGAATCGCCGACGCCCTGGTGGTCGGACGGCCGAGCGAACGGTGGGGTCAAGAGGTCGTCGCTCTGATCGCGCCAGACGCAGGCGCCGAACTGAGCGGTGACGAGCTGTACGCCCTGTGCACTTCGCGACTGGCGCACTTCAAAGCGCCCAAGGCATTCATCTTTGTCGATCAGATTCAGCGCCTCGGCAACGGCAAGCCGAACTATCGATGGGCCAGACAGCAAGCCACCCAACAGGTTCAGGCGTCATGAACACCAAAGCGATTGACTGTCTGATCAACGTGCACTTCGGCGAGGCCGAGTCCCAGCCGTCCTGGATGCTCAAGGTCCGCGACGACTATTTCAAGGGACCGGAGTCGATGTTCGCGCCGGTCGACCTAGCGGAGCTGCTCGACGAGATGGACGAGCAAGGCGTGCACAAAGCGATCCTGATGGACTCGCTGGTCAACCCGTCCACCACGGCGCGCAAGTTCGTCGAAGCCAAGCCGGATCGGTTCGCGCTGGCGATGGGCGGGGTCAACCTGCTGCGTCCCGTGCGGTCGCTGCGCGAATTGAGCGCAATCGTCAAGGACTTGCCGGTCGCATATGCCGTAGTGGGACCGAGCTTTTGGGGTGACGGGCAGTACCCGCCCAGCGATGCGGTCTACTATCCGCTCTACGCCAAGTGCGCAGAGCTCGAACTCCCGCTCTGCATCAACACCGGTATCCCGGGGCCGCCGATCCCTGGTGAGGTGCAGCACCCGATGCATCTGGACCGGGTGTGTGTCCGGTTTCCCGAACTGCGGCTGTGCATGATCCATGGAGCCGATCCGTGGTGGGACGTCGCAATCCGGCTGATGCTCAAGTACGCCAACCTGCGCCTGATGACTTCGGCGTGGTCACCCAAGCGGCTACCGGAAAGCCTGCTGCACTACATGCGAACTCGCGGCCCGAACAAGGTGATCTACGCATCCGACTGGCCGGTATTGCGGATGCGCCGCGTGATCCCGGAAGCTCGTGCGCTGAATCTGCCCGCTGAGGTGCTCGACAACTATCTCTACAACAACGCACAGGAATTCTTCTTCGGACAGGAGCACTGACGATGGATCGCTTCGAACTGCGCAGGCTGGACTACAGCCTGTCCGACGACCACCTGGATCTGCAAACCGCCTACAAGCAATTCTTCAAAACCCACTGCTCGATCGAAACGGTCCGTGCCGCGGAGCCGTCCGGCTTCGACAAGAACTTGTGGGAGCGGTTGTGCGCGATGGGCGCGACGACGATGGCACTGCCCGAGTCCTGCGGTGGTGACGGTGCGACATTGGTCGATCTCACCCTGGTGGCCGAGGAAATCGGCCGGTCGCTGGCGCCCGTTCCGTGGATCGACCACGTCTGCGCCGCGCGGCTGCTGGCGAGCCTGGGAGGATTGGACGGCGAGACGGCCGCCGTGGTCAACGGAGAACAACTCGCCGCTCTGGATCCGCGGATCGACAGTGGGCCGGGTTCCCGGCTGATTCCGACGGGCTCGATTGCCGACCACATCATCGTCCGCGACGGGGACCAGGTGGTGCGGCTGACCTTCGGGACCCGTCCGGCGAAGGTCGACAATATCGGTCGGCTTCCGATGGCCTGGGTGGATCCAGCCGCCGCCGATGTCCGTGCCGTGGTGGCACAGGGATCCAACGCGGTGACGAAATACGAACGGGCGCTGGATGAATGGCGATTGCTCACCGCCGCTGCCCTGGTGGGCCTGGTCGAGGAGACAATGACGATCGCCGCGGAGTTCGCAAAGACCCGCTACACGCTGGGTGTGCCCATCTCGACGCTGCAGGGCATTTCACATCCGCTGGCGAATATGGCCATCAGCGTCCAGGGCGGACGCAACCTTGCCCGGCGCGCCGCCTGGTTCCTCGACAACGAACCCGACGAACGACCCGAGTTGGCGCCGTCGGCGTTCGTGTTCATGGCCGAGGAGGCTGCTAAGGCGGCGACGATGGCGGTCCATATTCAAGGCGGCCTTGGGGTTTCGGCGGAAGCCGCCGCGACGGCGTATCTGGTGCGCGCCAGGGGATGGCCGCTGGCGGGCGGCGATCCTGGCGCCACCGCTAAGCGGGTCGCCGAGCTCGTGACCGCCCGCGAGAGTTCGCTACAGGGCGCTCGGATCTAGTAGGGGAGCTAGAAGATGGATTTCTCCCGGGTTGAGCTGTCCGACTTGGACAATGCGTTCCGCCAGGAGGCGCGAAGCTTTCTGGCCACCCACATGACCGACGAGGTCAGGCGCCGCGACCGCGAGACGGGCGACAACTTCGACGAAGGTCTGCACCTGGCATTCGGCGCCGCAGGGTATTTGGCAGGGGAGTGGAAGCCGCATTCCGAAGGCGGGTTCAGCCGGGTGCGACGCCGCATCTGGGAGCTGGAGAAACGGCGGGCGCACGTGCCTTGGGTGACCTGGGGGACGACCGCCATGGTGGCGCGATCGGTGGTGAAGTTCGGCTCACCCGAATTGCAGAACGAGGTGATGCCCGGGGTCTTCAGTGGCCACGTCCGGCTGTGCCTGGGCTACACCGAGCCCGAAGGCGGCTCCGATGTCGCCACCTGTAAGACCCGCGCGGTGCGGGAGGCGGATGGATCGAGCTGGATCATTAATGGCTCCAAGATGTTCACTACCGGCGCGCACAAGTGCCAGTACGTCTTCCTGATCACCAACACCGCCCCGGACGCGCGAAAACATAAGAGCCTGACCATGTTTCTGGTTCCGCTGAACTCGGCGGGCATCGAAATCCAGGGCATCCGGACCATCGACGGCGACCGCACCAACATCGTCTACTACAGCGATGTCCGCGTCGATGACAAGTATCGGCTGGGCGAGGTGAACGCGGGCTGGACGGTGCTGCGCGAGCCACTCAACACCGAGCACGGTGCGGTCGCGGCGGCACCCGACGGCCTGCAGGACACCTCGATCATGATGCACCAGGCCGGATCCATGGCCACAGCGGTGGACAATGCCGTGGCCCGGGTAGTCCAGCCGGACCCGGCCGGACGCCGTCTTCTCGATGATCAGTCGGTCGCGTATCGGCTGGGCCGCAGCGTCGCCAGGCTGGAGGCAGCACTATCGTCGCCGAATATCTATGGCCGGGTGGCGATCGCACAAACGATGCGGGACATCTCCCCGGACCTGATGGACATACTCGGAGCCGCGTCGGCGCTGCCGTTCGGAACCGACGGGGCCGCCGATGACGGCAGCGCCGAGTACGTGTACCGCTTCGCCCCGCTGGTGGGAATCTACGGCGGCACGCTCGAGGTGTTCCGAAACATGATCGGCCAGTACATGCTTGGGCTGGGCAAGCCCAATTACTCACCGCTGCTGAAAAAGACGTCCTGAGCCGAATCGGCGCTGTCCCTGAGCCGGGGGTGGCTTAGCCTGCAATCGAGCACCCGCCTCGGTGTGCCGCGGGAATACCCCCCGGGGGATATTTGATAGCATCGGATGTAACAAGCGAAGGGACTTTCGATGGTCGGTGACGAAGACAGCATCGCCGCAGTTTTGAATCGGTTGCGGCGCGCGCAGGGCCAACTGGCCGGCGTGATCTCGATGATCGAGCAGGGTCGCGACTGCAAGGACGTGGTCACACAACTCGCGGCGGTGTCGCGCGCGCTGGACCGCGCCGGATTCAAGATTGTCGCCACCGGTATGCGCGAATGCATGACCGGAAAAGCGGCAAAAGGTAAGAAGCCGCTGACAGAGGACGAGCTGGAGAAACTCTTCCTCGCGCTGGCCTGATACGCCGCGACTGGGTTAGCAGCGGTGGAGTGGCCGAGTGGTGAGGCAACGGCCTGCAAAGCCGCGCACACGGGTTCGAGTCCCGTCTCCACCTCGTTAGGCCGACTCGGTTGTGGGTTTCGACGGGTGAGCGGCTGAACTGTCGCTGCGGCGAGGGTTCAATTTCGTCCGATCGACAAAGTACAAGTACCCGTACGGGTATCCGCCGTAACCGGGCACGACTCGCATTGTCTGTTGGCTCACGTTACCGCACTGCCGACATGTCGATTTCGGCTCCGTCGCAGCCATGCCGGCACTCGACTTATACAATACCGGGTAGGGTATTAGGTGATACGCTTTTGGTCTTAGCCGTTGGGCCAATGAGGAGGTCGGCGTGGTATCAGTCGGGCGGCGCTTCACCTTGACGAACGGAGGCCCCATTCGGGGCGCGCTTCGAGGAGCCGCTGATCTCCGCACGTCCCGGAGCAATCGCTGCAGTGCTACCGAAAGCCATCTGAAGAGGGGCCGAACGGCCCTGTTGGGCGCACCGGCGCGGGCGTGAAGCTGACGCGAACGAGGCTATGAAGCGAGGGAAAGTTCAAATGTTCACCTTTCTCAAGCGCGCGTGGATACCGCTCGTTGTTGTGGTGGCGGTTGCGGCCGGCGCCACGGCGGTCGACAGGCTCCGTGGTGTTTTCGGCTCCGACGAGATTTTTTCGTCGGCGGGCAGTAGCGCCGAGACGATCGTGCCTTTCAACCCCAAGCGCGTGACCTACGAGGTTTTCGGACCCGGCGACACGGCGGGAAGCGTCAGCTATTTGAACAAGGATGCCCAGCCAGAGGAAGCGAGTTTCACCGGTCTGCCCTGGACCTACACGCTCACGACGACGATTCCGGCCGTTATCGCGAACGTGGTGGCTCAGGGCAACCGCGACAGCATCGGCTGTCGCATCATCGTGAACGGGGATGTCCGCGACGAGCAATCTTCCAGCGGACATCATGCCCAGACCTTCTGCCTGGTGAAGGCCGCATGAACGGCAATGCGGACAACGATAGCCGTCCGCTGTTCATGCGGATGGTCCGTACCTTCGCGGTACCGATCATCCTGGCATGGCTGCTTTTAACGGTCGCGGTGAACGTTGTTGTGCCGTGGATAGAATTTGTCGCGAGATCGCATGCGGTGACGATGTCGCCGCAAGATGCGCCGGCAATGATCGCCGCGAAGCGCATCGGCCAGAAGTTCCAGGAGTCCGATTCGGACAGCATGGTCATGGTCGTCCTGGAAAGCGATAAAGATCTTGGCGACGAAGCGCACGCCTATTACGACGGCTTGGTGAAGAAGCTGGCGGCCGACGTCAAACACGTGCAGCATGTCCAGAATTTGTGGGGAGACCGCATCACCGCCGCCGGGTCGCAGAGCGGGGACGGCAAGGCCGCATATGTCCAACTCAATGTAGCCGGCAACCAAGGCAGTACGTTGGGAAACCAGTCCGTTGACGCGGTCCGCAAGATCGTCGACGATTCACACCCGCCCAACGGGATCAAGACCTACGTCACCGGCCCGGCAGCGCTCACGACGGACATGAATGAGGCCGCCGACAAAAGCATGTTCAAAATGATGGCCGTGACCGGCGTGGTCATCATGATCATGCTTGCTATCGTCTATCGTTCCGTCAGCACTGTGCTTCTCGTTCTCTTTATGGTCTTCCTCGAGATGCTCACGGCCAGAGGGGTCGTCGCGATGCTCGGCAATTACGACCTACTGGGCTTTTCGACGTTCGTCGTCGCCATGCTGTCGTCGCTGGCCATTGCGGCCGGAACGGATTACGCGATATTCCTCATCGGACGTTATCAAGAGGCACGTCAGGCCGGCCAGGATCGGGAAACGGCCTATTACACGATGTTCCGCGGAACCTACCATGTCATTTTGGGGTCGGGGCTGACGATCGCCGGGGCATCGTTCTGCCTCCATTTCGCGCGATTGTCGTATTTCAAGGCGCTGGGCATCCCTTCCGCGCTGGGATTGCTCATCGTGATCGCCGGGGCGCTGACTGTGGGTCCGGCTGTCGTCGCTGTTGCCAGCCGATTCGGTCTGCTCGATCCGAAACGGACGATCAAGACGCGGGGATGGCGGCGCATCGGAACCGCAACCGTCCGCTGGCCAGGGCCGATTTTTGTGGCGTCATTGCTCATCGCCCTGGTCGGCGTTGCTCGTCGTGCCCAGCATGAAGATCAGCTACAACGATCGCTACTACATCCCCTCCCATCTGCCTTCGAATGTCGGATACGCCGCGGCAGAACGCCATTTCAGCGCCGCCAGGCTGAATCCCGACATCCTCATGGTCGAAGGTGACCACGACATGCGGAATTCCAGCGACATGATCATCCTGGATCGGATCGCCAAGGACATCTTCCGTACGCCCGGCATTGCGCGGGTGCAAAGCATCACCAGGCCCCTGGGCGGCCCGATCGAACACAGCTCGATACCGTTCCAGGTCGGCATGCAAGCGCTTCCGATACAGCAGAACTTGCAATTCATGAAAGACCGGATGGCCGACATGCTCACGATGAGCGACGACCTCGGTGCCATGATCGGCTCGATGCAACGGATGTATGGTCTGCTCGGCCAGATGAGCGACACCACTCATCACATGGTCGGCGATATGACCGGAATGAAAACCACGCTGGATGAAATGCGGGACCATCTGGCGGATTTCGACGATTTCGCCAGGCCCTTTCGCGGTTACCTGCACTGGGAACAACACTGCTTCGACATTCCCGTCTGCTGGGCTGCGAGGTCGGTGTTCGAGGCGATCGACGGCGTGGACAAGTTCAGCGCAGACATGAGCACGCTTCTTAAAGACATGAACAATATCGACACGTTGCTGCCCCGAATGCTCGCGGAGTTTCCGCCGATCATCGCCGTAGCAAGGTCCATGCAGGGGACCCTGCTGACCCTGCACAGCAGCTTCTCGGGACTGGTCACTCAAATGTCCCGGATGACAGACACCGCAAGCGCAATGGGCCAGGCCTTCGACTCGTCGAAGAATGACGATTACTTCTACCTGCCGCCGGAAGCGTTCGACAATCCCGACTTCCAACGCGGCCTGAAGCTCTTCCTGTCGCCGGACGGCAAGGCCGCGCGGTTCATCATCACCCACAACTCTGACCCGGCAACTCCCGCAGGAATCGCCGCGGTCAAGCCGGAACTCAACGCCGCGCACGAAGCTGTGAAGGGAACGCCCCTGGCCAACGCCAAGTTCTATCTCACCGGCACGGCGGCGGTCTACAACGACATACAGACCGGATCGAAATTTGACCTCATGATCGTGGGCATAGCAGCGCTGACGCTGATATTCGTTGTCATGCTGATGATCACCCGAGCTCTGGTTGCTTCGCTGGTGATCGTCGGCACGGTGTTGTTATCGCTGGGCGCGGCCTTCGGGCTGTCCGTGCTGGTCTGGCAACACATTTTGGGCCTGGACCTGAACTGGATCGCGCCGGTGTTCGGGTTGATCATTCTGCTGGCTGTCGGATCCGACTACAACCTGCTGCTGGTCTCGCGGTTCCAGGAGGAAATTGGCGCGGGACTCAAGACCGGCATTATCCGTTCCATGGGCGAAACGGGCGGGGTCGTCACCGCGGCGGGCCTGGTATTCGCTTTCACCATGATGTCCATGGTCGCGAGTGACCTGCGCTCTATCGGCCAGGCCGGCAGCACGATTGGTCTCGGTCTGCTATTCGATACCCTGATCGTGCGCTCACTCATGACGCCGTCGATCGCTGCGCTGCTCGGCCGCTGGTTCTGGTGGCCGCTCAAAGTGCGCCCGCGCCCTGCCAGCTCCATGCTCCGGCCTTTCGGACCGCGTCGCCTCGTTCGATCCCTGCTTCTGGGCGAGGATGTCGATGCGGTAACGGTGAAGCCCCAGAAGTCGTTTGGTGAAGATCCAGCGCATGCACTGCACCGAGGTTCGCCAGCGGATGAAGTTACTGCAGTCAGGGCTTAGGGACCGCCGACTAGTACACAACCGAAAATCGATATAACACCTCAACATTTAGAAAGGAGTCGCGATGACTCTAGGTCTGAGCACCAAGCTGAACACCACGTTCGAGGACGCGGTCGAACGGGCCACTCGAGCTCTGGCAGATCAGGGTTTCGGCGTGCTGACCAGGATCGATGTCAAAGCCACACTGAAGCAAAAGCTCGGCACGAACATGGAGGACTACCTGATTCTGGGTGCCTGCAATCCGACACTGGCGCACCGAGCCCTGGAGGTGGATCGCCAGATCGGTCAGTTGTTGCCATGCAACGTCGTGGTGCGAGCCGATCCGGGCGGCCAGGATGACACGGTGCTGGTCGAGGCAATGGACCCACAAATCATGATCAATGTCGCCGACCAGCCAGGAGCGCTGCAGGCCATCGCCGATGAAGCTGCCGCCAAACTGCAGGCCGCGATCAGCGCACTCGGCCAAGACACTCACACAGAATAGTCCGCTATTCGCAGCCCGACTCGGCCCAGGAAATGCCCGTCGGCCGAGGGGCTGACCGGTGGAACGCCAGACGCGCGGACAGAGCCTCGATACCCTCGCGGGTATAGGACCGTGTCGCGCCGTTTCCGGTCGCCCCGTCGCATGTCACGGAGCGGTGGACCGGCGACGTGCTACGCCGTGCGCCAAACACCTTCAGGTCGTCAAGATCGTCGCCGCGGCGGTGCCGGGCGCGCCGTAAACCTGCGCGAACCCGACTCGCGGATTCCCGGGGACCTGGCGGTCACCGGCCTCGCCCCGCAATTGGCGCACCAGCTCGTGCACTTGCCGCAGTCCCGACGCCCCGATCGGCTCGCCGTTGGCGATCAGCCCGCCGTCGGTGTTCACCGGCATCGCTCCGGTGATCTCGGTTGCGCCGTCGGCCAACAGCTTTTCCTGCTCGCCGTCGGCGCAAAATCCGGCCTCGGCCATGTGGATTACTTCCGCGCCCGCGTCGGTGTCCTGTAGCTGAATGACGTCGACCTCTTCCGGTGTGACACCGGCCTTTTCGAACGCGGCCCTGGCGGCATAGACCGTCGGCGATGCGTCCTCGTCGACTGGGGCGTAGGTGGTGTTCACCTCGTATGCGCCGTAGCGGCGGGTGCGGATCTCGACCGCGCGAACGTACACCGGTTTGGTGGTGAAGCGGTGCGCGATGTCGGCGCGGCACATGATGGCCGCCGCGGCGCCTTCGTCGGGCGCGCAGAACATGTACTGGGTCAGCGGGTAGTTGAGCACCGGCGAGTTGAGGATGGCTTCTTCGGACATCGGTTTGCGACGGAATGCGTTGGGGTTCAGTGCGCCATTGCGGAAATTCTTGGCCGCGACCTTGGCGAGCGTGCCGACCGAGATGCCGTGGTCATGCAGGTAGCGGTTGGCCTTCATGCCGAAGAATTTGGTGGTGAGGTATTGCCCGTTCTCGGCGTACCACCGCGGCATCCCGACCAGCGCCGGATCCTCGGTGAAGGCGCCGCGCGGGTGCTTGTCCATACCCACCGCGATGCCGATGTCGTAGTCACCCAACCGAATGCTGTCGGCGCAGAGCTTTGTCGCGCTGGCCGCCGTCGCGCAGGCGTTGAACACATCGGTGAACGGGATGCCGGTGAGACCCACCATGCCGACGATTGCGTCCGGGTTCGCCACGGTCCAGCTGCCGCCGACCGCGAATTGGATGTCCTTCCAGTCGATGCCCGCATCGGCGAGCGCGAGCCTGATGGCGTCGACGCCCATCTCCATGGCGGTCTTGCCCTCGAAGCGCCCGAATGGGTGCAGTCCCACGCCGATAACGGCAACGTCATTCACGCTATGGCTCCCGATTCCTTGAGTTCGGCGATGCGGTCCCAATCCATGCCAAGCTCCATCAGAACGATTTCGGTGTGTTCGGACGCCTGCGGCGCTCTGGTGGTCACCAGCGGTTCATGGTTGAACTGCACCGGTCCGCGCACGACTTTGAACGGCTCCCCGCCCGTGGCGAGCTCGACCTCGGCGATCATGTCGTTGGCAATGGCCTGCTCGTCATCGGCTAGCTCGAGCAGACTCTGGAACGGCGCCCACTGACCCTTCATCGTCTTCAAGTGCTGCCGCCAGTAGTCAAACGGCTTGCTGGCGAAGGCCTTCGCGATCAATTCGGCGGCCGCATTGGCGTTTTGGATCAACGGCAGCACCTCGGCGAAACGGGGATCGTCGGCTGCCTCGGGGATGCCGAGGTGCTCGAAGGTGTCGCGGATCAAGCCCGTCGGGCTGATGATGCACAGGTTGATCGTTCCGCCGTCGGAGGTTTCGTAGTTGCCCATGAAGGGATTTACCGACTGCGCGGATCCCGGGAGGGCGTTGCGCATGACTTCGCCGGCCTCCATGCCCTGCGTGACACTTGCGCCGGCCGCCCACCACGCCGTGCTCAGCAACGAGACGTCCATCTCCAGGGCTTCGCCGGTCCGTTCCCGGTGCAACAGTGCCGCCGAGATGCCGCCGGCGATGAACATACCGCCGATGGAATCGCCGAACGCCGGAATTCCTTGTCCCAGTGCACCGCCCAGTCCCTCCGGCGTCAGCGCGTGGCCAATGCCGCTGCGCGTCCAGAATGCCGTCCCGTCGTAGCCACCGACATTTCGCTCTGGTCCCTTGTCGCCGTATGCAGTGCCGCGGGCGTAGACGATGTTCGGGTTCGCCGCGCGGATGTGCTCGACATCGAATTTGTTCTTCTGCCGCAGCGCGGGCAGGTAGTTGGTGAGGAAGACGTCGGAGGTCTTGGCCAGTTCATAGAGCACCTCTTGGCCACCCGGCGTTGAGATGTCGATCCCGACGCTGCGCTTGCCGCGGTTGGGATGCTCCATCAGCGGATGGCGGTCTGGGTTGACTTGGATGCCACCCATGTTGAGGAACCCGCGTTGAGTATCACCGCGCACCGGGTGCTCGATCTTGAGGACGTCGGCGCCCCAATCGGCGAGGACGGCTCCCGCCGCGGGGACGAACGTGAACTGCGCAAGCTCGAGGACTCGAAAGCCCGCCATTACCTTGATCATTTCGGGGACCTCGCATCGAAAGTGACTGGGAGTGCGGTCGGCGAACGGAATGGCTGACCGTGGATATGCGGGTCGTCGTCGGTCAGCAGCTTGACGTTGGTCAGTCGGTTTAGCAGGCACTCCAACGCGACGCGGGTTTCCAGCCGTGCCAGGTGCAGACCCAAACAGGTGTGTTCACCAGCGGCGAAGGAGATGTGTGGCAGGTGCTTGCGGAAGATGTCGAATTCCTCAGAACGCTCCCAACGTCGCTCGTCCCGATTCGCGGAGCCCATGCACACGCCGATCGCGGAGCGCGCCGGAATCGTAACCCCTTCCAGCTCAGTGTCTTCGGTGGTGAACCGCTGCACCGTGGTCAGCGGCGTCTCGACGCGCAACCCTTCCTCGATGGCCGGGCCGATCAGCTCACGGTCGGCCTGCAGCGCGGCGAACTGGTCCGGATGTGTAAGCAGCAGATACAGCAGGTTTCCCGAGGACCGATAGGTGGTTTCCAGCCCGGCCGGCAACAGCAGCCGCAAAAAGGAGTAGATGGCTTCGTCGCTGAGCTTTTCGCCGTCGATTTCCGCGGTGACCAGATCGCCGATGATGTCCTCGGTGGGCGACGACTTGCGCTTCTCGATTTGTTCGACGAAGTAATCCTTTAGGGCCGCTGAGGCCTCGAAGGCCCGTTCCCAATTCAGCGTGTAGCTGATTACCTGCACCGCGCGCTTGCGGAACATCGCGAGGTCTTCGTCGGGCAGGCCCAGTAGTTGGGCGATGATTCGGGTGGGGAACTCGAAAGTGAAATCCCGGACCAGGTCGGCTCGGCCCGCGCCGATGAACTCGTCGATCAATGCATTGCAGATCGGGCGCACGATCGTCGGCTCCCACCTGGCCAACGCCTTGGACTTGAACGCCGCGGACACCAGGTTGCGATGTTCACGGTGAACCTTGCCGTCCATCGCAAGGATGGTGGGCCCCATGAACAGTCCGATTGTCTTGTCATACATCTTGGAGGTGAACACCCGGTTGTTACGGAACACCGTGTTGACCGCGTCGAACGACATCGCGGAGTACTCGGACCTGGGCCGCAGGGACTCGGGCGTCTGCGAGTAATCCATGACGGTGCCCGCGAACACGCCGGACTTGCTGCGCTTGTGCGCAAAGAACGGGTAGGGGTCACGCAGGCTAAGGCTCTGGTCGCCGGTGCAGGCGTGAGCGGGGGTCGTCACCTGGTATATCGTACTGTAGTTCTTACAGTAGACAATATGGGCTAGCGATGGATGTTGCAAAAGGCCCGCACCCCAGGCTTATCGTCTGAAGCGTGACTCCCGACGATCAGTTGGCCGATCCCGTCGCCGACGGCCAGGCGTGGGCGCAGCGCCAGCAAGAGGCGTTTCCCGAGTGGGTGACTCGTTACGGCGGAGGCGATCCGGATCGCTGGGACTACGGACTCGATTCGCTGAATGTTCTGTCATACATCATTTTTGATGATTTCCCGACCATGGAGGCGATCGACGACCCGGACAACGCGGCGTTCACCGAGCCCGCTGCGTGGTATCTGGGGGAGATCGTTCGCCGCAGCGATGCGAAAAAAATGCGCTGGTCGCGCGAGGACTATGGCTTTGATGCCGGCCACTACGTTGTTCAACCCAGGGCCAAAACGCGGGCATGGGCGGCGACTAATCCGCGCGGGCACCTACGGGTCGTGGCCCACTATGGGGAACCGATGTGGTTGCGCGAGTACTACACGCCTTACATTGCGCCGCTGTGGGATAAACCGTGGCCGGCGTGGATCCACTCCAGCGAGACGGGCAGCTGGGCATGGGATGAGGCCGCGCAGCGGTGGTCATCCCAGCTTGATCGGTGGTTGGACAGCATTGCCGGTCTGCTCGGCGCGCTGGCCACCCGATTGCCGGATACCGCACTGGACTACTCGACGGCCTCGCTGGAGAGCGTCGAGTTTTACACCGTCAACTACTTGGCGGCCGAAGGCGGCATCCTGCGCGACGCCGTGATCGCCTATGTCGGTGAGTGTCTGTTGCGTTCGGCCGGCGGCAGATGGATTTGGGATGAGCACCCCGAGCATCTCACCAATGGTTTCCCGGTCGTCCAGCGCAGCATTACGACCGTATCGCCGGCCCACTTGATCGAATTCGCCTGGGCGCGCCGGGATGGCCAAACGTTCGCGCGGATTAATCGCGCCCGGATCGCCGAGGGCGAGGACAGCCGTCGGCGCGGAGATCAGCACTCGCTGCAGCGTGAAGCAACGCCGGGACTGGACCCGATCGCAGAGCCCATACCGCCCGCCCAGCAGTGGGCAGACGCGCGACGAACGCCGTTTCGCGACTGGGTGGCCCGGTACGGCGCGGGGCGTCGGTGGGACTTCTCCGCCGAATCGCTGGATGGCCTCGCCCAAGTCTTGCTCGACCATTGCCCGGCGGGCACCGCCGTGGCTGACGCCCCGGCCGGCGACGATTTCATCGACGGTGCGGTGTGGTACCTCGGCGAAACCCTGCACCGCGCCAAGCCGTCGCGATGGAGCTTCAGCGCCAACGTCGCCGCCCGGGTTGACCACGCGCGGGCCGGGCTCACCATCTCCGCCAACCTGCCCTTCGATGTCTACCCCGTCGCCTACCCCATGGCGGTGTATCTCGTGCAGGAGCTCGACTTGGTGGTGCGGCCCAGGGCGTATTTGGGGCCCAACGGCCCGGAGACCAATCCGGCAAGACTGCGTGACACCTACGAGTCCTGGGTGACATCGTTTATTCGCGAACGCGTTTCCGGATCACTGAAGCGCCGCGAGCAAGTCAAGCGGCGTGCCGGTCGCACCAGGTCCGACGAGGAAGTGCTGGCGCGGTGGCTGGCCGCGCGCAGCGACGAATTCCCAAGGTGGATCGAACGATTCGGATCCGGGCAGGACTGGGACTTCAGCGTCGACAGTCTCGATGCGTTGGAGGCGCTGATTCGGCAAGTGGCGTCGGGGCCGGAAGAGCTGCTCGAAGACAAAGCCAATGCCGACTTCCTGGAAGGCGCCGCCTGGTATTTCGGCGAAGTGCTGCGTCGCTACGACCCAGACCGCAACCGCTGGTCATACGAACGCCACTACCATCCTGAGCCACACCTCTTGGGGTGGCACGATGGGCTGGTCTTTGAACGACTGGCCGCGGTGTACACGAAAGACGAAGGGGTGCTACGCAACTGGTATGAGGTCGGGCGGAGAAGCAAGGAACGCTACGGCAAATAGCGGCCGCGTCAAGGTGCCCTCAGCCATTCACCGCCTGTTCGCCCGCCCAGCGGTAGTCGGCCTTGCCCGACGGGCTGCGTTCGATCACGGTGCGGAACACGATCGCTTTGGGAAGTTTGTAGCGTGCCAGGGACTGGGCGGCGTGGGCGACAAGCTCGTCGGCGTCGGCCTTGGCGCCCTCGGCGAGCGCGACCACGGCAACGACCTCCTGTCCCCACCGCTCGCTCGGCCGTCCGGCGACGACCACGTCGGCCACCGCCGGATGCGACGCAATCGCGGTTTCGACTTCCTCTACGAAGATCTTCTCGCCGCCGGAATTGATGGTCACCGAATCGCGGCCCAGCAACTCGATGATGCCTTCGGCACGGTGGCGCGCGCGGTCACCGGGGATCGCGTACCGCACGCCGTCGATCACCGGAAATGTTTTGGCGGTCTTGGCCGCATCGCCTTTGTAGCCGAGCGGAACGTACCCTCGTTGTGCCAGCCAGCCCATCCCGTCATGACCCGGCGGCAAGATCGCGGACAGGTCTTCGGCGGCCACGAAGGTGTCCGGGCCGGCGTTGAACGTTCCCGTCGACACCGCCCCCGACATCGACATGTGGTGCATCTGCGCCCCGGTCTCGGATGATCCGACGCCATCGACGACGACGGCGTTTGGCAGCGTTTCGATCAAGCGTTGCTTGATGTACGGAGTCAGCAGAGCGCCGCCATTGGCGACCACGGCCAGCGACGATACATCCGCGACGCCATTCTCGAATTGAGCGACTAACGGTCGCGCGATCGCATCACCGACCACCGTCACCACCGACACCCGCTCACGCTCGATGGTGCGAACAACGTCTTTGGCGTCCAAATGATCTACCACCGAAGGAAAAACGACTGACTGCCCAGTCGTGAGTGCTGTCATCACACTCCACTGTGCGGCGCCGTGAATCAGCGGCGGCAAGATCATCAACTTGGTACCGGGGCCCGCGAGCGCCCCCGCCACGATCTCGTCGAGCGAGCCGAAGGGTTCGCCGGTCATGAGATTTCGCCCGCCGAAGGACGTCATGAAGATGTCGTGCTGGCGCCACAGCACGCCCTTCGGCATACCCGTCGTGCCGCCGGTGTACAGCACGTACAAGTCATCAGGTGAGTGCTGCACCGGCGGCGGCGCCGGCGAACCGGCTGTCAGGGCCTTCTCGTAATCCACCGCGCCGTAAACCAAGTCGTTACCGGAGTCGTCGGCGATCTGGATCAGGACGCGTAGCCGCGGCAGATCCGGCAGGACTTCGGCGACTCGCGGCGCGAACGTGGCGTGATAAACCAGCGCGGTTGCCCCCGAATCGGCCAGCAGATATTGCAATTCACTCTTGACGTAGCGGAAGTTGACGTTGAACGGGGCCACCCGTGCTTGAAAACTCCCGAGCAACGACTCGACGAATTCATTTCCGTTGTAGGCATAGATCCCAAGCAAGTCCTGACCCACCTCATGGCCGGCAAGCGCGGAGCGCTCCCGGTGGCAGCCCAGTCCGCGTGACTGCAAATACGCGGCGAGCCGGCTCGACCGCTCGAGGATCTGCGCATAGCTGAACCGTCGATCTCCCTGGATCACCAGTTCCCGGTCCGGTATCGCTGCGGCGACGGCCGCTGCGACGGCGGGCACTGTGAATTGCGTTGAGGGGTTTGACATTATGCCTTTCACGGTTGGTGAGGTAACAGCCGGACCATCAAGCCGTTGGCTTCGCTGAGCAGCGTGCCGTCGGCGCTCTTCATGGTCGCGGCAATGAAGATCTTCCTGCCTTCGATCTCGGTGATGCGACCGTGCGCGGTCAGCGGCTCGTCGATCGGGGTGATGCTGCGATAGTCGACGTGCAGGTATCCCGTGCGAGTGGGGCCAATGGCGGCCGTGGAGACCACCATACCGAGCAACCAGTCGTAGAACAGTGGGATCATCCCGCCGTGCACGGCGTTGTTTCCGCCGACATGGGATCGGGTGAAGTGTCCTTCCATAGTCACGCCGTCGGCCCCGGAGTCGCTGATGGTCCAGGGCGGCAGCAGGGGGTGACCCAATCCGGGCAGTTCGATGACCCGGCCGGCCGGCGCCGCGGTTTCCGGAACCTGGTGGCCGTCCAGTTGCGCGCACGCGTCTTCGACATACTCGGCCGCGGTGGTCCACAACGATGGGTCCGGGTTGGTGGAGACGGTGAGGTCCTGCAGGCGGCGCATCGCGGCGACGAACCTGTCCAACCCCGGGGGCGCGTGCTCGAGTGGCTGGATCTTCGGGAATCCGCCGCGGACTTCCGGCGCGGTGTCGGCGGTGTCTGTCATTAGGCCTGCCAAACGTTGACCAGCTCGTCGGTCGTGGTGATGGTCGCCAGCAGCGACAATGTGTTGGCGATGACCGCCTCCGCGTACTCGGTGGGTATTCCGGCCACGGCGTCACGAGGTACGACGACGCGGTAGCCGGCATTGACCGCGTCCATGACGACGTTGGGGATCGCGATATTCAGCGAAACACCCACCACGACCAGCGTGGACACGCCCAGGTTTCGCAGCACCGCGTCCAAGTCGGTACCGCCCATCGGCCCGACGCCATGCCACCTGCTCAGCACCAGATCGGTTGGCTCAGGACCTAACTCGGGAAGCAGGGCCGCTCCGGTCGAGCCCGGAGTGATGTCGACACCGTCTTGCCCGATGGCGAAGATCTTGGCGTTGCGGTTGGCGCCGAGCCCATCGGGTCGTCGCTGCACCAAGCAGTGCACGATGCGTACCCCCGCTGCCCGGGCCGCCGGCAGCAGCCGCACGATGTTGGGCAGTGCGATGCGGCGCGCTTCCTCGGCGAGTAGTGCCAGCCCGGCGTGCGGCCCAATGACCGCCCCCTGGCATTCCTGGGTGACAATCGCGGTGTGCACGGGCGCCGCGATGTCGGCGAGCCGCGGCTTCATGCGCACCCGACGTCGTAGAACTGGGTGGCCCATTTGCGCAGCGCCATATACGGTTTCGCATCCACTTTCGAAAGTGCGGGATGCTCGACGTAGTTCTGATAGCGCCAGATGTTCAAGTCGTCCCACACCGTGCTGAGGTGCTGCTTTTCGATGCGTCCACGTAACGGTTCGGGCGGCACGTCGGAGGAGTCGCCGGGATCTCGCGGCCACCAAATCGAATAGAACATGTTTGAGGTTTCGTCATCGACCGGTGTGCAGGCGAAGATCAGCCGATGGTTCGAGCTACCTTCGAACGCGCTGATGGCGCCGCCGAGCCCGAACATATGACTGTGGATGCGCAACGCCATCTTCTCCGGATCATCGCTGCCGGCATCGGGCCAGCCGGTGCGGAAGCGCCACTGCTGATCGACGATGTTCCAGTCGAGCATCCTGGGCGTCACCGTGGCGCGGTGCACGTACTTGAAATGGGCGCTGTCCGGTCCGTTCTCCGCCACGATCTGCGGGTGTACCGGTTCGCGTTCGGCGAGCCTGGAGAACTCCGGATACGGCCGGTAGTAGGCGGCCGGGTCGGTTTCGAACTGGGGGAATGAGGTGAAGATGTCCGGCATCTCCCACTGCGCTTCCTTGCCGTGGGGGTGGTGCCAGAGGAACACGCAGTCATACTGCTCCAGCACCGGGAACACCCGCAGGGTGAGTGCGCGGTTGGGTCGGTCCGGCTGGTAGGGAATGTATCGATTGGCGCCGTCCGGACCCCAGCGCCAGCCATGGAATGGGCACTCGACACAGTCGCCGACCACCGTGCCGCCATGGCCGATGTGCGCGCCGAGGTGTTTGCAGTGCGCTTCCAGTACGTGCAGCTCACCGGACTCGTCGCGGTAGGCGACCAGGTCTTCGCCGAAGTAGTGCAGCGGCCGGACCTCGCCGATTGGGAATTCGGGCGACCACCCGACCATGAACCACCCGGTGACCTTCCAGGTGAACGGGACTTTCACTCGTCGGGCCTCCGTCTGGCTGATACTTAATCCGTTACAGTATAGATTTCAGCAGTTCGGCAGGTGTTCGGCAGGGGTTCGGCAGCGTTCGTTCAGGGCGAGGCAAAGGAGCTTGATGGCAGCAGAGGTCGCCCAGGCGGCTGACGAAAGCGAAGCCGCCCCCTTCGACGCGCTCATCATCGGTGCCGGATTCTCCGGCTTATATGCGCTTTATCGGCTGCGTCGGCTCGGGCTGAAGACCCGGGTGCTGGAGATGGCCGACGACGTGGGCGGCACCTGGCGGCTCAACCGATATCCCGGCGCCCGGTGCGACATTGAAAGCATCGAGTACTCCTACAGCTTCTCCGAAGAGATTCAGCAGGAATGGGTCTGGACGGAGACGATGCCCGCCCAGCCCGAGATCGAGGCCTACCTGAGCTTCGTCGCCGACCGGCTCGATCTGCGCCGCGACATCCAGTTCGCCACCCGGGTCGTCGCGATGGCGTTCGACGAGGAAGCTGCCCGCTGGGTGGTGCGAACCGAGCCCGGTCAAACTTTCACCGCCCGGTTCGTGGTCGCTGCCTCGGGAATCCTGTCGGTGCCGCTAGAACCTGACATCCCCGGGATGGACACCTTCGCCGGAACCTCGCTGTTCGCCAGCCGCTGGCCGAAGGAAAGCGTCGATCTCACCGGTATGCGGGTCGGCGTTATCGGCACTGGTTCGACCGGGGTTCAGCTAATCCCTATCGTTGCCCGAGAAGCATTGCAGCTCTGCGTTTTCCAGCGCTCGCCGGCATACACCCTGCCTTGGCGCGTGCGGCGTTTCGAACCCGGCGAGCTGGACGGGATGAAGGCCCGTTACGACGAAATCCGCGCGGCGCAGCGGGCACACCCGATCGGCGCGGCGCGGCTGAGCGCCTTCTCGGTGCTGCTGGAGATGCTCGCCAGGCCGCCGTTGAAGTCGGCGTCGCGTGCGGACCAACTGCGTGCCATCGAGGAGAACGGGGTGTTGGGCGCGCTGAATTGGAGTGACGTCTTCTTCGACATCGAAGCCAACCGGATGGCCGCCGGCTTGTATGGCGAGGCGGTCGCCCGGATCGTCAAGGACCCGGCGACGGCCGCCGCTTTGGTGCCCGACCACCCCTTCGCGTGCAAGCGGCCGATCATCGACCAGGGTTACTACGAGACCTTCAACCGCGCCAACGTCACGCTCGTCGACCTGCGCAAGGCGCCGATCCGCGAGGTGACACCGACCGGCATTCGCACCGAACACGATTCCTACGACCTCGATGTGATCATCTACGCCACCGGGTTTGACGCCATGACCGGAGCGCTGTGCCGTATCGATATCCGCGGCCGTGATGTTATGTCGCTGAGCGAGTTCTGGGCCGCCGAAGGCCCGCTGTCGTATCTCGGGCTGGCAGTCGCCGGCTTCCCGAACCTGTTCACTGTCCAGGGGCCGGGCAGCCCCAGCGCCGCCACGAATTTCGTCGCCGCGCTCGAGCAGCATGTGGAGTGGATCGGCGACTGCATCGCCTACTTACGCGCCAACGGAATCCGCACGATCGAGGCGCTGGCTACCGCGCAACAGGAGTGGATCGAGCACGCCACCGCCCTCGTCGCGCCGACGGTGCTGGTTCATCCGACCTGTAAGTCCTGGTACAACGGTGGCAATGTGCCCGGAAAGAAACGGATGTACATGGGCTATGTCGGTGGAATCCCCGAATACCGCAGGCGTTGCGATGAAATCGCGGCCGGCGGATACACCGGTTTCAAGCTGGTTTAGGAGCTAGACATGTCTGCTGCGGCACGCGCGCTGGATATCACCCGCGAACTCGGCCTGGTAGTCCCGCGGGCGGTGGCCGGTCTCAACGAATCGACCGGATGGGCAGGGGTATCGCCGCGCGGCGTGCGCCAGTTCGGCGAGGTCTTCCTGGACGAGCTTGTCCTGAGCGGCTTTACGCTGCTGGGCGGGAATCTGACCAAAGAGATGCGACCGCTGAGCGCGTTTGCCGCGGCGGCCGAGGAGTTGTCGGCGCTGGGCATCGACGGCGCACATGCCGACCCAAAGCCCTTGCGGGCGACATCGATACGTCGGCGGCGGATCGCCGGACTGGCGTACGAGCGAATGACGTTCGAGCATGATCCGGCGCTGCCGAAGACGCTGGCGGCCGACGGCCTGGGTGGCACGGCGAGGGCGGTGGTCCACGTGTGCCGGCACGACGACGGCCCACGACCGTGGCTGGTGTGGGTCCACGGCGCCGGTCAGGGCGGCGTGGAAGACCTGCTGCTGAGCGGCATCGGCCGAATACATCACCGCCTGGGGTTCAACATCGCGATGCCGGTGCAGCCCGGTCACGGTTCCCGACGCCGGGAATGGCCCGCTTACCCGGACCTGGATCCACTGGGCAATGTGGCGGGCATGATGCGGTCCGTGTCAGAAATACGCGCCGTTGTGCAATGGGTGCAGCCGCAGGCGACCGCGGTTGTGGTCGCGGGGATTTCGATGGGTAGTCCGGTGGCAGCGCTGGTTTCGCATCTGGAGAGGCAGATCGACGCGGTTGCGCTGTATACGCCGATTCTGGGGCTCAACGCGATGATCGCGCGGCACCTGGGGCGCTGGGGGCGATCGCGTAATGGATTCCGGGAGCTACTGCAGTCTCCGGTGGTCGCGCAGCTGACCTCGGTGATCGACCCCCTTGCCGTGGACCCGGCGCCGCCACCGCAGCGCCGGCTCATCGTCGGAGCGTGGCACGACCGGATGGCGATGCGCGAGCCCGCGATCGCGTTGCAGGAGCGCTGGGGTGGGCAGCTCTACTGGTACGACGGCGGCCATGTCGGCCATGTGTTCTCCCGGCGCGTGCAGCGGGTCACCGAGCGTTTCCTGCGCGAGGTTGCCGGGTAGATGGCAGCGACCCGCACCGCCCGCGAGGTGGTCGAGCTCTACAACCTCGTGGTCTGGAACGAGTGCGACCTGGCCCTGGCCGAGGAGTTGTTGGCTGACAACGTCATCCGGCACGAGGTGGGCCAGGCGCACACGCTTGACCCACGCGCAAGCCGTCCAACGGGTAGCAGACGTGTGGCAGCTATTCGACTCGGTGCACTTCGACCTGAACATCGTCATCGCGGGTGACGACGGCGAGCACGTCGCGATCGTCTACGACTCGACCATGACCGCCGCCGATGGCGTCGAAACCAATGTCGCCAGCATGGAGGTGTTCCGCGTCGTCGACGGCAAGATCACCGAGGTCTGGAATTGCGGCTACCAGCAAGGAGTTTGGAATTGACAGACGGCACGCTTGACGAGCTGGGCTACTACCTGCTGGCCGGGGCCGGTGGAGAGGGCCCGGCGACTTTGATGGACGAGGCCCGCCGCGGTGAGGAGCTGGGCTTCGGCACCGCATTCATCTCCGAACGCTGGAACGTCAAGGAAGCGTCGTCGCTGGTCGGGGCGGCGTGCGCGGTGACGCACCGGATGCAGATCGCCACCGCCGCAACGAATCACAACACCCGGCACCCGCTGATCACCGGATCATGGGCGACCACCATGCACCGGCTCTCGGGCGGGCGCTTCACGTTGGGCATCGGCCGCGGCATCGCCGCGATCTACGGGGCGTTCGGCATACCGGCGGTGACGACCGCCCAGATGGAGGATTGGGCACAGGTCATGCGCCGGCTGTGGCACGGCGAGGTGATCTTCAACCACGATGGGCCGATGGGCAAATACCCCGTGCTGTTTCTCGATCGCGACTTCAACGAAGACATCCGACTGGCGCTGGTGGCGTTCGGGCCCAACACCCTCGCACTCGGGGGGCGGGTGTTCGACGACGTCATTCTGCACACCTACTTCACTCCGGAGACGTTGCGGCGCTGCGTCGGAACGGTGAAATCCGCCGCGGAGAAGGCCGGCCGCGACCCGGACAGCGTGCGGGTGTGGTCGTGTTTCGCCACCGTCGGCGACCACCTACCCGAACAGCTGCGGCTGAAGAAGACCGTGGCGCGGCTGGCCACCTATCTGCAGGGCTACGGCGATCTGATGGTGCAGACCAACAATTGGGATCCCGCTGTCCTGCAACGGTTCCGGGCAGACTCGGTGGTGACGTCCATCCCGGGCGGGATCGATCACAAGGCCACGCCCGAGCAGATCGAGCACATCGCGACGCTGCTTCCCGACGAATGGCTGGAACCGTCGGCAACCGGGTCGGCCCAGCAGTGCGCCGACCGCATCCGCAAAGAATTCGACTACGGGGCCGACGCGTTGATTATGCACGGCGCGACACCCGACGAACTCGAGCCGATCATCGCGGCCTATCGGCTGCCGAGTAGCTGGCCGAGCGAGCGCAGTTGTCCGCCATTTCGTGCCGAACGAGGCGCTATACATGCGTGCAGCTCGCGGCGAAACCGGAAGAACGTCACGGAAGGATAAGCGTCCGGTTCACCGGTTCGGCGGCGGCTTGCCGGCTGGACAGGCCCCGCTGCAGGGAAGCCAGCAGCGCGTCCCGGGTTTCGCGAGGATCGATGAGCTCGTCGAATCCCATATGCTCAGCCGACCGATATGACGCTTGCAGCTCGGCGCTGCGCAGCTTATCGGCGACGTCCTCAGCGGCGTGCGAAGCACGGCTGAGCGCCGCCGCACTCATCGCGCCCATGGTGGCGCCCGGGTAGGCGAACGTGGCCCCCTGGTTGTCGAACCCGAGCAACGACATGACCATGGAGCCGAATCCATACGCCTTTCGCAGTGTCACGTGCAGTTTGATCGTGGTGGCCGCGGTCTGGGCGGCGAACATCCGGCCACCGCTGCGCAGCACGCCTTCACGTTCGGAGCGGCTGCCAGGCAACATTCCGGGGTTGTCGGCGAAGAAGACGATCGGGAGGTGGAAGGAATCGGCCACCATGATGAAGTGCGCTGCCTTGTCGGCGGCCGCGGAGTCGATGGACCCGGCCAGTACCTGGGGCTGGTTGGCGACGACCGCGACGGGATGTCCGCCGAGGTGCGCCAGGGCGCAGATGATCGCTCTGCCGTACCGCGGCTGGACTTCGAACCAGTCAGGGTTGTCGAACACGACGTCCAGCACCTTGCGCATGTCGTAAACGCGCCGGTTGTCGCGCGAGACGATCTCCAGCAACTCCGGCGTCGGGCGCGGACCGGTCGCTTCGTCAGCAGGCAGCGACGGCGGGTACGACCAGGCGCTCGGCGGGAAATATGACAGATAGCGCCGGATGTCGTCGAGCACTGCTTCGTCGTCGTCGGCGACATTGTGGATCACCCCGCTGGGCAGCGCGACGTCCGGCCCGCCCAAATCCTCCTTCGAGATCTCTTCTCCCGTCGACTCTTTGACCACCGGCGGCCCGGCGGTGAAGATCGCGCCGTGCCCGCTCATGATGCGAAAGTCGCACACCGGGGCAACGAGGGCGCCGTGGCCTGCCGAGGGGCCAAGCACCGCGGCGACGGTCGGGACCCGCCCCGAGCACTGCGTCTGGGCGAGCAGGTCGGTTGGGGTGCGCCCGTAGTGGCCGCCGGCCGCACGAAAACCGGCACCGTCGAGAAGCATGACGAGCGGGACCTTGTCGCGCAGTGCCAGCTCCGCGATGCGGTAGCGCTTGGAGTTGCCGCCGGGCCCGATGCTGCCGGCCAAGGTCGTGAAGTCCTCGGCGCCCACCATCACCGGCACTCCGTTGATGCGGCCGGATCCGGTGACGATCGCATCGGCCGCGACCTCGCCGCCGACCAACGTGCCGAGCTCGCGGAAGGTGCCCGGGTCGAGGAGCCGCGCTATCCGCGCGCGGGCGTCCAGCTTGCCCTTGCCCCGGTGCTTGTCCAGACGCTCCGGTCCGCCCATGGCCCACGCGTGCTGACGCCGCCGGTCGAGGTCCTCGAGCGTCTCCTCCCAATCCGGAGGCTTGGTCATAGCTTCCGTCCTCCCTCGCCGACGGCCCGTTGGTACATACTGAATTGCTTACTGTAGCGTCTGCGGCAGGCTGGCTTCTATATTGGGCACGATCGCGATAATGACACCGGCTCGGACCAAGAAGATCGCTCGGGTCCGGCACGATCCCAGGGCATCGTTTCTCGTCGAATCAGGGGAGCGCTGGGCGCAGCTGCGTGGCGTCCATCTCACCGGGCGGGTGGAGATCGTCACCGACGACATGGCCACGGAGCGCATCGAGGCGGCTATCAACGCGAAGTATGCAGCGTTCCGCCCGGCGCTGGAAAGTCTGCCCGCGGCGACGCAGAAGTACTACGCCAGGCAGGTGTTCCTGCGGCTCGTGCCCGAGGACAGAATCCTAACGTGGGATAACACCCGCATCGCCATGCCTCCGGGCGAAGCCGGTTGACCCTACCGAATCGCTTACTGTAACTTTTCCACCATGGTGCGTGGGCGCCTCAAGATCGACGGGGGCATCCCCAACAAACTTGCCCGGGTGGCCGAGGCGGCGAGCGCTCTGGAACAACAAGGCTATGACGGCGGCTGGACGGCCGAAACCAGTCACGACCCGTTTCTGCCGCTGCTGCTGGCGGCCGAGCACACGTCGCGACTCGAGCTGGGCACCAACATCGCGGTGGCGTTCGCGCGCAATCCGATGATCGTCGCCAACATCGGCTGGGACCTGCAGGCCTACTCACAGGGCCGGTTCATCCTGGGTCTGGGAACGCAGATCCAGCCGCATATCGAGAAACGATTCAGCATGCCGTGGAGCCATCCGGCGCGGCGGATGCGGGAATTCGTTGCCGCGCTGCAGGCCATCTGGTCCGCCTGGAAAGACGGCAGCAAGCTTCGGTTCGAGGGCGAGTTCTACACCCACAAGATCATGACCCCGATGTTCACGCCCGAACCGCAGCCGCATCCGGCGCCGAGAGTCTTCCTCGCCGCAGTCGGTGAGGCGATGACCGAGATGTGCGGCGAGGTCGCCGACGGCCACCTCGGTCACCCTATGGTTTCCAAGCGGTACCTCGAAGAGGTGACGATGCCGGCGCTGCAGCGCGGCATGCAGCGCTGCGGTCGTGATCGCAACGATTTCGAGGTGTCGGCCGAGGTGATGGTGGCGACCGGTCAAAATGACGCCGAACTGGCCGCCGCCGTCACCGCCACCCGCAAGCAGATCGCGTTCTACGGATCAACACCGGCCTACCGCCGGGTGCTGGAGGTGCACGGCTGGGGCGACCTGCACGACGAACTCAACCGCCTCTCCAAGTTGGGTGAGTGGGACGCCATGGGTTCGCTCATCGACGACGACATGTTGGGCGCTTTCGCGGTCGCCGGCCCGGTCGACACAATTGCCGCCGCCCTCCGAAGTCGCTGTGAAGGTGTGGTCGACCGCGTACTGCCGATCTTCTACGCCGCCTCGCAGGACTGTATTACCGCCGCACTGAAGGAGTTTCGCCGGTGAGCGCACCTACGGTCGACGAAGCCGCCCGGGTATTGGCAGATCCGCTCGCCTACACCGACCAGCGGCGATTGCACGCGGCGCTGACTCACCTGCGGAGCAGCGCTCCGGTGTCGTGGGTCGACGTGGCGAACTATCGGCCGTTCTGGGCGATCACGAAGCACGCCGACATCATGGAGATCGAACGCGAGAATATGCTGTTCAACAACTGGCCGCGCCCGGTGTTGGCGACCCTCGAGGGGGACGAGCTGCAAGCCGCCGCGGGGGTGCGCACGCTGATTCACCTGGACGACCCGCAGCACCGGGTGGTGCGTGCGATCGGTGCGGATTGGTTTCGGCCCAAGGCGATGCGGGCGCTGAAGGTTCGCGTCGACGAGCTGGCCAAGATCTACGTCGACAAGATGCTGGCCGCCGGCCCCGAATGCGACTTCGTGCAGCAGGTCGCGGTCAATTACCCGCTCTACGTGATCATGTCGTTGCTGGGCCTGCCGGAGGCCGACTTTCCCCGCATGCTCAAACTGACCCAGGAGTTGTTCGGCAGCGACGACGCCGAATTCAAGCGCGGCAGTACGGAAGAGGACCAGTTGCCGGCGCTGTTGGATATGTTCCAGTATTTCAACGCGGTGACCGCATCGCGTCGTGAGCATCCGACCGAGGATCTCGCGTCGGCGATCGCCAACGCGCGCATCGACGGTGAGCCGCTCTCAGATCTCGAGACCGTGTCCTACTACCTCATCGTGGCCACCGCCGGTCACGACACCACCAGCGCCACCATCTCGGGCGGTATGCACGCGCTGATCGAGAATCCGGACCAAATGACCCGCCTGCGCGACGATCTCGGGCTGATGCCACTGGCCACCGAGGAGATGATCCGCTGGGTCACCCCGGTCAAGCATTTCATGCGGACGGCCGCCCGGGACACCGCCGTGCGCGGAATACCCATTGCCGCAGGCGAATCAGTGCTGCTGTCGTACGTGTCGGCCAACCGCGACGAAGACGTCTTCGACGACCCGTTCCGCTTCGACATCGCGCGCGATCCGAACAAACACCTGGCCTTTGGCTACGGTGTGCACTTCTGCATGGGTGCGGCTCTGGCACGCATGGAGGTGAACAGTTTCTTCACCGAATTGCTGCCCAGGCTGAAAACCATTGAACTGACTGGTGATCCACAATTCGTTGCCACCACATTCGTGGGCGGCCTGAAACACCTGCCGGTGCGATACTCGCTTTTGTGAGGCGTGGAGGAAACCAGCTATGACGCGTAAGACGATCGTCATCACCGGCGCCAGTGACGGAATCGGCGCGGCTGCGGCCCGCCGGCTGAGCGTAAGTGGCACAAAGGTTGTCGTGGTGGGCCGGTCGCAAAGCAAGACCACCGCGGTGGCCGCGGAACTGGGCGCGGACTATTTCGTGGCCGACTTCGCCGATCTGGCTCAGGTGCGAGCCTTGGCCGAGAAAATCCGTTCGGAGTATCCGCGCATTGATGTGCTGGCCAACAATGCGGGCGGCATGGTCAGTGAAATGAACATGACCGCCGACGGCCTCGAGAAGACGTATCAGGTCAACTACCTGTCGCCGTTCCTGCTCACCACCGCGCTGCTGGATCTGCTGGTCGATTCCCACGCCACCATCATCAACACGACCAGCTCGTCGCATAGACTGCTACCCAGAGTCACCATCACCGACCTGGAGAACACGGACCGACACCGGCCCAGCACCGCCTACGCTCTGACGAAGCTGGCGATCGTGTTGTTCACCAGGGAATTACATCGCCGCTACCATGCTCGCGGTCTGTCGGCCGCCACGTTTCATCCGGGCTACGTCAACTCCAACTTCGGCGATGCGTCGGGATCGCGGTTTCTGAGCTTCATGAAGCACCGGGTGCCGATAACTGCCCGATTTACCGCCACCGCGGAGCAGGGAGCCGAACAACTGGTTTGGCTGGCATCAAGCACTCCCGGTATTGATTGGCAGCCGGGCGAGTACTACTCGAAGCACAAGGTCGCCAAAGCCAATCGCGCCGCATACGATCCCGTCCTCGCGGGCGAATTGTGGGATCGCACCATGGCGAAGCTCGGTTAGGGCACGTCAGCACCGAATCGTTGAATTGCACTGGGGCGGTTTTGTCATGACGTTGTTTCACGCGACATCGAAGGGCGCCCCGCGTTGTCGTTGGGAACATCGACAAGCGCGTCGGTCTGCCTAACGATCCAATGGATGAGACGAATCGTGTTGGGCATGACCGGAGCCACCGGCGCGGTGATCGGTGTTGAACTGCTGCGTCGATTGCAACAGTGTCCCGATGTCCAGACGCACCTGGTGTTGTCGCGCTGGGCGCGGGCAACCATCCACCTGGAGACGGAATTGTCGGCACGCGAGGTCGAGGACTTAGCCGACGTGGCTTACGCGTGCGACGACCAGGCGGCGGCAATCTCATCGGGTTCCTACCGCGTCGAAGGAATGGTGATCGCTCCATGCAGCATGAAGACGTTGGCGGCGATCCGGATGGGTTACGCCGACGGGTTGCTCACCCGGGCAGCCGATGTCACCTTGAAGGAACGCCGACGACTGGTGCTGGTGCCTCGCGAAACACCGCTCAGTGAGATACATCTCGACAACATGCTGGCGTTGGCTCGAATGGGGGTCGGCATCGTCCCGCCGATGCCGGCGTTCTACAACCATCCAGCGTCCGTCAGCGACATCGTCGATCACATCGTGACCCGGATCTTGGACCAGTTCGACATCGAATCACCTGGCGCGCAGCGGTGGAACGGCGTGGCAGGCGCGAAAGCATCGAGCCTTAAGGCGGTGAACGACTAATGGCGAGGATCCGCGATCTGCGTGAATATCTACGAGTCCTGGCGTCGCTCGGCGATCTCGTGCGTATCGATCGTCCGGTCAGCGCCGTCCTGGAGGCGGCGGCGATCACGCGGCGGTCGACCGAACAGGGGCAGCCGGCACCGCTGTTTGAGAATATCCGGGAAACAGGACCCGGATTCCGACTGTTTGGAGCCCCGGGTGCGCTATCCAGTGATCGACGTTATCCCTTGGCGCGCGTTGCGCTTTCGCTCGGTCTTTCGCACGACGCGACAGCGCGGGAATTGGTTGAGCACCTGGTAGCGGTGCATGAAAAGGACCCGGTCCCGCCGAAGTTGATCTCGGCGGATTCAGCTCCCTGCAAGCAGAACGTTCTGCTGGGCGCCGACGCGACGCTTGACCGATTTCCGATTCCGCAGATACACGAAGACGATGGCGGCCGCTACCTCAACACCTGGGGCATCATCGTCGCGCGAACCCCCGACGGGCGATGGACCAACTGGTCGATCTCGCGGATCATGGCGATCGACAACCGCCACATGACCGGATTATTTCTGCCTCAGCAACATATCGGAATGATCTGGTCTGAATGGGAGAAGCTCGGTACGCCAATGCCGTTTGCGGTCGTACAGGGCGGCGACCCCGGCGTGCCGATGGTCGGCGGGATGCCCGTTCCAGCCGAGGTGGATGAAGGAACCTTCCTGGGCACGCTATACGGCGAACCCGTCGAAGTCGTCAAGTGCGAGACGAACGATCTTGAAGTCCCAGCGGGTGCCGAAGTCATCATCGAAGGCCATGTTTCGATCACCCGCGACGCCACTGAAGGTCCCTACGCCGAATTCCACGGATACGCGCTACCGGAGACATCGCCTGAACCGATATACACGATCGAGGCGATCACTTACCGCGACAACCCGATCTGGCCGATCAGTGCCACCGGCCGCCCGCCCGATGATTCACAGATCGCCCCGGCGGTTGGGGTATCGGCCGAAGTAGTGGCGTTGCTGCGCAATGCGGGCCTGCCCGTCACAACGGCCTGGCTGTTGGTGGACACGGCTTGTCATTGGATGGTAATCACCGTCGCGCGGAACTGGCGTGACCA
This sequence comes from uncultured Actinomycetota bacterium, assembly GCA_963840045.1. GTDB lineage: Bacteria > Actinomycetota > Actinomycetes > Mycobacteriales > Mycobacteriaceae > Mycobacterium. Next base: position 170,689 of record CAWIXL010000003.1, on the reverse strand, counting down.
GCTATCAGTAAGCAGCACGACCGAATTGGTGCATCGTATCGGAGAGCTGATGAGCACCAGCCGGGTCGGTCACATGTGTCCGGTGACCTATGTGTTCGATGACGACATCGACCCCTCGAATACTTCGGATGTGCTGTGGGCGCTTGGTACCCGGATACATCCGAGTCTTCGCCAAGAGCACTGGCCGGTTCCTATCCTGCCGTGGTATCAGTGCTACACCGAGGAGGAGCGACACAGCGGGCACGGGCCCATCGTCGTGCACGACGGGTTGCTTCCCTCGATAGCGGACGGCCGAGCGCGCCCAGCGACATTCGACACGCTCTATCCAGCGGAGATTCGTGAACGTGTCCTCGCCGCCGAGCCGCGGTCCTAGCCGACGGGCATGGCGAGGTCTAGCGTCGATGACGTGCCGGAACCGGTTATGGACAGCGACGCCGACGTAACCCGATACGTCGCCGACATTGCCGCCAGGCTGCAGGAGCGACTCGCGCAGGTGTCGTCGGGCATGCACATGACGCTGGAGAATGAGATCCCCGAGCTCGGTGGGGACCGGCGGGCCATGGAGCTGTTGAGACCAAGTATCGAGGGCAACGTCGAGACCCTGCTGCACGCTCTGCGTTACGCGATCCCGGTGGATCTGGTGGCGGTGCCCGTCGCCGCGATGGAGTATGCCCGGCGGTTGGCCCAATACGGAATTCCGCTCAATGCTCTGGTGCGCGCCTATCGAATCGGGCAGCATCTGATGAACGAGCTGGTATTCGCCGAGGTGCGCGCGATCGATATCCCGCACGCGGTGAGATACACGGTCCTGGAATCGATTAGCGGGACTCTGTTTCAGTACATCGACTCGATTACTCAGCAGGTCGTCGTCGTATACGAAGATGAACGCGAGCGCTGGCTGGAGAACCAGAACAGTTTGCGCGCCATGCGAGTTCGCGAAGTACTTGCGGCGAATAAACCTATCGACGTGGATGCGGCCACAACGACCATCCGTTACCCGCTGCGCTGGCACCACCTCGCCCTGATGATGTGGTATCCCGACGCGAGTTCTGCGGGTGACGAAATCGCCCGGCTGCAAAGGTTTCTGCGGGAATTGGGCCAGGCATCCGGTGCCGCGGCCGGCCCACTCTTCATCGCTGCCGACCGGACCTGCGCTTGGGGGTGGCTGCCGTATCGTGTGGCAACCGAATCCGCTGCGGCGTTCGTTCGCGATTTCACGGTGGGGCGACCGGATGCTCCCAGTGTCGCGATCGGGACGATGGCGGCCGGGTTGGAGGGCTTCCGCCAATCACACCGCGAGGCCGATGGCGCTCGCCGCGTCGCGCTGGTCGGCGGCCGTCCTGAGCCGACCGTGATCGGTGCTGAAGACCGGGGTTTGCCCCTTGCTGCCCTGCTGGGCGCCGATGTCGCGGACACCCGGGTATGGGTGGCCGGCGTGCTGGGCGATCTGGCCGCCGACACCGATAGCGACGCCCGACTGCGCGAGACGCTGCAGGTGTTTCTCCGTTGCGGGTCCAGCTACAAGCAGGCGGCCGAGGAGCTCAACCTGCACTTCAACACCGTGAAGTACCGCGTGGGCCGCGCCATCGCCAGGCGCGGCAGAGAGGTCGCCGCTGACCGGTTGGATGTGGAAGTGGCGTTGCTTGTCTGCCACTGGTACGGCGCACTGGTGCTGCGGCCGGCGGACTGCTAGGGCCCTTCCGGTCCGCCTGCCTGCCGGACTGTGGGCTGGTGCGGTCACCCCGGGGGTTGAGCGCGAGGAGCCGCCCTATCAATATGTGGTGGTGGAGGGCCATGCAAAAGCCTCACCGTCGGTGATGATGTCGAAGCGATGATGACAGTTGCGCCGTCTGACCTGTGTGGGGCAATCTGAATTGACCGGGCTCAGGAAAGCGTGCTACACATGGGCCGCGTCAGCCGCTGGCGACGCACCGCACCCGATGGCGAACGCCATAGTAGGCGCTGACCGGGGCGCGCCGAGAGTGGTCGAACGTCACTGTCACCCTTTGCAAGAGAGGCGGGGCGATGAGCAATCCCGTTGGCCGAAAGTTTGGCAAAGCGGAAATCGTCATACATATGGCCAAGGTGCGAAAATACCGCCGATATCTCGAACTCTCGACGACAACCAGCGGTTTCCGATTTTCAACCGCGCATGAGGCGGGCTTCGAAGCCTGCGAGAGGTGTATGTACAAATGCGCGGAAGAGTTTGATGATGGCGGACCGATCACCTATCGCAGCCCGGACCTCGAGATCTCTGCGTGCTTGAGCGAAATCAAGGCGCGTGGATCGTCGTTCGACATTGTCTTCGTCGATCCTCACCACACCTACGAGTGTTCGTTGCGTGACCTGAGAGAGGCCTTCGCGATGATTCCGGATGGCGGTGCCATGGTCGTCCACGACTGCGACCCTCCGAAGAAGTGGGTTGCTTCGCCGAACTATTTGCCTGGGCCGTGGTGCGGAGTCACGTATAAGGCGTTCATCGATTTCGTGCTCGGCCGCGAGGACCTCGAGTACTGCACCGTCGATACGGATTTCGGATGCGGTGTCATCATCAAGCGCTCGAGCGGCCCTCGGCCGAGAGCGCTGCCCGCCGCCCCACAGCCCGCCGGTCCGCAGCTCATGGCGAAGTGGCAGGCGCTTGGCAACGACTACGACGCCGCGTTCGACCTCTTCGCTGTTGAGCGGACATCGCTTTTGCAGCTCGTGTCGCTGGACAGTTTCCTAACTCGGGTGCGGGCCGATGCGGTCGAAACCGGGCGCGTCCTACCCGATCCCGGCGAGGCTGGCGTCGGCAAGACCAGCCGCCACGAAACGCCTCGTTCTGGCATTTTCGATCTCCTGCAGAACTGAGCGCCGTCCCGGCGGTGGCGGATGCGTTTGTTCCCCGGCACATAGTCGGCCGGTAGTCGTTGTCGCCGGCGCCATCGACATTGTGCGCGAGTCGATTCGATGATCGAGTCACGGCGTGGCCGTCAGCCCGGGAGAACGCGTGACCAACTTGAGTCTGTATCTGACCGAGTCGGCGGACATGTACCCCGGTGCCGCCGCGCTGTGGTGTGAAGGGACCGAAACGACGTATTCGGAGCTGGTGGATCAGGCCGCGCGGTTGGCTGCTTACCTCGGCATCCGGGGCGTGCAGCCCGGCGATCGGGTGGGCATCATGCTGGGCAACCAACCGGAGTTCGCGGCAGCGTTCTTCGGCATCTTGTACGCGGGAGCCGTTGTGGTACCCGTGAGTCCGGCCCGCAGTGCTGATGAAGTTCGGTCGGCGTTAATGAATAGCGGTGCCCGAATGCTGTTCTTTTCGCGGGAGTGTGCGCCTGTGGCAACTGCGGCTGCCCTGGCCGCCTGCATATCGGCAATTGAACTTGATTCCGGCACGTTGACCGGCCTGGCAGACGATTTCGCCGGCCCGCCGGTCAGTCGCGGCGGGAATGACGACGCGGTAATCCTGCATGAGTTCGGCCGGACGGGTGCACCGAAAGGTGCTCGACTCACGCACGCGAACCTGGTCAGCACCCAGGCCGTCGTCGCGCGCAGCGTGCTGAATCTCGGGCCCGAGGATGTGGTGCTGAGCTGCTTGCCCCTGTGTCGTGCCTTCGGCCTGACTTGCGGTCTGTTGGCCACTGTCTGCACGGGATCCACGCTGGATCTGCCGCCTGCCTTCGAGCCCCGGCGGACATTGGAAATGGTTGCTGCCCAACATGTCACCGTTATCGAGGCTGCGCCGGCCCCGTATGCGGCCATGCTTGCCGCAAGCGACGGCTGCGGCTTGGACTTCGGCTCGCTGCGCGTCTGTATTTCCGGCGGTCCGGCGATGCCGGGGGATACTCGCCGTCGATTGGAGGAACGGTTCGGCTGCGTCGTGTTGGAGGGATACGGGCTGTCGGATTCGGCACCGGCAGCCTGCTTCAATCGGCCGGGCAAGTGGCGGAAGGTGGGATCGGTCGGCACGCCAATCCACGGCGTTCAATTGCGGGTGGTCGACGAACGCGGCAAGGAAGTGCCCGTAGGCACTACAGGACAGCTCCAGATCCGCGGTCACAACGTGATGAAGGGTTACTGGAATCAGCCCGAGGCAACCGCCGCCGCCATCGTCGGGGGATGGCTGCGCAGCGGGGACTCAGGCTATGTCGACGAGGATGGCTACGTGTATGTCGCCGATACCCGCTAGGGCACGAGCACGACGGAGCCGATGGTTTTGCGGCCTTGGAGGTCGCGGTGGGCTTGGGCCGCGTCCTTGAGCGGGTAACGGCCACCCACCGTCACCGTAATGACGCCGCCGGCGATGGCTTCAAGTAATTCGCTTGTTCGCCAAGTGAACTCGTCACGGGTGCGGATGAAGTGCGGACGAGACGGGCGGGTCAAATATGCCGAGCCGGCGGCGTTGAGCCGCTGCGGGTCAACCGGTGGCACCGGCCCGCTCGCGGCGCCAAACAGCGCCAGAGTGCCGCGGACCGCCAGGCTGGCAAGGCTGGCGTCGAAGGTGGACTTGCCCACGCCGTCGTAAACAGCCGCGACGCCCTTGCCGCCGGTGAGCTCTCGAACCGTGGCCGCGAACTGCTCGGGGTCGTCGGGATATTCGAGCACCTGTGCCGCGCCGGCCCGGCGCGACAGCTCCGCCTTGTGCGCAGTCGAGGCTGTCGTGATGACCTGGACCCCAAGGTCGGTTGCCCACTGCGTCAGTATCAGACCGACCCCGCCCGCTCCGGCATGCAGCAGGACCGTGTCACCGTGCTGCACGGGATACACCGACTTGATGAGCAGGTGGGCGGTCATCCCCTTGAGAATCGCTGCCGCGGCGACGTCGGAGGATACCGAATCCGGTACCGACGCCACGACATCGGCGGGCGCGGTGCAGAATTCGGCGTAGGCGCCGACGGCGTCGGCGGTCGCGACCCGCTCGCCGAGGCGTAGCGCGGTGACACCTTGGCCGACCGCTGCGACGGTGCCGGCCACTTCGGCGCCGAGGATGAACGGCAGTTCATGCGGATACAGCCCCGATCGGAAATAGGTGTCGACGAAATTCACGCCGATCGCCTCGGCCTTGATCAACACCTCACCGGGCCCGGGGGAGGGCCGCGGCTTCTCGACGAGGGAAAGGACTTCCGGTCCGCCGGTGTGCTCGACCTCAATCGCATACATGGTCAAGCATTCGAACGCGGGGCGCGGTCGCTGTCCATGGATTCTCGGACAACGCGTTCCGCTTCGCGCTGTGGCGGCGTACAAGAGGCGACGCCATGCGATCCGGCGGCGGCGAATCCTGCTCAGGCGCTGGGAGAAAGCTGATAAAGCTCACAGGCAGGTTGTGATCGTCCACAGTGACCGGCGGGCACCATTGTTCGCACGACATCGACAGCGCTATCGATTCCGATGAGTCTGATATGAGAGCGGCATGCGAAGGCTGACATGCACGACAAACACGGAAGGACCGGCAGGACGATGACAGACGCAAAAACCGTCCACGAGGTGACCTATGACCTGCTTCGTCAGCTTGGGCTGACGACGGTGTTCGGAAACCCGGGTTCTACCGAGGAGACGTTCCTGAAGAACTTCCCCGACGACTTCACCTATGTCCTTGGGCTTGCAGGAGGCGTCGGTGGTGGCCATGGCTGACGGATTCGCCCAATCCACCGGCAAGCCCGCCCTGGTCAATGTGCACACCGCTGCGGGGATGGGAAACGCGATGGGCAACCTGGTGGCGGCGGCTAAGGGCAACACCCCGCTGATCGTCACGGCCGGTCAGCAGACCCGCGAAATGGTGTTGTGCGAGCCATATCTGACCAACAAGGACGAAACTGTGTTTCCGCAGCCGTGGGTGAAGTGGGCGTATGAGCCCAAGCGCGCCGAGGACGTGCCAGCGGCGATCATGCGCGCCTATGCGATGGCGTTGCAGCCACCGGCCGGCCCCGTGTTTTTGTCGATCCCGCTTGATGACTGGGAGAAGCCCGCGCTGGGTCCGGCCGTGATCCGCACAGTGAGTCACCGGGTCAGCCCGGATGCCGAGCGGCTGCGCGGGTTCGCCGAGCGCATCAACGGTGCGCAGCGGCCATTGCTGGTGTTTGGGCCGGAGGTCGATCGCAGCGGCGCCTGGGACGCCGGCGTGGCGTTCGCCGAAAAAGTTGGCGCGCCGGTATACAGCGGCCCGCTGCCCGACCGGGCATCCTTCCCCGAGGATCACCGGCTGTTCCAGGGACAGCTGCCGATGACCATCGCCGGTGTCACCGAGGTGGTGCGCGGCCATGACCTGGTTGTGGTGATCGGGGCGCAGGTCTTCCGGTACTACCCGTACGTCGCTGGCGAGTACCTGCCCGAGGGCACCGAACTGTTGCAGATCACCGCCGATCCAGGACTGACTGGTGCGGCGCCGGTCGGCGACAGCCTGTTGGGGGACACGCTGCTCGCGTTGGAGCAACTAGTGGATATGGTCGATGATCACAGCGACCGGGCGGTCCCGACCAGACAAGTGCCCACCTCTGCGGTTGACGTGACCGGGTCGGCACCACTGGAGCCGGATGCGGTGTGGGAGACGTTGAGAACCGTCACGCCCGCCGATTCGCCGTTGGTCACCGAATCGACGTCGACGATGGCCCAACAACTGAGATTCCTGCCCAGCACCCGGCCGGGGTCGTTTTTCGCCACTGCCAGCGGCGGTATCGGCTGGGGGTTGCCCGCGGCGGTGGGCATCGCCCTGGGGGACCGCGCACGTGGCGTCAAGCGCCACGTGCTTGCCACCATCGGCGACGGGTCGTTCCAATACTCGGTGCAGGCCCTCTATACCGCCGCCCAACATCGGCTACCGATCGTGTTCGTCGCGATGCGCAACGGCGAATACTCGATCCTGAAGTCGTTCGCGGTATTGGAAAAGACACCCGGCGTGCCGGCGCTGGACTTGCCAGGCCTCGACATCGCCTCCCTCGCAACGGGTTTCGGGTGCCGAGCGGTCAATGTGGACAACTGCGAAAAGCTCGCCCACGAATTCAATGCCGCGCTGAATGCCGACGGGCCCACCGTGATCGTGGTACCCACCAAGGTGCAGGCCGCGCATCTGGGATAGCTGTCGCGAGCGAATCGCCGTAGCAGGGACTGGCCAGTCCGAGCGAAGACAAGGTCGTAGCGATCCATGTTTCACAAGCTCACCATCGCTTCAATCGCGGCGCGCGCAGTGCTGGTGCCAATGTCAAGGCCTCTCCGGACTGCGGCGGGTAACGTTCCCGCTGCGCCGCTTGTCCTTGTTGACGTCCACACGAACGAGGGGATCGTCGGGCGTAGTTATGCGTTCGCCTACACACCTCTAATGCTGCGCACGCTCATGCAGTTCCTACACGACGTGGCACCCGCGCTGCTCGGACAGACGGTTTCACCGCGCGAGCGCATGCGACAGCTCGATGCGCAGTTGAAGCTGATGGGCATGCAGGGAGTAGTCGGCATGGCCATCGGTGCCCTCGACCAGGCGCTGTGGGATGCGCTTGGACGGGCGGCCGATCTCCCCGTCGCGGTGCTGCTCGGCGGCGAGGTGAAACCGCTACATGCCTACGACAGCTACGGCCTGGTGGACATCAAGACAGACCTCGGCATGCTCGAGGCGTCAGTTGAAAGCGGCTTTGAGGCGATCAAGATCAAGCTCGGCGCCGGCGAGGTGGCCGATGAAGTCGCAACCGTCGCTGCCGTTCGGAAACTGATCGGACCAAAGTGCGCGTTGATGGTCGACCTCAATCAGTCGCAGACGACAGCCGGCGCCATCGACCTGATCTTGCGACTGAAAGAGTTTGATCTGACCTGGGTTGAAGAACCGGTCGGCGCCGAGGATCTGCACGGCCATCGCGTCGTTCGTGAGGCCGTTCGCCCGGTTCCTATCCAAACCGGCGAGAACTGGTGGTTTCCCCGCGGGATGGCAAATGCCATTGCTGCCAAAGCCAGCGATTTGGCGATGGTCGACATGATCAAGATCGGCGGCGTCACAGGCTGGATCTCCGCCGCCGGGCAGGCCGAGGCGGCGTCGCTGCCGTTGTCGAGTCACAGCTACATCGAGGCAAGTGCGCACACGATGGCCTGCTCGCCAACCGCATCGTGGTGTGAGTATCTCGACCTGGCCGGGGCCGTGCTGACCGAACCCCTGGCGCCCAACAACGGCCAAGTCGTTCCCCGAGGACCCGGCGTTGGTCTCGAATGGGACGAGAAGGCGGTGCAGAAATATGCATTCCAGTGACGAGGCCTCGACCCAAAAGGAGTAGACGTGCCTATCTATGCCTGCACTTCGAATGACTCAACGCTGTCGGCTGACACCAAGAAGGCGCTGGCGGGTGAGATCGCGACCATCCACGCGGAGATCAATCACGTACCGAGCACCTACGTCAACGTGGTTTTCCACGAATTGCCCGCCGACAGCGTCTATACCGACGGTGCACCGGCCAGCCCGGTCCTCGTCAGCGGCTGGATACGGGAGGGTCACCCAAAAGCTGAGACCACACGTCTGGCCGTCGAAATCGCCACTGCGGTAACCCAGGTCACCGGCGTCCCCGCCGAGCGGGTGCTCGTCGTCTTTGAGACCAGCCCGGCCAGTTTCGCCGTCGAAGGCGGGCGTGTCCTACCCGAGCCCGGCGAGGAAGCGGCCTGGATCGCCGGCAGCTGAAGGTGGCGGGTTGGCAGCTCAACGTCGTGAGATCCAGCCAATAACCGCTGAGGACAACGCCAGCCCAAGCCGACAAACTGGCTGCACCTGGGCAACTCGGCGTCGGGCGCGTGCAGGAAGGGGTTAAGGACGATGCGGCCGCATGTCGTTGGTCAGGCGGTCACTCGTCCGTTTGCGCTTGCGAAGGCAGGGGCGACGAAGCGACGCAGTATGGACCGGTAGCGCTTGACGTCGGCGTCGCCATCCTCGAGACCCCGCATCAACATCTTCGCGACGTTGCCAACCCACAAATAGATGTCCGGCCGGGGCAGCCCAGGTGGCAGTTCATTGTTCGCCAAGGCCGCGTCGAGGAAGGGATCCCACAACTCGGCTCTGAGCATCTCCGACGTCCCGGAAGCGATCATTCGTCGGCCCAGGCTCGTGCCATCGGGGTCGATCAAGTACCGGGTCAGGGGGTCGTGGCGGGCATGGTCGGCTATGTAGAGGAGACTTTCGACGATCTGATTCGGAAGGCTGGTTTGCCGGGAGATGGTCTTGTGTGCTCGGTCGAGCAACGCTCGCCCGTGCCGTGTAAACAGCTCGATGAGCAGATCGTCGCGGTCAGCGAAGTAGCGGTAGACGCTGGGCCGCGACAATCCCACCTCGCACGCGATGTCGTCCATCGTGGTCTTGCGGATTCCGTGGCGATCGATGCAGCGTTCAGCGGCGGCCAGGATGCGCTCGCGGGCATCGTCTGTGCTCGCAGCTGCGGTTGGCTGACTGCGTGATCCTGGCGGCATGGCCTCTATATTACATGATTCGTCATATGTCTAACTAAAATCGGTGGGGAATCATAGCTTCCCTCTTGACATATTGCCGAATCCGGCGACATACTGACAAACAACGTAATTTGTCAGTAGTATCAACTAGGGTTGGAGCTAGCTACCAGTCGGATTGCCGGACCTAGACATTGGGCTGGGGACGAGTGGAGGGAACCGCCAGATGACAACCGGGCAAAAAACTGTCCAAGCTCAAGGACTTCACCCCACCCGCTCCGCGCCTTTTCGCGGCACCGACATGGCGCGCGTCATGACCGCGCCTGCCACCGTTCCGGGCAACCTCCTGAACAGGGGCGCACCGGCTGTGGATTCTGCTCGTGTTCGCTTCCGCGACATGGGTGACCGTTCTTACCCCAAGCATCCGCCGGTCCGCACCAGCGACGGGGTGCGCCTGGCCGTGTCCGACACCGGCCCCCGCACCGCCGAACACACCGTAATCTTCCTCCACGGGCTTTGTCTCAACCAGACCTCGTGGGAACGTCAAATCACCTACCTGCTGCGCCGATACGGCCGATCGGTGCGCGTCATCAGCTACGACCACCGCGGCCACGGCAGGTCCGCACCTGCGCCCATGAACACCTACCGAATCGACCAACTCGCCGACGATCTCGCCCGGGTGCTCACTGCCCTCGACGTCACCGGGCCGCTTACCCTCGTCGGGCACTCGATGGGTGGGATGACGGCGCTGGCCTACCTCGGCCGGCCCGTCGCCGAGCGTCCCGTCGAACCGCACGGGCTGGTCCTGGTCGCCACCGCCGCCGGGAAGCTCGCCGAGCGCGGCCTTGCCCGGCTACTTGCGACTCCCGCTCCCGCGGTACTGGCCGGGCTCATCCAGCTCACTCCGCAGTCCGCATTGCACGCACTAGTGGGGCCGGTGTGCGCGACGCTGAACCGCTGGCGCGGACACGGTCACAGCGCAACCCTGGCAGCGGTGACAGTCGCAGCGTTGACTACGACACCGGTGGCCACTGCAGTCGGGTTTCTGCCCAGCCTGCGTGCCTACAACCAATACGCAACTCTGGGATCGGTTCACGCACGGACTGTCGTCATCAGCGGTGGCGCAGACCCATTGACCCCGCCATCACACGCCGCCGACATGACCGCCGGCATCTGCGGTGCAGAGCATGTTCACGTTCCCTACGGCGGACACATGCTGCCCCAGCAGGCACCGCAAGTGATCAACGACGCGATCCGCCGAACGATCGCTACCCGCGCCAGCGTCTGCGCCATGAGCCCCTCTCGGCTCGGCATGGCGGGATGAGGGCTAGTTAAATCCAGACGCCTAATCACCTCGCGGCAGCCCATCGCGGTCGGGCAAAGCGAGATTATTGGGACGTCGAAGACGTTTCCTCGGTCCCCGCGGCGGTCCGCTCCTCGGCGGTCAGCGGTGCCAGCAACGGGGCCGCCGTGATTTTCAGCTGCTGCAGCGCTTCTTCGAGCTGTGCGTCAGACGGGGCGGTGTTCAAGGAGCGCTGCGACTCCGAATGTTGCACCTGCACCGACATACCGGCCAGTGCTTGGGCGTCCTCCAGCAAGGCACGGGGGGTTTTGCTCTCGATCAGGATTGGTGCTGCGATCATCAGCATGATCATGTAGGTCCGGAGTTCGTCAGACGCTGCGGTACGATCGCCAGATATGTTGCAGGCCAAGACCGCTCGGGTGGTTCGAATGGCCTGACTCAATACCATGGCGGCCTGCGCTGCCGTCGCGCGGAATCGTTCGCGCTGTCGGCGGATCCCCAGCGCCTGGTGAACGATCAACACAGTTATCAATACGACCAGAATTCCCGCAATGGCATCGGTGGTGAATGCCCGAGCCGACCACCAGCGTCGAAACGCCCCATCGCTGAGATCGAGAACTATAAGTGCCGACGATAGTATTGCCACCGCGATCGTTGCGACCCCGGCCTGCCGGCCTTTAAGCACCCCCGAATCCTAAGCGTCGGTTACCCGAGTAGTGAGCAGGCAACGAGATATCGACGCGCGCGCAAGCCAAACGCGTTGACGATGTGCGCACCCAGCGACCTGATCGGCGAAGGGGGCATCGACGTCGGGGCGCGACCGTGTGCCAAAGTGTTTGCGCCGGGAAGCGTTCCGGCTCGTCATCGCGCGGGTGACCAGTCCCACACGGATTGGTCAGCGGGTGGGTAGTCGGCGCAATGGTCGGTTTCTTTGGCGGCAACGCCCTTGTTGTTGAAGAAGATCTTCGCCCAATTGGGCCAAGCCACAGTCATTGGATCGGCAAAGTTGGTGGCCATTTGTTCGGAATAGGCTCTGCGATCCGCAGGGCTGAGCGAATAGAAGTAGTGCGCACTGTCGACGGCGGCCTGTTGCACCTGGGGCGACTTGTTGTGCTTGTCGATCATGTAGCGCTCATAGTAGATCGGCGTGAAATCGCTTGCGGCGGCGAGGATCTGCTCGGCGGTGCAGGTAGTGACGATCATCCGGTGGGGGATCGGATAATCCTCGGTGGAGTCGGCCACCGCGGTGGCCGGCAACGCCGAAATCGCGACGGTGCTGGAAAGCACGGCGATTCCGGCACGTAGAACCGAACGTGCTCGCGGGCGCCTCTGTGGGTGCATGGGTATCTCCTCTTTTCTCAATACGGCGGGTTGGCTTCGCGGACTTGGCTTCACGTCATTCGTGACGTCCGGCCGCCGAGGTCAGGATCGGCGTCTGGTCGAGGCAGTAGGTGCCGATTGCGGCGGCGAGGAATTGCCAACTTTGCGCGGTCGTGGAACCCTGCGGCAAGTTGGCCGACACGAATTGGGTGGACTTGTCCGCTGTGGTGTCGATGCCGTTATGTAGTCGCTCACACGTGATCTTGCCCAACCATGCGTTGTAGTCACGGGGACCGTAGATGCCGTATCGGTGAAGCTGATTGGCAAAATCGGTATCCGGGTCGGCGTGCGCCGGGGCAGCTAGAGCGAACATGGCCGCCGTGACCAGTGCCAGCGCTGAGGGCTTCGCTAATCTCATTGTGTTCCTTGGTAACTCATCGCACCCACACCTAGCGGCTGGGTCGTGGCTTCGTCTGCCGCCGCACAGCCAGAGATTGGGCTGGATGGAGGTGGCGGAGCGGCGTGGGTGTGCACTCGTCGTGGCCACCAGAACCAGCGCCCGAGCAGCGCGGCGATCGAGGGTGTCATGAACGATCGGACCACCAGGGTGTCGAACAGCAGTCCGAGCATGATGGTGGTGCCGATTTGGCCGGCGATGCGTAGATCGCTGGCCACCATCGAGCCCATGGTGAAGGCGAACACCAGCCCGGCGGCGGTGACCACCCCGCCGGTGCCGCCCATGGAGCGGATGATGCCGGTCTTCAACCCGGCGTGAATCTCTTCTTGGAAGCGGGAGACCAACAGCAGGTTGTAGTCCGACCCGACGGCCAACATGATGATGATCGCCATCGGCAACACCAGCCAGTTCAGCGGCATGTGCAGCAGGTGCTGCCAAAGCAGAACCGACAGTCCAAACGAGGAGGCCAGCGAGACGGCGACGGTGCCGACGATGACCGCGGCGGCAACCAGGCTTCGGGTGATGCCCAGCATGACCAGGAAAATTAGGCATATCGACGCGGTGACGGCGATCAGCAAGTCGTACATGGAGCCGTCACGCATGTCTTTGTAGGTGGCCGCAGTGCCGCCCAGGTAGAGATTGGCGCTCTCCAACGGGGTGCCCTTCACCGACTCGCTGGCGGCTTGCATGATGCGGTCGATATGCGAAATGCCCTCGGGGGTAGCGGGATCGCCCGTGTGGGTGATGATGTACTGCGCGGATTTGCCGTCTGGGGACAAGAACAACTTCAAACCCCTTATGAAGTCCGGGTTCTGAAACGCTTCGGGCGGAAGGTAAAAGGAGTCATCGTTTTTGGCCGCGTCAAACGCTTGCCCCATGACTGTGGCGTTTTGCGAGAACGCGTCCATTTGGTTGATCACTCCGGAGAAGGTGCTTGTCGTGGTCATCGTGATCGCTCGTACCGTCTTCAGGGTGGCGATCAACTGCGGCAGTTGAGCATCCAGTTGCGGCAGTAGGACATCGAGCTGATCGATGTCTTTGGTGACATTGCCGATGTCGTCGGTGAGTTTGTCGATGCCGTCGATCGTGTCGAACACCGAGCGCAGCGACCAGCAGATCGGGATGTCAAAACAGTGCGGTTCCCAGTAGAAGTAGTTGCGGATGGGGCGCCAGAAGTCGTCGAAGTCGGCAATGTGGTCTCTGAGCTCCTCGGTGTCGGCTTGGATTTGATGGGTTTGGCCAGCTAAATCGTGAGTTACGCCGGTGAGTTGATGGGTGAGGTCGGCGATGCGCTGGGTGATGTTGATGGTTGCTAGTAGCTCATCACTCATCTTGCCCAAGTTGGCCATTGCGTCGTGCATGTATTTCAGGTTCTCGATGGTTTGGGTGCTTTGCATGCTGATCTGAAACGGGATGGAGCTGTGGTCGATCGGCGTGCCCAACGGCCGGGTGATGTTTTGCACGCGGGCGATGCCGGGGACGTGGAAGACGCCTCTGGCGATGCGGTCCAGTACCAGCATGTCGGCCGGGTTGCGCAGATCGTGATCGGTTTCGACCATCAACAGTTCGGGTTCCATTCGGGCTTGCGGGAAGTGGCGATCCGATGCGTGGTATCCCACATTGGCCGGGGTGGTGCCGGGGATGTAGTAGCGGTCGTTGTAGTTGGTGGTGTACGCCGGCAACGCCAGTAACCCGACCAGAGCGATCACGGTGGTGGCGACCAGAACTGCGCCGGGCCAGCGGACCACAGCGGTGCCGATCCGGCGCCACCCGCGCTCCTGGTGGCCTCGTTTGGAGTCGAACACCCCTAATCGGCTGCCCACCACGACCATGGCGGGCCCGAGGGTCATCGAGGCCGCCAGCACCACCAGCAGACCCAACGCGCACGGCGCGCCGAGGCTGTGAAAGTAGGGCAGCCGGGTGAAGCTCATGCAATACATCGCCCCGGCCACTGTCAGGCCCGATCCCAAGATCACATGGGCGGTGCCGGCGAACATGTTGTAATACGCGGCTTGGCGATTCAGGCCCCGCGATCGGCCCTCCTGATAGCGGCCGACCCAAAAAATCACATAGTCGGTGGACGCCGCGATCCCCAGTGCGATCAGCAGGTTGACGGCAAACGTGGACAACCCGATGAGGTTGTTATTGCCCAGCACCGCGATCACACCGCGGGCGGCTCCCAATTCGATCCCGACCGTCACCAGCATGAACACCGTGGTGAGGACCGAGCGGTAGATCAGTAGCAGCATCACCAAGATCACCACCAGGGTGACCATGGTGATTTTCTTGGCACCTTCGTCGCCGTACACGCGACGATCGGCGGCCAGCGGTCCAGCACCGGTGACATAGGCCTTGACTCCCGGCGGTGGGGTCACACTGTTGACGATGCGCTGCACCGCGGCGACCGAGTCGTTGGCTTCGGTGCCGCCCTGGTCGCCACGCAGATTCAACTGCACATAGGCGGCCTTGCCGTCGGCGCTCTGTGAGCCCGCCGCCGTCAGCGGATCACCCCAGAAGTTGTTGATGTGCTCGATATGCGTCGTATCCCCTGACAGCTTGGCGATCAGTGTGTCGTAGAACCGGTGCGCCGCATCACCGAGCTTGTCCTGGCCCTCCAACAACACCATGGCCGTGGTGTCGGAATCGAACTGATGAAAGTCCTTGCCGATGCGCATCATCGCGATCGTCGACGGCGCATCCTTGGCCGTCATCGCCACCGAATGCGCTGCACCAACCTCCTCCAGCTGTGGTGCAACAACATTCACGACCACCGTCAGCGCCAGCCAGCCGAGGATGATCGGCACCGACAGCCAGCGGATGGTGCGCGCAACAAACGGGCGCGGTTCGTTGGGGCGCGGTTCGTTGGGCAAGGCGTGTCGCGTGCTCATGCCGACTTCACCAGGCAGAAGGTCAGCGCATTCTGTGCATCGACCGATCGTTCGTCGCGCACATCGCCATTGACCGTGATGCGACAACCAATTTTGTCACTGTCGCCCTGGGCCACCACATTGGCACTGACCGCCGTCAGCGTTGTCACCAACATCAACGACCACGGCAGCGTCACCGCATCGGCGCGCTGCGGCTGAGCATCTGCGTCCAAATAGTTGATGTTGGCCACCGTGCCCGCTGGGCCGAAAATCTCGTACAGAACCCGCTTGGGGTTGAACTGAACGATCGCATCAGCGTTGGCAGTATCCGGATGGTACATATCCGAGCCGAAAATCCCATGCAGCCGCGACACGGTGAACGCCCCAATGGCCACCACGACGACCATGACCAGCGGCACCCACACGCGTCCGAGAAATCTGGTCATTGCAATCCTTTCCTCAGGCCCTTCGAATACTCATGGCTTCGAGGACGAAACGGGTTTGTTCCGAACGTGATTCGTTCACGGCTCCGACTACTTGGCATGCAAAGCGCCGCTCATTGTCGCTGATGTGGGCTAGAGGGTGAACGGCCCCTTGTCGAGGGTCGTTTGCATACCTTGTGGGCTGAATAGCCCTAGCGGACCAGGGAAGAGTCCTCCACTGGGATCAATGGGGGCAGAGTGTTCCAGTGCGCCAACTCGGACGGGCACGAAGCCGGTTTGGGTGATGATGTCGGCGGTGATCCACGCGGTGTCGTTGTCGTCGGCCGCGTATCCAACGGCCCACCTTCCGGGCTCGCGGCGACCCCGCAGCCATAGCGTTTCCGCGAGCTGGTGTGAGAAAGCGCGGGCCACTGTTGATTTCGGGAACAACTCAGCGGTCACCGTTCCAGAAGTCTTACCGCCGAGATCCTTGATTGTCAGCACGCCCTCGTCGTGCCACATGAACGGGTTGGAAGGGTCGATGATCACCGCGCCGGCCAGCTGAGCGCGATAGACCTCCGCGAACGAGGCGACGGCCGCGTTCGGGATCGCCAGGATCGCTACTTCAGCACCATCGATCGCTTCGTCGATCGTGCGGACCGGATAGTCGATATCGTCGCGCTGGTAGTCGGGCGGAGTGAAGGCGTCAGGCCGGCGCGCTCGAATGAGTACCTTGTTTCCGGCCAGAATCAGGTGACCAGCCAACGCAGACCCGATCAATCCGCCACCGACTACCGCGATGCGGCGAGACTGCCCGATTGTCATGTGCGCACTACCCCTCGGGATGACTGACAAAAAACGAAAACTGTCAGCAGTCAGTTTGCGCCTTTTGGTCGCCACGTGTCAAGGGGGGACCGCCAATCAGGTAACACGCCACACGCAGATGTGGCTCCGGACACCTGACGTAACTAGTAAAGTGGCTGCATGCCTCGAGGATCACGCAGTCAGCCAACGGAAGCTGCGAGCACAGACGATGCACGAGAGCGCATCCTGGCCGCCGCTGAACGCTGCATCGATCGCCATGGAATCCGTAAGACCACGATGGACGACGTTGCGTCCGAGGTTGGATTGTCGCGGCCCAGCGTGTACCGCTACTTCGCTGACCGCGACGATCTGTTAATCGAGCTGATCTCACGGCACGGGCGGGCATTGGTCGACCGGACACGCAAGTCCATCTCCCGGCAGCGCAGCCTTCCGGATCAGATCATCGAGAGTCTTCTCTACATCGCCGACCACGCCCGCCGCGATCCTCTAACCCGGTACTCGATCGACAGCGATAGCACGAACCTCGGCCGACGATTGATCGCTTCGGGGACGTCGGAGATTCTCAGAGCCGAACTCTGGGATCCATACCTCGACGCCGCCATCGCTACCAATGAACTGCCACCTGGGCTGCCCCGGTCGGACATCCACTTGTGGCTGGGCAATGTCGCGAAGATGCTGATGCGCGGTCTCGAGGATGGCGACGGTGACCTCAAGCGCTACCGATCCATACTGCGCCGCTTCGTCGCCCCCGCCTTCACGAACACGACTGCGGGGGTGCGCGCCTGATCATCGGTGGTTGATCCGCCACGCTTGGCCGCACCATCGAGACTAGAAATCACACTCGGTACGTCAGTCCGCCGATAACAAATTTCTTTGGCGGCCCTCGACTGCCCGGAGTGTTCAGACAGCTTGTTGTTCACTGTCCGTCCCGACCGCTGGCTCACCGCCGATTTCTCCGCTGACCTCTGACCGCCCCAAACCGCAGCTCGATCGGTCAACCCGTCGGGGGCGGCAGGAACTTGTGGTCGATGAGCGACCGCAGTGCGTTGCGGAATGCGTCCTCAGTGTCGATGGTTTCGGTGAACCCGGCCTGGCGCAGCTTGACGGTGCTCACAAAGGCGCGGGGCCCTTCGGGTGCGCCGTAGGCGAACGCGAAGTCCGCGTGCTGGTCACCGTGACCGACCAGTTGGTGCAGACCCAGCGGACGAAGGCCGTACTTGGCGACGATACGGTCCCACACGCCGGAATGCTCGGCGAGGTAGGCGGCCAAACTCATGGGCGTATCCGGACCGGTCTCGACACCGAGGGTTTCGGCCAGCGCGGGCCATACATTTCGCCATTCAAAAACGTCACCGTTGGTGATGTTGAACGCCTCATTGGCGGCTTGGGGTGATCCCGCGGCCCAGACCATCACGTCGGCGACAAGGTCGGCATCGGCCGCTTCCCAGACGAACGATGGGCCGCCGGTAAAGCCGAACGGTTCGCCCTTCTCGCGTTGGATGGCGGCGTAGACACCGATGGCCGGAAGCACGTTGAGTGCACCGGGGGTGGGGCCGGTGACCAGTTGCGGACGCAGCGCCGTGTAACTGAAGCCGTGCTTCGCACCCATCTCTCGGACATAGTCTTCTTGATCCAGGAAAAAGTTGTCGTGTGGGTCACGCGGGTCGCGTTCGCGAGCGGGGATCGGGATTGGGTGCAGATGCACGCCATAGACCTTCGTTCCCTGCAGGATGCTGATGTGCTGAAAGTTGCTGGCGCTAGCCAAGATCGGTTCGACGACGTTACGCAGCATGGCGTTGTTGGTCTCGATCTGCTCTTTGCTCGACCAGCCGGCGACCAGCTCGGGCTTCTCGTGCAGCGCCGTGTAGGCGATGTGGGTGATATCTTTCAGCGGCTCGAATGCGGCGCGGGCGGCGTCGCGGTCCCGTAGATCGACCGACAGGAACTCGATCTCCCGGCCGCTGAATAGCTCGGGCTTGCGACGGGAAACTCCGACCACCTCCCAGCCCGCGGACAGGAACTTCTCGATCGCGGCCACCCCCAGCAATCCACTGGCGCCGGTGACCAATACCTTGTTCGACATGACGACCTCCGTTGTCTGGTAGGCGGGCGCTAGCCACCGATCGCTAGTTGACCACCGGTGACCTGCAGGATGGCGCCGTTCACATAGCTCGCTGCCGGAGAGGCCAGAAACGTGATGGCGTTGGCGATCTCGTCGGGCGAGGCGGCCCGCCCCAGCGCGGTGTAGGCAGCAAAGGCATCTGCAAGCCCTGGCGTCGCATCGGTGCCGGGAGTTTCGGCCGGCCCGGGCTGCACCGCGTTCACCCGCACACCGGACCGACCGAATTCATCGGCCCAGACGCGGGTCAGCAGTTCCACGCCGGCCTTGCTGGCACCGTAGATGCCTCCGGTGCGAGACGGAATAGCGGCCGCGACGGTGCTGAGGTTGACGACGACGCCGTGGCCGCGCTCGGCCATACCCGGTACCAGCTGCTGGACCAGGATGTACGGGGCGCGCAGGTTGATGTTGATGTGCTCGTCGAAGAACGCGTCGTCGGTATCGGCGGTCGCGCCGAACTTGTACACACCGGCGTTGTTGATCAAGATGTCGACCGGGCCCGCCTCGGCCGCCAGCCGGCGCACATCGTCGGCGTTGGCGAGATCGGCAGCCACGAAACGTGCTTTCCCCCCGGCATTTTGGATCTCCTGCACCACCTCGGCGCCGCGTTCGGGGCTGCGCCCATGAACTACTACCTGCGCGCCGAGCCGACCGAGTTGCAGCGCGACCGCACGACCAATCCCGGCCGTCGCCCCGGTTACCAACGCGGTCGAGCCCTCCAGTGTTGTTGGTGCTGTTGTCATGGGACCTGCTCCTTAGCGGCAAAATCTGTGAATGTTGTGGGCAATAGCGCGCCCCTCCGTCTATTTAATCCGCCTCGCCAACGAAGGTATGCACACGACTTATCGGCGCTATCAGCGCGGCTTAGAGCCCTCCGATGGCTATAGGCTAAGCAACGGCTATGGAGTTGCGAGAGCTGAGCGCCTTCGTGGCGGTCGTGGAGGAAGGCGGCATGTCCGCCGCGTCGCGGCGTCTGCATGTGAGTCAGTCGGCGTTATCGCAAACGGTGAGTGCTCTAGAACGCGAACTCGGAGTCACCCTGTTAGACCGCACCAGCACTGGCGTGCGGCCAACCGAAGCGGGCACGACGTTGCTCGCCGAGGCGCGTGCGGTCCTGGCCCGCTACCACCAGGCCGTGCGGACAATGAGCAACTACACCACCGAGTCCAGCGGCGTGATCAGGCTGGGCATCCCGCTGGAGCTGAATCCGGACGTGCTCCCCGCCGCGCTCGCCAAGTTCTCCGCGGAATCACCACGTACCCGCGTCGTACCCCAACACCTTTCGACGGCCGCGCAATTCATCGCCCTGCGCGGCGACCAACTCGATGTGGGTCTGGTGCGCGAACGCCCGTCCGGATCGGAATTCGACGCCATGCTTGTCGCCCATGAATTCCTTGGCGTACTTGTTTCCTCGACACGTGCTGCTCGACTGGCCGGCTCCGACGGCGTTCAGCTGGACCAACTGGATGGACTGCGTTGGGTCGGCTTCCCCCGCTCCAGCAGCCCCGCCTGGTACGACGAACTGACCGGGATCCTGCGTAGCCACGGCGTCGACATCGGACCCCCGGCTCCTGATGATCAGGAATTGATCGCTGCTGTTAAGTTCGCGGCCGTAACCGACGGACAGGCCTTCGCGCTCGCACCCGAGAACGGGCTGCAACCGCTGCCCGACACCGTGACGTGGCTACCGTTGGCCGGCAAGCCGCTGGTGCGCCGAACCTGGGCGGTGTGGCCGGCCGAGTCGCGGCGGCGCGATGTCGCGCGGCTCATCGCCTCGTTTCAGGCGCCTCAGGACACCTGACTCACTCCGAGGCCGCCGCGTCCAACTTGGCCAGGATTTCGAGCATGTTGGTCACGACCTCATCGTCATCTGCCGGATGGGTGGTGGCGAACCGCTCGGCCGCACGCGGTATTGCCAGTGCGATGTCGTCAAGGATCTCCTGCCCCGGCGATGCGGGCGGTCTTGCGAGTCTCCTCATGAGCCCACACCCCGCCGAACTGGCCAGCGGAGGTGCCCACGACAGCGGCCGGCTTGTGCAGCATTGCCCCGTTGCCAAATGGCCGTGAAGTCCAGTCGATGGCATTTTTGAGCACTGCCGGCATGCTGCCGTTGTACTCCGGAGTGACCATTAGCAGCGCATCGGCACGCTGAACGGCATCGCGCAGTGCCTGCGCCGGGCCCGGGACGCCCCCTGGCTGGTCGAGGTCTTCGTTGTAGAAGGGGACCTCGGCCAAACCTTCGAAGATCTCGACATCGATGCCGTCCCGGGCGTGCTTGACCGCAGCCTCGGCGAGCTGGCGGTTGTAGGAGTCGGCGCGCAGGCTGCCGACCAGGGCGAGAATCCGTGTGCTCATGGTAGCTCTCCTTCTACATAACTTGCTTGCGCCAACAACCATATACTTGCTTGCGCCAACAAGCAAGAGGTACTGTTGGGATGTGACGCAGAGCAAAGTGGTGACCACACGGACCGCAGAGGAGCACAAAGTGATCAGGGCGCTGCACGCGGCCTTCATGACGATGATGCGCCAATTCGATGCCGACCTACGGCGGGAGCATCAGCTGTCGCACACCGAATACATCGCGCTGGATTGGTTGTCAGAGGCCCCGGATCGCACTATGGGGCTCAGTGACCTCGCGGCGAGCTGCCAGCAGTCGCTCTCGGCGATCAGCCGCACCGTCGGGCGCCTGGAAGCCCAGGGATTGGTGCGCCGCGAACAGTCAACCAAAGACGCGCGCGCCTTCAATGCGGTGCTCACCGATGCGGGGCTGAAGCGCTACGTCGAGGCCACTCCCACGCACGACATCAGCCTGCGCCGCTACCTGTTTGATCAGCTCGGGGGCATCGACCTCGACGCCCTCGGCGACGCCTTGCAACGCATCACCGCCGCCGCCGACAACCGGACGACCGTTCCTTCGTCCAACCGGAAATAAAACCGGACTACAGTCCGCTTAGTAGGGGAAGGTGGCGGGGAGGCCGTCGCCCCGAACGGAAAGACTAAGGACATGACCGCAACCGCAACCACTCAACTCACTGCCGGCACGTGGGCGATCGACCCGGTGCACTCATCGATCAACTTCTGGGTACGTCATCTGATGGTCAGCAAGGTGCGGGGGAAATTTGACAACTTCAGCGGCGCGATCGTGGTCGCCGAAGACGGTACGCCGTCGGTGCACGCCGAGATTGCGGTGGATTCCGTCAACACCGGCAATGACCAGCGCGACGCCCACGTCAAGTCGGCCGATTTCTTCGACGTTGAGAACTATCCGGTTGCGACGTTCACTTCCGGCGCAGTGCAGTCCGACGGCGACAGCTATGTGCTCCGTGGCGAACTTGCTCTCAAGGGTGTTACCAGGCCCGTTACCCTCGGCCTCGACTTCTACGGTGTCAGTCCCGGCATGGGCCACGGCGAGGTCGCGGGCTTCGAGGCTTCAGTCGTGTTGAACCGCAAGGATTTCGGCATTGACATCGATCTGCCGCTGGAAACCGGCGGCGCCGTTGTCGGCGACAAAGTGACGATCACCCTCGAGATCGAAGCGGTCAAGCAGGCCTGAAGCCCCGATGGAAACGCCGGGCCGGGAATTCAACACTGAACGACCGGCCCGGCGGGTTCGTGGGGGACAGGCGCGGTGTGTCTACATGTCCATGCCGCCGTTGACGGCCCACACCTGGCCGGTGATGTAGGACGACGCGTCGGCCGCGAGAAAATGGACCACCCTGGCGATTTCTTCGGGTGTGCCGGCCCGTCCCACCGGGATCTGACCGGTCAGTTTGGCGATGACCCCCTGCGGGATGTTGGCGGTCATATCGGTGGTGATCAACCCGGGTGTCACGGTGTTGACGGTGACTCCTATTCCGCCATCGCGATTTTTGCCGGCCTTGACGAGCTGGTAAGCCGCTTCCTTGGCAAGCGTCTTGGTCAACCCGAATAACCCTGACTTCGACGCCGCGTAGTTGGCCTGACCGATGTTGCCGGTTTCCCCGACGACCGACGACACATTAACAATCCTCCCGGTTCCCCGCTGCAGCATGTGGGCAAGCGCGGCCTGCGATAGAAAGAAAGCGCCCGACAGGTTGACTGCCAGCACGTCGGACCAGTCATCGTCGCTCATTGCCGCGACGGACTTGTCGATCGTGATGCCGGCATTGTTCACCAAGATGTCAAGGCGCCCATGAGTATCGATCACCTCGGCGATGGTGCGGCGGCAGTCGGGCGGGGAGCCGACGTTACCCTGGTGCGCCGATGCGGTCGCCCCGTGCGCGCGAGTCTTGGCCTCCAGGTCGGACACGAATTGCTGCGCCGCCTCCTGACCGCGGTTATAGCCCACCGCGACGGAGGCCCCCTGGTTGGCCAAGCTATGCGCGATCGCCGCACCGATGCCACGGGTGCCTCCGGTAATGAAGGCGACCCGCCCGGCAAGCTTTTCGGTGGCTGGCGGATTGACAGCGGTCGGCTCGCTGTCGAGGACTCCCACCATGATTTGCAATCTCCCAGTTAATGATTCTTCTAAAGGGTTTCGGGCCGTAGCGGCATCTCAGATCCGATTGTCGCTGGGAGGCCCCGCCACGGTCATTGTTCGGCGTGACAGGCGTTTGTGTTCATCACTGTCCTCGGCCACATCGACAGATCGAACCAGTGTCGAGATGGTGATGGGGTGGGCGGATCTCGCGGGTGGGCCGACCCTAAGCGAAAGGAGCCAGTCAACTGTGGGCAACTTTGGTGACTTTCAAAACGGGGTCTACGCCGACGCGGTCCGGGGAGTGAATTCCCGTTACCCGTTTGACTTTTCCTCGATTGAACGCAAGGCATCCGAGGCACTGCCGGATTGGGTATTCCGGTACGTGTCAGTTAGCGGCCGCGGGCGATGGCCGGACCCAGCGCGCGAACATCGCCGCGTTCTCCTGCTATGGCATCGTGCCCCGGATGATGGTCAGCCCGCCCGAACGCGATCTCTCGATCGAGTTGTTTGGCAAACATCTCGCCTCGCCGATGTTCCTGGCCCCGATCGGCTTGGTCGGCTTGTGCGCACCCGACTTTCACGGAGACGTGGCGGCCGCAGAGGCGTCGGCGGCCACCGGAGTGCCGTACACGTTGTCGACTTTCACGCAGACCCGCATGGAGGACGTGGTCAAACATGCGGGGCAAACGCCCATCTTTTACCAGCTCTACCTTCCCGGCGACAGGGAGCTGGCGGCAAGTTTGATCAACCGCGCTGAGACCAGCGGCTATTCGGCCCTGATGGTTACCGTGGACTCCTGGACCCTCGGCTTCCGGCCCATGGATCTTGAACGCGGAAACTTTCCCCAGTTCCGGGGCTACTGCATGCAGAACTACTACACGGATGAGAACTTCACCAAGCACCTCGCCAAGCCGCCGGAAGAAGACCAGCCGGCCGCGCTGGCGCACTATTCGAAGATTTTCGCCCACCCGCTGTCCTGGGAAGACCTGCGCTGGATCCGGTCCCAGACGAAGCTGCCGCTTGCTATCAAAGGAATTCAGCACCCCGACGACGCACGGCTGGCGATCGACAACGGTGCCGATGTGCTCTATTGCACCAATCATGGTGGTCGTCAAGCGAATTCGGCGGTCTCGACCCTGCAGTTGCTACCGGGGGTCGTTGAGGCGGCTGGGTCCACGCCGGTCATGTTCGATTCCGGCGTCCGCTCGCCCACCGATGCGATCATCGCGTTAGCGCTGGGCGCGACCGCCGTCGGGATTGGGCGCCCCTATGCCTACGCCTTGTCCTACGGGGGCGCGGAGAGCCTGACTCACTACCTCCGATCCTTCCTGGCAGAACTCGATTTGTGTTTGGCGGTCTGCGGATTCAAGGACATCGCAACCCTCCGAGAGGCTGGCGTCGAAGAAGTCATCAGTGCTCGAACTTTGCTGCCGAGTTGAGCCTGGTCAAGTCAAGGAGTCCAGCCATGAAGATCACCGATGTCACGCTGTCCATACTTCGGACCGAGCTTGGTGAAGGCGTCATCCCCACCCGTGGCGCGGTCGACAAGTTGCCCCAGCTGGTCCTTATCTCTGTGGCGACCGCCGAAGGGATCGACGGACACTACATCAGCTATCTCATCCCTTCCAAGGCCGTTCAGCACGCTGCCGAGGTCGCGAAAACCATTTTGGTGGGCCGAGATACCTACGATGTCGCAGCACTGAGTCACGAAATGACCACTGCACTGCCACCCTATTCGAACCCGCCCGCGTTGGCCGGCGCGGATGCGTGCCTCTGGGATATCAACGCCAAGGCGGCGAACCTGCCTCTCTACAAGTATCTTGGGGCACACCGCCACGAAATACGCGCGTATGCGAGCACCGTGGCTTATCCGACCATTGACGGTTACATCGACACGCTGCGAGCCGCTGTCGCAGAAGGATTCACCGCGGCGAAAGTGCACCCCTTCGGCGAGGCCGCCCGCGACATCGAGCTGGCCAAGGCGCTGCGAGAAGCGTTCCCGGACATCGATCTCATGATCGACCCGGTGTGCGCCTACACGGTGCCCGACGCCCTGGCGGTCGGCAGAGCGTTGGACGAGCTCAACTTCTATTGGTATGAGAATCCCATCTCGGACCAGGATCTCGACGGGCTGGCGTTCTTAGCGAGCAAACTTCGCACGCCGTTGTCGGTCGGAGAGCAGAACTTTGCGGGATTCGCCGCCATTCGGGGCTACTTGAGCAGGCCGAGCGGGTTCTACGTCCGCACCCTTGCTGAGTACGCGGGCGGTGTCACGCAGATGCTGAAGTCGGCGCACGCGTGCGAGGCGTTCGGCCTGAATTACGAGATCCACAGCTACGGACCCACGCTGAATCTGGCGATGTATCTGAACGTGGCGCTGGCCATCCGCAACTGCGACTTCGCTGAAATCATGGTGCCGCAGAACTTGCTGGGTATCGGTATGGCGGACCTCCCCACGATCGACACGAGGGGCTACATCGCTGGTCCGCAGAAGCCCGGTCTCGGCTACGAAATTGACCGAGACAAGGTGGAAAACCTTACCCTGCAACGCTTCTGACGTTAGTCCCGCGGGCTGCAAGATTGCCCTCGCGCCCGGAAATGCGCCGGGCTATCGATGCCGAGCAGCACCCGGACCGGCACGGCGATGTTGGCTGCCCGCCGACGGGTAACGTGAGCGCCACTGCCTGCACGTGCAGGCGGATGTCATGTTGCGGGGACGCGTGATCACGCTGATAGGCCGCCGCGCCGAGTGCGGCATGCTGGACCAGTTGGTCGCAGGCGATTGGCGCCGGTGAGAGCCGGGTCCTGGTGCTGTCCGGCGAACCTGGTGTGGGAAAGACTGCGTTGCTGGACTACCTGTCGCAGCGGGCGCCGGAGTGCCGGGCGCTACGCGCTACGGGTGTCGAGTCGGAGATGGAACTGACGTTCGCTGCTTTGCACCAGTTGTGCGCACCGGTGCTCGACAGCATCGACGAGGTGCCGGCGCCGCAGGCTGCTGCCCTGCGCACTGCGTTCGGCATCAGCCCAGGGCCGGCGCCGGACAAATTCTTGGTCGGCCTCGCGGTGTTGAATCTGCTTTCTACTGCCGCCGGTCGACGGTCGCTGCTCTGTGTGATCGATGACCAGCAGTGGATTGATCAGGCTTCGGCGCAGGTCCTCGGCTTTGTAGCTCGCCGCTTGGCCGCCGAATCGGTGGGCTTGGTATTCGCGGCCCGCACCCCCAGCAACGACCTCGCGGGATTGCCCGAGCTCACGGTGGACGGGCTGCCGGATGTCGATGCGCGCGCGGTGCTGGAGTCCGAGCTGAAGGGGCCGCTGGATCCTCGGGTCCGGGATCAAATCCTTGCCGAGACACGGGGAAACCCGTTGGCCTTGCTGGAATTATCGCGGGACTTGCGGTCGGAACAGTTGGCGGGCGGATATGGACTTGTGGGGGCTACCCGACCGTCGGAGCGGGTCGAAGAGAGTTTCCGGCGTCAGATCGAAGGCCTTCCAGAGCCGACGCGGCGCTTGCTGGTTGTTGCCGCGGCTGATCCGGTCGGCGATCCCGCTTTGGTGTGGCGAGCGGCCGCGCGGTTGGGCATCGGTGCGGAAGCGGCGCCATCGGCCGACGAGGCCGACGTGGTCCAGTTCGGCAATCGAGTCCGTTTTCGTCATCCCCTGATGCGCTCAGTGGTCTACCGGTCGGCGTCGCTGCAAGAACGGCAAAGTGCGCACGAAGCGCTGGCGGCGGTCACCGATTCCGAACACGATCCGGATCGACGGGCGTGGCATCGGGCGCATGCCGCGCCCGGACCCGACGAGGAGGTCGCGGCCGAGTTGGAGCGATCTGCCGACCGTGCCAAGTCTCGTGGCGGCATCGCCGCCGCCGCCGCATTTTTGGAACGGGCCGCAATGCTGACGCTCGATCCGATTCGACGCAGCGACCG
Source organism: uncultured Actinomycetota bacterium (assembly GCA_963840045.1). Taxonomy (GTDB): domain Bacteria; phylum Actinomycetota; class Actinomycetes; order Mycobacteriales; family Mycobacteriaceae; genus Mycobacterium. Next base: position 143,601 of record CAWIXL010000003.1, on the reverse strand, counting down.
GGCCCTGGCCGCCGCCGCGACCAAGGTCGAGGCGGGCGCGTTGGACGCGGCGCAGGAGTTGCTGTGCACGGCGCAGGCTGGACCGCTGAGCGAATTTCAGCAAGCTCGGATCGACTTGATCGGCGCTGAGCTCGCGTTCGTCGCAAGCCGAGGTAGCGACGCTCCGACCCTGCTGCTGAAGGCGGCTCGCCGGCTCGAGTCAATCGATGCGGGCCTGTCCCGGGCGACCTATCTTGAGGCCTTGTCCGCTGGCATGTTCGCGGGTCGGCTGGGCCTCGGCGGCGGTGTGCTGGAGGTGGCACGCGCTGCTCAAGCCGCGCCGCCGATGCCGCACCCTCCGCGCGCATCCGACCATCTGCTGGATGCACTGGTAACGCACTACAACGAGGGGTATGCGGCCGCATTGCCCTTGATGCGGAAGGCGCTGAACGAGTTCGGCACCGGAATGTCGGTAAGTGAGGAGCTGCATTGGCATTGGGTCGCCGGCATCGCCGCTCGACACGTTTGGGATGACAAACGCTGGCAGGTGCTTTCTGAACGGCACGTCCAACTTGCCCGTGACGTCGGCGCGCTCAGCGAAGTTCTGTTGGCCCTCAATTCACGTGCGTTCATGCTGTTGTTCGCCGGCGACCTGGTCGCGGCGGCTGCGTTGGTCCAAGAGCTGCAGCCTGCGATGGAGGCGACCGGCAGTAACCTCGCCCCCTACGCGGCCCTTGGCCTGGCCGCTTTGAGCGGTAGACAGTCCGACGCGGTCGCCCTCATCGAAGCGACCACCCGGGACGTGACCCGGCGGGGCGAAGGCATCGGGATCACCGTGGTGGAGTGGGCGACCGCGGTGCTGAACAACGGGCTCGGTGACTACCAAAAGGCGGTGTCAGCCGCCCAGCGCGCTACTGAATACCTGGGCGAAATGATCGCTCCGACCTGGGCAGCGGTCGAGCTCATCGAGGCGGCCGCACGTAGCGGGCAAAGCGACATCGCTGCCAAGGCCCTTTGTGGGCTCGCCGAAATCACCAGCGCGTGTGGCACCGATTGGGCGCTGGGCATCGAGGCGCGTTCGCGTGCCCTGCTGAGCGAGGGCGAGCCCGCCGAGCGGCTGTACCGCGAGTCGATCGAGCGGCTTGGCAACACCCGAGTGCGCGCGGAACTCGCCCGTGCCCATCTGGTGTATGGCGAATGGCTGCGGCGGGAGCGTCGTCGCATCGACGCGAGGGCCCAGCTGCGGAAGGCCCACGACATGTTGGACGCGATGGGAATGGAGGCATTCGCCGAGCGCGCCAGGCGTGAGTTGCAGGCCACCGGCGAGACCGCCCGTAAGCGCAACGTCGCGACAGTCGATCAGACGCTGACGGCGCAAGAAGTCCAGATCGCATCGATGGCCTGCGACGGGCTGTCCAACCCCGACATCGGCGCCCGTCTGTTCATCAGCACCCGCACCGTCCAGTACCACCTCCGCAAGGTCTTCACCAAGCTCGGGATCCAGTCGCGTAGCCAGCTCGGCCGCGTCCTGCTGGAACGATCCGCCGAGGTTGTCCGCTGACCCACGACTGTGCAGTTGGCGGATGCGAGTGCTGCGCTGCTGGGGGATCATCACCATCGGCCGACAAACGCCACCGGGTGTTGTTCTGAGGTAGCCGTGGACCTACTCCTGACAGGTTACGAAGTTCCCCTGCCATTAGATTCGATAGCCGACGAAATGCGTCGATGTGTCACGGCGTCGAACGCCGGGCTGTGGCGCTTTGAGACCAGCGGCGAGATCACCATGTTGGCCCGAGCTGAGGAGCCGGCGCAGGCGAAGTGGGCGGTGGGCACTCGAATGCCCGTCGACGGCGACACCTTGGCAGCGTTGGTCTATCGCACCGGCCGGCCCGCACGATTAGACACGTACGAAAACGCAAGCGGGTCGATCGCCGCGCGTCTCCGTGAGGCGGGCGTGCGCTCGGCGGTAGGAGCGCCGGTCATCGTGGATGGACACGTATGGGGCTTGGCTGCCGTCGGTTTCGTGCACCCCGGCCCGATACCGGACGATACCGAGGCACGCGTCGGCGTTTTCGCCGAACTGATTGCGACCGCCATCGGGGCCCGATGCCGGGACGAGCTGATCGAGTCGCTGCTTTATGGACGAATCCTTGACCAGTGGAGCGCGTGGGATGTCGCCAACCACCTCCGGTTACCAAGCCAGGGACCGTTTGTGGTCGTCGCCGCCGAGGCGCCTGCCATCGGCGAAGTGGCCCTGCCCGAAATTGAATCGAAACTGCGCAGCCTGGATGTGTACTCGGCGTGGCGCGGGCTGCCCGATTTGCAGGTCGGGATCGTCCACATCAAGTCCGGGCAGCATCTCGACAAGATCTTGGCCCTGCTAGCTCGTACGACGACCAATCGTGTGGGCGTAAGCGCGCGCTTCGATGATCTGAGGGATACCCGGCAGGCTTTCCACGTTGCCAAGGTGATGCTGCGGAGCCGCGCTGACGGCGCTGCACCGGTCGCGGTATTCGATGGCTCCATCTTGGGTACCGCTGCCATCAGCGCACCCGAGGTGATGGTCAAATCTGTACGGACTGTGTTAAACGCTTTCGACGACCTCGGTGAGGAGGAGCGAGAACTTCTCTTCGAAACGTTTCGGGCCTGGATGGACAGCGATGCGTCGGTGCGAGCCACCGCCGAAGCGCTTATCTGTCACCCCAATACGGTGCGCTACCGGCTTCGGCGAATCGAGCAACGGACGGGCCGATCATTGTCTCGCCCAAGGGATATAGCCGAACTGTGCCTGGCATTCGAAGTGCAGCGACGCCTGATTTAGCCACGGCCCGCGACCGGTCGTAGGTGGCCACGGCATAATCGAGCCCATGCCGGGTATCCATCACGCCGCGATCTGCACCGCCGACATCGAACGCTCGAAGAGGTTCTGGCGCGACGGTCTGGGATTCACCGAGTTCTTCGACCGCACCTTCGTTGGCGATTGGCCAGAACTGTTCGGCGCCAAGACAGATCGGCTGCAGTCGGTATTCCTGGGCGATCCGCAGACACCGGACAGCGGCCTTGTTGAATTGGTTGTCTTCGAGGGGTCCGACGATGCGTCGGATCCACCGAAGCGACCGCAGTGTGGATTTTTCCTGCTATCGCTGCAGCGCGAGGTCGAACCGACGCTTTCCGCGCTGGCGGCATTGGGTTTCACCGGCGGCGTTCGTCGTATCACCGTTGCTGCGCCCGCCGGAAAAACTGTCCCGATGGCCGTCATTACCGCACCCGACGGCGTTCTCGTCGAGTTGATCGGGCCTGCCGCAATGACCGCCGTCTCTTAGTGACCGGTGGTGGGTCTGGGATCGGGCGGGAAGTCGCCGGGCTACTGGGCGAGGCGGGCAATGAAGTTGTTACCTGGGACCTGTCCGGTGCCGACATCGCCTGCGATGTAAGCGATCCCGACGCGGTGTCGGCGGCCATGGAACGCACCGTGCGTGAGCACGGTGTTCCCACTCGGGTCGTGACCAGCGCCGGAATCGGTGCGGCGGGACTGCTGCTGAAACTGCAGCCCGCGGAATGGGAACGAGTGTTGGCGGTGAACCTCACCGGAACCTGGCTGACCATCCGCGCCGCCGCGCAGGCCATGGTCGACGCCGGGGTCGGCGGTTCGATCGTCGCCGTCTCGAGTATTAGCGGCACGGTCGCCGATCGGGATATGGGCGCTTACTGCGTATCGAAGGCCGGCGTGGACATGCTGGTGAAGGTCGCGGCCGCCGAGTGGGGCACCCACGGCATTCGGGTCAACGCCGTCGGACCCGGTGTTACCCGCACACCGATGCTGGTGGACGCCGAACGACTTCCCGGCTGGGTGGACGCCCTGTGCGAGCGGACCCCGCTCGGTCGGCTGGGTGAAGCCACCGACGTCGCCGGCGCCATCGTGGGTGTCCTCGAGCTGGCATGGGTCACCGGTCAGGTCGTGCACGCCGACGGCGGCCTGGCGCAGCACAGCCCGATCGACGCATACGGGCAGATGCAGCGGGTGATGACCCGCAAGAAACAGCCTTAGTTGATGCCGAAATCGATGATACCCCTGATGATTTCACCGTTTCGCAGGTCGTCGTAGGCGGTGTTGATGTCGTCGAGGCGGTATCGCCTGGTGATCATCTCGTCGAGCTGGAGCTGTCCGGTGTGATAGAGCCGGGCCAGCCGGGAAATGTCTGCCTTGGGGTTGCACGAGCCGAATATGGTGCCCGCCAGCGACTTGTTCATCAGGATGAATTCCTGCAGATTGATTTTGACTGACCGAGTCAACTGCGAGGTCATCCCGGTGAGCACACACGTGCCGCCCTTGCGGGTGAGATTCAATGCGTCGTACACGTCGTCGGCGGTAACCAGGGACGGGGAGACCACCACCGCGTCGGCCATTACCCCGTAGGTCAGGTCGCGCACCAACTCCAGCGCCTCGCCCGCCGTTGCGACACTGTGGGTGGCACCGAACTGCAATGCCGACTTCTGTTTGAAATCAACCGGATCGACGGCGACGATATACGCGGCGCCGCCAATCCGGGCGCCCTGAATGGCGCCGGTTCCTATTCCGCCTACGCCTATCACCACGACGGTGTCGCCGGCGCGCATACCGGAGCGGTTCGCGACCGAACCATAACCGGTCGGAATGGCGCACGACAGCAGCGCACTTGGGGCCAGCGGTAGCTGCGGCTCGATCTTGACCAACGAATTCGTCGCCACCACAGTATGTTTGGCGAAGGCCCCCACCTTCGCCAGATGTCCCAGTGGCCGGCCGTCGGCGGTGTGGTGCCGGAATGTCCCGTCGGTCGGCATTCCCGGCGTCATGGTGAAGGCTCCGACGTCGCAGATGTACTCCATTCCGCTGGCGCACCAGCGACACTGCCCGCACACCGCGACGAACGACATCACCACATGGTCGCCGACGGCGAATTCGGTGACGCCGTAACCGACTTCGCGAACAATCCCCGAACCCTCGTGACCGCCGATCATCGGGAACATGGTGGGCAATCCGAGGGAGCGCAGCACCTCGTTGGGCGCCGACATGTCGCCGGTGAGGATGTGGTCGTCGGAGTGGCACAACCCCGCGGCGACCATCTCGACCAACACCTCGCCGGCGCGAGGCGGGTCCAGCTCGAATTCCTCGACAGACCACGGCCCGCCGACGTCGTGCAGGATGGCCGCGCGGCTCCTCATGTGGCCTTTAATCCGTCGAAGTGAACGAGACCGGAAGCTTGTTGGGCGACCGGAAGGTGAGTCCCACGATTTTGGACTCCTCGCCGGTGCCGTCGTCGGGAACGAAAGCCAGGTTGCTGACGCGGTCCAACAGGCTGTTCAACATGACGCGGGTCTCCAACCGGGCCAGGTGCATGCCGAGGCACATATGGATACCGCCGGCGAACGCGATGTGGGCCTGCCGAGGCCGCCGGATGTCGAATTTGTCCGGGGCCGTCCAGCGGCTCTCGTCGCGGTTGGCCGAGCCCATGCACATGTCGATCTGTGCATCGGGAGGGATTGTCTTACCACCTATTTCGACTTCTGCGGTGGTCGTCCGCATGACCATGGTCAGCGGGGTTTCGAACCGCAGGCCCTCTTCGATCGCCGCCGGAATCAGTTCGCGGTCCTGGCAGACCATCGCCAACTGCTCGGGGTGGGTCAGCAGCAGGTAGAGCAGGTTGCCCGACGAGCGATAGGTGGTCTCCAATCCGGCGGGCAGCAACAACCGCAAGAACGCGATGATGGCCTCGTCGGTGAGCTTCTCGCCGTCGATTTCGGCGGCAACGAGATCGCCGATGATGTCGTCGGTGGGTTTGCGGCGCCGCTGCTCGACTTGGTTGAGGAAGTAACCGTGCAACTCCGCCGCCGCGGTCAGCCCCGCCATGATGTCGGTCGGGATCGAGATGAGGTCAAGAGACAATCGCCGGAACAGATCGAGATCCTCCGGGGGCAATCCGAGCAGCGTCGAGATGATGCGGGTCGGGAACTCGAACGTCACCGCCTTCACCAGGTCGGCATGACCGTCGTTTTTGATTTCGTCGACCAGCTGATCGCAGACGGGCCCGATAACCGACGGCTCCCAGCGTTGCAGCGCCGTGGCCCGAAATGCCTTGGCTACCAGGTTGCGGTGGTCGTGGTGTTCTTTGCCGCCCATGGCCAGGATGGTGTGCCCCATCACCAGGCCGATGGTCTTGTCGTAGTTGGCCGAAGTGAACATCCGGTCGTCGCGGAAAGCCCGGAACACTCCGTCGTAACCGAACAACACCCACTCGTCGGTGGGCCGCAGCTCCTCCGGCATCTGCCCGTGGTCCATCAGGGCGCCGTGCCAGACCGGCTCGGTACGCCTCATGTACTCGTAGAAGGGGTACGGACTGTTCTCGCCGGTGGTGTCGAGGGTGACGGGTTGGCCCCCGAAATCCACGTCCTCGGTGCGCAGCGTCATTGCCGCTCCTCCTGAGCAACCTCGAATGGAATGTCGCTATTATAGTATAAATAGCAACGAAGCTTAACGGCCTGTGCTGAAGCGGGATCGCGAAGGCGGTGATTGTCCGGTGCTGCAACGCCGATTCGTTTGCACCCTCGACGAACTGCCGCCGGGCCAAATGAAGTTGGTCGATGTCGGGAAGTTCGGCGTGGGCGTGTACAACGTGGGCGGTTCGCTGTATGCGATCGTGAATTATTGCGCGCACGAGGGCGCCCCGCTGTGTCTGGGCTTGATCGGCGGCACCAACGAATCCGCCCCTGAGGAACCGGATCGGCTACGCCGCGTGCGTGACGGGCAGATCGTGCGATGCCCTTGGCATAATTGGGAATTCGACGTGACGACGGGTCGCAACGTCGCTGATCCACGGCGCCGTATCCGCACCTACCAAGTCGATGTCACCGAAGGGGAGGTGTACCTGACCGCATGATTATCGACGCATCCGTGCAACCGCACTTCCGCTACAACGCCGAGATCCGCCGGTATCTCCCCGAAGCCCACAAGCTGAGGGCGATTCCCGACGTCGAGCAGCAGTGGTATCAGGCGCCCGGCGGCGACTACCGCGAAGACCTCTACGGAGAGCACTACCCGGGGTCCGATCCAGAGACCGTCAGCCGGCATCTGTTCGAAGACTCCGGAGTCGGCCGCTACGCCATCCTGAATCCGCTGACCCGCGGCAACATTGCCGATTACCTGCTCAACAGCAGAATCTGCGCCGCGGTGAACGACTGGTTGCTCGACCGCTGGCTGGAGCCCGATACGACCCACCGGTACACAGACCGCTTTCTGGGCACGATTCGGGTCAACCCCGAAGACCCGAAGGGCGCGGTCGGCGAGATCGAGCGCCTCGCCGAACACCCCAAGCTGGTGCAGGTCGGCGTTCCGATGCAGTCGCGCGAGCCCTATGGCAAACCCATGTTCGAGCCCATCTGGGAGGCCGCCGCCGCACACGGACTGCCGGTAGTGGTGCACATCAACGGCGGCAACGGCGTCGACCATCCGCCCACCTTCGCCGGGCACGCACACACCTATCCCGGGTACGCGGCGTTCATGCCGCTGAACTACTTCGTCCACCTGGCCACCCTCATCGTCGAGGGCGTCTTCGGCCGGCATCCCGACCTCAAGTTCGTCTTCGCCGACGGCGGATACGACATCCTCACCCCGCTGATGTGGCGGCTGGACACCTTCTGGCTGTCCATGCGCGACCAGACGCCGTGGGTTGACCGCTATCCCAGCGAATACCTGCCCGACCATGTCCGGTTCTGCTCGTCGGCATTCGACGGGCCCACCGATACCGGTCAGGCAATGCGCTGGATGGACTTCTCCGGCAAGGCCGATCTGCTGATGTATGGGTCGAGCTACCCGCATTGGTCCACGTCGTCGCCGGAGGCGACTGCTGACGGCCTGGACGATGGACAACGCGAAAAGGTGCTGTGGCGAAACGCCGCCGAGCTCTACGGGCTTAAGGAGAGCGTGTTATGACAACGATCGAACGGGTCGAATCGCCGACCGAGCAAGAACAGATCCCGGTCACCGTCGTGGACACCGATGTCCACCCGTTGCCCGTCTCGGCCGAGGTGCTCAAGTCCTACGCGCCCGCCGAATGGGTGGACAAGATCTGGCCGACCGGCAACGCGGTTTCCCCGGTGCCGTATTTCTACGACACGCCGGATTCGTACAAGACGATGTCGTTGCGCCTGGACTCCGCGCCGCCCAACGGCGGAGTGGCCGGTAGCGACCCGGATTTTGCCGCCCGGCAGTTGCTGGTGGATGCCGGCGTCAGCATCGCGTCGCTGGAGCCGATGTGTGACGCCCAGCTGCCACAGGCCGAGCACGTCTTGAAGTCGACCTACAACGACTGGCTCGCCGACGTATGGCTGGACAAGCACAACACGCACGGGCGCTGGCGCGGGTCGGTCAGCGTCAGCGCGCAGACACCCGAGCAGGCCGCCCGCGAAGTCGAGCGCTGGGCGGGACATCCGTACATGGCCCAGGTGCTGATGACGCCGCAGACTCGTGGAATCCCTTTCGGGAACCCACATTTCGACCCGCTCTACCAGGCCGCGGCACGCAACGGGCTTCCGGTAGCCACACATCTGATGGGTCAGACGCCGTTCGAGCTGATCCCGCTGTACCCGGTCGGCAACCCGGCGCATTGGCATGACTTCTTCGCGTCCTGGCCGCTGCTGTACGTGTCGCATCTGATGAGCCTGGTGTTCGACGGAGCGTTCGACCGCCATCCCGACCTGCGGGTGGTATTCATCGAGGGTGGCTTCACGTGGGCGATGCCGGTGATGTCGCGGATGGACCGGATCTGGGAAGCGCGCCGCGCCGACTTGCCGCAGGTACGTCGCCGTCCGTCGGAGTACGTGCGCGAACACGTCCGGTTCACCACCCAGCCGCTCGAGGACGCCGACACCGTGCAGTTCCGCGAGTACCTGGAGATGATGGATCTGGGCGACAACCTGATGTTCTCGACGGACTATCCGCACTGGAGCTACGACGCGCCGACCTACGCGATCAACCGCTTCCCTGCCGCTCAGCGTGAGCGGATCATGCGCGGCAACGCGACCGCGCTGTACGGGCTCCCGTCAACCGTCAAGGCGCTGCCCGGAGAACGGCCGGCCGTCGGTGCCCTCGATTAGGTCACTGGTCAGCGAATACGACGAGAAGTGGTCGGCGCTGGATATTGCCGGCGTAGCCGATCTTTGGGAACGCGAAAACCCGCAGCCGGTCTACATCGGTGACGAATACGCGGCCCCGCTGGTGGGGGTCGACGAACTCGACCGGCACTGGGCCCGGGTTGCTAGCCGCCTGAAGTATGGCGTCGGTATCGTCTCGGCTGTGGTCGGCGGATGCCCTCGGTTCAGGCCTGGCGCGCTGCGTCCTTTTGAGCCGATGGAGCTTCACCGCAATAGGATCCGATTCAGAAACCGATACCGTGCACACCGGCGCCAGCTGGGTCACCTGGTTGTTGACGTCGCGCGGCGACAACTACCGAATCTTTCACCACATGGAGTCGCAGGTCTACCTGGAAGAGGGTTCGGAGGGTTTCGGAGATGACGCAAACGAATCTCACACGGCCGCAAGGCCTTAGCCGTATCGACCCCGCGCTGCGGGACGCTGCCGCCGGGCTGGGCGTGGCCGAATTCCGGGTCGAGTCGTTACCGGCCGAGCGTGCGCACGCCAACCGGATGGCCGCGGAGCGCGCGGCGGCGGTGGACACCGCCGGTGTCGCTGTCGAAGCGGGCTCGATACCCGGCGCCGATGGACGGCAGCTGGACGTTCGAATTTATCGCGGTGCCAACAAGTCAGCGGCACCGCTGGTGGTGTACGCCCACGGCGGTGGCTTCGTGACCGGGAATCTGGACACCGATCATGCGCAGTGCGTGGAGCTGGCCCGCGAGGCCGGGTGTCTGGTGATGTCGGTCGACTACCGGCTGGCGCCAGAATCTCCCTGTCCGGCGGCATCCGACGATGTCGAGGCGGCGTTTCGCTACGCCGTGCAAAACTGTGCCGACCTGGATGCGGACGCCACTCGATTGGGGGTGATGGGTCGGGACGCGGGTGCCGCATTGGTGGCGGGCCTGGCCCAGCGCATTTTCGACGACGAAGGGCCATCGATCCTGGTGCAGATCCTGCATCAGCCGATGCTCGATTCCGACGCGACGCCGTCGCGGCGGGAGTTTCAGCGCACGCCGGGCCTCAACGGTCCCGCCGTCAGCCGGGCGTGGGGCCATTACCTCGGCCACGGCGCGGCCAGCGGTCAGCACGTCCCCGCGCACCGGGCGAACCTGGAGGGGTTGCCGCCGACGTTTATCACCTGCTCGGAGATCGACCCGTGTCGTGACGAAGCCATCGACTACGCCAATCGGCTGCTGCATGCCTACGTGCACACCGAATTACACGTTGTAGCAGCGACATTCAACGGATTCGACTCGCTGGTCCCGGATTGGGTTGTGTCCCGGGAAAACCGGGCCCTGCACGCTCAGACGCTGCGACGAGCGTTCGCGGTGTAGCAGCACGCCTACACCGGACTGAACTTGGTGATCAGCCAGTTGCCGTTGACCCGGGTCAGGTTCACCACCACGCTGCTGGCCGCCATCGACGGATCGGGGCTGTCCTTGCTTGTGGTGCTCTGGTCGACGAAAACCAGGACGACGGCCGAATCGGGATGTAGCTCCGACAATGCGGCGCGCATCACGTGGGCGGTGGTTTTCAGCGACTTCTCTTTGGCTGCGGGAGCCACGATCTGCTCAGTGAACTCTTTGTAGTACGACAGAAAGTCGCCACCGAGGTGCGACCTGGCGGTCGCGAAATCCTTGTCGAGCGATTCCGGTGAATAGGACAGCAACGCAACGGTTCCGTCGGAAGCCGCGCTGATCACACTCCGCGCGACGTTCGGGTCTGTCTGCTGATCGGGGCGATACCACGCGAAGTACATCCAGGTTGCCACCCCACCGGAGATCAGGATGAGCAGCACCAGAATCAGGGGCGAGAGCTTGATATCTTTTCCGCGCCAACGCTCACGTGGCCGCTCCTCGGTCAGCGGGCGGCGGGAGCGGCCGTACTTGCTGAATTTGCCGCTGCGCTTCTTCTCCGTCGGCTCCGTCTTGTCAGCCTTATCCGTCTTCGTCTCATCCGCCTTGTCCGTCTTATCCGTCACGGTACGAACTCAACTTTCGACATCTTGTACTGCCCGCCGTCTTCGGTCACGGTCACTCTGAGTCGCCACGCCCGGGGTTCGTCCTTGGCGCCAGCGGAATTGGTGATCCGTGACGTCGCTGCGATCAGCACCAATGCGGAATGGTCATCCATGGACTCGACGGCCGCGGCGTTCACCGTTCCTTCGGTGACCACTTTGGATTCCTCCACCACCTTCGCGATGTCGCCGGCCCGCTGTTGGAAGTCGTCCCTGAATTGGCCGGTGGAGCTGTCGATCACGCGCTGGACGTCCTGCTTGGCTCTGTTGAAGTCGAGGGAGGTCATGTTGATGACGCCCTGCCTGGCCCCGGCGGCGAACGCCGCGGCGTGGTGGTCCCGCGCCGTTTTGTCATGGTGCTGCCACGCCATGTATCCGATAGCCGCGACCCAGCCAAGGATGAGAAGGATCGCGGCCGCCTGGGCAACCATGCCCAGTGCCGGCATCCGCAACCGGCGCTTCCGCGAGGGCTCCCCGCTCACCGATTCCGGTTTCGCCCTTTCGGCGGTCTCGGCCGGCTCCGCGGTTTCGTCCGTCTCCGTGGCTTCGGGGGCTTCCGTGGTTTCCGTAGCGTCGGCGGTTTCCGTGACTTCGGCGGTTTCCGTGACTTCCGCGGTTTCCGTGGCTTCGTCCGTTTCTGCGGCTTCGGCGCTCTCGGCGGCTTCCGCCGTCTCTGCGGCTTCGGGGGCGTCGGCGGTTTTCGTGACTTCCGCGGTTTCCGTGGCTTCGGGGGGCTCGGCGGCTTTCTTGTCGGCGGCCTCGGCTATGGCCTGGGCTTTGCGCCGCAGTCGTGCGGCACGGGCGCGGGCACGCGCGGCCGCTGCCAGTGCTTCAGCTTCGGCGGCCTCGGCCTCGGCTTCTTCGGCCAGGGCCAGCGCATCGGCCTGCGATGTTGCCACATCCGCGGTGCCCGGCTCGTCGGACTCAGCCATGGGGTTTACAGCTCGTCAACGTCATTATCGACTGGACTCCGGTATCTCTTACTGTATTGCTCATTGGTACCATCAGAGTCGCTAGCGAACTCCGACAGGACCGATCGGCGGATGATTATCCACCCATACTTTCCACCCCACGTGCCGGCGTCATGACCGCAGTCGACTCTCCCGAAAAGATACTCTTCGCCTCCACCACCCAAGCGTTTCTCCAAAAAGAAGCACCGCTTCGCTACGTCCGGGAGCTGCATGCCGCGGGCGCGTCCTTCGATCCGGCATGGTGGCGGCGGGCTGCCGAGCTCGGGTGGACGGCTCTACTCGTCCCGGAGGAATTGGGTGGCGGCAGCGTCTCGGACAGCGGTGTTGCGGATCTGGCCATGGTCGCCGAACAGCTCGGTAAGACGGTGGCACCGGGACCGCTGTACCCGGTGAGCACTGTGCTCGCGGGGCTGGTCGACTGCGCCGACCCGCAGGCCCACGCCGGCACCATCGAATCGCTGATATCCGGTGAAAAGGTGGCGTCGTGGGCGGTTTCTGAACCGGGCCAGGGCTGGGCGCCGCGAGATCCGTCGGTGACGGCCACACCCACCGACTCCGGCTACCGGATCCAGGGCGCCAAAGACCGTGTCGAGGCCGCCGCCCAGAGTTCGGTGCTGCTGGTGGTGGCGCGATGTGGCGACCAAATTCGCCAGTTCCTGGTCCCGACGGACGCGCCGGGCGTCCGGATTACGCCCCAGAAGTCAATCGACCTGGTCAAGCAATACGCGCGAGTGGACTTCGACGGGGTTGTCGTCGAGCAGTCGGCCGCCGTCGGCGATTCCGCCGGAAGCGCCGCACTGATCGATCGGCAGAGTCAGATCGCCCAGGTGCTGCAGTGCGCCGAGGTGGTCGGCATCGTGCAAACGGTGTTCGACTTCACCGTCCAATGGGCGCTGGACCGGTACACGTTCGGGCGCCCGCTGGCGTCGTACCAAGCGCTCAAACACCGGTTCGCCGACATGAAGATGTGGCTGGAGGCCTGCCGGGCCACCACGGCCGCAGCGGTTGCCGATGTCGCCGCTCGTTCGTCGACCGCGGGCTTGTCGGCCAGCATCGCCAAGTCCTACGTCGGAGAGATGGCCGGCCAGATCGTCCAGGGCTGTGTGCAGATGCATGGCGGGATCGGCGTCACCTGGGAGCACGATCTGCACCTCTACCTGAGGCGGGTTACGTTGTACCGCGCCATGTTCGGCACACCGGAGGAACACAACCGCTTGGTGTACGCGTGGCACGCCGCGCAGAAGACCGCCCAATGAAGGGCGACTCGGGCGAATCCGTTGCCGAGTTCGCCGCCCGGGCTCGAGCGTGGCTGGCAGACAACATGCCCCCCGTCGACCCGCAGTCGCCGCCGGCCGCCCCCCGCGACGAGGAACGCAGTTGGCAACGAGCCAAGGAATTGCAAAAGCAGCTCTACGAAGGCGGATTCGCGGGCATCTGTTTCCCCCGCGAATACGGCGGCCTCGGGCTGGATTACGCATACCAGCGGGCATTCGACCAGGAATCCCTGCGCTACGAAATGCCGCTGATCCTCAACGTCCCGACGTTCACCATCTGTTGCGCCACGTTGCTTGATACCGGCACCGAGGAGCAGAAGAAGCAGCGCATCGGCGCCGCACTGCGCGGCGACGAGGTACTGGTGCAGCTGCTTTCCGAACCCAGTGGCGGATCGGACCTGGCCGGCGTCCTAACCCGGGCCGAACGGCAAGGCGACCGATGGGTGATCAACGGCGCCAAGACCTGGAGCACCAGCGCATTCGCTGCCGACTACGGGCTGTGCCTGGCGCGTACCGACTGGGATGTGCCCAAGCACGACGGCCTGACCATGTTCCTGGTGCCCATCGCCCATCCCGGAATCACGTTGCGGCGCATCACGCAGGTCAACGGTTCGGCTGAGTTCTGCGAGGAGTTCCTCGACGGAGTGGACGTCGGCGACGACGCCGTGGTCGGTGCGGTGAACGAAGGCTGGGCGGTGGCGTCGCGACAGCTGTATCACGAACGCCGCGCGGTCGGCCAGGGCTCGGAGTTCTCGAGCGGAAGCGGCAGCGAAGGCGGTCACACGACCCCGGTCGACTACGCCGACCTAGCGCAGAAGACCGGCCAGGCCGACAGCGATCGCGTGCAGGAGCGGGCCGGCTGGGCGCTGGTGCACCGCGCGGTGGAAGAGCAGCTGATCGACCACGTGTATCACAGCGTGCGAGACGGCCTCCTGCCGCCGGCCGGCGGAACGCTCATCCGGCTCTTCCACGCCGAAACCGTGAGCCTGGAGATGGACACCGCGCTGTCGATCGCCGGACCGGCCGGTGTCGTCGGGGAATACGGCGAAGGGCTGCAGACCGGGTTCCGATACCTGTCCCGGCAGTCGGTCGCCATCGGCGGCGGCACGACGGAGATGGCCCGCAACGTCATAGGGGAGCGGGTGCTGAGCTTTCCGCGGGAGTACGTCGCTGACCGCGGGGTGCCGTTCAATCAGGTACGGCACGGCCAAGCACGCTGAACCGGGCTACTCCTCGACCAATATGTCCTCGGATTCGCCATTGACGACCGGTATCTGCACCAGCGTCAACACGTGGTGCGCGGTGCTCCCGGGGGGCGCGACCAGAACACAGTCGCCGCCCTGGCGGCGTGCCCGGTCGCGGGCGGCGGCCAAGGCGCTGACACCCGCTGAGCCAAGGTGGGTGACGGCGCTCAGATCGATTGTCAAAGGCGCTATGCCGGAACGGCTTTCGACGGCGATCTGGCGGTCCAGGGTGGATGCGGTGGTGGAGTCGACGTCGCCGCTGACCACGATGCGCCCGGCCAGCTCTCCCGAGCCGACAAGGGATAGGAATTCGGAGTCGATTGCGCGTTGGTGGGTCGCCCGGCTGACCAACGGGTCGGTGATGAAGTTTGCGGGTCGTGACAAGCGGTGGGTCACCGTGGCGGTGGTGCCGTCTTCGCCGTGCGTGACTTGTGCGTGCGACACCAGGGCTTCGGCCATCGCGAGTCCTCGCCCGCGACCCTGCTCGCCTTCCCGGTGGTCCTTCCATTGGCCGCGGTCGATCACCGATGCGCGCAGGTTGCCGTCGCCGCCCAGCTCCGCCTCGACGACGACGCCGTCGGAAACCTCTGTGGCGTAGCCATGTTCGACCGCGTTTTCCACGAACTCGGAAATAGCGTGCACGATATCGGAGATGTCGGAGTAATCGGCACCGATATCCGTGAGCCATTCACGAAGCCGGGCGCGCACGGCGCGTGCCGCGTGGATCGTCGCATCCAGTGTCATGTGCAGCGGTGCTGCTGGTGTACGTCGCTGCGCCGCAAGCATTGTGACGTCGTCGTTGTAGCCGGTCGAACGGAGCAGCAATTCAAGTAGCTCAGAGCAGAGGCGGTCGATTTGTCGCCCTGGCGCATCTATGACGAAGCCTCTACCGCCGCTGGCGATGTTCGCGGCCAAATCGGCGAATTCCGCGGTGCTCGCCTGAAGGGGCCGACCCGGGCGTTCGATCAGGCCGTCGGAGTACAGCAGGATCGAGTCGCCGATGTCGAGCAGTTCGGTGCGCAGCGGGAAGCCGGTTCCGCTTCCGAGCGGACCCGCGCCGGTTGGTTCCAAGTAGCGTGAACTCCCGTCGGCGGTTACCAGCAACGGCGGCGGGTGCCCGGCGGTGCAGTACTGGAACTCTCCGGTGGCGAAGTCCAGCGAGCCGATGCACATCGTGGCCGACTTCGATCCGGGCACCTCTTCATGGAAGCGGTCGACCGCCCCGAGGGTTTCGACGATGCTGTGCCCCGCTGCGATCTGCATCCGCACCGCGGTGCGCAATTGCGACATCACCGCTGCGGCTTCGACGCCATGACCGACGACGTCGCCAACGACAAGCACCAGCCGGCCTCCCAGCGGCATCGCGTCGAACCAGTCACCACCGGCGGCGGTGTCCTCTGCGGCGACCAGATACTCGGCGGCGATGTCGGCGCCAGGAACGACGGGCACAGACGGGGCAAGCAGCGCCTGTTGCATAACGATGGCGGAATCCCGGACGTTGCGATACCGCTCTGACAGCTCCTCCATGCGCGCCTCGGCGGCCTGCCGTGCCTGAACCCGGGTTGTCACGTCGTCGAAGAGGATCTGCACACCTTCGATTGATCCGTCTGCGCGGCGCCGCGGTGTGACGAGAAAGTCGAAGAACCGCTCCTCAAGGCCCGAACCGAGGTCAATCTGCAGCCGCCACTCTTCGCCGCGCTGCGGCTCGCCGGTTTCGTACACCCGGTCGAACATGTCGTAGATCTGCTGGCTCTCCAGCTCGGGATAGACCTCTCGCGCCGGCAGTCCGACCGGGTTGAAGTTCGGCATCAGCGCACGGTAGGCCGCGTTGGCCGCGATGAAATGGTGGTCCGGCCCCTCCAGTCCGACCACCATCGCGGGAACGCTCTCGAAGACGCGCCGCGCGTCCTCTGCCGCGCCGACCGCCTTGTCCCAGTCCTTTCCGGCCGCCATTCGTCCTTCCCACCCGAGCCTTCAACAGGGCCGTGTTCGAGGCGCAGTGACTATTTGTCACGCGCCTCATATCAGATTAACAATGTCCGTGGGGTGCTGGCCGCACCAATTTTCGAACCGTAGCAACGTGTCTCTTGCGGCCTGCGGCCGGATCGTTATGCCACGGCCGCCGAGAGGGCGGAGTCCGTGGTCTGATAGACGGGTAACACGCCGTCGAGCCCACATGCTGCGACGATCCGGGCAACGCCAGGGTTGCAGCTCACCAGGTGCAGTGCGACGCCGTGGCGCAGACACCGCTCGGCTTCGTCGGCTAGGACCGCAAACGCGCAGCAGGCCATGAAATCAACGCCGTTGACGTCGACGATGCACGGCCCTGGCGGGGTCGCGACGGCGGCCGCCTCGCTCACCAGCTGCCGCCAGGTGTGCTCGTTGGCGGCATCGATCTCGCCGCCCGCGAGCACTACCACGACAGGACCGTTGCGCTGGATGGCTGCCCGCAGCGTGCTGTTCATATCGCCCAGCTCGGCGATCAGCCGTGTGCTCAACATCACCTGGGATGGACCCGGTTGGTAGTGCTTTTCCGGACCCAGGTTCATGGTGCTCTTGTATAGCAAGAGCGGCAGGGTCCGTCTATAGGTCCGGACGTGCGATTTTGACGATCAGGCTGAGACCGGTTTTGCGGCGGGCTCAGAAACCTTCATCAGCTTCATCAGGTTGCCGCCCATGATCTTTGCGACATCTTCCTCGTCGAAGTCGGACAGCTCGTCGACGAAGGAGATCGGGTCCTTCAGGCCCTCGGGGTGCGGCCAGTCGGAGCCGAACAGCACCCGGTCGGTGCCCACCATTTTGACGATCTCGTTGAAGCGATCCTCCCAGAAGGGGGTGATGTACACGCAGCGATTAAACGCCTGAATCGGATCCTCGCTGAACGACTGCGGCATCTTCTTGTAAACACCCTTGAGGCCCTTGAACAGGTCTGGAACCCAGTCGGCGCCGTTTTCGATGGACAGGATGCGCAGCTCCGGGTTGCGGGACAACGCGCCGTGGCACACTAGCGCACCCATCGCGTCCAGGATCGGCCGATGGCCCATCGCGAAGCTGCGGAATGCGGTCGGCTTGAACGGCAGGAACTCGTCGCCCGGCTCCCACACGTTCGCGAACTCGGAGTAGCCACTGTCCGAGGCGTGCATCGAGACCGGGATCTCGGCGGCGATGCAGGCCTGCCAGAACGGGTCGAATTCCTCGAGGCCGAAGGACCGGCTGCCGCGGTAGCCGGGCACCGGCGCCGGGCGGACCAGCACCGTGCGGGCGCCCCGCTCCAGGCACCATTCGAGCTCTTCGAGCGCGCGGTCGACGATGGGCAGTGTGATCACCGGGGTAGCGAAGATGCGCTCCTTGTAGTTGAACGTCCACTGCTCATGCATCCATTGGTTGAGCGCGTGGATGACGTCGTGGGTCATCTCCGGGTCGTCCTTCATGCGCTCCTCGACCAGGCTGGCCAGAGTCGGGAACATCAGGGCGTAATCGATACCGAGCTCGTCCATGACCTCCAGCCGCGCGCCCGGTTCGCGGAACGCGGGGATGGCCTTCATCGGCTCGCCAAGGATCTCGCGGTAGGTCTTGCCTTGCGCGCCATTGCGGAAGTAGTCCTCCTGGGCGCCCGGCTTGGCGACTTTCTCGAACGTCGGGTTGGGGATGTATTCGCTGATGTGGCCACGCACCACGATCTTGGTGCGGCCGCGGACCTGCACGTAGTCGATGACGTTCTTGCGCTTGTCCGGGAGGAACTTGGTCAGCGCTTCCTGCGGCTCGTACATGTGGTTGTCGGCGTCGAACACGGGGAAGGAAAGCTCGCGAGACGGCATGGCGATCTCCTTGGGAAAGTCTGGATTCTCAATCGGTGGTAATGACGTTACCACTTCTGCGCAACAACGTGTAGCAGACCCTTATGGTTGCCCTGGACCGCTCAAGCATCCGGCCACGAGGGCAGCTTTGGTGTCGCTCCGTTGATGATGGCGAAATTCACGGTGGCCGTCGCGACGAGCTCGTCGCCGTCGCCGTAGATGTCGACCTGCATGACCATCGCCCGACGGCCGGACCGCAGCATCCGGGGCACCGCCAGTGCCGAGCCCTGCCGGATCGGACGCAGGTAGCGGACGAAGAGATCGGAGGTCGTCATGGTGGTGCCCGGCTGCAGATAATCCAGCCCGAACTGTCCCCCCGCCACGTCGACGAGCGTGGCGATCAAGCCGCCCTGAAGCGCACCGGAAGTGTTGACCACCTGCGGGCTGACCGGCATCGTCATCGCGAACTCGCCATCGCGGGTGCCCGGCCGCATGCCGATTTGGGCGAACAGCTCAGACAGCGAAGGCGCGACCGACTCGTCGTCGGTATCCCGGATGCCGAGGGCCCGGCTGCAGAAGTCATACAGCTGGCCCGCGTCTACCGGTGTTCCGTTCAATTCCGTTCCTAGCCAATGCAACCGCTGCGCGCCGACGATCGTCTGCATGACGATCGCGGCCGCCGCCCCGACGTCGAGGCCCGGGTTGAAGACTCCCTCGGTGATGCCTTGTCCGACGATGTCGCGAATCAGTTGATGCATGGGGGATAGCACCCGGGCGTATTCGCGGGGGCGGGTCTCGGCCAGATGCTGGTTGTACAGGCTCAACGCCCGGTTGATGCTGTCCTGGGTGCTTGATTCCGGTTGGGCGCTGACCCGGTCGATCACCAGCTTCAGCGCGGCGGTGCTGTCCAGGCCGGTGGTCTCGGCGCGCCAGATTTTGGCTGACTGTGCGATGGTCCGGTCGAAGAGTGCCAGCAGCAATTCGTCCTTGCTGCTGAAATGCTGGTAGAAGGCCCGCAGCGAGGTTTTGGAGCGCGCAACGACCTCTTGCACGGTGAAATCCGTACGCCCGGTTTCGCCCAGTATCGCGACCGCCGTCTTGATGAACCGGTCGGCGCGCGTCACTTCAGCCTCGTCGCTGGGCCCGGTCATCAAGGTTCTCCCATCTCGGCGCTCAATGCGCCTCGAGAATGAGGTTACCGTGCGCTTGTTCCGCCCGGCAGTCACCATCGCGTTGCCGCCGTGTGAGATCTCGGTTTGACGCGACCAGCAATAACATTTGCGTCTCATAAGTTCCTCTTAACTTATCCCGCGTTATTTCTGGGAACTCTCAGCCCATGGATACAAACAAGCAAACAAAGACAAGTCGGTGGCTTCGCCTAACCACCAGTGCACTTGCCGCTGGTGGCCTGGGGTTGTCCGCGCTCGCTTTTGGCTCGGGCACTGCCCAGGCGTCGCCGTCTCCTGCCCCCACGGACCACCACCACTGGTGCCCGGGCGACCAGTGGCAGCCGGGCTGGGGCAACAACGGGGACTGGAATCACTGCCGTGACTGGGACGACAACTATGGCGCCGGTTATGGAGCGCCCCCGCCGTGGGCGCGTCCGCAACCACCGCCGCCATTCTGGGCGCCGTGGGCGCAGGTCGTGTGGAACCCCCAGTACAACGGTTGGGGCTTCTGGAACGGCGGAGCCTGGGTCGCGCTCTAACCAGTCGCCAAGCTAGCTAACAACCATCTCTAAACAGTCGTGCAGCGGTTTCAGCCGCTGCACGACTGTTTTGTCTTGTCAGAACGGCGGCGGGTCGTCATCGGTCGGTGGGGGGGCGGGTCCGGTGTGGCTGGGGGCTTGGGTGCGTCGGGTGGTGCGGGCGTGGCGGTTGTGGTCGCGTTCGGTGGCGATGCGGTAGGCGCGTTCTTTGGCGCGGGTGCGGCGGCGTTTGGGCATCCTCACGCTGCGGTCGCCGCTGTAGTCGGGTGGGAGGTCGGTTTCGGGGGCGGGCAGGCCGCCGGTGGCGTAACACAGGCTGGGGAACAGCAGGGCGCTGCCCGGGATGGTCACCTGGGTCTGCCCGGTCGGGGAGGTCAGGATCAGGGTGCCGTCGGGGAGTTGCTTTTCGTGCCAGCCCCAGAAGGTTTTCACTAAATGATGGTGGCGGCAGTAGCTCATCGCGCCGTGGGCCTCCCGGCGCTCGCTGTCTCGGAATCGTGTGTCGACGTCGCAGTCGTAGGCGCGATGGTCACAGGCCAGCGACACGTCAGGTCCCGGCAGCGCACGAAGTCGGCCAGCGCCTTGGACGGGGTGTAGTGGGGTTCGGGTGCGGTGTGGCCGGGGTGGATCAGTGGCACCAGTGTGGCGGTCTGGGCGAGTTCGGCGATCAGTTCGGGGGTGATCAGCCCGTCGGCGTTGACCCGGGAGCCGGGCACCTCGTCGCCGGTGAGGGTGGCGTGTTCGGCGATGACGTGGATCACCACCGGCGAGGCGGCACGCCGTGTGCCGGCCGCACAGTCCGACCGGCCGCAGCGGCAGGCCAGCCGGTCCGCGTCGGCGGCCAGCGCCCCGAGGGCGTCGGCGCGGCGCTGGGCGCGGGTGCGCGGATCGTGGGCGCACACCGTGGCCGCCAGCGCGGTCAACTTCTGATGCACGGCGTGGGCGTCGGGGCTGAGCAGGCTGCCGCGCAGCTCGCACAGCCCGTCGTCGGGGTCCCCGATCCAGATCTCCCGCTCGGCCTGGCGCTTGGTGCGCCGGCGTAGTGCGTCGTTGTCGGCGCGGGCCACGATCTTGTCCACCTGCGCGGCGAGCCGGCCCTTGGTCAGCGAGGGCCAGCGGGTCACGTTGGCGGCCACCAGGGCGTCCACGCGGGCCAGGATCTGTTCGTCGGTGAGCAGGTCGGTGTGGTACACGATGGTCTGAAACGTGCGGTAGTCGATGTCCCCGGCGGCGAACACCGCACCGACTTGGGGGAGGCGCTCGCGCAGCACGCGGGCGTAGTGCAGCCGGCTTTCGGCCAGGGCGTGGCTGATCCGCAGGGCCGCGGCGATTTCGGCGGCGACCGCCGTCATGGTGTCCGCGGCCCAGTCTTCGGTTTCCGCGCAGCGCGACAGCCGGTGGGCGAACAACTTGCCGATCGCGGTCAGCTGCGCGGCCGCGGCCCGGTTTTCGGCGCGCACCGACGCACCGATCGCCTCGATCAGCGCCGCGGACTCGGCGGTGGTCGAGGGGTAGCGGCGTTCGAACAGCTCGTCAAAGCGGGCCACCACCTGCGGGTCCGGCTCGGGCTCCGACTTTTGTTCGAACATATATTCGATTATGCCAGAGCCCCACGACACTGATTCTGACGAAGCCCCGGGGGCGATCCATCGCGGCCAGCTTCACGTGGTCGCGATGAGCAGCGCCCATTGCTCGTCGCGGGAGCCATAGCCGCGACGTCACACCCACAGGTGGCTTACAGGTTGGTGTCGAGATATGCGGGCTCACCGCCCGCGTCGGCAAATGCCGTCAGGGCGCCTACTAGCCCTCCCCGTTCTGACGGGGGCATCTGCTCGACGATACGAGAGATCTCGGCACGCCGATGCGCGGTAACTTGCCGGACGATCTCACGTCCGCGTGCCGTCAGGGTTGCCACCAGCTCACGACGGGAGGTCGGGTGCGTTTGGCGATCAATCAGGCCGGCGCCGACGAGTCGGTCGACCATTCGACCGGCAGCCGACGGTCGCACGCCAAGCTCACCAGCCAGTGTGGCGAGGTTGATGGAGCCTTGATTGGACAGGATCACCAGGGTTCGAAACTGCGTGATCGTGATGTTCTCGTCGAGCAGGGCGATCGAATGTGTGGAGATCGCCACCAGCAACCGCGATGTGGTCACCAGCGCATCGGTGATCGCATCCAGTGATTCGTCGGCTGTCGCCGTGCGTTCATTGCCCATCGTTGGGTTCTTCGCCTCTGTGTTCGGTTCCAGGTGGCTCGTTGTGGAGTTGGCGTGGAGTTGCCAAATGTGGTTTTCACAGCCGCCACCCAGGAGTCTAGCAGCTATTTACTATAGCAACGACAAACTGTTTCCTAGTACTACTGGGACGAGAGGGCGTGATCGCGCAGCGGCCGCGAAGTTCCGCTGCGGTGCCGCCTGATGCCGATGTCGGAGGAACCACCTCGTTCTTTTGCTTCAGGAGGTCTTGATGAGCACCGACATGCCGACCGGCGAGGCTTAATGTCTTGTCCTCTGACACAGGCTAATTCGTTTAGGCGCGCATCGCGATGCGTCCAACTCGGCACCTGTGCGGCAGCGCCGGCATTACCACCTGAAGTTGCGGTAGCCACAACGTATTTCGCACGGGAGCGTGCCGTCGTCAGCTACGGGGTTATCTACGGGCCATCCCCGTAACACCCACTGGTCAACAAACGCTGCAGGAAAGGTGAACGGTACATGGCTCGCTCGCATCGCATCACGGACTGGGATCCCGAAGACGTCGTGGCCTGGCAGGCCGGTAACAAGGCCACCGCACGGCGCAACCTGCTCTGGATCGTGGCCTCCGACCATGTCGCCTTCGGCGTGTGGACCCTCTGGCCGGTGCTGGTGCTATTCATGCCGCAGAACGTGTACGGGTTTGCCGCGGCTGACAAGTTCTTGCTGGGAGCGACCGCGACATTAGTCGCGGCATGCCTGCGCATCCCCTATTCGTTGGGTATCGCGACCTTCGGTGGGCGCAGCTGGACAACGTTTTCGCTTGTCGTGCTGCTGATCCCAACGCTCGGCACGGTGGTGTTGTTGGCCCACCCAGGCCTACCGCTGTGGCCGTATTTGGTGTGCGCGGCCCTGACCGGGTGCGGTGGCGCCAATTACGCCGCGTCGATGACGAACACGAATTCCTTTTATCCGCATCGGCTCAAGGGCTCCGCGCTGGGATTCAACGCCGGAGCCGGCAATCTGGGAGTACCGATGATCCAGTTGGTTGGGCTTCTAGTGCTCGCGATCGCCGGTCCGCGTCAACCATATTGGGTGAGTGGGCTTTACGTAGTGCTGCTGACGGGCGTCGCGATCGGGGCAGCACATTTCATGGACAACCTGGAGCACCCCACCGAGGTGAGTCACCTGCGCTCGATCCTTTCCGAGCTTGATACCTGGGTGCTCGCGTTGCTCTACCTGGCCACCTTCGGCTCATGGATTGGTTTCTCATTCGCCTTCGGCCTGGTACTGCAAGTCAACTTCGCCGCTGCCGGGCAGAGCCATGCCCAAGCGGCGCTGCACGCCGCCGAATTCGCATTCATAGGGCCGGCGCTGGGGTCGGTGGCGCGGATCTATGGCGGCAGGCTGGCTGACCGCGTCGGTGGCAGCCGCGTCGCCTTGGCGGTATTCGCCGCCATGGGCCTGGCCACGGGGCTGCTGGTCATCGCCAGCACCCTGGACGACCACAACTCCGGGCGCGCGACCAACGCCACGATGGTCGGCTACATCGTCGGCTTCATGGCGTTGTTCATCCTGTCCGGGATCGGCAACGGATCCGTATACAAGATGATCCCCTCAGTCTTCGAGGCACGTAGCCACCGGCTCAACGTCGGCGAAGGTGACCGTCGGCACTGGTCGCAAGCCATTTCGGGCGCGGTTATCGGCTTCGTCGCCGCGTTCGGAGCGCTGGGCGGCGTGGGAATCAACCTGGCGCTACGCCAGTCTTATCTGAGCACCGGTACAGACACGCCGGCGTATTGGATCTTCTTGGGGTTCTATGTCTTTGCTGCCGGCCTGACCTGGAAGAGGTACGTGCGCCGACCGAGCTCAGGGCGTTCCGAGCAGGCGACAGCAGCCACACAGAAAGCGATGTCACCGCCGTGAAAGAGAGTACGGAGCCCTGAGAGATTCCGTATCAAACTCTGTGAAAGGCTTTCAGCAGCAAAATGATTCATGTTTCGCTACGCGGCCTGGCCGGCAAGTCCCAAGTATCGCCACCAGAATCACAGCCGGTGGGTGCCAGGACTACTTTGTTGGCCAATGCTTTTCGGATATGAGGGAGTGCCGCATCCAGTGCCCCGCCGACGGAGCCAAGTCGGGCTGGGTGACCAGGTAGCGTGCAGTACAAGCGAATTAAGACAAACAGGAAGGGTTCAGGAAAGTTCTATTGCTTCATGTCCTGCCCTAATGCTCGTCGCTACACAGAAACGACACACGCGGTTGCTCTTCCCAGGGATAGCCGGCTACTCAAGAACGTGGGACGAAACGTACGAATGGCAAACGGCGCCCGACGGCGCGGAAATCCGCTTCCGAGCCGTCGACCGAGAAGCCCAGCACGCGGGGCAGCATATATTTCGCGGCTATTCGGCGCTTCATCGCATATCGAACAAAGGTTTCCGCACCTTCGTCCTCGGTCAGCCGTACCGCCGTCACCGGGATGGTCCGCCGTCCCACCTGGATGGTCACATCGGGCGTGTGTACGACGTTTCGATACCACGCCGCGGTCGGTCCCCATCCGGACGCGACGACAAAGCTGTCATCGGCAGGATCGTGTTCAACGACTTCGAGGATCGCTTGACGTTGTTTCCCGGACACTCGTCCGACGTGATGAAGGAGCAGGATTCGATTGCCCAACATCCATCCGAGGCCTGCCCGGTAGAAGTGAATCGGCACTCGAAACAGCTTTCGGCTCAATCCTTTTGGTGGTTGCACGTGCTTAGTGATCTGCACGATCCCATCCTCCCTGTGGCCCGCCCTTTCGGTGGCCCGTCGTGGGCATGTCGGGTACGAGGGCAACGGCAGCCGACCGGGCCGCCGGGGCCGATCGTCGCCTTTGGCGGACCATGAGCCGGCTATTAACACCTAATGCAACTATTGCATATTGCAATCGTGATTGCTACGGGCGAGCTCAAGAATCATTGGTATGCGTAACCGCCGGCCCTGTGGGTAGAAAACGGGTAGACGGTCGGCAAGCGGCTCGCGCTTCTTGGCCGGACCGCTTCTTTCAAGGAGGAAAGGGCCGACGGTGCTCCGTCAGCCGGGGGAGGAGCTTTCGATGCCTGAGGTCGAACTTCACCAGACGGACATCCGTCTATCGACGGATGGTCCGCTTCGACTGGTCGGACACGCCGCTGCATTGGGTGCCCGACGACCCGTTCTCGACGCACATGATCAATGTCCTGCATCTGCTGCTGCCCGAGGGCGAGCGGCACTTCATCAAGGCCGTCCTGGAGGCGTCGTCGTTGGTCGACGACCCGGAGTTGGAGGCGGCGATCAAACCGTTCATTCAGCAGGAGTCCTGGCATGCCTGGGCGCATCAGGTGGTGCTGGACCATTTAGCAGAGCAGGGCATCGACACCAAGCCGTATACCGATCGGCTCGGGAGATTGTTGTCGTTGACGTTGGGTGATCCGCCCAAGTTTTTTCCGCCGGCGTTGCAGCGGTGGTGGCTGTACCGCCGTCTGGCCGATGTGGCCGCGCTGGAACATTTCACGGCGGTGTTGGGGCAATGGGTGCTGACTAACAGAGGTCTGGATTACGCGGGCGCCGACCCGGTCATGTTGGATCTGCTGCGCTGGCACGGCGCCGAGGAGGTCGAGCACCGCTCACTGGTGTACGACGTCTACCAACACGTCTGCGGCAGCTACCTGATCAGAGCGGTCTCGATGTTCTCCACCGCGCCGCTGTTCATTGGCTGGTGGGTCGCCGGTGCTCGATACCTGATGGCCCAGGACCCGACCATCGACATGAAGTGGCGCTGGCGGGACTGGTTGCGCGCCGCGCGTGAGTACCGGGTGATCGGTCCATGGAAACTGCTGGTGACGGTGCCCATCCGGTATTTGCGGCCCAGCCACCATCCAAACTCCGAGGCGTCCACGCAGATGGCGATCGACTACCTGGCGTATTCGCCGGCGGCGAAAGCCGCGCGCGAACGAGCGCAGTCGCAAAGAAAGTCGGGGGGACCCGACAACACCCGGGGGCTAGCGGGTTCCGGCGTGGCTGCGGAAAGGGCCGATGTTCGATGAAGGTTTCGGTGGATCTTGACACCTGCGACGGGAACGGCGTTTGCATGAGCATCTGCCACGAGGTGTTCGAACTGAAGGAAGACGGTCTGCACCTGCTGCACGGTGAGCCGCGAGCGGAGCTGCGCCAACAGTTGAAAGGCGCTGAAGTGTCCTGCCCCACCCAGGCGATCGTGGTTAAGGACTAGCCCGATGCCGTCAAGTCGTCAACTAAGGCAGGTGGTCGTCGTCGGTGCCGGCGTAGCGGGGACACGTGCGGCAGAAACCCTGCGACAGTGTGGCTACGACGGTGCCCTCACCATCGTGGGAGCCGAACGGCACGCCCCGTACCACCGGCCGCCATTGTCAAAGAAACTGCTCACCGGCAAGGTGCACCGGGCGGGCATCGATCTTGCGCCCCAGTTCGACCTGGACGCGCGCGTGTTGCGCGGGGCATCGCACTGGGACTGGACATGTCTTCGCGCACTGTCCAGGTGCGCGACGACAGTCAGGATATTTCCGTTCAGTTCGACGGACTGGTGATCGCCAGCGGCGCAACCCCACGCGAATGGCCGGGCGGCCCGGTCCCCGATGGGGTGCTGTTGCTCCGCACGGTCGAGGACTGCCTGGCCATCCGACAGCGGCTCGGCTCGCATCCCCGGATAGCCGTGGTGGGAGGCGGTTTCATCGGCGCCGAGGTAGCCGCGAGTTGCCGATCGATGGGGCTGGATGTGGTGCTGATCGAGAAGTCCGCCGGCCCGCTGCTGGCCGCGCTGGGTGCGGAGCTGGCCCCCTGCTGGGCCGAACTGCATCGTCAGCATGGCGTGGGTTTGCGCCTTGGCGTCGGCGTCGACGCATTCATCGGCAACGGACGGGTCGAGGCGGTCAGGCTCACCGATGGTTCGAAGCTCCCGGCTGATCTTGTCGTCGTCGGCTTGGGCGTGACCCCTACCACCGACTGGCTGGAAGGCTCCGGATTGTGCGTGGACGATGGCGTGCTCTGCGATGCCACCGGTGCTGCCGAGGGCGGCAGTGATGTCGTGGCCGCCGGTGATGTCGCGCGCTGGTTGCATCCGCTGTATGAGCGGCACCTGCGTTTCGAGCATTGGGACCACGCCGGGCGTCAGGGCGCGGCTGCGGCCAGAACTCTCTTGGCGGGACGGGAGCTCGCTGACCCCTACGACGACCTGCCCTATTTCTGGTCCGATCAATATGATGTCAAGATCCAAATGCTGGGCGCTACAACCGATTACGACGCAGTTGAGATCGTTGAAGGTAATGCCGACACATTGGAGTTCGTCGCTGCCTACGGTCGTGGCGGTAGCACCATTGCCGTGCTGGGAACGATTTCGGATCGTGTGTTTGCGTATCGCGACGCCATCAGAAAAGATCGCCAGTTTCCGCCCCGGCGGCCGGACTAGCTACGCCGGGGTCAGCCGCCGCGCGCGGCGATCATCGCCGAGCGGTTCACCTTGGTTGCCGCGGTGCGCGGAATCGCGTCGACGAACTCCACGGTCTTGGGGGCTTTGTAGGGGGCAATCCGGCCTTTGGCGTACTCGATCACCTGCTGCTCGGTGAGCGACTCTTGCCCATTGAGGTCGGCGAGTTGCACCACGGCATGGACGCGGCGTCCCCACTGCGCATCGGAGAGTCCGATGACCACCACATCAGCGATGCCGGGGTGGCCGGCGAGCGCTGACTCGACTTCCGCCGGAAAGACGTTGGCCCCGCCGGTGATGATCATGTCGACGCGGCGGTCGACGATGTAGAGGTAGCCGTCGTCGTCAAGGTGACCGATGTCGCCGGCGGAACGGAAGCCGTCGTCGGTCGACGGCAGTGGCGGCGCCCCACCCAGATAGCGGTATCCGGCGCTCATCGGCGCGCGCAGGTACACATCGCCGTGTTCGCCGCGGCCCAGCGGCTTTTTGTCGGCGTCCAGGATCCGGATCTCGGTGTCCCGGAAGCCGCGGCCGACGCTGCCCGGATGCGTAAGCCACTCGTCGCCGCGCAACGCGGTGAGCCCGAGATTCTCGGTCATGCCGTAGGCCGTCACGATCTGCTCGGGGCTGAGCAGCTCGAACCAGGTGTGCACCAGCGACGGCGGCATCACGGCGGCGCCCTGCAGGATGAAGACGACGCTGGACAGGTCTCGCGCCCGGACGTCGGGCCGAGCCGCGATACGCGCCAGCATGGTGGGCGTGGCGGTGAAGTTGGTGATCCGATAGCGCTCGATCACGTCTAAAACCAGTGCGGCGTCGAACTTTTCGAGGACCACCAGATGGTCGCCGGCCAGCAGGAAAAGGAAGGTGGCGAAGCCGTTGGTGTGATACATCGGCGCGGGCACCATGATGGTCTGCGGTTGGGCTACCGGCGTCCAGTTCGATAGGAACGGTTCGCCTTGCTGAGGGATCCAGAGCGACGGCGCCAAGTTGAGGATCACTTTGGGCACGCCGGTCGAACCGCTGCTGCAGATGCCGTTTGCGGTGGGGGAAACGGCTTCGGGCAGCGGGCTGTCGGACTCGCCGGCGGCGCGCGCATCCAGCTCCCACCGGCTACGTTCGTCGATGACCACGGCGGGGTCGATCACCTCGCGCACCCGGTTACGTTCCCATTCGGGCAGATCCCAGTGCATGGGAATGGGCACCGCGCCGATCTTCCAGCACCCCAGCGTCGCCAGCACCAGGTGTTGCGAATTCGGGATTGCAAGTGCGACAAGGGAGCCCGTTTCCGCGCCATTAGCGGCCAGCGCCCGCCCCCACTGGTTCGCGCGGGCGTCGAGTTCACCGAACGTCAGCGACTGCGCCACCCCGTCGAGACCGACAATGGTCACGGCCGGCTCGTCGCGCCGTTGTTCGGCCTGTTCTCGCAGTTTGGTCCCGAACGGGATTCCCTCGTCCAGCGGATTGGTGGTCACTCCGGACGGTATGGGCTCGGAACTCATGCCGGCACGGGCCCCGTGAACAGTGTCTCGAAGTAACCGTCCCGGACGTCGGCGATCAGGCGCTGACTGAGTGCTTCGGCGCTCAGCGGCGACCGGATCAACGGCTGGGTGTGCCGGTCGAGCACGCTGACGTCGGACTCGTCGCAAAAGCCAAGCGCGCCGAGCAACTGGTGCGAGGTGCGCAGCACCTGGCGTGCGGTGTCGGCGGCCTTGAACCGAAGAATAAGCGCGTCGGCCGAACGGACCTGTTCAGCAGTGGTTTCCGGTCTGCTGATGGTGTATTTGGCAAGTTCATAAAGTCCGCGCACCGCGACGGCGGCGTCCGCGACGGCGAATCGGACGGCCTGGAAATCCGCCAGCGGCTTGCCGAACTGGATCCGGGCGCGCACGTGATCGGAGACGATCTGAAGCGACTGCTGCATCGCACCCAGAATTCGCCACGATCCCAGCACGAGATGAAGGTTAACGTCTGCGGCCGCGACGGTGCCGTCGGGTGCGCTCAGGGTGGCCGTTACCAGGAAAGGCCCCAATTTGGCATTGGTTCGCGACGCCCGCCGCGGGTGATACCGGATGCCGTCCAGGTCGGTGGCGATCCAGTCACCAGGCAGATCGCCGTGGTCGATGCGCGGCGCCTCGGGGTTCACCAGGGCCAGTCGGGCGCCGTCGATCGCGAGCAGCTCGTCGACGAGTGGATAAGGCAGTGCGCTCGCGCCGGCGGCCTGGCAGAGCACCGCGGCGGCCAGCAGGTCGTCGGATGACGAGCGCACGTCGAGGTCGAGCGCGCCGAGTTCGCCCAGGGCGGCGCGCGCCGCGTGGCGAATACCGTCGTCGGCTTCGGCGCGCAATGCCGCCGGCGGTCCGCCCAACCGGGCCAAGCGCTTGGCGGCAACGCCGGCAAAATCGCTAATATCCTGCGGTAGTTCGGTTTTCAACGGTGTTCTCCCAAGACGTCTCGAGCCACCAGGATGCGCTGCACCTCAATCGTGCCCGACGCCACGGTGGCCGCCTGGGCGTAGCGCCAATGGTCTTCGATTGCCCCGTGCAGCGGCGAAGAGGCGCCGCCGTCCAGCGCGGACGGACCCAGCACGTCGAAAAGCAGCTCGGCGACCAGTTGGTCGCAGGTAGTGGTGACAATGCGGGCGGCGCTGGCCGCCGCACCCGCCGAGGCGTCGTCCTGCAGCGACACGGCCCGATAGGCCAGCAGCCTGGCCATCCGCAGGTCGACGAGCGCTCGAACCCAACGTGTGCGAATCGATTCGGGCAACCGATCCCAGTCGTCGCCCAGTTGTTTGCGCATCCGGTCGAGCAATGACTCGCACCGCGCATACCGCGCGATGCCGACGCGCTCGAATGCCAGCGCCTCGCGCATCACCCGCCAGCCGTCGCCCGGCTCGCCCAGCACGTCGCCGGGGAATGCCTGCACGCCGTCGAGGAACATCTCGTTGAGGTGGTGGGGCCCCAGCATCGACGGAATCGGCCGGACGGTGAAACCGGGCCGGTCCATGGGGATCAGAAAGAGGGTGAGCCGCTTCGACTTTGGAGCATCGGGGTGGGTGCACGCCGCCAGCACGCACCAGGATGCCATCTGGGCATACGACGTCCACACCTTCTGGCCGGTGATGCGCCAACCCTTGCCATCCGGGCCCTCCGGTACGGCCCGGGTACGCAACGAGGCGAGATCGGTCCCGGCTTCCGGCTCGGAAAATCCCTGACACCAGATCACGTCTCCGGCTGCGATGGCCGACAGGTGCTTGGCCTTCTGTTCGGCTGTCCCGTAACGCATCAGCGCCGGCCCGACCCAGTTGATTCCCATGTACTGCGGACCGCGGGGCTCGTGGTGAGCCCACATTTCCTCGCGCAGCACCGTCTGCTGCCAGACCGAACCGCCTCCGCCGCCATGCTCTTTCGGCCAGGCGAGGGCGAGCAGCCCCTCGGCTGCCAGCAGTTTGCAGAATGTATCGGTAGTGGCGAGGTCCTGTGGATCGTCGGTGCAGGCGCCGAGGAACCCTGCAGGGATGTGTTCAGATATCAGCTGCCGCAGGTGGCTTCGCAGTTCGAGGGCGTCATCGCCGAGGTCGTAATCCATCGTCGTCATCCCTTCGGCAGTCCGAGCAACCGCTCGGCGATGATGTTGCGCTGGACTTCGGATGTTCCGCCGTAGATGGTCGCGGCCAATGCGTCCTGACGTTCGAAGAGAAGATCCGCGTCGCCGGTCCAACGTGGGCCGGCGGAGACGGCGCTCAATTCCCAAACACGTTGCAAAGTGACCGATCCGAGGAGTTTCAAGATCTCGGCTTCCGGGCTGGGCCGGCCGGCGAGTTCATTGCCCAGGGCGCGGTATCCGGTAGCCCGCAGCGCTTCCGCGTCGGCGACCAACGAACCTAGCTCGGTGAACATGTCCTGACCGGCGGGTACGCTGCGCACCGAGTCGAGGCCGCGCTTGATCTCGACCCAGTTCATGATCCAAATCATCTGCCGCTCATGGTGCAACGACGACATCGCGACGTTCCAGCCGCCGTTGAGCGGGCCCAGTAGGCTGTCCACCGGCACCTCGACGTCGTCGAGGAACACCTCGCAGAACGTCTCGTCGGAAATCGACGCCATCCGGATGGGCTCGATCCGGACCCCAGGCGACTGCAGATCCAGGATCAGGCAGGAGATGCCGCGGTGCTTCGGCGCGTCCGGGTCGGTACGGACATACAATGTGCACCAACGTGATTCGTGGGCCTGCGTGGTCCAGATCTTGTGACCGTTGACCCGGAACATGCCGTCGTCGATGCACGGCGCGGCTGCGCAGGCCGGCGAAATCAGATCCGGCTTCGGGCTCGGACATGCCCAGCGCCCACCATTCGTCGCCGCGCAGCAGGGGGACCAGCAGGCGGTCGATCTGCGCGGGTGTGCCGAACTGGCGGATGCCCGGCGCGGCTACGCCCGGACCCTGAATGTTGGGCAGTTTGGGTGCTGACCGCATCGCCGCCTCGAGCCGGATTTCCATTGCGTCGCGCAGGCCGAGCGACCGGCCGCCGTGCTCGCGGGGCCAGGTGGGCTGGATCCACCCGGCTTCAAAGGCGGCGCGCTGGTAGTCACGCCGCAGCGCGAGGTCCCACCGGTACTGGGGATATTTCCGGTAGTAGTCGTTCGGCAGAAACTCGGCCAGCCAGGTGGCGAATTCCTCGACGATCGCCGTCATGTCGCGCCTCCGGCGAAACGCCGCCCCACCTCGTAGTAGAGCGCGCGGCTGTCGCCCAGCAGTGCACTGCCCTGCCAGGCGTGCCGGACGTAGAGGTGGATGTCGTGCTCCCAGGTCTGCGCGAGGGCGCCGTGCACCTGGACCGCGGTGCGCACGCAGTTGGTCGCTGCGTCCGAGGCCGCTGCCTTCGCGAGCGCTGCGGCGATCCACCCGGCAGCGGCGTCGGTCCCCGCTTCACCCGCATCACGCAGACGCGCGGCCGCCGCGTAGGTCAGGCTGCGGGCGCGCTCCAGGCTGACGTAATTGTCGGCCAGCGCGTGTTTGATCCCCTGAAAGGCGCCGATCGGTGTGCCGAACTGACGCCGCGTTTTCGCGTGTTCGACGGCGCGGTGCAGCGCCGCGCTCGCGACGCCCACCAGATCCGCCGCGGCGGCAACCAGCGGTGCAGTCAAGGCGGCTTCGATGTCTGCCGGGGCGGCCGCGACGGGCTCGGTGTCGATCTCCACGTCGGACACGGGTTGCGCGGGATCGGTGGACTCGCCCGCCACGACGGTCACACCGTCGCCGCAGCGCGCAACCGCGGCGACCACACCGTCAGCGGAGGTGGCCAGTGTGACGATCAGCTCGGCGCGGGACAGGTTGGGGACAGCGACCGCGCGCCCGCTCAGGCGTCCGTCCTGAAACGTCATGGCGGCACCCGGCGGCCCCGGGAGCCTCTGCCCGGGGGCGTGCACGGCCAGGGTGGCGACGACACCGCTTGCTATGTCGGCGCGTATGTCGTCGAACGCCGGGCCGCAGGAACGCAAGACGCCCGCGGCCAGGCCCACGCTGCTCAGCAGCGGGACAGGCGCGATGGCAGCGCCGCATTCCTCGAGAACCACTGCCAACTCGACGGGTCCAAAGTCGCTGCTGGACGCTGCGAGCTCCGTCCAGCCGAGGTCCACGACCGTCTTCCACAGCGCGCGCCAGCGTTCCGGGTCGGTGATCGCCTGGCGGGCGACGTCTGGCGGGCACTCGGTACGCAGGATGTCGCGCACGGTGTCGCGCAGCGCGAGCTGCTCCGAAGTCAGTCCGACATCCATAAGACCCCTAACATAATAAAAATAGTAAACTAGCGACCCGGGCGCAATCGCTCCTGAAGCCGAAAGGACATGAGGCGGGGACATGGTCGAGTGGTATCTGTTCCTGCCGCAGGTGCGTTTGCCGGTCGCCGACTTGGTGGAGCGGGCGCGTCAAGCCGAGGCCAGCGGTTTCGACGGGTTGGCGTTCATCGATCACCTCGAGGCACCAGGGCAGGCAGGCGAAAACATCTGGGAGGCAATGGGCATTGCCACGTGGGTGGCGGCCAAGACCGAGCGTCTGAAGATCGGCCACCTGGTGCTTTGCGACGCGTTCCGGCACCCGGCGGTGCTCGCTAAGCAGGCCGTCACGCTGTCGGCGGCCTCGGGTGGCAGGTTCGAGCTCGGCCTCGGCGCGGGATCCTGGCCGGCTGAATTCACCAGATTCGATGTCGGCCAACAGGATCCGGTGGCCCGGGTCGAGCAACTCGAACGCCACCTGGCCCTGATCACCGACTACTGGGGGGATACCGACAAAAGTCAAGCTCCCAGACCGGCCCACCCGATCCCGCTGCTTCTCGGCGGCAGCGGACGCCGGATGATGGAACTCGTTCGTAAATACGCAGATTGGTGGAACCTGCAGGCCAACCACCTCGACCGGCTGCCCAGGCTGGCCCCGGCCGTGGGATCGGCCCGGATCTCGGTTCAGCAGATGGTGGGCTTCGTCCGGTCGGGCAGCGATCCGGACGCGGTGCGCGAGGTGAGCACCCGGCGATTCGGTCACCTGGGGCCAGGCCTGGTCTGCGGCGACGCCGACGAGCTGATCGGCTACTTCAACGGCCTGGCCGCCCAGCGGGTCGAGCGCTTCTACGTCTGGTTCGCCGATTTCGCCGCGCCGGATTCGCTTGCGGAGTTCGGCGAATCGGTGATCAAGGCATTCCCGAGCGAAACCACCTAGCCCCAGCTGCATTTTCGTAGCGTGATCGCCAGCTCGATCGCCTGCGCCTTGATCCCTGGGCCGTCGAAGAGTCGTTCCAAGAATTCCCAAAGAATCCTCCGAGCCCCGTCGCCGAAACTTTTCTCAACAGTCGAAGCCGCCGCATGGCGGCCACAGCGGAAAAGAACGGCCAGACATGAGCATGAACCTCGTCGCAGGCAGGGCGGTGCCGTCCCTCCAGGCCAAAGAGTCTGCCGTGGTCGCGCTCGCCTTGGGCCTGGTGGGCATCTCCGCCGGCTCGATTTCGAGCAGCATTCGGCCGCAGCTGAGTGGCCAGACATCGCTGACCCACGGCTGGGTGCCGATGACGGTCCAGGTCGTCACCGCGATCACGCTGGGGCTGGCCGTCGGACGGCGATCGCGTCGGTGGCGGCTGTTGTCGCTGCCGCTGTCAGCCGCCGTCGGAGGTATGGGGGCCTGGGGAGCGCACTGGTACCTGGCTGATTCGGTACCCAGGGCAATGTATGTATGGATCGTACTTGCGGGTATGGCAACCGCTGTTTCGATCCTGGGCTGGCGCGGCGCGCGTTGGTGGCGGCGCGGGGCATCGATCCTGGCTGTGCCCCTGTGCCTGCTCTGCTCGCTGGTGGTGCTCAACAGTTGGGTCGGCTATTTCCCGACGGTGCAGAGCGCGTGGAATCAGCTCACCTCTGCTCCGCTGCCCAACCAGACCGACAGGGCCACCGTTGCCGCGCTCGCGGCGAAGGGTGTCAAGCCGGCCCACGGTAGTGTGGTGCCGGTACAGATCCCCGGCGACGCATCGCATTTCAAGCATCGCGAGGAATTCGTGTACTTGCCGCCGGCATGGTTTGCGAGCAATCCGCCGCCGCCGCTGCCGGTGGTGATGATGATCGGCGCCGTGGCCAACACACCGGCTGACTGGGTGCGCATCGGCAACGCGATTGACACCGTAGAAGCCTTCGCAGCCGCGCACGACGGCAACGCGCCGGTGCTGGTGTTCGTCGACCCTACCGGGGATTTCGCCAATGACACTGAATGCGTCAACGGAATCCGCGGCAGTGCGGCCGACCATCTGACTAAAGACGTTGTGCCCTTCATGATCTCGAATTTCGGAGTGAGCCCCGCCGCGTCCCACTGGGGCATCGCGGGCTTCTCTATGGGCGGCACGTGCGCAGTGGATTTGACCGTCATGCACGCCGACCTGTTCACCGCATTCGTCGACATCGAGGGTGACTTCACCCCCAACGCGGGAAACAAGGCAGAAACCATCGCGAATTTATTCGGCGGCAACGCTAACGCGTGGGCAGCATTTGACCCGACGACGGCGATCAACCGCCACGGTCGCTATACCGGAGTATCGGGTTGGTTCGCGCTCACGTCGGGTGGTTCGCCGACACCAGGTCGCGATATCACGGTTACCGATCCTGCCGCGATGGAACGCGCTGGTCACGGGGCCTCCGGCGATGTGGCTAACCCGGCTGCGGCTGCCTATTCACTGTGCGTGCGGGCGCGGGCGAACGGCGTCGACTGCGCGGTGGTCGCCCAACCCGGGGGGCACAACTGGCCGACTGCAGGCAAAGTTTTTGCCACGGCGTTGCCATGGCTGGCCGGCCAACTGGGCACTCCGGGCGTGGCCCGGATTCCGTTGCCCAGCACGCCCTCTGCGCCCGCGCGCCCATCTTCCTGATGGCTTAGTTCAGGTCACGGGGATCGGCGACGTCGCTTGACTTTGCTGTGCAGGCTATCGCCTTGACCCCGGGCGCCTGCGGCCTCTGCCTGGGCTACTCGACCGGGCGTAGACATGATCCCCGATGACTTTACGAGCGAGATCACTTAGCGCGGCGGCGCGCTTCGGTGGGCACAATCGGCGGCCGTGCGAAGGGCCCGCGCCGCACGGCGCTCAGCCGGATCTCCGGCAGATCGACCGACGGGTCGACGGTGTCCAGCCAGGCGACCGCCTCGGCGACGTCGGAGACCTGGATCGCGTACATCTCGAAGGGAACGTCCTGCAGCATCTCGGTTTCCACCGGCCCCGGGGTCACGATGTGGACGGCGATGCCGTCACGGTCGACTTCGAGCGCCAACGCGCGGGCGAATGCGTTCATGCCGGCCTTCGTCGCGGAATAGGCGGTCCGGGCCATCATCGGCTCGTGCGCCGCCGATGACGAGATGAACACCAGCCGGGAGCCCGCGCGCATCCGCGGCAGCACGGCGGAAGTCACCACGAAGCACGAATCCAGGTTGGCCGACATGATGCTTCGCCACTGGTCGAATGTCTGCTTGCGCGCATAGGTTCCGCCGAGCACGCCGGCGGCGTGAACGACGAGATCGATCGTTTCGAATTCCGCTATCGCGGCAGAGAATCCGACCGGATCGGATGCGTCGGCCACGATATGGCGCGCGCCGATCTGGTCGGCGGTCGCGCGCAGCGGCTCAGCCCGGCGCGCCATCAGAACCACGTCGTAACCGAGCTCACATAGCTTGCGGCCGCAGGCTTTTCCGATCCCACCGCTGCCGCCGGTCACTAGTGCGGTTCGCATGGATGTGCGGATGCCTTTCAGGGGTGCCCTTACGGGCGCCGGAGATCCCGTGGGCGCGTCAGCGCCTGCGGCGACAGCGCATAGATGCGTTGTTCGGGCCGGCCGGACAACACATACGTCTGCGTGTCGGCGAGGTGGCGACTCGCGATCCGGCGAGCCCGATCGATGTCTCCCTCGGCGATCGTCTCGGCCAGCTTGATGTGGGTGTTGAGCACCGCGCGGCGCTTGGCCAGCGACGGGTAGGTGCCGCGAGCCGCGCTCTCGTCAGCCCACTGCTGTTCGTGGCTGGTCCACAGCGATTCCAAGCTGCCGACGACCGCGATGATCGTGTGGTTTCCGCAGCCGCGGACAACGAGATCGTGGAATTGACGCCCGATTTCGGTGAACAGCCGACCGTCGTCGAGGTTCTCGGCCATCGACTCGTTGACCTGCTTGAGTTCTGGCACCAACGTGTCGGCCCGGTCCGGCCGTTGCGCGGCCAGTGCGGCACAGGCGGGCTCGAGTTCCTGCAACGCCGCACCCAGGTCGGCGACCGCAACGGACTCGCTCTGCAACACCAAACCAAGCATGTAGGCAGCGCTGGACTTCGCGGGCGCGTGCACGACGGCGCCGCCACGGTTGCCCCGCCGAACGGAGACCAGCCCCTCGGTCTCCAAGATCCGCAGCGCTTCCCGCAGCGAGACCAGGCTGACGTTGAACTGCTCGACCAGGACCTCCTGGCGTGGCAGGAGATCGCCGTCGGCCAGTTCGCCGTCGATGATCTGACGGCGCAACTCATCGGCTACGATTTCGGCGATCCTCGGCGCCGACAATCGGCGACGGGCGTCAGGGCCAATTCCCAGAGCGGTCATCCGATCCTCGCAGGCTCGCGTAGTCGACAGGCTTAGCTATTTTAGCAGTAATGGTATAAATAGCCGCGTGAGTCGCGGGCCCGACAGCCGGCCGACACCGCTAGCAGAATTGCGCGTGGTCGAGATCAGTGACCGGATCGCCGGCAGCTACTGTGGCAAGCTGTTGGTCGATGCCGGGGCCGAAGTACGTAAAATCGAACCGCCGCAAGGGGATTCACTACGGTGGTGGTCCGCCACCGGTGCACCGATGCCAGACGGTCAAGTCTCGCCGTTGTTCAGTTACCTCAACGCAGGCAAGCGCAGCCTGACCTGCTCCCCGGATTCCGACCGGTTCCGCGCCGAACTCGCCGGTGCCGACGTCGTCGTAGTCACCGCCGGCCGCTCGCAAGCGGCGGCCCTGGGCATCGATCCGCAGCGTCTGCTGGCCGACTCGCCGCACGCGATCGTCGTCACGATCTCAAACTTCGGCTGGACGGGGCCGTACGCCGACCGTGCCGCCAGTGAGTTCACCCTGCAAGCCTGGGCGGGCTCGCCCGGTTTTCGGGGTGACCCCGCCGGGCCACCCATCTCGATCGGCGGCGAGCTGGGGGAGTACATGGGCGGCGTGTTCGCGGCGTTCGGCGTGCTGGCGGTCCGCCGCCGCGTCGAGCGCGGCGGCCAGGGTGAGCACCTCGACCTGTCGATGCTCGAGGCGATGACCCTGATGCAGAGCAGCGAATGGCTGCACTCGCAGCTGCTGCGGGTTCCGCCGGTCCGGCGCACCCTGGAAGTACCGTCGATCGAACCGGCCCAGGACGGCTACGTCGGGATCACCATGGTCACCGGTCAGCAATGGCTTGACTTCGCCGCGATGGTCGATTGCCCCCAGTTCGAGGAGATTCCCCAGCTGCGCTTTCAGATCGGCCGCTGGGAATACCGGGACTTTATCCGCCAACACATCGGCCCGTGGATGGCCGAACGCACCGTCGCGGAGATCGTCGAGCTCGGCCAACTGTTCCGCCTTCCGATCGCCGCGTTGGGCAACGGCTCCACGATCCGCGACATGGAGTACACGACCGACCGCGAGGTGTTCGTCCGCAGTCCGGCCGGTTTCCATCAGCCCCGCGCACCATGGCTGATGTCGCAGTGTGCGGCCGCGCCGCTGCGCGACACCGCAGCGCCCGGCGCGGATAACGGCGAATCACCCTGGCCCAAGCGCGAACTCGAGCGCAGCGCGGAGTCGCAGGGGTTGCCGCTCAAGGGTCTCCGCATCGTCGATTTGACCGCTTTCTGGGCTGGGCCGGCGGCCACAAACTTGCTGGCGGCGTTCGGCGCCGACGTCGTCAAGGTGGAGTCGATACAGCGGCCCGACGGCATCCGTTACTCGGGCGGCATGCGCACCGACGTCGACGACTGGTGGGAGTACGGCTGGGTGTTCCACGCGATGAACACCAACAAGCGTTCGGTCACACTGGATTTGGGCTCCGCAGAAGGTCGTGGGTTATTCCTCAGGCTGGCCGCCGGCGCCGACATCGTGATCGAGAACTTCTCGCCGCGAGTGATGGACAACTTCGGGCTCACCGCCGACGTGTTGCTCGAGGTCAACCCCAAGCTCGTCGTCGCCCGGATGCCGGCATTCGGCCTGGCCGGTCCGTGGCGGGATCGGGTCGGATTCGCGCCCACCATGGAGCAGATCGCCGGGCTGGCCTGGGTCACCGGACTGCCGGAGGATCCGCCGGTGACGCCGCGCGGAGCCTGTGATCCGCTGGCCGGGGTGCACGCCGCGTTCGCGGTGCTGGCCGCGCTGCACTTCGCCGAACGCACCGGCACGGGCCAGCAAGTCGAGCTACCGATGATCGAGACGGTGCTCAATGTCACCGCAATCCAGCCGATGGAACACGAGGTGTTCGGTGTGACGCTGAGCCGCCGGGGCAACCGCGGTCAGGGCCGGGCCATCCAGAACCTCTACCGGTGTGCCGGCGGAGGCGACGATTGGATCGCGGTCACCGTGCAAGACGACGAACAGTGGCGCGCACTGGCCGATCTGATGGGCCGCCCGTCCTGGTGTGACGGCCTGGCCACCGTCGCCGTACGGCACCAGCGGGCCGACGAGATCGACACCCGGTTGCGGGACTGGTTCGCCGGTCAGCCGCGTGACGCCACGGTGGAGCGTCTGGCCGGGGTGGGTATCCCCGCCGCTCCGGTGGTGTCGCCGTCGTTGGTGACCGAGAATCCGCAACTGCGGGATCGGGGATTTTTCGAGACGCTCGATCACCCGAGCACCGGGACCGGCCTGTATCCCTGTCCGCCGTTCGCCCGGCTGGTCGGGCAGCGCAGGTGGCTCAATCGACCGCCGCCGACGCTCGGCGAGCACAATGGAGAGGTGCTGCGCGATCGGTGCGGGCTGACCGGGGAAGATCTCGCGGAGCTGGCGGCCAGCGGGGTGATCGGAACCCGTCCGGCCGGCCTCAAAAAGTAAGGAGCAGCTGATGCGCGTGATCGTCGACCCAGACCAGTGTGAGGCCAACGGCTTCTGCGAATCGATCGCCCCCGACATTTTCGAGCTGGGCGACGAGGACGTCGTGCAAATCGCCGACGGCGAGGTGCCGCCGGGCCGGGAGATCGACGTCCGCGCCGCGGTGGAACAGTGCCCCAAGGCCGCGCTGCGGCTATGTGACTGAGGCGTCCGTGACGTCGCGAGACATGGCGAAGTACGCCGCGATGCGGCCCTACTTCGAGGTCGTCGCCGAGGCCGTAAGCGGCTTGGTCGACGGGACCGATTTCTTCGATATGCACGCCGAGGACGTGGTGGTCGAGTACATCATCACCGTCCCGGACTACCCGCGCAGAATCGTCGGGCGCGAAGCGCTGGCCGAGCTGTACTCCGATTACGGGGAATCGATCGTTCAAACTAAGAGCAGCGACGTGTACCGCTACTACGACCCCGAGCAGGCGGTCGTGATTCTCGAGTACACGATGCACGGAACCGTGGTGCGCACTGGTGCGCCCTACCTCAACCGATTCATCTCCGTCATCACGATCCGGGATCGCAAGATCGTGCACTGGCGCGACTACCTGGACCCGTTGGCCGTGTTCGCCGCATTCGGCCCGTCGGTCCAGGGCTGAGTGACTTACCGCCGCGCGGTGACCGTTATCGCCATCTCGTCGTAGATCGACATGTTGGTGAGCAAATTCGGGTGGGCCACTTTGGCCGGACCCAGGGTGATGTCATCGCAGCGCAGCAGCAATTCGTCGAACACCGCGCGAAGTTCGGCGCGCGCCAGCATGGCGCCCAGGCAGTGGTGTGGTCCGCCGCCGCCGAATGCCACGTGCGGGTTCGGATGTCGGCCGATGTCAAAGGTGAAGGGCGAGGAGAAGACCTCCTCGTCCCGGTTCGCCGAACGCAGCATCGACACCACCCGGTCGCCCGCCGGAATGTGCACGCCGTCCATCTCGACGTCCACCTTCGCGGTGCGCGTCCAGTACGCGACCGGTGACGCCCAGCGCAGTACCTCCTCAACGGCGTTCGACCGCACCGCTTCCTCCCCGCGATAGCGCTCGATCTGCTCGGGATTCGCGACAAACGCCTGCAGCCCGGTGGCCATGGCGTTCTTGGTGGTGTCGCTGCCGGCGAAGGCCAGCACGAAGAAGAAGAACTCAAGTTCGTTGGCGGGCAGACTGAACTGCTCACCGTCTTCACCGGTGATGACGGCGGACGCCAGCGTGCTCCAGATATCGTCGCCGGGATTGCGCCGCTTCTCTGCCGTGAGCTCCATCGCGTACCCGAAGATCGTGGTGTAGCACTCGACTTCCTGCTCGCGGGTCAGCCTCGCTTCCGGCGACCGGGCTTTGAGGATGCGGTCGAAGGAGTCGTAGATCCGGGGCCGATCCTCCTCCGGTATGCCGATGATGTCGCCGATGACCGTCATCGGCAGCGCGTCGGCCATGTCTTCGATCCAGTCGCCGCCGCCCTCGGCGAGCAGGTGGTCGATCATCCCCGCCGCGCGCGCCCGTATTCCGGCCTCCAGCTTGGCGATTGCCCGCGGATTGAACGCGTTGGAGATGAGTTTTCGGCGTTTGTTCAACGCCGGCGGGTCCATGTTGATGATGGTCGGGTACGACGCGAACATGTGCACCGGCTGGATGAGCGGGCCGTCGACCGCGGTGAACGAGTCGACGTCCCGGTGCAGGCGCACCGCATGCCGGTGCTTGCTGGTCATCCAGAACTCGCGCTGCAGGTTCCCGGAGAACAGCCGAGCGACACCCGGGGTGTGCTCGTGCCGGAAAAGTGGCCGGGTGCGGCGCAGTTCGGCGAATAGTTCATCGGGAAAGCCATTGCGCCATAAGGCGGAATCAGAAAGATCGGCTGTCACAGACGTCATTGGCTACCTCGTCCCATCCGACACCTCCACGCCGCGTTGACGTTCTATGCTTAAAATAGTAAAAATAGACCTAGTCGTCGAACCGCGGTGAATTGAGGGCGGCCCAGTTGCGCTCGGCCGCGTGGGAAACGGAGAGCACGTGACGCATACGATTTCGGACCCGGCGTCAGAATCCGCCGGGGACCCGTCGGAACAGGAGTTCGGCTCGGCCGGCATCGCCCTGTCGACGTACCGGTTCCC
The DNA here is from genome assembly GCA_963840045.1 of uncultured Actinomycetota bacterium. Lineage (GTDB taxonomy): Bacteria > Actinomycetota > Actinomycetes > Mycobacteriales > Mycobacteriaceae > Mycobacterium. The sequence continues at coordinate 101,069 of CAWIXL010000003.1, read as the reverse complement.
GACGGGCTGGTTCATCGTCGCCTTCGCATCCGACCTGGCCCCCGGTGAGGTCAAGCGCGCGCACTACTTCGGTGAGGAGCTGGTGCTGTTCCGCACCGCGTCCGGCAAGGTGCATGTGCTGGACGCCTACTGTCAGCACCTTGGCGCCAACTTGGGTGTCGGCGGCACCATCGAAGGCGAGGAAATCGTCTGCCCCTGGCACGGCTGGCACTGGCGCGGTGACGGTACCAACGCGCTGATCCCGTACAGCAAGATCGGCTGCAAGAACAACGTCCGCATCCGCAGCTACCCGAGCATGGAGTGGTACGGCTTCATCATCGTCTGGCACGAGCGTCATGGCCGGGCGCCGTACTGGCAGCCCCCCGTGCTGCCCGAACTGGAAACCGACGAGTACTACCCGTTGCACCCGCACACCCAGATGTTGAACCGGGTCAAGGTGCACCCGCAGATGATCATCGAAAACGCCGCCGACCCGTACCACGTTCAATACGTGCACAAGGCCGCCAATCCGGCCACGACCTCATCGTTCGAGGTAGCCGGTTACCACCTGCACGCGACCGTCAACGCCCATTTCGGAGGCGGCCGTGCGGCGACCTGGTTGACCCCGAACGGGCCCGTCGACGCCAAGATCATCTACGACAATTACTCACTGGGCCTTGGGGTTGTCCGCTTCCCGAGTGAGCTGGTGGCCACCGTCCAGGTCACCGGACAGACGCCGGTCGACGAGGACTACACCGACTACTTTTATACCCAGGCCTCCATCCGTGAGCCCGGCGATACCGGCGCCGTGCCCACCGGCCGCGCCGCCAAATTCCTGGCGCTGCAGCAAGAGGTCATCAAACAGGACTTCTTCACCTGGGAGAACATGAAATACCTGGAGAAGCCGAACCTGGCGCCCGAAGAAGCACACGACTATGCCGCCCTGCGGCGTTGGGCGCACCGCTTCTACCCGGGCAAGCAAGCGTCGCCGACGGACTTCGGCTACACCGCCGAGGGTGAGCCCGACCCGGCGGCCTCCGAAGGCTGAGGCAGCCTGATGAGCGGGCCGCTGGGTCCCTCCGATTTCGGCGTCGATGGCTTCACCGTGCCGGCGGTGCTGGATCGACGAGCCGAGCAGCATCCCGACCGGGTGATGATGTCGATTGCCGGCACCGACGTGACATTCGAGCAGATGCGGCAGCGGTCCTGCGCCGCGGCGAACCTGCTGATCGATCTGGGTGTCCGCGCCGGCGACTGCGTGGCGCTGTTCACCGCCACCTGCCCCGAATGGGTCTACTTCTGGCTGGGCGCGGCTCGCATCGGCGCGGTGAGCGCGGCGGTCAATGCCGCGAACAAGGGTGACTTCCTGCTGCATACCCTGCGGTTGTCGCAGGCCAAGGTGATCTTTACCGACGCTGAGCGACGCCCGCGCGTCGACGAGCTCACCGACCGGTTAGACACGGTGACCTCCCCCCTGAGCATTGTGGTGCAGGATGATTCGCTTCGTAGCGCTCTTGAGCGCGGTGGCAGCGCTCCAGACAGCGTTGCCCGGTCCGACGAGGTGGGAGCGCTGTTCTTCACGTCGGGCACCACCGGACCGTCGAAAGCGGTTGCCACTACCTGGCACTACCTGTTCTCGGTAGCCGCAACCGTGGCTTCGGCCTGGGAATTGGCCGCCGGCGAGGCGCTGTGGACCGCGATGCCCCTATTCCACCTCAGCGCGGCGCCCAGTGTGCTGGCGCCGTTGCTGGTCGGCGGAACGACCGTGCTGGCCGCCGCCTTCCATCCCGGGGAAGTCTGGGACGACGTGCGTGCCCGCGGTGCCATCGGATTCGCCGGTGCCGGAGCGATGGTTTCGATGCTGCAGAATCTGCCTGCCGATTCCCGTGACGCCCAGCTACCGCTGCGGTTCATCTCCGCGGCCCCGATCGACGCGCACTCCTACCGCGACATCGAAAAGCGCTACAACTGTCGTATCGTCACGATGTACGGCATGACCGAGGCCTTTCCGATCGCCGTCAAAAGTGTTGCCGACGAAGGAGTTCCAGGAACATCTGGCCGCCCGAACCCGAATTTCGACGTGCGCATCGTCGATGCTGACGCAAACCCGCTGCCCGCGGGAACGGTCGGGGAGATCGCCTGCCGCCCCCGCTACCCGCACGTGATGAGCGAAGGCTATGTAACTCCCGGGGACAGCCCAGGGCTGCATGTCGACTCGCACCAGGAGTGGTTCCGCACCGGAGACCTGGGCAGGCTCGACGCGGATCAAAACCTGACGTATGTCGACCGTATTAAAGATTCGCTGCGCCGGCGCGGTGAGAACATTTCTTCGGTTGAGGTGGAGACCGTTGTAATGCGCCATCCGGCGGTGGCGGAAGCCGCGGCAGTCGGAGTGCCCAGCGAGTTGGGCGAGGACGACATTCTGCTGATCGTGACGCTGCGCCCCGGGGCTACATTGAATTGTGCAGAGCTGCTCGATTTCTGCGCCACCCGGATGCCGTACTTCTGCGTGCCACGATTCGTCGAGACCGTCAGATGAACTTCCGAAGAACGTCATCGGAAGAATACGTAAAGACTTACTGCGTAAACGGGGTTTAAATCCGGGCGTCTGGGATCGCGAAAAACAGGGCTATATTGTCAGCCGGTAGGTTACGTTAATGTTACGTAACATCGTTTTACTACTGTCCGTCCGCGAGAGGCTGGGGAGCCAAAGATGACCATGAGCTATCAGGAACAGCAGATGCTCCACGCCGCGACCAGTCGCGCCGGCATCCTGGATGTAAGCGCTCGGCAGAACCGGGCCTACTCGGCGGGCGACCGTGACCGGTGGATCGCCACGTTCCGCCATTCCGGTGCCACCTACGCCCGTGATGGCGAGTTGTTCAGCGATCTGCGCGCGGCCTTTGACGGCGGCGACGGGCAGCGCCTGGTCACGGTCGATCATGAGATCCATGTCGACGGTGTCCACGCGACCCAGCGTTGTGTCGCAGTGCTTTTCGCCTCCGCGTACGGCGACACCACCCTGCGGGCCACCGGGCTCTACCGGGATGCGCTGATCTACGAGCGAGGCGGCTGGTACTTCACTTCGCGTGCACTCGAGTGGGACATGGTGCCGAGCCGGCACCCGCTCGTCATGTGAGCGGCCCCGTTACGTGGAGCAGGACCCTCGCTACCAGGTGAGCTACGAACTCGCCTTCGGTAGCTACGAGGACGCGCTTGCGATGGTCGGCGCGGCGACCGAACCCCGCACTGCGGCGACGCCGGTCAGCGGCGCGCGGATCCAGTTGTTCGCCGCGATGGTGCACGACGGCAATCGTTCGTACTGGGACGCCGAGTACGCCCGGGAGAAATGGGGAGGTCTGCTGGCCCCGCCTGCCTTGTTGATGGGCTGGCTGATACCTCCGCCGTGGCGGCCATCCGATCACGGCTCCGATCAAGGCACAGCCACGCCGCCGGCGGCCGGGATCGTGCTGCGGGTGCCGTTGCCGGGCACCACATTCATCAACGCGGCCAACGACGTTGAGTTTCTGCAGCCCATCGTCGAAGGCGACGTGCTCACCGTCGTCGAGGAGCTGGTGTCGGTGTCGCCGGAGAAGCGGACCCGGCTGGGTGTCGGTCACTTCGTTCAGACGCTGGAGACCTATCGCCGTCAGGACGGCGACGTGGTCGCCAGAAACCGCAACACCTTGTTCAGATTCACCCCGGGGCCGGGAGCGTCCGCCGGGACGTCCTCGTGACCGGCGTCGATCTGGACTGGAACCAGATCAACGTTCCCGTCGATCTGCCTGAGGTGGTCGACCAGATCAGCTACCAGCGGGTGGTGGAAAACGCGGGGGCGACCTGGGACTATTTCCCTGGCCATTTCGATCCCGGATATGCCCAAAGTCAAGGCAACCCAACGATCTACGTCAACACCATGCACCTCGCCGGATTCGCCGACCGCATCGCGACCGACTGGGCCGGCCCCGGTAGCCGCGTGGTACGCCGCTCCATGCGGCTTGCCGCGTCGGTCTATGCCGGCGACACCATGATCGGCCGTGGCCGCGCGGTGGCCAAGCGACTGGACACTTCAGTGGACCCGCCCCGCCACCTTGTCGACATTGAAATAGCAGTGACCAATCAGCACGGCGCGCTGTGCTGCCCGGTCGAGCTCACCCTGCAGATGCCGGAGCACCCGTCGCCCGAGAATCCCGGACATCCCTGAGAGCAGGCATCTTCGGCATTTTTCCCCGGCACAGGACCGCCTGCAGCTCGACATACTCGTCGAGTCCTTCCGGCCCGAACTCACGTCCGATGCCGGACTGCTTGAAGCCGCCGAACGGCGTGCTGATGTCGAGCATGTACATGTTGATCCCGTAGGTCCCGGTGCGTACGCCGGCGGCGATCTCGAGGCCGTGGGCGGTGTCGGCGGTCCACACCGAACCGGCCAGACCGTAGTCGCTGTCGTTGGCGATGCGGACCGCGTCGTCCTCGTCGCGGTAGCGCAGCACGGTCAGCACCGGACCGAATATCTCCTCCCGCGCGATGCGCATGTCGTTGGTGGCGTCGGTGAACAACGTCGGGTGGACATACCAGCCGCGGTCTGCCGGACTGTGCTCGCCGCCGAGCACGATGCGGGCGCCTTCCTGCTGCCCGGACCGGATGTAGTCCTGGACCCGGCGTTGTTGCCGTTGCGCGACAAGGGGTCCGATGTCGGTCGCCTCGTCGGCGGGATCCCCGACTCGCAGGCCCGCCATCATCTCGGCCAGCGCGTCGACGACGTCGTCGTGACGCCGCTCGCTGACCAGGATCCGGGTTTGCGCCACGCAGGCCTGTCCGTTGTTCATCAAGCCGGCCGTCTTCAACCCGGCCACGGTCTTGCCGATGTCGGCGTCGTCGAGAATGATCGCCGCCGACTTGCCGCCAAGTTCCAGGCTCACCCGTTTCAGCTGCTCGCCGCAGAGGGCGGCGATGCGTCGCCCGGTGGCGCTGGATCCGGTGAACGCGATCTTGTCCACGCCGGGATGGCGGACCAGCGCCTCGCCGACATCGGATCCGCCGGGGAGCACCGACACCACCCCTTCAGGCAGGCCGACCTGCTCGATCATCTCGGCCAACCACAAAGCGTCCAAAGGTGTTTCGGGCGCCGGCTTCAGGACGACCGGGCAGCCCGCGACGAGGGCGGGGATCAGCTTGGGCATGATCAGGCACTGGGGAACGTTCCACGGCACGATCGCGCCGACCACGCCCACCGGCGTCCGGCGCAGGTGCGCTTCGCCCAGCACGCCCTGACGACGTTCCACCCACGGGAAGTCACGGGCGACGGCCAGCGTCAGGTGGATCATCGACGCCGCGCCGGCTGCCTGGCCAAGCCGGCTGAAACTGCGTGGAGATCCCATCTCCGCGGTGATCAGGTCGGCCATTTCGTCGATGTGCCCGGCGTAGATGCCCGCTAACTGTTCGAGCTTGGCGATGCGCTCCCGGGGCTCCATCCGCGGCCACGGGCCGTGGTCGAATGCCTGCCGCGCGGCGGCGACGGCCGCGTCGACATCCTCGGGGCCCGCGAGCTCTACGTGGCCGATGGGCTCTTCAGAGTGGGGGGAGATGACCGCGAGTTGCTGCGGGTCGGCGGGTTTGCGCCAGCGCCCGCCGACGAACAGTTCGTCATATGAACGCTGGCTGGGATTTTCCGTCATGTGGGGTCCACCTCGGGGCAGCGACGGTAAGTTCGCTATTGATGCTAACATAGCCAAAAAAGCGGGATTTGCCAGTGAGGCTGATATGGATAGCGATTGGCGCAGTTACCCGTTCCAGCTGGTGCCCGGTGACGCCCAGCTGGACTTTCCGGCCGCCGAAGGTGAGCATCCCGACCAGGAGTCCGATACGTGGTTCATCGCCGGCCAACTCGACGCCGAGTCCGGCCGCGCGCTGGCATTCCTGACCATCTTCAACAAGAACCGGCCGGGCGGGACGGTCGTCGCGGACTTCTACACGATGGCGCTGTTCGATCTCGATAGCGGCGACTACGGCACCTACACGGATTACGACATGCCGCCGGCCAACATGAAGCCCGGTGCGCAGCGCAAGCTGGCCATGGCCACCGGACAGCTCGACCTCAAATACCACAGTGGCGCCGGCACCGCATCGTGGACCACATGCCGCGATGACGAGGGCGAACCGCTTCCCTATACCTACCGCATCAGCCTGGTCGGCGAGGATCACGACGGTCGCCCCATGCGGCTGGACATGGCCGTAACACCAACGCGCGCACCAACACCGGTGGGCGCCTCGACGTACAACGGCAAGATGATCTGCTTCGGTCAAAGCGACACATACTCCTACTTCCAGACCGGAATGGCGATGACCGGGACATTGCGCTGGGGTGACGTCGTCGAGCAGGTCAGCGGCAGCGCCGGGCACGTGGACCGGCAGTGGTTTCCGAAATATGCCGGCGGCGGCGGAACCGGGGGAGACCCACGCGCCAGATCCCACGAATGGCGCACGATCAATTTCGACAATGGCGTCGACATGAGCATCTGGCGGCAGTTCGACCGGACCAACGGCAACGCGCTGCAACCGTTTACCGGCATCACGACGAGCTATCCCGACTCGTCCCAGCCGCCGGAGTGCGCAGAAGACATCGAGGTCGCGGTCACCAGCTACGTCCGTTGGCCGGAATCGGTCCGGCCCCTGGTGCGCCCGCCCGCGCGGGCCCGGTACATGCCGGATCGCCACCGGATCACCTGCGCCACAATTCAACTCGATATCGTGGGAGAACCGCTGGTGGCCGCCCCCGCGCATGGCCTGCCGATCGAATACATGGAAGGTCCCTACCGCTACCGCGGAACGCTGAACGGACAACCGGTGAGCGGCTTCGCCTTCAACGAGCGTTCCCTTGCGCTGTACCGGGATTGGGAGCTGGTCGACGTGCTGGCCGCGACCGTTCGCAACTGCGAAACGCCCGACCCCGAGCTCATCAGCCTGGTCGATCAGGCTGTGCCGTTGGTGACTTCGAGACGTCGCGACCAGGCGCTAGAGGTGTTGGCGACGCTGCGCGCCAACGGGGAAGGGCCGCTCGCAGCCATTGTGGACGATCTGACGGCGGTACTGTCGGCGGATTGACTCATCGGCGCCGGGCAATGCTGTTGCACTTTGACCACTCGCGCCTCGGTAAGCGCCTGCGCCCAGGTGATGTGGCGATGCTGCAGTCCCGGTTCGTTGCGCCCGAACACCAGTTGCTTCCGCGCACCGGACGCGAGGTTGGCCTGTAGACCCGCGACAAGCTTGTAGTCCTCGTCGCGCACCGTGGCATGGGCATAGTCGAAGACGGCCTGAGCACCGGCGGCGACCGATTCGTCGGACAGGTCCAGGGGGGTCGAATTCTGATGAACGGTGATGGATCTGCCCGGTTGGTCGCCGGGGTAGATCCGGAACAGCTCGCCGTTGGCGATGGTCACCGACAGCACGATGTTCGGGAACAGGGCGTAGATCACGACCATGTTGTGGAACGGGTCCCATTGATCTTCGGGAACGCTGTCCAGTTCCAGGATCGCGTTGAGCGGAAAAATCAATCGGTGATGCGGTCCGTACGAGTCGAAAACGGTGCAGTTGCTGCGGGCGATGGTGGCAAAGGTCTGCCGGTGAACGGTGGCGAAATGATAGTTCTCCGCGAAGGTGTCGACGGCCAGCTTCCAATTGATCGGGGAGTCCAGCACCTTCTCGCCCAGCGGAGACCACCGTCCGACACCCCACGAGTCGAGTTCGTCGGCAAGCGGCCCCAGGTGCGCGGCGACATCCAGGGTGGCGCCGGGTTCTAGTGCTACCCAGAGGAATCCGGCGAATTCGGTGGCCGGAAGTTCGGCCAAACCGTCGGACTTGACGGTCATCTCGGGGAAGCCCTCGCGGCCCGGCAAGCCGACCAACAGTCCGGTGTTGTCGTACGTCCACGCGTGGTACGGGCAACTGAACCGCTTCGCCGTGCCACACCCCGTCACCACCTGCGCCTGCCGGTGCAGGCAGACGTTGTTGAATGCCTTGACCGAACCGTCCGATGTTCTGGTCAGCAAGATGGATCGGCCCATCACCGTCTTGGTGCAGTACGCCCCAGGGCCCGCCAGCTCCGAGGCGTAGCCGACCAACTGCGGGCTGGACATCAGCATGGCGATGTCGCATTGGTGCCGGTCCTGGGATGTGTAGTCCCGCGCATCGACGGTGTGTTGCCGGGGCGCGAGGTCAGTGGTCTTGTCGCGGGCGAGCTTCAAAGCGCGCCGGGTCAGGTCGATGAGCTGGTCATGGTCCATCAGAGATCCTCCGCTGAGCCCTAAAGTTACTATCTTAATACTTGCAGGGAGGGTTGGGGGTTGCGCCATTGTGATACAGATGTGACTGATTGTGGCCAGTGTGTCTGCTGGTGGTTCTGTCATACCCTGTGGCATATGGGGGTCCCGCGGCGTGACGTGCTCAAATTCGCGGCCGCGACGCCGGGTCTGCTAGGCTCTGGGCGTTGCGGCGGCGTCGTTGCGCGCGGCGCCGGCGTCGGCGGGTTCACTTGGCACCTTGTTGGACTACTCGGCCGGAGTTATCCCCGCCGGCCAGATCAGGGCCGCCGGCGCACGCCGGTGCGATCCGGTACGTGTCCGATCGCCGGCCCGGCGGCGACTGGATGCTGGGCAAGCCGATGCAGGTCAGCGAGGCGCGTGACCTGAGCGGTAACGGCCTGAAAATCGTCTCCTGCTATCAGTACGGCAAGGCCAGCTCCGCTGACTGGTTGGGCGGTGCCGGCGCCGGCCAGCACCATGCCCAGCGCGGAACGCAGTTGCACGCCGAGGCCGGCGGTCCCGCCAACGCGCCCATCTACGTCTCGATCGACGACAATCCGTCGCTTGACCAGTACAAAGAGCATGTGGTGCCGTATCTGCGCGCCTGGGAATCGGTGATCGGACACCAGCGCACCGGGGTGTACGCCAATTCCAAAACGATCGACTGGGCGCTGCACGACGGCTTGGGCTCCTACTACTGGCAGCACAACTGGGGCTCGCCCAAGGGGTACACCCACCCGGCCGCGGATCTGCACCAGGTCGAGATCGACAAGCGCTCCGTCGGCGGAATCGGTGTCGACGTCAACGACATACTCAAGCCCCAATTCGGGCAGTGGGCCTAATTATCTGAGCACGATGTGAGCGTGATCTGAGGCAGAGGGCCCGCCGGATTGTCGGCGCCGGGCGCTCCAGCAAACAGTCGTTCGCTCAATTCTCGGCGCCGGAAATCTCGGTGGATGCACGAGCGCGCGGCTGACGCAGCACAAGGCGATTCCGGGCGGTCAAATTTTCAAGATAACGATTCTATAACAATACTGCCTTGATCAGCGCTATTGTAGCTACTCGACCGTAACCACCTACATGCAGGACGTTTGTTCCGGACATCCGCACGCCCGGTTAAACCGGGTGTTACCCAGGACACGGTTACCCGCGCGTAGAACTCACCAGTAACCGATCAACCTGCCGATTGGGCCGAAATCCTTATGACACCCTTATGTGAGCCGGTGCAGTCTCGGGTGCCGCCTCAGACCGATGGACCGGCCCCACGACAACACAGACGACAACGAGGTCAGCCGATTTGTTTTGGCGCCGATTCAAAGCCGAATCGACGACGCCTGCCCGCAGGTGCTGACTCGCAGAACGAAACGTAAAGACGGACGCAGGGAGACGTAGAGGTGACGATCCACGAACACGACCGGGTGTCCGCCAACCGCGAAGGGACTGGCCCGCACAGCGCACATGCTCTAGTCGATCGTCTTGCGGCCGGCGAGCCGTATGCCGTCGCGTTCGGCGGCCAGGGCAGCGCTTGGCTGGAGACCCTCGAAGAACTGGTGTCCTCGGCCGGGATCGAATCCGACTTGGCAACGCTGGTCGGCGAGGTGGAACTGCTGCTAGAGCCGGTCGCCCGGGAGTTGGTCGTGGTGCGTCCGGTCGGCTTCGAGCCCTTGCGGTGGGTACGCGCGCTGGCGGCCGAAGATCAGGTCCCGTTGGACAAGCACCTGACGTCGGCCGCGGTGTCGGTGCCCGGCGTGCTGCTCACCCAGATCGCGGCCATGCGTGCCCTGGCGCGCCAGGGCATGGACCTTATTGCGACGCCGCCGGTGGCCCTGGCAGGGCACTCGCAGGGGGTGCTGGCAGTGGAGGCGCTCAAGGCCGCCGGCGCACGCGACGTCGAGCTCTTGGCCATGGCGCAGCTGATCGGTGCGGCAGGAACGCTGGTGGCCCGTCGGCGCGGAATCTCCATCCTCGGCGATCGCCCGCCGATGGTGTCCGTCACCAACGCCGACCCCGAGCGCATTGGTCGGTTGCTCGACGAGTTCGCGCAAGACGTTCGCACTGTGCTGCCCCCAGTGCTGTCCATTCGCAACGGCCGGCGATCGGTCGTCATCACCGGCACCCCCGAGCAGTTGTCGCGTTTCGAGCTCTATTGCCGGCAGATCTCCGAGAAGGAAGAGGCCGACCGCAAGAACAAGATCCGGGGCGGCGACGTCTTCGCGCCCATGTTCGATCCGGTGCGGGTGGAGGTCGGCTTTCACACCCCGCGGCTGGCCGACGGTATCGACATCGTCGGGGGCTGGGCCGAAAAGGTGGGACTCGATGTCACGTTAGCGCGCGAGCTGGCCGAGTCCATCTTGGTCCGCAAGGTCGACTGGGTGGACGAGATCACCCGCGTCCACGACGCGGGAGCTCGGTGGATTCTCGACCTGGGCCCCGGCGACATCCTGACCCGGCTGACCGCGCCGGTGATCCGCGGCCTTGGCATCGGCATAGTGCCCGCGGCGACCCGTGGTGGGCAGCGCAACCTCTTTACCGTCGGCGCCACCCCCGAGGTGGCCCGGCCCTGGTCGAGTTACGCACCGACGGCGGTCCGGCTGCCCGACGGCCGCGTCAAGCTCTCGACGAAGTTCACCCGGCTGACCGGCCGCTCACCCATCCTGCTGGCGGGCATGACCCCGACCACCGTCGACGCCAAGATCGTCGCCGCCGCGGCCAACGCGGGGCACTGGGCCGAACTGGCCGGCGGCGGGCAGGTCACCGAAGAGATCTTCGCCAACCGCATCGAGGAGTTGTCCGGACTGCTCGAGCCCGGGCGCACCTATGAGTTCAACGCGCTGTTCCTCGACCCGTATCTGTGGAAGCTCCAGGTGGGTGGCAAGCGGCTGGTGCAAAAGGCCCGCCAGTCGGGTGCGGCGATCGACGGGGTGGTGATCAGCGCCGGTATCCCGGAACTTGAGGATGCCGTCGAGCTGATTCACGAACTCAACGAGATTGGCATCAGCCACGTCGTGTTCAAGCCGGGCACCATCGAGCAGATCCGCTCGGTCATCCGCATCGCCACCGAAGTGCCCACCAAGCCGGTAATCATGCACGTCGAGGGCGGCCGCGCGGGCGGTCACCATTCCTGGGAAGACCTCGACGACCTGCTTGTGGCGACCTATTCGGAGTTGCGCTCGCGGTCCAACATCACCGTCTGCGTCGGCGGCGGTATCGGCACCCCCGAGCGGGCCGCCGAATACCTGTCCGGGCGCTGGGCGAAACCGTACGGCTTCCCGTTGATGCCCATCGACGGCATCCTGGTCGGAACCGCCGCGATGGCGACGCTCGAGTCCACCACGTCGCCGTCGGTCAAGCGGATGCTGGTCGAGACACAGGGCACCGACCACTGGATCAGCGCCGGAAAAGCGCAGGGCGGCATGGCTTCCAGCCGTAGCCAGCTGGGCGCGGACATCCACGAGATTGACAACACCGCCTCGCGATGCGGCCGGCTCCTCGATGAGGTGGCCGGCGACGCCGACGCGGTCGCGGAGCGCCGCGACGAGATCATCGCGGCGATGGCCAACACCGCCAAGCCCTACTTCGGCGATGTCGGGGAGATGACCTACCAGCAGTGGTTGCAGCGCTACGTCGAGTTGACCATCGGCGAGGGCGATTCCACCGCCGACACCGCCGCACCGGGCAGCCCGTGGCTGGCCGACACCTGGCGCGACCGGTTCGAGCAGATGCTGCAACGCGCCGAAGCACGTTTGCATCCACAGGATTTCGGCCCGATCGAGACGGTCTTCACCGACCCGGCGGTGCTGGAGAACCCGGATCAGGCGATCGCCGCACTGGTTGCGCGCTACCCGGACGCCGCAACCGTGCAACTGCATCCCGCGGATGTGCCGTTCTTCGTCACCCTGTGCAAGACCCTGGGCAAGCCGGTCAATTTCGTGCCGGTGATCGACAAGGATGTCCGGCGCTGGTGGCGCAGTGACTCGCTGTGGCAGGCGCACGACGCCCGCTACGACGCCGACCAGGTATGCATCATCCCGGGCACCGCGGCGGTGGCCGGCATCACCCGGATGGACGAACCCGTCGGCGAGCTGCTGGACCGCTTCGAGCAGGCCGCCATCGACGAGGTGCTGGCCGCAGGTTTTGAGCCGCAAGACGTTACGTCGCGTCGGCGGGGCCGACCCGACGTGACCGGGCCGCTGGCCGTCGTGCTGGATGCGCCCGATGTGCTGTGGGCCGGCCGCACCGCGACCAACCCGGTTCACCGGATCGCTGATCCGGGTGACTGGCTGGTCCACGATGGACCGGAGAGCCGCCGCGCCACCCACTCATCCACCGGAGCCCGGCTCAAGGTTCAGCGCGATGACCAAGTCGTGCTCAGTGTGCCGGTGTCAGGCACCTGGGTCGACATCCCGTTCACCTTGCCCGCCAACACCATTGAGGGCGGTACGCCGGTGATCGGCACCGAGGACGCCGCCACCGCCATGCGCGCGGTGCTGGCGATCGCTGCCGGTGTGGACGGGCCGGAGTTCTTGCCCGAGGTCACCGACGGGACAGCCACCGTGACTGTGGACTGGGATCCCGAACGGGTCGCCGACCACACCGGGGTCACCGCAACCTTCGGTGAGCCGCTGGCACCCAGCCTCACCACCGTGCCCGACGCGCTCGTCGGCCTTTGCTGGCCAGCGGTTTTCGCGGCGATCGGCTCGGCGGTCACCGACGCCGGTGTCCCGGTGGTGGAGGGTCTGCTGAGCTTGGTGCACCTGGACCACGCCGTCCGCGTGGTCGGCAAGTTGCCCGAAGATCAGGCCCAATTGACCGTCACCGCAACGGCTTTGCGGGCCGTCGACACCGACATGGGTCGCGTCGTTCCCGTCTCGGTGACCTTGAGCTCAGCGGCAGGCGCTGTAATCGCCACCCTCGAAGAGCGATTCGCGATCCTGGGGCGCACTGGTACCGCCGAACTCACCGACCCGGCCCGGGCCGGTGGTGCGGTATCCGAGAACGCAACCGACACTCCGCGCCGCCGTCGTCGCGACGTCACGATCACCGCGCCGGTCGACATGCGCCCGTTCGCGGTGGTCTCCGGCGACCACAACCCCATTCACACCGACAAGGCAGCCGCCCTGCTGGCCGGCCTGGAATCGCCCATCGTGCATGGCATGTGGCTGTCTGCCGCCGCGCAGCATGCGGCGACCGCCACCGACGGGCAGGCCCGTCCGCCGGCGCGGCTCGCCGGCTGGACCGCGCGATTCCTGGGCATGGTGCGTCCCGGCGACGAGGTCGACTTCCGCGTCGAACGTGTCGGAATCGACCAGGGCGCAGAGGTTTTAGAGGTAGCCGCGCGCATCGGTTCGGATCTGGTGATGTCGGCGACCGCCCGCCTGGCCGCGCCCAAGACGGTGTATGCGTTCCCCGGCCAGGGCATTCAGCACAAGGGCATGGGCATGGAGGTCCGCGCCCGCTCCAAGGCGGCCCGCAAGGTGTGGGACAGCGCGGACAAGTTCACCCGCAACACCCTGGGTTTCTCGGTGCTGCACGTGGTGCGGGACAACCCGACCAGCCTCATCGCCAGCGCTGTGCACTACCACCACCCCGACGGTGTGCTGTACCTGACGCAGTTCACCCAGGTCGCGATGGCGACGGTGGCCGCGGCGCAGGTCGCCGAGATGCGCGAGCAGGGTGCTTTCGTCGAGGGCGCCATCGCGTGCGGCCACTCGGTCGGCGAGTACACCGCACTGGCCTGCGTGCTGGATGTCTACGAGCTGGAAGCCTTGCTGGAAACGGTGTTTCATCGCGGGTCGAACATGCACGACATCGTGCCGCGCGACGAGTTGGGTCGCTCCAACTATCGCCTGGCCGCGATCCGGCCCTCGCAGATCGACCTCGACGACGCCGATGTCACCGCTTTTGTCGCCGATATTGCCGAGCGTACCGGCGAGTTTCTCGAGATCGTGAACTTCAACCTGCGTGGCTCGCAGTACGCGATCGCCGGTACGGTCCGGGGACTGGAGGCACTGGAGGAAGAGGTGGAGCGGCGCCGTGAGCTCACCGGCGGCAAGCGCTCGTTCATCTTGGTGCCGGGCATCGACGTTCCGTTCCACTCCCGGGTGTTGCGGGTCGGTGTGGCGGAGTTCCGCCGGTCGCTGGATCGCGTCATGCCGCGTGGTAAGAACCCCGATCTGATCATCGGCCGTTACATCCCCAACCTGGTACCGCGCCCATTCACACTGGATCGCGACTTCATCCAGGAGATCAGGGATCTGGTGCCCGCCGAGCCGCTCGACGAGATCCTCGCCGACTACGACACCTGGTTGCGTGAGCGGCCGTTCGAGATGGCGCGCACGATTTTCATCGAGCTGTTGGCGTGGCAGTTCGCCAGCCCGGTGCGCTGGATCGAGACACAGGACCTGCTGTTCATCGAGGAGGCCGCCGGCGGCATGGGTGTGGAGCGGCTGGTCGAGATCGGCGTGAAGTCGGCGCCGACCGTGGCGGGACTGGCGACCAACACCCTGAAGCTCCCTGAATACGCCCACAGCACAGTGGAAGTGCTCAACGCCGAGCGCGACGCCGCGGTGCTGTTCGCCACCGACACCGACCCGGAGCCGGAGCACATCGATGAGGCGGCCGACCAGGAGCCGGTCGCCGAGTCGGCCGGGTCGCAGGCCGCACCGGCACCCGCGCCCGCGCCGGCCGCTCCGTCGGGTGCGGCTCGCCCGGACGACATTTCGTTCGACGCCGCCGATGCGACTCTGGCGCTGATCGCGCTGTCGGCCAAGATGCGCATCGACCAGATCGAGGAGCTGGACTCCATCGAGTCCATCACCGACGGCGCGTCGTCGCGGCGCAACCAGCTGCTGGTGGACCTGGGCTCCGAACTGAATCTGGGCGCCATCGACGGCGCTGCCGAGGCCGACCTGGCCGGGCTACGGTCGCAGGTGACCAAACTGGCCCGCACGTACAAGCCTTATGGGCCAGTGCTTTCCGACGCGATCAACGATCAGCTGCGGACCGTTCTCGGGCCCTCGGGCAAGCGGCCCGGTGCCATCGCCGAGCGCGTTAGCAAGACCTGGGAGCTTGGCAACGGTTGGGCCAAACACGTCACGGTCGAGGTAGTGCTGGGAACCCGCGAGGGCACCAGCGTTCGTGGCGGTGCCATGGGGCACCTGCACGAGGGCGCATTGGCCGACGCCGGCTCCGTCGACAAAGTCATTGACGCCGCGGTCACTTCGGTCGCCGCGCGCCGCGGCATTGCGGTGGCCCTGCCGTCCGCCGGCGGTGGCGGCGGCGGTGCGACCATCGACGCGGCCGCACTGTCCGAATTCACTGACCAGATCACCGGCCGCGACGGAGTGCTCGCCTCGGCGGCCCGCCTGGTGCTGGGCCAGCTCGGCCTGGACGACCCGGTCAATGTGTCACCGGCGGCCACCGATGCCGAGCTCATCGACTTGGTCACCGCCGAATTAGGTTCGGAATGGCCACGTCTGGTGGCGCCGGTGTTCGACGGCAAGAAGGCGGTCGTCTTCGACGACCGCTGGGCCAGCGCGCGTGAAGACTTGGTCAAGCTCTGGTTGACCGACGAGGGCGACATTGACGCCGACTGGATGCGGCTGTCGGAAAGGTTTGAGGGCGCCGGTCACGTCGTTGCAACCCAGGCCACCTGGTGGCAGGGCAAGTCGCTGGCCTCGGGGCATCAGATTCACGGATCGCTGTACGGCCGGATCGCTGCGGGCGCGGAGAACCCGCACCCCGGTCCCTACAGCAAGGAAGTAGCTGTGGTGACGGGCGCTTCCAAGGGTTCGATCGCCGCATCGGTGGCCGCACGACTGCTCGACGGCGGTGCCACCGTGGTCGCGACGACGTCGAAGCTCGACGACGAACGGCTGGCGTTCTACCGCACCTTGTACCGCGACCACGCTCGTTACGGCGCGGCGCTGTGGGTGGTCGCAGCCAACATGGCGTCCTACTCCGACATCGACGCCCTCGTCGAATGGGTCGGCCACGAGCAGAGTGAAAGCCTTGGGCCACAATCGATTCACATCAAGGACGCGCAAACCCCGACGCTGCTCTTCCCATTCGCGGCACCGCGTGTCGTCGGCGATCTCTCGGAGGCCGGTTCGCGCTCCGAGATGGAGATGAAGGTCCTGCTGTGGGCCGTGCAGCGGCTGATCGGCGGACTGTCGAAGATCGGCGCGGAGCGCGACATCGCGTCGCGACTGCATGTGGTGCTGCCCGGCTCGCCCAACCGCGGAATGTTCGGTGGCGACGGCGCTTACGGCGAAGCCAAGTCGGCGCTGGACGCCCTGGTGAGCCGTTGGCACGCGGAGTCCTCGTGGGCTGCGCGGGTCAGCCTGGCGCACGCACTGATCGGCTGGACCCGCGGCACCGGGTTGATGGGTCACAACGACGCCATCGTCAGCGCCGTCGAGGATGCCGGTGTCACCACCTACTCCACCGATGAGATGGCGGCCATGCTGCTGGGCTTGTGCGACGTGGAGTCCAAGGTCGCCGCCGCCAACTCGCCGATCAAGGCGGACCTGACCGGCGGGCTCGGCGACGCCGACATCGACATGGCCGAACTGGCCGCCAAAGCGCGCGAAGAGCATGCGGCGGAGGCCGCAGAAAACGGGGCCGAAACGCCTCAGGCCGAGGGCATTATCGCCGCGCTGCCGTCGCCGCCGCGCGGCTTCAGCCCGGCACCACCTCCGGAATGGGACGACCTCGACATCGATCCGGCGGATCTGGTGGTGATCGTCGGCGGCGCCGAAATCGGCCCGTACGGTTCCTCGCGCACCCGGTTCGAGATGGAGGTCGACAACGAACTGTCTGCGGCCGGTGTGCTGGAGCTGGCCTGGACGACGGGGCTGATCCGCTGGGAGGACGATCCTCAACCGGGTTGGTATGACACCGAATCCGGCGACCTGGTCGACGAGTCGGAGCTGGTCGAGCGCTACCACGACACCGTGGTCGAGCGCGCCGGCGTCCGCGAGTTCGTCGACGACGGCGCCATCAACCCGAATGACGGTTCCCCGTTGCTCGTGTCGGTCTTCTTGGAGAAGGACTTTTCTTTCGTGGTGTCGTCGGAGGCCGATGCCCGCGCCTTCGCCGACTTCGACCCGGAGCACACCGTCATTCGTCCGGTGCTCGATTCCAGCGACTGGCAGGTGATCCGCAAGGCCGGCACCGAGATCCGGGTGCCGCGTAAGAACAAGCTGTCGCGGCTTGTTGGCGGCCAGATCCCGACCGGCTTCGACCCGACGGTGTGGGGCATCAGCCCGGACATGGCGACTTCCATTGACCGGCTTGCGGTCTGGAATATCGTCGCGACCGTCGACGCGTTCCTGACCGCCGGTTTCAGCCCGGCCGAGGTGATGCGCTACGTGCACCCGAGCATGGTGGCCAACACCATGGGCACCGGCATGGGTGGTGGCACCTCGATGCAGACCATGTACCACGGCAACCTGTTGGGCCGCAACAAGCCCAACGACATCTTCCAGGAAGTGCTGCCGAATATCGTTGCCGCACACGTGGTTCAGTCCTACATCGGCAGCTACGGCGCGATGATCCACCCGGTTGCCGCGTGCGCGACGGCCGCGGTCTCGGTCGAGGAGGGCGTCGACAAGATCCGGCTCGGCAAGGCCGAGATGGTGGTGGCCGGTGGCATCGACGACCTGACCCTGGAGGGCATCATTGGCTTCGGTGACATGGCGGCCACCGCCGACACCGGCATGATGCGCGGCCGTGGCATCCACGACTCGAAGTTCTCCCGGCCCAACGACCGGCGGCGGCTGGGCTTCGTTGAAGCCCAGGGTGGCGGCACCATCCTGCTGGCGCGCGGCGACTTGGCGCTCAAGATGGGCTTGCCTGTGCTGGCCGTGGTGGCCTACGCGCAGTCATTCGGCGATGGCGTACACACCTCGATCCCGGCCCCGGGCCTGGGTGCCCTGGGCGCGGGCCGCGGCGGCAAGGACTCGCCGCTGGCTCGTGCACTGGCCAAGCTGGGCGTAGGCGCCGACGAAGTCGCGGTGATCTCCAAGCACGACACCTCGACGCTGGCCAACGACCCCAACGAGACCGAGCTGCACGAACGACTCGCCGACTCGATGGGCCGCTCCGCGGGCGCCCCGCTGTTCATCGTGTCGCAAAAGAGCCTGACCGGTCACGCCAAGGGCGGCGCGGCGGTCTTCCAGACGATGGGCCTGTGCCAGATGCTGCGGGACGGGGTCATCCCGCCCAACCGCAGCCTGGATTGCGTCGACGACGAACTGGCCGGCTCCGCGCACTTCGTCTGGGTGCGTGACACGCTGCGCCTCGGCGGGAAGTTCCCGCTCAAGGCCGGGATGCTGACCAGCCTCGGGTTCGGCCATGTGTCCGGCCTGGTCGCACTGGTGCACCCCGAGGCGTTCATCGCCACGCTGGATCCGGACCAGCGCGCCGACTACCGGCGCCGTGCCGATGCCCGCCTGTTGGCCGGTCAACGCAGGCTGGCCTCGGCCATCGCGGGCGGTGAGCCGATGTACCAGCGGCCGCCAGACCGTCGTTTCGACCACAGCGCGCCGGAGAAGCGTCAGGAGGCGACGATGCTGCTGAATCCGGCTGCTCGGCTGGGTGACGACGACATCTACGAGTCCCACGCAGGATGATTTTGGTCATCCGTTAACCTGGCCAGCCATGGGCATTGTCGGAGTGGGGATCGACCTCGTCTCCATTCCTGATTTCGCCGAGCAGGTCGACCAACCGGGGACGGTGTTCTCGGCGACCTTCACCCCAGGAGAGCGTCGCGACGCCTCGGACAAGAGTTCGTCGGCGGCGCGTCACCTGGCGGCCCGCTGGGCCGCGAAGGAGGCGGTGATCAAGGCCTGGTCCGGTTCGCGGTTTGCCCAGCGGCCGATGCTGCCCGAGGACATCCACCGCGACATCGAGGTGGTCACCGACATGTGGGGACGGCCACGGGTGCGGCTGACCGGGGCCATCGCCAAGCATCTGGCCGACGTGACGATTCATGTGTCGCTGACCCACGAAGGGGATACCGCGGCAGCGGTCGCCATCCTCGAGGCGCCTTAGTTTCGCGAACAGACGGAAAAGCTCCCGCACGCCCGGCGTGTCGGGAGCTTTTGCGTCTGCTGACCGGTAAATGCCCAAGGTGAGTGGGCGCGCGAAGCGACCGGGCGGAGTCCGGGGATGTTGCAGCGTTGTGGATGGGGATTTAGGCCGCGGGTTCGAGCGTGACTCGGTAACCAAGGGCGGCGAGTTGGGCGATGTGGTTGCGCAGTTTTCGTTCGGTGATGATGCGGCCGGTGTAGTAGTCGGCTCCCAGGTCGTGGAAGCGGGCGCTGGGATCGGCCAGCAGGTGCCAGACGGTGACCAGGATGGAGCGGGCGACGGCCACCAGTGCCTTGAGCTTGCCGCGGCGTTTGACGATGCGGCGGTAGCGTTCGCCGAGGAAGGTGTTTGTTCGGGCGGCCACCGCAGCGGCCTCGCCGAGTACGCCTTTGAGATACGGGTTGCCCTTGCCGGTCTTGCCGCCGCGGGTGATCGGCCCGGACTGGATGGTGCGCGGACACAGCTTGGCCCACGACACCAGATGCGCCGGGGTGGGGAAGCGGGACATGTCCCATCCCACCTCGGCGAGGATGACCTGCGCGGCGTTGGGGCCGATGCCGGTGATTTCATCGAGGCGTTCGATGGTGCTCAGGTGTTGGTGTTGGCCACCGTCAGCATCGGGGTGCGATGGGGTGCGGCCAGCGGATGGTGGCTCGATGGCGTTGATGAGCGCGTCGATGCGGCTGGTGAGCCTGGCGATCTGGGCGCTCAGGCCGTCGATCTGGTCGAGCAGCAGCCGGGTCAACTCGGCGTGGTGGGCGTCGAAGCGGCCGTCGAGCGCCGCGATCAGCGCCGAGTGCTTGGCCTTGAGCCGGCCCCGGGCCAGATCGGCCAGCCGGTGCGGGTCACGTTCGCCGGCGATGAGGGCTTCGAGCATGTCCCGCACCGACAGACCGTCCAACCGCGAGGCCACCGACGACACCTTGATCAACGCGTCCTCAAGGAGTTTCTCCAGCCGCTGCCAGTACCGGGTGCGTTCGCGGGTGAGGTCCTCACGCAACCGGGTGTAGTCACGCAGCTCGCGCACCGGGGCGGGTGGCACGAACGACGGCCGCAGCAGTCCCTTTTCGGTCAGCTTGGCCAGCCACACCGCATCGAGCCGGTCGGTCTTGGGCCGGCCCGGCACATTCTTCACATCGCGGGCGTTGACCAGCTGCACATCCAGCCCGACCGCCTCCAACAGGTAGTAGAAGATCCGCCAGTAATCCGACGTCGACTCGACACTGACCCGCTCTACCCCGAGGTCGACCAACTGCTCACCCAGATCGGCAACTGCGCCGGTGGTCGCCGAGATATCCCACACCCGACTGACCCGGCGGCCGGACTGGCCGGGCAACCGCACACACACCTTGCCCGTCGCCTTGGCCACATCAATCGCCGCGACCCGCTCGATCACCAACTCGTGCTCAGCGTCAGGAATCTCCACCGGCACCAAGGCTCGCTGACGCGCTTGCTTCTGTTTCCGCTTCGCTCCCACTTCGTCTTGTCCTCCAAGCCATTCCATGCTGTTCGATAGTGGATCGCCTGGGGTCTCGGTGAAGGAAACCGAAAATCTGACCGGCGTGCTCAAAGCAACAATGCGTGACCCTTCCAGGTCGGGCCCCGGCGTCCAAGCTCGCGCACGGGCTCAAGTCCAAACAGACATCGGCGTGTGGGCGCGCGAAGCGACCGGGCGGAGTCCGGGGATGTTGCAGCGTTGTGGATGGGGATTTAGGCCGCAGGTTCGAGCGTGACTCGGTAACCAAGGGCGGCGAGTTGGGCGATGTGGTTGCGCAGTTTTCGTTCGGTGATGATGCGGCCGGTGTAGTAGTCGGCTCCCAGGTCGTGGAAGCGGGCGCTGGGATCGGCCAGCAGGTGCCAGACGGTGACCAGGATGGAGCGGGCGACGGCCACCAGTGCCTTGAGCTTGCCGCGGCGTTTGACGATGCGGCGGTAGCGTTCGCCGAGGAAGGTGTTTGTTCGGGCGGCCACCGCAGCGGCCTCGCCGAGTACGCCTTTGAGATACGGGTTGCCCTTGCCGGTCTTGCCGCCGCGGGTGATCGGCCCGGACTGGATGGTGCGCGGACACAGCTTGGCCCACGACACCAGATGCGCCGGGGTGGGGAAGCGGGACATGTCCCATCCCACCTCGGCGAGGATGACCTGCGCGGCGTTGGGGCCGATGCCGGTGATTTCATCGAGGCGTTCGATGGTGCTCAGGTGTTGGTGTTGGCCACCGTCAGCATCGGGGTGCGATGGGGTGCGGCCAGCGGATGGTGGCTCGATGGCGTTGATGAGCGCGTCGATGCGGCTGGTGAGCCTGGCGATCTGGGCGCTCAGGCCGTCGATCTGGTCGAGCAGCAGCCGGGTCAACTCGGCGTGGTGGGCGTCGAAGCGGCCGTCGAGCGCCGCGATCAGTGCCGAGTGCTTGGCCTTCAGCCGGCCCCGGGCCAGATCGGCCAGCCGGTGCGGGTCACGTTCGCCGGCGATGAGGGCTTCGAGCATGTCCCGCACCGACAGACCGTCCAACCGCGAGGCCACCGACGACACCTTGATCAACGCGTCCTCAAGGAGTTTCTCCAGCCGCTGCCAGTACCGGGTGCGTTCGCGGGTGAGGTCCTCACGCAACCGGGTGTAGTCACGCAGCTCGCGCACCGGGGCGGGTGGCACGAACGACGGCCGCAGCAGTCCCTTTTCGGTCAGCTTGGCCAGCCACACCGCATCGAGCCGGTCGGTCTTGGGCCGGCCCGGCACATTCTTCACATCGCGGGCGTTGACCAGCTGCACATCTAGCCCGACCGCCTCCAACAGGTAGTAGAAGATCCGCCAGTAATCCGACGTCGACTCGACACTGACCCGCTCTACCCCGAGGTCGACCAACTGCTCACCCAGATCGGCAACTGCGCCGGTGGTCGCCGAGATATCCCACACCCGACTGACCCGGCGGCCGGACTGGCCGGGCAACCGCACACACACCTTGCCCGTCGCCTTGGCCACATCAATCGCCGCGACCCGCTCGATCACCAACTCGTGCTCGGCGTCGGGAATCTCCACCGGCACCAAGGCCCGCTGATGCGCTGGCTTCTGTTTCCGCTTGGCTCCCACTTCGCTTGTCCTCCAACCCACTCCATGCTGTTGATAAATGGATCGCCTGGGGGTCTCGGTGAAGGAAACCGAAATTCTGACCGGCGTGCTCAAAGCAACAATGCGTGACCCTTCCAGGTCGGACCCCGGCGTCCAAGCTCGCGCACGGGCTCAAGTCCAAACAGACATCGGCGTCGGCAGGCGACCCAACCCCATTTTCACGCCCGCGCGGCGTCCCCGAAAGGGTTGGAGAGCTCGCGCTGCCTGGTTGCGCGTACTACACTGTGTCATACTACGAGGAGTAGTAGAACATGTTCGGGGAGGATCGCCATGAGCCTCAACCTGGCGGATGTCGCAGCTCGACAGGCGCACGAGATCGACACTCGGTATCACCCCTCGGCAGCGCTGCGGCGTCAGCTCAACAAGGTCTTCCCGACCCACTGGTCGTTCCTGCTCGGCGAGATCGCGCTGTACAGCTTCCTCGTGCTGCTGATCACCGGCGTCTACCTGACGCTGTTCTTCGACCCGTCGATGACCGAGGTCACCTACAACGGCGTCTACCAACCGCTACGCGGTGTCGGAATGTCGCGCGCCTACGAGTCGGCGCTGAATATCTCCTTCGAAGTCCGCGGCGGGCTGTTCGTGCGCCAGATCCACCACTGGGCCGCGTTGATGTTCGCCGCGGCGATCATGGTGCACCTGGCCCGCGTCTTCTTCACCGGAGCCTTTCGCCGACCCCGCGAGGCCAACTGGGTCATCGGTTCGCTGCTGCTGATCCTGGCCATGTTCGAGGGCTACTTCGGCTACTCGCTGCCCGACGATCTGCTCTCGGGTATCGGCCTGCGGGCCGCGCTGTCCTCGATCACTCTGGGCTTGCCTGTGGTCGGGACCTGGTTGCACTGGGCGTTGTTCGGCGGCGATTTCCCCGGCCCTACCCTGATCCCACGGCTGTACGCACTGCATGTTCTGCTGCTACCGGCGGTCATCCTGGCGCTGATCGGGCTGCACCTGGCGTTGGTCTGGTTCCAGAAGCACACCCAGTTCCCCGGCCCGGGCCGCACCGAACACAACGTCGTCGGCGTGCGCGTGATGCCGGTGTTCGCGTTCAAGTCCGGCGCCTTCTTCGCCGCCATTGTCGGCATCCTGGGCCTGATGGGCGGCCTGCTACAGATCAACCCGATCTGGAACCTGGGACCGTACATGCCTTCTCAGGTGTCGGCCGGCTCGCAGCCGGACTTCTACATGATGTGGCCGGACGGCTTGCAGCGTCTGTGGCCGGCATGGGAGCTCTACATCGGCCACCACACCGTGCCGGCGACGGTTGCGGTCGCGCTGATCATGGGGCTGGTCTTCATCCTGCTGACCATTTATCCGTTCCTGGAGAAGCGGTTTACCGGCGACCGTGCGCACCACAATCTGCTGCAGCGACCGCGGGACGCCCCGGTGCGCACCGCCATCGGCGCCATGGCGATCAGCTTCTACCTGGTGCTCACGCTGGCGGCGATGAACGACATCATTGCGTTGGAGTTCCACATCTCGCTGAACGCGACGACGTGGATCGGACGCATCGGCATGGCGATACTCCCGCCGCTGGTTTACACCATCACTTATCGGTGGTGCCTCGGGCTGCAGCGCAGTGACCGTTCGGTGCTCGAGCACGGCGTCGAGACCGGCATCATCAAGCGGCTCCCGCACGGCGCCTACATCGAGCTGCACCAACCGCTGGGCCCGGTCGACAATCACGGCCGCCCGATTCCGCTGGAATACCAGGGCGCTCCGCTTCCCAAGCGGATGAACAGACTCGGCGCCGGCGGGAGGCCTGGTTCGGGCAGCCTCCTCTTCCCCGATCCGGCCTCAGAGGACGCGGCACTCGCGGAGGCCGAACACACCGCCACCCGACGGGCCCTCACCGCCCTGCGTGACCGGGGGCGCTAGGGCTCGCCGGCTACTCGTCGAGACCGTGCTCGATCGCGTAACGCGTCAACTCCACCCGGTTGGCGACCTGCAGCTTACGAAACGTCGCCTGGACGTGGTTTTCGACGGTGCGGTGGCTCAGCGACAGCCTCTCGGCAATCTGCTTGGCGGACAACCCCTTTGCAACGAAGCGCAACACCTCGATCTCCCGCTCGGTGAGGCTGGGCCCAACCGGGCCCCGGTCCGGGTTCTGGGCGATGCGCCGGTATTCGCCCAAGACCAGCCCCGCCAGGCTTGGGGTGAACACGGCGCGCCCGGCCGCGGTGGCCCGCACGGCCTCACTCAGCTCGGACTTGGACGCGCTCTTGACCAGGTAACCGGTCGCCCCGGCCTTGACGGCTTCCAGGACGTCGTCGCGTTCATCCGAGGCCGACAGCACCAACACCCGCGATGACGGCGAAGCCTCGAGCACCTCAGTCGTCGCCTGCACGCCGGTGCCGTCGGACAACTGCATGTCCATCAGCACCACATCGGGCTTGACCACGGCTGCTCGGCGGCGCGCCGCCGCGACCCCGTCCGCGGTGGCGACCACGTCGAACCCCTCCTCGGCGAGGTCGCGGGCGACCGCGTCGCGCCAGATCGGATGGTCGTCAACGACCATCACCGTTGGTTCGGCGTCTTTATCCATGACCCACCCTTTTCACGCGCGGTACGCGCAGCTCCCACTCGGTTCCTTCGCCCACCTCGGTGTGCAATTCCGCCTTGCCGCCCAGCGATGCCATCCGTCCCATGATGGACTTCGAGATGCCCATGCGTCCTTGACTTTCGGCTTCCTGCAGCCGGCCGCCGCCGATGCCGACCCCATCGTCGCGAATGCTGACCGTGACCGAATCTCCCAGGTCTTCCAGCAACACGAACGCACGCGCGCCGGGCCCCGCGTGGGACCACACGTTGTCGAGGGCATTGCCGACCGCGGCATCCAGTTCGTTGGCCACGCGCCGTTCCAGCGGCACCGGGGTTCCCGGCAGGCTCAACGACACGCCGTCGGACTCTCTGCGGCGCAGTAGTGCGCGCAGGTCGACGGTCTCGCTGTCGCCATCCTGCTCGATGCTGGTGGAGGTTATCCAACGTCGCAGATTGCGTTCCTGCTGGCTGGCAAGGTCGGCTAATTCGGATGAGACACCGCCGATTTCGTGGCCGCGCTTGGCGACCAGCGCCAGCACTTGGATGACGCCGTCATGGACTTGACGCGATAGTCGCTCGCGCTCTTCCAATGCGGCGGAGAGCTGAGCGGCCCGCTGCAATTCGTCGTGGGCACGGCGCGCGGTCCGAGCGGCCATACCTATCGCCAAGCCGATGGCCAGCTCGATGATGATGGTCGCGTTGTGCCCAAGATCGAGGGTGAAGTAATTCTTGACCGCGAAATTGGTGGCCATCACTACCAACCCGGTCAGCATCCCGCCGACCGGACCGAACTCGAGGGCCGCGGAAATCGTGGGGTTGGTGGCCCACAACGTCGTCGGCCAGGTCTGGTTGGCGGACGCCCACTGCGAAGACGCCACAATTCGGTTGGACCCCATGAGCAGAACCACGACGATGATTTCCGAGATCACCCAACTCGGCCTGCGGCCGAAACCCCGCAAATAGGCGACCGCGCAGGCCCCACTCCAGCCGATCAGCACGGCGAACAGCACCCAAGCCGTCGCCGGGTGGCGCAGATCCTCGTTGATCGCGACCTGGAAGCCCAGCGCATAAAGGCAACTCATCAGCCGGAACACCTGCGCCGCCCGCCACAGGGGCGTGGTCGGGTCAGGACCGTGGGTCGGCACACAGCCAGCATAAGGGCCGGCTTTCGCTAGCCTCGACGTCATGAGTGATCTGGTTGAGCGCGTCCGCGACGTGTTGCCCTCGGTGCGGCGCGATCTCGAGGACTTGGTGCGGATCGAATCGGTCTGGGCCGACCCCGGCCGTCGCGACAATGTGCAGCGCAGCGCGCAGGCAGTAGCGGACCTGTTGTCGCAGGCAGGGTTTGGTGACGTACGCATCGTCAGCGAAGACGGTGCGCCGGCGGTCATCGCACGGCATCCGGGGCCGCCGGGCGCGCCCACCGTGCTGCTGTACGCGCACCACGACGTGCAGCCCGAAGGCGACCCCAGTCAGTGGGCAACGCCGCCATTCGAACCGACCGAACGCAACGGGCGACTCTACGGTCGCGGCAGCGCCGACGACAAGGCCGGTATCGCAACGCATTTGGCGGCATTTCGGGCACACGGCGGCCAACCGCCGGTGGGCGTGACGGTATTCGTCGAAGGGGAGGAAGAATCCGGTTCGCCGTCACTGGGCCGGTTGCTTGCCGCCCACCGCGACGCGCTGGCCGCCGACGTCATCGTCATCGCCGACTCGGACAACTGGAGCGTCGACATTCCGGCGCTGACGGTATCGCTACGAGGGCTGGTCGATTGCGTGGTCGAGGTGGCCACGCTGGACCACGGGCTGCACTCCGGGCTTCTGGGGCGGCGTGGTTCCCGACGCACTGAGCGTGTTGGTGCGGCTGCTGGCCAGCCTGCACGACGACGACGGCAACGTGGCAGTGGCGGGACTGCACGAAACCGACACCGCCGGACTGAATTACCCGGATTTCCCGGCCGAGCGGGTGCGCACCGACTCCGGTGTGCTGGACGGGGTGTCCGAAATCGGTTCCGGTTCGGTGCCGCAGCGGCTTTGGGCGAAGCCGGCGATCACCGTGATCGGCATCGACACCACCTCCATTGCTTCAGCTTCGAACACGTTGATCCCGCGGGCCCGGGCCAAGATCAGCATGCGGGTCGCACCCGGCGGCGACGCCGAGGCGAACTTGAACACGTTGACCGCCCATCTGCAGCGGCACGCCCCATGGGGCGCACAGGTCACTGTCACCCGCGGCGAGATAGGTCAGCCATATTCCATCGAGGCCAGCGGCGACGTCTATGACGCCGCGCGGGCGGCGTTCCGGCAGGCGTGGGGCGTGGCGCCGATCGATATGGGGATGGGCGGCTCGATCCCGTTCATCGCAGAGTTCGCCGCCGCCTACCCGCAGGCCAAGATCCTCGTCACCGGGGTGGAAGATCCCGCAACACAGGCGCACAGCATCAACGAGAGCCTGCATCTGGGTGTGCTGGAACGCGCGGCGGTCGCCGAAGCGCTACTGCTGGCCAACCTGGCCTGATCGGCTGTGCCGCAACTGGATAGCCGGGGAGCGGTTGCAGGATCATTTTCACAGGTTCCGGCCCTGGTGGAGTCGGCCTTTCGGGCATAGTGTGCGGGCGAAACAAAAGGAGACGCTCGTGGTGCTTCGGTTGATGGCGAGCCTGGGGGCTGCAGTTGTCGTGGTGGCAATGGCGGGCTGTTCGGGCAACTCCGGCAATAGTTCTTCCCCGAGTTCGGCGGGCGCAGGCTCATCGGCGGCATCAGGAACGGCCGGCCCGCAGCAGAACAAGGTGTCGGTCGACGGCCAGGACCAGGGCGCGGTGGAGCACGTTCGATGCAGCACCATGACCGACGGCATGAGGATGAAGATCTCTATGGGCGACCATGGTGTTGTGGTCATTTTGAGCGACGCCACTCCACCCGGGGTCAAAGGAGTGCAGTTCAGCAAGACTGTCCTCAATGGTGGTGTGACGCTGGAATACGATTCCAGGAAGAACGAGGGCAGCGCCCAGGTCGCGATGCAAGGCAACGGCTACAAGATCACGGGCACCGGGATCGGCAAGGATTCCTCCAACCAGCAGGTGAGCAAGCCCTTCGAGATCGACGTGACCTGCCCCTAGCCGAAGCGGCGATGACGATCGTCTCAGCCGATAGTGCCTGCTCGGGATCAGAGCGTGATTAACCGATGAGGTTCCGAAGCAGCCGACTCACTTGGGCGACAATTCCGGGCAGTAGGCACCGCGTGCGAGACTCTTAAGTCCGCTCGACTACCGGGTAGCCCTTGCCGCACTTCAGTTCTGGCCGGGTTGGGACCCGTCTTGGGCGGCGGCCAAGTCGGTCAGGCCGACTGCCGCACCCAGCGCAGCGACTCCTGCGCGCAGGGCATCCTGCGAAACGTCTTCGACGACGTGATGCATGACGATCAGGCCGTGCATGAGCGAAAATAGGCTGACGGCAACGGCTTTGGCATCAGAGTCGGGCGGGATGTGCCCGCCGTGACGCCAGCGGCCGGCGAGTTCGCCGATGCGGTCGAGGGTCTCGTTGTACAGCTCTCGGGTCCGTGTCTGCAGTTCCGGATCACGCAGGGCCTCCGCCCAGGTCTGCAGCGCGATCCGGGTCATGTCGTAGTCGGGATTGTCGGTCCTGGCATGCAGTTGGGCGACCAGCACGGTCAGCGTTTCGGCGGGAGTGGGGCACGGATCGCGGTCGAGTAGCTCCACGAAGATGCCGCGCACCCTCGTCACCCCTTCCTCTGCGCTGGCGTGGATGAGCTCCTCCTTACTGCGGAAGTAGCGGTAGACCGAGGCCGATGACATTCCGGCCTCGGCGATCACTTCTTCCATCGAGGTGGCGCGAAAGCCGTCGCGCGAGAAGCGCCTCAACGCACTGGTGAGGATGTGCTGGCGGCGTTGCGCGCGGGTCGTCTCGCTCAGCAAGGGCATGGCGTCATACTAAACGAAATATTTCAGTTTTGTTATTGCTGTTGCGCAGGTACCTTTACCCCAAGATGAAATGATCAATTTCGTTTGGAAGGGTGCGATGTCGATCGGTTGGTTCGTCAAAGTGTTAGTGGTTGGGGCGGTCGTGGGCGGCGGAATTGCTTCGGCCATCCCAGCGCACGCAGGGACCGATGAGTTCCTCATCGACCTCAACAACGTCGGCATCGGCAATCGTGACGACCAGCACAACTTCGACCTGGTGGGGTTTGGCAACGTCATCTGTTGGCGCCTCTACGACGGCGAGGCGGCAGCTCAGATCGCCGAAATGGTGTTCACCAACTCCCGCACCGGCAGGCAGGCGGAGCTCACGCACGATCAGGCCGACGCCGCGGTGCGCTTTGCGATCGCCGACCTCTGCCCGGATGCAGCGCCGAGGTAAAGCGTGTAGCAGGCTTACGAAACCACCCGGGCAATGATCTTCTGAATATTTGTTGCCGTATGCGCAGCCTTCACGTTGTATTGCGTGACGGCGATTTTGCCCTTTTCGTCGACCACGAATGTGGAACGGATGACGCCCGTGACCGTCTTGCCGTACATCTGCTTCTCGCCGTAGGCGCCCTAGGCCGTCAGCACCTTGCGGTCGGGATCGGACAGCAGCGGGAACGTCAGGCCCTTCGGCGTCGCGGAACTTCGCCAGCTTCTCGGGCTTGTCGGGGGAGATGCCGACGACGTCGAGGCCGGCGTCGTTGAGATCGCGCAGATTGTCGCGGAAATCGCAGGCCTGCTTGGTGCAGCCCGGCGTCGAGGCCGCCGGGTAGAAGTAGACGACGACGCGGCGGCCCTTGTAGTCGGCAAGCGACACCTTCTTGCCGTCGGCGTCGGGCAGGCTGAAGGCAGGCGCTTTGTCGCCGGGTGCCAGCCGCGTGGTCTCGGTCAACGTAAATCCCTTTCTGTTCACCGCATCGTTGGGGTCAGTGCCAGCTGTTCTAGGGTAGTTCGTCAGATGCACGAGGCGGGCATCGAGGACTTGGAGGACAGACACGTGGCGGACCGCGATCCCGAAGCCATCAAGCAGGACATCGACGTCGCCCGCAACCAGCTCGCGGCCACCGTCGACTCGCTGGCCGAGCGCGCCAATCCCCGCCGTCTGGCCGACGATCTCAAGGCCCGGGTGATCGAATTCGTCAGACCAAACCGGTGGTGATGGTGTCACTGGCCGGAGTCGGGCCCTCGTCGTCGTGGTGGTGGTGCACCGGGTCAGGAATCGCTGACGGCGCCGGCGCCGCTCTGGATGTACACCGGAAGGTCATCGGCCCACGGCTGAGCGTTGGCCATGTCGGCGACGTTGACGTAGCCGCGCTCGAACTCGCCCGTCGCCGCGTCGACCAGCCGGTACTCCTGGGTCTGTTTGTGGATGGGCTGCGAGTCGAGAATCACCACCCGTACCTCGCCGGGCTCGAACCCGCACCGCTGTTGGAGCGCCTCGATGAGGCACTCGTTGTGCATATGCCCGTCGCCGAAGTTCCAGCCGAGAACCATCGCGCACAAATTCTCGCCCTCGCACACGTTGTAGTCGTCCTCGTCGTAGTCGGCCAGCGCGCGGTGTACCAGGGTGTAGAGCGCGCGGCCGTGGGTGTTCATCCCGCGGAACGCGAAGGCGAGATGAATGGGGACCAGGATCTCCTCTTTGGTCTTGTACAACCGCTCGAGCTGCAGGTGATACATCGGGCCGAGCGCCCGGGCGCCGGTGCGGATCTTCTCGTCGGCCGACGGCTTGACACACCACTGTGTGGTGTCCCAGTTGCCGGCGTAGTAGCGCATGCCGGGCAGGAAGGAAACCTTGCGCGGGTACAGGTTTCCGATGACGACGGTTCCGGCGATAACGACGAACAGCACGGCCACCGGCAAGGGACTGGCGAGATCCGACAGTCCCAGCGGTGCGTGCGCGACGAAAAGCCACAGCACCCCGAAGATCATGAACACGTTCCACTCCAGCGGCACGCCCATCGGGAAGGCCAGCAGGATGTTCAGGTGGAACACGATCATCACGAACGCGGCGATCGCCGTTGGCCAGCCGCCGTGTGAGAAGAACAGAACCAGCGGCACCAGCCCTTCCACCGCGGTGGAGAAGTGGGCGATGAAGCCGGCTAAACCGCTGGGCCGCAGGTCATCCGGATAGTGCTGGAACATCGACCGCTTGAGCGCCCCGGAGGGGATGAAGGGATTGTTCGCCAGCATCGTCGAGATCACGAACGGGAAGTGTTTGTTGAGCTTCGACGTCGCCGCGCCCAGCCAGATCACCAGGAAGACCACCTTGGCCCCGACGACGATGTCCGCCCCGGAGAACAGGAACACCAGCGCCAGCGGCGCGTAGACCTCGCCGCGGGCGGCCAGGAAGATCACCTTGTCGCGCAGGCTGAGCACCGCCAGAACAGCGAGGATCGAGACGGTCTGCCACCGTGGCAGCACGCCGATCACGGTGTGCAGCCGAGGAATTGGCCCGCTGCCGTCGGACACCAGCGCGGTCGCGAGCAATACCACCAAGCCGCCGTAGAGCAACGCGTCGAACGGGGTCCTGTTGCTGCCCTTGGTCAGCGGCACTCGGTCCGGCCAGGGTGGCAACCGGATGGTGCCGGGCCGCAGCCAGTACAGGATTGAGCCCATCGGCGGGAAGTAGCGGCCGGCCAGCGGCCCGAAGCAGCAACCGAGACCGACGACCTCGAACAGCATCGTGTAAAGCACGGCCTTTTGGAACACGATCGGTTCCGACCACCACGCGCCGACGTTGGTGAACCGGCCAACTCAATACCGTTCGTGGATAACGCAAACAGCCAGCCGCCGAGGATGTACAGCGCGATCTTGACGCGCGTACATCACGTGCATTATCAGCGGCGTGCCGAACCCGTTCGCGGCGATATGGCGCGCCATCGGCACGATCCGCTCGGCGCGGGTGCCCTTGCTCCACGCGGCGTCGACGACGGGCAGGTTGGGCTGGATGAACCCCATTGCGGCTCCTGGCACTAGTCGATGTCAGGAAAAAAGTACTAGTTCTACAAGGTCGCGGGCACCGAAATCACCGTTGCTGTGTTGTTGAGCGAGTTGGCCGAGCAGACGATGGTGCCGTCCCCGCTGATGGCCAGATTCATGGGATCCATGCCGACCGGGGCGGTGGCCACCACGGTGTTATGGGTGGCGCTGGCGGGGTCGCTGTCGATGACGGTCACCGTGTTGTCGAGGGCATCGGCGACGTAGACGCGCTCGCCGTCGGCGCTGGCGACCACGGGCTGCGGTGCAAGGCCGGTGTGCAGGCTGTTGGCGGTGGGAGTAACGGTGATTTGCCCAGCCGGACTTCGGATCTCGTCGTAGGTGTCGATGAGCCCGGCGTTGTTCGCGGACACGTAGACGGTCGCCGCACTCGCACTGTGCACGGCGACGGCGACCCCGAACGGTCCTTCGTCGGTGGGGCAGGCGGTCAACTGTGTGAGCGTGGTCGCGTCGTAGACCACCAAGGCGTTCGGCCCAGTGGTGTCGTTGTTGATGATGTAGACACACCATTGGCTGGTGGCGGGCCCTTCCAGGCCAGGACCAGCTTGTTCCGGAACACGGTGGCCGCGGGTCCGACCGAGCTCTGGCCGTCGAACGTTATCGGCGCGGACCAGGTCTGTCCGTTAAATGTCGATAACCACAGGGCGTCGTCCAACGCCCGGGACTTGCAAAAGAGGTACAACTGTCCGTTGTAGTCCGACCAGTCCGGGTTGAATCGTCATGATCGCCAAACCCTTTCGCATTAAGACCGGCTTCGGCGGTCGACTGTGCCGATCCGCCTGGAGCTAACTCCAAAAGTTTCAAGCCGGCTTGTCGCCGGCGACGAGGGCAAAGCGCTGGCTGAACACCGTGGCGAAGGAGAACCCGGCGACCTGCCAGAACCACACGCTCGTCACGAAGAACCCGACGCCGAACGCCAGGAGTCCGACGAAGGAGAGCGCCAGCGCGGCGAGGACGATCGACCAGGCGTGCCAGTAGCTTCGGCCGCCCTCGCGGACGCGGCGCAGCGCGACGAGAGGGTTCAGGATCTCGAGGGCGTTGCCGTGCGCGCAGTAGTGGGTCATGTAGCCGGGGACGATCGCGGTGGCCGCCAGCCAGACGATGGCGCCCGCGACGGCGAGCGGCGCGGAGTGCAGCAGGGCGCCGGCGCCGAGCAGGACGGCCCCCGGTGCGTGGTAGTAGACCATTCCCAGGAAGGTCACGAACCCGTCCCACATCAGCTCCCGGTAGACGGCGTGCCAGGGCCGCTCCGGATCGGAGAACGCGGGGAAGGGCGGCAGCCCGTGCTGCATCCGACGCACGAATGCGATGCGGTGACCCATGTTGAGGAGCCAGCCGATGCCGGGCAGCGCCACGAGAAGGACCGCGCCCCACAGCACCTCGCGCCTCCCGTCCGCTGTCTGCAGCGGAAAGACGAAGCTGTTGCGCAGGCGAAGCGGCGTCCGGAGGCTCACGGGATCGGCTATCGGCCCAGGATATGGGAGGAGCGTCGCCGGGAATACGGACGCATCGGGTTGACCTCGTTCGGCCCTACTAGCACCTACCCAGGCACTTGGGCGATGAACACCCCCCTTGGAGTTCCATCGGTGATGACAGCAAGTCAATGCTCGCCCAAGGGGTCGACGCGGCTAAGCCCGCACCCAAGACGAGAGCAATTGACCGG
Organism: uncultured Actinomycetota bacterium; assembly: GCA_963840045.1. Classification (GTDB taxonomy): domain Bacteria; phylum Actinomycetota; class Actinomycetes; order Mycobacteriales; family Mycobacteriaceae; genus Mycobacterium. Next base: position 67,389 of record CAWIXL010000003.1, on the reverse strand, counting down.
TGGCGGGCGCAATTTTGACGACATCAACCAACCGAGGCTCCCGCCTACCTCCTTACGCGAAGACGCGGCGCGCGAGGTGGGGTGGTGTCGGAGTGGCGGAGCAGTGGAAGTAGGCGGTGGTCGGGGGTAAAGAGACGGCGCACCAGTCCCATCGCGACGACCACGGTGGTGATGGCGACCGAGCCGAGGATGAGGAACATGACCACGGCTTGCACGAGAACGGCTTGCACTGGGGGAACCCCCGCGAGGATGAGGCCGGTCATGGCGCCGGGCAGGAACACCAGCCCGGCGGCTTTGGTGGTTTCGATCTGGGGGGATAGCGCGAACCGCAGCGCGGTGCGCTCGTAGGGGGCGGCGGCCTGGCGGGACGGTTGGCCGAGGGCGAGGCGGGCTTCGACCTCGTCGCGTTTGTCGCGCAGCTCATCGACCAGGCGCCGTGCCACCAGCACAACCGCGGTCATCGAGTTGCCGATCATCATGCCGGCGATCGGAACCAGGGTGCGGGCCTGCAGCGGGAAGATACGCAGCCCGAAGAGGACTCCCAGGGTGACCACCGCCGCGGCGGTGAAAGCGGCGATGGTCAGCAAGCCCAGCCGCGGTACCTCCGGGGCGCGTCGGCGCGCCACCTCGCCGGCATAAAGGATCATGCCCGCGGTCCAGGCCCACGACCACCACAGTGAGCGACCCGGCAAAAGCAGCCACGCCAGCACCGCCCCGACCACCAGCAGCTGAACCAGCGCGCGGGCCGCCGCCCACAGCGTCTGCCGTTCCAGGCCCAGCCGCTGCCACATCGAGATCGCGGACGCCACCGCCACCAGCGCCAGAGACGTCGCCAACCCGACCCACGACACTTGGGCGTTCATCGCGACACCTGCCCGGGATCACGATCGGGGGTGACGGGTTCAATCCCGAGGCTGCGGCCGTCTTCGATCCGCAGCACCCGATCAGCGATGCGCCGCACCTGCCCGAAGTCGTGGCTGACCCACAGCGTGCTCATGCCCGCATCGGCTAGCTCGCGCACCGCGTGCTCGATCACCGTCGCGGCCGCGGCATCCTCCGAGGAGGTGGGCTCATCGAGGAGCAACACTTCAGGTTGTGCAATGAGCGTGCGGGCCAGGCACATTCGCTGTGCCTCCCCGCCGGAGAGTGCGGTTGCATCGCGGTCAAGCCATGACCCGGTCAACGCCACCCGTGCCAGCACTTCCTGCATCTGCGGCTCGGTTGCTTGCGGGTCAGCGACCAGCAGATTGTCGGCCACGGTGCCCGGGAATGGGGTCGGACGCTGAAAACACATGCCCACCCGACGCCGCAACCGCAACGGATCCAAACCGGCGATGTCGGCACCGCGGAACAGCACTCGGCCGGTGGTGGGAACCTCGAGTCGATTACACAAGCGCAGCAGCGTCGACTTGCCCGATCCCGACGGCCCGAACACCGCGGTCACCCCACCCTCGGGCAGCGCAGCGCTGAGTCGGTTCAGGGCTCGCACGCCCTCCCGCTCGACCACGACATCCTCGAAAGCGAAGAGGACACTATCTGCCGCCACACCTCACCTCCTTTGACGAACGACCTCCACCCACGAACGCGCGTTAGGTATCGATGGAGCGCGTGAGGCGCGCATCGAGGGAGTAGGCACCGGCGCCCACGAGAAGCAGAAATAGGCTGCCGCACAATTGGGCAATATCGACGCGGGATTCGTGAATGAAGTCCCACCAGCCATGTTCGCCCCGAAACAACGGGGCGTGGCCCCAGAATATGGGCAGCTTGGTAATCAGCAGTGCGCCGAGCATGTCGACGATCATCGGGACTGCGGACAGCCGGGTCAGCAGTCCGATGAGAATGAGTACGCCGCAGCCGATTTCGAAGATCCCGTCGAGGGTACTGAAAAACGAGGGCGCGGGGATGCCGGCCTTGTCGAAACGGCCGGTGCCCAGCGAGGTGACCCGCAGAAACTTCAACACGCCCTCACAAGCGAACACCAAACCCACGTACAAGCGGATGAGCACCACCGCGGCAGGCGCGCGGGTCGACACCGCCGCAGTCAGCCAGGATCGGGCTTCGCCCATGACAACCTTTTTCCTTTCCGCGGCAATGCGATTCATGTCTGTCGGGCTCGCCGCGCGGTTATGCCGCGGCGTGATGTGTACACCACGATGCCGATGCTGAGCACCGCGGCGCCGGTGATCACAGACGTGAGTGGCAGCGCGAAGGCCAACACCACGCAGCCGATAACCCCAACCACCGGGATCGCGCGGTGGAGGCGATCCTCCTCGCGGCGCAGCGTGAACGCCGAGGCGTTGGCGATCGCGTAGTAGATCAACACGCCGAATGAGGAGAACCCGATCGCGCCCCGCACATCGCTGATTGCAGCCAGGACCGCCACGACCGCACCGATCAGCAGCTCGCCGCGATGGGGCACTTTGTATTTGGGGTGCACCGCCGCGAGCAGGTGCGGCAGATGGCGGTCGCGCGCCATCGCCAGGGTGGTGCGCGACACCCCCAGCAGCAGCGCCAGCAGCGAACCCACCGCAGCGACCGCGGCCCCCACCTGGACCACCGGTACCAGCCAACCCACCCCGGCCGCCGTCACCGCCTCCGAAAGCGGGGCGGCGGCCTGGGCGAGCCGCCCTGGACCCAGCACTGCCAACACCGCCACGGCCACGATCGTGTAAACGCCCAGAGTGATGGTTAGTGCCAGCGGGATGGCGCGGGGGATGGTGCGGCCCGGGTCGCGCACCTCCTCACCCATTGTGGCGATGCGTGCATAGCCGGCGAACGCGAAAAACAGCAGGCCCGCCGCTTGTAGTACGCCGCCGAACGACGCCCCGGCGACCTCGAGCCGCTCAGCGTGCGCCGCGCCGGACGACAACGCCGCCACCACCACCGCGACCAGCACCGCCAGCACGAACGCGACAATTACCCGGTTTAGCCAGGCCGATTTTTGCACCCCGAAATAGTTGACGGCGGTTAGCGCCAGCACCACCGCGACCGCCACGGCGTGGGCCTGCGCAGGCCACGCATACGAGCCCACCGTCAGCGCCATCGCCGCACACGAGGCGGTCTTGCCGACCACGAATGCCCACCCGGCCAGATACCCCCAGAAGTCACCCAGCCGCCGGCGCCCGTAGACGTAGGTGCCGCCAGAGGCCGGATACAAGGCGGCCAGCCGCGCTGAAGAGATGGCATTGCAATAGGCCACCACTGCGGCGATCCCCAGGCCCAGCAGCAGCCCCGAGCCGGCCGCGTGCGCGGCCGGGGTCAGCGCGGCGAAAATGCCGGCGCCAATCATCGAACCCAGCCCGATCACGACAGCGTCAAACAACCCTAACCGTCGGTGCAGCTCATCGGCCGGTCCGATGGTCGAATTGCCGGGCTTCTTGTCGGACACAACAGTCTCCTCAAAATGCCTGGACCGCAGCATAACTCGGGTAACGCATCGCAGTACGGGCTAAACCCATCAAACCGTTTTGATGTATCATAGCGAGGTGGTGACGACCAATCCAGCCGGGTTTCCGCTGCTGATGCGCATGGCGGCACATCCGCTGCGCTGGGCACTGCTGACCACCCTCGCGGCCGGCGACCACCGCGTACGGGAACTGGCCGCCATCGTCGACGAGCCGCAAAATCTCGTCTCTTACCACCTGGGACTGTTGCGCTCCGCACATCTGGTCGACGCGCGGCGCAGCAGCTTCGACGGCCGCGACAGCTACTACCACCTCGACCTTGTTCAGTGTGCGGCCGCGTTCGGCGACGCGGCAGCCGCCCTACACCCAGCGTTAGCCCCCAGGATCAACGTGCGGCCAAGGCCTGGTGGCTCGGTGCTGTTCCTGTGCACCGGCAACAGCGCGCGCTCGCCGATGGCCGAGGCACTGCTGCGGCGCCGGTGCCGCGGCCGTATCCGCGTGGCAAGCGCAGGTAGCCACCCCAAACCGTGTTTGCACCCCAACGCTGTACGGGTCATGCGCGAGGCGTATGACATCGATCTCAGCCACCGCCGGCCCAGATCGCTGACGGTGGTTGCGGGACGGCGTTTCGATTACGTCGTCACGTTGTGCGACAAGGTTCGCGAATTTCCCCGCGAGCACTACCGCGAGACCGAGATGCACTGGAGCCTGCCCGACCCCTCAGCCGCAGCGGCCACCTACGCGCAATTCCGCCGCGTGGCAACTGAACTCGACACCCGCATCGGATTTCTGCTGCCCGTTTTGGCACGTCCAACGGAGGATGAACATGCCGATCGCCTCGATCGAACAGGCCAGCGTGCGCTACCTCGTCGATGACGTGGATCGTGCGGTCGACTTGCCAGTGGCCGACCGCATCCACCTCATCGAGTTGTTCCAACCCGCCCGCCGTTAGGCCGCAGAGGGGTACACAGTGCCGTTCGATCGACGTGAATTCTTCAGGCGCAGTGGCCTGGCACTGATGGCCGCCACCGGCGGCGCCGGCATCAGTGCCAGCGCATGCGCACGGCCGTCGCAGCCCTCACCACCGGGCGGTAAGGCCGACTACACGTTGCGCACCGGCATCGGCACGGTTGAGCTTGCCCCGGACCAGATCGTGTCGACGGTGGTCTACAACGGCCAGTTTCCCGGTCCTTTGCTGCGTTTCAAGGAGGGCCAACGGACGTGGGTGGACATCTACAACGACACCGACAATCCCGAACAGCTGCACTGGCATGGCCAGCAGGTGGGCGTCGACGTCGACGGCGCCGCCGAGGAAGGCACGCCCTACATTCCCGCACACGGCATGCGGCGCATCTCTTTTGTGCCCGGCCCGGCGGGGTTCCGGTTCTATCACACCCATGTGGTGCCGCGCGCGGACTTGTCCCGCGGCCAGTACAGCGGCCTGGTCGGCCCGGTCTACATCGAACCCAAGCAGAACCCCGGCGCATACGACCAAGAAATCTTCCTGACGCTCAAGGAGTTTGAGCCCTCGTTCACCCGCGGGGGCGACATGGCCGCCAATTTCCTCGCCGGCGATGAGGACCCCGACCTCAAGGACAAAGGCGAATCAGCGATGAAAGCCTCCCTGGACCGAGGCGATCCCCATGGCTACGAGGTCGGCTACGCCTCGTTCGCCATCAATGGGCGCGCGCTCGGGCATGGCGATCCGATCCGAGTTCAGACCGGTCAGCGGGTGCTGCTGCATGTCCTCAACGGCAGCGCCACCGAATCCCGCAGTCTGGCGCTGCCGGGGCACATTTTCACCGTGATCGCGCTGGACGGGAACCCCGTGCCCAACCCGACGTCGGTGCCGGTGCTGTGGCTGGGCGCGGCCGAACGGATCTCTGCGATCGTCGATATGACCAACCCGGGGGTATGGGTACTGGGCGATCTTTCCGATGAAGACCGCGGCCACGGCATGGGTGTCGTCGTGGAATACGCTGGGCGCGGCGGGGATCCGCAGTGGGCGCGCCGCCGCCATTCAAGTGGGATTACCGGCTGTTTGCCGCACCTAACTCCGCGACCGCGGCACCGCCCGATCGCACCATCGAGCTGCTGATCGAGAAGCGCAACGCCGCCGACAGCGGCTTCAACCTGTGGACGATCAACGGCACACCGTTTTCCATGGACTCCAACAAACCCGTGCTGGATCTACAACGAAACAAGCGGTACCGGTTGCGGTTTCGCAACGCCACCGACGATCTACACCCCATGCATCTGCACCGGCACACCTTCGAAATCACCCACATCGCAGGCACATCCACCACCGGTGTGCACAAGGACGTTGCAATGCTTGGCGGCTATCAAAGCATGGAGGTCGATTTCGTCGCCGACCAACTCGGTCTGTCCTTGCTGCACTGCCATCAGCAGATCCACATGGACTACGGGCTCATGACGCTGCTGAACACAACCTGACCGTGGATGCCGGTCTTCGGGCAGGGTGTGGAAGCAACCGAAGTCCAGCAGCAAGTTGTAGCCGTCGCGGAGCCTCCGGGTTGGTTTGTGGCTGTGAACAATTCGCTCATCAGGGCCGAGTTGGGGTGGTCGCATCGTGATCGTTAGGCGTAACCCTCATAGCGTCTCGGTTGGTGCGCTGCGTCGGCGACGCTGGCTGGTGTCGCATATATGCGACCAGCGCCCACAGCGAGAACACGAATATGGCGGCGAAGCAGCCGCCGCGAACGTAAACACCCCAGAGAGTGAACGTTTCGAAGGCGTCGCGCAACGCAGCGGTGTCGGTGTTGCCGAGCCGGCCTACGCGCATCATCATCGGCGCCGCAACGATGGTGGTGAGAATGGCGCCGACCGCACCCACGGCCGCCAGATAGATCGGTAGACCCGCCTGCCGTGGCGCGGAGCGGTCCAGCCGATAGGTCAGTGCCGCGGCGAAAACCAGCGCCCAGCAAAGGATCCCGCCGATCGGATAGACAATGTAGCCATTTTGCAGATCGGCGTGGCGACTGAAGTCGGCCCATGCCCGCACGCCGAGGTCGTGCCACGCGGGAGTGGCGACCAGGGCCCGATCCAGCATCGAACCAAATAACCCGCTGACCACGGTGGCAGCGATGATCATCATCCCGGTGACCGAGATGCGGGGCAGCGATTGTGTTGTCATACCGGGCGTCTCCTTGCCGACGCGGTGGTCTCGGGCGCGGGTTCGGCGGCCTCGAGCTCAGGCGGGCCGGTAATCAGTCCGGCCACCAATAAGCCGATCGCGTCGTCAAGCTCGGCGGCGGGCGCGTCGGCCAGTCGCCACATCACCACGGTGGACAACAGCATCCGCGCCGCCGCCTGCGTGTTGTGCGCACGCAACTCACCGGCCTCGATTCGGGCCTGTAGATAGCGGGCGAGCAGCATCTGGGCCTCGTCGGTGAGCGTGTCCATCCGCATGCGCATCTCCGGGTCCGTCTGCGAGGTCGCCATTACGACGCGCACCAAATCTGCCCGCTCGGTGAGCAGCCCATACATTTGTCGCACCATCCGCGGCAACACCTCAGCGGCGGGTGCCGCCGGTGTTAGGGCCAACATCTGTCGCAGTTGCGGCAAAAACCCGTGCCGCTGCACCACCGCCGCAAGCAGCGCTTCTTTGCTTTCGAAGTAGTGATAGATCAGCGCCGGGGCCACCCCCGCGGCCTGGCCGATCTTCTTGATACTGGCTGCGTCCACCCCGTCGCGGGCGAACACCGTCAACGCGGCATCCACCAGCCGATCCCGACGCGAAGCTGTCGATGAAGCAACCATCCGTCCACCTGATTGATCGTTCAATCAACACTGTCCACCGAAGCAGGTAATCACGCAACCCCCAATCCACGGTCGGGGCGTGCACGAATGAGACAACCGGACGCTGGGGTCGGCTATCGGGCCAACTACCCGCGGCCGTATCGCACAGCCGGATGACGGCAATTTGGGGCCGAAATGACCGGTGTTAAAGCGGGACAAGCCCTACTGAACCGCAAAACTCTGTTAGGGCAGCGATTTCGTGTGGTGCGCCGTCAGGGTTTCGAACCCCGGACCCGCTGATTAAGAGTCAGCTGCTCTACCAACTGAGCTAACGGCGCCTTGGTCGGCCGAGACTGCGTTTGCGACAATAACAGGCATTACCTCGCAGAGCGAAATCCCGGACCTTCCCAGGATAGAGCGTCAAGCGGTGGAATCTCCCAGCATTTGCGGACCCCCGGATGCGGCCTGAGGGTCATGAGCCGGTGTCGACAATCGCCGAGGCACGGGGGGTGGGCTTCCGCGGTTGTGGTGTATCTGCCCAGGTCGCCGGACTGTGACCAGGCCAACCAGACTTGCTTGGCCGGCGAGCGGCTGTAACCCATTAGAATATGTGCAATTGTTCAGGGTCAGCGGTGACCAAAATGAGCCAAATTAGGTGAAAGGTTGCCCGATGACGCCTTTGCGGAGACCGCGATCGTCGCTGGTTATGGCGATGATCTTGGTTGCTGTGTTCGGTGTTGCGTGCGGCAATAGCCCAGTCCCCACTCAGGCTAAAGCCATCGTTGACAAGGGGACGCCGTTCGCTGACCTGCTGGTTCCGAAATTGACCACCTCCGTGACCGACGGTGCCGTCGGCGTCACCGTGGATGCACCCGTGACGGTGAGCGTTGCCGACGGTGTGCTGGGCGCGGTCACCATGGTCAACGACAACGGCAAAACGGTGACCGGTCAACTCAGCCCCGACGGGTTGCACTGGTCGACCACCGAACAGCTCGGCTACAACCGGCGCTACACGCTGACGGCAAAGGCGAACGGTCTGGGTGGCGCGGCCACCCGCCAAATGACCTTTCAGACCAGTTCGCCTGCACACTTGACGATGCCCTATGTCAATCCGGGTGACGGCGAGGTGGTGGGCATCGGCATGCCGGTGGCGATCCGGTTCGACGAGAACATCGCGAACCGCGCCGCGGCTCAGAAGGCCATCGTCATCACCGCCAACCCGCCGGTCGAGGGCGCCTTCTACTGGCTGAACAACCGCGAAGTGCGTTGGCGTCCAGAGCATTTCTGGAAGCCGGGCACGGCCGTCGATGTGGCGGTCAACACCTACGGCGTTGACTTGGGCGACGGGATGTTCGGCGAGGACAACGTCAGGACGCACTTCACCATTGGCGACGAGGTCGTCGCGACCGCCGACGACACCACCAAGATGGTGACCGTGCGGGTCAACGGTGAGGTCGTCAAGACCATGCCGACGTCGATGGGTAAGGACAGCACGCCGACGGCCAACGGCGTCTACATCATCGGTGCGCGGTTCAAGCACATCATCATGGACTCGTCGACCTATGGCGTTCCGGTCAACTCGCCCAACGGATATCGCACCGATGTCGACTGGGCCACCCAGATGTCCTACAGCGGCGTCTTCGTACACTCCGCGCCGTGGTCGGTTGGCGCCCAAGGGCATACCAACACCAGCCATGGCTGCCTGAATGTGAGCCCCAGCAACGCCGAGTGGTTCTACGACCACATCAAGCGCGGCGACATCGTCGAGGTGGAAAACACCGTCGGGGCCACGCTTTCGGGTACCGAGGGGCTGGGTGACTGGAACATCCCCTGGCCGCAGTGGAAGGCCGGCAACGCCGACACCTGATCGCCATTTCGCGCGTTTAGCGCAAAGTAGGGCACGCGAACAAGAAGGTGTCGCGGTGGCTCTGGGAGATTCGCAGCTATCGAGCTTCGCCGATGGTGCTGGTCGGGCTCGCCGCCGCGGGGATGGAAACGCGGGTGAGCAGACGCAAAAGCCTCCGACACGCCGTGCGTGCGGAGGCTTTTGCGTCTGCTCACGCAGTTGGGGTGAGTGACGGGACTCGAACCCGCGACATTCAGGATCACAACCTGACGCTCTACCAGCTGAACTACACCCACCATTGCCGCGAGTCGGCTCAAGAGGCTCAGAACCAACGAGCGGCGACGTCGATACTAGCCGGTTGGTGGCTCGTCGGCCGAATCGTTTGGTTGCGGTGCGTCCGGCCCGTTCTGAAGCTCGGCAGCCACCGCCGCGATTTCGCTGGTAGACGGCCCTGGCGGGGGCACGAACGCGGTGCGCCGGTAGAACTTCAACTCGCGGATGGATTCGTGAATGTCGGCCAACGCCCGGTGCGTGAGCCCCTTGGCCGGCTGGCCGAAGTAAATGCGCGGGTACCAGCGCCGGCATAGTTCCTTGATCGAGCTGACGTCGATCATGCGGTAATGCAGGAACGAGTCCAGCTTGGGCATGTCGCGGGCGATGAACGAACGATCGGTGGCGATCGAATTGCCCGCCAGCGGCGCCGTCTTGGGCTGTTTGACGTGCTCACCGATGTAGTCGAGCACCATCGTCTCAGCGGTCGCCACGTCGACGGTGGACGCCTCGACCTCGTCGGATCAAGCCCGAGCGCGAGTGCATCTCGGCGACCACGTCGATCATGGACGACAGCGCGGCGTCTTCGGCGTGGATGACGACGTCGATTCCGTCACCCAGGATGTTCAGTTCGGCGTCGGTGACCAGAGCCGCGATCTCGATCAACTTGTCCGAGCCCAGATCGAGCCCGGTCATCTCGCAGTCGATCCACACCAATTCGTCGCGCACAGCGCTCAGAGTAAGCCCACGTTAGGCCGTGCCCGTGCCTCCCCCTGGCAAGTAGTGTGAGCACGATGAGCACCGAATCGGCGACCGATGGGCCTGACGGGCCCGCAAGGCGGATCGCGAACGGCTACGCATTCGACGGCGAGGCTCTGGAATTGGGCACCGTCGTCGTCGACGGCGAGGCCGACCCGACCGCCCAGATCCGCATTCCGTTGGCCACGGTCAACCGGCACGGGCTGGTGGCCGGCGCAACCGGAACCGGCAAGACCAAGACGCTGCAGCTGATCGCTGAGCAGCTCAGCGCCGCGGGTGTGCCGGTGCTGATGGCCGACGTGAAAGGTGACCTGTCCGGTCTGTCTCGGCCAGGAGAGGCCAACGACAAGACCGCCGCGCGCGCCAAGGACACCGGCGACAACTGGCAGGCGACGGGATTCCCGGTCGAGTTCCTGTCGCTGGGCACGGAGGGCATTGGTGTGCCGGTGCGCGCCACCGTTGCCAGCTTCGGGCCGGTGCTGTTGTCAAAAGTACTGGGGCTCAATGCTACTCAAGAGTCGACGCTGGGCCTGATCTTCCATTGGGCCAAGGAAGCCAACCGTCCGCTGGTCACCCTGAACCAATTGCGCGATGCCATCAGCTACCTGACCACCGACGAGGGCAAGGCCGATCTCAAATCGCTGGGTGGGGTGTCGGCGGTGACGGCGGGCGTCATCCTGCGGGCGCTGGTGAACCTGGAAGGCGAGGGCGGCGACACGTTCTTCGGTGAGCCCAAGCTCGATCCGAAAGATCTGCTGCGCCTTAACGACCAAGGGCAGGGCATCATTTCGCTGCTCGAGTTCAGTGGTCAGTCGGTGCGCCCAGTCATCTTCTCCACCTTCCTGATGTGGTTGCTGGCCGACCTGTTCACGCAATTGCCCGAGGTCGGCGACATCCAGAAGCCCAAGCTGGTGTTCTTCTTCGACGAGGCGCACCTGTTATTCGCCGACGCCTCGAAGGCTTTCCTCGAGCAGGTCGAGCAGACCGTCAAGCTGATCCGCTCCAAGGGCGTGGGAGTGTTCTTCTGCACCCAATTGCCGACCGATCTGCCCAACGACGTGCTCTCCCAGCTGGGAGCCCGAATTCAGCACGCGCTGAGGGCATTCACGCCCGACGATCAGAAGGCGCTCAGCAAGACCGTCCGCACCTATCCGAAAACCGACGTCTACGACCTGGAGTCGGCGTTGACGTCACTCGGTATTGGCGAGGCCGTCGTCACGGTGCTGTCAGAAAAGGGTGCGCCCACTCCCGTCGCGTGGACGCGCATGCGGGTTCCCCGGTCGTTGATGGGCGCTATCGGCAATGACGCGGTCTCCGCTGCCGCCAAATCCAGTCCGCTGCAAGACAAATACGGTCAGACGACCGAGCAGGAGGCCGCGCCCTACCCGAGCCCGAAGGGCGAGGGAGCTCCGGCGGTGCCGGTGCAGCCGGGGTCCGATTACCCGCCATTGCCATCGGGTTGGGAGATGCCGCCGATGCCGGCGCCCTTTGAGCCAAAGGGCCCGTCCATGTTGGAAGAAGTGCTGAAGAACCCGACCGTGAAAAGCGCCATCAACACCGGAGTACGTGAAGCGGTGAAAGGCATTTTCGGCACCGGCCGGCGGCGCAAATAAGAGCCACCTTGTCGACCCTACGGCGCCGAGGGTGGGCCCTGCGTGACGGAAACCGCGCCCTGAATTCGTCCATAGGCCCCACATTCGGCGAGTTTGTCCTTATCCGCCGCCGAGCTTCTTGTAGAAGGCGCCGACAATCGGTGCGACGATCGCGCGGGGAGCGTAGCCGCTGGCCACCGACATGGCCTTCGACGTCAAGCCGGGAACCACGCGCATCTTGTTGCGCTCCAAGGCATCCAGCGATACCCGAGCCGTATGTTCCGTCGAGATCCACAGGAAGTCCGGCACCAGCCTTTCGACGAGCGAGGCTTCGGCATCTTCGGGTAGCTCGGTTCGCACGGGGCCCGGCGCCAGCAGCGTGACGTGCACGCCGGAGCCCCGCAGTTCACCGCGCAGCGATTCGCTGAAGGTGTTCGCGAACGCTTTGGTGGCGGCATAGGTGGCGTTGTAGGGAATCGGCGAATTTCCTGCCGCTGAACCGGAAATCAGGATGCCGCCGGCCTTGCGCTCGATCATGCCCGGCAGCACCGCCAGCGTAAGGTCGTGCACCGCTACGGCATTCAGCTGAACCTGAGCCTTTTCCGCCCGCCGGGTCGAGTTCCGAGACCGCACCGAAGGTCGCGGTGCCCGCGTTGGCGCACAGTATCGAGATAGGGCGCGCGGTCAATTCGTCGCACAGTTTCTCGCGTTCCTGCGGGTCGGCCAGATCGGCAGGCCGCACGTCCACGGCGACGCCGTACTTGTCGACCAGCCGGGTGGCCAGGTCAGTGAGCACGTCCTCGCGTCGCGCCGTGACGATCAGGTTGTGTCCGCGCGCGGCGAGTTCGGTGGCCAGCGCTGTCCCGATGTTTTGCGAAGCTCCGGTGACAACGGCACGGGCTTCGGGGCTGGGAGCTGGTATCGGCATGGCGCCAATCGTAGACAGGGCCAATATAGGCTGCCGGGCATGGATCAGCCGGAGTCGGCTTCGCGCACCATCGTGCGATCGCGCGTTGTGGCATGGGCGTTGTGGGACACCGGGTCCACCGGACTGAACGCGATCGTGGCGACCTTCGTGTTCTCCGTCTACCTGACTAGCGGTGTTGGGGTGGGCATCGCCGGCGGTACCTCACCGGCGAGTTGGCTGGGTCGTGCGGGGGCCGCCGCCGGGTTGACCATCGCGGTGCTGGCGCCGGCCGTCGGCGTCTATGTGGAGTCGCCCCACCGTCGACGAGTGGCGCTGGGTGTATTGACCGGCCTGGCGGTGGCGCTGACGTGCACGATGTACCTGATCCGCGAGGACCCCAGATACTTTTGGGCCGGGCTGTTGCTGATGGCCCTCACAGCGGCGTGCGGCGACCTTTCCAGCGTCCCGTACAACGCCATGCTGCGCCAACTCTCGACACCCCAGACATCGGGCCGGATCTCCGGTTTCGGCTGGGCAGCGGGCTACAGCGGCAGCGTGCTGCTGTTGATGCTCATCTACGTAGGATTCATCTCCGGCAAAGGCGAGGAGCGCGGACTGCTGCACGTGCCCGTCCACGACGGACTTTACGTCCGCACGGCGATGCTGCTGGCCGCGGCGTGGCTGGCGGTGTTGGCCTTGCCGCTGTTGCTGGTCGCACACCGGATGCCCGACTCCGGCGAGGTGGCGCACCCGAGCAGCATCCTGGGTGGTTACCGCAAGCTATGGACCGAGATCAACGTCGAATGGCGGCGCGACCGCAACCTGGTCTACTTCCTCGCCGCCAGCGCGCTCTTCCGGGACGGGCTGGCCGCCCTTTTCGCCTTCGGCGCTGTGCTCGGCGTGAACGTGTACGGCATCTCGCAAGCTGACGTTCTGATATTCGGTGTGGCGGCCAGCCTGGTGGCCGCGGTGGGCGCGGTAGTCGGTGGGTTCGTCGACCACCGGATCGGATCCAAACCAGTGATCATCGGATCTTTGGTCGTGATCCTCGGCGTGGCGCTCACCTTGATGGCGCTCTCCGGTTCGGTGGCCTTCTGGGTGGGCGGAATGCTGCTGTCCCTGTTCATCGGACCGGCACAGTCGTCGTCGCGCGCCCTGTTGCTGCGGATGGCGAGCGATGGGAAGGAGGGCGTGGCGTTCGGCCTGTACACGATGACGGGCCGCGCCGTGGCGTTCGTGGCGCCGTGGCTGTTCTCCGTCTTCGTCGACGTGTTCGGCGCCGTGCGAGCGGGTCTGGGTGGCATCTCGCTGGTGCTGTTCTGCGGCATCCTGGCGATGTTGGCGGTCCGTGTCCCACCGCACCGCGTTGCGGTGACCGACGAATCTTAATTCGGCGGGGCGTTGCAGATCGTCAGGCCGACTCCGACGCGCTGGCGTACCTGGACCCCGGCGATCGTGACCGAGCAGGTGACGTTGTGCCCGATGTTGACGACCGTGACGCTCGCCGGATGAAGGGCCGATCTGGACAGGCTGACCTCTTTGGTCCACGGCAGCGACACGTTGAACTCGGTCTGTACGACGTCACCGGTGTCGATGTACACGATGCTGATCGCGCGGCCGTCGCCGGTGACGTCGTAGACAACGCTTTCCATCGTCCCCGGTTCTGTTGTCTCGGTAGGCGTACCGCTGGTCGGCGGTACCGGCGCGGGTCGTGGGGAGCGGGTGTGTGTCGGCCACGTCGGCCGGGACGGGGATGTCGAACTCGACTCGGGCATGGCGGGCAGCGGCGGCACGGCAGTCTGGGACTTGTTTGCGTCGTTGGTGAGTACCAGCGCGATGACCAGGCAGACGACCAGAAGTAGTGCCGCGGCGGCGACGAACCACAACCAACGGGGCGATTTCGGACCGTCCGGCGGCTCGTGCCCGTCGTCCGGTCCTCCATCCGGTGGTGCCTGCTCTTGCTGCCAGTACGGGGGCAGCTGAAGGGTCGGATTCTCGGTCGGGTTCGGCGTCCAATGCGCAGCTGATCCGGCATAGGTGGACGCATAAGGCGCTTCGTCCGCGTAGGCCGGGTCGGTGTAGGGCGGATTTTGGTAACCGTGCGCCTCGTTTGGCCCGTATCCCGGCAGCGGGGGACCAAGCCACTCGGGATGACGTGGATCGCTCACGCCGCCCACTTGGCAAGTGCCGCCCTCATGGCATGCAGGGTACCTAAGTCAGGCGCCTTGCCGCGTCCGCCGTTAGCCGGGCGTCGCCGCAGCAACCTTCTTTAACACCCGTTGGTGTTTGCGGCCTTTGCGACCTACTGATCGCCGGCGGTTAGCGCCGCAACCGTCATCGCCTTCATGACCGCGCGGGAACGCGGCGCCCGCGCCGGTTTACTGTCGGCCGATTTCATGCTGTGTGGCGTGGAGTTCAGCAGTCCGAACACCGCGTGGGCCATCAGCCGGGCGTCGGTTTCGGCCAGCGCAGCATTCAACTCGCGCAGCACACTCACCCAGACCTCGACATACTGCCGCTGGGCTTTGCGTACCTGCCGCTCGGCAGCCGGGGGCAGGTGCGCAAGGTCGCGGTCCTGGATACGGATGAGGTCTGGGTTCGGACAGCGCAAAGTCGAGATGGAAATTGATGAGACCGTCCAGCGCCGCGCCCGCATCATCGCTTTGGGCCGTCACTTCGCGGGCACCCGCCAGTAGCCGCGCGCTGATTCCGACCAGCAACTCGACCAGCATTGACTCCTTGTTGGGGAAGTGCCGGTAGATCGCCGGGCCGCTGACGCCGGCGGCAGCGCCGATGTCTTCCAGTCGGACCGCGAGGAAACCGCGTTCGGCGAACAGCCGCTCGGCGGCCGACAACAGTTGCAACCGCCGGTCGGACTTCAGCTGGCTGCGTCGATTCGGGGCTTCCGGATGGCCGGGCTGGCCGTCCGGGGCGGACGCTGTCATGAGCCCTCCGTCCTAGAACTGGACACTTCGGTTAATCGTCACTAACGTAGCATGAGTTAGTCGCCATTAACTCGAGTTTGTCATTGGGTAAGCGCCAGGCGGAGGAACCGTGGCATCGTATGACCGGGGCCCGAGCAAACCCGCACTGCTCGAGACGACTATCGGCGCCAACTTCGCCGACACCGCTGCCAAGTACTCGCACCGAGACGCACTGGTCGACGTCTGGGCGGGACGGCGGTGGACCTACGCCGAACTGCTGACCGACGTGCGCCGACTGGCGACAGGGCTGTTGCGCGCCGGGATCAGCACCGGCGACCGGGTCGGTATCTGGGCGCCCAACCGGTGGGAGTGGGTGCTCGTCCAGTACGCGACCGCCGAAATCGGCGCGATTCTGGTATCCCTGAACCCCGCTTACCGCGCCCGCGAATTGGAATATGCGCTAAGGCAATCCGGGGTTGCGATGGTGATCGCCGCCACGAGTTTCAAGACCACTGACTACGTCTCGATACTGGCCGAGGTGGTTCCGCGTTGCCCGAGCCTGAGCGACGTGGTGTTCCTGGGCAGCGATCGCTGGGAAGAGCTGGCCGCGACCGAGGCCGACCTGACCGCGCTGGCGAATTTCGCGACGTTGAACAGCCGCGATCCGATCAACATCCAATACACCTCTGGCACCACCGGATCCCCGAAGGGTGCCACCCTGAGCCACCGCAACATCCTCAACAACGGCTACCTGGTGGGTGAGCTGCTCGACTACACCGCGCACGATCGGATCTGCATCCCGGTGCCCTTCTATCACTGCTTCGGCATGGTGATGGGCAATCTGGCGGCCACCAGCCACGGCGCTTGCATGGTGATCCCGGCGCCCGGTTTTGACCCTGCCGCCACGCTGCGGGCCGTGCAGGCCGAGCGCTGTACCAGCCTCTACGGCGTGCCGACGATGTTCATCGCCGAGCTCGGGCTGCCCGAGTTCGCCGACTACGAGCTGGGCAGTCTGCGCACCGGGATCATGGCCGGCGCGTCGTGCCCGGTAGAGGTGATGCGCAACGTGATCGACCGCATGCATATGGCCGGGATTTCGATCTGCTACGGCATGACGGAAACTTCGCCCGTCAGTACCCAGACGCGGACCGACGATTCGTTGCAGCGACGCGTCGGCACGGTCGGCCGGGTGGGTCCCCATCTGGAGATCAAGGTGGTCGACCCCGCGAGCGGAAAGACCTTGCCCCGCTCCGCGGTTGGGGAATTCTGCACCCGCGGCTATTCGGTGATGGCCGGCTATTGGAACGATCCGGATAAGACGGCCGAGGTCATCGACGACGACGGTTGGATGCACACCGGAGATCTCGCCGCGATGGACGACTGCGGGTACGTGCAGATCATGGGCCGCATCAAGGACATCGTCATCCGCGGCGGGGAAAACATCTCGCCGCGCGAGATCGAGGAATTTCTCTATACCCATCCCGACATCGTCGACGCCCAGGTCATCGGGGTGCCCGACGCACGATACGGCGAGGAACTCATGGCCGTGGTCAAGCTGCGGGACGGGGCGGTCGAATTGACCGTCGAGCAATTGTGCGCTTTCTGCACGGGTCAAATCGCGCACTTCAAGATCCCGCGTCATCTGTGGATCGTCGACGAGTTTCCGATGACGGTGACCGGCAAGATCCGAAAAGTGGAAATGCGGGAACAGGCAATCGAATACCTCCGTGGGCAGGACTGATCGGCCGCGTCGGTGGTCGACGCCGGCAAGGGCGTCCGGAGGTGTTGGCCGTCCGGACTAACGCACCCGCTGCCGAAATCCCGTGGATCCCACGCGGTCCTATAGTTGCAGCGACAACCGGGAGGCCGTGGTGGCATTGATGGCATTGACGATCCGTCAGGCGAGCGCAGCCGACGCTCCGGAGTCTGGGCGCATCTGTTTCAACGCGTTCGCCGATATCGCCGCGCGCCATGGCTTTCCGCCGGATTTCGCGTCCGTCGATGTTGCGACAGCGTTGCTGTCCGGGCTGATCGAACATCCGGGCTTCTTCTCCCTGGTCGCTGAGGCCGACGGGCGGATCGTGGGGAGCAGCTTCTTGACGAGCGCGCGATGATCACCGGGGTGGGCCACGTCACGGTGGATCCGGACGTGCAAGACCGTCGGATTGGCCGGGCGCTGATGGAGACGATGTTGCAGCGGTGCGTGCAGCGGGGAGTACCCGGCGTCCGACTGTTGCACGCTACCTACCACTACCGAGCGATGAGTCTGTACGCCGAAGCTCGGCTTCGACTTGCGTGAGCCGTTCGCCACGATGCAAGGTGACCCGCTGGCGCTGCGTATCCCCGGATGCGGTGTGCGTGCCGCCACAGCGGCTGACCTGCCCACGTGCGACGCGCTGTGTGTACGCGTGCACGGCCATAACCGAGGCGGTGGGCTGCGCGACGCGCTCGCCCAAGGGACCGCGCGGGTGGTCGAGCGCGATGGGCGGATCACCGGGTACACGAGCGGGATCGGGTTTTACGGGCACGCGGTCGCCGAAACCAATGACGATCTACAGGCCCTGATCGGGGCCGCCGAGGGATTTGCGGGTCCCGGGTTTATCGTGCCGATGCGCAACACGGAGTTCGTGCGCTGGTGTCTGGCCCACGGGCTGCGCGTGTTCGTGGTGTTGAATCTCATGACGATCGGGCTGTATTCGGAACCGCGCGGGGCGTTTCTCGCGTCGGTGTGGTTCTGACGAACCGCACCGCGCTCTAGGCCGGCCAAGGTGAAGCCGGCGATCGCTCCCGGTCGAAAGAGCAGGCAGTGGGTCCGATCACCGTGTCGTCGTCGGGCGCGGCAACCGGACCTACGGCCCCAGCTTCGTTGATCGGGTGTCCAACGTCGCTCTTGCGGAGGGCGAATGGCCCTATGTCGAGCGCCATGGCCGTCCTTAAGTTGGCACCGACCGGGAAGACGACGTAGGGACGGCATTATGGGTGCGATCACGACCGTCGCGGTGGTTGGAGCCAGCGGCTACGCAGGTGGGGAGATTCTGCGGCTGCTGCTGGGCCACCCGGCTTACACCGAAGGACGGCTGACCATAGGTGCGCTCACGGCGGCCGCCAGCGCGGGCAACACGCTCGGCGTCCATCACCCGCATCTGCTGCCGCTCGGGGACCGCGTGTTGCAGCCCACTGACGCACGAGTGTTAGCCGGTCACGACGTCGTGTTTTCAGCGTTGCCGGCCGGGCATTCCGGGGCGCTGGCCGAACAACTCGATGCCGGCACGGTGATCATCGACTGCGGCGGCGACTTTCGGCTACGCGATGCCGCCGTCTGGGAGCGGTTCTATGGCTCGCCGCACGCGGGCACTTGGCCCTACGGGCTGCCCGAGCTGCCCGGTGCCCGCGATCGCCTGCGCGGCGCCACCCGGATTGCGGTCCCGGGGTGTTACCCCACCGCGGCGCTGCTGGCGCTGGTGCCCGCCGTCGCCGAAGGCCTCGCCGAACCGTCGGTGACCGTGTCGCCGTCAGCGGCACCTCGGGCGCCGGACGCGAAGCCAAGACCGAGTTGCTCGGATCGGAGATCATCGGTTCCGCGCGTGCCTACAACATCGCCGGTGTGCACCGCCACACCCCAGAGATCGCCCAGGGACTGCAAGCGGTCACCGAGCGCGACGTGTCGGTGTCGTTCACCCCGGTGCTCATCCCGATGACCCGCGGCATCCTGGCCACCTGCACCGCTGCGATGCACAGCACCGCTGGCTCAGGTCCGGGCGGCTTACGAAAAGCACTACAGCGGTGAGCCGTTCGTGCATCTGCTGCCGAGGGACGGCTGCCTCGCACCGGCGCGGTGATCGGCAGCAACAGCGCGCAGATGGCGGTCGCGGTCGATAAGGACGCCGCAAAGTTAGTGGCCGTCTGCGCGATCGACAACCTCGTCAAGGGTGCCGCCGGAGCGGCCGTACAGTCAATGAACCTGGCACTGGGCTGGCCGGAGACGGACGGTCTGTCGGTGGTTGGGATGGCGCCGTGACTGCCGTCCGGGATGTCAAGGCCCACCGCCATCACCCGCGATGTCAAGGCCACCGTGTTTGCCGAAGCGTTGCCGTGGCTCAAGCACCTGCACCACAAAATCGTCGTAGTGAAGTACGGCGGTCATGCCATGCTCGACGATGCGCTGCGGCGCGCGTTCGCCGCCGACATGGTGTTCCTGCGCAACTGCGGAATCTATCCCGTCGTCGTGCACGGCGGGGGCCCACAAGTTACCGCGATGCTTGAAAGGCTCAGTATCCCAAGTGATTTCAAGGGCGGCTTCCGGGTGGTCACCCCTGAAGTGCTCGACGTCGCGCGGATGGTGTTGTTCGGCCACGTCGGTAGGGAATTGGTGAACATGATCAACGCACACGGCCCGTACGCGGTCGGCATCACCGGCGAGGACGCGCAACTATTCACTGCGGTGCGCCGCAGCGTCATGGTCGAGGGGGTGCCCACCGACATCGGGCTGGTCGGCAACATCCAGAGCGTCAATACCGCGGCGGTAATGGATCTCATCGCCCAGCGCATTCCGGTGGTCTCGTCCATCGGCCCGGACGCCGACGGTGTGGTCTATGACATCAACGCCGACACCGCCGCGGCCGCGCTGGCGAAGGCGCTGGAAGCCGAAAAACTGCTCATCCTGACCGACGTGGAGGGCCTCTACACCGACTGGCCAGATCGGGATTCACTGGTCAGCGAGATCGACACCTTGAAGTTGGCCAGCCTTCTGCCGTCGCTGCAGTCGGGGATGGTGCCCAAGACAGAGGCCTGCCTGCGCGCAGTCGAGGGTGGGGTGCCCAGCGCGCACATCATCGACGGGCGGGTCGAGCACTGCGTGCTGGTCGAGTTGCTCACCAACGACGGAGCCGGAACCACGGTGGTGCGCGCGTGACCCACACCGAGGTGCTGCTGAAGCGGTGGGACGCGGTGATGATGTTCAACTACGGCACCCCGCCGCTGGCACTGGCATCAGGGCAGGGCGCGGTGGTCACCGACGTCGACGGCAAGACCTACATCGACCTGCTGGCGGGGATCGCCGTCAACGTCTTGGGGCATTGTCATCCCGCGGTGATCGAGGCGGCGACCCGGCAGCTGACCACACTGGGCCACACCTCCAACCTGTATGCCCACGAACCGGGCATCGCACTGGCCGAAGCGCTTGTCACCCAGTGGGGCGTCGCGGGCGCGCGAGTGTTCTTCTGCAACTCCGGCACCGAAGCCAACGAGCTGGCGTTCAAGCTCTCCCGGCTCACCGGCCGCTCGAAACTCGTTGCCACCCAGCGGGCATTTCACGGCCGCACGATGGGGTCGTTGGCGCTGACCGGCCAACCCGACAAGCAGGCGCCGTTCGCTCCGTTGCCCGGCGAGGTCACCCACGTGCCCTACGGGGACGTCGACGCGTTGGCGGCCGCCGTGACCGCCGACACCGCGGCCGTGTTCCTCGAGCCGATCATGGGCGAGGCCGGCGTAATCGTGCCACCGGCGGGCTATCTCGTCGCCGCCAGGGAGATCACCGCGCGGCACGGTGCGCTGTTGGTCATCGACGAGGTGCAGACCGGGATGGGCCGCACCGGAGCGTTTTTCGCCCACCAGCACGAGGCGATCACGCCCGATGTAGTGACGATGGCCAAGGGCCTCGGCGGCGGGCTGCCGATCGGGGCGTGCTTGGCGGTCGGGCCCGTCGCGGCGCTGTTGACACCGGGCCTGCACGGCAGCACCTTCGGCGGCAACCCGATCTGCGCGGCGGCCGCCCTGGCGGTGCTGCGCACGCTGAACGAGGACGGACTGATCAAACGCGCCGAGGTGCTCGGCACGTCGCTGCGCCGTGGCATCGAGTCGCTGAATCACCGCCTGGTGGACCATGTGCGGGGCCGCGGCCTGCTCTGCGGCGTGGCACTGACCGGGCCAGTCGCCAAGGCGGTCGAGGCGGCCGCTCGCGAGGCCGGTTTCCTCGTCAACGCCGCCGCCCCCGACGTGATCCGGCTGGCGCCGCCGCTGGTGATCACAGACGCCCAGGTCGACCAGTTCGTAGCGAGTTTCCCAGATGTGCTGAACCACGCCGCAGGATGACGCGGCGGCACCAGGCGCGAGGCCATGGCTCAGGCACTGACCGACAAACCCTCGTCGCTTTCCACCAGGATGCCGTTCTGAATGAGCTTTTCCACGTCGATTCCGTAAGTCGTCACCTCGCCGCGCTGGGTGGCAGTGCCCAGCCACTGATTCGCGAGAACGTGTGAGATCGCCTGTCTGTCCGGCAGGGAAAGCGAGCGCGCCGCCGCGGTGAGCGTATGCAACATATTGAGTGCGCGTGTCAGACCGGTGGCCGTATCGCGGGTGAGAAAGCCGACGGCGGCCGCGGCAGCATTCTCGGCAAGATTCCACTCCGAGCGGCGCAACGTCAAATGGACGCGGTACCTGGTCACGTGTGCATCTGCTGCGGCGTTGGTCGTGTCGTCTATTTGCGAGTGCACCTTCTTCGAAGCAGACGACGAGATCACCAATCGCCTGTTCCAGTCGATCAAGCCCGGTCAAGGGCACGTCTTCAATGGAGAGTTCTACCGGCTGCGGGTTGACACGGGAGGCAAGTCCATGCGTCAGCGCACGCAGCGACGACTTTTGATCGTCTTGCTGGACGACCCATTCGGCGGTCTCCCATTCATCGTCGACGATCACCACACGCCCTCTCGTCCCCGCTCGCGCGAGTTGTCCGGGGTCGACCGATCGACGAGCCCCGCGCCTCGGAAACGGTAGCAAGTCAACGCACGGTTCGTGAAGCGCCGGTCGGATCCGTGGCCGCCATCGCCGCTTGCCCTCCCTGGACGCGCCGTACCGGGTGGTATTCTCGCCCAGTTAATGAAGATTAACTGAAACGGGAGGCTCTGCGGCAATGGACAAGGTAGTGGCTACCGCTGCGGAAGCGGTCGCGGACATCACTGACGGCGCTTCCCTGGCGGTCGGGGGATTCGGCCTCTGCGGGATCCCTGAAGCGCTGATCTCCGCGCTCGTCGACAGCGGCGTGACCGATCTGGAGACGGTGTCGAACAACTGCGGCGTGGACGGCATTGGTCTCGGAATACTTCTGCAGCATAAGCGAATTCGTCGCACCATTTCTTCTTATGTGGGCGAGAACAAGGAGTTCGCCCGCCAGTTTCTGTCCGGCGAACTCGAGGTGGAACTGACTCCGCAGGGCACGTTGGCCGAGCGCCTACGCGCCGGGGGCATGGGCATCCCGGCGTTCTACACGCCGGCCGGGGTCGGCACTCAGATCGCCGACGGCGGCCTGCCGTGGCGCTACGACGCATCGGGCGCGGTTGCGGTGGTGTCGCCTCCCAAGGAGACCCGCGAGTTCGACGGCCTCACCTACGTTCTCGAGCGTGGGATCCGCACCGACTTCGCGCTGGTACATGCCTGGAAGGGCGACCGGCACGGCAACCTGGTGTACCGCGCGGCGGCCGCCAACTTCAACCCGGAGTGCGCCCCCGCCGGCAGGATCACGATCGCTGAGGTTGAGCATCTCGTCGAGCCCGGAGAGATCGATCCCGCCACGGTGCATACCCCGGGCGTGTTTGTGCGCCGCGTCGTGCATGTGCCCGATCCGTTGAAGCGAATCGAGAAGGAGACGGTGCGCGATGAGCGCGCCGAGCAGATTTCGGCTTCGCCGAGTGTGACGCCAGCATCACGTTCGGCCCCGAGTGTGACGCCAGCTTCACGTTCGGGCCCGCAGCGACGGGGAGTGGCGCCAAATGAGCTGGAGCAGGGAAGGCATGGCGGCGCGGGTGGCCGCGGACTTCGAGGACGGCCAATACGTCAACCTGGGCATCGGAATGCCCACCCTGATCCCGAACCACCTGCCCGACGGCGTCCATGTTGTCTTGCATTCGGAGAACGGGATCCTCGGCGTCGGCCCGTACCCGAGGCGCGAGGACCTCGACGCCGATCTGATCAACGCGGGCAAGGAAACGGTCACCACGCTGCCGGGTGCCGCGTTCTTCGGTTCGTCGACCTCGTTCGGAATCATCCGCGGCGGGCATCTGGACGTGGCTGTGCTTGGGGCCATGCAGGTGTCGGTCACCGGCGACCTCGCCAACTGGATGATCCCGGGCAAGATGGTCAAGGGCATGGGCGGCGCGATGGATCTGGTGCACGGCGCTCGCAAGGTGATCGTGATGATGGAGCACGCGGCCAAGGACGGCAGCCCGAAGATCCTCGAGCGGTGCACGCTGCCGTTGACCGGCGTGGGGTGTGTGAACCGCATCGTCACCGAGCTCGCGGTCATCGACGTCTGCGCCGACGGCCTGCACCTGATCGAGACGGCTCCGGACGTGTCCGTCGAGGAGGTTGTCGCGAAAACGCAACCGCCGCTTACGATTCGAGTGGCCGCGCAGTGACGACAGCAACTGTGGCACCATCGTTCGCCGAGGAGCATCGCCGGCTGGTGGGGGAGCTGAAGGACAAGCTTGCCACCGCTGCGCTGGGTGGCAATCAACGCGCACGGGATCGTCACGTCAGCCGCGGCAAGCTGCTGCCCCGCGAACGGGTGGACCGTCTGCTCGACCCGGGCAGCCCGTTTCTCGAGCTGGCCCCGTTGGCCGCCAACGGCATGTACGGCGACGAGTCCCCGGGAGCCGGGATCATCACCGGAATCGGGCGGGTGTCGGGGCGCGAGTGCGTGATCGTCGCCAACGACGCGACGGTCAAGGGCGGCACCTACTATCCGACGACGGTCAAGAAGCACCTGCGCGCACAGGAAGTCGCGCTACAGAATCGGCTGCCGTGCATCTACCTCGTCGACTCCGGCGGCGCCTTCCTGCCGCGCCAAGACGAGGTGTTTCCGGACCGCGAGCACTTCGGGCGCATCTTCTACAACCAGGCGACGATGAGCGCCAAGGGTATTCCGCAGGTGGCGGCGGTTCTTGGTTCGTGCACGGCGGGCGGCGCCTACGTGCCGGCGATGAGCGACGAGGCCGTGATCGTTCGCGAGCAGGGCACGATTTTTCTCGGAGGTCCGCCGCTGGTCAAGGCCGCCACCGGCGAGATCGTCACGGCCGAGGAGCTCGGCGGCGGCGATCTGCACTCGCGGGTGTCTGGTGTCACCGATCACCTCGCCGACGACGATGAGCACGCGCTGCGGATCGTGCGCGCGATCGCGGCGACGTTCGGGCCGCGTGACCCGGCCCAGTGGGACGTCGGGCCGTTCGGTCGAGCCCAAGCATGCGCAGAGCGAGCTCTACGATGTCGTGCCCCCGGATCCGCGGGTGCCCTACGACGTGCACGAGGTCATCGTGCGGCTGGTCGACGGCGGCGAATTCAGCGAGTTCAAGGCCAAATACGGCAAGACGCTGGTGACCGCCTTCGCGCGCATCCACGGCCACCCTGTCGGGATCATCGCCAACAACGGCGTGCTGTTCAGCGAATCCGCACTCAAGGGAGCACATTTCATCGAGCTCTGCGACAAGCGCAAAATCCCGCTGCTGTTCCTGCAAAACATCGCCGGCTTCATGGTGGGCCGCGATTATGAGGCCGGCGGCATCGCCAAGCACGGCGCCAAGATGGTCACCGCCGTGGCCTGTGCGCGGGTGCCCAAGCTGACCGTCGTGATCGGCGGATCCTATGGCGCGGGCAACTATTCGATGTGCGGACGGGCGTACTCGCCGCGGTTCTTGTGGATGTGGCCGAACGCGCGGATCTCGGTGATGGGCGGCGAGCAGGCCGCGTCGGTGCTGGCGACCGTGCGCGGCGAGCAGCTCAGCGCGGCCGGCACGCCCTGGTCGGCCGACGACGAAGAGGCGTTCAAGGCGCCCATCCGTGAGCAATACGAGGACCAGGGCAATCCCTACTACTCGACCGCCCGGCTGTGGGATGACGGAATCATCGATCCGGCCGACACCAGAATGTTTGTCGGGCTTGCACTTTCGGTATGCGCGCACGCCCCGCTGGAACCGGTCTCCTACGGCGTATTCCGGATGTGATGCGATGTTCGACACCGTTTTAGTGGCCAACCGCGGCGAGATCGCGGTTCGGGTGATCCGGACGCTGCGCCGGCTTGGTATCCGGTCGGTCGCCGTCTACAGCGACCCCGACGCCGACGCCCGGCATGTGCTCGAGGCGGACACGGCGGTGCGGCTGGGGCCCGCCGCGGCGCGCGAGAGCTACCTCAACATCGCCCACGTGCTTGACGCCGCGGCGCGTACCGGATCGCAGGCGATCCATCCCGGCTACGGGTTCCTTTCCGAGAACGCCAATTTCGCCGCGGCCTGTGCAGCCGCCGGGGTGGTGTTCCTCGGCCCGCCGGTGCGTGCCATCGAGGTGATGGGCGACAAGATCACCGCCAAGAACGCCGTTGCCGCCTTCGACGTGCCGATCGTGCCCGGGGTGGCCAAGCCCGGATTGACGGACGACGAGCTTGTCGCCGCGGCCGACGAGATCGGCTACCCGGTGCTGGTCAAGCCCTCCGCGGGTGGCGGCGGCAAGGGCATGCGGCTGGTGGACGACCCGGCACGGCTACCCGATGCGTTGGTCAGCGCCCGGCGCGAGGCCGCTTCGTCGTTTGGCGACGACACGCTGTTCCTGGAGCGTTTTGTGTTGCGGCCCAGGCACATCGAGGTTCAGGTGCTCGCCGACACACACGGTAACGTGGTGCATCTCGGTGAGCGTGAGTGCAGCCTGCAGCGGCGCCATCAGAAGGTCATCGAGGAGGCGCCGTCGCCGCTGCTTGACCCCCAGACCCGCGCGCGGATCGGGACGGCGGCCTGCAACACCGCCCGCAGCGTCGACTACGTCGGCGCCGGCACGGTGGAATTCATCGTTTCCGCGGACCGCCCCGACGAGTTCTTCTTCATGGAGATGAATACCCGTCTGCAGGTGGAACATCCGGTCACCGAGGCCATCACGGGGCTGGACCTCGTCGAGTGGCAGCTGCGAGTGGCCGCCGGCGAAAAGCTGCCGTTCATCCAGGACGAAATCGAGCTCAACGGGCACGCGATGGAAGCCCGGGTGTACGCGGAGGATCCGGCACGGGGATTTCTGCCCACCGGCGGCCGAGTGCTGGAGGTGTTCGAACCCGCCGGCGCCGGTGTGCGCGTGGACTCGTCGTTGCTGGCGGGGACCATGGTCGGCAGCGACTACGACCCGATGCTGAGCAAGGTCATCGCGCACGGGTGCGACCGCGAGCAGGCGTTGGCCCGGCTCGACCGCGCACTCGCGCAGACCGCGGTGCTGGGAGTGCAGACCAACGTCGAGTTCCTCCGGTTTCTGCTCGCCGACGAGCGGGTGCGCGCCGGCGACCTGGACACCGCGCTGCTGGACGAGCGGCTGGCGGACTTCGCGCCACTGCCGGCGCCCGATGACGTTTTCGCCGCCGGCGGCTTGTATGTGCAATGGACGTTGGCGCGACGCGCGCGCGGCGACCTGTGGGCAGCGCCGACCGGATGGCGCGTCGGCGGCGCCGCGCCGGTCCGCACCGCGATGCGCACACCGCTGCGTACTGAGACGGTATCGGTGTGGGGGCTGCCGCACGACGCTCGCGTCCAGGTCGGAGACGGTGAGGTCCATTCCGCGAGCGTGGAACTCGAGCAGGGACACATGAGCGTGACGCTGGACGGCGTGCGCCGTGAGTACCGGTGGGCAGAGGCCGACCGGCACCTCTGGATCGCCGACGAGCGAGGAACCTGGCATATCCGCGAAGCTGAGGAGCAGAAGATTCAGCGTGTCGCGGGGGAGCGGCCGGCTGAGGTAGTCAGCCCCATGCCCGGCAGCGTGATCGCCGTGCAGGTCGACTCCGGCGCAGAGGTCGCCGAGGGTGACGTGGTGGTGGTCGTCGAGGCGATGAAGATGGAACACTCACTGGCCGCGCCGGTTTCGGGACAGGTAGAGGTGCTGGTATCGGTCGGCGATCAGGTAAAGGTCGAACAGGTACTGGCGAGGATCAAGGGTTAAGGGATCATGACGACAACCATTACGGCAGGAACACTGCCCAAGGAATACGAGGACCTCCGCGATACGGTGGCCGATTTCGCGCGCACCGTGGTTGCGCCGGTATCGGCCAAACACGATGAGGAGCACAGCTTTCCGTACGAAGTCGTGGCCAAGATGGCCGAGATGGGGCTGTTCGGCCTGCCATTCCCGGAGGAATACGGCGGCATGGGCGGCGACTACTTCGCCTTGGCCCTCGCGCTTGAGGAACTCGGCAAGGTCGACCAGTCGGTCGCGATCACCCTGGAGGCCGGGGCAAGCCTCGGCGCGATGCCGATCTACCGGTTCGGCACCGAGGAACAGAAGCAGAAGTGGCTGCCGGATCTGACCGCGGGTCGCGCACTTGCCGGGTTCGGGCTCACCGAACCGGGGTCCGGCTCCGATGCCGGCGGCACCCGCACCACCGCCCGGTTCGAAGACGGCGAGTGGGTGATCAACGGCAACAAGCAATTCATCACCAACTCGGGCACCGACATCACCTCGCTGGTGACCGTCACCGCGGTCACCGGAACCTTGGGAATGGAAGCGGACGGCAAGAAACAGATCTCGACGATCATCGTGCCCAGCGGCACACCGGGATTCACCGTCGAACCGGTCTACAACAAGGTCGGCTGGAACGCGTCGGACACCCACCCGCTGACCTTCGCCGACGTTCGAGTCCCAGAGGAGAATCTGCTGGGCCCACTGGGCAGCGGCTATGCCAACTTCTTGTCCATCCTGGACGAAGGCCGCATCGCGATCGCCGCACTGGCGACCGGGGCGGCGCAAGGCTGCGTCGACGAAAGCGTCAAGTACGCCAAAGATCGTCAGTCGTTCGGCCAGCCGATCAGCTCCTACCAGGCGATCAGCTTCAAGATCGCGCGGATGGAGGCGCGTGCGCACGTCGCCCGCACCGCGTATTACGAGGCGGCGGCAAAAATGTTGGCGGGCAAGCCGTTCAAGAAAGAGGCGGCGATCGCCAAGATGATCGCATCCGAGGCGGCGATGGACAACGCGCGCGACGCGACCCAGATCCACGGCGGCTACGGCTTCATGAACGAGTACCCGGTGGCCCGCCACTACCGCGACAGCAAGATCCTCGAAATCGGCGAGGGCACCACCGAGGTGCAGCTGATGCTCATCGCACGATCGTTGGGACTGCGGTGACGGCCGGAGATGCGAGCGGCGAGGAGCAGGGCGCGACATCCGCCGACAGTGAATCTCGCGACGCCTCATCGGCGTGTCGCGGCGCAGGATTCACAGTCGAAGGACGAAAGTCAGTTGTCCAGCGGGGCTTGTGGTTTGAAGAGTTCGAGATCGGCACCACCTACCTGCACCGGCCCGGTCGCACGGTCACCGAGGCCGACAACGTGTTGTTCACCACGCTGACGATGAACACCCAGTCGCTGCATCTCGATGCGGCGTGGGCCGCAGCGCAGCCGGGCTTTCGGGGTGAGAGGCTGGTGAACTCGATGTTCACGCTCTCCACTCTGGTCGGGCTGTCGGTCACGCAGCTGACCCTGGGCACCATCGTGGCCAACCTCGGCTTTTCTGAAGTGTCGTTCCCCAAACCGGTCTTTCACGGCGACACCTTGTACGCGGAGACCGTGTGCACCGGCAAGCGCGAGTCAAAAAGCCGGCCCGGCGAAGGCATCGTCACCCTCGAGCACACCGCGCGCAACCAGGACGGGGACGTCGTTGCGCGCGCGGTGCGCACCACGCTGGTGCAAAAGCGGCCGGAGGCGCAATGAACCTGCGCGCTGCCGGTCCGGGTTGGTTGTTCTGCCCCGCCGACCGCCCAGAACGATTCGCGAAGGCCGCCGCTGCCGCCGATGTGGTCATCCTGGACCTCGAGGACGGTGTGGCCGAAGCGGATAAGCCTGCCGCCCGTAAGGCGCTGCGGGACACACCGCTGGACCCCGAGCGCACGGTGGTGCGGGTCAACGCGGCCGGCACCGACGAGCAGGCACGCGACCTGGACGCGCTGGCCGATACCGCTTACCCGACGGTGATGCTGTCGAAGACCGAATCTGCCGCGCAGGTGGCGGCCCTCGCGCCGCGCGCCGTCATCGCATTGGTGGAGACCCCGCGCGGTGCGGTGTTCGCCACCGAGATCGCCGCGGCCGAGGCCACCGCGGGGATGATGTGGGGCGCCGAGGACCTGGTCGCCACCCTGGGCGGCAGCTCCAGCCGGCAGACCGACGGCACCTATCGGGATGTTGCCCGGCACGTGCGGTCCACGATTCTGCTGGCGGCATCCGCGTTCGACCGGATCGCTTTGGACGCCGTGCATTTGGACATCCGAGACATCGAGGGTCTGCGCGCAGAAGCCGACGACGCGGTAGCGGTGGGCTTCGACGCCACGGTGTGCATTCACCCGAGCCAGATCCCGGTGGTGCGCGAAGCGTATCGGCCCAGCGGCGAGAAGCTGGACTGGGCGCGGCGGGTCTTGGCGGCGGCCAAAACCGAGCGTGGGGTGTTTGCGTTCGAGGGACAGATGGTCGACTCCCCGGTCCTCAAGCACGCGGAAATGATGCTGCGGCGGGCGGGCGAATCCGTCTCTGGCTGACTCCCTCCGGCCGAGATGCACAATCATCTAGTGCAAATGACTACCGGTGGCATAGGCAGCTGGGTTACCCGGCGGGCCTTACTTTCCGGAGACCGGATCGCGTTGATCGACGGGGACCGTCGCATCACGTACGCCGAGTTCGACCGGCGGACCGACCAGCTCGCGCGGGCACTGCGCGGCTTTGGCGTGCGGCAGGGCGACCGGGTGGCCGCTTTGCTGTTCAACGGCGCCGCCTTCCTGGAGACGATGTTCGCCACCGCGAAGCTCGGCGCTGTGTTCGTGCCCATCAACTTCAGGCTCGCCCCGCCTGAAGTGACTTATCAGTTGGCTGATTCCGGCGCTGACGTCTTCGTGTGGTCGGCTCAGCTGTCCCCGCTTGCCCGCACCGCCCTGGCCGGCGAGGGCGTTCGGGTACGGGCCCGAGTGGTGGTGGCCGGCGGCCAGCTCGTCGACGGAGAAGCAGACTTCGAACAGGTCCTCGCGAGTGGCGAGCCCCAAGCGATCGGCATCCGGGTAACCGGAAACGACCTGTGCTGCCTCATGTACACGTCGGGCACCACTGGGCGCCCGAAGGGAGCGATGCTGACCCACGACAACCACCTGTGGAATGCGATCAACACCCTCATGGCGCACCGGCTCGGCGAGGGCGACCGGACACTCACCGTCGCGCCCATGTTTCACATCGGGGGTCTGGGAGTGCACACGCTCCCGCTGCTGTACCTCGGCGGGACCGTTGCGCTCCTGCCTGCGTTCGACCCGGTGCAGACGGTGGCCGCAATAGCGCGGGAGCGCGTCACCGTTCTGTTCCTGGTGCCCGCGATGTGGGCCGCGTTGATGGCGGTCCCGGACTTTGACTCCTACGACCTTTCGGCGCTCAAGGTGGCCATCACCGGTGGCGGACCTTGTCCGCTGCCGGTGCTCGAGTATTTCCAGGAGAAGGGCGTGCCCTTCCAGGAGGGGTTCGGCCTGACCGAAACCGCCCCTACGGTTTCGGTTCTGGACGCCGATCACGTCAAGGAGAAGGCGGGTTCTATCGGGCGGTCGGTATTCCATGTGGACACTCGCATCGTCGATGAAAACGACCGCGACGTGCCCACCGGCCAGGTAGGTGAGCTCGTTGTTCGTGGTCCGAACGTCTTCGCCGGCTACTGGGGGTTGCCCGAGGCGACCGCTGAGGCGTTTCGCGGCGGTTGGTTCCACACGGGGGATATGGGCCGCGTGGACGCCGAAGGCTTCATCACTCTGGTCGACCGCAAGAAGGACATGATCATCAGCGGCGGGGAGAACGTCTACCCCATCGAGGTCGAGCAGGTGCTCTATCGCCACCCGGCAGTCCATGAAGTGGCCGTGGTGGGCGTGCCGCATCCCAAATGGGGAGAGACGCCAATTGCCGTCGTCGTCTGCAAGGACGGCGAACAGGCGACCGCCGACGAGCTGATCAGCTATGCCCGTGAGCGCCTGGCCCACTACAAATGCCCGACCCGCGTCGAGTACGTGCCGGAGCTGCCCCGTAACGCCACCGGCAAGGTGCTCAAGACGACGCTGCGTAAGGAATACGGCGGACAGCAGACGCCCGGGCAGCGGTGACTCTCGCCGAAAAGGCTTCAGACGCAGCCGAATTCAATACCACGGTGATGGCCACACTGTGCTGCCCGTGGGCATCGGTGCGGCAAGCCCCCCGTCGTCGAGCGTTGCAGCGCACGCGCAATCAATATCAGCGGCATAATGGAAAAAGCGCCCAGTATTGCGGCCGGCCGAGCGGATTGACGTAGTTGGTTGGGCTTCTCTGACCGCGTGAATGTGCCGCGGTTCTGGCTGAGGAGGCGGTATGGCTCGGAAGTGTCAGATACCGATGACTGTCGATCTGCAGCCGGTGCAACTGATCGCTGCCGACGGTGCGCCGACGGCCGAATGCCGTTACAGCCGTGACCTTCCCGCGGAGACCCTGTGCTGGCTCTACGAGATGATGGTGGTCACCCGGGAGCTGGACACCGAGTTCGTCAACCTCAAGCGCCAAGGTGAACTGGCGCTGTTCGCGTCATGCCGTGGTCAGGAAGCTGCCCAGGTGGGTGCGGTGGCGTGCCTGCGCAAGACCGACTGGCTGTTTCCCCAATACCGCGAGTTGGGCGCTTTCCTCGTGCGCGGTATCCCGCCCGGACACGTCGGCGCCGCATGGCGGGGAACCTGGCACGGCGGGCTGGAATTCACCAAGAAGTGCTGCGCCCCGATATCCGTTCCGATCGGCACCCAGACCCTGCATGCCGTCGGCGCCGCGATGGCCGCGCAGCGTCTGGGCGAAGATTCGGTGACGGTGGCTTTCCTCGGCGACGGGGCCACGAGCGCGGGTGACGTGCATGAGGCCCTGAACTTCGCGGCCGTGTTCACCGCGCCGTGCGTCTTCTACGTGCAGAACAATCAGTGGGCGATCTCGGTGCCGGTATCCAAGCAGACCGCAGCACCGTCCATCGCCCACAAGGCGATTGGCTATGGGATGCCGGGGATCCGGGTGGATGGCAACGACGTGTTGGCGTGCTACGCGGTGATGGCCGAAGCGGCCGCCCGGGCCCGGGCCGGGGACGGCCCGACGTTGATCGAGGCGGTGACCTACCGGCTCGGCCCACACACCACCGCCGATGACCCGAGCCGATACCGCACCCAGGAAGAAGTGGACCACTGGGCCACGCTGGACCCGATACCGCGCTACCGCAACTACTTACAGGGTCGGGGGTTGTGGTCGGACCGCCTGGAGGAACGGGTCGCCGCACGGGCGAAGAGAATGCGGGCCGAACTGCGCGACGCGGTTTTCGATGCTCCGGATTTCGACATCGACGAGGTGTTCACCACGGTGTACGCCGAGATCACGCCCGGACTGCAGGCGCAGCGACAACAGCTCCGCGACGAACTGACCCGGACCGATTGAGGAGGGGAGCGATGACCCAACTCGCCGATCCTCCGGCCCGGCCGGACGAGACTCTCACCCCGGCACTTGGCACGCGATCGATGACCATGGTGCAGGCGCTCAATCGCGCGTTGCATGACGCGATGGCGGCCGACGGCCGGGTCTTGGTGTTCGGCGAGGACGTCTCGGTCGAAGGTGGGGTGTTCCGGGTGACCGAGGGACTGGCCGAAACGTTTGGTGAGGACCGGTGCTTCGACACACCGCTGGCGGAGTCCGCGTTGATTGGGATCGCGGTGGGGCTGGCGCTTCGCGGCTTTGTTCCGGTGCCCGAGATCCAGTTCGACGGCTTTTCCTACCCCGCCTTCGATCAAGTGGTCAGTCACCTGGCGAAGTACCACATGCGCACCCGAGGTGAGGTGAACATGCCGGTCACGGTCCGGATTCCGTCTTTCGGCGGTATCGGTGCGGCCGAGCATCATTCGGACTCGACCGAGTCCTACTGGGCGCACACGGCGGGTTTGAAGGTGGTGGTGCCGTCAACCCCCGCGGACGCCTACTGGTTGTTGCGGTACGCGATCGCCTGCCCGGACCCGGTGATGTACCTGGAGCCCAAGCGGCGCTACCAGGGGCGCGGACTGGTGGACACCGGCCGTCCGGAACCCCCGATCGGGCAGGCAATGGTGCGCCGGCCCGGTCGCGACGTCACCGTCGTCACTTACGGCGGCCTGGTGAGTACCGCCGTGTCCACCGCGGAAGAGGCTGAGCGGCAACACGGTTGGAGCCTGGAAGTCATCGATCTGCGGTCGCTGGTCCCGTTGGACTTCGACACCATCGCCGCGTCGATCCACCGCACCGGGCGGTGCGTGGTAATGCACGAGGGGCCGCGAAGCCTGGGCTACGGCGCCGGTCTGGCCGCCCGCATTCAGGAGGACATGTTCTACGAGCTGGAGGCGCCGGTGTTGCGGGCCTGCGGTTTTGACACACCCTATCCGCCGGCGCGGCTGGAGCGGTTGTGGCTACCGGGCCCCGACCGGCTGCTGGACTGCGTGCGGCGCGCGCTGGAGCTGCCGTGAACGGCGGGGATGCGGTTCGATCATTCCGAGTTCCCGACCTGGGCGAGGGACTCGAAGAGGTGACCGTGACGTGCTGGAACGTC
The DNA here is from genome assembly GCA_963840045.1 of uncultured Actinomycetota bacterium. Taxonomy (GTDB): domain Bacteria; phylum Actinomycetota; class Actinomycetes; order Mycobacteriales; family Mycobacteriaceae; genus Mycobacterium. The sequence goes on along the minus strand of CAWIXL010000003.1, from coordinate 33,334 downwards.
GCGGTCGGCGACGATGTCGAGCTCAACCAGATCCTGTGCTCGGTGGAGACCGCCAAGGCCGAGGTGGAAATCCCGAGTCCGTATGCCGGGCGGATCGTCGAAAGGCTATGGCGCCGAAGGCGATGTCCTCAAAGTGGGTGGGGTGCTGGTCCGGATCGACACCGCACCGGCCGCAACGCGCAATGGTGAGCCCTGAACGGCCAGTGCCCACGCTGGTCGGTTACGGGGTCGACGCGAGTCTCGACAGCAGCCGGCGGCCCAGCCGGCCGCTGGCCGCCCCGCCGGTACGCAAGCTGGCCAAAGAGCTGTCGGTCGATCTGGCCTCACTGCAGCGCGGCGCCGGCCGGGTGATCACCCGCGCGGATGTGCTGGCGGCTGCTCATGCGTCCGGACCCGCGGCGGATATGCGACAAGTCCGCGGCGTGCAGGCCCGGATGGCAGAGAAAATGACGCTGTCGCACAAAGAAATTCCGGCCGCAAAGGTCAGCGTTGATGTCGACTGCAGCGATTTGCTGCGGCTGCGCGACCGGTTCCGGGCGGCGCAGCCGGAGATCACGCCGTTCGTGCTGACACTGCGGTTACTCGTTATTGCGTTGGTTCGCAATGAGATTCTCAACTCGACCTGGGTGCAGGCGCCTGAGGGCCCGCAGGTGCACGTCCATCGGGGCGTGCATTTAGGCTTCGGCGTGGCTACCAATCGTGGGCTGCTGGTCCCGGTGATTACCGACGCCCAGAGCAAGACGACCCGTGAGCTAGCTTGTCGGACAGCTGAATTGATTACCGGTGCACGCGAGGGCACCCTTAAACCGGCAGAGCTGGCGGGTTCGACCTTCACCGTGTCCAACTTTGGCGCGCTGGGCGTCGACAACGGCGTACCGGTGATCAACTATCCCGAGGCCGCGATACTGGGCATGGGGGCGATCAAGCCGCGCCCCGTAGTCGTCGGCGACGAGGTCGTCGCGCGGCCGACGATGGCATTGACATGCGTTTTCGATCACCGGGTCGCCGACGGCGCTCAGGTGGCCCAATTCGTCTGCGAGCTACGGGATCTCATCGAGTCACCGGAGACCGCGCTACTGGACCTGTAGCGGTCGGCCGGAACTGCAACGCCATTGGACCTCTACGTCGCATCCCCGTCGTCATCGTCTCCGTCGCGCAGGAGCCTTTCGGGGTGATGAAAGGTATTGGTGCGAGGTTGCCCGCGTTCCAGGTGTGGCGGTGGGATCCATTCGGTGTCGCCGTTGTGGCGTTTTCGGGTCGTCCAGCCGCCGGGTCGCAGCATGCGGTGATGCGGGCCGCAGCCGAAGGTGAGGTCGTTGACGTCGGTGGTGCGGCATTTGGCGTAGTCGGTCACATGGTGGACCTCGCAGTAGTATCCGCCCACAGTGCAGCCCGGCGCCGAACAGCCACGGTCCTTGGCGTACAACACAATCCGCTGCCCGGGTGAGGCCAGGCGTTTGGTGTGGTAGAGCCCGATCGCTTTACCCTGATCGAAAATCGCCAAGTAATGGCGCGCGTGGCGGGCCAAGCGGATCACGTCCGACATCGGCAACAGGCTGCCGCCGCCGGTCAGCGCGGTGCCGGCGGCGGATTCCAGCTCGGCCAGGGTGGTGGACACGATGATCGTTGCGGGCAGGCCGTTGTGCTGCCCTAAATCCCCCGACGGCCAGCAATGCGCGCAGCCCGGCGAGCAGGCCGTCATGGTTACGCTGGGCGCCGCTGCGGGCATCACCGTCGATCGCCTCTTGGGAGGGGGCGCCGTCCACACACGCCGTGTTGTCGGCGGGTTGCACATGCCGGGGGCGGCCAGCTTGGCCCATGCCGCCTCCAGGGTGGCGCGCAGTTCGGGGCTGATCAACCCGCGCAGTTCCGACATGCCGTCGTCGTGCTGGGTGCCCAAGACCAGGCCGCGCCGGCGGGCGCGGTCGTCGTCGGTGTAGTTGCCGTCGGGGTTGAGGCAGTCGGTCATGGCTGGCGGCCAGCCCGGCAATTGCTCGGGCCGAAGCTGGCTGAACCCTTGCGGGCCAGATCGGCTTCGGCTTGCTCACGGGTCGGTACGTCCACCCAGCCGGGCAACTGCGTGACAGAACTTGCGGATCACCTCTACCTGCCCGGCGCCCAGCTTCCCTTCGCGCTGCCCGGCGGCGGTCGCCGCCAGCAGCGGCGCCAGCGGCTCGCCGGTCAGCGCGCGGCGCGGCCCCAGCTCGGCGGCCTCTTTGATACGCCGGGCGGCCTCGCGCGGCGTCGATCAACGCCCACTCGGCGATCGCGTGGGACAGCGTGCCGCCCAACTCCTCGGCGGTGGCCAGCCGGGCCAGCTGATTGATCAGCGGATGCTCGGCCGCGGGCAACCGCCGGCGCACCCGCTCCACACGCTCCACCAGCGCCAGCCGCTCACGGGTGGTCAGACCCCTCGAAATCCAACCCGAGCACAGCCCCAACCGCGGCATCCAACACCTCAAATGCCGCGGTGATCGCGTCTCGATCCATACCGACAAATCTTATCGGAGGCCACCGACAAAATTGCCTCCTGAAGACTACTGAAGCGAAAGTGGCACAAGTGGTTTCAGGATTGCGCCGAAGGCTGCTGGCGTCGTGCCGCGGCCAACCGGCCGCGAACTCCGGTGACTGGATCGAGTTCGCCTGCGGCCCCAATTCCAGTCGCTTGGCCAATTCGTGTTGCTCGTTGTCGAACGACCCGGGGCTTGCCGTGGCGCGCATGGTGGCCTTGGTCGCCAGCACCACCTCGCGCGGGGCGGCCGCGGGCCCGGCGGCCAGCTCCAGTGCGGCGGCCACCGGGTCGTCGGCAACGCTGAGCGCCAACCCGTGCCGCACCGCGGATTCGGCGTCGAAGCGCATGCCGAACAACAACGCCGCCCGCGCGACCTGGGGACCCACCGCCCGCTGCAGCATCCAGGTTGCGCCGCCGCCCGGGTGCAGTCCGAGCTTTTGGAAACGGGCGTCGAACAAGGCGCCGGGCCCGGCGATGCGCACGTCGGCGGCCAGCGCCAGGTTCAGGCCCGCGCCGACGGCCGGGCCGTTGACCGCGGCGATGGTCGGCAGCTTGCAACTACCGACCGCCATGAAGCCGTCGTAAATCCGCAGTAGTCCCGACTCGGCTGCTCCGCCGCCCGCGGCGCCCAGCGCGCTCAGGTCGGCACCGGCGCAGAAAGCCTTGCCCGCCCCGGTGACCACCACGGCGTGCACGTCGGGATCGGCCTCGGCCTTATCGACGGCGGCGCGCAGCAGCACCGATATCTCGGCGGTCACCGCATTGCGCCGGTCGGGGTCGTTGACGGTGATGAGTGCGACGTGATTGTCGATGCTGAACAAGACGAGGTCGGCTCGGGTCATTGGCGTAAGGGTACTTCGCGGGCGCTTACGCAGTTTTGGCTGCGGCGCTGGGACGCAGCGCCCCCGGAGACCGGCCGGTGTGCTTCTTGACCAGCCGGTAGAGCGTGGCGGGGTCTCCCAGTCCGACCGCCGCCGCGATCTCCTCGAGCGACATCCGGGTGGTTCGCAGCAGGTGCAGCGAGCGCTCAAGGCGCACCCGTTGCACGAGTTGAAGCGGGCTCAGACCGACGGCATGGCTGGTACGTCGCGCGAGGGTGCGCGGGCTGAGGCCGCACCGATGAGCCAACGATTCCAGCGTGTGCGATTGGTCTAAGTGGGACCGCACAAACGATTCGAGCGCCGCCACCGTGTCGTCGCGAGCCGCCAGGTGGGAGGGAATGAGAAAGCTCGCCTGCGAAGTGCGTTGATCGACGACGAGGCGACTGGCCAGTTCGTCGGTCACGGCCGCCCCGGCGAGATGACGCATGAGCGCCAGCATCAGATCGATGTGCGCGAAGGCGCTACCCGCGGTCCAGATCGGTCCGTCGCGCACCACCATTTCGTCGATGACAACCCGGGCTCCGGGTGCCACCTCTGCGAGTTCCGCGCCGAGCCACCACGTGGTGACACAGCGCCGCCCGTCGAGCAGACCGGCCGCGCCGAGCACGAACACGGCCGTGCACGAGGCGGCGATGTCGGCCCCGCGGGCACTGGCGCGGGCCAGCCACCTGCCGGCTTCGGCGATGTCCGCGGCGTTGGACCGGTTCGAAATCTCCTCGGCGGTGGCCGCGCCGAGCCCCGGCGTGACGACGACGTCGCGCGGTCGCGCGCGTCCCAACGGCTGCGCCGTCGCAATCAGTCCGCCCCGCAAGCTAACTCGGCTCTCACATGAGACGAAGCGCAGATCGAAGGTGGGCGTGCCGATGATGCGATTCGCCGCGGAGACGACGTCGATCGTGGTGCCCACCGCGCTCGCGCTCGCTCCGTCCAGGGCAAGGACGTCGATGCCAATCATATGGCGAATTATGCAAGAAAATTGTCATTCCTGCCACTGGCCTCGGGCGTTCAGCAGGAGGAGATTCTTCTCTAAACACCGGGAAGGAAAACACCATGCCATTGATGCGAGTAACCCTGACGTCAGGAGCATTTGACGAGACGCAGAAGCAGCGCTTGGCCGTTGCGCTGACCGAGGCAGGCTGCCGTGCCGAATCGGTACCCGATCTGCCGCAGAGCCGAATGCGTGCGCTGGTGCTTTTGCAGGAACTGGCGCCAGGTTGCTTCTACTCCGCCGGCGCCCCGGCCGACGCGGCGGTGGCGGGGGTGTTCATGGATTACCAGGTGAGTGCCGGCGTCCTGGACGGGGCGCGCAAGGAGCAGTTCGCGCGTGAACTCCAAGAGGCGGCGAAGTCGGCCGTCGGCGACACCGGCCGGATGGTGGTCACGTCATGCGTCATCCACGAGGTACCTGAAGGCCAGTGGGCCCAAAACGGAACAATCCGCCGCCTGCCCGACATGGTCGGTCTCGCTGGCTTCGAGCACCTGGTGGCCATCGGCTGAACGGAGGACACTGTGCCTGCACTGGCCGGCGCCGGTATACCGGACAATTGGGCCGACCACCAGAAAGGCGCTGTGACAATGCTTCGTATCGACACTCACCATCACGTCATCCCGCCCGACTACCGAGACGCATTGCGCAAGGCCGGGATCGACGAAGCCGGAGGGCGCGCGCTTCCGGAGTGGAGCGCCGAGGGGTCGCTCCAGACGATGAACGACCTCGACATCGGCACCGCGATCCTGTCAGTGTCGACCCCTGGGACGGCCTTCCTGCCGGAGCCATCCGACGCTGCCGCACTGGCCCGCGACGTCAACGATTACGCGGCCTCGGTTGTCGCCGCCCGCCCGGGCCGTTTCGGGTTCTTCGCGACCATCCCGCTGCCGCATATCGAGGAATCCGTCGGCGAGGCCATCCGCGCGTTTGACGACCTGCAAGCCGACGGGGTGGTGCTGCTGGCCAACAACTCCGGCGCCTATCTCGGCCAGGACGGCTTGGACTACCTGTTCGCCGAACTCGACGCCCGGTCGGCCGTCGTCTTCATCCACCCGGGCGACCTGCCCGGTCCCAGCGTCCCCGACGTGCCGCCGTTTGCGGCGGATTTCCTGCTCGACACCACCAGGGCCGCATATCTTTTAGTCCGCAATGGCGTTCGCCGCAAGTATCCGAATATCAAGTTCATCCTCAGCCATGCCGGCGGCTTCGTTCCGTACGCCAGCCACCGCCTGGCGGTCTCGATCATGGGTGACACCGGACGCAGCCTCACCGACAGTCTCGACGACTTCGCCAGCTTCTACTTCGACACCGCATTGTCTTCCAGCGCCGCCGCGCTGCCCAGCCTGGTCGCGTTCGCCCAACCCGGCCACATCACGTTCGGTTCCGACTGGCCGTTTGCGCCCGTGGCCGCCGGCAAGCTGTTTTGCGCGGGGCTGGATACCTACGGCGGACTCGACGACCAGACGCGCAACGCGATCAATCGCAACAACGCGCTAAGGCTGTTTCCCCGATTGGGTAAGGCTCCGGCGGAGCCCATTTCGCGATCACCGATCGACACCATCCGTTACACCGCGAGCCGCACCATCATGCGGGGTGTCGCGCGACTGATCAACACGGAATAGCCCCGACGACAATTGCTTCTCTGCTATTCGAAAGGAAAGTCGAAGGCCTTCTTTGCCTTTCCGTCTTCGAGTGCAAGCAGGAACAGCCGCCAGTAATCAGGGAATCGGGCCGGCGACGAGTCGTACGCAACGCCAGGAGTACCGGCGTAAGTGTGGTGAAGAATCAATTCCCAGGGATTTGCCACGATGTCACGATCTCCGATCGCCAATTATCACAACGAGATACAACCAGATCGATTTGAGGTACGTAGCTGACGACTCGAAACTGCGTCAAAAGTTCAGGCTGGAGAACATGATCCGACCCGGATCGTACTTCTGCCGTACCGCGGCGAGCCGCGATAGGTTCGGGCCGAAATACCGCGCAGCCGGTTGGTCCGCCTCGATGTAGTTCACATAGCCGCCAACCGAATACGGTTGCACCGCTTGGTGTGCGGTGTTGAGCCAGCCGGCGGCTGCCGATGGCGAACCGGACGTTTCGACGTACCACTGCACGAGCGAGGACTGCCGCCGCCACGGAAAGGCCGTGGCGCCCGGTGCCACGCTGGCGAGCGCGCCGTCGAGGGCGTGCATGATCACCAATGCACGACCCGCCCCACGTGGAAAGGCGTCGAACGCCGCGGCGATCCCTTTGGCAGCGGCCGGGGTGATCGTCGTAAAGACATCAGATCCGCCGACATATCCCAGCGGAGACGGGTTGAGGTTTCCGACGGCCAGATACCTCACCAGGTCCAAATAATTGAACGTGTGGTTCTCGGTGCCAGTCGGCTGCGTTCCCACGGCCGAAGTGATGGCTGCCGCGACGCTGCTGCCCGACCCGGCCGGGCAGGTCGCCATGATGCGGCAGTGCGTACCCGTCGCCTCGTTGGTGGCGTCGGCCAGTGCCCAGCTGTTTCGGTCAGCGGTGCGCAGCCAATTCTGCCAACCGAGGAGAACCTGTGCGAACGACTGCGCCGGGAAGTTGAGGTTCACGACGTCGACGTCGCTGGTGGCGAACGTGGCGAAGGTCAGCGAGGTCGTCACCCCGAAGTTGCCGCCACCGCCGCCGCGCAGCGCCCAGAACAGGTCGGGGTTTTGGTTGGCGGACGCGGTGACCGCCTGGCCGCCGGGTAACACCACCGACGCCGACGTCAGTTGGTCACACAGCAGGCCCGCGTGCCGGGACTGTGCGCCCAGCCCGCCGCCCAGGGCGTGCCCCGCCGCACCGACCGAGGGGCAGGTACCTGTCGGGATCCCGCGGCCGGACGCGGCCAGCGTTTGATGCACCGCGTACAGATTGGTCGCGGGCGTCACCGTGACCGACCCGCTGGCGGCGTCGTATTTGATGTCGCCGGGCAGCTGACGCAGGTCGAGCACCATGGCGCCGTTCGCCGTGGACGCCCCCACGTAGGAGTGCCCGCCACTGCGCGGCGCGACCTTGAGATTGCGCGCAGCAGCGAATGCCATCGCCTTTTGCACGTCCGCCGCCGATGTCGGGGTGATGATCGCCGAAGGCGTCGAGTCGTTGTAGTTGGTGTTGAAAACCTGTTTGGCCGTTGCGAATTGCGCGCCGCTGTCCGGCAGTATCACTTTCCCGCTGATGGCGCCGGAAAGACCGCTCCAGCCTGAGGGATTCGGGTCGGCGGTGGCGCGCACCGGCCCGAAAAGTGTCCCGGCGGCCAACGCTCCGGCGGCAGCCCGCAAAAATGCCTGCCGCGAGATCTCATGCGTCCCCTCCCGCGGTACCGTCATGTCCGCATTGTTGGTTACGTCGCATCAAAAACCGGCCCGCCGCATGACGTGTCGCAGCACGATTGGCCTACGATTCGGTCCCGATTCGTGAACTCCGCGCTCGGGTTGCTTTAGTCGGTGAAGTCGATCCGTACCGACACGGGTGTGGTTTCCAGCGCCTTTGCTACCTTGGCTCCTAGCAGCCCGAAGTTTCGACCTCGCGCGACGACATCGTCATCCGGCCTGAATGCGGCGACTCCGTTGCGCCACTTATTCCCCTGCCGTACACGGATATTCGGGTTGTCAACGATGTTTCTGCCCCAACCGGAGCGGGTGCCGTGCTGGCAGATCACCCACGCCCCGTTGTTGTCGAATTGCACCGACACGGGAACACGGCGCACCTGGCCCGTCTTGCGACCGATGGTCTCCAGCTCGGTGGCCAGCGCGGTGCGCAGCCCCAGTCTGCTCATCCCTTTCACTGCCGGGTTGAGCAGATAACGTCCGATCGCACGTTCTCGCCGAAACTTCCGCAGCGTCTTGTCGTCGTGGGTACTAGTCATTGTTATCTCCGTATTCGAAATATATTCGGCCCGTGAGTCATTGAGCGAGCTGGCGATTGTCGGCCATCCGCTGATGTGTGGTCGGTTACTGGTCAGAGCAACGTTCATCCAAACGATAGTAGACCGATTGGTATAGTTCAACCCCAGGTGTTCGCGTTCAGGCGTGTCAGACTGAACGGTCCAGTACTGCCCGGGCGAAGAGCTCGGGGAATCCGGAAGGCAGCACAGAATGTCCGCGCGGGATGCTCTCATCGCCAGTGTCACGGGGTTGGTTCGACGGCGGGGGGTCGCCGGGACTGGCCTGAACGCACTACTGGAGGACAGCGGTGTCGCGCGAAGAAGCATCTACCTGCATTTTCCCGGCGGCAAAGCCGAACTCATTGCCGAAGCCACCCGCATCGCCGGACAGGGGTTGACCGAGGTGATCGGGTCGGCCGACGACGCGGGCGATCCGACGCGGGCCGTCCAGATGTTCATTGATCAGTGGAAGGTCCAGCTGCGCGAGGCTCGGATGGAAGCAGGTTGCCCGATCGTTGCCGCGATCCTCGGTCGGACCGAAGCGCCGGCAGCAGCGGAGGCGGCCGCCGAGGCCGTCAACGACTGGCACACGATCCTCGCCGATCGGCTGGCCAGTTCTGGCGCCGACCCCGACAACGCGCGCTCGCTGGCGACGTTGACCATCGCCGCGATCGAAGGCGCTGTCATCATTGCGATGGCCGCGCAGTCGACCGACGCACTCGACGATGTCGGACGTCATCTGATCGAAGTCATCAAACTGCACCTACCGGCCTGACGATGGCAGTGTTCGCGCGCAGCGAACACGTGTCACCGAAACCATCGGCGTTGGATAGTCGATTGGGCTGCAAGACATTTCATGCGTGCTCGTGCCTAACTCATTGTTAGAGCTACAGATTCGCTGTTTCTTTCCTCTACACCAGGCCTCCCAGCGGGGCTACTCTCAGGTGCTATGACCACCGCCACCCTCCCGAGCCGCCTCGCGGCCGTAAAGAATGCGGGCCGCTTCGACGCCGCGGTCGTCGACACCTTCGCCCGCTATCTCGCCGAAGCGTCCGACGAGCAACTCTTCCGCATGAACCCCTACCGCTACGCGAAGGAGACCGGCACGGCGGAGCGCGTGACGGTGGACCTGTTCCTGCACGCCGCGCACGCGGGCGTCGTCGAGTTCAGTTGGGGCGTCCTCTGCCCCGTCTGCGGGTCGTTCGTCACCACCGAACACGCCCTACGGGCGCTCAATCAGGAGCGCACGTGCGCCATCTGCGATGTCACCGTCCCGCCGGTGATTGACGACAACGTCGAAGTCGCCTTCACCGTCGCTCCCTCGACGCGGACGATCCGCTTCCACGCTCCCGAAAAGCTCGACTTCCTCCGCGACAGCTTTGCGTTGTTCTTCTCGCCGAGCATCGCCGACACCACGACCTTTGAGCGCTATCTGGAGAATCCCGCTCTGGTTCGGCACCGCGCCGGCGGGCGCGAAGGTGGAGACCGAGATGGAATTCGAGCCGGGGCGTTACGTGCTGGCGCTGCCGGAGCATCATGCGCTGCGGCGTTTCACGGTCGACGAGGCGACGGGCGGCTCGGCGTTGGACTACGAGGTGCTCGCCGGTGGCCAACTCATCCAGGAAGGCGAGCGGCTGGCATCCGGCAAGGTGCACATGACCCTCCGGAACCGGCTCGGCCGGCCGGTGGTCTTCGGCGCTTTCGTCGACCCACAGCCTCATCGCCGGAGGTATCTCGCCAAGAAGTACGCCGATGGGGCCAAGTTGCCGGGTTCCACCGCTTCTTCACCGCCAAGGAGCTGGTGACGACCCAGGTATTCCGCGACCTCTTCCGCGCCGAGAGCATTCCCTCGCAGGGCGGCCTGGGGCTGAAGAGCCTGACCGTGCTTTTCACCGATCTCAAGGGCTCGACCGAGCTCTATTCGCGGATGGGCGACATGCGCGCCTACGGCCTCGTCGGGGAGCACTTCGGCCTCTTGCGCGAGGTGGTCGCCGGACACGGCGGCGCGGTGGTGAAGACCATCGGCGACGCGGTGATGGCGAGCTTCGCCACGCCGGCGCCGGCGCTAGAAGCAGCGATGGTGATGAATCGCGAGATCGCCAAGGTTGGCGAACTGGAGCTCAAGATCGGCCTGCACGCCGGCCCCTGCATCGCGGTGGATTTGAACGAGCGCCTCGACTACTTCGGCCAGACGGTGAATATCGCGGCGCGCGTCCAGGGGATCGCCGACTCGCGCCAGATCGTGTGTACCGATCCGGTGCGCGACGCGCCGGGCTCCGCCGAGGTGATCTCGGAGCTGAGCCTCGTGGGCGCGCGCGAGCTGGCGGCCCTCAAAGGGGTCGCCGGCGAAGTGGGCGTCTGGCGGTATCAGTAGGGCGGCGTGGCCTGCGTACAGGTTCTCTCGCATTAGCCACACCACTCACGCATATCCTTCGGGTACTGATCAAGCGGTCCAAGACCCTGGCAGCGCTGCCCCGGCGGGTAGATGACGCGGGCGTTGACCAGATCGCAGGGAAGGTAGACCTGCTTGCCCTTGGGGGTGCTGGTCAAGCACTGCGTCGGCGGCTGGGCATGAGCTTGGGCGGGGGCAATGAGTGCCAGCCGGCAACACGGTGAGCACCCCCACCACACAGCGATACACCATTGGAACTACTCCTTTGACTCCTTTGAGTGGGGGATTTGCCTGCGTGGCTTGACTGATTAACGCATATGACTCCGTCGAGCTCGTCTGATCAGATGGTAGTGACCGCCAAGGGATTGGCCTACCTTTGACCTGCACCGTGGCAGAGGTGTTGACCCGGCGCGCCGAGTGGGGCCCATGTTGCCGCCGTCGAAGGCCGACGGCATGATGAGCCGAACGCCCGGTTCGAGGAGTCGAGAAACATGCTGAAGGTTGCTTCCAGAATCTTCATTGTGTCGGCCCTGTCTTTGTTTACCGCCGCGTGCTCGCCAGTCGCCGCTCGCGCTCTGTCCCCTCCGCCGGAGCGCCTTGAGCTGTCCGACAATTGGACGCTGTCATCAGCGGAAAAGATCCCGGTGAGCGGAGACGCTCTGTCGCTTTCGAACTATGACGCCGCTGCGTGGTACAAGGTCGCCCGAATGCCGGCCACCGTCTTGGAGATACTCCGCGAAAACGGTGTCTACCCAGATCTGTACGTCGGAAAGAATCTTCGCGACGACGTTCCGCAGGATCTCTATAAGCAGGATTGGTGGTACCGCACCGAGTTCACCGCCCCAGAGGGCCGAAAGACCTACTTGTTGGGATTCCCCGGCATCAATTACCGCGCCGACATCTGGTTCAACGGGCGCCTAATCGCCGACCACGAGCACGTCGTTGGTATGTACGCCGCTCATGAGCTCGACGTGACGCCGCTGATTCGGCCGGGACAGTCAAACACTTTGGCGGTAAAGGTGACGCCGGAGCGGGCGCTTCAGGATGTCGACGGTGTCGAGTTGGCCGACAGCTGGAACGATTGGATCAATTGGAATTACCTCGGCTTCCCGCCGGGCGATGGAGATCCGGACTTGCGTGGGACGTCGTTCGTTCCCGACCGCAATGCCGGTATCTGGAAGCCCGTCTACTTGAGAGCGCTGGGAGCCGTGGGAATCGGGCCCACGATCGTGAATTCAGAACTTCCGCTACCCCGCACCGACAGCGCTCGGTTGACCATCCACGCTGACGTCCACAACTACTCCCCAGAACCCGCACGCGGCGTTCTGCGCGCCACGATCACCCGCCCGAACAAAGGCACGGTTCACGTCGAGCAGGCGGTCACCCTTGCGCCCGGCGAACATCGGCAGATCACCTTTGCGTCAGATCAATTCGCGCAGTTGAATATTCAAAAGCCAGACCTGTGGTGGCCCTATACCATGGGTCAGCCAAATCTCCACCAGCTTCGGCTGGAGTTCCGCGTCGACAATCAACTGAGCGACGCCAGCGAACGTCGTTTCGGCATTCGGACCGTCAGCCAGCATCGCGACGAAGGGTTCTCGGGCGACGGCGGAGACTTCTATCTGAAAGTCAACGGCAAGAACTTTCCGGTGCGCGGCGCCGCATATACGCCGGATCTGCTCTTCAAGGATGACGCTGACCGGGAAACCGCCATCCTTCAATACGCTAAGAATCTTGGTCTCAACATGCTCCGGCTCGAGGGCAAACTCGCCAGCGAACACCTCGTCGACAAAGCCGACGAGCTTGGCATTCCCCTGATGGCCGGCTGGATGTGCTGCAACCAGTGGGAGAAGTGGGACCAATGGGGCGCGGAAGACCACCGCGTGGCGATGGCGAGTCTGCGCTCACAGATTCAGCAGTTCGGACCCCACGCGTCTGCGTTCATCTGGGCTAATGGCAGCGACGGGTTGCCCCCACCGATCATCCGCGTCAGCTACCGGGCCATCCTTGACGAGTTGCACTGGCAGAACGCCACCGTCGATACCGTCTCCCTCTTGAGCAGGGATAGCGACGGCGTGGCGCACTGGGACGGAATCGACATGCCGGGACCGTATGCGTGGCGACCGCCTACTTACTGGTTCAGCCGCCGGTACGGCGCCACCTGGGGCGCATCCGCCGAACAGGGCAGCAATGAACAGATCCCCCCGTTCGCAAGCTTGAAAAAATTCATCCCGCCCGACAAGTTATGGCCAATCAACGACACCTGGTATTTCCACGCGGGTGCGCAGCCGAAAAACGCTGCATTGATCAATGCCCAGCGCTCGATTGGCTTCCGCTACGGCCCGTCCGACGATGCCGAGATGTTTGCTGCCAAAGCGCAATTGGCCCAATATGAGGCCGCTCGCGCGCAGTTCGAGGCCTTCGCCGCCGGCGGATGGGACAGCCACAAGATGACGATCTACTGGATGCTGAACAGTCCCTGGCCGTCCTTCTTCGGTCAGCTCTTCGACTATTACCTGCGGCCCGGCGGCGCATATTTCGGAGCCAAGAAAGGGCTGCGGCCGCTTTCGGTGGTGTTTGATTCGTACGCTACCGGCGACGGCAGTGTGGCGCGCGTCAGTGTCGTCAATCAGACGCAAGTCGACGAGCAAAATCTACGTGTCCGTGTCCGTGTCTACGACCTGCAGGGCAATCTGCAGACCGATGGAACCGCAGACCATATCAATGTTTCCGCGGGTGGCGCTGCCGAAGCCATGACGCTACCTCGCGGCCTCGCAAAATCGCCCGTCTTCTTCGTTCGATGTCAATTGACTCGCCCCTCCGGTGAGGTCGTTGCGGAAAACGTGTATTGGCAGTCCCAACGGCCGGATAACGTCGGAAATCCGGACAACGACCGGGCGTTCGAATCGACGCAGGTGAGCTGGGCGGACATGACCGCCTTGAACAATCTGCCGCGCGTACCGCTGGACATCAAGGCGCGACATGAGTCGACCCTTGGGCGCGACAGCGTGGTGGTCGGGCTGCACAACGGCACGCGGGACATCGCGTTCTTCGAACGTGCCGAGATCTTGTCGTCGCCCGACGGCGACGAGATCCTGCCGATCGAGTACGACGACAATTACGTGACCGTTTTTCCCGGAGAGACCGTCGAGATCCGCGGAGCCATCCCGGGGCAGGGTCCGTCGGCGAACTGGGTACGAGTCACCGGGCACAACACGTCGCCGATCACTGTCCCCGTCAAATAGCCTTGGCAGCTTGGCTTGCTGATCTGCCTCGAAACAGGCGCTGAGGAGTCCCGATGACCGCGGCGCTGAGCGGAATTCGGCAGCAGCTGAGTCGCGTCGCCGAGAAGGCGAAAGCTGTAAAGCGATTGCACGAAACTGGCGTGGTCGACCTCGGCGACCTCGGCGTGACGCTGCAGACCATAAAGAATTCGCGTATCTACGGACCGCAAGCGACGATGGCGATCCAGGGCGGCCGCAAATTCCCGTCACTGCCTGCGGTCGTCGACGAGCGCGGGACCTTGACCTACCGGCAGGTAGACGACATGTCCACCGCTTTAGCGCGCGGGCTCAAGAGCCTCGGCGTCGATGAAGCTTCGGTCGTGGGCCTGCTATGCCGTGATCATCGGGGCCTCATCATCGCGATGGCCGCGTGCGGAAAGCTCGGCGCCCGGCTGGTGCTGATGAATACGGGCTTCGCCAAACCGCAGTTCGCGCAGGTGTGTGACCGCGAAGGCGTAAAGGTCGTGCTCCACGACAGTGAGTTCTTGAGCTTGCTCGACGCACTGCCGGCCGCGTTGCCGCGGGTGCTGACCTGGGTGGACGAGGGTACCGATCTGCCCGACGACGTGCCGACGATCGATGGCATCATCGCGGCGAACGGCACCGAGCCGTTGCGTGCGCCGACCAAGATCGGCGGGATCGTTGTCCTGACCAGCGGTACGACTGGGTTGCCAAAGGGCGCACCGCGGGTCAAGGTGTCGCCATTGGCGACAGCGGAGCTGGTCGACCGAGTCCCGTTTCCCCATAAGGGGACCATGGTCATCGTCTCGCCGATCTTCCACGGCACCGGACTGGCCACCTATCTGGTCGGCGCGACATTGGGAAACAAAGTCGTCACCACCCGGCGGTTCAGGCCGGAGGACACCCTCAGGCTCATCGCAGACCATAAGGCGGACATGCTGGTCGCCGTCCCGACCATGCTGCACCGCATCGTCGAGCTCGCCCCGGACGTCATAGCCACCTACGACACATCCTCGCTGAAGACCATCGCGATCGCTGGGTCGGCGCTGACGCCCGAGCTATCCAACCGCGTGCAGGACACGTTCGGCGACGTGCTCTACAACATCTACGCCTCCACGGAGTGCGGATTTGCCACCATCGCCACCCCCGACGAACTGCGATTGGCTCCCGGAACGGCGGGCCGCTCGCCGGTCGTCAGCGAAGTGGTGTTGTTCGACGAACACGGTGGGCGTGTGCGTGGCGCGAACAAGCGGGGCCGAATCTTCGTGCGCAGCGGCGCACGTTTCGAGGGTTATACCGACGGCCGGCACAAGCAGATCATCGACGGCTACATGTCCAGCGGCGACATGGGCCACTTCGACGAGAACGGGTTGCTGTTCGTCGACGGGCGCGATGACGACATGATCGTTTCCGGCGGTGAGAACGTCTTCCCGCAGGAGGTCGAGAACCTGCTTGTCGAGCGTGCTGATGTCTTCGATGCCGCCGTGGTCGGTGTCGACGACTCTGACTTCGGAAAGCGGTTGCGTGCCTTCGTCGTTTCTCAGCCCGGCGCAGCGCAGGACGCTGAGGAGATCAAGCTTTACGTCAAGAACAACTTGGCGCGCTACAAGGTCCCCCGAGATGTGGTGTTCCTCGACGAGCTGCCACGCAATGCCACGGGCAAGCTGCTGCGACGGGTCTTGACCGAGATGGACGTCCCAGAGTTGACCTGAATCCGGTGGGGAGTTAGCTGCAAGCCCTCAATCGCCTGCGGTCGCGCCGCGAGCTGCGACGGGCGAGGATTGGTTCCTACGCGTTTACCTGCGCCACCGTGGCGCAGCGCAACAGACAAGCGCCGGGAAGCCCATGATGAAACAAGCAGCAGCAGCGATCGCACTCGGGATGGCATTCGCGGCGATGCCGCCCGCGCATGCCGACGACAACAACTGGATGGCGCTGGCGATATCGGACTCCACGGGGAAAATCCAGGTCGTCTATGACGGAACCAGCCAAGACAACGCCGTGCAGACCGTGATGCAGGCGTGCCGCAAGACCATCAGCGACTGTCGTCTGCTGGCCAGCGGGCAGGGTGGATGCGTCGCGATTGCCATGCCTCCCGCGAACACGAAATACTTCGGCGGATGGGGTCCCACCCGCGAGGAAGCGGAGGCCGCAGCACGGGCAAACTCCGCTGGGGGAAGGGTGCTCAGCGACCACACCCACTGCCAAGGAGATCCGGCGAATTAGGTGGGCCCTCGACGCATGCTTTTTAGAGATGGCTGGCCACGAAAGTCGCGGCCTGCCTGGGCATTCCGGACTGCACATAGGATAGGTGGGCCGGGGAAAACAGCTCGTCATGCGTAGGCAGTGTCAGGGCCGCACCCGGAGTGCACACCGGATCGCCGGGCGCACACAAGTCAATGGCTTTTGCCCCATACCAATCGCTGACCACGTTCACTGGCGCTCCCAGATATCTGTCCGATGGATTGCCAAAGGTGGCGAGCGCGGCGACGTGATCAGCCTCGTCCGCCGTTAGTATGTCGGGGATCAAGCCCGAAATCGGTGCCCGGGCGATCGTGATCAGATCGATCACGCCCGCGCCTTGGGAATATCCACCCAGCACCAGCTTGGTGTTGGGACAGTTCGCAACCATGGATCGAACGTGAGCGTGCGCATCGTTTGCGCCGGCGGATGCGGACGGGGCGACGTCGTCGCCGGCGGGGTAGTTGACCGGATACACCCCGATGGACCGACCCCCAACCTGCGAGCGCAGCGAATCGATAAATGCCTGTCCGACCCCACCAACACCAGGCGGCTCGGCGGTGCCGCGGGCGAACGTCACCTCGACGTCGGGGCAAGGAGCGGCCGACGCGGGGGCAATGAGGATCGGTGCGCTCAGCAGCGTCGCTCCGGTTGTTACCACTGCGGTACCCAGCAAACGAGCGAACGGGCGTGCTTTCACGCCCCAATGCTGACATATCGGTGCCGAATCAGCGAAACAACTGTCAAGCATCAGCGAGCGGGTGTAACCCCTGCCCATACGTGTTGGTAGGGCTCGCGATAGCCGGGTCCAAAGGAACTTGCTTGGAGGACCACCATGACATTCGCTCAAGAACGAACCAACGTGCTGGCAAAGGTATGGCATTGGCTTGCCAATCCGCCGACTGACGCGCCCACTGCAACGCTCCTCATCAGGCTGATGGCAGGGGGAGTGTTTCTCTGGGAGGGGATGCTGAAGTTCGTCCTCCCGAACCAGGGTGTCGGGCGCTTCACCAAGATCGGAATTCCGTTTCCCGAGTTGAGTGCGAATTTTGTTGGAGTGCTTGAGATCGTCGGTGGAATCCTCTTATTGCTGGGCTTGTTCACCCGATTTATCGCCATTCCTTTCATCGTCGAGATGCTGGTGGCGATGCTGTCGACGAAAATCGCCATGTACCTGGGGGTATCGCCGTTGCCACTGCCTCCGGTGCCCCCGAAGACCGGATTGTGGGCCGTGCTGCATGAAATTCGCTCCGAGTATGCGCAGCTACTGACTGTGACGTTCCTGCTCATCGTGGGCCCCGGCCCGTGGTCTGTGGACGCTCTGCTCGGGCGTCGCGGCCGCCGCGCGTTGCCGGCGCAAGTACCGAGCCCTTCGAGCGCTTCGCGGCTAGAGAGTCGGCGGGAATCCGTTGCCTAACGCCGGGAAGCCCGTCGCGGCGGCCCCGAGCGGCCGCCGGGATTCCCGGACACGTGAAACCCTTTATACCCCTTGGGCTTTCACTCAAATCTTGCTCCAATACCCCTGTCCGGTGCTTGTTGCTTAATTTTCCTGCCGGCAAGCTCTCGGCACGAATACGAGGCTGGGGTTCGGGCGCTCCACGCTTCGACACGGCCCAAGGACAAGTGCACACTTGTGGCATGCAGATATGTGGGCCTACCGCCGACGCGCTGACCGTGGCCCCCCCGCCCGCGGGTCCAGGCGTCTACGTCACCGCGGCTGGCGTGATCGTGTCGGGGCCCGGGCCGCGCCGCGTGCTGAGCGGCCTCTCGGACGTTCGCGCGTTCTTTCACACCAACGCCGTACCGCTGTACTTCATCTCGCCGACCCCGTTCAACCTGCTAGGCATCGACCGCTGGGTGCGAAACTTCTTCTACCTCACGTACTTTGACTCTTTCGAGGGCATACATTCGCGCGTGTTCGTCCCCCGCCGGCGCGACCGTATTGATTTCGAGTCCATGGGCGATGTGTGCAACCACCTCCTGTCGCGATCCCGAGACACTGGAGTTCATCGCCGGCCGGGGGTCCGGCGGCAAGGCCTGCTTCGTGATGCTGGACGCAGAGACGCAGTCTCTTGCGCGGCAGGCGGGTCTCGAGGTCATGCACCCCCCGGTGCAGCTGCGCGACCGCCTCGGCTCCAAGACCGTCATGACGCGCCTAGCCGACGAGGCGGGCGTACCAAGTGTGCCGCACGTGATGGGGCGGGCCGGCTCCTACGACGAACTGCTGACGCTCGCGCAGAATGCCGAGTTGGGAGATGACCTAGTCATCTCCATCCCATATGGCAACGCCGGCAGCGGGACGTTCTTTGTGCGCGGGCAGCGCGACTGGGACGAGCATGCCGGTGCCCTAACCGCGCAGCAAGAATTCAAAGTCATGAAGCGCATCCGCAATGTCGAGGTGTGCCTCGAAGGCGCTGTGACCCGCCATGGCACGGTGATCGGCCCCGCGATGACGAGTCTGGTCGGTTATTCAGAGCTCACTCCGCACCGGGGCGCGTGGTGCGGCAACGACATCTGGCGCGAGGTGCTGCCGCCGGACCAGACGCACGCCGCGCGAGAAACGGTGGCGAAGCTGGGCGACATCCTGAGCCGCGAGGGGTACCGCGGCTACTTCGAGGTGGACCTGCTGCATGACCTGGATTCCGACGAGCTCTATCTCGGCGAGGTGAACCCGCGCCTCAGCGGCGCCAGCCCGATGACGAACCTGACGACCGAGGCCTACGCCGACATGCCGCTTTTCCTCTTCCACCTGCTTGAGTACATGGACGTGGAGTACGAGCTCGACATCGACGAGATCAACTCGCGCTGGGAGCGGGGCTATGGCGAGGACGAGGTCTGGGGCCAGGTGATCCTCAATGAGACCTCGCCGGATGTCGAGCTCTTCACCTCGACGCCACGCACCGGTGTATGGCGCATCGACGACGACGGTCGCGTCTCCTTTGCGCGCACCGCCAACGACTGGGCCACGCTTCTCGACGGGTCCGAGGCCTTTTACATGCGGGTCGCGGCCCCTGGCGACTTACGCTCCGAAGGCGCCCAACTCGGCGTGCTCGTCACCCGCGGGCACCTGCAGACCGCCGATTACCAGCTCACCGAACGCTGCCGGCGCTGGGTCAATGGCATGAAGGCAAAGTTCGTCTCAACGCCTTTGGCGCCGGCCACGCCGATCGTCTCTCGGCTCGTGGCACGGGCGTGAGCAAGGTCCGTGAAGCCGCGCGGATGACGGGCGGCGAACCTGGTCACGCCCCGGCCGGCATCTCTCTGGGCAACTGGCTGTCGGCGCCCTATTCGCATTGGTCATTCCAGCACGTCGAAGACTTCGTGCCGACCGAGCTGATCTCGCGCGGCACCGGGCCTGCCGCGACGTTGCCCGCAGCCATTGCCCCCGTGGCCGAGATCAGGTTAACCAGCACTGACGGCGTGGCAACAACCGTTGGCTCGGTGATGGCCACCACCGCTACCGACGGATGGGCCGTCGCCCATCGCGGCTCGATGATGGCCGAGGAGTACCTGAACGGCTTCGGGGGCCAAACCCGGCACCTGCTGTTCTCGGTGAGTAAGTCGCTGGTGGCAGCCGTGGTCGGCGCGCTCCATGGGGCCGGTGTGATCGAGTTTGACGCCCCGGTCACGGCATACGTTCCCGCCCTGGCGAACTGCGGCTATGCCGGTGCGACGGTGCGCCACCTGCTGGACATGAGATCGGGTATCGCCTTCTCAGACGATTACCTCCACCCGACCGCGGAGGTACACGTTCTCGACCAGGCGATGGGTTGGGCACCCAGGAGCAGTCCGGATGTCCCCTCCACGCTGCGTGACTTCCTGCTGACGTTGCGGCAGAAGTCGGCGCACGGCGGCCCGTTCGAATATCGGTCGTGTGAAACCGACGTTCTCGGGTGGATCTGCGAGGTCGCGGGCGGCCAGCGGATGCCCGAACTGATGTCGGAACTGCTGTGGAGCCGCATCGGCGCTCAATGCGACGCCACCATCGGGGTAGACACGGTCGGCACTGGATTCTTCGACGGCGGCATCAACGCCTGCCTTACCGACATGATCAGGTTCGGGTCGTTGTTCTTGCGCGACGGTGTCTCGTTGACCGGCCAGCAAGTGGTGCCGGCGGCGTGGATCGCCGACACGCTCGACGGCGGTCCCGACTCGCGTCAGGCGTTCGCCGCCGGCCCAGACGACAACCAAATGCCTGGCGGCATGTACCGCAACCAAGTGTGGTTTCCCTACCCGGGCAGCAACGTCGTCTTGTGCCAAGGCATGTGTGGTCAGATGATCTACGTCAACCGTGCCGCTGAGCTGGTTGCCGCCAAGTTGTCCACCCAGCCGGACTCTGGGGACCCGCAGATGCTGTTAGACACGCTGCGCGCCTTCGATGCGGTGGCACACGAACTGGCTGAAATCAGTAGTTAGGCCGAAAGCCCCGACGCGTGGCACAGAAGCCGGGAATCTACTTGTGTTGCAACGGGAACTGGCGGACGCGAGGGGTATCCCCGCTGACTCAGCTCTTCATTTCGCCGATCAACTGCCGGATACCTTCGCGGGTCGCATGCAGCGTGACGGGTCCGAGCGCCGCGGCGAGCCGGTTGTTGACCAGCACGGCACGTTCGTTGATTGCCTCGAGAACGGTGTGGCCGACGTCGGTCAACGTCAGTAGTGGCGAGGTCCGGTGGTCGGGGTTGGGCGTGAACTCGGCCAGCCCCGCGCGCACCAGGTCGTTGGCCACTGGGGCCTGCACGACGAGTCGTACATCGAGGACTATCCGGCCGTGCCCTGGGAGTTCGCCCGAAACAGCACAGGTCGATGGGGTACCGGACTCCTTGCGGTCTGCCCGATGCCGGCGATCCTCTGCACCGCCCGCGCTGGACGCGCTACTGTTCGAACAGTCCATTGAATCCGGGCAAAGCTTTCGAGGTTCGTCGATCGGCCGTCAACCGGCCGTGCCGATTGCTTCCCCTGGACCGAGGAGAACCCATGGATGCCTGGGTCAGCAGACGCAGAATCCTCGCGTTGTCAGCGGCCGCCGTCCTTGCGCCCGAACTTCTCTCCTGTTCAAAGAGCAAGCGCAAGGGCACATCTGGAAACTCCGCGGAAGATGATGACCCCTTCGACCTCCCCAACTTCGGATACGATCCCGACGCCAAGGAGTCGGCCAAAACCGAAGCGCCCAGGCACACTGGTCAGGTGCCCCAGAAGGCGTCCGTCAACGCCGAGTGGTTACCCTCGGTCGGGCACCAATACATGGGGAATTGTTTCGCATGGGCCAGTGCCTACGGCCTCGCCACATTCAACGCGGCACGCAAAAGCAAGACGCCCCCAACCAGCCACGACCGGCAGGCTGGCCCCGACTATGCCTACATCCGATACGAAATGGCGAAGAAGATCGCCGACAACACCTGCAAGGGCGGCCAAGTCGGCCCGTTCCTCGACTGGCTCAAGTCCAACGGCGGCACCCCGTCATTGGCTGCGGCTCCCAACTACGCCAAAAAAGGCGACGCCGCCACCTGTAACGAGAACTGGTCAAAGTACAATTCGCAGCCCATCGCAGCGGATCCCCGCTTTGTCGTCGACTATAAAGCGATACAGATCACCGGAGCCGACGGCTTGAAAAACCTACGTACCGTTCTCGCGGCCGGCTCGCCAGTCGCTTTCGGCACCAAGCTCTACGCGGACTTCAAAAAATACAACGGCAAGCCCGCCCCGTTTGTTGGCAATGGCGAGTACCTGATGGAAGACGGCAAGAAAGCCGGCCACGTGATGCTCATCATCGGCTATGACGACACCTACGGCGGCAGCAAGGGTGCGGTTCGGATTCAGAACAGTTGGGGCACCCGCTGGGGCGACAAGGGTTACGTGTGGCTGGCGTACGAAACCCTCGAGAAACTGGCCGAAGGCACCGGGTTTTATGCGCCCGAATCCACATAGTGTTCCGCGGTGTGTAGTCGCATTGCGCTGCGCGGGATTTTGCGTTTCCGCGATCGTAGGAACTGAGGTCAACCTCGCAGCGAGCGCGCGGCGCTCCGCCTGGGTTTTGCACCCTCCTGAACGTGGCCTATCGGCCTTCGCCGTGCCGGGCATGCACGAGTCGTCCTCCGACAAGGCGACCAATTTTGAATTAGAGATGACATAGTAGGCATATTCACCTGGCCCGCAGAGCTTTTCGGCGGTGCGGGCGGCGCGCTGGCGGGCCACAGGCGCATCGGCCCCGGCCGGCTGCGTACTCAACCACGCCGGGGAATGCCCCGACCGATGAGTTGCCAGACGCAGTCCCCACGTCAGCGAATAGAACGGTTATCGCGGGGTGCCGACCGTCGTGAAATGAGGGGCAATGACTAAATCCTAAATCCGTTGGTGCACAACCAAACAGGTAGCCCTGCGGCTCCTTGTCCGAGTCGCGGCTAGCGGCGTGCTCCCGATCGCTCGCCCTACCAGGAACGTCTTGCGCTTCTGCGCCGCCAAGCGTCCATATGTGTCAGGCCGCGACTCCCGGAGATCCCCGCGTGAATGTGCCACCCATTCCAGGCGTCTCAATCGGTCAGGTGGGCGGGACCCGGGTCCAGCACGGATCGACGCGTCCTTTCCTGCGTCGCGGGTACTCCTTCCTACACCGATCGGCGGATGCCGCGGTGCATACATCTCTTGGAATGTGAGGAGTTATCTATGACTGTGACTCGAGACATCGCTGCAACCCGTGAGCGGGTGTGGGACGTGCTGGCCAGCGGCTGGACTTATTCGGGCTGGGTGGTCGGCAATAGCCGGATCCGCGCAGTGGATGCGGATTGGCCGGCACCTGGCACCCGCATTCTGCACTCCATCGGGGCTTGGCCGGCGGTGATCGACGACGAGACCGTGGTGCACAGCTGCGTGCCCGGTGAGGAACTGGTCTTGCTGGCGAAGGTCAGACCGGCGGCGACGGCGCGGATCACGCTGCGGTTGAACGATCTTCCCGGGGGACGGTGCCGGGTCGAGATGAGCGAGGTCGCGGCGAGCCGCCCGCTGCGCTGGGTGCCCGATGCTGTGCAGCTACTGGGGGTGGCGCCGCGGAACCGGGAGTGCACGTGGCGGTTGGCGATGCTCGCTGAGCAACAGGTCCCCGATGCCGTCGAATAACCGCGATGGCACTGTGGATGCGGTCGTCATCGGGGCTGGACATAACGGGTTAGTCGCCGCAGCCAATCTGGCCGACGCCGGCTGGGATGTGGTCGTTCTGGAAGCGCAGGCCGATCCCGGCGGCGCGGTACGAAGCGCCGAGTTGATACCCGGCTATATCAGCGATCTATACAGCGCGTTCTATCCGATGTCGGTGGCATCCCCAGCGATCCGCGCGCTGCATCTGGAAGACCACGGCTTGCGATGGACGCATGCGCCGGCCGTGGTGGGACACCCACGCAGCGCCGACGATGACGACGCACCCGTGATCTATCGGGATCCGGCGCGGACGGCTGCTGAACTGGCCCGCCGGAACACGTGCGACGGCGACAACTGGTGGCGGTTGGTAGAGCTGTGGAAGACCGTCAAGGGGCCACTGCTCGGTACCCTATTCGCTCCGTTCCCGCCGCTGCGCGGCCCGGTACAGCTGCTTCGGAAACTGGGCACTGCTGAGGGTTTGCGGCTCGCTCGCCTGTTGATGCTGCCGGCTGCGGTGATGGCCGACGAAATGTTCGACGGCGACGCGGCACAGTTGCTACTTCTCGGCAACGCCTTACATGCCGATGTGCCGATCGACGCACCCGGTAGCGGGGTTATGGGTTTCCTGATGTCGATGCTGGCACAAGACGTCGGTTTCCCGGTGCCTATCGGTGGCGCCGGGCAGCTGACCGCGGCACTGGTGAAACGGGCCACCTCTGTTGGGGCGAAACTAGTGTGCGGCGCCGCGGTCGACGCCATCGACGTCCGCGGTGATCGCGCCGTCGCCGTGCACACGGCCGACGGCCGCACGATGCGTGTTCGCCGCGCTGTGGTCGCCGATGTCTCCGCGCCTGTGTTGTATCAGCGGCTACTACCACGGAATGCCTTGCCCGTCAGGCTGTTTGACGATCTGAGGAATTTCCTCTGGGACACACCGGTGGTTAAGGTGAACTACGCGCTCGATCACCCGATTCCGTGGCGCTCAGAGTCCCTGCAGGGGGCTGGCACCGCGCATCTGGGCGCCGACAAGCACGGGCTGACCCGTTGGCTGGCAGACCTGAACACTGCGACCGTTCCGGACAAACCGTTCCTGCTGCTCGGGCAAATGACAACAGCCGATCCCAGCCGATCTCCCGCCGGTACCGAAAGCGCTTGGGCGTACACACATCTACCGCGGGAACACAACGACGACGCGTCCGCTGACCGCCTTGCGGACTCGGTGGACCGCGTCGTCGAAGAACACGCGCCCGGGTTCGCCTCCCGGATCGTCGATCGGATCGTGCAACGCCCGTCGGATCTGCAGTCCGATGACGCTAACCTAAACGGGGGAGCGATCAATGGCGGGACGGCACAACTACAGCAAATGCTCATCTTCCGCCCGACGCCCGGTTTCGGGGGCGCGCAGACTCCGATCGGCAATGTCTTCCTCGCAAGTGCCTCAGCACATCCCGGCGGCAGTGTGCACGGCGTGTGCGGCCGCAACGCCGCTCACGCGGCGCTGAAATCCGACGGCGCTCGGGGCTGGCCACGCCGGCGTCTCAACAAGGCGGTGATCTCGCTGTTCGTCAGATAAGCCCTGCCGGCAGGACGCGCTGGCCGCATCGGCACCTTGCACCGCCGCGCGACGAAGCATTGGTCACGGCAAGCGGAACACCCGGGTGAGGCATGCGAAATCCGGGCCGCCCGACGATGCATGGCTGGAACTGTTGACGACGGTCCAGGCGACGCCAAGGGGTAAGCAACAGAAAACCCGCGATGTTCGCCTGAGAACAACTCCGCCCGTGTTGGCGGCGACTGGCTCTCAACGTGAACATCGGCAGGATTGCTGCGAGCCGAACTGAGCCGGAGGTATTAAGCGACGTTCTCGCGTTGATCCACCCTTCGGGCGAGGCCGCCGACATGGGAAACGCCTCTTGGATGGTCAACAGAGTGCATCGGTGTCTTCGCGGAATCTCTTGGGGCCGTGTGGATTACGCCCGGCATTGGGCACATCGTATCGCCGGTCTTTGATACCCTCGCTTCGAGTGGCTGCGCTTGTTCTCGTATCGTGGTGATCGCAACTGTCAGGATGCGCGACACATGCATCTGAGACACACCGATACGCTGCGCGATCTGCGATTGGGTCATGTTGTGAAAGAAGCGAAGCATCAGCACTGTTCGCTCGCGTTCCGGCAACGCCGCGATCAGGGGGCGCACGGTCTCGACGTCGAGCACTCTGTCGAAATTCGCATCGAGGCCGCCCAGCGTCTCGTGCAAGGCTTTTCGATCGCCGTCCACTCCAACAGGTACATCTATGGGATACGTCGAGTAGGCGCAGCCGGCGATGAGTCCCTCTATGACTTGTTCACGATCCACGCCCAGGTGCTTGGCCAGTTCGGTGGCAGTTGGTGCGCGAGCCAGCGAATGAGACAGCTCGATCGCGCCCGCGTTGATGCGCATGCTGAGATCTTTGAGTCCACGCGGGACTTTGAGTGCCCAACCGCGATCACGAAAGTGCCGACGTACCTCACCCATTATCGTCGGTACGGCGAAACACAGGAAACCCGAACCGGTTTCGGCATCGTAGCGAGTCACCGCGTTGACCAAACCGACACGCGCGACTTGTACCAGATCTTCGAGTGGCTCCCCGCGGTTCCTGAACCGATGCGCGATGTTATCGGCCAGGGGAAGACAATATCGGATGATCTCGTCGCGCTGGCGCCTGAAATCTGCGGAGTCGCGGCTCAGTGTGGCGAGCAGCCGAAACATCGGAATCACTTCGGCGTAGTCACGGCGAAATTCAGTCATTTTCTGTCCCGCTCCGCTTGGCTCATGGGCTGGCGGCTCGAGACTGAACCGTGGCGCGTATACCCCGGTTGGGGCCGAGTCAAACCTACCCGGTTGTTGACGAGGCCCCGCGCCAACACCTCGGAGCGACAGACCGGTATGTGCGTGCACTGGCCAAACAGCTAACCGGGCACAATTCGTCGTGCGCAAATCGGCGAATCGGTGACGCGGCTATCGCCCGTCCGATGAGAACTGGCAAACCCGCAGGTAAACGGGCTGCGGCGGGTTGTCCGTCCGGTCATCGCGTTATCGGGGGGCGCCTCATTTGACAGCCAGTGGTGGCCAGTGCTCCGCGAATCGCCGATCATTCGAACCGTGCTGTGCCGGAGTACTTCCGCGGGCGGTGTGATGGCTGACGGCTGTAGCCAACTCATCAGTCGTATTCGACGAGCAGGCACGTAATCGGTAGTCCGCCATGCGTGACGCAGTGGATCGCAACCGTCTTGCGATAACTGCGCCATGTGCACTCAGGTGACATACTCGCGCCGATGGTTGATGTTGATGTCGGATTGGGGCCGCCGGTGCTTAGGTACGAGTGGTCACGGTGTTTGGCAGCGACATCGAATTTCAAGCCAAAGTGGTTGAGTGTCAACGGCAAAGGTGCGGCGGCACGCATTACGGCCATGCCGGCGGCATCGAACGCGAACAACCAGTGTGGCACTTGACCGATGGCGTCCACGCCGGCGGCGGAACGGTCCGCTGCGTAATACCCGCGGTTCGCGTAGTCAAACTCGGTACTTGGAACCGATCCGGTTTGCGGCTAACTCGTGGTTGCGGGGCCTGACGTGGTTTTCACCTCGGCGGTGTTTACCCCGCAGGGACACGGCTATCCGCTCACAAAGCAGTCATCAGGCAATCGGTCAGTCTTGAGATTTCCACTACCCAGTTTGCATTCTTCCGGCTGGCCGAGCACGCGTCAGAAAGGAGCCTGCCATGGCATTTCCCGAGCAGCAGCAATCCGTACCTGGGATACAAGCTCGAATGGATCCCGTTCCGGATTGCGGTGAGGACAGCTACACGGGCTCGGGCAAGCTGACCGGCAAGTGTGCCGTTATCACCGGCGGCGACAGCGGAATTGGCCGTGCGGTCGCGATCGCCTTTGCCCGAGAGGGTGCCGATTTACTGATCGCGTACTTGAACGAAGACGAAGACGCTCAAGATGTCGCACGCTACGTCGAGGATGCCGGGCGCAAGTGCGTGCTGGTGCGCGGCGATCTTTCCGGTCCCGAACACTGTCGCGCGGTCATAGACCGCGCCGTCTTCGGAGTTCGGCCGCATCGACGTGCTGGTCAACAACGCCGCGTACCAGATGATGCACGAGAACCTCGAAGAGATCACCGACGAGGAATGGGACTACACCTTTAAACTCAACGTCGGCGCCTACTTCCACCTCACCAAGGCGGCCCTGCCGCACATGAGCGCCGGGTCATCGATTATCGGCAGTTCCTCGGTGAACTCCGACTCACCCGAACCCCACGCTGGCGCCGTATGCTGCCACGAAGGCGGCGATAGCGAATTTCTCGGCGAGCCTTGCGCAACTTCTCGGGCCGCGCGAGCATCCGAGTCAACAGTGTGGCACCGGGTCCGATATGGACGCCGCTGATCCCGGCGACCATGCCTGCTGAGAGCGTGAAGTCGTTTGGGGACAACGTGCCGCTCGGTCGTGCCGGCCAGCCTGCCGAACTGGCTGCGGTCTATGTGCTGCTCGCGTCCGACGACGCAAGCTACGTCTCAGGTGCGCGCGTGGCCGTCACCGGAGGCAGGCCGATTCTCTAGCCGCGGAACTCGTTTGCCGGTGGTACTTCCCGGGTACCAACCCAGCCGTGACTTCTTTGTGGCTGGCGGATCGAAACGAAACAGCTTGGGCTGCAAGCTCCCTTGGCGACGGGCCGCCGACCGCCGACGTCATTGTCGTGGGTGCCGGAATCACCGGGTTGATGACCGCGCTGCTACTGGCGCGCGCCGGTAAGGATGTGCTGGTCCTGGAGGCGCGCACGGTGGGTGCCTGCGCTACCGGAAACACCACCGCCAAGATCAGCTTGCTGCAAGCAACCCACCTGTCGAAAGTCTTGCGCAAACACGGCAGGGATACGGCCCGGGCCTACGTGGACGGCAACCGAGAAGGTATGGAGTGGGTGCTCGACTACTGTGTGGCGCGCGGCGTAGCGGTCCAGCGCGAGGACGCCTACACCTATGCCCAGTCCAGCAAAGGCGTTGCGTCCGCGCGTGCTGAGCTCAAGGCATGCGAGACGGTCGGGCTGCCTGTCACGTGGGAAGACGACGCCGACGTGCCCTTTCCGTACCACGGCGGCGTGCGGCTGGCTGACCAGGCACAATTTGACCCGATGTCGTTCCTGGACTCATTGGTCGTCGAGTTAACCGAGCGCGGCGGGCGACTGGTCGAGCACGCCCGCGTGCGAAGCGTGTCCAGCCGCGGCAAAGGTGTGCGCCTCCGTGTCAACAACGGGGCGCAGCACGACGTTCAAGTTGAGGCCGCACAGCTGGTGCTGGCTACCGGGATGCCGATCCTGGACCGCGGCGGATATTTCGCGCGGTTGAAGCCCAGCCGGTCCTACTGCCTGGCCTTCAAGGTCCCCGGCACCATCACCCGACCGATGATGATTTCCACCGATTCGCCGACACGCTCGGTGCGCTACGCGCCAGTCGGGGACGGGGAATTGCTGATCGTGGGCGGCGCCGGCCACACCGTGGGCCGCGAAAAGAGCCCCTCCAAGGCGCTGGAAGAGCTGTCCTTATGGACACGCAAGCATTACCCGGGGGCGACGCAAACGCATTTCTGGTCTGCGCAGGATTACACCCCGATCGACGACTTGCCTTACGTCGGCCCGATCCTGCCGAAAGTCGAAAGCATCTCCATTGCAACAGGATTCAACAAATGGGGCATGACGAACGGTGCCGCCGCCGCGTTGGCGCTGTCGAGCCGGATCCTGGGCGGGCGGATGGACTGGGCCAGCGCATTTGCCAGCTGGAGCCGACACGAGCTATCAGGTCTAGCGACCGCCATGCAATCCAACCTCGAGGTCGGTTTCAACTTGACGAAGGGCTGGATCACTCCTGCGACACGCTTGGTCCACCGCAGTCCCGGCGAGGATGAAAGCGGTGTTGTCAGCGGGCCTCCGTGGCATCTGCAAGCAAGATCGCGCGTCGAGGGCATTGAGCACCGCGTCTCACCGGTGTGCCCGCACCTGGGTGGGATCGTCAACTGGAACGACGCGGACAAGGCATGGGAATGCCCGCTGCACGGGTCGCGGTTCGCGCCGGACGGTACGCTGCTGGAAGGACCGGCGACCACAGATCTGACCGCGTCGCCCTGAGCGGATGTTCGCCGCGCTACGGGCATGGCGTACAAGTGGCGAGCGAAGGAGTCCGACACCTGCGATTGCGGGCGTGCCATGGCTCCCGGCTGTGCGGGCGATCCGCGGACTGCCGGCTTCGGACCGCATTCGAGCAGAGACAGCCGACAATGACTTTGCGGTGGCGTTCTTGGTGCTCGCTCACCGGCTTGCGCCAAGCGACTGAGGGCGCCGCCGGAGACTCAGTGGTTGCGCAGCTTGGCGACCAACTTGTCTTTCGTCAGGCTTGAATACCCTGACATACCAAGCTCTTTGGCGCGCTTCTTCAACTCCGGAACCGTCCAGTCGGCATAGGACCCGGCCTTGCCGCCCTTACGGCTTACCGTTGACTTACCCCGGCTGGCGGCCGCGTTGGAAATGCGGGCCGCCTTTTCCTTGGAGTCACCCTCTTTGCGCAGATCCTGATACATCTTCTCGTTCTTGATCGACGGATTCGGCACGGCTTTCTCCCTTCTGTGCATCGATGGACACCGTTGTCGGGATGCCACCGCCTGGCGGTAGTCAAACCCACCCGCTCGGTGTCTGGTCTGAAACGCTAGGCAGGCACCGGGTCTGTCGGTCGCTGCCAGCAGCGGTGTCGGGCCAAAGCGGAGGCGAATTCGTCGACGAAATTGTCTGGTAACTCCTCGGCGGCTGCAGTGGTGGTCACCACGGCCTGATCGCTGACCACGTCGGTGTCCTCGGCAAGTCGGCTATCGATGCGGGCGGCGCGTAATAGATCGATACCCACGCCGAACGCTCCGACGGGCTTGAGGTGTTTGTAGGCCTCCACCACGAAATGCACGGCATAGCCATCGTTTGCAAGTGTGGAAACCGACCGCGGCCCGCACGCGACGACGACCGCGTCGTAGAGCACCGACGCCATGGTGGTAAACGCCCGGTCGACGCGGAGCTCTCCGCCCGAACTGCCCGTCAAATTGCCACCGGCAACGGGCGCCAGGACTTCCACGACTGCGCCGCGCTGTTGCATAAGTTCGGTGAAGCGCTGCGTCCCAGCAACATCCACGCCGTCGGCAGCCAGCATCGCCACCTTGCGCGACACGATTGTGTCGGGGAGATCGGTGACTTGAGAGAGCGCCGGCGACGCGGACATCGTGTCGTCAACCGCTTCCCCGGGCGGCGCGGGCAGTCCCAGCTTTGCCGCCACCTGGGTTGCCAGCTCATGGTCGATGCGAACGAGTTGGGCCACTACCGCCGAACGGATATCGGGGAGCTCGACCTTTCCGAGTTCGAAGGCGAACGCGGCGACGATGTGTTCGGCCTCGACCGCCGACATGCTTTTCCAGAACATCCGTGCCTGGCTGTAGTGATTTTCGAACGACTTGGCGCGTTATTCGTATCGTGGCACCGTCGATCTGCTGCGTGTAGTGACGGAACACATTGTCGTTGGCCAACGCCGGACAGCCGCCGCCGAGGCTGTTCTTGTAGTAACTGGATCGGCCCTGTGGGATCGTGTGCTGTCCGTAGCCGTCCTGCTGGTTATTCCGGACTTCGGCTACCGGCCGGTTAACCGGCAGTTGAGCAAAGTTGGGTCCGCCGAGGCGGATCAACTGAGTGTCCAGGTAGGAGAAGTTGCGGAACTGCAACAGCGGATCAATGGTGAAGTCGATTCCGGGAACTACGTTCGCCGTGTGAAACGCCACCTGCTCGGTCTCGGCGAAGAAGTTGTCCGGGTTACGGTTCAGCAGCATTCTGCCCACGGGCCGAACCGGAACCTGTTCCTCGGGAATGATTTTCGTGGCGTCTAGAAGATCGAAGTCGAATTTGAACTCGTCGGCCTCGGCCACCAGTTGGACCCCGAGTTCCCATTCCGGGTACTGGCCCGACTCGATGGCTTCCCACAGATCGCGTCGGTTGAAATCGGGGTCCTTGCCGGCGATCTTCTGGCATTCGTCCCAGATCAGCGAATGCACACCGAGGCGGGGCTTCCAGTGGAACTTCACGAACGTGCCTTCGCCACGGTCGTTGACCAGCCGGAAAGTGTGCACGCCGAAACCCTGCATCATCCGGTAACTGCGGGGTAACGCCCGATCCGACATCAGCCACATGATCGTGTGCAGTGTTTCCGGTTGTAGCGATACGAAGTCCCACAACGTGTCGTGCGCCGATTGCGCTTGCGGAATCTCGTTGTGCGGCTCTGGTTTCAAGGCGTGCACGAAGTCGGGAAACTTGATGCCGTCCTGGATGAAAAAGACGGGAAAGTTGTTGCCGACCAGGTCGTAGTTGCCCTGCTCGGTGTAGAACTTGGTGGCAAAGCCGCGCACATCGCGCACGGTGTCGGCCGAACCGCGGGACCCGACGACGGTGGAGAAGCGGACGAACACTGGAGTCTGAGTTCCCGGTGTGCTCAGAAATTTCGCCGCGGTGTACTCGGCCAGCCAATCGTCATACGGTTCGAAAAAGCCGTAAGCGCCCGCACCGCGAGCATGAACGACCCGCTCCGGTATGCGCTCGTGATCGAAGTGGGTGATCTTCTCCCGGGCGTGGAAGTCATCCAGCAGGGTGGGTCCCCGCTCGCCGACCGTAAGCGAATCGTCGGTGTGATCGACGCGGACGCCCTGCTGGGTGGTCAGATATCCGGTGTCGCGACGGACCCGGGACGGCTCTAGATCACGCTGTTTCGGATCAGACGTGTGATCGGTCCCTATGGTTTCCCTCCTGCATCCGTGGCGCCGCCATTCGATCTGTCGGAGTACCACCGTTGCGTCGGCGCAAACAGGAGCCATGGCCAGCTCATTTGTCGTGCGTGGGGTTGCCCTCCAACCTGTTCGGCAAGATGGCGTTGGACGGCTGGCGTAATGTGCGGGGGTGTTGCTATGTAGCGCCTGCGCTGATGCGGTGGCGCCTCAGAGCCGACCGAGCAGTTCGGTCTTCTTCGCGGCGAACTCCTCGTCGGAGAGGATGCCGCGCTCATGCAGACTGGCCAGCGACTCGATGGCCGCGACGATGGCCCCGGGATCCCCGGAAGCGCCGGAAGCAGGCTCGGGTGCCTGCGTCTCAGGTGCGAATTGCGGTGCTGGGCCGGGCTGGTACTGCGACTGGGACTGCGGGGCGGGTCCCGCGGCAGGCGCCTCGGCCGCCGGTTGCGTATCGAGCTCAGCCAGGCTCGATACGTCGAAGGTGCCGAACTGGCTGGTAAAGCTCACGGAGCCGTATCCGCCGCTCTGCTGTTGTTGTTGCACGCCGCCGATACGGTGCTGGCCCGTGTCAAAAACCTTTGTAACACTGTTGATCTGGATCGCCAGCCGCCGGGTACTTGGGAAGATTGCGTAGCGCACATTGTTCTGCCCGCCTGCCGCGCTTGGAACGCCGAGGTCGGCCGGCCACCAGTTGGCCGAGGGGAACATCGAGGGGGGAAACACCGAGGCGGTGGCAAGCAGTTGGGCCAACTCGATGCACAGCGCATCAACGCGCGCCTTGAGCGCGTTGTCGAACATGTTGCCGCCGACCATCGTCATCCCGCCCTGCATCCATTGCCCGGACCCGCCAAGCTCGGGGATCGAGAACTGGGCCATGGTGCCGCCGCCGGCATGGATGGCAAAGAGCATGGCGAGCACCGCGTCGCGGGAGAGCCCGTGGCGCCGGGCGATGTCGGCGACGGCGTTTTCGACTTCGGGGGGAACCACTGCCTTCATGCTTGTGAATCTTTCCTCGTCGGTGCTTCGAGACTACGCAAGGCACGTGGGGATCTGCAGGCCAAGCGCCGCAGCCCAACGGGTCTACGATCGCGGATGCGTGACATCGAGACCATCGACGACGAACTTCGCCTAGTGGTCCGCGCCTTGGTGCGCCCACCAGCAGCCAACGCACTGGTGGTTGCTGGAGGTTGCGGCCTGC
>CAWIXL010000002.1:0-216044 GCA_963840045.1 uncultured Actinomycetota bacterium | reverse complement strand
CAACGGTCCTACTCGCAAGGCGCTCTCCTCGACCTAAGGACTGGACGGCGCGGCTTCCAAATCTGCCAGCTCGTCACACAGGTGTTCTGCGACATCCCGAACTGTCGTTATTTTCGTAGGGCTGATGCGCACTCCAGTTTCCGTCTCGATCCGCGTCCGGAGCTCCAAGTTACCCAGCGAGTCGAGACCATAATCCGACAAAGGCCGGTCCGGATCGATGGTGCGGCGCAGCAGCAGGCTGATCTGGCCGGACACCAGCCGCCGAATCATGTTGGCCCATTCCTCGCGGGGCAGCGCCTTCAGTTCGGCGAGGAACCTGTCCTTATCCGGTTGACCGTCGCCCATGGACTGGAACGCTTCGGCGAAGCGGGTACGTTGCGCGAAGGACCTCAGCCACGGTGTTCCCAGCAGCGGTGCGTAGCCGGAATACGGGCGGTCGTAGCGCAGCAGCGTTTGGAAGGCGCGATAACCCTCGGCGGGCTTGATCGTCAGGCCGGCGTCTTCGGCGAGCGCGGTGGCCCGGCCAACTTCCGACCACGCGCCCCACGCGATCGCGGTGCAGGGCAGACCCTGAGCGCGACGCCAGTGGGCGAAGGCGTCCAACCAGCTGTTGGCCGCGGCGTATGCGCCCTGACCGGGCGAACCCACCAGGGCGGCGGCCGAGGAGAAAACGCAGAACCAATCCAGTGACTGCCCGGCTTCAACCTCATGCAGCGCCTGATGCAGATTCCATCCGCCGCGGACCTTCGGCGCCCAGCAGCGGTCGATGAGTTCCTCGGTGATGTTGCTCAAGGTGGCGTCTTCGACCACCGCCGCCGCGTGCACGACGCCGCGTACCGGCAGTCCGGACGCGGTCGCGCAGGCCACCAGGCGCTCGGCCGTCCCGGCCTCAGCGATATCACCGCACTCCACCTGGATGTCGGCCCCGGCCGCGCGGAGGCGCTCAATGGCTAGCTGCGCTTGGGCATTGGGCGCCGAACGGGAGTTGAGCACGATCCGTCCGCAGCCCGCCGCGCCACCTGGAGAAGCCATCTCTTCGGCAAGGAACAGTCCCAGGCCGCCGATGCCGCCGGTGATGATGTAAGCACCGTCGGCCCGGAACGGCCGAACCTGCTCCGGCGGTACCACTGCCGTGCTGCTTCCGGTGTGCGGCACGTCGAGGACCACCTTGCCGGTGTGCCCGGCACGGCCGACCAGGCGGACGGCATCGGCCGCGTCGCCAATCGGATAGTGCGTGGTGCGCGGCACCGGCAGCACGCCGTCGGCGGTGCGCTGGTACACGGTGGTCAGCAGGCGCCGAACGGTCTCCGGGTGGGTGTTTGCCAGCAACGCCAGGTCGACCGCGTACAGCGACAGGTTGCGGCGGAACGGGAACAAGCCGAGCTTGGTGTCGCCGTAGATGTCGCTTTTGCCGATCTCGACGAACCGCCCATTAACAGCCAGCAATTCGATTCCCGCGCGCTGGGCGGCGCCGGTGAGCGAGTTGAGCACCACGTCTACGCCGTATCCGTCTGTGTCGCGGCGGATTTCGTCGGCGAAGTCGGTGCTGCGGGAGTCATAGACATGCTCAATACCCATGTCGCGCAGCAGTTGCCGGCGCTGCGGGCTGCCCGCTGTCGCGAAGATCTCGCAACCCTCGGCCCGCGCGATCGCGATCGCCGCCTGACCGACGCCGCCGGTCCCGGAGTGGATCAGCACCTTGTCGGCGGGTGCGATGCGGGCCAGATCGTGCAGGCCGTACCAGGCGGTCGCGGAAGCGGTGGGCACCGCGGCGGCTTCGGAAAGCGGCAACTCCGGCGGAAGCGTGACCGCGTGCCGGGCATCGGCGATGACGAACGTGCTCCAGCAACCGGCGCGGGACACCCCACCCACCTGGTCTCCGAGTTTGTGGCCGGTGACGTCCGGTCCGACCGCGGTGACCACGCCGGCGAAGTCGCCGCCCAACTGCGGCTGCAAGCCTTCGAAGCTGGGATACCGGCCGAAGGCGACGAGGACATCGGCGAAGTTGACGGTGGACGCGGTTACCGCGACCTCGATCTCCCCCGGCCCCGGCGGCACCCGATCGATCGCGACGAACTCGAGCGATTCGAGATCGCCGGGGGTGCGAATCTCCAGGCGCATGCCGTCATGCTCGGGCTCGACGACCGTCGTTCGGCGTTCGCCCGGGCGCAGCGGACCGGGCCGCAGCCGCGCGGTGTACCACTGGCCGCGTCGCCAGGCGGTCTCGTCCTCCTCCGAGTCGCTCTGCAGTTGCCCGGCCACCTGCCCGGCGACCTGTCCGGCCTCGGCTTCGATGTCGGCCTGAGCTACGTCGACCTGGATCGCACCCAAGTGCGGATGCTCGGAATCGATCACCCGGATCAGTCCGCGCAGCCCGGCCTGTTCCAGGTTGACCAGGTCGCCCGGCTGCACGTTCGCGGCGTTTCGGGTCACCAGGAACAGCCGGGGCGGCTGGCCCGGCAGTTCGGACAGCTCACGAGCGATGTCTACGACCCGGGACACGTAGTCGCGAGCGCGGCTCAAGTCCGGCCGCGATTCGTCGGGGTCGACGGGCGGTGCGGCCACCACAACGACACCGGTGAGGCCTTTGAGAGACCCGTGGTAACCGTGGCCGTTCGAGCCGCTCAGCCCACTCCCGCCGAGCAGCGAACGCAGCTGCTCGGCGCCCGGGCCGCCCGCCGCCCCGCCCGGATCCAATGGCAAATGCAGGGAAGTGCATTGCGCGCCATCGGTGTTCAACGCGTCACAAAGTTCCGACGTCAGTGGATCGGTAACGTCGCACGTGCTGAGCAGCAGCCACGATCCCGGCTCGCTGCGCGAGAGCTGAGGCGGGTCGCGGGGCTCCCACTCGATGGTCAACAGCCGCTCGTTGAGCAGACGGTTGTCGCGTTCGGACTCCGACGCCCCGCCGCCCAGGCGCAGTCCCTCGACGGTCAGCAGCACCGTTCCGGACTCGTCCATAACATCGAGGTCGGCCTCGCATTCGTCGGCGCGCGTCTGCTTGACCCGGGTGAGGCAGTAGTGCGCGTTGCGCATCGAGTGGTAGAGCCGCAATTTGCGCACGCCCAGTGGCATGAGCGGGCCACCTTGGCCGGCCTTCTGCACCGCAGGATGGACGATGACCGACTGGAAGCATGCATCGAGCAGGGCGGGGTGGGCCCCATATTCCGATTGCTGCGACCGGATGGTCGGGGGCAGCGCCACCTCGGCGAGCACCGTGCTGCTCGCATTTTCCCGCCGGTCGCCGATCAGCACCGCGGACAAGCCCGAGAAGGCCTTGCCGTACTGAATTCCAGCGCTGTCGAAGCCCTTTCGTAGTTCTTCACCTTCGATGCGGGACGGATGGTTCGCCCGCAGCGCATCCATGTTGTGCGCGGGCGGTTCCGCCGAGCTGTCCAAGGCGTGTAGGACCGCGCTGGCCCGGCGGACACGTTCACCGTCGTCGTGGGTTTCCACTGCGAACTCGAGCACGCCCGGTTCGGCAACCGTCGCCGCCGAGGATGCCACGGTGTCGCCGGCCAGCAAGAGCGTCTGCTCGAACGTGATGTCGCGGACCTCGGACTGTTCGCCGAGTGTTGCGCGCGCGGCAGCCAATGCCATCTCGCAGTAGGCAGCGCCCGGCAGCGCAGCGATGTTGCGAATGTGGTGGTCGGCGAGCCAGGGGTGCACCTCGGTGCCAACCTCGCCCTGCCAGACGTGGCGTTCGGGCTCCTCCCGCAGATGCACGTGTGCCCCGAGCAGTGGATGAACGGCCCTGACCGAGGCGCCGTACGCTGGGTGGTCGGCCGACTCGCGGCGCAGCATCAGATCCCGGTGAGTCCAGGTAGGCAGCGGCGCATCCACCAGGCTTCCACTGGGGTATTGGACGGAGAAGTCCACCCCGGCGCCGGCGCTGTGCACGTCGGCGACGAAGCCTCGCATCCCGAGCGGCAGCTCCTGCTCGCGTCGCATGGCCGCCAGCGCGGCGACCGGTATGTCGAGGCCATCGGCGTTCGCCTCGATGGCATGGGTGAGCAGCGGATGCGGTGCCAGCTCGCCGAAGACGCGGTAGCCGTCCTTCAGCGCCGCCTGCACGGCCGCCGCGAATCGCACCGTATAGCGCACGTTTTCGGCCCAGTAATCGGCCGCGAACGACGGCCGCTCCCGCGGATTCCACAGCGTCGCCGAGTAGTAAGGGACTTCCGGTGTTCTCGGTTCGAGGTCGGCCAGGGCCGCTTCCAAGTCGTCGAGGATCGGATCGACCTGTGGCGAGTGTGAGGCGACGTCCACCGCCACCTCACGTGCCATCACGTCCTGCGCCTGCCAGGCGGCCACCATCTCACGTATGGTCTCGGCGGCACCGCCGACCACCGTCGAGGTGGGCGACGCCACCGCGGACAGCACCACATCGGACACCCCGCGAATGGAGAGTTCCGAAAGCACTTGCTGGCCAGGCAGTTCCACCGATGCCATGGCGCCGCTACCGGCAATGCGGGACATCAGCCGAGAGCGACGGCAGATCAGGCGCAACCCGTCTTCGAGCGACAATGCTCCCACGACGACGGCGGCCGCGCACTCACCGAGCGAATGCCCGATAACCGCGCCGGGACGCAACCCGTAGGCCTTCATGACCTCGGCCAGCCCAACCTGCATTGCAAAGATCGTCGGCTGCACCCGGTCGATACCGGTCATCATCTGTGCTGCCGACAAAGCCTCGGTCACCGAGAACCCGGACTCCTTGGCGATCACCGGCTCCATCGCCGCGATGGTCGCCGCGAATACCGGCTCCTTGGCCAACATTTCAGCGCCCATCTGGGCCCACTGTGAGCCCTGCCCGGAGAACACCCAGACCGGCCCGCGATCGTCCTGCCCGACGGCCGGCTCATACGGGATGTCGCTGCCGGCGACACCCCGCAGCGCTGCGCTCAGCTCACCAAAGCTGCTGGCCGCCAACATAGTTCGGACCGATCGGTGGGCGCGGCGGCACGCCAGGGTGTAGCCCAGGTCGCGGAGTGCGGTGGCGTTGCCGGGATCGTCAGCGCCGATGCCGTGCTCGTCGACCCAATCCGCCAGCCGCCCGGCGGTCACCCGCAGTTGCTCAGCGGACGTGGCCGATAGCGGAAACAGCAGCGGCTCAGCTATTTCCGGTACCGGCGCTGGTACTTGTGATGTGCGTGCCGGTGCCGGGGCTTGTTCGAGAATGGCGTGCACATTGGTGCCCGACATTCCGTACGACGACACCGCGGCACGCCTTGGCAACTGATCGGGTCCCTGACCGTTGCTGGGCCACGGCGTATTAGTCTGCGGTACAAAGAGTTCGGTCTTGATCGCGGTCAATTCGTCGGGCAGCCGGGTGAAGTGCAGGTTCTGCGGCACCACGCCGTGCTGGAGCGCCAGAATTGCCTTGATCAGCCCCAGCGCTCCCGATGTCGACTGGAGGTGACCGAAGTTCGTCTTGACCGATGCCAGCGCACACGGCCCCTCGATGCCGTATACCGCAGCCAGGCTTGCGAATTCGATCGGGTCTCCCACCGGGGTACCGGTGCCGTGCGCTTCCACCAGGCCAATGGTGGCGGCGTCTCGCAAATCTAAGCCCGCCGCGGCCAACGCCGACTGATAGACCGCGACCTGCGCCGCCTGTGACGGCGCCGCGATGTTCACGGTGCGGCCATCCTGATTGGCGGCGGTTCCGCGCACGACCGCCAGGATGCGGTCGCCGTCGCGCACCGCATCCGGCAACCGCTTGAGCAGGAACACGACGCAGCCTTCGCCGGTCACGAATCCGTCGCCTGCGGCGTCGAAGGCATGACAGCGTCCAGTGGGTGACAACATGCCTTGCAGCGAACCGGAGACAGACTTGCGCGGTTCCAGCGTCACCGACACCCCACCGGCAAGAGCCAGGTCGCTTTCGCCCTCGTCGAGGCTGCGACAGGCCTGGTGCACGGCCATCAACCCCGACGAACACGCCGTGTCGACGGTGACGGCGGGACCGTGCAGCCCGAGCGCGTAGGCCACCCGCCCGGACGCGAAGCTGTTGCTGGTGCCGGTGAATCCGTACGGCCCCTCAGCGGCGCCGCAATCGGCGGACAGCAATTCGTAGTCGCCGTGGGTGAGCCCGACAAAAACGCCGGTCTGCGATTCGGTCAGCGCCGCTGGGTCGAGGCCCGCGTGCTCGATGGCATCCCACGACGCTTCCAGCAACAACCGGTGCTGCGGGTCGATCGCGATGGCCTCGCGGTCGGTCATGCCGAAGAAATCGCAGTCAAAGCCCCCGACGTCGTCCAGGAAGGCGCCCCATCGCGTTACCGACCGGCCCGGCACTCCCGGTTCAGGGTCGTAATAGAGGTCCGCGTCCCACCGGTCGCCGGGAATTTCGCGCACCAAGTCGTCGCCCCGCAACAACGCCTCCCACAGGCGTTGCGGGGAATCGATCCCGCCCGGCAGCCGGCACGCCATCCCGATGACAGCGACGGGTGTGGAATTTCCGGCCCGCAATCTCAGTCCCCTGTTCTCGCACTTTTCAACCGCGTGGAGTGAGTGACCCCGTGGAGTCAACCACCGTGTAATGCGAGAAGGAGCCCCGCACGCCGATTCGCGCGCCATTTTCCCCACACATTCGGGCTCACGATTCGACAGTCTGCAGGTCACAGCGTGCGACCCAAAACAAAGACAGTTTAACTGTAGGCACTGATCAGGATCATAAGAATGGCGTGACGGAATCCCCGACAGCCTGCTGCCGAACGCAGCTTCGATCCGCCGCATACACCTCGGCGAGGAATTGCTCGACCGCCACCGCGGAGTGCGCGGCGCGGGCCGACCCGAAGATATCGAAGGCGTGCTGGGCGAAAGGCAACTCGGCGTAGACGACGGGATTTCGGCTTACCTCACCGCAGCCGCGCGGTGAAGCTGCGTGCCTGTTCGACCGGGATCAACGAGTCGTTGCGGCCATGCAGCACGAAAAACGGCGGTGCGTCCGGATTGATGTGGTGGATCGGCGAGGCGTCGCGGAAAGGCTCCGCGATCTCGGTCCTGCTCAGTTTGAACACGTTCTTCGCGACCGTCGGCACCAGCAGCGGATGCATCGATTCGTCGTTGCGGGTGAAGTCGTAGACACCGTAAAACGGGACCGCCGCCTGCACCCGAGTGTCGGCATCCTCGAACCCCGGCTGGAACGAAGGGTAATTAGGAGTCAGTGCGGCCAGCGAAGACAAATGCCCGCCGGCCGACCCCCCGGTGATCGCGATCCACTCCGGGTCGCCGCCGTACTCGGCGATGTGCTCTTTGGTCCACGCGATGGCGCGCTTGACGTCGACGATGTGGTCGGGCCAGGTGGACCGCGGGCTGAGCCGGTAGTTGATCGCCACGCACACCCAGCCCAGCTCGGCCAGGTGGCTCATCAACGGATGCGCCTGTCCGCGTTTGTTTCCGACCATCCAGGCGCCGCCGGGTACCTGCAGCAGCACCGGAGCGCGGCCGCCGGGCTCCAGATCGGGCCGTCGCCAGATATCCAGATGATTCCGGGAGCCGAACTCTCCGTAGCTGATGTCGGCGTCATGCGCGTAGTCGCGCCAGATCCGCAGCATCCGGGCCGCGCCGGGCCGCTTCGCGGTGGCTCCGCCGGGCGCCGGCCGCCTCCACAGATCACCCGACTCGGTGCGACGGTCGGCACCCAGTCCGGCGTCCAGCGCTTCGGTAAGCGGCTTGCTGCGCGGTGCGCCCGAAGTGGCGCAATCCCAGCAGGCCCAGCCACGACAGGGCCGACACCAGCAGGCTGAATCGCAGCGTCCGGGGCGGCAGCCGGCGCGACAGGGCCGTCAGCGCCGCCAGCTGCGTGCCGAGCGTCTGCAGCGGAAGTTCCGAGGCGAACAGGCCGTAGCCGAACGCTTGCAGCGAGAGATAGCCCTGCTTGGTCAGCGGCCGGTAGCCATTGGCGGCGAATGCGAAACTCAGCACGGATACCAACAGCGCCGCAAGTCGCTTCATCGCTGTACCCCCTCGAATCCCTCGAACACCGGTCCCTGAGCGTGGTGTTTGTACCAAGATATCGAACCGTTGGACCGGAAGGGGCCAGCGTGTGTTTGGTACCGCCCTTTTCGGGCGTCGTATCGTTGATGAGCTAGCCGAACGAGCCCGGGCAACCGGCGGAAGGTCGCGACGTCGTGCAACGAATCGCATGGCTCGCCATCGCCGCGCCGCGGCGGATCATCGCCGCCGCGGCGCTGGCGATGGTCGCTGCGGCCATCTTCGGTCTCCCGGTTGCCAAGAGCCTGTCCGCCGGCGGATTCCAGGACCCGACCTCGGAATCATCCAGGGCGACGCAGCTGTTGACTGACAAGTTCGGCCAAGGCGACCTGCAGCTGCTGATCACCGTCTGTGCCCCGGATGGTTTCGCCGGCGGTCCGGCGCGCGCGGCAGGAACCGACATCGCCGGCCAACTGGGCCGGTCACCGCATGTCCCGAGCGTGACCTCGCCATGGACCGTGCCACCGGAGGCTGCGACTGAGCTGGTCAGCAGGGACGGCAACTGCGGGCTGATCGTCGCCGGCATCAACGGCGGGAAGAACAACGCGCAGAGATTCGCCGATGCGCTGGCCGATCAGGTGGTGCACGACCGCGACGGGGTAACTGTCCGCTCGGGCGGGCTCGCCATGATGAACCGGCAGATCACCGAGCTATCGCAACGCGACCTGCTGCTGGTGGAGGTCATCGCCATTCCGCTCAGCTTCATCGTGTTGATTTGGGTGTTCAGCGGGCTGCTGGCCGCCGCGGTGCCGATCGCGGTCGGCGGGATGGCGATTCTGGGGTCGATGGCGGTACTGCACCTGATCGCGTTGGGCACCGACGTCTCGATCTTCGCGCTGAACCTGAGCACCGCGATGGGCCTGGCGCTGGCGATTGACTACACGTTGCTGATCATCAGCCGCTTCCGCGACGAGCTCGCCGGCGGCGCGAGCCGAGACGATGCGCTGGTGCACACCATGGCGACAGCGGGCCGCACGGTGTTGTTCTCCGCCACCACCGTAGCGCTGTCCATGGCCGTGATGATCCTGTTCCCGATGTACTTCCTGAAGTCGTTCGCGTACGCGGGTATCGCCACCGTCGGGTTCGCTGCGCTCGCGGCGGTGGTGGTGACTCCCGCGACCATCGTGCTTTTGGGCGACAGGTTGGACTCGCTGGACGTGCGCCGGCTGGCCCGGCGTCTACTGAGACGGCCCGAGCCGGTCCCGCGCCCCATCGAGCGAGAGTTCTGGTACCGCTCGGCGCAGGTGGTGATGCGCCGAGCTGCTCCGATCGGCCTGGCGGTCATCGCGCTGCTGCTGCTGCTCGGTACGCCCTTCCTCGGCGTGAGGTGGGGTTTGCCCGATGACCGCGTGCTGCCGAGGTCCGCCTCGGCCCACCAGGTGGGCGATCAATTGCGCAACGACTTCGCCAACAACTCGGCGACCGCGGTCACCGTTGTCGTTCCGGACGCCAACGGCTTGAGACCTACCGACATGGACCGCTACGCCGCCGACCTGTCCCGCGTGCCCGACGTCACGGCGGTGTCCGCCCCGACGGGCACGTTCGTCGGCGGTACTCGCGTCGGACCACCG
Source organism: uncultured Actinomycetota bacterium (assembly GCA_963840045.1). Classification (GTDB taxonomy): domain Bacteria; phylum Actinomycetota; class Actinomycetes; order Mycobacteriales; family Mycobacteriaceae; genus Mycobacterium. Next base: position 206,472 of record CAWIXL010000002.1, on the reverse strand, counting down.
TCGGCGGCGACCGGCGAGGCACAGGGCAGTGCGTTTCTGACCGTCGCCAGCACGGCCCCGCTGTTCTCCGACAAATCGGGGGCTCAGCTCGACCGCCTGCACGCGGTGGCAGGCCCGGGCGGCAGGCCGGTCGAGATCGCCGGGTCCGCGCAGATCAACCGCGACAGCGTCGACTCCATCACGTCGCGGCTGCCACTGGTGCTGGGGCTGATCGCCGTGATCATGTTCGGGCTGCTATTCCTGCTCACCGGCAGCGTGGTGCTGCCGCTCAGTGCACTGATCCTCAACTTGCTCTCGCTGACCGCCGCGTTCGGCGCGATGGTATGGATATTCCAGGACGGGAATCTGGGCGCCCTCGGAACGACCTCCACCGGGACGCTGGTCGCGAACATACCGGTGCTGCTCTTCTGCATCGCCTTCGGCTTGTCCATGGACTACGAGGTTTTCCTGGTTTCCCGGATCCGCGAGTTCTGGCTCGCATCGGCGCGGACCCGTGCCGACAACGACGAGAGCATCGCGCTGGGTCTCGCCCGCACCGGTCGGGTCATCACGGCAGCCGCGCTGGTGATGTCTATCTCCTTCGCAGCGCTGACCGCCGCGCATGTGTCGTTCATGCGGATGTTCGGCCTGGGCCTGACGCTGGCCGTACTGGTGGACGCCACGCTGGTGCGGATGGTCTTGGTGCCGGCATTCATGCATCTGCTGGGCACGCGGAACTGGTGGGCGCCCGAGCCGCTGGTCTGGCTACACGAACGCTTCGGACTCAGCGACGAGCACCCCAGACGGAGAAATCGGACCGGACGCACGCGCCGGACCAAGATCCGAAGCCAGGTACTCCGTTGGTGAGCGACACCGATTAGGCCCTTGGCGTAACCTATGTCAACACTGTTGACATACGGTGTTGAACGAATCGGCATCGCTTCTCGTATACCGAGTGTGGATAAAAGAATGAGTGTCATAGCCGGCGTGCACGGTGTACTGCCGGCGCACCGCTACACCCAGAGCGAGGTCACCCAGGCGGTGCTCGACTTTCCCGGCTACGAGAAGTTCGGGGACCTGGTCCGGAGTCTGCACAAGAGCGCCCAGGTCAACACTCGCTACCTCGTACTGCCGCTCGAGGATTACCCGAAGCTGACCGACTTCGGCGAGGCGAACAACCTGTTTATCGAACACGCGGTGGAACTGGGGTGTGCAGCGCTATCAGGTGCGCTCGACGAGGCGGGGCTACACCCGCGGGACGTCGACCTCATCATCTCGACGACAGTCACCGGCGTTGCGGTGCCGTCGCTGGACGCCCGCATCGCCGCGAAGCTGGGCCTGCGGCCCGACGTCCGGCGGGTGCCGATATTCGGGCTGGGTTGCGTCGCCGGAGCAGCGGGGGTGGCTCGGCTGCACGACTATCTGCGCGGTGCGCCCGACGACGTAGCGGTCCTGGTGTCGGTAGAGCTTTGCTCGCTCACGAAGAAGGCCAATCCGAATATCCCCACGCTCGTCGCGGGTGCACTGTTCGGCGACGGCGCAGCGGCGGTGGTGGCGGTCGGCGAACGCCGTGCCGAAAAGATCGGCGCCAGCGGTCCCGACATCCTGGATTCGCGCAGCCATCTTTACCCCGACTCACTGCGCACGATGGGCTGGGACATCGACGGCTCCGGATTCCAGATCGTCCTCGACTCAGACGTCCCGGCACTTGTCGAGCGGTATCTGGGCGATGACGTGACCGACTTCCTCACGGCACACGGCCTGACGACCGACGAGGTCGGCGCCTGGGTGAGCCATCCCGGCGGCCCGAAGGTGATCGAGGCCATCAACGCGGCCCTCGAGCTGCCCGACGAGGCGCTCGAGCTGACCTGGCGTTCACTGAGCGAAATCGGCAACATTTCGTCGGCATCGGTACTGCACGTTTTACGCGACACGATGGCCAAACAGCCGCCGAGTGGAAGCCCGGGCGTGCTGATGGCGATGGGCCCGGGATTCTGTTCCGAACTCGTGCTGCTGCGCTGGCACTGACCCGATCGCGCCGTGGACCGACTACGTCGAGGTGCACTGGGCCACCAGTGGCGCAAGATGTCGCGTCGTTACCACCTGCTGACGGCGGGCCTGCTACAGGCCAGCGCGTACGCACCGGTGCGCTCGCGCATCGTGCCAGCCGCGGCGGCGCTGCCCAAGATCTTCGCCGGCATGGTCAACCAGCTTGCCGAATAACCGCCGCTGACGTCCCTAGGACTCAGGTCGCAGATCCGCAGCGATTGTTGCCTCTGCCATGAGGTGATTGATCGGTGTTCGTATCCGACCGCGGACGATCGGCACGCAATCGTCGGGAAGTTGTGTGGTGACCTCTAGGCCGGAGTATTCTGAGTTCATCGAGAAATCTCGGTAAATGCTCCATGGCGCCGGTGGGTAGGTCGTGCAGTACGACCGCACTGTGCTGATGGTTACGGGTATGGGCGAGCGCTCGGCTAACCCATCCGTTGGGGTCGGCCCAGTCACGCGGGATGCTATTCCACAGGACGCAGGTGTACTTCTCCGCGATGAGGTAGTCGACCGCCGTCTGATTCAGGCAGCGCCGTTCGAGCGCGCCCTCCGTTCCCCACGGTCTAAAGTAGCGATCGATATCGGTGAAATCGTCCAAAAGCTTTTGCGTGCTGCTGATTTCGTGAATAGTTTCCTCAGGAGAGAGCTCGCCGAGAGGTAGGCCGTGGGTGAAGGAGTGATTGCCGATCCGATGCCCCTCACGCACAGCACGCGCTATTAGCCGGTGTCCCGCCGGCGAGCAAATATTTTGTCCGACGACGAAGAATATGGCGGACATTTGATGCTGAGCGAGCACATCGAGAACCTGATCGGTGACACCTGGGGTCGGGCCGTTGTCGAAGGTCAAAGTGACCTTCTTGGACGACAGAGTCTCTTGCATAGCAGGTCCTTGTTTCGGGCCCAATCAACTCCAAAGGGTATCGCGGTCGGGGCCCTCGATCCCGGGCAGCCGGATGGATCGCCAGCGGTTCTTGCTCTGTACCGGTAACCGGTATCCGAACCACTCCCCCAGTTGCGTCGCCACTTGCCTGACTGATCGATCAGGCAGTATCCTTTCGGGAGTGAAGAGAAATGAAGAGAAAAGTCGATGTTGACCGCAACAGTTTCGACGGCTGAGGACACTGCTGGTTCCGCAGTCAGCGCCGGCGACGCCCGGCAGCGAATCCTGCAGACAACGATGCAGTGCTTCCGCGCGTACGGGTATGAGAAGTCTTCGATGAAGCTGATCTCGGCTAAGGCCGGCGTTTCGCAGACCCTGCTGCACTATCACTTCGAGACCAAGGAAAAACTCTTCCAGACGGCGATCGACGACATGGCTAAGACGATGTTCGCCACGGCGTCGGCCCAACTGTCACACGGAGTGTCCGCGCGTGACGGTCTGACCGAGGCGGCCGGTCTGCTGTACACACTGTTCATCGACAACCTCGACGCGGTCACGTTCATGGTCGAGTTCGCCGCAGCGGCCAACCACAACGAGTTCTTGCGGACTGCCTATGTCGACTATCGCGATACGCAGCGTCGGCAGTTCGGTGCGGCGCTGCGCACCATCGCTGGTGCCGATGCGCCGCAGGGCTTGATCGACGAGTCGGTGCGTCTCTTCGAAATCGTGCTGCTGGGCATGTCGATGCAGCGCCCGTTCGTTTCCGACGGTTCGGGCTTCCGCGGCGACTTCGACGCTATCGCCCAGCTGCTCACCGCCCGACTCACCGAAGGATTGGATTCGAGGCGCCGCTGATGACCCCGAACGTCACCATTCAGGCGGTGCCGCCGATGGTCGAAGACGCGGTGACCGGATCCGGCGCCCGACGAATCTTCGTGCGCCGCTACGACAACGACAACGCCGACTATGTCTTGGTGCTGGTGCATGGCACCGCCGGCAACAGCGAGAGTTACGACGCGTTCGCCGAGCACATGCGCCGCCACTATCGGGCGGCGGTCTATTCGCTCGACCTGACCGGGCATGGCCGCACTGAAGGCAAAGCGGGTGTGTTCAGCTTCGAGGCCTTCCTCGAAGACACCCGGGCAGTCACCGATTACGCCGCACGACGCACTTCCCTGCCCGTCGTCGTGCACGGCGCGAGCCAGGGCGGCGAAGTCGCGTTCCACGCGCTCGACGCGTGCCCGGCCGTGGTTGCTGGTGTGTGCATGAACATCTTGTTGAACCACGAGGCGCCAATGAGCCCGGCGATCCGGTTGTTCCAGTCGCGTCCAGCGAAGTACCTGGCCGACAAGATCGGTGATCGGCTGGCGATCCCGCTGCGGCGGTTCATCGACTTCAAGGCCGCCTACCAAGAAGACCCCGGGCTGCTGGACACGAAGAAGAAAGACCCGCTGTACGTCTGGTCGTATGGCTTCAAGAGCTACCACTCTGTGTTCAACTACGTGCCGCCCCTGCCCGCCGCCGCCAACACGAAACCTGTCCTGGTCACCTGCGGCGAGCACGATGAAATCGTCGGCGTCGAGCATTGCCGGGCCTGCTTCGAGCGGATCGGCGGAACCAAAGACTTTTTCATGATGCCCGGCGGCGGCCATCAGCTCATGCTGTTCGACCAAATCGTCTACAGCCGCGTGATCGACTCGTGGATTCGGGAACGTGTACTCGGCAAGGCCCAATCGTGGGACGCGCCGCTCGAACCCGAAGAGCGGACCTACTTCGAGTTCCTCGACCGTGAACGGGCCAACGACGCAGCGGGCGAGCCCGAGTACCGCTATTCGATGATCGATCGGGTGCTGACGCGGATCAGCAACGGCACGATCGAGCGCGGGGTGCGTTACTTCTCCAACGCCGACGTCAGCGAACAGTGGCGCTTCACCGCACAATTGGTCGGCGAAATCGACTACGCTGCATGGGATTTCCTACGCGACTACCTACCATCGGTAAATAATCAACGCCCGCAGATGGTGGTGGTCGGCTGCGGCAGCGGCGGGGCGATCGCAGGATTGCTCGAACGATATCCGGAGTTGGGCGACTGGGACATAGCCGGCGTTGACGTCGACTATAAAGCGATTGGCGCAGCCCGCAAGCGCTTTGCCGACAAGAGCAGTGTCGACTTCATTGTCGGCGACGCACGAAACGCGGACGTGTTGGGGGCCAGTCGATTCGACCTTGTTTACCTGCACGGAATCCTCGACCACTGCACCGAGCACCGCCATCTGCTGGACAGCGTATTTCGCGCGCTGAAGCCGGGCGGCCGCATGTTTTATATCACGCCAGATCGCAACTTGTGTACATGGCTTTGTTTCGTCACGGTTGGGCCGCTGTTCGTGTGCGGTCTGCACAAGCCAAACCACGACTTTCGGCGATTCCCTCGCCCAGCCGAGTTAAACACAATGCTCCAGCACGTCGGTTTCGAGCTGCTGCCCAGCCGAGGTCGGTCGACCGCCCCCGCGATGGTCGGCGTCGAATACAAGACAGGGATGAATCCGTTCCCTGTCAGGAGATCGGTGCGCAATCGCGTCCTCGACGATGAGATCTTCGAGCACACTAGCCCCAGGTGGTGGTTGCGAAACGGCTTCATCGGCGAGTATGCGGGAGCGGCCGAAAAACCGAGCGGATGAATTTTCGGGTTCAGTGTTCGAAGCCTCGAGTACGGCTTCTGCCTGCCGACGTCTCGTCAGTCTTGGCCAGAATGTGTTGCCTCCGTTAAGCGCCTAAACATCAAGCACCCGCGCAGCGGGCAACAGAACGCTTGAAATGTCTTGGTTCTCAGCGGCTCAGAGCTGCAAGGAGTTCGGGTAGCGGCACGGTGGCGATACCGATGGCGGCGTCTGCGATGCCGTACGGCAGCACCAGGGTGTCGGCGTGGACCAGTGCGCCGCAGGAGTAGACCACGTTGGGCACGTAGCCGTCCTGCTCATCAGTAGCGGGGCTCAGTAGCGGTTGCGACAGCTGACCGAGAATCCGTGTCGGATCGTCGAGATCGAGCAGAATAGCCCCGATGCAGTAGGTACGCAGCGGACCGACCCCGTGGGTGAGCACCAGCCACCCGGCGTCGGTTTCGATGGGCGGACCGCAGTTCCCGAGTTGTAACACCTCCCAGGCTTCGGTCGGTCTCTGGCAGGCAAGCGCGCCCGTCCAAACGGACAAATGATCGGAGTAGGCAACCGTATTCGATTCGCGATCTGATCTCGACATGGCCGCGAAGCGACCGCGAATCCGGCGGGGAAACAACGCCAGACCCTTGTTGGTAGCGGCGCGTCCGACGATCGGCGCGGAGGTGAAGGACTGGAAATCTGTGGTCGCGAGTAGTTGCTGGCTGATGCGGGATCCGCTGTAGGCCGTGTAGGTGGCATAGAAAGTGATGGAGCCGTCGTCGTCGATGAAACGGACGAAACGTGCATCCTCCATGCCGGCCTGCTCTGCGCCCATCGAGGGCCACAGGACCCGCTCGGAAAGTGTTGTGCTGTCCGAAAATTCGACGGCGTACGTCCGCGCGGCGATGCTGCGGAGTAAGGAAATCGTCTCTTGGGCGTGCCTGCGGGTGCTCAGAGAAGTCTGGAGCCTGGCCAGTTGTTGGTCGAGAGCAGCTTGGGCAAAGCGCTCGCCGAGTCCGTCGAGGACATAGTCGGCCGCCTCTCCGGCGTCGTCGACCCGGGCGAGTTCACTGCGGAAGACGGCTGCGTCGAGCAGAGCGGGCTCCGCCGCCCCGAGTGTGGCGAACGGAGCCGGGTCGTCGATCGTGATGCCTCCGGCCGCGTCGATGACGCCGGTCCGAAACCCGATGGACGAACGGTGCCCCTCCCCGATGCCCCGGACGCTCATCACGAATCGCAGGCTGCCTGCGACTGTCCCAGCCTGGTCGGGATGGGCCACGATGCTGGGGTTGCACAACGCCGCACCTTCAATGGCGTATTCGCTGGTGAACGTCGCGCCCAGTAACAACTTTCGTGCCTCGGAGAGCTCCATACCGGGATCCAGCCGATCGGCGAGTTCACGGGCGTGCCGACGGAAGGTGCCAACAAGATCGCGGTGACGCTCGTTGAAGCGGATGATGACATCGTCTAGTGACGACCGCACCTGCCCTTCGTCCAGGGCCAGGATCCGCGCCAGCACCGCTCCCGCTCGGGACTCCTGGTGCTCGAAACCCTCTTGGCCTGGCACGAAGAGTCGGGTGATAACCCGCGACGGGTTGGGCGCCAGCCGCAGGGGGCTACGTGCGACGAGCCCAGCCTGCACGGAAGTCATTGCCGCACAGACGAGAAGCGCCGAGCGTGTTGCAAGGTCGAGAGCACTGCCAGAGTCGACTCCGCGCCCTGGTTGCGGTTCACCCCATCGGCGTGCAGGCCGTCGAATCCGCCGCCGGTCTCGGGGTCCCACATGAGCTGTCGCGCGTCGTTGACACCCATGAACCAGGCCGCAGCGGCCCGGACCCCGTCGGGCCAGATCGAACTGGCGTCAATGGCAGCGGCACGTGCGCACGCGTCCGCGAGGGTGGATACCTCGATCGGCTGCTGATCGAACGCGGGCCGAAGGTCGTCCGGCCCTCTGCCCGCTGCGGGGGTGGGCGAGAGGTGGCCCCCTGCCGTCTCGTATTCGACCAGCCAACGCAACAGATCCAAACCCTGGTACCGCAGTGTCGAATCGTCGAGCGCAACGCCCGCGGCGATCATCGCCTCGGGGAGAACCGCATTCGCGTAGGTGAGTCGCGGCTCAGGCCATGGCCAGGCGGCGTCGCGGTTCGGTTCGGCCACGGTGGCGGCGTAGTCGGTGAGGAGTTTGCGTGCGGCCGGTTGCCCGGGGTCGACGGAGAGGAGTTCGGCGGCGCCCAACGCGGCGAACGCCATCGCCCGAGGCCACGGCGACCGCGCCTTCGCGGCGCGTTCGAACTGAATCACGGCCAACCGGCGAACCAGACCGACGTCACTATGCGCGGCGGCAGTTCCCAGTCCCCAGATGCAACGCCCCCAGCAGTCCTCCAGGGAGGGCTCATCCTCCCAACGGCCCCCTGCTGTCCATCCGGTTTCGGCAGGTACCGGCGTAGGACTGCGCATCGTTCAGGAAACGCAAGGCCACGCGCGCAAGGCCGTTGACTTCGCCACCAGAGTCGGGCTCTCGGGTGGCGACGACGAGAACCCGGGCCATGTCGTCGGTGCAGTAGCCGTGCTCGGGCCGGGGTTCGGCGAAACAGGCATGCTCGAACGTGCCGCGACGGTCGGTCAAACGCAACAGGTGGTCGAATTTCGGCTCCGGCACGGTGGCGGTCATACCAGCGCCGGACGCTCAGCGAGAAGCCGGTGTGCCAGACCCAGATAGGCATTTGCCACCACCGGCCAGGCCATCGCCGGGGCCAGCCGGCGGGCCTCCGCGGCCATGGAGCCGGCAACGCGCGGATCGGTCAGCAGTCGGCGCAGGGCGGATGCCAGCGCAGCGGGATCGTCGTGACCGACGACGATGCCGGCCCCACTACCGAGGAGTTCGACGGCGTGGGGGAAGGCGGTGGCGACGACCGGTCGCCCACTCGCGATGGCGTCGACCAAAACACCGGAAGTGACCTGATCCGTGGAGTCGTAGGGCAGCACAACCACGGCCGAGGACCGAACCAGCGCAGTCAGCGACGACACGTCGCGGTAATTCGCGTCGAAGTGCACCGAGTCCGCCACGCCGCCGAGCCGCGCCTGTTCGGCACGAGCGTCGCGGTATGCCTCGCCATCGGCGGCCAGAACCTTTGGGTGCGTGCGGCCGGCAATCAGGTAACGCGGCCGGCCATGGAGCTCACGCAGCGAACCCATCGCCTCGATGACCCGCTCGACGCCTTTCCCCGGCCCCAGCAGACCCCAAGTCAACAGAGTCGGTCTGCCCGAACGCTTCACCGGCGTGTTTCTCAGGACGGTCGCACCGTGCGCGATCGTGGTGACTTTTCGGCGATCGACGTCGAAGCCCAGGCATAGGCGTTGCCTGGCCGCCTCCGACATGACAACCACCTGATCCGCCATCGCCGCGATCGTCTCGAGCACCGAACGCTGATGCGGGGTCGGGTCTTTGAGGACGGTGTGGGCGACAACGATCGACGGGATGTGCAGCCCGCCGATGATGTCCACCACCTCGTCTCCGTCGACACCACCGTAGATGCCGTACTCATGCTGCACGACCGCGATGTCGCTCTCGTTCAGCAATTCGGAGGTTGCGGCCACCGATGTTGCGGAACCGTTGACCAGCTCTCCGATCACCCGAGCGTCAGAAGATATCGACCCGTCGGCCACGCGCACGACGCTGACGTCAGAGCCATTCGCGCACAACCCTTTCGACAAGGCCGCACTGAACGTCGCCAGCCCACACGGTGTCGGTGGATACGTACTGAGAATGCCGAAACTCGTTGACCCGAACGGGCCGGAAAGGTCTTGGCCAACACGAGGGACATACGATTTTTCAAAGGTGGATAGAGCGCTCAAGGTGATCCCAACGGACGGTTGTCACCGGCGTGTCCGGCATCGAGCGGCTGCTCTGGGAGATCAACGGCGGGCGGCTGACTTCATCCCGGACTGGCTGGGTTCCCAACCTTACCGACACTACACGCGATGACCGGTTACCGCGCATTGAGCCCGGCCAGGATGCGCAGGCCGACGGCGTGCCGACTGATACCGGCGTCGGCACCCTCAGCCGTGAGGTGCCACTCCGCTTGCTCGGGCGGGTAACCCTGGCCAATGAGGACTCCGATGGCTTGGTTGACAACCGAAGCCTCGAAAAGGATTGTCGCGGTGCCCCGTTCGCCAGCAGCCGCGACCATGTTGTTCACCCGGTCTACCTGCGACACGAGGGGGACACCTGCGGGGAAGCGTCCAATCGGTGTAGTGTGATCACTACTGAGAATCTCAGCTGGTCTGGGACGGTTTAGCCGTACGCTGCTGAGCCCGAGGAGCGCTAGCTCCGAGCCTGACATATCGGTGATCGCCCGCACGACTGGATCACCATGACCGACACATTGTTAGACTCTTCCGCTCCGCCGCGCGATGCCATTCTCTACACGCGCTTCTGCAAGCCTCTTTCCAAGCCTCTTTCCAAGCCGGACACGGTTCAATTAGCGCGATTGGACACTCACTGGACGACGTCGTCGGTGGCCATTGTCAGCGCCCACGGCGACATCGACGGGACGAACGCACACACCCTCATCGAGTATTCACTCGCCGACCTGGCACGTTGCCGCGGGCTGATCCTTGATCTAACCGGCCTGGAATTCTTTGGCGCCGTGGGCTTCTCGGCGCTACACAGAATCTCGGTGGGCTGCGCGGCTGCTGGAATCGACTGGGCGTTGGTACCGGCTGCAGCGGTATCGCTGGTGCTACGAATCTGCGACCCGGACGGCTGGCTGCCAACCTTCGATACTGTCAACGCGGCACTGGCCAGCCTCCAAGGATCGGCGTGCGACGCGGACCATCCCGAAAAGACGTATCGGTGACATGGGGTAGCGACCTGATTACCGGTCCCGTGAACAGAGTGATCGCGACCGTGCAGAACGGTGTCGAGGTACTGCGGTTCGGTGGCTTTCAGACCGGGTCCCGTCCGTCGCCGTTTCAGACCGTGGAGCGGTGCGACATGTACCGGCTACGACGCTACTTCCCCGACGCGCGAATGATCCGTCACGGCCTCCGGTGATACTTGTGCCGCCGATGATGATGTCGGCCAACGTGTTTGATGTCACCAGAGACCAGGGCGCGGTCGGAGTCCTGCATGATCTCGGTGCGGACCCGTGGGTGGTGGACTTCGGCTCACCCGACCGGGAAACCGGTGGGCTCGAACGCACGTTGAGCGACCATGTTGTCGCGCTGAGCCGGGTCATCGACTCGGTACACGCACATACCGGCCGCAAGGTGCATTTGGCGGGCTATTCGCAGGGCGGCATGTTCTGCTATCAAACCGCGGCCTACCGACGTTCCGAGGGCCTGGCCAGCGTCATCACATTGGGTGCCGCCGTCGATTCGCTCAGCGGTCTGCCATTCGGGATTCCCGCGGCCCTGGCGGGCCGCGGCGCCCAGCTGGTTGCCGACCACGTCTTCAACCGAATCTCGGTGTCCGGATGGATGGCCCGCACCGGCTTTCAACTCCTGGACCCCATCAAGACGGTCCGCGCGAGGTGGGACTTTCTACGTCAACTCCATGACCGAGAGGCGTTGCTGCCCAGGGAACAGCAACGCCGCTTCCTCGAGGTGGAGGGCTGGGTGGCATGGTCGGGTCCCGCGGTCGCCGAACTGTTGCGGCAGTTCGTGGTCCATAACCGCATGATGGCCGGCGGCGCCGTGATCGATGGCAGGTTGATCACGCTGGCGGAAATCACCTGTCCGGTGCTTGCGTTCATCGGCGAGGTCGACGACATCGGCCAACCCGCGTCCGTTCGAGGAATCCGGCGGGCCGCCCCCCGAGCCGAGGTGTCCGAGGTGTTATTGCGGGCAGGTCACTTCGGGCTGGTGGTCGGATCGACCGCCGCCACGCAGACCTGGCCCAGCGTCGGTCAATGGGTGCTGTGGCAAGAAGGTCGAGGGCCCAGGCCGGAGGGCGTGCATGCGATGGAGACCGACCCTAGCGTCGGGATCGATGGCGCTGTGGGGCTGTCTTCGCGTATCGGTCACTCGGCGGGCGTGCTGGCCGAACTGGGCATCGGCGTGAGCCTGGGGTTGGCCGACGCCGCAGTGTGGGCGGCGCGCAGCGGCAGGGAGATCGCCGGGGAGGCGGCGCGTACCGTGCCCCGGCTCGCCCGCCTCGGGCGGCTGCAGCCGCACACCCGGGTGTCGTTGGGGAGCTTGATGGCCGAGCAGGCGAACAGTGCGCCCGAGGAGGAATGCTTCCTCTTCGAGGATCGGGTCCACACCAACGCGGCGGTTGATCACCGCATCGACGACGCGGTGCGCGGCCTCATCGCCGTCGGTATCCGTCAGGGAGCCCACATCGGTGTGTTGATGGACACCAGCCCCAGCGCCGTGGTCGCGATCGCGGCGCTGTCGCGGCTCGGCGCGGTGGCGGTACTGCTACCCCCGGACGACGACCTCGCCGCCGCCGTCCAGCTGTGCGAAGTGGCCGACATCGTGACGGACCCACACCATCTGGACTCGGCCACCAGGACCGGCGCCAGGGTGCTCGTCCTCGGTCACGGGCACAGCGCGCGGACCTCTGCCGGACGCAGTCGGAACGGGTTGTCGAGCTGGACCGCCTCAAGCTGTCCCTTGCGCGGCTGCCGCAGTGGTACCGGCCGAACCCGGGCCGCGCAAGTGATCTCGCCTTCGTGTTCTTCAGCACGACGGGAGGACGCCGGGTGGTCAAAGAGGTCACCAATCATCGGTGGGCGCTGTCGGCCTACGGCACGGCCACTGCGGCCGCGCTCGGCCGCGGTGACACGATCTATTGCCCGACCCCGCTGCACCATCCGTCGGGTCTGATGGTCGGCCTCGGCGGCGCGGTCGCCGGCGGGTCGCGCATCGCCTTGACCCGGGGCGTCGACCCAACGCGGTTCGCCGACGAGGTCCACCGCTACGGGGTCACGGTGGTGACCTACACCTGGGCCATGCTGCTCGAGCTGGTTGAAGCGACCTCGCCCGAACTTGCCGAACATCATCCGATCCGCCTGTTCATCGGCGCCGGAATGCCAATCGGGCTGTGGCACAAGGTCACTGACCGATTCGCCCCGGCCCGGGTGCTAGAGTTCTATGCCTCCACCGAAGGCGAGGCGGTGCTGGCCAACGTCGCCGGCACCAAGACCGGGGCCAAGGGCCGGCCGCTGCCGGGCAGCACCAAGATTCGCCTCGGCGGCTACGACGCCTCGACAGGCCGGTTCATCGAGGACGACCGCGGTTTCGTGCGCCCCTGCGCGGACGACGAGATAGGCGTACTGCTGGCGAAGCCGCGCTCCGGACTCGATGCCGCGAGCGTGTCGATGCGCGGGGTATTCGCCGAGGGAGACACGTGGATCACCACAGACCACCTGTTTCGCCGCGACAGCGACGGCGACTACTGGTTCGTAGACAACAGGAACACCGTGATCCAGTCGGTGCGCGGACCGGTCTTCCGCCAGCCGATTTGCGACGCCCTCGGCGACATCAGCGCGATCGACCTGGCCGTGGTCTATCCCGTTGCGACCGAAGCGCAGGACGTCGCGGTGGCGGCCGTGACCCTGGGCGAAGACGGCGTCCTCACCTCGGCTAGTTTGGGGGACACGCTGACCACCGTGTTGGGCGGCCTGCCCCGGGACCAACGTCCCGCCATCGTCCACATTGTTGACCACATACCGCTCACGCCCTCCTACCGCCCGCTGTCGAGCGCACTGCGAGCGGCCGGCCTGCCGGCGGCGGGGGATACGACCTGGTACCACGACCTCACTGATGGCCACTATCGACAATCGGCCCACATCGCCGGCAACCCACGCCGTCTAGCCCCAGCAACTGCGAAGAGCGAGTAATGGGCCACTCCAGCGCCATCTCGAGTTGTCAGTGGGCCATCGCCGCTGTCAACGGCTATGTGGCCCGCGGGTCGCTTTCCGCCCATCGGCCGACGCGCGTGAAACGCACCGCGAGTGGCCGCGTCCGCGGTGCCAGCAAACTCGGCGATCAGTGACATCGTCACGAAAATCCTCGTCGTAAGCTTTCAGGTCTAGGAGTGAACGGATGACTTGGCAAAATATTTCCATCTCGCGGTTCGGCGGCCCTGAGGTAATGGAACTCACGGAACAACCGACTGTCCCCGACCCCGGTCCCGACGAGGTCCGCATCAAGGTCTTGGCCGCCGGCACCGGCTTCACGGACATCTTCATTCGGCGCGGCCGCTATCCGGACTACAAGGGGCCGGTGCCGTTCACCCCCGGATACGACATCGTGGGAATCGTCGACAAGGTCGGTCCCGGTGTGGCCGGCCTGCACGAGGGCCAGATGGTGGCCGATTTGTGTGTCGTCGGCGGCTACACCCAATACGCAATCCGGCCGGCGCGGTTCCTGGTGCCGGTCCCCGACGGCGTCGATCCGGCCGAGGCGGTCTGTATCCCGCTGGCCTACCTAACCGCCTTCCAGATGCTTACCCGCTACCGCCAGCTGTCGCCGGGTGCAACGATTCTCGCGATCGGGGCCTCGGGCACGGTCGGCACGGCGCTGCTCGATCTGGCGCGGCATTTTGGCCTTAACGCCATCGGTACCTGCTCTGCCGTCAACATGGCCGTGGTCGAAAGCTTTGGCGCCAAGGCAATCGACTATCGCGACGGTGACTTCGTCGAAGCAGTGCGCAAGCTCACCGCCGCACAACCCAACGGCCACAAAGGCCGCGCTGGCGTGGATGCCGCCTTCGACGCGATCGGCGGCGCCCATTTCAGTCGCTCGTTCGCCTGTCTGGCATCGGGTGGGCTGCTAGTCGGCTACGGGTCGCAGACCATGGCCGACGGGCGCGAAGGCCTGCTCTCGGCCGGACTTGGCTTGGCCAGGCTCCACCTCTGGGGCGCGTTCAAGCTTCTGTTCAGCGGCCGCAGCGCAGTGTGGTACAGCATCACCTCGCGACGAACGAAGCGACCGGAAGAGTTCAAGGCCGACATGGCCACACTGTTCGGCCTCCTGCGCGACGGCGCCATCCATCCCGTCGTCATCGATCGCCTACCCCTGGCGGCCGCCCGCGAAGTCCATACCCGCATCGACGCCGGCGGACTCGGCGGCAAAATCGTTCTGCTGCCCTGGCCCGCGCCCTAACCGGATACTCGCCCTGCCACCGCACGGGTTGGTGACTCACCCGTCTCGCGGGGATAAAGTCGGCCGCTGCGGCTACTCAGGAGGCCGTCGCGACCGCCCCGGTCGGAAGGTCGCGCAACGCGGTCTTCAGCCCGCGACGTCTGCCGGTGGCGGGGTCGACACCGAAGCTCTCGCGAACGCCGGCACGGATTCCGAATTTCAACTCCGAGCGGGTTTCGGGCGCATCGTCCGAGGTTCCTTCGAGAAACTCGTTCGGGAGCGACAGCTTGAGGATCGTCCAGAACGCCTGCATGTACTGGTGCGTTATTCGTCCGGTCGTATACGGCAGGTCGTACTTCTCGCAGAGAGGCTTGACGCGCGCGGATATTTCGGCATACCGGTTGCTTGGCAGGTCGGGGAACAGGTGGTGCTCGATCTGGTAACACAGGTTGCCGCTCATGAAGGCCATCAGGGGGCCGGCTGTGAAATTCGCCGAGCCGAGCATCTGCCGCAGGTACCACTGTGGGCGGGTCTCCGTTTCGTATTCCCCGCGGGTGAATTTCTCGGCGCCGTCGGGGAAGTGCCCGCAAAAGATCACCAGATACGCCCAGTAGTTGCGGATGAGGTTCGCTATCGCGTTCGCGCCTAGGGTGTGTTTCCATCCGCTGCCCGACAAGGCAGGGAAGATGATGTAGTCCTTGCCGACCTGCTTGGCGACCTTCTTGCCGATCACGCGCAAGTCTTCGCGGGCCTCGGCCCAGGTCTTGTTGCCCCTGCGAATCTTTTCCGATTCAAGGTGGTGCAACGCCACACCCCACTCGAAAAGTGTTGCGAGAAGCAGGTTGTAGAAAGAATTGCCGAGCATCCACGCGTGCCAGCGCTGGTCGCGGGTGACGCGCAAGAGGCCGTAGCCGACGTCGTCATCCATCCCGACGATGTTGGTGTATTTGTGGTGCACAAAATTGTGCGAGCGCTTCCATTGCGCGCTCGGGCAGATGGTATCCCATTCCCATTCTCCGGAGTGGATCTCCGGGTCGTTCATCCAATCCCATTGGCCATGGATGATGTTGTGTCCGAGTTCCAGGTTCTCGACGATCTTCGCGAGGGCAAGCAGGGCGGTCCCAGCGGTCCAGGCGACCTTGTTCCTGCTCGCCAGCAAGGCAATTCGGCCGCAGGTGTCCAAGCCACGCTGCAGCCGGATGGTCCTGCGCACGTACTTGGCATCGCGCTCACCCCTGGACTCCTCGATATCGCTTCGGATCGCGTCCAATTCGCGGCCCAATTCCTCAATATCGGCCGCGGTCAGGTGTACGTACCGCTTGATGTCGCTGATCGCCATGCGGCACTCCTAAATATCAATGGTGCAGTCGCCGGATGCCCCGGAGATGCACGTCTGGATGCGATCGCCCGTGCGGTGCTCGGTTCCGGACCTGAGATCGCGCACGTAGCCAGACTCCAGCGGCAATACCCAGGATTGCAGATGCCCAGTTGGCATCCATACGGCATCTGGATGCCGAGCTTTTCGCATCTTCGAACCCAGCGTCAGCCACCGTCGACGCAGCACCATCGAGCGTGGTGAGCGCTTCTGTCAAGGTACGGTGTTCGTGCCCGCCCTTTGTGTACCGCCGCCGACCACACCGTGCGCTCGCATCTCGAGGATTGTCCGGGCTCCCTGAGGCTTGCGATGGGCTGTGTTGGACGGTGCGGCTGGTCGCGGACGATGGCCATCGCTGCCTCGAGGGTGCCGGCGGCGGGCAGCAAACCCTGGGGGTCGCCGATCCGAAGTATCCGGGAGACGGCCTCACCGGACACTATTGCCCAGCCTATGCCGGCGCGTGCGCAGCAGACGGAGACCCTGTGCAGCGCCGAGAAGCCCTCCGTCCCAAAGAAATCCAGGTCGCGCAGATCAAGGTCAGCCCGCGGAAACGCATCAGATTCCCCAGCATGTACTCGACAGAGTTCCGGCGTTGGATGCGTCGATGCCGCCGTGGGCCCTGATGAGGGCTACCGACGACCAAAGCCGACGACTGGCTGGCCGTGCGGTGTGACCCTGCCAGGGCTGGGAAAGAAATCCGCCCTCTGGCGGCACGGACGGGGCGGTGAAATATTCAGGTGGTCTCCGACATGCGGTTGACACCGAAGTGTCCGGCGGGAGCTAATGCTCTGCGAGGACAGCGGCGGACAGCCGACCCCATCCCGGACTGGTTGAGAGTCCCAACTCTTTGACGTTCCGCTCCGCCGGAGAAGTTGTCAAGACTCGTGGATCGCAGGTCCGTGACCTCAGTCCAAGCGAATCGGAAGCGTGGCGACGATGGCGTCCGTGCGTGCGCGAATTGTTGTGGCGAGCAGCGGGCCGCGTTGGTTGTGCAGGATTCGGTAGCGTCGACGCTTCGGTTCGATGTAGGCGAGCAAGACGATGACGAACCGTCCCTTCTCGACTTGGGTTCGGACGAAACCGACGGTGGGTGCCACCAGGGTGCGGTGCGGGCTGGGTAGGACCCGCAGGTCAACCCCGGGGTCCCATTGTTTCCACAGATCGCAGAGCCGGCGGGTGGCGGCGGGGTCGGTATCGACGGCCACCGGGACGACTTCGCCGCCAAGCCGCATCGCGACCTGCAACGCATGCCCGGCGACCTTGCTGATCGTGACGACCGGGACGATGACCATCGCTTCGCCGGACGGCCCCGGAACGGGTTTGGATGGCAGCCGGCCCATATCCAACTGTTCGGCGACGCCATTGTAATAGCGTTGGGTCCGATCAAAGAGCAGCATCAACCCGGGCACGATCAGCAGCAGCAGCCAGGCACCCTCGGTGAATTTGCTGGAGAAGCAGCACCACTCCCGCCACGGCGGTGAGCACCGCCCCGGTCCCGTTGAGTGCGGCCTTGCCCACCCAGCCGCGGCCGCGTTGTTGCAGCCAGTGCCTGACCAGCCCGGTCTGGCTGATCGTGAATGCGGTTCATCCACAACACGATCGACGAGATCACCTCCAATCCCGCCAAGCTGGCCTCGGCCGGCTGCGCGTAGCCTGGACCACGATGGCCGAGCCCATGCACCCAGGACGCCCGACTGTTCCAGCACGTCGCGGAGGCCGGCCACATGCGCATCACCATGGAGGCCATCACCGGCGGCGCGGGAGTGCGCAGCGTTGCGGTGCGACAGCCCCTCGCATGCCGGCATCTCGCGCGACAGCGGCCCGGTGATTCATCCGGCCGGTAAGAACGGCCCCGCCAATGTCTGACTACGCGTCGTCGTCCACCGCGACACAGATCGCCCAAAACAGCGTGTTCGAACGATTCGCCCGCGCCGGGTACGTCGTCAGCGGCCTGCTGCACCTGATCATCGGCTACCTCACGATGCGGATTGCTCTCGGCAACGGCGGCGGCACCGCTGACCAATCTGGGGCCTTAGCGGCATTGGCGGCCAAACCCGGTGGCATCGTCGCGCTGTGGCTTGGCGTGGTCGCGCTTGTGGTGATGGGGCTGTGGCGCCTCGTCGAAACGGCCCTCGGCCGGTCGACCGACCCGAAATCTCAAGGCGCGTCATCGGAAGTGTTGGACCGGGTGAAGGCCTTCGCGTTAGCAGTGGTCTATTTCGCGTTCGCATACTCTGCGTTCGGATTCGCCCGGGGCACCGGGAAATCCACCGGTGAACAGAATTCGGGGATGAGCGCACGCCTGTTGCACACCGGCGCCGGCACTATCGCACTGATCGCCGGCGGCGTGATCATCGTCGCGGTGGGCGGATATCACGTCTACAAGGGAGCCAGCCGCAACTTCCTCGACGACCTCAAGGGCAATTCCAGCGACCTGGTGCGACGACTGGGCATGGTGGGCTACATCGCTAAAGGCCTGGTGATCGCAGGTACCGGGGTGCTGGTCGTCGTCGCGGCGAGTCGCTCGGAGCCGAACACCACCACCGGACTCGACGGGGCCCTCAAAACACTCGGGGCCCAACCCTACGGAGCAGCACTCCTGATCGCCGCCGGCCTGGGAATCGGCACCTACGGCCTGTACAGCTTCGCCATGGCCCGATATACCAAAATGTAAGTGCCCCACACGGTTTGAGCTTGTAGCGGACCGGATGCGACGATGCTCGCCCGGCAGGCGGGCGGTCCCGCCGGACAGAGAATTAGACGCCGCGCCGCTCACCGCGTCACGAGTGCCTATCAGGTTTTTCGATTCGCCAGATCGGCATCGCACCCTGTGGTGGCGATGAAGTCGTCAAGAAGGTCCACCACCGCTGTCGGGGACTCGACATGCGGAAAGTGCCCGACACCGGCGAGCACCTCGAGTCGGCTACCCGGCACGGCGTCGTGAGCGGCGTAGCCATGCGCCACAGGAATGATCCGGTCCTGCTCACCCCAAATCAGCAAGGTGGGTAATCCGTAACTTAGATGCATCTTGCTGAGCGCACTGACCGCCTGGCCGCGGTAATCCACCACCGAGCGCAACGTACGCAGGAACGCATGCCGTGTCTCCCGGTCCGACAACGAGCAATAGGCGTTCCACATCTCGCCGACGCGCGGCGACTGGATCCCGGCCGACACGAGCCACGACCCAAGCTTGTTGCCGACGTTCAAAACCGGCTGTGGCGCGACCACTGGCAGCACCAACTCGGTTCCGGGTGCCGACAGGATCCGCAATATCCAGCTCAGGTCGGGGCCGAGGCCACCGCTGCCGATGAGAACCAATCGCTGGCAGTAGTCGCGATGTTGATAGGTGAACTGCATGGCCACACCACCACCGAGTGATTGACCGACCACAGTCGCCCGGCTGATGCCTAGTTCGTCGAGCAGATCGCGCAGCGACACCGCGAACGCACCCAGCGAATAGTCACCGCGCGGCTTGGCTGATTTACCGTGCCCCAACAGATCCGGCGCCACCACCCGATACTTCTTTGACAACTGCGGGATTACCGCCCGCCAAGTCGCCGAACTTCCCGCCATGCCGTGAATCAACAGCAGCGCCTCGCCGGCCCCTGCGTCCCGATAGGCGACACGCTCGCCGTGCAGATCGAGATAGTTCATCTCGGTCACGTAGGGAGGTCTCCATCCAACGGTGTTCTGGCATGGTGGCACAACGTAATACCAATCGCGGTCATAACAACCGCTCCCCCGACCCACCACCCGACCATGATCGATGCCGTCCTGGCCGGTGTCTTCACCGACGCGCGGGTCGCGCCGCCGTTGGCGCACCGCCGCAATCGCTGTTTTCAGCCCGCGGCGGCGCCCTGTCCGTAGGTCGGTCCCGGCGAAACCGGGCTCCAGTTCGGTGAACATCCGCTCGCTGCGGGTCTCCGGAGCGTCGTCGGCGGTATTGCGCAAGTAGCGGTCCGGCAGCGACAACTTTGCGATGGTGCGCCACGTCTTGCCGTACTGCATCAGGAACGAACCCGTGGTGTAAGGCAGGTCGTACTTGTCGCAGACCTGCCTGACCCGCACCGAGATCTCGTGCAGCCGGTTGCTGGGCAGATCGGGGTAGAGGTGATGCTCGATCTGGTAGCACAGGTTGCCGCTCATGAACCGCATCGCCGGCCCGGCGTCAAAGTTGGCGCTGCCCAGCATCTGACGCAGATACCACTGACCCGGGGTTTCGCCGATTATGTCTGTCTCCGTGAATTTCTCTGCGCCATCGGGGAAATGCCCACAGAAGATCACCGCGTTGGCCCAGACATTGCGGATCACGTTGGCCACCACGTTGGCCTTCAGCGTTGATTTGTAGGTTGCCGCCGGCGACAGCGAGGTCAACGCCGGGAACGCGACGTAGTCCTTGAACACCTGCCTTCCCGCCTTGGCTAAAAACTCGCGCATGTGCTGGACGTTGATTGCGTGGTCCGGGCCGGCCTTGAAGATCTTGCGGAACTCGATGGCCTGCAAGCCAATTCCCCACTCAAATCCCAGCGCGAGGATGGTGTTGACCAGCAGGTTGCCGATGTTGAAGGCTCCCAGGGCTGGTCACGGGTAACTCGAAGGACGGTGTAGCCTACGTCGTCATCCATGCCCAGGATGTTGGTGTACTTGTGGTGCTGGAAGTTGTGGTTGAAGCGCCAGTGTCTTGATGTCCCGGTCATGTCCCACTCCCATGTCGAGGAGTGGATCTCGGGATCGTTCATCCAGTTCCACTGGCCGTGCATGACATTGTGGCCGATCTCCATGTTCTCGATGATCTTGGCCAGACCCAGGGTCACCGCTCCCGCCCACCATGCCGAGCGTCTCGAGCTACGGGCCAGCATGAGCCGGCCGGCCACCTCGAGGGCACGTTGCGCGGCGATGGTGCGGCGGATGTAGCGTGCGTCGCGCTCGCCACGGGAATCCTCGATGTCCAGCCGGATCGCGTCCAGCTCAACGGCGAGATTCTCGATGTCGGCGTCGGTCAGGTGAACGAAGGCCGGGATGTCAGTAATCGCCATCGCTTCCTCCCTTCAGTCGGGCTGCTACGTCGGGTTCGCAGCGTTCATCGGCAGCGAAGAATCGTGGATGGCTTGACGCGACAACATCCTGGGCTACGGCCTTCAGCCGCAGCCGGTTACGGCTCTGCGGTTCCTTCTGGGTGGCGGACTCAGGTGTTTCCGATGTCTGTGCGGGCAGCTCCAATTTGTCTGCGCACCAACATACTTCGTTCAGTTCGCCGCGGAAGCTCGCTGCCCCGCAGGCGATACGGGGCAGCTTGCTGCAGACCGGAGGCTCGGGCCGGTCGCCGCTGAGTAGCTCTGGCCGGTTTAGTAGTAGTGGCGGCGGCCGCCGACGGCGTGCCCCATCCGTCCCATGACTGCCAGTAACAGGCCGACGACGAGCAGGATGACCCCGAGGACCACAACAATATGGGCGAAAGCGAAGGTGGGGATGAGGCTCGGGAGCAAGAGCCCCAGAACGATGAGGACGATTCCGAGAACGATCATGACGGTTATCTAATTTCTGCTAGATGTTTGACTGGAGGATTGGCCGGGTCAGTGTTCGAAGGCCTCATTTAGCTTGGCCCCCGGCCGGTTTGACGTTGCGCCTGCGTGATCGGCGCATCCTTAGGTACGTGGCCGGGTGTTCCCGGCACCGACACGGATGTTTCTCGCATCGTCGCCGATCGAGTGATCGACAACCGACGAGCACGGGTCGGGTGAACGCGGAGTTAGTAGTCTTCCGAATGCCGGCTAACGATGGAATGAGCGAAATCTGCATGCCGTTTCGACCGCAATGCGTAGACATAGGGATGCGCGGCGCGAGCGAACGCTCATCAAGTTCAGCGGCGTACAGCCAAACTAGCTTCCGAACTGGCTGAAGGACTCAGCAACAACAACACTACCCCTCTCGCAGACCCGCAGCCAGTTGCCCGCCCAGTGCGGCGTGGCCGCGGTGGTGATTGTCGTTGTGCA
Source organism: uncultured Actinomycetota bacterium (assembly GCA_963840045.1). Classification (GTDB taxonomy): domain Bacteria; phylum Actinomycetota; class Actinomycetes; order Mycobacteriales; family Mycobacteriaceae; genus Mycobacterium. The sequence goes on along the minus strand of CAWIXL010000002.1, from coordinate 184,446 downwards.
GCCAGGTGGTAACGGCGCGGCAGCGTTCGGTGTCACCCGCGCGGAGCGGTCAGCGCGTCGATGACCATCTCGCGGGCCGCACCATCACCCCACGTCTGGCTTGTACCAATTCCCGATAGTTGGGGGATCCTCAGAACGGACGGTGAGATGCGTTACGCCCTCCTGAGCGCCTGGGCCGTGACCGCTTGCCGCCAGTTGTGCGACTCCCAAGCCCCAACCCCTGAAGCTGAAGCTCTCACCGGAGGTGGCATCCGTGACCTCAAGCTGCGCTGGATCGAAGACGATCCCGCTGTTGTCGACGAGATCCAGTCGCCAGATTGGTAACTTCGCAATTGCCTCGAGGCGAGCACGAACCTCCTCGGCAGTTGCGAACTTGGGGCCGCTGGCGACGTTCTGGTCTAGCCGATGAAGCGCAAATTGCTGCGTGGATTGATCCTCCACGCTCGTCATCGCGGTGACCGCATACCCCAGCAACTGCGATATCTCGTTGAGCCGATTACTCTCGCCGGCAACATCAGTCATGTGCTGCGCTTCTTCTTTGTCGATCATTCAGTCCCCCTCGTCGGCATATCACCAACCTATGATCATTGTGAACTGTTGACGGTCATCGGCGCGGGTAATTGGCCGCACCGCCCAGCGGCACTAGTCTCAACCGGCTCACCGCAATAAGTCCGACAGCGCAACGCCTTTCGACGGGCCACGACGGGCATCGATGGTGACCGCGCCGTCGAGTCAAATTGGTCCGCCTCGGCCTGCGGCGCAGCAAGGTCGAACACACGCTGCGGCTACCAAACGGCAATGACACCCGTCAAGTCACCTACCCGGGGTTGAACTCGGCGGGCAGCCGCTCCTGACCCTGAACTAAGCCGATGGGGCCGCCACCAAGGCTGACGTCGCCGAGCTGATCGACCGCCCGTCCCGCGTCGAGGAAATGCTGACAACCCGCCGGTGACGGGCTCTCAAATCCAGTCCTTCCCAGGGTTTTCAGCACATTGTTGTCGTTTCTCAGTTGACCATCGCTCGCCAGCTGCGTCCGTTGTCGCTGCTGCGTCGCTGGCGGACCCGGATTCTTTCGCCGCGGGTGCATCGGTTCACCTCGTCAATGAGACGGTGGACGCACGCAATGGGCTGACCGGTCTCGGTGGGGTCCACGACGAGCAGGGTTTCCAGCGGATATGTCGGAAAATACGGATGCCCGTGCCGGAGGAACCAAATCGAGGCGGGCAACGCGTCGATCGGTTGCGAACAGCGGCGATCCGAGCAGTGGTGCCCAAGCCAGCGCAGCGCAGAACCAAGCGTAAAGACCGGCGCGCTTGGCACAGTGGGTAATTGGGTGGCAGACGAAGCGTTCAAGGTGATCCGGACGTGGGGTTCTCACCGGAGTGTCCGGCGCGAGCTGTTGCTCTACGAGGACAGCGGCGGACAGCCGACCTGGTCCCGGACTGGCTGGGTTATCAACATCGCCGACGTTACCCGGAGCGGACGCAGCGAGCCACCGCGCTGCGCGGTTTTTACGTGCTTGACACACTCAGCCCATGTTGGGCTCCCAATCGGTGTGCTCGGCGTCGGCCGGTTTCTCGGCGGTGAGCGTGTCGAGGATGAACTGGGCGGCGCTGTGTCGATCGGTGCCTGCGCCATCAGCTTGGGTGTCCAGTTCCCGATGAGCCTGCCCCGGAGTGTAGCCGCGGCCGATGAGGACGCCGATGGCCTGATTGATGACCGACGCCGTTCGCAGATATGTTCCGGTGTCCGACCCGGCAGGGACGCTGAGATGCTGATCGAGCACGAAATCGCTGAGCGGGCGACCGGTGAGCCACGCCAGGTCCGCGGTGAGGTCGACAAACGTTCCCGGCGTCCGCGCGTAGAGGACGAAGGCAACCGACGTCGATGCCGCGCCGTCACCGGGCAGCGTCAGCCGAAGCGAGGTGCGAACATCATCAGCCGCGCCGTCCTCAAGGGTGGTGAACGTGAACGGCGGATCACTGCCGTCGACGATCACGCTCAGACCGAGATAGCTGGGCACCGCCGCTTGGGCATCGACGCCCAAGTGGTGCAAGCTGCGCAGCAGATTGTCGCCGGACTCATCCAGGGCGGCGGTGAGAATGCCCAAATCGGCGGCCAGGGCCGCACCGATCGTCATGACGGGACTGCTCCGCTGGGCGCTCCCGAGCGCGGATCGAGCCTGCCGGTGCCGAACAGGCGAGCCGCCCGCACGGTGGGGAACACGCGACCCGAGCCAGGACCCGTCGCGTTGACTGTTTGCCCACCCTCCAACCTACGCGCGTCACACCATGCAACGACAAATTCGGCCTTGGCTCTCGCGGTTCGGGCTCAGGCCGGGTTGTGCCTGGCGCGGGCGCGGCGGACGGCTTCATCAACGATGCGTTGGGCCACCTCAGGCAATTTGCGGTGTTCGGCTTGGCTGATCGCCCGCAGCTGGGTGAATGCCTCCTCGGCGCTGCGCCCGCTGCGTCCCCGGATCAGGCCGATCGCCTGATCGATCACCGGGCGCGTCGAGAGCGCCGCCTGCAACTGGGCGGTCAGCGCCAACGCGTGCGCGAGGATCTGGGCATTGTGCACCGCCACCGCCGCGGGTTTGGCGAACAGTTCCCCCAGTTCAGCGGCATGCTCATCGAAGACGTCTTTGGCGCGAGCGTAGACATTGATCGCCCCGACCACCTGACCCGACACCAGCAGCGGCATAGACAACGCACTGTGCACGCCCAAACGGCCCACCCGCGGACCGAACCGAGGCCACATCTTCTCCCCGCCCAACGACCCGGACCGCACCGTGCGCCGCTCCAGCGCCGCGGTAATGCAGGGTCCCTCCTTGAGGGTCACGTACTGAATCTTGTCGATCTCGGCGACAAACGGTGCACTCGCGGCCAACGCCTCGACCATGTTGTCCACCCGGTCGACCCGCAACAAGGTCACCCCGGCACCGTCAGCGCCCGGTATCGCGTGCACCGCGAAGGTCGACACCTCAGTCAGCAACGCAGGCAACCCCAGACTGCCGGCCACCAAGCCCGCCAACTCGTTGATCCCGGTCCGCAAGTCGGCGGCATCGTCGCTAGCCTGCTGCGCGCTCAGCGAACGCGACGGTAAGCCGTCGGCATCCTCGCTGAACTCCGTCATACCTGCGCTCATTAATCTTGCCGGAACTGGGCATCCACACCGAAGCCCAGCGCCACAGTCGCGGGGCAACCGTCACGAGATGGTTGTCAAGACAATAGTAACGCCAGCAGCGGCGTCGAATTAAACCGTCGCGCCGGTACTCCGCTACGCGCGGCGACGGGATCGAATCACAGTTTCTGCTTTTCGAACGCGTACCGGCCCGTTGGTCTCACAGTTCGTCTCAAGTTGGTCGATACGTGCAGTCCAACGGGTGTAGCGTCGAGGGTGCTGAGAATTTCAGCTGGTCCGGGATGAGTTTCAGCTGTCCGCCGCTTAACTCAAGGAGCATTTTCTCCGAACCCTCACGCGCCGGTGATCAATGCAGTTCGGGTCACCATGACCATGTCACTTGCTTTCCATCAACCCACGCAAGTTCTGGCGCGCCAGATCCCGACGACGGCTGCCTCGCGCGCTTCCTCATGCACAACAACGGCTTCATCCGCGACGAAGGGCCGAACCCTGGATTCGGCGATGTCTATGAAGGACATGCCATGAAAGCTTTGATCATCCTGGTTGTGGCGCTCCTCGTTGTCGCGCTGATCGCGTTGTCGCTGTCGATCAGAGTGGTCACCCAATACGAGAAGGGTGTGTTGTTCCGCCTCGGCAAGGTGGTGGGTGTCAGGGACCCCGGGCTGGCCGTGATCATCCCGGTCATCGATCGGCTGATGAAGGTGTCGCTGCGAATAGTGACGATGCCGATCCAGTCCCAGGGCATCATCACCCGCGACAACGTCAGCGTCGACATTTCGGCGGTCGCCTACTTCCGGGTCGTCGACGCGGTGAAATCGGTGATCGCCATCGAGAACGTGCACGCCGCGATCAACCAGATCGCGCAGACCACGCTGCGTAAGGTCGTCGGCCAGCACACCCTTGACCAGGCGCTGTCGGAGACCGACACCATCAACGCCGATATCCGAAAGATCCTCGATATCGCGACACTCGAATGGGGTGTCGAAGTGACACTGGTCGAGCTCAAAGACATCCAGTTGCCCGACAGCATGAAACGCGCGATGGCTCGCCAAGCCGAGGCTGAGCGCGAGAAGCGAGCCAAAATTATTGCGGCACAGGGCGAATCAATGGCCGCGGCCGCATTGGGTGAGGCGTCGGACACGATGATGGCGCACCCGTTGGCATTGCAACTGCGCAACCTGCAAACGCTTGTCGAACTCGGCGTGGAGAAGAACACCACTATCGTGTTCCCGGCGCCGCTAATGAGTGCGATCGGTGAACTGGGCGCCTTCCTCGCCAGAGAAAGCGCGGCCGCCGCGCCCTCACCCCAACCGGTCACCACCGCGACTGGGGCCGACACGTCAACACAACCCGGGCAGCTGCCCGCGAACGGCCTGGTTCCGGAATCGACATGAAGGCCGTCGGGACGACGTTCGCGGCGACCGCCGCGACCACCATCACCCCCACGCGACGCGCAGGCTGCGCCGTATTCCCCGTTAGAACCGGGTAAATCCGGGTCGACCAAAGGAGCACCACAGTGACGACCCGAACCCTCGAACCAGAACTCCTACACAAGATGGACGCCTACTGGCGGGCGGCGAATTACCTGTCGGTCGGCCAGATCTATCTGTATGACAATCCGTTGTTGAAACGACCGCTCCAGCTATCGGATGTGAAGCCGCTCGTGGTCGGCCATTGGGGAACGACGCCGGGTCAAAATTTCATCTACGTGCATCTGAACCGAGTCATCACGAAGTACGAACTGGACATGTTCTACGTCGCCGGCCCCGGCCACGGCGGCCCGGCCCTGGTCGCCAACACCTACCTCGAGGGCTCCTACACCGAGATCTATCCCGACATCAGCCAGGACGAGTCCGGGCTGAAAAAGCTATTTACCCAATTCTCTTTCCCCGGAGGCATTTCCAGCCATGTGGCACCTACGACTCCGGGATCTATCCACGAAGGCGGGGAACTCGGCTACTCGCTGAGTCACGCGTTCGGCGCTGTATTCGACAATCCCGGCCTGCTTGTCGCATGCGTGATCGGCGACGGTGAGGCCGAGACCGGGCCACTGGCCACGGCCTGGCATTCCACCAAGTTCCTCAACCCGATCGGTGATGGGGCAGTGCTGCCGATCCTGCATCTGAACGGCTACAAGATCAGCAACCCTACCGTGCTGGCCCGCATCGAACACGAGGAGCTGGACCAGTTCCTGCGCGGCTGCGGCTGGGAACCGCGCTACGTCGAGGGTCAGGACCCCGAAGACATGCATGAGCTGATGGCCACCGTCCTCGATGAAACGGTGGAGGCGATTCACGGGATTCAACGCGACGCTCGAACCAGCGGCGACACCACCCGCAGGCGGTGGCCGATGATCGTGCTGCGCTCGCCCAAGGGCTGGACCGGACCCAAAGAAGTCGACGGCCAGCAGATCGAAGGCACCTTCCGGGCACACCAGGTGCCGCTGCTCGTCGATGACCAGCATCCCGGGCACGTCGAGCAACTGGAGAGCTGGATGCGCAGCTACAAACCCGACGAGCTGTTCGACGTGTCCGGGCGACTGCTGCCCGACCTGGCTGCGCTGGCTCCCCAAGGGCGACAGCGGATGGGCGCCAACCCGCACACCAACGGCGGGGTGTTGCTGCATGACCTGCGGATGCCCGACTTCCGCGCCCACGCGGTGTCGGTGACCTCGCCCGGCGCGGTGGAGGCACAGGACACCGCGCGTGCTCGGCACTTTTTTGCGCGACGTCATCGCGCTCAACGACGAGGCGCGCAACTTCCGGATCTTCGGCCCCGACGAAACCCTGTCGAACATGCTCGGCGCGGTCTTTGAGGTCACCGACCGGCAGTGGCAGGCCCGCACCGCCGAGAACGACGAATTCCTCGCTCCCGCAGGCAGAGTGCTTGATTCGATGCTCAGCGAGCACCAAAGCGAGGGTTGGCTGGAAGGTTATCTGCTCACCGGCCGGCACGGGCTATTCAACTGCTACGAGGCGTTCATCCACATCATCGACTCGATGTTCAACCAGCACGCCAAATGGCTCAAGGTCACCGCGCAACTGCCGTGGCGCCGTGACATCGCGTCGCTGAATTACCTGCTCGCCTCGCACGTCTGGCAGCAAGACCACAACGGTTTCACCCACCAAGACCCCGGCTTCCTGGACCACGTCGTCAACAAAAAAGCTGATGTCGTGCGGGTCTACCTGCCGCCGGACGCCAACTGCCTGCTGTCGGTTGCTGACCATTGTCTGCGCAGCCGCCACTACGTCAACGTGTGGTCGCCGGAAAGCGCGCGATGCCGCAATGGCTGAGCATGGACGATGCGGCGGTGCACTGTACCGAGGGCATCGGCATCTGGGAATGGGCCGGAAACGACCGCGGCGTCGAACCCGACGTGGTCCTGGCGTGCTGCGGAGATACTCCGACCCTCGAAGTGCTGGCGGCGGTGTCGATCCTGCGGGAACAGCTGCCCGAGTTGAAGATTCGGGTGGTCAACGTGGTGGACCTGATGAGGTTGCAGTCGGCCAGCGAGCACCCGCACGGACTGAGCGATCGCGACTACGACGCCCTGTTCACCACCGACAAACACATCATCTTCGCCTTCCACGGCTACCCGAGCCTGATCCACCGACTCACCTACCGCAGGACCAACCGCAATCTGCATGTGCGCGGCTACACCGAAGAAGGCACCATCACCACCGCCTTCGACATGCGGGTGCAGAACCGGTTGGACCGTTTCCACCTCGTCACTGACGTCATCGACCGGCTGCCCCAGCTCGGCGCGACCGGCGACTACCTCAAACAGACGATGGCCAACAAACTCGTCGAACACAACCTCTACATCAACACCCACGGCCAAGACCTACCCGAAATCCGCAACTGGACCTGGAACCCTCCGCAACCAACGTCGACACCACCGATGGGCGGGCGGAGAGTGGCCGCGAAGTTCCCCGGCGGCCGGTAAAGGTGCGGCAACACACCATGCAGCGTACGGAGCAAACGTCATGACCGCTGACGCGCCGCATTTCACGCCACCCCGCCCTGCGCGCACACCCGAACCGGGCCACGACTCGAAATCGGCGCCCATGCCCGAGCTGGAGGAAGAGCTGGGCTACTCGCCGGACGGATTGAGCAGCGCCGAGGCAACACGACGGTTGGCGCAGTATGGGCCGAACGAGATCGCCGACCACAAGACCAACCCGCTGCTGAAGTTCCTCAGCTACTTTTGGGGCCCGATCCCGTGGATGATCGAGATCGCCGTCATCTTGTCGGGAGCGGTCGGGCACTGGCCGGATTTCTTCATCATCCTGCTGCTGCTGCTGGCCAACGGGGTGGTCGGCTACACCGAGGAACGGCAGGCCGGCAACGCGATTGAGGCCCTCAAAGCCAAGCTCGCGATCAACGCCCGCGTCACACGCGACGGCGCATGGATCACCGCGCCGGCGCGGGAGCTGGTGCCCGGTGATGTGATCCGGCTACGCCTGGGTGACATTGTGCCCGCCGACGCGCGGCTGCTGGACGGCGACGAGATCGAGGTCGATCAGTCCGCGCTGACCGGGGAGTCGCTACCCGCGACCTGCACAACCGGTGACGCCGTGTTCTCCGGGTCGATCATCAGGCAAGGTGAGATCGGCGCCCTGGTTTATGCCACCGGCACTCAGCACCTACTTCGGCAAAACCGCCGAGCTCGTGGCCGACGCGCACACCGTCAGCCATTTCCAGCGCGCCGTGCTCAAGATCGGCAACTACCTGATCATCCTCGCGGTCGCGCTGGTCACGATCATCGTCGTCACCGCGATCCTGCGCGGCGACGCGATCCTGACCACGCTGCAGTTCGCCCTGGTCCTGACCGTCGCCGCGATCCCGGTCGCGATGCCCACCGTGCTGTCAGTGACGATGGCCGTCGGCGCACGGCTGCTCGCCAAGAAACAGGCCATCGTGAGCCGGCTGGTCGCCATCGAGGAACTTGCCGGCGTGGACGTGCTGTGCGCGGACAAGACCGGCACCCTGACCCAGAACTCGCTCACGTTGGGCACACCATTCGCCGTCGACAGCGTCACCCCCGCGACTGTCATCCTCGACGGAGCGTTGGCCTCCCGCGCTGACAACGACGACCCCATCGACCGGGCGGTGCTCGGCGGCCTCGAGGACACCAAGGCCCTGCAGGCTTACACCGTCACCCACTTCGAACCCTTCGACCCGGTGCACAAACGCACCGAGGCCACCGTCACCGGCGCCGACGGGACCGCGTTCCGGGTCACTAAGGGCGCCCCGCAGGTCATCCTGGCGCTGGCCGCGAACGCCGCGCAGATCAAACCTGCCGCCGATAAGGCAGTCAACGATTTCGCCGCCCGAGGCTTCCGGTCTTTGGGCGTAGCCCGCGCCGACGGGGACGGCGACTGGCAGTTCGTCGGTGTGCTGCCGCTTTTCGACCCGCCCCGCGACGACGCGGCAGCAACCATCTCCACCGCGCGGACAATGGGCGTCACCATAAAGATGGTGACCGGTGATGCCCTGGCCATCGCAAAGGAAACCGCCACCAAAGTCGGTTTAGGCACCAACATCCTCGACGCCGCAGCTTTGGGTGATGCGAAGAAGGGCGAATCGCAGGCGGTAGCCGAATCCATCGAGACCGCCGACGGTTTCGCCCAGGTCTTTCCCGAGCACAAATACCACATCATCGACGTACTGCAGAAGCGTGGCCACATCGTCGGGATGACGGGCGACGGAGTCAATGACGCCCCAGCCCTGAAACAAGCGGACTGCGGCATCGCCGTATCCGGAGCCACCGACGCCGCCCGCGCGGCCGCCGACATCGTGCTGCTGACCCCGGGCCTCTCGGTAATCATCGATGCGATCAAACAGAGCCGCAAGATCTTTCAGCGAATGAACAGCTACGCGATATACCGGATCACCGAAACGCTGCGGGTCCTGTTATTCATGACCGCCGCCATCCTGGTCTTCAACTTCTATCCGCTCACCGCCATCATGATCGTGATGCTCGCGCTGCTCAACGACGGCGCAATCCTGTCCATCGCCTACGACAACGTCCGCTACAAGAACGCGCCCGAAGCCTGGAACATGCGCCTGGTGCTCGGTATCTCCACGATCCTGGGGGTGGTCGGACCGATCGCCGCCTTCGGCTTGTTCTATCTCGGCGACCGTGTCTTCGACCTTGGCCATCCGCGCCTGCAGACCCTGATGTATCTCATGCTGTCCGTCGCGGGCCACCTGACCATTTTCTTGACCCGAACCCGCGGACCGTTCTGGTCCATCCGTCCCGCCCGCATCTTGTTGATCGCTGTCCTCGGCACCCAGGCCATCGCCACCGTCATTGCCGTATACGGGCTATTCATGACCCCGCTGGGCTGGGGGTGGGCAGCGGCGGTGTGGGTATACGCCCTCGCCTGGTTCCTTATCAGCGACCGCATCAAACTTTTCGCCTACCGCATCCTCGACCCAGAAAAGAAGCCGGGCTTGGCGACGCCGGATCAGATGCCCGGTGCCGCAATGACACCGGTCAGAACGTAGTCGGGTAGTGCATTTCTTGCCCCATCCAACCGGAGGGTCGCCGAGGGTCCGGGACTAGACCTATCGGCTGCGGGGTGGTAACGCGTTCTCCCCGGTCGGCGAAGTGAGGCGGCATTTGGCGCAGCAGAACGTTGACAGATGCGCAGATCGTTCACCATCGCGCATAGGTGTGGTGCCAAAACGGTTCCAAAGCAGGCGGCCCAGATGCGGACGGCTTTGCCAGGATGACGCCTGCGCGGCGGGTCGGACTCAGTCGGTGAGCTGACCAACGGCACCGCATCTCGACGGTTGCGGGTTGCCCCTCGCGGCCGGTGAGGGTTGCGGTCAGGCCAGGGAGCAGCAGCTCGAGGAAGCGGTCCAGTTCGGTGGCGCCGTCGTAGCAAGCTAGGGCGGATGCCAGCTGCGCGCAGGTGAGGGAATTCGGTGATCGCGAATCGGTGAAGACCGAGCCGGAGCACATCGTCGGTTTCCTCGGGTCGCTCGATAACCTCCTGCAACTCATTCAGGATGTGGCCGTACAGGTAGCCGAACAGCACCCGATAGATGTGTAGAGCGTCCTCGCCGGTGAAGCCGGCAGATGTGAGCAGCGCAAGGACGTCCTCTAGCGGCCGTAGCATTCCCGGCGGCCGCTGCCCGAGTGGGGTGGCCAACGGTCGAGTGACCAGCAGCGGCACCACGTTCGGATGCCTCAGGGCCAATTGGCGGAAGTCATGGGCTACGGTGCGCAGTTGGCCGGCCCAATCCGGGTCGGAACTGTCCACCGATAGCTCTGCAAGCACCATCTCGGCGACACCGTCGAGCACGGCGGCTTTGTTGGGCACGTGCCGGTAGAGCACCACCGGATCTCGGCCCACCGCTTCGCTGAGGCGACGGATCGACAGTCCGTCGACGCCGTCACGGTCCACGATCCGTAGCGCGGTCTGCAGGATCATCGACCGGTTGAGTGGACCGTTGTCTGCACCGGCGGCCGACGGGTCCTTTTCGTCAGCGCCCGCGTCGTACGCGGTCGGTTGCCTCGTCATCGCCTCAGCGCTCCCCTTCTGCCGCGTCATCGAAGCGGCTACCGATCCTAACTCAACACCTATTGTTAACACTAATAACTTACGCTGCATGTTAACAGTGTTGACAAACCTTCGATGAGGGAGTGCAATGGATTTCCAGTACTGCAATTGGAGACCTTGTAAATGATCGTCATCGTTGGACTAGTTGTTCTAATCTTTGCCGTCATCGTCGGGTTCACCGGCGTGCTGAACAATGCCGGGCCCCTGCACCGGTTGAGCGAAAACTTCTCGGTGCTGGGCTATCACGTCACCGGGTCGACCGGCACTCTGTTCCTCTTCGGGATCGTGATCGGCGGGCTGGCAATGCTAGGTATGAGCGTGTTGCTGGCCGGTGCACGGCGCACCGCGGCCCGTGGGCGCGACGCTCGCAGTGAACTCAAAAGGTTCCATCGCGAACGGGCGTTCGTGAACCGAGACCAAGACTTCGGACACCAGCCCGTCGACCAGGCCACCGGCTTTACGGCGGACTCGGAATCAGCTACGACCCGACCGAGGAGGAAGTGGGGATCCCTCCTCGGTCGTCGTCGGTCGTACGGTCGACAACCGACAGCAGCCGTCGGCGGCCGACGCCCCGACTACTCCGACGTTCCCCAGCCCCGTTCATAACTCCCACAGCTCAACCAACCAATCCGAGCTGCCGGGTGACTCCGCGACGCATGGAGCTGATCGGGGCCGTCCGGTCAGCTGACCGATGAGCCTCTGATCGTTGCTGCCCAGTCGTTCATGAGCTCGCTCGGTCGACCACGACCGAGCACCCTCGTTGGTGCCGCGAACCACCTCCCACGACCCCGGAACCCGATCCCATGGGTAGGCTTAGTGTCGGTTGACAGTCCAGCCGGCCCGGAACACCCTGTCTCTCCGGCGACAGCGTGAGAGCAATAGCTCGAAGCCGGGCACCCCAGGTGCTCCTCATCTCGGAAGTTCATGATGCATACGCGTCCCCACGGGACTGTCAAAAAGTACCCACGGCACCACCAAGCGCTCGCCGAATGTGTTCCGCGCGGTGACCGTGGAGATCCCCCGCGCGGAGCAGCCGAGGGCTGCCATCCCGCGGCCCGGTCCGTGCCCGGGCACGCATCCTCGTCCGATCATCTGGTGTGGCACTGATGGCCATCGCAGACGTAGCCGAATACGCTCATCTGAGCGCCGCGGACGTCGAGGCACTCGCCGCCGAGTTGGACACGATCCGTGTCGACATCGAGGATTCGCTCGGAACGAATGACAGGGCGTATATCCAGCGCACTATCGCATTTCAACGCACCCTCGACCTCGTCGCACGGCTGGTGATCGCTGCCAGCCGCAGCAGGACGGGGTGGGTGCTCGGGACGCTCGCGCTGGCCGCAGCAAAGAGCATCGAGAACATGGAACTGGGCCACAATATCGGCCACGGTCAATGGGATTGGATGAACGACCCCGAAATCCACTCCACCACCTGGGAGTGGGATATGGCGGGGCCGTCCGCACACTGGAGGTACTCCCACAACTACCGTCACCACATGTTCACCAACGTCGTCGGCGTCGACGACGACCTCGGCTACGGCGTTCTGCGGGTCACCCGTGACCAACAGTGGAAGCCCAGCAACCTGGTGCAGCCGCTGCGACATCTATTGTTGGCGGTCATTTTCGAATGGGGTATCGCACTGCACGGCCTGCACTCCGAACATGAGCGCGGGGGGACCGACGCCGAACACTCCGCTCACACCCGAACTATGCTCCGCAAAATCGCGCGCCAGGCAGGCAAAGACTTCCTGCTCTTCCCCGCGCTCGGCGGGAAGCGCTGGCGGCGCGTCCTACTCGGAAACGCAGTCGCCAACCTGCTGCGAAACCTGTGGGCGTACGCGGTGATCTGCTGCGGCCACTTCGCCGACGGAGCCGAGAAATTCACCCGCGATACCCTGGAGGGTGAGACCAAGCCGCAGTGGTATCTGCGACAAATGTTGGGAAGCGCGAACTTTCGTGCAGGACCGGTGATGGCGTTCATGAGCGGAAACCTCTGCTACCAGATCGAACACCACATCTACCCCGACCTGCCCAGCAACCGCTACGCCGAGATCGCCGCACGGGTTCAGGATGTCTGCGCCAAATACGACCTGCCCTACACCACCGGCCCACTGCCCTACCAGTATCTACTCACCCTGCGCACGATCATCAAACTGGCCCTCCCGGACCGGTTTCTGCGCGCCACCCCCGATGACGCCCCCGAGACCGCCTCCGAAGACAGATTCCGCAACCTCATGACACGACCCGGTCTAGGCGCCACCGCTCCCGGCCGGTCGACGCGGACTTGCCACCGCGATCCGCAACCGCAAACACCGTCGCAACCAACGGCACACAGCGCGCGGCTGTCACTGATTCCGCGGACAGCAGCGACGCCCGGCAAGGCACACGGGCCGAGGCCGGCATCAAGAGCTAGGTGGCCGACCTAGCGCCCGGCGGTGAGCGGTCTCTGATGACCCCTCAGCACCAGAGACCGCGCACAGGCTTTCCGTCGCTAGTCCCCGCTTCGTTTGCCCGGCCTTCGGAATCCCACATCGACTGTGCCGCAGCCATATCTTTGCGTTCCGCGGCGCGGCGTACACCCGCACGGAGTACTTCGTAGAAGGCCAATACCGTTCTACCGGTTTCTGCATTCTGCATGTTACCGATGATTCTCGTTTCGGTGATGTGGGTCCTGACCAGTCTCGCTGTCTGCCCGCCACAGCGAGCTGGTGGTTGTTGTTGTGTGTCTTTACAATTCGGGCGATCTGCAACGTGGAGGTGACCCTAATGGCGGATCGTCGAGCTGCCGCGCCGGCGGCTGCTCATGGGGTCGCGCGCCGACTTCTGGTGTTCAAGTTGGCGGATCAGCTCGCGCTTTGCTTCGCAGATAGCGCGCGTGATGTCCGGGTTCTCAGCGACCGCTACTAGCGGCGCATGGCCGGGCAGGCTCGTGCGCAAAGTGACCCGCTGCTCCTTGCCGCCGCGGTCCTGCAATGAGACTTCGACATCAATGTCCCGCGGATCCCATCGTCCCAGCAGGTGCGGACCGAGCGTCGACAACGTCTCCAATACGTGCGGGCGCTCCTTTTCTTTGAAACCCATTCCGACGTGAAGCACGTGCTCGGCGAAAGCATCTGGTTGTCCGTCATCGGATTTCATCGTGGTCGTTCTCCTTAGACTGCAGCGCACGCAGGCGCTCGGGGTTTCGCACGCAGTGCCGTCGTTTGTGCGGTGGTCGAATCGGTTTCCCGGATCAGAAGGAAACACGTTGATCCCATTGGCATTTCCAGATGACGTCCGGCGATCGCCGGTTTCCGGTACGCCTCCCAGTAGACGCCCTTCACGACAGCATGTCAACATTGTTGACCAACAGCGTTGGCACGCAGGGCGCTCCAACTGTATTGGAGTTCGGAAGGCAGCACGATCACGGTACCGATCGCGGCGTCACCGCACGCACCCGTCCGAAAGTGTTGTGCGGCCGGCGAAGACGACATACACCCGGGGGCACCACGTGTGGAACCCCAAAGCCGGACGCCGGTCGAACTCGCTAACTAAGCGATGCGGCCACGACGTCGAGGGGCGCTCAGCGAATCTTCTCGGGGATCGAGTTCAGTGCGTGAAGTACATGTACCGCAAGCTCGCCTGCAGCGGAGTCGTCAAGCGGCGAATACGTGATCAACGTCTCCCGGACCAGCCTTAAGCGCGTTTCATAAGGCGACAGACGTGTTGACTCAGCTATCATGAGATCTTCCTATTCCGCCGAGTGTTATTCGCTCAAAAGGAAAGCGCTCGACAATATAGATCTTACTCCGTAAATGGACCGGTTGGCGGCACTGCTGCCCGTTAAAAGGCCGAATCCGGCGGCTTCAACGTGCATTTCGGTGTCGGGCAGATGAATATCCGCCGACAACAAGAAGCGCCACAACCAGGATGATCAAAAATCTCTTGTAGCGAATTCAAGTAGAACGGGCGCCCACGTAGCCGGCGCTCGCTGGGTTTTGCCTAGAGTTGAACCAGTACGATTTGTGTTACAAAACCTCCGACGGTGACCAACAAGGGCGTCCGGCGACGAAGCAGGACAATACCCAATCAACGCCGGAGGTTTCGTGGCCGAATCGCTAAACGGCGCTCACTTCCACCGCCTGAGGACCTTTCGCTCCCTGGGTGATCTCGAACTGGACTCGTTGATTCTCCTCAAGCGAGCGAAAACCGGCCCCTTGGATCGCAGAATAGTGGACGAACACATCTTTTGCGCCGTCGTCAGGAGTAATAAAGCCGAAGCCCTTACCCTCGTTGAACCATTTCACGGTTCCCTGTGTCATACTAATTTCTCTCTTCTTCAACTGGATGTAATTGACATACATCCACGACTAACCGTAACACAACCCAGAAAAATACACACCCATCGACGATGACGGTAACCTTCGGGACTGCCGGATGTCCTTCTACTATTTTGCGGCCAGCTTTCTTTTCAGCTCTAGAAGTTGCGCCTCCAGTTCGACCACGGCGTGCGCGATGACGCTGGATGCCAAGGCTGCTCGCGCGGCCGGCGTTGCGGGTCCGGAGATAGTTGCATTATCGATGTCTTCAAGTCGTTTAAGCATGCGTCGAGAAATTTCTGCGTGCAGCGATATGTCATCGAAACTGAAATCACTAAATGCTTTGAATTTTATCTCATTAACTGTCATTGTTGTCTGTTTCTCATGTGTAGTTGTCGGCGGGGCGCCCAACAGTCCGCGGCACTGTGGTCAAGCCGAGCGCCTGAGGACCTATCGCGGGCCGTGTCAGCCCGACGCGCCCCCCTCAGCGCTCGCCCGCAATTGCTGCTCGTGAGCGGGTTTCTCAGTCTGGCAAGCTGGTTGCGAGGAGATTGCCGACGGTCGAGACGTTGCCTGGGCCCGCCGCGGCCATCAGAGTGGTATGCGCTTGATCCGGATCGGTTCGCTGCGGAACTACCAGCAGGACAATGTTGTTGCGGTTCAGGCCGAGCACTTCGACCGTGTTGACCGGCTGAAGGCTATATCCGTCCAGTCGTACCGATCGCGTCCCGGTGGCCAATTTGGCGGGTGCTTTCACCCACTCGTTGAAGTTGTACAACACGCGGTCAATGCGCCCGAGCCGAACCGACAACACGGCTAGCAGATCTGGCAGCTCTGCGGCGAGGTCATCGCTGTGCGGCCACCATGCTCCGTCGACATACCCGCTCGGCAGGCGCCTTAGGCTTTAGCCGCAGCCGCGGTGTATGGGCTGGTGATGCGTCTTGCCCCACGACATCGGTGCGGGTCTGTTGTCGCGTCATCGCGACGCTCCTGCCTTGACCGCGAACCGGTCAGATCCTTCGAATCGGCGACGACACAACTTGGGACAGCCATGTGACGAAGTACCGCCAATACCACTAAGGATACTCCGGTTTGGCCACCGCCCATAGCGAGCAGGCCAAGCCAGGCGCTCAGCCGGGCAACCACCTCGACACCCCGGTGGATTACGACTCCCCGGAGTCCTCGCTTTTCCCGGAGTCCCCGCTGTCCGCCGGCTCCTCGACCACGTGATAGGCCGGGTCGCTCAGCGACATGGGCCGATTGCCGCTCTGGCGGGGCTTGCCAGTGATCCGCAGTAGCGCACCGGGCTGGATGTCGGCGCCACCGCGCCCGGAGCGGAACGTAATGGTGATCTCGCCGCTGTCGTCGCCGACGACGACTTCTCGCAGGGTTTTCCTGCCTTTGCTGATGTCCTGGACTTCGTTGACCCGTCCCTCGAACGTGGCGCGCTGTCCGGGGATCAGACCCGCCACCGTGATCATCGACGGCGGCCGCACCGGGTGCTCATAGGCTTCGACTTGCTCATCCTCCTGGGATACCCACGCTTCGACCTTGTCAAGTTCGCGTGCGACCCGATGCTCGAAAACGTCGGGATAGGCCTCCTTGACCCGAGATTCCACGTCGTAGGGCACGATGGTCGCCGCGACGTCCGGAATCAGGCTGATGCCCCGGGCGATCTTGTCCGCGGTGCGGTCATGCAACAGTCTCCCCAGCAAGGGCGCATAGGTCCGACGTGGCAACAGCACCGTCACGTTGGTATTCGGCTGCTCGTCCCGCGTCTTGACAACCAACAGCTGCGCGGCCCGGGTGACTCGCCGATCCGGGCAGTCCACCACCCTCAGCGGCGTGTTCAGTTCGAAGTGGTCCCAACGCTTTCGCAACTGCGCGGCATGGGCAGCGTCAACCACGAAGTGCACCGCGGTCAGGTCGTCGGCGCGCAATCCCCTGCCGTAGCGCAGCCCCTCGATCGTCGCGAGGTCAACCGAGTTCACCAGGACAAGCACCCGGTGTCGGGCGTACTTCACCATCTCAGGGCGGTCGGTGCGGAACATCTCGAGAATGGCGGCCTCGGCTCGATACTCCTGGTTGAGCCGGATCAGCAAGAACACCAGCACCGGGAAGACGACGACCACCAACCACGCCCCCTCGGTGAACTTCGCCACCGCGAAGATCCCGACCACGATCGTCGACAGGATCCCGGCGGAAAGGTTGATCGCCAGCTTGTGTCGCCAACCCTGCTCCCGATGAGTCAGGTGGTGTTTGGTCATCCCGTAACCGGCCATCGAGAATCCGGTGAACACGCCGATCGCATAGAACGGGACCAACGCATTGACCGAGCCGCCCGTGGCCACCAGCAATGCCACCGACAGCGCGGTGAGCGTGATGATGCCGTTCGAGAACACCAGGCGGTGACCGCGTTTCGTCAGCTGCCGGGGCAGGAAACGGTCTTCGGCCACAAAGCTGGCCAACGCCGGGAATCCGTTGAAACTGGTGTTTGCGCCGGTGAACAGGATGGCCGCGGTGGACGCCTGGACGAGGATGTAGCAGATGTTGCCGACTGTCCCGTTGCCGAAGACCGCGCGGCCGATCTGCGACAGGACCGACGGATACTCAGTGAGATACGGCGTTGCGTGCGTGGCGTATGCGAGATAGGCCACACCGGCCAGTAAGAACCCGAGCGTGGCCGCCATCGCGGTGAGCACTCGACGTGCGTTGACGCCCTGCGGCTTTCGGAAGAGGTCGACTGTGTTGGAGATCGCCTCCACCCCAGTCAGCGACGAACCTCCGTTAGCGAACGCACGCAGCAAGGTCAGGATCGTCGCGCCCATCACCAGCGCGTCGCCCTGATGAACTGGCACCGTGCCCGTCAGCTGCGCGGGATCGTATACCGGTAAGTCGTCGAACATTTCGCGGACGACACCAACCAGGATCGTCGTTGCGATCATGATGACGAAGGCGTAGGTCGCCGCCGCGAATTGCCATCCTGCTTCGCGTAATCCGCGCAGGTTCGCCAAGCAGATAAGAAGCACCACGCCGACGGTGATGGCCAGGCTGTAGGGACCCAAGATTGGGATGGCCGACACCACCGCGACCGTGCCGGCGGCCGACTGCACCGCCACCGTGACCACATAGTCGATCAGCAGAGCCGCGGCGGCGACCTGGGCCACCCGGGGCCCGAAATTTTCCCGCGCCACGATGTAGGACCCACCGGCTCGGCTGTAGGCCATCACGACCTGCCGGTACGACGCGGCCACCAGCACCAGGATCAGGAGGATGACACCGGTGACGGGCAGCAGCAACACAAACGCGGCCAACCCGGCATGCGGCAGCAGTTCGATCAAGATCTGTTCGGGGCCGTAGGCGGTCGACGAGATCGCGTCCGGCGAAAGTGCGCCAAGCGCAACCGGATTCGACAATTTCTCCGAGGCCAAGCTCTCGGTGATCATCGGCTTTCCCAGAAAGACGCGCTTGGCTATGTCCCCGATCGTCACCGGAATTTGCAGCCTGTGAGCCGAAGCGGGACCCGAAGCGCCGCCCGATTTGGCAGGAGAGGTTGTCACGACCTGCATTCTGCCGGTTACGGCGCGAGTTGCGTGAGCCGATCGACCGCGGCGGCGATGCGCTCGTCGGTGGCGGTCAGCGCCACCCGCACATGCTGCGCGCCACCCGGGCCGTAGAAATCGCCCGGAGCCACCAGGATTCCGCGCTTTGCGAACCACGTGACGCTGTCCCGGCAAGGCTCGCCGCGGGTGGCCCACAGATACAAGCCGGCTTCGGAATGGTCGACGGTAAGACCCGCTGCGCGCAGCGCCGGCAACAGGGCGGCACGCCGCCGCGCGTAGCGGTCGCGCTGCTCGCGTTCGTGCGTGTCGTCGTTCAGGGCGGCAGTCATGGCGGCCTGCACCGCCGTGGGCACCATCATCCCGGCGTGTTTGCGGACCGCCAGCAGTTCGGCGACCAGATCCCGATCGCCGGCGACGAAGCCGGCCCGGTACCCGGCCAGCGACGAGCTCTTGGACAGCGAGTGCACCGCCAGCAGCCCGGTATGGTCGCCGTCGCAAACCGACGGATGCAGCACCGACAGAGGCTGGGCGTCCCAGCCCAAGCCCAGATAGCACTCGTCGGACGCCACCAGCACGCCGCGATCGCGCGCCCACCCGACGACCTTGCGCAGATGGTCGGCACCCAGTACGCGTCCGGTCGGGTTGCTCGGCGAGTTCAGGTAGATCAGGGCCGGAGATTGCGGTCCCAGCTGGGTCAGCGAGTCCGCGGGCAGCACCTTGGCTCCGGCCAGCCGGACGCCTACGTCATACGTCGGATACGCCAATTCCGGCACCGCGACCACGTCGGTTGGGCCCAGGCCCAGCAGCGTCGGCAGCCAGGCGATGAGTTCCTTGGTGCCGATCACCGGCAGCACGGCCGCCTCGGTCAGCCCGGTGATGCCGAAGCGGCGGCCCAGCGCGGCCACCACCGATTCGCGCAGCTGCGCGGTGCCGGCGGTGGTCGGATATCCGGGGGCGGCAGCGGCGGCGGCCAGCGCCTCTTGGATCAGCGGCGCGACCGGGTCGACCGGGGTGCCGACGGATAGATCGACGATGCCGTCCGGATGGGTTCCGGCCAGCGTTTTCGCCTCGGCCAGGGTGTCCCACGGGAACACCGGCAGGGACGCCGAAACGGCGAGCCGGCCCTTCCGGGCCTCAGGCGGCACCGGCGCGCTCAGTCGCCTTCGCCCTGCGGCGGCAGGTCTTTGACCACTTGCGGGTCGTTCTCGGTCATGCCGACCTTGGCGGCGCCGCCGGGCGAGCCCAGCTCAACGAAGAAGTCGGCGTTGATCTGCGTGTATTGGCTCCACTGTTCGGGCACATCGTCTTCGTAGTAGATCGCTTCGACAGGGCAGACCGGCTCGCACGCGCCGCAGTCCACGCATTCGTCGGGGTGGATGTAGAGCATCCGGGCTCCCTCGTAAATGCAGTCGACGGGGCACTCCTCAATGCATGCCTTGTCCTTGATGTCGACGCAAGGTTCGGCGATCGTGTACGTCACGGACGGCTCCTCAAGGTGTCCTCCAGGTAGTGCTTCGATGTGGGCTGCTGTTCGCCTCGCCTGGGGCCGTCGAGGCCCCTCTCAAGCGGAGCGATTCGGTTACTGATACTAGACGTTGCACATACACGTCAACCACTGGGCACGATTGTCAACACGAGTCCCTGTGACCAGCCAGGAGAAGCCATGAACCCATACCCCAACCTGTTGTCCCCGTTGGATCTCGGGTTCACCACTTTGCGCAACCGGGTGGTCATGGGTTCGATGCACACCGGCCTGGAAGACCGGGCCCGCCATATCGATCGGCTCGCCGAGTACTTCGCCGAACGCGCCCGCGGGGGCGTCGGGCTGATCGTCACGGGTGGCTACGCGCCGAACCGCGCCGGCTGGCTGCTGCCGCTCGCCTCGGAGCTGGTCACGTCGTCGGAAGCCCGGCGGCATCGCCGGATCACCGGGGCGGTCCACGAATCCGGCGCCAAGATCCTGTTGCAGATCCTGCACGCCGGACGCTATGCGTACCACCCTTTTTCGGTGAGCGCGTCGTCGATCAAGGCGCCGATCAACCCGTTCCGGCCCAGGGCGCTGTCTTCGCGCGGCGTCGAAGCGACCATCGCGGACTTCGTCCGCTGCGCGCAGCTGGCCCGCGAAGCCGGCTACGACGGGGTCGAGATCATGGGCAGTGAAGGCTATCTGCTCAACCAGTTCCTGGCGCCGCGCACCAACAAGCGCACCGACTCCTGGGGTGGCACGCCCGCCAATCGCCGGCGACTGCCGGTGGAGATCGTGCGCCGCACCCGCCAGGCCGTCGGAGGAGACTTCATCATCTGTTACCGGATGTCGATGGCCGACTATGTCGAGGAAGGCCAAAGCTGGGACGAAATCGTCTCGCTGGCAACAGAACTGGAGGCTGCGGGCGTCACCATCATCAACTCCGGCTTCGGCTGGCACGAGGCGCGGGTGCCGACGATAGTCACCTCGGTGCCCAACAGCGCTTTCGTCGACATCAGCGACGCCGTCGCCGAACACGTCAGCGTCCCCGTGGTGGCTTCCAACCGGATCAACATGCCGCAGGCCGCCGAACAGATCCTGGCCGAAACCCGGGTACAGCTGATCTCGATGGCCCGCCCGCTGCTGAGCGACCCGGAGTGGGTGCGCAAGGCGCAGTCCGACCGCGCCGAGACGATCAATACCTGCATCGCCTGCAATCAGGCCTGCCTGGACCATGCGTTCGCCAAGAAGATGGTGTCGTGTCTGCTCAATCCGCGAGCCGGGCACGAGACTCAGCTGGTGCTGTCCCCGACGCGGCGCGCCCGCTCGGTGGCCGTCGTGGGGGCCGGTCCGGCCGGGCTGGCCGCGGCGGTCAACGCTGCTGCGCGGGGCCATCAGGTCACGCTGTTCGAAGCCAACCACTTCATCGGCGGCCAGTTCGACTTGGCCCGCCGAATTCCGGGCAAGGAGGAATTCAGCGAAACCATCCGGTATTTCTCGGCGATGCTGGACAGCTACGGCGTGGTGCTGCGGCTGGGCAGCCGGGCGTCGGTCGCCGAGCTGACGGGTTACGACGAGGTCGTGTTGGCCACCGGTGTGATTCCGCGAATTCCGGCCATCCCGGGCATCGACCACCCGATGGTGCTGAGCTACGCCGAGGCGATCACGGCCGCCAAGCCGGTTGGCCACACGGTGGCGGTTGTCGGCGCCGGGGGCATCGGCTTCGACGTCAGCGAGTTGCTGGTCACCGATTCCTCGCCGACGCTCAATCTCAAGGAGTGGAAGGTCGAGTGGGGCGTGGTCGATCCGCAAGAGGCCCGCGGTGCACTGACGACGCCCCGCCCGGCGCAGCCCGCCCGCGAGGTGTACCTGCTGCAGCGCAGCAAAGGCCGGCAGGGCCAGCGACTGGGCAAGACCAGTGGGTGGGTGCATCGGGCGTCGTTGCAGGCCAAAGGCGTCCAGCAGCTCTCCGGGGTGAACTACGAGCGGATCTCCGACGACGGCCTGCGGATCAGCTTCGGCCCGGACCGCCGGCGGCCCCGGCTGCTCGCGGTCGAGAATGTGGTGATCTGTGCGGGCCAGGAGCCGGTGCGCGAGCTGGAGCAGGGGTTGCGAAGCAACGGCATCCACCCGCACATCATCGGCGGAGCGGCATTCGCAGCGGAGCTGGACGCCAAGCGCGCCATCAAGCAGGGCACCGAGCTGGCGGCCCGTCTCTAATGAACTACATAGTCTCTAATGAACTACACAGTATTTGACAGCAAACCGCCTATCAATCCTCTGACCTGCGAAAAGTTACGTCCAGGGGCCGGCCTTCGATACTTTGCGTGATGGAGCAACGCCTGCGGAGCCTGGTACCCTCGACCGAAGACGGCAACCGCCGGGCGCATGTCGTCGCCGTCTGCGACGGTGCATTTATTTTGGAAGGGTCCACATATGTTGTCGTTGACCAAAGTAGCCTCCGCGTTTGGCGGTGTGGCTTTGGCGTTGTCCGCCGCGACCGGGGTCGCGTCCGCAGACCCCGTGGACGCGATCGCCAACACGACCTGTAACTACGGGCAGGTCATGGCAGCCCTCAACGCTGCCGATCCGGCGGCCGCGGCAAAGTTCAACCGGTCCTCTATGGCGCAGGGCTGGTTGCAGAATTTCCTCAACGCGGCGCCGCCTCAGCGAGTCCAGATGGCCCACCAGATACAGGGCATGCCCGGGGCTTCGCAGTACGTGGGCCTCATCGAGCAGGTTGCCGGCAGCTGCAACAACTACTGAGCCATCAGTAGCCGCTGAGCAGGCTGCGCACCCGGCCCAGGGTTTCCGGTCCGATGCGGCTGCAGATCCGCGACGGGTCGGCGGGGCCCGATTTTCAGGCCCCAGCACCAGCACCCGCGCGGCGGCGTCGGTTTCCAAGGTGGCTTGCCCTTCGGGTTGGGCCAGCCCAATGGAGGTGCGGTCGGCGTCGGCGGTGCCAAGCACATCTGGGACATCTGGGCTGTCGCGAACTCGCAGCCGAGCCTCGATTTTTTCGCCCTGGCGCAGGTGCCCCACTCGGGGAATCATTTTTGTCGCGGCGAGCGTGCGCAGAATGCCGCGTTTACCGGCGTGTCGTCGTACAAACGCACGCTCGCGGGCTGGGAAGCCGGGCTAGGCCGCCAAGGGGGCGTAGGTGGTGGTGCGCTGACGCGCGGGCCGGCCGATTCCCTCGGCAATCGCGACCAACTCGGCGACGGTCTTTGCCGACCCGTGTTCGGAGCCGGCCATCCGCGAGATGGTCTCCTCCATCAGGGTGCCGCCCAGGTCGTTGGCGCCGCCGTTGAGCATCACCTGGGTGCGCCGCTCGCCGAGCTTGACCCAGCTGGTCTGGATATGGGAAATGCGGCCGTGCAACATGATCCGCGCCAAAGCATGCACCGCCCGGTTGTCCCGATGGGTGGGCCCGGGGCGGGCCGCGCCGGCCAGATACAACGGCGAATTCTGGTGCACGAACGGCAACGGGACGAATTCGGTGAATCCGCCGGTGCGGTCCTGGATATCGCGCAGCACGTTCAGGTGAGCCACCCAGTGCCGCGGGCTGTCGACGTGTCCGTACATCATCGTCGACGACGAGCGCAGGCCCACCTCGTGTGCGGTGCTGACGATCTCGATCCACATCGACGTCGGCAGCTTGCCCTTGGTGAGCACCCAGCGCACTTCGTCGTCCAGGATTTCGGCGGCGGTGCCGGGGATGGTGTCCAGCCCGGCCTCGCGCAGGCCGATCAGCCACTCCCGGACGCTCATCCCGCTCTTGGTCACTCCGTTGGCGATCTCCATCGGGGAAAACGCGTGCACGTGCATCGAAGGGACCCGCGCCTTGACGGCGCGCACCAGATCGGCGTAGCCGGTGATGGGCAGCTCGGGGTCGATTCCGCCCTGCATGCAGACCTCGGTGGCACCGGCGACGTGAGCCTCCCAGGCCCGGTCGGCGACCTCGTCGGCTGGACAGCGAGTACGCGTCTGCGTCGCCCTTGCGCTGCGCGAAGGCGCAGAACCGGCAACCGGTGTAGCAGATGTTGGTGAAGTTGATGTTGCGGTTCACCACGAAGGTCACCTCGTCGCCGACCACGTCTCGGCGTAGTGAATCCGCCAGTGCGGCAACAGCTTCCAGCGCGGGACCGTCAGCGGTGGCCAACGCCAGGTACTCGTCGTCGGTACAGCCGGCGGGATCGCTTTCCGCCGACCGCAGGGCCGCGAGCACATCGGTGTCGATGCGCTCCGGGGCGTGGGCCACCAGCTCGCGCACCCGCGACCGGATCGAATCCCAGTCACCGAACGCACTGTCGAGGTCACTGCGGGCCTCGGTATTGCGGCCTTCGGTGTCGATCGCCGCGTTGAGGTCGACCCGGCCGGCGGATTCCACGTCGTCGGGTTCCTGCCAGGGCATGCCCACCGGGTTGACGTCGCGAGCCAGGCCGGTGGCCGGATCGGCCAGCGCCGCGACGTGCGCCCGCACCCGCGGGTCGATCCACGCGGCGCCCGCCTGCACGTATTTGGGCTGGGCGGTCAGCCGCTGCACCAGGTCGTAGCCGGCTTCGGAGGTGACCGCGGCCAGCTCGTCCAACGCCGGCCAGGGCCGTTCGGGGTTGACGTGGTCGGGCGTCAGCGGTGAGACACCGCCCCAGTCGTCGACACCGGCCGCGACCAGCGTCGAGGCACTCATCGCGGGACACCAGGTTGGGCGGCGCCTGGATGCGCATGCCCGGGCCGAGCACCAGCCGCGCGACCGCCACCGTCGCGACGTAATCGTCGATCCCGGCGTCCGGCACAGCGGCCATCACGGTGTGTTCCTTGGCCCGGAAATTCTGCACGATCACTTCCTGAACGTGCCCGAACTCCTTGTGCGACTTGCGAATCGCGTGCAACGTATCGGCACGTTCGGCCAGCGTCTCGCCGATGCCGACCAGCAGACCGGTGGTGAACGGAATCGACAACCGGCCGGCGTCGGTCAGCACCCGCAGCCGCACCGTGGGGTCTTTGTCGGGGCTGCCATAGTGCGCCAGACCCTTCGTCTCGAACAGCCGCCGCGACGTCGTCTCCAGCATCATGCCCATTGACGGCGCAACGGGTTTGAGTCGCGACATCTCCGACCAGCTCATCACGCCCGGGTTCATGTGTGGCAACAGCCCGGTTTCCTCCAGCACCCGGATCGCCATCGCCCGCACGTAGGACAAGGTGGAGTCGTAGCCGCGTTGACCGAGCCACTCGCGCGCCTCCGGCCAGCGATCCTCGGGACGGTCGCCGAGCGTGAAAAGTGCTTCCTTGCAACCGAGTTCGGCGCCGCGGCGGGCGATGTCGAGGATCTCGTCGGGCTCGAGGTACATGCCCGCGCCCTGGGCGCGCAGCTTGCCCGGCACCGTGACAAAGGTGCAGTAGTGGCAATTGTCCCGGCACAGGTGGGTGACCGGGATGAAGACCTTGCGCGAATAGCTGATCGGCAGCCGGCCGCTGGCGCCGCGGCGTCGCGGCCGATTCCAGACCCGCGTCACGCACCCGCGCCGCGCTGGCACACAGGTCGGCCAGATCCGCGCCGCGCGCGGTCATCGCTACGGCCGCCTCGTCGATATTCAGCGCGACACCGTCGCGCGCCCGCCGCAACACCCGTCGCAGCGCCGAAGCGCTGGCCCCCGAAGGGTCAGTAGCGGGGACGACGGGACTAGGCAGCGCGATAGGCTCGTCGCCCGGTGTCAGCGGCACGTTGGTGTAACTTCCCCACGATCGAATTTCATCCGCCATGCCATATGCGCAACAGTAGCGTCAGGTCGTGGCCAGCACGCGGCCCACCATACCGGCGCCATCACGGCGAGATCGCGGTACCATCAAAAGGTTGCTCGCGTGATACCGGGGGAGGTACGGAAATGTCCTTCGTGCTGGCTGCACCGGAGGCGCTGACAGCGGCGGCGTCGGATCTTGCCGGTTTAGGTTCGACCATCACCTCGGCCCACGCCGCAGCGGCGGCACCGACCACCGGGATCATGGCGGCCGCCGCCGACGAGGTATCGACGCAGATCGCCACGCTGTTTTCCGAGCATGGCCAGTTATTTCAGCAGTTGAGCAAGCAGGCCGCGGGATTTCATGACCAGTTTGTCCAGGCGTTGAGCGCGGGTGCCAACAAATACGTGGCGGCCGAGGCCAGTGCCGCGCAGAACCTGGTCAATACGGTCAATGCGTCCGCCGAAAAGCTGCTGGGGCACCCGCTGGTCGGCACCGGCACCGGTGCTGTTTCGGGCGGTATCGCGCGGAGTCTCGGCTTGCTCGGCACCGGCAGCGCGAATCTGTTCGGCGGTGGCGGCATCGCGGCAAGCTTGCTGGCGCTTCGGCCCACCGGCGGGCTGGGTGCGCTGAGCGCGCTGGGCGGCCTGCTGCGGACGGGCGGCATCACCAACGCCGCGGTTTCACCGGTTGCCCTGGCCGGCGGCTCGATCGCCGACAACATCAAGGGCCTGTACAACTTCTTCGAGCCCTACGTTCGGTACGGCTTCGAACTCGCCCAATACGTGGTGGGCTGGCTACCCTGGGTCGGAATCCTGGCGCCCCAGATCCTCTTCTTGTACGACTGGATTGAGCCGATGGTGCAGAGCGGTCTGTTCAACATCCTCGACTGGGTGACCGGGTCGATCAGCTTCGGCACGGGGCTGAGTCAGTTCTTCGACGCCGTCTTGGCGTCGACCGGCGCATTCATCCACACCGAGACCCAATGGATTCTCAGTTTCCTGCCGAATCTACCGCCGCTGCCGCCGCTACCGCCGTGGCCGTTTGGGTGATGGCCCCGTCAGCTATGGCGGCTGGTCCGCCACAGCACCCACACCGGCGGTGCGACTCCCAGCACGATCAGCACCGGAGCCGAGTAGGCCATCAGCCCGTTGCCTCCCAAGATGACGTCGTCGCCGGGGCCGCCAAGGCTCATCGCCCCCACCGTCAATAGCCACGTCCACAACGGCAACGCGGCCACCCGCGGCGATCTGGCCCATTTTCCGGCGGCCCATACCAGGGCGGCGTTGAGCAATCCGCTGAGCAATCCGCTGATGGGAACGGGAACCGAGCCGATGTAGGAGGGCAACAACAATGCCCCGGCCAGTGCGGACAAGACCCCGTCGACCGCCAATAGTGCCAGGACAACGGCACGGATAGCTGGGATCTGCCGCGCCGCTGTCTTCGACCGACGCGGCGCGTGGCTTGGTTTCGGTCAGGTCGGGACGCTGTCGAACTGCGATAGCACCGAACCAATTACCCATTGAAGGCTGTCAAGTCGGTCCTGCCAGTGCTGCAGGTTGGGATCCAGGTCGGGGTCCATGCGAAGTCCTTCCGAATTCCTCCAGTGCTGCCTGTGTTGGGAGCCTACCCCGGATCGGACGCGTTGAGACCTAGTCCCGCGAGCAGATCGGTTTCCCAGCCGCGTTCATCGCGATCTCCCGCGGAGCCCGCGGCGAGTACATAGTGCTCCTGCCCGAGAATCGGCAGCGCCAAGTTGTTCGACAGACCGCAAGCCCGGCCGGTCGGGCCGACGACGAGCTGGGTGGCGTGCGCCTCGAGCGCCGCCGCCTTGGCGGCGCGGGCATCCGGAGCGGCTTCGACGACAGCGTCGATGTCCTCGTCCGCATATCCGAAATTGAATTCTTCGGCCGGCGGGATCGTCCACTCCGGCCGCAAATCGTCGCGATCCAGCGCGCGCCAGCCCTCCGTCACGGCGCTGGCGGCCAAAACCGTCCAATAGAACTTGGGCACCGTCCAGGGCTCGCCCGGATAGTCGTTGGCGGAGGGTGCGGCAGCCACTGCGGCCGTGGTGACGGTGTGGGCGTGGATATGGTCGGGGTGGCCGTAGCCGCCGTTGGGGTCGTAGGTCACCACCACATGCGGCCGCTGCTCACGAATGATCGCGACCAGCGCACCCACCGCCTCATGTTCGTCGGCGTCGATGAACCTCTGCTGCTGGCGGCGCGGGGCGCCGTCCATGCCCGAGTCGCGCCAGCGACCGGCGCCACCGAGGTAGATGGGCGTGCCGACACCCAGCGCACGTAGCGCCTGGGTGAGCTCGGCGACTCGGTAGCCACCGAGCTGGTCCGCATGGTCGACTGCCAACGCGGCCCAGCGGTCGCCGATGACCTCGCCCTCTTCGCCGAGGGTGCAGGTGACGACGCTGACCTGGGCCCCGCGCGCGGCGTAGTGCGCGATGGTGGCGCCAGTGCTGAGGCTCTCGTCGTCGGGATGTGCATGCACGAATAACAGCCGCGGCGTCTCAGGCATGGACGCACCCTACCCGCCGTCCGAGTTGGTCGAAAGTCACCACCATAAGTCGATTTCGTGTCTTTTCTAGGAACGCCAGCGGCTACTATCGAGAGATGCCGCAGCTCACCCGGACCACCCCGCACGCCAGCCGGAGCCGTCGACGAGGCGAAGTACTCGAGCGTGCGCTTTACGAGGCTACCTTGGCCGAACTCGCGGCGGTCGGGTACGGCAGGCTGACGATGGAAGGGATCGCGGCGCGTGCTCACACCGGCAAGGCGGCGTTGTACCGGCGCTGGGCCAGCAAGCATGACCTGGTGCACGCTGCGCTGCATCACGTGCTGCCGCCGTTGTCCGAGCCGCGCGCGGGCCGGTCGGCCAGGGAGAACCTGCTGACGGTGTTCACCGCTCACCGCGATGTGCTGGCCGGCAAGACCGCCTTCCCCGGCCTGGACATCATGGGCCAGCTCGTGCACGAACCCGAACTGCGCGCCATCTTCGCCGACGCGGTGGTCGCGCCGCGTCTGACCATCGTGGAGTCGATCCTGCGGTCGGCTGTCCGCGACGGCGACATCGACGCGGCCATGCTCACTCCGATGACCGCCCGGGTGGGACCCGCGCTGATCAACCAGCACTTCCTGCTCACCGGATCACCGCCGAACCGACGGGACCTGGCACTGATCGTCGACACCGTGATTCCGCCCAAGGCGGCGTGCGGCCCGGATTAAGAGTGGTCAGCTATCCCGCGATCAGGCCGGCCAGGTCGATAGGCACCATCACGGTCTGATCCAAAACGCCTATGAGACCGCCGATTTGGCCGCCGTTGAACACCTGCGCACCGCTACCGGTCAACATGTTGGAATAAAAGTCCGGCGGAACAATCACACCCAACAAGCTGTCTCCAGTCTGCTGAACCGTCCCCACCATCAGATTGACGGCGTTAAAGCTGCGGTTGACCACACCATTGAGCGCGCTGTCGGTGCCGAAGAGCTGCTGCTCCAAGCCCACCTCATTGGTCAGCAGCGAATGGTCAAGGCCCATCTGATGATTGACCATATTGCTGCCGAAGTTGAGCTCAGCCTGCTCCAGCTGCCCGAATGGACTCGTCGGCGCAGCAGCAAGCGAACTCAGGCCGAACGCCGCCGGCGCAGCCGACCCGTTACCGGCGAGCAGACCGACAAGGTCGGTGGGCACCATCAGGCTCTGATCGAAAACGCCTAGCAGACCACCGATTTGACCACCGTTAAAGACCTGCGCAGCACTGCCGGTCAACATGTTGGCGTAGAAGTTCGACGGAACAGTCACACCCAACAAACTGTCGGCGGTCTGCTGAACGGTCCCCACCATCAGATTGGCGGCGTTAAAGCTGCGGTTGAGCGCACCGTTCAAAGCGCTGTCGGTGCCAAAGAGCTGCTGTTCGAAGCCCACCTCATTGGTCAGCAGCGAATGGTCAAAACTCAGCTGATGGCTCAGCAGATTGCCGTCGAAAGTTCAGCTCGGTCTGCTGCAATTGGCCCGTCGGACTCAACGCCAACGCCGCCTGCGCAGGCGACCCATTACCGGCGAGCAGACCGGCAAGGTCGGTGGGCACCATCAGGCTCTGATCGAAAACGCCTGCCAGGCCGCCAATCTGGCCACCGTTGAACACCTGCGCACCGCTACCGGTCAACAGGTTGGCATAGAAGTTCGACGGAACAGTCACCCCCAACAAACTGTCGGCGGTCTGCTGAACGGTCCCCACCGTCAGATTGACGGCATTAAAGCCGCGGTTGAGGGCACCATTCAAAGCACTATCGCTGCCACCAAAGAGCTGCTGCTCCAGGCCCACCTCATGGGTCAACAGCGAATGGTCAAAGCTCATCTGACCATTCACCAAGTTGCTACCGAAGTTGAGCTCGGCCTGCTCCAGCTGCCCGAACGGACTCGCCGGGGCAGCAGCAAGCGCACTCAGGCCGCACGCCGACGGCGCAGGCGACCCGTTACCGGCGAGCAGACCGACAAGATCGGCGGGAACCATCAGGCTCTGATCCAAAACGCCTGTCAGGCCGCCGATTTGGCCGCCGTTGAACACCTGCGCACCACTACCGGTGAGCAAGTTGGCGTAGAAGTTCGACGGCACAGTTACACCCAACAAGCTGTCGGCGGTCTGCTGACCGGTCCCCACCAACAAGTTGACGGCGTTGAAGCTGCGGTTGAGAGCACCATTCAAGGCGCTATCGGTGCCAAAGAGCTGCTGCTCCAGCCCCACCTCAGTGGTCAGCAGCGAGTGGTCGAAGCTCATCTGACGACTCACCATATTGCTACCGAAGCTGAGCTCGGCCTGCTCCAGCTGCCCGAACGGACCCTGGCTCAATAGCGCCTGCAGCGGTGAGGCATTGGCGGCTTCGGCGCCGGCATAGGACGCCGCGCCAGCGTTCAACAACTGAACAAACTGGTCGTGAAAATGCGCCACCTGGGCGCTGAGCGCCTGGAATGTCTGGCCGTGCGAAGCGAACAATGCGGCGACAGCTTCCGACACCTCGTCGGCAGCCGGCGCCAACAGCCCGGTTGTCGCGGCCGAGGCCGCAGTGTTGGCTTCGTTGATCGTCGAACCAATACCTGCCACATCGTTGGCGGCTTGTGCAATCAGCTGCGGAACCGCGGACAAAAACGACATTCAGTGCCTCCCCGCGCTCGACACGACTGCCTCCCCAGACCGGTCGTGAAGCTAACTAACGATGTGCGGATCGTAGCGCGGTGGCGGTGCCGGCATACCCATTTTCCGAAAAATCATTTGTAAATATTCGCGAGCGTAAATTTACTGCCCGGTCTTGATCCACTGGCCGGCGTCGCCGACGATGCCGACGGGTACCGCACCACTCAGGCTGACGTTCTGCACGCTCGGCCCGGCCGCGACGATCGTGGTGTCCTGCAGGATCGGCAGGACGGTGGACATGTTCCACAGTCGCGGTTCGATCGCGGTGATCACTTCGCTGATGTTCTTGGTGCCATTGAGGGCGGCCTCGATGCTCGACTGGATGCTGCGATCGCAGATCCCGGTGAGGTTCGACGGCGCTCGCACGAACGCGCCGGGCTCGGGCGGGTGCGGGGTCGGTGTCGGCGTCGGAGATGTCCCGGACCCGGCGGTTGGCGTGGCGCCCGCCGGTGTGGTTGTCGGCGCATTGGACGTCGCTACCTGAGTCGACTGCAACGCGGGGCAGCCGTATCGCGACGCCAGCAGCGTCGCCAGATTTCCGCCGGCCTGATGCCAGCCCACGATCGCGTCCACCCGGTTGTCGTTCAGCGCGTCGCGGTACAGCGACACCGGATCCAGGGCCAGCACGGTCGCGGCGATACCGACGTTGCGCAACTGGTCGGCGGCGGTGTTGGCCACGGCCACCGAGGTCGGGTCGTTGGCCGCCACCCCGATGGCCAGCGAAAGCTGTTGGCCGTCTTTGCTGATGCGGCCGCGGATGACTTCCGGGGGCCCGGTGCTCACCGGTGTGGTCGTCGAAGCCGGGGCCGGCGAAGCCGACGCGTTGCTCTCGATCTGGTATCCGGCCGCCGTCAGCAACGCCAGTGCGGCATCCTTGGTCATCGCGGGCGGCGCGGTCGAGCTCGTAGCCGGGATCACTGGGCGACCGGATCTGGGCCTGGTCCAGCGTGACGGTGTTGTCGCTGCCGGCGCCCACCGCGGCGAGCAGGTTAACGTCGAGCAACCCCAACATCGCCTTGCGAACCTGGCTGTCGGCGAGCTTGGGATTGCTTGCGCGCAACGTGAGCTGCATGACCCGCGGCGTCACAATGCGGGCGGTCCGCACGTCGGGAATCGCGGACAACTGGGCGAAGGACGTCGAACCGCCGTGTACCTGGACCACTTGAGTGTCGCCGTTGCGCACCGAATCGGCCAGCGCGGCCGGCGCCCCGGCACGGCGGAAGAGAATAAGAGCGGGTTTGGACGGCGGTCCCCAGTAGCGGTCATTGCGGGCGATCAGGATTTCGTCGCGCTGCGGGTCGATGTTCTCCACCCGGAACTGCCCTCCGGTGACCGGCAGTGCCCGGGCCAGTCCGGCCGCGAAGCCGCCCGGCACGTCTTTGACGATGTGCGCGGGCAGGATGTTGTTGAACAACTCCTTCCACGCCGGGTACGGCTGCGCGAAGGTGACGACGGCCTGCTTGCCACCCTCGAGCGACTGCACACCGGTGATCAGGTCGTAGCCGGCCGGATCGACTACCCCCGGCTGACTGACCATCTGGTGCCACAGGTACCAGAAGTCGTCGGCGCCGATCGGGGCGTTGTCCGTCCACTGTGCCTCCGGCCGGATCTTGTAGGTCACGGTGAACGGGTTCTGGTTGGTCACCTCGGCGGACAACAACAAGGTCGGATCCATCTCCCAGCGCGAACCCGTCGGCGTGGTGGGATCGGGCACCGGCCGGAACGCGCTGGGCAGTACCAGCGCGCTGATCGCCGCGTTCACCGGCGACAGGTCGGACAGCAAGTGCGGGTTGAATCCGGCGCCGATCGAGTCGATGCCCATGATGATCTGGGTTGGCCGCTGCGGCGGCGGCGCCGAGTTATGCGGAGTGTCGGTACTCTGCGGCGCCGGCGGCGGATTGACGGTACAAGCCGCCAAACCCAGACCCGCCAGGGAAACCAGCACGCCGATCGTCAGCAGGACGTGGCGGGCTCGGTGCAGCACGCCCATCAGGGTATCGAGCGCTTGCCCAGCAGCCCGGCCAAACGCGTGCCACACAGCTAACCCCTGGCCTTTGCCCGCGCCCGGCTGCGCGCTCGGGCGGTCGCGTCCAGCTCGACCTTGCGGACCCGCACGATCTCAGGCGTGACCTCGACGCACTCGTCGGCGGCACAGAACTCCATGGCCCGCTCCAGGTCGAGCTCGATCGGCTTGGCCAGCGTCTCGAAGACGTCCGCGGTCGACGAGCGCATGTTGGTCAGCTTCTTCTCGCGGGTGACGTTGAGGTCGAGATCCTCCGGGCGCGGATTGATTCCGACCACCATGCCCGCGTAGGTCTCCTGGCCGGGCTCGACGACGAACTGGCCCCGATCGGTGAGTTGCATCAGCGCGAACGGCGTGATGACGCCGGTCCGGTCCGAGACCAGCGACCCGGTGTGACGGGCCCGGATCTCCCCCGCCCACGGCCGGTAGCCGTCGAACACCGCGTTGGCGATGCCGGTACCGCGCGTCAGGGTGAGGAAGTCGGTGCGGAAGCCGATCAGGCCGCGGCTGGGCACGATGAAGTCCATCCGGACCCAACCGGCGGCATGGTTGGTCATCTCCTCCATGCGGCCCTTGCGGCCGGCCATCAACTGGGTGATCGCCCCGACGAATTCCTCGGGGCAGTCGATGGTCATCGCCTCGAACGGCTCGTGCAGCTGACCGTCGATCGTCTTGGTCACCACCTGCGGCTTGCCGACAGTGAGCTCGAACCCTTCCCGGCGCATTGTCTCGACGAGCACGGCGAGCGCCAGCTCGCCTCGGCCCTGCACCTCCCACGCGTCCGGCCGGCCGATATCGACAACCCGGATCGAGACGTTGCCCACCAGCTCGGTGTCCAGCCTGTTGCGGACCATACGAGCGGTGAGCTTGTGGCCCGACACCTTGCCCGCCAGCGGCGAAGTGTTGGTGCCGATCGTCACCGAGATGGCCGGCTCGTCGACATGGATGCGCGGCAGCGCATGGGCATGGTCGGGATCGGCCAGCGTGTCGCCGATCATGATTTCGGGTAGCCCCGCCACCGCGACGATGTCGCCGGCGACCGCCTCGTCGGTGGCCGTGCGTTCGACGCCCTCGGTGGCCAGTAACTCGGTGATCTTGGCGTTGGTGATGACGGGCAACCCGTCCACCTCGCGCATCCACGCCACCTGCTGGCCCTTGCGCAGCTTGCCCTTGTAGATCCGGACCAGGGCGAGCCGGCCCAGGAAGGGCGACGCATCCAGGTTGGTCACCAGCGCCTGCAGCGGCGCCTCGGGATCCCCGAGCGGCGGCGGGATGTGCTCCAGCAGCACGTCGAATAGGGGGTCCAGGTTGTCGCCGGCGGGCACCTCGCCGTCAGCGGGCTGCTCGGTGCTCGCGATACCGACCCGCCCGGAGGCATACAGCGTCGGCAGGCCGAGCGCGTGCTCGGCCGCCTTAGCGGCTTCGTCGTCGAGATCAGAGGCGACGTCGAGCAACAGGTCGTGGCTGGCGTGGACCACCTCGGCGATGCGCGCGTCGGGCCGGTCCGTCTTGTTGACCACGAGAATCACCGGTAGATGTGCGCCGAGCGCCTTGCGCAGCACGAACCGGGTCTGGGGCAGCGGGCCCTCGGACGCGTCGACCAGCAGCAGCACCCCGTCCACCATGGACAGCCCGCGCTCCACCTCGCCGCCGAAGTCGGCGTGACCTGGGGTGTCGATCACGTTGATCACCGTGACGGTTCCATCTTGGTGATGGCGGTGCACGGCGGTGTTCTTGGCCAGGATGGTGATGCCCTTTTCGTTCTCGAGGTCACCGCTGTCCATCATGCGTTCCTGGGTTCGTCGCCGCGGTGGTGCAGGGCGCCGGACTGCCGCAACATCGCGTCGACCAGCGTGGTCTTGCCATGGTCGACGTGCGCGACGATGGCGACATTGCGAAATGGCACGTCGGTGATTGTGGCAGCGCGGGCCCATCAATAGCGAACTGGGCGCACGGCGCGCTGCTGCCTTTCGACGAACCGAGGCCGCCTTGCGACGTAATCCAGCCGGCGGCGAGGGCGGCCGTGATCGGCGTGTCGTCACCCTGACCGCAGAACCAATGCCCTCATTGCGGTGTCGCGGCGCCGGGTTCGCGAGAATGCCGGTGTCGGTTTCCTGAGAAGTGCTGGACCGATAATCAGTTTCACCGCCGATCGCCAGGAATACGGCTTCACTTGCGCCTTTTGCTGCCAGAGTGACTTGCTGGCCGCTAGGTCGCTGGCAGCCAACTACTTTGCTGTCGGTCACGGCTACGGCGGCCACGGTGCTGGTGGATTCGGCTCGGCCGGTCAGCCTGGCGACGCCGGCGAGGATGGCGGCGTCGTGGGAACCGCCGGACCGGCGTGTACATCCGTTTGCGCAGCTACCAGCCGCGGCGCCGCGGCGCCGAACCGACCAATTGGTGCTTGTCCGCCACATCGCGACTGCGGTAGACGATGTAGGGCCGGAACAGGTAGGCGATCGGCGCGCTGAACGCGTGCACCAGCCGGGTAAACGGCCACAGGGCGAACAGGGCGAGCGCGAGCAGCACGTGTATCTGGTAGTACAGCGCTGCGTGCGCCATCAGATCCCCCCGCGGATCGAGGATCCAGATCGACCGGAACCACACGGACACCTTTTGCCGGTAGTCGTGCAGCTCGCCGAAGTGCGTGGCGCCCATCAGGGTGCAGCACATCCCGGCCACCAACGCGCACGTCAGCACCAGATACATCAGCTTGTCGTTTCGGCTGGTCGCCAGGAACACCGCTCCTTTGGTGCGCCGCCGGTAGATCAGCAACCCGATACCGAGCAGGGCGGCCGCGCCGGCGGGCACACCGAGGAGCAGCGCCTGCAAGTGATACAGGTGATCGCTCATCCCGATCGCACGGGTCCAGGATTCCGGAACGAACAGGCCCATGACGTGGCCCATGATCACCATCAGACTGCCGAAATGGAACAACGGGCTGCCGATCGACAGCAAGCGCGACTCGTAGATCTGCGACGAACGGGTGGTCCAGCCGAACTTGTCGTAGCGATACCGCCACCAGGTGCCCATGGCCGCGGCCGCCAGCACGGCGTACGGCACGTCGTCCCAGAAGATCTCGATCAGTTTCAGGTGCGCCAAAGTCAGCCTCCTTCGGTGCGCTTAGGCGGCACGGTCAAGGTAAATGGTTGCAGTCCAACGGTTTCCGCGGGTGGGCCGGCCTGAGCCAGGCGCTGCGCCCGGCGCACCTCCTGGTCGGTTGCGATCGGCAGCGTCTGGCAGACCGCCGCCACCGCGTGCTCATACGGCGACTTGGCGTCGGGCCAACGCTGACCCGGAGCACGTCGATCGGGACCCGGTGCTCCGTCAGCAGCCGGCGCCCGACCTCGGGATTGACCGTCGCTGCGAATTCGAGCACGACGGGCAAGTGGTCGGGCGCCTCGGCGCTCGGTGGCTCGACACCCGCGTCGCGGTAGGCGCTGGCGAACATCAGCATTTCCCGGCCCCTGTTGCGGGTGTCCCCGGCGGTCCAGTAGGTCAGGTACATGGTGGCGCGCCGCCGCATGTCGAAGGTCTCCACGTAATCCGCCGCGGCGGCCATCGGCTCGCGGCCACGCAACGCCGCGACCGTCCGTCGCAGCGACGCCGCTGCGGGCCCGGTGACGTGGCCCAGCAGCTCGTCAACGGTGTCGAGCCGCTGCGACTGGCCGTCGTCCGGGTAGGCCAGCAGCAGCGAAGCTGCCTGCCACACCAGTCGGTCCTGCATCGCCCGCGTGGTCGGACGTACCCGGACGTTGGGTAGCAACCTCATCGGTTCTGACCCGTCCGTATTGGGCTGGGGGAACAGTCCCGCCGGCGCGCCATGGCCGTCCCAGTTGAGCAGGTTCACCCTGGAGCGACCGCCTCCGCCTCGCCTTGTGTGCGCACCGGCGGCCACGGGTTCACCTTGTTGGCGCTGTTGCAGGGCGTGAAATGTCTCCACGGCGACGGGCACCGGGACACCGCTGCCGTCGCCGAACGGACCGGACTCATACATCCCAGGTCCGCCATCGAACGATAACGAGCAAGCCATCTCTTCGGCTATTTCGGTGGCCGGCAGATCCGCCGAGTATGCCGTCGGAATGACGTAGCGGTCTTCGTATTTCGCCACGGCCAGCAGCCGGTACATGTTGTAAATCTGTTCTTCGGTCATCCCGACGGCGTGCGCGATCTGCGGTTGGGTTTCGCGGCCCAGGTTGATATCGCGCATGTACGACCGCATCGCCGCCAGCCGCCGCAGCACGTTCCCGACGACCTCGGTGTCACCGGCGGTGAATAGCTCGGCCAGGTACTGGATCGGGATGCGCAGCGCCTCCAGGGCGCCGAACAGGTTGCCCAGATCTTCCCCGTCGTGCCCGTCGTGGCTGACCGCGTCGACCACCGGTGACAGCGGCGGGATGTACCAGACCATCGGCAGGGTCCGGTACTCCGGATGCAGGGGCAGTGCGACCCGGTAGGTGTTGATCAGCGCGTAGACCGGTGACCGCTGGGCGGCCTCGATCCAGTCCTGGGCAATGCCTTCCGTGCGCGCTCCGGCGATCACCTCGGGATCGTGGGGGTCCAACAGGATCCGGCGCTGCGCCTCGTACAGGTCGGTGTCGTTTTCCACCGAGGCCGCCTCCAGCACCCGGTCGACGTCGTAAAGGACCAGTCCGAGGTAACGCAGCCGTCCCACGCAGGTTTCCGAGCACACCGTGGGCTGCCCCACTTCGATGCGCGGATAGCACATCGTGCACTTCTCGGCTTTGCCGGTCTTGTGGTTGAAATACACCTTCTTGTAAGGACATCCGGACACGCACATGCGCCAGCCCCGGCAGCGGTCCTGGTCGACGAGCACGATGCCGTCCTCGGTGCGCTTGTACATCGCCCCCGACGGGCACGACGCCACGCACGACGGGTTCAGACAGTGCTCGCAGATCCGCGGCAGGTAGAACATGAAGGCCTCTTCGAGCTTCAGCCTTACCTCTTGGCTGACCTTCTTCAGGATCGGGTCGTCGGGCACGATCTCCGGTGAGCCGGCCAGGTTGTCATCCCAGTTGGGTCCCCAGGAGACCTTCATCGGCTCGCCGGTGAGCTGGCTGCGCGGCGCGGCCGTCGGGAACGTGTCACCCGCGGGGGCCTGCGTCAGGTTCTCATAGTCATA
The DNA here is from genome assembly GCA_963840045.1 of uncultured Actinomycetota bacterium. GTDB lineage: Bacteria > Actinomycetota > Actinomycetes > Mycobacteriales > Mycobacteriaceae > Mycobacterium. The sequence continues at coordinate 146,291 of CAWIXL010000002.1, read as the reverse complement.
GGTCCACGGCTCGTAGTAGTCGTTGATGGTCGGCAGCCTGGGGTTGGCGAAAATCTTCAGCAGCTTTGCGATTCGGCCGCCGTCGCGAAGCCGCAGCCGGCCTTTCTTGTCGCGTATCCAGCCCCCGCGCCATCGGTCCTGGTCCTCGTAGGTGCGCGGATAGCCCACGCCCGGGCGGGTTTCGACGTTGTTGAACCACACGTACTCGGTGCCCGGGCGATTAGTCCAGGCCTGCTTGCAGGTCACCGAGCAGGTATGGCAGCCGATGCATTTGTCGAGGTTCATCACCATCGCCATCTGCGCCATTACTTTCATAGTTGATCTCGCTCCGCTCGGGCTATCGGTCAGTACCTGACGTCCTGGCTGCGACGGCGTACCACGGTCACCTCGTCCCGCTGGTTTCCGGTGGGACCCAGGTAGTTGAACGCGAATGCGTGCTGACCGTAGCCACCGGCCAGGTGACTGGGCTTGATTCGCACCCGGGTCAGCGCGTTGTGGTTGCCGCCGCGCTTGTTGTTGGTCTCGGTACGGGGCGTGTCCACGGTGCGTTCCTGCACGTGGTAGACGAACACCACCCCGTCGGGCATGCGGTGCGAGACGATTGCCCGGCACACATAGATACCGTTGGCGTTGACCGCCTCGACCCAATCATTGTCGTGCACTTGGATTTTCGCCGCATCCGCGGGGCTCATCCACATGGTCGGGCCACCGCGGGACAACGACAGCATGTACAGGTTGTCCTGGTAGGTCGAGTGGAACGACCACTTCGAGTGCGGCGTCAGATACCGCACGGTAAGCCCGATTCCATCTTCGGTCGGGCCGAGGTTCGGCTGTTCGTACAGCCGTGCCATGTCCAGCGGCGGCCGATACACCGGCAGCTGTTCGCCGAGCTCCTCGATCCAGTCGTGGGCGAGGTAGAAGTGCATCCTTCCGGTGAGGGTGTGAAACGGCTTGAGGTGCTCGATGTTGATCGTGAACGGCGCGTAGCGGCGACCACCCGACTCGCTGCCGGACCATTCCGGGCTGGTGATGACCGGCACCGGGCGCGCCTGGGTGTCGGCGTAGGTGATCCGCCGTTCCTCACTGCCCTCGGCCAGCTGCGCCAACCGCTGTCCGGTGCGCTTCTCCAGCTCGAGAAAGCCCTCGACGGCCAGCCGGCCGTTGCACGTTCCGGACAGGGCGAGTATCACGTCGGCCATCCGCTGCGCCGTGGTGATCGCCGGACGGCCCGCGGCCGCACCGGAATTCATCACCCCGAACTTGGCGGCCAACTCGCTGACCTCACGCAACGGATGGACGGTGTAGCCCTTGACGGTCATCCCGAACTGGTCGATCAGCGGTCCCAGCGTCAGCCACTTGTCGTAAATCGCGGCGTAGTCACGCTGCACCACGGTGAGCTTGCCCATCGTCTTGCCGGGTATCGGCACTTCTCCGGTAGACAGCCAATCGCGTTCGGTGCCATCCGGATACGCCATCGCGTCTGGAGTGTCATGCTGCAGCGCTGTCAGCACGACATCGCTGCGGGTACCGAGGTGGCGCCGGGCCATCGCGCTGAAAGCGCGGGCGATGGTGCCGAATGCCTCGAAGTCCGAACGGGTTTCCCACGGCGGGTCGATCGCCGGGCTGAACGCGTGCACGTACGGGTGCATATCGGTGCTGGACAGGTCGGCCTTCTCGTACCAGGTCGCCGCAGGCAGTACCACGTCGGACACCAGCGTCGTCGACGTCATCCGGAAGTCGATCGACATCATCAGATCGAGCTTGCCCTCGGGGATGTCATCGGCGGGGGGTTCGCCCTGGATGTTGGAGTCGGTGCCCAGCAGATGCTTGAGGAAGTACTCGCCGCCCTTACCGGATGAGCCGATCAGATTGGAGCGCCAAACGCTAAGCACCCGTGGCCAGTTGGCCGGGTTGTCGGGATCGGTGACGGCGAGCTTCAGCTTTGCGCTGCGCGAGCTGTTCGGCGACGTACTCGCCGACGTCGCGCCCGGCTGGGTCGGCCTCGTCGGCGACGTCCAGGCTGGACCGGTCGAACTGCGGATAGAACGGGCTCCAGCCCATCGCCGTCGCCGACGCCAGCAGATCGATCGTGTGCTTGTCGTCGAACTTGCCGCGGCCCAGCGGGCTGGCCAGCTTATCCGCACCGCAGGTGTCGTAGCGCCACTGATCGGTGTGGGCATACCAGTACGAGGCGCCCGGCACCTGCCGAGGCGGACGGGACCAGTCCGTGGCGTTGGCCATGGTCTGCCAACCGGTCAGCGGACGCACCTTTTCCTGACCGACGTAATGCGCCCAACCGCCTCCGTTGCGCCCCATCGATCCGGTCAACATCAGCAGCGCCAGCACCGAGCGGTAGATGACGTCGCCGTGGAACCAGTGACAGATGCCGCCACCCATGATCACCATGGATCGCCCACCGGATTCCTCCGCGTTGCGGGCGAATTCTCTGGCGACCCGGATGGCTTGCGCCGCAGGCACTCCGGTGATCGGCTCCTGCCAGGCCGGGGTGTTCTGCTGGCCAGGGTCGTCGTAGCCGGTGGGCCATTCGCCGGGCAACCCCTCGCGCTGCACGGCGTAATGGGCCAGCATCAGGTCGAAGACCGTGCACACCAGATGCTTGCCGACCCGGCGCACCGGCACGCCTCGGGACGCGGTCTCGCCGTGGCCGTCGACGGTGTCAAAGCTGGGCAGGTCAACGAGTTCGGCGCCTGCAGCACCAGCTGCGCGCTCGACGCTCAGTGCCGGTATGACCGGACCGAGGTCGAGGTTCCACTTCCCGACACCGTCCTCGCCGTACCGGAATCCCAGTGAGCCGTGCGGCACGACGACCCTGTTGGTGACCTCGTCGAGCAACGCGGGTTTGAACGCCGAGTTCTCACCTTCCTCGCCAATATCGGCCGCGGTCAGAAACTTTCCCGGTACCAGCGAATCTCCGCGCTTTTCCAGCTTGATCAGAAACGGCAGGTCGGTGTAGCGGCGAACATAGTCGACAAAGAACGGAACCTGCTTGCGCACATAGCATTCCGAGAGAATCACGTGGCCCATCGCCATGGCCAGCGCGGCATCGGTGCCGGCCGCGCACCGCATCCACTCATCGGCGAACTTGGTGTTGTCGGCGTAATCGGGGCTGACCACGACAACTTTGGCGCCGCGGTAGCGGGCCTCCGCCATCCAGTGCGCGTCGGGGGTCCGGGTGATCGGAACGTTGGAGCCCCACATCATCAAGTAGGCCGCGTCCCACCAGTCCCCGGATTCGGGCACATCGGTCTGGTCGCCGAACACCTGCGGCGAGGCCACCGGCAGGTCGGCGTACCAGTCGTAGAACGACGTCATGACGCCGCCGATCAGCGAAACGAACCGGGATCCCGCGGCATGGCTGACCATCGACATCGCCGGGATCGGTGTGAAGCCGGCGACGCGATCGGGGCCGTATGTCTTGATGGTGTGCACGTGTGCGGCGGCGATCATGTCGCTGGCCTCGGCCCAGGTGATCCGGATCAGCCCGCCCTTGCCGCGCGCCTGCTGATAGCGGCGACGGCGCTCGGGGTCGGCCTGGATGTCGGCCCAGGCCAGCACCGGGTCGCCCAGCCGGGCCTTGGCCTCGCGGAACATCTCCACCAGCACGCCGCGGGCATAGGGATAACGCACCCGGGTGGGCGAGTAGCTGTACCACGAGAACGAGGCACCACGGGGACAGCCGCGCGGCTCATACTCGGGCCGGTCCGGGCCCACCGACGGGTAGTCGGTCTGCTGGGTTTCCCAGGTGATGATCCCGTCTTTGACGTAGATCTTCCACGAGCACGATCCGGTGCAGTTGACGCCGTGCGTGGAACGAACCACCTTGTCGTGGCTCCACCGGTCGCGGTAGAACACGTCGCCTTCACGCCCGCCCTGCCGGGTGACGGTGCGCAGATCGGAGGAGAACTCGCCTGGTGTGAAGAAGCGCCCGCTGCGCTCCAGCAGCTCCTCGAGCGGTCCACCAACGTGCGGCGTGACAGTCAAAAGCTGATCCTCCCTATCAATAGACATGGTCCTCATTGCTGCGTTCGAAGTCGTTCCGGTTTTGGCTGGTCAGCGGACCGCCGTGGATAGGTCGCGGCTGGGGCGTTTCCACGTTCGGCATGCCAGCTCCGGCGTGGAAACCTTGGCCCACGCCGGACGGAAAACCATCGGAATCGCTGCCGGCATGCAAATCCAGATCGAAGGCTTATTGTTACAAGTGACGTTGTTAGTAACAGTTGACGGCGGCTACCTTCGACCACGCTGTACATCGACTGCGGAAAAACTGTGCGATTCTCGTGAACTCGCTTAGAGAGCTCGAGCCAGATCGCCCAGCCAGCCGCGATCGGCGGGCACCCAGTCGACATCGGCAAGTTCGGCCGACGTCACCCAGCGCAGCGCGCGGTGATCACGCGCCCGCGGTTCACCGCGGATCAAGCGCACCCGGTAGGCGCGCAGCGTCATCGTGCCGTTCAGCGCAATATCGTCGCCCAGGCGATCGCCCACCACGACGTCGCCGATCTCAAGGTCCAGCTCCTCGGACAGCTCCCGCGCCAGCGCCTCGCGCTCGGTTTCGCCGGGCGCGACCTTACCGCCGGGCAGTTCCCAACGGCCCGCCAACTCCGGCGGCCGGAGCCGTTGCGCCACCAGGACAGTCGCGCCCGAGATGACCGCTCCGGCGACGACGATCTGGGTCGGCATGGCCAGTCACGGTACTGACCGCCCCGAGGGCGTGGACCGCTGGCTGCTCTTCAACTGGAGAGACGGGGAGTCCGGTTTCGCCGAGACATAGACCACGGCGACGCGTGTCGGCGCGCCGTGTGCGTGGTTAACGTGTCGCGGTGGTGCTCCGCGCCAGCCCCTGTCCGGGACCGGTAACCCTCGCCGGCGAACACGTGGCCCAGGTGGCTGTGGCAGTTCCCGCACGGCACCTCGGTACCCAGCCGGCCCACCTCCCAGGGCTGCGATTAATGCCCGGCCAGCGCTGGCGGATTGGGTCCGTCCCAGATGTTCGACGCGACGTTGCCCGTCCCGAAATTCACGTAGTAGTACGTGTGGCAAACGTTGTTGTCCCAACGCACCGGGTTGGTGACGTGATTACCGGTCGGCGGCAAGGCTTGGCCCGGGCACCACTGGCAAGGGCCTTGTGGGTGCTCCTCGGTGCAACCGGGCCAATGATTCAGCGGCACAGGAGCGGGTTGCGCCTGGGCGACACCGGCGCCCAGTCCCATGCCAACCACGGCGACGCCGCCGGAGAACAGCGCGGCAGCGATCATCCGCCTCATGTTGCGGGGCCTGTCCATGCCGGTTCCTTTCTCGCATCTCAGGAGCTGGCGGATAGTTTGCGGCAAACCACTTGCGAAATTCTTGCGCCGGCTTCGAGCTCGAAATACCAGTCAGAGAACAGAGTATGTTCGGGGATATGGCTGTGTTAACGGATGAGGAAGTAGACGCCGCACTGCCCGACCTCAACGACTGGAAACATGTCGATGGCGTGCTGCGCCGGTCGATCAAATTTCCGTCGTTTCTCGACGGCATCGACGCCGTGCGCCGGGTGGCTGAGCACGCGGAGAGCAAAGATCATCATCCGGATATCGATATCCGCTGGCGAACAGTGACTTTCGCTCTGGTCACGCATTCCGCAGGCGGCATCACCAAGAACGACGTGGCGATGGCCCGCGATATCGACGGAATCGTCGGGGCTTAGCCCGACTGACTCGATGAGGACGCGGCCCGCTCAGCGGGGCGCTGAGCCGTAGGGCTGTCCGAGCCCGCGGCGCGCCGGCCGGCGAACGCCATCCAGCCCAGGGTCGCCAGCGTCGCCACGATGTAAATCATTGCGGCCCAAGCCAAATACCACGGCCGGTCCGGCTTCCAGATTGACGGTTGGGCAAAGCTGAGCAGCCATGGCACCCCGATGATGGTCAGCACCAGCCAGCCCCAGCCCACAATCCGGGCGCCGAGGCGCTCGCGGAGTGGCCCGTGGATCGCCCAGATCATCAATGGCACCAGCCAAACCCAGTGATGCGTCCACGAAATCGGGGAAAGCAGCAGCCCGAACAACTCGACCACGAGTAACTTGCCGAGCCGATCGGATCCGTCCAGCGCCCGCCACGCCAGGACGGCCAGCACGGCCGTCGCGGCAAGCGCGGCCAGGACCAATGGACCAAACCCCGCGTCATGGCCCAGGATCCGGGAGATGCCGCCGCGCCACGATTGATTGAACGACGTCGCGACGGGCCCAACTCGGTGCGCGTCACCCAGCAGATCGGTGAAGTAATAGCGCGCCTGATCGCCGACGATCAGCACTGACACCCCGACCGAGGCCAGAAACACCACCGCCGCAAACACCGCTGCGCCCAGGCGGCGAACACCGACGAAATAGAGACCCGAGATCGCCGGCGTCAGCTTGATTCCGGCCGCCACGCCCACCAGCAGACCCGACAGCCACCACCGCGTGCTGTAGGCCGCCCACAGCACCGCCAGCATCAGCAACACATTGACCTGCCCGTAGTCGAATGTGCTGCGCAACGGCTCAAGCCAGATGCTGATCGCCGTCCACAACATCGCGACACGGTGCGAACTGCCGGCCGGAACGCCCAACAGGCGCTGACTGATCCGCACCGAGACGTACAACGCGGCCATCGTGCCGACCTGCCACAGAAAGGCAACCAGACCGAACGGCAGCAGATGCAGCGGGTAAAACACGACTGCCGCGAACGGCGGATAGGTGAACGGGAGCGGGAAGCCGGGCGTCTGGTCGGCGTAGACGTAGCTGTACAGGGTGCCCGGATGGTCGAGGGTGGCCGCGCCGCCGATGTAAACGTGCAGGTCGACGAAGTTCGCTCCATTGGGCGCCAGATACGTCCAGGCCAGCCGCGCCGAGACACTCAGGATCAACAGCAGCGGCCCGGCCATGTTCAGCCGACTCGCCAACCGCTGGGTGGTGGTTGCCGCCGGGGCGGCCGAGGGGGTGTCTATCTGGTCGACTGTAGCGATCATCCGCCGGCCCGACGGTTGGAGTGGTCACCGCCACCGCACGTATGCGTAACGATCGAATAAATGCCACACGTGTCACTTGAGTCACACCCGTATCAAAGTAACTTCGCCCCAGGACCTGTCGTCGATAACCAGGGAGAGCCATGCCAACCATCTGGACCGTTTTGCGCGCAACCGCCGTCGTCGTCGGTTCGTCCGCAGCGCTACTCACGGGCGGAATTGCCCACGCCGACCCCGTGCCGGCACCAACGCCGCCGGCACCGAACATTCCGCAACAGCTGATCAGTGCGGCGGCTAACGCACCGCAAATTCTGCAGAACTTCGCGACGGCCCTCGGCGCCACGCCGCCGGTCGCGCCGCCAACCGCTCCCGGGATCAGCGCCACCCTTCCGGGGATACCTCCCGCCGCCACCACCCCCTCGCTTCCTCCGGCGGGAACCCCAACCATTCCGGGAGTCAACGCTCCCATTCCGGGGCTGTCGGCGCCGGCAGCTGCCGCAGCCACCCCTGCGCCCGCGGCAACGCCTACTATTCCCGGGCTCAACGCTCCGATCCCGGGGTTGACGGCGCCAGCCGCTGCGACACCGGCCGCACCGGCGAGCCCGGCGATTCCCGGGTTGCCACTTTCCATCCCGGGGCTGACGGCCCCGGTACCTGCGGCTCCGGCAGTGCCGGCGGTCCCGACGATCCCGTCGATTCCAGGGATTCCGGGATTGCCAGGCTCCATCCCGGGCGTCACCACCCCTGTCGCACCTGCTTCCGCCGCCGTGCCGGCGGTACCTGGGATGCCGCAGGCGAAGGTTGACATGCCCGCGTTGCCGGGCCTGCCGGTGAATGTGCCGCCGCAGATTTCGCTGCCGGCCGACATAGCGGCGATCGCCTCGAGCGCGCTGCCGGCCGCGCAACCCGCGGCGCCGGCCACTCCGGCCAGGCCGGGCGCTCCGGCTACCAAGCCCGTGCCTCAGACGCTGCTTGCAGCCCTGCCCTGAGCGGCTCGATTAACCGCTAACCCACTACCGAGGACCGGAGGACATCGTGGCAAGCATTTGGAATCTGTCCAAAGGTTTGGCCGTTGTCGCCACGGCGTCGGCTGCCGCGTTCGGGCTGTGCCCGAGCGCGGCAGCCGATCCGGTGACACCGCCGAACCCCGCTGAACTGCTACCGGGCCTGCCGGCGCTGTCGCAGTTGAGCCCGATAATCCAGCAAGCTGCCAGCGACCCTGCGCAGGCGTCACAGCTGCTCATGGCCGCGGCGCAAGCGTTCACCCACAATCCGACCGCGCCTACCGAGTCCAGGAACGTCGCGGCGTCGGTGAACCAGTTCGTGCAGGAGCCGCCGAACCCCGGATCGCCGCCGCTCGGCGTGCCGGCTGCTGCCACGCCGGTACCTCATACGCCACCGGAAGGTATCGAGCCCGGGGCCTGGCGCACTTGCCTACCGGCGTTGACCCAACCCACGCGGCGGGTCCCGGCCCCGTCGCGGCGCAGGCGGCCCCGCCGGCGGTGAACCAGCCTGCTGGCGCACCGCCACCGGCAACCGTCGCGCCCGTCTCGGCCCCCGGAGCTGCCCCGGCCACGACGGGCCCCGCTCCTGCGGCCGACCCGATTCCGGCCGCTACGCCGACCGGGACCCCCGCCGCGGCTCCCGGTTTCGGCCCGGACGCGCCGCCCACCCAGGACTTCATGTACCCCTCGATCGGCACCAATTGCCTTGGGGACGGCACTAACTCGATAGCAACCGCGTTGTCCGTCGCCGGGCCGGCCAAGATCCCGACGCCCGGCCCCGGACCGGGCCAGACCGCCTATGTGTTCACCGCCATCGGCACCCCTGGACCCGCGGAGACGCAGAAGCTGCCGTTGAACGTCACGTGGGTGAACCTGACCACCGGCAAGTCCGGCAGCGCCACCCTGAAACCGCGTTCAGACATCAATGCGAACGGGCCAACGACGTTGACCGTGATCGCCGATACCGGATCAGGCAGCATCATGTCCACGATCTTCGGGCAGGTCAGCACCAAGGACAGGCAGTGCCAGTTCATGCCCACGATCGGATCGACAGTAGTGCCCTAGAAGGGCCCTAGAGCCTAGCCAGCGACCCTCCCCCAGCGCGAGCGCCCGCAGTTATCCGCGGGCGCTCGCGGCATGGGTCAGTAGGCCATGAACAGGATGGCGTCGCGGTCGTATTCCAGACCGGGGTGAACGCTGGCAAGGTGAGCCTGGGTCTTTTCGACCAGCTCGTCCTCGTCCTTACCCTCGAGGGCTTCTCCGCACGGACACGTCAGATGTGTCTTCACGTTGCCGCCTTTCCTTACTTTTGTTTGTCCGCCTGGCTGCTGCCTTCATCTGCTTCTTGTGCGATCGCACCTGGCCGAGTGATTTGGCGTCGACGATATCGGCGACGGAGATGTGGGTGCCCGCTTTACCGAAATCGCCGGCCGCCGCCCGCCAGCCCGTCGGCGTCACGCCGTACTGCTTGCCGAGCAACGCCAGAAAGATCTTCGCCTTCTGCTCACCAAAGCCGGGTAACCCCTTTATCCGTCGCAGCAGCTCGTTCCCGTCGGGGTCCCCGGACGTCCACAATGCGGCCGCGTCGCCGTCGTAACGGTCCACGATGATCTGCGCGAGCGCCTGGATGCGCTTGGCCATCGATCCCGGAAAGCGGTGTATCGCAGGCCTTTCCGAGCACAGCGCGGCGAACTTTTCCGGGTCGTAGTCGGCGATCTCGCCCGCGTCCAAGCCGCCAATCCGGTCCGCGATCTTCTTCGGTCCCGCGAAGGCTACTTCGAGAGGAATCTGTTGATCCAAGACCATCCCGACCAGCAACGCGAATGGGTTGTCGTCCAGCAGCGCGTCGGCGGCCGGATCTTGGACAAGCTGCAGTTTCGGCACTCGGCCAGTCTAAGACTACGCGGCGCTTCGTGCAGTGGCCGTCGTCGCCCGGTCGGGCGCATTCTCAAGGGTCCAGCTCTGGTGAGCTTGGCTTCCGTGAATAGTCTGGCAGGCCCATTCGCGAATGCCGGATCTGTTCCCTGTGCGGGGAGGGCACCATGACTGACGAACCGCAGGGACCCAAGTGGTGGCAAGCGTCGGATCTCAAGTGGTACCCACCGGAGCAGCACCCCGACTACGTGGCATCACTGCCGCCTCCGCCAAAGCTGCCGCCCCCGCCCACGCCCGTCACGCCCACGCAGTCACCCGTCACGACGACGGGTCCGTCTGGCGCACGCAAAGTCTGGTTCGTTCTGGCTGGGCTGGCCCTACTGGCATTTGCAGTCCTGGTGGTTGAGGGCGTGGAGTTCAAATACCTGCCGCATCCGCTGGTTATCGTGGTGATGATCGCGGTCGTGATCATTGGTGTGACGATCGCGGTCCGGTCTGGTCACTCTGGCGCTGACAAGGTCGTGTTCGTGATAGCCACGGTGCTCGTCGCCGTAGCGGTGCCGCTGGCCTCTAATTTTGTCGTCTATACGGTGTTCCTTGGGAATGGGTCCGCCAGCGGTGTTGCCAGGTCATCCAACAACTCCTCGTTTTGTCCCGACTTTCTCAAACTCTGGGACGGCTCACAGGGAGTGTGGAGCGCCATCATGGCTGTGCAGGAAGCGGACGCAGCTAAGGAGTATCGGGCGCATGGATGGAGCAATACTGCGTTACTGACCGCCGCAACGCACGCAGAGACATTGGCCGCCGAGGCGCCTTCGGACCAACTCAAGACCGACTTCACCAACATCGCCCAAACGCTGAAGGCGCACGCAAACCTGGACCTCACCTACCACGGCACCGGCAATGAGGCACTCGAGGTGAATGCGTCGACTCTCACGGCTCGCTGCCGGATACAGGGTTCGTCGGGTCACTAGCGTCACCCTGTTGCCAGTTCGCCTGCCGCCCTCGGGGTGCGGCGCGCGGGGTATCGGGTGAGTACGGTGGCGCGTCGGCACTCGGCCAGTCAAGCGCTGCGCGAACCTGCTCAGCGGGCGGCGAGCCACCAGCCGTACAAGTCGCTGAGGTCACCGCCGTCCACGTTCACGAGCACAAGATCCGCGTCCCTGGTCCAGGTGACTATGAAACCGTTCGTTTGAGGGTAGACGTCATGTCCACACTTCATCATTCCGCCCTGCCAAGGGATCGGTCCCGGATCGGTTGTTCCCGGGCATGGGATCGGAGCACCGTATTGGTTGAAAGCTCGACTCAGGTCGGCGGGATTTCCATACAGGGAGTAAATGGCACTGTGGGGGCCGCCGGAAACATGTTGGTGGTGGCAAAACACCCGGGCAAGGAAGGGGCAACCGCCGAAACGCAGCCGGCAGTCATCGCTGTGCCGGCGAGCACCCTCAGCAGCTGGGTGTTCATTTTTGCAAGCGTACGTTTGCTGGCCGACCGCAACACGTTGGAGATCATTCGCGGCCATGCGCTCTTCAATTACATTCGGTCCACGAAACGCTTTTTCGAGTGGAATCTGCTGATCAAGAGCCATCCCGACTAGCAGGGCCAACGGATTCTCGGCCAGTAGCCTGTCGGCCTCAGGTTCTTGAGCGAGCCAAAGCTTCAATGTGAACGACCTCCCTTCCGTAAATCCCTAAGACCGATGACCGACAGTTTTGGCACTACCCACCAGAACGGCGCTGACGACCAGCACCTAACTACCGGGCTATCGTGGCGTGGTGGTTGATGAGGCCAAGTTGGCACTAATGCTGGCCCGGGACGAACTGCATCAGCTCGTCACTGCCTATTGCCGGGCCGTCGACCGCGCCGATTATGAAGCGCTTCGGAGCCTGTACCACCCCGACGCGACCGACTCTCACGGCTCGTTCTCGACGGGCGGCGTCGAACAGTTCATCGGACAACTACAGGCGGCAGAGCCGTATGTGCGTGTCTCCCAACACAACGTCACCACAACGAACTTCGTGATCGAGGGCGACACGGGCCGTGGTGAGATCTACTGCCTGGTGTTTCACACCTTCGCCGGTCCCAAACACGACATAGACGTCATCATCGGTGGCCGGTACCTGGACACGTACACCAAACACGACGGCCGCTGGAAGTTCATTCAACGCACCATCGTGGCGGACTGGGCGTACCAAAATGACCCATCGCAAGTGAACTTCGGACATCCGAGCACCCGGGGCAGCCTGCGCGGCAAACCAGGCCAAGCCGACCCTTCGATCAGCCTATTCACAACGCCTCAAGGTTGAACCGTCACAATTCGGCACTGCTGGTCGAGCATCCCTATGACTGCGCGAGAGGACTCCGATCAAGCAGGGCATCGGCCGCCGGATCACCGGCTAGTCGCATGTTCGGCACTCGGCCAGTCCAGGCCTGCGCGGCGGCGAGGCAGCCCGTCGATTTAGCGTTTGCCCGAGACAGCCCCATGGGTGGCCCGACCGTGTTGGAATCATGGTCATGACGCAGCAAGAGCCCTTAGCCATGCCGCTCGAAGAGGCGATGCGTACGCAACGGGCGATCCGTCGGATCAAGAGTGACCCGGTTGACGACTCGCTCGTGCTTCACATTCTCGAGCTGGCAATGAAGGCGCCGACTGGTTCGAACGCCCAAAACTGGGAGTTCATCGTGGTCAAGGACCGCGAGGTTGTCGCGAAACTCGGCCGCCTGAACCGCCTCGCGATGAATGCCTTCGGGCCGATTTACAAGCGCACCCTACAAAAACGCATGGACGACAAGATGCTTCGCATCGAAAAGGCCGTGCGATGGCAGGCTGACCACTTCGACGACATCCCCGTGGTCGTGGTGGCATGCATCAAAGGTGTAATTGCGCCCTATCCAACGATCGCGGCCAGCAGCGCCTACGGCTCCATCTATCCCGCGGTGCAAAACCTCTTGTTGGCGGCCCGTGCGGCCGGACTGGGCGCGGCGCTGATCACCATGCCGCTGTGGAGCACGTTCGCGGCGAAGCGAGTCCTGGGCTTGCCGTGGAACGTCACTCCATGCGCGGTGGTGCCTCTTGGCTGGCCGATCGGCAGATACGGTCCCACGACGCGCAGACCGGTCGGGGAATTCGTTTCGCTTGATCGGTACGGCAATCGAGCGTTTCTGTAGGCGGGCCGACAGTTGTAATCGTCTACTGCTGGTCGAGCAACATGCCGACCAGCAACGCGAATGGGTTGTCGTCCAGCAGCGCGTCGACAGCCAGATAGGACTGTTCCGGAGAGCCTGAGTGGGATCCTTTCCGGATGAGCACCAACGACAGATCGGCTGCGTCGCGCCAGTTCGTCGCCTGCGCCCCATCCCTTTCCTCCAAAATGAATGAACTTGCTACCAATATCCGGTCCGTCATTGTCGTATACGGCTTGGGGCTCGGCGTGGGCTTGGGGGTCGGCTGGGGCTTGGGGCTGGGCGCGGCCGTGGGGTCCTTTGTGGGCTTGGGCGTGGGGACCGCCATCCTCTTGGGTTGGACCGCCTACTTGTGGTGGCGTTCGCGCCGGACGATCGTCATCGACGTCACGAGCGAGGGCCTGATCGTCAATCAGCGGCCGCGCGATGCTTTTTCATTCGTTGATGCAAAGCTAGGCCCCTGGGTGACGATGGGCGTGGCGCTTCACCTGCGACGTGGCTCACACCGCTTTGTTCTCGGCGGACGAGATCGTCGCATTGCTCCCGCGACCCGGCTCGACGCGCCGCCCGTCCCGGCCGTCGACGCCTGGTTATGGGATGCAGAGTTCGACGAGCTCCTCGCCATGAGTGGCGGTCGGACTGAGTTGGATATACGCGGGCCTGCACTGGGGGAACCGACTCGTTGTCTGCTGTTTCCCAACCCCCTGTTGGCCGAACAGCTGGGGTCGTTTGCATTCCGAAAACAACGACGACTCCAACGATCACTCTGGCGACCGAGCGTTGTCCTTGACGTGGACAATGACGCGATCCAGGCGATCGACCCGAACACCAACGCGCTCAGCGCCTCGGCTGCGCGTGCGCAGGTGAACGCGACACCCGCGATCTGCCAGCCCGATAGTGTCACGAGCGGCGATGGCAGCACGCATGACTACTCCGCGGTTCCCGGCGTGGTCGTGTGTGTTCCCGGCGTGCAACCACTGACCATCGGATGTCTCGACATGGTGGGGTCGCGATTTCGGTTTTCGTGGCGCGGCGATGTTCGTCGGCCGAATGAACGCCCTACTTATGTGGTCTCGGCGGCGGATTGGCTGACGCTCGCTGAGAGATTCGGGTTAACCCCGTATCTGGAGGAGACCGCGAAACAGGGCTAGCTGACAGCCCGTGCCTCCATCGCGCTGGCAAAAGCGATAGACAAGTGGCTGAGGTGCTCGTTGAATGCGAGCCGGCTGCCGGCACCCGGTCGTGATGTAGCCTTTGCGGCGATATTCGCGAAGGCATGCCGGGGAATTCGGGAGCAACCCTGACGGACCAGGGCCGATGGGTGACTCCCCTCAGCGGGGTCGGCGCGAGAGTTGGCCATAGTTGAGTCCGCCGTGGGTGATGCCCGGCACAACCGGCCAAAAACGCTTCCACGCCATCAATTCCGATGACGGCTGAATCTGCAGCCAGCGTGGGTCGGCCTTGCACGGATCGGCGAGGATCGTTTCTTTGATCATCGAGTCGTACTGGTCCAGGGGGTCTTCAAGGGTGTTGGCGTTCGGCACAACCTCGCGGCCGTAGCGCTTGGAGTAGGCCTTCACGCCTGGGATCTTCGACAGCTTGGGTTGCCAGTTATCCGCCGAAACGCCGTTCTCGGAGGAGACCCACACCCCGTCGGGGGTGTTGACGACGAGCGAGTGGTTGCCATCCGTGTGGCCTGGGGTCCACATCAGTGTGACGCCGACGCCGAGTTCGATGTCGCCGTCGAACGTGATGATCGAGCCTGGATCGACGCCGTCCATGCCGTCCTCGACATACCATGCCCACTGCATCGGGTGCAGCGCTTCGAATGTCGCCACCTCGCGAGTGTGAGCGAGCAGCTTGGCATTGCCGAAGATCGGGGTCCGCGGCGCCGCCTCACCCGGGATCACCGTGCTCGAACCAAGGATCATTCGCGGGTCCTGGACGTGGAGGTGGTCGAAGGTGACGTAGTCGATGTCGTCGGGACTCAGCCCGAGTTGGCGCAGTGCGTCCTGAGGTTCGTTGTAGTACTTGAGGTAGGCCGCCTCGGTCAGCCGCAGTCCCAAGCCGAGCGGTACTTTCTCGCCCAGTTCGAGCAGAGACCGATAGAACGGTGCCTCCGCCGACCCCGCGGTCACGGTCGGTTCGAACACGAGGATCCGGCGCTCCCCGGCGAAGTCGTCATACTCGACGACGGTCATCCGGTTCATGATCGAGATCATCGGCACGTGCGGTGCCATCGCGGCGAAGTGGAACGCGAAACCAGTCGGGTACGGCGCCGTCGCGACATCAACCGACCGCACAGCGTGAATCTGGCCCTGACTCTTGAACCGGGCCTTATAT
This sequence comes from uncultured Actinomycetota bacterium, assembly GCA_963840045.1. Taxonomy (GTDB): domain Bacteria; phylum Actinomycetota; class Actinomycetes; order Mycobacteriales; family Mycobacteriaceae; genus Mycobacterium. The sequence goes on along the minus strand of CAWIXL010000002.1, from coordinate 130,884 downwards.
GCCGCTGCGGCCTCGCGGACCGCGGCCAACCTTTTTCCGCGTGGCCAGATGTCATGAATGCCGTTGAACTCCGGAATGGCGCGGGCACCGATCGCGTCCAGCGCGGACATATTCGCAATCGTCATGGGACCGCCTCCTTCGGTTTGGCCGGCGGACAGCCCAGGTGTCAGCCGAGAACCTGGTAGCCCTCCGCTGGAAGACCGGGCCAGATACTGAACGCCTTACCAGGCATACGGTACGTCTTGCGGGTATCCCGCTTGCAACTAGGGAACTAGTCGAACTCGTTGCGATGGCACGGGGACGACGCGCCGGCGTGGACCCGGAGGACGTCGTCCGTCAACATTTTCCCGCGGATAGGGCTAACGACTCATGGACAAGAGGCCCTAGCCACGTTCGGGGCCATCGCATCATGCATCGCAAACGGAAAAGAGTTGTAGATCAACGACTTTGGGTCGACGCTAACCGCTCTTGCGGCGGAATTCCCGACGGTTCTCCACCGGGCCGTGCGTCCGCGACTGCTTGCCGCCGCTGTCCTTGTGGTCCGATCCGCCCGACGACTTGGCCGTCTTGCGTTCAAGGGCCTCACGGAACTTGCGCTTGTTCTCGTCCTCTGGGGGCTTCGATTCAGCCATAGGGGCAGCCTAGCGTTGTGGACTACCGGATGCCCGGTGGCAGGCCGTATACATGCGAGATCGGCAGGGTCAGCAGCACGCGCCGGTCGGTGACCATGGCCTGCCGGTATTCATCCCAGTCCGGATGTTCACCGGCGATGTTGCGGTACAAAGCAATTAGCGCCTCGACGGTGTCGTCGTCGGGCGCGGCCGCCGGCGGCGTCAGTGTTGCGGTGCCCTCGGCCACGGCATACGACCATCCGTCGTCGGCGTCGACCAGGATCGAGGCCCGCGGGTCGCGACGCAGGTTGCGCGTCTTGGCGCGCGGCTCGGTGATCGATACCCGCACTACCAGCTCGCGCGGATCGAAGTGATAACTCACGTTCGACAGCTGGGGACGACCATCCTGCTTGATGGTGGCCAGCACCCCCATCGAGTTCCCACTGATCACGGCTAGCAATTTGTCGTCGAAGACTTGGCGTCCCATTCGCGAAAGCCTACGTCGCCCACTTCGATCGGCCCGATCCCGCGGGCTGGTGGAATTGATGGTTATGACTCGGTTTGCGGCATTCCTGCGGGGCGTCAACGTCGGCGGCGTCAACCTCAAGATGGCGGAGGTGGCCACCGCGTTGACCGACGCCGGATTCACCAATGTGCGCACCATCCTGGCCAGTGGCAACGTGCTGCTGGAGTCGTCCGCCAAGGTCGCGACGGTGCGCAAGAAGGCCGAAGCCGCGTTGCGCGAGAAGTTTGGCTACGACGCCTGGGTGCTGGCGTACGACATCGATACCGTGCGCTCAATCTCCGATGCTTATCCCTACGAACGCGAAGTCGAGGGTTACCAGTCCTACGTCACCTTCGTCACCGATGCGGCGGTGCTCGACGAACTCGCCGCGCTGGCCGATCAACCGGGTCCCGACGAAAAGATCAGCCGCGGCGTCGGCGTCGTCTACTGGCAGGTGGCAAAAGGCAGCACCCTGGACAGCACCATCGGCAAGACGATGGGCAAGCCGCGCTATAAGTCGTCGACCACCACCCGCAACCTGCGCACGCTGGCTAAGGTGTTGCGATGACCGCCCAAGAGCCGGCCAGGCAGCGGGTCAGCCTTACCGGGGTGTCCGAGACCGCCCTGCTGACGCTCAATGCTCGGGCCGCCGAGGCGCGCCGCCAGCATTCGATTATCGAAGACCCGATGGCGATAGCCCTGGTCGACTCGATCGACTTCGACTTCGCGAAGTTCGGCCCGACCCGCCAGGACTTCGCGCTGCGCGCGCGGGCCTTCGACACCCAGGCCCTGGCTTATTTGGCGGAGCACCCGACGGCCACGGTGGTAGCGCTGGCCGAGGGCCTGCAGACCAGCTTCTGGCGTCTGGACGCAGCCCTTACTGACGGCCAATTCCGTTGGTTAACAGTCGATCTGCCACCGATCGTGGACGTTCGGAACCGACTGCTGCCGTCGTCACCGCGGGTTTCGGTCTGCGCCCAATCCGCGCTGGACTACAGCTGGATGGACGCCGTCGACCCGTCCGGCGGGGTGTTCATCACCGCCGAGGGACTGCTGATGTACCTGCAGCCCGAACAGGCGTTGGACCTGATCGGCCAGTGCGCCAAGAGGTTTCCCAGTGGCCAGATGCTTTTTGACATGCCGCCGCGCTGGTTCGCGCTCTGGACCCGTCTCGGCGTCCGAACCTCCATGCGCTACAAGATGCCGACGATGCCCTTCAGCCTGACCGTGGCGCAGGCCGCCGCTTTGTCGAAAAAAGTGGCAGGGGTTCGCAGCGTCCGCGACCTGCACCTGCCGTCGGGCCGCGGCCTGATGTTCAACGCGGCGCAGTGGACGGTGTATCGGCTGCCCATGCTCGACAGGCTGCGTCCGAGCCTGACGCTGCTCGAGTTCGGTCAGCGCGCGACTTAGTCGTCAGGGACGTTCGTCAAGTAACGCATCGCGTCGGATTTGGTCAGGCCCAGCGCCCGGGCGACTTCGACGTACTCTTTGGCAGCGGCCGCCATCGCGGCGTCGGTCGGATCGAAGCGGGAGATGAAAGTGCCGAAGCGCCCGCGTGTTTCGACGATCGCCGCCGATTCCAGTTCGCGATAGGCGCGGGCCACGGTATTGGCCGCCACACCAAGCTGACCGGCCAGGTCGCGCACCGTCGGCAGCCTGGTGCCCGGCGCCAACTTGCCGGCCCGGACTCCGTCGATCACCTGGTTCCTGACTTGATCGAATAACGGTTTGCCCGCCTTGACGTCCACCCGTAACAGATCCCGCAGTTCCACGTATCCAGTATCTCCTAAGCACGGCTATGTTTGTGGGATGCGAGTGGCGGTGCTTAGCGGCGCGGGGATCTCCGCGGAGAGCGGCGTGCCGACGTTCCGCGATGACAAGAACGGATTGTGGGCCCGCTTCGACCCTTACGAGCTGTCCAGCACCCGAGGGTGGCACAGCAACCCCGAGCGGGTCTGGGGATGGTATTTGTGGCGTCACTATCTGGTGGCCAAAGTCGAACCCAACGAAGGGCACCGCGCCGTCGCCGCCTGGCAGGACCATGCCGAGGTCACCGTCATCACCCAGAATGTCGACGACTTGCACGAGCGCGCCGGTAGCACTCCCGTACACCACCTGCACGGGAGCCTTTTCGAATTCCGTTGTGACCGTTGCGGTATGCCCTATACCGGAACACTTCCCGAACTGGCCGAACCGACGATTGAAGTGGAACCGCCGGTCTGCCACTGCGGGGGCCTGATTCGGCCCGACATCGTGTGGTTCGGCGAGCCCTTGCCCGAGGGACCATGGCAAGCCGCGGTCGAAGCGACCGCGGCCGCCGACGTGGTGGTAGTGGTCGGGACGTCAGCGATCGTGTATCCGGCGGCCGGCCTACCCGAACTCGCGCTGGCGCGCGGCACGGCCGTCATCGAGGTCAATCCGGAGCCCACGCCGTTGACCAGCAGCGCCACCATCAGCATTCGTGAGTCCGCGAGTCGCGCGTTGCCCGGCTTGTTGGAGCGACTGCCCGCTTTGCTGAAGTAGCTGCGCTAGCGGCACCGAGTCTGCGCCCCTGGCGCCGAACCTGCGCACAGATTCTGGTTAGTGCACAGGATCGCGCCGTGGGCGCAGAATCGGTCAGGCCGCGTCGGCGTGGTCGGCGAATCTGCCGTCATGACGAGCGACGAACCGTTTATTGGCAGTGAAGCAGTGGCCCGTGGAGCGCTGCGACGCCATCAGCTTCGATCCCGATTCCGGGCCGTGTTTCCCGATGTCTATGTACCTCGTGAGCAGCAACTGACCTTGAATTTACGACAGCGCGCGGTAGCAGCGTGGCTGTGGTCGCACCGCCAGGGCATCATTGCCGGGCTGACCGCGGCGGCATGGCATGGCTCGAAATGGGTGGACGAACAGCTGCTCGTCGAGTTGATCTGGTCGAATGCGCGGCCGCCACGCGGGATACGAACCTATGACAGATCGCTCGAACCGGACGAGTACGGCCTCGTCACCGGCCTCCGCGTGACTACTCCGCAACGGACCGCTTTCGACATCGGTCGTCGCAAGCCAATGGGAGCCGCAATCGCCCACTTAGACGCCCTGATGCGCGCTACCGGCATCAAAGTCGACGAAGTCTTCGATATCGCCGACCGCCATCGCGGCGCACGCGGTCTCAGACAACTCGAGACGGCACTGGGACTCGCAGACGCGGGTTCGCAATCGCCCAAGGAGACATGGCTGCGTCTGCTGCTGATCGAAGCTGGCTTGCCGCGGCCGACCACCCAGATACCGGTCATTACTTCCGACGGGACTACGTATTACCTCGATATGGGCTGGGAGGACCTAATGGTCGCCGCCGAGTACGACGGCGAACAACACCGCGTCGACACCCGGCAATACAGAAAGGACATCCGCCGCAGAGAGGCAATAGATCGGCTCGGCTGGATCGTCATCCGCGTGATCGCGGGGGATCGTCCAGCGGGAATCGTCGTCCGGGTCCGCGATGCGCGCGAATACCGCGCGTCGAGTCTGCGTTAGTGGCTCCCAGCCTGCGCCCAGGGTCACCGTTCGACGCAAACGCACGCCCTGAGCGCAGGCTCGGCGAAAGGAAACCGAAAAACCTAGGCCCGGCGGGCCTGGCCTACCACCAACTCCGATACCGGCATGGGAGACCAGGCAGGCAACGTCCACTCTCGCCTGGACGTCACGACCTCGAATCCCGCGTCCACGACCGAGCGCTCGGTATCGCGATGGGTATGGCAGTTGCCCAACAGCCTCGGCCAGAACGTCGCGTCGACAAACCGCTGCATTCGTCCCCGGAAGCCCGAACTGGCCACGTGCTCGAGAAACCGCAGCTCCCCGCCCGGCCGGAGTAACGCTCGCAGGCGCCGCAGCACCGTGACCGGGTCGTGCACCGAGCACAAGACCAGCGAGCACACCACCGCGTCGAACGGCTCCCCGTCGCTGAACCCCTCTGCCGTTTCGTTGACTACGACGACCGGAACCGGCGCGTGCTCGGCCGCGACGCGGGCGCGGGCCGCCAACCGCGGCTCGGGCTCTACGGCCACCACCTCGTCCACGGTCCGCGGATAATGCGCAAAGTTCGTTCCGACACCCGCACCCATTTCGAGCACCCGACCCGACAAGCCGGCCAGATTCTCCCGACGCAGGGCACGCACGGCCGCGGCTTCGTGGGTAACGACGATGGGCCAGATGCGAGAGAAGAACGGGTTATCGACCTTGGGCGTCGCCGTCTGCGTCATCCCCGTGCTCCTCCTCCCCTGGGCCATGTGCGAGTACCCAGTCCACCATCTGCTCAGAGGTGGCGTTCGCACCGACCAGTCCGGCGACCATATGACCGCACAGCACTGCCCCGAACACCCGGTCGGTGAACCCTCGACATCACCGAACGGCAGATGCGGCTTTGCGACCGTAATCGCCGCGACCCCGTGCGCAACGGTCCAGAGTTCCAGCGCGATGGTGGTCGGATCGTCGGTGCGGTAGACGCCCTCGTCCATTAGCGCCTGCACGGAGGCTCGCATGTGCTCGAACGCCGAGCTGGCCAAGGCCATGTCGACGTTGCTGCCCGACCGCCACTCACCCATGGTGGCGAGCCGGTACAACTCCGGGGTTCGCAGGGCGAATTGCACATAGGCCAGGCCTTGGGCGCGCAGCACGGCCACGGTGGACCGTTGCCCGATGGCCACGCGCTCCATTTCCCCGTCGAGTCGGGCCAGGTAGCGTGCGCACACCGCGTCCAGCAGCGCGTCTTTGTCCTCGAAGTGCAGGTAAATCGATGGCGGCGTGACACCGACGCGCTGGGCCACCGACCTGATCGACACCGCCCGTGCCTGCCCGGTCTCCAGCAGCAGCTCGGTGGCCGCGTCCAGGATTTCGTGACGGAGCAGATCACCCGATCCACGGGGGGCACGCTGGCGAGCCCCGTCGCGTTTCCGGGCCGCCGGTCGAGACACTAACCACTACGCGTCACCGAGACGTGCACCGGCCGTCCGTTGTGCTCCGACGTGTCCTCGGCAGGCTCGTCTTCGTCCGGTCGCTGCGCCGGCCCCAGCTCGGCGCCCGCCTCACTGATGCCGAACCTCTCATGGACCCACACCAGGGGCTTGGGCGCCCACCAATTCCATCGGCCCATCACATGCATGAAGGCCGGAACCAGGACCATCCGGATCAGGGTGGCATCGGCAAACACGGCGAGTGTCAGGCCGACACCGAACATCCGCATGAACGACACGTGAGCGGCGATCAGGGCCGCGAACGACATTGACATCACCAACGCGGCGGCCGTGATCACCCGGCCGGTGCGGGCCACGCCGTGCGCGACAGCCTCGTCGTTGGCAGCGTGCGCCTCGCGTGCGCTCACTCGTGCCGGCCGAGCGGCTCCAGAAGCCAGCCAGTATTCGCGGATACGGGAGATCAAGAACACCTCGTAGTCCATGGACAGGCCGAAAGCGATGCAGAACAACAGCACCGGCATGTTCGCCACCAGCGTCCCGCTCGGCGTCGTCCCCATCGCCCCGAGATGGCCGTCCTGGAAGATCCAGACCAGCGATCCGAACGCGGCGGTCAGCGACAGCACGTTACAGACCAGCGCCTTCACCGGCAGCACCACGCTGCCGGTGAGCAGGAACAGCAGCACGAATGTGATGGCGGCCATGAGCCCCAGCACCGCGGGAAGTCGTTCCGTCACCGCGTCCACGCTGTCCCGGTTGATCTGTGCGACACCGGCCATTTCGACCGATCGCCCGGCCGGCCCCGGCACGGCGTGCAGGCGCTTGAGCTGGGTGTCGGAGGCTTGGGAAAACTCCGGTGCCGTGCTATTGACGGTCAGGAATGCGCTGCCATCGGCCAACCCGGCGCCCGTGCTCGGCGGTCCCTTGCGTTCCCCGTTCACAAACGTCCCCGTCGGGCTTGACACCGCGGCCACGTTGGGGACGCGCGACAGATCGGCGGCATAACGATCCAGATCCGCCGGGCTCACGCTGCCGGCATCCGGGACGACGATCGGCACCGTCATCGCAAAATCGTGAGCGAAATTGGTGCGCAACTGGTCACCGAGCTGATGCGACGACGCCGAAGGCGGCAGCACCCGGTCGTCCGGGAAACCCCACTTCACCGAGAAGAATGGCAGCCCCAGCAGCACCAGCAGCCCGCCGACGGCAAGTCCGACCGGCAGCCAACGGCGCATCACGAACTTGCTGGACCGATACCAGAACCACTCCTCGACCGGCTTGTGCACCGGGTCTTTGCGCCGCAGCGCCCGGCGCAATAGCCGGCGCACATCGAATGAGTCCAGCCGGGGACCCAGCAGCACGATCGCGGCCGGGGTTATCACGATGGCGGCCGTGGAAACGAAGGCCACCGTGGCCACGCCTGCATAGGCGAACGACTTGAGGAAGTACATCGGGAACAAGGCCGTCGCCGACATCGACAACGCCACGGTTACCGCCGAGAACAGGACGGTACGGCCGGCCGTGGCCATGGTCCGGATCAGTGCCTCTTCCCGGTCACCGCCCTCGGCCACCTCGTCGCGATAGCGACTGATGATCAGCAGGGTGTAGTCGATGGCCAGCGCCAGCCCCAGCGCGGTACTCAAGTTGAGCGCGAAGATCGACACCTCGGTGGTAAACGTGACCAGCCGCAACACCGACATCGAGCCGACCACGGCCAGTGCCCCCAGCGCCATCGGCAACGCCGCCGTCAGCAGCCCGCCGAACACCCAGACCAGCACCAGGAAGCTCATCGGAAGCGCGATCATCTCCATCAGCAGCAGGTCGTCCTGGTTCTGCTTGTTGATCTGCGCGTACTGCATCGCCGCGCCACCGGCAAGTACGGTGACGCCGTCACGGTCGTGGGCGAATTGGTCGCCGAGGGTTTGCGCGTTGTTCTGCGCGTAGTTTTCACCGCCCTTGACGTTGATCACGATCAGACCCGATTTGCCGTCCTTGCTGATCAGATCGCCGGCGGCCTCGGGTGGCACGGTCCACGGCGAGGACACGTTGTAGACCAGCGGCGATTGCTTGAGACCGTCGACCAGGTCGGTGCCCACCTTGCGGGCTGGTTCGCTGTTGGCGCCCCCGGGTGCGGTAACCAGAAGCAGCATCTGCTGACCGCTCTGCCCGAACTTGTCGCTCAACTGCTGGATGGCGTGCGCCGACTCGGAGTTGGGATCCATGAAACCCCCGGGCGACAGGCTCTTGGCGACCGGGATGCCGAAGACCGCAGCGGCTATGAAGACCAGAACGCCAAAGGCGATGATGCGCCGCGGCGCTCTGATGGCTAGTCGAGCGATCCACTGCAGCATTCCTGATTCCCTCCGCTGCGGTGCGGCTACCTCCGCCAGGCCACGCACCGTACCCTGGATAACTTATCCGCGCTAAGTTACAGGTGTCAAACAACACCCTGCCCTAAGTACGAAGTGGGGCCCCGGGATGGTTCACCGCGCGGATACGGATATTTGGTCGAAAACCGCCGCCGGGCGGCGAAACCCTACCGATCGGTAATAATTGCCACCAATTTCCGAATCGTGGCTCACCGATTCCTTAGAACAGGCTCATAGGCTCATGGTCATGTGGATCGACGACTCGTGTGCCGACGTCATCAAGGCTGACTTCGAAGCTCTCTACCACGGCGACGTGCTGGTGGAAGGGGAAACCTCGGAGCAGTTCGAAGACTGGCAGCCCCTGCCGACGGCTAGCTGAGGTACACCATGGGCATGTTTGCGCGGTTGCTTATAGCCAACCCCCGACTTCAGCAATGGTTCCGTCGATAGCTTCGATCGTGTTTGCCAGTTAAGCCCCCCGGCAGTCCCGGGGGGCTTAATTTTTGGCCTGTGGCTTTTTGTGGGTTCTGCCGCTTCAGCGGGGTGCCATGCGAATCGCGCCGTCCAGGCGGATGACCTCGCCGTTGAGCATCGGGTTTTCGATGATGTGCACGGCGAGGGCGCCGTACTCGTCCGGATTGCCCAACCGCGCCGGATGCGGCACCTGTTTGCCCAGCGACACTTTCGCCTCGTCGGGCAGGGAGGCCAGCAGGGGCGTGTTGAACAGGCCGGGTGCGATGGTGACCACCCGGATGTTCTTGCCGGCGAGGTCGCGGGCGATCGGCAGGGTCATGCCCACCACACCGCCTTTGGACGCCGAGTAGGCGGCCTGGCCGATCTGGCCGTCGTAGGCCGCCACCGAGGCGGTGTTGATGATGACGCCGCGCTCCTCACCGATGAGCTCGGTCTTGGCGATCCGTTCCGCGGCCAGCCGCAGCACGTTGAAGGTGCCGACCAGGTTGATGTCCACGATCTTGCGGAACGCAGCCAGCGGGAAAACGCCGTCCTTGCCGAGCACCCGGATGGCGTTGCCGGTGCCGGCGCAGTTGACCAAGATGCGCAGCGTGCCCATCGACTCCGCGATGTCCAGCGCGCTGGTGACGGCCGCCTCGTCGGTGACGTCGGCCTGCGCGAAGCGCGCGCGATCGCCGAGCTCGGCAACCGCGTCTTCGCCGCGGAGGTCGAGCACCACCACCTGCGCACCGGCGTCGAGCAGCCGCTTGGAAGTGGCCAGGCCCAGGCCTGACGCTCCTCCGGTGACGACTGCTACAGCGTCCCTGATCTCCATGCGGGCGAGTCCTTCCGTCATCCTGGCCGAGCTTGCCAACCTACTGGTTGGTTGGGACTATACCCAGTCGCCGAGTATCGCTTCGATGTCGGCCACCGGCGCCGACGGCTGGCGTGGTTCGCCCGGCGCGGTGCGCGAGAACCGCGGGGCGGGCATCGGCTGCAGACCACCGTTCATCTCGTAGAAGGTGTTGCGCTCGGCGATATGCGGTTCGGTATGTGCCTCGCCGAACGCCAGCACCGGCGTCACACAGGCATCGGACTCGGCGAACACCTTGGCCCACTGGTCGCGGTCGCGGCCGGCGAAGGTCTGCGTCAGGATCGCGCGCAATTCGGGCCAGCGGGTCACGTCGTTCTGCCCCGGCAAGTCGGCGGCATCCAGACCCAGTCCGGCCAGCATGGCCGCGTAGAACTGCGGCTCGATCGCGCCGACGGCGACGTAGCGGCCGTCGGCGCACTCGTAGGTGTCGTAGTAGGGCGCGCCGCCGTCGAGCATGTTGGTGCCTCGCACGTCGGTCCACATTCCCGTCACCCGCATCGCCCACATCATCTGCACCAGCACGCTGGACCCGTCCACCATCGCGGCGTCGACGACCTGGCCCTTGCCGGAGTTCTGCCGCTCCCACAGCGCGGCCAGGATGCCGAGCAGCAGAAACATCGAGCCGCCGCCGAAGTCGCCGACCAGGTTCAGCGGCGGCACCGGCCGCTCGTTGACCCGTCCGATGGCGTGCAGGATGCCGTTCAGCGAGATGTAGTTGATGTCGTGTCCGGCCTGCTGGCTGCGCGGGCCGGTCTGGCCCCAGCCGGTCATCCGCGCGTAGACCAGCCGGTCGTTGACCTTGGCGCAGTCTTCGGGACCCAGGCCGAGCCGCTCGGTGACACCCGGGCGGTAACCCTCGATCAGCACGTCGGCCTTGGCGACGAGTCGGAGCACGAGTTCGCGTCCCTGGTCGGACTTCAGATCGGCGGTGACCAGGCGCCGGTTACGCAACATGGCGTCCTTGGCGGCACCACTGGGACCCCCCGAGGGGCGATCGATACGCACCACGTCGGCACCGAGGTCCCCCAAGATCATTGCGGCGTGCGGGCCCGGCCCGATCCCCGCCAGTTCGATAACACGCAATCCGTTGAGCGGTCCCGCCATGGGTGTACCGACCTTTCGTCTGCTTTGACGTTGTTTCGCATCTTCGCAGCCGTCAGCGATGGCCGTGCATCCCGGTCACCTATGGTGAAAACCATGCCGGATTCTGGGATCGACACACTGACACCCGTGGCAGGTCTGCAGGTGACACTGGCCGACGGCGTGCTCGTCTGTGACCATCGACCGCCCCGAGAGCCTGAATTCACTGACGACGTCGGTGCTGGCCGGCATCGCCGACGCCGTAGAGCAAGCGGCCACCGACCCCCGAGTCCGGGTGGTGCGGGTGGGCGGGACCGGCCGCGGCTTTTGCTCTGGCGCAAGCATGAGCGCCGAGGATGTGGCCGACCGCAACGGGGGAACCGACACCATCACCGAAATCAATCGGGCGGTGCGGGCCATCAGCGCCCTGCCGCGTCCGGTGGTCGCCGTCGTTCAGGGACCCGCGGCCGGCGTCGGCGTCTCGCTGGCGCTGGCGTGCGACCTCGTATTGGCTTCTGACAAAGCGTTTTTCATGCTCGCCTTCACGAAAATCGGGTTAATGCCCGACGGCGGTGCGTCGGCCTTGGTGGCGGCCGCGATCGGACGCATCCGGGCGATGCGGATGGCGCTGTTGCCCGAGCGCCTGCCGGCCGCCGAGGCACTGACCTATGGTCTGGTCAGCGCCGTCTACCCCGCCGACAGCTTCGAAGCCGAAGTGGATCAAGTGATCTCCAGGTTGCTGGCGGGCCCGGCGGTGGCGTTCGGCAAGACCAAGAACGCGATCAACGCCGCCACCCTCACGCAATTGGACACCGCCCTGGAGCGCGAATTCGCGGGTCAGTCGCGGCTGCTGCGGTCACCCGACTTCGCCGAGGGTGCAAGGGCTTTCCAGCAGCGCCGCACCCCCAACTTCACTGATTCCTAGTTTTTCCTCGTTTTTTTCCTCGTTTTGCCTCGTTTTTTCTGGGCCAACCGGGCAATCCGTTCTCGCATCGGCTCCGAATAACTGACGAACGAGAACAGAACGGAGAGCTGTGTCGGTTGGACAGAGTCGCTGCCTGGTCACTGGAGCGACCGGCTACATCGGCGCCCGACTGGTGCCGCGACTGCTGGACAGGGGCTACCTGGTTCGAGCGCTGGCCCGCAATCCGGACAAATTGGCGGACGTGCCTTGGCGCGCGCGGGCCGAGGTGGCGCGGGGCGATCTGGGTGATGTCGATTCGCTGATCGCGGCGTTCGACGGGATCGACGTCGTCTATTACCTGGTGCACTCGATGGGTTCGTCGAAGAACTTCGCCGCTGAGGAGAACCGCGCGGTGCGCAATGTCGTGACGGCCGCTCGCCGCACCGGGGTACGCCGCATCGTGTATCTCAGCGGCCTGCATCCGGAGCACAGCAAACTCTCGCCGCATCTGGAATCACGGAAAGCCGTGGGCAACCAACTCATTGACTCCGGCATCGAGACCGTGGTGCTGCAGGCCGGCGTGGTCGTCGGGTCGGGCTCGGCGTCATTCGAGATGATCCGCCACCTCACCGACCGCCTACCGGTGATGACCACACCGAAGTGGGTGCACAACAGAATTCAGCCGATCGCGGTGCACGACGTGCTGTACTACCTGGTCGAGGCGGCGACGGCAGCGGTGCCGTCATCGCGGACGTGGGATATCGGCGGGCCCAACGTGCTGACGTACGGCGACATGATGCGGGTCTACGCGGAGGTTGCGCGGCTGCACAAGCGGTATTTGATCGTGCTGCCGTTCCTGACGCCGACGATCGCCAGCCTGTGGGTTGGCTTTGTGACGCCGATTCCGCCCGGGCTGGCGCGGCCGCTGATCGAGTCACTGGAATGCGACGCGGTGATGCACAGCTTCGACATCGACAGGATCATCGAGCCGCCACCGGGCGGCCTGATCGGCTATCGCCGCGCGGTCGCGTTGGCGCTCAACCGCGCGGCGCGTGGCCTCCCCGATGCGACCTGGGTCTCGTTGGAGTCGGAGCCGGCTGAGCCGCTGCCCAGCGACCCGCACTGGGCCGGGGAGATCGTTTACACCGATGTGCGCACCGCGGTCACCGCTGCGCAGCCCGATGACGTCTGGAAGACGGCCGAGAACGCTGCCGTTTTCCAGGCGGGCAGCCGCTGGTACCGGTTCCCCTTCGCGCCGCGGCGACGCACCTCAGTCGGACGCTGGACCGTTGCCGAGCACCAGCCGGGCGCGAAGTTGCGTCTGCACGCGGAGGTTCGCTCACCCGGGCAGGCGTGGTTGGAGATCACGGTGTCGCCACAGGAAAGCGGCGGCAGCCGGTACGTGCAGCGCGCGATCCTTTTCCCCCGCGGCATCCCGGGCCGCTTGTACTGGTTTGTGTTGCGGCCCGTGCATGCTGCCGCGCTGCGTGCGTTGGCGCGCAACGTCATCGCGGCCCGATAGGTTTTAGACGCCGAACAGCGGGGGCAGCGCGAGCACCATGATCAAACCCCATACGAAGTGGGTGAGCATCGGTGCGAGCACCCCGCCGCTGGCCCGGCGCTCCAGCGCGCACACGGTTCCCAGGATGAGCCCGGCAAAGCCCAGCATCACGTTCCCGCTGGCCATGGTGGCGATGATGTACAAGATGGTCGAAATCGTCACCGGATAGTGCCGGCCCAGCGCGCTGTAGAGTGCGCCGCGGAAGAACAGTTCCTCGGCAACGCCGTTGACCAAGGTGATCAGCACGACGAGCAAAAACGATCCTTGATGGGCGAATTGCAGCACCCGGGTGATCAGAACGGCGACGGTCGGAATCTCCCTGGCGATCAGTCCGCCCAGCACGAAGATGCCGCCCAGTAGCAGGCCGATGGTCGTTCCGGTGATGACCGGACGCTGGTTGCGACCGCGCCAGTTGATACCGCCGAGATGCAGCGGCCCGGATATGAACGAGCCGGAGGTCCACGTGGCCGCCAGCGCCAGCGTGAGCCAGTAGAAGCTCGCCTCGCCCGGGTGTCGCCGCAGCGAGAACCCCAGCAGCACCGCGCCGATCACCAGGGTGATCCCGACGACAATCCGTCGGCGCTGCACGACCGACGGCGGTTCGTGGTGTGGCACAGCGACATTGGTGATGGCGCGACGCAGCTCGGTGTACACGCTGGTGTGATAGGGAGCGGTGGACTGGCTCATGCAGGACGTACCTTCGGGGTCAGGGCGATGAGGAGGTCGAGGCTGGTGCGGAGCGCTCCGGCAACCGGGCCCGGAACCAAATTCAGCAAGCTCAGGGTGCGCCGGGCGATGGGTGGAGTCACCGCTCGGGCGAGCCGGCGGATGCGCAACGCGTCGCCGCCGGCCCAGATCGGGTCGCTGTCGGCGAGGTGATGCGGGTCGGCCAAGTTGTTGACGGGCCGGGGCGGGTGGTTCCGCTGATCCGCCAATGCCAGCGCAATGGCGTCGTCGACGGAGAGCAGGCCGCCGGGCGGGTCGGGCACCCGCAGGCGGGCGTCGGACGCCAGCATCGGGTGATCTAACGACTCGACCAGGTCTCCGGCCAGCCCCTGCGGCACCGGCAGCGCGACCGCGGTCAACCGCGACGCCAGCGCGGTGTCGACGGTGGGCACCCGCAACGACGCATGCCACCTGCCCGAGATACGTGCATACGTCTTGAGCAGAGCCCGGTACGACGTGGTGTCGGGGCCACAAATGTCATAGGCACCCGCGGGCACCTGGCCGGCGTCCGCGGCGGCGACGAGGTAGTGCAGCACGTCGCGGATGGAGATCGGGTCGATCGGATTCTCCATCCAGCCCGGTATCGGCATCAGCGGGAAGCGGTCGCCGACGTAGCGCAGCATCTCGAACGACGTCGATCCGGCGCCGATGATCATCGCCGCACCCAGCCACACCAGTTCCGCGCCGTCTTCGACCGTCAGCGCCTCGGCAACCTCGGCCCGGCTGGCCAGATGCTCCGACAGCGCTTGGTCCTCAGGCACGAAGCCACCCAGGTAGACGATGCGCCGCACGCCGGCGTCCCGGGCCGCGGCCGCGAAGTTGGCGGCCGCGGTGTTGTCGGCGTCTCGAAAGCCGAGCTGACCGATCCCGTGCACCAGGTAATACGCCACGTCGACCTGGCCCGCGTCCTGCATGGCAGCCTGCGTCGACGCGGGATCGGATGCGTCGAGAACGACCGGTGTAATGTCGTCGAACCAACCTAAGCGTTTGAGCCGGGCCGGGTCGCGGGTCGCGGCAAGCACCTGGTGTTTGTCCGCCAGCAGGGCCGTGACCAGCCGCGATCCGACGTACCCGGTGGCACCGCTGACGAGAATCCGCACAGTTTCCAACCTAGCTCGGCGAGGAGGCACGCCGCACGGCGGCGGCCCCCCGCGAGCGTGCGTCTGCACGCTCGGCACCGGCCAGGCGACCCAGTTGAACCGATCCGGCGGCGGCGACGTGGGTACCTACATGGGGAGGATCATTCGGGACAATTCCGCGCCCGCAAGAACATCAACTGCTACTGCCACTACAAATCCGTTCGTGGCGGGTGTGGCCGTCACGTTTCCACAACACCGCCACAGTCAGGACGAAACCATTTCGGCCCTGAGCAATTTCGCCGGCCCGGAGTTTCGGCGGTTCGCGCTGAGCGCCGGGGTGGACTTCCGCCACACAGCGCTGCCGCTGGCGCAATACGCCCAGCTCAGCGGCTTCACCGAGGCCAACGATGTCTACATCGAGGTCGCTCTCGACCTGGCTGAGCAGGCACTGCTCGCAGCGCTGGACCAGGCCAAGGTCAAGCCGTCGGAGGTGGACATCATCTTCTCGACGACGGTTACCGGGCTGTCGGTGCCGACCCTGGAGGCACGGCTGGCCAACCGGGTAGGACTACGACAAGACGTCAAGCGCGTCCCATTGTTCGGTCTGGGCTGCGTGGCCGGCGCGGCCGGAGTGGCCCGCATGCATGACTACCTGCGCGCTTTTCCTGACCAGGTGGGGGCATTGCTGGCCGTCGAACTGTGCTCACTGACCATTCAGCGCAAAGACAATTCGGTGGCCAATCTGGTCGCTACCAGCCTGTTCGGCGACGGCGCCGCCGCCGTCATCACGAAGGGCGCCAGCCGAGCGCCGGCCGGTGGACGTGGGGGTCCCAAGGTGCTGGACACCCGCAGCCGGATCTACCCGGACACCGAAGACGTGATGGGCTGGAAGATCGGCAGCGACGGCTTCCGGATCGTGCTGTCGGTCGACGTTGCGACCGTCGCCGAGAAATACCTGGGCGAAGATGTCCGCGGATTCCTGGCCGACCACGGACTGACACCGGAAGACGTCTCGACCTGGGTTTGCCACCCCGGCGGGCCCCGGGTGATCGAAGCGGTTGAGAACGTGCTGGACCTGCCCGCGGACGCGCTGGACCACACGCGAAACTCCTTGCGCAACAACGGCAACCTGTCTTCGGTGTCGGTGCTCGACGTGCTTCGAGCCAACATGGCCGACCCGCCGCCGGCCGGGTCGATTGGGCTGATGATCGCGATGGGACCGGCCTTCTGCTCGGAACTCGTGCTCCTCGAGTGGTAGTGATAGATCCGTGTATTACCTGCTGATCCTGGCGGTCGGGATCGAACGCCTGGTGGAGCTGGTGCTGTCGAAGCGGCACGCAGAATGGGCTTTTAGCCAGGGCGGCAAGGAGTTTGGTCGCCCGCACTACACGGTGATGGTCATCATCCACACCGCGCTGCTGCTCGGCTGCATCATCGAACCGTTGGCATTGCACCGCCCGTTCATCGGATGGCTCGGCTGGCCGATGCTGGCCGTGGTGGCGCTGAGCCAGGGGCTGCGCTGGTGGTGCATCACGACGCTGGGCGAACGGTGGAACACCCGGGTGATCGTCTTGCCGGACGCGCCGCTGGTGCGCCAAGGTCCCTACCGCTGGCTGCACCACCCGAACTATGTTGCAGTGGTGGCCGAAGGCTTCGCGTTGCCACTGGTGCACACCGCGTGGCTGACCGCGGCCAGTTTCACCGTGGCCAACGCGATCCTGCTGACGGTGCGTATCCGGGTGGAGAACTCCGCGTTGGGATACACATGACGACCCGCGCCGGCGACGATGCAGAGCGAAGCGATGAGCGGCGCTCATGACCTATGACACCGACCTGCTGATCGTCGGCGGCGGACCCGGAGGCCTCGCCACGGCGTTGCACGCTCGCAAACAAGGACTTTCGGTGATCGTGGCCGAGCCACGGGAGAGTCCCATCGACAAGGCGTGCGGCGAGGGGCTGATGCCCGGTGGGTTGGCCGAGCTGATGTCGCTCGGAGTGGACCCGGCCGGCTTGCCGTTTCGCGGGATCGCGTACCTGAGTGAACATCGGCGGGCCGAGGCGCGGTTCCGCAGCGGGCCGGGCCGGGGGGTGCGACGCACCACGTTGCATGCGGCGCTGGCGGCGCGGGCCAAAGAGGAAGACACCGACTGGATCCGGACCCGGGTGACCAGCGTCGAGCAAGACGCGCACGGCGTCACCGCCGCCGGGGTGCGCGCGAAGTGGTTGGTGGCGGCCGACGGACTGCACTCGCCGGTCCGGCGCGCGGTGGGAATCAGCGCGACGGCCGGAACCCCGCGGCGTTATGGCGTGCGCTGGCACTACAAGGTGCCCCCGTGGTCGGAGTTCGTCGAGGTGTACTGGTCCCGTTGGGGTGAGGCCTACGTGACGCCGGTGGAGCCCGACCTGGTCGGCGTCGCGATCCTGTCTCAAGGCCGACCCGACCTGGCCTGGTTCCCGCGGCTCGCCCAGCATCTGCAAGGCGCCGGCCACGGTCATCCACGCGGTTGCGGCCCGCTGCGGCAGGTGGTCTCCCGCCGGGTTTCGGGACGGGTGCTGTTGGTCGGCGACGCCGCCGGCTACGAGGACGCCCTGACCGGCGAAGGCGTCAGCCTGGCCGTCAAACAGGCCGCCGCGGCGGTCCGCGCCATCGTCGACGACTCGCCCGCGTCATACGAGGCCGCATGGCACCGCGTCACCCGCAACTACCGGCTGCTCACCCGCGGTCTGGTGCTGGGCACCACGCCCCGCGCGGTCCGCCGTGCCGTCGTGCCGGCCGGCACTCTGCTACCCGGACTGTTCGGGCGAGCGGTGAACATCCTGGCGCGCTGACGAGCAGACGCAAAAGCACCCCAAAATGGCCATTTTGGGGTGCTTTTGCGTCTGCTCGCCCTCTTCAGCGCGCCTTCCAGACCGGCTCCCGCTTCTCGGCGAACGCGAGGGGTCCCTCCCTGGCGTCCTCGGACCTGATCAGGGAACTCATCTCGCGCATGGTGCGGTCCCAGCCCGCTTCCTCGCCGGCGATGACGCCGTCGTCGACCCCGTAGGCGATGCGCTTGCTGGCCTGCACCGACAGCGGCGCGTTCACGGTGATTCGGGCAGCCAGCGCGATCGCCGCGTCCAGCACCGAGCCCTCCTTGACCACCTGGTTGACCAGGCCCCATTCCCAGGCGTCGGGTGCCGTCAGCGGCTCGCCGGTCAACAGCAGTTCCATCGCCACCTTGCGGGGCAGCTGGTTCATGATCCGGAAAACGCCGCCGGCCGCGGCGATCAGTCCGCGTTTGACCTCGGGCAGCCCGAACTGGGCGCGCTCGGCGGCCACCACCAGGTCGCTGGCCAGCGCCAGCTCGGTGCCGCCGCCGAACGCGGTGCCGTTGACCGCGGCGATGGTGGGCTTGTCGATGAAGTGATGCACGTAGCCGGCGAAGCCCCACTCGCTGTGGTCGGGGTGATAGAGGTTCTCCCGGCGCGCGATCGCCTTGAGATCGGCCCCGGCGCAGAAGGACTTGTCGCCGGCGCCGGTGATCACCACTGCCCGCACCTCGGGGTCGTGTTGCGCTTCGTCCAGCGCATCCCCGACGGCAATGCTGACGGCCGCGTTGACCGCGTTGCGGGCTTCCGGCCGGTTGATCGTGATGACCATGACATTGCCGCGGTGCTCGACGAGCGCGCCGGGTTGCCCGGCATCCGCAGCTGTCACAGCAGCTCCAGTATGGTCGCATTGGCCTGGCCGCCACCCTCGCACATGGTCTGCAGGCCGTAGCGAATTCCCTTGTCCCGCATGTGGTACAGCAGTGTGGTCATCAACCGCGCACCCGAACCGCCGAGCGGGTGTCCGAGCGCGATCGCACCGCCATTGGGGTTGAGCTTCTTCTCGTCGGCGCCGATGTCGCGCAGCCAGGCCAGCGGCACCGGGGCGAACGCCTCGTTGACCTCGTAGGCGCCGATCTCGTCGATGCTCAGCCCGGCGCGCTTCAGCACCTTCTGGGTCGCCGGGATGGGCGCGGTCAGCATGATCACCGGGTCGGCTCCGGCCAGCGTCGCGGTGTGCACCCTGGCGATCGGCTTCATCCCCAATGCCTTGGCCTTCTCGGCGGACATGAACAACAAGGCGGCCGAGCCGTCGGAGATCTGCGAGGAGTTGCCGGCGTGAATCACGCCGTCTTCCTTGAATGCCGGCTTGAGCGCCGCCATCTTCTCCATCGGGGTGCCACGGCGGATGCCTTCGTCCTTCAAGACCACTGAGTTTTCTGGTCCGTCCGTTACCTTGATACCGACAATCTGGTCGTCAAAGGCACCGGAGTCCTGCGCCGCCGCCGCCTTTTCGTGTGACCCCAGGGAGAACTCGTCGAGCGCAAGCCGGTCCAGACCCCACTGCTCGGCGATCATCTCCGCGCCCAGACCCTGATTGGGAATCTTGCCTTCGTAGCGGGTAATGAACCCCTCCGGGTACGGCCGCCCGCCGTTGGCCAGGGATGCACCCATCGGCGTCCGCGACATCGACTCGACACCGCCTGCTACGACGACGTCGTAGTGACCGGCCACCACGCCGGCCGCGGCGAAGTGCACCGATTGCTGACTCGACCCGCATTGCCGGTCGACCGTCACGCCGGGGACGGTCTCGGGCCAGCCGGCCGTCAGCAGCGCGGTGCGGGCGATGTCGAGGGCCTGTTCGCCGGCCTGCATGACGCAGCCCCAGATGACGTCGTCGACGATTTCGGGATCGATCCCGGCCTTATCGACCAAACCGTTGAGCACCTGCGCGGACAGCTCGGCGGGGTGCACCCCGGACAGGCCGCCGTTGCGCTTGCCGACCGGTGAGCGCACTGCCTCGACGATGACGGCTTCAGCCATGGTTGTGTCTCCTTTGACGCGTTGTGGGGCTTGGGGACGCGCTGTTGTTGCGTCGATCTTGAATCGATTGTCGACCAATACGGTCGACGGTCCGGGGGCGGGGTGGCGGAGTGCCCGCCCGAGTCCGGCATTTGCGCTGGTCGACGGGGCGCTTTACGCACGCGGTATGCATTACGATCCAATCTCGCGTTGGCAAACGGCCGATATCGATGCCACCGGCATGGTTTACTCGTCAGGATCTGGTCGCGCTCCCCGGGGTGCTGCTCATTTGAGGTGACCACCGCACGGATAGCTGCGAGGCCCACCGCATTAGATGTAACGCCGGCTGGGCGTGCCGCGACCGATGTGTAGTTGTCCGTTCAAGCAGCTGACATGGCGCCTGGTGGGAAACGGGTGGAAGGTTGGTGCGGTGATCGAACCCGGTGTGCGCGGGGTTGCCGACGCCCCGTCCGATGGGGTCATCGCGGGTCGCCGGGAAACTCTTCCGGGACCTGGTCACGAACCTTCTTTCGCACCTCAACCACAAGGTGGATCTGTGCAGGCTCGGCGAAAGCGGAAATTTGCGTTTTTTCCGGTTCTGAAGCGGCTGTGGATTCCGCTGGTCGTACTGGCGGTCCTCGCTGCCGGAGGATTCACGGTGTCGCGGCTGCATGGCGTCTTCGGTTCTGACAAACACGTCTCGTATGCCGACACCAGGATCGACGACTCCAAACCTTTCAACACCAAGTACCTGGTGTACGAGGTCTTCGGACCACCGGGAACCGTGGCAGACATCAGCTATTTCGACGCCAACGCTGAACCGCAGTTTGTTGAGAAGGCAAGCTTGCCGTGGTCGGTGCAGTTCGCGATCACCCAGGCGACATCCATCGGCAACATCGTGGCGCAGGGCGATAGCGACAGCCTTGGTTGCCGCATCCTGGTGGATGGCAAGGTCAAAGCCGAGAAAATCAAAAACGAAACGCACGCTTTCACCTTCTGCATGCTGAAGGCCGCGTGAGCAACAAACACGTGGGCACCCAAGACACCGCGCCACCATTCGCAGCGCGGACGATCCGCCGATTTTCGGTGCTCATCATTTTGGGGTGGCTGGCGATCGCCGCCATCGTGAATGTCGCCGTCCCCCCGCTGGAGAAGGTCGAAAAAGAGCATTCGGTATCGGCGAATCCCGAAGATGCGCCGTCGTACAAGGCGGCGATGCGGGTCAACCACGACTTCAACGAAACTTCTTCCGGCAGTGCGGCGATGATCGTCCTGGAGGGTCAGCAACCCCTCGGCAACGACGCTCACCAGTACTACGACCGCCTCATTCGTCAGTTGGAAGACGATACGAAGCATGTGCAGCACGTCCAGAACTTCTGGGGCGATCCAGTCACTGCCGCCGCCGCGCAAAGTACCGACGGCAAGGCCGTGTATGCGCAATTGGAGCTAACCGGCAAACCAGGAGACCCCTCGGGGGCTGAATCCATCGCGGCGGTGCAGCACATCGTGGGGAAAACGCCGCCGCCTCCCGGGATCCAGATCTATATCACCGGCCCCGCGGCGATCGTGGCGGATATGAGCCACAGTGGCGACAAGACGATCATTCTTATGACAGTGACCAGCCTGGCGGTGATCTTGATCATGCTGCTTTTGGTCTACCGCTCGATTGTCACGGTAATACTTTTGCTGCTCATGGTCGGAATAGAATTGCAGGTGGCCCGGGGAATCGTCGCCTTTCTCGGCCAACACGGCATTGTTGGCCTTAATACGTTCGCCGTTAATCTGCTGGTATCTATCGGGATCGCGGCCGGAACGGACTACGGGATATTCTTCATCGGCCGGTATCAAGAGGCTCGGCAGGCCGGCGAGGATCGGGAATCGGCTTACTACACTACTTACCGCGGAGTCGCCAAGGTCGTCTTAGGCTCCGGTTTGACGATCGCCGGAGCGTTAGCCTGCCTCAGCTTTGCCCGGCTACCCACTGTCCAGCCGTTAGGCATCCCATGCGCGGTGGGCGTACTCGTCGCGGTCGCGGTCGCGCTGACGCTGGTTCCGGCAGTTATTGCCATAGGCAGCCGCCGCGGAATATTCGATCCCAAGCGGAAAATCGGGGTTCGTCGATGGCGGCGAGTAGGGACGGCGGTCGTACGGTGGCCCGCGCCCATTCTCATCGCGACATTAGCAATCGCACTTATCGGATTGCTGACGCTGCGGGGATATAAGCCCAGCTATAATGACCTGAACTATCTCCCCAAAAATATTCCCTCCGCTTTGGGGTACGCGGCTGCAGAGCGACATTTCCCCGAGGCGCGAATGATGACGCCCGAGGTCTTGTTGGTCGAGGCCGATCACGATATGCGCAATGCCGCAGATTTTCTGGTGTTAAACAAGCTCGCCAAGGGAGTTCTTGCCGTTCCGGGCGTCTCCAGGGTGCAGGCCATAACTCGGCCCGAAGGAACTCCGATCGACCACGCGTCGATACCGTACATGCTCAGCATGCAGAACTCTAGCCTGATGCAGAATATGCACTTTCAGAAAGAGCGCATGAACGACATGCTCGACGCGGCCAACGAGATGGACAAAGCGATCACGATCACCGAGCGCATGTACGGCCTGATCAAAGAACTCACCGCTACGACTCATCACATGGTTGGCGAAACGCATGACATGCAGGCGATCACTAACGGATTGCGAGATAGCGTTGCGGATTTCGAGGATTTTTGGCGGCCGGTCCGCGCTTATTTCTACTGGGAAAGGCACTGCGCCGATATTCCGATCTGCTATTCGTTCAGATCCGTATTCGATGCGATCGACGGCGTTGACGCGCTTTCCGATAAGCTGACCGACCTGATAACAGACTTAGATCATGTAGACGTGATCATGCCGGCGCTTCTCGTTCAGTTCCCGCCGATGATCGAGACCATGAAAACCATGCGGACCATGATGCTGACCATGCACAGCACCATGGCCGGGACTTTCGGCGAGATGGACGAGAGCGCCGTTAATTCGTCGGCCATGGGGAGGGCTTTCGACTCCGCCAAGAACGACGATTCTTTCTACTTTCCGCCTGAGGTCTTCAAGAATGAGCAATTCAAAAAAGTCATGAAGTTCTTCCTGTCACCGGACGGGAAGGCCGTCCGTATGCTCGTTTCGCTGAGGGACGATCCCGCGTCGCCCGAGGGCACCTCACGGGTCGACCCGATAAAAAGTGCAGCCGAAGAGGCGCTTAAGGGAACTCCACTGGAGGATTCTAAGATTTACCTCACCGGCAGCGCAGAGTTGATAAAAGACACAGTGGACGGCTCCAAATACGATCTTATGATCGCGGGAGTCGCTGCGCTCTCGCTTATTTTCATTATCATGCTTATCATCACGCGGAGTTTTATTGCCGCTCTGGTTATCGTAGGTACAGTATTGCTTTCGCTGGGCGCGTCCTTCGGGCTAGCCGTGCTCGTCTGGCAGTATCTTCTCGGCTTGCAAATCCACTGGGTCGTGATCGCGATGGCAGTGATCATCCTTTTGGCAGTGGGATCTGACTATAATTTGCTGCTGGTCTCCCGGATGAAAGACGAATTAGGCGCTGGTATTAACACGGGCATTATTCGTGCCATGGGCGGCACCGGGAAGGTCGTGACGAACGCGGGCCTGGTGTTCGCGTTCACCATGGCGTCCATGGTGGTCAGCGATTTGACCAGCATCTCTCAGCTGGGCACCACGATCGGCATAGGCCTGTTGTTCGACACGCTACTTGTGCGTGCGTTCATGACGCCGTCCGCCGCCGCACTGCTGGGACGGTGGTTCTGGTGGCCGCAGCAAGTGCGGCCCCGCCCCGCCAGTTCAATGCTTCGGTCGTCGGGGCCGCGGCCGTTGGTACGTGCCCTATTGCTGAAACCACAGCGGTAGTGGCGGATTTCTGCCTGTTGATGGCCGCATGAGCACCGAACGCCCCCAGCCCCCTTTCATAGCGCGGACGATCCGCAAGCTTTCGGTGCTCATCATCTTGGCTTGGGTGGCGCTGACTCTGCTGGTGAATCTGGGAGTTCCGCCGCTGGAGCGGGTCGGCCAGGAGCATTCGGTACAACTGAGTCCCAAAGACGCGCCATCGGTGCAAGCCATGGTGCGCATGGGCAAGGACTTTCAAGAGTCCGATTCGGATGGTCTCGCGATGATCGTGCTCGAGGGGCAGCAGCCGCTCGGGGACAATGCTCGCGAATACTATGCCGGATTGGTTCGCGCGTTAAGAGACGATCGCAAGCATGTCGAGCATGTGCAGGATCTGTGGGGAGATCGACTCACGGCGTCGGGCGCTCAAAGCGCCGATGGCAAGGCCGCATATGTGCAGTTGAACCTGGCCGGCAACCAAGGTACGACCTTGGGGCAGGAATCCGTGGCGTCGGTCCGAAATATCGTGAAGAGGATGCCTCCGCCACCCGGTGTCCAGGTCTATCTCACGGGCCCCTCAGCGCTCGTCACGGATATGCAGCACAGTGGTGACAAATCCATTCTGAAGATCACCGTCATAAGCGTCGCGATGATTTTCGTGCTGCTGCTCCTGGTCTACCGCTCGGTCACGACCGTAATTCTGTTGTTGGTCACGGTTGGTCTCGAATTAGGCTCGGCCCGGGGAATCGTGGCGTTTCTCGCTAATAGCAATATTCTAGTACTTTCCACGTTTTCCATTAATCTGCTCGTAGCCCTCGGAATCGCGGTCGGAACCGATTACGGGATCTTCTTCTTCGGCCGATATCAAGAGGCGCGACAGGCCGGCGAGGACCCGGAAACGGCCTACTACACCACCTACCGCAGCGTCTCCCCCGTCGTCTTGGCTTCCGGTTTGACGATCGCCGGTGCGCTCTTGTGCCTGAGCGTTACCCGGATGCCGATCTTCTCGACCATCGGCGTCCCCTGCGCCGTGGGAATGATCGTCGCGGTCGCGGTCGCGCTGACGTTGGCTCCGGCAGTTCTGACCATCGGAAGTCACTTCGGGCTGATCGACCCCAAGCGCAGAATCGGGTTCCGCCGATGGCGCCGGGTCGGCACGGCGATCGTCCGCTGGCCCGGGCCCATTCTCTTCGCGACAATGGCGATCGCGATGATCGGTCTGGTGACGCTGCCGGGCTATAAAACGAGCTACAACGACCGGCTCTATATACCCAATAGCATTCCTGCCAATTTGGGATATGCGGCCGCCGACCGCCACTTCTCCCAGTCGCGAATGATGCCCGAAATTCTGATGATCGAATCAACGCACGATATGCGCAATCCGGGAGATTTTCTCGTGCTGCACAAACTGGCCAAGGGAATTTTTCGAGTTCCAGGAGTTTCTCGAGTGCAGGGCATAACTCGGCCCGAGGGAACCCCGATTGAACACACTTCGATACCTTTCATAATCAGCCTGCAAAGCGCGACCATGGTACAAGACATGAATTTTATGAAAGGCGGCCTCAATGACATGCTCAAGCAGGCCGACTTGATGACCACGCAAATCACGATTATCCAGCACATGTACGAAGCACAAAAGGAACTCACCAAGTATACTCAGCACTCGATCGGCGTGACAAAAGAAATGTCCGCACTGGTGGATGAGGCAAGAAATCATATTGCCGATTTCGAAGATTTTTGGCGGCCGATTCGAAGTTACTTCTACTGGGAAAAGCACTGCTACGATATCCCAATATGCTGGTCGATTAGAGAGCTGTTTGAGTCGATCGACGGCATCGACGCGGAAAGCGATAAGCTCGCGGAGGTTGTGCACGACCTCGACAACCTTAGTGCCCTGTTGCCGGAGATACTTAAGCAGTTTCCGCCAATTATCACGATGATGGAGCACATGCGGACGACGATCCTGACAATGCACAGCACCATGGCCGGGATCTTTGGCGAAATGGACGACACGACCCAGAACGTCACAGCCATGGGACAGGCGTTCGACGCGGCCAAGAACGACGACACCTTCTATCTGCCGCCGGAAGTCTTCGACAACCCAGACTTCCAGCGCGCGATGGGCTCCTTCGTGTCGCCGGACGGGAAGGCGGCCCGATTCATCATTTTGCATAGGGGCGATCCCGCGACGCCCGAGGGCATCGCGCGCGTTAATCAGATCAGGACGGCCGCCGAGGAGGCGCTCAAGACCACACCGCTGGAGGACGCCAAGATCTATATCGCCGGCACCGCGTCGACCTTCAAGGACTTCCGAGACGGCTCCGATTTCGATCTACGGATTGCCGGAGTTGGTGCGCTTACCCTTATTTTCGTCATCATGCTCATGATCACGCGAAGTTTTGTGGCGGCACTAGTTATCGTGGGTACGGTGGCGCTTTCGTTGGGCGCATCGTTTGGGTTGTCGGTGCTGATCTGGCAATATATTCTGGGCATCAAACTGCATTGGATGGTGCTCCCGATGTCCGTGATCGTCCTTTTGGCGGTAGGCTCTGACTACAATTTGCTGCTGGTCTCCCGGATGAAAGAGGAAATAGCCGCCGGCATAAACACCGGCATCATCCGCGCAATGGGCGGCACCGGCAAGGTCGTGACAAACGCGGGGTTGGTGTTCGCTTTCACTATGGCCTCGATGGTCGCCAGCGAATTGCGGATCATCGGCCAGGTCGGTACCACAATTGGCCTGGGCCTGTTGTTCGACACCTTGATCGTGCGCTCGTTCATGACGCCGTCTATCGCCGCGCTCCTCGGACGCTGGTTCTGGTGGCCGCAAACGGTGCGCCCGCGCCCGGCCAGTCACATGCTTCGGCCAATCGGACCCCGTCCGCTGGTGCGGTCCTTGCTGCTGAACGAGGAGGACCGCGCCGACGACGCGGTGACAACCCAGCTTCCGAGGCCGACCGCCTAGGTTGGCCATGGCTCGTCTTACATCCCACCCCTCAAAGCCGTCTGCATTGCGCAATACCGCGAGATCATTGTGGAAGATCCCGGCGATCGCCGTTCGGGAGCGTTGCCACCCGCCTGGTCGCGTCCGCATACCGGAGCCGATGGTTATGGACGATCCCGATTCGGTTGCCGAGTTCCACGCCGGCGGCGCCAGCAGCCCCGCAATGCGTGCGGTTTATGACTTCAATGCACGCGCACTCGCTGCGCTACTCCCAGCAAACGGGCGTCTGCTCGACCTCGGTGGCGGGTCGGGTCGCGCCTTGAGCGCAATCCTGCATCGCCGGCCCGATCTGAGAGCTACGGCGGTGGATCTGTCGTCAAACATGTTGGCCACCGCGGCGGAGCTCTTCGACCAGGAAGGCATCGGTCACCAGGTCGAGCTGGTGGAAGCCGATATCACCGCATTGCCCGGCAGAGTAACGACGAAGCCGTGGGACGCAGTGTCGTGCATATGGACACTGCACCACCTTCCCGGCTCTAAGGATCTGCGTGCGACACTGCGCCAGATCGCAGCGCTACGCCACCACGGTGCCGCCATCTGGATATTCGATTTCCAGCGCATGCGTGACCCCGCCGCGTATCCCACGCTGCTCAATGTGACGTATTCCGCGATGTATGCGGCCATGTTCCCGTCGTTGCGGAAGGATGGAATAGCGAGCGAAGCAGCCGCATTCACCCTGGCCGAACTGAAAGCCGAACTCTCATCAGCCGGCATCGGCAATGTGCGCTCGGGCATTTCGCGACCGCTTCCCTATCTGCAGGCCCATTGGCTACCCCATGTGTCAGGCCAACCCAACACTCACCGTCAAACGCGATCTCACCGTCTGAGTGGCGCCAGCCACGATGCCTTAAGGCTGCGTTGGGGATTCAGCGCCAAACCGTTCTGATTGATCGATCCGACGTGTTGAAAGCATGCTGGCGGAGATGACACCTTCACACTTGGCACCGTTAAACTACGGCCTCAGAGCGCCTCGACAGACTCTCGGAGCAAGCTGCTGGTCTTCGTGCACTCATCCAGCGTCGCCGGCGTGGGAAGCACGGCAAAGGGAGTTCGCCAGTGAGCGCAAACGCCATAGCAGACGCGACAAGGATATTCGTAGATCCGTTGGCGTACAGCGACCGCCAGCGGATACATGGGGCGCTGACCCACCTTCGTGCCACCGCTCCCGTGTCGCGGGTAGTAGACCTGCCCGACCACCGGCCCTTTTGGGCGATAACCAAGCACGCCGACGTAATGGCCGTCGAGCGTGACAACGTACTGTTCAGGAATTCGCCGCGCCCTTTCCTGATCTCTAAAACGAAAGAGGTGTACATGAGCGGCATACGCTCGCTAGTCGACCTCGACGAGCCCGAACACGGGCCGATGCGTGCGATTGCCGCGAATTGGTTTCGCCCCGCAGCAATGCGGACACTGAAGGCCCGCGTCGACGGACTGGCCAAAACGTACGTCGACAAGATGTTGGCAGCCGGTCCCGAGTGCGACTTCGTTAAGGAAGTTTCGGTCGACTATCCGCTTTCGGTCGTGATGTGGCTCTTGGGATTGCCGGACGCCGCATTCCCGTACGTGCTCGGGCTGACGAGGGAATGGTTCGGCCGCAATGACAACGAGTTTCGAAGCGGCACTGGGGCCGAAGACTATCTAGCCGCGAGCGTGGAAGCGGCTCAATATTTTGCTGCGGTAGTTCAATCCAGACGTGAGCGACCGACCGCGGACCTTGGCTCGGCGATCGCCAACGCCCGAATCAACGGCAAGCTGTTGCCGTTTATGGACATGTTGTCCTACTTCGCCATATTCGCCACCGCCGGCCACGACACCGTTAACTCAGTTATCTCAGGTGGGCTGCTCGCATTGATGGAGAACCCGGATCAGCTTGAGCGGCTGCGCGGCGATCTCGGCCTGACGACAGCGGCTACCGAGGAGATCATCCGCTGGGTCACTCCTACCATGCAGTTCATGCGTACCGCCGTCCGAGACACCGTCGTCCGCGGAGAACAGATCGCCGCCGGCGAATCCGTACTGCTGTCATATGTCTCAGCCAACTACGACGAAGACGTCTTCGACGAGCCGTGCAGCTTCATCATCGGGCGCGATTCCAACAGACACCTGGCGTTTGGCCATGGCGTGCACTACTGCCTGGGTGCGGCCCTGGCCCGCATGGAAATCACGAGTATCTTCACCGAATTGGTACTGAGACTGAAAACCATTGAGCTGGTTGGTGACCCACAATATCACCCATCGACATGGGTTGGCGGCCTCAAACACTTGCCGATTCGCTTCTCGCCCAGATGAATCACACCGATCGAGGAGAAACAACGAATGGGCTCACCAGCGGACCCAACCTCGTCTCAGCAGTCGTCCATGTCCCTATTTTCGGAACTGCGCAATATTCCCGAAACGGGCCAGACCGGTGACGGCAGAGAAGCAGCGGCTGTCGACTATGTCCTGGAGCAGGTTGACCCCGGCGACATCGATGGTGTGCTGGCCGCCCTCGACGACTTCGCCAGAAAGAAAGCGCTCCTGATCAATGTCGGCGACCAAAAGGGACCACTGCTCGACGCAGCAGTGCGGCGAGCTGACCCGTTACTGGCGCTGGAATTGGGCACCTATTGCGGCTACGGCGCGCTGCGGATCGCCCGAGCCGCTCCAAACGCCAAGGTGTACTCCATCGAATTTGCCGAGGCTAACGCCGTCAACGCCAGGCGAATCTGGATTCACGCCGGCGTCGCCGATCGGGTGATGTGTGTGGTGGGCACTATCGGCGATGGCGGGCGCACACTGGACACTCTGGCTGATAAGCACGGATTTAGCCCAGGCGCTTTAGATTTCGTGTTTATCGACCACGACAAGGACGCCTACCTGGCCGACCTGCAGCACATCCTGAATCGGGATTGGCTGCACCCGGGCTCAATCGTGGTTGCGGACAACGTCAAATGGCCGGGCTCGCCCGCCTACCACGCGTACATGCGCCGACAGCAAGGCATGCTGTGGAACACCCGCGAGCACCAAGCGTCCGTCGAATACAGACAAATTCCCGACGTGGTGTTGGAGTCCGAGTACTTGGGTTGATCCAAGCAACGGCGAATCTATGTTGCGGTGTTTGCGACATTGATTTGGGCGACGCGGAAACGCAGCGTGGCGACGTCGTAATCCACCAGACTCGCCCGCCCCGGCCGGGCGTGGGCGGTGCAGCCAGCCGAAAGTGTTTGCCGACAGCTATTTTTGGCGAAACACCGGCAGGCGACGATTGGGCGCGGGATACGGACTTGGCTCACTCAGTGGTTCGGGCTTGCCACCCGGCTCGTCACACCCGCCACATGTGCACCAATAAACTGGTCATGCGGCGGTTCTGGAATGCGCTATCACCGGCAGTATCGCAATCCGCAAGCACGGGCCACTTACTCGCGGGGACACGCGTGACTGATGTGACAGATGCATCCATGGCCGGCGCTACCCAAGCGAAACATGCTGTACTGCAACTTCATTCACATGCACCGACCAGCACCAGCGATCCCGGCGGCCATCGGAAGTCACGCGTGGTGCACGCGCCGTCGCCGGCCTCCCGAAACCCCGGCACCGCGTACGCGCGGCACAGCGCCTCCCACAACGGATCTGACTTCGACGAGGTGATCGGCAGCGGCTCGGACTCCAAGCGCGCCGCCAGCCCAAGATCGGGCTGAGCCTGCCGGGCCGCCAACCGCCGGGCAACGGCCGCCGCATTCAGCGCTGCGACACCGGCCTGCTCATGCGCCGAACCCGATGTGCTCGATCGAGCGTGAACCGCGCCGCGAGGACCACAGATCCGCACCGCGCCAGCTACGGCCCGGCGGGGCTCCCGAACCACGCTCGACCTGGTCCGCCAGCGCCGCTCACAGCTCCACAGCGGCGTACCCCACGCTCATGCCAACGCGTTCGATTTTCGCAATACCCCAAATCGCCCCGCAGTCGCAGCTAGTTTTTCAGGTGTCAATGTTCCCTGATAGCTATGGGTGTTAAGGGTGAATCGTTCGCAGCGCTACCTACCCGGGATGGGGACTAGGCGTCGTCCAGGCTCTCGGCGGGTTCGCTGCCGCTCGTGGAACACCCATCCACGCGGCAGGGCCTAAGCGGTGACCACGGATAGCGAACGCCGAAACCCTGTGCAATCCGCGACGGCCTTGACGACATCGGCCTGGGTCCTGCATCGAGGCGGCGCGGCCGCCGAGGAGATTGCGCCGTTGACCCTCGAAACCGTCGAATTGCCCGCACCGGGCCCACGCGACGTCCTCGTCGAACCGCTGTATGGCTCGTGGGAGGGGAATATGGACCACGCAGTACGGCGGAGCCCCGTCGATGTCTGCGAACTGCGCGGGGAAGACCGAGTGGTCCTGGGCAATGCCGGGGTGGTCCGCGTCCTCGAGGTGGGATCGGCCGTGACCCACATCGCTCCTGATGATCTCGGAATCGTGTTTTGCAATGGTCTCGCAGACAAGTACGGCTATCCCGTGACGATTTTCGGTTACGACACTCCAGGGACCGTTGGCGTTCTGGCCGCCAAGACGATCTTGCGCGAATCCCAAATCATCCCCATTCCTCCCTCATCGCCACTTTCTCTGGAGCAGTGGGCAGCGTTCTCGCTGCGCTACATCACAGCCTGGGCGAATTGGCGGGTTGCGTGGGGATGCTTCCGGGTGCAAATGCCTGACATCGACCCAGCCGATGTGTATGTGTGGGCGTGGGGCGGAGGTGTGGCGCTGGCGGAGCTGAGCCTCGCGCGCGCTGCCGGATGCCGAGTTGCGATGATGGGATCCCAACCCGAACGCCTTGCGGAAATGCGTGCTTTGGGCATCGATGCCATTGACCGCAGCAACTTCCGAGCCGGGCACCTCGAAGAGGACTTCCTCACCACCGTGCGGGAACGGACCGACGGCCACGGCATATCCATCCTCATCGATAACGTTGGGGTTCACCCGACCGCGAATTTGAGGGCTCTGGCCCGACAAGGTGTCCTGGCGACGTCGGGTTGGAAAACTCGCACCGTCTTCCCGTTGTCTCGTCCCGTTGAATGTCAAAACCGACGGACGCACGTCTTCACCCACTACGCTCGTTACGACGAGGGGCGCGCGGCGGTCGACTATGCCGTTGAGCACGGCTGGGGTCCGCCGTCAACGGAAGTCTATGATTGGGCCGAAATTCCGCGTCTCGCAAACGATTACGCCATGGGTCGCATCGCTAGCTATTTCCCGATTTTCCGCGTGAACGCACAGGCGAGATGATGCCGATGCCCGCTGCGCCGGGAAGCGAGATGCGGGTCGCGCGCGTCGGTGTCCACATCCCGCCGACGCGCCAGTCGAACCTACCTTTGCTGTCGGGCTTCGGTGTTGACGAAGAGTTCATGAAACGCCGGATTGGCATCGTGGCACGGGCGGTCAAAGGATCGGATCAACAGATCAGCGATTTGTGCGTCGAGGCGTTCAACGACCTGGCCCGGAAAGTGCCTGAGCTCGATACCGATTCCATAGACCTGGTCTGCTTGGTGACACAGAGTCCCGATTCTCCGATACCCCACACGTCTGCGGTCATCCATCAGCT
The DNA here is from genome assembly GCA_963840045.1 of uncultured Actinomycetota bacterium. GTDB lineage: Bacteria > Actinomycetota > Actinomycetes > Mycobacteriales > Mycobacteriaceae > Mycobacterium. The sequence continues at coordinate 98,492 of CAWIXL010000002.1, read as the reverse complement.
GCTGGGCTTACCCGCTTCGTGTATGACATTCGACCTTTCGCAGGGGTGTGCCGGGTTTGCTCACGCGTTGGCTGTCGCGACGTCCCTCGCCGAGCGGTTTGGGTTTGACAACGCCCTGATCTTTACGTGTGATCCCTACTCCACGATCGTTGACCCCTCCGATCGCGATACTGCTCTGATATTTGGCGATGCCGCGACCGTGACCTACCTGAATAGGAGTGCACCGGGTTATCGACTCGTGGATGCCACGTTTGGGACCAGGCCGGGCTCTTCCGCGGTGTTGCGGTATGAGGGTCGACTCGTCATGGAGGGCGGCGAGGTATTCAAACACGCTGCGCGAGAGGTGCCTCCCTCGATCCGTCGCCTGCTGGAACGCCACCACCTGCGCGAAGACGACATTGACCTGTTTCTTTTGCATCCTGGCTCCAAGTACCTGCTTGATGTGCTGCGCGGCAATCTCGGCGTTGCCGAGGAACGTTTGCCATTCGAGGCCAGCGAATACGGCAATACGGTATCGTCCTCGATACCGCTGATGCTGGCAGCGCGGCTAGATGCGGGGCAAACCATGGCGCGAATCGTCCTGAGCGGGTTCGGTGTTGGTTTCTCGTGGGGCACGTGTCTGCTCGAGCGAATATCAGGATGAAAGGAGCCTGGTAACGATGGTTACTGGTCAGGAGATTATCGATATAATTGCTGCGGCCGGAATTGAAGTCGACACAGCGGATTTGCGTGATGATGAGAATCTATACCTGCAAGGATTCGATTCGCTCGATATGGCGAACCTCGAGCTGCAAATTGAACTGCGTTACGGAGTCGACATCGGCTCGAAGCAACCACTCCGATTGTGGACCATTAAAGATTTCGTCGACTTCCTCAACACCAACCTCAGCAAAGCCGACCACTGGAGCTGAAAAGCCCAGCGAACCGTGCGGTAGGCACCGGAGCTATTGCTGATCACTCCCAGACCGGGACCACGGCTCAGCCATACCCACCACAATCTGCCGAGGCGGCCGGTATGCCTCCCGACTGTGCGCGACGAGCATGTTGTCGAGCATCATGATGTCGCCCTCTTGCCACGGTATGACCATGGTCTCGGCCTCATACGCCGCGCGAAGCTCGTCGAGTGCCGCCGGCTCGATGTCCGCGCCGTCGCCGTAGTAAGTGTTGTTCGGCAGGTTCTCCTTGCCCATCGACAGCAGCGCCTCGGCAACCATCGGGTCCAAGGTGGACACATGGAAGAAGGTGAGATGGTTGAACCACGTCATCTCGCCGGTCTCCGGGTGCGCGGCGGACACCGGTCGCCGCTGTCGGGTGGTGAGTTCCTCGTCCGGCCCCCAGGTGAGTTCGATGTCGTTTTCGGCGCAATAGCGCCCGACCTCAGCGCGGTCGTTCGTCTGGAAGGACTCTTGCCAACTGAGGCCGATGTCGGGGTCGAAGTGGCGGACGTAGAGGTAGTCCCGTTCCTCCAGGCGTTGCCGCAGCGCCGGCGAGATCCGCTGGTACACCTTACGGGTGTCGGCCACTGGAGTGGCGCCTCCGCCGGCCGGCGGCACCACGCAGTGGAAGAAGATGCGCAGCGGCCAGGTCTTGCTGTAGGACGACTCGTTATGCAGGGGAATCCGCTGGTGTGCGGGGTAGTCGGTCGAGGTGTAGACCCGGTCGGCCACTTCGTGCCGAGGCGACGTCCTTCCCACATAGGGGAGGGGCTCGCCCGACACCGCCGTGATGAAGCTGCGGAACGTCTCAACCGACCCTCCGGTAAACCCGCGGAACAGGATGCCGCCGTGGCGTAGCAATAGCTCGCGAATCGGGCGGCGGTGCGCCGTTGCCCACGCCACCGCGTCGATCCCGTCTTTGGCCGGCTCTATCACAAGGGGAAGCGGAGGCCCCGGAATCAGCCTGGCCTCCGTTAGCGCGAAGATGTCGGGCTCCACGGCGATCCCCCTCTCGGTCAAACTTGCAAACTCGTCTTGAGTTGTTCGCCGTACCGGCCGAGCGATTCGGGCGTCAACATCTCCTCATGCGTGCAGTCGACCGAGTGCTCTGCAACGTTGCCGGCAACATAAGGCCGCCAACTTTGTAGCAAGGTTGACCCGTGCTCACCGCGTGTCGCGGAGAATATGACCACGTCACCATCAAACATGCCGGGCACGTGTTCTGCCTGGCACAACAAGTTAGCTTTAATGTTTTGGAACAGGAACTCCAAGAACTCCGAGACCTGTTCGCCCGAGACAGCAAGTCCCATTGCTGCTTGCCGTTGACGCACCAGTTCCGCTAACTGCCGGTAGCTAAGGGCGCCCGACTGTTCTGGAATATCTATCTGATTAGAGCGCAAGATGTGTTCCACAATTTGACTCTCGTCTAAACCGTGGTCACTTACGGTGGGTGCAGTGTCGAGAAGTATAAGGCGTGCGATTTCGCATCCGCGTCGCTGAAGCTCGATGGCGAGTTCATGGGCGACGACGCCCCCGACGGACCAGCCGAGAAGGTTGTACGGCCCGGCAGGTTCAACACCCTGGATTCTGTCGGCATAGTTTTTCGCCATCTCGCGAATCGACCCAGGTTCAGCTTCTTCGCCCGCCAGGGTTTGCTGAATTCCAATGATCGGACCGTCGAAGTAACCGCCAAGAGCCCGATACGACCAACTCAACCCACTCGCGGGATGAATGCAGAACAGCGGAGCGCCGCGACCCTGCTTGAGGATCTCAACGGGGATTACCTCGCCCTCGCTGCCATGTCTGCCCAACTGCTGGCTCAGGCTTCTGACGGACGGCGCGTGGAACAAGGTGCGCACCGCAAGGTGGCCGTCGAGGGCTGTGTTGATGGCGGAGATCACGCGCATCGCCAAAAGCGAATCCCCGCCCAGGTCGAAGAATGAGTCGTCGACTCCGACCCGTTGCAGCCCCAGCACGTCGGCGTAGATGCCGGCCACGATCTCCTCGGTGAGGGTGTCCGGGGCGCGGTACTCACCAGCGGAATACTCCGGTGCGGGCAGGGCCCGTCTGTCGAGTTTGCCGTTCGGTGTCAGCGGCAGCGTGTCGAGCACCACCACCGCGGCCGGCACCATGTAGGCCGGCAGCCGCCGGGCCAGCGTGGCGCGAAGCTCGGCCGGGGCCCCGATCGCATTTAAGGCCCCCGTCACATAACCGACCAGACGCTTATCGTCGGCACGGTCTTCCCGGGCGATCACCACCGCCTGCTCCACCCCATCAAGCCCGGCCAGCGCCGCCTGGATCTCGCCGAGTTCGATGCGGTACCCGCGGATCTTGACCTGCTCATCAGCGCGCCCCAGATACCGCAGCTGCCCATCGGCACCCCAGCACACCAGATCACCGGTGCGATACATCCGTTGTCCCGCGCCGCTGAACGGACACGCCACAAACCGCGACGAGGTCAGCCCCGCCCGCCGCCAATACCCGACACCCACCCCGGCGCCGGCCACGTACAGCTCCCCGACCACCCCGGCCGGCGCCGGCCGCAACGACCGGTCCAGCACGAACGCCGCCGCCCCGGGCACCGGCGACCCGATCGGCACAGTCGCCGATCCCGACCCCGACCGCTCGGGTGTTAAAGGCGCGCTGACGGCCGCATATACCGTCGCCTCCGTCGGGCCGTAGGCGTTGATCATCACCCGCCCGGGCGCCCAGCGGTCCACCAACTCGACCGGGCAGGCCTCGCCCGCCACGAACACCGTCACCGACTCCAAACCCTGCGGTGACAGCATCCCCACCGCCGACGGGGTCTGACACAACACGCTGACCCGTTGGGCCACCAGCAAAGCGTGGAAGTCCTCCGGGGAACCGGCCGTCTCCTCGGGCACCACCACCAGCCGCCCACCATGCAACAACGCCCCGAAGATCTCCCACACCGACACGTCGAACGACAACGAATGCCATTGCGACCACACCCGTCCCGGTGGCAGGCCGACGTCCAGTGACATCAGCAGCCGGGTCACGTTCTGATGAGTGACAGCGACGCCCTTGGGCACACCGGTGGTGCCCGAGGTGTAGATGAAGTACGCGAGATCATCGGGAGCCGGCCCCGGTAGCGCCGTGACCGGTTCGGCGTCGATGGCCGGGTCGTCAATATCGATCACCACCACGTTGTGCCCGTCGAGCCTGTCGGCCAGCCCGGCCGTGGTGACGGCGGCGACCGGCGCGGCATCAGCGAGCATGAACCCGATCCGGGCCGCCGGGAGCGCCGGGTCGATCGGCAGGTACGCCGCCCCGCTCTTCAGCACCGCCAAAATCGCCACGATCGCCTCAGCGGACCGGGTAAACAGCAGCGCCACACACCGCCCCGGACCCGCCCCGCGGGCGGCCAGCAGGTGAGCCAACTGGTTGGCGGCCCGGTCAAGCTCGCGATAGGTCCACGACCACTCCCCGCGGCTCAACGCCACCGCCTCCGGGGTGCGCACCACCTGCGCGGCGAACAGCACCGGAATCGACGACGGCGTGGCGGCCGGCCTGGCCAACACCGCCCGATTACCGATCTCATCCAGGCGGGCGTGTTCACCGGCATCGAGCAGTTCAATCGACGACAACCGCCGGGTGGGGTCGGCGGTCAGCGCCACCAACACCCGCTCCAACCGCTCGATCAGCACCTGGATGCTGGCCGCGTCGAACACGTCGGTGCGAAACTCCACCGCCCCGCCGATCCCGGCGGGCTCACCAGCCTCGTTCCAGCGCTCCCCTAGCGAAAACGTCAAGTCCATCCGGGCGACCTGCGTGTCCACCGGTAGCGGGGCGACCCGCAGATCCCCCAGGTCTAACCCGGCAGCCGGGCCATTGTCCTGCGTGGCGAAGTTCTGCCAGGCCAACATCACCTGGACCAGCGGGTGATGGGTCAGGCTTCGAATCGGCTTGAGCCGATCGACAAGGACCTCGAATGGCACATCTTGGTGCTCGAAAGCGGCCAGGCTGCGCCCTCGTACCTGGGCCAGCAGCTCGGCCACGGTGGGATCCCCGCCGATATCTTCTAACTCCACCCGCAGCACCAGGGTGTTGACGAAAACCCCCACCAGGCCATCAACCGCGGGGTCACCGCGCCCGGCGATCGGGAACCCCACCGCCACGTCGCTACTGGCGCTGACATTGGACAGCAGCACCGCCAGGGCGGCCTGCATCACCATGAAGCTGGTCGCCCGGTGCTCACGAGCCACTCGGGCCACCTGCTGCTGCAACTGCGCCGGCCAATCCACGGCCACACTGGCGCCGCGGTAATCGGCGACCGGTGGGTAGGGCCGATCGGTGGGCAACGCCAAGCGCTCGGGCAGCCCGGCCAGGGCGTCCTTCCAGTAGGCCAGCTGGGCGGCGATGGCGCTGTCGCTGTCGGTCAGATCACCCAGCTGCTCGCGCTGCCACAGCGTGTAATCGACGTACTGCACCGCCAACGGCGCCCAGCCGGGGGCTTGCCCGGCGCACCGGCTGGCATACGCCACCGCCAGATCACGCATCAGCGGCGCCAGCGACCAGCCGTCGGCGGCGATATGGTGCACCGCGACCGCCAGCACGTACTCGTCGTTGCCGACGCGGAAAAGCCTTGCCCGCAAAGGGATCTCGGATGCCAGGTCGAAACTGTGGCGGGCCACCGCGCCGAGGGCCTCACCCAGCCGGTGTTCCGGCCAGCCGCAGGCATCCACGATGTCCCAACCAAAGTCGGCCCGCCCGACCGGTAGCACCAGCTGCTGGGCTATCCCATCGATCGCCGGGAACACCGTGCGCAGGCTCTCGTGGCGGCCCACCACATCGCCCAGCGCCGCACCCAGCGCTCCGGCATCAAGCCCGCCACTTAACCGCAAGGCCGCCGCCATGTTGTAAACCGGTGACGGCCCGTGCAATTGGTCAAGGAACCACAACCGATTCTGGGCAAACGACAGCGGAATCACCGCGGGCCGCGGGCCAGCCACCAACGGCGGGAGCCGGCCCGCATCCCCGCCGATACGGGGCGCCAACCGGGCAACCGTGGGAGCGTCGAACACGGTCCGCACCACAAGGCCGGCGCCCAGGCTGGTGTTGATCGCGGCGACGAGGCGCATCGCCGACAGCGAATCCCCGCCCAGATCGAAAAACGAGTCGTCCACTCCGACCCGCTCGACCCCGAGCACCTGGGCGTAGATGCCGGCCAGGATCTCCTCGCCCGCGCTGGCCGGGGCGCGATAACCACCACCGGTGTCCTGATACTCGGGTGCCAGTAGGGCCCGTTTGTCGAGTTTGCCGTTGACCGTCAATGGCAGCGCCGCCAACACCACCACCGCGGCCGGGACCATGTACGCCGGTAGCCGCTCGGCCAGCGCGGCCCGCAGCCCGGCCGGGGCCCCGACGGGATCTAAGGCCCCGGTCACATAACCCACCAGGCGCTTGTCGCCGGGGCGGTCCTCACGGACGATCACCACCGCCTGGTCCACCCCGTCCAGCAAGGCCAGCGCCGCCTGAATTTCACCCAGCTCGATGCGGAACCCGCGGAGCTTGACCTGCTCATCCGCGCGCCCCAAATATTGCAGCTGCCCATCGGCGCCCCAACGCACCAGATCCCCGGTGCGATACATCCGTTTCCCGGGCGCTGTTGGGCCGCCGAACGGGCACGCCACAAACCGCGACCCGGTCAACCCGGGCCGCCGCCAATACCCCATACCCAGCCCGGCACCGGCCACATACAACTCCCCGACCACCCCGGGCGGCACCGGACGCAACCACCTGTCCAGCACAAAAAAGCCAAGATGAGCCAATGGCACCCCGATGGGGCTGGCAGTGCCCTCGGCATCGGAGGCGACGATTTCCCGCCACGAGGCATGCACCGTCGTCTCGGTCGTGCCATACAGGTTGAACAGGCGCGGTGAGCCCGGGTGCAGTGTGCAGCCAGGTCCCGACGACGCTGTGGTTCCAGCGCTTCACCAGCAAACAGCACAGCCCGCAGCGCCAGCTGCTGTCCCCGCTCGGGTGCCAGCGCGTCAACGGTTTGCAGCGCATCAAACGCCGACGGGGTCTGGCTCAACACGCTGACCTGCTCAGCGGCCAGCAGAGCATGGAAGTCTTCTGGTGAACGGACCACCACTTCGGGCACCACCACCAACCGCCCGCCGTACAACAGCGCCCCCCACATCTCGCATACCGAGACGTCGAAGGCCAATGAATGCCACTGCGACCACACCTGTCCGGCCAACTCCATCTCGGCATCCAGTGCTGCGAGTAGCGCGGTGACGTTGCGGTGGGTGATGGCCACCCCCTTGGGCACACCGGTAGTGCCCGAGGTGTAGATCAGGTAGGCGATCTCCTCGGGGCTCGGCGCCGGTAGTGCCGTGCTGGGTTGGCAGGCGATGGCGGGGGCCTCAAGATCGCTGACATCGACGACCACCACGCCGTGGCCCGCCAGCCGCCGGGACAGATCAGCAGTGGTGAGCGCAGCGATCGGCGCGGCATCATCGAGCATGAACTTGATCCGGGCCTGCGGGTGCGCCGGGTCGATCGGCAAATAGGCCGCTCCGGTCTTCAGCACCGCCAAAGTCGCCACGATCGCCTCAGCCGACCGCCCCAACAGCAGCGCCACCCGGTCACCCGGGCCCACACCATGGCCGGCCAGCAGCTGTGACAACCGGTTAGCGTTCTCTTCCAGCTCCCGGTAGGTCATCGAGTGGCCCTGGAAGGTCAGCGCAAGCGCCTCCGGCGTACGGACCACCTGCGCGGCGAACAACGCCGGAATCGACGCCGACGCGGCCAACGGATGGGTCAACACCGCCCGGTTGCCCCACCCATCCAGACGGGCATGCTCAGCGGCTTTCAGCAGATTCACCGACGACAGCCGCCGGGTGGGGTCGGCGGTCATCGCCACCAACACCTGCTGCAACCGCTCGATCAGCGCCTCGATGCTGGCCGCGTCGAACACGTCGGTGCGATATTCCACCGTCCCGCCGATCCCGGCGGGCGCACCGGCCTCGGTCCAGCGTTCGGCCAACGAAAACGTCAGGTCCATGCGGGCGACCTGACCGTCCACCGACAACGGCGAGACCTGCAGATCGCCAAAGGCCAGCTCGACGGCGCTGTCGGTGCTGTGTCCGGGGTCCTGCCAGACAAAGTTCTGCCAGGACAACATCACCTGGACCAACGGGTGATGAGCCAGGCTTCGAGTCGGGTTGAGCCGCTCCACCAGCACCTCAAAAGGCACGTCCTGGTGCTCGTAGGCAGCCACGCTGCGCTGTCGCACCTGGGCCAACAGCCCGGCAAAGGTGGGATCCCCGGTCACCTCCACGCGCAGCACCAAGGTATTGACGAAAAAGCCGATCAGCTCATCCAGCGCGGGGTCACGCCGCCCGGCGATCGCGATCCCGACCGCCACGTCGCTACTGGCGCTGACCTTGGCCAGCAACACGCTCAGGGCGGCCTGGATCACCATGAAGCTGGTCGCGTTGTGCTCGCGAGCCAGCCGGGTAACCTGCTGCTGCAGTTCCGCCGGCCACCTCACGGCCACACTGGCGCCGCGGTAATCCGCGGTCGACGGGAAGGGCCGATCGGTGGGCAGCTCCAGGCGCTCGGGCAGCCCGGCCAGGGCATCCCGCCAGTAGGCCAGCTGCGCGGCGATGGCGCTGCCGCTGTCGGCGAGATCACCCAGCTGCGCCCGCTGCCACAGCGCGTAATCGACATACTGCACCGCCAACGGCGCCCAGTCGGGGGTGCGGCCCGCGCACCGGCCGGCATACGCCACACCCAGATCACGCACCAACGGGGTGATCGACCAGCCGTCGGCGGCGATATGGTGCACCACGGCCACCAGCACGTGTTCATCGTCCGAGACGCGGAAAAGCTGCGCCCGCAAGGGGATCTCAGTGGCCAGGTCGAAGCTGTGACCCGCCACCGCGCCGACGGCCTCGCCAAGCCGGGCCGCCGACCATCCGGTGGCATCAACGATCTGCCAACCGAAGTCGGCCCGTTCGGCAGGCAGCACCACCTGCTGGGGTATCCCCTCGGGCGCGGCAAACAGGGTGCGCAGGCTCTCGTGGCGGCCCACCACGTCGGCCAGCGCCGCACCCAGCGCGCCGCCGTCAAGGCGCCCGCGCAGCCGCAACGCGACCGGCATGTTGTAGACCGGGGATGGGCCCTGCAACTGGTCGACGAACCACAACCGGCTCTGGGCGAACGACAACGGAACCACCGCAGGCCGCTGCTGCGCCGTCAATGCGGCCCCCGCCCGTTCCCCGGCGTGCGCCCCCATCCATTCGGCCAACCCGGCCACGGTGGGCGCGTCGAACAACGCCTTGATCGGGACTTCGGCACCCAGTTCAGCCCGGACCCGCGCCATCAACCGCGTCGCGGACAGGGAATGCCCACCCAGGTCGAAGAATCCGTCATCGATGCCGACCCGCGCCACCCCGAGAGCCTCACCGAACAGCGCCGCCAACGCGCGTTCGCGTTGATCACGCGGCGCTCGATATGCCACCCCGCTGGCAAACTCCGGGGCCGGCAACGCCCGCCGGTCGAGTTTGCCGTTGACCGTCAAGGGCAGCGACTCCAGCACCATGATCGCCGCCGGCACCATGAACTCCGGCAAACCGCCGGCCACGAAGGCGCGCAATTCGGCCACGCGTTCGATCGTCGACGGGTCGTTGACGTACCCGGCGAGGGAGCCCACCCGTGCGATGGGCAGGTAAAGATCCGACGGCGCTGATTCGCCTGCGTGGGTGTAGACGAGGTCCATCAGGCCGGCGGTCGGTGACCAGGTGACGGCTGTGGTGTAGCCCAGTTCCTGCCCCAGCTGGTGACATTGCTGCGGCAACACCGCATCGGATGCGGATAGGCCGGCGCGCAACTCGCTGGCGGGCACCCGATCGCCGGCCTGGGCCAGCGCCTGCGCCAGCGCCACATCGGGCCCTATCCCTGCGTGTGGCACCCCGCTCACCCGGACCTCCGGCAGCTGCTGCGACCGCAGATATTCGCCCAGGCCGGCGAGGCTGCCGAACCGCTGCCACGGTTCGGCCGGTAGCTGTGCGAGGGATCGCACCGCGGCCGGCGCTTTACGCAGCACCACTTCGTATCGGTAGCCGCTGAGTTCGTTGACCGACTGCATCCGCTTGAGTTGCACTTCGACGGCCGCGATGTCGGGAAGGTGCTGCGGCAGGGCGGCAAAGAATTCCGGCGCCAGCAGCAGTTCCTGCTCGGCGAGCAACTCCCGGCGCAGTCGCTCACGCACCGCCGCGGCAGGGTCCTGGCCGCAGGTGGTGTCGGCGCACAACATCCCGGTGGTGAACGCCCGCAGCAACGACAGGTTGCGCACGTCGCCGATGAACAGCGCCCCGCCCGGTGCCAGCAGCCGCATCGCCGCTGCCAGCACATCCAGCAGGTATCCCGCGCTCGGGAAGTACTGGACGACCGAGTTGAGTACCACCACATCGAAATGGCCCGGCGGCAACCCGTCGGCCGCATCCGCGGGTTGCACTCGCAACCGCACCCGGTTTGCCCACGACTGCGATGCCACCGCCGCCTGCAGCGACTCGATCGTCGGCGCGGCGAAGTCCGTACCCCAATACTCGACACAGTCGGGGGCCAGCTGCGTCAGCAACAGCCCCGAACCCACGCCGATCTCCAGCACCCGCCGCGGACCCAGATCCCGGATCCGGTCCACCGCAGCCGCCCGCCATTCCCGCATCTGCTCGAGCGGGATCGGCGCCCCGGTATAACTGCTGTTCCAACCCTCGAAATCCTCCCCCAACCCGGGCCCCGACACTGCAGAAGCACCCGCCGACCCCGAATACTGGGCGTCATACACTCCGTGCCACTGCTGGACCAGCTGCGCTTCGCGCTCCGGCTCCCGGACGAGCACCATCTCCTGATCCAGCACGACATAGCCGACCAGGCGCTTGTCATTGACGCCCTCGCCGGTATCGGCGGCGCCGGTATTGGGGGTAGCGGTCGCCGTGTGGGTGATGACCGCCGCCTGCGCCACCCGGGGATGGGCCGCCAGCGCAGCCGCAATCTCACCAAGCTCGATGCGGTACCCGCGGACCTTGACTTGCTCGTCGGCGCGGCCCATGTACCGCAGCTGAGCATCGTCCTGCCAACACACCAGATCCCCGGTGCGATACATGCGGGTCCCGGGCCCGCCGAACGGACATGCCACATACCGCGACGCGGTCAACCCGGCCCGGCGCACATACCCGTAGGTCACGCCGCGGCCGGCCACATACAACTCGCCGACCACCCCCGCCGGCACCGGGCGCAACGACCCATCCAGCACGAACAACGCCGCTCCGGCCACCGGCGACCCGATCGGCGGCGTTCCCGACCCCGCCGTTAACGGCGCACTGATCGCCACGCACATGGTGCTCTCGGTCGGCCCGTAGGCGTTGACCATCACCCGCCCCGGGGCCCACCGATCCACCACCTCGGCCGGACAAGCCTCGCCGACCACCGCCAACGCCGCCGACTCCAAACCCTCGGTCGACAGCACCGCCACCGCCGACGGGGTCTGGGTGAGCACGCTGACGTGTTCGGCAACCAGCACGGCGTGCAGCTCTTTCGGTGACCGGGTCACCGGCTCGGGCAGTACGACCAGCCGCCCGCCGCGCAACAGCGCGCCGAAGATCTCCCACACCGACACGTCGAAGGCGTACGTGTGACACTGGCTCCACACGCCCGCGCGCGGCAGTCCGGCGTCCAGGGATGCCAGCAGTGAGGTGACGTTGTGGTGGGTAACGGCAACGCCTTTGGGGACGCCGGTAGTGCCCGAGGTGTAGATGAGATAGGCGATGTCGTGCGGACCCGGCGCCGGCAGTGCCGTGCTGGGTTGGCTCTCGACCGCGGGGTCGTGCACATCGATGACCACCACGTCACGGCCGTCGAGCCGCCCGGCCAGCTCGGCGGTGGTGATCGCGGCGATCGGCGTGGCGTCGGCGAGCACGAACTCGATACGGGCCGCCGGGTGCGCCGGGTCGATCGGCAGGTAGGCCGCGCCGGTTTTCAGCACGGCCAAAATTGCCACGATCGCCTCGGCCGACCGGGGAAACAGCAGCGCCACACACGTACCCGGGCCCGCCCCCGCAGCGGCCAGCAGGTGCGCCAACCGGTTGGCCGCCTGGTCAAGCTCGCGATAGGTCCACGAACGCTCGGCGAAGCTGATCGCCACCGCCTCCGGGATGCGCGTCACGTGTGCAGCGAACAACGCCGGAATCGACACCGGCGCGGGTGCCGGCTGGGTCAATAGCGCCCGGTTGCTCCACCCGTCCAGGCGGGCGTGTTCAGCTTCATCGAGCAGATCGATGGACGACAGCCGCCGGGTGGGCTCGGCGGTCATGGCCGCCAGTACCCGCTCCAACCGATCGATCAGCGCGCCGATGGTGGCCGCGTCGAACACGTCGGTGCGAAATTCCACCGGCCCGCCGATCCCGGCGGGCTCACCGGCCTCGGTCCAGCGTTCGGCCAGCGAGAACAGCAAATCGATCCGGGCCGTGTGGGTGTCCACCGAAAGCGGCGTGACCCGCACATCACCCAAGCTCAACCCGGCGGCGGAGTCTTTGTTTTGGTCTTGCCCGGCGAAGTTCTGCCAGCCCAGCACGACCTGCACCAAGGGGTGATGGGTCAGGGAGCGGGTCGGGTTGATCCGTTCCACCAGCACCTCGAAGGGCACGTCTTGGTTCTCGTAGGCGGCCAGGCTGCGCCGTCGCACCTGGGCCAGCAGCTCGGCCACGGTGGGATCCCCGGTCAGGTCGACCCGCAGCACCAAGGTGTTGACGAAGAACCCCACCAGCTCGTCGAGCGCGGGGTGGCGGCGCCCGGCGATCGGGAACCCGACGGCTACGTCGCTGCCGGCGCTGAGCTTGGCCAGCAGCATCGCGAGGGCGGCCTGCAGCACCATGAAGCTGGTCGCGTTGTGCTCGCGAGCGACACTGCGCACCTGTTGCTGCAGTTGCGCCGGCCAGTCCACGTCCACCTTGGCGCCGCGGTAATCCGCGACCAGCGGGTAGGGCCGATCGGTGGGCAGCGCCAGGTGCTCCGGCAGCCCGGCCAGCGCATCCTCCCAATAGGCGAGCTGCGCGGCGATCCGGCTATCGGGATCGTCGAGGTCGCCGAACTGCGCGCGCTGCCACAGCGTGAAATCGACGTACTGCACCGGCAACGGCGCCCAGCCGGGCGGGCGCCCCGCACTCCGGCTGGCATACGCCACCCCCAGATCACGCACCAGCGGGGTGATCGACCAGCCGTCGGCGGCGATATGGTGCACCACGGCCACCAACACGTGCTCGTCGTCGCCGGTGCGGAAAAGCCTTGCCCGCAACGGGATCTGGTTCGCCAGGTCGAACGTGAAGCCGGCCACCGCACCAAGGGCCTCAAGCAGCCGGCTTTCCGGCCATTCCGCGGGCATCGACGACATCCCAGCCGAAGTCGGCACCTTCGGCGGGCACCACCAGCTGCTGGGGTATCCCCTCGACCGCCGGCAGCACCGTGCGCAGGCTCTCGTGACGGGCCACCACATCGGCTAACGCGCACCCAGCGCCTCGGCATCCAGGCGCCCGTGGAACCGCAACGCCACCGCCATGTTGTAGACGGGCGAAGCTCCCTGGAACTGGTCGATGAACCACAACCGGTTCTGCGCAAACGACAAGCGGCACCACCGCGGGCCGCGCACCGGCCACCAACGGCATGAGCCGACCCGTACCCTCGCCGATGCGCGGCGCCAACTGGGCGACCGTGGGCGCCTCGAACACGACGCGCACCGCAAGATCGGCGTCCAGCGCGGTATTGATCGCGGCGATCAGGCGCATCGTCGACAGCGAATCGCCACCGAGATCGAAGAACGAGTCGTCGACCCCGACCCGCTCGAGCCCGAGCACCTGGGCGTAGATGCCGGCCAGGATCTCCTCGGTGAGGCTGGTCGGGGCGCGGTAGTGATCGGTGTCGCGGTATTCGGGTGCCGGTAGGGCGCGGGTGTCGAGTTTGCCGTTGGGCGTCAGCGGCAGGTGTCGCATCCCCACCACCGTGGCCGGGACCATGTAGGCCGGCAGCCGCTCGGCCAGTGCGGCGCGCAAAGCTTGGCCGGGGTCGGCGGTGCCGATGATGTAGCCGACCAGGCGCTTGTCGCCGGGGCGGTCCTCGCGGGCGATGACCGCGGCCTGCTCCACCCCGTCGAACCCGGCCAGCGCCGAGCGCACCTCGCCGAGTTCGATGCGATAGCCGCGGATCTTGACCTGCTCATCGGCACGCCCGAAGTAGCGCAGTTGGCCATCGGCACCCCAGCACACCAGATCCCCGGTGCGATACATGCGCGTTCCCGTCGCCCCGAACGGGCACGCCACAAACCGCGACGCGGTCAACCCGGACCGCCGCCAATACCCGACACCCACCCCGCGGCCGGCCAGGTACAGCTCGCCGACCACCCCGGCCGGCACCGGGCGCAACCACCCGTCGAGGACGAAGAACGCGGCGCCGGTAACCGGCGAGCCGATCGGCGGTGCCCCCGACCCCGCTACCAGCGGCGTGCTCTTGGACAACCACATCGTGGTCTCGGTGGGGCCGTAGACGTTGACCATCACCCGTCCCGGCGCCCACCGATCCACCAACTCCGGCGGGCAGGGCTCGGCGCCGATCACCAACGCTGCCGACTCCACCCCCTGTACCGGTAGCACCCCCACCGCCGACGGAGTCTGGGTGAGCACGGTGACGCGTTCGCGGACCAACAGCGCATGGAAGTCTTCCGGGGAGCGGGCCACCGAATCGGGCACCACCACCAGCCGGCCCCCGTGCAGCAGCGCCCCCCAGATCTCCCACACCGAGAAGTCGAAAGCATAGGAGTGGAACTGGGTGAACACCTGCCCCGGCGCCAGCTCCACACCGATCCGCAGCGCGTCGAACAGCTGAGCGACGTTGTGCTGGGTGACCGCCACCCCTTTGGGCACCCCTGTAGTGCCCGAGGTGTAAACGATGTGGGCGAGGTCATCAGGGGCCGGCCCCGGTAGTGCGGTGCTGGGTTGGCTGTCCACCGCGGGGTCGTGAATATCGATGACCGGCACATTGAACCCGGCCAGCCGGCCGGCCAAATCAGCGGTGGTGATGGCGGCGATCGGCGTGGCGTCGGTGAGCATGAACTCGATCCGGGCCGCCGGCAGCCGCGGGTCGAGCGGCAGATACGCCGCCCCGGATTTCAGCACCGCCAGAATAGCCACAATTGCCTCGGCGGACCGGTTGAACAGCAAGGCCACACATGCGCCCGGGCCCGCGTCGTTGCCGCCCAGCAGATGCGCCAATCGGTTAGCCGCCTCGTCGAGCTCGCGGTAGGTCATGGAGCGGTCATCGAAGGTCACCGCCACCGCATCCGGTGTCCGGGCCACCTGCGCGGCGAACAGCACCGGAACCGACACCGCTGCCACCGGCTGGGTCAGCACCGCCCGGTTACCGATCTCAGCCAGGTGGGCGTGCTCGGCATCGTCGAGCAGATCCACCGACGACAGCCGCCGGGCGGGGTCGGTGGTGATCGCCACCAGCACCCGCTGCAACCGCGCGATCAGCGTTTCGATGCTGGCCGCGTCGAACACGTCGGTGCGAAACTCCACCATGCCGGAGATCCCGGCGGGCTCACCGTCCTGCGTCCAGCGTTCGGCCAGCGAAAACGCCAGATCCATGCGGGCGGTCTGAGTTTCTGCCGCCAACGGCGTGACCTGCACATCACCCAGGGCCAACCCGGTGGCGGGGCTGTTGTCCTGACCGGCGAAGTTCTGCCAGGCCAACACCACCTGCACCAGCGGGTGATGAGCCAGGCTCCGGGTCGGGTTGAGCCGTTCCACCAGCACCTCGAAGGGCACGTCCTGGTGCTCGTAGGCGGCCAGGCTGCGCGCCCGCACCTGGGCCAGCAGCTCGGCCACCGTGGGGTCCCCGGTCAGGTCGACCCGCAGCACCAAGGTGTTGACGAAAAACCCGACCAGGCCGTCCAGTGCGGGGTCACCGCGTCCGGCGATCGGGAATCCGACGGCCACCTCGGTGCTGGCGCTGAGGTTGGACAGCAGCACTGCCAGGGCAGCCTGCAGCACCATGAAGCTGGTCGCGTTGTGCTCGCGGGCCACCCGCGCCACCTGCTGCTGCAGTTGCGCCGGCCAGTCCACGTCCACCCGGGCCCCGCGGAAGTCCGCGACCGGCGGGTAGGGCCGATCGGTGGGCAGCGCCAACCGCTCCGGCATGCCGGCCAGGGCATCCTGCCAGTAGGCCAGCTGCGCGGTGATCGGGCTGTCGCTGTCGGCGAGATCCCCCAGCCGCTCCCGCTGCCACAGCGTGTAATCGGCATACTGCACCGGCAATTCGGCCCACCCAGGGGCTTGCCCGGTACGCCGGCTGGCATAGGCGACCGCCAGATCACTCACCAGCGGGGTCAGCGACCAGCCGTCCGCGGCGATATGGTGCACCGCGACCACCAGCACATGCTCGTCGTCACCGATACGGAAAAGCCTTGCCCGCAAAGGGATCTCGGTCGCCAGATCGAAACCGCCGCGGCACACCGCTGCCAGCGCCTCACCCAGCCGGCTTTCCGGCCAGCCGGTGCCATCGACGACGTCCCAACCAAAGTCGGCCCGCTGGGCGGGCACCACCAGCTGCCGCGGTATCCCGTCGACCGCCGGGAACATCGTCCGCAGGCTCTCATGCCGGCTCACCACATCGGCCAGTGCCGCACCCAACGCGTCGGCATCCAGCGCGCCGGACAGCCGCAACGCGACCGCCACGGTGTAGACCGCAGCGGACCCCGCCAGCTGGTCGATGAACCACAACCGGTTCTGGGCAAAGGACAACGGCACCACGGCGGGCCGCTCCATCGGCAGCAACGGCTTGCGCTGACCCGCCCCACCAATACGGGGCGCCAATCGGGCCACCGTGGGCGCCTCGAACACCGTGCGCACCGAAAGGCCGGCATCCAGACCGGCGTTGATCGCCGCGACCACCCGCATCGCGGAGATGCTGTCGCCGCCCAGGTCGAAGAATGAGTCGTCGACCCCGACCCGCTCGAGCCCGAGCACCCGGGCGTAGATGCCGGCCACGATCTCCTCGGTAAGGGTGGCCGGGGCGCGGTAATTATCGGCATCCTGATACCCCGGTGCCGGTAGGGCCCGTTTGTCGATTTTGCCGTTGACCGTCAGCGGCAGCGCCTCCAGCACCACCACCGCGGCCGGGATCATGTACGACGGCAGCCGCTCGGCCAGCGCGCTACGGACCGTGGCCGGCGTCCCGATCGCATCTAAGGCCCCGGCGACATAACCCACCAGACGCTTATCTCCGGGGCGGTCCTCGCGGGCGATCACCATCGCCTGCTCCACCCCGTCGAGCGCGGACAGGGCGGCCTGAATTTCACCGAGTTCGATGCGATACCCGCGGACCTTGACCTGTTCGTCGACACGCCCCAGATACCGCAGCCGCCCATCGGCGCCCCAGCACACCAGATCCCCGGTGCGATACATCCGTTGTCCGGGAGCTGACCCCGAACCGGTCCCGCTGCCGAACGGACACGCCACAAACCGCGACGCGGTCAGCGCGGACCGACGCACATACCCGCACGCCAGCCCGGCACCGGCCACGTAGAGCTCACCGACCACACCGGCCGGCACCGTCCGTAACCACTCGTCCAGGACAAAGAAGGCGAGATGTCCCAGCGGGACACCGATGGGGCTGGTGCCGCTGAGAAGTGTCGCTGGCAATGTCCTCCTGCAAGATCTCCCGGAACGAGGCGTGCACCGTCGTCTCGGTGATGCCATACATATTGATCAGGCGCGGTGATCCCGGGTGGCGATGCAGCCACGTTTGAAGTCGGTCCGGTTCCAGCGCTTCGCCGCCGAACACCACGATCTCCAGCCTCAGCTGCTGTCCCTGCTCGGGTTCTTGCGAGTCGGCGGTTTGCAACGCATAAAAGGCCGACGGCGTTTGGCTTAAGACGCTGACCTTTTCGGAGACCAACAGCGCATGCAGGTCCGCCGGCGAGCGGGTCACCGAGTCGGGCACCACCACCAGCCGCCCGCCGTGTAACAACGCGCCCCAGATCTCCCACACCGAGAAGTCGAAGGCATACGAGTGACATTGCGTCCATACCTGTCCCGGCGTCAGGTCGGCATTCAGTGAGTCGAGCAGCCGGGTGACGTTGTGGTGGGCCACAGCGACGCCTTTGGGGACCCCGGTGGTACCTGAGGTGTAGATGAGGTAAGCGATGTCGTCGGCGCCCGGCGCCGGCAAATCCGTGCACGGATAGCCCTGGATGCCGGGGTCCGCGACATCGATGACCGGCAGACCATGCCCATCCAGGCGGTCGGCCAGCCCTGCGGTGCTGAGCGCGGCGATCGGCGCGGCGTCGGCAACCATGAACCCGATGCGGGATTCCGGCAGGCTCGGGTCGATCGGCAGATAGGCCGCCCCGGTTTTGACCACCGCCAGAATCGCGACGATGGCCTGGGCGGAACGCTCCAACAAAAGCGCCACACAGGCACCCGGACCCACGCCATGGCCGGTCAACAGGTGCGCCAACCGGTTGGCCGCCTCGTCGAGCTCCCGGTAAGTCATGGACAGGCCCTCGTAGCTGAGCGCCACCGTCTCCGGGGTGAGCGCCACCTGCGCGGCGAACAATGCCGGAATCGACATCGGCCGGGTCGCCGGCGGGGCGGGTCTTGGTTAAAGCCGCCCGGTTGCCCCACCCATCCAGGCGGGCGCGCTCCGCCGAATCGAGCAGATCCACCGACGACAAGCGCCGGGTGGGGTCGGTCGTCATCGCCACCAACACCCGCTCCAACCGCGTGATCAGCGCCTCGATGCCGGCCGCGTCGAACACGTCGGTACGAAATTCCACCGCCCCACTTATCCCGGCGGGCGCGCCGGCTTCGGTCCAGCGCTCGGCCAGTAAGAACAGCAGATCGATGCGGGCGGTGCCGGTGTCCATCGGCAGCGGCGTGACCTGCAGATCGCCCAAGGCCAACCCGGCGGCGGAGTCGTTGGCTTGGTCTTGCCCGGCGAAGTTCTGCCACGCCAACATCACCTGCACCAGCGGATGATGGGACAGGCTTCGGGTGGGGTTGAGCCGTTCCACCAGCAGCTCGAAGGGCACGTCTTGGTGCTCGTAGGCGGCCAGGCTGCGCCCTCGCGCCTGGGCCAGCAGCTCGGCCACGGTGGGATCTCCGGCCAGGTCCACTCGGAGCACCAAGGTGTTGACGAAAAAACCCACCAGGCCATCAAGGGCGGGGTCGCTGCGCCCGGCGATCGGGAATCCCACCGCCACCTCGCGGCTGGCGCTGAGCTTGGCCAGCAGCACCGCCAGGGCGGCCTGAACCACCATGAAGCTGGTTGCGTTGTGCTCGCGGGCCAGCCGGGCCACCTGCTGCTGCAACTCGGCCGGCCAGTCCACCTCGACCCGGGCGCCTCGGTAATCGGCGACCGGCGGATAGGGCCGATCGGTGGGCAGCGCCAGGCGCTCGGGTAGCCCGGCCAGGGCCTCCTCCCAGTAGGCCAGCTGGGCGGCGATGCGGCTGTCGCTGTCGGCCAGATCGCCCAGTTGCTCGCGCTGCCACAGCGTGTAGTCGACATATTGCACCGCCAACGGCGCCCAGTCGGGGGCTTGTCCCGCGCACCGGCTGGTGTACGCCACGCCGAGATCACGCACCAGCGGGGTCAGCGACCAGCCGTCGGCGGCAATATGGTGCACCGCGGCCACCAGCACATGCTCGTCCTCGGTAAGGCGGAAAAGCCTTGCCCGCAAAGGGATTTCGGTTGCGAGATGGAAACCGCGGTGGCCCACCTCTGCCAGCGCCTCACCCAGCCGGCTGTCCGGCCAGCCGCCGGCATCGACAACATCCCAACCAAAGTCGGCCCGCTCGACAGGGATGACCAGCTGCTGGGGTATCCCCTCGACGGCCGGGAACACCGTGCGCAGGCTCTCGTGGCGGCCCGCCACATCGGCCAGTGCTGCACGCAACGCCTCGGCATCGAGCCGGCCGCGCAGCCGCACCGCGACCGCCATGACATAGACCGGTGAGGGCCCCTGCAACTGATCGATGAACCACAACCGGCT
Organism: uncultured Actinomycetota bacterium; assembly: GCA_963840045.1. Lineage (GTDB taxonomy): Bacteria > Actinomycetota > Actinomycetes > Mycobacteriales > Mycobacteriaceae > Mycobacterium. The sequence goes on along the minus strand of CAWIXL010000002.1, from coordinate 78,485 downwards.
CTGGGCAAACGACAACGGAACTACCGCGGGCCGTTCCACCGGTACCAGCGGCACCGTCCGACCCGCGTCGCCACCGAGTCGAGGCGCCAACTGCGCAACGGTGGGCGCCTCGAACAAGGTGCGCACCGAAAGGCCGGCATCCAGGCCGGCGTTGACGGCGGCGACTAGGCGCATCGCTGAAATGCTGTCTCCGCCAAGGTCGAAGAACGAGTCGTCGACCCCGACGCGCTCCACTTTGAGCACCCGGGCGTAGATGCCGGTCAGGATTTCCTCGACCGCGCCGGCCGGGGCCCGGTACTCCCCCGCGGCGAATTCCGGTGCCGGTAGGGCGCGGGTGTCGAGTTTGCCGTTGACCGTTAGCGGCAGCTCCGGCAGCGCCACCACCGCGGCGGGGACCATATAGGCCGGCAGCCGCTCGGCCAGCGCGACACGCAGCTCGGCCGGGTCGAGCGTCCGCGTGGCCCCAACGACCCCGACAACGTAGCCGACCAGGCGCTTATCGCCGGGGTGGTCCTCGCGGGCGATCACCGCCGCCTGCCCCACCCCAGCAAGGCCGGCCAGCGCCGCCTGCACCTCGCCGAGTTCGATGCGATACCCGCGGATCTTCACCTGCTCATCGGCGCGCCCTCGATACGCCAGCTGCCCATCGGGACGCCAGCACACCAAGTCCCCGGTGCGATACATACGTAACCCGGGGGCCGCGGCGCCGCCAAACGGGCACGCCACAAACCGCGACCCGGTCAACGCGGCCCGGCGCAGATACCCCACGCCGACTCCGGCGCCGGCCACATACAGCTCCCCGACCACCCCGACCGGCACCGGGCGCAACCACCCGTCCAGCACCAACAGCGCCGCCCCGGCCACCGCCGCCCCGATCGGCGGCGCTCCGGAGCCCGCCGTGAGTGGCGCACTGATCGCCACGTCGATCGTGGTCTCGGTTGGGCCGTAGGCGTTGATCATCACCCGCCCCGGCGCCCACCGGTCCACCAGCTCGGCCGGGCACGCTTCGCCGCCCACCACCAACGCCGCCGACTCCAACCCCGCCGGGGAGAGCACCCCCATCGCCGACGGGGTCTGGGTGAGCACGTCGACGCCTTCAGCGACCAGCAACGTGTGGAAGTCCTCCGGTGAGCCGGCCACCGATTCCGGGATCACCACCAGCCGCCCCCCGTGCAGCAACGCACCCCAGATCTCGCGGACCGAGCCGTCGAAAGCCAACGAATGCCACAGCGTCGACACCTTGATCGGGCCCGGCGCGCTCAGGCCCGCGTCCAGTGACGCCAGCAGCTGGGTGACGTTGTGGTGGGTGATGGCCACCCCCTTGGGCACTCCGGTGGTGCCCGAGGTGTAGATGATGTGCGCGAGGTCATCGGGGACCGGTCCCGGCAACCCGGTGCTGGGCTGGGTGGCGATTTGGGGGTCGTCGATGTCTATGACGAACCCGACGATCCCGTCATCCCGTCGAACCCCTCGAGCCGGTCGGCCAGCCCGGTGGTGGTCAGCACCGCGACCGGCGCGGCGTCGGAAAGCATGAACCCGATCCGGGCCGCCGGCAACGCCGGGTCGATCGGCAGATACGCCGCCCCGGCCTTGAGCACCGCGGCAATCGCCACCACCGCCTGCGCCGAACGCTCCACCAGCAGCGCCACACACCGTCCCGGCCCCGCCCCGTGCGCGGCGAGCAGGTGCGCCAACCGGTTCGCGGCCTCGTCAACCTCCCGGTAGGTCATTGACCGGCCCGCACCGACCAGCGCCACCGCCTCAGGAGTGCGCGCCACCTGCGCGGCGAACAACGCCGGAATCGACGCCGCGGTCGCCGGCCGGGTCAACACCGCCCGGTTACTCCACCCCGCCAGCAGGGCATGCTCGGACTCCTCGAGCAGATCCACCGACGACAGCCGGCGCGCGGGATCGGCGGTCATCGCGACCAACACCCGCTTGAGCCGTTCGATCAGCGCGGCGATGCCGTCGGCGTCGAACACCCCGGAATCGAATTCGACGCGCAGCCCCAGCTCAGCCCCGGGTGTGACCACCACCGTCAGCGGGTAGTGGGTGGATTCGCGGCTGCTGAACCCGGTGATGGTCAACTCGTCGGCGCCCAACGCCACACCGGTGTCGATCGGGTAGTTCTGATACACGAACAAGGTGTCGAACAACTGGTGCTGGCCGGTGAGGCGATGAATCTCGGGCAGCGCCAGGTGCTGATGCTCCAGGGTGTCGTTGTAAGCGCCTTGCAGCTGGCCCAGCAAATCTGCGGTCGTGGTTGTCGGTGTGATGGTGGCGCGCACCGGCACCGTGTTGATCAACAGGCCGACCAGCGATTCCGCGCCGGCGACCTCGCCCGGCCGCCCCGAAACCGTGGTCCCAAACGCGACGTCGTGCTGACCGGTCAGCCAGCACAGCAGCTGCGCGAAGGCGCCCTGCAACACGGTGTTGACGGTGGTGTGACAGGAGCGTGCCAGCTCGCCGACGGCGCGGGTGACCTGTTCAGGAACCCGGAACGAGGCAACGCCGCGGGTGCCCACCGCCACGCCTTGCGCCGGGCCCACCAGGGTGGGGGTGTCAAAGCCGGCCAACACCGCATGCCAGGCCGCCTGTGCGGCATCCAGATCTTGATCGGCCAGCCAGGTCACAAACCGGCGATACGACCCGGCCGCGGGCAGCCGCTGCCCGTGATAGCTGGCGAACATTTCGCCCAGCAAGATCGGCATCGACCACCCATCGAGCACGATGTGGTGGTTGGTCAGCACCAACTGGTGCCGGTGTGCCGCGGTTCGGATCAACGCCACCCGGAAGGCCGGCGGGGCGGCGAGATCGCAGACCGCGACGCGTTCGGCGGCGCACAGCCGCTGAATCTGCTCCTCAACGTCCTCGATGTTGGGGCCGCCGGTGGCGTCCAGCTCGACATACTGCCAGGGCACTACCGGATCGGCCGGGATGATCTGTACCGGCTCGTCGAACTGGTCGCAGATTCGGGCCGCCAACTGTGGATGGCGGGTGATCACGGTGCGCACCGCATCGCGCAGCCGATAAGGATCAAGCGGGCCGGACACGGTGAAGTTCAGCTGCACCGCATACACACCGTCGCTGACCACCTCGTCACCGCCCGGGGCGGTGAGGGCGTGAAAGAGCAGGCCCTGCTGCAGCGGGGTCAACGGCAAAATATCGGCGATCTCATGGCGCCGCTGCAGCTCGTCGATCTGCGGCTGGCTAAGAGCAGCGGGCGCGATGTCGGACGGCGTCAGCCCGCCCCCACCGGAGCGCACCAGGGCGCAGATACCGGCCAGGGCCTCAAACCACAACCGGCTCAGCCGGGCGATCTGCGCCTGGTCGAGCGCCGAGGGCGCCCACGTCCAGTTGGCGTGCAGCTGCGGACCGTTTTCGGTGTCCACGGTGACGGCATTGAGGTCCACGGTGTGCATCAGCGGCATGGGCACCGCCGCGGCGGCCCCGATCAACGACGAGCCGTCCCGGCTGATCCGCCACCCATCGGCAGGTCCGTCGCCCGCACTGCCCATCCGCCCGAAATAGTTGAACCCGATCGGCGGGTCGGACCCGGCCAATTCGACCTCGGGGTTCAGGTACCGCAGCAGTCCGTAACTCAGCGGATCGGGCAGGGCACGCAGCTGCTCCTTGGCGTCCTTGATGACCGCCCCCAGCGCCGCATCGCCTGCCTGTACCTGCGCCCAGCGCAACCCACCGACGATCAGCGACACTGGGGATTTGGTGGTGAACCACCCCACGGTGCGGGACAGGTCAACATCGGGGCCCAATTCCTCGTGGCGGCCGTGGCCCTCGACGTCAATGCCGACCGGCACCCCCCCAGAAGGGGAAGTGCCGGAACCGGAAAATCCTAGAAACTCAGTCCACGCCAAGGCGAACCCAATGAGAAGAATGTCGTGGATTCCGGCGTGAAACGCCGACGGCACCTCACCCAGCAGCATCCGGGTGGTTTCCATGCCGTCCAGGTCATCCAGCTTGACCGAGAGGTGCCCCGCGCTGGCGAAGGTATCCACCGCGGGCTGGACCGCCGGCAACGCCGCCGGGATCGTCGCCACCCGTTTCCAGGCCTCTGCCTGGTTCACGACCTCAGGACTGCGCGCGTGTTCGGTCAACAGCGACGCCCACCGCTGAAACGACGTTACGGTAGCCGGCAATGCGATTGGCTGCCCACTCTGATGCTGGGCCCACGCGATGTTGAGGTCCTCCAGCAGAATCCACCACGACACCGCGTCGATGGCCAGGTGGTGGACGATCAACACCAGCCGGCTGGTATCCGTAACCCACACCGCGCTGAGCATTACCCCGGCCGCGGGGTTCAGCCGCGACCGCGCCGCTATCACGGCCTCGTCGGACAACACGTCCACCGTTTGCAGTTGCTCGCCCGCGGCCACCGCGCCCGGTTCGGGCACCTGCAGCGACCAGCCCCCCGCCTTGTCCGCGGCGTCGTTCCCGATGCCTGAGTCAACGCGCAGCCGCAACATCGCATGCCGATCCAGCAAGGCCTGCAGCACCATCACCACATCGGCCTGGCTGACCCCGGCCGGAGCCTGCGCCACCATGGTCTGGTTGAACTCGTCGATCGGGCCGCCTGCGCTTTCCAAGCCGGCCAGCCAGTGCACGATGGGCGTGGCCAGGACAGGTCCCAGGCCCTCGTCGACGCGGCCGCCCGCACCGTCGGCGATCGCGACCACCCGGGCCAGCCGGGCCACGGTCTGCTCGACGAAAACGTCGCGCGGCCGGCATGTCAGGCCGGCGGCCCGGGCCCGCGCCACCACCTGCGTCGACAGGATGCTGTCCCCGCCCAGGTCGAAAAACGATTCATCGACCCCGACCTGCTCCAGACCCAGCACGTCGGCGTAGATGTCGGCCAGGAGCTCCTCGGTCGGGGTGGCCGGGGCGCGGTAACGATCGCCGTCCTGGTATTCGGGTGCCGGTAGGGCGCGTTTGTCGAGTTTGCCGTTGGGTGTCAGCGGCAGCGCGCCGAGAACTATCACCGCGGCCGGCACCATGTAGGCCGGGAGCCGTTCGGCCAGCGCGTCACGCAGCTCGGCCGGGGCCCCGATCGCAGTTAAGGCCCCTACGACATAACCCACCAGCCGCTTATCGCCGGTGCGGTCCTCGCGGGCGATCACCACCGACTGCTCCACCCCATCAAGCCCGGCCAGCGCTGCCTGGATTTCGCCGAGTTCGATGCGGTAGCCGCGGATCTTGACCTGCTCATCGGCACGCCCCAGATACCGCAGCTCCCCGTCGGCGCTCCAACACACCAGATCCCCGGTGCGATACATGCGTTGCGCCGGCGCTCCCGCGCCAACGAACGGGCAGGCCACAAACCGCGACGCGGTCAAGCCGGCCCGCCGCCAATACCCGACACCCACCCCGGCGCCGGCCACGTACAGCTCCCCGACCACCCCGGCCGGCGCCGGCCGCAACGACCCGTCCAGCACAAACGCCGCCGCACCCGGCACCGGCGCCCCGATCGGCACTAACCTTTGGGGCCCCGACCCCGCTGTTAACGGCGCACTCACCACCGCATACACCGTGGCCTCGGTGGGGCCGTAGGCGTTGATCATCACCCGGCCGGGCGCCCAACGGTCCACCAACTCGACCGGACAGGCCTCACCCGCCACGAACACCGCCACCGACTCCAAACCCTGCGGTGACAGCATCCCCGCCGCCGACGGGGTCTGGCTCAATACGCTGACCTGTTCGGCGACCAGGAGGGCGTGCAGGTCGTCCGGTGAGCCGGCCACGTCTTCGGGGATCACCACCAGCCGGCCACCATGCAACAGCGCGCCGAAGATCTCCCATACCGAGACGTCGAAGGATAGGGAATGCCACTGCGACCACACCCGTCCCGGCGGCAGGCCGACGTCCAGTGACATCAGCAGCTGGGTCACGTTCTGATGGGTGACAGCGACGCCTTTGGGCACACCGGTGGTGCCCGAGGTGTAGATGAAGTAGGCGAGATCATCGGGGGCCGGTGCCGGCAAACCCGTGCACGGATAAGCCTGGATGGCGGGGGCCTCAATCTCACTGACATCGATGACCGGTACGTCATGGCCGTCGACCCGGTCGGCCAGCCCGGTGGTAGTGATCGCCGCGACCGGCGCCGCGTCAGCGAGCATGAACGCGACCCGGGTCGCCGGTAGCGCCGGGTCGATCGGGAGGTACGCCGCCCCCGTTTTCAGCACCGCCAGAATGGCCATGATCGCCTCGGCGGAACGCGAAAACAGCAGCGCCACAGACTGTCCCGGACCCGCTCCGTGAGCGGCCAGCAGATGCGCCAGCCGGTTGGTGACCTCGTCCAGGTCGCGATAGGCCCACGACCGCGTCCCGCAGGTCAGCGCCACCGCCTCCGGGGTGCGCGCCACTTGCGCGGCGAACAACACCGGAATCGATACCGGCGTGGTCACCGGCTGGCTCAACACCGCCCGGTTGCCCCACTCATCCAGCTGGTCGTGCTCGTCCTCATCGAGCAGATCGATCGACGACAACCGCCGCCCGGTCTCGGCGGTCACGACTGCTGCCCCGGATCGGCGGTCATGGCCACCACCACCCGCTTTAACCGCCCGGTCAGCTTTTGGATGCTGGCCGTGTCGAACACGTCGGTGCGAAATTCCACCGCTCCGCCGATCCCGGCGGGCTCACCGGCCTGGGTCCAGCGTTCGGCCAGGGAAAACACCAAATCCATGCGGGCGGTCTGGGTATCGATGGGTACGGGCGTGACCTGCAGATCACCCAAACTCATCCTGGCGGCGGGGTCGCTGACCTGCCAGGGCAGGTTCTGCCAGGACAACAGCACCTGCACCAGCGGGTGATGGGTCAGGCTCCGGGACGGGTTGATCCGCTCCACCAGCACGTCGAAGGGCACGTCCTGGTTCTCGTAGGCGGCGACGCTGCGCTCTCGAATCTGAGCCAGCAGTTCGGCGACGGTGGGATCCCCGCTCAGGTCGACCCGCAGCACCAAGGTGTTGACGAAAAACCCGACCATCTCATCCAGTGCGGGGTCCCCGCGCCCGGCGATCGCGATCCCCACCGCCACCTCGGGACTGGCGCTGACTTTCGACAGCAGCACCGCCAGGGCGGCCTGAACCACCATGAAGCTGGTCGCGTTGTGCTCGCGCGCCACCCGGGCAACCTGCTGCTGCAATTCGGCCGGCCAGTCCACCGCCACACTGGCGCCGCGGTAATCGGCCACCGGCGGGTAGGGCCGATCGGTGGGCAGCGGCAGTCGTTCGGGCAGCCCGGCCAGGGCCTGCTCCCAATAGGTCACCTGTGCGGCGATGCGGCTGTCGGGATCGTCGAGGTCACCAAGCTGGGTGCGCTGCCACAGCGTGTAATCGACATACTGCACCGGCAACGGCGCCCAGCCGGGGGCTTGTCCCGCACAGCGGCTGGCATAGGCCACCCCCAGATCACGCGCCAGCGTGGTGATCGACGAGCCGTCGGCGGCGATATGGTGCACCGCGAACACCAGCACATGCTCGTCGTCGCTGATACGGAAAAGCCTTGCCCGCAGTGGGATCTCGGTGGCCAGGTCAAACGAGGGACGCGCGGCGGTGTCGATGGCCTCACCCCGCCGGCTTTCCGGCCACTCGCCGGTATCGACTACCTCCCAACCGAAGTCGGCTCGCTCGGCGGGCACCACCAGCTGCTGGGCTAGTCCCTCGGGTGCCGGGAACAGCGTGCGCAGGCTCTCGTGGCGGCCCACCACATCGGCCAGCGCCGCACCCAACGCCTCGGCGTCAACGCGCCCATGCAGCCGCATCGCCATCGCCATGTTGTAAACCGGTGACGGCCCGTGCAATTGGTCGATGACCCACAGCCGGTTCTGGGCGAACGACAATGGCACGACGGCGGGCCGCTCGCCGGCCACCAACCGCGGGAGCCGAGCCGCGTCCCCACCGATACGGGGCGCCAATTGCGAAACCCTGGGCGCCTCGAACACGTCGCGCACCGAAAGGCCCGCATCCAGGCCGGTATTGATCGCCGCGACCAGACGCATCGCCGAAATACTGTCCCCGCCCAGATCAAAGAACGAGTCGTCCACCCCGACCCGCGCCACCCCCAACACCCGCGCGAAGATGCCCGCCAAAATCTCCTCGGTCAAGATCGCCGGGGCACGGTAACGATCCGCATCGCTGTATTCGGGCGCCGGCAGCGCGCGGATGTCCAGTTTGCCCGCTGACCGTCAACGGCAACGCCTCCAACACCACCACCGCGGCCGGCATCATGTAGCCCGGCAGCCGCTCGGCCAGCGCCGCACGCACCTCGACCCCATCCAGCGCCCCACCGCCCACGACGTAGCCCACCAGGCGCGTGGCGCCGGGGCGATCCTCGCGGGCGATCACCACCGCCTGCTCCACCCCGTCCAGCGCACTCAGCGCCGCCTGAACCTCCCCCAGCTCGATGCGATACCCGCGGATCTTGACCTGCTCATCGGCGCGACCCACATAGCTCAGCTGCCCATCGGCGCCGCCAACACACCAGATCCCCGGTGCGATACATGCGTTGTCCCGGCGCTCCCGCGCCAACGAACGGGCACGCCACAAACCGCGACGCCGTCAACGAACCCCGGCCCACATACCCACACGCCACCCCGCGACCGGCCACATACAACTCCCCCACCACCCCGGCCGGCACCGCACGCAACCACCCATCCAGCACAAAAAACGCCGCCCCCGCCACCGGCGCCCCGATCGGCGGCGCCCCCGACCCCGCCGTCAGCGGCGCACTGTTGGCCACATACATCGTGGTCTCACTCGGGCCGTACAGGTTGACCATCACCCGCCCCGGCGCCCACCGATCCACCACCTCACCCGCACACGGCTCACCCCCCACCAGCAACGCCGACCCCACCCCCTGCGGCGACAGCACCGCCACCGCAGACGGGGTCTGACAAAACATGCTGACCTGTTCGCCGACCAACAACGCCTGAAAGTCGGGCGGTGAGGCCGCCACCGACTCCGGCACCACCACCAGCCGCCCGCCCACCCAACAACGCACCCCAGATCTCGACGCACCGAGAAATCGAAGGCATACGAATGACACTGCGTCCACACCCCCGCGCGCGCCGCGCCGACCTCCCACTCCAGCTACCTGGGTGGTGTTCTGGTGGGTGATCGCCACCCCCTTAGGCGCACCGGTCGTGCCCGAGGTGTAGATCAGATACGCGATGTCCTCGGGAGCCGGATCCGGCAAACCGGTACCCGGATAGGTCTGAATGCCCGGATCTCCCACCTCGATGACCGCCACACCATGCCCGGCCAACCGCTCCGCCAGCCCCGCGGTGCTCAGACCGCCGCCACCGGCGCGGCATCGGCGAGCATGAACCCGACCCGCGAATCCGGCAACCCCGGATCGATCGGCACATACGCCGCCCCGGTCTTGACCACCGCCAAAATCGCCACGATCGCCTCCGCCGACCGCGAAAACAGCAGCGCCACACACCCACCCGGGCCCGCCCCACGCCCGACCAGCAGATGCGCCAACCGGTTAGCCGCCTCATCGAGCTCCCGGTACGTCAAACACCGGCCCTCGCAGACCAGCGCCACCGCCCCCGGAACGCGAGCCACCTGCACAGCGAACATCGCCGGAATCGACACCGGCGCGGCCACCGGCCGCGTCAACACCGCCCGATTACCCATCTCATCCAGCCGGGCGTGCTCAGCCTCATCGAGCACATCCACCGACGACAACCGCCGGGTGGGCTCGGTGGTCATCGCCACCAACAGCCGCCGCAACCGCGCGATCAGCGTTTCGATGCCGGCCGCGTCGAACACGTCGGTGTCGTATTCGATGCGAAGGCCCAGCTCAGCCCCCGGGCCGGCTTGTACCGTCAGCGGGTAGTGGGTGTATTCGCGGCTGGTGAACTCGGTGACGGCCAAGTCGTGGGCACCCGACAACGCCGCGGCGTCGACCGGGTAGTTCTCGTACACGAACAGGGTGTCGAACAGTTTGTCCTGGCCGGCGACGCGGTGGATCTCGCTGAGCGCCAGGTGCTGGTGCTCGAGGGTGTCGGTGTAGGCGCCTTGCAGCTGGCCCAGCAGGTCTGCGGTGGTGGTGGCCGGCGTGATGGTCGCGCGCACCGGCACCGTGTTGATCAACAGGCCCACCATCGATTCCGCGCCGGACACCTCGGCGGGCCTACCGGAGACCGTGGTGCCGAAGGCGACATCATGCTGACCGGTCAGCCAGCACAGCAGCTGCGCGAAAGCGCCCTGCAGCACCGTGTTGACGGTGGTGTGACAGGAGCGCGCCAGCTCGCTCACGGCCCGCGTGGTGTGCTCATTCACCCGCAACGAGGCGACGCCTCGCGGCCCTTGCCCTAACCGCTCCGGCGGGCCCACCAGGGTGGGGGTGTCAAAGCCGGCCAGCAGCTGCCGCCAGGCCGCGCGCGCGGCATCCAGGTCTCGATCGGCCAGCCAGGTCACAAACCGGCGATACGGCACCGCCGCGGGCACCCGCTGCCCGTGATAGCCGGCGAAGATCTCCCCCAGCAGGATCGGCAGCGACCAGCCATCGAGCACGATGTGGTGATTGGTCAGCACTAACTGGTGCCGGTCTGCTGCGGTGCGGATCAACGCGGCGCGAAGGACGGGACCTTCGGCGAGATCGCAGACCGCGGCGCGCTCGGCGGCGCAGAGCCGCTGAAACTGCTCATCGACATCCTCGGTGCTGGGGCCACCCTCCAGCTCGACATACCGCCACCCCGCGGTGGGCTCGGACGAGATGATCTGCACCGGCTCGTCGAACTGGTCGCAGAATCTGGCCACCAGGTGCGGATGCCGGGCGATCACGGTGTGCACCGCATCGCGCAGCCGGTGCGGGTCCAGCGGGCCGGTCACGGTGATACCCAGCTGCACCGCATATACATCGTCATCGCTGCTGCTGGCATGGAACAGCAGCCCCCGCTGAAGGGGGGTCAACGGCAGCACGTCAGCGATCCGGTGTTGCCGCTGCAGCTCGTCGATCTGCTGCTGGCTCAGCCGGGCCGGCGCGATATCCGAGGGCGTCAACCCGCCCCCACCGGTTCTGACGTGCGCGCAGATGCCGGCCAGGGCGTCAAACCACAGCCGGCCCAGCCGGCTGACTTGCCGCTTCATCCAGCGCCGAGGGCGCCCACGTCCAGTTGGCGTGCAGCTGCGGGCCGGTGTCGGCGTCCATGGCGCCGGCGTTGAGCTCCAGGGTGTGCGGAAGTGGCATCGGCACCGCCGCGGCGGCGCTGGCCACCGCCACCCCGTCCGGGCTAACCCGCCACAAATCACCGGACACCTCGGCCGCCCCGGCGCCCAGCCGCCCCAGATAGTTGAACCCGATCGGCGGGTCGTACCCGCCCAGGTCAACCTCGGCGTTCAGATAGCGCAGCAGCCCGTAGCTCAGGCCGATCGGGCAGTGCACGCAGCTGCTCCTTGGCGTCCTTGATCACCGCGCCCAACCCCGCCTCGCCGGCCACGACCTGCGCCCAGGACAGCCCACCGACGGGCGCCAGCGTCAAGGCCACCGGGTATTTGGTGGTGAACCAGCCCACGGTGCGGGACAGGTCGATATCGGGGGCCAGTTCCTCCTGTCGGCCGTGGCCCTCGACGTCGATGCCGATCGGCGCGCTGCCATTGCCAGAAAGGCCCGAAGAAACAAAATTCAGACGCCGCCAACGCGAACGCGATCAACAAGATGTCCTGTATCCCCGCGTGAAACGCCGCGGGCACCTCACCCAAGAGCACCCGAGTGGTCTCGACGTCCAGCGACATCGACAGGGATCCCGCGGTGGCGTACGTATCTACTTCCGGGCGCACCGCGGGCAGTGCGGCGGCGGCCCCTGAACCGGGAGAAGCGATCTGCTTCCAGACGTCGGCACGGTCCACGACCTGCGGGCGGCGCGCGTGTTCGGCCAGCAGCGATGCCCACCGCTGAAACGATGTCCCGGTCGCCGGCAATTCCACCGGCTGTCCGCGGTGATGCTGGGCCCAGGCGATGTTGAGGTCCTCCAGCACGATCTGCCAGGACACCGCGTCGATGGCCAGGTGGTGAATGATCACCACCAACTGACCGGTCAAGCCCACCCACAGCGCGCTCAGCATCACCCCGGCCGCCGGGTTCAACCGCGCCCTGGCCTCCGCTACCGCGTCCTCGGATAAGACGTCCACCGATTGCACGCACCCGCGCGCGTCCACCGACCCCGCCTCGGGCACGTGTAGCGACCAGCCCCCGGCGCCGTCCCCGATGCCTGAGTCGACGCGCAACCGCAGCATGGCATGCCGATCCAACAAGGCCTGCAGCACGACGACTACGTCTGCTTCGATCACACCCGCGGGAGCCTGCATCACCATCGTCTGGTTGAACTCGTCGACCGGGCCGTCAACACTGTGCAGCCAGCGCATGATTGGTGTCGCGACCACCGGCCCGATGCCCTCATCGATCGGGCCGCCGCCACCGGCGGCCACCGTGACCACCCTGGCCAGCCCGGTGACGGTCTGCTCGACGAAAATGTCGCGCGGCCGACACAACAAACCGGCGGCACGGGCCCGCGCCACCACCTGCATCGACAAAATGCTGTCTCCGCCCAAATCGAAAAACGAGTCGTCCACCCCGACCCGCTCGAGTCCGAGCACCTGGGCGTAGATGCCGGCCAGGACTTCCTCGATAGGACTGGCCGGGGCCCGGTAATGATCGGTGTCGATGTATTCGGGCGGCGGTAGGGCGCGGGTGTCGAGTTTGCCGTTGGGTGTCAGCGGCAGCGCATCGAGAACCACCACCGCGGCCGGAACCATATACGCCGGAAGCTGCTCGGCCAGCACGGTACGCACCGTGGCCGCCTCAGCTGTCCCCGTCACATAACCGACCAGGCGCTTGTCCCCGGGTCGGTCCTCCCGGACGATCACCGCCGCCTGCTCGACGCCATCCAGCCTGGCCAGCGCCGCCTGCACTTCGCCGAGTTCGATGCGGTAGCCGCGGATCTTGACCTGCTCATCAACGCGCCCCAGATACGCGAGCTGCCCGTCTGAGCGCCAGCTCACCAAGTCCCCGGTGCGATACATGCGTTTCCCCGGCGCTGTCCCGCCGCCAAACGGGCACGCCACAAACCGCGACCCGGTCAGCCTCGCCCGGCCCACATATCCGGTGCCCAGTCCGGCCCCGGCGACATACAACTCGCCGGCCACCCCGGCGGGGACCGGACGCAACGAGGCATCCAGCACAAACAACGCCGCCTCCGCCACCGGCGAGCCGATCGGCACGACACCCGAACCCGCACGACCCGCGACCGCGGCAACCAGTGGCGCGCTGATCGCCACACACATCGTGGTCTCGGTCGGGCCGTAGGCGTTGACCATCACCCGCCCCGGGGCCCACCGGTCCACCACCTCGGCCGGACACGCCTCGCCGACGACCACCAACGCCACCGACTCCAACCCCTGCGCGGGCAACACCGATACCGCCGACGGGGTCTGGGTCAACACAGTGACCCGTTCGGCAACCAGCACGTGGTGCAAGTCCTCCGGTGAGCCCGCGACCAACTCGGGTATCACCACCAGCCGCCCACCACGCAACAGCGGACCAAAGATCTCCCACACCGAGACATCGAAGGCCAGTGAGTGACTGTGCGACCACACCCCCGCACTCGGCAGACCCGCATCCAACGACCCCAACAGCTGGGTGACGTTGCGGTGGGTCAGCGCCACCCCCTTCGGGACGCCGGTGGTGCCCGAGGTGTAGATCAGGTACGCGAGATCCTCCGGGCTCGGCCCCGGCAGCGCCGTGCTGGGCTGGGCAGCGATGCGGGGGTCGCTTACATCGATCACGGCCAGGTCGAATCCGTCGAGCCGGTCGGCCAGCCCGGCGGTGGTGATCGCGGAGGCCGGCGCGGCATCGGCGACCATGAACTCGATCCGGGCCGACGGCAACCCCGGGTCGAGCGGCAGATATGCCGCCCCCGACTTGAGCACCCCCAAGATCGCCACGACCGCCTCAGCGGACCGCGAAAACAGCAGCGCCACACACTGTCCCGGACCCACACCAGCGCTGGCCAACAGGTGCGCCAACCGGTTAGCCGCCTCGTCCAGCTCGCGATAGGTCCACGAACGCTCCCCACAGCTGATGGCGACCGCGTCCGGGGCACGCTGCACGTGTTCGGCGAACAACGCCGGAACCGACACCGGCACTGCCGCGGCGGTGAGCGCGGCGCGGTTACCGATCTCATCCAGCCGGGCATGCTCACCGGCATCCAGCAGATCCACCGACGACAACCGCCGGGTGGGATCGGCGGTCATCGCCACCAACACCCGCCGCAACCGCTCGATCAGCGCCTCGATGCTGGCCGCGTCGAACACATCGGTGCGAAATTCCACAGTCCCACCGATCCCGGCGGGCTCACCGCCCTCGGTCCAGCGTTCGGCCAGCGAAAACGTCAGGTCCATGCGGGCGGTCGCAGTGTCTACCGGCAGCGGGGTGACCTGCACATCACCCAAGGCCAACCGGGCGGCGTTACCGTCTTGTCCGGCGAAGTTCTGCCAGGCCAACACCACCTGGACCAGCGGGTGATGGTTCAGGCTTCGGATGGGGTTGAGCCGTTCCACCAGCACCTCAAACGGCACGTCGTGGTGCTCGTAGGCAGCCAGGCTGCGCCGTCGCACCTGAGCCAGCAGTTCGGCGACGGTGGGATCTCCGGCCAGGTCGACCCGCAGCACCAAGGTGTTGAGAAGAAAGCCCACCAGCTCATCCAGCGCGGGATCATCGCGCCCGGCGATCGGGAACCCGACCGCCACCTCGGGGCTGGCGCTGACCTTCGACAGCAATACCGCCAGGGCGGCCTGCAGGACCATGAAGCTGGTCGCGTTGTGCTCCCGGGCCAACCCGGCAACCTGTTGCTGCAATTGCGCCGGCCAGTCCACGTCCACCCGCGCGCCGCGGTAGTCGGCAACCGGGGGGTAGGGCCGGTCGGTGGGCAGCGCCAAGCGCTCGGGCAGCCCTGCCAGAGCCTGTTCCCAATAGGCGAGCTGCGCAGCGATGCGGCTGTCGCTGTCGTCGAAGTCACCAAGCTGCGCGCGCTGCCACAGCGTGTAATCGACATACTGAACCGGCAATTCGGCCCAACCGGGGGCCAGCCCAACGCACCGGCTGGCATACGCCATCCCCAGATCACGCACCAGCGGGGTCAGCGACCAACCGTCAGCGGCGATATGGTGCACCGCCGCCACCAGCACGTGTTCGTCGCCGCCGACGCGGAAAAGTGTTGCGCGCAAAGGGATCTCGGTTGCGAGATCGAAACCGCGGCGGCCCACCGCCGCCAGGGCCTCGGCCAGCCGGCTTTCCGGCCATGCGCTGGCATCGACGACGTCCCAACCGAAGTCGGCCCGTTCGGCCGGCACCACCAGCTGCTGGGGTATCCCGTCCGGGGCCGCGAACAGCGTGCGCAGGCTTTCGTGGCGGCCCACCACATCGGCCAGCGCCGCTTCCAACGCCTCGGTATCTAGCCCACCACTTAACCGCAACGCCACCGCCATGTTGTAAACCGGTGAGGGCCCGTGCAACTGGTCGAGGAACCACAACCGGCTCTGCGCAAAAGACAACGGCACCACCGCGGGCCGCTGCACCGGCACCAACGGCTGAAGCCGGCCCGCGTCCCGACCAACACGGGGTGCCAACCGGGCAACCGTCGGCGCCTCGAACACGGTGCCCACCGAAAGGCCCGCGTCCAGGCCGGTATTGATCGCCCCGATCAGGCGCATCGCAGAAATGCTGTCGCCGCCCAGATCAAAGAATGAGTCGTCGACCCCGACCCGCTCCACCCCTAGCACCCGGGCGTAGATGGCGGCCAAGATCTCTTCGGTGGGGCTGGCCGGGGCGCGATATTCCCCGGCGGCGTACTCCGGGGCCGGCAGGGCGCGGGTGTCGAGTTTGCCGTTGGGTGTCAACGGCAGCGCCTCCAGCGCCACCACCGCCGCCGGCACCATGTACGCCGGCAGCCGCTCGGCCAGCACGGCGCGCGCCTTGGCCGGGTCAGCCGTCCCCGTCACGTAACCCACCAGGCGCTTATCGCCGGGGCGGTCCTCGCGCGCGATCACCGCCGCCCGCTCCACGCCGTCCAGCCCGGTCAGCGCGGCCTGCACTTCACCGAGCTCGATGCGATAGCCGCGGATCTTGACCTGCTCATCCGCGCGCCCCAGGTAATCCAGCTGCCCGTCAGGGCGCCAGCACACCAAGTCCCCGGTGCGATACATCCTTTGTCCGGAAGTTTGTCCGGAAGTTTGTCCGGAAGTTTGTCCGGTCCCGCCGCCGAACGGGCACGCCACAAACCGCGACGCGGTCAACCCCGCCCGACGCACGTAGCCAACCCCCACCCCGGCACCGGCCACATACAACTCTCCGGCCACGCCGGCGGGCACCGGGCGCAACCACCCGTCCAGCACGAACAACGCCGCCCCCGCCACCGGCGAGCCGATCGGCACCACACCCGAATCCGCTGATCCCGCCGGCCCCGCTGTTAAGGGCGCACTGATCGCCACGCACATCGTGGTTTCGGTGGGGCCGTAGGCGTTGACCATCACCCGCCCGGGTGCCCACCGGTCCACCACCTCGGCCGGGCAGGCCTCGCCGGCCATCACCAGCGCCAGCGATTCCAAACCCTCCGCCGATAGCGCCGCAACCGCGGACGGGGTCTGCGTGAACACGCTGACCTGTTCGGCCACCAGTAAGGCGTGGAAGTCGTCTGGCGAGCGCGCTACCTCCTCGGGCACCACCACCAGCCGCCCACCGCGCAACAGCGGACCAAAGATCTCCCACACCGAGACGTCGAAGGCCAGGGAATGGCACAACGGCCACACCCCGGCCGCCGGCAGGCCGGCCTCCAGGGAGTCGATCAGTTGGGTGACGTTGTGGTGGGTGATGGCCACCCCTTTAGGGGCGCCGGTGGTGCCCGAGGTGTAGATCAGGTAAGCGATGTCATCGGGTTCCGGCGCCGGCCAGCCCGTGCCGGGTTGGGCTTGGACGGGGGGGCCGGCGGGGGCCTCGATGTCGCTGACATTGACGATCGGCACGTCATGGCCGTCCAGCCGATCGAGCAGCCCGGCGGTGGTGATCGCGGCGATCGGCGCGGCATCGGCGAGCATGAACCCGATCCGGCCCGCCGGGAGCTCCGCGTCGATCGGCAGATAGGCCGCCCCGGTTTTGAGCACCGCCAAAATCGCCACGACCGCCTCGGCGGAACGCGAAAACAGCAGTGCGACACATTCACCCGGGCCGGCGCCATGGCCGGCCAGCAGGTGCGCTAACCGGTTCGCTGCCTCATCAAGCTCGCGGTAGGTCCACGAACGCTCCCCACTTACCAGCGCCACCGTCTCCGGAGACCGCTGCACGTGATCGGCGAACAACGCCGGAATCGACACCGGCTGCGCCGGCCGACTCAACACCGCCCGGTTACCGATCACATCCAGGCGGGCATGCTCAGCCTCGTCGAGCAGATCCACCGTCAAGAGCCGCCGGGTGGGCTCGGCGGTCATCACCACCAGCACCTTTTGCAGCCGCTCGATCAGCGTTTCGATGCTGTTCGCGTCGAACACATCGGTGTCGAATTCGACGCGCAGGCCCAGTTCAGCGCCCGGCATGGCCACCACCGCAAGCGGGTAGTGGTTGTAGTCGCGGCTGGTGAACTCGGTGATGGCCAGCTCGTGGGCGTTCAACACCGCGCCGGTGTCGATCGGGTAGTTCTCGTAGCCGAACAGGGCGTCAAACAGCCGTTCGTGACCCGTCACGCGGTGAATGTCGTTGAGCGCCAGGTGCTGGTGCTCAAGTGTGTCGTTGTGAGCGCGTTGCAGCTGGTCGAGCAGGAGCGCAGTGGTGGTTTCCGGCGTGATGTTCGCCCGCACCGGCACCGTGTTGATCAACAGGCCCACGATCGACTCCGCGCCGGCCAGTTCGGTTGGCCTGCCCGAGACCGCCGTGCCGAAGGCGACATCGTGCTGACCGGTCAGCCAGCACAGCAGTTGCGCGAAGGCTCCCTGCAGCACGGTGTTGACGGTGGTGTGGCTTGAGCGCGCCAGCTCGCCAATGGCGCGCGTCGTCTGCTCAGGCACTCGAAACGATGCAATGCCCCGGGCACCCAGCCCCAGTCTTTGCGGCGGGCCGACCAGCGTGGGGGTGACAAAGCCGGCGAACGCCTCGCGCCAGGCCGCGCGGGCAGCGTCGCGATCCCGACCGGCCAGCCAGGACAGAAAGCTGCGATACGACCCGGCCGCAGGTAACCACTGCCGGTGATAGCTGGCGAATATTTCCCGCAGCAGGATCGGCAGCGACCAGCCATCGAGCACGATGTGGTGATTGGTGAGCACAAACCGGTGCCGGCGCTCTGCGATGCGGACCAATGCGGCCCGAAAGGCGGGCTGGTCGGCGAGGTCGCAGACCGCGGCACGTTCGGCGGCACAGAGCCGCTGGATCTGCTCCTCGGCATCAGCGATGTCGGGGTCATCGGCGCTGAGGTTGTCGCCGTCCAGCTCGACATACCGCCAGGGCACCATGGGATCAGCCGGAATGATCTGCACCGGCTCGTCGAACTGCCCACTGAATAGTGCCGCCAGGTGGGGATGCCGGTTGACGACCGCACGCACCGCATCGCGCAGCCGGTTGGGGTCAAGCGGGCCGGTCACGGTGATGCCCAGCTGCAGGGCATACACATCGTCTTGGTTGCCCTGCGCGGTTGTGGCATGAAAGAGCAGACCCTGCTGCAGAGGGGTCAACGGCAAGACGTCAGCGATCCGCATATCGCCGCTGCAGCTCGTCGATCTGCTGTTGGCTCAGCCGGACAGCGATATCAGACGGGGTCAACCCGCCCCCACCGGATCGCACATGCGCGCAAATGCCGGCGAGGGCCTCGAACCACAACCCGCTGACCCGGGTGATCGCCGCTTGGTCCAGGGCCGAGGGAGCCCATATCCAGTTGGCGTGCAGGTGCGGGCCGGCTTCGGTGTCGATGGTGCCGGCGTTGAGACCCAAGGTGTGCATCAACGGCAGGGGTATCGCCGCCGCCGCGCCGGCGACCGACAAGCCTTCCTGGCTGATCCGCCACAAATCACCGGTGAGCTCGGCCGCCGGACCGCCGAGACGCCCGAGATAGTTGAACCCGATCGACGGCTCCGACCCGTCCAGATCAACGTCGGTGTTCAGGTAACGCAGCACCCCGTAGCTGAGCGGATCCGGCAACGCCCGAAGCTGCTCCTTGACGGCTTTGATGACCGCCCCCAGCGCTGCATCGCCGGCCCGCACCTGGGCCCAACGCAGCTTGCCGACGGACGTCGGCGTTAAAGCCACCGGGTATTTGTTCGTGAACCACCCCACGGTGCGCGACAGGTCGATATCGGGCGCCAGTTCCTCATAGCGGCCGTGACCCTCGACGTCGATGCCGATCGGTGTGCCGCCGGTGCCGAAGACAAAGAACCTAAGAACTCAGACAATGCCAAGGCGAACGCGATCAACAAGACGTCGCCCACCCCGGCATGGAACGCCGCGGGCACCTCACCCAGAAGCATTCGGGTCGTCTCGACATCAAGCGACACCGACAGCTGTCCGGCGCTGGCAAAGGTGTCTACCGCAGGCTGGACCGCCGGCAGCACTGCCGGGGTCGCCGCCACCTGTTTCCATGCGTCCGCCTGATTCACGACTTCAGGACGGCGCGCATACTCGGCCAGCAGCGACGCCCAACGGGCAAACGATGTCCCGTTGGCCGGCAACGCCACCGGCTGCCCACTGTGATGCTGGGCCCAGGCAATGTTGAGGTCCTCCAACAAAACTCGCCACGACACTCCGTCGACGGCCAGATGGTGAATGATCAGCACCAACTGCCCGCCCTCGGCGACCCACAACGCGCTCAGCATCACCCCGGCGGCCGGGTTCAGCCGCGACCGCGCCTGCACTAGCGCGTCATCGGTTAACGCGTTCACCGCGTGCAGGCAGCCGCGAGCATCCACCGAACCCGGTTCGGGCGCCCGTAACGACCACCCGCCGGCGCCGTTCGCGGCGTCGTTCCCGATGCCTGAGTCGACGCGCAGCCGCAGCATGGCATGACGATCCAGCAACGCCTGCAACAGGACCACCACGTCGGCCTCGGTGACCCCGGCCGGAGCCTGGACCAGCACCGTCTGATTGAACTGGTCGATCGCGCCACCTGAGCTTTCCAGGTCCAGCAGCCACAGCATGATCGGGGTGGGAACCACCGGCCCGACGCCATCATCGCCGTCATTGACCACGTCGGCCACCGTGGCCACGCGGGAGAGTCTGGCCACGGTCTGCTCGACGAAAATGTCGCGCGGCCGGCACACCAGGCCGGCGGCCCGCGCCCGCGCCACCACCTGCATCGACGAAATGCTGTCCCCACCCAAGTCGAAGAATGAGTCGTCGACCCCGACCCGCTCAAGTCCCAGCACGTCGGCGTAGATGCTGGCCAGGACCTCCTCGATGGCCGTGCTCGGCGCGCAGTACCGGTCAGCATCGAGGTATTCGGGTGCCGGTAGGGCGCGAGTGTCGAGCTTGCCGTTGACCGTCAACGGCAGCGCATCGAGGACCACCACTGCGGCCGGCACCATGTAAGTCGGTAGCCGCTGGGCCAGCCGGGCGCGCATCGCGGCCGGATCCGCGGTCCGGGTGTCCCCGGTGACACCGGTGACCCCGGTGACATAGCCCACCAGGCGTTTGTCGCCGGGGCGGTCCTCGCGGGCAACCACCACCGCCTGCTCCACGTCGTCCAGCCCCGACAGGGCGGCCTGGACTTCACCGAGCTCGATGCGATAGCCGCGAATCTTGACCTGCTCATCGGCACGCCCCAGATACCGCAGCTGCCCATCGGCACCCCAGCACACCAGATCCCCGGTGCGATACATGCGCGTTCCGGGCGCTCCCGCGCCGTCGGCCCCGCCGAACGGACACGCCACAAACCGCGACCCGGTCAGTCCCGGCCGCCCCACGTACCCACACGCCACGCCGCGACCGGCCACATACAGCTCCCCGACCACCCCGACCGGCACCGGACGCAACCACCCATCCAGCACAAACAGGGCCGCACCGGCCACCGGCGCACCGATCGGCGCCGGCCCCGACCGGGAACCAGACCCCGCGGTCAGCGGCGCGCTCATTGCCGCATACACCGTCGCCTCGGTCGGGCCATAGGCGTTGATCACCACCCGGCCTGGCGCCCACCGATCCACCAGCTCCGCCGGGCAGGCCTCACCCCCGAGCAGCAACGCCGCCGACTCCAAACCCTCGTGTGACAGCACCGCCGCCGCCGACGGGGTTTGAGTGAGCACGCTGACCTGTTCGGCCACCAGCAGCGCGTGGAAGTCGTCGGGTGAGGCGGCCACGTGTTCGGGTATCACCACGAGCCGCCCGCCACCCAGCAACGCAGCCCAGATCTCCCACACCGAAAAGTCGAACGCGTACGAGTGGAACTGTGTCCACACCTTGACCGCCGGCAGATGGGCGGGCGTGGACTCTGCCAAGTGGGTCAAGTTGTGGTGGGTGACGGCCACCCCTTTGGGCACTCCGGTGGTGCCCGAGGTGTAGATCAGGTAGGCGATGCTCTCGGCCGCCGGCGCCGGCAACGCGCTGCCGGGTTGGGCGTCGATGTCACGATCGTCGACCTCGATGACCAGCACGTCATGCCCGTGCAACCGCGACCGCAGCCCCGCGGTGGTGATCGCGGCCAGCGGCGCGGCATCAGCGAGCATGAACCCGATCCGTGCGTCGGGAAGGGCGGGGTCGATCGCCAGGTAGGCCGCCCCGGACTTGAGCACCGCCAGCATCGCCACGACGGCCCGGGCTGACCGTTCCAGCAGCAACGCCACGCACGCGCCCGGGCCCACCCCACGGCCGGCCAGCAGCGTGCGCCAACCGGTTGGCGGCCTCGTCGAGCTCGCGGTACGTCATTGACCGGCCGTCGAAGGTCACCGCCATCGCCTCCGGTGTGCGGGCCACCTGCGCGGCGAACAACACCGGAATTGACTGACCCCGTCACCGGCTGCTTCCGGCCTGGGTCAACACCGCGCGGTTGCCGAGCGCATCCAGGCGGGCGTGCTCAGCCTCGTCGAGCAGGTCCATCGACGAGAGCCGCCGGGTGGGGTCGGCGATCATCGCCTCGAGCACTCGCCGCCACCGCTCGATCAGCGCCTGGATGCTGGCCGCATCGAACACGTCGGTGCGAAACTCCGCCATCCCGCCGATCCCGGCGGGCGCACCGGCCTCGGTGAAGCGTTCGGACAACGAGAACGCCAGGTCCATGCGGGCGGTCTGGGTGTCCACCGGCATCGGCGTGATCCGCACATCACCCAAGGCCAATCCGGCGGCGTTACTGTCCTGCCAGCCGAAGTTCTGCCAGCCCAACAACACCTGCACCAGCGGGTGATTCGTCAGGCTTCGAGTCGGGTTGAGCCGCTCCACCAGTACTTCAAAGGGCACGTCCTGGTGCTCGTAGGCGGCCAGGCTGCGCTGTCGGACCTGTTCGAGCAGCTGGGCGAAGGTCGGATCACCGGTCAAGTCGACCCGCAGCACCAAAGTGTTGACGAAAAAGCCCACCAGCTCATCGAGCGCGGGGTCGCGGCGCCCGGCGATCGGGAAGCCGACCGCCACGTCGTCGCTGGCACTGAGCTTGGACAGCAGCACCGCCAGGGCGGCCTGCATCACCATGAAGCTGGTCGCGTTGTGCTCCCCGGCCACACCACGCACCCGCCGCTGCAGCTCCGCCGGCCACTCCACCGCGATAGTGGCGCCGCGCTGGTCGGCAACCGGTGGGTAGGGCCGATCGGTGGGCAGCACCAATCGCTCGGGCATCCCGGCCAGGGTGTCCTCCCAGAAGGCCAGCTGTGCCGCGATCAGGCTGTCGCTGTCGTCGAGATCACCCAGGTGTGCACGCTGCCACAGCGTGTAATCGGCGTATTGCACCGGCAATTCGGCCCAGCCGGGGGCTTGCCCCGCACACCGGCTGGCATACGCGTCTCCCAGATCACGTGCCAGCGGGGTGATGGACCAGCCGTCGGCGGCGATGTGGTGCAAGGCGACAACCAGCACATGCTCGTCGTCGGCGACGCGGAAAGCCCGCGCCCGCAATGGGATCTGGTTCGCCAGGTCGAAACCGCGGCGGCCCACCTCGTCCAGGGCCTCACCCAGCCGGCTTGCCGACCAGCCGGTGGCATCGAGTGACCTGCCAGCCAAAGTCGGCGCGCTCGACCGGCAAAACCAGCTGTCGCGGTAGCCCCTCGGGCGCGGCAAACACTGTGCGCAGGCTCTCATGGCGGCCCACCACATCGGCCAGCGCCGCACCCAGTGCGCCGGCGTCAAGCCGTCCACGCAGCCGCAACCCCACCGCCAGGTTGTAGACCGGCGACGGCCCCTGCAACTGGTCGAGGAACCACAACCGCTGCTGGGCATAAGACAACGGAACCCGCTCCGGGCGCTGCACCACCCGCACCGGCGGGTGGGCGGAGCCGCCACGATGCCGGTGCAGATAGTCGGCGAGATTCCCGACGGTGGACGCGTCGAACAGATACCGCACCGGTACTTCCCTGCCCAACCCCAACTGCAGCCGCGCGCTGACCCGGGTGGCGATCAACGAATCGCCGCCCAGGGCGAAGAAATCGTCATCGAGCCCGACCCGGTCCACGCCCAGCACCTCGGCGAACACCCCGGCGACGATTTTTTCGGTCTGGGTCTGCGGCGCGCGGAACGGTTTGGCGGCAAACACCGGTGCCGGCAACGCTTTTCGGTCGATCTTGCCCGAGGAGGTCAACGGGAATTCCTCGAGCACCACGATGTGCGCCGGCACCATGTAATCGGGCAACCACGCGATCAACCGCTGACGCACCGCGCTGACTTTGGTGTTGGTTTGGGGGTCGTTGGCGTGGGTGGTGGGTTGGTGGGCAGCGGGCAGGTAGAGGGCGGTCAGCGGTGGGGGGTGCTGGCCGTTGGTGGGGGTGATGAAGACGGCGTCGAGGGTGCCGGGTTGCGTACCCCAGGTGACGGCGACGTGGTATCCGGTGGTGTCGCCGAGCAGGTGCAGCTGTTCGACGGTGACGGTGTCGAAGGCGGCGTTGGCTCGGGCCAGAGCCTCGGCCAGGGGTCGCCCGGCGGCGAGGGCTTGCTCGATGCGGACATCGCTGATCAGTCCGGCGCGGGGGATATCTGTGACGCGCACGGTGGCCGGTCGCTGGGACAGCAACTGGGTGTGCAGCCCGTGCAGGCCCGCGCACTCGGGCCACGCCCAGCTGGGTGCGGTGGCCAGGGAGCATACCGGGGTGGGGGCTTTGCGGATGGTGACGTCGTAGCGATACCAATTCAGCTCGTTGTCGGCGGATCCGCGTTTGACCTCGATACCCAGGCCGGCCACCGAGGCATGCTCACCGGCGGCCCAGGTGGTGAAAAACTCTGGCGCCAGCAATAATTCGGTTTCCCCGAGCAATGCGTGCTGGACTCGTTGGCGGATCTCGGCGGCGTCGATGTTGTCGGTGTCGGTGTCGGTGCGGGCCAGCGCGACCGCGGTTTGGAAAGCGCCCTGCAGGGTGTGGTTGCGCACGTCGCCGATGAACACCGCCCCGCCGGGGGCCAGCAGATCCATCGCATTGTCGATGACCTCGGCCAGATATGCCGCGTTGGGGAAGTACTGCACAACCGAGTTGAGGACGATGGTGTCGAAATAGCCCCGGGGCAGTCCCTCGGTGACGTGGGCGGGCTGGGTCAGCAGCTGGACCCGATCACGCCAGTCGATCCGCAACCGATCCAGCAAGCCGGCCAGGTTGTCGATCGCCACCGCCGACATATCGGTGCCGACATAGCGCTCACAGTGTGGGGCGACCTGGGACAACACCAGCCCCGAGCCCGCGCCGATCTCCAGCACTCGCCGCGGCCGCAGGGCCAGGATGCGATCCACCGTGGCCGAACGCCACTCCACCATCTGCTCCAGCGGAATGGGATCACCGGTGTAGCTGCTGTTCCAGCCCCGAAAGTCCATCCCGAACTCCGGCCCGCCGACTGCGGTTCCGTTCGGGGCGCCATACAGCTCGTCATAGAGGTGTTGCCACTCTTCGACGACGTCGGCGTCCCGGTCGGCGGTGCTGGTGTGCTCCAGGGTGATGTAGCCGACCAGGTGGGCGCCGGAGGTGCTGTCGTGCACGGTGGCCGCTGCCAGGGCCACTTGTGGGCAAGCCAGCAGGGTGTTTTCGATTTCGCCCAGTTCGATGCGCTGTCCGCGCAGTTTGATCTGGGTGTCGGCGCGGCCAAGGTATTCCAGGGTTCCGGCCGCAGTCCAGCGCACCAGATCGCCGGTGCGATACAGGCGCGCCCCGGCGGTCCCGAACCGGCCCCCAAAAGGATTGGCCACGAACCGTTCCGCGGTCAGCTCCACTCGACTCAGGTAGCCGTGCGCCAGTGCGGGCCCGCCCAGATACAGCTCGCCCACCACCCCGATCGGGGCTGGGTTCAGCCAGGCATCGAGCACCAGCCCGCACACCCCGGGGATCAGGGCGCCGATGCGCACCGGCTGCCCCGCCACCAGTTGGGCACAGGTGACCCAGATGGTGGTTTCGCTGGGGCCATAGCCGTTGAACATCCGGCGGCCCGGCGCCCAGGCGGCGACCAACTCTGGCGGGCAGGCCTCGCCGACGGCGATCAGCGTGTCGAGCGCATCCAGCCGGGCCCGATCCAGCGTCGACACCACCGTGGGGGTCAAGATGGCCGCGCTGACCCGCTGGGTCTGCAACAAAGTGGTCAGCGCCTCGCCGGCATAGGAGTCCGGAGGCGCCACCACCAACGCCGCCCCCGACCCCGCCGCCCACAACAACTCGCCGATCGACGCGTCAAAGGTCGGCGCGGCCACCATCAGCACCCGCGCGTCCGAGCCCAATCCGAACGTTTCGCGTTGGGACGCCGCCCAACCCAGCAGACCGGCGTGGCTGACCGCCACCCCCTTCGGGGTACCGGTGGACCCTGACGTGAAGATCACATATGCGGTGTTGTCCGCCCGCAGCGCCGTCACCCGATCTGCGTCGGTGATCGGATCCGCGGAGCGCCCCGAAACATCCAGACCGTCGATCCGCAGCACCGGGCGCGCACCGGCCCCATCCACGGTGTCGCCACCACAGGTCAACACGCACACCGCGCCCGCCGCGTCCAAGACTGCCGCGATGCGCTCGACCGGATGGTCTGGATCCAGCGGCGCATACACCCCGCCGGCCTTGACCACCGCCCACCACGCCACCGCCAACTCCACACACCGGTCCATCGCCACGCCCACCGCGCGTTCGGGACCCACCCCCGCCTCGATAAGCACCCGCGCCAACCGCGTCGACCACTCATCGAGCTCGCGATATGACACCCTGCGCGCACCGTCGAGCACCGCCACCGCGTCCGGGTCGGCGGTCACCGCGGCTGCCAACAACTCCGGCGCCACCCCCACCGGTGCGCTCAAACCAGCACCGGACCACCCCGACAGCACCAGACCACGCTCATCGCGATCCAGTAACGACACCTGCCCCACCACTGCCGACGCATCGGACACCACCGCCTCGATCAGCCGCCCAAATCGGGTGACCAACCGCTCGATGCTGGCCCGGTCAAACAAATCCGTGGCATACGACACCGACCCGACGGCCATCGACGCACCCGGGTCCTCGGTGGGCACCTCGTACAGCTGGAAATCCAGGTCGAACCGCGCGGTGCGGGTCGACATCGCCAACGTCTCCACGTTGACCCCGTCGAGCACCATCTCGGGGCGCACCATGTTCTGAAAAACCATGAGCACCTGAAACAGCGGATGATGCGACGCCGAGCGCACCGGGTTGAGCTGCTCGACCAGCAACTCGAACGGCACATCTTGATTCCGGTAGGCGTCCAGCGCCTTGTGCCGCACCCGCTCGAGCACGTCGCTGAACCGGTCCGCGGAACGCACCCCCACCCGCAATACCCACGTATTGACGAAGAACCCGACCAGATCGTTGAGCGCCTCATCCAGCCGCCCGGCGACCGGCCCGCCCAGCACCACGTCCTCACCGACCCCGACCCGGTGCAACAACACCGCCACGACCGCTTGCAACACCATCGAGGTCGTCGCGTTCTGCGCCGCCGCCAGCGCCTTGACCCCGGCCCACAGCTGCGGGTCGATGCGCACCTCCACGTCATCGCCGCGGTAACTGGGCGCCGCCGGGCGCGGCCGATCCACCGGCAGCGACACCACCTCGGGCAGATCAGCCAGCTCCTGCCGCCAATAGCTCAACTGCCCGGCGATCACGCTGTCGGGATCAGACTCGGCCCCCAAGCAATCCCGTTGCCACAGCGTGTAATCCGCGTACTGCACCGCCAACGGCGCCCGCTGCGGGGCCCGGCCCTGCCGCCGCGCCCGATACGCCTCACCCACATCACGCATCATCGGGGTCAGTGACCACCCGTCAAAAGCAATGTGGTGCACCACAATTCCCACCACATGCTGCTCAGGCTGCACCGCATAGATCTGCGCCCGAATCGGGATCTCCGACGACAAGTCAAACCGATACCCCGCGAGCGCCACCAACTCGCCGGCCACCGCATCCTCCGGCAACGACACCACCGCCGCGCCCCCGCGCCGCCACAACCCCGCGCCGGCCGGTAACACCTCCTGACACGGCACACCGCCAACGTCGGGATATATGGTGCGCAGCGATTCATGGCGATCGATCAGATCGTCGAGGGCCGCGCCCAGCGCCTCCACATCCAGCGCCCCGCTGATCCGAAACGCGGTCGCCATGTTGTAGGTCGCAACCCCACCCTCCAGCCGGTCGCGGAACCACAATCGGCTCTGCGCAAACGACAGCGGAACCACCGCGGGCCGCGGGCCGGCCACCAACGGCTTGCGCCCACCCGCAGCCCGCGGTGTGGGCGATGACCGGTGTGGTGCTGCCGGTGAGCATGCCGGCCAGGTGGCCGGCCAGCGCGGTGGGCGTGGGGTGATCGAAGATCAGGGTGACCGGCAGCGTCAGCCCGGTCTGTCGGGTCAGGGTGTTGCGTAGCTCCAGGGCGGTAAGTGACTCGATGCCCAGGTCGGTGAAGGGCCGCTCGGTGTCCAGGGTGGCCGGATCGGGATGGGCCAACACGGTGGCGGTGGCGGTGGCCACCAGCGCGGTCAGGGTAACTAGTTGTTGTTCGGGGGTTTGGGCAGCGAGCCGCGCGGCCAGCGTGTCCGGGCTGGCGGCGGTGGCCGCATGGGGGCGAACGCGAGTCAGCCCCGACAGGACGGCCGGCAAGGTGTGCTGGCGTGCCTGGCGGGCCAGCGCAGCGGCGTTAAAGGGGCTGACGACCAGGTAGGGCTGCTGCCGGGACAGCGCGGCGTCAAACAAAGCCAAGCCGAGCTCGGCACTGATCGGGACGATACCGCTGCGGCTCAACCGGGCCTGCTCGGCTGCGCTCAGGTGCGCGGTCATGCCCGTGCCCTGCCAATAGCCCCAAGCCAGGCTGGTGGCGTCACCGTGGCGGTGCTGCGCCAACGCGTCGCAGAACGCATTGGCCGCCGCGTAGTTGGCCTGCCCGGCAGCACCCAGCACCGCCCCCGCCGAGGAGAACACCACAAACGCGTCCAGCGCGGCATGTCGAGTCAGATGATGCAAATGCCAGGCGGCGTCGGCTTTCGCGGCCAGCACGCCATCGAGTTGCGCGGCGGTCAACTCGCTGACCAGCGCGTCCTCGAGCACACCCGCGGCGTGAATGACCGCGCTCAACTGATGCTCGGCGGGAATGGCGTCCAGCAGCGCGGCCAACTGGTCGCGGTCGCTGACATCGCAGCCGCTGATCGTGACTTCGGCACCCAACCCAGACAGCCGCTGACGCAGCTCGGCAGCACCCGCAGCGGCCGGGCCGGAACGCGAGACCAACAGCAGATGCCCGACACCGTAAGCAGTGATCAGATGCTCGGCGAAAACCCCACCCAACGTGCCCGTGCCCCCGGTGATCAACACCGTCCCCTCCGGGTCGAACGCCACGGGGGGCGGCGGCGCGGTCACGGCCCGGGCCCGAGCCAGCCGGGGCAGGTACGCGGTGCCCTGGCGCACCGCCAGCTGGGGTTCGCCGGCCGGCCACCGCGACAAGATGTCCAGCAGGGCAGCCTCGGTGGCGTCGCTGTCGTCGGTGTCGAGCACCGCGATGCGCTGCGGATGCTCGCTTTGGGCGCTGTGGATCAACGCCCACGCCGCGGCGTGAGCCAAATCCGGCGCCCGATCGGCCGCACCGGTGCTCACCGCATGACGGGTCAAGATCACCAGGCGCGAGGCGAGGTTCTCGGTGCGGTCCAACCAGTCCTGCAACCCGGACAGGGTGCGCCGGGTCAAGCCGTGCAGCCGCGGCAGCGGGTCAACCTCCCCGTCGACCGTCTCGGGCAACTGCAACGCCCAGATCACCAGCTCCGGGCACGACGCCAAGCTGGCCAGCCCGGGGTGGATCGGGCCGCCCTGCAGGCCGGCCGGCAGCCGAAGGGGATCGGGACTCACCACCGCCCATTCCGGTAGCGGCCGCGCTGGGGTGTCTGAGGTGGCTGAAGTGTCTTGGGGTACCGGCGACCAGGCCAGCTCGAACACGTTGTCACTCGAGGCCACCGGGGCCCGCAGCCCGATACCCTCGGGGACCGCGCGCACCGTCAGAGTGTCGATGCTGATCACCGGCGCACCCGCCGGGTCGGTGGCGCACAACCTGAAAGTGTCCATGCCGGTACGCGTGAGCTGCACATCAAGCGCGGCGGCCGCGGTGGCGTGCAAGCTGACCCCGCTGAACGCAAACGGCAGCCGCGGCGCCTCCGGGTCAGCCCCCTCAGCCGTGCTACTCAAAAACCCCGCCGCCAACGCATGCAACGCCGCGTCCAGCAACGCCGGGTGCACACCATAACCGGCGATATCGACGTCGGCGGGCAACCCCACCTGCGCATACACCACATCGGGGTCGCTCGGGTCGGCGCCGATCCCACGCAAGGACCGGAACAGCCCGCCGTAGCGATAACCGCGCTCGTCCAACCCCGCATAAAAACTGTCGACGTCGATGGGCTCCACACCCAGCGGCGCCGCCGGCGAGGCCACCACCGCGGGCCGGTCGGGACCCAGCACACCGGTGGCGTGCAACGTCCACGCCGCACCGGCCTCACCGCTGGGCCGCGCGTGCACGGTAAACGCCCGGCGCGTGCCATCCTGGGCAGCTTCCTGGGCAGGTTGCACCATCACCTGCACATCGGTGGGCGGGCGCTCGACCAACACCAACGGGGCGTGCAACACCAGCTCATCGATGACCGGACAGCCGGCCAGCTCACCGGCCCGCAACATCACATCGATGAACCCGGTCGCCGGGAACACCACGACTTCACCCAGCGTGTGCCCCGTCAGCCAGCTCTGGGTGCTGCTCGACAATCGACCAGTCACCAGGATCTGGTCCTGATCGGCCAGCTCGGTCACCGCACCCAACAGAGGATGCTCGGGTCGGCCCAACCCCAGATCGGCGGCATCACCCGCCCGGCTGGGCGCCAGCCAAAACGAACGATGCTCAAACGGATACGTCGGCAACGCCACGGCACGCGCGCGCGGATACAGACCCCGCCACGACGGGCTGACGCCATGCATGTGCAGGCCCGCCAACGTGGTGGCCACCGCATCCAGCTCAGAGCGCTCACGATGCAACGTGGTCACCACCGCCGAGCCCGCCCGCCCCCCGGTCCCGGCCACGATGTCACCGATCGCCGGCGCCAACACCGGATGCGGCGAAAGCTCCACAAAAACCTGGTCCCCCAATGCGAGCAACCCCGCCACACCGTCATAAAAATGCACTGGCTCCCGCAAGTTGCGATACCAGTAGTCGGCGTCCATGGCCGTGGTGTCCAGCGCCTCACCCGACACCGCAGTTTCCACCGTGGAATACAGCGGAATGCGTGCCGGCCGCGGCGCCAGGTCGGCCAACTCGTGGAGGAGATGCTCACGCAGTGCCTCGACCTGCGCAGAGTGCGAGGCGTAGTCCACCGCGATACGCCGCACGTGGATGCCCTCCGCCGTGCAGGCCTCGACGAACTGCTCCACCGCCCCGGCCTGACCACTGACGATGGTGTGCGACGGGCCGTTGATCGCCGCGATGCTCAACGCCGCACCCCACCGCTGCAGCCGCGGCCGCAGCTCCTCGGCGGCCACCAGCACCGACACCATGCCGCCACCACCACCGAGCGCATTGATCGCCCGGCTGCGCAGCGCCACGATCTTGGCCGCATCAGCCAGCGAGAACACCCCAGCCAGATACGCGGCGGCGATTTCTCCCTGGGAATGCCCGATCACCGCATCAGGCACCACCCCATACGAGCCCAGCACCTCGGCCAGCGAGACCATCACCGCAAACAACACCGGCTGCACCACATCGACGCGATCCAGCGCCGGCGCCCCCGGTTCCAGACGGAGCACCTCACGCACCGACCACCCCGTCCACGGGCGCAGCGCCTGATCACACTCATCCAGAGCGCGCGCAAACACCGGATGCTGGGCGTAGAGCTCGCGGCCCATCCCGGGGTATTGGCCACCCTGGCCGGGCAATACGAACACCGTCTTGCCGGCCTAGTCGGGCCAGCTGATGATGCTGGGTCACCTGGGGGTGCGGCTGGCTGCTGCTGAGCGCCTCCAGCCCATCCAGCAGACCCTGACGCAGGTCAGCGCTGGTGACCGCCCCGGTGATCGCGGCCCGATACGGATGCTGGGCGCGGGTGGTGGCCAAACTGAAGGCCACATCGGTCAGATCCAGCTCCGGATGGCCGATCAGGTGCCGATGCAGCCGCTCGGCCTGAGCGGCCAGCGCCGCCGGACTGCGCGCCGAAACCGGCCACACCCAGAGCACCGACGGCTCGACGGGCTCGATCGCAGCAGCCGCGGGCACCGCAACCTCGGCCGGCGCCTCCTGCACGATCACGTGCGCGTTGGTGCCGCTGATGCCGAACGAGGACACCGCCGCGGTGCGGGGATGGCCATTCACCGGCCACCCAACAGCTTCGGTGAGCAGCCGCACCGTGCCGGCCGACCAGTCGATGTGCGGGCTGGGCTCATCCACATGCAGGGTGGGCGGCAAGGTGTCGTGATTGAGCGCCAGGATCATCTTGATCAAACCGGCCGCCCCGGCCGCGGCCTGGGTGTGGCCGATATTGGATTTGATCGACCCCAGCCACAGCGGATGCTCGCGGTCCCGGTGCGCCCCGTAGGTGGCGATCAACGCGGCCGCCTCGATCGGATCCCCCAACGTGGTGCCGGAGCCGTGGCCCTCCACCACGTCGACTTGATCCAAAGTCAGGCCCGCGTTGGCGACCGCCTGGGTGATGACGCGATGCTGGGCGGGCCCATTGGGGGCGGTCAAACCGTTAGACGCGCCGTCCTGGTTGACCGCCGACCCGGCGATCACCGCCAGCACGGGGTGGTTATGGCGACGGGCCTCACTGAGCCGTTCCAGCACCAGCACCCCCGCACCTTCCCCCCACCCGGTGCCATCAGCGGCGGCGGCGAACGACTTGCAGCGCCCGTCGGGTGCCAGCCCGCGGTGCCGGGCGAACTCCGTGAATGGCATCGGGGTGGTCATCACCGTCACCCCGCCGGCCAACGCCAACACCGATTCCCCGTTGCGCAACGACTGACACGCCAAATGGGTGGCCACCAGCGCCGACGAGCACGCGGTGTCCACGGTCATGGCCGGGCCCTGCAACCCCAACACATAAGCCACCCGACCCGAAGCCACGCTGGTGGCACCCCCGGTCAGCGCATAACCCTCCACGCTGTCCGAACCGCTCTCCCCATACGTTTGTGACCACGCGCCGACGAACACCCCGGTGTCGGTGCCCATCAACCCGCGCCGGGTCGATGCCGGCGCTTTCCAACGCTTCCCAGCACACCTCCAGCAACACCCGCTGCTGGGGATCGATGGCGCGCGCCTCCCGCGCCGAAATCCCGAAGAACGCGGCGTCAAACCCGGCCGCGTCCGCCACAAACCCGCCGTGGCGGGTGTAGGTCTTGCCCACCGCATCGGGGTCCGGGTCGAACAACTCCGCCAGATTCCAGCCCCGATCGCCGGGGAACTCCCCCATCGCGTCGCGCCCGGCGCTGACCAAATCCCACAACCCCGCCGCGCCCTCCACCCCACCGGGGAACCGGCACGCCATTCCCACCACCGCCACCGGCTCATCAACCCGCGCCGCCACCCGCGTGCCGGCGACGACCGATGCGGCGCCGCTCAGCAGACTGGCCAGGTGGCCGGCCAGCGCGGCGGGCGTGGGGTAGTCGAAGATCGCGGTAACCGGCAACACCAGCCCGGTCTGTGCGGTGAGGCTGTGGCGCAGTTCGAGGGCGGTCAGTGAGTCGATGCCCAAGTCAGTGAAGGGCCGCTGGGTGTCCAAGGTGGCCGGATCGGGGTGAGCCAGCACGATGGCGGTGGCGGCGGCCACCAGCGCGGTCAGGGTGTGCAGTTGTTGTTCGGGGCTTTGACCGGCCAGCCGCGCGGCCAGCGTGTCCGGGCCGGCGGCGGTGGCCGCATGGGGGCGAACGCGAGTCAGCCCCGACAGGATGGCCGGCAAGGTGAGCTGGCGTGCCTGGCGGGCCAGCGCCGCGGCGTTAAAGGGGCTGGCGACCAGGTAGGGCTGCTGCCGGAGCAGGGCGGCGTCGAACAGGGCCAGGCCCTGCTCGGCGGTGATCGGGACGAGACCACCGCGGGCCAGGCGGGCCTGGTCGATCAAGCTCAGGTCCGCGGTCATGCCCGTGCCCTGCCAATAGCCCCAGGCCAGGCTGGTGGCGTTCGGTCACCGCGGCGGTGATGCGCCAACGCGTCGCAGAACGCATTGGCCGCCGCGTAGTTGGCTTGCCCCGCAGCCCCCAACACGCCCGCCGCCGAGGAGAACACCACAAACGCATCCAGCTCGGCGTGCCGGGTCAAGTGATGCAGATGCCAGGCGGCGTCGGCTTTGGCCGCCAGCACGGCATCGAGTTGCTCGTCGGTCATCCAGCTGATCACCGCGTCGTCGACGACACCGGTGGCATGGATGACCGCGCTCAACCGGTGCTCGGCAGGAATGGCCTGCAGCAGCGCGCCCAGCTGGTCAGCGTCGCTGATATCGCAGGCGCTGATCGTGACCTCGGCGCCCAGCCGACTTAACCGCTCCTGCAGTTCAGCAGCTCCGGGGGCGGCCGGACCGCGGCGAGAGACCAGCAGCAGATGCCGAACCCCGTAGGCGGTGACCAGATGCTCAGCGAAAACCCCGCCCAACGTTCCGGTGCCCCCGGTGACCAACACCGTCCCGTCCGGATCGAACACCACGGGGGGCGGTGGCGGGGTCACGGCCCGGGCTCGAGTCAGGCGGGGCAGGTATGCGCTGCCGTGCCGCAACGCCAGCTGTGGTTCACCGGCCGGCCAGCGCGCCAGCGTGGCCAGCAGGACCTGCTCGGTGGCGTCGCTGTCATCGGTGTCGAGCACCACGATGCGCCCCGGATGCTCGCTTTGGGCGCTGTGAATCAGCGCCCACGCCGCCGCATGCGCCAAATCCGGAGCCCGATCGGCCACGCCGGTACTGACCGCGTGGCGGGTCAAGATCACCAGGCGCGACGCGGCGGCCTCCGGGTGGGCCAACCACTCCTGCAGCCCGTACAGGGTGTGCCGGGTCAAGCTGTGCAGCCGCGGCAGCGGATCCCCGCCCATGCTCTCGGGGCTCTCGGGGGTCCCTGAGGTCTCAGGAGCCAGCGGCAACGGCCAGATCACCAGCTCCGGACATGACGTCAGGCCGGCTGGCTCGGTGTGGATCGGGCCGCCCTGCAGCACCGCCGGCAGCTGAGCGGGCTCCTCGCTCAGCACCTCCCACTCCGGTAGCGGCCGCGCCGGGGTGTCTGAGCTGTCCTGAGGCACCGGGTGCCACGCCAGCTCGAACATGCTGTCCCCTGACGCCATCGGGGCTAGCTGCCCGATGCCCTCGGGCACCGCGCGCACCGTCAGGGTGTCGATCGTGATCACCGGGGCACCGGCCGGGTCGGTGGCGCACACCTTGAAGGTGTCGTTGCCGGTCCGGGTGAGCTGCACGTGCAGCGCGGTGGCCGCGGTGGCGTACAAGCTGATCCCGCTGAACGCAAACGGCAGCCGCGGCGTCACCGGGTCAGCCCCAGCCGGGTCGGTGCTCAACAATCCGGCCGCCAGCGGGTGCATCGCGGCGTCCAGCAACGCCGGGTGCACACCATAACCGGCGACGTCGATGTCGGGGGGCAAACCCACCTGCGCGTACAAGACGTTCGGGTCGACAGGGCTCTGACTGATACCGCGCAACGACCGAAACAGCCCGCTGTAGCGGTAACCGTGGTCGGCGAGCCCCGCATAAAAACTGTCCGCGTCGATGGGCTCCACCGCCGGCGGCGCCCCAGGCGGTGCCCCCAGCGGGGGCTCGTTGGTGTTCAGCACGCCGGTGGCGTGCAACGTCCACGCCGCACCGGCGTCGTCCCCGCCGGGCCGCGCGTGCACGGTGAACTGCCGGCGCGTGTCGTTCTCGATGGGGTGCACCGTGACCTGCACATCGGTGGGCGGGTGCTCGGCCAGCACCAACGGGGTGTGCAAAACCAGCTCGTCGATGACCGGGCACCCCGCGCGCTCACCGGCGGCCAGCACCACATCGATGAACCCGGTCGCCGGCAACAGCACGGCCTCACCCACCATGTGGCCGGTCAACCAACCCTGGGTGGCCGTCGACAACCGCCCGCTCACCACGATCTGGTCCTGATCGGCCAGCTCGGTCACCGCACCCAGCAGCGGATGCTCCGACCGGCCCAACCCAGCCGCACTCACATCGCCGGCCAGGGTGGGAGCCAGCCAATAGGAACGGTGCACGAAGGGATAGGTGGGTAACGGCACCGCTCGCGCCTGCGGATAAAGACTCCGCCACGACGGGCTATGACCATGAGTGTGCAACTGAGCCAACGCAGTAGCGACGGCATCAAGCTCAGTTCGCTCCCGGTGCAACGTGGTAATCACCACTGAGCCGGCCCGGCCCACTGCGCTGTCCAAGCTGTCCGAGTTGTGCAACGTCTCAGTAATCGCCGGGGCCAGCACTGGATGCGGCGAGAGCTCCACGAAAGCCTGCTGACCCAAAGCGAGCAGCCCGGCCACACCGTCGCAAAAACGAACCGGCTCACGCAGGTGTCGGGTCCAGTACTCGGCGGAGGTCAGTTGCTCGGGGGTGGCAATGTCTCCGGTGAGGTTGGACACCACCGGCAGGCTGGGCGGATTGAATCTCAGGCCCGCGGCGATGGCCTGGAACTCGGGCAGCGCAGGGTCCATGGTGGCCGAATGAAAGGCGTGGCTCACCGTCAACGGGGTGACTTTGAGATGGCGTGCGGTGCAGTTCTCCCGGATCAGGGCGAGCTGGTCCGCGGCCCCGGACACAACCACGGAAGCGGGGCCGTTGATCGCGGCGATCGACGCCCCGGGGTGAGCTGCGAGCATGGCCGCGACATCGTGCTCGCTGGCCGCCACGGCGATCATCGCCCCGGTAGCACAGGATTGCATCAGCCGGCCTCGAGCCGTCACCAGCACCGCGGCATCAGCCAGCGAGAACACCCCGGCGAGGTAGGCGGCGGTCAGTTCCCCGATGGAATGGCCCAACAGATAGTCCGGGTGGGCACCGGCCTCGGTGAACAGGGCGTGCATGGCCACACCGAAGGCGAACAACGCAGGCTGGGCGTAGACGGTTTGATGCAGCCGCTCGGCATTCGCGGTGCCATCCGCGGCGAACATGACCTCGCGCAACGGGACGTCAAGATGGCGGTCCAGGGCTGCGCAGACCTCGTCAAGGGCTCGCGCGAAGCTGCGGTGGTGCTGGTAGAGCTCTCGGCCCATGCCGGGGTATTGGGCGCCCTGGCCGGGCAACACGAACACCGTCTTGCCGGCCTGGTGGGCCAAATACAGGTGTTGGGTCAACTGCGGATGCGGTTGGCCACTGCCTAACGCCTGCAGCGCACCCAACAAGACCCCACGAGGATCACCGCTGGTCACCGCCCCGGTGATGGCCGCCCGATACGGATGCTGGGCGCGGGTGGTGGCCAAACTGAAGGCCACCTCGGTCACATCCAGCTCCGGGTGATCGATCAAATGCTGATAAAGCCGCTCGGCCTGAGCTCCCAGCGCCGCCGGGCTGCGCGCCGACACCGGCCACACCCACAACGCGGGCTCTTCGACGCGCTGGGGCAGGGCAGGCACCCCAGCCGCAGGCACCTCGGGCGGCGCCTGCTGCACGATCACGTGCGCGTTGGTGCCGCTGATGCCGAACGAGGACACCCCCGCCGTACGAGGATGGCCATTCACCGGCCACCCAACAGCTTCGGTGAGCAGCCGCACCGTGCCGGCCGACCAGTCGATGTGCGGGCTGGGCTCATCCACATGCAGGGTGCGCGGCAAGGTGTCGTGATTGAGCGCCAGGATCATCTTGATCAAACCGGCCGCCCCGGCCGCGGCCTGGGTGTGGCCGATATTGGATTTGATCGACCCCAGCCACAGCGGATGCTCGCGGTCCCGGTGCGCCCCGTAGGTGGCGATCAACGCGGCCGCCTCGATCGGATCCCCCAACGTGGTGCCGGTGCCGTGGCCCTCCACCACGTCGACTTGATCCAAAGTCAGGCCCGCGTTGGCGACCGCCTGGGTGATGACGCGCTGCTGGGCGGGCCCGTTGGGCGCGGTCAACCCGTTAGACGCGCCGTCCTGGTTGACCGCCGACCCGGCGATCACCGCCAGCACGGGGTGGTTATGGCGACGGGCCTCACTGAGCCGTTCCAGCACCAGCACCGCGGCGCCTTCCCCGAACCCGGTGCCGTCAGCTGCCGCCGCGAAAGACTTACAGCGCCCATCGACGGCGAGCCCGCGCTGGCGGGCGAACTCGATGAACTGTCCCGGGGTGGTCATCACCGTGACCCCGCCGACCAGCGCCAGCCCCGATTCGCCGTTCCGCAACGACTGACACGCCAAATGCGTGGCCACCAGCGACGACGAGCACGCGGTGTCCACGGTCATGGCCGGGCCCTGCAACCCCAACACATAAGCCACCCGCCCGGACGCCACGCTGGTGGTGCCCCCGGTCAACGCATAACCCTCCGCGCTGTCCGAGCCGCCAGCCCCATAAGGCTGGGAAAACGCCCCGACGAACACCCCGGTGTCGGTGCCCGCCAACGTGCCCGGGTCGATGCCGGCGCTTTCCAACGCCTCCCAACACACCTCCAGCAACACCCGCTGCTGGGGATCGGCGGCGCGCGCCTCCCGCGCCGAAATCCCGAAGAACTCGGCGTCGAACCCGGCCGCGTCGTCGACGAACGTGCCGAAGCGGGTGTAAATCTTGCCCACCGCATCGGGGTCCGGGTCGAACAACTCCGCCAGATTCCAGCCCCGATCGCTGGGAAACTCTCCCGTCGCGTCGCGCCCGGCGCTGACCAAATCCCACAATCCCGCCGCGCTGTCGATCCCACCGGGGAACCGGCACGCCATTCCCACCACCGCGACCGGCTCATCAACCCGCGCCGCCACCCGTGCGTTGGCGACGACCGATGTGGCGCCGCTCAGCAGACTGGCCAGGTGGCCGGCCAACGCGGCGGGGGTGGGGTAGTCGAAGATCGCGGTGACCGGCAGCATCAGCCCGGTCTGTGCGGTGAGGGTGTTGCGCAGTTCGAGGGCGGTCAGTGAGTCGATGCCGAGGTCTTTGAACGGCCGCTGGGTGTCCAGGGTGGCCGGATCGGGGTGAGCCAGCACGACGGCGGTGGCGGTGGCCACCAGCGCGGTCAGGGTGTGCAGTTGATCTTCTGGGCTTTGGCCAGCCAGCCGCGCGGCCAGCGTGTCCGGCCTGGCGGCGGTCGCCGCATGGGGGCGAACGCGAGTCAGGCCCGACAGGATGGCCGGCAAGGTGTGCTGGCGTGCCTGGCGGGCCAGCGCCGCGGCGTTGAAGGGGCTGACGACCAGGTAGGGCTGCTGCTGGAGCAGGGCGGCGTCGAACAGGGCCAGGCCCTGCTCCGCGCTGATCGGTATCAGACCGCCGCGGGTCAACCGGGCCTGCTCCGATGCGCTCAGGTGCCCGGTCATGCCCGTGCCCTGCCAATAGCCCCAGGCCAGGCTGGTGGCGTGCTGCTCGCCGCGGCGGTGCAGAGCCAGGGCGTCGCAGAAGGCGTTGGCGGCCGCGTAGTTGGCTTGCCCGGCAGGACCGAGCACGCCCGCCGCCGAGGAGAACACCACAAACGCATCCAGCTCGGCGTGCCGGGTCAAGTGATGCAGATGCCAGGCGGCGTCGGCTTTGGCGGCCAGCACGGCATCGAGTTGCTCGCCGGTCAACGCGGTGACTACAACGTCGTCGAGCACCCCGGTGGCATGGATGACCGCGCGCAACCGGTGCTCGGCAGGAATGGCCTGCAGCAGCGCGCCCAGCTGGTCAGCGTCGCTGATATCGCAGGCGCTGATCGTGACCTCGGCGCCCAGCCCACGTAACCGCTCCTGCAGTTCGGCAGCGCCCGGAGCGGCCGGACCGCGGCGAGAGACCAGCAGCAGATGCCGAACCCCGTAGGCGGTGACCAGATGCTCGGCGAAAACCCCGCCCAACGTTCCGGTGCCCCCGGTGATCAACACCGTCCCGTCCGGATCGAGCACGGCGGGGGGTTGCAGCACAATCTTTCCGGTGTGGCGGGCCTGACTCATGTCCCGGAAGGCCCGCGCGGCGTGGGCCAGGCCGTAGCTGGTGGTCGGCAGCGGCTCCAGGACCCCGCTGGCGAACAGGCCGGCCAAGGTGGTCAACGCGGCGTGCAGGTGCTCGGGTGGCGTAGCAAGCAGGTCAAACGGGTGATAGGTGATGCCGGGGTGGGCAGCGGCGATCTCGCCGGGCGAGCGGATGTCGGTTTTGCCGATTTCGAGGAAATAACCGCCGGGGGCCAGTAGATCAAGCGAACCATCGACGAATTGCCCGCTCAAACTGTTGAGCACCACATCCATGCCCGGCCCGGCAGAGGCCGCACCGAAGGCCGCCACGAAATCGAGGGTGCGCGAGGAGGCAATACGCCCGCGGGGCACGCCTCGGTGCTCGAGGACACGCTGCTTATTGGGATGGGCGGTGGCATATACCTCGGCGCCGAGGTGGCCGGCGATCTGGATGGCGGCCTGACCGACACCTCCAGCGCCGGCGTGGACGAGCACCCGCTGCCCTTCCGCAAGCCCGGCGACATCGACCAGCGTGATGTAGGCGGTCAGGAAAGCCACCGGAACTGAGGCGGCTTGGGCAAACGACCATCCCGGCGGGACGGCAACCACCAGCCGGTGGTCGGTGATTGCGGTGGAGGCAAACGCGTTGTGGGGGAACAGGCCCATCACCGCGTCACCGGCACGGAAAGTCGTCACGTCCGGGGCCGTGTCGATGATCACCCCAGCGGCTTCCCCGCCCAGCCCGTCATCGGCGATGGCGCCCAACGCCACCACCACGTCGTGGAAGTTGAGCCCGGCCGCGCGGATGGCAACGCGGATCTCCCCGGGAGCCAACTCGGTGGCGGGGTCTGTGGGTAGCAGGGCCAGGTTGGCCAAATCGCCCTTGCCGGTGGTGTCCAGCTTCCAGCAGGCGGTGGGTGGCGGGGTCAGAGCGCGGGCTCGAGTCAGGCGGGGCAGGTATGCGCTGCCGTGCCGCATCGCCAGCTGTGGTTCACCGGCCGGCCACCGCGCCAGCGTGGCCAGCAGGGCCTGCTCGGTGGCCTCGCTGTCATCGGTGTCGAGCACCACGATGCGCTCCGGATGCTCGCTTTGGGCGCTGTGAATCAGCGCCCACGCCGCCGCGTGCGCCAAATCCGGAGCCCGATCTGCCACGCCGGTACTGACCGCGTGGCGGGTCAAGATCACCAGGCGCGACGCGGCGGCCTCCGGGTGGGCCAACCACTCCTGCAGCCCGTACAGGGTGTGACGGGTCAAGCTGTGCAGCCGCGGCAGCGGATCCCCGCCCAAGCTCTCGGGGCTCCCTGAGGTCTCAGGAGCCAGCGGCAACGGCCAGATCACCAGCTCCGGACATGACGTCAGGCCGGCTAGCCCGGTGTGGATCGGGCCGCCCTGCAGGACCGCCGGCAGCTGAGCGGGGTCCTCGGTCAC
Source organism: uncultured Actinomycetota bacterium (assembly GCA_963840045.1). Lineage (GTDB taxonomy): Bacteria > Actinomycetota > Actinomycetes > Mycobacteriales > Mycobacteriaceae > Mycobacterium. Next base: position 37,376 of record CAWIXL010000002.1, on the reverse strand, counting down.
CGCGGCCCACCCCGGTAGCGGCCCGGCCGCTGATGTGTCTGAGGTGTCTTGGGGCACCGGCGACCACGCCAGCTCGAACACGCTGTCCCCCGACGCCACCGGGGCGCGCCGGCCGATGCCCTCGGGCACCGCGCGCACCGTCAGCGTGTCGATCGTGATCACCGGCGCGCCGGCCGGGTCGGCGGCATACAACCTGAAGGTGTCCGCGCCGGTTCGGGTCAGCTCGACATCAAGCGCGGTGGCTCCGGTGGCGTGCAGGCTGATCCCGCTGAACGCAAACGGGAGCCGCGGCGCCACCGCATCAGCCTCAGCGGCTGTGTTGAACCACGCCTCGGCCAACGGGTGTAAAGCGGCGTCAAGTAGCGCGGGGTGGATGCCGTAGCCGCTGACGTCGGTGTCGGCGGGCAGCCCCACCTGCGCGTACACCACGTCCGGATCGCCTGGGTTCTGGCCGATACCACGTAGCGATCGGAAAAGGCTGCCGTAGCGGTAGCCGTGGTCGGCCAACCGCGCATAAAAACTGTCCGCGTCGATGGGCTCCATACCCGTGGGCACCGCGGGCGGGGCCACTGGGCGACGCTGGTTGGTGCTCAAAACACCGGTGGCATGCAATGTCCATGCCGCGCCGGCGTCGTCCCCGCCGGGCCGCGCGTGCACGGTGAACTGCCGGCGCGTGTCGTTCTCGAAAGGAAGCACCGTGACCTGCACATCGGTGGGCGGGTGCTCCACCAACACCAACGGGGTGTGCAGAACCAGCTCATCGATAACGGGGCAGCCAGCACGCTCGCCGGCAGCCAGCACCACATCGATGAACCCGGTCGCCGGCAACACCACCGCCTCACCCAGCGTGTGGCCGGCCAGCCAACCCTGGGTGGCTGTCGACAACCGCCCGGTCATCAGGATCTGGTCCTGATCGGCCAGCTCGGTCACCGCACCCAACAGGGGATGCTCCGAGCGGCCCAACCCTGCGGCGCTGACACCGCCCGTCAAGGGACGGGCCAACCAACGATAGGAACGGTGCTCGAAAGGATAAGTGGGTAACGCCACTTCACCCGCGTGCGGATACAGACCCCGCCACGACGGGCTATGACCTTGAAGATGCAAACGGCCCAGCGCCGCAGCCAGCGCGTCCAAATCAGGGCGGTAACGGTGCAACGTGGTAATCACCGCTGACTGCGTCCGCCGCCCCACACTGGCCAAGGTGTCGGTGATCGCCGGAGCCAGCAGCAGATGTGGGGACAACTCCACAAACGTGTGCTCACCGCTGGCCAACAGCGCGGCCACACAGTCATAAAAACCGACCGGCTCGCGCAAGTTGCGATACCAGTACCCGGCGTCCATCACCGTGGTGTCCAACGGATCACCCGACACCGCGCTTTGCACCGTGGAATACAGCGGAATGCGCGCCGGCCGCGGAACCACCCCGGCCAGCTCGGCAAGCAGCTGCTCACGGAACGGCTCGACCTGAGCCGAGTGCCCCGCCAACGACGCCGCGATGTGCCCCACCTGAATGCCGTCCCGCGTGCAGGCCTCGACGAACGCCGCCACCGCGTCCGCTTCGCCGCTGATGACGCTGTGCGAGGGCCCGTTGACCGCGGCGATGCTCAGCGCCGAGCCCCACTGCCGCAGCCGTGCGCGCAGTTCGTCGGCGGACAACAAGACCGAGGCCATCGCGCCGGTCTCCGACAGCCGCGCCAGGGCTTGACTGCGCAGCGCCACCACTTTGGCGGCGTCTTCCAACGACAGCGCCCCGGCGATATAAGCGGCGCCGATTTCCCCTTGGGAATGCCCGATTACCGCATCGGGAACAATCCCATAACCACCCAACACCTCGGCCAGCGACACCATCACCGCAAACAACACCGGCTGAACCACGTCCACCCGCTCCAGCGACGGCGCCGCGGGATCCTGGCACAGCACCTCACGCACCGACCACCCCGTCCACGGCCGAAGCGCCGCATCACAGTCATCTATGGCGGCAGCAAAGATGCGGTGACGCGCATAGAGCTGAGCACCCATGCCGGGGTATTGAGCACCCTGCCCAGGCAACACAAAGACGGTCTTGCCGGCCTGGCCCGCCAGGTGGCGTCGCAACAAACCGGGGTACAGGCGGTCGTCGCGCAGTGCGCCCAACGCCTCAAGCAGCTCGTGGCGCAGGTTGTCGGTCTGGGCCGCGGTGATCACCGCCCGATACGGATGATGCGCGCGGGCGGTGGCCAAACTGTAGGCCACCTCGGTCACATCCAGCTCCGGGTGATCGATCAAATGCCGATAAAGCCGCCCGGCCTGAGCGCCCAGCGCCGCCGGGCTGCGCGCCGACACCGGCCACACCCACAACAGCGGCCCGTCGACGGGCTCCTCGACCGGCGCTTTGACCGGTTCCGCAGCCGCAGGAACCTCGGGGGGAGCCTGCTGCACGATCACATGCGCGTTGGTCCCGCTCATCCCAAACGAAGACACCCCCGCCGTCCGCGGATGATCTGTTTGCGGCCAGGGCATGGCCTCGGTGAGCAGGCGCACCGTACCGGCCGACCAGTCGATTCGCGGGCTGGGCTCATCCACATGCAGCGTGGGCGGCAAAGTGTCGTGATTGAGCGCCAGGATCATCTTGATCAACCCGGCGACCCCCGCAGCGCCCTGGGTGTGACCGATATTGGACTTGATCGATCCCAACCACAGCGGCTGCTCGCGGTCCCGATCCGCCCCGTAAGTGGCGATCAGGGCGGCCGCCTCGATCGGATCCCCCAACATGGTGCCGGTGCCGTGCGCCTCGACCACATCCACGTGATCGAGACTCAGACCCGCGTTGCCCACCGCCTCCACGATGACGCGCTGCTGCGCGAGTCCACTGGGGGCGGTCAAACCGTTGGAAGCGCCGTCCTGGTTGACCGCCGACCCCGCGATCACCGCCAGCACCCGATGATTGTGGCGACGGGCATCGCTGAGACGCTCCAGCACCATTACCCCGGCGCCTTCCCCCCAGCCGGTGCCATCAGCGGCCGCAGCAAACGCCTTACAGCGCCCGTCCTGGGCTAACCCGCGTTGCCGGGCGAACTCAGTGAACATCGCCGGACGGGCCAAAACCGTCACCCCACCGGCCAGCGCCAACCCCGATTCGCCATTGCGCAACGACTGACACGCCAAATGCGTGGCCACCAGCGACGACGAACACGCCGTATCCACCGACAGCGCCGGGCCCTGCAGCCCCAACACATAAGCCACCCGCCCGGACGCCACGCTGGCGGCGCCCCCGGTCAACGCATGGCCCTCGACGCTGTCGATCTCGCCCGCGCCATAAGGGGGTTGTGACCACGTCCCGACGAACACGCCGGTGTCGGTGCCCGCCAACGCCGCCGGATCAATTCCCGCGGTCTCCAATGCCTCCCAGCACACCTCCAGCAACACCCGCTGCTGGGGATCGATCGCTTGGGCCTCCCGCCCCGAAATCCCGAAGAACTCGGCGTCAAACCCACCCGCGTCGGCCACAAACCCGCCGTAGCGGGTGTAGGTCTTACCCACCGCTTCCGGATCCGGGTCAAACAATTCCGCCAGATTCCAGCCCCGATCGCTGGGAAACTCCCCCATCGCGTCGCGCCCCGCGCTGACCAAATCCCACAATTCCGCCGCGGATTCCACCCCACCCGGGAACCGGCACGCCATCCCCACCACCGCCACCGGCTCGGTCGTGCGGTATTCGTATTCCCGCAGCCGTGCGCGTGCTTCATCCAGCTCAACAGCAACCTTTTTGAGATAGCGGAAGAGCTTTTCGTTCTGCGGATCGGGGCCTTCGTTGCTAATGGTCGTAATTGTTTGCTGCCCTTCGTTCACTCACCGAGCTCAGAATCGATGAGCTGGAAAATCTCGTCGGGAGTCGAGGCATCCTGGATCCGCTTGCCCAAATGATCCTCGCCGCCGGTAATGGCACCCAGTAGGGCACGCAAACGATCGGCCACGCGCTGCTTGTCGCCGGCCCCGATCGCCGCCACCATTTCTTCGACCTTCGTCAACTCATCTTCGAGCGCTGAGAAGTCCTTGCCGCTCCCGAGCACGGACACCGCCCGCCTATCCCCTCCGGATAGTTCAGCGTCCAAGTACTGGGCCAGTGCCGATACCGAGTTGTAGTCCCACCCGACCGTTTCAGGCAGCCGCAGACCCGTAGCCGCGGCCAATCGATTACACAGTTCGACGGTCATTGTCGAGTCAAAACCCAACTCCGAGAAAGCAAGATCGCGATTCACCCACCGGGCATCCGACTCACCCAGCATCTTCGCGGCCTCGGCGCTTACCGCCTCCAGCACCAGTCGTTGACGTTCCTGCTGCAAAGCGCCGAGCTGCTCTTTAAGCGGCACTTCGCCAGCATTTCCGCTGACTGGCTGGCCATTCGATGCCGTTAGCCGCTCAGCCTGTATCGCCACGCCCGGCTGCGGCTCGACGGACGGTAGTTCCGAAATCGGTTTCGCTGGGCTCGCCATGCGAAGCACTTCGCGCAACAATTGCCCGTCGGCTGCTCGAGGGAGCCGGTCAACAATAGCAAATCTATGCGGTACCTCGAACGCGGAAAGTTGGGTGAGCAATCGCTGGTGCATGGCTCGAATAACCGATTCATCGATTAATGCACCGTTCGCTGGGACCAGAAATGCCTGCAACGCTGACGCGCCCGTAGACTCCGCTAACCCGACAACCGCAGCCTCGGCGACAGCGGGGTCCCTCAATAATGAGGCGCTCAACTTCTTCCGAATTTTTATCGGCGCCGCCGATATTTTCGGTATCGTCCTTGCGGTCCTCCAGTTCCATTCGATGGCTCCAACCCGCACGCGGCTATGTATCGGAAGCGCGATTATTCGCCAGCCTGTCGCGCAGACTCTTTGGCCGAATATCGGGCCAGTTCTGTTCGATGTAGTCCAGGCACGCAGCGCGCGCCGCTTCGCCGTAAACCACCCGCCAACCTGCTGGAACGTCGGCGAACGTTGGCCACAGGCTGTGTTGCTCCTCGTCGTTGACCAAAACGAAGAAGCTGCCCTCTTCGTCGTCGAAGGGATTGGTACTCAAAGATTCTCCTGTCTCCAGGCCACTGTCAGGCGCTGATACTAACCCGTAGTTCGGAAGCCCGCGCTTGATTACCAAAAATGTGCACACGGGCTGCCCGCCTTGGCGTGCAGACATTGCACAGGGGCGTGACCAGGGATTTTGGACACATGATGGTGGGACCACCGGTCCCGCATAAGGATGCCGGTGTGTCGGTGAGGCTTAAGAAAAGCTCCGCAGATTTCCGCCGGGCAGCCTTGCTCGCCGTTCGAATCGAGACCGGCGGGCCGCTCGCACGGGTGCCGCGCGCGTCGCTGTTAGCAAACGAGTGCCGGGCCGTTGGGCGGGGCCGCCGGGCGGATACCGACGATGCCGCCGACGGCAACGTGCCGAACCGGACGTAACCGCCGTCACCGGGCATTAAGCTCAGCCCAGATCGGCAAGCCACCGGCCGCAAATAACCGCAATTGACGAGGTGTGCATCGAACTCGGGACGCTTCAGCGGCCGGGAGAGGACCAGTATTGATGGCGCCAGCCAAGGGCCCGGCGGCTAGCAAGTTTCGCTCCATGCTCAATCTGCTCCGCCCTTATTGGGCGTCGATCACGGTGAGCGTTGTCATCCTCGGCGTTGCGACCGTGCTTACCCTGCTGCAGCCGCTCCTGGCCGGCCGGCTCGTCGACAGCGCAGGGAAAGGCGCACCGATCCTCTCGTTGGCGATGTTGCTGGCGGTCATGCTCGTCGGGCAGCTGGCGCTGGAGTCGTTAGGGCATTTTCGGCTGGACCGAACCGGCGAGAAAGTCGTGCTGCGGTTGCGCACTTTCTTCACGAATCATGTTGTGCGCCTGCCAATCTCATCGTTGGACCGGGCTCGCACCGGGGACCTGCTGGCCCGCGGCACCAGTGACACCAGCCTGATGCGTGACATGCCGCGTGCGGTCGCCGACATCGTGTTCGGGGTGCTGACGTTCATCGGTGTGGGCATCTTCATGCTGGCAATTGACGCGCTGACCGTGGGTGTCGTGGTGGGCGTCACGACGGCGGCGTTCGCCGCCGGAAGCCCGTTTCTGTCACGGATCCAACGCGCCTCCCTGGACCGCCAAGACGCGCTGGGTGACTATACGGCCGGGTTGGACCGGGCCCTGGGCGCCGCGCGCACCGTCAAGCTGTTCGGCGCCGAAGAGCGCGAAGTGAAGTCCATCAGCGACAGCGCACACGCCGCCTATCGGTTCGGCGTCCGCCTCGCGTCATCCGCCGCCATCGGCCTTCCCATCGTCCGGCTGGGCATCGCCGGCTCATTTCTGGCAATCATGATCATCGATGGACGCCGCGTCGCCAGCGGTGACTTACCGGTTGGCCAGTTCGTCACCCTGTTCGCCTTCGCCATGTACGCGGTTTTTCCCATCACCACCGGCTTCACCGCGCTGACCCTCCTGCATACCGCGGCCGGTGCGTACGAACATCTCACCACCACCCTGCGGGAGCTACCCGAAGGTGACCCGCCCACACTCCCCGACGCGGACGGCGTCGACGCGCCGCGCGCGCTGGTGTTCCCGGGGGAAGGCCAGAACGCGGCGTCACTGATCGAGTTCGACCACGTGTCCTTTTCTTATGGTTCCGATGGCGAACCTACCGTCCTCGACGACGTCTGCTTCACGCTCGGCCGGGATCAGATCACCGCGTTGATCGGGCCGTCGGGCGCCGGAAAGTCAACCATTCTGGCGCTGCTGTGCCGCTTCCACGACCCAGATGCCGGCGCGGTGCGCTGGGAAGGCCGCGACTTCCGCGGCCTTCCCCTCAAGGAACTCCGCGGCCGGCTCGGGCTGTTGGAGCAGGAGGCACCAGTGCTGCATGGCAGCATCCGCGACAACCTGCTCATCGCCAATCCCGACGCTGACGACGCCGACCTATGGCTGGTCCTCGAACAAGCCAAAATCGCCGACGAAATCACCCGTCTCCCTGGACAACTCGACGCTCCGGTACTCGAACGCGGTCGCGGCCTGTCCGGCGGCCAACGCCAGCGGCTGGCCCTGGCCCGGGCATTTCTGTCTCGCTCCCAACTGATCCTGATGGACGAACCGACCGCCCACCTCGACCGCGTAAACGAGTACGACGTCATGGCGAACCTGCTGCAGGCACGCGGTCAGCGCAGCGTGCTCGTGGTCGCCCACCGACTCTCCACCGTCACCCACGCCGACCAAATCCTGGTGCTGCACCAGGGCCGGATCCAGGCAACCGGCACCCACACCGAACTATTGACGCATGCCCATCTACCGCGAACTGATCGAACACGAACTCGCGCGCCAGTAAGTTAGCCGGGACGTAACGATAATGGTCGGAAGACCGCGTCGGTCGTCTCCGGAACGCGCGGAATGTACGGAGGACGCAAAGTGAAGCGGCTCAACGGCATGGACGCGATGCTGCTGTACAGCGAGACGCCCAACCTGCACACGCACACCTTGAAAGTCGCGGTCATCGATGCCGCCGGGTGCGAGTTTGGCTTCGACCTGTTCCGGCACACTCTGCTTCGCCGGCTGCATCGGCTGGACCCGTTGCGCTACAAGCTTGTCGACATTCCATGGCGGCTGCATCATCCGATGTGGCTTGAGGACTGCGAGGTTGATCTCGACTACCACCTGCGGCGAGTGCAGGTGCCCGCCCCCGGTGGCCGCCGAGAACTCGACCAGATCATCGGGAAAGTGGCGAGCACGCCGCTAGATCGCGGGCGCCCGTTGTGGGAATTCCACTTCGCCGAAGGCATGGCCGATCACAGATTCGCGGTCATCGGCAAAATGCACCACGCTTTGGCCGACGGGGTGGCGTCAGCGAATCTCCTGGCCCGAGTCATGGACCTGGACGGGCCGGTGCAGGACGAACGCGACAACGACACGACATGCGTGGCTCCGTCGACGGCTCAGGTGCTCCGGGCGGCCGGGCGCGACCGCGTGCGGCAGGCCGCCGCGCTGCCCGGGGTGATGTCCGACGCGCTTGCCGACCTGCGGCGGCTGCGGCACCGCTCGCGCGAGCGTGGCACCCACCCGGACCTGGCCCGTCTGCTGCAGGCGCCGCCGACGTTCATCAACCACGTGGTTTCACCCAAGCGCACATTCGCCACCTCGACGCTGTCACTGGCGCAAGTCAAGGAGACCAGCAAGCACCTGCAGATCACCATCAATGACGTGGTGATGGCGATGGCCGCGGGTGCATTGCGGGAGTTGTTGCTGCGCTACGACGGCCGTGCGGATCGGCCCATGGTTGCTTCTGTCCCGGCGAGTACCGATAGGTCGACGCACCGGATCAGCGGCAACGAGCTCGGCGGCATGGTGGTCTCGCTGCCCACGCATGTCGACGATCCGTTGCAGCGGGTGCGGCTGACCGCGTTGGGGGCCGGTATCGCAAAGGAAAACAACGAGCTGTTCGGTCCGGAGCTGTACGGCCGCTTGATTGCCTACTTGCCCTCGTTGGCGGCTCCGCCGGTATTCAGCTGGATGGCGCGACGGAACGCGCGAAACAGGCTCTTCAACATCCCGATTTCCAATGTGGCCGGGCCGCGCGAGCGTGGTCAGTTGGCGGGTGCTCCGGTCAGTGAAATCTATTCCGCTGGTCCGCTTATCGCCGCATGCGGCGTCAACATCACCGCGTGGAGTTACGTCGACCAACTCAATATCTCGGCAATCGCCGACGACCGCACCCTCGGCGACACCCATGAAGTGACCGACGCGATGGTCCACGCCTTCCGCGAAATCCGCACTGCCGCCGGATTCTCCGGTGAGCTGGCCACGGTCGACTCCGCGATGGCACCGGCAACGGCCGTGCCCTAACCGAGGACGGGAAGCCGCCGCTGCCGAGCCAGACGGTCAAGAGCCGTCTGCATCACCGAACGGACGTGGTCGTCGACGTCGTCGATGCGTGGTTCGGTGCCGAATCGGGCAACGATGTCAATCGGTTCCAGAACCTGGGTAACGATCTTGGTCGGCAACGGCAGATTGGGCGGCATGATCACACTCAGTCCGAACGGGAAACCCAGGGTCACCGGCAGAACGTCCGAGCGCCAGCGAGACAGACCCAATCGCTTCGCCATCCAGGTGCCGCGGGTCACGAACAGCTGGCTTTCCTGGCCCCCGATGGATACGGTCGGCACGATCGGCACGCCAGCGTCGATCGCGGACCTGACATATCCGGTGCGGTCGTTGAAGTCGACGATGTTTTCGGCCAGCGTCGGCCGGTACGCGTCGTAGATCCCGCCGGGGAACACCAGCACTATGCCGCCGGACCGCAGCGCGTTGACAGCGTTTCGGGTGCTGGCGCGTATCACGCCGAGGCGCCCCGACAATTCGGCCATCGGCCCAACCAACATCCCGTCGTGACCGAGCGTATAGAGCGGGCGAGCATAGCCGAACTCGGCGTAGAAGGCTGAGGCGAAGATCAGCACATCGGGTGTCAGCATGCCGCCCGAATGGTTCGACACAACCAGCGCACCGCCGTTGGGCGGCAGGGATTTTAGGGCATCTAGCCCCCGTACCTCGAAGCGGAACCAGCGTCGGGCCAGCGGTCCGGCGGCAACGACCAGCCGCTCGGTGAAGCGGGCGTCAAACTTGGTGATCTCGGCGCTCATGGAATCGGGGTGAATCCCAGGTGAAGCTGGGTCAGCCCGCGCATCTGCCAGGAAGGTTCGTAGGTGTAACGGCGGGCATCCGGTGGGCCGTGCTCAAATTCGGCAATGGTGATGTCTGACATCCGGTCGAGAATGCGGTTGATCGAGATTCGCCCCTCGGCTCGAGCCAGGGGCGCGCCCGGGCAGGAATGGTTGCCCCGGCCAAACGCCACGTGCTCGCGAACATTGGCGCGCTCAATGCGAAACTCATTGGGCTCGTTGAATTTACGCGCGTCCCGATTGCTTGCGCCGGGCAGCAGCATCACTGTGCTGCCGGCTGGAAGCCGCACGTCACCAATTGACGTCGACGTGCGTGCCATGCGGAAGTGACACTTGACCGGGCTCTCCATGCGCAGCGTTTCTTCGACGAAACTGGGTATCTTGCTGCGGTCTTCGCGAAGCAAGAATTGAATTTCCGGGCTTTCGGCGAGCATTCGCACACCGAAGCTGAGCAACTTGGTGGTGGTCTCCTGGCCGGCCGCGAACAGGAACGTGGCGAGCCGAACGACGTCGATGACTTCGGGAGTCGAGCCGTCCGGATACGTCGCCTGCGCCAGCTCGGTCAGTACGTCCTCGCGCGGCTCGCGACGACGTTCGGTGATATGGGTGGCGAACTTTTCGTTGAGGTACTCCAACGGATTGTGGGCGCGCGTCAGCGAATCGTCGTCGATCCCGCCTACCACCTTGCCGGAAAAGACCGCGCGGAACTCCTCATGGTCTTCGGCGGGAACTCCGAGTAGATCGGCGATTACCAGCCCCGAGAACGGTCTCGCGTAGTCCTCCAGGAACTCGCACCTTCCCCGGGACACGAACTCGTCGATCTGCCGATCGGCGAGGCGCCACATGAAGTCTTCATTTTCCTTGAGCCGCTTGGGTGTCAGTAGGCGACTCAGCAGCCCCCGCGTCCGCGTGTGGTCCGGGGGATCTTGGGTGACGATGTGTTCGCTCATCGGAATCTGTGCGCGGTGCTGCTCGATCAGCTCACCGATGTCGTCACCCTCCGGCTCGAACGGCAGGCCCGAAAACGGGCCCGCCACCGAGACACATGAAGAGAACGCCGGATCCTTGTACACCGCGAGAGCTTCCCGGTGCCCCGTTACCGCCACCACGCCCTGCTCGGATCGCGACGTCACCGGACAACGTTCGCGCAGGTAGTCGAAATAGGGGTACGGATCGGGGATCAAGGATGGGTCGGTGAAGAAATCGACCGATTCGAGATCACGCAAAAGTACTCCCTGACATTCAGATAACCGCCCCGCACACATCGACCCAGGCACGTCGACCTATGCTGCCAATCTATAGCTGAACAAATATTAGGTCAAGGAGTCGAGGGTCAGGCGGGCATCCTGTCACGCAGTAGTGGCAATCCCGGCCCGTCGAGGAGGCGTAGCAACGCTGCCCGGCCGGCGACGCTCATCATCAGGGCGGCTGCCGGCCCACGGATTTCCGCACCGCGGCCCCAAGAACGACAGATATCGTTGGCGTGCAAACTGATTCCACGTAATCGGCCCGCCGGAACGAAGCCAAAGGGCCACGGACCGGTCAAGAAGTCCATCGCCAACCCCACCAGCCGCGGGTCGGGCTCGAAGGGCAGACCGAGTGGGATTCTGATGTCGCCGCTGTGCACCAGGACGTCGGCAAGCGGGTCAAGTGGCCCAAACAGCGGCGGACTGATCCGCCGATCCGCGCATCCGCGCAATCCCGCAACGACCTCGGCGGCCGGCCGCTGCGCACGCCGGTGCGCCAGCTCGTCGATCGCACGGGCCAGGCCGCCACGACGTGTGGCGAGCCGCAGAAATGCCGGAGTACCGTCCGCCACCGTGCTGACGATGTGCGCGGCCACCGTCTTGACGTCCCAGCCCGCACATAGGCTCGGCGTCGCCAACTGGGCTTCGTCCAAGTTCTCCAGCAGATCGGCGATCCCGTGGCGTTCGCTGGCGACGACAGCAAACACAAATTCCCGGTCTGCCCGCATCGCTTGAAGGCATTGTGCGGCTTTACAACCGACCCCGATTACCCGACCGGATAACCCACCGACTTGACCTCGGTGTACTGGTCGAAGCCGGCGACACCGTTCTGGCGGCCCACCCCGCTGTACTTGTAGCCACCGAACGGTGTGTCAGCGCCGTACGGAGCGCCCCCGTTGACACCCACGAAGCCGGCCCTAATCCGGCGCGCCACCGCAAGGGAATGCTCCAGCGAGCCCGACATCACGTTGCCGGCCAGGCCGTACATGCTGTCGTTGGCGATGCGGATCGCGTCCTCCTCGTCGTCGAACGGGATGACGGCCAGCACCGGCCCGAAGATTTCCTCCTGGGCGATCGTCATGGAGTTGTCGACGTCGGTGAAAAGCGTTGGCCTGACGAAGTATCCCTTGTCGAAGCCAGTGGGCGCGTCGGGGCCGCCGACCAGGGCCGTGGCGCCCTCTTCGACGCCCTTCTTGATGTAGCCCATCACCCGCTCGCGCTGCTTCGCCGAGATCACCGGGCCGCACAGCGTTCCGGGGTCCTGCGGGTCGCCACACGTGACGTTGTCGTAGATGCTCTTGAGGATCGCCACACCCTCTTCGTAGCGAGACCGCGGCAGCAGCATCCGGGTCGGGTTGGCGCAACCCTGCCCGGCGTGCATGCACGGCGCGATGCCGATCGCGCAGGCCAACCCGAACTCGGCGTCCTCCAGAACGATGGTGGCCGACTTGCCCCCGAGCTCCAGGAACAGCCGCTTCATGGTCGCGGCGCCCTTTTCCATGATCCGCTGGCCGACCACGGTCGAGCCGGTGAACGAGATCAGGTCGACCTTCGGCGACAGCGTGAGTTCCTCGCCCACAAAGTGATCCGATGCGGTGACGACGTTGACGACGCCGGCGGGGATGTCGGTCTTTTCGGCGATCAGGCGGCCGATGCGGGTCGCATTGAACGGCGTATTCGGCGCCGGCTTGAGCACCACTGTGTTGCCGGTGCCCAGCGCCTGCCCGAGCTTGTTGAGGGTGACCTCGAACGGGAAGTTCCACGGCACGATCGCGCCGACCACACCCACCGGCTCCCGCCAGACCTTGATGGACGTGTTCGCGCCGGTGAGGCTGATCACCCGGTCACCGAGGTCGGTCTCCCACGCATACTCGTCGATCAGCCTGGCCGGGTACTTCAGCCCGTCGGCCAAGGGGGCGTCCAGTTGCGGACCGAAGGTGATGGCCCGGGGCGAGCCGACTTCCAGGATCAGCTCCTCGCGCAGCTCCTCCTTCTCGGCCTCGATCGCGTCGTGCAGCTGCAACAGGCAGCGCTTGCGCAGCTCCTTGTTGGTCGACCAGTCGGTCTCATCAAAGGCCCGCCGGGCGGCGTCGATGGCCCGGTGCATGTCCTCCTTGGACGCGTCGGCGACCTCGCCGAGCGACTCCTCGGTCGCCGGGTTGATGTTGGTGAATGTGCCGGCCTGCCCGTCGACGAGCTTGCCGTCGATCATCATCTTGGGCTCGAACTGGACCTTTACAGTGTCAGCCATATCTGTCACTCTCTGTCGACTCATTAGCGGGGCGTCCGCAGGGCGCTGGTTACCCTACGGAGAGCCTTACTGGAACCTAGCCGATTGGCAAGTTTTCGGGATCACTGGGCATCAAAAAGCACCGGCAGCGACGTGGGCGACCGGAAGACCTGACCGCGGATGTGTGGGTCGTCCCCGTCGGGATCCAGCCGCAGATTCGGCAGCCGGTCCAGCAGCAGATTGACGGCGGTGCGCATCTCCAGCCGCGCCAGGTGCATGCCCAGGCAGACGTGCACGCCGTGCCCCCAGCCCAGATTCGCCTTGGGCTGCCGGTGAATGTCGAACGTGTCCGGATCGGGATAGCGATCTTCTTGCCGGTTCGCCGAACCCAGCATCGGCATCACCGTCGCCCCGGCCGGGATCGCCACCCCGCCGAGTTCGGTATCTCGAGTCGTCACCCGGGTGATGGTCAACAGCGGCGGTTCCCACCGCACGCCCTCTTCGATCGCCGCCGGCAGCAGCGACCGATCCGCGCGGATCGCGTCCAACTGCGCCGGATCCGACAACAGCCCGAAGATCAGACTGCCTAGCGCTCGGTAGGTCGTCTCGACGCCTGCGGGCAGCAACAGCCGGAGGAACGAGAAGATCTCTTCGTCCGCGAGCTTTTCCCCGTCGATTTCGGCCGCACCGAGCGCGCTGATGAGGTCGTCCTTCGGCTCGGCGCGGCGGGCCTCGAGGATCGGAGCGAAGTACTCGCACAGCGCAGCCGATGCCGCCAGCCCGCGTTCCGGGTTCATCAGCCAACTCAGCAGCGAAATCGACCACCGCTGGAACTGCGGGTAGTCCTTTTCCGGCAAGCCCAGCAGGCCCGCGATGATCTGGCTCGGATAGTCAAAGGTGAACTCCTGCACCAGATCCGCCTTGCCATTCGGTGCAAAGTTGTCGATCAGGCTGTTCGCCACGCGGCCGACCAACTCATCCTGCCAGCGCGCCAATGACTTCTGCGAGAACGCCTTCGATACCAAGGACCGCAGCCGGCCGTGGATCGGCTCGTCCATGCCGAGCATCACGCCTTCACCCAGCACGGGACCGAAAGCCGCGATGACGGCCGCCGACGAAAACGTCTCGTTGTCACGCAGCATCTGCTGGACATCCTCGTGGCGATACACGATGAACATCGGCAGTGATTCCTCGTGCGGAAGCGCTCCCGACGTCTCGAGTCGCTGCACCGGTTCCTCGCGGCGTATCCGCGCCAGCTCGGTGTACGGGTCACGTACGTCACCGGAGATCGCGTCGTCGAAGGAACCAAAGTCCTCGAGGTCGTCAAATAGCTGTTCCATACTTACCTCTCACTCTCCTTCACTCGCCTTGCGGCGCCGCGCCAACAGCTGTAACACCGGCGACGGCAAGACCCGCGCCGCGAACACCATGGCTTTCTGGGCAGCCGTCAATGGATATGCCCCGCCGCGCATCGAGCCCTGTCTGGGTATGCCCAAAACGATCCGAGACATGTGGTGCATGCCGGAGGTCGGGAGAATCCTGTTGGACGCCAACAGCATCGATGCATCGGGTCCCACACCGCGACGGCGGAACGGCGCCTGGTCACCCAGCGCCTTGACCAGTCCGTCGGTGAATCGCTCCGGCGGCCTGGCGAAACGCATCGCGAACCGCCCGCGGGTATTCATGGTTTGGTGCAGACGTGCGTAGGGGCCGTCGAAGTTGCGGTCATCCGTCGTGCCCGCGTCGGTGATGATGTCGGTGTCGTACGTGCCGGTCACCAGGACGGTGACGCCCAGACCGAACGGCGCGATCTCGCACGCCATCGACTCACCCCACCGCTCCAAGGCCCCCTTGGCCGCCGAATACGGCGCGGTTGCCGGCTGGCCGCGCACCCCGCCCGCGCTGGACACCAACACGATGCGCCCCTCCCCCGCCGCCCGCATCAATGGCAGCAAGGCCTTGGTGAGCGCGACCGGACCCAGGACGTGGGTGGCGAACATGCTGTGCCACAGCGTCATATCCACTTCCTCCACCATCCCGGCGGCGGAGATTCCCGCGTTGTGCACAAGCGCGTAGGGTGCGCCGACGGCTTCTTCGATTGCCTTGGCGGCCGCGGCGATCGACGCGGGGTCCATCAGGTCGAGCTGCACAGGGATCAGCCGGTCATCCTCAGCCGCCCCGATCGCCTGCCGCAGCAGCGGAACCGCGCGGTCCGGTGTCCGCATTGCCGCGACCACGCGCCACCCCTCGCGATAAAGGCGCACGGTCGATGCGAACCCCAGTCCGCGGGACGCACCGGTGATGACGACGGTGCGCGGCTCAGCCATTCTTGCTCGCGCAGGCGCCCTGCCCCGCCGGCGGCGGGTCGACGTGGGGCCGCCCGTTCGGCTGACCGCTCATCCAGGTCGACCAGATGCCGACCGAGTACGGGCCTTGAGCGCCGGCTTGCTCGTAATAGCCTTGCGGGTCATAGACTTTGGCTTCCGGGTAGGGCCACGGGCACGCGACGGAGGTCGCCGCTCCGCTGGCCTTGATGACGGCGAACCAGCTCCCGTAGGCGAAGTACGACACGTTGATGATGGCGAACATCACCAGGAAGGTGCCCAGGACCGGGCGGCTCGGGAAGATCCTGGCTTTCGCGGCGAGCTTCTCGGCCACCGATTTGCCGGTGTCGTCGCGGTAGCACAGGATCGCCGCCGGGATCATCACGAAGGTCACCGACAACGACTCCCAGATCAGCGGGAACTGGAATGTCGTGCCGGTGAACACCGAACCCCACGGAATCACCTGGGAATAGATGTACATGCCGGCGTGCACCAGCTGAATCTCCAGCCAGGCATCCATGATGAACCCGATTACCAGGACTACCGCGCCCAGGCAGATCAGCGGGTGCCGCGACACGAACGCCTGCGGACCGTACTTGGCCTGCAGCTTGCGCAGAATCCATATCCCCGGGAAGTAAGGGCCGAAATAGAACATCACGTAGCCGAAGACGACGAAAGGTTCAACCGTCGGCGACAACGAAACCAGCGGCCACGACTCCGGCCAGTGGATGAGGTCGGGGTTGTACACGGCGAACGGCGCCCAGTTCATGATCGGGTCCTGCCAAACGATCAGCGTGGTGCACAAGAACATCAGCATCGCCGGGCTACCCGGATTGCGCCGCCAACCCCTGATGAACACCACCAGCAGCACAATCAGCGCGATGGCGGTGGCAACGTCCAAGAAAGTGATGTAGTCCAACCCGAAGATGAACCGCACCGGGCGCGGGCGGCCGACCACGTTCGGGTTGGCGACGCGCGGGTCGAGGGCAGTGCGGCAGTTCGCGATGAAGAACAGCGCGAACGCCGCCAGGGCGGCGCCGGCCACCCAAGGGCCCCAACCCCGCTTTTCACTGCGCTGCGCCGACGCGGGCTTTTTCTCGTCAGCCACTGGTATGGATTGCTCGGTACTCATTTCGCCTGTGCCTCACTCTCCGAAGCGATCGACCAAGTGCGAGTTGACGCCGTCGGCGTCGAGGGTTCGGGCCACCAGATAGCCCGCGCCCATCCAGGCCCGCCGGGTCCATTTACCGAAGGACACCCGGGTGCCGGGGGCGCCCGCTGCCGCGGGCATCATCTTGACCCGCTCCAACGCCTCTTTGACGCCGCGCGGACTGAGTGGATGCGCGTCGGTGAACGCCCGCACCAACGTCTCGGCGACGTCGCGGTTGACCGGCGGCACGCAATATTCGGGTCGCCGTCCGCCGTATTTCTTCGCGTACCGGTCGAGGAAGTCCTGGCCGATCTGATTCGCCTCGTCGTACTGGTCGACGCCGATCCATCCCATGAACGCGTTCCACATGATCGGGTTCACCCACGCGTTCTGGAAAGCCGTAGTGGTGAATCTCGGCGGGTCCCAATCGACGGCCTCCAATGCCGGGTTGATGAACACAATCCCGAAACCGAAGCCCAGGTGGACGATTGCCTCCGCCTTCGCGTCGTGCAGGGTTCGCACAGCCTCGTTGATGTCCTGCGCGGTCTGCGCGATCGCCGCTTCGGCCACAATGCGAATACCCTTGCGCCGGCAGGCGCTTCGCAGATTCCGCAGGTAGCTTTCACCGATCAGGTTCTGCTCGACGAGAACCCCGATCTGGGTCAGCTGACGTTTGGCCATTAGGTCCGCGATGAAGATCGGCTCGTCGGTCATCGATCCCTGCGGGAAGGCGAAGGTCCATTCGCCCAACCAGTCGTCGGTGCCGGTGACGGCGATGGCCGGGACCTTGAACCGCTCTTCGATGGCTTCACGGGTGGGCACGCAGTTGTCGGTGATGTGCGGCCCGAACACCACCAGACACCCTTCGTCGACGAGTTCCCCGAAAGCGTCGATGACAGCTTTGACCGAACCCTTGGGTAGGCCCTCCACCTCGCGGTAGATCATCTCGACCGGGCGATCCATCAGACCCTGCTCAACGGCTTCCTCGAAGACCAGGTCAAAGCAGCGCGTGAAGTCCGCCTTCATCTCATCCGGGAACATCGGCGGCAGCGTGAAGTCCATCAGGTAGCCGACCTTGATCGGCTCTGCGCGGCTTTCGTAGGACATCTGACCTCCCTGCTGACAAGGTCACACGGCACGGATCCATGCACGGATCAAGTCGACCTAATATTTGTTCCTACCCTAGCGGGGACGATATGCAGCGTCAATCATCGAGCCCTCGAGACTCCCTCGCCCCCGCCCAGATAGACCTCGATCATCTCGTGCAGCGCCCTGCCCACTGCCACGTCGTCGGTGAGCGGTCCAGCGATCGCAGCCCGGGCCGCCTGCTGCATGGTCAGGCCCTCGGTAATCAGCTTGCCCGCCGCTATGAGCACGCGGGTCGATGCGACCTCACGCAGGCCGCCGGTTTCCAAGCGGCGGATGGCCTGCCCGAAGCGCACCAGCTCGGCAGCGGTCGCACCGTCCACGCCCGCTTCGTGCGTGACGATCCCTGCTTCGACATCGGCTGCCGGGAAACCGAATTCGATCGCGACCATGCGCTGGCGTGTCGAATCCTTGAGGTCTTTGAGCACACTTTGGTAGCCGGGGTTGTAGGACACCACGAGCCCGAACCCGGGCGCCGCGTCCAGCGTCACACCGAGACGCTCGATGGGCAGCTGCCGCCGGTGGTCGGCGAGCGGATGCAGCACCACGGTCGTGTCCTGCCGGGCTTCCACCACCTCGTCCAGGTAGCAGATCGCGCCCTCGCGCACCGCCCGGGTCAGCGGCCCGTCCACCCACACCGTCTCGTCGCCCTTCAGCAGATACCGACCGACGAGGTCCGCCGTGGTGAGGTCGTCATGGCACGCGACGGTGATCAGCGGCCGGCCGAGGTCGTGGGCCATGGCCTCGACGAAACGGGTCTTGCCGCAACCCGTCGGCCCCTTGAGGACGAGCGCCAGACCCTGGCGGTAGGCCGCCTGGAATATAGCCTCTTCGCTGCCGACCGCTTGGTAGTAGGGCCGCATAGTCTCCGCCTCGGGGGCCGCGCCGTTCCGGTGAGCAAGTCCGGACTCGTTGGCCATAGCTTCCCTTCTGCCATGCTTCAGTTGGAGCCTAGCCGGAACAGATGTTTGTTTCAAGTGTGCCCGAAGCCGAGGCTCAGGCTCGGGGCTGACGCGCCAACTACATTCTGGGACATGGCATCAGGACGCTCAGACGTTCCTCATGACACCTCACGACACCCTCCGACGGACCTCCGCCGAGCGCAGCGCGGACCGAAACAGCGGTCCGATCACACCAGCGAGCTGATCCGGGCGGGCAATGCTCGCATGCGCTGTGCTGCCGAACACCCGGCGCAGCGATTGCACGTCTGTTCCCGCGCCGATCGTCAGGCAAACGCAGCCAGTGCCCCGGCGGCGGGCTTCGGTCAAAGCGCGGCGCGCGTCCGCGGCACCGTAGGCCCGCTCGTATCCGTGGTCGTATGCCAGTCCGTCGCTCAGCACCACCAACAGCCGCCGTGCCGTACCGCCGCGTGCCTCCAAGACCGCCGAGCCGTGCCGGATGGCCGCGCCGAGGCGCGAGTACGCGCCGGGTTCCAGGCTGTTCAGCCGTCTGATGACGCGCGTGTCGAGATGGTCGTCGAATCGTTTGACGGGCACCATGCTCACCGCGCCCCGGCCCTGCGAGTAGTACGCGTAGAGCGCGACGCGGTCACCCAGGTCGTGCAGCGCGACCGTCAGGTTGGCGACAGCCGCACGCTGTTGTTCGTGCACCGTCCGCCCGACGGTTCCGGGCTCGGCCGCCGACCCCGACACGTCGAGTAGGAGCAGCACCGAAAGGTCGCGCCGGCGCCGCAGGCTATCGAGGTAGACGGCCTCGTCGGGCACCGATCCGGCCAGCAGCTCGACGCGGGCTTCGACCGCCGCGTCGATGTCGATGTCGTCGCCCTGCGCCTGGCGGTGGCGGCGGTGCAGACCCATGCCGATTCGCGACAGCGGCCGCCGCAGGCCGATCGCGGCTTCGCTATCTAGGATCGATAGGGTCGCCGTTGCCTTGATCTTTGGCTCGACCTCGCGCACGGTGCACCACGCGGGCCGGTAGGTCTTACGCGTGACGTCCCATTCCGGGTACCGCAGGCCGTCGGCTTCCGCTTCTCGGTCGTTGACGTCCTCGCCCGACGTTGTGGCCAGCGACGACACTGCGTGCAGACCGCGTTTCGCGGAGTTCGTGCGATGCGTCGGGCTATCCGCGCCGGGCGGTCCGCCGCCGCTGCCGGTCTTACGGGCGGACGACAGCATCTTCTTCAACCATTTGCCCATGAAGCCGCCCCCGCCGACCGGGCTGGTGAACAGATCCGGACCGTCGGAGTCGTCGACCTCGCCGTCGTCCAGCTCTTCTAGTTCCCGCGCGGCAGGGCTCCGCGGGACATGTTGCGGGTCCGCCGGATCCTGTTGGTCTTGTGGTTTTTCGGCTTGGGAGCACGCGGCCAGCACCTTCGCCGCACGGATGACGCCGAAGCCCGGCGCCGGGTCGTCGATCGCTGTCCGGCCATCGGCAATTCTCAGCGACGCGGCGGGCGAGTCGGTGCGGCTCGCGATGTCGCGGTTGCCGACCGACGCCAAGATGCTCGGTAGCAGGTCGCCATTGGCGACCAGTGCGCGGTGACCCTCGATTGCCAGATAGCGCCTGGCCAGGCGGGGGTGGCGGACCAGCGGGCGCAGGACGTCGGGATCCAGGCTGCCGGCCGCGATCAACGATGCCTGTACGGCCAGGGTCTCGAGAGTCTCGAGTTTGGTGCGTGCCGCAGCGTCGACGTAGATCGTCTGGCCGTCCGTCCACGGGGGTTCACCCGGTTGCGAATGGGCAACCGCCACGGGCCGGCCCGCAAGTGCGGAGGCGAGCATGCCGAGGGCCTGAAGCCGGTCACCCGGAGCGTCGTTTCCCACGCTCAACCTCCAAAAGCACCGGTGACCTGGTCGACCAAAATTGACCAAATATCTGTTCCACCGTAGAGCCCGGTTCCTTCGCAGTCAATCAGATCGGGCTGTCGGAGGGACGTCGGATGACCCGCGCCGCGATACGGCGGACCCCTCCTACTACCGGGCACTCGCGGCGTCGCGTTAGCCCCCCTCTGGTTGACCAAATATCTGTTCCGACGTAAAGTCCGGCTTGGCGCAGTCAATCGCATGAGGTCGAATAGGGAACGTGGACTTCTCATACCCGGTGGAAGTGGAACACTTCCGCGCTGAGCTGCGCGCCTGGTTGTCGGCCAATCTCACCGATGAGCTGATAGCGGCCCGACGGCCTACCGGCCGCGATGACGCGGCGTTCGAAGCGCTGCGCATCTGGAACCGCGACATGGCCGACGCCGGATGGGCGGCGGTCTCCTGGCCCAAGGAGTACGGCGGCCGGGGCGCGACCGTGCTCGAGCAATTGGTCTACACCGAGGAGACCACGCGTGCGCGGGCTCCGTTGCCGCTCAACGTCATCGGGATGAACAACATCGCCCCTGCCATCATGCAATACGGCACCGAGTCGCAGAAGACAACCCTGCTCCCCCGCATGATGCGGGCCGATGACATCTGGTGTCAGGGCATGTCGGAGCCCGAAGCGGGATCCGACCTGGCCGCCCTGCGAACCCGTGCGGTGCGCGACGGCGATGACTTCGTCGTCAACGGGCAGAAGATCTGGACATCGCTCGGGCACCGGGCCGACTGGTGTCAGCTGTATGTGCGCACCGATCCCGACGCCCCCAAACACCAGGGGATCTCCTGCCTCATCGTCGACATGAAGTTGCCCGGTATCGAAGTCCGCCCGCTGGTCACGCTCAACGGCGATGCCGATTTCGCCGAAGTGTTCTTCCACGACGCGCGGGTACCGGCGGATGCATTGCTCGGTCCGCTCAACGGTGGCTGGCAGGTCGCCACCACCACGCTGAGCCACGAACGCGCCGGAGCGGCAAGGCTGTACGCCGAGATGCAGGTACGGCTGGAGGAACTGGTGGCGGACTTCGCGGCCGCCGGGGTGCACGATGACCCCGTCACGTTGCGGCGCCTCGGCGAGATCGCGGTGCGCATCAAGTATCTGGAAGTGCTTTGCCAGCGCTCGATCTCGGCCACGCTGCACGGCGGCTCGGATATTGCCGCTTTCGGGACGGCCAGCTTGGCCAAGACGGTGTGGGGTGAGATCGGGCAAGAACTGGCCGCGTTGGCCTTTGACGTGCTGGGCACCCGCGGAGTCGACAACCGCTGGGCCGACTATCGCCTGACGTCGCGGTCGCTGACCATCGCCGGCGGTACCACACAGATCAACAAGAACATCACCGCTCAGCGCGTACTGGGGCTGCCCCGCAAATGAAACTCGAGCCGAACGACGAACAACTGGCGCTGCGCGACACCGTCCGCCGCTTTCTTGCCGAAAAGGCGCCGATCTCCGGGCATGTGCGGCCACTGCTCGACGATCCGTCCGGCACCACCGGGGCGGTGTGGCAGGGCCTCGCCGACCTCGGGACAACCGGGCTGCTGGTGCCCGAGGCCTACGGCGGCGCGGGCATGACCATGGTCGAGGCCGGCATCGTCGCCGAAGAGCTCGGCGCCGCCCTGCACCCGGGGCCATGGTTGTCGAGCGCCGTGACCGCCACCCGCGCCCTGACCCGGCTCGGCGCTGAAAGTACAGCGTCCGACCTGCTCACCGGGATCGCCGACGGCACCACGATCGCCACGGTGGCGGGACTCGGCGAGCTGGGGGCACCGCCCGCTTGCGGGGGAACGCAAAAGCCCGCCATTTCGGCACAAAATGCGGGCTTTTGCGTCTGCTCGCCCGCGCTGACCGTGCCCGACGCCGCCGCAGCCGACGTCATTCTGATAGTCGCCGAATACCGTGATGGCACTGGGCTTTTTGCGGTGCGGACCGACTCACCTGGTATTTCGGTGACACCCGCGCGCGGGATCGACCAGACCCGCAAGCAGTTTCGGGTCAGCCTTACCGACGCGCCCGCGCAGCTGCTCGCCACACCGTCGGCAGACGCGGTCGAGGCAGTCGTCGACGACGTGCTCATCGCGATGGCCGCCGACGCGCTCGGTGCAGCCAGCGCGGTGATGCAGCTGGCCATCGAATACGCCAAGGTGAGGCGGCAATTCGGGCAGGTGATCGGATCGTTCCAGGCGGTTCAGCACCTCTGTGTCGACATGTTCGAGACTGTCGAGCTGGCCCGCAGCGGCGTCATCCACGCGTTGTGGGCCGCCGACAGCGCCGACGCTGACCAGCGGCACCTGTCCGCGCTGCGCGCCAAGGCGTTCGCCGGACGACTGGCCACCGTGGGCGACACCGCGATCCAGGTTTTCGGCGGGATCGGCTACACCTGGGAGCACGACGCTCATCTCTACCTCAAGCGCCTGCTGAGCTGGAGCGAATTTCGCGGTGGCACCGACCGCTACCTCACCGAACTCGGTGCGCGCCTTACTCATTCCGAACCGACCGGGGGGCTCACATGATCGACTTCAAAGATCAGGTCGCGATCGTCACGGGGGCCGGACGCGGGCTTGGCCGGTTATATGCGCTGGATTTGGCCCGGCGCGGGGCCGCGGTGGTAGTCAACGACCTGGGCGGAACGATGCACGGCGAGGGCGCCGATACCAGCGTCGCCGACCAGGTCGTCGCCGAGATCGAAGACGCCGGCGGTGTCGCGGTGGCTTCGCACGACTCGGTGGCCAGCCCGGAGGGCGGAGAGGCGATCGTCGGGCTGGCCGTCGAGCGATTCGGCCGCCTCGACGCCGTGGTCAGCAATGCCGGCATCTTCAACAGCATTGCGTTCGACGAGCTGTCCGCCGACGACTGGCGGAAGATGCTCACCGTGCACTTGGACGGCGGGTTCTATTTGAGCCAGCCGGCCTACCGGGTGATGAAGGAGCAGCGCTACGGCCGATTCGTGTTCATCTCCTCCTCAGGAGGAATGTTCGGGCAGCCGATGGAAGCCCACTACGCGGCGGCCAAAGCCGGCCTGGTCGGGTTGTCGAACGTGATCGCGATCGAAGGGGCCGAGCACGGCATCCTGTCCAACACGGTGCTGCCGTTCGGCTTTTCGCGAATGGTGACCGAAACCGTAGGCGATCCCAAAGCCCTTGAAGAAATTGGGTTTTTGGGTGTGATCCAACCCGAGTTGGTAGTGCCCATGGTGGTCTTCCTGGCGAGCCGGGCCTGCGAATTCAGCCACCAGAACTACTCGGCCTGTGCCGGTCGCTTCGCACGGGTCTTTGTTGGTCTGGGTCAGGGCTGGCTCGCCGAGCCCGACAGCAACCCGACGGCCGACGACATCGAAGCCCGTCTTTCCGAGGTGTCGGCAACCGAACCGTTTACCGTTCCCGGCTCGATCTTCGAGGAAGTCTTCGCCGTGGCCGCGTCAGCTCGGCGTGACTACCTGAATAATGGACATCCCATACCTTCTCAGCTCCACCCGATCGGCGCGCAAGTCGCTCGACCTGGACGCGCCCGTCGACCTGGCCGACATCCGAGAATGCCTGCAGATCGGTCTGCAGGCCGCCAACGGATCCAATGCACAGTCGTGGAAGTGGCTGGTCGTCATCGACCCCGACCTGCGGGCAAAGATCGCCGAGCTGTACCGCGACGCCTACCTACTGCGGGTCGGCGGGCAGCTGCTCGCCCACCTGATGCCGCCCGCCACGCCGGAGACCCGGCTGATGTCGTCCACGGAGTGGTTGGTTGAAAACATGGCGAAGGTGCCGGTGCTGGTAATCCCTTGCTACGCGCCCTACCTTCCGCGCATCGACGGTGACGAGTCGTTTCACCTGGCGACCCTGTACGGCTCGATCTTCCCGCCGGTGTGGAACTTCCAGTTGGCTTTGCACACCCGCGGATACGGGACCTGCGTGACGACCTTGCACCTGCACCACGAGGACGAGGTTCGGCAGCTGCTCGGAATACCCGAGGGCCCAGAAGGGTGGGTGCAGGGCTGCCTACTGCCGGTGGGCCGGCTGCGCGCCGGGTACAGGTTCCGGCCGGCCCGCCGACGGCCCGTGGACGAGGTGGTCGCGCTCGACAGTTGGGACGGTCCGCCGCTCTAGGATGGGTCTGTCACCGCTGTCAGCAGCGCATTTTCGCGAGTGGTTCTGATAGCCTTTAACAAAGATTTGGTTCGCTGGGAGGACCATGGCCAAAGCCGATGCGTTGGAACGGGCCGGCGCCACAGCCCACTCCGGGACACGGCGGAATGAGATCCTGCAGACCGCGGCGTCATTGATCGCGTCTTCGGGACTGCGAACTTCGCTGCAGGAAATCGCCGATGCCGCAGGCATTCTCCCGGGGAGCCTGTACCACCATTTCGAATCCAAAGAAGCGATTCTGATCGAGTTGACGCTTCGTTACCAAGAGGATCTGAACCGCATCGGGCAAACCGCGCAGGCGAGGTTGGACGAACCCGACTCGCGACCCGCTGCCGAGAAGATCATCGAGTTGGGAACGGCCATCGCCAGCTGTGCGGTGGAACATCGGGCGGCCCTGCAGATGTCGTTCTACGAGGGGCCCAGCACCGATCCCAAGCTGATGAAGCTGACTCGACAGCAGCCCACCGCGGTCCACGAGGCGATGCTGCAGACACTGCGTGCCGGCAGATGGAGCGGCTACATCAAACCCGACGTCGACCTTTCCATCCTGGCCGACCGCATCTGCCAGTCGATGCTGCAGGTGGGGCTACATGTCATCCGCGACAAGGCCTCAGCCGACCAGGTAGCCGGGCTGATGTGTCGAATCATCTTGCAAGGGTTGGCAGCTCGGCCCCCCACCGATTCGGCCCTGGATCGGTCCAAGGCGTTTGCCGCCGCGAGCGACGTCATCGCGACATGGGCCCACGACAGCGACGCCGATCCCAATGACAAAGCGGCCCACTTGCGCGCGGTGGCACGAACGGAGTTCGGCCGCAAAGGTTATGAAGTCACCACTATCCGCGACATCGCGTCCGCGGCCGGCCTCGGCACCGGCACCGTCTACCGGGTGATCGGATCCAAGGACGAACTGCTCGACTCGATCATGCGCTCGTTCGGCCAGAAAGTTGAAGCCGGATGGGTCAGCGTGCTGCGCTCGGACGCGTCGCCAATCGAGAAGCTGGACGCGCTGAGCTGGGTCAACGTCAACGCCCTGGATCAGTTCTCCGACGAGTTCAGGATTCAGCTTGCCTGGATGCGGCAGTCGCCGCCGACGACCAACCCGGGCTGGTCGTATGCCACCCGGTTGCGGCAGATGAAAGCCCTGCTCTCCGAGGGAATCCGGTCCGGCGAGATACGCATCGACACCCCCTCCGGCGCGATGCTGGCGCGCTGCATCATCGGCATGCAGTGGATCCCGGAGAACATCCTTCGTACCGTGGGTATCCGCCCGGCGCTGGTCCTCGCCCGTGACACCGTCTTGCGGGGTGTCGCGGTTCGCGGCAAGTAGGGACCCCGGTGTTGAACCAAATAACTGTTCTACATACAGTAGGGCAATTAGTAAGGGCCCAGTGAAGGCCGGGAAAGGGAGCCCAATGACTGTTATGGATCGGTTGCGCTACGACGGCAAGCGCGCGCTCGTGGTTGGTGGCGCGACGGGTATGGGCGCCGCGGCGGCCAAGTCAGCCGGGGAGCTCGGCGCCGAAGTCATCGTGATGGATTACGCGCCGGTGGCCTATGACGTCGCCAAGGCCATCCAGGTGGACCTGCGCGACCCGGCTTCGATCGACGCCGCGATCGAGCAGTTGGGCGGGCCGGTCCACGCGGTGTTCTCGGCCGCCGGCATCGCCGACGGGACGACCGACCTGATGAAGATCAACTTCATCGGCCACCGCTATCTGATCGAGCGCCTGCTCGAGAACAACCTGCTGCCGTCCGGCTCGGCGATCTGTTTCATCTCCTCGGTCGCCGGCATGGGCTGGGAAAACGACCTGGAGCTGCTGACCGACTTCTTGGCCGCGCCAGACTTCGCGGCCGCCGACGCCTGGGTCAAGGCCCACGAAGCGGAAGGGATCATCCACTACGGCTTCAGCAAGAAGGCCGTCAATGCCTACGTGGCAACCCAGGGCTATCCCCTGCTGAAGAAGGGCGTTCGGATCAACGCCATTTGCCCGGGCCCGACCGACACCCCGCTGGCGCAGGCCAACGCCGACCTCTGGCTCACGTTCGCGCAGGACTACCGGGACGAAACCAGCTCCAAGGTGCACACCCCGGAGCAGATGGGCGACGTCATGGCGTTCCTCAACAGCGCCGCCGCCTTTGGCATCAACGGGATCACGCTGTTGGTGGACTACGGACACACCATGGCGTCACTCACCGGCGCATACCCGCCGGGCAAGCCGATCATCGACCTGATCATGGGCCGGGTAAAGCTTTAAAGCGTGTCGGCACGCGTGATCGTTTTCGGCGGCCACGGCAAGGTGGCGCTGCAGCTGGCGCGCATCCTGACTGGGCGCGGCGACGAGGTGACTTCGGTCTTCCGCAACCCGGACCACACCGACGACGTCGCGGAAACGGGTGCCAGACCAGTCGCGGCCGACATCGAGCGGCTCGATACCAACGCCCTGGCCGATCTGGTGGCAGGCCACGACGCGGTCGTCTTCGCAGCCGGGGCGGGAGGCGGCAACCCGGCGCGGACCTACGCCGTAGACCGGGACGCCGCCATCCGGGTCATCGATGCCGCAGCGCAGGCGGGCGTCAAGCGGTTCGTGATGGTGTCGTATTTCGGCGCGGGCCCCGACCACGGTGTGCCGCCGGAGAATTCGTTCTTCCCGTACGCGGAGGCAAAGGCGGCCGCGGATGCGCATCTGCGTGCCGGCGAACTGGACTGGACTGTTTTGGGACCGAGCCGGCTCACCCTGGAAGCAGCGACCGGCCGGATCGCTTTAGGCGACACACAGAGGGGCGGAAAAGGCGAGGTTTCGCGTGCCAATGTCGCGCTCGTCGTCGCTGCGGCGCTGGCAGACGACTCGACCGTCGGCCGAACCATCGAGTTCAACGACGGGGACGTCCCGATCGCGGATGCCCTACAGCGCACCAGGGTCCAGCTCGAGTACGGCCCCGCCGATGCACGACGTGGACGGTGTAGGTGGTTGCCAACCAGCCCAGGTCCGGAGCCGATGCTGTCGATGGCGATCGCAGTGCCATCTGCCGACGTGACGAACGATCGTCCGAGGCCACCTGCGTTCATTCGAACTCCATTCCGCCGCGAGCGAATTGCTCGGCGGGATTTTAGCCACGACAGAGCAGCGGGGTAGCTGCACCACGCAGCTGGTCTGCTGACGTCGCACCATGCGGCGCCGGCGTCGAGCAAGGCATGTTAGACATGCTTTGTAAGAGGGAACCCGGTGAGAGTCCGGGACTGTCCCGCAGCGGTATGCAGGAACGACCGCCGTCAAAAGCACTGGTCACGCACACGGACTGGGAAGCGACGGCCATTAGGAGCACCACACGGTGCATGCCTGCGAGTCCGAAGACCTGCCAGCTGTGCCGGGCGCGCCGCGCCCGGCGGCTCATCGCCTCGTGGAATGGGCGTTTGGCCGTACGGGTTGTGGTTTGTACGCCGGAGGTGCGTTGCCGCAAACCCCATCGGCTGCGCGTTCGCCGGCGGTGATCACCACACCGACTGAAGGACAAACAGATCGTGACCCCGCTCGTAAATTTTGAGAAATTCACCGCAACTGTTGTCGGTTCCCCGCGCATCGGTCCGAAACGCGAACTCAAGCGCGCGACCGAGGGCTACTGGGCCGGCCGTACCAGCCGATCAGAACTAGAGTCCGTCGCCGCCACGCTGCGCCGCGACATGTGGGCAGGCCTCGCGGCCGCCGGCCTGGACTCGGTCCCGGTGAACACCTTCTCCTACTACGACCAGATGCTCGACACCGCGGTCATGCTCGGCGCGCTGCCGGCCCGCGCCGCGCAGGTGTCCGACGACCTGGACCGCTACTTCGCCGCGGCCCGCGGCAACAAGGATGTCGCGCCGCTCGAGATGACCAAGTGGTTCGACACCAACTACCACTACATCGTTCCCGAGATCGAGCCGGCGACCAAGTTCACACTCAACCCGGACAAGGTGCTCTCCGAGCTGAAAGAGGCTCTCGAGCAAGGAATTCCGGCACGCCCGGTCGTCATCGGACCGGTTACGTTCCTGCTGCTGAGCAAGGGTGTCAACGATGTTCAGCGCGGCGGTGCACCGATCGAGCGGCTGCGTGAGCTGGTGCCGATCTACTCCCAGCTGCTCTCGCTGCTCGCCGATAACGGCGCGCAGTGGGTGCAGTTCGACGAGCCGGCGCTGGTCACCGACATCTCCCCCGACGCACCCGCGCTGGCCGAGGCGGTCTACAACGCCCTGGGGAAGGTAACGAACCGGCCTGCCATCTACGTGGCCACTTACTTCGGTGACCCTGGCGCTGCCCTGGCGGGGCTGGCTCGCACGCCCATCGAGGCGATCGGCGTTGACCTCGTCTACGGCCC
The DNA here is from genome assembly GCA_963840045.1 of uncultured Actinomycetota bacterium. Lineage (GTDB taxonomy): Bacteria > Actinomycetota > Actinomycetes > Mycobacteriales > Mycobacteriaceae > Mycobacterium. Next base: position 8,296 of record CAWIXL010000002.1, on the reverse strand, counting down.
CAATACGGCGATCGCCGGAGTGCCCGAGCTGGCTGATAAGACCCTGGTGGCCGGTGTCGTCGACGGCCGCAACATTTGGCGCACCGACCTGGAGGCGGCGCTGGGCAAGCTGGCCACGTTGCTGGGTTCGGCTGGCGCCGTTGCGGTGTCAACGTCATGTTCCACCTTGCACGTGCCCTACTCGCTGGACCCCGAGACGGAACTGGACGACGCCTTGCGCAGCTGGCTGGCGTTCGGGCAGGAGAAGGTCACCGAGGTGGTGACGCTGGCCCGCGCACTGCACGAGGGACGTGAAGCTGTCGCCGACGAGATTGCTGCGTCCAATGCCGCGGTGGCGTCGCGCAAGAGCGACCCGCGGCTGCACAACGGACAGGTCCGTGCCCGGATCGACTCGATCGTCGCGTCGGGCGCGCACCGCGGCGACGCGGCGGGGCGGCGCGCCAGCCAGGACGCCCGGCTGCACCTGCCGCCGCTTCCGACCACGACGATCGGCTCGTATCCGCAGACCACGGCGATCCGCAAGGCACGCGCCGCGCTGCGGGCCGGTGAGATCGACGAGGCCGAATACCACCGCCGGATGAAGCAGGAGATCGCCGACGTCATCAAGCTGCAGGAGCAGCTCGGCCTCGACGTGCTGGTGCACGGCGAGCCGGAGCGCAACGACATGGTGCAGTACTTCGCCGAGCAGCTGCGGGGCTTCTTCGCCACGCAGAACGGCTGGGTGCAGTCCTATGGCAGCCGCTGTGTACGTCCGCCGATCCTCTACGGCGACGTCGCCCGGCCCCACCCGATGACGGTCGAGTGGATCACCTACGCGCAGTCTCTGACCGACAAGCCGGTGAAGGGCATGCTGACCGGGCCGGTCACGATCTTGGCCTGGTCCTTCGTCCGCGACGATCAGCCGCTGGCCGATACCGCCAACCAGGTGGCGCTCGCCATCCGCGACGAGACCGTGGATCTGCAGTCCGCCGGTATCGCCGTGATTCAGGTCGACGAGCCCGCGCTGCGTGAGCTACTGCCGCTGCGTCGCGCCGAGCAGGACGACTACTTGCGTTGGGCCGTAGGCGCTTTCCGCTTGGCCACCTCCGGCGTCGCGGACTCGACGCAGATCCACACCCACCTGTGCTACTCGGAGTTCGGTGAGGTGATCGGCGCCATCGCCGACCTGGACGCCGACGTCACGTCCATCGAGGCGGCCCGCTCACACATGGAGGTGCTGGACGACCTGAACTCGGTCGGCTTCGCCAACAGCGTGGGCCCAGGTGTCTACGACATCCACTCGCCTCGGGTGCCGAGCACCCAGGAGATGGCCGCGTCGCTGCGGGCCGCATTGAAAGCGGTTCCGGCGCAACGGCTGTGGGTCAACCCCGACTGCGGCCTGAAAACCCGCAACGCCGACGAGGTGACCGCGTCGCTGCAGAACATGGTCGCCGCCGCCCAAGAGGTACGGGCCGGCGCCTAACGCGGCTATTCGTCCTCAGCACTATCCGACAGCACCTGGACCGGCACATCGTCGGCCCAGGGCTGCCGGGTCACCATGTCGGCAACTTTGACGGTGCCCCGCTCGAACTCCCCCGTCGCCGCATCCACCAACCGATACGCCTGGGTCTGCTTGTGGATCGGCTGCGCGTCGAGCAGGACGACCCGCACCTCGCCGAACTCGAAGTGACAGCGCTGCTGCATCGCGGCGATGAGTTGCTCGTTGTGCATGTGGCCGTCGCCGAAATTCCATCCAATGGCGGTGCTGCAGATGCGTTCCCCGTCGGTAATGACGTAGTCATCCTCGTTCTGGCCCGCCATCGCCCGATGCGCGAGCGTGAACAACGCGCGGCCATGAGTGTTGAAGCAGCGGAACGCATACCCCATGTAGATCGGGATCTGCGCCGCCTCCGCGCTGCCGTAGAACCGCTCCAGCTGCGCCTGCGGCATGCTGGCGATCGCGATGATGCCCCTGCCGATCTTTTCGCTCGCCGAGGGCTTGATGCACCACAGCGTGGTGTCCCAGTTGCCGGCGTAGTAGCGCATCCCGGGCAGAAACGAGATCTTGCGCGGGAACAGATTGCCCAAGATCACGACGCCCGCAACCACGGCGAACAGAATCGCCACCGGCACAGGGTTTCGCACGTCGGTCAGACCGAGATGGGCATGCCCGACGAACAACGACAGCACGCCGAAGATCATGAACACGTTCCACTCCAGCGGCACCCCCATCGGGATGGCCGAGAGGATCCCCAGGTGGAAGCACACCATGGCGATGGCGGCCACCTTGAGCGGCCACCCGCCGTGGGAAAGGAACAGCGCCAGCGGCACAAACATCTCGATGAATGTGCTGATGTGGGCGAAGATCCGCGACAGTATCCCGGGCCGCAGGTCGTCGGGGAACTTCTCGAAGAAGCGCCGCTTCAGCCACCGAGGCCGCATCAGCGGGTTGTTGGACATCATCGTGGAGATCACGAACGGGAAGTGCTTGTTGAGCTTCGACGTCGCCGCACCCATCCAGATCACCAGGAACACCAGCTTGGCGGCGACGATCATGTCGACACCGCCGAACAGGAAGGTCACCGTCAGCGTCGCGTAGACCTCGCCGCGAGCGGCCAGAAAAATCACCTTGTCGCGGAGCCCCAGCACGCCCAGCAACAACAGGATCACCACGATCTCCCACACCGGGAGCACCCCGACCGTGGTGCCCAGCTCCGGTATCGGGCCGCTGCCGTCGGTGAACAGCGCCGTCACCAACATGATGAGCAGTAGCGCGTACAGCGCGACGTCCACCGGCTTGCGCGTGGTGCCCTCGGTCCACCCGAACCGATGCGGCCACGGCGGCAGCCGGATGGTGCCGAACCGCATCCAGTACAAGATCGAGCCCATCGGAGGAAAGAACCGGTTGTTCAACGGACCAAAGCCGCAGCCCAGCCCGATCACCTCGAACAGCATCGTGTAGAGCACGACCTTCTCGAACACGATGGGCTCGGCGTACCACGACATGACGTTGGTGAATCCGTTGATCCCCTTGGTGCTGAAAACGATCAACCACGCAATCAGGATGTAGAGCAGGATCTTGACGACGTAGAACAGGTGCAGCGCGACCGGCGTTCCAAAGCCCACCTCGGCCCAGTGTCGGGCCATCGGCCGGATCTTCTCGCTGCGAGTGCCCTTGCTCCACTCGGCTATGTCAACCTGCGGCAGGTCGGGCTTCAGGAATCCCATGGTCGTCAGATTAGAACGCGTTCTAGGCGGGTGCACGGTTCGACCACGCCGCCCGAGCCGAGCCCGGCGCACAACCCGTTCAAAACCATCTCAAAAATTGTCGGAGCTGCAGATATCCGGGGCGAAACGCTTGCTGTGGATTTGGCCATTTCGCCCCCTCCGCCCGGCGATCGCCGTATATTGCCGGGTGAACCGGCGCCCTAGTCTGAACCTCCGTGGTCCAGCCGGGATGCCGGCGCGGCGACGATGCCACCCCGAAGAGAGGTCTTGGCCATGAATTTTTCGGTGTTCGCCCCCGAGATCAACTCGGCGCTGATGCATTCAGGCGCGGGGTCGGGGCCGATGATGGGGGTGGCCAACGCCTGGGAGGGGCTAGCCGCCGAGTTGCAGGCCGCGGCGACCTCGTTCTCATCGGTGACTTCATCACTGGCCGGCGGAGCCTGGCAGGGCGCCTCGGCGGTGGCGATGGCCAATGTGGCCACGAACTATGTGCAGGGGTTGATTACCTCGGCGACTCAGGCCGCGCAGTCGGCAGGTCAGGCCCGGCTAGCGGCGGCCGCGTTCGAGGCGGCCCTGTCGGCGACGGTGCATCCGTTGGTGATCGCGGCCAACCGTAATCAGCTGGTTCAGTTGGTGCGGTCGAACCTGTTCGGGTTCGCCGCGCCGGCGATCGCCGCGACCGAGGCCCAATATGAAGGGTTCTGGGCCCAGGATGTGGTCGCGATGTCTGGCTACTACGCCGACGCCGTCGCGCTGGCCGAAGAGTTGTCGCCGTGGCAGAACCTGATGAAGACCCTGTCCGGCGTGTTTGCTCCGGCAGTTTCAGCCGTTTCAGCCCAGGCGACCTCGCTCGCGAGCTCGATTTTCGGTATTCAGATTCCTAATATTCCACTTGCGCCTTTTTCAATTGGTAATGGCATCCCGATTGGTCCCATCGACCTAAACAATATCAATATCTCTAACTTCGGCTGGGGAAACACCGGCCAGTGGAACCTGAGCAACGGGAACCTGGGCAGCTTCAACTTCTTAGGCGGCGGAAACAACGGCAGCTTCAACTTCTTCGGCGGCGGCAACACCGGCAGCACCAACTTCGGTGCCGGTAACCACGGCTCCTTGAACGTTGGAGTCGGCAACAACGGTAGCAACAACTTCGGCTCCGGGAACAATGGCAGCAACAACGTAGGCTTCGGGAACCTTGGTAACAGCAACTTCGGCTTTGGGAACAAAGGCAATAACAACATAGGCTTCGGGCTCAACGGCAATAACCAGGTAGGCATCGACTTCACCAATTTCAACGGGTTCAACGCGGGCACCGGAAACATCGGCCTGTTCAACTCCGGCAACAACAATATCGGCTTCTTCAACTCAGGCAACGGAAACTTCGGCTTCTCAAACTCGGGCAGCAACAACACGGGTTTCGGGAACATGGGCAGCGAGAACACGGGCTTCTGGAATTCCGGCTCCCACAACCTGGGCATTTCAAACTCCGGCAGCACCAATACCGGCATCGCCAACGTGGGCAACATCAATACCGGCCACTGGAACACCGGCAGCGTCAATACCGGTTCCGCCAATGCCGGCAACTACAATTCGGGCTACCTGAACCACGGCTCCCTGAACACCGGCGCGCTCAACTCCGGCAGCGGAAACCTTGGCTTCAATTACACCACCAGCAACAACAATCAGATCGTCTACAAATTAGCGTTTACGCCCAAGGTCGGACCGATACCGTTTAGCATCTCGATCCCCATCCTGGGCAGTCTCCTCACCCTCACGCCTCACTTCTCGGTTGAGCTCGAGATCCCCATCACCGTCCTCAATATCGTGGCGCGCCCGGGTATCCTCAACTACGGCTCCTTCAGCTTCGACAACGGCACCAATGCCTCAGGCATCGTCAACTGGGATACATCTGGGCAATCCGCCTCGGGCGTCCGCAATTTCGGTGGTAACACCTCAGGTTTCTTCAACAACATCGGCAGTGACGGCACTGTCACCGGAACCTCGGGCTTCATGAACGTCGGCTCGAACACTGCGGGCGTGCTGAACCTCGGTAGCGGCGTCTCCGGCATCTACAACACGATCAGCAACGGCTCCGGATTCTGGAACGCCGGCAGCAGTGTCAGCGGTTTCCTGGGGAACTGGACCAGTTGGAATGCGGGCTTTTCAAACCTCGGCCAGTTCAACATCGGCTTCGGGAATACCGGCAGCGAAAACCTTGGTCTCGGCAACCTCGGCAGTTGGAACTTGGGCTCGGGCAACATCGGCAGCTTCGACTTCGGCGGCGGCAACGCCGGCAACCTGAACTTCGGCTGGGGGAACACCAACACCGGATCCGGAATGGATTTCAACATCGGACTTGGTAACCACGGCATCAACAACATCGGGGCCGGGAACCTCGGCACCGGAAACATCGGCTTCGGAAACAGCGGAACCAACAACATCGGATTCGGGCTCAGCGGCACTGGCCAAATCGGCTTCGGCCCCAGCGCAATGAATGGCTTCAACTCGGGCACCGGCAATATGGGCCTGTTCAACTCCGGTAACAACAACATCGGCTTCTTCAACTCGGGCAACAATAACTGGGGCGTCGGCAACTCGGGCACCGCCAACACCGGCATCGCGAACTCGGGCAGTCACAATACGAGCGTCGGGAGCGCCGGCAGCAATAACCTCGGCTTGTGGGACTCGGGTAACCAAAACACCGGCCACTTCAACTCTGGTAACGACAACACCGGCTCACTGAATGCCGGCAGCGTCAACACGGGCTGGCTCAACAAGGGAAATACCAACACCGGAATTGGGAACTCGGGCAACATCGACACCGGCGCATTCATCAGCGGCAACAAGGACAATGGTTTCTTGTGGCGCGGCACCCTAGAGGGCACACTCCGTGGCGACTACACCGTCAGCTTCACCCCCCAGGTCCCGGTAACCTTCGGGATCACTGGAAGCTACGACATCCCCCACGTCAGCAGTGGCAGCTTCGGCTCCACCAACCTGTTCTCCCACAACTTCAACTTCGGGACATTCAATGTCCAGCTTTTGAAGCTCAACCCCAACCCTGGCCTGTCGCTCGGCTCCTTCACCATCCCCACGCTCTTTGGCAATATCGACTTGAACGCGAACAACAGCAATTCCTCGGGGTTCTTCAACAACGGCGACACCAACAGCACCAACGGCTCGTCGGGCTTCTTCAACGACGCCCTCGGCGGAGCCATCAGCCACACCACCAACACTTCCGGGTTCTTCAACAACATACTGAACGCGCCCAGTTTCCTCGGCACCAACAGCGACGTCTCCGGCTTCTTTAACGGCCTCGGCTTAGGCGGCGTCAGCAACGTTGCGGGTGCGTTTAACCAGGGCTTGGGTCTGATAACCACGGGCACGAATATCGGCGGTATCTTCGACCACGGCTCTAGTTCCTCCGGAATCGGAAATAACGGCACCAATAAATCGGGCTTCTTGGACGGCTTCGCCGCCGAAATTGCCGCCCTGCAAAACCTCATCACCCAAATCCAGAACATTTTGCAGGCTCTGGGTCTCTAAGGTCTCCAGGCCGTCCCAAGCGGCTATCCGAGCATGATGAGCAGACTTCACGTCCTGGGACCAGCCAGTGTGTTGGCCGTGGTCGCATGCGCGGCGGCTGTCACGTCTCCCGTTGCGCGTGCCGACGTTCCGGGGCCGGGCGATTCGTGCACGGTGTTGCATGCCACCACCCACGACGCCACCGGGCGGATGATGTGGTGCAACCCGACCATGACCGGCGCGCACAGTCTGGTGTGGCAGTACGGCGGGCCGTCCTAAGTCCGGCCGGCAAGCGCCCGCTGCTCACGACCTGAGTAGGCGCTCAGTGGCCGGATCAACGAGTTCGACGCCGCCTGCTCCATGATGTGCGCGGTCCAGCCGGTGATCCGGCTCATCACGAAGATGGGCGTGAAGCTGGCGATGTCGAATCCCATCAGGTAATACGCCGGCCCGGTCGGGAAGTCGAGGTTGGGCTTGAGTCCGGTGGCCCCGAACATCTCGGCCTCCAAGATGATGTACATCTGCAGCAAACGCTGACCGGTACGCGTGGCGCCTGCGCTTACCAGGCCGGCCAGCGCCTGCTTCATCGCCGGCACCCGGGAATCGCCGTGTTTGTAGACCCGGTGCCCGAAGCCCATGACCTTCTCCTTACGAGCAAGCTTGCCGCGCAACCACTCCCGGGCGTTCGCCGGATCGCCGATCTCGAGCATGTCGTGCATGACCGCCTCGTTCGCGCCTCCATGCAGCCGCCCCTTGAGCGCACCGATCGCCCCGGTCACCGCGCTGTAGATGTCCGACTGGGTCGACGTCACCACCCGCGCGGCGAATGTGGATGCGTTGAAACCATGTTCGGCGTACAGGATCATCGACTGCTCGAACGCCCTCACGATCGCGGGTTCGGGGACCTCGCCGAAGCACATCCGCAGGAAGTTCTCGGTATATCCCAGAGCGCTGTTCGGTGCGATCGGAGCCAGCCCGCGCCGACGCCGCATGTCGACGGCGACGATCGTCGGCAGCACCGCCCACATCCGCAGTGCCGTGGCCCGATTCGCGGACTCGTCGTCCTCCTGGGGATCCTCCGCTCCCAGATAGCTGATCGCGGTGCGCATCACGTCCATCGGGTGGCAGTTGTCGGGCAGCTTGGCCAACAGCGACAGCATCGACCGGTCCACCCGCCGGCTGGCGCGCTCCCGCTGGCAGAACAGCGCCAGCTCCGCATCGGTGGGTAACTCTCCGCGCCACAGCAGGAAGGCGACTTGCTCAAAGCTGCAGTGCGCGGCGAGATCCTGGACCGGGTATCCGCGGTAGGTCAGCGAATTGGTCTCCGTAACCACCTTGGAGATGGCGGTGGTGTCGACCACGACGCCGGCAAGGCCTTTCTTGATATCAACGGTGGCGGTCATGGTTGGTCTCCTTCAGCTTGAAATTGTATGTCTGCGTGTCAAATTCGTTGTATTGCGCGTAGCGCAGCAGCGCATAAAGGCGGCTGCGGTGCTGCAACTGGTCCAGTAGCCCGGATTGGGTTCCCGCTGAATCGATTTCACGCAGCCCCGCTTCGATCGCG
>CAWIXL010000001.1:0-306101 GCA_963840045.1 uncultured Actinomycetota bacterium | reverse complement strand
AGACGATGTAGTCGGACAGGTCCGCGTCCAGAGTGCCGTAGGACTCCACGAGCTTGACGTGGTCGAAGGTGTTGGAGTGGTCGGCGGAGACGAGCTCCATCATGCGGTCGAGGCCGCGCTGGTAACGATCGCTCGCCATTGTGGTCGCCTCCTCAGTCGGTCGTAAGGCTGGGTCACCATTGTCGTTGTCCCTTCGGGTTTCTCACGAGCTTCTTGTTGGCAAATTCATCGAAGCCGAACCGGGCCAGTTCGCGGCCGACGCCGGCTCCTCCCACGCCGCCGAACGGCAGGTCCGGCGAAGTCTTACTGGTGCTGTTGATCGACACCATGCCGGTCTCGAGCTGCTCGGCCACACGGTCGGCCTTCTCCGCCTCGGAGGTGAACACGCTTGACGCAAGGCCGAACGGGGAGTCGTTGGCCAGATCGATCGCCTCATCCACCGAGCCCACGCGGTAGACGACCGCCACCGGACCGAACAGCTCTTCGTTGAAGGCGCGCATTTCGCGCGTGACGCCTGCCAGGACGGTGGGCGAAGAGCAGGCTCTGTCTCTGGCCGGTTACCGCCGAGCACGACCTCAGCCCCGCGCGAGATCGCCTCCTGGACAAGCTCATCCAGTTCCTCGGCACCCGAGCTCGACGCCAGTGGTCCCAGCTTCTTCGTCCTCGGCTTGGTCGGGTTGCCGGGCTGCCAGTGGGCCATCCCGTCGATGAGTTTGCGAACGAGTTGTCGTACACACGGTCATCCACGATCAGCCGCTTCGACGCGGTGCAGGCCGTCTGCCGTTGGCGAGCCGCCCGACGACCGCGGCAGGCGGCCGCCGCATTCGACATCCGCGTCGTCGAGCACCACGAACGGGTCCGAGCCGCCGAGCTCGAGCACGAACTTTTTCATGTGCCGGCCGGCGACCTCGCCGACGGCGGACCCGGCCTTCTCGGATCCAGTCACGGAAACGCCCTGAACGCGCGGATCCGCGACGGCGGCCGCGACCTGGGCGGCGGAGATGAAAGCGTTGAGGTACACCCCCGCAGGCAACCCGGCCTCGCCCAGGACCCGTTCGACGGCCAGCGCGGACTGCGGGCAGTTCCGCGCGTGCTTGAGGATGATCGTGTTGCCTAAGGCGATGTTCGGGGCGGCGAAGCGTGCCACCTGGTAGTAGGGATAGTTCCACGGCATGACCCCTACGAGCGGGCCGATCGGCTCGGTGCGGACGACAGCGGTGCCGGGTCCATTGATGGTGAGGGGCTCGTCGGCCGTGTACTCCTCCACATGGTCGGCGTAGTACTGGTAGATCGAAGCGACCAGCTCCACCTCGCCCTTCGCCTGCGCGATCGGTTTGCCCATTTCCAGGGTGAGGAGCCTGGCCAGCTCGTCGGCCTGTTCGCGGTGGAGCTCGGCGGCTCGGGTCAGGACGGCACGGCGCTGGTCTATCGGCGTGGTCCGCCAGGAGCGGTACGCCGCGGTGCTGCGTCCGATGAGATCGTCCAGCTCGGCATCCGAGATCTCCGGGTACTGCGCGACCTGTTCACCGGTGGCCGGGTCGATGGTGGTGTACGCACCCATGGGTGGTTCTCCTGTGGGGTAGATACCTGTTTGGTAGATGGATGTGGCGTCAGGCGGCGACGGTGTCGGCTGATGTGAGCTCGAAGCCGCGGTATTGGTCGGCGCAGACGTCGGCCAGGACGGCGCGGTAGTTGCCCAGGCCGCCGAGGTAGAACAGGACGCTGGGCTTTTTGCCCGCGACGTTGGCGCCGAAGATCCACGAGTCGCCCTTGGTGAACAACGTCGCGTTGGCCACCTCGGTGCAGGTGTCGGTCCAGGCGGCTTCGGCCTGCGCGGTGGGCTCGATGGCCTCCAGCCCGGCGCGTTCGGCGTACTCGATGGTGTCGCTGATCCACTCGACCTGGGTCTCGATGGTCGGCGGCAGGTTGGTGAACGGGCCGTTGGGGCCCAGCACCATGAACCAGTTGGGGAAGTTCGCCGTGGTCATGCCCAGGTAGCTGGTGGGCTGCCCGTCCCAGTGGTCGTTGATGTGCAGGCCGTTGCGGCCGCGGATCTCGATGCGCCGGTAATTGCCGTCCACCGCGTCGAACCCGGTGGCAAAGACCAGCACATCCAACTCGTGCAGCACACCGTCGGCGGTCACCACCCCCGTGGCGGTGACCTCACGGATCGGGTTGTCCTTGATGGCGACGGCTTTGACGTTGGGGCGGTTGAACACCTTGTGGTAGCCGTCGTCGCACAGCGGGCGCTTGGCGAACAGGCCCGTCGGGGTCAGCGTGCGGGCCGTCTCGGGGTCCTCGATGATGTCGGCGATCTTGGCACGGATGAACGACGCGGCGGCCTCGTTGGCGTGCTCGTCGACGGCGAGGTCGCCGAAGGTGCCGAACATGAACCGGAATCCGCCGCCGTGCTGCCAGGCGGCCTCGAACACCCGGCGGCGCTCCTCTTCGGAAACACTCATCGCCGGTGTGGTGCTCTCCTGGAAGCCGAAGGCAAACGCGGAATTCTTGGCCTGCGCCCAGATCCGCTCGTAGTCGGCCTTGATCGCGTCGATGTCCTGCGCGCTCACCGGACGGTTGCCGACCGGGACCGAATACTGCGGGGTCCGCACGAAAACGGTCAGCTGCTCGACGGTGGGCGCCAGCGCCGTGATCACCTGCTGACCGGTGGAACCGGTGCCGATGACCCCGACGCGGCGACCCGCCAGGTCCGTGCCCTGGGGCCAGGCGGCGGTGTGGATGGTCTCGCCCTCGAAGGTGTCCAGACCAGGCAGATTCGGGAAATTGATGGCCGAGAGTAGTCCGACCGCGTTGATCACATAGGTGGCCCGATACAACGCGCCGTCATCAGTGCTGACCTCCCACTGACCCAACTCCTCACGATAGATCGCCGACTCGACCGCGGTACCGAACCGGAAATGCCGGCCCAAATCGAAACGCTCCACCACGCCCTCGAGGTACTCCAGGATCTCAGGCTGAGTGATATAGGTGCTCTTCCAACTGCCATCGGCCAACAACTCCCGATCAAAGGAATACCGATACAGGTGACTCTCGGTGTCCGACAACGCACCCGGGTAACGGTTCCAATACCAGGTGCCCCCAGGACCCTCGGCCTTATCGAAACCCACCGTGGTCAAACCCAATTCATTGTGCAGCTTATGCACGGCATAAATACCACCGAACCCGGCGCCAATCACAACAGCGTCAACGGTCTGGACAGGGGTGTGAACAGTCATGGCGATTTCCTTATCGGTCAGATGGGGTGTGTCGAAATATGAAGAGTCACTTGGCATACCAAGCGCCACGCTTCTCCTGGCCCGCGGCGTCGGCGTAGGTGATGCTGGGCTGTCGGAGGTGGTGGTCGTCATGGCTGCCCTCGGCTCGGTTCGGACCTGGTTGATGCCTAGTCCGCGTTGTGTCGTATCCGCCGCGAGTGCCCCGATGTGAGGGCTCCCACGGTGTCTAAACCAAAGTTAGAGCCGTGTTCGGAGCCGAAGGCGTTCCAATGTGAAACACCGGGCGGTATGGCGGCACGCGGCGCAATCGATCCACGGGACGCCAGCCCGAACGATCCTCATCGATGGAGGTGTCCCAGGGGACTCAGCAATATGTTGTACGTGAACCGAAGCCCGCGCCTACATTTGTGATGGAGGGCTACCTGATGGCTGAACGCGATCCGCTCGCAACTCAGCGTGACTTCGTTGGCGATGTCGCCGCGGAGCTTGCGGCCGTCGGCTTCGCGAGGGCAGCGGAGATCGGCCGCGGCGGTTTCGGCGTGGTCTACCGCTGTTCGCAGCCCTCGCTCGATCGAACCGTTGCCGTCAAAGTGTTGACCGCCGACCTTGCCGACGAAAACCTCGAGCGGTTCACGCGCGAGCAACGTGCCATGGGCCGGCTCTCTGGCCACCCGAACATCGTGAACATTCTGGGGATCGGCGCGACTCCCAGCGGGCGGCCCTTCATCGTCATGCAATATCACCCCCACGACTCGCTCGATGCCCTGATTCGCAAGCGTGGTCCGCTCGACTGGCGCGACGCATTGCGACTCGGCGTCAAGCTCGCAGGAGCATTGGAGACGGCGCACCGAAGCGGCACCCTCCATCGTGATGTGAAGCCGGCGAACATCCTTCTCACGGAGTACGGCGAACCGCAGCTGACCGATTTCGGTATCGCGAGAATTGCGGGCGGTTTCGAAACCGGGGCCGGTTTCATCGCTGGAACGCCCGCATTCACTGCTCCGGAAGTGCTTTCGGGCGCGGCGCCCACGGTGGCTTCCGATCTCTACGGTCTCGGTGCCACGTTGTTCTGTGCACTGACTGGCCACGCCGCTTTTGAGCGTCCAAAAGGCGAGTCTGTCGTTGCCCAGTTTCTGCGGATCTCCAGCCAGCCCGTTCCGGATCTGCGGGAGGCCGGCATTCCAGATGCGCTGTCTCGTGCCGTCGAGCGAGCGATGGCGCGCGACCCGGCGCACCGTCCAACCTCGGCCGGCGAGTTCGGTGAGGAGCTCTGCGACATCGGGCGTCGGATCGGCTTCTCCGTAGATGAGATGGCACTTCGCGTGGATCCGGCTGAGGACTCGTTGCTCGCTAGAACTGGTCCACGTGCCCATTTCGATCCAGCGACGGCGCCGCCGACCCCGGTTACCAAGTTTCGTCCACCGCGTCGTCCCCGGGCGCAGGTCCCTCGGCACCGGTTGATCGATGCGTTCCGCGCGGGAGAACGGCGGCGACTCATCGTGATTCACGCGCCGGCCGGATACGGAAAGACGACACTGGCTGCACAGTGGGGAGAGGAACTTGCGCGCGATGGGGTGAACGTGGCGTGGCTGACCGTCGACGACAACGACAACAACCTCGTGTGGTTTCTCACCAACCTGGTCGAAGCGATCCGGCGAGCCAATCCAGCGGTTGCCAGCGATCTCGGTGATCTACTCGAAGAGCATGGCGAGAACGCCGGACAATACGTGCTGACGTCGCTAGTCAATGAGATCAACGAGCGTGACGAGCCGATGGCGGTCATCGTCGACGACTGGCACCGCGTCACCGCTGCTGCCGTAATAGGTTCGATGGATTTCCTGCTCGAGCACGCCGGTGACAACTTGCAAGTCGTCGTTACCAGCAGGTCGCGGTCCGGTCTGCCGCTCAGCCGCATGCGGGTTCGCGACGAGCTCATCGAAATCGATGTCGGGGCACTGTGTTTCGACGTGGCTGAGGCGCGGTCGTTTCTGGTCGACGTTGCCGGGTTGGACCTGCAGAGCGGTGATGTGATCGACCTCCACAACTCGACGGATGGCTGGGTCGCTGCGCTCCAGTTGGCGTCGCTCTCGCTCCGGGGGGCCGACACTCCGGCCGAGGTCATCCGCCACATCTCCGGTAGCCACCACGCCATCGCGGATTTCCTCGCCGAGAACGTGTTGAGCGCACTTGAACCCGAGATGTTGCGATTCCTCTTGTCGACCTCGATCACCGAGCGGATCTGTGGATCGCTGGCGTCCGCGCTCAGCGGTGAACTGCGTGGGCAGGCCATGCTCGAGGAGGTAGAGGCGCGCGACCTCTTCCTCGGCAGAATCGATGAAAACGGCGATTGGTTTCGGTATCACCACCTGTTCGCTGAGTTCTTGCGCCGACGCCTCGATCGTGACCACCCGGAGCTGACAACAGCCCTGCACCACAAAGCGTCGGAATGGTTTGCCGACCACCACATGCTCGTGGAGGCGGTCGATCACGCCCTGGCCGCGGGCGATACTCGCCGGGCAGTCGAACTCGTCGAGACGGATGGCCGGACACTGCTTGAACATTCGCAGATGTCGACGTTCTTCGGTCTGGTGGAAAAACTGCCGTCCACTGCGGTGCTGACCAGTCCCAGGCTGCAGACGACGCTGGCCTGGGCCAACATGTTGCTGCATCGGACAAGCCCCACCTACACCGCGCTCCAGCGGGTCGAAGACGCGCTGGAAACGAAGCGCGGCCCCGATGCCGACGTCGCTGATCTTCGTGCCGAAGCCCGCGTCGTGGAAGCGGCCATGCGGACGACCGCCGATCGAACCGACGGCCTCGATGACCTGGTGAGCGAATGCCTGTCTCGACCGGATACGTTGGCGCCCTTTGTGGTGTCCATAGCTGCGAATATCGCGACATTCAGCGCCATCTACCGATTCGATTTCGACGCGGCCCACCGCCGGCAGCAGTGGGCGAGCCCGTACCACCAACAGAACAGCGGGCCCTACGCCGTGATGTACGGGCACGCGTTCGACGGGATAGCCGCGTTCGAACAGCTGGATCTCGAGCGGGCCGAGCAAAGTTTCCGCGCCGCACGCCAGGTCGCGACCAGCTCGGGAGCGGTCCATTCGCAGGGTGCTCGACTTGCGGGCGCGGTGCTGGCGGAGTTGCTCTATGAGCGCGGAGAGACCGGCGAGGCGGAGCGGCTGCTCGATGAGAGCTTGAAGCTCGGCGCCGAGGAAGGCACCGCCGACATGATCATCCCTCGGTTTGTTGTGGGTGCGCGCCTGGCGGTGCTGCGCGGCGACCGTGCCGCCGCGGCGGAGCACCTTGATCACGCCGCCGATATCGCCGAGCGATTGTCCACTCCGCGATTGCGCGCCAGCGTCGAGAACGAGCGTGTGGTCCTCGGGCTGCCGACCCGGCGTGTCGCCCATCCGCCCGTCGAATTCAGCCGACGGCAGCGGCCCGAGGACGGGCTTGGCGAGATCACCGCCCAACTGGATGAAGAGAGGGCAATTCGGTTACTCATCGAGCACTCTCGGCCCGGGGAGCAGGACGACCTTGCGTGCCGCTGGGCGCAGGAATGGGTTGATCGCCTCACGGGTCGGGGCCGGCATCGCGCGATGCTGCGGGCCCAACGCCTTCTTGCCGAATGCCTGTCTGCGGCCGGTCGAACCGCGGAAGCCAAGCAACTTCTCGGCTCTGTCCTTGCCCGATGCGCCGACCTCGGCATGGTGCGGTTTCCGATCGACGGCGGAGAGCGACTCGTCTCGCTCATAGCAGAAGTCCGAAATATCCAGGCGACGGGGAGGTCCGACATGCCACAGCTGGCGATGTCGTTCCTCGATCGAATCCTCGTAGCCGCCGGCCAAGGTCGCAAGGGAATGGACGAAGGGGACGAGACGTCCACGGCGTAGCCCATCCGTCCGGTAGCGGCCGTCGTCCGTCCTCATCTAGTGAGCGACAGCGCCTCGGCGACCGCTGCGAGCACCCGCAGCGACGGCTCATGCATGCCGCGCTCGATCTGGCTCCAGCCGGGTCGGACTGGCCCCGATTCCGGTGGTCGACCAGCCGAAGGCCCGGCTTCCATATAGACGACGTAGATCTCGTCGAGTGCGTCCGCTGACATCACCCAGGGCGTCCTCAGTACGGCGGACGAGCCCGACCAGTGGGCTATCCTTAGCCCATGCGACTACACATTACGGTGGATGACGAGCTCGTTGCCGAGCTCGACCAGCGGGCCGGACGCCGGAAACGTAGCGCATTCATCGCAGAGTTGATTCGCCGCGGACTAGATGACGAGCGGCGATGGGACGATATCGAGGCTGCCCTCGGGGCCATCCCCGACGAGGGTCACGAATGGGACGACGATCCCGGTGAATGGGTCCGCCGCCAACGTGCCGACAAGCGTCGCGTCGGCTGACATGGCGAGAGTGCTGCTCGACTCGACGGTACTCATCGACGCCCTCCGTGGCCGTCCGGCCGGCGACCGCCTGCGCGCTCTGCGCCGCCAGGGTGACGAACCGTGGACCTGCGCGATCTCGGTCGAAGAGATCTGGCGCGGACTGCTTCCCGGTGAAGAGGTCGCAGCACGACGGCTGGTGCGCGGCCTGCGGTGTGCACCCCTGGGCCCTTCCGAAGGAATTCGCGCTGGGCAGTGGCGCCGCCAGTTCGCCGGCCGAGGGATCACTCTTCACCAGGCCGACTGCTTGATCGCTGCCGCCACCGCCGGCATCGAGGCTCACTTGGCAACGGGCAACCCGGCCGACTTCCCCATGGATGACATCACGATCGAACACTGGCCCGTCGGTCGGTGAAAGGCTACGAACGTCGATCCAACGCCCCTCACGCAGACGGCCTTCGGAGATCAACACAACGATGACCCATTTGCGTGAGGTTCTCGGCGACGGGACCTACGAATCGTTGGCCATGTAGACGGAAAAATGACCACCACCGCTATGGCGGCATGCGCATCCGCTCAGATCAACTAGGGCTGCGTCCGCCCAGCCGGGCGAGCGCCCGCCTCTCACGGCAGCTTCTCGTCGACGGCGCCGAACTAGCGGATATATCGGAGCGTAAGACTTCCAATCTATCAATCAGTTCGGAATAAGCATTTCTAAATATCAAGCGGCGTCGTTACGGTCGATTACATGCCAGCACGCAACGGTGTCGTTATCTGCGAACCGCTGCGCACCCCGGTGGGGCGCATGGGCGGCGTACTCGCCCGGCTCTCGGCTGCCGAACTGGCGACCGCGCTGCTGCGGGAACTCGTGCACCGCACCGGGCTGGGCGAAGGCGACGTCGACGACGTCATCCTGGGCAACGGCTACGCGAACGGCGAGTCGCCGGCGATTGGCCGGGTGGCCGCACTCGACGCCGGCCTGGGAACCAGTGTGCCGGGCCTACAGATCGACCGCCGGTGCGGCTCGGGCCTGCAGGCCGTGTTGTACGCCGTGGCGCAGATCGCCACGGGCGCCGCCGGCCTCGTCGTGGCCGGCGGCGCGGAGTCGATGTCGAACGTCGAGCATTACGCCCTCGGCCTGCGCACCGGCGTCAAGCAGGGCGGCATCGCGCTCATGGACCGACTCGACCGCGCCCGCGAAACCGCCGGCGGCGCCTTGAACCCGGTGCGCGGCGGCATGATCGAGACCGCGGAGAACCTCCGCAAGGCCTACAGCATCTCCCGCGAGGAGCAGGACCAGCTGGCGATGCGTTCCCACCATCGCGCCGTCGCCGCTCACGAGGCCGGGAAATTTGTCGACGAGCTGGTCCCGGTCACGGTACCCGGCACCCGCGGCAAACCCGACACCGTCGTCGACCGCGACGAACACCCTCGAGCCGACACCTCCGTCGAGAGCCTCGCGGCGCTGCGCCCGATCCGGGTCAGGGTCGATCCCGAGTCGACGGTCACCGCCGGCAACGCCTCGGGCCAGAACGACGGTGCCGCGATGTGCGTCGTCACCACCCGCGCCGACGCCGGAGAAACGCGGTCTCGTCCCGCTGCTTGCGCTGCGCTCGTGGGCGGTGACCGGCTGCGGTCCGGAGGTCATGGGCATCGGCCCCGTCAGCGCGACGGCAGCTGCCCTTAACCGGGCTGACCTCACCCTCGACCAGATCGACCTCATCGAGCTCAACGAGGCCTTCGCCGCCCAGGTTCTCGCCGTCCTGCGCGAGTGGAAGGTCGACCCACTCGATCGAGCGGCTCAACCCCAACGGCTCCGGCATTTCCTTGGGCCACCCGGTCGGCGCAACCGGCGCCCGCATCCTTGCCACGGCCGCGTACGAGGCCAGGCGCCGGGAGGCGCGCTATGTCCTCGAGACGATGTGCATCGGCGGCGGCCAGGGAATCGCCGCCGTGTTCGAGGCCGTCCAATAAGCGCGGCGTCAGGCGGCGACGGTGTCGGCTGATGTGAGCTCGAAGCCGCGGTATTGGTCGGCGCAGACGTCGGCCAGGACGGCGCGGTAGTTGCCCAGGCCGCCGAGGTAGAACAGGACGCTGGGCTTTTTGCCCGCGACGTTGGCGCCGAAGATCCACGAGTCGCCCTTGGTGAACAACGTCGCGTTGGCCACCTCGGTGCAGGTGTCGGTCCAGGCGGCTTCGGCCTGCGCGGTGGGCTCGATGGCCTCCAGCCCGGCGCGTTCGGCGTACTCGATGGTGTCGCTGATCCACTCGACCTGGGTCTCGATGGTCGGCGGCAGGTTGGTGAACGGGCCGTTGGGGCCCAGCACCATGAACCAGTTGGGGAAGTTCGCCGTGGTCATGCCCAGGTAGCTGGTGGGCTGCCCGTCCCAGTGGTCGTTGATGTGCAGGCCGTTGCGGCCGCGGATCTCGATGCGCCGGTAATTGCCGTCCACCGCGTCGAACCCGGTGGCAAAGACCAGCACATCCAACTCGTGCAGCACACCGTCGGCGGTCACCACCCCCGTGGCGGTGACCTCACGGATCGGGTTGTCCTTGATGGCGACGGCTTTGACGTTGGGGCGGTTGAACACCTTGTGGTAGCCGTCGTCGCACAGCGGGCGCTTGGCGAACAGGCCCGTCGGGGTCAGCGTGCGGGCCGTCTCGGGGTCCTCGATGATGTCGGCGATCTTGGCACGGATGAACGACGCGGCGGCCTCGTTGGCGTGCTCGTCGACGGCGAGGTCGCCGAAGGTACCCAAGGCGACACCGACATCGCCTTGGGACGCTGGGATGTAATTCCCGCCGGGGTGTCGTCACGGGTCGTGATGCACGACGAGTTGGTCGTCGCATTACCTGACACCCATGCTCTGGCGGGAATGCGCCAGCTGTCGGTCGCCCAGTTGGCTGATGACGGTTTCGTGTCCTTGCCGACGTACGAGGGGTCGGTGCTTCCCGACCGGTTGTGGCGACTCGCCCATGCCAGCGGCTTCGTGGCCAATGTGGTTCAGGTCGCCCCGGATACCCAAACCGCGTTGGCGTTGGTCAGTGCGGAGGTGGGATGTCATCTGACGTTCGCGTCCGTCGCGCGCAACGCAACCGATCCGGGCACTGTCTTTGTCCCGCTCGAGGGAGCCGCGGCGCCTGACCTCGATGTGGACCTCCGCGCCGCATGGCGGCGTGACGACCGCACACCGGCCCTTCACTCGGTGTTGGATTGTCTGTTCACCCTCGATGGCGACCCTGAGCGGACGCCGCATTCGTCGCAGCAAGGATGAGCCCTTGGTCGCCGAGCGTGGGGCCTATGCACCGAAATAGTTGCTTAGCCTCAAGTGATCGCTGCAACACCTGATTCGTTCAAGGGGTGTTGCTCGTGGGATCTCAGACTGGGTTTCGTGGTCACGGTGTGAAGCTGGACGTCGAGTTGGCGGCGTCGGTGCGCGAAGAGTTCTGGAGTGCTGTTCGGTCGGGGTTGTCGCCGACGGCGGCGGCGACGGTCGTCGGGGTGGCCGGCGGGACGGGCCGCACGTGGGCCAAAGTCGCCGGCTATCAGACCAATACGAAGCACTACGGCATGCGGTATTCGCAGCAGGTCAAAAAGGCTTTCTGGGAGGCGCTGCGGTCGGGGTTGTCGCCGACGCAGGCGGCGGTGGCCAGCGGCGTGTCGGAGCACAGCGCTCTGCGGTGGGTCAAGCAGGCTGGCTTCGTGCCAAGAACACCTATTCCTGTTGGTGTAGAGCCCGTTGCGGCGTCGCGCGGCGCGTTGTCCTTCGTTGAGCGGTGCCGCCTCGAGCAGCTGCTGGAGTCGGGGTATCAGCAGGCCCAGGCCGGCCGCCTGCTGCGGCGAGACGCGTCGACGATTAGCCGGGAAGTGCGGCGGGGGGCAACCCGCTGTGGCTATCGCGCCCAGGTTGCCCAAGACGCCGCCGACGCGGCCCGTGCCCGCCCCAAACCGCGCAAGCTGGAGTCCAACCCTGTCCTGCTCGTCGAGGTTGTGCAACGCTTGAAAAAGCGGCACAGCCCGGAGCAGATCGCGGGCCGGCTGCGCGAGGATTTCCCCGACGATCCGGAGATGTGGGTGTCACACGAGACGATCTACCAGGCCCTGTACGTTCAGCCGCGCGGGGAGCTCGCCCGGCTGGTCAAGACCGCGTTGCGGACCGGACGGACACAACGAAAACAGCAGGGCCGCAACGACAACCGAGACTCGTGGCCGGATCAAAGACATGATCAACATCAGTGAACGGCCGGCCGAGGCCGAGGACCGCGCGATCCCTGGGCACTTTGAAGGCGATTTGATCATCGGCGCCAACGGCGAGTCGGCGATCGGCACCCTGGTGGAACGCACCACCGGATTCGTGATGCTGCTGCACCTGCCCGGCGATCACACCGCCGCCACTGTCGCCGACGCGATGACCGCCAAGATCCCCGAGATCCCCGAGATCCTGCGCCGCTCGCTGACCTGGGACCAGGGCAAGGAGATGGCGCTGCACACCAAGATCACCGAGGCCACCGGCCTGCCGATCTACTTCTGCGACCCCCACAGCCCGTGGCAGCGCGGAACCAACGAAAACACCAATGGCCTGCTGCGCCAGTACTTCCCCAAAGGCACCGACCTGTCCTTCCATGGCCCCGGCATCCTCGACAACGTCGCCGCCGAACTCAACGCCCGACCCCGCAAACGCCTCAACTGGCGCACCCCCGCCGAGGAACTCAACCGACTACTCTCAGACCCGTCCACTTTTGTTGCAGCGACCGCCTGAATCCAAGTTGTGATTTCGTACTTAGGCCCCACACTCGGGCATCGAAGCACACCTGTCACAGCCGGCGGACCTGGTAGGTGCCGTGGGTGGTGGCGACCACGACACCCGCGGTGTGGGTCAGTTCCGCATCAAGCACGAACTCGGCCTTACCGACGGTGTCGGCTTCCCGTTTGATGCGCGCGACCGTGGACGCGTCCACCGACGCTTCGGCACGAACATCGGTCATCGCTGGCCGGCGGTAGCGGATGTGCACGTCTTTCACTGTCGCGGTGAAGCGGCTCAGGTCAAAGTTGGCCGCGAATACAACCGCGCCCAGCGCCTCTCCCAGACCGAACAGGGTGCCGGCATACATCGAACCCTGGTGATTGAGGTTGCCCGCCAGTGGCGCCGCCCCCGCGATGAATCCGTCCCGCACCTCCACGATTCGGATCCCTAGTACTGCAGCCGTAGATCGGGATTGGTGTGTTGGGCGTGTCTGCGCTGGTAGGGCGGTGACCGCGGCATTGTTCGGAGTTTGTGAAGACATCTGAATTGGCCGCGGTCGCCGCGGCTCATAGCGTAGACCCTGGATCGGTGGCAGTCGGAGTTCTCGGCGGTGATCGATCGGATCGCGCCGCGTTTCGCCCGATATGAGCCGTTGCGTCATGCCGGTGAGCTGATGGCCGGGATGGTCTCGGGCCTGGACCGCAAGAATTGCTGGACCATCGCCGAGCACCGCGGCGCAGCCACCCCCGACGGGCTGCAGCATCTGCTGGCGCGGGCCAGCTGGGACGCCGACGCTGTCCGCGATGATCTGCGTGATTACGTCATCGACGCGTTCGGTGATCGCGGCGCGATCCTGGTCGTCGACGAGACCGGCGACGTCAAGAAAGGCACCCACAGTGTCGGGGTGCAACGCCAATACAGCGGCACCGCGGGCCGAATCGAGAACTCCCAAGTCGCGGTGTATCTGACCTATGCCGCCCCGCGCGGGCACGCCCTGATCGACCGCGCCCTGTACCTGCCAAGTCCTGGACCGAGGATTCAGAGCGCTGCGCGGACGCCGGAATCCCGCAGGACCAGCGGGGTTTCGCGACCAAACCCACCCTGGCCGTCACGCTGATCGACCGCGCGGTGGCCGCCAAAGTCCCCGCGGCATGGGTGGCCGGCGACGAAGTCTATGGCGCCGACCCCCGGCTGCGGGCGGCCATCCGCGGCCACGGGCTGGGGTATGTGCTGGCCGTTGCGGCCAACCGGCGCGTACCCACCCATGCCGGCCCGATCCGCGTCGATGCGCTACCCGCGCTGATCCCGGCACACGCCTGGCAGAAACACTCCGCCGGCGCCGGGGCACACGGCCCACGGCTGTACTCCTGGGCCTGGTTTCGCCTGCTGGCCGAAGACGACACCGACACCGGCATCCACCATTTGCTGATCCGCCGCAACGACGCCACCGGCGAGCACGCCTACCTGCGCTGCTACAGCCCCCGGCCCGTGCCGCTGCGCACCCTGGTCACCGTGGCCGGTCAGCGCTGGCGCATCGAAGAATCCTTCCAAGCCGCCAAAGGCCTGGTCGGACTCGATCAGCACCAAGTCCGGCGCTGGCGCTCCTGGCACCGCTGGACCACCCTGGCCATGCTCGCCCATGCCTTCCTGGCCGTGGCCACCGCCACCGAACGCGACACCACACCCACCCCGGCCGGTCTGATCGCGTTGACCGTCAACGAATTTCGCCGCCTCTTCGACGCCCTGCTACTGGCCACAAACCACACCATCACCAGCCTGCTGGCCTGGTCACGATGGCGACGACAACACCAATACCGAGCCCGCCAATCCCACTACCGACGACGCGAAAACCAATGATCCCGATCTACGGCTGCAGTACTAGCCGATGTATTACTGGGATCCGGTCCTCGAACATCGCATTGACCAGACTCGCTAAGCCTGACGGGTCGACGTCCGCGGCGTCCGAGTCCGCGTTCCCGTTCGTCGGCACCGATGCCTCCTCGACTAAACGAACATCTGTCCTGGCACGTTACCGGCCGGCCAGCACGCGGCGGCGGCAGCGGTTCCTCCCGCTTGCCCCTGCGACACGTAAACGTCGCACACGACACCTTCGTAAGTACAGTTTGTCAAGGGTGGTTGGGGCGGCCTGCCCGGTCCTCGTCTCTACGTAGTGCGTCAAACGGGTTTGTTTCCCGACGTCGTTCAATCGAGTTCGGTGAGGACGGGCGGGGCCTGCTCAGGGTGTCGTTCGAGGTCTGTCCCTCTACGCCGAATGGAGCTTGGCCCCAACCTGTTTATGTGGGATGGATCGTTAGTTACGCCGCTGTGGGCAAGGTGATGGCACCGGCTTTAGCGGCGTCCCAGGCCACACGTTGGGTGGTGATGACGTGCACCCAGCGCAGCAGGGCGGCAGCCAGCGCTGCTTTGGCCTGACCATCAGAGAGCGGGTTGTTGTCTCGGGTGGTCAGATGCCGGTAGCGGGCTGCCATCACCGGATTGTGGCGCTGAGCGCCCCATACTGCACGCCAGGCGGCCAGCCGCAGCCGGGGCCGGCCACGCCCAGAGATCCGTGAGCGGCCAGTGCTGGTGCCGCTGTTGTTCTCGCGCGGACACAGCCCGGCATGCTTGACCAGCGCACGAGGGCTCTCGAAACGGGCAGGATCGCCGGTCTCAGCCAAAATCGCCGCCACCCCGATCGCACTGACACCAGGGATGCTGCCTGCCAGCTCGGTGAGCTCAAGCTCGCCAAGGATCTCCAGCATGCGAGTTTCCACCCGCGCGCGCCGAGACTTGACTGCGCGCCAATCCTCGAGCACCCAGCCGGCACGCTCCAGGGCGCCCCGACGCTGCGCGCTCACCCCGGCCGGATCGCTCAGGGCGGCAACGACCGCGGCGATGATCCGTCGCCGGGGCTGCTTGCCACCCCAACACGGCAGCTCTCGACGGACCGCAGCCTCAAACCGAGCCAGGCCAAGGCGTTTCAACCGCTCAGGACGGCCGTCGCAGCGCCCCAGCACCACCGCCAGGGCAGCACACCAGACGACCGAATCAAACTGTCGCACCGCTGTGGTCAGCACCGCCGGCCAGGCGCACTCCAGCAGATCGCGTAACTGCTGCACGCACGCGGTCGCCTCGCTGATCAGACGTTCCCGGCGCGCTCCCAGGTGCCGCAACCGCGCCCAGGTCTCATCGGCACGCTCGGGCACATAGCAACGCAACTGAGCCACCAGCCGCGCGATCAGTACCGCATCCTTGTCGTCAGTCTTATCCCGGGTGTAGTCCTCGGATTCACGGGCTCGTCCGGTCAGCAGCGGCTGCACGCACACCAACGTCATATCCCGTTGTGCTGCAAGCTGATCCAGCACCCGCCAGCGATGCCCGGTCGGCTCACAACCCACCGTCACGTCGGCGAAACCCAGCTCGTGGGCCTTAGTGCGGGCCCACTCCAACACCGGGCCCAGCCGCCACGCCTTGGCCTTCACCCGCCTGCGTGCCAGCACCCGCGAATCATGATTAGTGAGCACGATCGCCTGTTTCTCATCGGCCAGATCAATCCCCACGATCGCGTTATCCACCGGCACCAGCTCCCGCAATCTCGCCAACTGGGCATTCCGGCGCTTATCACCACGCGACAAACCATTACCCTGAATCACGACGTCCTCCTGACTGTTTTGGGACACCAAGCCCTTCGACAACATCAGGAGGACGTCGTTTTCACACCCATCAACACGCGCATCAGCCATAACGCTCTTACTACGCCGACGCGCGTATGCGTGATTTATGTCTCGCGGAGACCCCCGGCAAAAGCACCAGGGCTGCGCGAGCAGACGCAAAAGCCCTCGAAACCCTAGGGTTTCGAGGGCTTTTGCGTCTGCTCGGCCTACCTAGTGGTGGTGATGGCCGTGCCCGTGGCCGTCGTCGTCCTGGTTCGGCAGGCTTGTCGACGATGGCCGTTTCGGTGGTGAGCACCATCCGGGCCACCGAGGCCGCGTTGAGCACCGCGGACCGGGTGACCTTGACCGGATCGATGACACCGTCGGCCACCAAGTCGCCATAGGTCAGCGTGGCCGCGTTCAGCCCGTGCCCGGGGGGCAGCTCACGGACCTTGTTGACCGCGACCGCGCCATCCAGCCCGGCGTTGGCGGCGATCCAGTACAGCGGCGCGCTGAGAGCTTCGGAAAACACGTCGACGCCAACGGCCTCGTCCCCGGTCAGCGACGTGCGCAGTTCCGCCAGGGCCTTGCCGGCCTGGATCAACGCGGAACCACCGCCGGCGACGATGCCTTCCTCGACGGCGGCCTTAGCGGCCGCGACGGCGTCCTCGACGCTTTCCTTGCGCTCCTTGAGCGCGGTCTCGGTGGCGGCACCGACCTTGATGACGGCCACCCCGCCGGCCAGCTTGGCCAGCCGCTCCCCGAGCTTCTCGCGGTCCCACTCCGAATCGCTGTTGTCGATCTCGGCGCGCAGGTGCTTGATGCGGTTGGCGACGGCATCCGCCTCGCCGCCGCCGTCGACGATGATGGTGTCGTCCTTGTCGACCACGACGCGCCGGGCCGAGCCCATGCACCTCCAGGCCCACCTCCCGCAGCAGCAGACCGGCGTCGGGATTGACGACCTCACCGCCGGTCACCACCGCGAGGTCCTGAAGGAACGCTTTGCGCCGGTCGCCGAAGTACGGCGACTTGACCGCGACCGCTTTCAGCGTCTTGCGGATGGAGTTGACCACCAGCGTCGCCAGCGCCTCGCCCTCGACATCCTCGGCGATGATCACCAGCGGCTTACCCGACTCGGCGACCTTCTCCAGCAGCGGCAGCAGGTCGGGCAGCGAGCTGATCTTGTCTTGGTGCAGCAGGATCAGCGGGTCGTCGAGCACGGCCTCCTGGGAGTCGAAGTCGGTGACGAAATACGCCGACAGGAAGCCCTTGTCGAAGCCGACACCTTCGGTGAATTCCAGCTCGGTGCCCAGCGTCGAGGATTCTTCGACGCTGACCACGCCGTCGTGGCCGACCTTGCTCATGGCCTCGCCGACCAGCTCACCGATCTCCTCGTCGCGCGAGGAGACGGTCGCCACCTGCGCGATGGCGTGCCTTGTCGGACACCGGAGTGGCCGCCGCCAGCAGCGCCTCGGACACCGCGTCGGCGGCCTTGCTGATTCCCGAGCCGAGCGCGATCGGGTTTGCGCCGGCCGCGACAACCCGCAGGCCGCCCTTGATCAGCGCCTGCGCCAGCACGGTCGCGGTGGTGGTGCCGTCGCCGGCGACGTCGTTGGTCTTGGTGGCCACCGACTTCACCAGCTGGGCGCCCAGGTTTTCGAACGGGTCTTCCAGGTCGATCTCACGCGCGACGGTGACGCCGTCGTTGGTCACGGTCGGTCCGCCGAACGATTTGGCCAGCACCACATGCCGGCCGCGCGGCCCCAGCGTCACCCGGACGGTGTCGGCGAGCTTGTTCACGCCCACTTCCATGGCGCGACGCGCGGTTTCGTCGTATTCAATCAGCTTGCTCATCAGGCTCCTTGTAACGCATGCCGCCCCGGAAATCACCCGCGGTTGAGCGCGGGGATCGCCGGGGCGGAACACGGGTTACTTGGAAACGACGGCCAGCACGTCACGTGCCGACAGGATCAGGTATTCCTCGCCGTTGTACTTGATCTCGGTGCCGCCGTACTTGCTGTAGATGACGGTGTCGCCCTCCGAGACGTCCAGCGGGATCCGCTTCTCGCCGTCCTCGTCCCAGCGGCCGGGACCGACAGCGACGACGGTGCCCTCCTGCGGCTTCTCCTTGGCGGTGTCAGGAATGACCAGACCGGACGCGGTCGTGGTCTCGGCCTCGTTGGCCTGCACGAGAATCTTGTCCTCGAGTGGCTTGATGTTCACCTTCGCCACGATTGGAGCCCTCCACTAGTTTGTTCGGGTCCGGGGCCTTGGCCGGCTCCGGACATGTGTAATCTCGGGTTCGGAGCCGTCGCCCCGACCAGAGTTGGCGGTCGGTCCGGGGCTTGCCCCGAACCGTCCGAATTACCAGGTGATTCGGCATCCGTCCGTGCCCTTGCGCCGTCGTCGCGGGTGCCGACGCAGGGCTCGTCCGATTGCCACCTAGCACTCTATACACGCGAGTGCTAGCACTCAAGGGCTGCCCCGCTGCAACCCGGTTCGCTACGAGCCACTCACCTGCGGCTTTTCACCACGGGCAGACCCGGGTCGCTCGGCGCGTCCAGCGGCGACGGCGGCGCCCCCGCGGCCACCAGGTGCGCGGCGAACGCGGCGATCATCGCCCCGTTGTCGGTGCAGAGCCGGGGCTCGGGGAATCCGCAGCGTCAGGCCTGCGTCGGCGCAGCGCTGCGGTGGCGAGCTCGCGCAGCCGCGAGTTGGCGGCCACTCCCCCGGCGATCAGCAGGGTCGACGACGCCGAGCTCGGTCGGCCGCGCGCACCGCCTTCCTGGTCAGCACGTCGGCGACGGCCTCCTGGAACCCGGCCGCGACATCGGCGTTGACCTGACGTCCGGGTGACTCTCTAGATAGCGCGCCACGGCGGTCTTGAGCCCGGAGAAGCTGAACGCGTACGGGTCGTCGGCCGGGCCCGTCATGCCGCGCGGGAACACGATGGCGTCCCGATCGCCGGTGCGGGCCAGGTCGTCGAGCACCTTGCCGCCCGGATAGCCCAGGCCCAGCAGCCGGGCCACCTTGTCGTACGCCTCGCCGGCGGCGTCGTCGACGGTGCTGCCCAGCTCGACGATCGGCTCGCCGAGCGAACGCACATGCAACAGGTGGGTATGACCTCCGGACACCAGCAGCGCCACGCACTCGGGCAGCGGCCCGTGTTCGTACACGTCGGCGGCCAAGTGCCCGCCCAGGTGGTTCACGGCGTAGAACGGCACTCCCCAGGCAGCCGAATACGCCTTGGCCGCAGCCACCCCCACCAACAAGGCGCCGGCCAGCCCGGGTCCGATGGTGGCGGCGACGATGTCGGGCTTGTGCCAGGCCGGCCGCCGCCAGCGCGCGCCGCATCGCGGGACCGAGCGCCTCCAGGTGCGCCCGGGAGGCGATCTCGGGCACCACGCCGCCGAAGCGGACGTGCTCGTCGACGCTGGACGCCACCTCGTCGGCCAGCAAGGTCACGGTGGCCCCAAGACCGGAGCCGTCGAGGCGCGCGATGCCGACTCCAGTTTCGTCGCAGGAGGTTTCGATGGCCAAGATTGATCGTCCCGGACGTCACAGTGGTTTCCCCCGGATCCCTCCGCATCGTGTAGGCGTCGGCGCCGCTGACCCGGTAGTACCGCCGGCGCAGGCCGATCTGCGTCGAATCCCAGGCTGCGGTAGAGCGCGATGGCCGCCTCGTTGTCGGTGCGGACCTCCAGGTAGACGACACCGCCCGTCGGCGAAGTCCAGCAGCTCGTTGAGCAGCCGGCGGCCGATGCCCTGCCCCTGGTAGGCCGGGTCCACGCCGATGGTGTGCACCTCGTACTCGAACGGCGGTGTGCGGCCCAGCCTCGAGATGCCGGCGTAGCCGACCAGCACCGAGGTGGTGCGCGCGCCCACGTAATGGTTGTGCGGGCTGGCCAGTTCGCGGTTGAACGCCACCGCCGGCCACGGGTCGTCGCCGTCGAACAGCTGGGCCTCCAGTTCGGCACACCGCTCGGCGTCGGCGGGCCGTCAGCGCGCCGATGCGTCACGGGCTCGCTGGGGGCGGTCATCGGCGGGCCGCCATGGGCTTGGCGTCCGGCCGGCGCAGATACAACGCGACCAGCGGCTCGGGTGCGTCGCGACCAGTCGCGCACCGCGGCGACCAGCCCGGCGGGCGTCGGGTAGACCGGCTCGCACCGCGGCAGATCGAATAGCGCCGCATGCTCCGGCGAGCCGGCCACTGCCCGCGCCGGGCCGGGGTCGACGTCGGCCGGGGCGTTCACCGCGGGACCGTCGGTGCGAACTCCGTCGCGGTAGCGGGCCCAGTAGACCTCGCGCCGGCGCGCGTCGGTGACCACCAGCGTGTCGCCGGTGGTCCGCACGCCGATGGCGTCCAGGCTGCACACACCATGCACCGGGATGCCCAGCGCGTGCCCGTATGCGGCGGCCGTCGCCATACCGGCCCGCAGGCCGGTGAACGGGCCAGGACCGCAGCCCACCACGACGGCGTCGAGATCGGCCATCGTGAGCTGCGCGTCGGCGAGCGCGGCCAGCACGTTGGGCGTGAGCCGCTCGGCGTGCGCCCGGGGGTCGACGGTTACCCGTTCGCCCAGCACAGTGATATCGGGGCCGTCGGGCAGCCGCACGATACCGGCCAGCACGGCCGGGGTGGACGTGTCGAGGGCGAGGATCAGGCTCACGAATGGCCCCTTGAAAAACCCCACTGCCAGGTGGCGATCCGCACGTCGGAGTGGCTGATTCGCTCCAGGCGGACGTCGAGGTGCCGCTCGGAAAGACGCTCGGCCAGGCCCTCGCCCCACTCCACGACGACGACCGCGTCGTCAAGTTCGGTGTCGAGGTCCAGCGAGTCGAGCTCGGCCAGCAGATCGGCGCCGGGGTGATCCAGCAGCCGGTAGACGTCGACGTGAATCATCGCCGGGCTGCCCGCCCGCCGCGCCGGGTGCACCCGCGCCAGCACGAACGTCGGTGACGTGACCGGACCGTCGACATCCATCGCTGTGGCAATGCCCTTGGCCAGCACGGTTTTTCCCGCGCCCAGCGGACCGGACAGCACCACCACGTCGCCCGCGCGCAGCTGCTCCCCCAACCTCGAACCCAGCGCGACGGTGTCCTCGACGTGCGTCCAGCGTCGGCCGTACCGCCGCCCGAATCAGCCATGGCGCCGGAACCGCTTTCGCATCCGCTGCAACCACAGCGCAAACCGGCCCGGGGTGACCCGATTGACCAGCCGGATCAGCCCGGCATTGATGGGGTCGGGCTTGTCCAACAGCGCGAGGTGACTGGCACCGGTGACGATGACAAGCTCGGACTGCGGCAGCGAGGCCGCCATCTTCCGCGAGTATTCGTCCGGGGTGAGCAGGTCGTGGTCGCCGCAGGCGATCAGGGTCGGGACCTTGAGCAGCGTCCAGAGCCCGGCGGTTTCGTCGTGCGCTTCCAGGGCATGCAGGAAACCGACCAGGGTGGCTGATCGGGGTGTCGTTCATCATCCGCTGGGAGAACGCGTCCAGGCTACGGCTGACCCGCAGATCGTTGAAGGAAGCGGCCCGCAGCACCGGGCCGATCAGTGAGCGTGTCGCACTGCGGCCGCGGTGCATCAGCTTGGGGGCGGACCGGGCGGTGAACCGGACCGCCTCCAGCGCGGGGTTTTTCAAGATCTCGCCCAGCGGGGACCTGGAAACCCCTTCGGCGGCAGTGCAAATCAGCGCAGCGGCGACGATCCGGCGACCATAACGCTCGGGGTACTGCCGGGCATGCGACAACACCGTCATGCCGCCCATCGAATGCCCGACCAACACGATCACCCCGCGCGGCGCAACCGTCTGCAGCACGGTTTCCAGGTCCTGGCCGAGTTGGGTCAGGGTGTAGGTCTCCGGGTCGGCTTCGCCGGACTGGCCGTGCCCCCGGTGGTCGTAGAACACCATCCGCACGTTCGAGCCCCAATGCTCGGCCAGCCGCATCCGCTGAAAGTGGAAGGCGCCCATACGTAGACAGAATCCATGGGCGAAGACCACGGTCACCGGAGCGTCCACCGGGCCGGCCTCGCGCACGGCCAGCGGCACCCCGTCGGGCGTGGTCACCACCTGGCTGCGATCGGTGTCCAGCCGCTCGAAATCCTCATTGGCCCATGGATCTTCGAAGACCACGGCACGTTCGGCCATCGACCGGCGCGCCGAGGCTCCGACGATGGTGGCGACCGCGGTCAGCCCGGCGCCTCCCGCAAGCCACGCCCTGCGCCTGCGGGTTTCTTCTTCACTCAAGGTCGCTCAGGTCCTCCGGCCTCGCGATAGGTCCTGGTAACGCGTCCCCGCGGGCTGGTGACCACTTCGTAGTGGATGGTGCCGAGCAGGTCGGCCCACTCCTGGGCGGTGGGTTCACCGGCGTTGCCAGGACCGAACAGAATCGCCTCGTCACCTTCGGCCACATCGGCCGCACCCGGACCCAGGTCGACGACGAACTGGTCCATGCAAACCCGCCCGACGCCGGGCCGCCGCCTGCCGTTGATCAGCACCTCGAGCCGCCCACCCAGAGCCCGGAACACGCCGTCGGCGTAGCCGATCGGGATCAGCCCCAGGTTGGTGTCGCGTTGCGCGGTCCAGGTGTGTCCGTACGAAACGCTCTCCCCCGCACGGATCGACTTCACCAGTGCCACAGCACACTTCACCGTCATCGCCGGTATCAGGCCCATGTCGCCGAGTTCGGGCACCGGACTCAGCCCGTACACGGCGATGCCCGGCCGCACCAGGTCGAATGCCAGGTCGGGACGCGACATGGTGGCCGATGAGTTCGCCAGGTGCGCCACCTCGAACCGCACCCCCTGGTCGCGGGCCTGTGCCAACATCTCGGTGAAGCGTTGGGCCTGAACGTTATTGATCGGGTTCTCGGGTTGATCGGCGTAAACCAGGTGCGACATCAGCCCGCGCAGCCGGATGGCGTCCTCGGCGACGGCCTGACGCAACGCGGTCAGCATCGACGGGTACTGCGCCGCGGCCACACCGTTGCGGTTCAGCCCGGTGTCGACCTTGACGGTCACCGTCGCGGTCCGGCCGGTCCGGCGCACCGCGTCCAGCAGCTCGTCGAGCTGGCGCACCGAGGACACGGCGATCTGCACATCGGCGAGCAGTGCGGGCGCGAAGTCGATGCCGGGCGGATGCAACCAGGCCAGCACCGGCGCGGTGATGCCGTCAGCGCGCAAGCGCAAGCGCCTCGTCGACGGTGGCGACGCCCAGTTCGGCCGCACCGGCGGCCAACGCGGCCTGCGCCACCCGGGTGGCGCCGTGTCCGTAGCCGTCGGCCTTGACGACAGCCATCACCCCCGCGCGGCCGGCGTGCTCGCGCAGCACCCGCACGTTGTGCTCAATAGCACCCAGGTCCACCACGGCCTCGGCGAGGACTCCCGGGGTCAGGGATATCGGGGTAACGCCCACGGCCGCTATTGTCCCAGAGCCGGTGCCCAGCGCGTCGTACGCCGCGGAGCCGCTTAGTGCGCGAAGTGCTCGGCGCGTAGTGCCCGCCGGGCTTGAGCTTGTCCAGCGAGGCCAGCGCGGTGCGGGCATCGTCGTGCAGTGCCCGGGCCAGGTCGGCGGAGAGTCCCTCGCGCACCACGATGCGCAGCACGGAGATGTGGGTGGCGTTGTCGGGCATGGTGTAGGCGGGCACCTGCCAGCCGTAGCCCCGCAGCTCGTGGGAGAGGTCGAACTCGGTGTACCCGCGGTTCTTGGCGAGCCGGAAGCTGACCACCGGGATCGCCGAACCGTCCGAGATCAGCTCGCAGTGGTCGCCGACGCGCAGCTGCTCACCCAGCCACCGCGCGGTCGACGACAGCGATCTGCATGACCTGCGTGTAGCCCTCGCGGCCCAGCCGCAGGAAGTTGTAGTACTGGCCGATCACCTGGTTGCCGGCGCGGGAGAAGTTCAGCGTGAACGTCGGCATGTCGCCGCCCAGGTAGTTGACCCGGAACACCAGGTCCTCGGGCAGATACTCCTTACTGCGCCAGACGACGAACCCGATACCGGGGTAGGTCAGTCCGTACTTGTGACCGCTGACGTTGATCGACACCACCCGCGGCAGCCGGAAGTCCCACTTGAGTTCCGGGTGCAGGAAGGGCACCACGAATCCCCCGCTGGCGGCGTCGACGTGCACCGGAACGTCCACACCACCGCCGGACGGCCAGTTTGTCCAGCGCCGCGCAGATCTCGGCGACGGGTTCCAGCTCACCGGTGTAGGTGGTGCCCACGATTGCCACCACCCCGATGGTGTCCTCGTCGACGGCGTCGACGACCTGCTCGGGAGTGATGACGTAGCGCCCCTCCTCCATCGGCAGATAGCGCGGTTCGACGTCGAAGTAGCGGCAGAACTTCTCCCACACCACCTGGACGTTGGAGCCCATGACGAGATTGGGGGTGCGGCCCTTCCAGTCCTTTGCCGACCTTTTCCCGCCAGCGCCATTTCAGGGCCAGCCCGCCCAGCATGACCGCCTCGCTGGAGCCGATGGTCGACGCCCCGATGGCGCTGGACGGATCGTCGTCACGCAGGTGATCGGCGTGGAAGAGGTCGGCGACCATGCAGACGCAGCGCTGCTCGATGGACGCGGTGATCGGGTATTCGTCCTTGTCGATCATGTTCTTGTCGAACGTCTCGGCCATCAACTTCTCGGCCTCGGGATCCATCCAGGTGGTGACGAAGGTGGCCAGGTTCAGCCGGGAACTGCCGTCCAGCATCAGCTCGTCGTGGATGAATCGGTAGGCGGCCTCCGGATCCATCGATTCCTCGGGCAGCCGCAACGCCGGCACCGGGGTGGTGAACATGCGGCCGGTGTAGGCGGGGGCGATGGAGTGTGCGGGCACAGACGGGTGGCTGAGGGTCACGATGGATCCTTTCGTTTGACGGCTTAGAGCTACAGGGCGGCTAGAGGCTGGCAATGGCCGCCCTGATGTGGTGCAAAATCCGCGACGCCGACGTCGGCGCCTCGCCGGGACCCGGATCGGCGGCCGACAACGCCGCCGCGTGGGCGTGCACGAATGCCGCGGCCGCGGCCGCCTCGATGGGCGGCAGACCCGAGGCCAGCAGCGCGCCGATCATCCCGGAGAGCACGTCGCCGGACCCGGCGGTGGCCGCCCAGGACTGGCCGGCCGGATTCAGGTAGACCGGTCCGCCGGGGTCGGCGATGACGGTGACATTCCCCTTGAGCAGCACCGTGGCACCCAACGCGTCGGCCAGCTTGCGGGCGGCGCCCACCCGATCGTCGCCGGGCGGATTCCCGGCCAGCCGGGCGAATTCACCGGCGTGCGGCGTCAGCACCGTTGGCGCTGTGCGATTGGCCACCAGATCGGGGTGGGCCGCCAGGATCGTCAGGCCGTCGGCGTCGACGATCACCGGCAGATCGGTGTCCAGCGCGAACCACAACGCGGCGGCCCCGGTGTCGTCGGTGCCCAATCCCGGCCCGACAACCCAGGCCTGCACCCGCCCGGCCGACGCCGGCGTGGGCGCCGCGATCACCTCGGGCCACACGCGCGAGCACCTCGCGATGCGCGCTGCCGGCATACCGCACCATGCCCGAGGTGGCCGCGACGGCCGCACCGGTACACAGCACCGCCGCGCCCGGATACGTCGACGAGCCGGCCATCACGCCGGTGACGCCCTGGGTGTACTTGTCGTCGTGGGCGCCGGGCACCGGCCAGCGCGCGGCAACGTCGGCGGCCTGGAAACCGAGCAGGTCCGTCTCCGGCAGGTCCAGCCCGATATCGACCAGCGCGACGCGCCCGCAGTCGGCCAGCGCGTGCACGGGTTTGAGACCGCCGAACGTGACGGTCAGCGCGGCGTGCACCGCGGGGCCGGTGATGGCCCCGGTAGCCACGTCGATACCGCTGGGATGTCGACGGCGACCACCGGGATGCCGGCCGCATCCACCGCGGCGAACACCTCGGCCGCCTCCGGTCGCAGCGGCCCCGACCCGGATATGCCCACCACCCCGTCGATCACGAGATCTGTTGCCTTGTGCTGAAATGCTGGTGACGCTTTGCACGATGCGGCCACCGGCCTTGCGGAACGCCGCCAGCGCCGTGGGGTGGGTGCGGTCGGGCTTGAGCAGCACCGCGTCCGCGGCCGCGCCGCGACGGCGCAGGAACGTCGCCGCCCACAGCGCATCACCACCGTTGTCGCCCGAACCGACTACCGCGCACACCCGGCGGCCGGCCACCCCGCCTGCGCTGGCGGTCAGCTCGCGGATGATCTCGGTGGCCAACCCGAAGGCCGCGCGTCTCATCAGGGCGCCGTCGGGCAGGCTCGCCAGTAGCGGCGCCTCGGCGTCGCGGATCGCGTCCGCAGAGTAGTAGTGCCGCATCACAGCCAAGGATTCCATAGGTCGCGGGCGTACAGTCGCGCCCGGATCAGTTAGTGCGCTAACCACCACGAAAAGGGGCGGGCATGGCACGAACCGAGAACGACACCTGGGACCTCGCCACCAGCGTGGGAGCCACCGCAACCGGCGTCGCGGTCGGACGCGCACTGGCCAGCCGGGCCGACAACCCGGTGATCAATGATCCCTTCGCCGAGCCACTCGTGCGCGCGGTCGGGGTGGACTTCTTCACCCGACTGGCCACCGGCGAGCTGGACCCCTCCGAGGTCGACGACAACCGCGGGTGGGGAATGGCGCGAATGCGCGACATGATGGCGGTGCGCACCCGATTCTTCGACGACTTCTTCTTGGCGGCGACCAACGACGGGATCCGCCAGGCGGTGATCCTGGCGTCCGGCCTGGACGCGCGTGCCTACCGGCTGCCCTGGCCGGCCGGCACCACCGTCTACGAGATCGACCAGGCGCAGGTTATCGAGTTCAAGACCAAAGCACTGGCCGACCTGGGTGCCGAACCCACGGCTGACCGGCGGGCGGTGGCCATCGACCTCCGGCATGACTGGCCGGCCGCACTGAAGGCCGCCGGTTTCGACCCCACCCGGCCCGCCGCGTGGAGCGCCGAGGGCCTGATGCCGTTCCTGCCGCCCGACGCGCAAGACAGGTTGCTGGACAACATCACCGCGCTCAGTGCCGCCGGAAGCCGGTTGGCCACCGAGAACCTGGCGGACGCCGGCCGCACGGTGCCGAAGATGGCGGACCGGATGCGGAAAGCCACCGAACGTTGGCGCGAACATGGCTTCAACGTCGAGATGACGGACCTGTGGTATCCCGGCGACCGCACCGAAGTGGTCGAGTATCTCGGTGGCCGAGGATGGCAAACGGCAGCCACCAGTGTTGGAGAATTGCTTGCCGCCCAAGGCCTTTCGCTACAGGTCGACGACGAAGACGAAAAGGAGATGCTGACCTCGCGCGCCTACGTCACCGCGACCTTGACCTAGCCACCAGCTGTGCCGGATGCACCTGTGGCGCATCGCGACCCCGGGCCATCGGGTAGAAGCACAGTCCGATGAATATCGCTGAGAAGTGCCCGATCGCAGTGAAGTTCAGGTTGATGATGAGCGGAATGACGAAGACCGTGATCAAAATCGCGAGGTAACCCCATCGCCACGGCATCGCGATGCGATAGGCGAGCACGGCTATCACGCCGACGAGAAAGTAACTGACCCCGATATCCTCGGCGTGCACCAGCCTTTCGGGTTCCAGGTGCATCCGGATCGCCAGAAACAACAGCCCTTCGCTGATGTAGGTGGCAACGATGTGGCTGGTCAATCCCACGGTGAGCCAGCGCAATTGGCCAAGCCAGTGCTCGGCCGGTGCGAGGAACAGGGTGAACAGCACCAGATAGGGCGCCCAGTAGCGGCCGTCGATCCAGAGCAGACTGTTGAACAGCACCTCGAGCGGGTCCCTGGCCAGATCGTGGATGTTGGTGGAGCCGTGCACGATCACGGTGTGCAATTGCCGCTTGGTCAGGTGGCGGGCGATGAGCGTGGTGGCCAGCAATATGGTCAACCACACATACGTCAACGGCGCGTTGGCAACGAATCGCCACGCCGCGCCCAGCCAGGACTTAAGACGCGTCAACTGGCGTCTCCGGATTACGGGGTCGCCGGAACATGGCTTTGATTCGCGCCGGACTCCACGGCAGGCTCTTGCGTTCTTTGGCCATTGGATAGAAGGCGAGACCGACCAGGATCGCGGTGAAGTGACCGATTGCGGTGAAGTCCAACTCGGTCTTGTCCATCGTGATCACCGGAAAACCAAAGATGATGAACAGCACGCCCAGATAGCCCCAGCGCCAAGGCCGCACGATGTGGTAAGCCAGCATGGTCATTACGCCCACCAGGAAGTAGCTGACCCCGATATCGCCTGCCCGGATCAGCCGTCCCGACGCCTCGTGAAATTCGATTGCGAAGTAGAGAGCGGTTTCGCTGGCATAGGTGGACAGAATGTGGGCGGTCAACCCCACGGTGAGCCAACGCAGCTGGCCAAGCCAGTGTTCGGCGGGAGCGAGAAACAGGGTGAACAGCAGTAGGTAGGGTTCCAGGTTCTTGCCGTCGATCCACAGCAGGCTGGAGAACAGCACCTTGAGCGGATGGGTGGCCAGCTCGTGGATGTTGGTGGAGCGGTGCAGCAGCAACGAGTTCAGTTGCTTCCCGGAGGCCTGGTTTTGGATGATCGTGGTGATCACCAGCACCGACAGCCAGCTATAGGTCAGCGGGGCATTGCTGACGAAATGCCACACCGCCGAGCCCATGCTGCGAAGTCGGGTCGTTCCCGACTCATCCACTTGATCCGCCACGGGTCCACCTTCGCACGCGTGGTGCCTCGTCGTCGGGTCTTAGGTGTCGCCACCAGCAGTTGATGTAGAGCATCATCGAGATCACCAGCACGACGACCACCCAGAGCACGATCGTGACGTCGATCCAGCTTCCGAATGGGGGCGCGTCGGGAAGCGCATTTCGCAGTGGCATCACCGCGAAGAGCATCGCCGCGTACCAGGTTGTCATCGGCGGCTGGAACTTTCGCCGGTCCCGGACGGTCTGAGTCGCGACGAAAAGGGCCAGCCCCGCGAGGGCGATCAGAACGCTGAGGATGACGACACCAAATGCCACGGTGCTTGGCGATCGGACCAGATCCAATCGGTACGCTCCGTGCGGATCGGCGTTGTTGACGGGAGTCGCGTTGACTTTCCAGCCGAGTAGCCGGCGGACCAACGTCACATTCGCCTTTTCCGGTGCTTGCGCGGCGCCGGACAACACTTCGACCTGGACCGGCCCCGAATGGTATTGATCGAAGGGCCAATCCGCGACCTCACCGCGAAGGCTCAGCGAAGAACGGACTACGTCGGGCAGCGTGCCCTTTGACCACGTGCGCTTGCTGGCCGCGACCGCGGAGGTGATCAGGACGCTGAGGTCGTCCTTGAGATAGTGGCTTTCCGGGTCCAGCAGCGCGGGTCCCGGGAAAACGCGGAGGTTGACGACGAGCGCGCTGTTACTCGACTGCATCTCTTCGATATCGATGGTCACCCTCGTCCCATCGGGGGACGGCGAGCCATCAGAAATTACGTGGGGGTAGCCCATACCGCTCGTGACGTACAGCAAGATCGATACGACGTATGCCGTGATGAAGACGACGACACCGATGACGCCCCGGCTCATGGTCCCGAGTCTGCCCAGCTACTCGACGGTGACGGACTTGGCCAGATTCCGCGGCTTGTCGACGTCGTAACCGCGGGCCCGCGCCACCGCAGCGGCGAACACCTGAAGCGGGATGGTCGACAACAGCGGCTGCAGAAGTGTTGACACCGAGGGGATCTCGATCAGGTGATCGGCATAGGGACGCACGGTGTCGTCGCCCTCCTCGGCGATCACAATGGTGATCGCGCCCCGGCTCTGGATCTCCCGGATGTTGGACAGCAGCTTGGCGTGCAGTATCGCCGACCCCTTGGGCGACGGCATCACCACGATGACTGGCAGGCCGTCCTCGATCAGCGCGATCGGGCCGTGCTTGAGCTCGCCGGCGGCGAACCCCTCGGCGTGCATGTAGGCCAATTCCTTGAGCTTCAACGCACCTTCCAGCGCGACCGGGTAGCCGACATGGCGTCCCAGGAACAGCACGGCCGACGACTGGGCGAACCGACGGGCCAGGGCGGCGACCGGTTCGACGTCCGCGATCACCCGGGCCACCAGGTCCGGCATCGCCTCCAGTTCGCGGTACTCGCGCTCGACCTCGTCGGGGTACTTGGTGCCCCGGGCCTGCGCCAGCGCCAGACCCAGCAGGTAGTTGGCGGCTATCTGGGCCAGGAAGGTCTTCGTTGAGGCCACCCCGATCTCCGGACCGGCACGGGTGTAGAGCACCGCGTCGCACTCGCGCGGGATCTGGGAGCCGTTGGTGTTGCAGATCGCCAGCACCTTGGCCTTCTGCTCCTTGGCGTGGCGGACCGCTTCCAGGGTGTCGGCGGTTTCACCGGACTGCGAGATGGCCACCACCAGTGTGCTGCGGTCCAGTACGGGGTCGCGGTAGCGGAACTCGCTGGCCAGCTCCACTTCCACCGGAAGCCGCGTCCAGTGCTCGATGGCGTATTTCGCGAGCAGCCCCGAGTGGTACGCGGTACCGCACGCCACCACGAACACCTTGTCGATCTCACGCAGTTCCTGGTCGGACAACCGCTGCTCGTCGAGCACGATCCGGCCGTTCACGAAATGCCCGAGCAGGGTGTCGGCCACGGCGGTGGGCTGCTCGGCGATCTCTTTGAGCATGAAGTACTCGTAGCCGCCCTTTTCCGCGGCGGCCAGGTCCCAGTCGATATGAAACTCGCGGAAGTCGACGCCGGCTTGCAAGTCGGTGTTGCCGTCGAAGTCGCTGATCCGGTAGCCGTCCGCGGTGATGACCACGGCCTGATCCTGGCCGAGTTCGACGGCCTGGCGGGTGTGTTCGATGAATGCGGCCACGTCGGAGCCGACGAACATCTCGCCGTCGCCGATCCCGACCACCAGGGGGGTGGAGCGGCGGGCGGCGATGATGGTGCCGGGCTCGTCGGCATTGGCGAACACCAGCGTGAAGTGGCCCTCCAGCCGCCGCAACACGGCGAGCACCGAGGCGACGAAATCGCCGGCCGTCTCGCCGTGGTGGTACTCGTGGGCCACCAGGTGCACCGCGACCTCGGTGTCGGTGTCGCTGGCGAACTCCACACCGTTGGTTTCCAGCTCCTGGCGCAGGGTGGCGAAGTTCTCGATGATCCCGTTGTGAACGACGGCGATGTTGCCGGTGGCATCGCAGTGCGGATGTGCGTTGCGGTCGGTGGGGCGACCGTGGGTAGCCCAGCGGGTGTGGCCGAGGCCGGCGGTTCCGGCCACTTCCTGCGGTGACATTTCGGCCAGCGCAGCCTCCAGATTGGCCAGCCGGCCGGCGCGACGCCGCACGGTGAGTTTGCCCGGGCCGAGCAGGGCGATTCCCGACGAGTCGTAGCCCCGGTACTCCATCCGGCCCAGCGCGTCCATGACGACCTCGCAGGCGGGACGCCACCCGACGTAGCCGACGATTCCGCACATAGCAGACCAGGGTAATGCAGCCGACCCTGCGGCACGGCTTACGCGGGGTGGGACGGTGCGGCCGGCTGCGGACACGCGGAACCAACCAGCAAATCACTGTTGCCGGCGTTGTCCTGGAGTTTGAATTCAGTTCATATCAACTTCAAATCTTGGGGAAAGCTTTTCACCTCCCGTATTTGAGACGTTATCTATTACTTCATCGCAACAACAAAATAACGCATTAGTCTCGGGAATACTAGATACGGCTGGCAACTACGGAGAGCCTTGATGAATTGACCATATTAGCTAACCTACTAGCCACCGTACACGTCAGCTTAGTAAAAAGAGAAGACCGGCGCAGAAGCCACGGGAAGGAAAGAATGTTGACGCGCGACTGACCCAGTAACCGCGCAAGGTGCAGAGACGCCTGTTAACTGCGACTATACAGCGTTGTTTAGAGACTTCGCAGTGGCGGGCCATTCGCTACAAGCTGCACAAATGCGCTCTTATTACCAGCCTTTTGTAGACGTCAATATCAATAATCCCGCTACCCAACACTATGTGCTCAAGACCGCGTCAGTTAATTTAACTGCGCAAATACTGGACTATACGCATATATGTACGGGGAGTAACACGCCAATGATAGTCGTGATTCTCAGCGGGGACCTCGCCCAACCGGCCGAAGTAAATAAGCGCAAATCTTCCAGGAGAGAATCATGACTGCCGCACTGATCGACGACGTTGTCCTCACCGCCGCACCTGCCACGCCGCTCGCACCCAAGCTGACCCTGGCGCCTAAGGCGCCCCCGCCCAGAGCGGGCATCGAAACTCCGGCGCTTCGAGCCCCCGAGCGACCCCATGGCGGACGTGGCCGGCCACCTGCTGAGTATTCCGCTGCGCCACATCTACGCGGTGCTCTGGCGGGTCGGGGTAATAGAGGTCACCGCCTAGCCAGATTGCGGGCTACCGGCCGTCCACCGGCGAGGAGCCGGCACGGGCGGCCGGTATCGTCTGGCTGT
The DNA here is from genome assembly GCA_963840045.1 of uncultured Actinomycetota bacterium. GTDB lineage: Bacteria > Actinomycetota > Actinomycetes > Mycobacteriales > Mycobacteriaceae > Mycobacterium. The sequence goes on along the minus strand of CAWIXL010000001.1, from coordinate 273,628 downwards.
CCAGCTGCCGCGCGAAAGGCCCCCGTTGTCCTACCCAGGCGACCGCTACTACCTCAGGCTCATCAAGCACACCGGGGCGTTGATCTTTTGGCAGCAGCAGAGCTATACGGTCACCGGCAACCTGCAGGAATGCGAAGCGGCGTACCGCTCGGCGCAGACCCACAATCTGCTCGCCGGCTGGTGGAGCCTTTTGTCGGCTTTCCTGATGAACTGGATTGCGCTGTTTTCCAATATGAGCGCGATCCGCAAAGTGCGCACGATGGCTAGGGGTGGTCCGGGGGCCGGCCCGGGCGGCTACGTCCAGCCCGCCGTCCCCGCACCGGCCTACGCATCGGGCCCGCAGGCGCCGACGCCCGCGGGCTGGTATCCAAACCCCGCGGGACCGGGGCACCGCTACTGGGACGGGGCCACCTGGACCCAGTGGACCAATCCCCCTGGCCACGGCTAACGTCGACGGGTGGCCCGCATCCGCAAGCTCGTCGCAGCCCTGCACCGCCGTGGCCCGCACCGGGTGCTGCGTGGTGACCTGGCCTTTGCCGGACTGCCCGGGGTGGTGTACACGCCGGAAGCCGGACTGAACCTGCCCGCCGTCGCCTTCGGCCATGACTGGCTCACCGGCACCGCCCAGTATCGCGGCCTGCTCGAGCATTTGGCGTCCTGGGGCATCGTGGCCGGCGCACCCGACACCCAGCGGGGACTCGCGCCGTCGGTCCTCAACCTGGCCTTCGATCTGGGCACCGCCCTCGACATCGTGGCCGGTGTGCGGCTGGGGCCTGGCGAGATCAGTGTGCACCCGGCCAAGCTCGGCCTGGTGGGCCACGGCTTCGGTGGATCGGCCGCGGTGTTCGCCGCTGCCGGCATGCCGGCCAAACCCGCGGCGGTGGCCGCCCTCTTCCCGACGGTGACCAGTCCCCCGCCGGAGCAGCCGGCCGCGTCGCTGAAGGTACCGGGTTTGATCTTGACCGCGCCGGGAGATCCAAAGACGTTGACTTCCAACGCCCTTGCGCTTTCCGAGGTCTGGGATGCGGCCACGCTGCGCATCGTCAAAAAGGGGGAAGCCAAGGGCCTGGTCGAGGGCCGGCTGCTGAGAAGAGTGGTCGGGCTTCCCGGACCGCACCGCTCCACACAGCGGACGGCGCGGGCGCTGTTGACCGGCTATCTGCTCTACACGCTCAGTGGTGACAAGACCTACAGCGACTTCGCCGATCCCGAAGTGCAGCTGCCGGGGACCGACCCGATCGACCCCGAGGCCCTCCCGGTGACTCCTGAAGAGAAGATCGTCGCGCTGCTGAAGTAGCCTGGGGCCCAGCAGAAGTGGGTAGGGCTGAGCAAGCGTATGTTTATTACGCTGGACGGCTTCTCAGAAAAGAGAATTACGATGAACAAGGCAGCATCGCCGGGCGTTGTGGACGCAATTCGGGCGAGGAAATCAATTCTTGTGGCCCTATTCAGTGGAGTGTTTTCATTGGGAACGCTCCTGGCGGTGCCGGCGTCGGCGGCACCACCAACGGACTGCGCTCCCGGGCAGGTGTCGACTCCGCATGCGCCGTGCAACACCCCGGTCAACAGGGCGCCAGGGGGTGGCCCCGGGGCCGCCTGTCAGCAGGCTGGCGTCTGCGGTGCCCCGAACAACCGTTAGTACCTGGGCCCTACTGGTGCCTTAGCGATAGTCGAAATCACTTGCGCCAAGGCGGATTTAGACAAGGTCAGCCCGGCGCGGCCGCACCGAGCAGCCGTATCCTAACTTGCCCTCTGAAGCTCAGAAAAATCGCGTCCTGTTTAGTCGCCGCCATTTGCTCAGTGAGTGGCCATTAGCAGAGCACGAGTCTAGTAAAGGTAAGTGTTGTCGATGCGAATCGGGATCGCACTGGATTATTCGGGTGGCTTTCATGAAGCCGCCGACCGCGTCGTCGAGCTGGAGAAGTCCGGCATCGATGTAGCTGTGGTGGCTGAGGCGTATTCGTTCGACGCCGTCAGCCAGCTGGGGTTTCTGGCCGCCAGGACCAGCACCGTCGAACTGGCCTCCGGGGTGTTTCCTATCTATGTCCGCACACCATCGCTGCTGGCGATGACCGCCGCGGGTCTGGATTTCGTGTCGGGCGGCCGATTCCGGCTCGGCATCGGCACCTCCGGCCCCCAGGTGATGGAGGGGTTTCACGGCGTCGAATTCGACGCCCCATTGGGCCGCACCCGCGAGGTCGTGGAGATCTGCCGGCAGGTGTGGCGCCGCGAGCGGGTGCAATACGACGGAAAGCACTACCAAGTTCCGCTGCCCAAGGATCGAGGCACGGGTCTGGGCAAACCTCTTCAACTCATCAATCAACCAGTGCGCGAGCGCATTCCGATCTCGATCGCGGCGCTGGGACCAAAGAATGTCGAGCTGACCGCCGAAATCGCGGAGGGCTGGCAGCCGGTCTTCTTCCATCCCGAGAAAGCCGCGTCGGTCTGGGGCGAGCCGCTGGCCGCCGGCACGGCCAAACGGGATCCCGCTCTGGGCGCGCTGGATGTCATGGTGCACACGTCGCTGGCCATCGGCGAGGACGTGGACGACCGGCTGTCGTGGACCAAACCGCAACTGGCCCTCTACCTCGGGGGGATGGGCGCCAAGGGCAGGAACTTCTACCACAACCTGGCAATGCGCTACGGGTACGGCGAAGTCGCGAACCGGATCCAGGAGCTTTACCTGTCCGGCCGGAAACGTGAGGCCATCGACGCGGTGCCCGACGAATTGGTGCGCGCGATCTCTCTGATCGGCCCCCGCGGATTCATCGCCGAACGCCTTGCTGCCTTCGTCGAAGCCGGCGTGACAACGCTTTTGGTCAGCCCGATGACGAAGGACCCAGGAGAATCCGTGCGCTACGTCGAGGAGGTGCTGGAGCTACGGCCCGCCTGATCTATCACCCCCCGGCCTGAGGAACCTGGTCGGCGGCGATCTCACACGGGGTTGATCCACCCGATGGCGGTGACCCCCGCACAGGCGCCGGCCCGGTCGTCGGCGGCACGGTGGCCGGCGGTCCCGCGGCATCGGCAGGCGGCGTAACAGCCAGCGGCGGCTGGTTGGCGGGTGGCGGCAGGTCGGCGGCTGGCGGTAGGCCGGCGGGTGGCGCGCCTTCGGGCGGTAGCGCCTTGGCGTCCTCGTGGTCCTTGTCGTCCTCCTCGTCCTCGTCGTCTTCCTTGTCCTCGTGCTCGGTTATCCCCTTGTCGAACGGATCCTTGTCGAACCGATCTTCGCCGAAGGGATCCTCGTCCGCGAGCTGCTCAGCCCCCGAACCCAACAGGCCACCCATCGACTCGACGATCCGATTGGCCAGCCCACTGAGGCCCCCAAGACCGCTCAAGCCGTCAAGACCTGCGGCACTGCCGACACCCGGGTTCATCGCCGGAGCATCGCCCAACGACGTTCCCAATTCCTGCGTCGGGAACGTCGCCGTCGCGAGCGGCACGGGATCCGGCGGGAGACTCGGAAGGGTAGCGACCGGCGCGACCGCGGCCGTCGTCGCTGGCGCGCTCGGACGGGCCGGCGGGCCCAATGGGCCCGATGGGCGAAGTTGGCGGTCCGGCCCGAGATCGCTTGGAATCTCAAAGGACGCCGCCGGCACGGCGGAGAACCGGTCGGTGACCATGCCATAGGACGCCGCCACCCCGGCTCGTGTGGAACGCATGGCGGTCAACCACTCGTCGCGAATATCGTTGTCCACGTAGGGTTTTATCTGTTGCTGAACCACCTCTGCAGCCGTCTGGCGATCCCCGACCCCGATGGTGACCACATCGGCGGCGGCCAACCACGCGGACTGCCGAGTCAACGTGCGGTCATCGATGCCGATGGCCGTTGCGACCTTGAGGTCGACCAGGTGCCACAGGTTGTCGCGCAGCGCCTCGCACCGTTGCGCCGCCGCGCGAACTTCGGTGGCCACCATGCTTGCGGCATCACAATGACGCTGCAGAAACCAAACCGCGGCATCCGCTGCGGGCCCGGTCCACGCCGCAGTCAACTCGCCGATCTGGGCGCGCTGCATCCGCAGCACTTCGGTGAGCGCGGCCGCGGCCGCCCGTAGCTGAGCGCAGTCGTTGTCGAGCGCGCGAAGGTCCAGGCCGTCCTCGCTGTCGTACCAGTCGCGGATCTGGGTGGGGCGCGACGTCAGGTCGGGGTGCTGGTAGCCAAGCATTTGGCAAGCGCCCACGTATCTCTGCGTGTGCTCGACGGCGGGCAGGCCCTCGGCGAGGCGCCCGGCGACGTCTAACCGGTCGGCCACGGTCAGGCAATTCGCGCCGCGGCATACAACTCGGCATCGGCATAACGGTCGGCACTGGCTCGCAGGCTCACGGCGATCTCGTCGGCCGCTCGTGACCACTGTGACAACTCAGCCGCCAACCGTTCCAGCCCGGTGCGCAGCGCGTCACCACGCGCGATATGCGCGCGACCCGCGGTGGCCCCGCCGAAGGACAGCCTCGCCAGGTGGTCACTTGCCGCGTCGTCGATAAGGTCGGCCGCCGCGCCCAATCGGTCGGCGACCGCACGCACCGCCGCGACGTCGACTCCTGTGCTGGTAACGAATCTCATGCTTAATCCGACGCCCGACCTCGCGTCGCGGTTCCAGCGTTTTCGGGGATCAGCGCTGAGCGCTCACCGCATCGGCTACTCGATTGGCCACCCGGTGTGCGACGTCTACGTCAGCCGCTTCCACCATGACCCGGATCATCGGCTCAGTTCCTGAGGGACGCAACAGAATTCGCCCCGTGTCCCCCAATTCAGCCTCGGCCTCCTGGACCGCGGTCTGCACCGAAGACGCCGCGGCGGCGCTGGCCTTATCGGCGACCTCGACGTTGATCAGCACCTGCGGCAACGTTTGCATCGCCGAGGCGAGCTCGGCCAGCGACGAACCGGTCTGCGCCATGCGCGTCATCAGTCGTAGCCCCGTGACGATCCCGTCGCCGGTCGAGCCGAGCGCGGGCATCACGATGTGGCCGGATTGCTCGCCGCCGAGGCTGTAGTCGCCGGCGCGTAACTCTTCCAGGACGTAGCGGTCGCCGACGCCGGTCGTGCGCACCGTGACGCCCGCCGAGCGCATGGCCAGGTGCAGCCCCATGTTGCTCATCACCGTGGTCACCAGGGTGTCGCGAGCCAGTTCGCCCGCCTCTCGCATCGCCAGCGCGAGCATCACCATGATGGCGTCGCCGTCGACGAGTTCACCGTCGGCATCGACGGCCAGGCACCGGTCGGCGTCCCCGTCGTGCGCCAGGCCCAGATCCGCGCGATGGGCCGTCACCGCTGATCGCAGCGATTCCAGGTGCGTCGATCCGCAGCTGTCGTTGATGTTCAGCCCGTTGGGATCGGCGTTGATCGCGATGACCCGGGCGCCGGCCGCCCGGTACGCCCGCGGTGCCGCGGACGACGCCGCGCCATGGGCACAGTCGACGACCACGGTCAGGCCGTCGAGCCGAATAGTGGCGGCCTTGCCGATCTGGCGCAGGTAGCGATCCATCGCGTCGTCGGCGTCGACGACACGGCCGATCCCCGCGCCCACCGGCCGCAACCCTGGTCCGGCTGCCACCAGGTCCTCGATCTGGTCCTCGGTGTCGTCGTCCAACTTGTAGCCGCCGGGCCCGAAGATCTTGATGCCGTTGTCGGGCATCGGGTTGTGTGATGCCGAGATCATCACACCAAAGTCGGCGTCATAAGCGCCGGTCAGATAGGCCACCGCCGGCGTCGGAAGAACCCCGACCCGCAGCGCGTCGACACCCTGACTGCTCAGGCCCGCGATGACGGCCGCCTCCAGCATCTCGCCACTGGCCCGTGGATCGCGGCCGACCACGGCGACCCGTCGGCCCGGTTCGCCCGAACTCGCCAAGTGCCGCGCCGCCGCGGCGCCGAGTGCCAGCGCCAGCTCGGCGGTCAACTCGCGATTGGCGACTCCGCGAACACCGTCGGTGCCGAATAGTCGACCCATGCGGACAAACCTCTCACAGTTGACGGTCTTGGACTATTACTGCCCTAAACGTGCCCATTCTTTTCTGGCTGAAACCGGGCCGGATTGTGCGCAGACACGCCGCCCCTGCGCCCGGTTGCGGCCAGAATGTGATCGCTGTTGATCAGCGCTTGCTGTACTGCGGCGCCTTACGGGCCTTCTTCAGGCCGTACTTCTTGCGCTCGGTGGCACGCGGATCACGGGTGAGGAAGCCGGCCTTCTTCAGTGGGGGGCGGTCGTCGGGAAATGCCAGAATCAACGCCCGGGCGATGCCGAGACGCAGCGCGCCGGCCTGACCAGACGGGCCGCCACCGTGCAGGAGAGCAAAGATGTCGAAGCTTTCCACCCGGTCGACGGTGACCAGCGGGGCCTTGATGAGCTGCTGGTGCACCTTGTTCGGGAAGTAGTCCTCCAAGCTGCGGCCGTTGAGTTTGAACTGGCCGGTGCCGGGCACCAGCCGCACCCGCACCACAGCCTCCTTGCGACGGCCGACGGTCTGGATGGGCCGCTCGAGCACGAAGGATTCGCGGGGCTTGACTGCCGGAGTTTCGGCCGCGGACTCCCCGGCCGGGTTGGCTGCTGGGCTGGTTTCGACGCTGGTCTCGGTCATTGCGCCACCTGCTTTATCTCGTACGGAACCGGCTGCTGCGCGGTGTGGGGATGCTCCGGACCGGCGTAGACGTGCAGCTTGCGCTGGATCTGGCGGCTGAGCTTGTTCTTGGGCAGCATGCCGACGATCGCTTTCTCCACCACCCGCTCGGGGTGCTTTTGCATCAGCTCGCCGATCGAGCGTTTGTGCAGGCCGCCGGGATAGCCCGAGTGGCGGTAAGCCATCTTGTGCTGCAGTTTGTCGCCGCTGATGGCGACCTTGTCGGCGTTGACGACGACGACGAAGTCACCGCCGTCGACGTTGGGAGCGAACGTGGGCTTGTGCTTGCCGCGCAGCAGAGTGGCCGCCGCGACGGCAAGGCGGCCAAGCACCACGTCCGTGGCGTCGATGACGTACCACGACCTCGTGGTGTCACCCGCCTTGGGCGCATATGTAGGCACAGCGCTTACCTTGTCTTTCTCTCGGGTGGATCCCGGTGTGAGCCGGGTATCGGTCAGGCGTTGAACGGTGGGGTGATCTCGGCGACCGATATTGACCCGAGGCCCTGGCGTACCGTACGCCAACCGAGCAGCTTACCGACCGGCATCCCCGCAGGTCAAAACGACTGTGTGGTCCCGACGGCTCTCCTCCGTCGGGACCACACAGGAATTGGGGGCGCGGCTACTTTGCCCAGCTGCCCGCGGCTCGGCGATCGGCGTTCGCCACGTCGTCGGCGCCGTCGCGTACCGCATTACCGAGGTCGACCAGGATCTCGTTGAGCGCGGTAGCCGACTGTTGCCATTTAGCCTGTTCGACTTGGTACGCGGCCGCCGCTTCACGGGTCCAGTGCTGCTGCAACGGCGCGATCTGTGCCCTCAGTTCCTGCAGCGCGGCATTGAACCGCGCCGAGGTGTTATGGATCTCCTGGCGAACGGAGTATTCGATTTCGCCGAAGTTGTACGACAGCAACGGGTCCACAGCTGGTTCCCCTCGATCACAGATGGCCGCCGGCGGCGGCGATGTGGTGTGCATGGTTCTGACCGGCCTCGCGCAGCGCGGCCTCGTTGTGCCGAATGGTCTCGGCGATCGCGTGCAGGACGTGGTACAGCCGCGTCGATTCGGCGTTCCACCGATCCACCACGTCCTTGAACCGCGCGGCCGCCAGCCCGCCCCACACCGACGGCGGCACAGAGATCATCCGGCCGATGAATGCGTGCAGCATCGCCCGGATTTCCTCGTTGCGGGCATCCGTCGTGTTCGCGACCGACCGCATCAGGTCGAAGTCGGTAGTCAGTGTGTTCGGTGCTCCCATACCAGGTACGACCGCGCCGGCACCGGTTTGGTTCCATCGGGTTATCCGACCGCATGCGCGGACCGCACCGCCTGATCGCACGCCTCCCGAACGGCGTCTTCCCCACCGAGCCTGCTCTGGCATCCGACGCTGATCTGAACGGAACCGTCCAGCAACACCGTCCACCGCACGTGATGGGTGGCGCGCACCTCGAGGTAGGTCACCGCCGGTCGGCCGGCGCTGGATCCAGACGGATTGAAGTCAACGAATACGCCATCAGGCTCCGCGGCGATTGCCTGCTTCAACCGCTCGGCGGTGCTGGACAGCGTCTCACCGACCACGCTCGATTGAGTCACGTGCAACGCCACCTCTGGATCCGACGGCGACGTGACCTGGACTCGCGCCGAACCGGGCCCGGCTACTACCTGCTGCGTGGGCCAACTTGCCGGAACCGTCAGCCCGACGCGGCCTTCCACCAGAAATGCGGTGGACGGGATGACGGCGGGTGCGGCGTCGCGGCGGCCCGCGGAGACCACAGTCGGCCCACCCGGCACCGTCGGGCCCAGGACCGCCAGGACCACACCGGCGGCCGCAAGCGCGGCAAGCGTTCGGCCGCGAAGTCGAACACGCACTGCCGGTGCCTGCGGCTCGGACGGTTGCGGCGACGCGGCCGCCGCGGCCAGTCGGGCCAATCCGGGCAGCCGGGTGTCATCGACCTGCAGCACCTTGTGGCCGCCACCCCGCACCGCGTCAGCGATCGACGCCGCGAGCGCCGGCGCCCCGGGCACAGTGCGCGGCCCGTCGATCAGCACCGTCCCCGGCGCCATGCCGGCGATGACACGCGCAACCTCGTCGGCCACCGGGTTCGGCTCGGTTAGGCGGGGTACCGCGACAACCTCGGTACCACCGATCGCCACCAACCGGTCCGCGATCTCCACGACCACGCATTCGTCCCTATCCGGCCCCGAATCCGGCATAGCCCGCCTCAGCAGCCACGAGCGTGGTTGCGCCACATAATCATCGGGACAATGGGCCCGCGCGGCTTTGGTGACCACATCGACACGAGACGCCGGCCACCACGACGGGTGTACGACGGTCACGCCTGCTCGGCTGCCACAGTGCAATGACCGCAGCATGGTCCGCCATAGCGCTTCGACGGCGACGGGGCGCCCACCCACCAGCGCCACCTGGTCATCAATGGCGCCCAGCGCAGCTTCACACATTTCAGCATCCGCGACCGCACCTGTGTCACAACATAATCGGCGCACCAAGCCGGGGCCCGCCTCGATCATGACGCGATGCGAAGGGCTCATCCGGGTGCGGTCCAGGCCACTTGGACCATCTGCTCGTCACCGGCCCGCTTGACCAAAATGCCGCGCCCCGGCGGCAGCGCGGATGGCCGTATGGAACCCAACAGCGGGCCGTCGTCCGGACTTCCGCTCATCATCAATCCCAGGCAGCCCAGGTCACGCAACCCCGCCAGCAACGGCTCGAACAGGGCACGCGCCGCTCCCCCGCTGCGTCGTGCCACGACCAAGTGCAGGCCGATATCGGTTGCATGCGGCAGGTATTCGAGTAGCGCCGACAGCGGGTTGCCTGCCGATGCGGCGACCAGATCGTAGTCGTCGACCACGACGTAGACGTCCGCGCCGGACCACCAAGACCTGTCCCGCAGCTGCGCGTGGGTCACGTCCGCAGGCGGCATCCGCACCCGCAGCAGCTCGACCACATCCGGGAGCAACGCGCCCAGCGCGGCCGGCGACATCGCATAGCCGCCAAGATGTTCCGACTCGACGACGCCGAGCAACGTGCGCCGAAAGTCGACGATCAGTAGTTGGGCTTGGCGGGCCGTCTTGGTCCGGACGATCTCGCGACACAGGACCCGCAGTGCGGCGGTCTTTCCGCACTGGTTGTCCCCGACGATCAACAGATGCGGATGACGGTCGAAATCGACTGCAACCGGATGTAACCGACGCTCATCGATGCCGAGCAGGACGCCGTCGCCCGGCACGACGGCCTCGTAGTCCACCCGCGTGGGCAGTAGGGGTATCGGGGGCGCAACCACGTCACCCCGACGCCGCGGTAACCAAGCACCGTCACCGGGCAGGGCGATCAGCATGTGCAGTCCCTCGCGGGAAAGGCCGCGGCCCGCTTTGTCGAGAGGTACTTGCTGGGCTCGCCTGCGGTCCACTTCGGAATCGGCGGGATCGCCGAGCCGCAACTCGATACGGGCGCCGAGCTGATCCTTCAACGACGGTCTGATCTCCGCCCAGCGCGACGCCGACAACACCACGTGGACACCGAACGAAAGCCCCTGGACCGCAAGCGCGATGATCGACTCCTCCAGACCTTCGAACTCATGCCGCAGGCCGGCCCAGCCATCGACGACCAGGAACACGTGTCCCCATCCGTCGACGCCGTGTTCGCGTAACGACACCTCCCGGGACCGGACGATTGATTCCAGTTCTGCGACCATGCGTTCGACGAGCCGCGGCTCGGCTCTGCCGGCCACAGCGCCGACGTGCGGCAACAACCGCACCGAAGCCAGCGATCCACCACCGAAATCCAGGCAGTAGAACTGCACCTGACTTGGGTCGTGCGTGGCGGCCAGGGCCGTGATCAGCGTGCGCAACGCTGTCGACTTGCCCGATTGGGGTGCGCCGACGACGGCGACATTGCCCGCGGCTCCGGATAAGTCGACCATTAGCGGCGTCCGCCGCTGCTCGAACGGTCGATCGACGACGCCGATGGGCACCGTCAACGTGCCAACGACGGATTCGGCGTCGCGTAACACGGCCTGCAGTGCCGGTGCCTCCCCCAGCGGCGGCAGCCATATCGGGTGCGCGGGTGGTCCGTGTCCCGACAGTCGATCCAGCACCGTATGCAAAACGGTACGTGCGGGTTTCGAATTCGCCGCCACGACATCACCGTCAACAACCGGTCCTACGGTCCATGTGGTGAACGGCTGCACTGATGGCGAAGCCACCTGCCGACGGATCTGTTCGGTCTGAAGCGGTCCGGACACGAATGCGGTCTGGAACCGAATCAGGTCCCCGGTCGGCGACCGCAGGAAACCGGCGCCGGGGGTGTTCGGCAGCTCATGAGCATCCAGTGTCCCCAAGACGGTCCGTGAATCGCTGGCGGACAGCGTTTTCAGGCACACACGATAGGACAGGTGCGCTTCCAGGCCGCGCAGCCGGCCCTCGTCGAGCCGCTGACTGGCCAGCAGCAGATGCATGCCCAGCGACCGGCCCAGCCGCCCGATCGCCACGAACATGTCGGCGAAATCTGGATGCTGGCTGAGCAACTCGGAGAACTCGTCGACGATGATGAACAGCGTGGGCAGCGCGGCCAATCGAGCGCCGGCCCGGCGGGCATCCTCATAAGCCGCGACGCTGACGAAGTTGCCCGCCGTGCGAAGCAGCTGTTGCCGACGGCTCATCTCACCGGCCAACGCGTCCCGCATCCGGGCGACCAGGGATGCTTCCTCGGCGAGGTTGGTTATCACCGCGGCCACGTGCGGGGCCTTGGACAGGTTGAGAAATGTTGCGCCACCTTTGAAGTCGATCAGCAGCAGGTTGAGCACCTCGGTAGAGTTGCGGGCCATCATGCCCAGCGCGACGGTGCGCAGTAGCTCCGACTTTCCGGATCCGGTCGCACCGATGCAGAGCCCGTGCGGACCCATCCCGTTTTCGGCGGGCTCCTTGATGTCGAGCTCCAGCGGCACGCCGTCCGCCGTGGTTCCGATCGGAGCGCAGAGTCGATCGCGGTGGTTTTGACCGCGCCACAGTGTGATCGGATCAAAGCGGCCGATTTCGCCGACGCCGAGGAGATCCTGCCACCCCGTGCGGCAGTGTCGAGCTGGCCCGTCCACCCGGTAGGCCGCCAGCAGGCGCGCACATGTCAGCGCGTCCACCGGATCCATTTGGTCGGGGCGCAGCAACTTTTCAGCTCCGGCGGAACACCCGAACGCCAACGGCGCACCGTCGCGGCCAGAGCCCACCTCGAGGATGGCCGCACCGGCGACAGGCGCGGTGATGCCGCACTGCCCAAGGTCGGAGACCACCACCACGTGCGCCAGTCCGGTGATTCTGCTGAGCACATTTTCGGCCTGCCCCCAGGTCGGGTACACCATGCGGGCCGACCCCACGGCATCGGCGGCGCGCGGATGCTGATTGTGCGGCAACCATTTCAGCCACTCCCAATCGGCGCGATTGTGCTCACTGACCACGCCGGCGATCAACAACTGATCGGGCGCGTGCAGCACGGCCAGTTGGCAGATCATCGCGCGCAGCAGGGCGCGTGCCCGGGTCGAGTCGCCGCCGATCGTCACCATCGCGCCGCCGTGCAACGGATGCGCGATGGGCACATCCGCAATCGCCGAATGCGCGCTCAGAAACCGGTGCAGCGCGGCGGCGGTAACCGGATCCGAGCTCCGCGGCAACCCGGTCTCCGGGCCGACCAAACGGGTGGCGAGCGGTCGGGTTCCCATACCGACGCGGACCAGGCAGAAGTCGGAGTCGCCGGCCCGCCGCTCCCACATCCGCGGCCCGCCGGTCAGCGTCCACAATGTGTCGGGGTCCGGATGATCCCGGTTCAGCGCGAAGCGTTGTGCCGCCGCGGCTTCCGTCACGGTGCCGCGTAGGTCACTCAGATAGTCGAGATATTCGGCGCGGTCGCCGTCGACCCCGGCACCGCGCCCGCGTCCGGTTACCGCGGTCACCACCACCGAAAGCAGCATCGTCATCGGCAACGCCAGGAAGGTGGGGCTGCGGGTAACGCCCGACCCCGAGAAGAAAGCCACCGCCATCACCCCCAGCGCCGCAACCGACATGACGGCGGGCAGCAGGCGCAACAACAGGCCCGACGATGTTGGGCGCGCCACCTCGGGCGGCGCGGCAACCGCGATGTCGGCAGGGGCCGACACCGGCGGCAGCAGCCGTACCGCGGGTGCGAAACTCTGTGTCATGCCGGCCCTTCCTGACAGCGTGGCGACGCTACGCGGTGCCGAAATCGGCGGCAAGTCACCTGTGGATTGACGAATGCCGGCGCATCGCAGAGCAACTAACGTGCCGATGCGTGTCTGCATTCGATCCGGGCTTGCGCCGTGTCTGCGTTCACGCCGGCACCACCGCCGTCGACTTAGCCCTGCCCGCCGCGGTCCCCGTGGCCGCATTGATTCCGGCAATCGTCGGGGTCCTGGAAGGCCGAGGCACCGACCGTCCGGCTCGTGCGGAGGCCGTGCGCTACCGGCTGTCTCGCCCCGGGTTGCCCCCACTCCCGGCATCGACGACATTGGCGCAAAACGGAATCCGAGATGGTGCCGTTCTGGTCTTGAGCCAGTGCGCCACCGAAATGCCCGCCCCCTATTGCGACGACGTGGCCGAGGCCGTGTCGGCCGCACTGGGCGCCGCCGTCCCGCCGGCCGGCAAGCAAGCGCGCCGGCGTGCGGTCCGGCTTACCGGCGCGGTCGCTGCGGGCGGTATCACCGGCATTGGTTGTCTGCTGCTTGTTCGAAACACTCTGGGCACCAACGCCGCCGGCACCACAGTAGCCGCCGCCACGGCCGGCTTGGTCGCCCTGCTGTTTGCCACGATCGCGCACCGGGCCTATCGGGATGCGATCGCCGGGCTCACGCTGAGTGTCGTCGCCACAGCATTTGCCGCGGTCGCCGGGCTGCTGGCGGTGCCCGGTCCTCCGGGCGCTCCCCATGTGCTGCTGGCCGCGATGACGGCGGCAGTCACGTCGGTGCTGGCGTTGCGCCTAACTGGCTGTGGCGTAGTCACATTGACCGCCCTGTCGTGGTTCGCGGTCGCGGTCGCCGTCGCCGCGCTGGCGGGCGTCATCACCGCGGCCCCGTTGCACGTCATCGGTTCGGTAGCCGCGCTGTTATTCCTGGGCCTGCTCGAGGCTGCCGCGCGGCTGTCGGTGGGATTGGCGGGGTTGTCGCCGCAGCCGTCGTCAAGACTTGCCGGTCCGGACGCGGATGTTCTGGCCGGCAAGGCGATCCGTGCCGACAACTGGTTGACCAGCCTGCTCGCCGCCTTTTCGGCGTCGGCCGCGCTTGGTGCCATCCTCACCGCGCTGGCCGCCCGTACCAGCGGGGCGGCGCGCGTGGGCGGCATCGCGCTCGCCGCTCTCACCGGCACACTGCTGCTACTAAGGGCACGTTCGCATATCGACAGGACAAGAATGCTGATGTTCGTCGTAACCGGATTCGCCACGGCCGCAACAGCGTTCGCCCTAACCGTATCCGGCACACGACAAGGACCATGGCTAGTCACGGTGACGGCGTCGTCGGTCGCCGCCGCCAGCTACCTGGGTTTCGCCGCGACCCCGCTCTCACCAATCGCGCGCCGCGGCGTCGAGCTGCTGGAGTGTCTGGTGCTGGTCGTGATGGTGCCGCTGACCTGCTGGATATGCGGCCTCTACGGCGCCGTTCGCGGCCTGGACCTGCTGTGAACCTGGCTTCACGCGTCGTGCGGCTGCTGGCGGTGGTCGCTCTCATCTCGCTATCCGAGTGTGGGACGCCGGTGGTACACGCGGTTTCGCCGCCGCCGATCGAGGACAAGTGGCTGCCCGAACCGGGATTGCCGGCGCCGCCGCGGCCGGCCGTGCAGCGCGAGGTATGCGCAGCGGTGACGGCGGAGCCGGGTCTGGGCCGTGATCAGCTGGCAGGCCTCGATCTGCCGCAGGTCTGGCAGCTCACCCGGGGAGCGGGCCAACGGGTCGCGGTCATCGACACGGGCGTCGCGCCACATCGGCGGCTACCCAAGGTGGTGGCCGGCGGCGACTACGTCTCCACCGGCGACGGCACCCAGGATTGCGATGCACACGGCACGGCGGTGGCCGGAATTATCGCTGCCGCAACGGATTCCGAGGCAGGCAACTACAGCGGCGTGGCGCCCGAAGCCACCTTGATCAGTATCCGGCAGTCCAGTGCCAAATACGCTCCGGCCAGCGACCGATCCGGCATGGGGTTCGGTGACGTCGACACCATGGCAAAAGCGGTCCGGACGGCCGCCGATCTCGGCGCGTCGGTGATCAACATTTCCTCGGTCGCCTGCGTTCCGGTCTCGTCGGCTCTCGACGATCGCGCGCTGGGCGCCGCCCTCGCGTACGCGGTCGATGTCAAGAACGCCGTCGTCGTCGCCGCGGCCGGCAACACGGGCGGCAACACGGGCGGCGGCGCCGCGCAGTGTCCGCCTCAGCGGTCCGGCGCAACCTGGGACACCGTCACGGTTGTGGTCAGTCCGGCCTGGTACGACGACTACGTGTTGACGGTCGGATCGGTGAACGCCGACGGGGCGCCCGCGGCGTTCACGCTGGCCGGACCCTGGGTGGACGTGGCCGCGGCGCCGCTGTCCGGCACCAGCTATGCCGCGCCCGTCGTCAGCGGGCTGGCCGCGCTGATCCGGGCCCGGTTCCCGGCCCTGACCGCACGACAGGTGATGCAGCGCATCGAGTCGACCGCCCATCACCCGCCCGCCGGGTGGGATCCGTTCGTCGGCAACGGCACGGTCGACGCACTGGCCGCGGTGAGCACCGACTCGACCCCGCCACCCACCTCGCCAACTACTACGGCCAAACCCGAGCGACTACCCGTGCCGCCAACCCAAGCGCCGCCTTCCGGGACGCCGGATCACGCCCGAGACACCGCCTTCGGCGGCGCGGCGATCTGCCTGGTCGTGCTGGTGGCGGCGATGGCCACCGCGGCGGCGGCCCGCCGGCCAGGGCGTTTAGGGCGTTCCCGCCGCGGCGACGACGTCCCGGGCGACTGACGCGCTCTGTCTGCTCAGTTCCGGTCCGGACGGCAGCGCCGCCAGCGCCGGCCACGGCGCGGGTTGCGCCACCGCCGGCAGACCCAGGTCATGTGCCGCGTCGTCGTCGTGGATCGCGAACCGCACACCGGTGTCGGTGACCAGGTATCGCGTGCCGGCAGCTGCGGGCCGCGCGCCGGGACCAGACAAGCTCGTGGCACGCACGAAGGCACTCCGACCGGGCGGCACATAGACCCCGTCGAGCGCGGGGCCGCCGCCATCGGCCTGCGACAATCTCACCGGCGCCTGCCCACCTGGCAGCGGCAGGCCACTACCCGCCAGGAAGCCGATGTCGGCACGGCCGGCCGGCCCCGGCGCCCACGTCACGCACAAAGTGTCCCCACCATCCAACGGTGTCGGCGCCCGGTCGGGATAGCTGGTCACCGGCAGCGTATTCGTCACCGGAGCTGCGCGAATGACATCGGGTGCCACCGCGATCGCGGTGGCGGTGCCCTGCGAATCGCTGAAACGCAGTAGATCCGCGACCACCTGACCGATTCGCTGGACCCCGGTGACCAACACCACGTAATACTCGTCACCATCGGCGCGAGTGATGCGAAGCACGCTGCCGACCGGGAATTCGCTCAGGCCGCCCCGGGCGCGGCCGCCCGCACCGCGAATGCGCGGCGGCCTGATCGGGGGTGCCTCCGGCACCGCGTTCAGCAACGCTTGTGAGACGGTGGCGGGCGCCCGGCCCTCCAACCGCAGCGCTCGCACAACCGCCGCATCAGTCAGATCCACCACTGCCCGTCGGCCGTGGTAAAGCAGGTACGCCGGCGAACCTGCGGCGGGTGCCACCAGGGCGGTCTGCTCGGCCGAAAGACGCGGACCTGCCGCGGGCCCGACGACGACGGTCGTGGCCGTGCTTCCGTGCGTGTCGCAGATCGTCCAGGCCGCTTCATCGCCGGGCAGCGGCTGGCCGATGAATTGCGGTGCACCCGGAATACCCAGCAGCGGACCGCGTTTGGTGTGCCTGAGTGCGGATTCACGTACCGGCTGCGGGTTGGCGTTGGTCCCCGCTATCAAGCGCGCCGAGGCCAGGTTCAGCACCGGATGCCAGGTGTCGCCGACGCGAACGTACAGCGCTCCGGATTCTTGACCCATGACGATCTGGGCGCGGTCCAGCGCCGGCTGCGGACGCAGCAAAGCAAGAAAGGCGCACCCCGCGACGACGGCAGCCGCCAGTACACACCCGAGGCCCAATGCGGCGGTATGCGTGCGCAGGGGTTCGTTGACCGTGCTGACATCCCTGCGCAGCAACGCGCACTCGACACGGCGCAGCAGGAATCGGTAGCCGCTGACGTGCAGCCTGGTGGTCGGTTGCCGCGGCACCAGATCACGGTAGGCGTGATGCCTGCCACAGGCCGACGGTTCTGCACAGGCCCTACACAGCTGCGGACGTTTCATTTTCCCTGGTTGCGGGTAAAATTTGGGCGTGAAATCCCACCTCATCGGTCGCCGGGCCAGCTCGGGAGCTGCCGTCCTCGCCGCCGCTGCCGTCCTGATGGCCGCCCCGGGCATGCCCGGTTCCCTCCCGAAGGCGTCAGCCGACGACTGCGGGGACGCCGAGGTCGTCTTCGCCCGCGGCACCAACGAACCAGCCGGCCTCGGCCGGGTCGGCGACTCTTTCGTCGAGTCCCTGCGGCAGCAGTCTGGCCTGAACATCAAGACATACGGGGTGAACTACGCCGCCAGCAAGCTGCAGCTGCACGGTGGTGACGGAGCCAACGACACCATTAACCACGTCAAGTCCACGGTGGACCATTGCCCGAACACCCAGATCGTGCTGGGCGGCTACTCGCAAGGCGCATCCGTGATGGACATCGTGGCCGGCGTTCCCATCGGCGGCATCGACTGGGGTAATGCGCTGTCGGCATCGTTAGCCAGCCACGTCACGGCGGTCGCCACCTTCGGCGACGTGGCCGACCGCGCCGGCGGCTCGCTGCCCACCAAGAGCGCACTGCTCGGTTCCAAGGCGATCGACCTGTGCAACCCCAACGACCCGATCTGTCACGCAGGGCCGGGCAACGAGTGGAGCGGGCATACCGAGGGCTACGTCCCGGTGTACACCACCCAGGCAGCGGCTTTCGTGGCGTCCAGGCTCTTGGCCGGTTCCGGCCGGGAGGTGCCCGGGTTCGGGCCGCAGGTGCCGGGGTCGTCCCCGCAGGCGCCCGGCCCCTACCCCTCGCCCGGGCAGGCCCCAGAGTGGCCCGGGCCGTCCCCGCAGGCACCCGGCCCCGGCCCCGGCCCCGGCGGATCGATACACGAGTCGACCCCGCCGACCCCGCCAGGCCCGCAAGCGTCGCCGACGCCCGCCCCGGATTTGGTTTCGGCGATTCACTGACGGATTCGATCGGCTAGCCGCTAATGCTTCGCCCCACCGGCTTGGGGGCCGCCGCGCTCCTCGCGGCGGCGCTAATGATCGCCCCGGCAACGCTGCCCTTGCCAACCGGGACCGGAATTCCGGTGGCATCGGCGGACTGCCCGGGTGCGGAGGTGGTGTTCGCCCGGGGCCGGGAGGAACCGCCCGGCGTCGGTGCGGTCGGCGACGCGTTCGTCAATTCGCTGCGGGCCAAGACACGCATGTCGGTCGGGGTGTACGGGGTCAACTACCCGGCCAACATCACCACCGGCGGCGGCGCCAACGATATGAGCGGCCATGTTCAGTCCATGGCGAAAGATTGCCCGAACACTCGCGAGGTGCTGGGCGGCTATTCGCTGGGTGCCGAGGTGGTTGACCGCGTGGTCTGGGGCGCACTGCCGCCGGGTGTAGATCAGCACGTCGCAGCGGTCGCGTTGTTCGGCAATGGCACCCACGGTGTCGGGCCCGCCTTCGCCGGTAAGACAATCGACCAGTGCGCGCCCGGCGATCCCATCTGTGGGAGAGGGACGAATTGGCCGTCGCACCTGCAGCCCTCCTACATCGACTCCGGGCTGGTGGATCAGGCCGCCAGTTTCGCTGCCGGAAAGTTATAAACGACGAGCGGCGCAGGTCCACTGGCGAACTGCCAGTAGCCTTTAGCATCGCGTCATGCCGCTTATCCCCAGGAACCCGCGCACGCGCCGGTTCGTCGGCCTGGCGGCCGCAGCGTTCGTCGCGGCAGCCGCTTTGTCGTTCGCGGTGGCTCCGCAGGCGTCGGCTTCTTGCCCGGGCGTTGAGGTGGTATTCGCCCGCGGCACCGACGAGCCGGCGGGCGTCGGGCAGGTGGGCCAGGCATTCATCGGCTCGCTGCGCCAGCACACGGCCAGCAGCGTCGGGGCGTACGCGGTGAACTACCCGGCCAGCAAGGACTTCCTGGCAGCGGCGGGCGGCGCTAATGACGCCAGCAGCCACGTCCAGCGCATGGCCAGCAATTGCCCCAGTACGAAGCTGGTGCTCGGCGGGTACTCCCAGGGCGCCGCCGTGATCGACATCGTCACCGCCGCACCATTGCCGGCCCTTGGGTTCAGCCAGCCGCTACCGGCCCAAGCGGCCGATCACGTGGCCGCGGTCGCCCTCTTCGGGAATCCGTCGGGGCGCGCGGGCGGGCTGATGAGCGCCATCAGCCCGGGCTTCGGCGGCAAGATCATCGACTTGTGCAACCAGGGTGACCCGATCTGCTCGAACGGCATCGAGTGGGCCGCGCATACCAGCTATGCGCCCGGGATGACCAATAAGGCCGCTACTTTCGTCGCGAGCAAGATCTAGCCGCGGTCTAACCCGGAGCGCACATCCCGGGTGATCAGATTCCGCGCTGCCAGCTCGTGGTCGGGTGGATAGTCCACCTGGATCAGCGTCAAACCATGTGGTGGCGCGGCGGCGAAGTCGCTGGACCGCTCTTTCGCGGTCAGCAGGTTGCGGCACCAGGCCGGGGTGCGCCGATGCTCGCCGACGGCCAGCAGCGCCCCGACCAGTGACCGCACCATCGACCAGCAGAACGCGTCGGCGGTGACCTCCGCGGTAATCAGGTCGCCGTCGCGCGACCAGTCGAAGCGTTGCAGGTCCCGGATGGTGGTGGCTCCGTCACGGTGCCGGCAGAACGCCGCGAAGTCGTGCAATCCCAACAGGTTTCGCGACGCGACGCCCATAGCCTCGCACATCCAGGACACGCGGCCAGGCGGTGATGTAACGCGCCTGCAGCGGCTGCACGCCGTAGGCCGCCGTCGACAGCCGGTACGTGTAGTGACGCCGCAGCGCCGAGAATCGGGCGTCGAAACCCGCCGGCGCGCGGGCGATGGCGAGGATCCGGACATCGCCGGGCAGGAACCGGCCGAGGCGCCGGAGCAGCGGCTGGAATTCCGGCTCCCCGGTGCGCGGTGATCGTGGATGGGCGTTCGACAAAGCGTCGGCGGGCACATCCATATGCGCCACCTGCCCGGTGGCGTGCACTCCCGTGTCCGTGCGCCCGGCCGCACGCAGCCGCACCGGCGTGCGGAAAACGGTCGTCAGCGCCTCGTCGAGAACGCCGGCGACCGTCCGCTGCCCCGACTGCGCCGCCCAGCCCGCGAAATCGGTTCCGTCATAGGCGATATCGAGCCGAAGACGGACCTGGACGATCGGGCCACTAATTCTCGGGGGCCTCGTCGGCCTCGGGGGCCTCGGGGGCCTCGTCGGCCTCGTCGGCGGCGTCCGTTGCCTCGGCCTCAGGTTGCCTCGGCCTCGGTTGCCTCCTCGGTGGGCTCAGCGACCACCTCGTCGGCGGTAGGACCGGTGGCCGCCTCCGGCTCGACCGCCGCCTGCGGTGCCGCCGCTGCCGCCACCGGTGCCGCCTTCTTCGACGCTTGCACCCGGCGGGCCCGGTCGGCCTCCGCCGTCACCGTCTTCTCCCGCACCAGTTCGATCACGGCCATCGGAGCGTTGTCGCCCTTGCGCGCCTCGACCTTGATGATGCGGGTGTAGCCGCCGTCGCGGTCGGCGAAGAACGGCCCGATCTCGGCGAACAGGGCGTGCACCACGTCCTTGTCGCGGATCTTCTTGAGCACCTCACGCCGATTGTGCAGGGTGCCCTTTTTGGCGTGAGTGATCAGCTTCTCCGCGTACGGCCGCAACGCCCGCGCCTTGGGCTCGGTGGTCTTGATCCGGCCGTGCTCGAACAGCGAGGTGGCCAGGTTGGCCAGAAGCGCCTTCTGGTGCGAAGACGACCCGCCGAGGCGCGGCCCCTTGGTGGGCTTAGGCATTGCTGACGCTCCTTAGAGTCGAGAAGTTTTAAAGCTGTTCGGTTTCGGCGTAGTCCTGGTCGTCGTAGGCGCCCTCGGTGGACCAGGTGCCGGTGGCGACGTCGTAACCCGCGACCTCGGACGGGTCGAAGCTCGGCGGGCTGTCCTTGAGCGACAGGCCCAGCTGGTGCAGCTTGACCTTGACCTCGTCGATGGACTTCTGACCGAAGTTGCGGATGTCGAGCAGGTCGGACTCGGTGCGCGACACCAGCTCGCCGACGGTGTGCACACCCTCGCGCTTGAGGCAGTTGTAAGACCGCACGGTCAGATCCAGGTCGTCGATCGGCAGCGCGAACGACGCGATGTGGTCGGCCTCGGCCGGCGACGGCCCGATCTCGATGCCTTCGGCCTCGATGTTGAGTTCGCGTGCCAGGCCGAACAACTCGACCAGCGTCTTGCCCGCCGATGCCAGCGCGTCGCGGGGGGTGATCGAGTTCTTGGTCTCGACGTCGAGGATCAGCTTGTCGAAGTCGGTGCGCTGCTCGACTCGGGTGGCGTCCACCTTGTAGGTGACTTTGAGCACCGGCGAGTAAATGGAATCGACTGGGATACGGCCGATTTCGGCGCCCGAAGCCCTGTTCTGCACCGCCGGAACGTAGCCGCGGCCACGCTCGACGACCAGCTCGACTTCCAGCTTGCCCTTGTCGTTCAGCGTGGCGATGTGCATGCCGGGGTTGTGCACGGTGACACCGGCCGGCGGCACGATGTCGCCCGCGGTGACCTCGCCCGGTCCCTGCTTGCGCAGGTACATTGTGACGGGCTCGTCCTCCTCGGAGGACACGACCAGGCCCTTGAGGTTCAAGATGATGTCGGTGACATCTTCTTTGACCCCGGGCACGGTGGTGAACTCGTGCAGCACGCCGTCGATGCGAATGCTGGTGACGGCCGCGCCGGGAATCGACGACAGCAGCGTACGCCGCAGCGAATTGCCCAGGGTGTAACCGAATCCGGGCTCCAGCGGTTCGATGACGAACTGGGACCGGTCGTCGGAGAGGATGTCCTCGGACAGTGTGGGTCGCTGAGAAATCAGCATGGTGTTTCTTTTTCTCCTTCTCGGCACCCGCTATTTGATGCCGGTGGGTTTTCCAATCCGGCGGGCTGCCGGATCGGAAGTCTGTTACTTCGAGTAGTACTCGACGATCAGCTGCTCGGTGAGCGGGACGTCGATCTGCGCACGCTCGGGTAGCTGGTGGATCAGGATGCGCTGGCGCTCCCCGACTACCTGCAGCCAGCTCGGCATCGGGCGGTCGCCCGCCGTCTCCCGCGCGATCTGGAACGGCACCGTGTTCAGGGACTTGTCCCGCACGTCGATGATGTCGTGCTGCGACACCCGGTAACTGGGGACGTTGACGTGCACGCCGTTGACCGTGAAGTGCCCGTGGCTGACCAGCTGGCGGGCCATGCGGCGGGTGCGAGCTATCCCGGCGCGGTAGATCACGTTGTCCAGCCGGCTCTCCAGGATCTGCAGCAGGTTCTCACCTGTCTTGCCCGAGTGGCGAGTGGCCTCTTCGTAGTAGCGGCGAAACTGCTTTTCCATCACGCCGTAGGTGAAGCGGGCCTTCTGCTTCTCCTGCAGCTGCTGCAGATATTCGCTTTCCTTGATCCGCGCGCGGCCGTGCTGGCCGGGCGGGTAGGGGCGCTTCTCGAAGGCCTGGTCGCCACCGACGAGGTCGGTACGCAGCCGGCGCGATTTGCGAGTGATGGGTCCGGTGTAACGAGCCATGGCTTGTATTTCCTCCTAGACCCGGCGGCGCTTGGGGGGACGGCAGCCGTTGTGCGGCTGGGGGGTGACATCGGAGATCGCACCGACCTCCAGGCCGGCGGCCTGCAGTGACCTGATTGCGGTCTCCCGGCCGGAGCCCGGTCCCTTCACGAACACGTCGACCTTCTTGACGCCGTGCTCCTGGGCCTTGCGCGCGGCGTTCTCGGCGGCCAGCTGGGCTGCGAACGGCGTCGACTTCCGAGAGCCCTTGAAGCCGACGTTGCCCGACGACGCCCAGGCGATGACGTTGCCCTGCGGGTCGGTGATCGTCACGATCGTGTTGTTGAAGGTGCTCTTGATGTGTGCAGCGCCGTGCGGGACGTTCTTCTTTTCCCGCCGCCGGGTCTTCTGTCCCTTTTGCGTCTTTTTCTGAGCGCCGCTTGCTGCTTTCTTTGCAGGTGGCATCGGTTACCTGGCCTTCTTCTTGCCCGCGATGGTGCGCTTGGGGCCCTTGCGGGTCCGCGCATTGGTCTTGGTTCGCTGGCCGCGCACCGGCAGGCCGCGGCGGTGCCGCAAACCCTGGTAGCAGCCGATCTCGATCTTGCGGCGGATGTCGGCCTGCACCTCGCGGCGCAAGTCGCCCTCCACCTTCAGGTTGGCTTCGATGTAGTCACGCAGGTGCGTCACCTGATCGTCGGTGAGGTCCCTGGTGCGCAGGTTCTTGTCGATGCCAGTGGCGGCCAGGATTTCGTTGGAGCGGGTACGGCCGATGCCGAAGATGTAGGTTAGCGCGATCTCCATCCGCTTATCGCGCGGCAGATCGACGCCTACTAGTCGAGCCATAGGTGGCGTTTCCTCTTATCTCATGCGGAGGTCTTTTCCCAGTCCGTTCCCGGGCTATTCGCCGGGGCCCGGCCTCCGTCCGGGCGTGGATGAGCTGGCCCATCTCTATAGATGCCAGCCGCTCACTGGTGCTGGGAGGTCTGCATTCAGTTGTGTAAAACGACTACTTAGCCCTGCCGCTGCTTGTGGCGCGGATCTGAGCAGATCACCATGACCCGCCCATGCCGACGGATCACCCTGCACTTGTCACAGATCGGCTTGACGCTGGGGTTCACCTTCACGGCAGTCTCGGTCCTGTTCTCTGGTTTCTCTACAAAATCTCGTCTACTTGTACCGGTACACGATGCGGCCCCTGGACAGGTCGTAGGGCGACAACTCCACCACGACGCGGTCCTCGGGCAGGATGCGGATGTAGTGCTGCCGCATCTTGCCGCTGATATGGGCGAGCACCTTGTGGCCGTTCTCCAGCTCAATGCGAAACATGGCATTGGGCAGGGGCTCGACCACGCGACCCTCGACCTCGATGGCACCGTCCTTCTTTGCCATTACTTTCCGGCGATCCTTACTCTTTACCTGGTTGCTGCACACGGTTGAGCGCAGCATGTTCCCGACTACACAACGTGAGCCGGTGGTGGAAATTCCGCGAAGCGCTCCGAGAATTTCAGGACTGGGCACGCCAGAAGCCGGCGCGAGACGCCGCACCGTTGTCCCACCTTACCCGCAGTGCCATAGTCGGCGCAAAACGCTGCGGGCTCACTTCTGCCGCAGTGTCAATATCTTGTTGTTGTGGCCTGCGACGTAGACCGTGCCGTTGTTGTCTACCGCCAACCCCCACGGATAGTCGAGGTCGGTGAAGGGCAGTTCCACTTGCGTGTTCGCGCCGGCGGGAAGTTTCAGCGCCTTGTTGTCCCCGCTATCGGTGACGTACACGGCGCCCTCGCGGTCCACCGTCACGCCGCCGGGACCGTTGAGGCCGACGAACGGCACCGTCGTTTGAGTGGTTGAGCCCGGCTCCAATGC
This sequence comes from uncultured Actinomycetota bacterium, assembly GCA_963840045.1. Classification (GTDB taxonomy): domain Bacteria; phylum Actinomycetota; class Actinomycetes; order Mycobacteriales; family Mycobacteriaceae; genus Mycobacterium. Next base: position 249,201 of record CAWIXL010000001.1, on the reverse strand, counting down.
CAGGATGCGGTTGTTGCCGCCGTCGGCGACGTAGATCGCCCCTTTGTTATTCACCACCAAGCCGGTTGGCGCGTTGAGACCGGTGAAGGGGAGCTCAGTTTGCTTGTTGGAGCCGGCGGCAAGGGCCAGCACCTTATTTTTGGCGGTGTCGGTGACATAGACGGTGTGGCCGCTGTCCACCGTCAGCCCGGTCGGGTTACCGAGGTCGGTGAAAGTCAGTTGGGTCTGCGCCTTCGAGCCGGGAGCGAGGATCACCACCCGCTTGTTGCCGGCGTCGTTGACGTAGATAGTGCCGGTGTTGTCTGTCGTCACACCGGTCGGGAAGCTGAGGCCGTCGAACGGCAGCACGGTTGGGCTGGTCGAGCCCGCGGTCAACTCCAGCACCCGGTTGTGCAGGGTGTCGGCGACGTAGACCGTGCCGGCATCGTCCACCGACAGCCCTTCGGGCTCCCGGAGCCCGCTGAACGGCAGCGTCGCCTGCCGGGAATCCCGGTGCGCTGAACCGTGATTGCCGATGACGGCCAAAACCCACACCACGGCGGCGACGACGGTAAGCAGAGCCGTGCTCGTGATGAGGACCGATTTGCGGTGCCACCACCGCGGCTTCGGTGCCGGCGGCTTGTCGGGTGGGCGGACGGCCACGGGCGGCCGGGGGACGGCGACAGGGGGTTCTCGTCGAGGGGGCGGGTTCAGATCGGCCAGCCGGTGCGGGAGGGTCTGGGACGTGGAGGGGTCCTGCGGTGCCGGGGTCGGCCTCCGGCCGTAGTGCTCAGCTCGAGACGGCGGCGCGGTGTAGTACGGGGGTCGCGGCGGCGGCACCGGGGGCCTCGGCTGGGAAGCGGGCTTGAAAATGCGCGGCGCAATGGGTGGCGGGGTCACCGGGGCCACCGGTGGCGGGCTCACCGGTGGCGGGGTGACAGGCCCGGTGACGACGTCGCGGGCGGCTCGCGCCAACTCCATGGCGGTGCCGTAGCGCTCGCCGGGCTTTTTGGCCATGCCCTTGGCGATGACGATGTCGAAGCCACGCGGCAGCCCAGGCTTGACGGCCGACGGCCGCGGCGGCGGACTGACGAGGTGATTGCCGATCTGTTGCTCCAGGCTGTCACCGGGGAACGCGTGCTCAGCGACCAAGCACTCATACAGCACGCAGGCCAACGCATAGATATCCGAGCGGGCATCGACCGGAGGGGCGCCCGGTTCGGTGCTGAACCGTTCCGGGGCCATGTAGTGGAAGGTCCCGACCACGTCGCCGGCGGTGGTTAATCCCCCGTCGCCTGCCGCCCGGGCGATTCCGAAATCGATCAGGTAGGCATAGTCGTCGTCGTCGAGCAGAATGTTGGACGGCTTGACATCCCGGTGCAGCAGCCCGGCCTTGTGCGCGGCGTGCAATGCCTTGGCGATCTGCTCGACGATGTGCACCGCCCGGACCGGCGCCAGCGGCCCAACGTTCAGCAATGACTGCAGGTTTCGGCCCTCGATCAGCCTCATATCCACGAAAAGCCGTCCGTCGATTTCCCCGTGGGTGTGAATCGGCACGACGTGCGGACTGTTCAATCGCGCGGCCGCATGGGCTTCGCGACGGAACCGCTGCTGGAACAGCTCGTCTTGGGAAATCTGCGCAGGCAGGATCTTGAGCGCCACGACGCGGTCGATCACGGTGTCGTGTGCGCGCCACACTTCACCCATGCCGCCGCGGCCCAGCAACTCGATCAGCTGGTAGTTCCCGAACGAATCTTCCTCCAACAAGCCCTCCCACAGCAGCCTTTCGGCAACTGGTCAGCACCATAACGCGACATGAACAATGGTCGCAGGTGTAGGTAAGGAATAGGTCAGCTCAGCCCGCGAGTTAGAGCGACTATGACCGATACTCATGCCATGCTGACGCCAGTTCTCGCCAGCAAGCCCAATCTCGGCCGCTTCGGATCGTTCGGACGCGGCGTAACGCCCCAGCAAGCCAAAGAAATCGAAGCCCTGGGTTATGGGGCCGTCTGGGTGGGCGGCTCACCGCCGGCCGAGCTGGCCTGGGTGGAGCCCATCCTCGAAGCGACCACCACGCTGCAGGTGGCCACCGGAATCGTCAACATCTGGACGGCAGCCGCCAAACCGGTCGCCGACTCTTTCCACCGGATCGACCAGGCTTACCCGGGCCGCTTCCTGCTGGGTATCGGTGTCGGCCACCCCGAGGCGATCACCGAGTACAAAAAGCCCTACGACGCGCTGGCGGAATACCTGGACCAGCTCGACGAGTACGGCGTGCCGGCCAACCGTCGCGTGGTGGCGGCGCTGGGCCCGCGGGTCCTCAAGCTTTCCGCGCAGCGGGCCGCCGGTGCGCACCCGTACCTGACCACTCCGGAGCACACGGCGCAGGCCCGTGAGCTGATCGGCCCGTCGGCGTTTCTGGCGCCCGAGCACAAGGTGGTGCTGACCACCGATGCAGACAAGGCCCGCGCGGCGGGTCGCAAGGCGCTGGACATCTATCTGAATCTGGCCAACTACCTGAACAGCTGGAAACGGCTGGGCTTCACCGACGACGATGTCGCCCGGCCCGGCAGCGATCGCCTGGTCGACGCGGTCGTCGCCTACGGCACACCCGAAGCGATCGCGGCCCGGCTCAAAGAACACCTCGACGCGGGGGCCGACCATGTCCCCGTCCAGGTCATCACCAAGAGCGAGAATCTGATCCCCGCGCTGGCCGAACTGGCCGGGCCGCTGGGACTGAATCCGTAAGCTCAGGGTATTAGGGGGTATGGCAACCCAGATGACTGAGGCAGTGGCACTCAAACCCGATCTCGGCCGGTTCGGCGTATGGCTGGGTTCGCTCACTCCCGAACTGGCAACGCGGATCGAATCGCTCGGCTACACCGCCGCCTGGATAGGAAAGTCACCCGGCGCCGACTTGGCGTGGGTCGAGCCCGCGCTGGCCCAGACCGCATCGCTGCAATTGGCCACCGGGATCGTCAACATCTGGTCCGCGCCGGCCCCGGCGGTCGCCGAGTCCTATCACCGCATCGAAAACGCCTATCCGGGAAGGTTTCTGCTGGGCGTCGGGGTGGGTCACTCCGAGCGCACCCAGGAGTACCGCAACCCCCAGAATGCACTAGCCGCTCTGGTCGGCTACCTCGACGAACTCGACGAAGCACTGGTTCCGAACAGCCGCCGGGTGCTGGCCGCGCTGGGCCCCAGGGTGTTGCGGTTGGCGGCGGAACGCAGCGCCGGCGCGCACCCGTATCTGACCACGCCCGAACACACGGCCGAGGCGCGCGAACTGGTGGGGCCCTCGGTGTTCCTCGCCCCGGAGCACAAGGTGGTGCTCGCCACCCCAGGAGTCGGGGTCGCCGAGGCCCGCGCGATCGGCCGTGAGGTCGTCGGCTTCTACCTGGGCCTGCGCAACTATGTGAACAACTGGCTGCGGCTGGGGTTCACCGAGGACGACGTGCGCAGGCCGGGCAGCGACCGGCTGATCGACGCGGTGGTGGCCTACGGCACGCCCGGACGCCATCGCCGCACGCCTGCGTGAGCATCTGGAGGCCGGTGCTGACCATGTGGCGATCCAGGTACTGGGCGGCTCGGGCGAAGATCAGCTGGCGTCCGTGCTGAGCGAACTGGCCGGGCCGCTACTCGGTTAGGACTCGGCTCAAGCTCGGCTAGGGTCTTGACCATGCGGCTGCTGGTCACCGGTGGCGCCGGCTTCATCGGCGCGAACTTCGTGCACAGCGCCGTTCGCGAGCACCCCGACGACGCGGTGACGGTGCTCGACGCGCTGACGTACGCGGGCAGGCGCGAGTCGCTGGCCGACGTCGAGGACGCAATCAGACTGGTGCAGGGCGACATCACCGACGCCGAGCTGGTCTCCCGGCTGGTCGCCGAGTGCGACGCGGTCGTCCATTTCGCCGCCGAAACCCACGTGGACAACGCGCTGGACGATCCGGAGCCGTTCGTCCACACCAACGTGGTCGGGACGTTCGTGATCCTGGAAGCGGTGCGCCGCCACGGCGTGCGGCTGCACCATGTTTCGACCGACGAGGTGTACGGCGACCTGGAGCTCGACGATCCGCGGCGGTTCACCGAGTCCACGCCCTACAACCCGTCGAGTCCGTACTCGGCAACCAAGGCGGGCGCCGACATGCTGGTCCGGGCCTGGGTGCGGTCGTACGGGGTGCGCGCCACGATCTCCAACTGCTCCAACAACTACGGCCCGTACCAGCACGTCGAGAAGTTCATCCCGCGGCAGATCACCAACGTGCTCACCGGGCGCCGGCCCAAGCTCTACGGCAGCGGCGCCAATGTCCGCGACTGGATCCACGTCGACGATCACAACGACGCGGTCAGGCGGATACTCGAGAAAGGCCAGGCCGGCCGGACCTACCTGATCAGCGCCGAGGGCGAGCGCGACAATCTGACCGTGCTGCGAACCCTGTTGAAGATGATGGGCCGCGATCCCGACGACTTCGACCACGTCACCGACCGGGTCGGCCATGATCTGCGCTACGCCATCGACCCGACGGTTCTGTACGACGAATTGTGCTGGGCCCCAAAGCACACCGACTTCGACGAGGGTCTGCGCGCCACCATCGACTGGTATCGCGACAACGAATCCTGGTGGCTTCCGGTGAAGGAGGCCACTGAGGCTCGGTACGAGGCCCGCTACGAAGAGCGCGGTCAGTAGATGGAGGTTCGCGAGCTCGACGTCCCAGGCGCCTGGGAGATCACCCCCGCCGTCCATGGCGATTCCCGCGGATTGTTCTTCGAATGGCTCACCGACCACGGGTTCCGCGCGTTCGCCGGTCACCGGTTGGACGTGCGGCAAGCGAACTGCTCGGTGTCGTCGGCCGGTGTGCTGCGCGGGCTGCATTTCGCCCAGTTGCCACCCAGCCAGGCCAAGTACGTGACCTGCGTAGCGGGCTCGGTGTTCGATGTCGTCGTCGATGTGCGGCTGGGTTCACCGACGTTCGGCCGCTGGGCCTCGGTGCTGCTGGACGACTCGGACCGCAGGACGATCTACATCTCCGAAGGTCTTGCGCATGGATTCCTTGCACTGCAAGACAATTCGACGGTGATGTACCTGTGCTCGTCGGAATACAGCCCGGGGCGTGAGCACACCATCTGCGCTACCGATCCGGCCCTGGCAATCGACTGGCCCCAGGTGGACGGCGCCGGCCCGCGCTTGTCCGACCGGGATGCCGCGGCACCCAGCCTCGACGAAGTGCGCGCATCCGGCCTGTTACCCACCTGGGAGGAGACCCAGCGGTTTATCGGGGCTCTGGGCAGCAAATAGCAGCGCGGCCATACATACTGCTTGACAGGATCCGCCGGTATCGCCGGTTGCAGACCGACCAGCGCCGACAGTTAGGAGAACTTGGTGAAGCGTGAGTTGTTGATCGCCGTCAGCGCGGCGACCATCGTCGCGGGGGTGGCGGGGTGTTCCAACGACAACAAGGCATCTGGTCCCTCGAGCACTGGGTCGAACGCGGCAACCTCGAGCGCAGCCGCGTCCGCCGGTGCGCCCGCAACGAGCAACGCTCCCGCGGCGGCCGGCGAAACCAAGGTGACCATCGGCGGCAAGCCGCAGAACGTCAGTGGGCCGGTTGTCTGCTCAACGACCGACGGCAAGTTCTCGATCGCCGTGGGCGACATGCTGACCGGCATCATCGTTGGCCTGGAGCAGGACGCATCGGCGGTCCACAACGCCGGGCTCGGCACCGTGGACGGCGTCGTCATGAGCTTCACCGAGGGTGTGCCCGGCAACGACGCCAAGGCGACGAAGAGCGGCAATGCCTACCAGATCACCGGCAACGCCAGCGGCGTGGACAACGCGGGACAGCAGGTCAACAAGCCCTTCGAAGTCGACGTCACCTGCCCCTAATACGTCGGCCTAAGCATCGCTTCGACGCGCGCATAACTGCCGTCATTCGGCTCCGGCATGACCTGCAAGATGTGCGCCAAGAGCGGATACACGTCAACGTTGGGGAAGGGCGGCGCGACAACGTTACTGCGGAACGACGGTCCTTCGGCGACGAATAGCGCGCGCATCAGCGAATCGTCGTTGTCGTAGCCGTGGGCGCCGAGCAGCAGGTTCCGGCCGGCCGTGTCGCGGCTCGAATAGATCAACCATCCGGTTTGCGCGAAGCATACGATCGGCGGAATACGCGCATTGGTGCCGTAATGGAGTCGCGCGGGAACGTCCTGCTTTCTCCAGCACTGCATATGCGGCTGCGGCGCCAGCAGTTTCGCCACGGCCGCGTCGGTGTCCGCGGTCGAAGCACCTTCTTGCGGCTCGAGCCCGGCTACCTCCATTGTCGTGACCGCACGCAGCGCATGGGCGTCGGTGACGTCGTCAAGATAGATCTTGTGGTCGGGCGCTGTCGGCGCCATCCCATGATCGGACACCACAACGATGTCGGTCGCGTCGTAGAGATGACGCTCTTGTAACCCCGCCACAAGTCGCCCGATCGCGGCATCCACAGTGCGGATCGCTGCGTCGACCTGCGGTGTGTCCGGACCATAGTGGTGACCGGCGCTGTCTACGTCGCTGAAATACAACGTGATCAAACTCGGCGGCTGCGCGTCGGCTGGATCCAGCCACGCCAGCACTCGATCGACGCGCTGATCCGCGGTCACCTGCTCGTCGAATGGCTCCCAACGATCCGGGCGGATGCCATGGATCGGGGTTTCTGAGCCGGGCCACAACATCGCCGCGGAATGGCCGCCTTGCTGCTGCATGCTGACCCAGAGCGGCGTCGCCTCGTCCCACCAGCGTTCGTCGCGGAGTGCCTCGGGTTTGGACAAGCTGAACTGATCATCGGGCTGGATCGACGGGTCATACATTGTGTTGTCGACGATTCCGTGGTGGTCGGGGTATAGCCCGGTCACCAGGGTGTAGTGGTTCGGGAAGGTCAGGGTCGGAAATGAAGAGGTCATCCATTGTGCACGCACCCCGTGCGCCGCCAGGTTGGCGAGATTGGGTGAGACGCCCCTATTGAAATAGTCGGCGCGATAGCCGTCGATCGAAATCAATATGACGGTCGATGGTTGCGGCGCCGCCGGCGCGGGCTTGATCGACACCTGCGTGAGGTAGCCGACGAGCACCGAAAGACACAGCATGACAAGGAGATAGCGCAAGCGATGCATACCGCGAGGTGTCCGGTCTGTTGGTTCGAGCGACGCAGTTCACCGCAGCGTAGTCTCTTTCAGCGCCAGCGCACTTCGCCCTTTGGTGTAGCTGACTTCGCGGATGCCCAGCGCGTCGCGGAGTTTGCCGGCCGGCAACGTCATCGGCTTGGGCGCCGGTCCGTCGCCGGGATGGGGCAACGGATAGGCCGTCGTCGTCCCGCTGTAGAAGGTCACGTTGTCCTCCGTCTTGGAAAACAATTGGTGCACATGCCCGTTAAGGCAGGTGACGGATGAAAACCGGCGCAGGTAACTGAGCGCCTGGGCGGCGTCGTCGGTGCCCCAGCCCCAGCCGGGATACATCGCGAACAGCGGGATATGGCTGACCACGATGATGGGGGTATCCGCCGACAGCCCCGCGACGTCCTTTTGGACGAACTCCAGCTGCTCGGCACCCAGATGCCCGAGCTTGCTCATGTTCAACGTGTTAACGAGTGCGATCACGTGCACCCCGGAGATGTCGAAGCTGTACCACCCGTCACCGCGACTTCCCGCGCCGAAGGCGCTTCGGTACTTTTGCCCCGCATCGTCGACCGAGTCGTGCTCGCCGGGCACGGTGAACACCTGCGGCGCCTTGAGGCCCTTCATCATCTGCTTGGCCTGGTCGAACTGTTCGGGGCTGGCCAGGTGCGTGATGTCGCCGGTGTGAATGACGAAATCCGGTGTGTAGCCGAGGTTGTTGATGCGATCGATCGCCTGGCCGAATGTGTCGGTGACGTTGGTGTTGGCCGATCCGGAGAAGCCGAGGTGACTGTCGCTGACCTGGGCGAACCGCAGGGTGGGCCTGGCCTGGGCCGGTGGGCTCGAAGCACACCCCGAGATCACCTCACCGCCGACCACGGCGAAACCGACCGCGGCGCCGAACCATGCCGTGTGCCGGAGGAGCTGGCGGCGACTCATGCCATCGGGATCGCCGGTCACGAGGTCACCACCACGGTGCCGCGCATCATCGGGTGGATGGAGCAGACGTAGTCGAATTTGCCTGCGGTGGCGAAGGTGTGCGAGTACGTGGCCCCGGTTGCCATCCCGGGCGAGCGGAATGACCCGTCGCCCGCGACCACGTTGTGCGGTTCTTCGTCATGGTTGGTCCAGGTGACGGTGGTGCCCGCGGGAACGGTCAGGGTAAGCGGGACGAACGCGAAACTGTCGATGTTGACGTGGTTGCCGTTCACCGGCGTTGCGGGTGCGGTGCTTGACGTGCTGACCGTCGAGGCGCCGATGTTGCCGCCGGGCTTCGATACCGCGCACCCGGCCAACAACAATGCGCTCAATGCTAACCAAGCCAAGTGTTTTCGAATCATGCCAAGAGATAGTTCTGTGGGTTACACGTTCAGCGCGTGGGGTGTATCGAACCTGCGTTAGTGGCATCGAGCCTGTGCTCAGGGCTGAGTTTTTCCGATTCGCACACCCTGGACGCAGTTTCGGCGCAGGAAGCGGAGCCGCCTACGCCGGTTGGTCGGGATGCGCCGGGGCGAACACCTCGATCACTCCGTTATCCTCGCGAACCATCAACGTGGGCAACGACTTTGGAGCGATCGGCAATTGGTGGGTCAGTACCTGCCCGCTGGGCGCGAACGACGTCGAGTGGCACGGGCAGCGCAGCCGGTCATCGGATGCGTCGAACCACAGCCGGCACCCTTGATGCGTGCACACCCCGGAGACGGCTTCGGGCTTGCCGCCGACCCGGCGGACGAACCCGCTCACCGAGCCCAAATCGAACGGATGCATCGCCCCGTCGGGCACCTCCGAGCTGGCCGCTACCCGCAGCCAACTTCCGCTATTGGGCGTGAGTTGCCCGCTGGCCGCGGGGACTTCGCTGGCCGGTCCGCCGATGACGAGTCGATCGACGGACACCGCGGTAACCGCGGCGGCCGCGGCGGCCGACGTGCCGACGATTACCTGGCGGCGCGTCGTGTTGTGCTTGGGCGCGAGTTCGGGCGCGGCGCCGGCCATTTGCTCCGCGATGCGGCCGTGCAGGTCGCTGAGGAATTCTTGGCGCGGGGCGTCACCGCCGAGCCGCGCCGCCCGCAGCTCGATCGCCGTTCGGATCTGTGCTGCCTCGAATTCGTCGGGCTGGAACGGCTTGGGCCGGCGACCCCGCAGCAGGTCGTCGACATAGCGCCGCAGCCCTCGCGCGTTCATGACTCGTCCTTATCACTGACATCATCACTGACATCGTTGACCTGCGCCGCCAGTCGCAAGGCGCGATGTTGGAGCACTTTGGCATTGGCGACGCTGGTGCCGAGTTTCGCGGCGGACTCCTTAATCGAATTACCTTGCAGGAAACGCAGTTCCAGAACTTGTCGGTAGCGGTCCGGCAGTCTGTCGAGAACGCGGGCGACGCGTTGGGGTGCGGTGCTGATCGCCTCTTCGCTTTGGGGCGGTTCCGCGATGTCGTCCTCGATCGTGGTGATCTCGCGCCCCAAGGTCTCGCGCCAGTGCGCGGCCAGCACCGTTCGCGCGGTGGCCCGCAGGTACGCGCGCACCTCGCCGACGCTTGCCGTCAGGCGCAGCGGCTTCAGCGCGGCAAGGAAGACCTCGGCGGTGAGGTCCTCGGCGTCGGCCCGGTTGCCGACCCGAGCGAACAGGGTGCGGTACACCCAGGTGGCGTTGTCCTGATACACCGCCTCCCAGTTCGGGTAGCCCCCGTCGGGCACCGCGCGCAGGGGTCGCGGGCGAACGGGCTCGCTTGCGGCTGTCACAGACCTCCTCCCCTGCGTGGATCGCTCGTCTCCATCAATCTCGTCTTTAGTAATACGGGGCCGGGTTACAGTCTGTTGCCGCACGGGCCGGGTTGCCAATCCGCGACACCATTTACTAGGATATGCAAGTATCGCCTTCCATCCCCGTCTACCTCTATGGGACAGCCATGACCACACAGATTCCGCATTTCATCGATGGGCAGCGCACCGGCGGGCAGTCCACCCGCACCGCTGACGTCTTCAACCCCAGCACCGGCCAGGTCCAGGCCAAAGTCCCGATGGCCGGCCAGGCGGATGTCGACGCCGCGGTGGCATCGGCCGTCGCAGCCCAAAAGGACTGGGCGGCATGGAATCCGCAGCGCCGGGCCCGAGTGCTGATGCGGTTCATCGCGCTGGTCAACGAGCACATCGAGGAGCTGGCCGAGCTGCTGTCCCTGGAGCACGGCAAGACGCTGGCCGACGCCGCGGGTGACGTCCAGCGCGGTATCGAGGTGATCGAGTTCTGCGTCGGGATCCCGCACCTGCTCAAGGGCGAGTACACCGAGGGCGCCGGCCCCGGCATCGACGTCTACTCGCTGCGGCAGCCGCTGGGCGTGGTCGCCGGGATCACTCCGTTCAACTTCCCGGCGATGATCCCGCTGTGGAAGGCCGGCCCGGCGCTGGCGTGCGGAAACGCGTTCATTCTCAAACCCAGTGAGCGTGACCCGTCGGTTCCGGTGCGGCTGGCCGAGCTGTTTGTCGAGGCCGGCCTGCCGCCGGGTGTGTTCCAGGTCGTGCACGGCGACAAGGAAGCCGTCGACGCCATCTTGAACCACCCCGACATCAAGGCGGTCGGATTCGTCGGCAGCTCCGACATCGCGCAGTACATCTACTCGGGCGCCGCGGCGACCGGCAAGCGGTCGCAGTGCTTCGGGGGCGCCAAGAACCACATGATCGTGATGCCCGACGCCGACCTCGACCAGGCCGTCGACGCGCTGATCGGCGCCGGGTACGGCAGCGCCGGCGAGCGCTGCATGGCGATCAGTGTCGCGGTTCCGGTCGGCGAACAGACCGCGGACCGGTTGCGCGCCAGGCTCGTTGAACGGATCAACAACCTGCGGGTGGGCCATAGCCTGGATCCCAAGGCCGACTACGGTCCGTTGGTCACCGAGGCGGCGCTGACCCGGGTGCGTGACTACATCGATCAGGGCGTGCAAGCCGGTGCCGAAATAGTCGTCGACGGCCGGGACCGCGCCAGCGACGACCTCACCTTCGGAGACGCGAACCTGGAGAACGGCTTCTTCATCGGCCCCACCCTGTTCGACCACGTCACCGCGGACATGTCGATCTACACCGACGAGATCTTCGGGCCCGTGCTGTGCATCGTGCGGGCGCATGACTACGAAGAGGCGTTGCGGCTGCCCTCGGAGCACGAGTACGGCAACGGCGTGGCGATCTTCACCCGCGACGGCGACGCCGCCCGCGACTTCGTCTCCCGGGTGCAGGTGGGCATGGTCGGGGTCAATGTGCCGATCCCGGTTCCGGTGGCCTACCACACCTTCGGCGGCTGGAAGCGCTCCGGTTTCGGCGACCTCAACCAGCACGGCCCCACGTCGATCGAGTTCTACACCAAGGTGAAAACCGTCACCTCACGGTGGCCGTCCGGCATCAAGGATGGCGCCGAATTCGTCATCCCGACAATGGATTAGCACCGTCATGTTTGCGCTCGACGACGACGAACGGGTGATCACCGAGACCGCGGCGGCGTTCGCCGCGAAGCGGATTGCCCCGCACGCCCTGGACTGGGATGCCGGCAAACACTTTCCGGTGGACGTGTTGCGCGAGGCCGCCGGACTCGGCATGGCGGCGATCTACTGCCGCGACGACGTGGGCGGCAGTGGGCTGCGCCGGCTGGACGGGGTGCGCATTTTCGAGCAGTTGGCCATCGCATGTCCGACGATCGCGGCATTCCTGTCCATCCACAACATGTGCGCCTGGATGATCGACAGCTTCGGCACCGCCGAGCAACGCAAGACGTGGATCCCCCGACTGGCGTCGATGGATGTCATCGCGAGCTACTGCCTGACCGAGCCCGGCGCCGGATCGGATGCCGGCGCGTTGAGCACCCGCGCCGTCAAGCAAGGTGGCGACTACGTGCTTGATGGTGTCAAGCAGTTCATTTCCGGAGCGGGCGCCTCCGACGTGTACGTCGTGATGGCCCGCACCGGCAACGAGGGCCCGCGCGGCATATCCACCTTCGTCGTCGAAAAGGACACTCCCGGTGTCAGTTTCGGTGCGCACGAAGAAAAGATGGGCTGGCATGCGCAACCCACCGCCCAGGTGATCCTGGACGGGGTGCGCGTCCCCGCCGACGCGATGCTGGGCGGCGCGGACGGCGAGGGTACCGGCTTTGGCATCGCGATGAAGGGCCTCAACGGCGGTCGGCTCAACATCGCGGCGTGCTCGCTCGGTGGTGCGCAGGCCGCATTCGACAAAGCGGGTGCCTACGTTCGTGACCGGCAGGCCTTCGGCGCCACCCTGCTTGACGAGCCCACCATCCGGTTCACCCTGGCCGACCTGGCCACCGGGCTCGAGACGTCACGAATGTTGTTGTGGCGAGCCGCAAGCGCGCTGGACGAGGACGAGCCCGACAAGGTCGAGCTGTGCGCGATGGCCAAACGCTACGTCACCGACGCGTGCTTCGAGGTGGCCGACAAGGCTTTGCAGCTGCACGGCGGCTACGGCTATCTGCGCGAGTATGGTCTGGAAAAGATTGTCCGCGACCTGCGGGTGCACCGAATTCTGGAAGGGACCAACGAAATCATGCGGGTGGTCATCGGTAGGGCCGAGGCCGCGCGATTTCGTGCCATGCCTTAGAAAGGGAGCCATGACGATCGCCTTCCTGGGTTTGGGCAATATGGGTGGGCCGATGTCGGCGAACCTGGTCGCCGCCGGCCACACCGTGCGTGGGTATGACCCGGTACCCGCAGCGAAGGCGGCGGCGGCCGCGAATGGCACCGAGGTATTCGACAGCGCCACCGACGCGGTGGCCGGTGCCGACGTGGTCATCACCATGCTGCCCAACGGCGACCTGGTCAAACGCTGCTACGCCGACGTGCTGCCCGCGGCGCAAGCCGGTGCGCTGTTCATCGACAGTTCCACCATTTCGGTCAACGACGCCCGCGAGGTGCATGCACTGGCCGAATCGCACGACTTGCCGCAGCTCGATGCGCCGGTCTCCGGCGGGGTCAAGGGCGCGACGGCCGGCACGCTGGCGTTCATGGTCGGTGGCGACGAGTCGGCGCTGCAGCGAGCGCGCCCGGTGCTGGATCCCATGGCGGGCAAGATCATTCATTGCGGTGCGGCCGGAGCCGGTCAGGCCGCCAAGGTGTGCAACAACATGGTGCTGGCGGTCCAGCAGATCGCGATCGGCGAGGCGTTCGTGTTGGCCGAGAAACTCGGGCTCTCCGCGCAGTCGCTGTTCGACGTCATCACCGGCGCTACCGGCAACTGCTGGGCGGTGCACACCAATTGCCCGGTGCCCGGCCCGGTGCCGACATCGCCGGCCAACAACGACTTCAAACCGGGCTTCGCGACCGCGCTGATGAACAAGGACCTGGGGCTGGCCATGGATGCGGTGACCTCAACCGGCTCGGCGGCGCCGCTGGGCAGCCACGCGGCCGAAATCTACGCTGAGTTCATCGCGTCCGACGCCTCCCACGCCGGCAAGGACTTCAGCGCGGTCATCGAAATGCTGCGGACCGGCGAGTCGCATGTGTCATCTGCAAAGATCGGTGACCGACGGGATGTGCCCTGAGCAGTTGTGCTCGACTCGCCTCGGCACACCGCACTGCGCAAGTTGATCAAACCGCCAGGCGGGAATTCCCACATATTTGATGTGAGTAACGCCGCAAGCACCTAGCATGCCTGTCAGCCCTTCCGCACCGATCTCAACAAGAGCTGTTCTCCAAGAATTCTTCAAGATGTCAGCCTCAACCTTGTGTTAGTGGCCGATTCGGCGAGGCGGCAGCGACCGCGGCACCAGCCGAACCTGAACGCCCCGAACGTCTTCAGCGGAGGGGAAGAGGAATGACTACATCACCGCCACCCCCACCTCGACCACCCGCCGGTTGGTACCCCGACCCAACCGGCAAGCCAGGCGAGATGTATTGGGACGGCGAGGCCTGGCACAGACTAAGCCCCGGCACCGCCGCGACATCCCAGTCCGACCACGTGGGCTCCGGCAACGACCCAGCTCTCGACATACCCGCGAGATCCGCGGCAGCCACACCACCACCGCCGTCGGGGCACTACCGGGGCCGACACCTGGGATGGCTGCTGATCGCCCTCGGGATCATTCTTTCAGTCGGTGGGTTTTTGCTGGTAATACCACTTCCGCTCACCGTGGGGTTCATTGTCCTCATCATCGGATTGGTACTGACGGTCGTGGGAAGAAGGGGAAGCGCTACACCGAAGGCCGGCAATTCCCCCCACCCGTTGTCAACTAGGAACCGGCGATTGATATTGGTTACGGCCGTGCTTGTGGGCGTAGGGGTAGTAGCTGCAATTGTCGCTAAACCCATCCTGTATAGGGTCTACTGCACCCATATGCCGACTTGCAGATATTATCCCCCGTCCTCTCCGTCATCCGGGGTGCCAGACTCCCCGCAGTCGGGGTCCCCGTATTACCAAGAGGGTTACAACAGTGGCACTTCCGGCCTCGCCCGCAAGGGCTACGGTGACAACATGTACAACACCGGCGCCACCGTCGCCGAGATGGAGCACCAGGCTTGCGCCAACGCGATCAACAATGAGTCCAACCTCGCGTCCATCGAGGATTCGGACCATCCGGCGAATCAAGACGACTACATGAAAGGCTGCCTCAAAGCCTTTAGTGATCATCCGCCAGCGGGGAAGCCCAAACCGGGGCCACTGAATCCCTATCGATAGGGGTCCGCCAGTTTGGGCGTCCGCCTTGCTTTTCTCAATGGTCCCGCATCACCGCCCTGCCCTTGGCAGCCATGTGCGACAACGGATGCCATGGACTCCCGAGCTGCGATCGGTGGCTGCCCCTCGCGGTGCGGCTCCGCACCCGGGCGGCCCGCTGCTGACCGGCGCCGACGTGGTCATCGCCATGCTGCCCAACGGGGACATCGTCAAGCGTTGTTACGCCGACGTTTTGGCCGCCGCGGAACCCGGGGCGCTGTTCGTCGACAGCTCCACCATCTCGATCAACGACGCACGCGAAGTGCATGCGCTGGCCGAATCCCACGGCCCCAACTCGACGCGCCCGTCTCCGGCGGAGTCAAGGGCGCGGTGGCCGGCACGCTGGCGCTGAGCCACGCCGCTACGGTATGAGCCAGCTCAGGCCCCGCAGTAGTAGTGCCTGGCGGCGTCGTCGTCGTTGCTGTTGCAAAACGGGAAGCCCTGATCCCCGCCCGCAATCCACAGCTGAAGCCCCTGACCGCCGCCCACGAGCTTGATTGTCACCGGGCCACCAACGGCGTCCTTGGGATTCGACGCGGCGGTAATGACACCGGTGGCGGTATCGCCGGAGACCGACGTCAGCGTGAAGTCCACGGTGCCAGTGATGCCGCACCCAGACATCGGTGCGTTCGGGCACGTTGATCGATCCTCATATGTCTCGCGACCGCGACCGCCGGGCTGGATTTCAAGCCTCTCCTCGTGGGCATACCAGGAGCCTACGAACGGGGCTATACCCGGTACGTCGGCTGCTGCTGACGGCGCCAGAACCAGGGCGGCAGCGGCAGCTACTCCAGCGGCCATGGCGATGGTTCTCATTGGCAGCTCTCCTGGCAATGATCCCAAGCTGGTCATGCCAAAGGTTGCGGCGGGTGGCTTGGAAGTTTCTTGGAACCCGGCTATCAGCCGGCATCCGGTTCAGGTAGCCCACCCTCGCCCGGCATTCTTGCAGGCCGCGCGGATTTCCCCCTCGGTGAACATCGGCACGGGCTCCTTGGCCCCCCAGCCCCAGTTGGGACGGTCGTCAATCAACAGAACTTCACGAACAGCGCTCGTACCTTCGCGCCTTCGGCGTCAGCGTGCATCCCACAAGCATCCCACTTTCCCGAAGCCTTTCGATCCCCGGTACGCGCACGCCTGAACCGTTGCCTCACTGGACCTTTCGGCCCAGGAACGCAGCCAATTGATCGGCGGGCGACCGCTCTGGCGCACACGGCTGCTCGTCGCGGAAGGGCTTGTCCGGCCCACGGAATTGGTCTCCCACAAATGCGTGCGCGGCGGCGAGCTGCTCGGCCGCCAGCTCCGGATCAAGATCGGTGGATTGGTCGGTGGCGGCGGCCAGATCCCAAGCATGGGTGAGCACGTCGATGGCGCGGATCCCGACGAAGATCTGTCCGGGCAGCTCCCCAAAGGGCAGCTTGAACGTGGTGGACATTCCGTCCGGCTGCGCAAAGATCCTTTGAGCGGCCGCGGCCGCGGTCTGGTGAGCGGCAACGATGTCGTCCGGCCGGGCCGGCGGCTCGACCGGGTTGGCCGCCCATCGGCCAACGTGCTCGTTGCCGCCGATGACGTGTTCGATCAGATCACCGATCGTCCACTCCGAGCAGGGTGTGCGGCCACCGAGCTGGTCCGGGCTGACGTTGGCAAGGACGCCGGCGAACGCGTCCTGAGCACGCTGGTGTGCGACTATAGGGTCCATCGCTCCAGGTTAGAAGTCACCGGCATTGCGTCGCAGCGTTTCGATGGAGGACACCAGCGCCTGCGATTCACCGGCGGCCATCCCGATATCGGCGAACACCTGCTCGTTGAGCGTGACGGTGGCGTCCTCGACGGTGGACCGGCCGAGATCGGTGATCTGCACCAGCGTCGTCCGCCCGTCAGTGGGATGCGGCACGCGCTGCACCAGCCCGTCGGCCTCCAGTCGGCGGATCGCGTGGGTGACGCTGGTGACGTGCACCTGCAGCCGGTCCGACGCCTTGGTGATCGGCAATGCTCCGGTCCGGCTGAACGCCAGCAGCCGCAGCAACTCGAAACGGGAGAAACTCAAGTCGTAGGGACGCAGCGCCGTCTCGACCCGGGCGAGCAGGATCTGATGCGCACGCATCACCGACGTCACCGCCACCATCCCCGGCGCCACATCGCCCCATCCGGCGCGCTCCCAGTTGGCGCGCGCCGCAGCGATCGGGTCACGCTTGCCAGGACTTGAGGCGGCCACGCCTTTTCTTACCGCAGAGCCGGTCTTAATGCAGATCCGGGCCCCGGCTTCCCCCGCCCCCTCCGCGGGGGAAGCCGGGTGGTCTTGAGTTGGCCTGCTCAGCTTGCGCTGGCGGCGGGCTTTGCCACCGCGGCCAATACCGCCAGGGTGGACTCGCGGCTGCCCACCGTGATTCGTGCGCCACCGTCGGCGTAGCACCGGATCTGCAGCCCGGTGTCGGCGAATGCGTCACGCCACTGCCGACTTCCGGACGGCAGGTAAACGAAGTTGGCATGTGCGTCGGTGGTGTATATCCCCATGGCGTTCAGCCGCATCCGCAGATAGCGACGCTCGGCGGTGATCGTCTTAATCCGCTGCAGCAGTTGATCTTCGGCATCGTAGGACGCGGCGACGGCAAGCAGGCTGGTGATCGCGATGCCGAACGGCAGCTGCTGGGTCCACAGTGTCGTGGCCAGCTCCGCGGACGCCAGCCCGTAACCGATCCGCAGGCCGGCCAGCCCGTAGGCCTTCGAGAAGGTGCGCACCAGCACCACGTTGGGAAAATGCGCAGTCAACGCCGAAACGTCGAGCCGGTGCTGCGGGGCGGCGAATTCGATGTAGGCCTCGTCGAGCAGCACGATGGTGTCGCGCGGCACCCGGAGCAGGAATCTGACGATCTCGGCGGTCGGCTCCAGCGTGCCGGTCGGGTTGTGCGGCCGGCATAGCACCACCACGCGGGCATGCGCGGCGGCGTCGGCCAGCCCGTCGAGATCGTTGTGGCCGTATTTGTCCAGCGGCACCGATACCGGGGTCAGCCGCGCCATCTGCGCGATGATCGGATATCCGTCGAAGGTCGGCGCCGCCATGGCTATCTCGTCACCCGGGGCCGTCAGCGCAAGCAGGGCCTGCAGCACCACACCCGTCGCACCGGCGCCGAGCACCACCTGGTCCGCCCGCACGCCGATCCGGTCGGCGATCAAGCTGCGCAGCCGCTCGGGTAGAAACTCCGGATACCGGTTGGCCGCATCGATCGACCGGATCAGCGCGGCGCGCACCGCGGGCAGCGGAGGAAACGGATTCTCGTTGAGCGACAAGGCAAACGGGTCGACAGCGTCGGGAAACGCGCCACCGACGTCGGTGCTGACGGGACTCGGGAAGGAGGTCATCAGCCCCGCCCGCCCCAGCGCACCGCGGCGGCGCCGGCGAAGTCACCGGCGTGCGCGAAGGCGGCCATCATGATGACGTCGCCGGACTTGACCTGACCGTCGGAGATCGCGCGATCCAGGTTGATCGGAATACCGGCGCCGAATAGGTTGCCGCACTGCTCGAAAGTGTCCCGATGACGTTCCTTGGGCAGCTCGAGCGCTTCCCGCCAATTTCGCAGAAACACCCGGTTGGGCTGGTTGGTGACCAGCAGATCGAGATCCTTGGGCGCCACGCCGATTCGGTCGCAGACCGCCAGCGCCACTTCGGGAACCTGCCGGTTGCCACGGGCCAGCACCTTGGTGACCTTGGTTTCCGTGAATCCGATGATGCCCTCGCCGGTCACCGGCTGCCCACCACTTGCGCGGCGGGTCCGAGGTCAGCGTCATTTCGCCGGCGTACTCGCCGTAGGTGCGGCACTCGATATCGAGAATGGGCGACTGGTCGGACAGCGTGACGAGGCCCACCGCCGCGCCGTCGCCGGGCACCGCCGACTGCGCCTTGCGGCGAACACGTGGACTGATCGAAGAACTGCCCCGCCGCATTTTGCGCGATGGCGATCAGCGCGGTGTGCCCTTCACCTGAGGACAACAGTTTACGGGCCACATTGAGCGCCAACACAAACGCGGCGCACCCGCCGTTATTCAGGTCGAGCACCCAGGACGGCCGCATGCCCAGCGCGGTGCGCAATGCCGCCGCCTTCGCCGTAGAACGCCATGTCCGGTACCTGAGTGTGGGTGATCAACACGTCGGCGCCTTCGATGACGTCGCTGCCGTGCCGTTCGATCAAACCCTGCGCGGCACGCTCGATCATGTCGATAGCGGTTTCGTCCGGCGCCACGTGGTGGCGGAACCTCGGAGCGCGGAACATCAGATTGTCACGCAGGTCGTCGGTCTCGGCGAATTGCGCGTAGTAGTCGGCGCCGATCGGCTCGACCGGGCAGATAGGTGGAAACGTCGATCAGACTGACGTTCGGCTTACCCATCGTGTGCTCACCTCATCCAATCGGGGGTCACCGGCAGACCATTGCGGTGCCGGTACTCGGCGATTGCCTTGAGGTTCTTCATCTCCAATAGGTGGCCGGCGCCGAACATGTCCCAGAAGTCGCCCACCCAAACCGGGCGTTCGGCCGGCGCGGCCTCCGGATACGGGTTGTGGTCATAGAAGGGGTGATGGCAATTGGTCCACAGCACAACCGAACCGGGCTTGTCCAGGACCACCTCGGCGTCGATGACGCGCATCATGTAGATCATCCACAAGTGCTTGCCCTGATCCCATGCGCAGTGGTAGTCGACGGTTCGTGCCTGCTCGTTGGCGACGGTGCGGGTGTAGATCTCGGTCTCCGAGCCGAGCCGGTCATAGGCCAGCCACAGTCCGGGTTCATCCGTGGTCGTGAAGCCGCGCAGACTGTATGTCCACTCCTCGAGGCAGCGGGTGTCCGCCAGGTACGCGTACAACTCGTCAGGCGGACAGTCAATGTAGTCGTTGACCGTGCAGTACTGACCGAAGACTTCATCGTGCGGGTACACCGACCGCATCATCTCCATGATGATCGGGGTGGCTTTCTCCCGGGGACTGTTTTCGATCCGGACCAAGCCCTCGATGGGCTCATTCGTACCGGTTTCGGCCAGGTGATGGGTCTGGATATCGTCAAGCGCTGGCAGCGACATCGGTTCGGTTCTCCTTAACGGTTGGAATCTCTTTTTTGACTGTGCTTTTGACCGATGCGCCATTCAGAAATGGTGCGAAAGGCGGGATTTCGTCAGCAGTGCATTCGACGCTGACTACCGCCGGACCGTCGATGCTCAGCGCGGCGCGCATCGCGGCGCCCAACGCGTCGAGGTCGGTGACGTCGACCGACGTCAGACCCGGGAACATCGCAGCCAAACCGGCACCCAGCCGACTGGGCTCGAATCGGTTGTAGCTGTACAGATCGTCATAGAACAGCTGCTCGCGGGTCACGCACATGGCGTGCGCGTTGTTGTTGAACAACACGAACGTCACCGGCAGCTGATACTGCACCGCGGTGTGCACCTCCATGCCATGCATGAAAAACGCCCCGTCGCCGGCAATCACTACGGTTCGTCCACTGGGCCGGCCGGTGTTGGCGCGCCCGAACGCCATACCCAGACCGGCGCCGAAGCTGTAACCCATGCCGCCCATGCCAAGCGCAACCGCAAACCTGCCGCCGCGTCGCGCCGGCAGGTAATGGATCGCCGCCGCGCCCGTGTTGCCGGCGTCGACCACGACGTCCGTCCCGTCCGGCAACACACCGTCGAGCACCGCCATCGCGTCGCGGTATCGCACACCCGGCCCGAAGTGGGGCGGGGGCGTCAGTTCGGTGCGGCGCACCGCATCGGGCACCCGCACACCCGTGGGCCGCCCGGGTCCGGACAACGCCTGGATCAGCATCCGCAGCGAGCCGCGCAGGTCGTCGGTGTGCACATGGGTGCACCGAACGTACGGCGTCGCCGATCCGATCGAGACCGTCCGCACTGCCGCCAGCACCTCGTCGAGGCCGGTGCGCGCGGTGACCGACAGCCGAGTACCCACCACCAGGCACACCGCGCTGGCGGCCGCTGTCTCGGCCACACCAGGATGGCCCATCACACCCGTCACCCCGAGCGCGGACGACGATCCCAAACCCGGTGTCCCCGACACATCCTTGGCGTCGGGAACAGTAGCCACCCGGGCCCGCAGCACCGCACGCAGCACTTCGAGCTCGGCTCGGGCATTGTCGCGGGCCACCTGCTCACCGGCGATGATGGTGACCGGACCGTTCGCGTCGCGCAGTATTCCGACGATCGGATGCGGGTTGCCGATGGGACGCAGTTCCTGGGCGGCATGCCCGTTCCGCTGGCCGTCCATCTCGATGACAGCCTGCTGAATGTTCTTGGGCAGCAATAGCACTGCCGGGCCGCCGGTGCGCGCGGCGGCGATGGCCCGGGCCAGCGCGCCAGCGATGCCGGCCGGCGTGAGCACTCGCTCGCACGACAGCGACACCGCCGAAAACAACGCCTCGGCGTTCACCGATCCATTGCGGCCACTGGTGTCCTGAAAGCTGCCCAGCCCGTCCATGGTCGTGGGGGCTTGACCCACCAAGGCCAACACCGGAACCCGGCTGGCCAGCGCCTCCCCCAGTCCCGCAACGAGATTCAGCGCGCCGCCACCCGAAGTCGCCGCCATGACGCCTAGCCCCGAACCCGGCCCCGCCCCGCTGCGGCTATACCCATCGGCCATCGTGGCGGCGGAGAACTCGTGCTTGGCCAGCACTGCGGTGATCCCGGAATGAAAATGCGCCGCGTCGTAGAGATCCTCGATGTTGGCGCCGTCCACACCGAAAATGTGGTCGACTCCCATTGCCGCGAGTCGGTCGACCAGGTAGTCGACGACTCGGTGCTCGCCAGGCATGTCATTTACACGACATGCGGGCGACTTCAGTTCACCGCCCGCCAGAGATTAGAGCGAACGCGACAGCAAAACCTGACCGCTGTCAGCGGCAACTACCTGAACTGCAGCGATCTGATCGACCGGCGTCGAAATGCTGCCCGCGGGCGTGGCGGTGTGGCCGGGTTCGGCCACCCAGGTGGCCAGCCGGGTTTGGCTGCCGTCGCGCCCCACCACGACCATCGCCAGCGTGTCATGGTGGGCAGTCAGCGGAGCCAGGCAGACGCAGCGCAGGTTGATCGCCGTTCCCCAGTGCTGGGGGCTCACCGACACCGTCGAGGCCAGCAGATTCGTCCCGACCTGTGCCATCGGCTGGGAAGCCGCGGTCACCTGCTGCGGAGACGTCAGAGAAAAACCCTGAAGCCCCACCAGCACGCCGACGGCCAGCACCACCGCGGCCGCGGCCGAGGCCACCCAGGTCGTGATGCGGGTACGACGGCGGCGCCAACGCACCTTCTCCAGCAGCGAAGGCAATAACTCCGGCGACATCTGAGGTGTCGCCAAGGGTGTCCCCGCAGTGGTGCCGGACTCACTGATCGCGGCGACCTCTGCACGGTCGAGCTGGGAAAGCAGGGCCGGCACGCCACTGAGTTCGGCGACGGCCTCCCGGCACGCCGGGCACTGGCTCATGTGCAATTCGTATTCGCGGCGTTCGGCAGCAGACAGCGACCCCAGGACGTATGCGGCGTCCCACGTCGCGTAGCTGTGGTTGTCACCCATGGCCAGGTCAGATACCTCTCTCTTACCTGGTACGTCACCGGGCGGGCCCATTCCCCGAAGCGGCGTCCTCATGTCATCCATCTCCTGTCACCCTCAAGTATTCGGAGCCGATGTCCACCCGGATGGGCCCCCCGAGGATCCCCCCAGGTCCCCCCCAAAACAATTCCGGTTGTCATCGCGTAACCCCAAGTTCCTGCAGAGTGAGCCGCAATGCCCGCACGGCATAGTGTAGTCGCGACTTCACTGTTCCTTCAGCTATTCCAAGGTCTGTAGCAATTTGCACGGTGGTCCATCCGCGGTAGTACGAGCGTTCGATCACGGCCCGATGCTCGGTCGACAACTGGGTCATCGCGTCGGCGATCAGCATCCGGTCCAGCGCCGCGTTCACCTCGTCCGGCGTGGACTGCTCGGGCGCGCCATCTTCATCCAGTGAAGCGACCACGTTACGGAATCGTGCGCTGCGCCGGTCGTCGATGATCATGTTGCGAGCGACGGTGAACAACCAGGCCCGGGCCGAGCGTTCTGTGTCGCCGACCACTTCTGGATGCTGCCAAGCCCGCAACAGCGTCTCCTGGACGACGTCCTCGGCCTGGCTGGCGTCACCGGTCAGCCGTAGCGCGTAGCGCCACAAAACCGCGGCATGCTCGTCGTAGAGCGTCGTCATCAAAGCGGCTTCTGCAACCCCAGACGCCCGCCCACTGCCCGCCACTCGAGCCACCCGATCACCTCCCGCTACTGAATACGGGTTAAGTAGGTGGTTTAGTTCAACGCCGCTGCGGGTATTCGCGCCGCTTCGCTAACCGAGGGTCAGGATCCGGGGCCCGTCCTCGGTTACGGCCACGGTGTGCTCCCAATGCGCCGCACGTGACCCGTCGGCGGTGGTGACCGTCCATTCGTCGTCGAGCACCACCGTCTTGCCGGTTCCCAGGGTCAACATCGGTTCGATGGCCAGCACCGAACCGGCGGCCAGGAACGGGCCGCGCCCGGGAGGTCCCTCGTTGGGCAGGAACGGATCCATGTGCATGTGCCGGCCGATGCCGTGGCCCCCGTACCCTTCTACGATCCCGAAGCTGCGCCCATAGCGGACCTCGGCCGCGCGGGTGCCCTTCTCGATGGCGTGCGCCACGTCGGTCAACCGATTGCCGACGGTCATCGCCTTGATTCCGGCTTCCAGCGATTCCCAGGTGGCCTGCGAAAGCTCTTTGTCGGCCGGGTCCAGGGTCCCGATGCCGAAGGTGATCGCGGCATCGCCGTGCCAGCCCTCCAGCACCGCGCCGCAGTCGATGGAGACCAGGTCACCGGGCGCCAACGTCTCCGCGGCCGAGGGGATGCCATGAACCACCCGGGCGTTGATCGACGAGCAGATCGACGCCGGGTAACCGTGATAGCCCAGGAACGACGGTGTAGCGCGGGATTCGCGGATCACCGACTCCGCGATTTCGTCGAGGTGCAGGGTGGACACCCCGGGAACCGCGGCCGCGTGGACGGCTTTCAACGCGGCAGCGACGACGGCGCCCGCCGCGGCCATCGCGTCGAGTTCGCCGGCGCTGCGCTGCGGCACGACCCTGCGACTTCGCAGTCGGGCCAACGCGCTCATGACTATTGCCCTAGTGCCTGCAACGCGCGGGCGAAGACTTCATCGACGCTGCCAACGGCCTCGACGGTCCTGAGCTCACCGCTGTAGTACTCCAGCAGCGGCGCGGTCTCATCGCGGTAGACCTTCATTCGGTTGAGGATGACTTCGTCGGTGTCATCGGCGCGGCCGCGTCCTTTTAGCCGCTGCAGCAGTTCGTCCCCTGACACGCGAAACTCCACCACCGCGTCGATGTCGGTCCCCCGGCGCTCGAGCATCTCGTGCAGCGCTTGGGCCTGCTCCACCGAACGTGGATACCCATCGAGGATGAAACCGTTGGCCGTGTCCGGGTCGTTCAACCGGTCGTCGACGAGCTGGTTGGTCAGCTCGGAGGGCACCAAGTCACCGGCGTCCAGGTAGCGCTTGGCCTCCAGGCCGAGTTTGGTGCCGTCGCCGATGTTGCGCCGAAACAGTTCACCGGTCGAGATCTGCGGGATCCCAAGTTTCTCGGAGAGCTTCTCGGCCTGCGTGCCCTTGCCCGCTCCCGGCGGTCCCAGCAAGACAATTCTCACTTCAGGCCTTCTGTCACTTGAGGAACCCTTCGTAATTGCGCTGCATGAGCTGACTCTCTATCTGTTTGACCGTATCCAAACCGACACCGATCATGATCAGAACGGCCGTTCCTCCGAAGGGTAGGTTCTGGGCCCCTCCGGAGGCGCCGATCTGAAGGAACAGATTAGGCAATACCGCGATCACGCCGAGGTAAATCGATCCCGGCAGCGTAATCCGGCTCAGCACATAACGCAGATAGTCCGCCGTCGGCCGTCCCGGCCGAATGCCCGGAATGAACCCGCCGAACTTCTTCATCTCGTCGGCGCGCTCGTCGGGATTGAAGGTGACCGACACGTAGAAGTAGGTGAAGAAAATGATCAGCCCGAAGTAAATGCCGATGTAGACCGGGTCACTCGGGTCGGACAGGTAGGTGCCGACGAATTTGTCCCACCAGCTGTTGCCCGTGCCGCCGGAGCCGCTGCGGACCAGCTGGGTGATCAGGTGCGGAATGTAGATCAGCGAGGACGCGAAAATGACCGGGATAACGCCGGCCTGATTGACCTTGAGCGGCAGATACGTCGAGGTTCCGCCGTACATCCGCCGACCCACCATGCGTTTGGCGTACTGCACCGGGATCCGGCGCTGGCCCTGCTCGACGAACACCACGCCGACGATGATGATCAGCGCGGCCACACAGACCGCGGCGAAGATGACCCCGCCGCGGCTGTCCAGGATTGATTTTCCTTCGGCGGGAATGCGGGCGGCGATGCCGACGAAGATCAGCAGCGACATGCCGTTGCCGATGCCGCGCTCGGTGATCAGCTCACCCATCCACATCACCAGCCCCGCGCCGGCTCGTCATCACCAGCACGATGACGACCAGGGCGAAGATGCTCTGGTCGGCGATGATGTCCAGCGTGCAGCCCTGCAGCAGCCCGTTGTTGGCCGCCAGCGCCACGATGCTGGTGGCTTGCAGGATGGCCAGCGCGATCGCCAGGTAGCGCGTGTACTGCGTCATTTTTGCCTGACCTGCTTGGCCCTCTTTGCGCAGTTCTTCAAAGCGCGGGATGACGACGGTGAGCAGTTGCACGATGATGCTGGCCGTGATGTAGGGCATCACCCCGACCGCGAACACCGTCAGCTTCAGCAGCGCACCGCCGGAAAACAGGTTGATCAGCGAATAGATCTGTCCGGCCTCGCCGCCGGTTGCCTCTTTGATGCACTGCTGCACGTTGGTGTAGTTGACGCCGGGAGACGGCAGCGCGGCACCGAGGCGATAGAGCACGACGATGCCCAGCGTGAACAGGATCTTCCGTCTCAGGTCGGCGGTCCGCAGCGACGAGATGAAAGCCGAAAGCACTCTTCCTCCTGCGCAGGCCGAACTGTGGTCGCCGCATGCCAACCGCGCTGGTTCGGCCGGGTGGTCATGCTCGGGTTGTTCCGTGGGTCATCTGGCGTCACGCGTCCAATACCCGCAGGCAAGGACGTACGGCGTCGCTCATCAAACCGTGTACGAGACTAACAGCTGGTGCGGGCAGGTCCTTTCAGGGTCGCCGGGAGCGGCCGGGAAAAGCGTAGAGTCCGGGTAGCTCGTTATATTTGCTAAGTATCGAAGGGACCGATGGATGACGCAGCTGGGCAGCACGCGGTTTGAAGGTGACACCTGGGATCTGGCTTCCAGTGTGGGTGCGACGGCCACCATGGTGGCGGCGGCGCGGGCGGTGGCCACCCGGGCCCCCAAGCCCCTCATCTGTGACCAATTCGCCGAGCCGCTGGTCCGCGCCGTGGGGATCGACTATTTCACCCGCATGGCCGGCGGTGAGCTCGATCCCGGCGATCTCGACGAGGACACGGCCAGGGGCATGCGGCGATTCGCCGACGCGATGGCGATGCGTACCGAATACTTCGACGAGTTTTTCTCCGACGCCACCCGGGCCGGTGTTCGGCAGGCCGTCATCCTGGCGTCCGGGCTGGATTCCCGTGCCTATCGACTGGCCTGGCCGCCCGGCACCACTGTGTTCGAAGTCGATCAGCCTCAGGTGATCGGGTTCAAGACCACCGCGTTGGCCGCCCTCGGCGCCGAGCCGACCGCGGACCGGCGCACCGTCGCAATCGACTTGCGCAACGACTGGCCGTCGGCGCTGAGGGCCGCCGGCTTCGATCCGACCCGGCCGACCGCCTGGATCGCCGAAGGGCTGTTGGGCTACCTGCCCGCCGAGGCCCAAGACCGGCTGCTCGACGAGATCACCGTGCTGAGCGCGCCCGGCAGCAGGTTTGCGACCGAAGGCCTGCTCGACATCAACGAGCTCAATGAAGAAGAACTGCGCCGACGCATGCAGCGTCAGGCGGAACGGTGGCAGCAGCACGGCTTCCAATTCGACATGGCGGGCCTGGTGTATTTCGACGACCGCACCGACGCCGCGACATATCTGGCCGACCACGGTTGGCAGACCGCCGGCGTGACCACCACCAACCTGCTGGCCCAACACGGGCTGCCACCGATCGACGAGGACGACGCCCCGTTCGGCGAGGTGGTGTTCGTGTCGGCCGAACTGAGCGCGAAGTAGGAGCACCATGACAACTGACTCGATACGAACCCCCGGAGACAGCTGGGACCTGGCTTCCAGCGTCGGTGCCACGGCCACCATGGTCGCCGCGGCGCGCGCGCTGGCCAGCGAGGCACCGAACCCGATCATCGACGACCCGTTCGCGGCGCCGTTGGTGCGCGCTGTCGGCCTCGACTTCTTCGTCCGCCTGGTCGACGGTGATATAGCCGCAGCCGAGGACTACGCCGACGCCGGACGCGACTTGCAATTCGAGACGGATTCGATCGCGGTACGCACCCGTTTCTTCGACGAGTTCTTTCTCGACGCCGGCGGCGACGGTATTCGTCAATCGGTGATCTTGGCGGCCGGCCTCGATGCGCGCGCCTACCGGCTGAACTGGCCGCGCGGCAGTGTGGTCTACGAAGTCGATCAGCCCAAGGTCGTCGAATTCAAGAGCAGCACCATGTCGGCGCTGGGCGCCACCCCCGCGGCACATCGCAAAGCGGTCAGCATCGATCTGCGGGAAGACTGGCCGGCCGCGTTGCGGCACAGCGGATTTGACGTTTCGACACCAACCGCCTGGAGCGCGGAAGGCTTGCTGATGTACCTTCCCCCCGAAGCCCAGGACCGGCTGTTCGACAACATCACCTCGCTCAGCGCGCCCGGCAGCAGGCTGGCCACCGAGTACCATCCCGATGCCGCCGGCTCCGGCCTGACGATGTCGCAGCGCGCGCAGGAATTCAATCAGCGCTGGGTCAATTTGGGCTGCGACATCGACTTGTCGGGCCTGTTCTACGACGGTGAGCGCAGCAACGTCGTCGAGTACTTGACCGGTCGGGGCTGGCAAGTTGCCACCCGGCCGCGACGCGAGTTGTTCGGCGAATACGGCCGCGAATTCCTCGACGACGACGCGATGGCACAGTTCCGCAACATCGCGACCGTCACCGCCACGTTCGGTTAGGTAGGGCAGGCGGCCATGACAAACAACCCGGACGAGCCCGACAGCAAGCGGCATGACGGCGACAGCTGGGACCTGGCGTCCAGCGTGGGGGCCACCGCCACCGCGGTGGCCGCCCGGCGCGCGATGGCGTCCAAAGGCCCCAATCCGCTGATCGACGACCCGTTCGCCGAGCCACTGGTGAACGCGGTCGGCGTCGAGGCCTTCATCCGGATGATGAACGGTGAAATCGAGCTCGCCGAAGACGATCCGGCATTCACTCCGCAACGGCTCGGCGAGGGAATGGCGGTTCGCACCCGATTCTTCGACTCTTTCTTCCGCAGCGCGGTCGCAGAAGCCGGCGTACGTCAGGCCGTCATCCTGGCCGCCGGGCTCGACACCCGGGCGTACCGGCTGACCTGGCCGGCCGAAGCCGTGGTCTTCGAGGTCGACCAACCCAAGGTGATCGAGTTCAAGACCCGCACCCTGGCCGGCTTGGGCGCCGCGCCCGCCGTCGAGCACCGGGCCGTTGGCGTCGACCTGCGCGACGACTGGCCGGCCGCACTGCGCAGCACCGGCTTTGACCCGACACGGCCCACCGCCTGGATCGCCGAAGGATTACTGGCGTATCTGCCGCCGGACGCCCAGGACCGCTTGTTCGACAACATCACCGCGCTCAGCGCCGCCGGGAGCAGACTCGGCACCGGCTATGTCCCCGACATCCGCGACCGTCTGCAAAAGCGGGGTCGCGAGATCAGCGAGCGGTGGCGTCGCCTCGGCCTGAATCTCAATTGGGCGGACCTGATTTACGACGGCCAGCGCAACGACGTCGCGACGTACCTGACCGAGCGCGGCTGGCAGGTGACGGTGCGCAGTACGCCGGAACTCTACGCCGACAACGGTTTTGAGTTTCCCAAAGAGCCGTCCATGGTCGCCTTCGGCGATATCAAATACGTCTCCGCGACTCTGACGTAGTCGCCGAACGTGCTCTGAGGGCGAGATTTTGGCCGATTTTTCGCCCTGATTGCACGTTCGGCGAAGGGCGGGCGCGGTCGCTCGCGGCCGCGGTGATAGGGACTACTCTTCGGTCGCGACAGACACGCTGAACCCGTACAGATCGAACCCGTGCGGCAACGGTTTGGCGGGGTTCAACCGGTTTCCGGAGACGTTGGTCGCCCCCGCGCCGATCAGGTGGGCCAGGATCGCCTGACCGAGGAACACCGACAGTCCGGCACCCGGGCAGCCCTGCGGGCCATGGCTGAAGAAGTTGTACGACCAGTCATCGCCCGCCTCTCCGCTGACCCATTCGCCCGGCGAGAACCTGTCCGCATACGGGATGCGGTTGCGGTTGCGGTGGTTGAACACGTTGTAGATCAAAACCTGCCGGCCCTCCGGCAACACGGCGCCGTTCGGGAATTCGACGTCACGGGTGCTCACCCGGCCGAACAGCTGGGTGGTGGGCCAAAGCCGCATGGTCTCGAACAAGCACCCGGCGAGGTAGTCGAGCCCGGCAATGCCGGCGGCCGAGCCGATGTCGGCGCCCGCCATTTCGGCGGTCACCTCCTGCAATTGCTCGTGATGGGATGACAGCACACCCAGCGTGCGAAACACGTTGGCAGCCAATGTGTCTCCCATCGCAAACATCCAGTGCACGAGCTGGCCCGCAGGTCGCACACCGGGATCGGGGGCCTGCGGAACCAGCGCGGCGAGGCTGCCCGCCTCGGGCTCGGCCAGGTAGCTTTCGATGCGGGAGATGAACTCCTCGTAGCCCGGCGCCGGTTCACCGGGCATGCGGTTGCCCGCCGACATCAGCTCGCCCAGCAGGGCGGTGAGGTCAGTGTCGTCGGCGGCCGCGGTACCGAAGACGACTCGTCGTGTCATGCGCTGCAGGGCCTCGTTGAAGTTCTGCCACTGTATTGGGCCCGAAGCGAGCACCGCGGCGGTGTCCGCGGCGACCTCGGTGAAGGGCTGGGCGAGTCGATGCGCGGGTTTGTCGGTGTCGAGGACGGCCTCGGCGAACTTGCGCCGTTCCTGCCATTCCCGGCCCCGCGAAATCGTCAGGGCCTCGGGTTGAAACGCCGCCATCCCCTTGCGTTTTGCATCCGGGTCGGAAGCGAACGGGTCCGGTGAGCCGCCGAGCACGAAGCGCAAGTCGTCGGGATGGTGGACCAACAGCGCCTCATCGCGGGCGACCCGGACGTAGAACGGTCCCGGTCCGTGACTGCGTACCATCCCGTCCACCAGCCGGTAGCCGAGATAGTCGGCGGCCACCTTCGAGGCGATCCGGGCAGGTACCTCCCGCTTGTTGAACAGCCCGAGGATGATGTTCGGGGCGCCGATCTGGGCGGTGAACCGGACGCCTTCCAGGACGGACGCGTGCGGAAAGTCGGCCACCGTTTACCCTCCCCAGGGCAGGTAGGCGCGGACCGAGTCGGCAAGGCGCATCACGCGATGCTTCTTGCCGTCCACGGCTGCGCCCAGCTTCGGCCACGGCGCGAAGACCCGCTCCACGTCGCCGATCACTGGCTGGAGCTCCGGATAGTGGCGCAGCAGAACATCTTTCATCGTCGTATGGTTCACCCAGTCGTAACCGACCTGCGTGTACACCTCGGGCCGGAAATCGTTGGTGAAGAACCTGTCGCTCTTCAGCCGCCGCGATGCCATCAGAATGAAGATGCGGAATGCGGTGTCGGAGAACCCGAAACCCTTGGGTGGCTGCTCTGCCTGCATGCCGATCTGCAGGTCCACCGAATCGACGTCGCCGTGATAGATCTCGTTGATTTCGGCGGCCCATTCCTTGTTCGGCGTGATCTCGTCGATGGTCTTGCGGCGCGGCATCCGCAGGGCTTCGCGGAAGTCGTTGTAGCGGGGCACCCCACGTTCCCGGTCGCGCACGATGTCCAAGGTGGCCAGGTCGGTGACCTGTCCGTCGACCCGCGTCAGCCGGCGCAGTGCGTTGGGGTAGTTGTGCAGACACACCGCCCCCGCGCTGGCCAGACCGAACGAGTACCACATGTCGCCCATCTCCATGCGGTCCATGAAGTCACGCGTGAAACGTCCCTGTAGCTCGGTGAAGTCGCGCTTTTCCAGATGCTCGCCGGTTTCCAGCGAGAAGAAATTCCAATCGTCGGGAATCAGCGGGTGCATGCGGTACACCGACACGAACTCCTCGGTCAGCGAGAACGGTGCGCTGTGGTGGTCGGCCGACGATCCGATGATGCCCGACAGCGCTTCACTGTCACCGATGCGGCCGATCCGGTCTTTGAACGTCTCGCCGAGAGCGCCAAACCAGTTGGCGTTCATGCCGATCTGCAGCGCGGGGTGGCGCAATACGCACGTTGTCCACTCGACCGTGTGAATCTTGGCTATCAGCGCCGAAACCACCAGGACGCCCAACTCGAAGAGGCGCTGATCGTCAAAGCTCGGATGCTCCTTCTTCAGCGCAGCGCACACGGCGTTGTGTTCGCGGGCGAACAAGGTGTGCAGCAGACCCACGCCGACCCACCAGTTCTCCCGCATGCCCGTCAGATCGATACCCGGGATGTCGCTCTTGGGCAGCCTGCCGTCGTCGCCGACCTTGATCTTGCCGTCGACGTGGGTGCGGACCTCGCCTTGACGCTCCTTGCCGCTGCCGTAGATTTGCGAGCCGTCCCACCAGTGGGTTTCGACGTTGCTGAATACCGGCGCCGGGCAGCCGTCCACGATTTCGCCCCGCGGGGGGATGGTGCAGCGGATCCGCATCGGGTTCTCGGGAAAGTCGTCGCCCTTACGGAGCGGAATGTCGATGGTCTTGTCGGCCACACCGTCACCGTGGAAGAACCAGTTGTGGTTTTCGAATTGCAGCCAGGCGGCGGCCAATGCATTGATGATTCCGGCGGGCTTGAATTCGTCGCGCGCCATCAAGCGCCGGCTGACCACCCGCGGATCGGGGTCGAGCAGTCGTTTGGTGTCGGTGACGGTGTTGGCCAGCGGGACATTGCGTCCGAAGCCCGAACCCTTGGAACCCATCCACGGATCGGACAGGTCATTCCATTTCCCTTCCGGGTTGCGGGCGCGCTTGACTTCGTCGGTCGGCTCGCCGAGGTCGTCCTTGGGGCGAATGCCGTCACCCTCGAACAGGTTGTGGTCGCGCAGGTCATCGCGCAGCCCGGACAGCGCTTTCAGCTGCAGAACCAGCGAGGGGTGCTCATACCATTGACGACTCATCTGAACCACCACCGTTCTGTAGAAGTTGCCGTACTCAGCCGGTGTTACGAGCCTCGAAAAGGGTTGAGAAGGGCTAACCAGGGCTGGCCGGATTAGCCGGGGGCGTCCGGACGACCAGCGGCACAGCCGGGAAAAACCACGCCATCTCCGACCGCGTCTTGCGCAGCGCCGCGGTGCCGTAGCCCCTCTTCCGGTGCTCGGGGTGGATCCAGATCCGGACGTTGACCTCGCCGTGGTCGAGTTCGCCGAACACCATGCCGACCTTTTCCCCGGCATCGATGGCTACGAACCACACGGCCTCTTCGTCGTCCAGACGCTTCAGCGCTGCCCGGATCTCGTCGTCGATGTTGCCGGCCGGTCTGCCGGATCCGTCACCGGCGGTGCGGATCTCCTCGGTGCGGGTAATGAAGATGTCGCGGTCCTCCCGAGCGGAGAAGGGCTTGAGCTCCAGGGTCTCGCCCGAGCTCGCCGGACGCTCGCCGAGGGTGAAGCTCAGCTGTTTGTTCAGGTCGTTGAGCTCGGCGAGGATCTTCTTGCGCGCATCCTGGGTGAACTGGTCGAACCTCATGCTCATCACCGCTTCGGCGGCTTGGTGGGAGGTGTCCAGCAATTTCACGATCGCCTCGACCGCGGCCGCCTTGTTCGGGGACTCCACCAAGACGTCGGCTATCTCGTGGCGACGGTCAACACCCTTCAGCAGCGCGTCTGCGATCTCCCGACGGACAGCTTTGCGATCGTGATCGGTCATTGCACAAGACTAGAACGACCCCCTGGGTATCGCGCCAGACTTTGCATCAGACGCGATCACTGAGCTCCAGGAACCGTTGGTAGCGATCGGCGACGGCACTCGCCCACGCGGGGTGCGGTTCGACGACCCGCTCGACCCGCGCCCAGCGTGCGGCGTCGGTGATCGACGTTTCCCGCCCGGTGGCCATGCGACCCAGGAAAGCGGCTCCGAGCGCCGCGCCTTCGGCCACCTCGGACACCTGAACCGGGCACCCGGCGGCGTCGGCGATGGCCTGCATCCAGGGCTGCATCCGGGTCCCGCCGCCGGCGGCCACGATGCGTGCCACCGGCGCCCCGCTCATCTCGATGAGGTGGCGGACGACGAAACCCGAAGCCTCATAGGCAGCCCGCCGCAGGGATGCGGCGTCATGGGTCAGATCCAGGCCGTCAAGCGCCGCACGGCGGTCTGGATCGTGGAACGGTGTGCGCTCGCCCCGAATGTACGGTGACCAAACCGGCACGCGGCCGGGATCGAGCTTCTCGGGGTCGGGGTCGGCCGGCGCGACAACGCCGTCCACCCAGCCGAGGAACAGCCCGCCTGCATTGCTGGCTCCGCCGATCTTGCTCATTCCGGCGACCGTATGCGGAATTGTCCAAAGTCCGGGCACCTGCCTGGACCCGGCGATCGTCGTCCACACGATCAAGGTGGTGCCACACAGCACCAGCACGTCGCCTGCACGGTCGGCACCGGCCACGAACTGCTCGCACAAGGCATCGACCGCGCCGGTGGCCAGCACCGAACCGGTGCCCCGGACCTGCCCGGCGGCCATTCCGAACGATTCCACCCGGGGCATCCGGTCAACGGTCACGCCGCACTCAGCACACGCAGCCGCATTCCACCCCGTCCCGTCGAAGAGCGGATAGCTGGTGATCGCGGTGGCGGAGTCGATCACCGCCTCGCCCGCCAGCGCGTAGTTGGCCACCGCGGCCGCCGGCCAGTACCCGGTGGCGTCGGGCGCCGCGGCGGCCGTCCAGCGCAGAAACTCGGTTGCCTCGCCCACCGCGGGCAACGGCTGCGCCCGCTCCCCCACCGCACCCGGCACCCGGCCCCTGGCATCGCCGTACAGCAGTCCCGGGGTGACGGGCCGGCCCGCGGAGTCGACCGCGGTCAGTGAGGGCACCATCGCCGACACGGCGACCGCTTGGGCCCGGGGACTGTCGAGGCGCTCCAGGGCCGCCAGCGGGCCGCGCCGCCACGCCTCGTCGGCGTCGTGCTCCAGTTGGTCGGGCACCGGCACCCGCAGCTGGTGCGGAATCCGCACTCGCGCCGTCACATGGCCGTCCTCGTCGACTGCCACCGCTTTGACCGCTGTGCTGCCGATGTCGATGCCGATTGTGACGTCTTCACGTGACACGGGCGCCACCGTACGCCAGCATTGGCAGTCGTGACGTCTCGACCGCGTGCCCTGGTGACGGCTCCGCTGCGCGGGCCGGGCTTCGCCAAACTCCGGGAGCTGGCCGACGTGGTGTACGACCCCTGGATAAGTGAGCTCGAGCAGAAGCCGCTGCGTATCTATTCTGCCCAGCAGCTGGCCGACCGGATCGCCCGCGAAGGTGCCGATGTCGTTGTGGTGGAAAGCGACTCGGTCAAAGGCCCAGTGTTCGAGCGGGGCCTGAGAGCGGTAGCGGCCACCCGCGGGGATCCCAACAACGTCGACATCGGCGCGGCCACCGCGGCCGGTATCCCGGTGCTGAACACCCCGGCCCGCAACGCCGACGCGGTAGCCGAACTGGCGGTGGCACTGCTGCTGGCCGCCACCCGCCACCTGCTGACTGCGGACTCAGATGTCCGGTCCGGCAATATATTTCGCGACGGCGTCATTCCCTATCAGCGGTTTCGCGGCTGGGAGATCGCCGGGCTCACCGCCGGGCTGGTCGGCCTGGGCGCCGTCGGCCGCGCCTTGCGGTGGCGGCTGACCGGTTTGGGCCTGCGGGTCATCGCACACGACCCGTACAGCGACGAAGCGCACCACAGCCTCGACGAGCTGCTGCGCGAAGCCGATGTCGTCTCGCTGCACGCGCCGGTCACCGAAGACACCGTCGGCATGATCGGCGCCGAGCAGTTTGCGGCCATGCGGGACGGTGTCGTGTTCCTCAACACCGCCCGCGGCCAGCTGCACGACACCGACGCGCTCGTCGACGCCCTGCGCCGCGGCAAGGTCGCCGCCGCCGGACTGGACCACTTCGTCGGCGAATGGCTGCCGACGGATCACCCGCTGGTGAGCATGCCGAACGTTGTCCTGACTCCGCACATCGGCGGGGCCACGTGGAACACTGAGGCACGGCAGGCGCAGATGGTCGCCGATGACCTGGAAGCGTTGCTGTCCGGCAACACGCCGGCCTATATCGTCAACCCGGAGGTGCTGGGCCCGTGACGTCCGTGAAATCTGTGGCCAACCCCGAGTCCGCGGTGCTGGCGGCGGCCAAGGACATGCTGCGCCGCGGCCTGGTCGAGGGCACGGCCGGCAACATCTCGGCGCGGGGCTCCGACGGCAACATCGTCATCACGCCGTCCTCGGTCGATTATCAGGACATGGAGCTCGACGACCTGGTGCTGATCGATCCGAAAGGCGTTGTGCTGCAAGCCAAGGATGGCCGGAATCCGTCGTCGGAAATGCAGCTGCACCTGGCGTGCTATCAGGCATTCGACGACATCGGCAGCGTCATCCACAGCCATCCGGTTTGGGCGACCATGTTCGCGATCGCGCATCAGTCGATTCCGGCGTGCATCGACGAGTTCGCGGTCTACTGCGGCGGGGACGTCCGCTGTACCGAGTACGCCGCGTCCGGTACCCCCGACGTCGGCCTCAACGCGGTCAAGGCGCTGGAAGGCCGCGGCGCCGCGCTGATCGCCAACCACGGCCTGGTGGCCGTCGGCCCCCGACCCGACAAGGTGCTGCACATCACCGCCCTGGTTGAGCGCACCGCCCAAATCGTCTGGGGTGCAAGGGCTCTCGGTGGCCCGGTGCCGATACCCGAGGGCGTGAACCGCAACTTCGCCGGCGTGTATAGCTACCTGCGCGCGAACCCCATGTGATCAAACAGAGAAAGTGATGGGCCGGGTACGGCTTGGTTCCGCAAGTGTGGCGCGTGTAGTGGAACTGCAATTCGACCTGGGAACTCGCTCTTTCCCCCGAACGCCGCCGTCAGGGTGGCTGGAAAACGCCGACCTGCTGGTGCCGGACTTCTTCAACCCAGACACCGACCAGTGGCACATCGCGATCCAAAGCTTCGTCCTCGAGGTCGACGGCCTGACCGTCGTCGTGGACACCGGTGTCGGCAACGACCGGTTACGCCCGCATATGCCACCGCTGGATCATCTGAACACCGCGTTCCTGGCCGCACTGCGGTCGGCGGGCATCGACCGCAACGCCGTGGACGTGGTGATCAACACCCACATCCACTCCGATCACGTCGGCTGGAACACCATGCTTGACGGTGACACCCCGGGCAGCTGGGTGCCGACGTTTCCCAACGCCCGATATGTCGTGCCCGCCGCCGACTACCACCACTTTCATCCCGACGGGCCCGCGGCACGGCAGTCACCGCGCAGCGAAGCCGAAGAGGCCCAGCAGCGCGGTAACCAACTGGTGTTCGCCGACAGTGTGTTGCCCGTCGATGAGGCAGGCCAGCTCGTCCAATGGTCGGATGACTACCAGATCAGTCCGTCACTGCGATTGCGGCCGGCACCCGGGCACACACCGGGCTCGTCGGTGCTGTGGCTGGATGCGGGCCAGTCGGCGGTCTTCGTCGGCGATCTCACCCACAGCCCGCTGCAACTGCGCAGGCCCGACGACCCCTGCGCCTTCGACGTCGATGCCAACGCCGCTGCGAGACCCGCCGCCGGATCTTCACCGAGGCCGTGCAAGCCAAAGCCGCCGTGATACCCGCGCACTATCCAGGGCGCGGCGGTGGGACGCTACGTGGCGTGGCAGACCAATTCGATATCGATCAGTGGTTGGAGTTCGAATCCCTATGAGCTACCGAGTAGTCCAGTGGTCAACCGGCAACATCGGCAGTCGAGCTCTCGGCATCCTGCTCGAGCGCGACGACTTCGACGTTGTAGGTGTGCACGCCTTCGGGTCGGACAAAGTGGGGCGTGACGCGAGCGAACTCGCCGACCTGTCCGCCGACGCCGACCGCGCCCGGATTGGGATCACCGCGACCAGCGATGTCGATGCGCTGATCGAGCTGGCACCGGACTGCGTGAACTACATGCCGCGCGAAATCGACTTTGAGTTGGTGGCCAGGATGCTGCGCGCCGGTATCAACGTCGTCACGACGGGAGATTTCGTCACCGGGACCCACCACCCGGACGAGCGCGCGACGCTCGAGGCGGCGGCGCAGCAGGGTGGCGCCACCTTCCTGGGAACGGGATTCGAGCCGGGCTTCATCAATGTCGTCGCCGGCTTCCTGACCGGCGCGTGCCGAAAAGTGAACAGCGTCAAGCTTGTCGAAGTGTTGGACTGCACCACCTACCCGGTGCGGGAAGTCTGGTCAGTGCTCGGATTCGGCAGGCCGCCGCGCAAGCTGGTGACGCAACTCGACCCGGCGAGGCTGCGGTACGGTCTCGGCTACTTCGAGACGCTGGACATGGTAGCCCGCATGCTGGACGCGGAACTCGACGCCAAGGAAGCATTTGTCGAAAATGCCGTGCTGACCCGGGATTTGAACCTGGACTGGACGACCTACGCGGCCGGCACCGTCGGGGGCCAACGCCGCACGTATCGCGGTCTGCGCAATGGGCGGCCGGTTGTTGAGCTGGCCATCTGCTGGACCATGAGCGACGACGCGCTGGACCCGCAATGGGACGACCGCAAGGGGTTCAGCGTGGTGATCGAAGGCGAACCGTACGTCGATGCGGCGATCCGGTTCGGCCATCCGGGCGAGGACGTGATGACCGTGTTGATGGACAGCACCGCCGTCGCGGCGGTCAACGCCATACCGTTTCTGTGCGATACGCAACCGGGCGTCATCACGCCGATCGATCTGCCTGTCATCGGATCCCCGGGCTCCGTGGAGTAACCACGCCGACTGTGAATTTCACGGCGCGACACACCGCGGACGCGTCGCGCGGTTCACACTCGGAGCCGTGGAATTACGTGTGCCGGCGCCATTCGCGGGGGGACGTGCCGTGGGTGCGGCTGAACAACCGGGAGAAGTAGCCGGGATCGGACACCCCCACCCGTCTGGCGACCTCGGCGATCGGCAGATCCGTTTCGTCCAGCAAACCACGCGCTGCGGCCATGCGGCGTTCGATGATCCACTCCTGCACGGTGCGTCCGGTGCGGCGGCGCACGACGGTGGTGAGGTGTCCTGGCGTCATGCCGAGTTCGCGAGCGACGTCGCGCAATGACAGTGGCTCGCAGTGACGCTCGTCGATCAGCGTGAACACGTCGGCCAGCAACGGTTCACCGCTGCGCCTCAGATCGGCCGCCACGTCGCGGGCCAGTCGCGCGAGGTCGATCAGCAACAGCGTCAGGTGCGCCAGCGCGGCCTGCCGATGGCCGTCCTGCTGTGCGGTCAGCTCTGTTTCGATCGACCGGATCGCGCTTTCCCAGAGCGGTTGTCGAGCCGCCGGCACCTGCAAGCGCAGCACCCCGCCGGCGCGTCCGTGCAGGAACGGGAAGAGCAGCGGGTGCGACCGCCACGTGGGCCACGGCGACCGGCCGTCCTCACCGAGCGCGGCCGGATCGAAGAACACCGCAACGCCGTCTTCCAAGGGCCCCATCTTCTGAGGGTCGAGCACCTCGCCCGGGGCCGCCACATACGCGAGACCGGCCCCCGGCACATACCAGAGCGCCGGGAAATCGTGGATGTGCCGGCCCCGTTCTTCAAAGTCGTCACGGCCGTGCCAATGCACCGACACCGGAGACGAGTCCGGACCGGCGGGGTATCGATAGATGGGCACGCCGCCGCGATGGCTGATCACCCGAGCTGCCTGCGTCATGTCATCTCGCTAAAAATAATCCAACTTTGAACAAGTATCGCCCAATTATGAAGCTATGCAAAAGCGCAGTATGGATTCTATGGTCAAAAATCATCCACATGACTATCTACCAGCCGCTGGCCACGACGCATTCCTGCCCGGCTACGACCTGTTGACCCGGCTGTTCGGCTTCAATCGCGTCTATGACAGCCTGATCGCGCAGGCGGAACTGGCCGACGGGCAGCGCATCCTGGAGATCGGCTGTGGCACTGGCAATCTCAGCATCCGGGCCAAGCGCTCACAGCCCGGCGCCACGGTGATCGGATTGGACCCCGATCCGCTCGCGTTGCGCAGGGCGGAACGAAAGGCCGAGCAGATAACCGGGATTCGCTTCGAACGCGGCTACGCGCAACGGCTCCCCTACGCCGACGGCGAATTCGACCGGGTGCTGTCGTCGATGATGTTGCATCACCTGGACGAAGACGGCAAAGCCGCCGCGGCCGCGGAGGTATTTCGCGCGCTGCGGCCGGGCGGCAGGCTGCACCTGGTGGATATCGGCGGCGACGTCGCCCACCACGACCACCACGGCCTGGTCGCCCGGCTCACCAGGCGCAGTCCCCACCTGGCCGGCAACCTCGGCGACGCGATTCCCCGACTGCTGGATACGGCGGGGTTCGACTGCACCGAGGTGTCCGCGCAGCGCCATCGCGTCCTCGGACAACTCACCTACTATCGCGCCGCGCGCCCCGCCTAGCGCACCGGCTGT
Organism: uncultured Actinomycetota bacterium; assembly: GCA_963840045.1. Classification (GTDB taxonomy): domain Bacteria; phylum Actinomycetota; class Actinomycetes; order Mycobacteriales; family Mycobacteriaceae; genus Mycobacterium. Next base: position 209,510 of record CAWIXL010000001.1, on the reverse strand, counting down.
CGCTCGGACCACATGGGTCACTTCAACACCGGCACGGCCGCCGACACCCGTCTCAAATGCGATAGCGCATGCGCTATCACTACTGAAACCGAATGGTCCTTCGATCGCATCATGAAGACGAATTAGTTTGCCGCACAGGGGGTCGACGATGAAGTTGTATCCGCGTCCATTCACCGTGAGTGTTGCTGCCGAAGACCCGAGTTCCCAGAGATTGGCCCTCATCGCTGGTCGATAGCCACCTTCACGGCCCCGCTCTCGCCCTGGTTGGCAATCGCCAGGAAGGCGTCGCGCCACTGCTCCAGCCGGAAAGTGTGAGTCAGCATGGGGCGCAAGTCAACCCGGCCCGCGGCGACCAGATCGAGGTAATGGGCGATGGCGTGCTTGCGCTGCCCGTCAACCTCCTCGATCCCGAACGCATTCGAGCCGACCCAGCTGATCTCCTTGAAGTACAACGGGCTCCACTCCCACCGGCCGGGCGCATGCACACCCGCCTTCACCAGCGTCCCGCGGGCGGCCAGCAGCCGCACCCCCACTTCGAACGTCTCGGGCTTGCCGACAGTGTCGTAGACGACATCTATCGCACCGGGATAGGCCATCGGCAGGCCCCGCAGCGGCTGCCGCAGCCGGCCGCCGCCCCAGGCGACCAGCTCTTCGATGACGGCCAGCCGCGGCTCGTGCGCCAGCACTTTGGCGGCACCGAACCGGCGGGCCAACTCGGCCTGGGCGTCGAAGCGGGCCACTACGGCCACCGCCACCTCCGGGTAGAGCGCCCGCAGGATCGCGACCGCGCACAGCCCGAGCGAGCCCGCCCCGTACACCAGAACCCGGCCGGAGCGAGGCGGCGGGTGGCGGGTAATCGCATGCAGGGAAACCGAAAACGGGTCGGCGAATACGGCCAGCTCGTCGGGCACCGACTCCGGCACCGAGAACAGCATGCTGTCGTGGGCCGGCATCAGCTCGGCGTATCCGCCCGTCACGTCCGCCGATACCCCGCTGTGGATGCCCGGTTTGATATCGCCGTCGGTGAAGCTCCAGCACAGGCTGAGATCGCCGCTTTCGCAGGCCGGACATGGCGGCTCGATGCCCCGCGGCCCGCATGACAGCCACGGGTTGAGCACCACTCGCTGCCCGATCTGCAGCCCCCGTGCCTGCGGTCCCACGGCCACCACGTCGGCGACCACCTCGTGACCCATGACTTGGGGAAAGGAACAGAATGCGGCCATCGCGTTGTCGACGTCGTCCTCGCCGAAGTCCATCAGGATCTGCTTGGAGTCCGAACCGCAGATGCCGGTCAACCGGGGCCGGGTGATCACCCAATCCTGATGCAGCAGTTGCGGATCCGGCACTTGCCGCAGGGCGGTCGGGGTACGGGCCAAGTTCTGCGTCAACACATTGGCGCCGTCGGGAACCTCAACGGGTTCCGGCGGCACGCCGTACACCAGCGCCCTCATCGCGGCGCCATCCCGGCCACGCCGGCGATGAACGCATCCAGGTCGGCGTTCTTGGCGTCGACCACAGCCTTCATGTCCGGGACGTAGTGCTCGAAGCGGTCAGTGCCCAACGCGGCGATGACGCCCGCCGCCACTTCGTCGGCCGGCACCTTTGGCCCCTGGTAGAGCGGCTCCTCGTTGTCGGGCTGGTCCCAGATCTCGGTGTCTACCGGCCCGGGCTCGATCAGCTTCACCACGATCGGAGTGCCGTGCAGGTCGACGGCCATCGCCTCGCTCCACCCGCACAGCGCGAATTTACTTGCGCAGTAGGCGGTTTCGTGGATGATGCCGAGCCGGCCGCCGACGCTCGACACGTTGACGATCATGCCCGAGCCGCGCTGAAGCATCCGCGGCAGGACGGCCAGCGTCAGCCGCACCGGCGCGAAGAAGTTGACCCGCATGACGGTCTCCACCTCAGCTGGATCCAGCTGCGCGACCGGCCGGCGCTTCGGGATCGCCGCGTTGTTGACCAGGACGTCGATCCCGCCGAGCGCGTCCCAGGCCCGCAGCGCCAGCTCGCCGACCGCCGCGGTGTCGGCCAGGTCGGCCACCCACATCGCCGAGGCCGGCGAGCTCCGTTGACAGTCGGCCAGCACTTCGCCCAGGCGATCGCGCCGGCGGGCGATCAGTCCCACCACCGCACCCTGCGCGGCCAGCTGCCGGGCCAGCGCGGCCCCCAAACCCGAGGAAGCGCCGGTTAGGAGCACCCGCTTGCCGGTCGCCGCGTATGTCATGGCTCCAGGTTGCCCCGGGCGTCAAGACTTTTGTTATATTGGCTAAGTATCAAACTTCAATCTCTGACAGGGGACAACACATGACGTCCACCAGCTCCACCAGGTACGAGGGGGACACCTGGGACCTGGCATCCAGCGTCGGGGTGACGGCGACCATGGTCGCCGCGGCCCGCGCGATGGCGACCCGCGCCGAGAATGCGCTGATCAACGATCCATTCGCCGAGCCGCTGGTCCGGGCCGTGGGTGTAGAGCTGCTCACCCGGCTGGCCGGCGGCGAACTGAGCGCGGCCGACCTCGACGACAAAGACGATCCGGCTCGGTCTTTCGGCGCGATGGCCCGCATGACCGACAACATGGCGGTCCGCACCAAATTCTTCGACGAGTTCTTCGTGAACGCCACACAGGCGGGCATCAAGCAAGCCGTCATTCTGGCGTCTGGATTGGATTCTCGCGCATATCGATTGGCGTGGCCGGCCGGGACCGTGGTCTACGAGATCGACCAGCCGCAGGTCATCGAATTCAAAACTCGCACACTGGCCGACCTCGGCGCCAACCCCACCGCCGACCGGCGGCCGGTGGCCGTCGATCTGCGCGATGACTGGCCCGCCGCCTTGCGGGCTGCTGGATTCGACCCGGCCAAGCCGACCGCGTGGAGCGCGGAAGGACTGTTGGGCTACCTACCGCCGGAGGCGCAGGACCGGCTGCTGGACACCGTCACCGAGCTCAGCGCGCCGGGCAGCCGATTCGCCACCGAAAGCGTGGCCAGTATCGACCCTGCCGACCAGGAGAAGATGGTGCAGCGCATGCAAACCATCTCCGAGCGCTGGCGTGCGCACGGATTCGACATCGACATGACCGGCCTGGTCTACCTGGGCGACCGCAACGAGGCCGCAACTTATCTGACCGACCACGGTTGGCTGCTGGACACCATCAATGCCCGGGACCTGTTGGCGGTCAACGGACTTCCGCCCGTCGAAGAAAACGATCTGCCCAGGGCCGATCTGTTCTACGTCAGCGGCACCCTACCGACAGAGGGCCGGTCCGAGGGAGACAGCTGGGGCCCGGGGTCCAGCGTGGGAGCGACGGCGACCATGGTCGCGGTATCGCGCGCCCTGGCATCCCAGGGACCCGACGCGTTGCTCAACGACCCGCTGGCCGACCCGCTGGTGCGCGCGGTGGGCCTGGACCCGTTTATCCAGATGATCGACGGCCAGATCACCGTGGAGGACGACCCGCTGTTCCGCCGCGAGGCGATGAACGAGCAGATCGCCGTGCGCACCCGATTCTTCGACGACTTCTTCACCGCAGCAGCCGACGCCGGTATCCGCCAGGCCGTGATCCTGGCCTCCGGCCTGGACACCCGCGCGTACCGGTTGCGCTGGCCGGAGGGCATGGTCGTCTATGAGATCGACCAGCCACAGGTGATCGACTTCAAGACGCGCACGCTCGCAGATCTCGGCGCTGCGCCGACCGCCGACCGCCGGCCGATCGGTATCGATCTGCGGAACGACTGGCCGGAGGCGTTGCGGCAGCATGGTTTTGACGTCAGCCAGCCGACGGCATGGAGTGCCGAGGGGCTGCTCGTCTACCTGCCGCCCGAGGCCCAGGACCGCTTGTTCGACAGCATCGGGGCGCTCAGTGCGCCGGGCAGTCGAGTTGCCACCGAGCACTTCCCCGACCCGGCGGCCTTCTCCGGTGAACGCGCGCAGCAGCTGTCCGACCGCTGGAAGCGCCTCGGTGTCGGGCTCAACATGTCCGACCTGATGTACCACGGCGAGCGCAGTACCGTCATCGAATACTTGACCGCTCACGGCTGGGACGTGACCCCGCGAACCGCCAAGGACATGTATGCGCACAACGGATTTGAGTTTCCCGACGACGAGATGGCGGCCGTCTTCGGCGAAATGAGCTACGTCGCGGCCACCCTTAAATGAGGGTGCGTTAGGGTCTTGCCATGCCGCGCGCCCACGACGACAACTGGGACCTGGCGTCCAGCGTGGGCGCGACCGCAACCATGGTCGCGGCCGGCCGGGCGATGGCGTCGAAGGATCCCCGGGGTCTGATCAACGATCCATTCGCCGAGCCACTGGTGCGGGCGGTCGGTTTGGATTTCTTCACCAAAATGATGGACGGTGAGCTCGACATGTCGTCGGTCGAGAACGTGTCGCCGCTGCGGGCGCAGGCGATGGTCGACGGGATGGCGGTCCGGACGAAGTACTTCGACGACTACTTCCTCAACGCCACCGGTGCCGGGGTACGCCAAGCGGTGATCCTCGCGTCCGGGCTGGATTCGCGCGCCTACCGGTTGGCATGGCCGGCCGGCACGGTGGTCTACGAAATCGACCAGCCGCAGGTGATCGATTTCAAGACAACCACTTTGGCCGGTATCGGCGCCGAACCCACCGCGACCCGGCGCACCGTCCCCATCGATCTGCGCGCCGACTGGCCCGCGGCGCTGCAAGCCGCCGGACTGGACACGACGGCACCGACGGCCTGGTTGGCCGAAGGTCTGTTGATCTACCTGCCGCCCGAGGCCCAGGACCGCCTGTTCGATAACATCACCGCGCTCAGCGTTGCGGGCAGCACGATCGCGACCGAATTCGTACCCGGCATCATCGATTTCGATGCCGAGCGGGTACGGGAGATGTCCGGTGCCTTCCGCGAGCACGGCATCGACATCGACATGGCGTCGCTGGTCTATTCCGGCGAACGTAATCACGTCGTCGACTATCTGCGCTCCAAAGGATGGGACGTCGACGGCGTGACCCGCACGGAACTGTTCCAGCGCAACGGCTTCGAGGTGCGCGCCCTGGAAGACGACGACCCGCTGGGCGAAATCATCTTCATCAGCGGCGGCCTGACAAGCTAGTGGGCCAAGCCGTCCCGTCGGTCCCGGCCGTGCCGGACAGCGACCCGCCGGAGCCGCCGTCGCCCGCGGTGCCGCCGCCTGCTTGCTGAGCGCCTGGTAGAACTGCGCGTGACCGTTGAAAAGCGCCGCGATCGCCGCCGACACCTCGTCAGCTGCCGCAGGCAACACACCCATCGTTCCGGCCGCCGCCGACGTATTCGCCGCGCCGATCGTCGACCCGATATTCGACAGATCGGTCGCTGCCGCCGCGACCATCTCCGGCAATGCAAATTACAAATGACATGGCCCCCGACTCCTTTGTCGGATCACGAAGCCCGGTTAGCCCCCAGGCGGGGAGACATTAACTCCGTCTCGGGGGCTGTTTTTCAGATTGGACAAGAAATAATCAGATAAATCGTGACTGCCCGAGCCAAAGCACCTGGGCACCGCTCAGCGTCTGCTCGACGTGTTCGAGGATCCCGGCAACCGATCGGCCCAGCAGTGCGGCGACCGCCTCCGGCAGCGACGCCGCGGCCGGTTGCGACGACGCACGGGGGCGCACCAGGTCCAGCAGTGACGAGCCCGGGTAATTGACGACGCGGACCTCGGTATCGGCGTCCAAACCGGCCAGCACCTTGGCTCGGCGCACCGCGGTTCGAAAGCCTCCCAGTTCGTCGACCAGGCCGCGCTCGAGCGCGTCGGCGCCGGTCCAAACCCGTCCGCGGGCAACGGCGTCCACCTCTTCAACGGTCATGTTGCGGCCGTCGGCAACGCGTTCCAGGAAGTCGGCGTAGAACAGGTCCGCCTCCGCTTCCCGATGGGCCTGCTGCTCCGGGGTGAAGAGCTCGTCGGCCGACCAAGCGTCGGCATTGGCGTTGGTGCGCACGGTATCTGATCCGACGCCCAACCGGTCCTTGAGATCCCGAACCACCAGCTTTCCGGTGATCACACCGATCGAACCGGTGATCGTGCCCGGATTGGCCACAATCGCATCGGCTGCCATCGAGACGTAATAGCCGCCGGATGCGGCGACCGCGCCCATCGATGCCACCACCGGTTTACCGCGTTCGCGGGCCCTGACCACCTCGCGAAAGATCGTCTCCGACGCGGTCACCGAGCCGCCGGGACTGTCCACCCGCAACACGATCGCCGATATCGAATCGTCGGCGGCAACCTCGCGCAGCGCCGCGGCGATGGTGTCGCCACCGGCGCTGGAAGGGCCGATCGGCAGCAATTGCGGCCCGCCACGTCCGTTGACGATCATGCCTTCGAGGGTGACCACGGCGATCGTCGGCTTGGACCGGCGGCCGGGAATCGACGGCACCGGAGGCGCCAGCCGGGACCGGGCGCCGGCATAGCGCGCCAGGTACAGCCGCGGCGGCTTCTCATCCCGGTCGCTGTCTGAAACATCTTCCACACCAACCAGTTCCGCGATGCGCGCATAGGCTTCGTCGCGGTATCCGATCCGGTCGATCAAGCCGGACGCGAGGGCGTCATCGCGAAGTAGCGGAGCCCGGTCGGCCATCTCATCCAGCGCACCGGGATCGATGTTGCGTGATTCGGCGACCGCCCGCCACACCTGGTCCTGCAGGCTCTCCAACGTGCGGGTGACGGCCTCGCGGTGAGCGTCGGTGAACCCGCCCTCGGTGAAGAGGTTTGCCGCTGACTTGTATTCACCGCGCGCGATGAACTGCGCTTCGATCCCCGCCTTCTCCAGTGCGTGACGCAGGAACATCGCGTTGCTGGCGAAGCCGATCAGCCCGACACTTCCCGACGGCTGCATCCAGACCTCACCGAACGCAGAAGCCAAGTAGTAGGACAGCGTCCCGGGATAGGTCTCGGCCCAGGCCAGGGACGGCTTGACCGCGCTGAAGGCAGCGATGGCGTCCCGCAGCTCCTGAACCGCCGCCGGCGGCGACGCCGTCAACTGCACGCGCGCGATGAGCCCGGCGACCCGCGGGTCCTCGGCGGCGCGGTGGATGGCAGCGACGGCGTCGCGCAGCGCCATCGACCGGCCACCCCCGGTGATGATCGTGAGCGGGTCGAAGCCCGTCGTCTCGGGCGGCATCGAACTCAGGTTGATTTCGAGCACGCAACCGTCGGGTACGCCGTGGTGGCGTGCGGTGTCGACCCGGCCGGCGAGGGCGCGCACCTCGTCCCCCACATTTGCGAGACCGGGAAGGGAAGGCAGGAATGCAGACATGATCATCCAGCCTACCGATCGCCCGCCGTAGGGTGGTCAGGTGAGGTTCTCGATTGCCATCCCCCAACTCGACTCCGACGGATTTGACGCCGTGGGTCTGCGTTCCTACCTTGCGCGCGCCGAAGAACTCGGGTTCGAAGGCGGTTGGTTGCTCGAGCAGATCATCGGCAATGCACCACTGCTGGCGCCGCTGGAGCTACTGGCTTACTGCGCGGCCTGCACCGAGCGACTTCGCCTGGGGGTCGCCGTCCTGGTGACGTCGTTACACGACCCGCTGCAACTGGCCTCGTCCGTTACCGCCGTCGACCGGCTCAGCCACGGACGGCTGGACATCGGCGTGGCGCCCGGCGGCGGCGCGCGGCAATTTGCCGCCTTCGGCGTCGAAAAGGACACCTATATCAGCTATTTCACCGAGGGCCTGGAACTGATGAAGGCGGCCTGGTCGGACGAGCCCAGGGTGACGTTCCATGGCCGGTTCCGCGACGTCGACGACCTGCCCATCCAGCCCAAACCGGTGCAGCGGCCACACCCGCCGATCTGGTTCGGCGGCCTTGCTCCCAAGGCCCTGGCCCGGGCGGTGCGCCACGGCGACGCGTTCCTGGGCGCGGGATCGTCGACCACGGAGGCCTTTGCCGGCGCGGTCCGCGTGGTTCAGCGTGAGCTGGCCGAACAGCACAAAGACCCGGCGCCGTTCAGCATCGGAAAAAGGGTCTATCTGATGATCGACGACGATGCCGCGCGGGCCCGCGAGCGGGTGCTTTCCGGGCTGCGGCGCATCTACGGCAACATGCCCGGCGTCGACGCGGTTCCGGTGTCTGGCACGCCCGACGACGTCGTCCGCGGGCTCGGCGAGGTGATCGACGCCGGTGCCCAGATGCTGCTGCTCAATCCAGTTGGCCCTGATGTTGCCGAGAACCGTGAGCAGATGGAACGTCTTGCCGCAGAGGTGATTCCGCGGCTGAGTTGAATTCTCTGTCAATCGGTTGCGGCTGAGTTGACCTGGGCACGGGGACGTAGGTTTCGGTAGTGGTGGACCTGCCCCGCAACAGCATCGGCTGGTGCGGTTGCCACCAGGTCGCCTCGTCGCCGGCGTCGGCGACCGCGGCGTGTGAGGCCAGCAAGCGTTCCGGAACTTTTTTCGCCTGTTCGGTGAGGCGAGCGGCTTCGTTGACCGGGTCGCCGATGACGGTGTATTCGTAGCGGTCCGCCGACCCGATGTTGCCGGCGATGACCTGCCCCGAGGAGACGCCGATTCCAGCGTCCAGGCCGGGGTAACGCTCGGCCAGGGCAACCATTGCGGTTCGTACTGCCCGCGCCGCCCGTAAGGCGGCGCCGGCATGTCCGACCCGCTCGGCGGGCGGGCCGAAGACCACCAGAGCTGCGTCGCCCTCGAACTTGTTCACCCATCCGCCTTCTTTGCTCACGCAATCGACGACGACGGTGAAGACGTCGTTGAGCAGCGCCACCACCTCCTCGGGTGGCAGGCGTTGGGTCATCGCGGTCGAGCCGATCAGGTCGAAGAACAGCACGCTGGCAGGCCGGCGCTCGCCACCGAGCCGCACGCCCCTGGCCAGGGCGGTACGGGCCACCTCGATGCCGACGTGGCGGCCGAATATGTCGTTCAGCCGCTGGTGTTCTCGCAGCCCGGCGACCATGTGGTTGAACCCGGCCTGCAATTGGCCGACCTCGCCGTCGTGATCCACCGGGATCTGCACCGCCAGGTCGCCGTCCTGCACTCGCCGCTGGGCGGCCCGCACGCCGGTCACCGGGTCGATCAGCGACTGGGCCACCAAATAGGTGCCCGCCACCCCCCACACCAGGCTGAGAGCCGCGTTCACCGAGAGGAAAACCGGTAGGCCCTTGTCGGTATGCCCGACCCACGCGGTGCCGAGCACCGAAATCGGCGCGGCGCCGCTCAGCACCCACAGCAGCATCAACCTCCAGCGCAATCCCAGCGTGATACCACCGGGCACGGCATGCCCGGCCAACGCCAACTGCAGCACCGGCCGGTAAATCTGTTCCAACAGCAAAAACGACATCGAAGCGGCACCGCACCCGGCCAAGGTGCCGAGAACTCCGATCCGCACCACTTTCGGCTCCGGATAACCCAACGCCGTCCCCAGCGCGGCGAGCACAACAGCTGACAGCGCCCACGCGGCGAACACATCGACCGCCGTTGACCTGGCCCACCAGAGTTCCGAACGCCGCTCGGCAGCGGTCGCGGGCCGCCGCTCGCGGACCCATCCAGACGCCCGGTGGGCCCGCCGACGCGCGCGGGGATAGCCGATAACGACGGCGCCGAACGCGCACAGCGCCGCGACCCCGATCATCACCGCCGCATCGCCTGCAGGCCTGTCCCTCAAGCCTTCGCTCAAGACCACCCCGGTGACCACCAACGCGGCCGCGGTCATGTTCACCGCGATCAACACCGCCTTGCCGCGTATCCGTTCGGTGATCGCGGCGACCGTGTCCCACAACTCGTCATCGAGCGGCAGGTGCTGCTCTTCGCATTCACCTGCCGGACCGTTGCTCATGCGTCGAAATCTATACCCCGCGCGGAATCGGGGTCACCACACGCACGCGCGCCAAATTTCGTGTCGAAATGCGGGCTTTCGCGCCCGCGGACCTAGACAGTTCCGTAGCGGAACCGCCGGCGGCGGTGATCTTCTCGCGTGCGCTGCCACTGAACTTGTGTGCGGTTAGGTCGACCTTGACGGCCAGCTTGCCGTCGCCGAGGACCTTGACCAACGAGTTCTTGCGCACGGCTCCCTTTGCTACCAGCTCGTCCACACCGACGGCACCGCCCTCGGGGAACAGCCGGTTGATGTCACCGACGTTGACGATCTCGTATTCGGTGCGGAACCGGTTCCGGAATCCCTTGAGCTTGGGCAACCGCATGTGGATGGGCATCTGCCCGCCCTCGAAGGTCGCCGGCACGTTCTTGCGGGCCTTGGTGCCCTTGGTGCCACGGCCGGCGCTCTTTCCCTTGGAGCCTTCACCGCGACCGACTCGGGTACGCGCGGTTTTCGATCCGGGCGCGGGCTTTAGGTCATGCAGCTTGATCGTCATTTCGCGTCACCTTCAGTCGGTTCCACCTGGACCATGTGGCGCACCACCGCAATCAGTCCGCGGGTCTCCGGGCTGTCATCGCGGATCACCGAATGGCGAATCCGGCGCAGACCCAGGGTGCGCAGGCTCTCGCGCTGCTTCCAGCGCGCCCCAATCGTGCTGCGCATCTGGGTGATCTTGAGCTGGGTCATGACTGTGCCGTTCCTTCCCGGGCCGCGGCGGCAAGCGCGTCACTTTCCCGGCGCGCCCTGAGCATCCCGGCCGGGGCGACATCTTCGATCGACAGTCCGCGACGGGCGGCCACCTCCTCGGGACGCTGCAGCAGCTTGAGGGCGGCCACGGTGGCGTGCACCACGTTGATCGCGTTGTCGCTGCCCAACGACTTGGCCAAGATGTCGTGCACCCCAGCGCATTCCAGTACCGCGCGCGCGGCGCCACCGGCGATGACACCGGTACCCGGGCTGGCCGGACGCAACAGCACCACGCCGGCGGCTTTCTCACCCTGCACCGGGTGAGTGATGGTGCCACCGATCAGCGGCACTCGGAAGAAGCCCTTGCGCGCCTCTTCTACGCCCTTGGCGATCGCGGCCGGAACTTCCTTGGCCTTGCCATAGCCGACACCGACCATGCCGTTGCCGTCGCCCACGATGACCAGAGCGGTGAAGCTGAATCGACGGCCACCCTTGACCACCTTCGAGACACGGTTGATGGCAACGACGCGCTCCAGGTAGTTGCTCTTCTCGCCGTCACGTTCGCGACCGCGACCGCCGCCGTCGCGCCGGCCGCGTGAGTCGCGGCCGTCGCGCGAGTCACGGCTGTCACCGCGGCTATCTCCGGCGCCTGCCGGCTGATCCGCCATTATGCGGTCCTTCCAGTGTTATTCGTCATCAGAAACTCAATCCGTTCTCGCGTGCGGCATCGGCCAGCGCCGCGATCCGTCCGCCGTAGGTGTATCCGCCGCGATCGAATACCGCGGAGTCGACGCCGGCGGCCTTGGCACGCTCGGCGATCAATTGACCGACCCGCACGCTGCGGGCCTTCTTGTCACCTTCCAGGCCGCGTACAGTCGGCCTCGATCGAGGATGCGGCGGCGACGGTGGTGCCGTTGAGGTCGTTCACCAATTGCACGTGAATGTGCCGTGCGGACCGGTGCACCACCAGCCGCGGGCGTTGCGCCGTGCCCGAGATCTTCTTGCGCAGCCGCGCGTGCCTCCGCACCCGGGAAACCCGCCGCGACGCGGATACGCTCTGCCCCACCGGCTTTCGCGCAGCGGTGTCAGCCTGTGATTGCGCCATGACTACTTACCTGTCTTTCCGACCTTGCGGCGGATCTGCTCACCCTCGTAGCGCACGCCCTTGCCCTTGTACGGGTCGGGACGGCGCAGACGGCGGATATTCGCCGAGATCTGACCGACCTTCTGCTTGTCGATCCCAGTGACCGTGAACTTCGTCGGTGTCTGGACCGCGAACGTAATGCCTTCGGGGGCCTCGATCACCACGGGGTGGCTGTATCCCAGCGCGAACTCCAGATTGCTGCCCTTGAGCTGCACCCGGTAGCCCACACCGTAGATCTCCATCTTGGTGGTGTAACCCTCCGTCACACCCGTGACCAGGTTGGACACCAAAGTGCGCGACAGCCCGTGCAGTGAGCGGTTGTGCCGCTCGTCGTCGGGACGGGTGACCACGATCGCACCGTCGTCGTTGCGCGCCACCATGATCGGTTCGGCGACCGTCAAATCCAGGCTGCCCTTGGGTCCCTTCACCGAGACGTTCTGGCCGTCGATCGTTACGTCGACTCCGGCGGGGACCGGAACCGGTTGCTTACCAATGCGAGACACGGTTATCCCCTCTCACCACACGTACGCGAGGACTTCGCCGCCCACGCCCTGTCTGGCCGCCTGACGATCGGTGAGCAAGCCTGAGGAGGTCGAGATGATCGCCACACCCAGGCCGCCGAGCACCCGCGGCAGGCTGGTGGATTTCGCGTACACCCGCAACCCGGGCTTGGACACGCGCTTCAAACCCACGATGCTGCGTTCCCGGCTTGGCCCGTACTTGAGCTGGACGATCAACGACTTGCCGACCCGAGCGTCCTCGGTGTGGAAGTCGGTGATGTATCCCTCTTTCTTGAGGATCTCGGCGATGTTGGCCTTGATTTTCGAGTGCGGCAACGTCACCTCGTCGTGGTACGCCGAATTGGCGTTGCGCAGACGTGTCAAGAAGTCCGCGATGGGGTCGGTCATCGTCATGGTGTCTAGTCCTGTGTCCCGTTACCAGCTGCTCTTTTGCACACCGGGCAATTCACCTGCGTGCGCCATCTCGCGCAAGCAGATCCTGCACAGCCCGAACTTGCGGTAGACCGCACGCGGGCGGCCGCACTTGCTGCAGCGGGTATAGCCGCGCACCGCAAATCTCGGTTTCCGCGCCGCCTTGTTAACCAGTGCCTTTTTTGCCATCTACTACTCAGTTCTCCTTGAACGGGAAGCCGAGGGCCCGCAACAGCGCTCGTCCTTCGTCGTCGTTCGTCGCCGAGGTGACGACGTTGATGTCCATGCCCCGAACCCGGTCGATCTTGTCCACGTCGATCTCGTGGAATACCGACTGCTCGGCCAGTCCGAATGTGTAGTTGCCGACTCCGTCGAACTGCTTGGGCGAAAGGCCGCGGAAGTCACGGATACGCGGCAGCGCGATCGACGTCAGACGGTCGAGGAACTCCCACATCCGGTCGCCGCGCAGGGTAACCCGGACGCCGATCGGCATGCCCTCACGCAGTTTGAACTGCGCTATGGACTTGCGGGCCCGGCGGATCTCGGGCCGCTGTCCGGTGATCAGCGCCAAGTCGTTGACCGCGCCGTTGATCAACTTGGCGTCCCGGGCCGCTTCGCCGACGCCCATGTTGACGACGACCTTGGTCACGGTCGGGATCTGCATGACGTTGCCGTAGCCGAACTGCTTGTGCAGTGCATCCCGGATCTCTTCGCGAAAGCGCACCTTGAGGCGGGGCTGAACCTTCGTCTTTCTGCAGTGCTCATCAGATGTCCTTGCCGTTGCGCTTGGAGATACGGACCCGCTTGCCGGTCTCGTCGTCTACCCGGTAACCGATCCGGGTGGGCTTGCCGTCCGAGTCGACCACCATCACGTTGGAGACGTGGATCGCGGCTTCCTGCGTCACAATTCCGCCGGACTTGGCCCCGCGCTGGGTGGTGGAAACCGCGGTGTGTTTCTTGATCCGGTTGACACCCTCGACCAGCACCCGATTACGTTCCGGGTAGGCCTGCAGCACTTTGCCTTTGGCGCCTTTGTCCTTGCCCGCAATGACGAGCACGGTGTCGCCCTTGTGGATCTTCATCTACAACACCTCCGGGGCCAGCGAGATGATCTTCATGAATCGCTTCTCCCGCAGCTCGCGCCCGACCGGCCCGAAAATACGGGTCCCGCGCGGGTCGTTGTCGGGCTTGATGATCACCGCGGCGTTCTCGTCGAACTTGATGTAACTGCCATCCGGACGCCTGCGCTCCTTGACGGTGCGCACAATCACGGCCTTGACGATCTCACCACGCTTGACGCTGCCGCCGGGGATAGCCTCCTTGACGGTGGCGACGATGACATCACCGATGCCGGCGTAACGCCGCGACGAGCCACCGAGCACCCGGATGCACAAGATCTCCCTGGCGCCGGTGTTATCGGCGACCTTCAGCCGCGATTCCTGCTGAATCACTAGATCTCCTGACCTGGTTGACGTGCGCACGGCAGGAGGAACCCACCAAAAAATCCCTGACGTGCTCGAGTCTTTGTCACCGAAGGGCACGCGGGGCCGATAACGTTTGCACGCACCAGCCAAGGTCTGCCCAAGGCAACCCCTAGAGTCTAGGGGACGGCCAGCTCAGAGCCAAATTCTATGGGCAGGTCACATCGATCTCGAAGGGCTTCCTTCCAGGATGGCTCGCGTTGCTGCTCGTCGCGGTGCCCGTGATCTTGTAGAAGTTGCCTTGCTGGGAGGCCTCGGCGTCGCCCTCATTCTCTCCGGGCTCGTAGACAAGCCCCATACCAGCATCAGCACCATTAATGAGAATGTCGCTGAAATGCACGGATTGAACCCCGGGCGGATTGCCGCCGCTCAATAAGACCTCAACGCCGTGGCGGCCCAGGCCGATCTTGATCGCCATGCCGCCGCCGACGGCGCCGCAACGAATATGTTGCACCGCGCCCTGGTCCTGGCCGTCGACCAACACCTTGGTATGTTGCGGGCCGGCCGTTCCCGATGCCGCCCCAGGGCTTGCCGGCGACGAAGGACTCGTGCCGGAGTTGTTGTTCGAACAGCCTGCCAATGCCGCGACGACGATCGCAACGCCGGTCAGGCCGGTCACGAATCGAGGTATCACGAAATCCTCCTTTGGCTTTGCTCTCACGCGGGTGCTGTTGAAGGCAGGTTGCAGTGAGCTTCTTGGAGGATTCTTGCGTTCCGGGCACTACGCGGAGGCCACCGAGCCGAAGGTCAGGGTCAAGCTGTCCGGCGAGATCAGGCCACTGGAAGGGCATATTGCCCTTGTTAGAACATACGTTCGGTTATGTGCCAGAGCCCCTGCCATTGATTCTGCGGTTTTCAGTCCCCTTGCCGGACCCAGGCAACGATGTACAAGCTCATCGCCGTAACCAGCGCGATCAGCACCCACTGCACGATGGCTTGGTCGATCCACGCACCCGGCGGTGGGGCGCCCGGGAGGATATTTCGCAGCGGGACGATGGCGAACAGGTTCGCGGCGTACCACGTCGCGAACGGCGGCAAGAACTTCCGCCTGCCCATGGCCATCGGAACGGCCACCAACAGCGCCAAGGTGGGCAGGCTGATCAGGACCAGGCAGATACCCAAGTCGAAGATCAGCGGGCCCTTGGCCCTCCTCAACGTGATGACCACGTTCCCGTTGTCAGTGGCGCGCGAGGTCGGGAGTGCGCTGGGGTCGTGAACCCGGTTGACGATGATGTCCCAACCGTCCAAAGATCCGGTTACCTCGACCCGCGCAGGTACCTTTTTGAGGTTGTCGCCGGACCCGACGAAGGCATCAGCCGAAATCGCCTCGGTGTGGTACGAGTCGAACGGCCAGTTGCCCGGATCGCCGTGCGCCTCGACGGTGGTGCTCAGTTGCGCCGGCGCTTTTCCCTTCGGGTAATGCAGGTCCCCCAGATCGCTCGTCGGATACAGGCGCACGGCAACATCGTTGCCCAGCACATCGAAGCGATTGTCGTACTGCGAAACCCCGGGATAAACCAGCACATTCACCCCGAGGCGATTCGCGACGGGCTTCAGCTCCTCGAGACGCAGCTGCACGATCGTTGCGTCGCCGCCGCCCTGGCTCAGGTCCAGGGGTGGGAGCGGGCCCTCTGACTTTTCCAATAAGTGGACGCCGAGCAGCGACAGCGCGTACGCGGTAACAACGGTCACCAGAATGCCGACACCGATGGCGATGCGCGGTCTGTCCGACTTCTTCGCCGCCGCCGGCTCGGCCGGCGGTCCCGCCTCCGACTTCGCGTGCGCCGCGACCTCCGCCGACGGCGGAGTGGGCGGAGCCTCAGTGGTCATTGGTCCCCACCAATTGGTCCCCACCGGTGTGCGCGGCAGAGGTTTGTTTTAGCAACACTGATGGGATCCTAGCGAAGCCGCCTCCGCGGCGCGCGACGAGGGATTTTACTCATAAGATTGCGGCGTTTCGTCACCTGCTGGCTAACTTCTGTTAACCAGCTATGCAGCGAAACCCGATGTGCGTGGTCGCGGTGTCCTGCGATTGCGGCGACCGCGCGGCCGGCCGGTAGCGGTGGCAGTACTCCGGCGCGCACAAGTACGAGCCGCCCTTCAAGGTCTGGTAGACGCTGGGATCGGCCGGTCCCGCCGGCGCACAACAGGCTTTGGGTGGCTGATCGAGCCGGTGGTGTGCGGAGAACTCGGTGGCGGTCCACTCCCACACGTTGCCGATCATGTCGAACAGGCCGAATCCGTTGGCCGGAAACGTCTTGACCGGCGAAGTCCCCGTCCAGCCAAGCGCTCCGTCATTGCGGTACGGAAACTTGCCCTGCCAGGTGTTGGCCATCAGTTGACCGTCGGGTTTCACCTCGTCGCCCCACGAATAGGTCCACGAAGAGTCCCCGGCGCTGCCGCCGCGGGCCGCGTACTCCCACTCCGCCTCGGTCGGCAGCCGCCGCCCGGCCCACCGCGCGTACGCCGCGGCGTCGGGATAGGCCACCTGGACGACCGGATGATCGGCCCGGTCCGCGATACCGCTGTCCGGACCGAACGGATGACACCAATTGGCGCCGGCCGCCCAGGCCCACCACTGCCGCCAGTCACGCAGGTCGACCGGGCCCGGCGTGCGGCGGAAAACCATGGCGCCCGGACACAGGTCGTTGGGATCTGCCCCCGGGTAAAGCGCCGGGTCTATCGGTTGCTCGGCGACCGTCACATAGCCTGTGGCAGTAACGAATTCGGCGAACTGCGCGTTGGTCACCGGATGCCGCTCCACCGCGAACGGGCCCACGGTGACGGTATGGATCGGCGCCTCTTCGGGGTAGAAGCGCGTCGACCCCATCCGGAATGACCCGCCCGGCAAGTCGACCAGCTCGGTGAGCATCACTTCAGCGTAGGACGACCGCGAACGGCCCCCGCGCACCTCGACCAAGTGATGCGACGTGGCTCAGTCCGATTTTCGGTACCAGGTGACCATGTATAGGCCCATCGCCCCGACGAGCGCTATCAGCACCCATAGCACCAGGGCTTGGTCGATCCACGCACCCGGCGGTGGCGCGCCCGGGAGGAAGTTACGGATGGGGATGACCGCGAACAGCATCGCGGCGAACCAGGTCACGAACGGCGGCACGAATTTCCGCTTGCCCGCGGCGATCTGAATCACCACGGCGAGCGCCAAGGCAGGCAGGCTGAACAAGACCAGGCAAATCCCCAAGTCGAAGATCAGCGGGCCCTTGGCGCGGTGCAAGGTGATGATCACGTTGTCGGGACGGTCCGCCTCCTGGCTGGCTTCACCCACCCGTTGAACGCTCACGTCCCAGCCGTCCAATGCTCCGGTCACCTCGACACGCGCCGGAATGTATTTGCGGGCGTCACCCTGCCCGACCAGCACATCGGCCGAGATCGTGTCGGTTTTGTAGCTAGTCGAATGGCCAGTTCCCGGGATTGCCGTGCGCCTCGAGCGTGGTGGTCATCTGTGCCGGCGCTTTTCCGGCCGGGTAGACCAGGTCGCCCAGGTCGTTCGCCGGCTCGAAGCGCACGGAAGTGTCGGCGGTCAGCACGTCGAGACGTTGGTCGATCATGTTGTCCTGGGGTATCACCAGCACCTTGACGGTGAGGCGATTCGCGACGGTCTTCAGCTCGTCGAGCCGGACCAGCACGACGGTGTCCTCGTTGGTGGCCATGTCCGGCGCCTTGAGCGGTTCCGACGATTTGACCAGCAGGTGGAAGCCGAACAGGGATAGGCCGTAGACGATGAGGAAAGCCACCAGAATGCCTGCGATGAGCAGGCCGCGCCCGCCCTTCCGCGGGGGCTTGGTCGGTTGCTCAGCCGTCGGAGGCGTCGGAGGCGACGGAGGCGTCGGAGGCTGCGGAGGCCGCGGAGGCCGCGGGGGCGGCGGGGGCGACGCCGGCGGCGGGGGCGACGGCGGGGCTTGATGGCTCATGGATTACCAGCTTCGTGGGAGGGGTGGGAGGGGAAGCAAAGCCCGAGCAGCAATACGAGGTCAGATGGTAGCGAAGGCGTGCCGACGGTGTCATGACATCGGGATTTCTCCTACCAGCCGCTTTTCGACCGGTTCATCTGGTGTTTGTTTGTGAGTTGGTTTGGTAGCTGAAAATGTCAACCTGGCCTGTCTCAACGCAGTTTCGCAAGGGGCGATCACGATGAAACGCAGACGATCCGCTGCCGCCGTAAGCTTGCTCGCCGCGAGTGCGATCGCGCTTTCCGCATGCAGCAATTCCCACGCGACGCTGCCCTACGCCACCGGAGCCAAGGTGGACTGCGGCGGCAAACAGACCCTGAGCGCCAGCGGCTCGACCGCGCAAGCCAATGCGATGACCCGGTTCGTCGCCGCCTACGGCAAGGCCTGCTCCGGGCAGACGCTCAACTACAACGCCAACGGCTCGGGCGCCGGAATTAGCGAATTCCTGGCCGGCAAAACCGATTTCGCCGGATCGGACACACCACTGGCCGGGGACCAATACGCCGCCGCCAAACAGCGATGTGGCGGAGCCGACGCCTGGAATCTCCCCGTGGTTTTCGGCCCGCTGGCGATCACTTACAACCTCAGCGCCGTCGACTCTCTGGTGCTCGACGGGCCCACGCTGGCCAAGATCTTCAACGGCACCATCACGCGCTGGGACGACCCGGCCCTCACCGCGCTCAACGCGTCCATGCCGGCAGAGGAAATCCGTGTCATCTACCGCAGCGACGCCTCCGGCACCACCTACAACTTCCAGTCCTACCTGCAGGCCGCGTCCGGCGGAGCCTGGACTAAGGGTGCGAGCAAGATGTTCGACGGCGGCGTCGGCACCGGTGCCGCAGGCAACAATGGCACCTCGGCGCTGGTGAAAACGACCGAGGGCGCGATCAGCTACAACGAGTTGTCCTACGCGCTGCAGCAAGGGCTTTACGCCGCCGAGATCAAGACCCCGGCCAGCCGCAGGTCGTTGCGCCCGGTGCGGATCGGCACCGACACGGTCGGCAAGACCATCACCGGTGCCAAGATCATCGGCCAAGGCCACGACCTGGTGCTCGACCTTTCGTCGTTCTACAACCCCGCCCAACCCGACGTCTACCCGATCGTCTTGGCCACCTACGAAATCGTCTGCTCCAAATACCCCAACCCCGAGGTGGCGCAGGCGGTCAAGGCGTTCCTGCAGGCGGCGATCGGTCCCGGCCAACTCGACCTCAACAGGATTGGCTATATCCCGTTGGCGCCTGGCTTCCAAGCACGAGTCTCCGACGCCGTCGACGCCATCGGCGGAGCTCCATCCAGTACCGAACCCAGCGGGTAGCTGTTAGGTCCTTCGATCTCGTTGCCGGACCCAGGCGACGACGAACAGGGACATCGCGGCGACCAGCGCTATCAACACCCACAGCACGACGGCCTGGTCGATCCAGGAGCCGGGCGGCGGCGAGCCGGGCAGGAAGTTGCGCAGCGGGACGATTGCGAACAGCATCGCTGCGTACCAGGTCGAAAACGGCGGCAGGAACGACGTCTTGCCCAATGCCATCGGAATGGCCACCATCAGCGCCAAGATAGGCAGGGCGACGAGGACCAGACAGATACCCACGTCGAAGATCAGCGGGCCCTTGGACCTGTGCAAGGTAACGATGATGTTGTTCAGGCTATCTGGGTTGTCGATGTCGTCTTTGTCATGGACGCGTTTGACACTCACGGTCCAGCCGTCCAGCGATCCGGTCAGTTCCATACGTGCCCATAGCTGGCTCTGGTAATTCCCGGTCCACACAAACGCCGACAATTCATCGGTGGTGTAGGTGTCGAATGGCCAGTTACCGGGATCGCCGTGTGCCTGGATCGTGGTGGCGACCTGCGCTGGCGCTTTACCTTTCGGGTATTGCAAGTCTCCCAGATCGGTCGCTGGATCCAACCGCACGGTAACGTCGCTGATCAGCAAACCCGTCTTTTGGGTGTACAGCTCATCCTTGGGATAAACGAGCACGTTTACCGTGAGGCGATTCCCGACGGTCTTCAACTCCTCGAGGCGCAGCTGAACAATGCTTTCCGCTTGCTGGCTGCTCAGGTCCACTGCTGGGAGCGGAGACGCTTTGGCCAGCAGGTGGACCCCAACCAGGGATAGGACGTATATGACGATGACCGCCAAGGCAATCCCGAAACCGATCGCCACGCGCCGTACTCGCGACGCGGGCACCGGTGGCGTTGTTGCCGGCGCGGGCTCAGTGGTCATTGGTCGCCACCGCCGCGAGCGGCTGGCGAGCTTGCTCGACGCGACACGGGGTCAGATGCTAGCAGCCCGGCAGCGATCGGAGCGCGCACACCCATCGCGCTGACCAGTCAGTCACGCGAAAAAGCAAGCGCGAGGTCCTTTTCCACGTCTTCATAGGGTCGACCCGAGAAGTCGATCGTGACCTCGGCAATGGTGCCGCCGGTGAAGGCGAACGGCGCCTTGTAGCGGCTGGACACTGCCGAACCGGCGTTGCGGCCCACCGTGATGCCCGTACCGGCCAATCCGAACGTTCCGGGGTGAGTCGTCACGTCCGCGAGCGTACCGACCGGGTTGTGGTCGAAGTACATTGTGAGGTCGCCCAGCGGCGTGTGGCTGTTCGTCACGGTGCCGGTGCGCGAATAGCGAACGCCCAGTAGGTGTCTGCCCAGCGGGATGGGGCCGGCCGAGGAAATCAGCTGCTGGCGCTCGCCGAGGAAGTTGTAGACGTAGTGCAACCGTCCGTCCTGGATGAACAGCACGTGCCCGCCGTGGGCCCCACCCTGCTTGAACAGGACACCTTCGGCGCCGGTGGTATCCACGGTCACGTCGGCCAGCAAAGCGAAAGAGCGGCCCTTGATCTCGGCGGCGCTGCCGATGCCGACGTCAGCGCAATTGGGATAGTAGACATAGCTGTCCCGGTCGCCGACCAGGTAGGGCCGCGACCGGGTGATCGTTTCGAAGATGTTCAGGTCGGCCAGCGGCAGACCGTTGTACCTGGCGGCCTCGGAGTACCACAGCGCCTTGAGTTCCTCGAGTTTGTCCGGGTTCTCGGCGGCCAGGTCGTGACACTGGCTGCGGTCTGCTGCGATGTGGAACAGCTCCCAGCGGTCTTGGTCGAAGTGCGACCAACCCGCCGGTGTGGCCGCGTGCACCGTGTTGGCGAACCAGCCCTGATGCCAGATCCCGCGCGTACCCAGCATGGTGTAGAACTGGGTGGCCTTACCGGTGTCGGCGCCCGGATCTTCAAGAGCCGCTTTGAAACTCACACCATCCAGCGGTCTCTGAGCGATGCCCTTGACGGTGTCCGGCGGCGTCAAGCCCAGCAGGTCGTAAACGGTGGGGTGATGTCGCTGACGTTGACGTAGTTGTCGCGGACCTCGCCGTGGGCCGCAATACCGTTGGGCCACGAGATGATTGCCGTGTCGGCGATACCGCCTTCGTGCGAGGCGTAGCGCTTGAACAGCTTGTAGGGCGTGTTGAAGGCCATCGCCCACCCGATCGGGTAGTGGTTGTAGGTCTCGGGACCACCGATGTGGTCGAAGAGCTTCATGCTCTCTTCGACGGTGTCGATGTAGCCGTTGAAGAACTTGCCCTCGTTGACCGACCCGTTCGGACCGCCCTCACCGCTGGCGCCGTTGTCGGAGATCACCACGATGATGGTGTTGTCCAATTGGCCCGACTCCTCGAGATAGTCCAGGATCCGGCCGATCTGGGCGTCGGTGTAGCTCAGGAAGCCGGCGAACACCTCGACCATCCGGCTGAACAGCTTCTTCTCTTCATCGTTGAGCGAGTCCCAGGGCCGCACCGTGTCCTGCAGCGGCCAGGGCTCGCCGTTTGGCCCCTGCACGTCGAGGTACGGGTTGATGGGCGACAGTTCGGTGTCCGGCGGCACGATGCCCATCGACTTCTGCTTTTCCAGCACGACCTCGCGGTAGCGCTCGTAGCCCATGTCGAAGCGGCCGGCGTACTTGTCGGCCCATTCTTTGAAGACGTGATGCGGGGCGTGGCCGGCGCCGGGGCAGACGTAGCTGAACCACGGCTTGTCCGGCGCAATCACCTTGGCATCACGAATGAATTCGATTGTCTTGTCGGCGATGTCCTTGGACAGGTGATAGCCGTCCTCGGGCGTGCCGGGCGGGCTCACCGGGTGGTTGTCGTACACCAGGTCCGGATACCACTGGTCGGTCTCGCCACCCATGAACCCGTAGAACCGTTCGAAGCCGCGCGAGGTCGGCCAGTGCCGCTTGGTCGACGCCATGCTGCACTCTTCCAGCGGTGTCAGGTGCCACTTGCCGACGCAGTACGTGTTGTAACCGTGTTCGTTGAGCACCTCGGAGAGCAATGCCGTATCGGCCGGGATGCGGCCATTGCAGTTGGGAAACCCGTCGGTGAACTCTTCGATGGTGGCCATGCCAACGGTGGTGGCGTTGCGACCCGTCAGCAACGACGCCCGGGTCGGTGAGCACAGCGCGGTGGTGTGAAACTGCGAGAGCCGCACACCACGGTCGGCGATCCGCGTCATGGCGGGCATATCAACCAGGCCGCCGAAGCAGTCCCAGGTCGCGATCCCGGTGTCATCCCAGACCAGGTAGAGGATGTTCGGTGAGTTCTCCGGAGCCGTCGGCGCCGCGAACGGGCCCCAATCCGGCTCGGAGTCGCGAATGTCCAGCTCGATCTTGCCTTGAAACTCGGTCGACCCCGTCATTACCGCCAGCCTCATTCCCTTAGAGCGCTTACCGAACGACCGTGGACATTACACGCGCCAGATAGGAATTAGGTGAGGAATTTCTGCCTTGCCAGCACATCTGGACAGACGTCGGCCTTGCGGACCGTGTCGTGTGTGAACTGAGGATGCACACTCATCGCAGAAACTCGCCGCGGGCGGCCGTGAGCGTCGTTGGGTTACTTGGCCCGCTCTAAGATCTCGACGAGGCGCCAGCGTTTGGTCGCTGACAGCGGCCGCGTCTCCATCAGAGAAACCCGGTCGCCGATGCCGGCGGAGCCGTTCTCGTCGTGAGCCTTGACCTTCTTGGTGGTCCGGATGATCTTGCCGTACAGCGGGTGCCGCATACGGTCTTCCAGCTCGACCACGATGGTCTTCTGCATCTTGTCGCTCACCACGTAGCCGATGCGCGTCTTGCGACGGCCACGCGGCTTCGGAGTGCTCGGAGTGTGCTTGGGGCCCTTGGCATTCCCGTCCTTGGGCGCGGAGTCCTTAGCGGCGGCCTGCTTGGGTGCGGCCTTCTTAGCGGGTGCCTTCGTCGCTTTCGCGGCCGGTGTCTTAGCTTCTGCCATTACGAATCCTCACCATCAGGGCCGGATGCCAGGCCCAGTTCTCGTTCACGCAGCACGGTGTAGACACGCGCGATTTCCTGACGCACAACGCGGAGCCGGCGGTTGTTGCTGAGCTGGCCAGTCGCGATCTGGAAGCGCAGATTGAACAGCTCCTCCTTGGACTCACGTACACGCTCGGCCAGCTCCTCGCCAGTGAGCTCACGCAGTTCGCCAGGGGAAATTCCCACCGCCATCAGAACTGCTCCTCTCGAGTCACGATGCGTGCCTTGATCGGCAACTTGTGGATTGCGCGGGTCAGCGCCGCGCGGGCGGTCTGCTCGTTGGGGTAGCTGAGCTCGAACAGCACCCGGCCCGGCTTGACGTTGACCACCCACCACTCCGGCGAGCCCTTGCCCGAACCCATCCGCGTCTCTGCGGGCTTCTTGGTCAGCGGGCGATCGGGGAAGACGTTGATCCACACCTTGCCGCCACGCTTGATGTGCCGGTTGATGGCGATACGCGCGGCCTCGATCTGCCGGTTCGTGACGTAGGCGTGCTCCAAAGCCTGGATCCCGTAGTCACCGAAGTTGACCGCCGTGCCGCCGCTGGCGATACCGCGCTGTCGCGGATGATGCTGCTTGCGGTGTTTGACTTTTCGGGGCATCAACATGATTCAGCTCTCCGTGCTCTGCGGTTCGAGGGCAGGCGCGCTTTCCACCGCGGGGGCGGACGCGGCGCTTTCATCGCCACCGGCTGCCCGTCCTGCCTCGGTGCTGGTCGCGGTGGTCCCTGAGGCACCGCTACGGCGCGGACGCGTGCCCGACGGCCGCTCGCGGCGTGGACGCTCGGCGCCGGACGCCGGGGCAGCGACCAATTCGCGCTTGCCACCGACGATGTCGCCCTTGTAGATCCACACCTTCACGCCGATCCGGCCGAAAGTGGTCTTGGCTTCGTAAAGGCCGTAGTCGATATCGGCGCGCAGGGTGTGCAGCGGGACGCGGCCCTCGCGGTAGAACTCCGAGCGGCTCATCTCCGCGCCGCCGAGGCGGCCCGAGCACTGCACGCGGATGCCCTTGACGTTGGGCTGACGCATTGCCGACTGGATCGCCTTACGCATCGCACGACGGAACGCCACCCGGTTGCTCAACTGCTCGGCGACGCCTTGGGCCACCAATTGTGCTTGCGACTCCGGGTTTTTGACTTCGAGGATGTTGAGCTGAACCTGCTTTTTGGTCAGTTTCTCCAGGTCGGCGCGGATCCGGTCGGCCTCGGTGCCGCGGCGACCGATGACGATGCCGGGACGCGCGGTGTGGATGTCCACCCGGACCCGGTCACGGGTGCGCTCGATCTCCACGTCAGCGATTCCGGCGCGCTCCAGGCCGCTGGAAAGCAGCCGGCGGATCGCGACGTCTTCCTTCACGTACTCGGCGTACTGCTTGTCGGCATACCAGCGCGACTTCCAGTCGGTGGTAATGCCCAGCCGGAAACCGTGCGGATTGATCTTCTGGCCCACTAGTCTGAGCCTCCCTTCACTGAAGTCTCAGAAGCTTTTGCGGGCGCCTTCTTGGCGGACGCTTTGGCTGGCGCCTTGCTGGCCTGCGGATTGTTGGCTGCGTCTTCTTGGCGGCCGGTGCTTTCTTGGCCGGCGCTTTCTTAGCCGGTGCGGTGGCGGCGGCCTTGCTGGCCTCGGCACGACGCGCTCTGGTCGACTTCGCCGACCGCTGATCCTTGGCCGGCCGGCTTTCCAGCACCACCGTGATGTGGCTGGTCCGCCTGCGGATCCGGAAGGCGCGTCCCTGGGCGCGCGGACGGATGCGCTTGGCGGTCGGGCCCTCGTCGGCGTAGATCGTGGCTACCACCAAGGTCGCCGGGTCCAGTCCGTTGTTGTTCTGCGCGTTGGCCGCGGCACTTGCGATCACCTTGGCCACCGGCTCACTGGCGGCTTGCGGCGCCCAGCGCAGCGTGTCGAGCGCGTCGGCGACCGACCTGCCCCGCACCAGGTCGATAACCCGGCGCGCCTTTCTCGGCGACACCCGCACAAACCGTGCTTTGGCGACCGCCGTCGGAAATTCAGTGGTGGTGGTCATCGGCGCTTGCTCTTCCGGTCGTCCTTGATGTGTCCCTTGAAGGTGCGCGTCGGCGCGAATTCACCAAGCTTGTGACCCACCATCGCCTCGGTGACGAAGACCGGCACGTGCTTGCGTCCGTCGTGCACCGCGAAGGTGTGGCCGATGAAGTCCGGAATGATGGTCGACCGCCTCGACCAGGTCTTGATGACCTGCTTGGTGTTCTTGTCGTTCTGGACGTCGACCTTCTTGAGCAGATGGTCGTCGACGAACGGACCCTTCTTAAGGCTGCGTGGCATAGTTGGCTACTCCTGGACTTCCTAGCGCGAGTGCTTCTTGCCGGTGCGCCGGCGTCGGACGATGAGCTTGTTGCTTTGCTTGTTCGGATGACGGGTACGGCCCTCGGGCTTGCCCCACGGGCTGACCGGGTGACGGCCACCGGACGTCTTACCCTCACCACCGCCGTGCGGGTGGTCAACCGGGTTCATCACGACACCACGGACCGACGGGCGCTTGCCCTTCCACCGCATACGACCGGCCTTGCCCCAGTTGATGTTCGCCTGCTCGGCGTTGCCCACCACACCGACCGTGGCCCGGCAACGCACGTCGACGCGGCGGATCTCACCGCTGGGCATACGCAGCGACGCGTAGGTACCCTCCTTGCCGAGCAACTGGATGCTCGACCCGGCCGAGCGCGCGAGCTTGGCGCCACCACCGGGCCGGAGTTCCACGGCGTGGATCAACGTACCGGCCGGGATATTGCGCATCGGCAGGTTGTTGCCCGGCTTGATGTCGGCGTTGGGACCCGATTCCACCACGTCGCCCTGCGAGAGTCCCTGGGGGGCAATGATGTAGCGCTTCTCGCCGTCCAGAAAGTGCAGCAACGCAATGTTTGCGGTCCGGTTCGGGTCGTACTCGATATGCGCGACCTTGGCGTTGACCCCGTCTTTGTCGTTGCGACGGAAGTCGATCACCCGGTAGGCGCGCTTGTGCCCACCACCCTGGTGACGGGTGGTGATCCGGCCGTGTGCGTTACGCCCACCATTACCGTGCAGCGGGCGCACCAGCGACTTCTCCGGCGTTGACCGGGTGATCTCGGCGAAATCGGACACGCTGGCACCGCGACGACCCGGGGTCGTCGGCTTGTACTTGCGAATTGCCATGTCTAATTAGGTCTTTCTCTCGCGGGCGGCTAGGCCGGTGCTCCGAATAGATCGATCGGCTTGCTGCCCGGCGCCAAGGTGACGATGGCGCGCTTGGTGCTCTTGCGCTTACCGAATCCGGTCCGGGTGCGCTTGCGCTTGCCCTTCCTGTTGGCGGTGTTCACCGATGCCACCTTGACGGCGAAGATCTTCTCGATGGCGATCTTGATCTGCGTCTTGTTGGAGTCGGGGTGCACCACGAAGGTGTAGACGTTGTCGTCGAGCAGCGAATAGGACTTTTCCGAGATGACCGGCGCGAGAATGATGTCGCGGGGGTCAGCGATGGTTGCCATCAGGCCGAAACCTCCTCGGGAGTGCCGGTATTGGCGCCCGTGTTAGCGGCGATGTAGGCGTTGAGCGCCTCGACGCTGAACACCACGTCGTCGGAGCGCAGCACGTCATAGGTGTTGAGCTGGTCGGGCGCCAGGATGTGCACGCCGGGCAGGTTGCGAACGCTCTTCGCGCCGGTTTCGTCGCTGCGGCCGATGACCACCAGCACCTGCTTGCGCTCTGTCACAGTGCTCAGAAATGCCTTGGCGCTCTTGGTGGACGGGGTCTGGCCCGCCACCAGCTCGGTGACCGCGTGGATGCGCCCGTTACGGGCCCGGTCGGACAGCGCCCCGCGTAATGCCGCGGCGATCATCTTCTTCGGGGTGCGCTGGCTGTAATCGCGCGGCTTGGGACCGTGCACAACGCCACCACCGGTGAATTGCGGCGCCCGCGTCGAGCCCTGCCGGGCGCGACCGGTCCCCTTCTGCCGGTAAGGCTTACGGCCACCGCCGCTGACCTCGCCGCGAGTCTTGGTCGAGTGCGTGCCCTGCCGGGCCGCCGCCCGTTGCGCGACGACCACCTGGTGCATCAGCGCGATATTCGCCGGAGCGTCGAACAACTCGGCCGGCAACTCGACGGAGCCGTCGACCTTGCCGTCCGGGGTCTTGACGTCGATTTTCAGGTTTTTAGGCCCTTGCGGGCCGCTATCAGCTTTGGCCGCCATTACTTCTCACCTCGTTTTATCGCGGTGCGGACCATGACGAGTCCACCGGTGCGGCCGGGGACCGCGCCCTTGATCAACAGCACGCCGTTCTCGGAATCGACCTTGTGTACCAACAGGTTCTGCACGGTCACCCGGTCGTTACCCATGCGGCCGGACATCCGGGTGCCCTTGAACACCCGCGCGGGAGTGGCACAGCCGCCGATGGAACCCGGGCGGCGATGCACTGCCTGGGCGCCGTGACTGGCGCCCTGGCCGCGGAAGCCGTGCCGCTTCATGGTGCCGGCAAAGCCCTTGCCCTTGGAGGTACCGGTGACGTCGACGTAGCTGCCGTCGGCGAAGATCTCGGCCGTCAACTCCTGGCCGACCTCGTATTCGGTCGCGTCCGAGTTCTCCAGGCGCAGCTCGGCCAAATACCGGCGCGGGTTGACCCCCGCGGCGGTGTACTGGCCGGTCACCGGCTTGTTGACCTTCCGTGGGCTGATCTCGCCATAGGCCAACTGCACGGCGCTGTAGCCGTCGCGCTCCGGGGTGCGGATGCGCGTCACCACGTTGGGCCCCGCCTTGACCACGGTCACCGGCACAACCCTGTTGTTCTCGTCGAATACCTGCGTCATGCCCAGCTTGGTACCGAGAATGCCCTTGCGCGCCATTGCTCTGGAATCTCCTACTGGATGTTGACGTCAACGCTGGCCGGAAGATCGATGCGCATCAGGGCGTCAACGGTCTTCGGCGTCGGATCAAGGATGTCGATCAGCCGCTTGTGAGTACGCATTTCGAAGTGCTCTCGCGAGTCCTTGTACTTATGCGGAGAGCGGATGACGCAATACACGTTCTTCTCGGTCGGCAGCGGCACCGGACCGACGACGCTGGCGCCGGTGCGGACGACGGTCTCGACGATCTTGCGCGCCGACGCGTCAATAGCCTCATGGTCGTAGGCCTTGAGCCTGATGCGGATCTTCTGTCCCGCCACGCTTCTCCTACCTCACTCCAACTTGAGGCCCGTATCCGGACCTGGTGCCGCCCAGCGCGCGGATCGACCCGGGCCTATCCCGGGCCGGTCCAGCGTCGCGCCGGATACTGCGCCGCTGTTTACCTGTCGTGGTCCACCGGCCCCCACGCTCGGGCTTGTCACCCGCACGCAGCCTTGTTCGCGGCCAAATTCGTCGCGCTTCAAGGTTGGGACCGGACGCGCCCGTGGTGGGCGCTGGTCGTATGCCCGACCAGACGCAAACCTGGCGCTGGGCAACCTGAACAGTATGCCTTAGATCGCCCTTCGGGCCAAATCTCGGGTCTGCAACACCGGCAGGGCGGCGCACTGACGTCCCGGGGGGACCCCAGTGCGCATCAACACCGACTCTAGCTGGGCTTATAGGAGGTTCCGCCGCGCGGTGCGAAACGATCCGTCGGGTGGAGAACCAGTACGCCTGGTCAAACACGGATCACGAACGCGAGCGTGTCGCAGGCCAGGGTGACGCGCTGCGTTCCGCAACCTAAAAGCTGCTCCGGACCGCGGGCATCGGCCGGGCGCCCGGGTGCTCGATTGCGGACCTCGTCCGGACGGGCCCTTCGTCAGTGTCGGCCGATTGGTCTAGCCCGGAACTGGTGGCCGAGGAGTGCACAGGCGTAGCCTTTAACCTGCGCTTCGTCGACACCGCCGGTAATTCGGGAGGGCGTCATGAACATTGCTTCCAGGCTGGCTGCCACGTTGATCGGCGCAGCGACATTCGTGGCCCTCGTCGGCTGTTCGAATTCAAGCACGACCACCAATTCCGGCTCACCCAGCGCTTCTGGGACGACCAGTGCCGGACAATCCGCGTCGCCCTCGAGCACGCCGGCCACCTCTGCCTCGCCGGGGGCCCAACCCACGGCACACGGGTCGGCGGTCGGCATCGACGTCACCATCGCCGCACCGGCGCCCATAACGCTCCGGCCGGGCGGACCGCCCGTGCCGTTCAGCGTCACGGTGCTCAACACCACCAGCGCCGGCATGGCGCAAGTCGGCATGGTGGTGTCGCTGGGCCACTGTTCGTGCAACCCGGGGGGCGCCGCCATGATGCCCGCCGGTTCGATGCAGATGCTCGACCCCAACACCAACGCCTGGGTGAACGTCCCCTACGTCGCCGAAGGGACCGGCACGGATTTCCTCTCCCAGACACTTGTCCCGCCGTTCGTGCTCGCCGCGGGTCAGACCATCACCTATCAACTCCAGGTGCAGCTCAACGCCAATCAGAATTTCACCGTCAGCAATGGCGCGTCCGCCATCAACGTGACGATGACCAACGTCACCACGAACGCCGCGGCCGGCCCGGCCACATCGCTGCCAGTCTCCGTGCAACCGTAAGCGGGACTCGTGCCGCCGTGCGGCCCGGGACACCAAAAGCACTTCACGACATCGAGCGCCGGGGCGAGGAGCGCAATGAGCACACCGACAGTCGACGAAGCAGCCGAGATTTTCGCCGACCCGACCGCCTACACCGACGAGTCGCGGCTGCACGCGGCGATGACCCACCTGCGTGCCCACGCGCCGGTGTCGTATGTCGACCGTCCGCCGTTCCGGCCGTTCTGGGCGATCACCAAACACGCCGACGTGATGGAGATCGAGCGCGCCAACAACCTGTTCATCAGCGAGCCGCGGCCGCTGCTGGCACCCGCCGAGGCCGACGATCTGGCCCGATCGCTACTAGATACCGGGATGGGGTTGCGCACGCTGGTCCACATGGACGACCCGCAACACCGGGTGGTGCGGGCCATCGGCGCGGACTGGTTTCGGCCCAAGGCGATGCGGGCGCTGAAGGTCAGGATCGACGAACTGGCCAAAGTCCACGTCGACAAGATGCTGGAAGCCGGTTCTGCGTGTGACTTCGTCACCGAAGTGGCCAAAAAGTTCCCGCTCTACGTCATCCTGTCGCTGCTCGGCCTGCCCGAATCGGACTTTCCCCGGATGCTCAGTCTCACCCAGGAACTCTTCGGCGGCGACGACAGTGAGTTCCGACGCGGCGCCACCGTGCAAGAACAACTCAACGTTCTGCTCGAATTCTTCAGTTACTTCAACGATCTCACCGCAGCTCGCCGAGCCCACCCCACCGAGGACCTGGCGTCGGCGATCGCCAACGCTCAGGTGGACGGCGAGCCGTTGTCGGACATCGACACCGCGTCCTATTACGTGATCATCGCCACCGCCGGCCACGACACCACCAGCGCGACCATCGCCGGCGGCCTGCACGCCCTGATCGAAAACCCCGATCAGCGAGCGCGGCTGACCAACAACCTCGGGCTGATGCCGCTGGCGACCGACGAAATGATCCGCTGGGTGACACCCGTCAAGGAATTCATGCGCACCGCCACCGAGGACACCAGCATTGGCGGGGTGCCCATTGCCAAGGACGAGTCGGTGTATCTGTCCTACGTCTCCGCCAATCGCGACGAGGAAGTGTTCGACGACCCGTTCCGATTCGACGTCGGCCGGGATCCCAACAAGCACTTGGCATTCGGCTACGGCGTGCACTACTGCCTGGGGGCAGCCCTGGCCCGGATGGAGGTCAACAGCTTCTTCACCGAACTCTTGCCGCGGCTGGAATCCATTGAGTTGGACGGCCAACCCGAACTCATCGCCACCACCTTCGTTGGTGGGCTCAAGCACTTGCCGATTCGGTACTCGCTGCGGTAGGCGCGCGACCCTGGCCGCGTTGGACGTAGAGAAACCCGTCGACGGCGGCGCGGGCACATTCCCGGTAGTCGAAATCCGGCAGCGTGGACAGGCGGCCCAGCACCAGCGGGCCGATCAGCAGGGCGATCGCGCGGGATCGGTCGACCTCACCCAATTCGACCGCCTCCGGGCTATCGAATATGGCGTCGAACGGCGCGGCGTACTGCTGGGCGATGCGCTCCCGCAGTGTGCTGATCGCGGCGCTGCCGGCGGCCTGACTGTGACGAGGTTCTGGCAACTCTTCCAGGTCGCGGCCGAGGGTCAACCACGACATCGCCGTCAAGGTCGCCGGCGCCTGGGCCACGGATTCGGCCTGGGCCAGCACCACCGCGATAAGCCGATCCCGCAGCGATCCCTGTTCCGGCGGCATCGGCGCCGGCGGGATAAGGCTGTTGAATGCCGCTGCCAGCAAATCATTTCCGCTGGGGAAGTGGCGATACAACGTGGCTCTTGCTACGTTGGCGCTACGAGTGACCGCATCGACGGTCACCGCACTGGGGCCACCAGAACGCAGTAGCGCGGCAGCCGCTTCGAGCAAACGGGCCCGGGACCGCGCTGGACGGGGATCGGTACTCGAGTCAGTGATGTGAGCCACCTCCCTGTTTGAAAACAAGACTACCGGTCTATGTACGAGACTATTGATCTCGAAAGTAACTCGCTCCGGGGAGGAGGCGCGTCATTGTGGTCGATACCCTCGATACCTTGGGCCGGTCTGATGTCCGGCCTGACCAGCGTACTGATGCCGTAAGCATTGGCGGTAGCGCCAGAGCCAGAACCTGGACGCTGGCAGTGGCCTGCATGGGCGTCGGGCTGGTCGTCGCGTCCATGACGGCGCTGAACACCGCACTGGGCGATCTTGCGGTGGCCACTTCGGCAACGCAGACCCAACTGACCTGGATTGTCGACGGTTATACGTTGGCGCTGGCGTGCCTGCTGTTGCCGGCCGGCGCCATCGGGGACCGCTACGGCCGGCGAGGTGCCCTGCTCACCGGTTTGGTGGTCTTCGCGGTTGGCTCGATGGCACCGGCCCTCTTGCATTCCCCGCTGCAAATCATCTTGGGGCGGGCGGTGGCCGGTGTGGGCGCCGCTTTTGTGATGCCCGCGACGCTCTCACTATTGACCGTGGCCTACCCGAAAGATCAGCGCCTCAAGGCCGTTGGCATCTGGGCCGGGGTCGCCGGTTCCGGTGGTGTCTTGGGCATGCTGGGTTCGGGTGTGCTGCTTCGCTTCTGGGACTGGCACTCGATCTTCTGGTCGCTGGGTGGCGTCGCCGTGCTGATCTTTGGGTTGGCCTGCACCGTCGCACCGTCGCGCGACAAAGACGCACCACGGCTGGATTGGCTCGGGGCGGTGCTGATCGGGGCGGCGGTCGCAATCGCGGTGTTCGCAATCCTGGAGGCACCGCACCGGGGGTGGAGCAACCCGGTTGTCTGGGGCGGACTCATCGCCGGTGCGGTAATCGCCGCGGTGTTCGGCGTCGTCGAGTTTCGGCTGCACCAGCCACTTCTGGACGTCCGGCTGTTCAGTGATCCAAGCTTTGCCACCGGGGTGGCGACCATCATCATCTTGTTCGGTGGAACGTTTGGATTCTTTTTCCTCGCGATGCAGTACGTCCAGCAGATTATGGGCTACTCGCCGCTTTCGACGGCGTTGGCCTTCGGTCCGTTCATGTTGCCGCTGGGTATCTGCTCGGCTCTGTCGTTCTGGTATGTGCCAAAGCTGGGTCTGCGGCTGGTCTTGTTCCTGGGCTTGCTGATGATGGCGATCGGCTTCGCGTGCATGCGGGGGATCGACCTGAATTCGTCGTACCTCGACTTTTCCTGGCCCACATTGATTCTCGCCGCTGGAATCGGATTCTGCACCGCGCCGACAACGTCAGCGATCATGGGTGCCGTTCCCGACGAGAAGCAGGGAGTCGCCTCCGCGGTCAACGACTGTTCCCGAGAACTAGGCGGCGCCTTGGGAATTGCGGTGGCCGGTTCGATACTGGCCGGACGGTATACCCACGAGCTCGCGCCAATGCTGACGCGATTTCCTGCGCCGGTTCGCGGCCCGGCCACCGACTCGCTGGCCAAAGCGGTTGAGATAGCCGGGAAAATCGGACCGCAAGGCGACCAGCTGGCGACGCTCGCCAAGACCGCGTTCATGACGGCGATGCATGCTTCTACGCTCGCGATGGCCGTGATCGGTGGTGTCGCGGCGGTCGTGATCGGACTCTGGGCGCCTGGGCGTGACGGACGTCAGCTGCGTTTCTTCCGGCGCCGTCATCTTGTTCAGCGAACACCGTAGCCCGGGGTAACCGAGTTCTACCGAACGAATTCTGCGGCGCGGTGTGCCAGCATCACAATCGTGGCGTGCGGACCACGGCTGGGAACCAGCGGCAGGATAGACCCGTCGATCACCCACAGACCGTCGACGCCGTGGACCCGACACCGTTGGTCGACAACGGATCTCGGATCGTCGTCGGTACCCATCGGGGCGCTGCCGCACAGGTGTTGCGACGTCGACCACACGTCTGGGCCGATATGCGTTGTCGCAACACATAGTTCGCGAGCCAATTCGCTGCCTTGCCGCAGCGCCGCGATGTCGGCGGGTTCGCTGTCGTAACGGTGCTCGATCCGCGGCGCCACTTCGGGACTCGCTGAGACCAGCGTCAGGCGACCACGCGCCCGCGGCTGCATAAGCGCCACCCCGATATGCGGCCAGTCACGATGCCCCGCGGTACCGTCACCCGTCATCGCTACGAAACCGCCTGTGTACGGTCGGATCTCGATACCGTCGCGGGTGCTCAGCACCACCTCCAGCACCGGGCGATCCACGGCCACCGCCCAATTGGTCGGCAACACCCACTCCGGGTGGTCGCTGCAATACATCCCCACCGGCAGCGCTGCCCGTACCGGGACGCCGGCGGCCGAAAGCATTGTCTCGTCACCGATACCGGAGAGCATCAGCAGATGCGCCGATTGAATCGCTCCGGCACAAAGCACAATTCGGTCCGCGGTTAACGTTGTCGGGCCCTGCGGGCCAAGCGCGTCGACGCCAACCGCGGCTCCGGAGGAGAAGCGCAGGCGCACCGCCCGTGTTTGTGCCAGCAACGTGAGGTTGGGCCGTTCCAGCGCCGGCATCAGATAGCCGGCCCCAGAGCCGATCCGCACACCGTCAACGATGTTGAGCGGTATTGCGCCTACACCCCAAGGCATTTCGGGCCCTACGTCGTTCAGGTCAGCGATCCACGGAAACCCGGCCCGCTGGGTGGCGGAGATGAAAGCTTCGGTGGCGCCAGTCATGTCGTGCGTCCGCCGAACCAGGATGGGGCCGTTGTGGCCGTGGGCGGGGGTATCGAAATCCAGGTCAGTCTCGATAGCCCGAAAGTGATCCAGGACATCAGACCACGCCCAGCCGGGCAAACCGATGCGGTCGAAGTCCCCAGGCAACGCTCGGCAGAAGTAGCCGCCGTTGACAGCACCCGAGCCGCCGACCGTCGCGCCACGCACGATGGGCAACCGGCGCGCAGGTCGATCGGTGAGCTTGGTCAGATAGCGCCGGACCAGCGGGCTGCCCGTCCCGATGGGAAGCTGCAGCCCATTTGAGGTCTGCGCCAGCAACCCGGGATCGGCGAGTCCGGGGCCGGCCTCCAGAACGGTTACCGCACAGCGGAGATCGGCGGAAAGGCGTTCGGCAACCACTGATCCAGCACTGCCGGCGCCGATGATCAGCACATCGCTGTGCGCGGTCGCGCTGCTCGGTGGGGTCAAAGTCTTTTCGGGCGCCGCTCAGGTCCGGATCTGCGGTTTGAGCGCGCCGATATTGCGTTCGCGCACCACCCCGCTCCACAGGCCGATGCCGTACGCGAGGTCATCGACACGCTTGAGCACCAGATAGGTGAGCAGGCCGATCGGTTCGGCGTCGTCGCCCATGGCATCCTTGCGGCGAAGCCAGTCCACCACGCCGTCCATGATGGCCGCGACCAGCACGACCCGCCGACACTGCCGCGACAGGATCGCCGCGAGCAATGCCAGAGGCCAATAGTGACGGCAAATGGCCGACGCCAGTTGCAGTGCCGCCGACCAGAGGCCGCGGGTGGCGATCACCAGCACATCCCAGAGCGAAGAGTCGGCTTGCCGCATGGCTGTCGCGATCCGACGACCGGTCAGGATGGCCACCACCAGCGATGTCAGCTGGGCGACGCTGGTCCCGAAGGCCACCAAAATCCAGATCATCAGCGCCCCGCCCGAGATCACCAGCGGCGACGTCTTGCCCGGGTGCCGCACCGACAGGGGCGCGGCTGAGCCACCATAGAATGCCTTGCGGGCAATCCAATCCCGCAGCTCGGTGCGGTGATCGTGAGCGACCAGCGCGATGGGCTCGTAGCGCAGCCGGGCGCCCGCTTCGATGAGCCGCCAACACAGGTCGACGTCCTCGCCGGACCTCAGCGTCTCGTCGAACCCGCCGACGTCACGGATGGCGCTAGCCGCGGCAGATGATCGCCGCGCTGGGCACGTAGGAAACCGAGCTGTGCGGTAATACCGGCGCCTCGCGCTGACCCAGGTCCAGCGACGAACGCACCGCCTCATAACGGGCCACCACGTTCTCGTTTTGCGACAGGCCCACGATACGCGGTGCGACGAGCGCGACGGTCGGGTCGCAGAAGTGCCCGAGCAGCGCCTCCAGCCAGCCACGCCGCGGCGACACGTCGGAGTCCAGGAAAGCCACGAAGTCGGTGCTGCACGCGGCGAACCCGGTGTTGCGCGCCGCCGCCGGCCCCCTGCTGCGGTCGTGGCGCAGCACCTCGACATCGCAGTGCGCGCCCACGAAGTCTTGCGGCGCGAGCGGGGTCGCCGAACCGTCGTCCACCACGATGACCCGCAATCCACGCAACGAAGACACCAAGCGCCGCACACCAGAAGTGTTGTCCCGCACCGGAATAACCACCGTCACGTCGCGATGCGACGGGCCACCGGCGGGCCGCGGATGCGCGACCGTGGCGTCCAGCAGGGTGCGGGCCAACTGCGCGCTGACCTCGTCACGCACCTTCAGCCGGCCATCGGAGAGCATGTCCTGAGCCGCGGGCGCCAGCTTCAACAGCCGCGTGGGTGAGCCGCCCAGCAGCGCCGAGCCGTCGCCCAGCACGCGCACCCGGCGGTCAACCTGGACGGCGAACCCGTCAGGCAGCCGGGTCTGGGTCATGTCAGCATCCCGTCGGGCCCGGGTATCCATCGGGCAACTCGACGTGCACAACCGTCGACCATCTCGGCGAAGATGCGCCTCCCCTCGGCAGCTGTCGCGGTAGTCGGATCCCCCAACACCCCTACCCGGCTGACCGCCGCGACCCCCCCGCGGCGCATCGACGGGAGCAAATCGGGCAACGGCGCGGGGTTACCGGCCAGCCACCGGTCGGTGAGCACCTCAGCCGGCGAAATATGCAGCAGCACTGATGTTTCGGTATGACCCGCGTGGGCATCGCCGCCGGCAACGGTGCAGGGGCACCATCCGACGTCGCGGCCTTCGGCCCGAAGCTTGCCGACCGCCCCGTGTAACGCGCCGACGTTGCCGCCGTGGCCGTTGACGAAGACCAAGCGCTGGGCCCAGCAGGCCGCCGACCTGCCGTACTCGACCAGCAGCCTCGTCAGGGCCTCGGCGCCGATGGAGATCGTCCCGGCGAAACTCTGGTGCTCGCCGCTGGCGCCGTAGGCGATGGCCGGTGCCACCAGCCAGTCCCGGCCGTCGTCGAGGAGGTTCACGGCCGCCCGGGCCACCGCGCTCGCGATTCGGGTGTCGGTATCCAGCGGCAGGTGCGGCCCGTGCTGTTCGGTGGACCCGAGCGGGATCAAGATCGACGGCGAGGTACTTGGCAGCTGACTCGACGTCGCACTGCCAAGATCGCCGAGTACGGGCACTTGCCGATGGTAGGACGAATTCACCTGACGTGCACCAATTGTTGTATCTTCCATTGAATTTTCTTAGCTCGCACCAATCGCACACCAGAAATTTCGCCACGACTGCCACGCGCGTATCAGAAGTCCCGCGAACGTGACGTGAACGTGAAATTTGCAACTGTCGCGGATGTGGACTATCGCTGGGTGGGAGGCACACCGAGCGTGCGGCCGAACCCCGCTGGAACCAGGAGGTCGTCCGGGCTGAGGTCGTGGACCGAGGCATGCCCGAGGCCCATCAACGCCGAGTCGATACCCCCGCGCAGAATGTCGAGGACGTTTTCGACGCCGGGCTGGCCGGCCGCCGCCAGACCCCACAGGTATGCCCGGCCGATCATCACCGCGCGCGCTCCCAGCGCCACCGCCTTGACCACGTCGCTGCCCCGCCGGATCCCGCCGTCCAGCAGCACCTCGATCTGGTCGCCGACCGCCGCGGCCACCGCGGGCAGGGCGCGAATCGAGGCGGGCGTGCCGTCCAGGTTGTTACCGCCGTGGTTGGACACCGATATCGCCGAAACACCAGCGTCCACGGCCCTTTTGGCGTCGTCGACCCGCATCACGCCTTTGAGCATGAACGGCCCACCCCACAGCTGCCGGAGCCAGGCGATGTCGTCCCAGGTCGGCGGAGGCGTGCCCATCCATTCCCCGTAGGCGGCGAAGAAGGGCGGACCCAGCTCGCCGCGCCGGCCCTGGTTGGGTACTCGCAGGTCCGGTGGCCGCAGCGTCTTGCCGAACTTCCACAGCCACCGCGGCTTGGTGATGGCCTCGGGAGACATGCGCAGCATGGTTCGCAGGTTCATCTGCTCGGGGATCTTGGGGCTACCCCAGTCGCGCCCGTGCGAGAACGTCCAGTCGGTGGTGACGATCAACCCGACCGCGCCGGCCTGCCGTGCCCGTTCCACACGCTGCGCGATCGCGTCGCGGCCGCCGAGCCAATACACCTGGAAGAAGACCTTGGGATTGGCGGCGATGACCTCTTCGATCGGCTTACTGGCGAATGACGACAACCCCATCGCGGTGCCCCGCGCGGCCGCGGCCCGTGCTACGGCGACCTCGCCGTCCGGATCCACCGCCTGGACACCGGTCGGCGAAATCATTACCGGCAGCGAAATCTCTTGCCCCATAACGGTGGTCGACAAGTCGCGCTTATCCACCACACCAACGACATGGGGTGCAAAGCCGAGTTCACTGAACGCCTCGACATTATCGGCGACGGTAATTCCTTTTTCGCTGGCCGAAACCAAAGACGAATAAACCGATTTCGGCAATCGCCGCTTGGCCCGTTGCTGGGCGATGGCGACGGTCTCAAACCATGCGTCGGCCACGGCTAAACGGGGCTTTCGTTACACAACCGCGCCGGCGGCCGCATCGAAAGGGTCAGCGGCACTGGCTTACTGACGCGTCGCCCGTGCGAATGGTCGGCGCGGGGCCGCGGTGTCTGGCGGTCGCGGGCCAAGGCCTGCTCGCTATGGCCTTGCACGCATTCAGGATCCGGTCCATCCAGCGGCAAGCCGGTGAAGAACTTCGCCGCCATGCAGCCGCCCCGGCAGCTGTCGTAGTGGCCACAGCTGCCGCACGCACCGGCGGACTGGGGCTCACGCAACTCGCGGAACAGCGGCGCGTTCTTCCAGACGTTGGCGAAGCCAGCTCCATAACCGATGTCCGTCAGCACATTTCCGGCCAAGAAGCGATCATGGATGGCGAATGGGCAGGCGTACACATCACCCACCGGGTCGATCAGGCACACCACCCGGCCGGCTCCACACATGTTCAGGCCGGCCAGCGCACCGGACGCGCCGAGCGGCGACAGATGGAAGAAGGAGTCACCGGTGAGCACGCGGTCCCCCTTGGCGACCAGCCAGTCGTAGAGCTGAACCTGCTGTTCCGCGGTGGGATGGAGCTCTTCCCAAACGTCCGCGCCCCGGCCCGATGGCCGCAGCCGGGTGATCCGCAGCGTGGCGCCGTAACGGCTTGCCAACGCGGCGAATTCGTCGAGCTGGTCGACGTTGTGTCGGGTAACCACCACTGAGATCTTCGCGTCACGGAATCCGGCCGCAGCCAGATTTTCCAGGGCCCGCACGGCCATGTCGAACGATCCGGCGCCCCGGACGGCGTCGTTGACCTCGGCGGTGGCGCCGTCGAGCGATATCTGGACATCCACGTAGTCGCTGGCCGCCAAACGCGCGGCGACTTCCGGGGTGATCCGGACCCCGTTGGTGGAGAACTTCACACCGACGTGGTGTGCGGTGGCGTAATCCACCAGCTCCCAAAAGTCCGGGCGCACCGTGGGTTCCCCGCCGCCGATGTTCACGTAGAACACCTGCATGCGTTCCAGCTCGTCGATGATGTCCTTGCACTGGCGAGTGGACAACTCCCGCGGATCACGCTTGCCCGACGACGAAAGGCAGTGCACGCAGGCGAGATTGCACGCGTAGGTCAGCTCCCAGGTCAGACAGATGGGCGCGTCGAGTCCGCGTTCGAACTGCTCGATCAGCCGCGGCACCTGCGCTGTCGGGGTCGTCATCTCTGATCCTCCTGCGCTACCAACATGTTCGACTCGGCCAGCACGCCCAGCGCGTGCAGGTACGGGCCCTGCCCGGCATCCTCGACTCCGGCGGCGCGGCAGGCCGTGCGGACATCGGGATGGTCGGCCAGTGACCGCACCACCGCGAGGATCGTGCGATTCTTCAGAAAGGACAGCTTGCGGGTGCCGAAGTGGTAGAGCAGCGCGCCGAAAGGCTCCGGCCGAACCGCCACCTGTGGGTGCAACCGCCACCCGCGATCAGGATCAAAGACCCCGGTGTCTGCCCGCGCGGGCGCAGACACGGTCAGTAGACCCCGCACATTCCGTCGATGGACACTTCTTCAACCAGCGTCTCGGTGACGAGCTCGGTGTCGGTGTCGGTCTCGTGGTCCATAGGGATTTTCCTCTCCTGAAGTCTCGACAATGGTGAGTCGATCTGGACACAATATGGCATCGAGTGCCTAAACGGAAGGGCGGGTCCGATGGTGCCGCAGCCGCGGGTGGGCCGGCGCCGCTCGACGACGCCGAACCACATCAGCGACGTCGGCATCGACTTGTTCGCCGCGCGGGGCTTCGCGGAGGTGAGCGTCGACGACATCGCACAGGCGGCCGGTATCGCTCGGCGCACAGTGTTCCGTTATTACGCCTCCAAGAACGCCATTCCCTGGGGCGATTTCGACACCCACCTCGCGCACCTGCAAGACCTGCTCGCCAATGTCGATGAACGGGTTCAGCTGGCCGCGGCGTTGCGCGCAGCGCTTCTGGCGTTCAACACCTTTGACAAGTCCGAGTCCGCCCGGCACCGCCGGCGCATGCGGGTCATCCTGCAAACCGAAGAGCTGCAGGCCTATTCAATGACGATGTACGCCGGCTGGCGTGCGGTGATCGCCGAGTTCGTGGCCGGCCGGCTGGGCGTCCAGACGTCCGACGTGGTGCCCCAAACCGTCGCCTGGACCATGCTCGGAGTTGCCCTCAGCGCCTACGAGCGCTGGTTGGGCGACCAAACGATCACGTTGCCGGAGGCACTCGGGGACGCGTTCGACGTCGTCGGCGCCGGGCTGGAAGGGCTGGACCTGTGAAAGACAAGCGCAGCGCCGAACACCTGGTACACACCCTGCGATCGCAAGGACAGTTCTGCGCCGGCTCTGGCTCGCTGATGTACCACGAGCTGTTCGAGCTGGTGGCTGCCGATGTCGAAGCCGGCGGTGTCTTCGCGACCATTCTGTCCGGCCAGGAAGAGGCGCCGTCGCGCCAAGCCGTGCCACTGCGACTGCTCGGCGGCCTGCACCGGATGGTGCTCGACGGCCGCGCCCCGGCACTGCGCCGCTGGTATCCCAGCACCGGCGGCACCTGGGACGCCGCAGCGGCCTGGCCCGAGATCACGCTCACCGCGGCCAACCACACCGACACCCTGCGCGCGGCTCTTGACCAGCCACCGCAAACCAACGAGGTGGGCCGGTCGGCGGTGCTGATCGGCGGACTACTGCACATCGTTCGCCAATTCGATTTGCCGGTACGGCTTTTCGAGATCGGGTCCAGCGCCGGGCTGAACCTGCGGGCCGACTGCTACCACTACCGGTGTGCGGGCGGACAGTGGGGACCGGCCGACTCGCCGGTCATCATCGACGACGCGTGGCACGGCGCGCTACCGCCGGAAGCGACCGTGCGGATCGTCGAGCGGAACGGATACGACATCGCCCCCATCGACGTCACCGGCGACGACGGGGAGATGGCCCTGGTGAGCTATGTCTGGCCCGATCAGCGCGCGCGGCTGGAACGGCTGCGCGGCGCCATCGCGGTGGCGCGCAACGTTCCGGCGCGACTGGAGCGCAAGGGCGCGGGCGACGCGGTCGCCGGCCTGACGCTGGCCGACGGCACGTTGACGGTGCTGTGGCATTCGATCACCTGGCAGTACCTGTCCGACGACGAACGGACCAGTATCGGCGCCGGGATCGAGGCACTGGCCGGGCAGGCCGATGCCCGGTCGCCGTTCGCGCACCTCACCCTCGAACCGGCGCGGGACGGGCCCGGCGCCCCGCTCAAGTTTCTGGTGCGCGTGCGCAGCTGGCCGGGTGGCGAGCTGCAAGTCCTGGGCGAATGCCACCCGCACGGACCGCCGGTGCACTGGACTTGAATTTTTTGCGACCGCCCCGTCGGAATTCAGGCCGCCATGGCGACGATAGGAGTGTGAGCGCCGAAGCGGACCGCCAACCCGACGCTCGACGCGTGCTGCTCGAGCTGTACGACGAGGCGTTGCCGTTGGTGTACGGGTACTTCGTTCGGCGGTGCCCCGATCGCGGGACGGCCGAGGACCTGACGTCGGAGACCTTCCTGGCCGCCTCGGAACTAGCGTGCGTCGCCGCACGCAAGAGCGATCCGCCGCCGATCGCGGTTCCGTGGTTGCTCGGCGTGGCACGGCACAAGCTGGCCGACCACTATCGGCGCCGCCGCGACCCGGTGCCGGTTGGTGAACCGCCGGAAGCCTTACGCACAGCCCCACCGATCGACGAGTGGGACGCCGAGCTGGATCGGATGGTCGCCGAAAGCGTGCTGGCCCGGCTGAGCGAGCCGCACCGGACGGTGCTGGTGCTGCGCTATATGGACGACTGCTCGGTCGGCGAATGCGCGCATCTGATTGGGCGCACCGTGCATGCCACCGAAGCGCTGCTGGTCCGCGCTCGGCGCGCATTCAGGCAAGAGTATCCGGAAGGAGGCACGTCATGACCGACCCATTGCGCGTGCTGTTCACCGATGACCTTCCGGTGCAACCTGACTCGGCGTTCGCCGCACGACTGCGGCAGCGCCTGGAATCCGCACTTTCGCTACCGGAAGGAGTTCTCATGAGCGGGACCGCTACAGCCATTTCCGAGTTGACCGAACCATCCGCCGACCCGCCCCCACGACCGGCAGCGCTGCCCTACCTCAGCGTCGCGAACGCTCGTGCGGCAATCACGTGGTACACCGATGCGTTCGACGCCGCCGTGGTCGGCGAGCCAATCGTGATGGACGACGGGCGAATTGGGCACGCGGAAATCGCGATCGGGGACGGTGTGCTGTACCTGGCTGACGAATATCGAGAGCATGGACTGAAAGCTCCTGCCCCGGGCGCGGTCTCGGTCAGCCTGATGCTGCACGTCGCCGACACCGATGCCGCGTTGCGGCGGGCCCGCGAACACGGCGCGGCCGTCGAGCGCGAGATCTATGAGAACTACGGATCGCGCAATGCGACCATCATCGATCCGTTCGGCCACCGCTGGATGCTCAGCGGGCCGATGCGTACGCCCGTCGCCGGCATCCGGCACGGCGACATCGGGTACGTGTCGGTGTGGGCGCCGGATGCCGACCGGGCGGCCACGTTCTACCGGCATGTCCTGGGCTGGACGTATGATCCCGAGGCTCACCGGGTAACGAATACCGAACTGCCGACTGGCATTTCGGCAACCGGCCGCACCCCGACCTTGTTCTGCTGCTACGCGGTTGACGATGTGCAGGCCGCGCGGGCCGCCATCACCGAAGCGGGCGGTGTAGCGGGCGAAATTCGCGATGCGGATTACGGCGTGCTGCTCGACGCTACGGACCCGCAGGGCGCGGCGTTCGCCGTCTACCAGCCGTCCGGCGGCCAGAAACGCCCCGAACTCAACGGTTCCGGGCCGGGCGAGCTGTCGTATGTCACCTATGAGGTGCCGGACTCGGCCGCGTTCCGCGACTTCTACGGCCGGGTGCTGGGATGGAGCTTCGCGCCGGGCCGGGTGTCCGACGGTTGGCAGGTGCAGGACGCCCACCCGATGGCCGGAGCGGCGGGCGGCAGCCCGCGCCCGACTACCGTGCCGATGTGGACGGTTGCCGATGTCGACGCGGCGGTCACGCGGGTCCGCGAGGCCGGTGGCACCGTGGTTGCCGAACCGTCCCGTCAGCCGTACGGCCTGAGCGCCGAATGCACCGACGATCAGGGCGCCCGCTTCTACCTGGGCCAGTTTTAAGGGCGCGAGCAGACGCAAAAGCTCCCGCACGCACGGCGTGTCGGGAGCTTTTGCGTCTGCTCGCCACTCAGGTGAGCACCTCCGAAATGGGTGTCGCGGCGGCGATCTTGGCGCGGACTTTCATCACCTTGCCCGGCATCCCGCCGCCGACCACGCCGACGAGCACCCCGTCGCGCTCGTAGTAGGCCAGGAACTTGCGGCCGTCGTCTTCGACGAGGTGCACGATGTCGTCGGCTTCCGGCTCCCCCAGGCACTGGATTTTGACGTCGTACTGGTCGCTCCAGAAGTACGGGACGACCACGACCGACGGCACGTCTTTGCCCA
Source organism: uncultured Actinomycetota bacterium (assembly GCA_963840045.1). Classification (GTDB taxonomy): domain Bacteria; phylum Actinomycetota; class Actinomycetes; order Mycobacteriales; family Mycobacteriaceae; genus Mycobacterium. Next base: position 165,455 of record CAWIXL010000001.1, on the reverse strand, counting down.
GCATCGCCGGCACCACGACCCGGGCCTGCTCGGCGACGTTGCTCCAATGTTCCACGCGCGCTTGGTGTCCCGTCGGATCACGCCAGGAGGCGACGTCGCCGAGCGCCCATACGTTCGGCGCGCTGGTACGTCCGGCCTCGTCACAGATCACCCCGTTGTCGACTTCGATGCCGCTGCCCGCTAACCACTCGGTCGCCGGCCGCGACCCGATACCCACCACCACCAGATCGGCGGTCACCTCCGCACCGTCCGTCAGCACCACCGTGTCGACATGCCCCTGACCGCGCACCTCGGCCACCCCGATCCCCAGGCGGACGTCGACGCCCTCATTACGATGCAGCCGGGCCACCAGCTCACCGATCTGTTCGCCGAGCACCGATGCCAGCGGCGTCGGCTGCGGCTCAACCAGCACCACGTCCACCCCGAGGCCGCGCAGGCTGGCGGCCACCTCGCAGCCGATGAAACCGGCGCCGACGATGACGGCGTGGCGTGCGTCGGACGCGTGCTCGCGCAGGGCCATGCACTCGTCGAACGAACGCAGCACGCGAATGCCCTCGAGATCGGGAAACGCCGGAATGCGCCGCGGCACCAGGCCGGTCGCAATGACCAATTCGTCGTAGCCAAGCACCGCGCCGTCATCGAGCGTGATCGTCTGTGCTTCGGTGTCGAGACCGGTAGCGGCCGAACCCAGTCTCAGGGTGATGTTCTTCTCGTCGTACCACTCACGGGGTTTGAGGAAGACGTCGTCGACCTCTTTGCGCAGCACTTCTTTGGAGAGCGGCGGCCGATCGTACGGCAGATGCACCTCGTCGCTGACGATGGTGATGGCACCGGCGTATTCGGCCCGGCGCAGTTGCTCGGCGGTCCTTGCGGCGGCTAATCCGCCGCCGACGATCACGATTCCGTTGTTGACGCCCTCGCTACTGGTCACGTGCCGTTCATACACGATCGCCGGTCAGTACTTCAAGGCGCCCTTGTCAACGGGAATCTGCGTGCCCGACTGCGTGCCCGAGCCGGCACCAGCAAGCCATACCACGACATCGGACACCTCGTCGGAAGTCATAAACCCCTTGTACTGCATCGGCATTGGCGGGAAGCTGTGCACGAAGCGGGGATGCTTGGCGAATATCTCCAGCATCGGTCCCGGCTCGATCATCGGGGTGTCGACCGAGTAGGGGTGGATGGAGTTGACCCGGATGCCGTATTCGCCGAGCTCGATCGCCAGCGTGTTGGTCAGCCCGGTGAGTCCGTGCTTGCTGGCCGAGTAGTGGCCGTTGCCGGGCGTCGCCTTCAGTCCCGCCGACGAGCTGACGATCACGATGGAACCGCCGTTGCCTGCCTCGATCATCGCGGGCACCGCGGCACGCAGCGTGCGCCAGGTGCCGGTGAGGTTGACGCCGATGACGGTGTCCCACTGCTCATCGGTGAGTTCCCAGACCCGGCCCCACCCCAGCACCCCGGCATTGGCCACCAGGATGTCGAGCCGGCCGAATTGCTCGACACCGTCGGCGACGATTTCCCGCACGGCGGCATCGTCGCGGATGTCCACCTCCCGGGCCAGCACTTTGCGGCCCTCGGCTTCCACCAGGCGGACGGTCTCGTTGAGGTCCTCCGGCGTGGCCGGCGTGTAGGTGACGCAAGGCGATACCGGCGCACAGATATCCAGCGCGATGATGTCGGCGCCTTCCCGAGCCAGCCGTACCGCGTGCGACCGTCCCTGGGCGCGGGCAGCGCCGGTGATGAATGCCACCCGACCTTGTAGTGATCCAGCCTGTCCAGCCACCCAGACAGGCTAGCAGCGAAACTGAAACGTGTTCTAGTTGACCTCAGTTTCCCGGCGAGCAGACGCAAAAGCTCCCACACGCTCGGCGTGTCGGGAGCTTTTGCGTCTGCTCGCCCTGGATCCCCTAGATCTCGGAGATGATCTGGGCGCGCCGGGTGTGGTATTCCTCGTCGGTCAACGTCCCGCTGGTGCGCAGCGTCTCGAGCTCTTGCAGCCGCAGGGCAATCGGCTGATGGGGTGCCACGGCCGCTGCCACGGCCGCAGCCGGAGCCGCCTGTTGCTCTGAGGCGCGGCGCACCACCGCCTGGATCTGCTGGCGCAGTGCCGGATTCGACCGGATGTCGACCATCCGGTTGAGCGGAACGTTGTTGGCTTTGAGGATCTGCAGTATCTCCATCAGCGGTCCGGCCTGCCCGCTCAGGTCGTAGGTTTTGTTGTCTTCGGCCAAGGTGAACTGAGCAGGCACCAGCCCGTTGACCAAAGCGCTACGCTCCCAGTCGATTTGGTATTGCTGAGTGGTCGGGTTAACGAGGACGACGACCTTGCGCGCGGTGAGGTTGCCCAGCCGGGTGACGTTGGCAATCACCCGGTCTTCGCTGTCGAACGGCACCATGCCGGGCCCAGAGATGTGCAGGTGCACCTTGACCAGGGGTTGGTCGTTGATCCGAGTTCCCGTCTCGGTGAGTCCGTTGATTTGCGCGAGCGCCAGCACGCCGTGCTGCTCCAGGTCCGCCTGCTTGGCGGCTGACTTCGCTCCGACGTTGGTCAACCAGATCGCGATCGCCACGTCGGCGATGGTGATGAGGATGCCGATGTAGAACAAGATCGCGATCGAGTCGCGCAGACTACCCATGGCGAAGTAGACGATGATGAAGATCGGGCCGACCAAGCCGCCGAACAGCAAAACCAGTAACTGTGCCTTCACATAGCGCGCCAACACGTGTCTCTCCTCGCTTTGCTGGGAAATTCGTGTCAGAGTATCGCCCGCCAGAGTGCTGGCGAGCAACACATGCGCAACCCGTGACCGGACGTCACATCGCAACGATCAGGGCGGCGCCCCGGCCTTACGGCAAACCACGCCCGTTCGCGAGTCAGATTTCCGAGACGATCTGTGCACGTTGGCTGGTGTACTCCTGGTCGGTCAAAACACCGCTGCCACGCAGCGTCTCCAGCTCTTGGAGCCGCTGGGCAATCGGCTGTTGCGGCTGGGCCACCGCCGCCTGCGGTGCCCGCTCCACCTGCTCTTCTGACGCCTTGCGTACCACCGCTTGGATCTGCTGGCGCAGGGCTGGATTCGACCGGACGTCGATCACCTGGTTCAACGCAACGTTGTTCGCCTTGAGAATCTGCAGAATCTCCATCAATGGGCCGGCTTGCCCGCTCAAGTCGTAGGTCTTGTTGTCCTCGCCCAGGGTGAACTGCGCCGGCACCAGGCCATTGACCAAAGCGCTTCGCTCCCAATCGATTCGGTACTTTTGGGTGGCCGGGTGAACGACCACCACGAGCTTGCGCGCCGTGATGTTCCCGAGCCGGGTGACGCTGGCGATCACTCGATCTTCGCTGTCGAAGGGCGCGAACCCGGATCCGGAGATGGATAGCTGCAACTTGACCACCGGTTCGTCGTTGATCAGCGTCCCGGTCTCGGTCACACTCATGATCCGAGCCAGCGCCAGCACGCCGATCTGCTCGAGTGCGGCCGCGTTGCCCGCCGCTTTTGCGCCGACGTAAGTCAGCACCAGAGGGGCCGAAATGTCGAAGGCGGTGATCCCCAGGCCCGTGTAGAGCATCCACTTCTCGCTGTCCGGGCCGAGCGCGAAATATCCGATCAGAAATGCCGGCCCCACCCCGCCGCACAGCAGAAAGAACAACTGCAATTTCACATAGCGCCACAACACGTTGCCGCTGCCTCCTGTCTCCCTGCGGCAGTTCGTGTGAGAGTAGCGCTGCACGCAAAACGGCGCCCACCCCTTGGGGTGAGCGCCGCTCGATGAACTACTTGATGAGATGAACTACTTGATGATCTTGACGACCCGGCCGGCGCCGACGGTGCGGCCACCCTCGCGGATCGCGAACCGCAGACCCTCGTCCATGGCGACGGGCTGAATCAGCTTCACCGAAATGTTGGTGTTGTCACCGGGCATCACCATCTCGGTGCCCTCCGGCAGCGTCACCACACCGGTCACGTCGGTGGTGCGGAAGTAGAACTGCGGACGGTAGTTGTTGAAGAACGGCGTGTGCCGGCCGCCCTCGTCCTTGGACAGGATGTAGACCTGGCCCTCGAACTCGGTGTGCGGCGTGGTGGTGCCGGGCTTGATGACGACCTGACCGCGCTCGACGTCCTCACGCTTGACACCACGCAGCAGCAGCCCGACGTTGTCACCGGCCTGCCCCTGGTCGAGCAGCTTGCGGAACATCTCCACACCGGTGACGGTGGTCTTGGTGCTGGTCGGCTTGATGCCGACGATCTCGACTTCCTCGTTCACGTTGACCACGCCGCGCTCCACACGACCGGTCACCACGGTGCCGCGGCCGGTGATGGTGAAGACGTCTTCGACGGGCATCAGGAACGGCTTGTCGGTCTCGCGGACCGGGTCCGGAATCGACTCGTCGACCGCGTTCATCAGCTCCTCGACGGACTCGACCCACTTCGGGTCGCCCTCGAGCGCCTTGAGCGCGGATACCCGAACCACCGGGGCGTCCTCGTCGAACTCCTGGGCCGCCAACAGTTCGCGGACCTCCAGCTCGACGAGCTCGAGCAGCTCCTCGTCGTCCACGGCGTCGGCCTTGTTCAGCGCGACCAGGATGTAGGGCACACCCACCTGACGCGCGAGCAGCACGTGCTCGCGGGTCTGCGGCATCGGGCCGTCGGTGGCGGCGACCACCAGGATCGCGCCGTCCATCTGGGCGGCACCGGTGATCATGTTCTTGATGTAGTCGGCGTGGCCAGGAGCGTCGACGTGCGCGTAGTGGCGCTTGTCGGTCTGGTACTCGACGTGCGCGATGTTGATCGTGATACCGCGCTGACGCTCCTCAGGCGCGTTGTCGATCTGGTCGAACGCCTTGGACTCATTCAGGTCCGGAAACTTGTCGTGCAGGACCTTGGTGATAGCCGCGGTCAGGGTCGTCTTGCCGTGGTCAACGTGACCAATGGTCCCGATGTTGACGTGGGGCTTGGTCCGCTGGAACTTCGCCTTCGCCACTTCTGTGTCCTCCTGGACTGTTGGTGCTTATTTAAAAGCAGTGTTGATTTTTTAGTTATGCCGCGGCAGTAACCGCGTCAGCTTACTCGCAGGGCTTTCCCTACTCGCCCGTCGCCTTCGCGATGATCTCCTTCGACACGTTCGCCGGCACTTCGGCGTACGAGTCGAACACCATGGAGTAGTTTGCCCGGCCTTGAGTCTTGGACCGTAGGTCGCCGACATAGCCGAACATCTCCGACAGCGGCACGTGCGCCTTGACGACGCGCGCACCGGCGCGCTCCTCCATAGCCTGGATCTGGCCACGGCGGGAGTTCAGATCGCCGATCACGTCGCCCATGTAGGTGCTCGGGCGTGGTGACCTCGACGGCCATGATCGGCTCCAGGATAACCGGCTGGGCTTGCGCCGCAGCCTTTTTCAGCACCATCGAACCGGCGATCTTGAACGCCATCTCCGATGAGTCGACGTCGTGGAAGGCCCCGTCGAGCAAAGTGACCTTCAGATTGACCAGTGGATAGCCGGCCAGCACGCCGTACTGCATGGCGTCTTGCGCGCCGGCGTCGACCGGCGGGATGTACTCGCGCGGGATGCGTCCACCGGTGACCTTGCTCTCGAACTCGTAGGTCGCACCGTCCTCGCTGGTGAACGGCTCGATGGAGATGAGCACCTTCGCGAACTGGCCCGAGCCGCCGGTCTGCTTCTTGTGCGTGTACTCGACCTTGTCGACTTTCCGCTTGATGGTCTCCTTGTAGGCCACCTGCGGCTTGCCGACGTTGGCCTCGACCTTGAATTCGCGGCGCATGCTGTCCACCAGGATGTCCAGGTGCAGCTCGCCCATGCCGCCGATGACGGTCTGGCCGGTCTCCTGGTCCAGGTGCACCTTGAAGGTCGGGTCCTCCTCGGCGAGCTTCTGGATCGACAGGCTCAGCTTCTCCTGGTCGCTCTTGGTCTTGGGCTCGATGGCCACCTCGATGACCGGGTCGGGGAAGGTCATCGACTCGAGCACGATCTGGTGGTTCGGGTCGCTCAAGGTGTCGCCGGTAGTGGTGTCTTTCAGACCGATCACCGCGTAGATGTGACCTGCCGACGCGGTCTCCACCGGGTTTTCCTTGTTCGAGTGCATCTGGAACAGCTTGCCCAGCCGCTCCTTCTTGCCCTTGGTGGCGTTGATGACCTGGCTGACCCGGAGTCGACCTTGCCCGAGTACACCCGGACGTAGGTCAGCTTGCCGAAGAACGGGTGGGTCGCGACCTTGAACGCCAGCGCGGAGAACGGCTCGTCGGTCGTCGGGTTGCGCGAAGACCTCCACGTCCTCCTTGCCCGGATCGTGGCCGCGGCCGGCGGCACGTCCAGTGGCGAAGGCAGGTAGTCGATCACCGCGTCGAGCATGGGCTGCACGCCCTTGTTCTTGAACGCGCTGCCACACAGCACCAGGTAGGCCTCGGAACTGATGGTGAGCTTGCGCAGCGCACCCTTGATCTCCGCGACCGACAGTTCCTCGCCGCCGAAGTACTTCTCCAGCAGCGTCTCGTCGGTCTCGGCAACCGCTTCGAGCAGCTTGGTGCGGTACTCGTCGGCCTTTTCGCCGAACTTCGCTCAGGGATGTCGATGGTGTCGTAGGTTTCGCCCAGCTTCGTCTCGCCGCGCCACACTTTCGCGTTCATCTCGACCAGGTCGACGACGCCTTCGAAGTCGCCCTCGGAGCCGACGGGCAGCTGGATCGGGATCACGTTGGCGCCGAGGCGCTCTTCCATTGTCCGCACCGAGAAGTAGAAGTCGGCGCCGATTTTGTCCATCTTGTTCACGAAGCAGATGCGCGGGACCTCATACTTGTCGGCCTGCCGCCACACCTGCTCGGACTGCGGTTCGACACCTTCCTTGCCGTCGAACACTGCAACGGCACCGTCGAGCACCCGCAGGCTGCGCTCCACCTCGACCGTGAAGTCCACGTGTCCCGGGGTGTCGATCAGGTTGATCTGGTGGTCTTTCCAGAACGTGGTGGTGGCAGCCGAGGTAATGGTGATACCCCGCTCCTGCTCCTGCTCCATCCAGTCCATGGTGGCGGCGCCGTCGTGCACCTCGCCGATCTTGTAGCTGATGCCGGTGTAGTAGAGGATGCGCTCCGTAGTCGTGGTCTTGCCGGCATCGATGTGCGCCATGATGCCGATATTGCGCACCTTGCTCAGGTCGGTCAGCACGTCCTTCTGTGCCACAGAAGTCTTCCCACTCTTTCGTTGCTTGGTAGTTCGCTATCGGTTGCGCCCGCGGGATCGCCGGCAGCTGTCACCAGCGATAGTGCGCGAAGGCGCGGTTTGCCTCGGCCATCTTGTGGGTGTCCTCGCGCCGCTTGACGGAGGCGCCCAGGCCATTGCTGGCATCCAGGATCTCGTTTGCCAGCCGCTCGATCATCGTCTTCTCCCGGCGTTGCCGCGAAAAGCCGACGAGCCAGCGCAACGCCAGCGTTGTCGACCGGTCGGGACGCACCTCGACGGGCACCTGGTAGGTCGCACCGCCGACGCGGCGACTGCGCACCTCCAGAGCCGGCTTCACGTTGTCGAGAGCGCGCTTGAGCGTGATGACGGGGTCGCTGCCGGTCTTGTCGCGGGCTTGTTCGAGCGCTCCATAAACAATGCGCTCGGCCAGCGATTTCTTCCCTCTCAGCAGAACTTTGTTCACCAGCTGGGTGACCAGCTGCGATCCGTATACCGGGTCATTGACCAACGGACGCTTCGGCGCGGGCCCCTTGCGCGGCATTAGCTCTTCTCCTTCTTGGCGCCGTAACGGCTGCGAGCCTGCTTGCGGTTCTTGACGCCCTGGGTGTCGAGCGAACCGCGGATGATCTTGTACCGCACACCGGGCAGGTCCTTGACTCGGCCGCCGCGGACCAACACCATCGAGTGCTCCTGCAGGTTGTGACCCTCGCCGGGGATGTAGGCCGTGACCTCGACCTGACTCGTCAGCTTCACGCGCGCAACCTTCCGAAGCGCCGAGTTCGGCTTCTTCGGGGTGGTGGTGTACACGCGGGTGCATACACCACGACGCTGCGGGCTGCCCTTCAGAGCCGCGGTCTTGACCTTATTGATCTTGTCCCGACGACCCTTGCGGACCAGCTGCTGGATGGTTGGCATCTACCGGCTTTCTATGTCGTTTCTGTGTTGCTCTGCGTTGTGTTTCGCATGCGCCCGCCCGGGTTTTATCCGATGCATCCTGGACATGCGAATGGACCCGGCAATTCCGCCCTTACGTCAGGCGCCGTATGCCGCCGGGCACGAGCTACCACAATACCCGCCGCCGGTCTGGCAGGTCAAAGCGGCGCCTGGACTCACAGCTTGGCTGCCTTTGCGGCCGCTTCCAGGCTCTTTAGGTCGACTTCGCGCCACCGTGGGCCGTGCGCCGATCCAAGCCCGCCGCCAGTCGCAGCACCATGTCGGAGTAGACGGTGTCAGTGTCGATCTCGTCCATGACGCCCGTCATCTCCAGCAACACGAACCCGTGCATCGCCGACCAGAACTCGAGCGCCGCGTAAAACGCCTGTTCGCCGTCCAGGCCGTACGAGGACAACACGGAGATGACCGGCGTCGCCGCGCCCCTGGTCGCGGCGGTGTACTCGGGGTCATCACCGCCCAGCGGCATCCGGGTGAACGCCGAGTACCGGCCGGGGTGGTGATGGGCATAGCTGCGGTAGGCACCGGCCATGACCAGCACCGCATCGTCGCGGGCCCGACCCTCGCCCACCCTGTTCAGCATCGTGATGATGTCGTCGACGACCCGGATCCGCACGGCGCGGCGCAGGTCCTCCAGGCTGTCCACGTGGTTGTACAGCGACGGCCCCTTGGTCCCCAGCTGGGTCGCCAGTGCGTTGATGGTCAGCGAGTCCCAGCCCTCCCGATCCAGAAAGGTCAGCGCGCCGTCGACGATGCCGTCGCGGCTCAACTTGGCCGGACGGGTCGCCGACTTACCCGCACGCGGACGCCCACCCGCTGACGGCGGCTCCGGGTGAGCTGACATGGCGATCGCCCTTCGATTGCGACGACCGGGTCGGTCATCGCGGTTGTTCGGTGGATTGCATGGGTCAGCTAGTGACTCTAGTTGACAAGGTCGGGAAAAAGACGCCGCGCGACGCCACAGACAGGCCCAGACAAACGGCCCGGGTATTTGCACTTAAGTCTGTTACCGGGCAGGCAAATGCACGTAGGCTCAGTCGCACAGATCTCCCGTCCAAGCGAAGGGGGCCCGCAGTGAAGCGGACGACCGTCCTCGGGTCATTGGCTACGTGTGCCGTCGCTATCGCCGTTACCGTGGCCGCTCCGCCGCCGACCGCGCACGCCAAGAACGGCGACACCCACATAACGGGGCAGGGCATTCAGCAGGTGATCGACTGCAACGACGCCACCCTGATAGTCAATGGCACGGGAAATCAGGTCACCGCGAAGGGAAGCTGCTGGGCGGTGGCGGTGATGGGCTCGTCGAACATGATCATCGCGGACAACGTAGTCAACGACATCACGGTCTACGGCTACGACGAAACGGTGCTCTTCCACACCGGTGACCCGTTCCTCTGGGACCGGGGCCGCGAACTGGGCATGGTCAACCGGCTCCAGCGGGTAGGCCCCTGAAGCAACGCGACGGGGATCACCCTCCCTAACTGAGTCCTTTAACTGACCAATCGACCGAGGAATCGAGGAAAAATGATGCGCGCCCAAACCCCTGCCGACTCAATCAGATTGGCCGCCCTGGCCCTGGCCTCGGCGGCCTTGGCGGTGGCTTTCGGAGTGGTCGGCTGCAGTTCGACGGCCAACCCGCCGGGCGGCGCTCCGACGTCCGGGAGCTCTGCGACAGCCAGCACAACGGCCAGCAGCGGATCCGAGTCGCCGACATCGTCGACCAGCGGCACCGGCACGAGCACGTCAATCACGATCGGCAACTCGGTGACCTACGGGTCGATGGGGACCACGGCCACAATTGCCTGCGAGGATGGCAAATCACTGAACGTGGCCGGCTCGAACAACACCCTGACCGTCACCGGCACGTGCGACTCGGTGACCATCGGCGGCGCCAGCAACAAGATCACCATCGACAAGGTCAACAAGAAAATCACCGTGCTGGGAATGGACAACACCGTCACCTACAAGGACGGTGACCCGAAGGTTAGCGACATCGGCTCGGGCAACGAGATCAAGAAGGGCAGCTGACCCGCTAACCGGCCCCTAACTCGTCGAGGCGCCGTGGCGGCCGGCGCCCGCGGCGAACCGACCGGCACCTTCCATCGCCTCCGCTGCCACGCGGGAGATACTGGCGAACTCGACGTCGATCGCCTGGGCTTCCGGAAGCCCCCACTGGTGCAGGGCCGACAGCCGGTCCGATCGCATGCACTGCTGCGGCAGCGCGGCCAGTTGGGCCGCCAGTTCTTCGGCCGCCTGCCGGGCCTGGCCCTTGGGCACCACTCGGTTGGCCAACCCCATGGCCAGCGCCTCGTCGGCGGCCACGGCGCGGCCGGTGAGGATCATGTCCATCGCCCGGCTGTGCCCGATCAGCCGGGGCAGTCGCACGGTGCCGCCGTCGATGAGCGGCACCCCCCACCGCCGGCAGAACACCCCGAAGACAGCGTCTTCCTCGGCAACCCGTAAATCGCACCACAGGGCCAGCTCCAGGCCCCCGGCGACGGCGTGGCCGCTGACCGCGGCGATCACCGGTTTGGACAGCACCATCCGCGTCGGCCCCATCGGGCCCGGGCCCGTGCGGTGCACCGGGTTGGCTTGCGGTGTGCCGAAGGCCTTCAAATCTGCTCCGGCGCAGAAGGTTCCGTGGTCACCCCATAGCACGGCCACTGACGCGGTGTCGTCCCGGTCGAATTCGTCGAAGGCCGTGTACAGCGCCTCGGCCGTCGGGCCGTTGACCGCGTTGCGCGCTGTTGGCCGGTCGATGATCACCGTGGTCACCGGACCATTGCGCTCGACCCGCACCGGATCATTCATGTCGCCTCCACCAGTTGGATCCAATCTTGTCGTTCCGCCAGTTCGGCGGCGAAGTCGTGATACGCGGCGCGCAGCCGAACGCCGGGCCAATCAGCCGGCAGCAGTTCAGCGGGCAGCATCGGGTCGGTGAGCAGGTGGCGCACCATCGCCGCGGCCAGGACGAACCGATCGGGTACGTCTTTCGCGGCCGCCATCTCGTCGAGCAGGCTATGGCCGGTCGCGGCCCACGCGGACAGGTCCCACAGCTGGCCGGCCAGCTGGGCGGGTGCGTCGTCGCGCGCCTTGAGCACCCGAACGCGCGCCGCGACATCGGGATCCAGCTGCAGGTCGAGGTTGTCGGGCCGAAGCCACACCCCTTCCCGCAGTTCGCCGAATCGCTTGTCGTGCATGGTGGTTCGCAGCGCGGCGCGGGTGCGAGCGTCGGTACCCACGCTGGTGACGATCAACATGACCCAATCGCCCTGCCAGGGCCGCACCCCGGGGCGCATGGCTTCGTCCTGGCGACGCTGGCGGGCCAGCAACCGATCCGAGAGCCGATAGCCATCGGCCGACCGGATCAGATCGCCGGCACCGACCATGCGCGTCAGCGCGACCCGTAGCGTCGTCTCCTTGATGCCGAAATCAGCTGTAAGCTTTATCAATTCGCCGGCACTGGCGCACGCGGGGTGAGCGCCGAGCAGCACACTGAGCACCACGGACCGGGCCGTCATGTTGGGCATAGGTGTTGCACCTTCTTAAACAGAGGACGTCCGGCGGCCGTAGTCGCCGAATGGCTCGTCGCGGTGCTTCACCGCGTCCCGGAAGCCGTGTTCGACCGCGTCGGCGACGAAGGCGTGCCCCTCGGGCGTGTGCCGGGCCATGCCGTCGAACACGGTGCTGACCATCCTGCTGGTCGCCACGCCCTGCTGCAGCAAAGCCGAATTCAGCGCGAGCTTCACCATGACCAGCTGGTTGACCGGCATTGCCGCGATCCGCTGTACGAGTCGCTCGGTGCGCTCGTCGAGGTCCTTCGGGTCCGGCGCCTCGACCGCCAGGCCCCATTCGGCGGCTTGTGCGCCGGTGATGCAATCCCCGGTGAGCAGCAGGCGTTTGGCGCGCTGATCGCCGAGCCGGTGCGCCCACAGGCCGGCCGCCGGGACGCCCCACACCCGCGTCGGCGGGTAGCCGATCTTGGCGTCGGCGGCGGCGATCACCTGGTCGGCATGCAAGGCGATGTCGGTGCCGCCGGCCACGCAGTAGCCGTGGATCTTGACCACCGTCGGCTTGTCGGCATGCATCAGGCTGGAAAACCCGCGCACGAAGCGGCTCATCATCTGGTAGTCGATCACCGGGTCCCACGGCTGATTCGGCAGGTGATTGACGGCCTGGGTCTTACCGTCCAGCACGGTGCCGTGATAGCCGCCTGCATCGCCCGCCGAGCCGGTTCCGTCGGCGTAGGCCGACAGGTCGAAGCCCGCACAGAAGCCTTCGCCGCGACCGGATACCAGGATGACGTGCACGCTGGGGTCCAGGTCGGCGCGCTCCACCAACGCGGACAGCTCGAGCGGAGTGTCCGCGACGATCGCGTTCCCCTTCTCCGGCCGATTGAAGGTGATCCGCGCAACCCGATCAGTGACCTCATAGGTCATCGTTTTCAGGTTGTCGAAGTCGACCGATCTGATCGCGTGTGTCATTGGCGCCGCCCCTCCTCATCGCTGCGCTCTGCATCGTCGCCGGCGCGTGTCATCCCTTAACCATCGCGCGCTCGAGAATGGGCGCGAGATCCAGGCCGGTCGGCATGGTGCCGAACGCACCTCCCCACTGACCGCCGAGCCGCGTGGCCAGGAACGCTTCGGCGACCGCGGGGTGCCCGTGGCGCACCAGCAGCGACCCCTGCAACGCCAGGCTGATATCTTCGGCGACCTTGCGGGCGCGGTACTGCATCGTCTCGAGATCGGCCAGTTGCTGCCTTAAGGCTTCGATGTGGCTGTCCAGCCGGGCGTCCTGGCCCGCGCTCTGCGCCAGGTCGTCGAACAGCACCTCGACGCATTCGGGGCGAGTTGCCATGGCGCGCAACGTATCCAGCGCGCTGACATTGCCGGAGCCCTCCCAGATGCCCATTAGTGGTGCCTCCCGATAGAGCCGCGGCATGCCCGATTCTTCGACGTAGCCGTTGCCGCCCAGGCATTCCAGCGCTTCGGCGGCGTGCGGGGTGGCGCGCTTGCACACCCAGTACTTGCTGGCCGCCAAGCCGATTCGGCGCAGCAGCGCCGCTTGCTGGTCCCCGCGAAGGGCCTGATCGGTGGCCCCGGCCATCCGCATCGCGACGATGGTGGCGGCCTCGGCCTCCACCGCCAGGTCGGCCAGCACGTTGCGCATGAGCGGCTGGTCAATCAGATAGGCGCCGAACGCCTTTCGGTGCTGGGCATGGTGGATGGCGCGGGTCAGCCCGGTGCGCATGCTGCTGGCGCTGCCCAGGGTGCAGTCCAGGCGGGTGAGGTTGACCATCTCGATGATGGTGGGGACGCCACGGCCCTCCTCGCCGACCAGCCACGCGGTGGCGCCGTCGTATTCGACCTCGCTCGAGGCGTTGGCGTGGTTGCCGAGCTTGTCCTTGAGCCGCTGCAGGAACATCCGGTTACGAGTGCCGTCCGGCAGGATCCGCGGCAGCATGAAGCACGACAATCCATTTGGCGCCTGCGCGAGCACCAGGAAGATGTCGCACATCGGCGCCGAGGTGAACCACTTGTGACCGGTCAGGCGGTAGGTGCCATTACTGTTGGGGCCGTTGGGGTTCGCTTCGGTGGTGCCGGCGCGCACGTCGGAGCCACCCTGCTTCTCGGTCATCGACATGCCCGCGGTGATGCCGAGCTTGGTGCCGGCCGGCTTCAGCTCCGGGTCGTACACGCGACTGGTGAGCAACGGCTCGTAGACCGCCGCCAACTCGGGGTTGTACCGCAGCGCGGGCACCACGGCGTACGTCATGGAGACCGGGCAGGTGTGTCCGGGTTCGACGTTCCAGATCGACATCTTGGCGGCACGCACCACATGAGAGCCCGGCCGCTCGTCGGCCCACGGCGCCCCGTGCAAGCCGTGGGAGATCGCGGTGCGCATCAGCTCGTGGTAGGCCGGGTCGTACTCCACCTCGTCGACACGGTGGCCGTATCGGTCGTGGGTGTGCAAAACGGGCCGGTTGCGGTCCGCCAGCTCGCCCCACCGTTGGGCTTCCTGGCCGCCCGAGATCGCACCGAGCTCGGTCACCTCGTCCAGGCCCCACTGACCGCCCTCGCGGATCAGCGCCTCGACAAGGACCGCGGACGACGCGGGGTTGTGGTTCTCCAGGGGCGGTACCTGGTTGGTGACGACATGGGTATCTGGCATGGCTCAATGTTACATTTTTTCGACAACCGCACAAGAGCTGTAATGCTAGTGCGGGTGGGCGGCGAAAATGTTTCACAATGACCCGACGTTGCGCGCCGACAACCCAGTCCGTCGTTGACGACGCCGACCATTTGCGTTGGATCACTAGGGCCCTTGCCAGTTACTAAAGTGCTGAGGATGCCGAGGTGGGCATGTCGCGGTACAAGGTGAATTCGACGTGACTTCGACGGTCTCTGGGCAGTTCGTCGTCGCCGCGGGGGTAGCGGGCAAACGAGATGGCAACACGATAGGCTTTGCCCGACGTCGCACGGATGATCCGGGCGGGTGTATGACGTCCGATTGGGCTATGACGGAACCGTGGTCCGAGCTTCCTGAAATCTTGAACTTACTTCGAAGTGCGAGCGCGCCCGAGCGACTGCGGAAGCTGCCCTCAATGCGGGAAATCTGCTGCTGTTGAACTGCATGAGTCTTCGAGTCATGGCGGCAAAACGGTCATGCTGAGCTGACTTTACGTCCGCGAGGTTTCACGGCCCTCAATGCGGCGCATATCGAAATAGAGCCGCCCGTCGATCTCCCCATAGTTGTGGATTGAACCGTCCCGGGTTTCGTGCGCACGTCCTTTTGAGGGAAGGATGGCACGATGCCGAGCAAGTACGATGAGAACACCAAGGCCACTGCGGTCCGGTTGGTCCGTGAGCATCGCGATGACTATGACACGGAGTGGGCGGCGATGTGGGCTATCTCGGGACGGTTTGGGATGAGCGTGGAGACGCTGCGCAAGTGGGTGCGTTCGGCCGAGGTGGACGCTGGCGAGGCGATGGGGTGCCTACCGAGGACTGGCCGCGAGTTGCGTGAGCTGCGCCGGAAGAACCTCGAGCGTGAGCAGACTATCGAAATCCTCAAGGCCGCAACAGGTTTCTTCGCGCGGGAGTGCGACCCGCTACACCGCTGATCGTTCGGTTCATCGATGAGAATCGGACCGGTTCGGGGTCTTACCGATCTGCCGCGCCCTGAAGGTGCACGGTGTGCAGATCGCCCCGCGCACCTACTGGGCGCACCGGTTGGCCGCGCCGTCGAAGCGGGAGCTGTGGGACACCACGATCACCGAGATCCTCACCGGCTATCTACGAGCCTGGTGACCAGGGCAAAGGCCCCCCGGAGTCGCTGTACGGCAGCCTGAAGATGTGGGCGCACCTGCAGCGCGAGGGCATCCCGGTGCCCACACGGTGGAACGGTAGCGGCCCACGGCTGGCGCGGGGCGGTGCGTACCCGGCGTGTGCGCGCACTACCGAGCGGGATCCGGCGCATAACGTGCGCCCGATCTGGTGCGGCGGCGGTTCCGGGTGCGACGCCGAAGCGCTGCATGTGGCCGATTTCACCTATGTGCCACTGGATGGTGGCGGGTTCGGCTACACCGCGTTCGTCATCGATGCCTACGCCGGATTGATCGCTGGCTGGGAGTGCTCGCTGACGAAGAACACTGCGATGATCGAGCGGGCTATGCCGCGCCGTCGCAGCCTCGCGAGCGCGGGAAGGTCACCCGCTGTCCGACGACACGATCCATCACAGTGACGCCGGATCACAGTATACCGCAATACATTTCACCGAGACACCGATGCTGTCCGGGCTGGTTCCGTCGGTCGGCACGGTCGGCGATGCCCTCGACAATGCCTTAGCCGAAACCACCATCGGCCTCTACAAAACAGAGTGCGTCCGCGATGGCTCCCCGTTTCGCAACGGGCCGCTGCGCACGCTGGCCGGCCTTGAGGACGCCACCTTCGCGTGGGCGTATTGGTACAACACCAGCAGGCTCATGCACCGCCTGGGCCGACGTCCCACCGGCCGAAGTCGAGGCCGAGTACTACGCCCAACTACCGGTCGGGCAGCACACCGATCACACGTAACGAGGTGTGGCATGAAACCCGGGATGCTTCAGATGGATCGCCTTAGTTAGCTTGGCGGTCCCGCCCATCCCGGCGCGGCCAAGCAACTCCTGCAACCGATAGCGCCCGGAGGACTCGCCAACCGCCCGATCACGATAAGCCCGCGCACTAACCTGAGTTGGCTCAGTTACGAAGGACGGCCACTCGTCGCCGCCGCCGGCGACGTGACGAGCACGACGCTGCGGTTGTCGGCGCATGTGGCGGTCGACGTGGTGACGGCACCGTTCCCGACTCGGCCCCAATTTGTGCGCACGTCAGCGGGGATTTTGATGGGAGCGTGGCGGGGATCGTCGGGTAGCGGCCGGTAAAGTTGCGGATTCGGTTGTCGGCCTTGATTGTCAAGATCCGATAGCAGCGGGTAGTTCAAACGGAATTGTCTATGTCTTAACCTGTTTGAGCTTCGGGACGGTCGCTGGGAACGACCGACGGCTGGAAGGGTTCGTACCACCACCAGTTGGCGCGCTCGCCGATGGGCCCGGGGCACGGTGGGACAGCGGGCGGGGGGAGGTTGGGCGGACGCGCGAGCGATCCTGCGCGCAGCGGTCGCCCGGAACTGTCGGTGACAATGAGATCGTCCGCGGGTCCGGTGATGGTAATGAGGCCTCGATGGTGCAACCGGTGGTGATAAGGGCAGACCAGCACCAGGTTGACCAACTCGGTGGGGCCGCCGTCTTCCCAGTGCCGGATGTGGTGCGCGTGCAGACCGCGGGTGGCGCCACAGCCGGGAACCGCGCACGTGGGGTGACGGTGCTCGAGCGCGCGGCGCAGCCGCCGGTTGATCTGACGGGTCGCTCGCCCGGAGCCGATGACCTCGCCGTTGCGTTCGAACCAGACCTCAAAGGTGGCATCACAGGTCAGGTAGAGGCGTTCGGCTTCGGTGAGCAACGGACCCAGATGCAGTGCGGCGGCGCGCTGCTCAACGTCGACGTGCACCACCACGGTGGTGTGATGCCCGTGTGGTCGGCGGGCCGCCTCGGCGTCCCATCCGGCCTCGACCAGGCGCATAAACGCCTCGATAGTGCCCGGCAACGGGGGCGCGCTGATCTGAGGCGCGGTCGCCATCGCCGTGATCGTGCTTCCACTCAGCGATCAGCGCATCACGATGAGACGCCAGTGCCGCGTCGAATGTCGCCGCATCGAGGTGCGGAAGTTTGATCCGCCAACAGGTGAACTCCTCATCGGAGGTCTTGGTGATCGAGGGCCGCGGCCCGGGCCCAGGATCGGGTTCGGGTCGCGGTTCCAGCTTGACCGCGGTGCGCAGCTGGTTGACCGTGGCCACCCGCGGCCAGCTGGGCATAATGCTCATCGGATCCCTCGGCCGCCCGCGCCGTGATGACGCCGACCTGATCCAGCGACAGTCGACCCTCCCGCATGCCCTGCGCGCAGCGAGGGAACGCCTCGAGCCGGCGCGCGACGGTGGTGATCGTGTGGGCGTTTGCCGATGACGAGCCGATCTTCCAGGCCACCAACGCCGCGACCGACCGTGCGCCCGTGGCGCCGCACAGCTCGTCGCGATCCATCTCGGCGACGATCTCCACGATGCGCCCATCAATCGCGTTGCGCTGACCGGCCAACTCCGCCAACTCCTCGAACAGCACCTCAAGACGCTTCGCAGGGCTCACCGCCGCGGGAGGCGATGCGGTCAAGGACATGACTTCATCATCGCAGCCCGGTACGACAATTCTCGGCTGCCCATTCTGCGCCGGGCCGTGACCGTCATCATCTGCCAAGCGGCACAGCCTGATTGGCCACCAAACACTCCCAGCCATCAGCACCGTCACCTCGGCCACATCATGCGCCCAACCATGGTGCTCGACCTAAGCGATCCACGTCGCGAGCAACTCCTGCAACCGATACCGCCCGAAGGACTCGCCCACCGCCCGATCACGATAAGAGCCCGCGCACTAGTGCGGGTGGGCGGCGAAGAACTTCCACAACGACGCGGTGGCGAAGGACGGCCACTCGTGGCCGCCGCCGTCGACCGTGACGAGGACGACGCTGCGATTGTCGGCGCATGCGGCGGTCGACGTGGTGACCGAACCGTTGGTGGTGGCAGTGGGAGCGCCGCACTGATCCACGTTGCGCCAGAACGCATTGACGTCGGCCACCGAGGGGCCGTCGATGACGCTGAAGCCCTGCCCACCGCCATAGGGGATGAGCCGATCGGTGGTGCCGTGAATGTGCATCACCGACGTCGGATGCGGCGTCCGGCAGGGGTCCAGCTGGGTCGCCGAGTCGGGGCCGATCGCGGCGAAAACGCCGGTGTTGCACGCCAGCGTGTACGACATGATGCCGCCGTTGCTGATGCCGGTGGCAAACACATGCGAGGCGTCGATGCCAACATTGTGCTCGATGTCGGCGACGGCCGCGGTGATGAAGCCGATGTCGTCGACGCCTTCTCGCGCAGACCGGCCGCAACAGTTCCCGCCATTGGTATTCCAGGCCCGGTGCAGACCCTCCGGATAGGCGACGACGAACTTGGCCGAGTCAGCCAATCTGTCCCAGCCGTAAGCCCTTTCGGCTTGCGCGGCGCTGCCGAACCCGCCGTGCAGCATGACGACCAGCGGAGCCGATGCCGGCAATCCCGCCGGCTCGTACAGCCGATAGGTGCGGTCGCGGTTGCCGACCTTGATGGTGTGGATGCTGGTTCCGGCAACGAAACCGGTTGGTGGAGCCGGCTCCCGCTGCGAACAACCTGCGAGGACAAGTACGACAAGTACCGAGCCAACAAGCGGTGCAGCCCGGCGGAGCATGGCCACCACGGTAGGAGCGGCAGCTTAGAAAACGCTTAGCTCGCCTTTTCGCGCAAGAATGCGATGTCGTCCTTGCGACCCTCGTCGGCGGTTTCGCAGATGACGGGCGCGTCGGCCGCCTTGACGACGGCGGCCAGCAGCTCAGGATCGATCTGACCGGTGCCGAAATTGGCGTGCCGGTCCGCGCCGGAGCCCGCCGCGTCGCGCGAGTCGTTGCAGTGGACCAGGTCGATGCGGCCGGT
The DNA here is from genome assembly GCA_963840045.1 of uncultured Actinomycetota bacterium. Lineage (GTDB taxonomy): Bacteria > Actinomycetota > Actinomycetes > Mycobacteriales > Mycobacteriaceae > Mycobacterium. The sequence continues at coordinate 146,201 of CAWIXL010000001.1, read as the reverse complement.
CAGGGCCTTGATGCGGTCGACGGCGTCGATCAGCTTTTCCCCGGCGGCCCACGCATGGCAGGTGTCCAGGCAGAATCCGATGCCGCTATCCCCGATGTGATCCCACAGCCGGCCGATCGTGTCGAAGTAGCGGGCCATCGCGTGGTCCCCGCCCGCAGTGTTCTCCAGTAGCACCTGCACGTCGGTTTCCAGGTAGTCCAGGGCCTTCACCCACCGCTCGAAGCCGGCCTCCATGTCGTTGTCGTCGGCATGGCCGCCGTGCACGATCACCGCTGTCGCATTGATTTCGGCGGCCGCGTCGCAGGTGTCCTGCAGGATCTTGCGCGATGGGATGCGGATCCGGTTGTTGGCCGACGCCACGTTGATCAGGTACGGCGCGTGGACGTACAGCGGCATGCTCGCCGCTTTCAGCTTGTCGGCGTCCTCGCGCGGCTTGGGTTTCTTCCAGCTCTGCGGGTTGCCCAGGAAGAATTGCACGACGTCGGCGCCGTCTGCCTGGGCTGCGGCCAGGGGATCGTCTTGGTGGACGTGCGAACCGATGAGCACGCCGGCCAGTCTAGTGGGTCACCCAGGTTGGGCGAGGCCCGTCACAGCGGCGGGCGGCGGCGATGGAATGTAGTGACCTGCTGGAATGCCTGTCCGGCCTGCACCAGCAACCGCTCTTCGAACTCGCGGCCAATGAACTGGAACCCGATCGGAACTCCGGCAGGCGTAAGCCCGGCAGGCAGACAGATCGCCGGGTTGCCGCTCACGTTGAACGGCGCGGTCGGCGCGGCCAACGCCGCGGTCAGCTCTGCGTCTTGTCCCAGCGCCCGCATGGCCGCCACGGTGGGAGATCCGATACCTCGGCTGGGCATCAACACGAGATCGACGTCGTGGAACACCCGCCGCAGCGACTCCCTGAATTCGCGGCGCTGCTGGACGCACCTCTGATACTCCACCGCGGTCAATCGATGCCCGGCGTCGAGCATCCCGCGAAAAATTGGACCGTACTCGTCGGCGCGGGCCGGATAGGTTTCGGCGTGCGCGCTCGCCGTCTCAACCGCGCGCATCTTTGCGAATGCTGCCACGATCCGGTCCAGCGCCGGCAGTTCGACTTCGCCAACGGGCCATCCGATACCTACGAGTGTGTCCACGACGCGGGCCAGCAGAGACTTGGTGTCCTCGTCGAACGCGGCCATTTGCCCCCAGTCCACTCCGACGCGGGGCGGCCGCGGCAAGGTCAAGTCGGCGGCATAGTCGGCGACGGGCTCCAGCGAGGAAGTGGGATCACTGCGATCGCATCCCGCGATCACCGTCAGTATGGCTCCGGCATCGCGAGCGGTTCGGGCGATGGGTCCGACGTGGTCGAAACTAGCTGCGAGTTCCACGATTCCGTGCCGGCTTACCCGGCCCCACGTCGGTTTGATTCCGGTGAGGCCGCAGGCGCTCGCCGGATATCGGATCGATCCCCCGGTGTCTGACCCGATCGAGCCGAAGCACAGTCCCGCCGCGGTGGCCACGCCGCAACCACTCGAGGACACACCGGCCCATGCTGTCGGGTTCCAGGGATTGACCGGTATCGGAGCACTGGGGTGATAGCCGAGGTATGCCCCCTCAGTCATCGCCAACTTGCCGATGATCACCGCGCCGGCAGCGCGCAGGCGCGCGACAACCGTGGCGTCGTGCGGCGAGCGAAAGCCGCGAAAGATGGCGGTGCCCGCCGCGGTGGGGGCGTCGACCGTGTAGCAGAGGTCTTTCACGCCGATCGGTATGCCGTGCAGAACGCCGCGATAACGTCCCTGAGCGATATCCGCGTCAGCGGCACGCGCCGCGCTCAGCGCAGCGTCCGCCATGACGAACGCGTAGCTCTTCAACCGCGGATCGAACTTCTCGATTCGCCGTAGCGTCGAGTCGGTCACGTCCTGCGACCTGAGTTGCCGGGTGCGGATCAGTTCGGCGAGTTCGGTGAGTTCGAGTTTCCAGATCTCGTCGTCGTCGAGTTCCGGTCGCAATCTCAAATCAGTCCGCTGCCATCGAAGTTGGGCGGCCGCCTTTGACTGAAGGCCGCCACCCCCTCCCGCACATCGGCTCCCCCATAGGCTTCGACACTGAATCGGATCAGGGCATCGGTGTCGGCGCCCGTCAACGCCCGGCCGTACATGTTGGCGACCACCTTCGTCGCACGCATCGTCACCGCCGATTGCCGACAGATCTGGCCCACGAGTTTGGCGGTCACGTCCGCCAAATCGCCTGCCGGTACTACCTTTTGCACCAATCCCCAGCGCGCGGCGTCGGCCACATCGATCAGCTCGCCACTGAACAACAGATACTTCAGCGCTGCCGGACCGATAAGGCGCGCAACGGCTTCGGCCTCGGTGAAGCCGAGAATGACTCCGAGCTTGCCGAGCGGGATGCCGAAGCGTGCGTCATCGGTCGCGATGCGGACATCGCATGCCGTGGTGAGCTCGCAGCCGCCCCCGACGGCAAGCCCGCGGATCGCCGCGATAACCGGAACCGGCACTGCCGTTAATGCTCTCAGACAGGCGGCTACGGCTTCGTTGTAGTTGGTGGCGTCCACCACGGTCATCCGAGTGTCCGGAAACTCTTTGATGTCCGCGCCCGCGGCGAATGCCTTTTCACCGGCGCCACGAAGCACGACCGCCCGCAGTTCAGCTTCGCTGGCGAGGTCGTCGAACAGCAACTTCAGGCGACGCCAGCTCGCTAGATTCAGCGCATTCTGCGCCTGCGGATGACTTAGCGTCAGTACCGCGACGCCTCGATGGCGTTGCAGGGCAACGCGATCGATGACCGCTTCAGCGGGCGGTTGGCTGAGCATCAAATCGCGGATGCCCTGTTCCAAGCCGTCTTCCAAGCCGTCCTCCAAGTCCCCGCCCTCAACGTCCCCGCCCTCGGTGACGCGTTCGTCTGTGCTGGCCACGCCGGCCAGTCTAGTGCGTCACCATTGACGGCGAGCAGACGCAAAAGCTCCCGACACGCCGTGCGTGCGGGAGCTTTTGCGTCTGCTCGCCACCTGAAAATTCACCCGGTCCGCGAGCCCGACCGGATCGTGGCGGATGTCGTCGACCGTCATCGGGATAGTCATCCAGCCGCATTCCTGCAGTCGAGCGGTCTTGAGCCGGTCGTGCAGCAGGGCGACGCGGCCCACGTGCCACTGCACACTGTCGTACTCGGCGACGACGAAAGCGTCCGGCCACGCGAAGTCGGCGCGCCAGACGCTGCCGTAGCGGTCTACGATGCCGTACTGCAGCTCCGGCGTGGGTAACCGGTTGTCGATAAACACCAGCCGCGCCTCACTCTCCATCGGTGACTCGGCACGACCGTCGGCATACGCGATCAACTCGCGGACCTTGACGATGCCGCGCCGTCCCTTCTGTTCGCGGATCGCCTCGCCCAATTCCCCTGTGGTACAAGCGCCGATATGCAGGGCGGCATCGAGTGTCGCCAAGGCGCGCGGCCGGCACAGCGCGCGGGCGACTTCGACCACCGTCCATGCCGGCGCCGTCGCCAGCCGACCCTCCACGCGTCTCAGTGGTGCGCCGATTCGTTGATGCACCATCAGGCCCGGTGCCGGTCGCATCCGTACCCCCGGATCGAGGATGTGCAGGCGCGCCGTTCTCTCGGTGTCGAAGCCGTATAAGGCCGCGGCTGTGCCCATGCAGCTCACTATCGGCTCGCGGGCCAACAGGTCGAGCGCGGCCAGCCGCCCCAGCACGTCGGGTTGACTAACGGCATAGACCCCATGGCGTACGCGAATTAGCCTGCCCACCTTGACCAGTCCGGCCAGCTGCCCACGCGTGACCATCGTCAGCAGTTCGGCGGTGGTCGCTAGTCCGCCGCCGGCCAGCAGAGCACTTTCGATATCCACGGATGCAAAGATGCGGGCCGGTCATCGGCCGAAGTAGCCACCTGCGACCGATGTGGGGACAAGTGCGCAACTGTGCACGGGCGAGCAGAGCGCGAAAAGCCTCCGACACGCCGTGCGTGCGGAGGCTTTTGCGTCTGTTGAGCTCGCGCTACCTACCGGTAGTCGCTGTAACCGTAGTCGTCCAGCGGAACAGCAGCACCGGTGGCTTGGCCGAAGTCCGGGCTGTAGTACTGATCCTCGTACGACGGGATCGTGTACGCCGCGGCCCGGGCCTCCTCGGTGGGCTGCACCTGGATGTTGCGGTAACGGTTGATACCGGTACCGGCCGGGATCAGCTTGCCGATGATCACGTTCTCCTTCAGACCCTGCAGCTTGTCGCTGCGGCAGTTGATCGCCGCATCGGTCAGCACCCGCGTGGTCTCCTGGAACGACGCCGCCGACAGCCACGAGTCGGTGGCCAGCGACGCCTTCGTGATACCCATCAGCACCGGACGGCCGGCGGCGGGCTCGCCGCCCTCGGCGACCACCCGGCGATTCGCCGCCTCGAACTCCGCACGGTCGATCAACGACCCGGGCAGGAACTCCGTCGAGCCCGAGTCGATGATGGTGACGCGGCGCAGCATCTGGCGGACGATCACCTCGATGTGCTTGTCGTGGATCGACACACCCTGAGCGCGGTAGACCTCCTGGGTCTCCCGGACCAGGTGGATCTGCACCTGGCGGGGGCCTTGCACCCGCAGCACCTCGTGCGGGTCGGCCGAGCCTTCCATCAGCTGCTGGCCCACCTCGACGTGGTCACCGTCGGAAAGCACCCGCTCGGACCCGTCCTCGTGCTTGAACACCCGCAGCCGCTGCCGCTTCGAGAGCTTGTCGTAGACCACTTCTTCGCCCCCGTCGTCGGGAACGACGGTGATCTTGTAGAAGCGCTCGCCGTCCTCGAGCCGGATACGGCCGGTGACGTCGGCGATCGGCGCCTTGCCGCGCGGCACCCGGGCCTCGAACAGCTCCTGGACACGTGGCAGACCGCCGGTGATGTCCTCACCGACACCTCCCTGGTGGAAGGTACGCATGGTCAGCTGCGTGCCGGGCTCACCGATGGACTGGGCCGCCACGATACCTACGGCCTCACCGATGTCCACCAGCTTGCCGGTGGCCATGGACCGTCCGTAGCAGGTCGCGCATACGCCGGTGCCGGTGGTACACGTCAGCACCGAGCGCACCTTGATCTGCGTGATGCCGGCCGCCAGCAGGGCGTCGATCGACGGGTCACCCAGGTCCTCACCACGCGCGACGACGACGTTGCCGGCCTCGTCGACCGCGTCGGCGCCCAGAGTCCGCGCGTACGCCGAGGTTTCGATGTACGGGTCACGGATCAGCGTGCCGTCGGGCTGACGCTCGGCCAGCTCGACGAAGATGCCGCGCTCGGTCTGGCAGTCGTGCTCGCGGACGATGACGTCCTGGGACACGTCCACCAGGCGACGGGTCAGGTAGCCGGAGTCGGCGGTACGCAACGCGGTGTCCGCCAAGCCCTTTCGAGCGCCGTGGGTGTTGATGAAGTACTCCAGCACGGTCAGGCCCTCACGGAAGGACGACTTGACCGGACGCGGGATGAACTCACCCTTCGGGTTGGTCACCAGACCCTTCATGCCGGCCAGCGTCCGGGTCTGGGTGAAGTTACCCGTGGCCCCGGAGTCGACGATCGTGATGATCGGGTTGTCGACCGGGTAGTGGTCGCGCAGCGCCTGACCGACCTCGTCCGTGGCTTCCTTCCAGATCTCCACCAGCGCCTCGTTGCGCTCGTCGTGGTTCACAGCGCCACGCTGGAACTGCTTTTCGACCTTCTCGGCCCGCTCCTCGTAGTGGTCGAGGATCTCCTTCTTCCGAGGCGGCACCAGCACGTCGGCCATCGAGACCGTCACACCGCTTCGGGTCGCCCAGTAGAACCCGGCGTCCTTCAGCTTGTCGACGGTCTGGGCGACCACGATCATCGGGTAGCGCTCGGCCAGGTCGTTGATGATGGCAGCCTGCACCTTCTTGTGCATCTGCTTGTTCACGAACGCATAGCCCAGCGGCAGCAGCTCGTTGAACAGCACCCGGCCCAGCGTGGTATCCGCCAACCACGGATCGCCCGGCCGCCAGGCGTTGTGGCCGAACAGCTCGGCCTCGATCTCGGCCGGCGGACGCAGCTGGGTCAGCCGGACCTTGATCTTGGCCCGTACCGAGAGCAGACCGCGGTCGGCCGCCATGATCGCTTCGGCCGGCGAGGAGTACACACCGGACTCCGGACGATCCCCGGCGGCCGGCTGGTATTCGCCTTTGTCGCCGGCGACCTCGGTGGTCAGGAAGTACAGGCCGGTCACCATGTCCAGCCGCGGCATGGCGAGTGGGCGACCGGACGCCGGGGACAGGATGTTGTTGGACGACAGCATCAGAATGCGTGCCTCGGCCTGCGCCTCCGCGCTCAGCGGCAGGTGCACCGCCATCTGGTCGCCGTCGAAGTCGGCGTTGAACGCCTCACAGACCAACGGGTGCAGCTGAATCGCCTTGCCTTCCACCAGCATTGGCTCGAAGGCCTGAATGCCCAGCCGGTGCAGGGTGGGCGCGCGGTTAAGCAGCACCGGGTGCTCCGCGATGACCTCTTCGAGCACGTCCCACACCTGGGGACGCTGGCGTTCCACCATTCGCTTGGCGCTCTTGATGTTCTGCGCGTGGTTGAGGTCGACGAGCCGCTTCATCACGAACGGCTTGAACAGCTCGAGTGCCATCAGCTTGGGCAGGCCGCACTGGTGCAGCTTGAGCTGCGGGCCGACCACGATGACCGAACGACCCGAGTAGTCGACACGCTTGCCCAGCAGGTTCTGGCGGAACCGGCCCTGCTTGCCCTTGAGCAGATCGCTCAGCGACTTCAGCGGACGGTTGCCGGGCCCCGTAACAGGCCGGCCGCGACGGCCGTTGTCGAACAGCGCGTCCACCGACTCCTGAAGCATCCGCTTCTCGTTGTTGACGATGATCTCGGGCGCGCCGAGGTCGATCAGCCTCTTGAGCCGGTTGTTGCGGTTGATCACGCGGCGGTACAGGTCATTCAGGTCGGACGTGGCGAACCGGCCACCGTCGAGCTGCACCATCGGGCGCAGCTCCGGCGGGATGACCGGCACCGCGTCGAGCACCATGCCCATCGGCGAGTTCCCCGACTGCTGGAAGGCCGCGACCACCTTCAGCCGCTTCAGGGCACGAAGCTTCTTCTGCCCCTTGCCGCTTCGGATGACCTCACGCAGCGAGTCGGCCTCGGCGTCGATGTCGAACGCCTGCATCAGTTTCTGGATCGACTCCGCGCCCATGGCGCCGGTGAAGTACTCGCCGTAGCGGTCCTGCAGTTCGCGGTACAGGTTCTCGTCGACGATCAGCTGCTTGGGAGCCAGCTTGGTGAAGGTGCTCCAGATGTCCTCCAGCCGGTCCAGCTCACGCTGGGCACGGTCCCGGAGCTGGCGCATCTCCCGCTCGCCGCTGTCCCGAACCTTGCGCCGCGCATCGGCTTTCGCGCCCTCGGCCTCGAGCTCGGCCAGGTCGGCCTCCAGCTTCTGGGCGCGGGCCTCCAGCTCGGCGTCACGCTGGTCCTCAACGCCCTTGCGCTCCACCACCATTTCGGCCTCGAGCGTGGACAGCTCGTTGTGGCGCATCTCGTCGTCGACCGCGGTGATCACATAAGCGGCGAAGTAGATGATCTTCTCGAGATCCTTCGGAGCGAGGTCGAGCAAGTAACCCAGCCGCGACGGCACACCCTTGAAGTACCAGATGTGGGTGACCGGCGCCGCCAGCTCGATGTGGCCCATCCGCTCACGGCGCACCTTGGCGCGAGTGACCTCGACGCCGCAGCGTTCACAGATGATGCCCTTGAAACGGACGCGCTTGTACTTGCCGCAGTAGCATTCCCAGTCGCGAGTCGGTCCGAAGATCTTCTCGCAGAACAGGCCGTCCTTCTCGGGCTTGAGCGTGCGGTAGTTGATGGTCTCCGGCTTCTTGACCTCGCCGTAGGACCATTGCCGGATGTCCTCCGCGGTGGCCAGGCCAATGCGGAGTTCATCGAAGAAGTTGACGTCTAGCACGTAACTCCCTTTCCCCTTGCGGGTTTAGATAACTTAAGAAAAAGTTGGTTAAGCCAGGTCCTCAACGGAGGCGGATTCGTTGCGGGACAAGTTGATTCCCAGGTTGGCCGCGGCACGCTCAAGGTCTTCGTCCTCGCCTTCGCGCAACTCGATCGCCGCGCCATCGGACGACAGCACCTCCACGTTGAGGCACAGCGACTGCAGCTCCTTGAGCAGCACCTTGAACGACTCGGGAATACCCGGCTCCGGGATGTTCTCGCCCTTGACGATCGCCTCGTAGACCTTGACCCGACCGACGGTGTCGTCGGACTTGATGGTCAACAGCTCCTGCAGCGTGTAAGCGGCACCGTAGGCCTGCATGGCCCAGCACTCCATCTCGCCGAACCGCTGGCCACCGAACTGCGCCTTACCACCCAGCGGCTGCTGGGTGATCATCGAGTACGGACCGGTGGAGCGGGCGTGGATCTTGTCGTCCACCAGGTGGTGCAGCTTCATGATGTACATGTAGCCAACGGTCACCGGATACGGGAACGGCTCCCCGCTGCGCCCGTCGAACAACACGGCCTTGCCGTCGCCGTCGACCAGCACGTCACCATCGCGGTTGGGCAGCGTGCAGGACAGCAGGCCCTGCAACTCCTCCTCCTTGGCGCCGTCGAACACCGGAGTCGACACAATCTGGTTCGGCTCCGCGTTCAGCAACGAGTCGGGAAGGTTGGCCGCCCAGGAGGGCATGCCTTCCCCGACATCAACGTTCCAGCCGGACTTGGCAACCCAGCCGAGGTGCGTTTCCAGGATCTGGCCGATGTTCATCCGTCGCGGCACGCCGTGCGTGTTGAGGATGATGTCCACCGGAGTGCCGTCCGGAAGGAACGGCATGTCCTCGACCGGCAGGATCTTGCCGATGACGCCCTTGTTGCCGTGCCGTCCGGCCAGCTTGTCACCGTCGGAGATCTTGCGCTTCTGGGCCACGTAGACGCGAACCAGCTCGTTGACACCGGCCGACAGTTCGTCGTCGTCCTCACGTGAGAACACCCGGATGCCGATCACCTTGCCGGATTCACCGTGCGGCACCTTCAAGGAGGTGTCGCGGACCTCGCGGGCCTTCTCACCGAAGATCGCACGCAGCAGCCGCTCCTCCGGCGTCAGCTCGGTCTCCCCCTTCGGGGTGACCTTGCCGACCAAGATGTCGCCGTCGCGAACCTCGGCACCGATACGCACGATGCCGCGCTCGTCCAGGTCGGCGAGCACCTCGTCGGAGACGTTCGGGATGTCCCGGGTGATCTCCTCGGCGCCCAACTTGGTGTCGCGGGCGTCGATCTCGTGCTCCTCGATGTGAATAGACGTCAACACATCTTCTTCGACCAGACGGTTAGAGAGGATGATCGCGTCCTCGTAGTTGTGGCCCTCCCACGGCATGACCGCCACCAGCAGGTTCTTGCCCAGCGCCATCTCACCGTTCTCGGTGCAGGGACCGTCGGCAATGACCTGGCCGGCCTCGACCCGGTCTCCGGCGTCCACGATGGGGCACTGGTTGGCGCAGGTGCCGTGGTTGGAGCGGGCGAACTTGCGCATCCGGTAGGTACGCCGGGTGCCGGTGTCGTGCATCACGGTGATGTAGTCGGCCGACACCTCCTCGATGACCCCGCTCTCCTCGGCGACGACAACGTCGCCGGCGTCGATCGCCGCACGCAACTCCATACCGGTACCCACCAGCGGCGCCTCGCTGCGCACCAGCGGAACCGCCTGGCGCTGCATGTTGGCACCCATCAGGGCACGGTTGGCGTCGTCGTGCTCGAGGAACGGGATCATGGCCGTCGCCACCGACACCATCTGGCGCGGCGAGACGTCCATGTAGTCCACCTCGGACGAGGGCACGTATTCCACCTCGCCCGCCTTGCGGCGGACCAGGACACGCGCCTCTAGGAACCGGCCGTCGTCGTCGATCGGCGAGTTGGCCTGCGCCACGACGTGGCGGTCCTCCTCGTCGGCGGTCAGATAGTGAATCTCGTCCGAAACGACCCCGTTCACAACCTTCCGATAAGGCGTCTCGATGAACCCGAACGGGTTCACTCGCGCGTACACCGACAGCGAACCGATCAGACCGATGTTCGGACCCTCCGGGGTCTCGATCGGGCACATCCGGCCGTAGTGCGACGGGTGCACGTCGCGGACCTCCAGCCCGGCACGCTCACGCGACAGACCGCCCGGCCCCAGCGCCGACAGCCGGCGCTTGTGGGTCAGACCCGACAGCGGGTTGTTCTGGTCCATGAACTGCGACAGCTGGCTGGTGCCGAAGAACTCCTTGATCGCGGCAACAACCGGCCGGATGTTGATCAGCGTCTGCGGCGTGATCGCCTCGACGTCCTGAGTGGTCATCCGCTCCCGGACCACCCGCTCCATCCGGGACATGCCGACCCGGATCTGGTTCTGAATCAACTCGCCCACCGTACGCAGCCGCCGGTTGCCGAAGTGGTCGATGTCGTCGGTCTCCACCGGCACCTCGACGCCGCCGGGGACGGTCATCATGGTCTGGCCCTCGTGCAGCCGCACCAGGTACTCGATGGTGGCGACGACGTCCTCTTCGGTCAGCGTCGACGACGTGATCGGCTCACCGACGTGCAGCCCGAGCTTCTTGTTGACCTTGTAGCGGCCAACCCGGGCCAAGTCGTAGCGCTTCTCCTTGAAGAACAGGTTCTCCAGCAGCGTCTGCGCGGACTCCTTGGTCGGCGGCTCGCCCGGGCGCAGCTTGCGGTAGATGTCCAGCAGCGCCTCGTCAGTGCCCGCGGTGTTGTCCTTCTCCAGCGTCGACATCATGATCTCGGAGAAGCCGAACCGCTGGTGGATCTGCTCGTTGGTCCAGCCCAGCGCCTTGAGCAGCACGGTGACCGGCTGCCGGCGCTTGCGGTCGATACGCACACCTACGGTGTCGCGCTTGTCGACGTCGAACTCCAACCAGGCACCCCGGCTCGGGATGACCTTGACGCTGTGCAGCATCTTCTCGGTCGACTTGTCGATGGTCTCGTCGAAGTACACACCCGGTGACCGCACCAACTGGCTGACCACCACACGCTCGGTGCCGTTGATGATGAACGTGCCCTTCTCGGTCATCATCGGGAAGTCACCCATGAACACCGTCTGGCTCTTGATCTCACCGGTGTTGTTGTTGATGAACTCGGCCGTGACGAACAGCGGAGCCGCGTACGTGATGTCCTTGTCTTTGCACTCGTCGACGGGCGCCTTGACTTCATCGAAACGGGGATCTGAGAAAGACAGCGACATCGAACCGGAGAAGTCCTCGATCGGTGACAGCTCGTAGAGCACCTCTTCGAGACCCCCGACCGGAGTGACGTCGCCGCGAGTGGCGGCCGACTCGCGCCACCGGGGCGAGCCGATCAGCCACTCAAAAGAGTCGGTTTGAACGTCGAGAAGCCCCGGAACCTCGAGCGGTTCGCGGAGCTTGGCGAAGGAAATTCGATTAGGTGCTCCGGGGACGGAGCTGTTAGAGGAACTTTCTGAGGGGTCTGTCTTGCTCTGGCGGAAATCTGCCAAGATGCATCCTTCCAGCACCTCGTGCGACTCACGAGAGCCCCACCGGGCCCGCTCGCCGCGATAATTGTGTTAGTCGGCTGGCGAACGATCTGTCCGGTACGCACGCGCGCACTTAAATAGCTGAGCCTCAGAGAGGGCTCAGGCTAAGACCACAGTGTCTTTAGCGGCCAAGTGGCGATTGTGAGGTGGGCAGGAAGTAGCCAGCGCAACGTCCAACAATAGCGCAGGACCGCGCATTCCTCAACTACCCATAACTAGATGTCCATAGGGGGCATCGGCGCTGGCTGGCATCTCGACTTTCCCATGGACATCATGCTGCCCAACAGATTGACCCGTTTACGCTCCTTCGTCAAGGGGGACGCGGCGTCAAGTTGGATCCCGGCTAATTTTCGGGTGGCGGTCACGTAGGCCCGCGACGCAAACAGCGCCGCCTCTTCGTCGTCGTCCGTTGCGGCGGCAAGGCCGTAGAGGGTAAACAGTTCCGGCACGCTGGTGGCGGCCGTTTCCCAGCCGTGGCGCCCCAGGTAATCCACCACGTCGGTGCGATCGCCCGGATGCCAGTTATGGTTCATGTCGATTTTTAGCCCATGCCTGTGCCAGCGGTCGTTGATCTCTCGCGCCCGCGCCGTCAGCGCCGCGATCGCCCGGCTGGCGCCGCCCGGCAAATTCTCGATAGCCAGCCGGCTTCCTGGCGCGCTGAGCTCGGTGATGCCGGCCAGCAGCGGGTCCTGTGCATCGGGCGGCAAATACGCGATCAGACCCTCCGCGCTCCACACCGCGGGCCGAGTCGGGTCAAAGCCCGCCTCGATGAGCGCAGCCGGCAAGTAATGCCGAAGATCCATAGCCACGGCACGCCGGTCGGCGGTTGGAATGGCTCCAAGGTCGGCCAATGTGCGGGTCTTGAACTTCAGCAGCTTCGGCTCGTCGATCTCGTACACGGTGGTTCCGGCCGGCCAGGGCAACCGGTAGGCGCGCGTGTCCAGACCGGACGCCAAAATGACCGCCTGCCGGATTCCCGCGCTGGATGCCGCCATGAAGTGGATGTCGTAAAAGCGGGTGCGGACGGCCAGCATGTCCCGCAGTTGTGCGAGCCCCCACGCCCCGTTGTTGTCGATCCGCGCGAGATCCAATTCGCCACTTGCCAGACGGGTGAAGAAGTCCATGCCGAGCGCGCGGACGAGAGGTTCCGCGAAGGGGTCGTCGATCAGTGGGTCGTCGTTCCGGCCGGCCAACGCGCGTAACGCCGCGATAAAGCACGCCTTGGCCCCCGACCCGGGGGCCATCTCCCACGCCTCACACTCCGTCGCCAGCATGTTCGCCTCTCAAACTGTTTCCATAAGCGATAATAGTCTGTGGATACAGTTTGCAGATCAAGAGGCCGTCAGGTCAATACTTGGCAATGCGGAAAGCGTGCGGATACGCCTCTTCAGCCACCGCAGGCGTTGGGCGGCTTACGGGTTGGGTGCGCTAGCCGCCGAACTCGTGCGACGGCAACCTGTGCGTGCCCTCGAGATCGTCGAGGATCGCCGCCTGGGCCTTCTTCGGCAGTGTGTGCAACATCGAGCGGACCCGGGCCTGGCGCCGACCCACCGCTTTGCGCTCCGGCATGCCCGGCGACGCGACGATCTGCGGCGGCACGCCCTCGACTTCCTCGGTTCCGCCCGCGTGCTGACCCGCATCGAGCTGGGCCTGCTCTTCGGCCATGGTGGCCTCGTCCTTCTCCTCGGACATGCCGATCGGCCCGATGCGGCGGCCGTTGAGGAATTGCCGCACCACCGGCTCCTCGCTGGTCAGCAGCACCTCACGGGGGCCGAACATCACCAGACGCTTGCGGAACAACATGCCCATGTTGTCCGGCACGGTGCGGGCGATGTTGATGTTGTGCGTCACGATGAGGATGGTCGCGTCGATCTGGGCGTTGATGTCCATGATCAGCTGGCTCAGGTAGGCGGTACGAACCGGGTCCAGACCCGAGTCGGGCTCGTCGCAGAGGATGATCTGCGGGTCGAGGACCAGGGCCCGGGCCAGGCCGGCACGCTTGCGCATACCGCCGGAGATCTCGCCGGGGAACTTCTTCTCGTCACCCCCGAGGCCGACCAAGTTCAGCTTCTCCATGACGATGTCGCGGACTTCGCTTTCCTTCTTCTTGGTGTGCTCACGCAGCGGGAATGCGGTGTTGTCGTAGAGATTCATCGAGCCGAACAGCGCACCGTCCTGGAACAGCACCCCGAACAGCGTCCGGATCTCGTAGAGCTCCTTGGCCGAGCACTCGATGATGTCGGTGCCGTCGATGAAAATCGAGCCGCGTTCCGGCCGCAGCAGACCGATGAGTGACTTCAGGAAGACGGACTTGCCGGTACCGGACGGCCCCAGCAACACGCTGACCTCGCCGGTTGGGATCTCGAGCGTGACGTCTTCCCAGATCCTGGACGACCCGAACGACTTCGTCAGTCCGTTGACCTTGATGCTGACGCCCATGGGAAATCCTTCCGTCGACGCGCGTGCCCGCCACCTGCCCCTTTGTGTGGCTTGAGTCACTGTAGCGTACGGCCGGGCCGGCACATCAGGGTTGCATCGATAACAATCGCGTCAGGTCCGGCCGGGTCCCGATCAGGACTCTGGGAAACCGCGTCAGGCCAGGTCAGGCGGTGGGCGCCCAGTTACCGTGGAAACCCATCGGTACCCGCTGGGGCAGGTGCACGGTAGCCACCGACTCGAGGGTCTGGGCATCGAGCAGCACCAACTGACCTTCGTCACGCTCGCGGTGATAGCCGTAACCCATCAAGATGCCGTCGTCTTCGGCGGCGTCGTGCGCTGAGGGGTTCGAGGGGTTCGGCACGAAGCACACTTCACCCATCAGCAGGGCGGGATCGAGTGCGGAAACCGACGTAGATCCGAGGGCGTAGTCGTGCTTATAAAGCGGTGTCGACATTGCGGATGCACCCGCGGCAAACCCGCCCTCGAGGCCGACGGTGTAGCCGAAGCGATGCCTGCCGCCCAGCAGGGTCTCGTTGATCCGGGGAAACTCCTGCGACCGATCGTCGTGGCATTCGGTGTTCACCGCACCGGTCGTGAGGTTGATGGTCCAGCGGTCCAGTCTGGGCAGGCTCTCGCCAGGGCCGCGCCGATCGCGGTCGAACATTCGCGAGTAGCGCACCACATCAAGCACCAGCACCTCTTCAGCACCCCGGCCCGCGTCCCGGATTTCGGAATAGGCGTTGAGCGGGTGGTAGATGTAGCAGGGTTCGATGTCGAACCAGCGGACGTCCCGATTACTCCCCGCACGGGGCATGACCCCGACGCGAGCCGGATAGTCCGGGTTCCACGCGTAGGGAAGGCCGCCGGACGAGCGGCGCCGGTCCCGGTTAGCCATCACCGCCATCGGGCTGGGGATCCGGACACGTCCAAGCAGCGACTGCATCACCAGCCGGGCGGGCGGTTGCAGCCAGCGCGGCACGGACGCGGGCAGCACCTGCACCGGGTCGAATGTCACCGGTAGGTCGTAGATCACGACGTACTTATCGGTCAGCGAGAAGTCATGCATCATCGGCGACCCCGACACCTCGATGTCGACGGTTCGGCGAGCGCGGCCGTTGGTGTCGATCACCGAGTACTGCACGGTCCGGCCGCGTGCAAAGGAGTAGGACACGGCGTGCAATTCGCCGGTTGCCGGATCACGGTGCGGATGGGCGGTGTAGCCGCCGGCCAGGGTGCCGTCGAAGTCACATGTCCCGACGGTGTCCAGCTCGTCGGTCAGTTCGTAGTTGGCGACCCCGCCTTCGACGAGGGCCAGGGTCTTTCCGGCATGGGTCAGCACATTGGTGTTGGCGCCCAGGCCCAGCATGCCCGCGCGCGGGTCGAGCCGGCCAGGAGCCGACTCACCGAGAATTGCAGCTACCGCCGCGCTCCGGACCCACCGATTGCGATACCAGCAGGCCTTCCCGTCGCGCAGCGCGAGGCCGTGCACCATGCCGTCGCCGGTGAACCAGTGATAGGTGGCGGGATCGACTTCGGCGGCCGGGTTGGGCCCGTTGCGCAGATAGCGCCCGTCGAGGTGTGCGGGGATTCGTCCGGTGACCGGCAGGTCGGTCACGCTCACTTCGGCGCGCACCGGCGCCAGGAAGCCTTCTAGATAAGGGTTCCGGGATTCGGCGGTTTGCACGGATGTCATGTCCAAGCTCCTATAACATTGTTATTTCGGCGTTATTGGAACCGTACGCCCCCGATGAGAAGATGGCAAGGATGACTCTGGAGAACCAAGGCACTGTGAGCAGCGTCGGCAGTGTCCGCAGCGTGCGGGATGACATGCTGCACGCTGCCGTGGGCCTGCTCGACGACCACGGGCCGGACGCCCTGCAGACCCGCAAGGTGGCCGGCGCCGCCGGGACCTCGACGATGGCTGTCTACACGCATTTCGGCGGGATGCAAGGGCTGATTGCCGAGGTAGCCGAGGAGGGTTTCCGGCAGTTCGAAGCCGCGCTGTCGTTGCCGGAGACCGCTGACCCGGTCGCTGACTTGTTTGCCCTCAGCGCCGCGTACCGGCGCTACGCCATCGAGCGGCCACACATGTATCGGCTGATGTTCGGCAGCACCAGCGCGCACGGCATCAACGCACCGGCGGGCAACGTCTTGACCCTGACGGTCGCCGAGATCGAGCGGCACATTCCCAGCTTCGCGCAGGTGGTCCGCGCGGTGCAGCGGTCCATGCGGGCGGGGCGGATCACCGTTGGCTCGGCAACCGACGATGCGATGGTCGTTGCCACAGCCGCCCAGTTCTGGGCGTCGATACACGGGTTCGTGATGCTCGAGCTGGCCGGCTTCTACGGCGACGAAGGCCTGGCCGTCGCGCCGGTGCTCGATACGATGACCGCGAACTTGTTCGTGGCTCTGGGGGATTCACCCGAGCTGGTCGCACAGTCGCGGGCCGCCCCACGCTGAGAAGACGCAAAAGCTCCCGACACGCCGTGCGTGCGGGAGCTTTTGCGTCTGCTCGGCAGGGCTACTTGACGGTGACGCTGGCGCCGGCCGCCTCGAGCTTGGCCTTGGCCTCTTCGGCGGCCTCCTTGGTGACCTTCTCGAGCAGCGGCTTGGGGGCGCTGTCGACCAGGTCCTTGGCCTCCTTGAGGCCCAGGCCGGAGACGATCTCGCGGACAACCTTGATGACGCCGATCTTCTTCTCACCGGCGGCCTCGAGGATGACGTCGAATTCCGTCTGCTCCTCGGCGGCCTCGGCGGCAGCGGCCGGAGCCGCGCCCGCGGCCGCGACCGCGACCGGAGCGGCCGCAGTGACCTCGAAGGTCTCCTCGAACTTCTTCACGAAGTCGGAGAGCTCCAACAGGGTCATTTCCTTGAAGGCGTCGAGCAGTTCGTCGCTGGAGAGCTTTGGCATGGGGTGGGTCCTTCCTATTTTTCCGGGGTTTTGGGGTTTTTCGGGTGCTTTCGAGCGGTTCAGCTATTCGGCGGCGGCCGGTTCTGGTGCCGGAGTTTCAGAGTTCTCCGGAGCCTCTGCTGCTTCGGCAGCTGCTGCGGCCGGTGCAGCTTCTGCGGCCGGTGCGGCCGCAGCCGCCGGTTCCGCCGGAGCCTCTGAAGCCTTCTTTTCCTGCAGTGCGGCCAGCAGCCGGGCCATCTGCGAGCCGGGCGCATTGAACAGGCCGGCCGCCTTGGCGAGGTTGCCCTTCATCGCGCCGGCCAGCTTGGCCAGCAGCACCTCGCGAGACTCCAGGTCGGCGATGCGCTCGACTTCGGCGACGGTCAACGGGTGACCGTCCATGTAGCCGCCCTTGATGACCAGCGCCTTGTGCTCCTTGGCGAAGGTCTTGATGGCCTTTGCGGCGTCGACTGGTTCGCCCGTGACGAACGCGATCGCGGTGGGGCCGGCGAACAGCTCGTCGAGGCCCGCGATACCGGCTTCGGAGGCCGCGCGCTTGATCAGCGTGTTCTTGGCGACGGCGTAGGTGGCCGCCTCACCCAGAGACCTGCGGAGCTCTGCCAGGTTCGCCACCGTCAAGCCGCGATATTCGGTGATCACGGTCGCGGTAGACGCCCTGAACTGCTCTGCGATGTCTGCAACGGCGGTGGCCTTGTCAGCCCTGGCCATGCATACCTCCTACGGGGATGAAGTCTGTGACCCGGAAACGACGAACGCCCCGACGCAGGAAGCGGTCGGGGCGTTGAGATACACCGGCGGCGAGCCGACGATCCGGTAATGCCTCGTCCTCCTGCGTGGGCCGCCGGGATGTTCCCGGACCTTCAACCGATTACTCGGTGACCGACGGTCTTCGGTGGATCGGCAACCACAATAGCGCGGGCGCAGGCGATCAGCCAAAACCGCCGAGAACCAGCCTGGCCGCCCCGACCAGACCGGCGCCACCGCCCAGTTCAGCGGGTACCACCCGTAGGCCGGACACGAAGCTCAGCCCGGCGTAGTCGGACAACGCCGCCCGCAGCGGGTCGAAAAGCAGGCCACCGGACCTGGCCACTCCCCCGCCGATGACGACGAGATCCAGATCGCACACCGCCGCCACCGAGGCGATCGTCGCCGCCAGTGCGGTGGTGCCCCGGCGAAATGCCGCCAGCGCCACCGGGTCTCCCGCCGCCGCGGCGTCGGCCAGCTCCTTGGCACCGGCGGCCGGCGGCGCGGACCAGCCGTTGGCCCGCGCCCACCGCGCCATCGACGGGCCGGCCGCGACGGTTTCGACGCAGCCGCGCCCGCCGCACGCGCACGGCCGGCCGTCCTGTTCGACCACCACGTGACCGACGTGACCGGCATTGCCGGTGCGGCCGGCATAGGGCGCGCCGTCGAGCACCAACCCGCCGCCCACCCCGGTGGACACCACCATGCCCAGCAGGAAACGAGCCCCCCGACCGGCGCCGAGCCAGTGCTCGCCCATGCGCCATACACACGCCGTCGCCGCCCAGCCGCACCGGGACGCCGGGCACCCCGGGGATCATGGCCGCGACCCGGTCCCGCAGCGGGAAACCATGCCACGCATCCGATGTTGATCGGGCTGACGGTTCCGCTCGTGCAGCTCGATGGGCCCGGCCGACGCGATGCCCACGCCACGCGGACCGCCCCGCCGGCCACGCGCAACGCGTCGGCGATCATCGCGGCGACCGCCGCCCAGACCGCTTCCGCTCCGCCGTTAGACCGGGGTAGGACATTTCGCGGTGTGCACCAGCGTGCCGGCGGGATCGGCCAGGCCGGCCGCGATCTTGGTGCCGCCGATGTCCAGGCAGAGGGTGAGCATCGGGGATCAGTGCCGGTGGGTGTTGTCGGGTTGGCGCGGGTCGCCGGGATGCTCGTAGCCCGGTGACAGCTGGACCAGCGCGGCCCGGCGCTCGTCCAGCCACACCCGGAACGCGCGCCGCCGCGCCGCGCCGCGCAGGTGCTCGGTGATCTCCGACCGCACCCGCTCCAGCGGCGGGCCGGCGTCGGCCGGGGCTCGCCAGCCACCGCCGCCGGGGCGCGGTGCGGCGAACCGCAGCGGGTTGCGCGCGTGGTAGTCGGCCACCTCGGCCTCGGTGACCCGGACCCCGGCGGTGACGTCGGCGAACAGCGCCCGGGCGCGCGGATCCGCCAACGCCGCCGCGGCGACACTGCCGATTTCCAGTCGCGCAGTCACATCGGGCAGCAGGTCGGCCTCGGTCGGGGCGCTCCTGCGTGGTGAGGCATCGCGCGGCGGCCTCGGCGGCGACCACCCGCTCGGTCACGATCAGTTGGGTCAGCCAGCGTCGCAGTTGTCGGCCCTCGCTGGTGCCCGGTGCCGGCAGCGCCGCAGCGCGGGGGCCGCTGCGCAGCCGGGCTTCCCGCGCGTCGACCTCGTCGACGGCCACCGGCGCGCCGGCCACCGTCGCGACCGGGTGGGCGCTCATGTGACCGTCACCTGCACCGCCGGCGAGTAGACGAGCCGGCCCGCGCAGCCGACCCGGACCAGGGCCCACCATTGGCCGGGTTCCAGCCAGGACGGCGGGGTCACATCGAAGCCGAGCTCGGCGGTGCCGCAGGCGGGCAGCACAGCGCCGAGCGCGGCCGGGCCAATCCACTCCCACGTGCCCCACGGGCTGATCAGGTGTGCCTCCAGCGCCAGGTCGGCCCGGGCATGGGAGCCGAGAGTCACCGACAGCCGGTCCGTCTCGCCGGCCTTCAGCTCGATGTCGGCCGGCCCGTCGACGAGGTAGATCAACGGGGTTTCGGCCTCGCCAGCTGTCACCGACGGCCACCACGCACACGTCCTCGACCACCTGTCGCCAGGCGGCCGGCACGTCCTTCCCGGCCAGGCTGAGCTGCGCGCGCACCGGGTACAGGCCCGGCTCCGTGCGGCGCGGAACCGCCAGCACCACGTCGGTCTCCAGATGCTCGCCGGAACACAGCGTGAACGGCAGTTCGGCCGGTCTGGCCGACCAGCCATCCGGGCACACCACTGCCACGGTGCCGTGCAGCTGCGAATCGGAGCAGTCGCTGGCCGCGGTGAGACGCAACGCCACCTCGCCGCCCGGTTCGGCCGTCGCCAGCTGGGGGTGCAGGTGGGCGACGGCCGGCAGCCCGCCCAATGGCGCGGGGCCGCGGTTGTGCAGCCAATACCGCGCGTACAGCGGCTGGGCGGTCTCGGCCTGCGGGGCCAGTTCGGCAGTGCCCACGCGCGGCCGCCGCATGTCCTTGGCCACGTCGATTCGGGCCAGCACCGTGGCGACCTGTTGGCCGAGCAGGTCGATCGATCGTTTGCGACCTCGGGGGTTTTCCAGCAGATCGGCGAGCTGGAGCGCGCGCACCTTGCCGAGCTCGGAGCCGACGACGACGCGGGTGCCGGTGCCGCTCGTCTCCACCAACCGCAGCGCCACCGTCCCGGGTTCGACCCGCTGGGGGCTGCCGCTCGCCATCGGGTTTCCCGCGGCCTTGAGGGCGCCGAGGTGCACCGAGTCGGCCGGTCTCGACGTGCAGCAGGGACCCGATCGGCGGCAGTGTTGCGCCTCGCCGTTGCGGGATGACGGCGGTCAGCGGGTGGGAGAACTGCGCGCTGCGAGCCGGGATCCCGGCCTGGCGCCAGTCGCCGTCGTCGCAGACCAGCGCGTAGTCGAAATCGTGTGTCCAGTGCTGCAGCTGGAAGTTCGAGCCGTCCGGCGCGGTGCGGCGCGGCTCGTCGATCCACACGCCGGACGGCCAGCCGGTGCAGGAACGCATCAGCGCGGTGTGCAGGGTGCCTTCGGTGTCGACGGCGAAGCTGGGCACCCCCCGGTTGAACAGCGCGACGGTGCGGGCCTCGAAAGCTTCGGTTCCCGGCGGGGCCTGCCGGACGTCCTGGCCGACCTCGATCTCGGCGTCGGCCAGGTCGTCGGCCACCGATGCGACGGCGGCGGCCAGGCGTCTCTCGTCGCGGCCGTCGATCACCAGCACCGGCAGCGCCCGCACGGAGCGCAGGTCGGCGCCGGGCACCCATACCGCCGCCAGCGGTTTCGCCGCGGGTACCCAGACCCGGGCCCGGCCCGTCTTGGCTAACTGCCGCTCGAGTTCATGCGTGTACTCCGGGTCTGCCTCGTCCAGCACGGCCTTCGTAAAGGCGTTGCGGGTCGGGCCGCCCAGTGCGATCCGCGTGTCCGGCAGATTGGAGTCGACGTCGAGGTTGCCGTAACGCGGCTTGTCCGCACCACTGCAGGTGGCCGTCACGCCGGCGCGGACCAGCGCGACCATCAGGTCGCGCGCCAGCGGCCCGGACACCGCCTCCGACGGCGACACCACCTCGGCGACCGACACGGCCCGGACATCTTCGCCGATGCGAATCCGCGCCGCGGAGGACAACCCGAACCAGCCGTAGGCCGGGTTGTCCAACGTCCACAGGTGCTGCGCGGTGTCCACCGATTCGGGTCCGTCATGCAGCAGCGCGAACCCGCGCCCGACGACGGCGTCGCCCACCTCGCTGACCGGCATACCGCCCGGCACCGGACATGGCCAGCGCAGCCGCAGCAAGCGGTCCTCCCCGGCGAAGTCGTCGATGGTGGTGCGGCAGTCCACCCGCGCCATGCCGCGCCACAGCGTGAGCGTCTGGGTGTAGCGCAGCACCGTGCCGATCCGGCCGTGCACGACCAGGCGCTGACCCAGCGGCCCGTGGTAGGCCCGCACTTCGGCGCGCGATTCCGACGAGCAGACCACCGGCCCCTTGGGCAGCAGGTGCCAAGGGCCCTCCCCCTGTGTCGGGTGCGACGAGTACTCCTCGTAGACGGCGAGTTCGTTTCCCACCTTGCCTTCGGCGATGAGCTCACGACCGTCATGAACCAGCGACCGGACCGCGCCGCCGCGGGCCGGGTCGACCGCCAGCCGGTAGTGCTCGTTGGCGATCTCGGACCCGGATGCCGGTTCCCACCCGGTCGGCTCGTCGGCGGGTACCAACCGGTAGGCCCGCCAGCCCAGCGACGGCACATCGCGGGCCAGCCAGGTGACCGAGCGGCCGTCGTGCTCGACGTGTGCGGGCAGCCTCGGCCGCCGTCGGGGTCGAGCACCCGCACGCCCGCCTGCAGCGGCGGGTCGAGCCGGGCGGTGACGACGTCGGTGCGCCGCTGAGTCAGCGGGTTCCACACGATCACGTCACCCTGAGCACCCGTCACGGCGCTGGACAGCAACGCCAGGGAGTTGTCGCGCGCCGCACAGCCCAGCTCCCACGCGTCGCGCCAGCCGGTCAGCAGGTCGAGGTAGACCTGGTCGGACTCCGAGCCGGTGATGGCGTCGTGGTGCGCGCCGTAGGCCAGCTGCACCCACGCCTTGGCGAACGCCGCCTGCGGGTACTCGGCTCCGGTTATCAGCCCCGCGAACACGGCGAACCGCTCGGCGTCCAGGACGGCGTTCTCGGCGGCGCGGTTGGCTTGTTTGGTGTCGATGTACGACACGTCCTTGCCGGTGTAGATCGGGTTCATGTCGCGGGTCTGCGGCGACGGCGACCCTCCTTGTTCGGGGCCCCGCTCGGCCAGTTCGGCGCGCACCGCCGCGAAGAACTCCCGCGGCAGCCCGCACACGAATCGCGGCCAGGTGTAGCGCGCCGCCCAGTCGCGGTGGATCGCGGTGACCCACTTATTCGGCGGGGTGTAGTCCGTCCCGACCGGCAGCAACACGTTGCGGGTCAGCGCTACCTTCTTGAGCTGCTCGAACAGCTTGCGGGTCTCCTCCTCGGCCTCGGTCAGCGAGGTCGACGAGTCCATCCACCAGCCGGCCGAGTAGTGCGCCGGCATGTAGTGGGTCAGCAACCCCGCGCCCGACGGCGAGATCCACTCGAACTCGCTGGAAAACTGCATCCGGTCCACGTCACCGCCCTGGGCCGGGCCCCATTGGTGGTGCGGCCCGCGGGCCCACGAACTCGACGTCAACCCGGCGTCGGCGGCCATCCCGGGGAATTGCGGGTCGTGGCCGAAGACGTCCAGCAGCCACGCGGTGGCCGGGTCGGCGCCCAACACGTCACGCTGAAAACCTATGCCGTGCACCAGGTTTCGGATGGTTGTCTCCGGGCTGGTGAGGTTGGTGTTGGGCTCGTTGTAGGTGCCGCCCATCACCTCGACACGGCCCTCGGCGAGGAAACGGCGCAGGTCGGCGCGGTCCTCGGGGCGGGCATCCCAGTACGGCTTGAGGTAATCCACTTCGGCCAGCACGAATTTGTACTCGGGCTCGCGACGGGCCATCTCCAGATGCGCGTGTACCAACGCGAAGCCGTTGTTCTGCCGGGCGCGCCCCGGCGGGTCTTCGCACCACTCGCTGGTGTAGGCGCCCTGGGTGTTCCACCAGACCGGGTCGTAGTGGAAGTGGCTGACCATGAACATCGTCCAGCCAGGCTCGGCCACGCTGAATTCGAACGACAGGCTCGATAAGGCACCGGCGCGCACCCGCGCGGACCGGCGCTGACCGACGATCGGATGGTCAACCGTGACCGGAACCTCGACGACCTCGGCGCCGGGCTCCGCAACCGCTTTGCCGTTCAGGCCATCGCCGTCGATGCGGATCGTCGTCTCATCGGTGCACCCGCTGACCGTGACGCGTGCCAGCTGCAGCGGCGCGCCGGGCGGCCCGACGAAGAGTTCGGTCGAGGCCGCCGAAACCACCTGCATGCCCGCACTTTACGACGCGGGGCGGCGCCGCGGCGGTGGCTGTCCAAAAAGTTACAGCGCCTGCCTGTCAACTTTGGGTTTTAGGATTCGCCCATGCCCGGTCTTGCACCACCCGTTTCCGACGAGCGCAGCGCCCTGCGCGAATACCTGGCCTTCCACCAAAGCGCCTACTTCGCCGTGTCCTACGGCCTCACCGATGAACAGGCCCGGTCCACGCCGTCGGTCAGCGCCCTCTCGATCGGCGGCCTGATCAAGCACGCCACCGGCATGCAACGGAACTGGATGGCACGCGTTGCCGCCGCGCCCGACGCGCCGCCCAGCGACGGTCGATCATTCGAAGAGATCGCCAAGAGTCGCGCCGACGAGCATGTGATGTTGCCCGACGAGACGCTGCCCGGGCTGCTGCGCGCGTTCGAAGACCAAAACGCGGAGTCGCTGCGGCTGGCGGAAACCGCGGACCTCGACGCCGCGGTGCAGGTACCGCACAACGTCCCGTGGTTCCCGAAGGAGATTGACGCCTGGTCGGTGCGCTGGGTGATCCTGCACGTGATCAACGAGCTCGCCCGCCACGCCGGGCACGCCGACATCATCCGGGAAACCATCGACGGCGCCACCATGTACGAACTGATCGCCGGGCTGGAGAATTGGGAACCGCGGCCGTGGGCGACGCCGTGGCACAAGGCTGAGTAGAAAGGGAACGTGCGCACCACCAGCGGAACCGCGCGGCGCGAGACCGCCGATGGACCCGTCGAGCTCTTCTATGAGGACCTCGGCGATCCGGCCGGTCCGCCGGTGCTGCTCATCATGGGCCTGGGCGCCCAGCTGCCGATGTGGCCCGATGGCTTTTGCGCGCAGCTCGTCGACGCCGGTCACCGCGTCGTCCGGTTCGACCACCGCGACACCGGGCTGTCGGCCAAGATGCACGGGCTGCGGGCGCACGGCCCGGTCTATCGACGGGTGGCCCGCTATCTGGTGGGCAAGGCCAGCCGGGTCCCGTACACGTTGATCGACATGACTCAGGACGTGGTAGCGCTGCTCGATCATCTGGGCATTACCCGGACGCATGTGGTCGGCGCCTCGCTGGGCGGCATGATCGCGCAGATCCTGGCCGCCACCGAGCCTGACCGGGTGGCATCGCTGGGCATCATCATGTCGACCACAGGCAAACCGTTCTCCGCGCCGCCGGCCTGGCGGGTCATCAGGCTGGCGTTCGCCCCGCCGGCCAAAGACGCGTCGGCCGAAGAGAGATTGGCCGTCGAGGTGCGCAACATCGCGGTGTTCAACGGACCCAACTTCCTGCCGACCGACGGCGAGCTGCGGCAGCGGGTGCAGCAATTGGCGGACCGCTGTGATTACCCGCCCGGCATGCTGCGCCAGTTCGACGCGGTCCTGGGCACCGGCAGCCTGCTGGAATACAGCAAGGCAATCACCGCCCCGACCGTGGTGCTGCACGGTTCGGCGGACCCGATGCTGCGGCCGCGGAACGGACGCGCGGTCGCCGGGGCCATTCCCGGTGCGCGATTCGTAGTGGTCGACGGCATGGGACACGACCTTCCCGAACCCGTGTGGCGGCCGATCATCGAGACCCTCACCGAGAACTTTGCCCTCGCCAGCTCACCGTGAGCGGGCTCACAGGAATTGGGACTTGACCTCCCCGGTTTGGCAGACTGCTGGGATGAGTTCCACCAAACATCGCGAGGTGGCCAAACTCGACCGGGTGCCATTGCCGGTCGAGGCGGCTCGGGTTGCCGTCACTGGTTGGCAGGTCACCCGCGCCGCCGCCCGGGTCGTCGGCAAGCTGCCGGCCAAGGGTCCGTGGCAGCAGAAAGTGATCAAGCAGCTGCCCCAGACGTTCGCCGATCTGGGTCCGACGTACGTGAAGTTCGGACAGATCATCGCGTCCAGCCCCGGGGCGTTCGGCGAGTCACTGTCCCGCGAATTCCGCGGCCTGCTCGACCGGGTGCCACCCGCCGACACCGGCGAAGTACACAAACTCCTCGCCGAGGAGCTGGGTGACGAGCCGTCCAATCTCTTCGCCAGCTTCGAGGAGGAGCCGTTCGCGTCGGCGTCCATCGCCCAGGTGCACTTCGCGACCCTGAAGACCGGCGAGGAGGTCGTCATCAAGATCCAGCGGCCGGGCATCCGCCGCCGGGTCGCCGCCGACCTGCAGATCCTGAAGCGTTTCGCCCAGGCAGTCGAGCTGGCCAAGCTGGGCCGCCGGCTCTCGGCCCAGGACGTCGTCGCCGACTTCTCCGACAACCTGGCCGAGGAGCTGGACTTCCGGCTCGAGGCCCAGTCGATGGACGCATGGGTCTCGCACCTGCACGGGTCGCCGCTGGGCAAGAACATCCGGGTGCCGCAGGTGCACTGGAACTTCACCAGCGAGCGGGTCCTGACGATGGAACGGGTGCACGGCATCCGCATCGACAACGTCGCCGCCATCCGCAAGGCGGGGTTCGACGGCACCGAGCTGGTGAAGGCGCTGCTGTTCTCGCTGTTCGAGGGTGGGCTGCGGCACGGGCTGTTCCACGGCGACCTGCACGCGGGCAACCTCTACGTCGATGGCCAGGGCCGCATCGTGTTCTTCGACTTCGGGATCATGGGCCGCATCGATCCGCGAACCCGTTGGCTGCTGCGTGAACTGGTGTACGCGCTGCTGGTGACGAAGGACCACGCCTCGGCCGGCAAGATCGTCGTGCTGATGGGTGCGGTGGGCACCGTGAAGCCCGAGGCTCAGGCCGCCAAGGACCTGGAGAAGTTCGCCACCCCGCTGACCGTGCAGACGCTGGGCGACATGTCGTACGCCGACATCGGCCGCCAACTCTCAACGCTGGCCGACGCCTACGACGTCAAGCTGCCCCGCGAGCTGGTACTGATCGGCAAGCAATTCCTTTACGTCGAGCGGTACATGAAGCTGCTGGCGCCGAAGTGGCAGATGATGTCCGATCCGCAACTGACCGGGTACTTCGCGAATTTCATGGTCGAGGTCAGCCGCGAACATTCCACCGATGTCGAGGCATAAGGAGACACTGTTGGAGGTTCGCAGCGGCCTGGCAAAGTCCGGAGCTGAGTCAGAGACCGGGTCGGCTGATCTGAAGCTGTACTTCGAGGACATGGGCGACATCGACGACCCGCCCGTGCTGTTGATCATGGGTCTTGGCGCTCAACTGCTGCTGTGGCGCACCGCCTTCTGTGAGCAGCTCGTCGCCCAGGGCCTACGAGTAATCCGGTACGACAACCGCGATATCGGCCTGTCCGACAAGACCGGGCGGCAGAGCAGCGGCCAGTCGCTGCCGTCTCGGATGTTCCGCTTCTGGGTCGGCCTGCCCAGCCGGGCCGCCTACACCCTGGAGGACATGACCGACGACGCCGCGGCGGTGCTCGACCACCTGGGCATCCAGCGAGCCCACATCGTCGGCGCATCGATGGGCGGCATGATCGCCCAGATCTTCGCCGCACGTTTTTCGGAGCGGACGAAGAGCCTGGCGGTGATTTTCTCCAGCAACAACCGCCCATTCCTGCCGCCGCCGGCCCCGCGGGCTTTGTTGGCACTGCTCAAAGGGCCACCGCCCGGTTCGCCTCGTGACGTCATCGTCGACAACGCCGTGCGGGTCACCAGGATCATCGGCAGTCCGGCTTTTCAAGCGCCTGAACAGCAGGTCCGCGCCGAGGCCGTCGAGAGCTACGACCGCAGCTACTACCCGTGGGGCGTCGCCCGGCAGTTCAGTGCGGTGCTGGGCAGCGGCAGCCTGGTGCGCTATGACCGGCGCATCGTCGCACCTACCGTGGTGATCCACGGCAGGGCCGACAAGTTGATGCGGCCCTTCGGAGGCCGCGCGGTGGCGCGCGCGATTCGAGGAGCTCGATTGGTGTTATTCGACGGAATGGGTCATGATCTGCCGCAGCAGTTGTGGGATCGAGTCATCAGCGAGCTGCGGACCAACTTCGCCGAGGCCAATTGAGCCCACGCATCGGCTAAAATCTTTCCCTTGACTGCCACGCGCAGCTTCACTGTTTTCCCGCGGGAGGTTGTCTCACATGACTGAGCTGAGACCGTATTACGAAGAATCACAGGCGACGTACGACATTTCAGACGACTTCTTCGCGTTGTTTCTGGACCCCAACATGGTCTACACCTGCGCGTACTTCGAGCGCGACGACATGACCCTCGAAGAGGCACAGACCGCCAAGTTGGACCTGGCGCTGGACAAACTGAACCTCGAGCCGGGAATGACATTGCTCGACGTCGGATGCGGGTGGGGCGGTGCGGTAGTCCGTGCGGTCCAGAAGTACGACGTCAACGTCATCGGCATCACGCTCAGCCGAAACCACTACCTCCGCAGCAAGGCCAGGCTGGCTGAGATACCGACGACACGCGACGTCGAGGCCCGGCTACAGGGTTGGGAGGAGTTCGATCAGAAGGTCGACCGGATCGTCACCTTCGAGGCGTTCGACGCCTTCAAAAAGGAGCGTTGGCCAGCGTTCTTCGACCGTTCCTATGACATCCTCCCCGATGACGGCCGGATGCTGTTGCACAGCATATTCACGCGTCCGATGTCGCAGTGGAAAGACCGCGGCGTCAAGGTGACGATGAGTGATCTGCGGTTTTTGCACTTCCTCGGGAAGGAAATCTTCCCCGGCGGGGGGATGTGCGGCGAAGCCGACATCGTCGACAACGCAACGGCCAGCGGGTTCTCGGTCGGCGAAATTCAGTACCTGCAATCGCACTACGCGCGGACATTGGACATGTGGGCGGAGAACCTGGAGGCCAATCGCGAACAAGCGATCGCCATCCAGTCCGAAGTGGTCTACGACCGCTTCATCCGCTATCTGACCGGCTGCGCGGGGCTGTTCCGCAAAGGCATCTCCAACGTCGCCCAATACACTCTGACGAAGTAAGACGAAGTAGGACGAAGCAAGACGAAGTAAGCTACCTAACAGCTGCCCTGTCCGCCCACTAAAACAAGTGTGGCGCCCAGGTCCTGACCTGGGATGATTCGATCGCCGTTTTCATGTGCCGCGCCGAATCGGATAGCATGCCCGCGCGGGCATGGGGGGATGTTCCGGATGTGTTTTGCGCAACCGCATGGGCTTGAAACGTCCAGGAAAGGCACACACTGTCTTGGCTAACAAGCTGACGCCGCACTTCGCCGATGTGCAGGCACACTACGACTTATCCGACGACTTCTTCCGACTTTTTCTGGACCCGACCCAGACATACAGTTGCGCATACTTCGAGCGCGACGACATGACGCTGGAAGAGGCCCAGATTGCCAAGATCGACCTGGCGCTGGGCAAGCTGGGCCTGCGGCCCGGCATGACGCTGCTCGACGTCGGTTGCGGCTGGGGCGCCACCATGCGCAGAGCCATCGAGAAGTACGACGTGAACGTCGTCGGCTTGACGTTGTCCAAGAACCAGGCCGCGCACGTGCAGGAATTCGTTCGATCGGGTGGACAGCCCACGTGACAAGCGGGTGCTGCTGAACGGCTGGGAACAGTTCGACGAACCTGTCGACCGCATCGTGTCGATCGGCGCGTTCGAGCACTTCGGCCACGATCGTCACGACGACTTCTTCGCCATGGCCCACGGCGTCCTGCCCGCGTGACGGCGTGATGCTGCTACACACCATCACCGGCTTGACGAGACAGCAGATGATCGACCACGGCTTGCCGCTTTCGTTCCGATTTGCTCGCTTCCTCAAGTTCATCGCGACCGAAATCTTCCCCGGGGGTCATCCGCCGACGATCGAGATGGTGGAGGAGCAGCTCGGCGAAGGCAGGTTTCACGCTGACCCGCCGTCAATCGCTGCAGCCGCACTACGCCAGGACCCTCGACCTGTGGGCGAAGGCCCTGGAGGCACATAAAGACCAGGCCATCGAGATTCAGTCTGAAGAGGTCTACGAGCGGTACATGAAGTACCTGACCGGCTGCGCAGACTTATTCCGCGCCGGCTACATCGACCTCAACCAGTTCACCTTGGAGAAGAAACAGTGATTGCGCCGATCAAACCAATGTCGGGCCGACCCCGATCGAGAAAGCCACGGTCAAACGACCTCAGATGCGCAGGATGCGCGCGCCCCCGGGTAGGGTCCGAGGCATGGCCACTTGGTGAAGGTGCCCGTTACAGCGGGGGGACTTATGTCTGACAACTCAACGGACCTTAAGAACACGCGGCCGAACGACGAAAACGTCCAAGCGCATTACGACCTTTCGAACGAGTTCTTCGCGCTGTTCGTGGATCCGACTCGGACCTACAGCTGCGCGTACTTTCCGCGCGAGGGCATGACTCTGCACGAGGCGCAGGTCGCCAAGATCGACCTCACGCTGGACAAGCTGGGGCTGCAGCCGGGGATGACCCTGCTCGACGTCGGCTGCGGCTGGGGTTCGACGATGAAGCGCGCGATCGAGAAGTACGACGTCAACGTCGTCGGCCTGACCATCTCTAAAAACCAGCACGCCTACTGCCGGCAACTGCTCGATGAAGTCGACACAAACCGCTCGCACCGGGTCTTGCTGAACGACTGGTGCGAGTTCAACGAGCCGGTGGACCGCATCGTCACCATCGAAGCGCTGGAGCACTTCGGCTTCGACCGCTACGACGACTTCTTCAAGTTGGTATACGAGGCCCTGCCCGATGACGGTGTGATGCTGTTGCACTCGATCACGGGGTTGCACGTAAAGCAGGTCATTGAGCGCGGCATACCTTTGACGATGGACATGGCCAAGTTCATGAAGTTCATCGTGACCGACATCTTCCCGGGCGGCCGGCTGCCGACGATCGAGACCGTCGAGGAACATTCGGAGAAGGTCGGTTTCAAGGTGACCCGCGTCCAGTCGCTGCAGGACGACTTCGCCAAAACCCTTGACTTCTGGTCCGACGCCCTGGAAGCGCACAAGGAAGAAGCCATCGAGATCCAGTCCGAAGAGATGTACGAGCGGTACATGAAGTACCTGACCGGCTGCGCCAAGACGTTCCGGGCGGGCTACGTCGACTGCAACCAGTTCACCTTGGAGAAGTAGTCAAGCGGCACGTTGAATAATCGGTAGGTTGCACGCCACACCAACGAAGCGTGCATGCACAGGTAATCCAGGAGAACCGAACGACAATGGTTGAAAACCAGGCAGGCCCGACGAAAACGCGGACGCGCTCCGAAGACATTCAGGCGCACTACGACGTCTCCGACGATTTCTTCGCCCTGTTCCAGGATCCGACCCGCATCTACAGCTGTGCTTACTTCGAGCCACCGGGCATCACGCTCGAGCAGGCGCAGTACGCCAAGATCGACCTGAACCTGGACAAGCTGGACCTCAAGCCGGGCATGACGCTGCTGGACATCGGCTGTGGTTGGGGCACCACCATGAAGCGCGCTGTCGAGAAGTACGACGTCAACGTCATCGGCTTGACGCTGTCCAAGAACCAGCGCGCCCGCTCCGAAGAGGTGTTGAGCTCAGTCGACACCAACCGGTCCCATGACGTGCGGCTGCAGGGCTGGGAGGATTTCGGCGAACCCGTCGACCGGATCGTGTCGATCGAGGCCTTCGAGCACTTCGGACACGAGAACTACGACGACTTCTTCAAGAGGTGCTTCAACATCATGCCCGAGGACGGCCGGATGACCGTCCAGAGCAGCGTCAGCTATCACCCCTACAACATGGCCGCCCGCGGCAAGAAGCTCAGTTTCGAGATGGCGCGCTTCATCAAGTTCATCATCACCGAGATCTTCCCCGGCGGCCGGTTGCCGTCCACCGAGATGATGGTGGAGCACGGCGAGAAGGCCGGTTTCGTTGTCCCCGAACCTCTTTCGCTGCAGCCGCACTACGTCAAGACGCTGCGTATCTGGGGCGACACGCTGGAGTCCAACAAGGACAAGGCCATCGAGGTCACCTCCGAAGAGGTCTACGACCGGTACATCAAATATCTGCGTGGCTGCGAGCACTACTTCGCCGACGAGATGCTCGACTGCAGCCTGGTGACCTACCTCAAGCCGGGCGCCGTCGGCCTGATTAGGGCCTCGATGGTGGGTCGCGCCTGTCGGATTGTGGGCGCACCGTTCGTCGGATAGGTAGAGAGTGGAACACAGGGTTTCGCTCACTATCCGGAGGTGACCACAAATGCAGTACTTCGCCCTGTTGATCAGCAAGGAGCGGGAACGCACGCCCGATGAGGGGGCCGCCGAGATGGCAGCATACGAGAGCATTCCACCGCAAGGCCGCATCGGCGATCCGCGGTGGTGATGCGCTGACTGCCGGCGGCGACCGGGGTGCACATCACCGGCGGCCCGGACGCACCGGTGATCACCGACGGCCCGTTCGCCGAAGGCGCCGAGGTGGCCGGCGGCTACTACGTATTCGAAGCCGAAAACCTCGACGACGCACTGGCTCTCGCACGCGACATCCCCGCGGCCAGGTACGGCGCTGTCGAGGTGTGGCCGATGGCCACTGCGAGGTTGGCGACGCAACCTCCGGCGGGCAACAACTGGATCGCACTGCTGCTGGAGCCGCCGGAGCGGCCCGTCCAGCCCGGGTCCCCGGAGTGGGAGGCGATGGTTGTCCAGCACAAGAATTCGAGGCGGTCGCCGGTGACCACATCAAGTCCGGCGCCGGTCTGCATCCGCCGTCGACGGCGACCACCGTGCGGGTGCGCGATGGTGAAGTCCTTTTTACTGATGGGCCCTATGTCGAAGGCGCCGAAGTGGCGAACGGGTTCTATGTCCTGAGCGCCACCGACCGCGACCAGGCCGTCAAGCTGGCGTCGATGATCCCCGCTTCCACCGTGCAGCTGCGGCAACTGGCTGGTATCTCAGGAATGTAGCCTGCCGGCATGACCGACCTGAACGGCGTCTTCCGGCGCGAGTGGGGACCGGCCGTGGCCGCCTTGGCCCGATGGTCGGGCGACCTCACCGTCGCCGAAGACGCCGTCCAGGAGGCCTGCGCCGAGGCCCTTCGTAGCTGGCCGCGCGACGGGATGCCGGATCGTCCTGGCGGGTGGCTGGTGACGGTCGCCCGCAACCGCGCGCGGGATCGGCTCCGGCGCGAATCCCTACGTCCCGGAAAGGAATTGGTAGCGGTGCTGGACGACATCCGGGCCCGTACCGATCACACCGACCCGCATCCGGTCCGCGACGACGAGCTGCGGATGATGTTCACCTGCGCGCACCCGGCGCTCGACCGGCAGTCGCAATTGGCGCTCACGCTGCGTTTGGTATCGGGGTTGACCGTCGCCGAAATCGCCCGCGCGCTATTGCAGACGGAGACCGCGGTCGGCCGGCGAATCACCCGCGCCAAGAACAAGATCCGGCATGCCAACATCCCGTTGCGGGTGCCGCCGGCGGAGCTGCTGGCAGAGCGCACCCCGCACGTGCTCAGCTGCATCTACTCGGTGTTCACCGAGGGCTACTGGTCGACGGCGGGCCCGTCGGCGATTCGGGACGAACTGTGCGACGAAGGGGTCCGGCTGGCTGGCGAGCTGTGCGCGCTGATGCCGGCTGAGCTGGAATCGCACGCCTTGGCGGCCCTTGTGCTGCTGCATGATTCGCGACGGGCCACCCGGGTGGACAGCGCGGGCGCGCTGGTGCCACTCGAGGAACAGGACCGGCGCCGTTGGGATCGTGGGCGCATTGCCCGCGGTCTGGACAGGATACGGCGGGCCCACGGATCAGCCGGGCCCTATCTGCCCCAGGCGGTGATCGCAGCCCTGCACGCCACGGCGCCGTCCTGGGAGCAAACCGACTGGACAGCCATCTGCACCGCGTATGACCGGCTGCTGCAGATGACCGACTCGCCGGTGGTGCTGGCCAACCGAGCGATGGCGATCGGTTTCCGCGACGGCCCGGACGCCGGGCTGACCGCGCTGGAGAAGGTGGCACGCGATCCCCGGCTTGCCCACTCCAATCTGGTTGCCTCGGTGCGGGCCGATCTGCTGCGACGCGCGGGACGGCCCGCTCAAGCCGTCACCTGGTACCGAATGGCGTTGGAGTCCAACGGGTCGGATCCTGGCCGCGACTTCTTGCGGCGGCGCATCGCCGAGTGCGGCGGATAGCCATGGCGAGCAGACGCAAAAGCTCCCGACACGCCGATGAAAAAGGAGCTTTTGCGTCTGCTCGCCGGAAGACTTACGCCTCCAAAGCGAAGTTGCGGGTGATGGACGGGTCCACCGGAATGCCCGGGCCCGTCGTCGTCGACACGGTGATCTTCTTCAGGTAGCGGCCCTTCGAGGATGACGGCTTGTGCCGCAGGACCTCTTCGAGCGCGGCGCCGTAGTTCTCGGCCAGGTTCTTCTCATCGAACGACGCCTTGCCGATCACAAAGTGCAGGTTGGCCTGCTTGTCCACGCGGAAGTTGATCTTGCCGCCTTTGATGTCGGCCACGGCCTTGGTGACGTCGGGGGTGACGGTGCCGGTTTTCGGGTTCGGCATCAGGCCGCGCGGTCCCAGGATCCGAGCAATCCGACCGACCTTGGCCATCTGATCGGGGGTGGCGATCGCCGCGTCGAAGTCCAAGAACCCGCCCTGAATCTTCTCGATCAGGTCGTCGCTGCCGACGATGTCGGCGCCCGCGGCCTCAGCCTGCTCGGCTTTCTCGCCGACCGCGAATACCGCGACCCGGGCGGTCTTACCCGTGCCGTGCGGCAGGTTGACGGTGCCGCGGACCATCTGGTCCGCCTTGCGCGGGTCGACGCCGAGCCGGATCGCCACCTCGACGGTCGCGTCCTGCTTGCTCGACGACGTCTCCTTGGCGAGCTTGGCGGCCTGCAGCGGGGTGTAGAGGTTGTCGCGGTCCACCTTCTCGGCGGCGGCGCGGTATGCCTTGCTGGTCTTGCTCATTGTTCGTCCAATCTGATGTTGGGTCGTGGTCAGAGTTGCGGGCCGAAGCTGGCCCTCCCACGGGTTGGTTCAACTATGCAAACCTATTCGACGGTAATGCCCATCGAGCGGGCGGTACCGGCGATGATCTTGGCGGCGGCGTCGATGTCGTTGGCGTTGAGATCGGCCTTCTTGGTCTCGGCGATCTCGCGAACCTGATCCCAGCTGACCTTGGCGACCTTCGTCTTGTGCGGTTCGGCCGAGCCCTTACCCACGCCGGCGGCCTTGAGTAGCAGCTTGGCGGCGGGCGGTGTCTTGAGCGCGAACGTGAAGCTGCGGTCCTCGTAGACCGTGATCTCCACCGGGATGACCGTGCCGCGCTGGTTCTCCGTGGCGGCGTTGTACGCCTTGCAGAACTCCATGATGTTGACGCCGTGCTGACCAAGCGCGGGGCCAACCGGCGGCGCAGGGTTAGCCTGGCCCGCCACGATCTGGAGCTTGATCAGCCCGGTGACTTTCTTCTTTTTTTTCGGAGGCATGAGGGTGTCGACGTTCCTTCCTGATTTTGGCTTAGGTTTTGTTGCGGTGCGGGCTAGATCTTGGAGACCTGGCCAAAGGTCAGTTCCACGGGTGTTTCCCGGCCGAAGATCGATACCAGCACCTTGAGTTTCTGCTGCTCGGCGTTGACCTCGTTGATCGTGGCAGGCAACGTGGCGAATGGTCCGTCCATGACCGTCACCGATTCGCCGACCTCGTAGTCGACCTCGACAACCGGACGTTCCAGCCCACCCGGCTCGGCCGCGGCGGCGGTGCTGGCCGCGCCCTTGGCGGCCTTCTTCGTCGCCCCCGGCGGCAGCAGGAACTTCACCACGTCGTCAAGCGCGAGAGCCGACGGACGCGACGTCGCGCCGACGAATCCGGTGACCCCCGGCGTGTTGCGCACCGCGGACCACGAGTCGTCGGTCAAATCCATGCGCACCAGGATGTAGCCCGGCAGTACCTTGCGGTTGACCTGCTTGCGTTGACCGTTCTTGATCTCGGTGACCTCTTCGGTGGGTACCTCCACCTGGAAGATGTAGTCGCCGACGTCAAGGTTCTGCACACGGGTTTCCAGGTTGGCTTTGACCTTGTTCTCGTACCCGGCGTAGGAGTGGACGACATACCAGTCGCCGGGTTTGCTGCGCAGTTCCGCCTTGAGCGCGGCGGCGGGGTCGAGCTCTTCAGCCGGGGCCTCGGCGCCGTTCTCGGTGCTGGCCTCCTGCACGTCGACCGCTGCGTCACCCGCGGACGTGTCACCGTCGAAGGTAGTCACGGTTTGCAGTCCTCTCTATTACTTTCAAGCCTCAGCCGAACACCAATAACGCCAGCTTGGCCAGGCCGAAATCCGCAAGCCCGACCAGCGTCACCATGAAGGCCAGAAACACCAGCACCACCGAGGTGTAGGTGAGCATTTGTTTGCGGTTCGGCCAGATAACCTTCCGCATCTCGGCAACTACCTGCTTCAGGTAGTTGTAGACGAAGACAATTGGGTTAGCCGAACTGGCCCCCGATTTCTTCGGCTTCTTGGCTTTCGCGGATTTCTCGGCCGTCTTGCCCTTAGCCGCCTTGGCAGACTTCTTGGTCTTTTCTTCCTTGGCAACCTCGACCTTGCCCGACGACCCCTTGTCGTCCAGCTCCGCTTTCTGCCGGGACCGCTTGCCCGTGGGGCGTTGCGGCCGCGTCACCGGTTTTGTCACCAAGGCCGTCCGACCGCGGCTTTCGCGGCTGTCCTCAGTCCCGCCGCCGTCGCTTGCGGCGTCGTCGGCTGCGTCGCCCTCGTCGCTCACCGCATGCTCCTTCGTTAGCTAGCCATCCCCCGACCCGTACCTGTCCGTTCGGGTCCGAACGGGCACCCTCCCAGTGTCCACCATGTCACGTCTGGCGCCTTCAGCAGGGGCGACAGGACTTGAACCTGCAACCTGCGGTTTTGGAGACCGCTGCTCTGCCAGTTGAGCTACGCCCCTTCGCGGTTGGCAGGCCAACCCAGGCCAACCTGCACATTGCCGGGGCTTACATGACGCGCGCGCTCCCGCTCGTTCAACTCACGGAAAGCGCGCTGGTGCTGGGAAAACCCCGAGGTCCGAGTGTACTAGATGCCACGTGAGCGCAGGAAATCCAATACTGATCACCCGGTTCTGACGACCTGACCGGATTCTTTGTCCCATTTGAGCTGAATGGAGTCGTCGCCCTCGTGTCCCATCAGCGTGGTGTACGCCTCCAGGACCACCTCGCCGGCCTCGTTGGTGCAGGTGTTTTTGGTGACGACGATGTCGGCGCCGAAACGCTCGTTGACCGATTCGACCTGCATGCGGCCGCGCAGCTTGTCGCCGACGCATATCGGCTTGAGGTAGACGAACTTCTGGTCGACCTGAACGATCTGCATGGTCTCCATGCCCATATCGACATTCCGGAAGAAATCGTCCTGGATAATTTTCGCGAAGATCGACACGAAGGTTATCGGCGCAACGATGCGGTCGTGGCCCAGTTCGGCGGCCGCCTCCTCGTGGAAGCTGGCCTGGTCGTCACATTTGATAGACCGCGCGAACGCGCGAACCTGCTCTCGACCCACTTCAAAGAAATCCGGATACTGCCAGACCATCCCACGAATGTCTGTTTTGAGCGCCATCCGCTAGGCCAGCTTCGCCGTCGCGATCGCGCGGCCGAAGATCTTCTTCCCGTCGGTGGTGGCCGTGAGTGCGATCGTCACCGATTTGCTGTCCGGATCGAGCGACTTCACCCGGCCGCTGAAGACGAGTTCGGCGCCCTTGCCGTCGTTGGGCACCGGCACCACGGCGGTGAACCGCACGTTGTATTCGGTGACTGCGCCGGGGTCCCCGACCCACGACGTCACGTAGCCGCCGCCGATGCCCATGGTCAGCATGCCGTGGGCGATCGCGGTGTCCAGCCCGACAACCTTTGCGATCTCGTCGTCCCAGTGGATCGGGTTCAAATCGCCCGAAACCCCGGCATAGTTGACCAGGTCCTGGCGGGTCAGTGGATAAATCTTCTCGGGAAGCTGGTCGCCCACCTGCACCGAGCTGAACTCACGCAGCGCCATCAGAAAATCCCTCTTCTCCGTCCTCACCTGCACGACCCGCCAGCGTCGTGTAGGTCTCCTGCACGATGTCACCGGTTTCGTTGGTGATGATGTTTTTGGTCACGATGATCTCGGTGCCGTGCGCCTTGCGTAACGAATCCACGTGCACATCGCAGTAGAGCTTGTCGCCCGCTTTGATGGGCATCAGGAATCGCAGCACCTGGTCAACCTGGACGATTTGCGCATCTTGGATTGCGATGTTGGCGTGCTGGAAGAACGCCGTCTGCGCCTTGTAGCCGAACACACAGATGAACGTCAGCGGAGCCAGCAGCGAATCATAGCCCAGTTCGGCCGCCGCCCCCTCCGCGAAGAACGCAGGGTCATCATTCTGAACGGCCTCCGCGTATTCGCGGATTTTTTCCCGCTCTACCTCGTAGTGGTCGGGATACCGAAAATGCATCCCGACGATGCCTGCGCTCATCGCCACGGCTCTAGAACCTACCTACTCAATCTGAGCAAATGCTCGAGGGCCAAACTACCGTGTCTCACGGTGCGACTGGTGCTTGCCGCAATTGCGGCAGAACTTCTTCAGCTGCATCCGGTCAGGGTCGTTGCGCCGGTTCTTCTTGGTGATGTAGTTGCGGTGTTTGCACACCTCGCATGCCAAAGTGATCTTCGGCCGCACGTCGGTACTGGAAGCCATGACTTCTCTCTCAAATCTCTCGAACTCTGCGTTCTTCTGTTGTAGCGATGGCCGGACTCGAACCGGCGACCTAACGATTATGAGTCGTTCGCTCTAACCGACTGAGCTACATCGCCTCTGGACGGCGTCCGCCGAGCCCCCTAACGGAATCGAACCGTTGACCTTTTCCTTACCATGGAAACGCTCTACCGACTGAGCTAAGGGGGCCGTTAACCCGTAGCGACCAGCCGTGCCGTGGGCCTAAAAGAGGGTACAGCCTGGCGCGCAACGTCACCAAACCACCAGCGGGCGGCCGCGCGCCGCGATCACCCCGCCGCGCGGCTGGGTTGCCGAAGCCACGCGGCCGGATCGCCCAAGTTGTCGTGCTGCTCGCCGTCGTCCCCTGGAAGTCCCGGACCCGCCGGCCCAAGTAGCGACCGCAGCGCCAGACTGACGGCTCCTCGGGCGTCCCGCAGGTGGTGACGACGTATGACCTCTTGGACCAAATCGTCGTCAACCTCGATCTCGACCTTCTTGAGCGTGGGCAGAGAATACCTACCGCAATCAACCGCACCGAAGCGTTGACCCCGTCCAAACCTGGCCCGAACCGGTCCGAAATTAGGAAGCAAGTTGGTCGGGCCTCGGCAGCGTCATAGTCTTGTCACGTGTCAGATTCGGACCGGCTTTACTTCCGTCAACTGCTTTCCGGCCGCGATTTCGCCGCCGGCGACATGTTCGCGGTGCAAATGCGCAATTTCGCCTACCTGATCGGGGACCGCCAGACCGGCGATTGTGTGGTGGTCGATCCGGCATACGCCGCCGGTGATCTGGTCGACACGCTCGAGGCGGACGGCATGCACCTGTCCGGGGTGCTGGTGACACATCATCACCCCGACCATGTGGGCGGGTCGATGATGGGTTTCGAGCTGAAGGGTCTCGCCGAGTTGCTCGAGCGGGCGACCGTACCCGTGCACGTGAACGTCAATGAGGCACTTTGGGTTTCGCGGGTGACCGGGATTGCCCTCAGTGACCTCACCACGCACGAAAACCACGACAAGGTCAGCATCGGCGACATCGAGATCGAACTGCTGCACACTCCTGGTCATACGCCCGGCAGCCAGTGTTTTCTGCTCGACGGCCGGCTGGTCGCCGGCGACACTTTGTTCTTGGAGGGCTGCGGCCGCACCGACTTTCCGGGTGGCGACTCCGATGAGATGTACCGCAGCCTGCAGAAACTCGCTCAGCTTCCGGGTGACCCGACAGTCTTTCCAGGGCACTGGTATTCGGCCGATCCCAGTGCGTCACTATCGGAGGTCAAGCGTTTCAACTATGTGTACCGCGCCGCTAATCTCGATCAGTGGCGAATGTTGATGGGCGGCTGACGCATCGAAACAGTATCGCTACCGTCTTGTCGGCGAATTTGGTACCCAAGGGCTTACCAAAGGACACTGTGATATAAGCGGAGGGGATATAAACCGGGGGGATTTAGGTGGAGGGTGGATTCAATGGGCTGGGTCCAGGGCAGCTGGCAGGGGGCCACAGAATTTGGGTCCAGTGGCTGGTTGATGTGGTCGGTGTGGGCAGCGTTGGCGCTTGGTGTGATCGCGCTGCTCTTTACGAATCACCAGATCCAGCGCAACCGCCAATTGGCCGCTGAGCAGACTCGGCCCTATGTCTCCATGCTGATGGAACCGCATGTCACTGACTGGCATGTGATCGAAGTGGTGGTCCGCAATTTCGGTCGGACGGCGGCCTATGACGTCCGGTTTGCGTTCCCGAAGCCGCTGACCGTGGCTGCGTACGAAAACGCCTCCGAGGGGTACGCCGATGTGGTCGAACTCCAACTCCCCCGCGAGTTGCCGACGCTGGCGCCCGGCCAGGAGTGGCGGATGGTGTGGGACTCGGCGCTCGACCGCGCCGAAATCGGCAGTTCCATCGAGTCCCGCTTCGCCGGGTCGGTGTTCTACTACGACCGGCCCGCGCAGCCAAGTGGATGGCGGTTCTGGCAGCGCGCGCGCAAACAGCTGGAAACCAAGGTCGTGCTCGACTGGGATGCCCTCCCGCCCGTTCAGCGCATCGAGCTGATGACGACCCATGATCTGGCGAAGCGGGAGAAGCAGAAACTAGAGCTGCTCCGCAGCCTGCTGACCTACTTCCACTACGCAAGCAAGGAAACGCGTCCGGAAGTGTTCCGCAGCGAGATCGAACGAATCAACGGCGCTGTGCAGGAAACGCAGGACAGATGGCGGATCCGGCAGCTCGACGAGCCCACCGACGTCAGCCTGCGTTGGGGTGACGCCGAAGACGAACTGGGCAAGCACCGCAACCAGCGTGCGTGATCGGGCGCCGTGGCCAGGCGCGGCCGCGCAACCTTGATCTGATTCAATCGACTCCGCTGTCCTTAGCGAAGGAGTAACCATGAGCGGCCCGGTCATCTACAGCAACAAGGATTCCATCGCGATCGTCAGGATGGACGACGGCAAGGTCAATGCGCTGGGCCCGACGATGCAGCAGGCCCTCAACGAAGCGATCGACCAGGCCGACAGCGATAACGTCGGCGCACTCGTGATCACCGGCAACGAGCGGGTTTTCAGCGGCGGCTTCGACCTGAAGATCTTGACTTCCGGCGAGGTCCAGCCCGCGATCGACATGCTCAGAGGCGGCTTCGAGCTGTCGTATCGACTCTTGTCCTACCCCAAGCCCGTGGTGATGGCCTGCACCGGCCATGCCATCGCAATGGGAGCGTTCCTGTTGTCCTCCGGGGACCACCGGGTGGCTGCCCACGCGTACAACATTCAGGCCAACGAAGTCGCGATCGGCATGACCATCCCGTATGCGGCCTTGGCGGTCATGAAACTGCGCCTGACGCAGTCGGCGTACCAGCAAGCCGCCGGCCTGGCCAAAACATTCTTTGGTGAAACCGCCCTCGCCGCAGGCTTTGTCGACGAGATCGCGCTTCCCGAGATGGTGCGCAGCCGCGCCGAAGAGGCCGCCCAGGAGTTCGCCGGTCTCAACCAGCAGGCCCACGCCGCAACCAAGTTGCGCGCCCGCGCCGACGCGCTGAAAGCCATCCGCGCCGGGATCGACGGAATAGAAGCCGAGTTCGGGCTGTAGTGCTGGCCGGCTGGCCCTGCTGTTGGAAGCTATTGGAACGGTCGGAACCGTTCGAGGTATTCGACCCAGTTCCAGGTTGACAGGAAATCCTGCGCGGCGGCATAGCCTTTGGCGTACAGCGCTTGAGCGTCCTTCCGGGAGATGTCGAAGTCGAGAAAGTTGACCGACGTCGAATCAACCCGAATCGTCCGTGCGCTGACCCAGGGCTGGTTCAGATAGGTCTGATCATGGCCGACAAACATGGTGGTGATCAGTTGCTCCAGCAGAACCGACGGCGGCCCCAGCAGACGCAGCACGCCGACTCCGGGGATCAGCTGGTCGTTGCCTTCAGGCAGGTTCGGCATCACCGTTACACCGAAGGTAGGCCAGCGTGGCGGTTTCCCGTCGAACCGGTCGAACGAGTCGATCGGGAAATTCGACAGCACGCCACCGTCGACCAGGGTGGACGTGATCCCGTCGGCACTGGTCAAACTGACCGGCCGGAAATAGAACGGGATCGACATCGAGGCGCGGACCGCGTCGGCTACCAGTTGGTCGTCGGGATCGAGTCCATAGACCCGCCGATAGTCCCAGGGCAGCCGCACCAGCTGTCCGGTCGTCACATCGGTGACGGTGACCACCAGCCGATAGCGGCGCTCAGCCGGTAGTTGCTTGTCACTGAGCGCCAGATCCCCAAACGTTGTCACGCCCAGGTTCTTCAACTCGCCGCGAACCCATTCGTGGGCGAAGTCGCCGCGATAAAGGCCGCTCTCATGCAGCAGTCCCCACGCCTGACCGACCAGGGGCAGCGGCGCAGACGGATCGCGGAACTTCCGAAAGGGCAGATTCAACGCGAGTTCCTTGAGATCTTCCGCTGTCAGCTGGTCGCCCTTGGACGCGGCGGCCAGAATCGAACCGACCAGCGAACCGGCCGAGACGCCGGATACCCGCTTGACCGAATGCCCGGCGTCCAACACAGCGACCACAGCGCCCACCAAGCCGATGCCTTTGACACCGCCACCCGACAAGACGAGATCCACGGGTTCCTTTGCCGCCATTGTTCAGCCTTCGGCCGAAACCCAGTCGTAAGCAAGGAATTTCCCGTCGAATGTCACCACTACGCGGTCACCCGACGGATGCGGTTTCTTCTGCAAATCGACGCTGAAGTTGATTGCGCTCATGATGCCGTCACCGAACTGCTCGTGGATCAGCTCCTTGATGGCGCCGCCGTACACCTGTAGCGCTTCGTGGAAGCGGTAGATGGTGGGATCGGTGGGCACCCCCCGTTCGAGATGGGCTGTCCGCCGCGCATGGGCGGCGCCGCGAGCACCGGTACGGCCGTTTCGTCGAGATCCAGCATTTCGGCCAGGACCTTGCCGAGCTCGGCGGGAATCGGGTGCTGGCCGAGCAACGCCGCCGTGGTCCACACAACCGGCCTGTCGATGGCGTCGGCCAGTTCCTGCCAGCTCAGGCCCTTGGTCAGGCGCGCAACGACGATCTGCTCGGTGATCTCGTTTCTGTTCATGCCCCTAGCATGCACGCCGGGCCAGTGTGCGGCGTTACCCGCCTTCGTCGATCCAGGTCCACGGGTAGCGCCTCGGTTCGACCTGGCAGCAACGGCGTTGTCGCGCGTAGGTGGGCACAACCGCATGTCCTCTCGGCCGGATGCCAGTGTGGCACAGGCAAATAGTGATTGCGCCACAAGTAAACTAGCTGGAGTTTGCCACCCTGGCCCGCATGGAAAGCCCCGAAAATTTGCCCGAAGTCACTTAACTCCATGAGAATTCAATGTTCGTGCGCGCCGGGCAAAGCTCCCGCGACCGGCGATCAACGCTTTGCTGAAAGTCGACGAGGGAATGAATCATGCTGGCCCAGCACACAATTTAACCGCGGCCGGCCAGGGCGATGGAAACGATGGCCAAGGCTAATTATGTGAGTTTGGTTTGAACGATCGGCTCGGGTGGTAACAGACGAAGCGTGAAGAAAAACATGACACGTCTCGCGGCAGCCGCGACCATGCTCACTGCAGGATTGGGACTCGCCGGTTTGCAGGCGGCAACGGTGCAGGCCGCGCCCGCGCCGTTGCCGGACTACCACTGGTGCCCCGGTCAGTTCTGGGACCCGGGCTGGGGATTCAACTGGGACGGCGGTCGTTGCCACGACGACTTTTACCGCGACGGCGAGCCCCACGACCAGGGCCACTGGCATGGTCAGGGCCCCTGGCACCCCTGATAACCCGTTCAGCCCGGTTTGGTCGCGGTGACCAGACGGGTGGAAAACCACGGGCCGCCGTACCACATGCGCCACCCGAGGTTGCGGCGCCGCACGCTTTGCCAGCCCAGCTCACGCAAACGTGCGGCATGGTGACCGGTCTCCCAGAGGTCCGCGATCGCGAGCCGACCGCCCGGCCGCAGCACGCGGACCGCTTGGTCCAGCGCCTGTCGCCGACCGGCGCGATCCGGAATGTTGTGGATCGCAAGGCTACTGACGATCACGTCGACGCTCTCGTCGGCCAGCGGCAGCTCGGTCATGTCGGCGGTATGCACCTCGACGCGATCGGCGACGCCTTCCACCGCCGCATTGGCCAAGGTGGCCTGCTGCGAGTTGTCGGTCTGGTCGGCGCGCCAGAGATCGACGCCGATCGCACGCCCCCGCGGCAACCGCTTGGCCGCGGCGAGCAACACCGCACCACGTCCGCATCCCAGGTCGAGCACCGTTTCGTCACCACGCAACCGCAGGTCATCCAGAATGTCATCCCACACGCGGAACTTGCCCGACCGTGTCGCGTAGATGTAGGAGGCCGCGGTCGCGATCAGCTCGACCGCTGAGGCCGCGGCCAGTGCGGCCACCAGCCGCTTGCCCCGGGTCAGGCTGACTCCCGCCGCCGCGAGCAGGGCGGCCGACCCAGCTCCCACAACCGCCAGCTGAGCCCCCGCCGAGACGGTGTGAAAAGACCCGTCGTACCCGTAGTCGCCCTGGTGCTCGCGCGTCCCCACTGCTGCGGACTTCTGACTCATCAGATTCACCAATGTCCGTGGTGGACAACGTCGGAGAAGGGCCGCCGATTCGGTTTCCGGATCGGGCGCAGCGCGCGATCGGCGGGATACCCGATACCGAGCAGGAAGGCCACCAGATGGTCGTCGGGGACACCCAGGATGGCCCGCGCCTTTTCCTGATCTCCGACAGACGAATGGCCGGTGCCGATGCCCAGGTCGGTGGCCGCGATCATCATCGCCATCGTCGCCTGACCGATGTCGTACTGATCGGTCACCAACCTGCGGTCGTCCGGCGGCACCGGCACGACCAAGGCAATCGCGGCCGGAGCCAAGGCGATATGACCGGCGCCCCGCCATACCGTGGACAGCTCCTGCAGCTGAGTTCGGTCGGTGACGATGACAAAGTCCCACGGCTGGCGGTTTTT
The DNA here is from genome assembly GCA_963840045.1 of uncultured Actinomycetota bacterium. Taxonomy (GTDB): domain Bacteria; phylum Actinomycetota; class Actinomycetes; order Mycobacteriales; family Mycobacteriaceae; genus Mycobacterium. The sequence goes on along the minus strand of CAWIXL010000001.1, from coordinate 101,525 downwards.
CGCAGACGGTGCCCGCCACCCGGCCTCGGCGATGCGGTTCAGGTCCGCGTCGGGCACCGGCTCTGTCTTGTACTCCCGTACATTGCGTCGGGCACAGATCGCATCCCAGGCTTCCATCACGTGCCTCTCTGGTTTCCGGGTCTAATTTGTTGCGGACTTCCTAACCAGGGTGCCATCACCGTCGGTGGGGCGGTCTATGGTGGCCCGCGATGGCACTTCATCTCCACCGTGCCGAGCGCACCGATCTCCTCGTCGACGGTCTCGGCGCACTGCTGGCCAATCCGCTGCCGGACCCGTTTGCCGCGGAGCTGGTGCTGGTGCCGGCGCGCGGCGTGGAACGCTGGCTGAGCCAGCGGCTTTCGCATGTTCTGGGGCGCCGGCCCGGGAGTGGCGACGGCGTCTGCGCCGGGGTGGCGTTCCGCAGTCCAGGTTCGTTGATCGCTGAGATTTTAGGGATCACCGGCACCATGGACGGCCGGGCCGACGATCCGTGGTCACCCGAGGCGATGACGTGGCCGCTGCTCGAGGCGATCGACGCCAGTCTCGACGAGCCGTGGTGCCAGACGCTGGCAAAACATTTGGGTCACTTCGACACTGACGCCGCCGAGGCGGGGCTGCGCAAGGGTCGCCGCTACGCGGTCGCGCGCCGGCTCGCCGGGCTGTTCGCCTCCTATGCCCGGCAACGGCCACGGCTGCTGGCCGACTGGCTGGACGGCGACCTGGGGGACCTCGATAGCGACCTGACCTGGCAACCTGAGCTGTGGCGCGCGCTGGTGTCCACCATCCGAACCGATCCGCCGCATCTCCGCCACGAGAAGACCGTCGCCCGGCTACGCGAGTCGCCCGCCGATCTGCCTGCCCGAATGTCCCTCTTCGGGCACACGCGGCTGCCGGTCACCGACATCGAGCTGCTTGACGCGCTGGCCACCCACCACGATTTGCATCTGTGGTTGCCGCATCCCAGCGACCAGCTTTGGCAGGCACTCGCCGGCCTGCCCGATATGCATCGTCCGGTGCCACGCAGCAAAGACACCAGCCGCCGTGCCGCCAGGCATCCGTTGCTGCAAACGCTCGGCCGCGACCTGCGCGAGCTGCAGCGCGCATTGCCCGATCGTCCCGACACCGACGAATATTTAGGCTGCTTGGGCGGTTTGGGGGCGGCAGCCGGTTTCCACGAACGAAACACCTTGCTGGGCTGGCTGCAATCCGACATCCGCGCCAACGCGCTACGTCCCGATGGCCGCACGCTGGACGCCGGCGACCGGTCGGTCCAGGTGCATGCCTGCCACGGGCCGGCCCGTCAGATCGACGTGCTGCGCGAGGTGCTGCTGGGCCTGTTGGCGGACGACCCCACCCTCGAGCCCCGCGACATCGTGGTGATGTGCCCCGATATCGAGACCTACGCGCCGTTGATCCTCGCCGACTTCGGGCTCGGCGAGATAGCCGGTGAAGCCCATCCCGCGCATCGGCTGCGAGTGCGGCTGGCCGACCGCGCGATCACTCAGACCAACCCGCTGCTCGGGGTGGCCGCCGAACTGCTCACTCTGGCGGGAACCCGCGCCACCGCCAGCCAGGTGCTCAACCTCGCGCAGGCGGCCCCGGTGCGTGCCCGGTTCGGATTCACCGACGACGATCTCGACACCATCACCGACTGGGTCCGCCAGTCGAACATCCGCTGGGGTTTCGACCAGCAACACCGCCGCCCGTACGGCCTGGACCATTTCCTGCACAACACCTGGCGATTCGGCCTGGACCGCATCCTCACCGGGGTGGCGATGTCCGACGATTCGCAGGCGTGGCTGGGCACCGCGCTGCCGCTCGATGACGTCGGCAGCAACCGGGTGGAGTTGGCGGGGCGGCTGGCCGAGTTTGTCGATCGGCTGCGTGCTATTACCGAAAGATTCAGCGGCACGATGTCGTTGACTGGCTGGCTGGATGCCCTGACCGACGGTGTCGCGCTGCTGACCCGGTCCGATGAGGCGTGGCAGGAGGCGCAGCTGCAGCGCGAGTTCGCCGACATCCTGGCGCGGGCGGGCCTTCGTGCATCCACCGTGCTGCGCCTGCCCGACGCCTACGCGCTGCTGAACGGCTATCTGGCCGGACGCCCGACGCGGGCCAACTTCCGCACCGGCACGCTCACGGTATGCACGATGGTGCCGATGCGCTCGGTGCCGCATCGGGTGGTGTGCCTGGTCGGGCTCGACGACGGATCGTTTCCGCGACACACTGTCCCCGACGGCGACGACGTGCTGGCGTGTGAACCGATGACCGGTGAACGCGACATCCGTTCCGAGGACCGCCAATTACTGCTCGACGCGATCGGTGCGGCCACCGAGACGCTGGTGATCACCTACACCGGCGCGGACGAACATACCGGTCAGCCGCGGCCACCGGCGGTGCCGCTGGCCGAACTGCTCGACGCGCTGGACCAGACGACCGCGGCGCCGGTTCGTCAACGGATCGTCACCAGGCACCCGCTACAGCCGTTCGACCGCAAGAACGTCGCGCCCGGTGAACTTTTGCCCGGCAAGCCGTTCACGTTCGACCCGTCAGCGCTGGCCGCGGCAGAATCTGCCGCCGGGAGGCGCTGCACACCAACGGCTTTCATCGCTGGACCACTGTCCGCGCCGCCCATCACGGATGTGACGCTGGCCGATCTGCTGGACTTTTTCAAAGACCCGGTCAAAGGATTTTTCCGGGCCCTCGACTACACGCTGCCGTGGGACGTCGACTCCGTCGAAGACGCGATGCCCGTCGAGATCGACCCGCTTCAGGCCTGGACGGTCGGCGACCGGATGCTGCGAGACATGTTGCGCGGCATGCATCCAGACACCGCCGCCAACGCCGAGTGGCGCCGCGGCACGCTACCGCCCGGGCGGCTCGGGATGCGCAAGGCCAAAGAGATCCGGGATCGCGCACGCGATCTCGCGCTGGCCGCGCTGCGGCACCGCACGGTTGACGGCGACGCGTACGACCTCGACGTCGACCTCGGCGGCCTACGAAGGCTCACCGGAACGGTCATGCCGGTGTTCGGCGAGCACATAGTTTCGGTGACATATTCCAGGTTGGCACCCAAACATTTACTGGCGTCGTGGATCTCGTTGGTGGCGCTGGCCGCGCAGCAGCCGGGCCGGGATTGGACGGCGTTGTGCATCGGCCGCAGCAAAACTAGAAATCAGATCAGCAGACGGCTATTCGTGCCGCCCGCTGATCCCGTGGCCGTGCTGCGCGACTTGGTGCTGTTGTACGACGCGGGCCGGCGGGAGCCGTTGCCGCTGCCGCTGAAAACGTCCTGCGCGTGGGCCGAGGCGCGTCGCGACGGCGACGAGCCCTACGACGCCGCTGAGGCGGTGTGGTTGTCGAACAACTATCGTGACGGCGACGACCGCGAGCGTGCGCACGTGCGGGTCTGGGGCGACAAGCCCGCGTTCGGCGTGCTGCTCGGCCCGCCACACCCCGGCGAGGAGATGCCCGGCGAAGATACCCGGCTGGGCGCACTCGCCGCCCGGCTGTGGCTGCCGCTGCTGGCATCCGAAAGGGCGGACACGTGATGGACCGCTTCCACTTACTGGGTCCGCTGCCCGACCAGGGTTCGACCATCGTGCTGGAGGCCAGCGCCGGTACCGGCAAGACGTTCGCGCTGGCCGGGTTGGTCACCCGCTACCTTGCCCAGACCGACGCCACGCTCGACGAGATGCTGCTGATCACCTTCAACCGGGCGGCCAGCCGCGAGCTTCGAGAGCGCGTCCGCGACCAGATAGTCGCGGCGGTGGCCGCGCTGGATGGCCGAGCGGCCCCCGCCAGCGATCTGGTCGAATACCTGACGCGAGCCGACGAAATCGAGTGTGCCGCGCGGCGGACCCGCCTGCGGGATGCGCTGGCGAACTTCGATGCGGCCACCATCGCGACCACCCACGAGTTTTGCGGGTCGGTACTCAAATCCCTTGGTGTGGCCGGTGATACCGACACCGGTTTCACGTTGCAAGAGAGTCTCGATGACCTGGTGCGCGAGATTGTCGACGACCTCTACCTCGCGCACTTCGGACGTGACGAAGACGACCCGGCGCTGACGTATACGCAGGCGCTCGACCTGGCCCGCAAGGTCGTCGCCGACCCGTACGCGCAGCTGCGCCCGCTCGATCCGGACCCGGACACCGAGGGCGCCGTCCGGCTGCGCTTCGCCGCGCGGGTGGTCGACGAACTCGAACGCCGCAAACGCCGGCTGCGCATTCTCGGCTACGACGACCTGCTTACCCGGTTGGCGAAAGCCCTCGCCGCAGCGGACTCCCCGGCACGGGACCGGATGCGGCGGCGCTGGCGGATAGTGTTGGTGGACGAGTTCCAGGACACCGACCCCATCCAGTGGCAGGTGCTCGAGCGCGCGTTCAGCCACCACGCGACGCTGATCCTGATCGGTGACCCGAAGCAGGCCATCTACGGCTTCCGCGGCGGGGACATCCACACCTACCTCAGGGCGGCCCGCACCGCCGACGCCCGCTACACGTTGGGCGTCAACTGGCGCAGCGACAGTGTGCTGGTGGAGAGCCTGCAGACGGTGCTGCGCGGCGCGACGCTCGGCCACCGCGACATCGTCGTCCACGACATCGATGCCCACTACGCCGGCCACCGTCTGGCCGGTGCGCCGCGCAATGCGCCGTTTCGGCTGCGCGTCGTGACCCGGCCCGCCGTCGGCTACGGAGCCGCTGCCGGCACGACGAATGTGCCGATCGACCGGCTGCGTCAGTACATTCCCGCCGACCTGGCCGCCGACGTCGCGGCACTGTTGGCCAGCGGCGCCACCTTCGCCGGCCGGCCCGTCGGGGCCGGGGACATCGCCGTGATCGTCGAGCATCACATAGACGCGCGGGCCTGCCGCGATGCCTTGGCGGCGGCGGGCATCCCGGCGATCTACACCGGCGACACCGATGTGTTCGCATCCCAGGCCGCCAAGGACTGGCTGTGTCTGCTGGAGGCGTTCGACGCGCCGCAGCGCAGCGGGCTGGTCCGCGCGGCCGCCTGCACGATGTTCTTCGGCGAGACCGCGGAAACCCTCGCCAGCGAGGGTGATCTGCTTACCGACCGGGTCGCCGCCAAGCTGCGGGAGTGGACCGACCAGGCTCGGCAGCGCGGCGTGGCGGCGGTGTTCGAGGCCGCCCAGCTCGGCGGCATGGGTCGCCGGGTGCTGCGTCAACGCGGTGGCGAGCGACACATGACCGACCTCGCGCACCTCGGGCAGTTGCTGCATGAGACCTCGCATCGGGAACGATGCGGCCTTCCGGCACTGCGTGATTGGCTGCGGCGGCAGTGCGACGACCGCAGCGGCGCGATCGAACGCAACCGTCGCCTGGACAGTGACGCCGGAGCCGTGCAGATCATGACGGTGTTCGTGGCCAAGGGTCTGCAGTTCCCGATCGTGTACCTGCCGTTCCTGTTCAATCGGCATGTCCGTAGCGACGACATCCTGCTGTATCACGACGACAGTGACACCCGCTGCTTGTATATCGGCGGCGAAAGACGCAGTCCGCAGCGGCAATCGGTCGAAGAATTGAACCGCCGGGAAGCGGCCTGCGACAACATCCGCCTCACCTACGTGGCACTTACCCGGGCGCAATCCCAGGTGGTGGCATGGTGGGCGCCCAGCAAGGACGAGATCAACGGCGGGCTGTCACGGCTGCTGCGTGGTCGTAGCGGCGGGGACCCGAACGTACCGGACCGGTGCGCGCCGCGGGTCACCGACGACGACGCGTGGGCGGCTTTCGCGCGATGGGAGGCCGCGGGCGGGCCAGTCGTGGAGAAATCGATCATCGTCCCCCCCGCTGACGTCGAAAAGCCCTTGGCCGCCGGTGGTTTAGCGGTTCGGCACTTTCACCGTGGAATTGACACCACGTGGCGGCGGACGTCGTACTCGGCGCTGGTGCGCGGCGCGGAGCCGGTAACGCCGGCTGGCGTGGCCAGCGAACCGGAGGTGCAAGTACGCGACGACGAGGTCGAGGCGGTCGTCGTCACGGAGCCGGGTCCCGGTCCCGATCTGGCTTCTCCACTGGCGGCGATGCCGGCCGGTGCGACATTTGGGTCCCTGGTGCATGCGGTGCTGGAGACAGCGGACCCGCAAGTCGGTGACTTGGCCGCCGAACTCGAGGAGCAGGTACGACGGCATGCGGCGTGGTGGCCGGTCGATGCGGAGCCGCGCGAGCTGGCCACAGCCCTGGTGCCGATGCACGATACGTCGCTGGGCGCATTGGCCGGCGGACTGACGCTGCGGCAGATCGGCGTGCGGGATCGCCTGCGTGAGTTGGACTTCGAGATACCGCTGGCCGGCGGCGACCTGCGCGGTGCTGCGCCGGATGTCTCGTTGTCCGATGTGGGTGAGCTGCTGCGGTTACATCTGCCCGACGATGACCCGCTGTCCTCCTATGCCGATCGACTGACGTCGCGCGACTTGGGCGGTCAGTCGCTGCGCGGGTACCTGTCGGGTTCGATCGACGTGGTGTTGCGCCTGCCCGAGCAGCGATACCTGGTGGTGGACTACAAGACGAACCTGCTGGGCGACACCGCCGCCGACTACAGCTTTGCGCGTTTGACCGAGGCGATGCTGCACTCGGACTATCCGCTGCAGGCGCTGTTGTATACCGCTGTGCTGCATCGCTTTCTGCGCTGGCGACAGCCTGGCTACGATCCGCGGCGCCACCTCGGCGGGGTGCTGTACCTGTTCGTGCGGGGCATGTGCGGTGTCGACACCCCGGTGTCCGGCGGCCACCCGGCCGGCGTATTCGGCTGGGACCCGTCACCGGAACTGGTGGTTGCACTGTCCGATCTACTCGACCAGGGCCGGCGGGCGGCATGACCACCCCTGACGTCGAAATTGCCATCGCCGCTGACCGGCCTGTTGCAGACCTTCAATGCCGCCGGGATCCTGGATATCTCGGATGTGCAGGTAGCACAACGACTCTGCGCGCTGGCCAAGGAGAGCCGACGAGCGGGTGGCACTGGCGGTGGCGCTGGCGGTGCGTGCGCTTCGGGCCGGATCGGTGTGCGTGGATATCTCGACCATCGCCGAGGTCACGGCCTCCGGCGACGTGCCGTGGCCGGCGTCTGCGGAGTGGTTGGCGGCGGTCCGCGCGAGCACGTTGCTCGGCGCGGTGCTGCATCTGCACGACGACCGGTTGCTCTACCTGGACCGCTATTGGCGCGAAGAAGAGCAGGTGTGCCGGGACTTGCTGGACCTGCTGGCCCCCGTGGTTTCCACACCGACCGTCGAAGTGCCCGCCTTCGAGCGACTCTTCCCGTCCGGCTTCGAAGAACAGCGGGAAGCCGCGGAAATCGCGCTGTCCCAAGGTGTCACGGTCCTGACCGGTGGGCCCGGAACCGGAAAGACCACCACCGTCGCGCGACTGCTGGCGCTGATCGCCGAACAAGCGGAGCTCGCGGGCCGCTCGCGACCGCGCATCGCGCTGGCAGCACCGACCGGCAAAGCCGCCGCGCGGCTACAGGAGGCGGTGGCGGACGAGGTGGCCACGCTCGACGCCCGCGACCGATCCCGGCTGGGCGAACTACACGCGGTGACGCTGCATCGCTTGCTGGGATCCAAGCCGGGCACCTCGACGCGGTTTCGGCATGACCGCGCAAACCGGTTGCCGCACGACGTGATTGTGGTCGATGAGACGTCGATGGTGTCGCTGACCCTGATGGCGCGGCTGCTGGAGGCGGTGCGCCCGGACGCCAGGCTGGTGCTGGTCGGTGATGCCGAACAGCTGGCGTCGGTGGAGGCGGGCGCGGTGCTGGCCGATCTGGTCGACGGACTGTCGGTGCGCAACGACGTGCGGGTGGCGGCGCTGCGGACCTCGCACCGGTTCGGCGAATCGATCGGCACACTGGCCGACGCGATCCGGGTCGGCGACGCGGATCAGGTATTGGCGCTGCTCCGCTCTGGTGATGAGCACATCGAATTCTTCGAATTCGGGGAGGGTGGTGACCCTTCGCAGAGGTTGCGATCGGTCCTGGTGCCGCACGCGTTGCGGCTGCGGGAAGCGGCCGTGCTGGGCGCTGCGGAAGTCGCGTTGTCGGCGCTGGACGAGCATCGGCTGCTGTGTGCGCACCGGCGCGGGCCTTTCGGCGTGGCGCACTGGAATACGCAGGTGCAGAGGTGGATTGCCGAGGAAACGGGCCAGCCGGCATGGTCGGAGTGGTACGCCGGACGGCCGCTGTTGGTGACGGCCAACGACTACGGGTTGCGCGTCTACAACGGCGACACCGGTGTCACCGTGGCCGGTCCGGACGGTCTGCGGGCGGTCATCGCCGGCGCGACCGGGCCGCTGAACTTCGCCACCAGCCGCCTCGGCGACGTCGAGACGATGCACGCGATGACGATCCACAAAAGCCAGGGCAGCCAGGCTGATGAGGTTACGGTGCTGCTGCCTATCGAAGATTCGCTGTTGCTGACGCGAGAGTTGTTCTACACGGCGGTGACCCGGGCGAAAGCCAAGGTGCGGGTGGTCGGGTCCGAGGCCTCGGTACGCGCCGCCGTCGGGCGACGGGCGTTGCGTGCGAGCGGGTTACGGCAGCGGCTGCAGGCCGCAGCGGCTATCCCGGCGTCGGAATGAGTACAGTGACATCGCTATGCAGGTGCGCCAGCCCACTATCGAGAGTCGCCAGCTGCCCTTTGCGGCTTCGGGCGAGTTGGGCAAGGTAAGCATCTGTCACCTGCCGGTGCCCGACCACACCCTTGATCTCGACTTGGGCGAAAGAGACACTGTCGGTCCAGAACTCGTGGTGGCTAGCGCCCTCGATTGCCCTGACGACATCTCGTGCATCCGCCGCGGATTGCCCCATCCGCACCAGGAATCGAACAAGACTTCCCTGTGTGATTGGGCACGTCGCAAACTCTGCGCCGGATGCCGATAGCCATTCGGAGGCAGCGTCATGATGCACATGGTCGGCAACGACCAGTGCGATGAGCACATTCGCGTCGAGCAGCGCCGTCACTCCTCGTCCTCCAAGGAGCGCACGTCCTCGGACGTCACGATCGTTCCGACGCTCACCAAAGGCAACCCCGTCCTGGGATCTGTGGAGACCGCCGCGCTGCTACCTGCCCCCAACCCGCGTCGAATGAGGTCGGCGACCGTTTCGCTCAGGGTGCGATGAGTGTCCCGCGCGATCGCCAGCGCCTGTTTGTGCAGGTCGTCGGGAAGATCGATGGTAGTGCGCACAACCCAGTTTAGCATCGCCGCATCATGATGTTGTGATGCGCTCGCCTCCTGTCGCCCTTTCTCAAGCCGATCGAGCATGGCCACCCCGGAGCACATTGCACGCGTCGATGAAGCGGGCCCACTCAGCTTGGCGAGGACGAACTGCACAATCGGTGAGGGCATCGTCGCTCACAACCAGACCCGGGCGGATAGGCGTCAGCAGCTCCGCGAGTTTGAGAACCCGCCCTGTCGGGCCGTCCTCGAAGCTCTGAAACACCCTGTCACGGATCCCCGCCTGCGCACTGTCCACGCCGGCGGCCAAGTCCAATTCGGGAATCCGCAAGGCGCCCTTGCAGCGATGCGCCTGTTCCTCGAAGCGATCTTCCCAGCACTCGATTTGCCACCCGCTCCACAGGTCCGCAAGGTCGTGGAAAATGCCCATCGTGTCGGCGGTTTGCCACGCTCCCAACGTGTTTCGGGGAACGTCAATGTGGACTCCGCCTTCCGGGATTTTGCCCAGAGTCAAGCTGCGGACGCCCGGGCCGGGCAGCTTGTCCAACAACGCGGGCCCGTGCCAAGCCTTACTCAAGTGCCACCACAACGGCCACATCCGGACCTCGCCCGTGGCGTCGATAACAGAAACGAGGTGGCACAGATGGTTTCGACCGCGGGCCAGCCGAAGCGTTGGCTGCTTGTCCCAGGTGGGGCGCGGCAGCTCGGCTCCCACATATCCCGCCAGTTCGACGGTTCCGTCGTACGCCCACCCGATCGCATAACCAGGCCATACCGCGGACAGCACGCTGATCATGGCCCGACGTTCTTGCATTTCGACCATGAGTCCGTCGCCGAAGAACAGCACCCGCCGTCGATCCAGGTCAACGAGCACCCCGCCGTCAGCCCATATCGGGTCGACCCATTGATTCTTCGCCGAGGGCCTCAGCGAGTGCGCATACCGCAGCGCCAGTTCCGGCCCGCCGATCAGCGCATCGAGTACGCGGCCGCCCGCCCAGTGTGCGTAATAGAGCTGCCAGTCCTGATCTTTCACAATGACGAAGTTCGCCCTGTTTCCCATCCCGGCCCCATTCCGTATGGACGCGATCTCGGTGGCCGCGTCGATTGAGCCGAGTCTCCTGCAGGGGTCCGACATCTATCGGCAGGGAAGAACGGGAGAATGGCCGCCAGTATGGTCGACAACGACGGCTCCCCGCCGAAATCCCGACGACGCCACATCGTGCAGGTAGCCCTGTTCGCCGGCTTCTTGCTCGCAATGTTCTACCTGGTAGCCATCGCGCGAGTCATCGACATCGAGGCGGTGCGGCGCGCGGTCTCGGCGACGGGCCCGGTGGCACCGCTGGTCTACGTGGTGGTGTCGGCCGTCCTGGGCGCGTTGTTCGTACCCGGCTCGATCCTGGCCGCGGGCAGCGGGATTCTGTTCGGTCCGGTACTCGGCATCTTTGTGACGCTGGGTGCTGCGGTAGGCACCGCGATCGTCGCGAGCCGCATCGGCCGTCGGGCCGGCAGGGAAAGCGCACGAAGTCTGCTCGGGCCCCAACGCGCCGACCGCATCGACGCCCTGATCGAACGAGGCGGACTATGGGCGGTCGTCGGTCAGCGCTTCGTCCCCGGCATCTCGGATGCGCTCGCCTCCTACACATTCGGGGCGTTCGGAGTTCCGATGTGGCAGATGGCCGTCGGTTCGTTCATCGGTTCGTCACCGCGTGCATTCGCCTACACGGCGCTGGGCGCCTCGATCCGCGATCGGTCCTCGGCGCTGGCATACGCGGCGATAGTGGTGTGGTGTCTGAGCGCCATCGTCGGCGCGTTCGCCGCACGCCGTGGATTTCAGAAGTGGCGGGGGCATGTCCGTCGCACCGAGGATGGCGGCGAAGAGAATTCGGATCCCGAAGCCGGGGTCGGCTAGGGCGCGGCTACCACGACCACCCCGACCCGCGGAGATTCCTGCGATTGATGTGATCAGTGTGCACGGGCCGGAGTGCTGATCGGCGAGAACACGACGTGAGCTGAATCTCAAACCCTGAAGATCGCTAGGATTCAGCCGGCTGGTGCCAGCATGTCCTTCCACCCGTCTTCAAGACCGTGGGTGGAGTTCGTAACAACATAGACAACACCGTCGGGCCCAACGACTTTGCCGCTCTGCACGTCATAAATCGACGTGGGAACCGGGTCGGGCATGTAGACGCACGGGTTGGGTTGCTGCCCATTGCACTGGACGGTGCCCGACCCCGGTCGCTGCAACGGATCGCTGACCGGCGGCGGTGTGCCTGGCACCCGATCGGCGGGCAGCGGGTTGGAGCCGTTGTTGACCGGTGGCGCCGGGATCACCTGGCCCGGCTTCACCGGCTGGTCACAACGCGCGCCCGGCGCGGGACAGGTGAGGATCTGATTCGGATTTCCGTACCAGGGGTTGGTGCCCAGCGGCACATAGGGCTCGTTGCTGCGGCATTCGCGCGGGCTTGCCGCCCGCTTACCGGGGACGTCCACACACGGGTAATTGCGTGCTCCGCGAACCACATTCGTCGCGTCCATCGGGATCTTGCAGTAGGTGCCTTTGGGTAGCGGCGCGACGCTGGTGTCAGCCGGTGCCCGCCACTCCGATGCCGACATGAAGCCGGTCAGGCACGGCGGCGGTTGGTTGAACGCCAGGGCGCCGACGCCGAGCGCCGCCTGTCCGGGAAATTCCGACGTGACCGACTGCGCGATCGCGCCGGACTGCGGCAAGAACACCAGTGCCTGTTCGACGCCATTGTGGTAGCGCTTGAGCATGTCGATCACGACCTCGAGATTGGCGAGCGTCTGCGGCAGCGACTCCCGCACGTCGCCGAACGTGGCGTTGACCTCATCGGCGGTAGGCGCCGCGTTGGCCAAAATGCTGCGCAGTGCTGGATCCTGCTGCGCGGTCTGTGCGGTCAGAGTGTTGAGGTTCGCGGCCCATCGCCCGATGTCGTCACCGGAACTGACCTGGCTGTCGATGATGGGCGCCGAACGCGTGATGATGTCGTCGATGTCGTCGATGCTGTCGTTGAAATCGTGGGCGATCGCCTGGGTCGCATCGACCAGGCGACGAAGGGATGGTCCCAGCCCCCCCACAGCCTTTGACGTCTCGCGAAGCAGTGACGCAACTTTGTCTTTGGGCAGCGCTGCCAATCCGTTGTTGGCGGCGTCAAGTGCCGGGCCGATCTGGCTGGGGACCGTACTCTTGGTGATCGTCTGGTTGTTGCCGAAGTACGGGCCACCGGTACGGCTCGACACCAGGTCGAGGTACTGCTCGCCGACCGCCGAGACCGAATGCACATTGGCCGACGAGTCGGTCGGGATCTGGTAGCCCTTGTCGATGCTCAACGTTGCCCGCGCGCCCCCCTTAGTGGGCTCGACGGCGGTGACCTTTCCGATGGTGATGCCCCGATACGTGACGTTGGCGGTGCGATACAGCCCTCCGGATTGCCGCAATTCGGCGTAGAGGGTGTATCGATCGATGCCGACAAGGCTGGGTATCCGAATGTAGTACCAACCCAGCACGACCACGGCGATGAGTGCCAACCCTGCCAACAACGCCAGCTGGGTTTTGATGAGCCGAGTCAGCATCTTTCACTCACCCCTCTCCACGAGCGGTCCCCCGGGGGCGTCGTTCGGGTTCGGCGTGTAACGGACATCCGGGATCATGGTGTTGGGATCCCGCCCCCACGCCTGCTCGAGCGCTCGTAGCATCCCTGAGAGTCCCGTTCCGCTCAGCATTGTGTTATCGACGGCGGACAGCGTGAGGTCGAACGCGCCCGACACGTTGACATAGTCGCCGCGGATCACATTCGGCACTTTGTCGATGTTGAAGGGGGCTGTCAGGCCCAATCTCAACGCGTCGACCACATACGGCGCGGCCCGGCCGAGTTGCTTGAGCGGTCGCTGCAGCGACTGCAGACTTCGGTAAAGGTTTGGCCGGGTATCCGACAGAACCCGGTTGGCGACCTCGCTGAACCGCCCCAAAGATTCGGTGGCGTCGGCGAAAAGTTCGCGCGTGTCGGCGAAATGCTGGATCAGCGGTGGAATGTCGGTAAGCAGCCGATCCAGCGTGTCGTTGTGGCTCGCGGCAATCGCCAGAAGTTGGTTGGTCGAATCGATTGCGCGGGTGAGGTCGTCGCGTCGGCGGCTTAGCTCGGCGGTGAATGTGTCCAGCCGACCGAGGAATTCGCGGACTTGATCGACGTGGCCATCAAGAATGTTGATGACCTCGGTTTGAATCAAGTCGAGGTTCGGGATGCCGCCACCATTGAGGATTACCGCGATACTGGCCAATGTCCGCTCCACGGTGGGGTAGGCCGCGGAGTCCCTCGGGCCGATGGTGTCACCGCTTCTCAACGGCTGCGGCGACGGGTCTGCCGGCGCGGCCAGCTCGACGTGCTGCGTGCCCAGCAGACTGGTCTGTCCGATCTTCGCGGTCGCGTTTGCCGGGAGCTTCACGGTCGGATCAAGGTCCAGCGTCAGGGTCGCGGTCCAGTTGATCAGCCTGATGTCACGTACTGTGCCGACCCATACGTCGGCGACCCTTACCCGGCTGTTGGTGTTCAGCGCCAGACTGTCGGGCATCTGCACGTAGATCGTCAGGTGATCCGAACCCGTGCCACGGCCAATCGGCAGCGGCACGTTGGCGATGCCACGCCAGGAGCACGAAGTCAACACCATCACCGCCAGCAACAACACCAGTCCGCTGCGACCGGCGCCGATGATCTGTCGCCGTACCACGCTCACCGCGTTCACCGGGCCGGGCCTGGCTGTGCGGGTTGCGAATACCCTGGCGGCGGCGGATTGGACTCGTCATAGGCGTCCGGCGGTCCGGGCAGGTTGGTTCCCGGCGGCGGGGGCGCGATGTCGGGACCACCCATGAGCTCGGTCAGCGATTCCGGGGTCAACATGTTCTCCGTGGCCGGCTGAACCTGCATGCCCTGCATGCCGGGCGCGACGACCCAGCCGGGTTCAGAGTTGCGGTGCGAAAACGGGGTATCCCGCGAGAAAATCCCTGGGACGGTGGTGTCCTTGTACCCGGGCGGCGGGCGCAGCCGCTCCTCGGAGTAAGCCACCTCCTTGGGCAAGGTGGCCGCCGAGCTGAAGTAGTTCGCGCCGAACGGCGGGTAATTGAACTTGATTGCGTCCAGCACCGGCGCCAGGTACTGCGCGCACAGCTCGGCGGAGTCCTGATAGCCCAGGCGGCTGCCGGCCTGGATCGCACTGCAGATGAACTGCATTGGATTCGCGAAGTTGGGGAACTCGAACAAGCCCACCAGCGAGCTGTGCAGCGGGTAGTAGATGTTGTTGAAGTTGCCCGCATAGGTGGGCAGCACGTGCAGCGCGGTCTCCAGGCCGTCCCGCGGCTCGGGTTGCAGGATCGTGGTGGTCACGTCGGTGAGGTTGTTGACATCACGAGCCAGTACGGATCTGTTGTCGTTCACGAACTTTCGTACGGTGCCCAGCACGTCGTCGAGGTGCTTGACCGTGTCGGCCACGTCATGGTCGGATTTGGTGAACCAGTCGGTGAACTCGGCCAGGTTGTTATTGAGTGCACTGAACTGCCGATCGTTCTGGTAAAGCGCGTTGATGAACTGCGCCAGGCTTCGGGTGATCGCGACAAAGTCTCCTCGGCCCTCGTTCAGCGCGGTCAGTGCGTCCGACAAACTGTTCAGGGTTTCGTTGACCTGCTTGCCCTTATCTGCCAGGTTGTCCGCGGCCGAGTCGATCAGCTTGCCGAACGGCCCCTTCGGCTCCTCCTCGGTCGGACCCAGCTGCCGGAGGATCCCGTTGAGGGAGTCGCGCAGGTGATCCCACTCGACGGGCACCTGCGTGTGCTCGATCGGGATCACCGCGCCGTCCTGCAGCACCGGCCCACCGGTGTAGGGCGGTGACAGCTGGATATTGCGTGAGGCCACCAGGCTGGGGTTGAGGATCGACGCGGTGGCGTTGGCGGGCACCTTGTATTTGTTGCTGTAGTGCAACGTGACTCGCATCCTGTCGCCGGCCGGGTCGATCTTGTCGATGGAACCGACCCGCACCCCCATGATCTGAACTTTGTCCCCGGGGTATAGCGCAAGCGTTTCGGAAAAGTACGCGACAACAGTCGTGGTGGTCAGTTTGCGGTACAGCTGCGCACCGAAGCCGACGCCGACAAGCGTCAACACCACCACCGACGATCCGATAATCACCACGCTGCGAGACACTTTCGGCAGTCGAAGCGTGCGGATGTCGAAGATGGTGCTCATTGGTTGCTACCCTCCGGTCCCGTCGGGCGTGACGAACGGGGCCGGCAGTTGCGGCCCGGGTCCCTGCGGCGCGAGGCCCGGCGACAGAACCGGTGGCACTGTCGGCTGCGGGGCGCCGGAACCGGCTACCGGCCCCGGCGGTTCCGTGCGTGCGCCAGGAGGCGCGTGGCCCGGCAACGGCACCGGCGTGCCGGGAACGTCCGGCGGCCGCTCACCCGGCCGCCCCGCGCTCGGCACGCCGGCTGTAGGCGGCAACCCGTCTGGGTTCGGCGGCGACGTCTGGACGTCGACCGGCGCCGGAAAGCCGGACGGGACCGGGCCGAACGGACCTTGACCAGAATTCCCACAGGGCAATGGATTTGCGGGTCGCGGCAGGCCGTCAGCGGGCGGGGTGTAGGAACATGGCGACCCGGGCGGGACGGCGGGACCCGGATGCGCCGGCGTGCCTTCCGCCGCCGGTGGCGCCGGCGGCGGAGCGCCATTGGGGAACCGGGTGCCATTGGGGTCGGGGAACTTGAATGCCGGCAGCCCGGCACTGCGCCAAAACTGTTCGGGATCGATGCCACGCTTCTTGAACGCCGCGTCAACCCACGGCTGAAGGATCTGGTAGGGCAGCAGGTTCGCCACGATCGCCTTGAAGTACGGCCCGGAACCAACGGCCTCCGTCAGAGAAGCGGTGTATCTGCTGAGCAGTACCAGCACATCGGCAAGTTCCTTCTTGCGCTTGACCAGCTCGTCGCTGACCGCGCTCAGCTGCCGCAGCATGTGATTGAGGTTGGGGTTCTCCTTGATCAGGCCGGTTACCTGGGTTGACACCTCCGACACGTTGCTCAGCAGAATGCTCAGTGCCTGGCTGCGTTGCTTGAACGCGGACAGGAGAGTGTTGGCATTGACCAGCAGACCGTTGACCTGTCCGCTGCGGTCGCCGAACACGCGCGCGACCTTGTTGGCGTTCGCCAGCAGTTGTTTGATCTGTTCGCCGCGCTGGCCGATGCTGTCGGAGAATGTCTTGACACCGTTGAGGGCAGCACTCAAATGCGGTGCAGTCTGATCGAAGGTTTCCGACAACACTTGCAGCGACCGTTTGGTGGCGTCGATGTCCCAGCCGGTCGCCGCCTTTGTGACATCGACGAACGCGTCATAGACCTGGTATGGCGTAGTGGTCTGCGCCGACGGAAGAATACCTTTGGGCTGCAACGGCTCCGAACCACGTGGTTCGATCTCCATGTTCTTGCGGCCAAGAATTGTATCGGTGCGAATCGCCACACGGCTTTGCGTACCGACTGTCCTGCCGGCCAACGAGAATCCGATCAGGACCTTGTCCCCGCCGATCGCCAGCGAGCGCACCAGCCCGACGTTCACCCCAGCGATTTCCACCCTGTCACCTGCGCTGATGCCGCCAGTGTCGGTGAATTGTGCGTAATAGGTGGGTGTGGCGAACAGCATCGGCACGCTGGTAAAGCTTTGTGCCACAGCAACTACAAGAATAGTGACCAACACACCCATCAAGCCCACGCGGCCCCGGTTGAATTCCGTCAGAGTTCTCATTGCGGGGTGCACCTCCCAGTGGGCTGGCCGAAGAGCTTGACGGTGCGTACCGGACCGCCGGGCTGTAATCCGTTGATTTTCAACGAGAGATCGCATAGATAGAAGTTGAAGAAGTCACCGTATATGCCGCCGGCACGGCCGATGATCCGGTAGGCAGCCGGCAGCTTGGCCAACACGTCGTCCAGAGTCGGCAGTTGGTCTATCAGTGGCTGCTGGATGCCCTCGAGGTATCCGAAAGTGCTGTGTAGCAACGGCCGGTCCTCGCGTAGCAGGTCGGCGAGGGTTCCGGCGGCATTGCTGATATGTGCCGCCGCAGCCGCCAAGGGATCGGCTCTGTTCTTCAGTGCGGTGATCAGTACTTCCAACTTGTCGACCGTTTGGTCGAACTCGTTCTGGTGCTTGACGGTGGTGGCCAGCACGGTGTTCAGGTTGCCGACGACCTCGCCTATCGCGCGGTCCCGGTCGGCCAGCGTTGCGGTGATCGAAGCGGTTTGGTCGAGGATGTCGTTGATTGTGGCGCCCTGCCCCTGGAACACGGTGAGGATCGACTGGGCGATGCTGTTGACCTTTGCCGGATCCAACGCCTTGAAAAGCGGGCGGAATCCGCCGATCAGCGCGTCGAGATCCAGCGCCGGTTGGGTGTGCTCAACCGGGATGGTGGCGCCCGGGGCCAACAATTTGCCGCTGTCCCCGCGCTTGAGCTCGAGGTAGCGGTCGCCAATCAGGTTGAGATAGCGGATCGACGCCGTCGTCGCCTGATCCAGCAACAGCTCGCGATCCACGTCGAAGTCCACCAATACCCGCTTGTCCCCGTTGATCAACGTCACCTTGGAGACCTTGCCGATTTCCACCCCCGCAGCGCGGACGAACTGTCCGGCCCGTAGTCCGCTGACATGGGTGAACACCGCGGAATACCCGGTGGTGCGGTTGAACCGCACCTGGCCGAACACGATGATGATCGCCACGGTGAACGCCAACAGGACCAACCACAGGATTCCGAGTTTGATTGCGGTGCCGGTGATTTTCATGGGTTGATCGTGTTCTCCCCGAATTGGCGTCCCCAGACGTATTCGTTCAACATCGGCTGGCCGAGCTCAAGGTGGTTGTACGGCACGACGCTTGCGCCGGTGTCCATCACCAGATACGGCGCCGGCCACAATTCCCGGGTGATCGGCTGCCAGCACCCGGGCCGTCCACCGGGTCCACCGCGCGCGTTCACCCGCGGCAGATTGTCCGGAAAGACATAGGGGTTCGGCGCCCCCAGAACAGTTCCCGCAGCCGCCAGCGAATAGCCGTTGCCGCCAGCCGCGTTCGCGACTTTGGGAGCGGCGTCGTGAAAGTTGCGGACCATGCAGAACAGTTCGGGGCTGTACTCGTCGAGCAGCGCAGCGGTAGGTACCAGGTCGGCGGCGCCGCGCGCCAGATACGGCCCGCCTCGGGTCAAGATGTCCTCGCCGGTCTTGCCCGCGCCCACCGCCGCCAACAATGCGGCATCCAGATCGTGCTGTTGCCTGGTCAGCGTGCCCGCGGTGGTCAAGGCGTTGCGCAGAAAGGCCCACAAATCCGGCGACGAGCGGGCATAGATCTGAGCGAGATCCGCCAACCGGCGCACGTCGTAGCCGACCTGCGGCATCCGCGGATTCAACTGCGCCAGAATATGGTTGCCGTTGATGATCGATTCTCCGAAGTTGGCGCCCAGCCCATCCAGCGCCTGCGCCACTGCTGACAACGTCGCGTTCAGCTCGATCGGATCCACCTTTTCGGCGATCGAAGTGATCGTCTCGAACAATGTGTTGAACTCGGTGGTCACGTCCCGCACGTCAATCACATCATGCGACGAGATCGGCCGCTGCTCAGCGTTTTCCGGCGACATGAGCGAAACATACTTATTGCCGAACAAAGTCGCCGCCTCGATCTTGGCCAGCACATTGACCGGAATCAAGTCGACGTACTTCGGATTCACCTGCAGCACCAGCTTGGCCGCCGGTTTCCCGTCCCGCTCGATCTCCGAAATGTCGGCCACCCGACCGATCTGGACCCCGTTGTAGGTGACTTTCGCCCCCGGTTCCATAACCAACCCGGCCCGCGTCGCCACCATTGTCAGCTCGGTCTTCGGGGTGAAATCCCCCCGAAATTGCAAGTACACCAGTACAAGAACCAACGCACCTGCTAACAACAGGGCCAGACCCTCCAGGTAGATCCACAGCCGGCGGGACTTGCGGGTCATCGGCGTCGTCATGGCGGCTACACCGTGAGATTGAAGTTGGGGTCGACGCCGTAGAGTGCCAACTGGGCCAGCAGGACGACAATCACCACCGAGACCAGCGACAAACGCATTGATCGACCGACGGCCTGGCCGACACCGACCGGACCGCCGCTGGCCGTGTAGCCGTAGTAGCAATGGGTGACCATCACTACCACCGCTATGACGACGACCTCCACCACCGACCAGCCCACATCCTCTGGGCGCAGGAAGGTACGGAAGTAGTGCTCGTAAGTGCCGTTCGACTGGCCGTAGAACACCGTCGTGACGACCTGCCCCGACGTGAAAGCCATGTCAAGAGCCAGCGCGTACAGCGGCCCGATCACCACCAGCCCGCCCAGAATCCGGGTCGACACCAGATACGAGATCGACTTGATACCCATGACTTCCAGCGCGTCGATCTCCTCGCTGATCCGCATGGCCCCCAATTGCGCAGTGGCGCCCGCACCGACCGTGGCGGCCAGCGCGACACCGGCGATGATGGGCGCGGCGACACGTGTATTGGCAAGTGCGGCAAAGAATCCGGTAAATGCCTCGACACCGATGTTGCCCAGCGACGCGAAGCCCTGGATAGCGATCAGCGAACCGCCGGACAGTGTGACAAATCCGATGATCGCGACCGTGCCGCCGACGACGGCCATCGCGCCGGTGCCCATGCCGATCTCGGCGATGAGCCGCAGCGTTTCCCTGGGGTAGCGGCGCAGCGCCCACCCGATCTGCCAGACGCTCATCCGGGTGAACCGTGCGAAAATCCCGATTTGCTCAAATCTTCGGGCCGTGCCGGCCCCATAGCGGTTGTGATTGGCCCCTGTCCGCGGGTAGCGCGCGCGCAATACGGTCGACGAGTCGGACATGCTAGCGCCCCGTCCCGAACCGGACGCCGATCGTAGTGAGCACTACGTTGACCGCGAACAGCGCGATCACGCACAACACCAGCGTCTCGTTGACGGCGGTGCCGACGCCCTTGGGGCCGCCCTTGGTGGTCAGCCCGCGATAACAGCCGACCAGGCCCGCGATCAGTCCGAACGTGGCCGACTTGACCACCGAGATGAGCACCTCCGGCAGGCCGGTTACCAGAGTAAGCGTGCTGACATAGGCGCCGGCCGAAACGTGTTGGATGAAAACACCGAAGATGAAACCGCCGACCAGGCCGATGGTGATCACCGCTCCGTTGAGCAGTGTGGCGACGATGGTAGCGGCGACGACGCGGGGCACCACCAGGCGGTGGATCGGGTCGATGCCGAGCACCTCCATCGCATCGATCTCCTCGCGGATGGTCCGGGCGCCCAGGTCGGCGCAGATGGCCGTCGATCCTGCGCCGGCAATTACCAAGACGGTGGTCAGCGGGCCCAGCTGGGTGACCGCGCCCAGCGCAGCGCCCGCGCCTGAGATGTCGGCGGCGCCGAACTCGGCCAGCAAGATGTTGAGCGTGAAGATGATGAGCACCGTTAGCGGGATTGAGACCGCGAGGGTTGGCAGTAAGGAGATACTGGTGATGAACCAGCCCTGTTCGATCGCCTCACGCCACTGGAAGGGCCGTCGAAACAACGCCTTGCCGGTCAGGACGCACATCCGGTAGAAGCCGCCGACTGCGTCGATCCCGGGCTGTATCTGCTCCCGGAGATAGGTGGTGATCACGGTGTGAGCGGTCATCGCCGATGCCCCGGGCTGTCAAGTGCGGCCATCAACCTTGTGTTCGCGAGTCCGAGTAAGTGCTCGGCGGCCTTCTTGGCTCTCAAGGGATCACCCGAGCAGATCGCAACGGCCAGTTTCCGGTAGGCATCGGGACGCTTGACCTCAGCGGTCATCGCGGTGGCCAGGACAGTTAGCGCCGGCTCATATGCGACCCGAAATGCGTTGTACATCAACCGATATACGATCGATCCGGCGCTGTCGACAACATGATCCCAAAACTCCAGCGCGTGGCGCTGCCACTCGAACAGATCTTTCTCGGTCTCAAGGGCGCGTAGCGAATCCTCGAGCAACTCCGCCAATTCAGGTCCGTGCCGTTCGGCCGCCAGCTCCGCGACCTTCGGACCGTTGCGTAGCCGGGCCTCGAGCATGCTGCGAACAACCGAGGTATCGAGTTCGCCGTTGCGAAACAGCAACCGGGGCAGCAGGTCCAGCCCGGCATGCCGCCGGAAATCACGCACGGTGGTGACGCCGCCATGGCGCACTTCGACAAGACCGGCCGCAGACAGCCGCTTAAGCCCCTCTCGGACAGCGGGCCGGGATACCCCGAGCACTTCTGCCAACCGGCGCTCGCTGGGCAAGGCCTCGCCGGGTTGCATCTCCCCACTGAGCACATCGGTCGCGACCTGCTCGAAAACCTCTTCAGGCACCGATCGACGAGTCACCGGCTGCAGCGCCATGCGCATAGTGTGCGCTGGCCATAGGTCAGACGTCAAGTGGCCAGACCACAGACGTCAGAGGAAGCCGCGCCACTCGGCCTATTAGCTTGGGGTTGCTAGCTCTCCGCCCGCTGTGCAGCGACGAACAAATTGCCCGGGACTTCGTCCTCGACCTCGGCGGGGGCTTTGCGGCCGTACCCGGCCATCAGCTGATCGGACGGCGTCACCGTCACCTCCCAGCCGTGGCGGCGGAACCAGTCCCCAACGTCTTCGCGCTCCTCGAAGTACCAGAGCTCGTCGGTCCGGGGTATTTCACGTTGCGGGTCCGCCACGGCCATGAATTCACGGATCCGCTCCATCCGGGCACGGCGCTTCGCGCGAAATTCAGGGTCGAGAAACTTCGGACCCAGCGCCTCCACGGCGACCCGGCTGCCGGTAGCGGCGAGCGCCTGAACCCGCTCGAAAAGCAACTCTTGGGCCGCGGCAGGCAAATACGGCATCAGCCCCTCAGCCGACCAGACGCTGGGTGCCGAAGCGTCAAAACCCGCCTGCCGCAAGGCCTCCGGCCAGTCGTGGCGTAAGTCGACCGGGACAGCGATCCGATTGCAAGCGGGCTCGGCACCGTGCTCGGCCAGCGTTGACGATTTGAACTCCAGCACCCTGGGCTGGTCGAGCTCATAGACCGTCGTGCCGTCCGGCCACGGCAACCGCCAGGACCGCGCGTCCAGGCCCGCCGCCAGAATTACCGCCTGGCGGATGCCGGCACCAGCGGCATCGGAGAAGAACTGATCGAAAAACGCTGTGCGCGAGGCCATATAGCCGACCATCGCCTGCATCTGCAGCGGCAACTCGGGTTCAGCTTCGACGAGCTCGGGGGGTAGCTGCGGGGCGGAGTGCCAGTTCCACACGCCGTCGCCGACGGCGTCGAGGAAGACCTGCGCGAACGGATCGCTGATCAACGGATTCTCACTTCGGGTTTCCGCCGCGCGGGCCGAGGCCACGCCCAGCGCCGTCGCGCCCGACGCTCTCGGTGATCTCCCAGCTGTCGTTGTCGGTTCTCGTCACGCTCACTCCCCCGCCCGCTGCGCTGCCACGAACAACGTCTTCGGCGCCGCATCTTCGACTTCTTGCGGGGGCCTGCGGTCATAGCGGGCCATCAAATCTTCGGCCGGCGTGACCGTCACGTCCCAGCCGTGGCGACCTAACCAATCGCCGACATCTTCGCGCTCCTCGAAGTACCACAGATCCTGGACGTCGGGGATTTCGCGTTGCGGCTCCAATTTGGTGATCAAATCGCGCACCCGCTGCATGTCCTCGCGCCGCTTGGCTTGCGCGTCCTGGTCGAGGAAGTCGGGACCGGGCGCCTCCACCGCGATCCGGCTGCTGGGGGCTCCGAGCGCCTGAACCCGCTCGAAAAGCAGCTCCTGAGCGACCGCAGGCAGAAACGGCAACAGTCCCTCGGCCGACCAGACGCTGGGCGCCGACGGGTCGAAACCGGCCTGCTGCAAGGCCGCCGGCCAGTCGTGGCGCAAGTCCACCGGAACGTCGACCAGGTTGGCCGTCGGCTCGGCGCCGCGTTCGCGCAGCGTCGCCGACTTGAATTCCAGCACCCGGGGCTGGTCGAGTTCGTAGACCGTCGTGCCGTCCGGCCAGGGCAGCCGCCACGCCCGCGAGTCCAAACCGGCGGCCAGGATAACCACCTGGTGCACGCCCGCGCGCGCCGCATCCAGGAAGAACTGGTCGAAAAACGCCGTCCGCGCGGCCATGTAGTCGACCATGCCCTGCATCCGCGGCTTCAGGTCCGGTTCGGCTTCGACGATCTCGGCAGGCAGGTTGGCGGCGGCGAACCAGTTCCACATGCCGTCCCCGGCGGCGTTCAGGAATACTCGCGCAAACGGATCGCTGATCAGCGGGTTCTCGCTCTCGGTTTCCGCCGCACGGGCCGCCGCGACGCCCAGCGCGGTCGCACCTACGCTCTCGGTGATCTCCCAGGTGTCGTTGTCGGTTCTCGGCACGCTCGTCTCCCTCCAGTTTCGATAGCACGACTATGTATCGACCCTACGCGCGCGACCTGTCTCCAGGCTGTCCGTCAAGACGTAATCCGGTTAAGTTGTCCGCGGGCCGTTAACAGCGCGGCGCTGGTCCGAAGGATCTGAAAAGGATCTTGGCAACATGCGAGTTGACGGGCGAGACATCACCGTTTCCGGCAGCTTGCTGCAACCGCTAACCCGACGGACCAACGACATCATCCGCGTTGTCCTGGCGGCGCTCTTCCTCGCGGCCGTCATCGTCAGCTCCCTGATCACCCGCCCGCGGTGGCGTCGACCTCGAGAAATCCGTCTCCCAGATCGTCGGGGTCCTGTCCCCCACTCAATCCGATCTGGTGTACCTGGCCTACGGCATTGCGATTCTGGCGTTGCCGTTCATGATCCTGATCGGCCTGATCGTCTCGCAGCAATGGAAACTGCTCGGCGCCTATGCCGCCGCCGCACTGCTTGCCGCTTTCCCGCTGTCGATCACCGGCAAAGGCATCGCGGCACCCCGCTGGCACGTCGACCTTTCCGACCGGCTGAACACTGTGCTCGCCCAATTCCTCGACGACCCGCGGTGGATCGCGATGCTCGCGGCGGTGCTCACCGTCTCGGGTCCCTGGCTGCCGGCGCGCTGGCGACGCTGGTGGTGGACGCTGCTGCTGGCCTTCGTGCCGATCCACCTCGTTATCAGCGCCGTTGTTCCGGCCCGCTCGTTACTGGGGTTGGCGGTCGGGTGGTTCGTCGGCGCGCTGGTGGTCCTGGTCGTCGGCACCCCCGCACTCGAGGTGCCGCTGGACGGTGCGGTGCGAGCGCTGGCCCGTCGCGGATGCGTCGTCACCGGTCTCAGGGTGGTCCGGCCGGCAGGGCCCGGGCCGCTCGTTCTTGCGGCCTCATCCGAGGATTCCGATGCACCCGCGGCCGTCGAGTTGTACGGCCCGCATCAGCGCAGCGGAGGCGCACTGCTCCAGGTCTGGCGGAAGCTGCGGCTGCGCGGCACCGAAACCGCACCCTTGCAGACCTCCATGCATCGCGCCGTCGAGCATCGCGCCCTGATGGCCATCGCCATCAACGACGCCGGTGTTGCCAACACGTCGACAATCGCGGTCGCCGGGCTCGAGCGAGGATGGACGTTGTATGCGCGTGAGCCGGTTCGCGGGATCCCGCTTGACGAATGCGTATCCCAGACACCGGTTGCCTGCGTCTGGAAATCGTTGCGGACCCTGAACGGCCAGCAGATCTCCCACGGCGACTTACGCAGTCACGAGATCACGGTCGACGACGGCACCGTGCTCTTCGGCGGCTTCGGCAACGCCGAGTACGGCGCCACCGACGCCCAGCTCCAATCTGACATCGCCCAACTGCTGGTGACGACGTCGGCGCTCTACGACGCGGAGTCCGCGGTGGGCGCGGCGATCGATACGTTCGGCAAGGACACCATCCTGAACGCGTCGCGCCGGCTCACCAAATCGGCTATGCCAAAACGAATCCGAGAATCGGTGGCCGACCCGGGCACCGTCATCTCCAGCGCCCGCGCGGAGGTCCAGCGCCAGTCGGGTGCCGACGAGATCAAAACCGAAACCATCACCCGGCTCACCCGCAGCCAGGTCATCCAGCTGGTGTTGCTAGGTGCGCTGGTCTATGTCGCGTATCCGTTCATCAGCACCGTGCCGACGTTTTTTTCCGAGCTGAAGAATGCCAACTACTGGTGGGCGCTGCTGGGCCTGGCAGTCTCAGCGTTGACCTATCTTGGCGCCGCCGGCGCGTTGTGGGCCTGCGCCGACGGTCTGGTGAGCTTCTGGAAGCTATCAATCATGCAGGTAGCCAACACCTTTGCGGCAACTACCACTCCGGCCGGCATCGGCGGGCTGGCGCTGAGCACCCGGTTCCTGCAGAAAAGCGGTCTCACCACCTTACGGGCCACCGCGGCCGTGGCGCTGCAGCAAGCGGTGCAGGTGATCGTCCACGTCGTGTTGGTGATCTTGTTCAGCACCGTCGCGGGCGCCTCGACCGATCTGTCGCACTTCGTCCCCAACGCCGCCATTCTGTACCTGATCGCCGGCGTGGCGCTGGGCATCATCGGCGCGTTTCTGTTGGTACCCAAGCTACGACAATGGCTGGCTACGGCGGTGCGCCCGAAGCTGAAAGAGGTCACCACCGACCTGCTCGAGCTTGCCCGCGAGCCGAAGCGACTCGCCTTGATCGTACTCGGTGCTGCCGGAACGACTCTCGGTGCAGCGTTGGCGCTTTGGGCCAGTGTCGAAGCGTTCGGCGGCGGCACCACGTTCATCACCGTCAGCGTGGTGACGATGGTCGGTGGCTCCCTTGCCTCGGCCGCCCCGACACCCGGTGGCGTCGGGGCCGTGGAAGCGGCGCTGATCGGTGGTCTGGCCGCGTTCGGCGTACCCGCAGCCATCGGTGTCCCGTCGGTGCTGCTGTATCGGGTCCTCACCTGCTGGATACCGGTATTCGTCGGCTGGCCGGTGATGCGGTGGCTGACGAGGAACGAGATGATCTAGCGCCAGCTAACCCCGGACGGCTATTTCCGAACTTGTGCCACACTGGCATGACGTGCGGAAACTGCCTCGGAGAAGGGGGCTGATGTGGTGCATACGCCGGTCTTTGACGACGTTGTCGCACCGCGGCTGCCCGGCGAGCGCGGGTTCGGTTATGTCGACGTTCCAGGCGGTGAATTGCCGCTCGAGGAGGTATGGCTGCACGCCGACATTGCGGGGTTGGCGGCGTTGGCCGACCTTCGCACAACGTTCCGCAACGACGGCTTCAGCCCGCTCGAAGCGACCTATGTTTTCCCGCTTCCCGAACTGAGTTCCGTGAGCTCCCTGCAAATTCAGACGGGAGCCACCGTCATTGACGGGTGGTTGAGGGAGCGGGCAGAAGCCCGCGACATGTACGCGGCAGGCCTTGCCCAGCGGGACAAGGCCGCAATCGTCGAACAGGAACGCGAGGATGTCGTCACCATCCGGGTGGGCACGATTGCGCCGGGCGAGCGTGTCCATGTCCGGCTGACGCTGTGCACACCGTTGTCGTACAGCGACGGTGCGATCGTTTTCCGCTTCCCGCTCGTCGTCGCGCCGCGCCACATCCCCGGCGTCCCGCTGCCGGACCACCCGGTCGGCGCGGGCACGGCCGCGGACACCAACCTGGTGCCCGATGCGTCGAGGATCTCCCCGCCGACACAGTCGGGAATCGACGCCCGATTGTCGGTTTCGATCGACGTCGCCGCTAACGCGTACACCATCGAGGAGATCGGGTGCACGCTACGGACCCACAGCACCGGCGCGGCAGGCGACGCAGCCTTCCGAATCGAGGCACTGCCCGGGCAACGCCTTGACCGTGACCTTGTCCTGCGGATGCGCACCACCGCCCACCGCCAGCCGGCTTTGTCCTTGCTGACCAGCATGGACGGCGACGGCCAGGAAGGCACGTTTGCGCTGACCGTCCTACCGCCGACCATCGATCAACCGGCCGGCAGCGCCCGCGACGTTGTGGTCCTTGTCGACACCTCGGCGTCGATGTCGGGATGGCGGCTGACCGGCGCGCGCCGGGCGACAACGCAAGTCATCGACTCGCTGACGCCCGCGGACCGATTCACCGTGCTCTTGTTCGCCGACACGGTCAGCGCGCCCGGCTGGCCCGCGGACGGTCTGGTGCAGGGAACAGAGCGCAACCGATTTCAGGCGATGGAGCATCTCCTGTCTGACTCGGGCACGCGTGCGCGTGGAAACCCGCGACTGATGCCCGCTCTGGAAAACGCCGCCGGATTCCTCACCGATCCGGTTCGGCCGTCGATTCTGGTGCTGATCACCAGCGGGGACATCGGCAACGAAGACATGATCGCTGCGAGCTTTACTCCGCGAGCCGCTGCTATCCATGTACACACGATTGGCATCGGCGCAGCGGTCAACACCGGCCTGCTGCGCCGGCTCGCTGCCGCGGGCCGCGGCGAAATGTTGCTCGTCGAAAAGCAAGAAGCGCTCGACGACCTCGCACCGAACATCCGGCGGCTGCTGGGGCCGCCCTTCCTGACCCAGCTCAGCCTGGCCGGCGCCGGATTTCAGCTGCTCACCAACACGATCTCGCCCAGCCGCCCACCCGACATCTTCTCGGGCATCTCGTCGGTCATCACCGGACGGTTCCGTGGCCAACCCAACGGAAGTGTCATGGTCTCCGGCACCGGCATCGACGGACGGCCGTGGGCGTCGCGCGTCGACGCGGCTCCGGTCAACGGGCGGGCGCTGACTCAACTGTGGGCGCGGGCATTCCTTGCCGATCTGCAGCACAAGTATCTGCGCTGCCAGATCCACGAGGCCGACGGCCTGGAGCGGCTCATCGTCACGACGTCGCTGCGGTTCGGTGTGCTGACCCGGCTGACCGCGTTTGTCGCCGTCAGCAACGCTGCGACGCGCGCCACATCAGCACCGCGCCAAGTGATCCAATCCGTCGAGTTGCCCGCCGATTGGACCGAACCCGAACTCGGCCTGTCGGCCTATGCCGTCGAATATGAGCGGATCCTGGCCTCAACGCGCGACCGCCCGGCAGGCCAGGGCGCGCCGGATGCCGAACCCGCGCGACCGACGGCCCGCACCACCGCGAAGCCGACGGCTGACTACGCACCACCGACCTGGGCCACGACTGGGAGCGCACCTCTGCCGGCACCAATGCCGGCCCCGCCCCCGCGGCAGCCGCCGCCGGCCGCTGCGCCGAGATCGCCCAATGCTGCACCGGGCGCCTTTCCCTCGGAAATGCCGTCCAGCCAACCCAACTGGGCGCCGGCCTCACCTCCCCCACAGGAAGCTCCGTCTCGACGGGGCCGTTACATCGGCGCGGGTGCCGCGGCCGTCGCGGTGGCGGCCGGAATCACGATTTTCGGAGTCGGGACTTCACAACACACGTCGACGACGTCGGCACCTCCTGGCCAAACGCCCGTCACGATGAGCACATCGGCACCCACACGTTCGGCGACAGCGGTCGACCCCCGCACCGGCGCGCGGCTGGTCGTCTCGGTGACCTCGCAAGGGGCCGGCAGCCAGGTCAACGCGCAGGTATCCGGCATCCCCGTGGGCGTCCACGCACGACTGGTCGTGGTGGGCCGGGACGGCTCCCGCCACCAAATCGCTGAGTGGGTCAGCACCGGCGGCAGTTCGACACGCAGTGTGAAAACCAACCTCGGCGTCGATGAAATCGGCTCTCTCGCAATAGAAGACCCGTCGGGGCAGACGTACGTCTCGGCCCCGCTACAGTGAACAGCGCGCCGTGAAACCGCTAACGGTCCACGATCCGCGTCGGATCGGACCCTTCACGTTGGTTGGGCGGTTGGGCCGCGGCGGCATGGGAACGGTGTTCCTGGGAAAACTTCCCAGCGGCCGACTCGCCGCGATCAAACTCGTGAATCCAGAACTGGCCGAAGACGATATCTTCCGGGAGCGGTTCACCCGTGAAGTCGCAGCGGCAAAGGCCGTCGGCGGCTTCTTCAACGCGCCGATCGTCGATGCCGACACACAGGCGGACACGCCATGGCTGGCGACCGCCTACATCGATGGGCCGACGCTGTCAGAAGCGATTAGGCAAAATGGTCCACTGTCCACGGAGACGGCCACGACGGTGATGCTCGGTCTGGCCGAAGCACTCATCGCCATCCACCACGCCCGACTTATTCACCGGGACCTCAAACCGTCGAACATCATCCTCGCCCCCGACGGTCCGCGCGTGATCGACTTCGGTATCGCTCGCGCGCTCGACGATCGTGGGATTACCAAATACGGCAGCGTGTTTGGAACACCGGAATACATGTCTCCGGAACAGGCGCGCGGTGACGGCGACCTCACCCCCAACTCGGACGTGTTCGCTTTGGGCTCAGTGTTGGTGTTCGCCTCCGCCGGGCATCCGCCGTTCCACGGCGGCCACGTCTTCGCAGTGCTCAACAACATCCGGTTTACGGCCCCCGACCTTGACGGCGTCCCGGCCACGATGGTTCCCATCGTCGCCGCCTGCCTGGAAAAGGAACCCGCCAACCGGCCGCGCTTGGCGGCGCTGCTCAACACCGCCGCGCGCCCCGGCCCGACACGACCGCCGGCCCAAAACCGAGGTGCCCGAGACCGCTGGTGGCTCCGACAATCCTGACGAGTGGCGGCGAGTCATTCGGCGTCGTCGTCGCTGACGACCGCGGCAAGGACGACAAACGTCCTTGCGGCCTGACCGAACCTGGCAGTCAGATACACGGGGTAGTAACCCTCGGGCACTGACTGCGCCGCCGTGATCGGGACCTTCGCGCTGACAGTTCCATTGGTGGGGAACCGTCCGGAAACAGACGCAGCCGTGACCCCTGGGCTGTAAGAGGCGCCCGTGATGGCGTACTCGCCTTCGGCGTCGATCATCCGTTGCGCGTCGACGGTCACGGTCTCCGTGCTTCCCGGCGCAATCCGGACGATCGGCAAGGCCACGTTAATGGTCAGTGCCGAGCTGCCGGCACCGAACGACGGCGGCGCGGCGGACTCGGCGGTGCCCCAGGTCTGGTTGGGTTTGTTGGACAGCGAGAACGTGACGTCGCCGCCGGTGCGAATGATCGACTCCGGAAGAAACGTCTGATCGGCGGCCCGGCCGTTGACGCTAAGGCCGTCGATGTACTTATGCCGGTTTCGTCCGGACGCGCGCGGAGCGAAGATCCGAATGAATTTGCCTGCCGGCAAGGCGATTACGGCGCGATCGAACAGCGGTGTGTTGACGGTGAGGATCCCCGTCGCCGGGGTAGCCGGGTACAGGCCCAGGGCCGCCCACACGTACCAGCTGGACATCGCACCCAGGTCGTCGTTGCCCGGTTCGCCGTCAGGCGTGGGACCGAACAGCCGGCTGCGCACGCGGTCGACCAGCTGCTGGGTCTGCCACGGTTGACCGATGTAGTTGTACAGCCAGGGCACCCCGAAGCCCGGCTCGTTACCGATCCAGAGATGGGGTTGGTTGGGGCCCGCGTTGAGCTCTTTGGTGAACTCGTCCAGCCGCTTGGCCACTGCCGTGCGGCCGCCCAGGGCAGTCACCAATCCGGCGACGTTATGTGGCACCCACCAGACGTATTGCTCCGCGTTGCCCTCGTCGAACCCGTCCTGACCGAAACCCGATCGGTACGCCACGAACCCGGGGCCGTCGGGGAAGAAACCGCCGGGGCCGCGCGGCGAGATGTAGCCGGTGGTGGGGTTGAACAGGTTCTGCCAGTACTGCGCCCTGGTCTGGAATTCCGTTGCGGTCGCGGTGTCGCCGAGTGCGTCGGCGAATCGGGAGATGGCAAAGTCGTCGACGGACCACTCCAGCGTGATCGAGGCGCCGGCGACTCGATGGTCGGTGGTGAACTCCGCTGTCTGCGGTGCGTAACCCAGCTGAAGGTAAGTGGCGATTCCCGGCCGCTCCGCATAGCCGTCGCGCCCGACACCGCCGTAGGTCGCCGCATTCACCATGTAGCGCAGTGCCGTTTTGGCATCGAAATCCCTTGCCCCGTAAGCGTAGAGGTTCGCGATGAGCGGCACCACGCTGTCTCCCGTCATCTCCGCGGTCGCCGAATTCGCAAGCGCCCAGCGCGGATACGATCCGCTTTGCACAGCGTCGTTCACCAGCGATTGGGCCATGTCGCTGCCTTCCTTCGGGAAGAGCAGTCCGTGCACGGCCGCTACCCCACGGTAGGTGTCCCAGTCCGAGAAGTTGGCGTACTGGATATGTCCGGGGGCAATGGTGTGGATGGCGCCGTCGAATCCGATATAGCGTCCGTCTGCGTCGTTGAAAGTGTTGGGGTGCAGGAGTGTCCGGTAGAGGGAGGTGTAAAAGGTCGCCAGATTGTCGCCATCGCTGCCGGCCACCGCGATGCGCGACAGCGCGGCATTCCATTCGGCCGACGCCGCGGCGCGAACGTCGTCGAAGCTCGCGGTGCCTTCGGCGGCCAGGTTGGCTCGCGCTCCATCAACACTCACGTAGGAGATCGCGGTCCGCACCTCGAGCACCGACCCGGGCGGAAACGCCACATAGCCCCCGCTGTACGGGGAATCCGCGCCGCGGGCACCGGGATAGACCGAGTAGCCGTCCCAGGCACCGTAGGAAGTGAACCGCTGGCTGAACTTCATGGCGAAGTACACCGTGTAGGTGTTCTTCTTGCCACAGAATCCGCCGCTGGTAGCCGATCCCGTGATGGTGGTGTCGTTCTCGATCCGGAGGGTCGCGGCCGAGTTACCCGCCAGCGACGCGCCAGAGCGCACGTGGAACAAGGCCGGCCGACGGTTGTGCGGGTACCTGAACCGGCCGACACCGGTGCGGGCGGTAGCGCTGAGTTCCGCGATCACTCCGGTGCCGGGAAACCGCACCTTGTAGTAGCCGGGCAGACCCACCTCGGTGTCGTCGTGAACAATCCTTTCCTGGGCGTTCCAGGGCTGCGCGCCGATCGGGGTGGTGGTCGGCAGCATCGAGATGTCGCCGAATGCGGCGCAGCCCACCGAGGCGTGGGTCATGCTGAACCCGGTGGAGTGCCGGTTGTCGTAGTCGTAGCCGGCATAATTACCGACGGTGTCCGGCGAGTACTGAACCATTCCGAACGGCACTGTGGGCCCGGGGAAATTGTTGATCTCGCCTACCGTCTCGCCTCCCGTCCCCGTGCCGATGAGCGTGTCGACGTACTCGACCGGATTCGCGACGAATCCGGGCTCACCGTCATAAGCAATGGGCGGCGCGGCAACGAACGTCATACAGACAGCGCTCACCACCACCAGCGTGACGAGGACCTTTCGTGACCGCATAGGTGTCTTTTACTGCATAGCCGTCTGTTCCGGTGGGTATTTCGCGCAGGATCGGAAGTCCGGGGCCAGGCTAGCAAAGCTGCGGAGCATGTCGGCTAGTCTCAGTCCGGTGTGGCTGGCGCCGGTGTCGGCCCAATTTTCGGGAGATGCAATAGATGAAATACTTGACGGCGGCAACGATTACCGTGGCGCTGAGCCTGGCGCTCGTTGGTTGTGGTTCGGACAATAAGTCCAATACCAACACATCGACGTCGCTCGCCGCCACGTCGACGACCTCGTCGGGAACCAGCACGGCACCGGCGGGCGCCAAGTACACCATCGCCGACTACGTCAGGGACAACAACCTCACCGAGACCCCGGTCCATCACGGCGATCCCGGCTCTCCCACCATCAACCTGCCGGTGCCCCCGGGTTGGCAGTTGATCAACGAAAGCGCCGGCGCACCGTATGGCGGCATCGTCTTGGCCCAGCCCGCGGATCCCAATGACCCACCCACGATCGTGGCGCTGGTCGCCAAACTCACCGGCAAGGTCGACCAAGCCAAGATCATTCAGTTCGCGCCCGGCGAGTTGCAGAACCTGCCCGGATACGACGGCTCGGGCGACGGAAACGCGTCAACGCTTGGCGGCTTCCAGGCCTGGCAGCTCGGTGGAACCTACACCAAGGGCGGCAAGAAGCGGGCCGTCGCGCAGAAGACAGTGGTGATTCCCAGCGGGGATGCGGTGTTCGTGCTGCAGCTCAACGCCGACTCGCTGGAAAGCGAACAGGGCCCGTTGATGGACGCCACCAACGTCATCGACGACCAAACGACCATCGCCATCTAGCTGCGCAACACCCCCTGATTCGGGAAGCCGGCCGGCGCCGCGGAGACGAACGCGCTCCGCGGCGCCGTGGCGTTGACGGTCCAATCAAAACGGTTGGGAATACCAGGCTTACGCGGAGCGCTCACCCGCCGGGCCGGCAACACGAAACCCCGATTTTTTCGTTGCCTTGACCAGCCAGCGGCCCCAGGAGCAATAAGGTATGGCAATGCGCTGCCGATCTGGCCTCCCTCGACCCGCTCGCATTTCCCACATAGGCGCCCGCTGGTGGCTGGGCGCCGTGCTGATCCCGGTGCTGGTGGCTTCCGGCTGCCATCGGCAAAATCAGAACGCCAACACTCCGGCAGCCAGCCCGTCGGCGCCCCCCAACCACCTGTGTAGCGACCTGCACGGAACGTGGGACGACAAGTCGCAGCGTTGCACAGTGAGCAAGGACGAGAACGGGGTGCACATCGATGTGAAGGCCACTTACCCGGTCGACCTTGTCGACAACCCGACCTCCGGCCCGGTCCTCACGCCCTTCTTGCAGAAATTTTTCGCCGACTGGGGCCAGTCGGCGACCAACGGGGCCGGGGACGCCAACCTTGCGTCTAAGGTGTTCATGCACAAGCCGAACACGAGAACTGTTATCTTTCAAGGTGATTGGTACTTCGGCAACATGGCGCACCCGGATGGGCAGATCACCACGTTCACGTTCGACTTCGGCGAAAACAAGCAGCTGCAACTTGCCGATCTGCTGTGCCCGGGGCTCGACCCGCTGAAGGCGATCCCGCCCATCGTGCGGCCCTTCGTGCAGCAGGCGTTGGCCGGGTCGCCGTTTCATGTTGAGCAATTCGAGCCGAACCAACCCGAGGGTGAGCTGGCCGACAATTACCAGGCCTGGGCATTGGACGGTGACGACCTCGTGCTGTACATGCCGGCGGGACGTGGCCGCGGCGGCGTGCCCCCCGGATTCATCACCCCGCGCATTCCCCTCCTCGAGTTCTCCGCGATCCTCCGGGAGAAGGCGTGCCCCGCAGCGCCGACGGCGCCGCCCGGCTAAGCGGGCTAGCCCCTCGCTCCCGGCTCCGATTGGTCCTACGGTGTTGGCATGACAGAACAGTCGTATGCAGTCGACGCCGGGCATCCACCATCGGCTTTACTCCGGATCGCCAACCCGGCCCTGAAGTTCCTGCTGGGCACCCCACTCGCCGGGTCGGCACGCAAGCAGCTGATGGTGCTGAACTTCAACGGCCGAAAGACGGGGCGGCCATACTCGATTCCGTTGAGCGCGCATCTGATCGACAACCAGCTCTATGCGCTGACCGGGGCGACCTGGAAACAGAATTTCCGTGACGGCGGCGCCGCGGAGGTCCTTTACGACGGGAAGACGACGGCGATGCGCGGCGAGCTCATCCGAGACCGTGCGGTGGTCCCCGATCTCTTCCTGCGGTGCGCCCAGTCTTACGGGGTCAAGCGCGCGCAGCGCATTATCGGACTGAAATTCCGCGAGCAGCGGATACCGACGCTGGAGGAGTTCGCCGAAGCGGTCGACCGGATGCATCTGGCGGCCATCCGGTTCACCCCTGCCGAGTAGCGTGCGTCGACCCCGCGTCGTAACGGGACCGCGTTCAGCCTCCGCTAGACCTTGACGCAGTCCATCAGGACGATGATGGGGCATCTCAGGAAATCGTCCCAGTAGCCGGTGTCTTCGTCTGGGCCAGGCGACAGTTCGGGCATGTGCACCGCGAAGTCTCGAAACCCCGCCTGGGCGAAGGCGGACTCGTAGGCCGCGACCGGGAGGTAGTAGTTCTTGATCTCCAGCGTCGAATCCTCAAGCAGCAGAGTGAAGTTGATCGGCGCACCGTCGTCTGCCTGGTCGCCGAGCTCCATTTCGAAGCCGTACTTGCGGTAGTCCGGTGCCGGGTTGAAGTCGTACACGGCGGGGTTGGTGGTTACCGTGACGAACCGCCCGCCGGGTCGGACCCGGCTGGCCAGGCCCCGGCACATTTGGTCGAGTTCGGCGCGGGTTTGGGCGTGCACCAGGACGAAGCCGCTAACCACGAGATCGAATTCAGCTTGTGCGGCAACGGTTTGGGCGTCTTCGACGCGGTATTCGATGCCTAGTGGCTCAGCCGCTTCCCGCGCGCTGGCCAATTCGATCATCCGCGCGGAGATGTCGCTTCCGACCACCGCCGCCGCTCCGGCTTGCCGCAGCATCCGGCTGAAATGGCCTTCGCCGCAGGCGACATCGAGCACTGTGCGACCCCGGACGTCACCAATCAGCTTGAGGAACGAATAGGCCTCGATGCGTGAACGCCAGGCCTGAGCCTTGGCGCTTTGGTACTGCTCGGCGACGCGGCCTTGGTTGTAATCGGTGACCATGATTCACGATCTCCTTGCTCGTCCTGGTGTCCGCCGCACAGGGCATCGCGCAGCCTATCAACGAGAGTCACCAATCGGGCGTGATGCGACCCGGCCCAGTAGATGCGCCCGCAGTCCTGGCACTGGCTGAATTGCTCGTAGTAGCGCCGGGTCAACGGTTCGAGCAGGTCGATCACCTCCTCTTTGGCGACAGCGGCGAGCTTGCCGTTGCAGCGCAGGCACCGGGTGAACGGTGCGAGCCGTTGCTTGAGGTCCAGTCGTCGTAGCACCTCGAGGGTCTGCTGTTCGGGATCCTGGGAGTGCACGAAGAGACCATGGGTGATCGCTCTGCGCTTCAACAGGGCGCGGTCTCTGGTCAGCAGGATCCGCCGTTCGCTGCGGCTGACATCGGCCAGGGTCGGGTCGTCGGCGTCGCTCGACCACCACACGTCGAAGCCGAGCACGCGCAGCAACCGGGCGAGCCGGCCCAGGTTGACGTCGACGACGAAGCGCGGATCGCGCAACGGCACCGGGCGCAGCCGTGCCGTGGGCCCGATGTCCAGCGCTTCGAACATCGGGTAGGCGGCGATGCGGTCACCGCTGGTCGGCCGGTGGCAGAAGTCCGCAGGATCGCCGTTCACCAGGATGAGGTCGACTTCGGTGTGCGGGATGCCCATCGCCTCGAGAACGTCCTTGACGGTCTGATGGCTGCGAAACGGCCGACGCACGGTCATACCCCGGGACTGCGCCGCCACGAAATCGTTGAGCTCGGCGTATGCCCGGACCTCCACATAGCCGACAGAGCTGACGCACCCGACCATGCCTCCATGGTCTCTCGGGCGGCGGATCGCCGCCGCAATGCGGGTCCGTAATGTCGGCAATACCATGTTGAACGCGCCCGCCACACTCCCCGCATCGGTAGCCGAGCTTTACCGGCGGGCGCAAATCTGGGCGATCGGATCCGATCCCGGACTGCTGCGGCTTCGGATGGCGGTGCGCACGACGGCCGCATTGGGCTGCTCGCTGCTGGCGCTGTTCCTGCTGACCAGGGCAACCGGGCAGCCTTTGACCGTCGCGCTGCTGGGTGTCGTCATCACGATGATCGCGGCACGATCGGTCAACGAGCCCGACCCACGTCAGCAACGGATCACGATGGCGCTGCTGCCGGTGCCGGCCGCCCTTGCCATCACCGCCGCCACGCTGCTGGCACCCCACGCGGTGGCCAGCGACGCCGTCTTCGTCGTGATCGTGTTCGTCGCCGTCTACCTCCGCCGCTTCGGGGCGCGCGGCAGGGCGCTGGGGATGGTCACGTTCATGGCCTACTTCTTCACGTTGTATCTGCGGGCCGGCATCTCCCAGTTGCCCTGGCTGGTGGCCGCGGTCCTGGTGGGCACGGTGTGCACGTTTGTGATGAGCATCTATGTGCTGCCCGATCGACCGAATCGCGTGCTGCGGGCCACCATTCGCTCCCTGCGGGCCCGGATGGCCATCGTGGTCGACACCACGGCCGACGCGCTGCGGTCGGGCCGCCACGATGAACGGCACCGGCGCCGCATGCGGGCCCGAGTCGCTCGGCTCAACGCGACGGCATTGCTGATGCAAACGCAAATCGAAGACACCGAAGACACTGCGACGCTGTGGCCGGGGGTCAGCGGCGAACAACTGACCCCGTGGTTGTTCGATGCTGAGCTCGCCGTCGAATGGGTCGCGATCGCCGGTCAGCGAGCCTTAGAAACCGGATCAGTCGTCGCAGCGGAGATGCCCATCACCACTCGCGTCGAACTGACCGAGGCACTCAGCCAGCTCGCCTGGGCCATTCGGATGCCACAACCCCATGGGCTTCGACGGGCCGCGCGCTGCGCTCAGCGGGTTATCGACACCCAGTCAAGCCACCCCGTCACCGATGACCCCGGCCAGGCCGCCGCACGCCGCCTCGCGTTGGCGATAATCGCCGCGGCGAAGGCGACCGCCGAAGTCCGCGCACTCGTCGAACACTCCGCCGCACCACCCCCGGTGTCGACGAACGGCGGCCCCGACGGCTCGGACGGCCCGGAAGTAGCAGCCGGCGACGAGCAAAAACCCGCTGGTCTGTTGCCGACGACACGGCAAGCCATTCAGGTCGCGGTGGCCGGGGCGCTGGCAATCATCACCGGCGAGCTGGTGTCGCCCGCACGCTGGTATTGGGCGGTCATCGCGGCATTCGTGATCTTCGCCGGCACCAACTCCTGGGGCGAGACCCTGACCAAGGGCTGGCAGCGCCTCGTCGGCACCGTGCTCGGCGTGCCCAGCGGCATGTTGGTCGCCACCCTGGTCTCCGGAGACAAGGTCGCTTCGCTCGTCATGATCTTCGTATGTTTGTTCTGCGCCTTCTATTTCATGAAGGTCACCTACAGCCTGATGACCTTCTGGATCACCACGATGCTGGCGCTGCTGTATGGGCTGCTCGGTCAATTCACCGTCGGCGTGCTGTTGCTGCGGATCGAAGAGACCGCGATCGGTGCCGTCATCGGCGTCGCATGCGCGATCCTGGTGCTGCCGACGAACACCAGGACGACCATCCGCAACGACACCCGCACGTTTTTGACGACGCTGTCCGCGCTGATCGAGACCTCCATCGCCGCCATGTTCTACGACGGCGCAACCGCCAGCCCGACCGAGCAGGCGCGTCAGCTCGACCGAGACCTGCAGCAGTTCCGCGTCACCGCCAAGCCGTTGCTCGCGGGGGTCGCCGGCCTCACCGGCCGACGCAGCATTCAACTGAGCCTGCGGTTGTTTACCGCCTGCGACCACTACGGGCGAAACCTGGCCCGCAGCGCCGAGCAGTACCAGCACCCGGAGTGCTCCCGACCGCTGGCGGACGCCGTCACCACCGCCGCAACCCAGGTGCAGCGCAACATCGATGCGCTCATCGCCGCCCTCGGCGGTGCCCACGACGTGACCGTCGTGGCGTCGGGCGATGCACTGGACGCAGCCGAGTCGCTGGCCAGACCGGCGGATGGTGATGCCGAGCCGCTGCCCGATACCCGCCGACTGCTTACCGCGTTGCTTTCGCTGCGCCAGATCGAGCGGGCCGTCGTCACGGCGGCCTCTCATCTCGGCGCTCGGTTGGGCCTGTCGCTAGTCAGTCCAGCGCCGGGCTGACCGCTCGGCGCGCTCGGCGTTGGCGATCAGCCGGTCCTGTATCCGCGGCCACCAGACGATTTCGACCGCAAAGAAGACGACGAAGAGCCACGACACGGCGGCCAGCCGGGGCGTACCGGTGTAGGTATCCCATACCGCAAGGGCCAAAACCGCTGCGGCACCAAGCCACATCACCCACCGCAGGCGGCGGGATTGGTCGCGGGCGTCGCGCAATGCACCGATATAACCGATGGCCGCAGGCGCCAACCGGGCGTCGTCGATCTCACGGCCCCGACGCACGGCGGCACTCACCGCGACCCGCTGGGCGGGGCTGAGCTCATTGGCCGCCGGCCAGGCGTTGCCCATCCGCCGAGCCATCATGATCCCGTTGAAGACGCTGAGGACCACGAACGCGACCAGCGCGCCCAGCATGATCCCGGACTCGGCAAACACCAACGCGGCCAGGAAGATACCGACCGGAATGCCCACGCAGACCGCCCGGTAGACGAAACCGCCCCGCCATGCCCATGCCGGAACCAAAAGCATGGATTTACTATCTCTTAATGGCCACCCCGAATCTCCCGCCGGGGTTCGATTTCACCGATCCCGACATCTACGCCAAAGGGCTGCCGATAAAGGAATTCGCGGAGCTGCGTGCAACGGCTCCGGTCTGGTGGAATGAGCAGCCGCCAGATCAAGGCGGGTTCGGCGACGGCGGCTACTGGGTCGTCACCAAGCATCGCGACATACGCGACGTCTCACTGCGTAGCGACATCTTTTCGTCGGCCGAGAAGTCGATCGTGCCGCGTTATCGAGACGATTTGGCGCAGGGCCAGATCGAGGCGGGCCGGACGTCGATGATCATGATGGACGACCCCGAACACAGCCGGCTGCGCAAGATCATCGCGCGGGGCTTTACCCCGCGCGCCGTCGAGCGGCTGCGTGGCGACCTCGCCGAGCGCGCGCAGCGGATCGCCACGCAGGCCGCAGCCGAAGGGTCGGGCGACTTCGTCCGACAGGTGGCCTGCGAATTGCCACTGCAGGCGATTGCCGATCTGCTCGGCGTGCCGGCGGCGGACCGCGACCAGCTATTCGACTGGTCCAACCAGATGATCGGCAGCGACGATCCAGAATTCGCCGACCACGACGCCCTGACTTCAGCGGGCGAAATGATGTGGTATGCGATGCAATTGGCGGCGCGCAAGGCCGAGCATCCGGGCCCGGAAAGCCAGGACATCGTCACCACGCTGATGCACGCCGACGCCGACGGACACCGCCTCTCCGAAGCCGAGTTCGGCATGTTCGTGGTCACCCTGGCCATCGCGGGCAACGAGACGACCCGCAACTCGATCACGCAGGGAATGATGGCCTTCACCGATTACCCGGATCAGTGGGAGTTGTTCAAGGCGCAGCGGCCGAAGACCGCGGCCGACGAAATCATCCGGTGGGCCTCTCCGATCACGGCGTTTCAGCGAACTGCTCTGGCGGACACCGAGCTTGGCGGCGTGCCGATCAAGAAGGGCCAGCGGGTGGTGATGTTCTACCGCTCGGCCAACTTCGACGAAGAAGTGTTCGACGACCCGTACGCCTTCGACATCTTGCGCAGCCCCAACCCGCATGTCGGATTCGGCGGCACCGGAGCGCATTACTGCATCGGCGCCAACCTGGCGCGCATGACGATCGACCTGATGTTCAACGCCATCGCCGACCATATGCCCGACCTGACCCCGTTGGGCGATCCCGAGCGGCTGCGGTCGGCTTTCATCACCGGCATCAAGCACTGGCAGGTGCACTACGGGTCCAGCGCCGCGGTCAGCTGAGGGGATAACCACACCTGGCAGCGACAATTCTAGACTACAAACCTCCGTAATTCACATGCACATATACGCATGAATAGTGTCGGGACGGGGTATACGGGGGGCTGAGTCGAAAGGAAGTGGACAAAGTTGTTTGATTTCGTCGAATCGGTAGTTATCGCCGCCCCACACGCGCAGGTTTGGGGGGTACTCAGCGACATCGACGGGTGGTGGCTGGCCTCCAATGCCGAACACGACAGCCTCGAACACCTGGATCCGTTGCCGCCGACGGAGGTCGGAGCGAGGCTGCGGATCCAGGAAAAGATCTGCGGGATACCCGGGGTCGCGGTGGGCACGATAACGGCGGTCGATCCAGGCCGGGCGGTCACCTGGGAAGCCGACGCGCGATATCGCTGGCTCGGCATTCCGGTGCGGGTGGGCGAGGGCGTCACCTGGCGCGTCGAACCGCGCGATGAGGCGACGACACGTGTCAGCGCTCGGGTGTGGGCGACGTTCCCGCATCACCTGGTGGGGCGGATCGCAGCGCTAGCCTTCACGCATCTACTCAACGGAGTAGAGAAGGACCGCGAACACACCAGGACCGAGCTGCGCTATCTGAAAGACGCCATCGAAACCCGGTAACACCAGGGTTGATATCCCAACTACCGCGTCGCTGGTCGGCAAAGCCCGTCAAGCACGCTGCATTCCGGGGCAGGGCCGCCGACACAGGTGGCCCTCGCGTCCTCGATCAGCTCCGCGATGCTGCGTTCGAGTGCGTAGAGGTCCATCAGCTTCGCGTGGACCTCCGCAAGATGTGCCTCCGCCAGCTGACGGCCTCGAGGCACGAACGATCGCTGTCCTGCTTCAGCTCCAACAGGCTTCGAACCTGCTCGATCGAGAAATCAAAGTCGCGACAGCTCCGAATGAACGTCAGTCGTCGCACGTCATCGTCGTGATAGCGGCGCTGAACGCCTACCCGATCCGGGGCCGGGAGCAGACCGATGTCCTCGTAGTACCGGATCGTCGGGGCTGTCGTCTTAGTCGCATCAGCGAGCTCGCCGATTCTGAGGGCCATACGTCCATGGTCCGGCTCGCGTTCTTGACATTCAAGCGACTTGAAGGCCGACGATGGGTTGAGCGGCAAAATGTCCTATCGGCGCTCGAACAGGAGGAAACACCCAGATGAGCACAGATTGCGAATCCCCGCAGGCCACTTGTACTCTCGCAGCGCCATTACCCGGCTCGGATCGCATGGATCGAAGAACTCAACGAGACCGCGCTGACCGGCTACCACCGGGACGGCAACCACATACGACTCCGCTACCACCCCGCGGCCGCCGCGATGGCGCGGGAGTTTGTTCGTCGTGAACAGCAGTGCTGCCCGTCTCTGCACTTCACTACCGAAGAAGACGAAGGCGCGTTCGTCGTAACAATCGATGCACCGGCCGAACTCGGCACGGCCGGCGACGCGTTGTTCGCGGCCTTTACCGCAACCGCACCGACACGATGATCGAAGTAATGCGCGAAAGCGACCGGGATGTGCTCGGTCTACGCGCAACCGGAAAGCTGAGCACTGCGGACTATCACGATGTGCTGGCGCCCCAGGTGCGAACGTTGCTTTTGGCACGCTGAAGGTGCTTTTCTTGCTGGATCAGTCCTCCCGCGGATGGAGCATCGGCGCGGCGTGGGCCAATACGGTCTTTGATCTCAAGCACCGTAAAGACTTTGGCAAGGTCGCTGTCGTCGGCGCGCCACGATGGGAGCGATGGTGCGTCGACGTCGCCGCTGCTTTCGTGATGTCAGGTGAGCTGCGAACGTATGACCGCGAGCGACTGGCCGCGGCGTGGTCGTGGTTGCGAACGTAGCGTGACGCTACTGCTGCGGCGCCGGCTTCAGCACACTGAATATCCCGCCTTGTGGGTCGGACAAGACGGCAGACCGTCCCACGGACGGAATGTCGAACGGCTCGACGACGACTTGACCGCCCTCCGCGACCGTCTTGGCCGCCGCCGCGTCGGCGTCGTCAACAGCGAAATAGACGTGCCAGTGGTTCGGTACGCCGGGCATCGGCCGTTCCGTACAGCCGCCGGCATCCGTGTCGCCGGCTTTGAGCAGGCGGTAGTTCTGACCCGGAGCCATTT
This sequence comes from uncultured Actinomycetota bacterium, assembly GCA_963840045.1. Lineage (GTDB taxonomy): Bacteria > Actinomycetota > Actinomycetes > Mycobacteriales > Mycobacteriaceae > Mycobacterium. Next base: position 58,875 of record CAWIXL010000001.1, on the reverse strand, counting down.
CCACCGTTGAATGGGTCATGCCAACCACCGCTTCGTAGAACGCGAGAGCCAAATCCGGGTTTTCCGTATTCAATTCGTTCCAGATAACCGCCCCCGTATCGCCAACCAGCGTTGCGCCGATGTGCCGGTTGGCCTGCCATAGACCCGCCACCGCACCGGTCGGATCCGCGACGAAGCTCATCCGGCCGGCCTCGCCGATGTCGAACGCCGGCATCAGCACTTGCCCTCCGGCGCCTGACACCTTGTCAACCGCCGCGTCGACGTCGTCTACCGCGATGTAGGTGTTCCACATCGGTGGTGCGCCCTCCGGCGCACCCGGCCCCATTGGCGCGATGGCGGCGACCGTTTCTCCATTCAGCGTCGCCATGGAGTACACGGCGTCGCCACCGGGCATCGGGTTGTCGTCATAACTCCAGCCCAACAGCGAGGAGTAGAACCGCTTGGCAGCCGACTGGTCGGTGGTCTGCAGGTCGACCCAGTTCGGCGCGCCCTGCGGGTATTCGGTTCGAATAGGCATGATTGTCCTTCCGTTACCGGCGTGAATGGCGGTCGCCCCGACGATTGAAGGCGAGCGGTCGATCGAGCATTGGGACAAACGACCCGACACCGACTCGGACACAACCACTTCACGATCGATGGTGGTCGCGAAATCCCAAGCGTGCGCCAGGAATTCGAGCACACGACGCTACGTTAGCCGTTGCCAACGTATTGATCAATCGGCCCGGCCGAAATCCTGAATGATGACATAGGGCACAATTGCAGTGTGCAAGTAGCAATCAGCGGTGCGGGGGTGGCCGGGGCGGCCCTCGCTCACTGGCTGCACCGGACCGGCCACACCGCGACCCTGATCGAGCAGGCGCCGGAATTCCGCACCGGCGGCTACATGATCGACTTCTGGGGCGTCGGTTACCAAGTGGCAAAACGCATGGGCATCGAGGACCCGATCCGCAAAGCCGGATACCAAGTCGAAAGGGTTCGCTCCGTCGGCTCCGGCGGCGAGGTCAAAGCCGACGTGAACGTCGACGCCTTTCGTGGCGTGTTCGGCGACGACCTGATCAGCCTGCCCCGCGGCGACCTGGCCGCAGCGATCTACACCACCATCGAAGACAAGGTCGAAACGATCTTCGGCGACAGCATCGCCACCATCGACGAGCACAGTGACGGTGTCCGGCTAACCTTCGAGAAGAGCGCGCCGCGCGACTTCGACCTGGTCATCGGCGCCGATGGGTTGCACTCGAACGTGCGTCGTCTGGTCTTCGGGCCAGAGCAGGACTTCGAGCATTACCTGGGCTGCAAGGTGGCAGCTTGCGTGGTCGACGGGTACCGGCCGCGCGACGAACTGGTCTACGTCATGTACAGCACTCCCAGTCGCCAGCTGGACCGCTTCGCGCTGCGCGACGACCGCACCATGTTCCTGTTCATCTTCCGCGACGCACATGACAGCACCGGCGCGGCACCGAAAGAACAGCTACGCAACGAGTTTGGAGGCACCGGCTGGGAAGCCGAGAACATCCTGGCGACGCTCGACGATGTCGACGACCTGTACTTCGACGTGGTCAGCCAGATCCGGATGGATCGCTGGTCGCGCGGGCGGGTGCTGCTGATCGGCGATGCGGCCGGGTGCATTTCGCTGCTGGGCGGCGAGGGCACCGGCCTGGCGATCGCCGAGGCGTACGTGCTGGCCGGCGAACTCGCCCGCGCCGGCGCCGACTACCGGGACGCCTTCGATGCCTATGAGGAGCGCCTCCGTCCGTTCATAAAGGCCAAGCAAGCCGGGGCGGTGAAATATATTCCATTCTTCGCCACCAAGACCCGATTCGGTCTGTGGTTCCGCAATCTGGCGATGCGCGCGATGAACTTCGGGCCGTTGGCAACGCTTCTCGCCGGCGGCGTGCGCGACGACTTCGAGTTGCCCGATTATGGGTTGCCGTGAGCCGCTGGGCGCGTGGCCGCTTCGGCAGCTAACGGGACGTCCCTGATCGACCGGGCGCTGATGCGCGCGCCCTTCTGCGGCACCAAAATGACGTGCTTTAGCTTCTGTCTTTCGCCCGCTGCCGTTGTGGTACTCAATTCCACCCGGCGCAGTATTTCCCGCAGCACGATGCGCATCTCGACCATGGCGAAGGTAGCGCCCAGGCAGCGTCGGTTGCCGCCGCCGAACGGCAACCAGGTGGTCGGGCTCAGAGTCGCGCCGAGCATCCGATCGGGGTCGAACCTGTCCGGGTCTGGATACACCGCGGCGCTTCCGTGCACCAGCCCGATCCCCGGCACCACCATGACCCCGGCCGGCAGCCGGTAGCCGGCCAGCTCGATCGGTTCGGTGAGGAGCCGGCCTACGTCGAACACCACCGGACGGATCCGCAGTGTCTCCTTGGCCAGCGCGTCGAGGTATTCGTCACCGGCCGGATCGCCCGCCGCGCTGATGTGTGCCGCCCGCACGGCCTTGCTCAGTATCGCCGGGTGGCGGGTGAGACGTTCCAGTGCCCACGACAGCGCGGTAGCGGTGGTGTCGTGGCCGGCCACCAGCAATGTCATCAGTTGATCACGCAGCTCGCGGTCGGTCATCGAACGTCCGTCGTGATCGACAGCGCGCATCAACATGGCCAATACGTCAGTGCGCGTGGCTAGTTCGGGATCGGAGCGACGGTCGGCGATCTCGGCGTAGAGCAGCTCATCGGCTGCTTCGATGCGCCGACGCAGCCCCCGCCACGGGCGGCGACCCAGCAGGTCCGGCTTAGCCAGTGCCAGCGTCTCCCACGGACCCACGTTGAGCAGCCGCGGCATGATCGTGCGCAGCGCGGCCAGCCCGGCCGGGTCGGTGGCACCGATCACCGTCCGCAGGATCACCTCGAGCGTGATCTCAGACATCTTGGGCGCTACCGCGAATTTGCTGCCCACCGGCCACCCGGCAATGTTCGCGGCGGCGATCTCGGCCATCAGGCCGGCTTGGTGGGCGACCGCGTCACGGTGAAATGGCGGCAGCATCAGACGGCGCCGGTCGCGGTGCACATCGTCGTCGATCACCAGCAAAGAGCTGTCCCCCAGCAGCCCGCCCAACATCGTGTTCGCATCGCCGGCATGAAAGACGCTCGGATCGCCCGCAAACACCGTCTTGATGGCGGCCGGATCGGCCACACACACCATCGTGCCGAGTCCCGCGACGCGCAGTGTGAAAACGCTGCCGTACCGACGTCTGCAGGCCGCGACGAAGCTCGTCCCGTGGCGCAACATCACCGCGGCCTGCACCGACCGGGGAAGGCGAGGTCCAGGAGGCAGCGCGGTGTTGGTCATAAACACGATTCTACGACCGCCGTCGAGGGCTGCGGCCGGCTTGGGCGTACGACGACAGTCGCCATCATCGACGCCGCAGAAACGTGAATATCTGCTCCCAACAACTGTTTTGCAGTAAGCACAGTCTTCTGATGCACGACGCTTTCAGTGCACCAGTGGCTTTCGTGGTTCCAGATTTTCGTGATTCATGAATCGGCCAGATCTGCAACATGGCTCATACCGCTCGCGGAATCGCATGCCCACATCTACACCCGCCACAAACCGTCGCGGCATGGTTGTTCCTGCAGTCGCTGGGCGCCTCGGCAAAACCGGTCGGCTTTGCCGGCCAGACACTGTGCTCAGAGGAGGCGAGAGTAGGTCGCTCCAAGGCGCTGCAACAGATCCTGCACACGGCGCTCGTAGTCGGCGATCGCGGCGCGGCGGCCACCAGCATTCGCGGGGGTCGAGGGCAGAGCGGTGCCGATATCGAGGGTTCCCACAGTATCCCGGCCGAGGGCTCGCAGCAGATCCGGCAGCAGGTTCTCGTAGTCTGCGATCGCACCCGCCGAGTCACCGGCTTCCGCGCGGTGGCGCGCCAGCTTGGCCCGGCTGAACAGGGTTTCCGGGTGATCCCTGCCGCGGAGTTGGATTATGTGCGCCACGTCCCGCTCGGCTGCGCTCACCGCGGCGGCTTTGGTCGGACGCTCCTTCGGTGATTCAGCCCGGGCCATCGACAATTCCTTTCGGGTCCTCTCGGGGTCCTCTCGTGCAGTTGTCGACGTTAGCCGCTGGCGCGGCCCTCGGCACGACGAGTCGATGACTTGCTTAGCCGCCAAGCACGAAGGAGTCGATCGGCTGGTCGTGTCCGCGCAGGTTCAGCCGCCGCCGCGGCGCCGTCCCCATCAGCTCATCCGCCACCCCTGACGCCACGAGCAACTCCCCGCCGGCGGCTTGTGGTTGCATGCGCGCCGAGACGTTGACGACATGACCCAGCGCGGTGAAGTCGACCACCGCTTCGCCAACGTTGCCGACATACGCGACGCCCGCGTTGACCGCCACGCCCAACTCGAGCCATGGCCCCTCGTCGCTGCCGTAACCGACCGCTTCGAGCAACTCCATCCCCGCCGCGACCGCGCGCTGTCGGTACTGCGGACCGCTGATGCCCCGCACAAAGAAGGCCATCACCTCGTCGCCGATCAGCTTGTCGATCACCGCGTCGTGGCGCAGCAGGGTGCGTGTCGCGGTGCCGTAGAACCGGTTGAGCAGCGCAGCGAAATCCGTGGCAACGCCACGCTGGCCCAGCGCCGTGGAGCCGCGCACGTCGGCGAACAGGACCGCGACGTCCACCTCGGCGCCACCCGGGGGAAGCGAATCACAACATCGAGTGCACAGATTGGGGTTCTTGCGCGACGGTTTGAAACCGGCTCCGGCGAAAGCCCGTCCGACCAGTCCGCCGAACGGGTTGTTGCAGACCTTGCATCGCGGCGCCGAGGGCAGGTAACGAAACACCCGTCGCGCCCTGACCAAGGACCCATGACCTTCGGTCAACAGCTTGTCCCACGGCTGGCTCGGGATCACCGGAGAGGCTTCGTGTGCCATGTTGACGACGACCATGTGGAAATGATTGACCCGGCTACATTTCGGCACATGAGGCATCCGCCCCAAAAACGGCGCACTTGGGCGTCGTGTTCAGGCCAGAATGAGGGTGTGCACCCGACCCGGACGCTGCCCGGCTCGACTAAAGGCCTGCGCAGAGCCGAGTTGCTGGCGGCGATATCGCTGGCGATCGATCTGGGTCTGGGCCAGCCGATGGAACACATGCTTCGGTCATCCCTGATCGCGACACGCATCGCCGAGCGGATGGGCCTCGACTCCGCAACAGCGGGCGACCGCGTACTACGCCAATTTGGTCGGCTGGATCGGTTGTCATGCCGACTCCCACGAACTTTCGGCACTGTTCGGCGACGACATCGCCTACCGGGCCGACACGTACGCGGTGGACATGACCGGGCTGCCGTTCCTGCGCCTGATGGCCAGTCACGTGGGGCGCGGATTGCCGGGCTGGGAGCGCGGCATCCGCTCGGCCGCCTTCGTGCTCACCGCGCGTAACCAGGTTGCCAAGATGATCCATTCGCACTGCAGCTCTGCCGGGGTTCTTTCCGATCGGATGGGCCTGGACCGGCAGGTCGGGGCGGCGCTGGGGTATGTCTTCGAGCGCTGGGATGGCCACGGGATGCCGAACGGTGCTCGCGGAGAAGATATTCCGATCGAAATCCACATCGTTCACCTGGCCGATGTGGTCGAGGTGCACCTGCGCACGAGTGGCCTCGCCGGGGCGGTCGAGGTCGTCCGTTCCAGGCACGGCACGCAATTCAGCCCGGCCGTGGCCGAGGTGTTCGAACGTGACGCCGCCGCGATCGTCGACGGGCTGCTCGAAATCGACGTCTGGACCACCGTGTTGTCGCAAGCCCCCGACCGCGACCGGATTCTCGACGATAACGAGATCGACGAGTTACTCAGGGCAATAGCGGATTTCGTCGATCTGAAATGTCCTTGTTCACCGGGCTACTCGCGGGCTGTCGGCGATCTGGTGGCCGAGGCGGCCCGACGTCTGCGGATGCCGTCGCCGGACATCACGCGTTTGTACCGGGCCGGCCTGGTGCACGGCCTGGGCAGGTTAGGGGTGTCCAACCAGATCTGGGAAAAGAAGGGACCGCTCAGCACCGCGGAGTGGGAGCGGCTGCGGATATACCCCTATCTGAGCGGGCGGATCCTGAGCCGGGTCGGCGGCTTGGAGTCGGTCGCGTCGCTGGCCACCCAGCACCAGGAACGGATCGACGGTTCCGGCTATCCACGCGGGCTCGCCGGCGTCGAGTTGAGCGTGGCCGACCGGTTGCTTGCCGCGGCGGTGGAGTATCAGCAACTACTCGAGCCGCGTCCGGATCGGCCTGCCTTTGACGCCCTCGGCGCCGCCGATCAAGTGCGCGGTGAGGCGCGCACCGGACGCCTCGACGCCGAGGCGGTAGACGCCGTATTGGCCGCCGCCGGGCATCGGGCGTCGCGGCGGAAGCCCTGGTCGGCGGGGCTCACAACCCGCGAGGTCGAGGTGCTGCGGTTGGTCGCGCAGGGCCGGTCGAACCGCGAGATCGCCACGGAGCTGGTCATCGCCGAGAAGACGGCGCGCAACCATGTCGAGCGTGTCTACGCCAAGCTGGGCGTCAACAACCGCACCCAGGCAACCCTCGCCGCGATCGATCGGGGCCTGGCTACTTAGGGCGAGCAGACGCAAAAGCTCCCGCACGCCCGGCGTGTCGGGAGCTTTTGCGTCTGCTCGCCATGGCCAACTTGGGGCAAACGCCTCATGCGACCACCGGCCCGACCGGCCGATGATCTGGCGATGACAAGTCAACTTCAGACCGAATCTTTAGGCGATCCAACGAAGATCGAGCCGTTCAGCACGCGCGGGGCGAGGGTCGACGCGCTCAACGTGAGCCGGCGGGTCGGCAAACGGCAGCTCCTGCAGGACATGTCGCTGTCGATCGAACCGGGCGAGTTGGTCGCCATCGCCGGCGGCAGTGGAGCGGGCAAGACCACGTTGCTGGAGATCCTCGCGGGACTGCAACCACCGTCTGGCGGGGAGGTTCGGCACGACGGCGTGACGCGCATCGGCTACGTGCCGCAGGACGACATCATCCACCTGGAGATGCCGTTGCGCCGCACCCTGCGCTACGCGGCACGGTTACGGCTGCCGGCGACCACATCGGCAGCCGAAGCGGACCGAATAGTCGAGGAGACCATGGCCGACCTCGACCTGGCCGATCGAGCCGACGTACCTGTCCGGGCGCTATCCGGCGGCCAGCGCAAGCGGGCCAGTATCGCAGTGGAGCTACTGACCCGGCCGCGGCTTTTCTTCCTCGACGAACCCACCTCCGGACTGGATCCGTCGACCGCGGCCGACGTGATGCGTCTGTTGCGCCGGCTGAGCCGGCGCGGGGTCACCGTGGTCCTGACCACCCACGAGCCGGCCGCCATTGACCGGTGCGACCGGGTGGTGTTCCTGGCCCGCGACGGGCACCTGGCCTTTACCGGCAGCCCGGCCGAGGCTCGGGGCCACTTCGGCGTCGATGATCTCAACCGGGTATACGAGCGGCTGGCCGGTGAGCACACTCCGAAAGTCTGGGCCGAGCTTTTCGCGAACGGCCGTGGCAAGCCGGAACCCCAGCCCGCCTTGGCCGCACCGGCCGCCCCGGCCAGCGGGTCGAGCGTCCAGCGCACGGGCATGATCCGCCAATGGTGGCTACTCACGCGGCGAAATGTCGACGTTCTCGTCCGCAACCGGTTGACGCTTGCCATTCTGCTCGGCTCACCGGTGCTGGTGACGGTGATGATGGCAACGCTGTTCAAGCGCGGCGCGTTCGATCCGGGTGGCGCGACCGACGTCGGCCCGGCTCAGATCGTGTTCTGGATCGCATTTGACGGCTTCTTCTTCGGCCTGACCTACGGCCTGCTCCAAATCGTCGGGGAGATGGCCGTTTTCCGGCGAGAGCGCATTGCCGGGCTCAACGTGGGCGCCTATGTGGCGTCCAAGATCACCGCGCTGCTCCCGGTACTCGCCGCGGTGAGCGCGGTGCTCCTCGGTGTGCTGCGGCTGCTGGGACGGCTGCCCGCCGTCGGATGGCACGTGTACGCGTTTCTGTTCGCGACAATCGTGATCGAGGCGACCTCGGCACTGGCCCTGGGTCTGCTCGCCTCGGCCGCGGTGTCCAACGCCGCACAGGCCGCCCTCGCCTTGCCAATGCTGTGCTTCCCGCAGGTTCTGTTCGGCGGCGCCATAGTCCCGACCGATCAGATGGCCACCCCGGGACGTCTGATGAGTCTCATCCTGGCCAACCGCCACGCATTCGACGCACTGGGCCGCGGGCTGAATCTCGAGCGTTACACCGCCACAGTGCCGGCAATGTCCGCCTACACCAACACTTTCCACGGTGGCACCGGTGCCAGCCTGATCGCACTCGCCTCGTCCGCCGTCGTCCTGACCCTGGCCACGGTCTGGGTACTGGACCGGCGCTCGGCGTCGGGCGCGTCCTGGCGATGACGCTGTCCCGCTTCGAACTGACCATACGTCTCTGTCTGGATGTATGGTCATTTCGTTGACAGCTGTCATCCGCATGGCCATACATTGTGTGAGAGTTGTCCAACCAGGCCGTAGGGCAGGTGAGCACTTGAACCTGATCGTCGTCAACAACCCGGCACATCTTCCGTGGCAAACCAATCTGTTTGACGTGCTGATGCTGACGATGTTTGTCTCGGCAGTGGCGTACAGCGTCGTGCAGTTCCGCCGTGGCCGTCGCATTTACGGCGTGGTGCTGACCGCCGCGACCGTCTACGGCCTGGTCCTGGAATTGGCCGGAATGGCCACGCTCAATATGTATGTCCAGGGCAAGTTCTTAGTGATGATCAACTGGACGGCGATCCCGGTGTGGAAAGGCACCACGATGATGCCGTTCTACGTGCTGATCTTCTATCCCATCATCCTGTTCACCGGGTTCAAAGTGGTCGAAGCGCTGGGGATCGCCAAACGCTGGCAGGCGGCGGTCACCGGCGGCCTGTTCATGATCACGCTCGACGCCCCCTACATCATCGAGGGCAACCTGCGCCACATCGTTTGGTGGACATGGGATCCCAATTTCAAGATGTTCCAGTACTGGGTTGGCTGGCCGTTGGCCGACCTGTGCTGGCAGGGCGTCTGGGATGCGCTGTTCTTGTACATCATGTTGTGGGCCGTGCCGCGACTCGAGCCGTCCGGCTGGTCCAACGCAAAGTCCTTCGGCGTCTTCGCACCGTTGGCCGCGCTTGCGGTCCTGGTGGGCGGCACGATCTTGCTGACGCCGCTTACGGTCGTCACCATCCTCGGCGCTCCGCAGTGGCCGCTGGTCGTTGCACTGGTCGCGGCGTACGTAGCCGTGGCCGCGACGGCGCTGCGCACCGCCAGCCCGCGGGGTCGAGTCGAAACCTGCACTACTGCAATCGTTTCGATCTACGTGGCCAGCTTCGCCGCGATGGTGATCGCGAATGTCGTCGTCGAACGCGGCGTCACCCAATACAGCGTGGTGCAGGCCGTTGGCTTGATCCTGATGACCGCACTGACGCTGTACCCGGCCGTATTTCGGGTGCTGTCCCGCCGCCCCGACGCGCCACCCGAGTTGGCCAACACCGTTCACGCCGCCGGATAGTTTCGTCATGGCCGTCGGTACCACTCCCGCAAGCATTTTCGACGCCGACCTGCCGACGCTGGCGTACGAGCACACGGAAACTCCCGCCGAGGTTTACCCCCGCCTCGAGGCGGCCCAACGGCTGGCACCTGTCGCGATGGGACCCTTCGGACCCGAGGTGCTCTCGTATCACCTGGTCCGTTCCATCCTTCGGGATGACCGGTTCCGGATCCCGCCCGGCCTGAACATGCTCACCCAGGGCATCACGTCGGGTCCGTTGTGGGACAAGGTGGTCAACAGCCTGCTGTGCCTGGAGGGCGACGCACATCATCGGCTGCGCGGTCTTACGTCGAAGGCTTTCACCCCCCGCGCGACGCTGCGCCTGCACGACACCATGGTCGACGTGATGAACGAACTGGTCGATCAAGTCGCCGACGCGGGCCGCTGCGATGTCGTCACCGACCTCGCGCGCCCCTACCCCGTCCCCATCATCTGCGCGTTGCTCGGCGCGCCCCGTGCGGACTGGCAACAGTTTTCGTTGTGGGCCGACGATATCTTCAAGGCCTTCAGCTTCACCGTCGATCTGCGCGAGGTCGAGCCTATTGTGATGCGCGCGTGGGGACAGCTCGACGAATACGTGGACGACATGGCGGCCCGTCGCCGGCACAGCCTGACCGACGACCTGCTCTCCGACCTGATTCGCGCGGAGGACGACGGCGATCGCCTGACTGCCGCCGAGCTGCGGATGCTGGCGGGAGGCCTGCTGCTGGCGGGGACGGACACCACCCGCAACCAGGTGGCCGCCTCGGTACATGTGCTCTGCGAGCATCCGGAGCAGTGGGAACTGCTCAGGGAGCGACCCGAACTGGCGATGCGAGCGGTCGAGGAAACCATGCGCCACTCGCCGATCGCGTGCGGAACCCTGCGCCTCGTCGCCAAAGATGCCGAGCTTGACGGCTACCTGTTCCCCGCCGGCACCATGATTCTGGTGAACACCGCTGCGGCCAACCGTGATCCCGCCGTCTACGACGAACCCAACCGAGTCGACATCGCTCGTGAGGCGCCGCCGGCGATGTTGACCTTCGGCGGCGGGGTCCACTTCTGCCTGGGTGCCAACCTGGCCAGGCGCGAGATTGCGGAAGCGCTGACCGTCCTCACCCGCCGGATGCGGAGCACGCGCATCGTCGGACCGGCACCCTGGAAGCCGCTGGTGAGCCTGACCGGGCCAACAAGCCTGCCAATCGAATTCGACCGCTGAGTCGGCGAGGAAACCCGGCCGCTGCCAGCGCCCACAGCCACTAGGTGTAACATTGCGCTCAGGCCGTTTCGTTTGCGGTGATGCGTACTCGCAAATGCACTACGAAATAGATTAGCCTGCGATTCACTCGTTCCACCACAACAATATGGCCGGGTTGGCCATGATAATTCGTAAGGAGATGCTTGATGGATTTTTCCAACTTGTTTTCTCACCCCCAAAAGCCTGAATTGATTTCTTCTGGCGACACCTCAACAGGGGCAGTAGAGAACCCCACATTCTCGGACCGGCCCGAGACGAATAAGCCGGGCACCACAACACCTTCACCGTGAAACCAGCACCGTGAAACCAGCACCGTGAACGGCCTGAGCGGGTCGCGCCGCTCGGCCCGTCCCGTTCGGATCGCCCTCGCCACCCTCCTGGGCAGCGACATTGACGGTGCTTGGTGGCCACACACGGCTTCGGTCGCAGCCGAACTGCCCGAGCTCATCGAGGCTTTGCACAGACCGTTGGGCGAAATCATCGATATCAGCATCAACTGGCTGCCGACAGAGCCGGGGCCTGATCTGGACTCGATGAGCTACTGCGCCAAGGCGATACTTGGTTGGCGCGACAGGCGTCAACGCATCATGGTGGTTAGACGGCCGTCGCGCTCGCGCGAAGCTGCTCGTTGTGCCGCATATGACGACGCCGGCCCTCGGCTGGATGGTGCTACGCCGCGCGGCCGATATACCGATTCCCGATGCAGAACAAGGCAGCCCGGCGTTTCAGACCGCCGATCTCGTCATACGTGCCGCGCAGGTCGAAAGTGCCTCATGCGCGACTCGAACCCTCAGCGGCCAAGGCGCCGAAAGCCGGACGGCACAAGGGTTGCGCAGCGGCAAGCTGTCATCCGACAGCTAGAGACATCGCGGATCAGCTAGACCGCGGTCACTCCGACGGCCTGGGGACCTTTGGGCCCCTGCGCGATCTCGAATTGGACGCGCTGGTTTTCCTCGAGCGTGCGAAAGCCGCTCCCTTGGACCTCGGAATAGTGGACGAAAACATCCTTCCCGCCGTCGTCAGGAGCGATGAAGCCGAAGCCCTTTTCGCCGTTGAACCATTTCACAGTTCCCTGTGCCATTAACTTGACTTCTCTCATTCAGTGGATGCACTGAAAACATCCGCGGGTCAGTGTACACGAACAATTTCCGAGAAAATTCGGGCAGTCGGCCTCACCGGCGTTGCTTCGATGATCCGATCCAAGCATCGTAACGCCTTGCGCAACAGCGACTGCCACACGTGGGCAGGTTACCGAGTACTCAGTTGTGGGCGGCTGGACCGGCGACGACGTCGTTGCCCGGCGCCGCCCGATTGCCGACCTTGGGACGGTTGTGCAGGGGCGGCTTTGGCAGCGGGAGGCTGGTGCGGGGCGCGCTCGCCGACCAGCGCGTGCACCGCGGGCGAATCGGCAGCCACCTGCTGTGGAGTGACATGGATACCGGCCCTGCGCAGCAACGCCTGGGTGTCCTTGCGCTGCTCGGGCAATACGACCGTGACTACGTCACCCGCGTTTCCGGCCCGCGCCGTGCGCCCGGAACGATGGAGATAGGCCTTGTGTTCGCTGGGCGGATCTATGTGGACCACCAACTCGACCTCGTCGACGTGCACGCCACGTGCAGCGATATCGGTTGCCACCAGAACCCGGGTCTTGCCTGCGGTGAACGCGGCGAGATTGCGATCGCGCGCGGGCTGAGACAGGTTGCCGTGCAAGTCAACTGACGGAATGCCTGCTTCGGTGAGCTGCTTGGCAAGCTTGCGGGCGTGGTGTTTGGTGCGCATGAACAGAATCCGGCGCCCGGTGCCGGACGCGAGCCGGTGGACGAGTTCCTTCTTGGCGTCTACACCGGCGACGTGGAAGACGTGGTGCGTCATTTCGGCTATCGGCGCGTTGACTTCGTCCACCGAGTGCAAAACCTGGCTTCGGAGGAATCGCTTGACGAGTTTGTCGACTCCGTTGTCCAGGGTTGCGGAGAACAGCAGCCGCTGGCCACCCATCGGTGTGGCGGCCAGGATCCGCGTCACACCCGGCAGAAAACCGAGATCGGCCATGTGATCCGCTTCGTCGATCACGGTGATATCGACTGCGTCGAGGCTGATCAAACGTTGCTTCATCAGATCCTCGAGCCGACCCGGGCAGGCCACCACGATGTCGACCCCGGATCTGAGCGCGGCCACCTGCCGGTTTTGGGGGACGCCGCCGAAGATCGTCGTGACCCGCAGGCCGTAGACGGCTGCCAGCGGTTCCAGTGTCGCGGTGATCTGGCTCACCAATTCACGGGTAGGCGCCAGCACCAAACCCGACGGCCGTGACGGGCGCCGCTTGTTGCCGTTGTTGCGCTTGTTTTCAGTGAGCCTGCTGACCAATGGAATCGAGAACGCAAGCGTCTTCCCGCTGCCTGTCTTGCCGCGGCCGAGAACATCGCGGCCGGCGAGGGTATCTGGGAGGCTCTCGATCTGGATCGGGAACGGCTGCGTGATGCCGCGCGCAGTGAGCACGCTGATCAGCGGTGCCGGCACGCCGAGATCGGCGAAGGTCTTGTTCGTAGTCACTTTTCGGTGCCTTTCAGGCATCGGGTGTGCCTGGTGTCGTCGCGACTGTTCGCGCGCCAATGTCAGCACAATGTGGCGAGATTGCCGGTGGGCAATATCGGTCGCCGCGAGACGAGTAGTGCTGGGTGCACGGATCATCTGAAATCGGTGCCTAGCCCGGTATGCGGGCGGCGCCGCTAGTGGATGAAGAAGCGTTCCACGACGTGTTGGCATCCGTTGTCGTGAGGGGTTGTCGTGAGGCCAACGTTGTTAACAGCATACCGTACGGCCGTGCTCGCCGACGTATCGCACGTCAAGGGCGCGAAATCGAACGCAGTAGGTCCATCTAGCCCACCGAAAAGTGGCCAATCTCGGCCGCTCGACATGCCGATCAGTTCACCAGCGCCAGGGCGTGCGCACGCCGCAGCTTTCCCGACGGAGTCTTCGGAATCGTCCCCGGCTCGAGCACCACCACATGGCGGGGTCGAAGGTCGACCTCGGCGAAGATCTCGTGCGCCACCTCCCGCTCGATGCGGCGGACCTCGTCAGGCTCCCGATACTCCTTGGATTCGACCGCGACGGCGAACGTCTCGCGTGAAAGGCCGGCGTCCAACCGCACGGCGACGGCGCAGCCCGGCCGGACTCCCGGCACCCGGGCGGCGGCGCGTTCAATGTCGCTCGGGTAAATATTGCGGCCGGCCATGATGATGACGTCCTTGACCCGGCCACACACCACGATGTTGCCGGTCTCGGTGATGTAGCCCAGGTCGCCGGTGTCGTACCACCCCTGATCGTCTTGTGCCGAAACGAAACCGGCCACCGTGGTGTAGCCCTCTGTTACCGCTTTGCCGCGCAGCTGGATGACGCCGACGCCGCGGGTCGACAGGAAGCTGCCGTCTTCGTCGACGATTCGCGCCTCGAGGCCTTCCAGCGGTCGGCCAAGACAGGCCAGCCGCCGGGTATGGCCCCTGGTCGCCGGGATGGCCCGGTGTAGCACGGACAGCAGATCGGCGTCGACTTCGTCGACGACCATGCCGGCGCCGCACTCGGTGAACGAGACCGCCAGTGTCGTCTCGGCCATCCCGTAGGCGGGCACCATCGCCTCCGGCCTCAACCCGAACGGCGCGCCGGCGTCGCAGAGATCCTCCACGTCGGCGGCCTCGACCGGCTCGGCGCCCGAAAGCGCCCACCGCAGCGAAGAGAGATCGAACTGCCCGGGCGTAGCCTGCCGGCGCAACCGCTTGGCCAACAGTTTGTAGGCGAAGTTGGGCGCGGCGGTCATTGTGCCCTTGTACTTGTCAATCAGCTTGGCCCACAACAACGTATCGCGGAGGAAGTCCATTGGCGTGACCTTGACGAGCTCGAGGCCGAAGAACATCGGCACGATCATGAAGCCGGTCATACCCATGTCATGAAAACAGGGCAGCCAGCTCACGGTCACGTCCGAGTCCGGGTCTAGCTTCGCGGCGGTGAACATCCCTTCGGCATTGGCAACGTAGTTTGCGTGGGTGATGCGAACCGCCTTGGGAGATCCGGTGGATCCGGAAGTCAACTGCATGAACGCCACGTCATCGTCGTCGGTCTCAACCGGGTCGATCGGGTGGCTGTCGAGCAGCTGCCCGACGATCGCCACACGCATGCCCGATTGCGACAGCACGGGCGCCGCGGGCATGAACGGGTCAGAGACGACCACGGCCTTCGCGTCGATCATCTTGACGACTGCGGTGGTCTCCTCGACCCAGCGCTGCAGGTCGGTGCGCGGAGTCGGCTGATGCAGCATGGTCAGGCTGGCACCCCGCATCCAGATGCCCTGAGCGGTGGGCGCGATCTCGGCCGGGTTACCGGCCAGCACGGCGACGGCGTCACCAGGTCCGACGCCTGCTGCTGCCAGGCCACCAGCGACGTGTCGAGCCCGCCGATGCACTTCCCCCCAGGTGCACCGGACGGGCGCCTCCGGCTCGCCCGTGACCATGCCCTTGACGCTGTGCTGCGCGGTGGAAAATATCGTCTCGGTGAATCGACTCACGAAATTACCTCTGGCTCCTGCGCGACGGCGCGGGTTGTGCTGATCGGTCGGTACCGACGGAGCTGCCGGGGTGCCCGGGTGGACGACCCTCGCTTGTAGACCCAAATAGATGGCAGACGTCCAGACCGTACCGGACTCGATCACCACCGAGCGGTGCGCCTCGCCGCTAGCTGTTGACCCCACAGCCATGCGAACTCCCGCAATCCGAAAGCGCAGCCAAAGAAACTGTCGGCTTACGTCGAGACTTTGGAGAGCCCCTTTCGGCGGGGAATCAGATCGCCGCCGTGACGTTCCGGATGGCTGGAGAATCAACCGCGCATCACCGTACCCTGCCGGCTGCGTGGTGCGCAGCACATACGCGGGATCATCCTCAGGCATCCGATCGGCCACTTGCCGGCAAGACTTCGGCGTTGCCCGTTGTCTCCGACCCGCGAACTCTACGGCGACGAGTGCGCTGCCGAGCACGCGAAGGATTCGATTAGCGCTGTTAATTGGCTCACGTTTTCGACGCACCCATCTATGTCGACGCGAATAGTCCGGTGCAAGCGCGATTTACCACCACCGCTTTATAGACCCCTACGGACGCCGCAGCCGCCTGCTGGGCATCAGTCCCAACTTGGCATCGACATGGGTGCGGTGTGCGCGGTGTCATGAGCCGCTTGAAGGCGGGGATCGAGGCTGGCGCACATGTCGAAGACACAACCGCCGCGCATGGCGCGATCATCGCGAAGCCTTCCAAAACCCGCAGCTCGGACCACCCCCAAAGATGTTTTCGCCGTGGCCATTTCGTTGTTCCACGCCCACCACCGCAGTCCGGGTCCACCATGTCGATGTACCTCGAACAAACACACAGAAATCCTGCCGCACAATGGTCTCGTCACCGTGCCGTTGCCACCGCACGAGCACGCCGCGTCGCGCCCGGCACGTGGCTGATCGGTACCTGAGGGTGATCCCGAGCGTATGTCCTGCACACCACGGAGCCGACAAGGTAGCGTGATATCCGGTTGATTCTCCAGCCTTCCGGAAACGTCACGGCGGCGATATGATTCCCCGCCGAAGGGACTCCCGTCCCGACGTAAGCCGACAATTTTTCGGTTGCGCTTTCCGGCTGCGAGAGTTGCATGAGTACGGGTTTAACGGCTAGCGGCGAGGCACACTGCGCGACAGTGATCCAATCGGTAAGCTCTGTACGTCTCTCACCATCTGGGGTGCGCAAGAGAGGGCCATGCTGTTCCGCGCTGGTACCCCCGCGGCTCCGTCGATTTCGATACAACACCGATTCGATCAACCCACGCAGCGCCGTCGCGCAGGAGCTAAAGGACTTTTCGTGAGCCGATTCACCGAGACGATGTTTGGCAACGCCCACAGCAGTTGCAAAGGCATGAACACCGGTGAGCCCGACGCCCCGGTCCGGCATACCTGGCTTCAGGTGCACGAGCGGAGCCGCCGGGTTGCTGGAGGCCTGGCCGCGGCCGGTGTCGGGCATGGCGACGCGGTTGCGGTGCTGGCCGGGGCACCGGTTGAGATCGCCCCGACCGCGCAGGGCATATGGATGCGCGGCAGTAGCCTCACGATGCTGCACCAGCCCACGCCGCGCACCGACCTACAACGTTGGGCCGAGGAGACCGCGGCCGTCATCAAAATGATCGACGCCAAGGCGGTGGTGGTCTCCGACCCGTTCATGGCCGCGGCACCGCTGCTGACCGGGCTGGGTATGCGGGTGCTGACAGTCGAACAGTTGCTCGGCAGTTGTCCGATCGACCCGGTCGAGACCGACGACAACGACATTGCGCTTCTGCAGTTGACGTCTGGCTCCACGGGATTTCCCAAGGCCGTGCGGATCAGTCATCGCAATATCGTCGCGAATGCCGAGGCGATGTTCATCGGCGCAAACGTCGACCTGGAATCCGACGTGATCGTCAGTTGGCTGCCGTGCTTCCACGACATGGGCATGACCGGCTACTTGACGGTCCCCATGTATTTCGCCGTCGAGCTGGTGAAGGTCACGCCGATGGACTTCCTGCGCGACACCCTGCTGTGGGCGAAGCTCATCGACAAGTACAAGGGCACCATGACAGCGGCGCCGAACTTCGCCTACACAATGTTCGCCAAACGCCTGCGCAGGCAGGCTCAGCCCGGCCAGTTCGACCTGTCCACGCTGCGGTGGGCGCTATCTGGCGCTGAGCAAGTCGATCCGGCCGACGTCGAGGACCTGTGCGAGGCCGGTGCGCCGTTCGGGTTGCGTCCGGAAGCGATCGTGCCCGCCTACGGGATGGCCGAGACGACCGTGGCGGTGTCGTTCACCGAGTGCGGGGCCGGATTGACGGTCGACGAGGTGGATGCCGATCTACTGGCCATCCTGCACCGGGCCGTCCCTGCCTCCAGGGGCAGAACCCGGCGGCTGGCCTCGGTAGGCCGTCTGCTCAAGGGGCTGGAGGCCCGGATCGTCGGTCAAGACGGCGACGCGTTGCCGGCTCGCGGTGTCGGCGTGATCCAGGTGCGTGGCGAACCGGTGACACTCGGTTACACGACGGCTGCCGGCTTCGTTGCCGCGCAAGACCAGCACGGTTGGTACGACACGGGCGACCTGGGCTACCTGACGGAGACCGGCGACGTGGTGGTGTGCGGTCGGGTCAAGGACGTGATCATCATGGCCGGGCGAAACATCTATCCGACCGACATCGAGCGGGCCGCCGCCCGCGTTCACGGGGTCCGGCCCGGTTGTGCCGCGGCGGTGCGGATGGACGTCGGCCACTCGCGGGAGACGTTCGCGGTCGCCGTCGAATCCGATGCCTGGGAAGACCGGGCCGAAGTGCACCGCATCGAGCGTCAGGTTGCCCACGAGGTCGTCGCCGAGGTCGACGTCCGGCCCCGCAACGTCGTCGTGCTCGAGCCGGGCATGATCCCGAAGACGCCGTCGGGAAAACTGCGGCGCACGCACGCAGCGGCGCTGGTCACCTGATCGGCGTACATTTATTGCTGACCATGGTCAACTACGACGCCCAGAAGGGTCGCCAACCGCCAGAGCAGCCGGAACCGTCCGCCGCGCAACTGGAAGCGGACGAAGTCGAGTTGTATGCGGGGCTGCGGGGGGTGGCCGGCCTGGTGGCCGACGCCCGCGGGGTGATCGAGCTACTGGCCGAAGTCGCGGAGTTCGCGGCCCAAGCCATTCCCGGCGTCGAGGGAGCGGGCGTTGCGTTGATCGACGCACGCGAAGGTGGAGGGACCATCCGGACGGCCGCCGCCACAGCGGACTTTGTCCACGAGATCGACCTCGTGCAGTACAACGAACTGCACGAGGGGCCGTGCATCACGTCTATGCAGACGCGGCGACCCACCCTCAGCGGATCACTGGGCAGCGACGGTCGCTGGCCGCGCTTTGGCGGCAGGGTGGCGCGCATGGGCGTGCATTCCGCGATGTCGCTACCGCTGATGGTTGGCGACGATGTGATCGGCGCGATCAACTCGTATGCGCATGACCGCGATTCGTTCGGCGAACGCGCCGTGCGGTTGGGTTCGCAATTCGCCGGGCCTGCCGCGGTGTCGATTTACAACGCGCAACTACTCGCCGGAGCACAAGAGCGAACCCAACAGATACAGCGTGCGTTGGACAGCCGAGCGGTGATCGATCAGGCGATCGGCATCATCCGGAGCAGATCCGGCGTCGGCGCTCAGGTGGCCTTCGACCGCCTCATCCGGATGAGCCAAGCCGAGAATCTCAAACTGCATGTGGTTGCTGAGCAACTGGTCGAGGAGGCCGTGCGGCGGGCCCAGGCGCGGCAACGTCAGCCGTGAACCAGTTCGGATATCTGCGCCAGTAGCGCCGGACGGGAGGCCGGTTCCGCCATCAATCGCCGCGAAACATCGGTCAGGTGATTGCCGTTGACACGCGCGTACCTCCGCAGCAGCACAAATGCGTCGTTTACTGACACATCGAGGTGCGCCCGCAGGAAGCCTTTGGCCTGCTCGACGACAATGCGGCTGGTCAGCGCAGCACGCAGCCGGGGTACCACCGTCGAGGGCGTGGGCGGCCGCTCCTGCAGGATCGCCACACAGGCAACATGTGCCAGCGTCTGCGCGACCAGTAGATCGGCCTCACTGAGGTCACCGGGTGTTGAACCGAACAAATTCAGGGCGCCCAAAACAATGCCGCCGGCACGCATCGGTACCGCGTGGACGGAAGCGACACCCGCCTCGAGCGCGGCCGGAACGAACCGTGGCCACCGCGCGGCTGCGTCGCGCAGTTCTGCGACCGAGACCGGTTGGCCGGTGGAATAACACTCGACGCACGGCCCTTCATCGGCTTGTAGCTGGAACAGTTCCAGTTCCCTGGTCTGCCTGGTGGTTGCGGCCAACAAGTGGAGTTGTCCAAGCGGATCGCTGAGCAAAAACCCCGCCGCTGCGATATCCAGCAAGTCGGCGCAGCGCTCGGTGAGTTCGGTCACCAGGTCGACGATGTCGAAGTCGTCGAGCAGGTTGTCGACGAGCGATACGACCGCGTCCAGCACGCGGGTTTCACGAGAGGTGTCGGTCACGGCGCTCTCCTTCCAATTGCGTCAGTCGACGTCGAGCTTCAATCGCCGGTCAAGAATGTCGCGGGCGACGTCGGTAGCACTGCGGCCGGTGGCGTAAGCGTGGCCGCGCAGCCGCACCAACGCCTCGGCGGGATCGATGTCGAGTTGCGCGACCAGCATGCCGGTCGCCTGGCTGACCTCGGCGCGGCTCAGCACGTTTAGTTCGGCCCAGGCGTTGCTGTCCGGGTCGTCGACGGCGGCCTGCAGGTCGGAGGCCAGGAGGTCCAATAGGGGGATGCCGGCCAGTTCGGCGGCGACGAACGCGCCGGCCAGGTGATCAC
The DNA here is from genome assembly GCA_963840045.1 of uncultured Actinomycetota bacterium. GTDB lineage: Bacteria > Actinomycetota > Actinomycetes > Mycobacteriales > Mycobacteriaceae > Mycobacterium. The sequence continues at coordinate 38,686 of CAWIXL010000001.1, read as the reverse complement.
TCGCTAGTTCGCCAGGATGCGTGCGGAACAGGTCAAGGGCGCCGACGTATATTCCGGCCAGCACGACCGGAATCGCGAATATGCCTCGGATCTGGTGATTGAGCATCGCGGGGCCGTACGCCGGCCACCGAACCTCGTTGGTGTTGGCAAGGTCGGTGACGAGGACGGGGGAGCCCATTGCGACGCAATCCACGCAGGGTCCCTCGCCGAACGTGAATTGAAGTTCGTCGTACGCGCGCGCGGACGCGCCGCTGGAACCCAACGTTCCGCTGGCCGCCCCTTCGAAGATCAGCGAAATGGCCGCCGCGTCAACGTCGAACAACATCACGCACGCCTCACAAAGCGAGTCGGCGGCCGCCACGCCACGCCGGCCGTCGACGGCCGCACGCAGCTGCTCCTGGATCGCCACATTTAGCCGAACGAGAATCGGGTGTCGCCGGCGGCATGCCCCGGACTTCGGCGTGACGAGGTCATCTCCTCCACTTTTCACTAGTTGAAGCGGATTTACGAATCTGGTTTGCACTGGGCCGCTATTAGTCCCGCAAAATGATTCAGCCGATCGACACCAACTGATCGTTCGAGTCCCTGGGGAGATCGCCATCAACGACCGCCGTGACCATCAGACTATTCAGGTTGATTGCACCTTTATGGTTGTCCAGGAAGGCGATGTCGGCCGCATCGCGCCCGGTGGCGATGCGCACCAACGTCTGCCTTGGCGCCAACAAGGTCCCATCGACCACTCGCCATTGACCCTCGACAAACGCCTCAGCGACCGCGTGGAAGTCCATCGGGTACAGACCCGGCGCGTATACCGAAACCACCCGGGCCGGCACCTTGACGGCCCGCAGCAGCGCTACGACGAGGTGCGCGAAGTCACGGCATACCCCGGCACCGGCAAGCAAGGTCTCTACCGCTCCGTCGAGGGGGTCGCTGGAGCCTGGCACGTAGTTCAGCCGGGTGCCCACCCAGACGGAAACCCTCTCCAGCAGAGCTGTGGAATCAAGGTAATTGCCGAATTCGGTTGCGGCGAAACCGTAGAACTTATCCGCCTCGGCGTAGCGGCTGGGGCGCAGATACATTGACAGGTCGTATTCGGTCACCGGGGCCGGATCGCTGCGGCCGACGATCGTCGCGTCGTAGTGGACAGCCAAGTTGCCCACCGGCACTTCCAACTTGTGGATTCGGTTGCCGTGCACACCGCTGATCTCCAAGGGCTGGACCAGCTTTCCATCCAGCACGAACGATAATTGCTCTGACACTTCAGTGTTCGGATGCGGAGCGACAGCAATCTGAAACTCGAGCGTCGTCGGTGCGGTGATCTCGACTTCGAGCTCTGCGGCCACCTCGCGCTTCATAGCATCGACCGCCGGGCGTGGAGTCGACACCAAAAATCCGAGGTGCCCGACTCTTTTCTGGCTTCGGACCGCGGCTCCCGCTCTGGGATTACCCCTGGGATCCCGCCGATGTCAGCACTGCCGACGCCCAACCGCGGTTCAGCGATGTGTGTCATGTCGGTCTCAATCCTCCCGCGGTGGTCATCAGGCTGATATGGCCATACGAATCACCAAACATCTTATCCAACAACAATATTCGATCCTCGAAGAGTTCCCTTAACGATGCATCAAACTGTCAGGGCCGGATCTGAAGTCTCAGCGTGCGCAAGACGAGCGCTGCACAAGCGCCGGGCGCACAGCGCGCTTTCAGCACGCGCTGCGCGCACAATGTACTCACTAGTCCAGAATTCTCGAGTTTCCCGCTCCATAGGCATGATGGGCAGGGCCGCGGCTTGACGCAACACCATGATGGCGAGGACGTTAGAGGTTCTGCACGGTACCACCAGTAGGCTTGCCGAGGCGGTACTGCCGGTGATCATCATGAGACGGTGGTGCACGATCACCCCGCCGGCGTCCGACACGCCTGGGCGCTTTAGCGCGTCGAAATCTGGTGAGCCTTCCCACGATGACCAGTTGACGCTGATGGCGACGATTTCGCCTAGCCGCGCAGACAGGGTATCAACCAGCTCGGGAAGCTCGCCCACCACCGAAGCCGTGTGCGGCCACCACGCGCCGTCAAGGGAAGTGCCTAATTCAATCGCCAAGGCAAGCCTGACCGGGCTGGCCAACCGCCGGCCACGCACCGCTCCGTTCACGGTGCCGACAAGGCGCGAGTGCAACTGCGGCGCATGCAGGAAGACCAGAGGACCCGATTATCACCGAGCAGACTGGGATGAACGAAATCGGCACCAGCACAAGGTGACCGAACGATGACTCTCGATGATCCATCGGCGATCCTTCACCTCGGGTTGACCCGGACACACGCGTGTGGGGATCGGCAAGCGAAGCCAATCGCAGATGACCATTTGCGACTGCGGTCACACCCGAGATCAGCGTTGGCGACGAAACGTTCACTGCTGAGATTACACCCTGCAGGTCGCAACCGCGCAGGTTCCGGGCTTGACGACAAAACATGTCGCCCGCTCAACAGGCTTCTTCGATGTACCGCAGTCCTGGGGGCTGAGCGCCCAGACTAGAACCCGCGAAATCCGCAGTGCGACGCACTAAATCGCGCACCACGAGGAACGGCCCAGATCCGGCCGGATTACGACGCTTGATGGTGCTACCCTAACGCGGGATGTGTTTCCGCACATCCATCCTGAAATGAGAGAAGTAGAAAATAGTATGACACAGGGAACTGTGAAATGGTTCAACAGCGAAAAGGGCTTCGGTTTTATCGCTCCGGACGGCGACGCAGAGGACGTGTTCGTTCACTACAGTGAAATTCAAGGAAGCGGCTATCGGTCGCTTGAGGAAAACCAGCGGGTTCAGTTCGAGGTCGGCCAAGGGGCCAAGGGTCCTCAGGCAACTGGGGTGACAATCGTCTAGCTGAGTCTCTTCGTCACATGTGGGCTGGCAGGCAGGCGCCTGCCAGCCCACATTCGCTTGGACCCCTAACCCGAGCGGCGTACGCTCCGGGTAGCGGGACCATCCAGGCCCCATCTGAAGGGGTCATTGATGACTGATAAATCTCCTCGGCAATCTCTTAGCAAGAAGTCAAAAGACACGCTCAAACAGAAGCGTGCTGTCAAGCGCGGCAAATCCGAACAGGCGACGCCAAGTGTAGACGTGTCGAAGATAAAGCACCGCTGAGCGCAACAGCACGGCATTCGCCGCAAATCCGTTGGTATACATGCCATTTCGTTGATTGGCCCGCTGCGCCGGAATTTCGTTCGCCCGCAAGACATTTGCGGAGGCCTTTGCGTAGCATCGTTGGAAAGCCCTGAACTGCATCGTATCCCGATGAAGCCAAGGCTCGGAAGCTGCCCGCTTGATAGCGGTCGCCGAGTGGCTTCTCATTGAATCGCGCCTCACCCGCCGACTGCGCGTAGTATTAGCGGCATCGGCGTACGTCGCGCGCAACCACTTCAGATTGTGTGATCGCCGATTCAAAATGCGGCCGCTTCGCGGCCAAGACAGGAGCGTCTTATGACGCGAACCCGAGACCGAACCGACCCCCGTTCCAAGCACCCAGCGCCCCAGAACACGCCGCGGTTGCGCTTAAAACCCAAGGCACCAGCCAGCGGGTATGTCGATGGAGCGTGGTGGCCGCACAGTGATGATCTTCCGGTGGAACTTCCAGACCTGCTGGCGGTGCTATCAGTACGACTCGGCCCCATCGATCGCGTGATCTACAACCTCACCGAATGGGCGAATACCCCGCGAAACTACCGATCGGTGGACGAGTTATCCGGCTCTGCGGGTACTACCGGCAGCCGTTCAACACCGTCGAATTACTCGGGCTCAACCGCGATAAGATCGTGCTGCTGGTCGTACCCGCTCGCACCGCCCCAGATCGCGCGCATGACATCATGATGACTGCGGCAGCTCCAACCAACGCCGCGACGATCGACTGCCTACTCAATGCCTAGCGGCTGCTGATGTTCCGCGAGCGCTGGGAAGGTGCCCCGGGCTCGCGCTACTAGTCCCGCAAACTGAAACTGTCGACGAGCGTGACCAGCGCGTTCATGCGTCGTTCGTAGGCGCGGCGGGCCCGGCTCGGACTGTCGATGAGCGCGCCGAGGTCCTTCAGGCCGTCTGACGTGGCGACCAGAACGGCGGCAAGATCGTCGGCGTCGACGGTTGCGGGTAGATCACCCTCGGCCTGCGCCTCGCTGATCAGCCCGGCGACAAGATCGACCCAGGTGCGTGTGTGGTCGCGGACCACGTCGCTGACACCAGCGACGCGGGCCAGGTCACGGGTGAGCCGAGAGACGCTGAAAGCGCTCGGGTCTCGGTGCACCTTCACCAGCGCCGAGGCGACGGCCCGCAGCCGGTCGAACGCACGAGGCTCGGCACTGATCGCCTGGACAACCGAATCAATCCACTGCCGCTGTTTCTCTTCGATGACGGCCAGCGCGAGTTGTTCTTTGGAGGAGAAGTGGAAGTAGAACGCTCCCTTGGTCAGTCCGCTGCGCGCGATGAGTTGGGCCATGGTGGTCTCGGCGTACCCACGTTCGGCGAACAGCTCAGCCGCAATTTGCAGCAGGAACGCGCGGGTAGCGGCGCCCTTCGGGGTGACTGCGGGTGACGACACCCGATGATGCTATCAAAACCGACCGCGCGGTATGACTAGACATACCGAGCGGTCGGTTTTATTGTCGGATTGTGGACTTCTTCAGAAAGGTGACAGCCATGGAGCACATGGAGTACAAGGGCCAACGAGCTTTGGTGACCGGCGCTTCTGCAGGCATCGGTGCGGTGTTTGCACGAGAGCTGGCCAAGCGTGGCGCCGATCTGGTGTTGGTGGCCCGGTCTGAGCAGAAACTCGCGGCTCTCGCGGACGAGTTGAGCACTTCGTATGGCGTGACCGCCGACGTCGCGACTGCCGATCTGGCCAAACCGTCTGCGGCCGCAGCGCTCGCCGAGTCGCTGCGGGCACGCGATCTACAGATCGACATCCTGGTCAACAACGCCGGATTCGGTTTATTCGCACCGCTTCACGAGGGCGACCCGGTCGCGCTGGCCGACATGGTCCGCCTCAACGTGGAGGCGCTGGTAGGCCTGACTCGCGAGTTTCTGCCGGGCATGGTCGAGCGCGACCGCGGGGCGATCATCAACGTCGGTTCGACGGCGGGATTTCAGCCGGTTCCCTACATGGCGGTCTACGGCGCGACCAAGGCCTTCGTAGTCTCGTTCACCGAGGCGCTGTGGGCCGAGACCCGCAGCACCGGCGTGCGGGTGACGGCACTGTGCCCCGGCGCGACCGACACCGAGTTCTTCGACGTGGCCGGCGAAGACGCGCAAGTGGGTCGCCGCATTTCCCCGGAGCGCGTGGTGCAGGCGGCATTTCGTGCCCTCGACCGGCGGTCGAGCACCGTGGTTACCGGTGGCTTGGAAAGCTGGATGTTGACCAATTCGTCGCGGCTGGCGCCACGCCAATTGGTTGCGCGGATCGCCGAGCGGACCATGCGGCCGAAAAAGAGCGGCAAGCAGGAGCAGAAGGTGCCGGCCAAATAGCGCTACGGGTTCTGTGGCACAGCCCTGGGATATTCCATCCTCGAGGCGCCACGCTCAGCGAGATCGTGGCCAAACTCGCGCTCGACGAGCCACAGTGCGAGATCGATGCCGCTGGTGACGCCGCCGCTCGTAACCAGATCACCGTCGTCGACCACTCGGTCTTTGACCAGCGTCGCGCCCGTCGCCCGCAAGTCCTCCCATGCCGAGTGATGCGTTCCGGCCCTTCGGTTTCCGACGACTCCGGCATGGGCGAGCAGCATGGTTCCGGTACACACGCCGGCCATGACGTCTGTGGTCTTGGCCGCATCGGCCAGCAGTGGTAGCAAGTCACCGCGCTGCACCTCACCCCAGGCGCCGGTGTCCGCCCGGGCCGCCCAGCCACCGCCCGCGACGATGACGATGTTCGCCGCACCGGGCACGAAGGTTCCGTCAGGCACGAACCGCAGCCCGTAGGCGCCTGTTACCAGCGACTGGGGAGTGCGGGTTACCAGACGTACCGTGACGTCCGCGCCGGCCTCGCCGGCGCTGCGCAGGACCTCCATCGGGCCGATCGCGTCCATTTCGTCCAGGCCGTCGTAGACCACGATGTCAACCAACATCTCCGCAGGCTAGCTTGAGGTCCGCGAGCAGACGCAAAAGCCCCCCAAAATGGCATCTTTGGGAAGCTTTTGCGTCTGCTCGCCGTGGTGTCAGGGGATCGCTGGATGCGCTGACACCCAGGGATGGGCCGATTCCAGTTGGGCGGCAACGCGAATCAGCACATCCTCGCGGCCGTAGGCGCCGGCGAGCTGGACGCCGATGGGCAGGCCTTCGGCGTTGCGGTATAGGGGCAGGCTGATCGCCGGCTGGCCGCTCATGTTGAAGGGCGGGGTGAATGCGGCGAACTCGCCGCCGCGGCGCATCGGTGCCGTCGGATGATCGGGATTGTTCTCGAACTCCGTTAGTAGGGGCGGCGGTTCGGACACCGTCGGCGTCAGCAGCAGATCCCAGCCGTCGGCCCACCACTGCTGCAGCGCACGCCGGAACGAGTAGACCGCGTCCTGCGCGACGGCGTAGTCGATGGCGCGCACCCGCTGCGCCCGCTCGATAAGCGCCCAGTTCACCGGCTCGATATCGGCGGCGGTCACCTCCCGCCCTAGCGTCTGGCTGAACCCGCGCGCCGCCATCGCCATCCCAACCGCCCACAACGCCATGAACTTCTCGCGCAGCGCGGTGTCGGCGAGACACGACGGCCACGCCGGCTCGACGATGTGCCCGAGCCCCTGCAGCATCGACGCCGCGGCGCGCACCGCCGAAATGCAGTCCTGGTGCAGGAATTCGCCGCGCGGATGGACGTCGAGCAGTCCGATGCGCAACCGGCCGGGGTCGGCGCCGAGCTCCTCGACGTACGGCCGCAGCGGCGCGGCCGCGATCACGCTGTCGCCGATGCCGGGACCCCGCACCGCGTCGAGCAGAGCCGCGGTGTCGCGCACCGTGCGGCTCACGCACAGCTCGACCCCCAGCCCGACCTCGGCGCGCGCCGGACCGACCGTGATCCGGCCCTGACTCGGCTTGAGGCCCACCAGTCCGCAGCAGGACGCCGGGATGCGGATACTCCCGCCGCCGTCCGAGGCGTTGGCGACCGGGACCATCCCCGCGGCCACCGCCGCGGCGGCACCGCCACTCGACCCACCCGATGTGCGGTCCAGCCCCCACGGGTTGCGGGTCGGACCCCAAGCCAGCGGCTGTGTGGTCGGCAGGCTGCCCATCTCCGGGCTATTCGTGCGCCCGGCGATGACCAGCCCGGCCGCCTTGAACCGGGCCACCAGCGTGGTGTCGGCGGTGTCGATCTTGCCCGCCTCTTTCAGCGCGACGTTGCCGTTGGACAGGGTCTGACCGGCGAAACTCGTGTAGAGGTCCTTGAGCAGAAACGGCACGCCGCGAAACGGGCCGTCGGGCAGGTCCGGATCGGCGGCCACCGACCGGGCGTGCTCGAACCACTCGATGACCACTGCGTTTAACGCCGGGTTCGACCGCTCGATCCGCTCGATCGCCGCCTCCAGCAGCTCGCTCGGCGTCACCTCGCCCTTGGCCACCAGCATCGCCTGGTCCGTGGCATCCATCCAGCGGGTCTCGTCGGCAAGAGCGCTCATGGCTTTGGGTTTACCACGCCCGACAGCGAGGGCCCGCGCCGGTGAGCGCCATCCTGGTCCAGAGGTGGTTTCTAAACCAGAATGACCGGATGGACCTGCTCGGCCCGCCTGCTCTCAGCATCGTGGTGCCGTATCGCGACCGGCCGGCGCACCTCGCGCGCTTTACCGAGCATGTCGCCGCCTATTTCGAGCGCGACAAGGCCGACCGGCACATTCCCTATCGCGTGCTGATCGTCGAGCAGCTGGATGGGCTGCCCTTCAATCTCGGGGCGCTGCGCAATATCGGCTTCACCCTGGGCGCGGCGGCGAGTGCCTATACCTGCTTCCACGATCTCGACTACCTGCCGATCTGGGCCGATTACGCCTGGTGCGAGGCGGCGACGCCGCTCGTCTGGTACGGCGCCGAGTCCAGGCCGGTGGCGCCCGGGCGCTCTCCGAATCGGGTGGGGCACACGCTGGACAGCTTCTGGGGCGGCGCCGTGCTGATGCCCAACGCCGCCTTCGCCGCCATCGACGGCTATTCGAACGGCTATTGGGGCTGGGGGTCGGAGGATGTGGACCTCGAACGGCGCTGCCGCGCCGCGGGGCTGCCCACGGGGCGGCGGCGGGGCACCTATCTGGCGCTCGACCACGACAGTCGCGGCTTCCGCCTGGATTGCGAGCTGCGCGAGATCGCCCGGCTGAACCAGCGGCGCTTGGCGGCGCGCTGGGCGGCGGGCGCGACGCCGGAGCCGGACGGGCTCTCCACCCTCGCCTACACCGAGACGCGGCGCGAGCGCCTCGCTCTAACGGGCCGGGGACTTTGGGAGCGCATCGGCGTGCACCTGGAGATGACGCCCGGCCCCGAGGTGTTCGCCGCCCTCGAGGCCGACGCGGCGGTGGGCTGAGTCGCACCCGCCGGACGGCGCCCACCAGTAATCCTTCTCGCCGACGCCGCTCGAGATCCGGGTTGGGGTTGGGAAGCCCCGCTCGATTCGCACTGTGCACCGAACGGCTCTAGGCTGATTTGGTCACGGGGCTTGGCCGGGGGGTCGCCTATGAGTTGAGCCAGAGGGGGCCCAAGTGCATCCACGTGTGTTCAAAAGCAGAATTGCCATATTCGCGACGGCAGGCTGTCTGGCCATCGCCGCCTGTTCGACCTCGACGACCGCATCCCCGCCCGCGGGCCGCACGCCGGCTACCACCACTTCGAAACCCACCGCCAGTACGGTCGCCCCGGCGGCTGTCGAAACAAGTCCGTTGGCGAAGGATTGGAAAAGCTATGGCGGAACAGCTTACTTCGGCTGTCCCGAAGAGTTTTCTACCCGCAAGTCAGCGCTGGAGGACATCCGGCCCAAAGTATTCGATCCGAAAACAGGACAATTCACCTCCCCGGCTACCCCGACGGTGCCGGACGGCGAGAACATAACAGGTGGTGTGTGCGCGCTGTCGAACACGGTCGAGGATATGAAAGTTGTCTATGTCATAACGACCTCTAAACCGGCTCAAGCGCCCGACCCCGAGGCGACCAAGACGACCGCATATTTGTTCGATCTCAAGTCGAGCCAGCCATTGGTCACAAAAGAACTGCAGCCGCCGACTCCCGACCTGAAATTAACCGCGCCGAACCAATGGCGCCTTGGCGCCACGAGAAACGGTGTGGCCTGGTCAAACGCCTTCACCGATGGACACGCATTGGCGGCAGCGCCACGGACCGTGATGCTGTCCAATACCGACTTGTCGATGATCTGGAGTGACCCGCAGCCAGGGCAGGTTTGGCAGGACGTTCTTTCGTTCCAACGAAATACGACTCCCGGCAAGACGACGGGAGCAGAGCTGAGACTGCCGACCGGCGAGGCGATATACCAGGGCGACGACATAGGGACTGTTGACGCCGAGCTGTCCGATGGGCCGGACAAATTGGTGAAGCTCACGCGCTTGGATTCTGGCAGCCCGCCAATCGAATCGACAGTCTTCTACGACTTGAACTCCAAATCCATCATCAAGGTCGGCGATTCCGACAGGATTTCCGGTGGCAGGTTGATTGCTACATTGTCGGACGGAAAGTTATTCATCGACGGCCGCGGCTCGAATAATTCGCAGTTCGGACTGGGGGTGTGGAACCTGCGCACGCAGCAGTGGGACTTGCTGAAGAACAGGGACGAGGCCAACAACCTGGCGATTTCCAGAATGACATTCTTTGGCGACCGACTCTACGTTACTTACGCCAGCGGCACATTGTCGGTAATTGCCTTGCCTGCTGCTAATGCGGTGGCGTCAAACTGGTCCGTTAGGCCCTTCGGGCGGATATCCGGTTGGACGCTGGTATGCCGCGGTGAAACCCCTGCGGGCGGAGATTGCAAAGAAATCCTGCTGGTGCAAGACCAGGACGGTCACTATCCGGGCCCCTGGACCTGAGCTTCCTCCGCTGAGCACTTGATTTACGTTGTGGGCTGCCTACCCGGGCACGGTCGGCATAATTGACAGACAACCGTCTGCGACCGTGGTCATCAGGAGGCATCCATGGGATCGCCATTTCCCCCGGGGCCGCGACTGCCCTCGGCCCTGCAGGGCGTGCTGTTCCAGCGCCGCCGCGCGTGGTTTCTCCCGGCGATGGCCCGGCGCTACGGCGACGTCTTTTCGCTTCGGGTTCCGCCCTACGCCAAGCGCCTCATCGTGTTCAGCCGGCCCGAACACATCAAGCAGATCTTCGCCGGCGACCCGCACGACTTCCACGCCGGCGAAGGCAACCAAGTTCTCAGGCCGGTCATGGGCGAGCACTCGGTGCTGCTCACCGACGAAGCAGAGCACGCCCGTGCCCGGCATCTTCTCATGCCGGCGTTCAACGGTTCGTCGCTGCGCGGCTATCGCGACCTCGTCGCACGCGTCGCGCGCGCCGAGGTGGACCGATGGGACACCAACACCGAACTACGTGCGCTTGATCGGATGAACGCGGTGACCCTGGAAGTGATCATGCGCGTCGTATTCGGCGTTACCGAGGCACACACCCGCGATCAACTCGCGCCCAGGCTGAACCGGATGGTCGACCTCCGCCCGCTAATCATGCTCGGCTGGATATACCCGAGGCTGAATCGCTTCGGACCATGGAAGCGGTTCCGCGACAACCAAAACGAGATCGATGCGCTGCTCTACGCGGAGATCGACCGGCGTCGGCAAGCGCCGGACCTCGGTGAGCGCACCGACGTGCTGTCCAGGCTGCTGCAGGCCGGCAGCAATGGCGACGAGCCGCCGCTCACCGACGCCGAACTGCGAGATCAGCTGATAACGCTACTTCTGGCGGGCCACGAAACCACCGCCTCAGCCTTGGCGTGGACGCTGTACGAATTCGCGCGCCATCCAGACCTCCAGCACCGTGCCTACCTGGCCGTCATTGACAACGACGACAAATACCTCGAAGCGACGCTGAAGGAAAGCATGCGGTTGCATCCCGTAATCGCTGCTACCGCACGCAAACTCACCCGCGATCAAGTCATTGGCGGCTGGCAACTACCGGCGGGCACCGTCGTGACCACCTCCATCGTGCTGGCCCACCAGCGCCCGGCCAGCTATCCCGACTGGACGGCCTATCGGCCTGACCGATTCCTGGGCAGCGAAGTCGAACCCAACACCTGGCTACCGTTCGGCGGCGGAGTACGGCGTTGCCTTGGCGCCGGATTCTCGCTTATGGAAGGCACCGCCGTCCTGCGCGAAATCCTGGTCCGTTACGCACTTTCCCCTTCCGCAAGCGGCGAACCTGAAAACGGTCGGGTGCGCAACATCACCAATGTGCCAAGGGCAGGCGCCCGCATCGTCGTCACCCCGAGAAGTGCGGTCGCTCAAGGGCAGTCGCCGGACCCAGTGCGCGTGCCATAAGCAGGACTGCACGCCCTGATCTCCGTGTTCGCGCTCGCCGACGCCTCCTGACGCCGTCGACCCTCCGACTGGCCTCCCTCTACCGTCATGTTGCAACGCCCGGGCGAACGTCATGCCAGGGCAATCGTGAGTTCCTTGATCACTTCCGGCTTTTGCAGGTCGTCCCCGTACAGCTCGCGGAGTTGGCCCAGCCGGTAGCGCACCGTCTGAGGGTGAACGTATAGCGCGGCGGCGATTTCGTCGCGACGACCGTGGTGCAGCACCCACGCGAGCAGCGTCTCGGTGAGCTTCTCCTTGACCGCGGGCCGTAGTGAATCCATCGGTGCCAGAACCTTCGCCCGAAGATCTGCCAGTGCCTCGGAGTCAGCAGTCACGACGAGGTCGACAAGGCGCTCTTCGGTGTCAATCACGCCGGTGGCGCTACCGAACAACTCGAGCCCGCGCAGGGTGCGACGAATCGACTCGGACACGTTCATCCAGGGCCGGTCGGGACCGATAACCGTACCGGGCAGGGTGATTGAGCGTAGAAACGGAGCACGCGCTTGTCCCCCGACGTCAGGCACCAGCAGAACGATCACCGGACGCGGCACCGGTGGAAGCGCATCTTCGGGCACCTCGAGCGTGCGCGGATCGGCCATCGCGACGATCCGGCGTTCATCACCGCGGGGCACCGCAAGTGCTGTCAAGGTACGCGGCAGCCGCCAATCGGCGCGTTCGGCAGTGGACTCAAGATCGTCGACCGATGCGCCGGCGTGCAGTTGCCGAGCGAGACGTTCGCGGTGGCGTTGCCGGGCCAGGCCGGTTTTCGCGAGTTCGTCGGCGTGACCGGCGACGCTGGCCGCCGAGAGTTGATCAATGTAAGCGAAGACCCGTTCGGCGAAGACTGCCAACGCGCCGCCCGCCACCTGATGTGCGACGGCGACCGCGCTCCATTCACGCCAAGCGGTGCGGGCTCCCACTCGGTAGGCGGCCAACAACACATCAGTCGACCGGCCGTCGCGCGCCTCGCCCTGGCCCAGCATGTACGCCCCGTCGAGGGCCGGCCGGGCCGTCTGCGAAGTCTCGGGATCATCGCCTTCGGCGGTGAGCCGCAAGAAACCCGCCAACGCCTGTTGCACGGCGTTCTCGATAATGTGGCCCATCCTGCCGCCGAAGGCATCGGCGTAACTGGGCACATCGGCGACGACGGCGGCCACGGTTCGCTCGGCCACCGACGACAAGGCAGCCCACATCGCCTCCAGGACCGGTTCAGGCAGCGGCGACCGTGCCGACCAATTCAGTGAGGCACTCATCCGTACAGCGACTTCCTATCCCCAGACTGTGATCCCGCTTACTTATTCAAGCTGATCTCGCGTAGTTTTTGTTCGTAAAGGATAAATCAAGGGCCTAGATTCACCTGGGAAGGGCGAGAACTGCCCCGTCTGCGCCAGCCACCATTGTTGGCATGACTTCCCTACTTCCCAGTCCAGTACGCAAGGCCGGACCGCTGCGGAAGATCGCACAGCTCGTCGCGACCCCGCTGGTTCCCCAGGACTTCATCGACCTCGTCAAACCACTGAGCAGTGAACTTGACTTGCGCGGACGCATCGAGGCCATCGACGCGGAAACACCGGAGTCGGCGACCGTCCGCATCCGGGCCGGGCGCACCTGGCGCGGACACGCCGCCGGCCAGTTCGTACGACTGGGCGTCGACGTCGACGGGGTGCGGCAGTGGCGCACCTACTCCATCACGTCAGCGGCGGGCAGCACCGATGTCATCACCATCACCGTGAAGACGGTTTCCGGCGGAATCGTGTCGAACTACTTGGTGCATCAAGCCAAGGTCGGCACGCTCGTCCATCTCGACCAAGCTGCCGGCGACTTCACCCTGCCGAGCCCCACTCCCCGAAAGATTCTGTTCGTCACCGCCGGCAGCGGCATCACTCCCGTCATGGGCATGCTCCGGACGCACCTCGATCAACTCGACGACGTGGTTCTCGTGCACAGCGCCCCCACCGCCGACGACGTCATCTTCGGAGCTGAACTGCGCGAATTGTCCGACAATAGTCGGCTGCAGGGCCGGCTGCACCTGATCGAACGTCACACCGCCACCCAATCTCGGCTCACCGGAGAGGTTCTCGACGAGCTCGTGCCCGACTGGGCCGAGCGCCAAACGTGGGCATGCGGACCCGCCGAGCTACTAGAGGCGATCGAATCGCACTACACGGAGCGCGGTCTCGCTGATCAGCTGCTCACCGAGCGGTTCACCGCTCCGACGATCACGGTCGGCGAGGGTGGTCCGGTGACCTTCACCCGATCAGGAGTGGAAGTCGAAACCGACTCAGCGACCACACTTTTGGCTGCCGGAGAAGAAGCGGGTGTGCTCATGCCGTCTGGATGCCGCATGGGCGTGTGCTTCGGCTGCGTGGTTCCGCTGCGCAACGGCGCAGTGCGCGACATCCGCAATGGTGACATCACGTCTGGCACGCCGGGCGACGGTGTGCTGGTGCAAACGTGCATCTCGACCGTCGCCGGAACTTGCGAACTCGACGTATGACCTCTCTCATTCAACCAAAAAGGATCTGAAAATGACTACCCTGCAGAACAAGCCAGCCAGCCCGATCGCCCACCTCAGCGCCGCAGACATCGAGAATCTCGGGCGAGAACTCGACGCCATCCGCCAACAGGTGCTCGACACTCGCGGCGAACGCGACGCCCGTTATATCCGCACCGTGATCAAGAGCCAACGCAGCCTGGAGGCCGGCAGCCGAATCGTCTTGCTGTTCTCGCTGTTTCCGCCGGCCTGGCTGGTCGGTACCGCCGGTCTGTCCGTCGCGAAAATCTTGGAGAACATGGAGATCGGCCACAACGTGATGCACGGGCAATGGGACTGGATGCGGGATCCAAAGATTCACTCCACCAACTGGGAGTGGGACAACGCCTCACCGGCAGAGCAGTGGAAGCACGCCCACAACGAGGAACACCACACCTACACCAATGTCATCGGCAGAGACGGCGACCTCGGCTACGGCATCATGCGAGTCGACGAAGACCAGCCCTGGCATCCGTTCCATCTCGGCCAGCCACTGTGGAACGCGGTGAACGCCGTGATGTTCCAGTACGGGATCGCAGCCTACGACCTGAAACTCGGCAAGAATCTGAAGACACCCGAACGGCGTAAGAACCCGGAGTTCCGGAGTCGTGTGAAGGCGACACTGCGCAAGGTCGGCAAGCAGGCCACCCGCGACTACGTCGTCCACCCGCTGCTGTCGGGACCAAGTGCACTGACCACGTTGACGGCCAACATCGCCGCCAACACCGTCCGTAACCTGTGGACACATTCGATCATCATGTGCGGGCATTTCCCCGAGGGAGTAGAAACGTTCGCGTACAACAGCATTGACGGTGAGACCCGTGGGCAGTGGTACCTGCGCCAGATGCTCGGCTCGGCCAACATCAGCGGCGGCAGGCTCTTGCACCTGATGTCCGGAAACCTGTCGTTCCAGATCGAGCACCACCTGTTTCCCGACCTGCCCAGCAACCGGTACCAGGAGATCGCTCCGCAGGTGCAGGCCGTCTTCGACCGCTACGGCTTGACGTACACCAGTGGCCCGATCGCCCGCCAAGTCGCGTCGGCCTGGCGCAAGGTGATTCGGCTATCGCTGCCCAACGACTTCCCGCGACCGCTTGGGCCGCAGCAAGCCGACACCCGTCATGCCATTGCCGCATGACTAGGACCACGCCCAAGCCGAAAGCCCATTCGCGCGTCCGACAGGCTAGAAACCACGCTGAATCCGTTTAACAGGCGCCGTGGCGTACCGACGGTCACGGACCTTTCGGCCAGCCGCGGGTCTCCTGGGTCTCGTGCGGCAACGATTCAGATGGGTGAGCTAGCCCATGTTCTCCCTGTGCCGCAAGGCATCTCGACACTGCGAATGCGCGTGTCGGAGACTACCGGTTGGCCCCGCCGACGCGACGAACGCCGGGTGGTGCTACCGACCAGCGGAGGCTCTGTCGGCCATCGGGCTCGTCGGATTGCGCAATAGATTGCGCATTAATTGCGCGGACGCATCCGTTCTTTTTTCGCTTGTTCATGGGTAACCTTGTAAAAGTCTCCTGACATCTCCGTGTGCATTCCGGGGAGAGGAGGTGGGCGAGGTCGAGCGATAGTCGTGAACACGGCTATCGGATTTCAACAACCGTTCGTTCCGATCTGGCCCTGGCAGGTTTTTCGGCACATGAATTGGTTAGTGCCACGGTCACCTGGCGCGCAGGTCGGACAGTTTCCTTAAAGGAGAAGTTCATGTCTTTTGTGACCACACGGCCGGAAACACTGAGCACGGCGGCCGGCAATTTGGCAAGTATCGGCTCGGCATTGACGGCCCGGAACGCCGCAGCGGCCGCCCCGACCGTCGGGGTGATTCCTGCAGCTGCCGACGAAGTGTCGGCGGTGACGGCGGCGCAATTCGCGATGCACGCCCAGATGTATCAGGCGGTCAGCGCCCAGGCCGCAGCGATTCACGACCAGTTCGTGGCCATGCTGGGATCCAGCGCGGCGTCGTATGCGGCCACCGAGGGCGCCAACGCATTGGCAGCCCGCTAATGAGTATCGCAATGGATTTCAGCGCATTACCACCGGAAATCAACTCCACCAGAATGTATTCCGGTCCCGGCTCGGGGCCGTTGATGGCCGCGGCGACGGCCTGGGATGAGCTGGCCATCGAATTGGAGTCAACGTCGGCCTCTTACTCTTCGGTGATTTCGGAGCTCACCGGCGACGAGTGGATAGGTCCCTCGTCGGCATCGATGGCGGCCGCGGCCGCGCCCTATGTGGCGTGGATGAGCACCACCGCAGCCCAGGCTGAGCAGGCCGCCGCCCAGGCCATGGCCGCGGCGAGCGCCTATGAGGCGGCGTTCGCGATGACCGTGCCACCTCCGGTGGTCGCGGCCAACCGCATCCAAACCATGACGCTCATCGCGACCAACATTCTGGGGCAAAACACCTCGGCGATCGCGGCCAGCGAAGCGCAGTACGCCGAAATGTGGGCTCAGGATGGCGCCGCAATGCTGGGCTATGCCAGCGCTTCGGCGGCCGCGTCGAAGTTGAGTACGTTCACTTCGCCGCCGCAGACCACCAACCCGGCCGGGCTCGCGGGCCAGGCCGCCGCCGCGGTCGCCCAAGCCGCCGCGCCGGCCGCGGCAGCAACGCCGACCCAAGTCTTAGGTTCAATAGGCGATGGGGCCCTCATCGGTATTAACCTTGCTTCGTTCGGATCTCTGGCAACCTCGCTTGCCATCTTGGGCACAGCGTTCGTCGGGATGTCGGATCGGAGTCTCGGCGAAACCAGTCCGACGGTGGCACTGGGTGCGGTAGAGCAGCCCAATCTGGCGACGGCTGCGCTCATGTCCAGGTCTGGGAGTGGGGCGGCCGTGTCCGCGTTTACCGGCGGGGCTAACTCGATCGGTGGGCTCTCGGTGCCGCCGTCCTGGGCGACCCAGCCGGCAATCCGCCAAGTCGTCGCGGCGTGGCCAAGCACCGCCGTCCCGATGGTCGCGCGAAACAGCCAAACCAGCCAAGACAGCCCCTACACCGGCATGGCGTTGGCGAGTTTGGTCGGGAGCTCCATGGCGGGTCTTGCTTTCCGGGGCGCTCCCGCAGCGAGCGGAGTGGGGACGACTCCCGCGGCGAACAAACCGCCCCCGGCGACCATAGTGGCGGCGAACAGACCGGCCCCAGCACGGGCCCAAGCACCGGCCGCAGCAGCGCCGCCCCCGGCGACGCCCGTGGCGCCCCAAGCGGCGTTCCCGTCGGCGGTCCCGATCGCGATCTCATCGACGGGCATACCGGCGGACGTAGCGGCCAACCTCGCGGCGACCCTCGCGGGGATCCCCGGGGCGACCATCATCGTGATACCGCCCGGCACCAACTGATCATGTTGGTATGCAGGGGAACTCGCGCACAGCCGAAGTTGCCGGCGTCGGCCGACGCGTTCATGTGGCCGTGCGTGTATCGCATTCGCCAAATAAATCCGGCCTAGGACAGGAGAAGATAATGAAAAAGTTGGGTACGGCGGCAGTTTTTGCTTCGGTCATGTTCGCCGCTGCGGGAACCGCGAACGCCACCGACCCGAGTGGAACATACAACGTCGTGTTCGACCACCAGAACGGATACGCTTCCGACACCTATCAGTGGACCCTCACGCCATGTGGACAGGGATGCCTCCATGTGACCGGCGACTACGGTTTTCAGGGCGATTTCCACCTCATCAACGGTCAATGGACCCTGACCCAGGAGAACGTGCCGAACTCGGTCCAGTGCAAAGACGGAATCAGACACGATGGAGACATGACGCTCATGTTCGACCCGACCACCCTCAGAGGCAAGTCGACTGGCTATGACCACATCGGATGTCCTCTCGGGGCCCCAGGGCCGACTCACCCGATATCGTTCACGTTGGTAAAGGCGTAAGGTCCCGCGTCAGCAAAGGATCCAATCGAGATGGCCCCAACTGCCAACGGCTTTGCGCCACCGCTCAATTGAATTGCTTTGTCGGTGGTCGATCTCCGACTCACCGAACGTTGATTTCGTGAAGGCTTCAGCCTGCTCAACGGCGAGACAGCCCAGCAAGTGAGACTGGGATGACGCCGGGACGAGGCGCCTGACCTGGGTGGCGGTGCGCGTAGTCGCCGGCCTGATCACCGGTTGGCACGATGCGGGCGCCTTGCACCTGCTACCCGAGCGCAGAACTCATTAGTCGCGCCTGATTGTTAGCTACGTATTGCTTAGGCATGCAATGGATTTCAGTGAGTCCGAATCAACGTCAACTGACACTCGCCACCCGTTGCCATGCCTTGCCTGGGGGAGGACGATGGAGTAGTCCGGCGGCGCCGTCGAGACGCTGCCCCACATACAACGGAGGCAGATCATGTACGCAAGAAGCACCACCATCCAGGGGCAGCCCTCGTCCATTGACGCCGGTATCGCGCATACGCGCGACAGCGTGATGCCCGCGCTGGAGGGCATCGACGGGTGCGTCGGCTTGTCCCTATTAGTCGACCGAACCTCCGGCCGCTGCATTGTTACCACCGCCTGGGAGTCCGAGGATGCGATGCGCGCAAGCGAGGAGTCCATTCGGCCGATTCGTGACCGGGCCGCCGAGCTTTTGGGTGGTAGCAGGCAGGTCGAGGAATGGGAGGTCGCTGCCATGCACCGCGAGCACCCCTCGAGTGAAGGCGCCCGTGTCCGAGCCACCTGGGTCAAGGTCGACCCGGATCAGGTCGACCAAGGCATCGATTTCTACAAGATGACGATCCTGCCCGCCCTCCAGGAGCTAGAAGGTTTCTGCAGTGGCAGCCTGCTGGTCCACCGAGCGTCCGGTCGTGCCGTGGCCTCGGCGACCTTCGACAGCGTCGGAGCGTTGGAGCAGAACAGGGGCCAGTTGGACGGGATCAGAGCCACGGGCAGCCAGGAAACACGCGCAGAGGTGCTCGACGACTGCGAATTCGAGTTGGCGGTCGCACATCTGCGTGTGCCCGAGATGGTCTGACCGGCTGCAGGTGCCGAGACCAGTCCTTGAGCGACATGCGGAACGTCGCGAATTCGAACGGAAAGTAGCCCCCGCCGAAGATCACGTTGATCCGCCGGTTCGGCGTGAGATCAACGGTGGGTCGGCGCCTCGTCTCGGGAGAACGATACGACCTCGCTCAGATTCGTGGCGACTGCTCAGAGAGGCTGGCCCGGGCCTGTGTCAGCTGGGGCCACGCGCTGTTAGTGGAGGTGCGGCCACTGCGCCCACGTCCACCGCCGATCCTCGAATTTGATCGCGATCGCTGGTGTTGTGAGTCATTAATCGTGAACACTCTGCTAGCTCGCATGTTGATAGCGAACGGGTGTTTCGGCAAGCGAGATCGACGTTAGCGTGCTGGTCACTCGCACTTCTTCGCGCCAACGTCAATCTCGATGAAGCCTCGTCGCAACAGACGAGCTGCTGTTGAATTAACGACTCACGACGCTAGCCCCCTAGCGCCCCCTAGGGCGTAGGGCGGGATGTCCGCGCCGGCGGGACTGCCGGCGCGGACATCGTGTGGAGCGCTCAGGCGCGAGCTAGGTCGATGGCGACGGGGACGGGGTTGCTGACGATGTCCCGGACGGGCGAGTAGCGGGTGAGGCTGGCGAGTTCGGCGAGCTGATTGTCGTCGAAGTCGCCGGTGGTCACGGATCGCCGCAAGCTTGACCTAGTCCGCGACGTTGTCGTCGGTTGCCATCTTGAGTAGCTCCTGCGCCATTCTGTCGGCTTCTTCCTCGATGCGCTGCAGCGCTTTCCGTTTCACCTGCGGCGCCTTCGCGCCGTGGAAGTCGCACATGTTCGTCCCAAGGCGCATGCGCCGAGCGCGGCTATGCGATGCACTCCGCGGGATTGTCGTGAAATCAGAAGTTTGTTGGGGACGTCCTTCGTAGCGTTCATCAGGCCACGAGCGGACGGAGATGTGCCGCCGGGACCAACAAACGTTGTCGAGGAGGCACGTATGAAACACCGCAATGTCCGAATGATCGAAACCAACGGCATCAGACTGAAGGTGGTCGTGGAGGGAAGCGGCCCGCTGCTGCTGTTGTTGCACGGCTTTCCCCAGTGTGCGTACCTGTGGCGCAATCAGATTGACGACCTGGTCGCCGCCGGCTATCAGGTTGCTGTTCCCGATCAGCGAGGCTACGGCGGCAGCGCTAAGCCCGCCGAAGCCGAAGCCTACGATCTGCTGCAGCTGTCCGCCGATGCGGTCGGCATCGCCGACGTACTGGGACACGACACTTTCACGCTGGTCACCCACGACTGGGGCGCGATCGTCGGCTGGTACATCGCATTGCTGTACCCGCGAAGGGTCAAGGCGGTGTTCGCACTCAGCGTGCCACCGACCATGGGAGTGCCTGCCGGCGCTCTTACTCGTCAGGAAAACTTCGGTGACAACTTCGTCTACCCCGTCTACTTCCAGCAGCCCGGTGTCGCCGAGGCCGAACTGGACGCCGATGTGGGCAAGTCGCTGCGGATGATCTACTACGCCTACTCCGGTGACGCGCCGGGGGGGCTGTTCCTGCGGCCCAAACCGGCCAACTCGAAACTGCTTGACGGCCTGATTGACCCGGATCCGTTGCCGAGCTGGCTCACCGATGAGGATCTCGATCAGTACTGCGAGGACTACCGTGACGGGTTTCGCGGTCCGATCAACTGGTATCGCAGCATCGATCGCGGCATCGGGCTGACTCGCCGTCTGCAGCAGGCCACGATCACGCAGCCTTCCCACTTCATGGTCGGCAGCCTGGACCCCACCAGGGCGCTTCTCGCCGACGCCTTCGCCAACCTGGAAAGCAATGCGCCCAATCTGCGAGGCAACGTAATGGTCGATGGTGCCGGCCATTGGCTTCCGCTGGAGCGCCCAAAGGAAGTCACCACCGCGCTGCTGGACTTCCTGGACGGGCTTGAGAGTTGATCTAGACTCAATTGCGTTCGCCGGCTTAGCCATTGGTTGAGCCGGCGCCGTTCAGGCTGGCTGGCGGTGGGCGTCGCGATAGGCGCGCGGACCTTGTCCGCTGGCGCGCCGGAAGGCGTCGCTGAATGCCGACACGCCCTCGTAGCCAAGGCGGTAAGCAATCTGCGAGACGGGGCTCCGGCTTTCGCGCAGCAGGCGACACGCGCGTTCGTAGCGCACCCGATTCGACAGCGCGCGGAAGCTCTGATGCTCGCGGCGTAGATGACGGCTCAGCGTGTGAGGTCCGATATTCAACAGCGCCGCCAGCTGGTCGAGCGTAGGTTGGCAATCTTCGGCTTCGGTCAACATCAAGCTGACCCACTCACTCCACGGCTGCTCTTGTTGCGTGTGGTCCACCAGTGACTTGCATCGGTTCTCCCACAACGCCACCAGTTTCGGCGACGCCGTCGCGATCGGCGTATCCAATTGCGCCGAATCGAAGACAATGCGTAGTTCTGGCAGCGGTGCCGCCGCAAAATGCACGCGCGCCGGAGCCATTTCACGGTAACGGTGGGCGTGTGCTGGGGCTTGGATGGAGAAGTACATCTCGTAGGCGCGCAGGTGTCGTCCCATCAGCGTCGTGAGCAGGTTATGGAAACCTCCGGCGTGGCATTCGAACATGAACCGCATCAATTCCGGCGTCATCGCCGCGACCGGCCGATAGACCACCTCCGCGCGATCCGCGCCGCGCCGATAGTCGATGACAAACGAAGGGGTGACCAGGCTGCCGAAGCGCGAACCCACCCGCAACGCATGATCGATCGTGGTGCAGCGCTGCAGCGTTTGACCCAGTGCGCCGTGCACATCGACGTCGATGCGACGGCCCACCTCGAACCCGAGATCCTGCCGACCGGTGACCCGCTGCACCTCCTCGAGCAGCGCAGTCAGTTCGGTCAGTGTCATTGAGGTGTCCGGATAGTCGAACAGGTCCGCGGGCAGGCCGGCGGCGGTGAGCAGGACGCTCCGGTCGGGGCCGAGCGACTCTATGCAGTCACACAACACGGCGGTGTAGCGGACCGGAACTGTCGGATTGTGGGCGGGCATGGCACATCCGGGATCAGCACTGATTTTGACGAATTCACGATATCCGAGCTCACCGAGATTGTCCGAAAGTCAGAAGTATCTGCAGTGACGTGCCCGCTACCGTGATTCACAGCGGCAACATCCACCGCCCTCCTGCATCAGCAAAGGACCCAACCGAGATGGCTTCAACTGCCAACGGCTTTGCGCCACCGCTCAATCAAATTGCCTTCTCAGTGGTCGATCTCCGACTCACGGAACGTTGGTTTCGCCAAGGCTTCGGTCTGCTGCCGGCCGGTGGGAGTCGCGCGTTGATGCGCGGCCCGCTGGCGGCCAATGTGCAGGGCCTACCACGCGCGGCCTCGACCTGCTGGTGGCTGCTGGGCCGTAACTCATGGTTTCAGCTGGAACTGTTCCAGTTCGATCGCCCGATCGCCAAACTGATGCCGGCGGATTTCCGTCCCTGCGACATCGGCTACACCCGCATTGGGATCTGGGTCGAAGATTTCGACGCCATCATCAAAAGGCTTGCCGCACTTGGTAGTGAGCCGCTGGCTGCGCCACAGGGAGAGCGGGGTACGCGGCGTGCCTGCGTCCGCAATCCCGACGGCGTCTATGTCGAAATCATGGAGGACGATCCGTTGCCGCAATTCAACCGGAGTGGGCGCCTCGATTGTCCGGCGGCGATCCGTTCGGTGACGTTGTCGGTGCCCCAGTTGACCGACATTGCCGCGTTTTTCGAAGAAGGTGTTGGCCTCAAGGCCGCCACCGTGACCCTGCACACGCCAGAGCACGAGGCGTTGTGGGGCCTGGCAGACGCCACCACGGAGAGCCGGCTTTTCGATGGCGGCGAGGTCCTCATCGAGGTGGTGCAGTACCTCGACCCGGTCGGAAAGCCACGGCCTCATGACTACCGCCTGTCCGACCAGGGCATCCTCAACATCGCCTTCGGCGTGCGGGACAAGGCGGATTTCAACGCGGTCTATCGACGTGCCGAAGCGTTTGGCGCCCAGCCCAATTGCCGACCCGTTCACCTGCCCGGAGCCGGCTCGGTGGTTTACGTCAATGATCCACAAGGATTTTCGGTCGAGATCCTGCGCACGAAGCCCGGACTGGCCGACCGCATCTTCGGGTTCGAGCCAAGACCCGTGCACAAGCGACCGGATCCGGATACGCGCATCGTTCAACACCGGGTCAAGATCGACGCGCCCGCCGACGGCGTGTGGGAAGCAATCACCGATCAAGACAACATGGCCCAATGGATCGGCTTCGACCCGGTCACGGTGCGCAAAGAAGGCTGGATCGAACGTCACGGCGCCGGTTCCGAGCGCCTGATGCGGGGTCCGCTCGGAGTCGGGCGGATCGTCGAGCAAGTGGTTGCGACGAACCCTCGAGAAAGCCTGCGCTACCGAGTCATCGAAGGGTCGCCGCTGATCAATCACCTAGGTGAGATCACCCTGATGCGATCCGGCGGGCACACCGAGTTGGACTGGTCGATCCGCTTTCGGCCCAAGGTATGCCGGCACTGGCGCGCTTTTGCACAAAGTGTTGCAAGCAAGGTTGCGCACCATGCTGCACGAACACCTCAGGCCCTACATTGAGTCAGCCCACACAGAACCGCCAGTCGGATGAAATCGAATCCAGCCGACGCCGTCTGTCAGGTATATGCGATATAGACGCGATCGATTTGGCCCTCGAAGGGGAACGGCGCTTTGTCGTAGTAGTCCAGCGACACCGGTGAGCCGAGGCAGACGCCGATGTCGAAGCAGTCGTTGGCGGTGAACAGCAACGGCGCGCTGACCGGCACCCGGCCCTTTGCCGACGACCTCTGCCCGACTCGCATGGTGACGTCGAGCGGTCCGGCAGGTCGCTGCTCGGCATAACTGGTCTCGACGACGATGGTGGTGGGCCCGGGCGGCAGTTTGGCAGTCGTGCGAATCTTGGTGCGGGAGATGATGAATAAGTTGTACTCGTAGCACAGGTATCCCGTCGTCGAGGTAGCAGGTTAGCCCGCCGGCCACTCCGCCGAGCGCGTACAAGCACCCCGCTGGCGTCGGCGGGCAGGTCGGCTTCAATGGTGACGGTATTGTTCTTGTTGCCCAGCGCGGGCGCGCAGAACTCGGGGATGCGGGTGATCTCGCCGGGGAACTCCCACTCGCGATACGGCGGCGTGATGCGCAGTTCGGGGTGGAAGATGGGCACCCACAAACCACCGCCGATCGGGAGCACGGAATTGCGTGCGGCTTCGATGGCGAACAGTTCGCGCATCTGGGCGAGCTTTTCGGGCATCTCGGCGGCCAGGTCGTGGGCCTGGGACCAGTCCTCGTCGAGGTGATAGAGCTCCCATTGGTCGTTGTCGGGTGTCCAGTCTCGGATTCCCGGTGGCAATCCCGGCAGCCAGGGCACCCGCGGACCGAACGTCGAGGCCATCCAGCCGTCGTGATAGATCGCCCGGCTGCCCATGATCTCGAAGTACTGCGTCTGCTTACCCCCGGCCGCCGATCGGTCGGTGAGTGTGCGGGCGAAACTTGCTCCGGCGATCGGAATTTGGGGCACACCGTTGACGATGAGCGGGGGCTCGATGCCCACGATGTCATAGATGGTCGGCACGATGTCGTTGCAGTGCAGAAAGTGATCGCGTGGCACCGGATCCGGCGCCACTTTCCTGGGCCAGCGGATCGCCAGCGGATTGCGGGTGCCACCCAGATGCGAGGCGACCAGTTTCACGCCCTTGTACGGCGTGCTGCCCGCCCAGCCCCAGCCGGAGTGGTACTGGTTGTCGACCTTCGGTGAACCCAGCACATCAAGGCCGCCGAGCTGCTCCAGAGCGTCGATATGCATCCGCGGGGTGGTCGGAATGCCGTTCTGCGCAAGCAGTTCGGCGATGGTGCCGTCCTGACCTTCGGCCGATGATCCGTTGTCGCCCCAGATGTAGAGAAACAGCGTGTTCTCGCCGTAGCCCAGCCGATCCAGCTCATCGACGATCCGGCCGACCTGTGCATCGCAGTGTTCGGCGAACCCGGCGGCCACCTCCATCAGCCGGCGTTGAAACGGCCTTTCGTCCTCGGGGATGTCGTCCCAGGACTTCATTCGCTCGTCACGCGCGGTGAGCTCGCAGTCTGGTGGGATCCAGCCCTTCTCCTTGGCGCGCTCGAAGACCCGCTCGCGATAGGCATCCCACCCGTCGTCGAACTTCCCGGCGTACCGGTCGGCCCACTCCTTCATGATGTGGTGCGGGCCGTGCAGGCACCCGCTGGCCCAATACATGAAGAACGGCCTATCGGCCTGCAGCGCCTTGTGATTGCGCAGCCAGTTGATCGCATCGTCGGCCAGATCCTCCGAGAGATGATAGCCCTGCTCGGGCGTCTTCGGCGGCCGCACCACGGTCGTGTTGCGCACCAGATGGGGCTCGTACTGCGAAGCCTCCCCCGCCAGGAAGCCGTAGAAATACTCGAAGCCCAAACCGGCCGGCCAGTCCTCGAATGGGCCGGCCGCCGTGGTGTCCTCCGCCGGGGTGTTGTGCCACTTGCCCCACGCGCCCGTGCTGTATCCGTAATCCTTGAGCACCTCGGCCACCAGCGCGCTGCTGCGCGGGATCTTCCCGGCGTAGCCGTCCCAGTCGTTCGCAAGCTCGGCGATCTGCCCGTTGCCGATCTCGTGGTGATTCCGCCCGGTCAGCAGTGAGGCCCGCGTCGGCGAACACATAGCGGTGGTGTGGAACCGGTTGTAGCTGACCCCTTCGGCGCAGATCCGGTCCATCGTCGCGGTCCGTACCTCGCCGCCGAACGTCGTCGGAAGACCCGGGTCCGGCGTCATCGATCAAAACGATCACAATGTTCGGCGAATCCTCGTGCAGCCGAGGCGGAGTGACACGCTGGGCATAGGTGGACTCCTGCAAAGTTCGCCCGGCGATGCTGGCCGAAGGTGTCGGCGGGAACGGCAACGTCGCCCCACCCGGCAGCTTCGGAGCCACCACCCCACCGCGTTGAATCGGCATCAATGTTTGCGGTAGCACCCGACATGGCTGTTCCTATGCTCGAAGCTGTGCAAGGTGGTCGCCGACGCGGCCAACCGAGCTCACCACGCCCGAATGTACTCCCTAGGCCCCCTTCCGGCAGCCGCGGCCAGACAGTCGGTCAGCAGGCAGCCAGCTTGCGGCCGAAACAGGCTCACCGAGGTCACGAGTGGCGTCAGAGTTGTTGTCGCAACGCACAATCAAAGCGCGTACCGCATCACTAAATGAGCTGAGTCCGGAAATGTCGATGTGAGCGACGGATGTACCGAAGGATCGGAGGCCGCTGCTGCGCTGTCCTTCGTCGAAGGCCGTCTAGACCGCGACAACGACAACGACAGCCGCCCGCCGAGCGGAGCGAAGCCTTCCTATCTTCCGGATGCAGTGAGCAGAACAGCCCGGCCAAACCATTGGCAAATAAGTAACGCGATTTCAACGTCGAGCCGGTCGTCGCCGATCGGCCGCCCTCGGCGGTCGATGGCGCGCTGAACACGGTATTTGATGGAATTGGAATGCAGGTGGAGGCGGTCAGCCGCCGACTTGTAGCTGGCGCCGCCGCGTAGAAACACTCGCAGCGTTTCCCTCTGACGCGCATCGCCATCGGTATCGGAAGACAACGGCCCCAGCATCTCGCGCACCCATTGCCGCGCTTCATCCAGATCCTCGCTGAGCAATGCGGCGGCAGAGAAACCGGGATCAGAGGCGGCGATCACCGATGCCGGATCGGCTCCGGACGCGATCACCACGTCCCGCGCGCGCTTAGCTTGCCTGTGCGAGCGACGGAACCCTTCCACTCCCGGCAGCGGCGACCCGAGCGCAAGCGACGGCGGGTCGTTGTGGTTGGCGACGAACTGCCGAATGCCTGCGACCACCGTTTCAGCGGCGGCGGGGCTCAGCGGAATCCATCCCCATGCGCTCACCCGGTCTGCTGCCACGAACAGTGAACTGCCCTGCGCCTGCAGCGATTCGGTGAGCTCCCGAAGGAACCGCTCGAGGCGGGCCAGTTCATCGCCGGGCGTCGTGCCCTCGGGCAACCACAGGACGACGCCGAGATGGATTCTGCGCATCGGATAGCGGATCACCGAGGTGATCGCGTCGAGATCGACGTCGCTCGCCACGAGCACCTCACGAACGCGCATCGCGCGCAAGCTGTTGCGGTGCTCGAGCCATCTGTCGCGCTCTTGCTCGTACTGGCCGACTACCTCTTGCGATATCCAGTCCACGTAACGGAACGTCACAGCGGTCACCCGCTCGAAGACCGCAAGGCTCATGCGGGGGTCCATTCCCGCCTCGGCGATCTCGTCGCGTGCGAACTCCAGCACTATCTCGTGACCAAGCCGATATGCCCGCACCAGTGCATTCATTGGCACACCGCGCTGCGCCATCCGGCGCGCGTATTCGAGAGCCGCCGTGGGCGGTTCGATGTTTGCGATCGGAATCTCGTAACGCAAGGCATGGAACACCGTGTCGACGTTGTTTTCCACGCTCGCCCCGAGGAGTTCCACGACGCCGGAATCGTCCCAAAGTTCGGGAATGACATTCGCGAGCCGACGTTGGATCGCCTCAGCCACCTCGCTCAATCGGTCGCTCAACCTGGCCACGATCACAGCGGAGTTCTTGCTGATGGCGGCTTCGTCGTAGGGGGCCAGGACGCCCATGGCTCGACCCTAGGCCGCGCGCCACGTCCGGGTGGAACGTTTCGGCGACTCGTTTGTCTCCGCAGGCCAACGACAGCGACCGATTTCTCGCTTCGCGACGGTGTGCATACGAATCTCAGTTTCATACGGTAAGCGGGTCAACCTCATAAACACCCAGCCAGGACCCCACATGAATCTTTCGGTACTGCCCGATCTCCGAGCCGCGACAGCGCCTGATGCACCCGCGCTGGCGGACGACACCGTCAACCTAGACAACACCCAGTTCTTCGACGCCGTGCGGCAAGCCGCCGCGGTACTGCGTGAGAAGGATGTCTCCGCTGGGGACGTCGTCGCGATCATGCTGCCCAACCGGGCGGAGTTCGTGGTGGCGATGTTCGCCGCATGGCGCCTGGGTGCCGCGGTCACACCGCTCAGCCCGACGCTGGTGCCCGCCGAGGCGGCGTATCAGATCCAGGACGCCGGCGCCAAGGTCGTAATCGTCTGCGCGCCAATGGAGATCGACGCGCCTGAGACAGCTGTTGTCTCGACCGACGAACTGACCGCCGGGCCGGCGCATGCGGTCGTGGTGCCCGCCGAGCACCGCGACGACGCGCTCGCCTTGCTGATCTACACCAGCGGCACGACCGGCCGACCGAAGGGTGTCATGCTCGATCACGCTAACTTGAATGCCATGTGCCGCATGGTTATCGACGCGTTCAAGCTGACCGGTGACGACCACAGCCTGCTGATCCTGCCGCTGTTTCACGTCAACGGCATCGTGGCCGGCACGCTCTCGCCGATGGTCGCGGGAGGCCACGCGACCATCGCGGGGCGGTTCAGCCCGAAGACATTCTTCGGCCAGCTCGAGCAATGCGGCGCAACATATTTCTCCGCGGTTCCGACCATTTACACCATGCTCTCGGACCTGCCCGCCGAGGTGCGCCCAGACACGTCCTCGGTGAGATTCGCCGTCTGCGGCGCGGCACCGGCGAGCGTCGAGCTGCTGACCAAGTTCGAGACGCGCTACGGCATCCCGCTCATCGAGGGCTATGGCTTGTCCGAGGGCACCTGCGCGAGCACCGCCAACCCGCTAGACGGCAAGCGCAAACCAGGCACCGTCGGACTTCCGTTGCCGGGGCAGACAATTCGGATTGTCGGCACAGACAATGTGGACGTTCCGCAGCGGCGAGACCGGTGAGGTCCTGATCCAGGGACCCAATGTCATGCGTGGCTACCTGAACCGCCCGGAGGAGACCGCCAAGACCCTTGTCGACGGCTGGTTGCACACCGGAGACGTCGGGCGCCTCGACGAGGACGGCTACCTCGTGCTGGTCGACCGCGCCAAGGACATGATCATTCGCGGCGGCGAGAACATTTACCCCAAGGAGATCGAGACCGTCGTCTACCAGCTTCCGGAGATCGCCGAGGCCGCCGTCGTCGGTCGCGCCCACCCGGTATACGGCGAAGAGCCGGTGCTCTTTGTGTCGCTGAACTCCGGCGCCACCATCTCGACGGACCGCATCCACGATCACATCCAGGGGTTGCTGTCGAAATACAAGCGGCCCGCCGAGATCGCGATTCTCGAGGACCTCCCCAAGAACCCGGTCGGCAAGATCGATAAACCAACGCTGCGGAGATCGATCGCCAAAAACCCCTTGTGACTACCGCAAACCGACCTACAGACCTAACCTGAAACTATCCAAAGGAGCCGATCATGGGATTCACCACACCGACCTTGCCCGCGGTTGAACCCGAAGCCTTTTTAGCGAAACCATTCCTGGAACGCGTGAAGACGCTGACCCTGAATTGGGTCGACAACGGATACGGCGTGCCGCGGATGGTGCACGCCATCTACATCGTGAAGCTCGTGCTCTTCTATGTACTGGGCGGCATCGTGGTCGCCACCGCGACCTCCGGACTTCCTGCGTTCTGGCATGTTTCGGAGTGGTGGAACCAGCCGATCGTCTACCAGAAGGTCATCCTGTGGACAGTGCTGCTGGAAACCATTGGCGTCGCCGGCTCCTGGGGCCCGCTGGCCGGCAAGACCAAGCCGATGATGGGCGGCATCCTGTACTGGGCTCGGCCCGGCACGATCAGGCTGCGGCCCTGGCGGCGGGTTCCCTTCACTGCGGGCAACCGTCGCACCTGGTTCGACGTGGCTGTCTACCTGGCCCTGATCGTCAGCGTGGTCGTGCCGCTGGTGCTGCCCGGCGTGCCCAGCGCCGCGCTGTCGGCCGCGTTGCCGCACAACACGTCCGGTCTGGTGAACCCCGCGCTGCTGATCGCACCGATGGCGCTGCTCGTCCTGATCGGGCTGCGGGACAAGACGATATTCCTGGCCGCGCGCGGCGAGCAGTACCTGCCGGCGATGTTCTTCTTCACCGTGTTGCCGTTCGTCGACATGATCATCGCCCTGAAGCTGCTGATCGGCATCGTGTGGATAGGCGCCGGCGTCTCGAAATTCGGGCTGCACTTCACCAACGTGATACCGCCGATGGTGAGCAACAGCCCGACCCTGCCCTTCAAGTGGATCAAGCGAGCCCACTACCGCGACTACCCCAACGACCTGCGTCCGTCCCACCTCGCCACCTTCATGGCACACGTCCCGGGCACCGTCGTGGAAATCCTTGCGCCCCTTACCCTGTTGTTCTCGCCCTGGCCGTGGCTCACGGTGATCGCGGTCGCGATCATGGTCGCGTTCCACCTGTTCATCATTTCGACGTTCCCACTCGCGGTGCCGCTGGAATGGAACGTGCTATTCGCCTACGGCGCGATCTTCCTGTTCCTCGGCTTCCCGAACTGGCACGGCTACGCAATCGCGGACATGTCCTCGCCGTGGCTGACCGTCGCCATCGTGGCCGGCCTGGTGTTCTTCCCCGTGCTGGGCAACCTGCGTCCCGACCTGGTGTCCTTCCTGCCCGCGATGCGGCAGTACGCGGGCAACTGGGCGTCGGCGGTGTGGGCGTTCGCGCCAGGCGCTGAGGAGAAGCTGAACCGCGTCACCCGCTCGTCACCCAACCAGGTCGACCAGTTGATCGCATTCGGTTACGAGCCGCTGTCGGCGGAGATCTTCAACCAGCAAACGATCGGATGGCGTTCTATGCACAGCCAGGGCCGGGGCCTGTTCTCGGTGCTCGTCAAGAACCTCCCGGACATCGACACCCGGACCGTGCGTGAGGCGGAGCTTGTCTGCAACTCGCTCATCGGCTTCAACTTCGGCGACGGGCACCTGCACAACGAGGACCTGATCGAGGCGGTGCAGGACGAGGCGCAGTTCGCGCCAGGAGAACTCGTGGTGGTGTGGGTCGAGTCGCAGGCCATCGCCATAAGCAAGGTCCAGCACTACAAGGTCATCGACGCGGCGCTGGGCGTAATCGAGCGCGGCACCTGGAAGGTGACCGACGCAGTGAACGAACAGCCGTGGCTGCCCAACGGCCCGATCCCGCTGCAGGTGACGTGGACCCGCCCCACGACTGACGGCCGGTTCAGGCGGCTGACCGAGGCGACGGTAATCGAGGACGGGCCGGGCGAGGAGCCGAACATGCGGTGGTGGTTGGCAGCGGGCCCAATGGGCTCGCTGCCGCCGTCGCCCTCGCCAAAGAGGGTGTGCAGGTTACGGTGCTGGAAGCGGCCGATGAGATCGGCGGCGGCGCTCGCTCGAGCGAGGCCATCGTGCCCGGTCTGCTGCACGACCACTGCTCGGCGTTTCACCCCATGGCGGTCGGGTCCACATTCCTGAACGGCCTCGGGCTTCAGCGTTACGGCCTGCAGTGGCGATGGCCCGAGATCGATTGCGTGCATCCACTCGATGGCGGCGACGCCGGGGTGTTGCGGCGCTCGCTCGATGACACCGTCGCGGGCCTCGGACCCGACGGTCCGCGGTGGCGGTCGATCTTCGGAAGACCCTCAGCGACGTTCGATGTGCTCTCCGAGGACATCATGGGTCCGCTGCTGCGCGTGCCCACACATCCGCTCGCGCTGGCCCGGTTCGGGCTGCCCACGGTACTTCCCGCCTCGACGTTGGCCAGGGTGTTCCGCACAGAGTGTGCGCGGGCATTGTTCGGTGGTGTTGCGGCACATACATTTAGGCCGCTTCACTATCCGATGACCTCGGCGATTGGTCTCGGCATCGTCACCGCCGGACACCGGCACGGCTGGCCGGTCGCTGCGGGGGGTTCGCAAGCCATCATCAATGCCCTGGCGGGAGTGCTCGGCGAACTCGGCGGCAAGATCGAGACGGGTGTGCGGATCGAAACGGCGTCGCAGTTGCCGCCGACCGATGTGACGATGTTCGATCTGGCACCCGGTGCGATCGCCGACATCCTCGGTGATCGGTTGCCGGGCAGGGTGACTCGCGCCTTTCGCCGCTTCCGGTACGGTCCCGGCGCCTTCAAGGTCGATTTCGCGGTCGAGGGTGGTGTGCCCTGGACCAATCGCGACGCACACCAGGCGGGCACCGTGCACCTCGGCGGCGACTTCGCCGAAATCGCGGCCACCGAGCGGGACATCCATGCCGGGCGGATGCCGGACCGGCCTTTCGTGCTCGTCGGTCAGCAGTACTTGGCGGATCCGGAACGCTCGGTCGGCGACATTCACCCGGTGTGGACGTATGCCCATGTCCCGCACGGCTATACGGGTGATGCCACCGAGGCGATCACCGCGCAGATGGAGCGGTTCGCGCCCGGCTTCCGGGAGCGCGTCGTCGGGGTGGCGGTGCGCTCAACAACCGAGATGGCCGTATACAACCCCAACTATGTCGGCGGGGACATCGTGACCGGGGCCAAGGACATTCGTCAGCTGGTGTTCGGACCGCGCACCACAGTGAACCCGTACCGGCTCGGCATACCGGGAATGTACATCTGTTCGGCGGCAACGCCGCCCGGGCCCGGCGCACACGGGATGTGCGGAGCCAATGCCGCCGCCGACGCGCTACAACACCTCGAACGGCGAGGGTGAACGTCCGAACCCATTGGCTCAAAGCGACAAAAGGGCTCGCTTTTTTGGCGTCGCAAGCCGAAGACCCGCTCCGTCGGGCGCCGTAACGTCTTCATCGAAACAGCAAACGAAACAAGAGGATCCAGAACATGACGACGAAAACATCTCTGCGCCAGTCGTTTACACTCGCTGATCTCAGCGGGCGCCGAACGCTTGTCACCGGGGCCGGGCGCGGCATCGGGTTGGCGATCGCGCGCCGACTCGTAGCAGGCGGCGCACGCGTCGCGATCGCCGATGTCGACGAGAACGGGGCGCGCGCCGCGGCCCAGGATTTGGGGAACGGCACGATTGCGCTGCGATGCGACGTTCGCTCCAGCGCCGACGTAGCTGCCGCAGTGGCTGCCGCCGTCGCCGAGTTCGGGGGGCTCGACGGACTCGTCAACAATGCCGGCGTCGAGATCGCCAAGCCGATCACCGAGCTGTCCGAGGAGGAGTTCTCCAACCTGTTCGACATCAACGTGACAGGCACGTTTCGGTGCACCAAAGCTGCGATTCCCGCGATCGCGGCTGCCGGCGGCGGCGCCATCGTCAACCTCGGGTCCATCGCCGGCACTGCCGGTGGGCCGCTATTGAGCGCCTACTGCGGCTCGAAAGGTGCGGTGATCCGCTTCACCGAGTCGGCTGCGATTGAGCTACGGGGCCTGGGCATCCGCGTCAACGCCGTATGCCCCGGCATCATCGCCACCGAGATGGGCGCGCGTCTTGTTGCGCCCATCGAGGGGATCGCTCCGATGTCCTTCGATGAGCTGATCACGCTCAAGCAGGGTCGGATGGGCACGGCCGAGGAGGTCGCCGAGGTGGTCGCCTTCCTGCTTTCCAACGACGCACAGTTCGTCACCGGAGCCCATTACATGGTCGACGGCGGGCTCACAGCGGGCCTGCTCTAAAGAAAGGAAAGTGACGTGTCATTACAAGTTCAAGCTGAGTTGGCCGGGCGAACCGCTGCACGGGAGCTCGAAGGAAAGGTTGCGGTGGTTACCGGAGGCGCCCGCGGCATCGGCCGCGCGATCGCCGAAGCGCTTGCCGCCCAAGGGTCGACAGTTGTCGTCTCTGATGTCACCCTGGACGCCGCGTCAGCCACCGCCGCAGAAATCGACGGCGCTGATGCGGTCGCATGCGATGTGAGCGACGAGGCGTCAGGTCGCCGAGCTGTTCGCAGGTGTCTTCGCGCGACACGGCCGCATCGACATCGCCGTGGCCAATGCCGGGATCAGCGGTTTGGGCCCGATCGTCGAGCTGTCCTTTGCGGACTGGCGAAAGATGATGTCGGTCAACCTCGATGGCGTCTTCCTGACGGTCAAGCACGCCGCGCGCGCGATGATTGGCGCGGGCAACGGCGGCTCGATCATCACGATGGCGTCGGTGACCGGACTGGCCGGCACGCCCCTCACCGGGCACTACGCCGCCGCCAAAGCCGGAGTCATCAACCTCACCAAGACCGCGGCGCTCGAATTGCGGCCCGCCTCCGTTCGCGTCAATGCAATCTGTCCAGGATTCGCCGACACCGACTTGGTCAGCTCGCAGAAGGGCAAATACGAACAAGCCCTGGGATTGCCCAGCTTCGATGCGCTGATCGAACAGGCCCAGGGCGGCTACGTCACGCTCGACGACATCGCCCGCCTCACCGTGTTCCTCGCGTCGGAACGGTCGCGCTTCTGCACCGGAGGTGCCTATGTGGTCGATGGTGGTCTCACGGCATCGATGCTGTGACCATGGCTCGCGCCGCCGACCGAAATCGGTTCTCTGATGGTTCCGCCAGAGGTGCGGTCAGTCGGCGTGAAGGCCTAATCTGAGGATCTCGAATCCACGCGTTCAGGCGCGAAGTGAGGCCGGAGGGCCGCCTCGGGCGGAGAGAGGAGGCGTGGATGCGTTTGACGGCTGACCAGGCCCGCGCGATCGCGAAAGAAGCTTATATCTATGGCTTTCCGCTGGTCGACAGCTACCGGGTCCAGTACGCATACTTCGTAGACAGCCACGACCACCTGATCACAGCTGAGCAACGGTTCAATCTTGCGAGGCGCGGCAATAGCGTTAGCGGGGGTCAACGTTGACTAGCTGCCGCGTGCCGCGCGATCATGCTAAAGGCTGGGCCGATGGAGCGGTTTAGGCGCGGTGAGCTGGTTTTCGACGTCCGTGACTCTGGGCCGGCCGATGGACCCGTTGTCGTGATGTTGCACGGCTTTCCGCAACGGAATACGATCTGGGACGCTGTTATCCCGCGTCTTACCGCAATGGGCTACCGCTGCTTGGCTCCCAACCAGCGGGGTTATTCGCCCGGCGCCCGACCCGGGGCCTTGCCCCCATGTAGTGGACACGGGATTTGTGGTTAGGCGGCTTCGGGCAGCGTAACGGGTGTGCGGGTCCTTTCGTAGGTGGCGGGGCTGACATGGTTGCAGTGGGAGTGGCGTCGTTTGGTGTTGTAGCGGACCAGCCATCGGAAGACTTCGCGGCGGCAGGTCGCCGCGTCGGCCCAGCTGTTGCGGTCCTGCAGGACTTCGCGTTTGAGGGTGGCGTTGAACGACTCGGCCAGCGCGTTATCGGCACTTGTCCCGACCGCGCCCATGGACTGGGTTACCCCCAACTCGATCACAGAGCTTCGCGAAATCCTTTGAGGTGTACTGACTTCCGTGATCGGCATGGAACACCGCACCGGCCAGAGCTGCCCCGCAGCGCGGCGGCAGCGTTGAGGGCGTCCTCGACGAGTTCGGTGCGCATGTGCTCGGCGATCGCCCATCCCGCCACCCGCCGTGAGCAGCAGTCGATCACCGTCGCCAGGTACAGGTTGGCCCCGGTCGCCAGCGGCAGATAGGTGATGTCGCCGACGTACTTGGTGTTCGGTGCGGGGGCGGTGAAGTCACGATTGAGCAGGTCGGGGACCTTCTGGTTGGCTGGATCGGGCATCGGTGGTCTTGACCCGGCGTCTGCGCCGGTATCCGGCGATCCCGGTGCTGCGCATCACCCGCGCGACCCGCTTGTGGTTGACCCGCTCCTCGGCAGGACACCGTCGTTGAGTTCGGCGGTGATCCGCGGCGCCCCGTAGGTGTTGTCCGCGTCGTGCACCGCACGGATCCGCTCGGCGAGTTCCTCGTCAGCGGCGTGCGTGGCGGCCCGGCCTCAGCAGCGGCCAACCACGCGTAGTACGACGAACGCGCGACCTCAACGACCTGTGCACAGCCACTTCACCTCAAAGGTGTCCCGGTGGTCGGCGACGAACTGGAAGCGGCTCACCAGTTCGTCTCCCCGGCGAAATATTTGGCCGCCGACCGCAAGATGTCACGCTCGGTGGCCAGCTTGGTCTTGCTCGGCCCGCAGCTGCCTTGTATCTCGGCCCGCAGCCGGGCAAGCTCCTGCTCAGGTGTTTCAGCACCCGGGCGGGGCGCACCGGTTGCCGAGGCGGGTTTCGGTGCCGGATCGCGCACACCCGCGGCTTTGCACCACACCGACAACGTCACGTCCGCTGATGCCGAACTCGGCGGCGATCTGCCGTAAGCGTCGCCCCCTCGGTGTCTCGGTAGAGCGCGACCGCGTCGCGCTTGAACTCGTCTGGATAATTCTTTTTTGCCATCGGGTTGGATCATCTCGCTTCCCCCAGGACTTTCCTGGGATTAAGCGTGTCCAACACTTGGGGTCAAGTTCCCCCGGGCGCCGGAGAGACTATCGAATGCCCGAGCTTGTGGACGATGTCGGCGCATTGATCGACGCGAGCGGCGCTGATCGGGTGCACCTTGTCGGGCACGACTGGGGTGGATTTGTGGCGTGGAGTTTCGCGGCGCGGTATCCGCATCGCCTGGCGACGCTGTCGTCACTCTCATCGCCGCACCCGGGCGCGCTGCTGCAGACGATGATGACCAGCCGGCAAGGTTTGGCCTGGCAGGTCTATCTCTTCCAGTTGCCCCTGATTCCTGAGCGGCTTTTCGCGGGCAGCAGCCGAAACGCCAACCGAGTGTCGAAAATATTGCAGCGTGGCGGACAGACCACCGCGGCTGCTGATCGTGACGCTCAAGCACTCAGTGAGCCCGCCACCTTTACCGCTGCAGTCAACTGGTATCGAGGTGCCCCGTTTTCGGGCCGCGTCGGCAAGGTGACCGTGCCGACGATGTACGTGTGGAGCGACGGCGACAGGTATCTACATAGCAAGGCTGCTCACAAGTCCGGTGAGTATGTCAGCGGCGAGTACCGCTTTGAGGTACTGCGTGGCATTTCCCACTGGATGCCCGAGGAGCAACCAGATGCTGTTGCGGATCGGTTGCTCGAATGGTTCGCAGCCCATCCATCCGCCTGATTGAGCGCCGAGCACCAACGGAAGCTGAAGCCGTATTCGCCGTGTCGTGTTCGACGCCGGCAAGATCGCATGCTGGTCACTGTGAATTGCCCAGTACTGAACCAAGCGATTCATACTGTATTGGCACTTACGAGAGAGGGGGAGGCATCACCCTCTCTGTCAACCTGGGTTGAGGCACCCGCCCCCTGACAATTAGTGACCCGAGGGCGGGGATGGAGAGCTTCCCCGAGATGACGAACAAGGTGACCACATTGGTCCGAGCGACCGGGATCGAAGATCCTGGTCGGATGAGCGGTGCTGGAACGGAACGTCCCGACCCTGAGGTGCCCGAGCGTGCCCGGCGCCGGACGTTCACCGCGAAGTACAAGCTGGAGATCCTGGCCGCCTACGACGCCGCCCCCGATGGTGAGAAGGGTGCGTTGTTGCGGCGGGAGGGCCTGTACTCCAGCCACATCGTGCAGTGGCGGCGGGCCCGCGACGCCGGCGCGCTGGCTGGGCTGCGCCGTTGCGCGCGGACGTAAGCGGCGCGACCCGCAAGCCGAGCGGATCGCCCGCCTTGAGCAGGAGAAACGGCAACTGGAGCAGGAGCTGGCCAAGACCCGCTTCGTGGTGGATGTGCAGGCAAAACTGCACGCGCTCTTGGAGACGCTCTCCGAGAGCGCGGACACCGAGCCGAGGTCGACGCCGTGACCGACACCGCGATCGCCGAACTGGTCTCGTGTGTCGGGGTCCGGGATGCATGCCAGGCTGTTGGAGCCGCGCAGGCCAGCTACTACCGGCGCCACCGCACCAGCGCGCCACCCGCTCGGTCGGTGCCGATCCCGCACCGGGACCGGCACCAGCCGCGGGCGCTGAGCCGGGCCGAACGCCACGCGATCCTCGACGTTCTGCACAGCGACCGGTTCGTCGACATGGCGCCGGCCGAGGTGTGGGCCACGCTGCTCGACGAAGGCGTCTACCTCGGCTCGATCTCCACGTTCTACCGGCTGCTACGCCAGGCCGGGGAAACCCGGGAGCGGCGCCGGCAGGCCACCCACCCGGCCACCGTGAAACCGGAACTGGTTGCCTACCAGCAGAATTCCGTGTGGTCGTGGGATATCACCAAGCTGCGCGGCCCCGCGAAGTGGACGTACTACTACCTGTACGTGATCTTGGACATCTTTTCGCGGTACGTGGTCGGTTGGATGGTCGCTACCCGCGAATCCGCGGCTCTGGCCGAGGTGCTGATCCGCCAGACCTGCGCCAAGCAGGGCATCGGAGCCGATCAGCTGACCATCCACGCCGATCGCGGTTCCTCGATGACCTCCAAGCCGGTGGCGTTCCTGCTCGCCGACCTCGGCGTCACCCAGTCGCACAGCCGCCCGCACGTCTCCGATGACAACCCGTTCAGCGAATCCCAGTTCAAGACCCTGAAATACCGGCCCGACTTCCCCGGCCGCTTCGACTCCATCGAGGCCGCCCGCCGGCACTGCCAGACCTTCTTCGCTTGGTATAACGACGATCATCGCCACGGCGGGCTGGGCCTGCACACTCCCGCCGACATCCACTACGGCACCGCCGAGGCCGTCCGCGACAAGCGCGCCGCCGTGCTCACCGACGCATACCGGGCGCACCCCGAACGGTTCATCCGCAAGCCGCCAGAGCCGCCACACCTGCCCACCGGCTCCTGGATCAACCCACCCGACCAGCCAGAGGAGGCCACTCAGTAAATACCGCTCGACGGTGCCTCATTCAGGTTGACA